>NZ_JYNL01000072.1 GCF_001044235.1 Mycolicibacterium chlorophenolicum | reverse complement strand
GGATCACGCCGGCCGCTCCGGCCGGTCCGGCTGCTCCCGCGGGCCCGCCGGGGATGGCGCCCGCGGCACCGCCCGGTCCGGCCACGCCGTAGCCCGGCGCGGGCGGGGGCACATAGCCCGGCGCCGGCGGCGGAGGCGGCGCCCAGTAACCGGGCGCCGGAGGCGGCGGGGGCGGAGGTGCGGCACAGCCGGTGCCGTAGGGGTCGACGCAGCCGGCCGGACCACCTGCGGCGGCGAGCGGAGCCAGAGCGAGTGCCGCCGCCGCGGTGGCGGCGGCGACGACGGGAGGAAGCGTCCAGTGTTTCTGCAGCATGACCGGACCTCTACCCAGCATCGCGTGACCCAAACCACACCGGGCCCTTGGGCACGGACTTAAGCCTCTAGTCACCTGCGGGCGTGGGGCCGACGATGACAGCGGCGTACACAGCTGCGCGCGCCCCGCACCGAGGAGGTCAGCCGATGCCCCCGAGCACCGCTGTTCATGAGCCGGACATCGACGGCCGCCGCACTGCCGAGATCGACGCGGTGGTGGCCACCGCGGCGGCCGCCGCCGCCGAGTTCCGCGCCTTCGACCAGGAGCAGGTCGACCGGATCGTCGAGGCGATGGTCCGCGCGGGGGTGCGGGCGGCGGCCGAACTCGCCGGCGTGGCGATCGAGGAGACCGGCTTCGGTGTCTTCGAAGACAAGGTGGTCAAGAACTACGTCGCCACCGAGTTCCTCCACGACTACCTGCGCGACAAGAAGTCGGTCGGGGTCATCGACACCGACGTCGAGCACAACATCGTCCACGTCGCCGAGCCGATCGGGGTGGTGCTGGCCATCACGCCGGTCACCAACCCCACCTCGACGGTGCTCTTCAAAGCCATCGTCGCGGCGAAAACGCGCAACGCCATCGTGTTTCGACCCTCACCGTATGCGGTCAGGTCCTGTCAACGCAGCGTTGAGATCCTGCGGGCGGCCGCCGAGGCGGCGGGGATGCCCGCCGGTGCGCTGCAGGTGATCCCCGACGAGGCCCACGAGATCACCCACTACCTGTTCCGGCACCCGGCCGTCGATTTCATCTGGGTGACGGGTGGTCCGAAGATCGTGGCGCTGGCGAGCGCGTCGGGCAAGCCGGGACTGTGCGTCGGGCCGGGCAACGCGCCCATCTACATCCACAAAACCGCCGACCTCAAGGGCGCGGTGGTCGACATCCTGATCTCTAAGACGTTCGACTCGTCGGTGATCTGCCCCGCCGAGCAGACCTGCGTGATCGACGACGAGATCTACGACGCCATGATCGCCGAGTTCGAGCGAATGGGCGCCCGGCTTCTCACCGACGACGAGGCCGCGGCGATCACCCGGTTCGCGTTCGGCTGCGGCGACAAGATCTCACTCGATGCCCTGGGGCAGAAGGCACCGGAACTCGCTGCGCGAGCCGGGTTTTCGGTGCCACCGACGGTCAAGGTGTTGCTCGCCGCGCTGCCTGCGGATCTGGACGAGCTGGCCGCGCACCCGCTGGTCGCCGAGAAGCTGATGCCGGTGCTCGGAGTGGTCCGGGCCCGCGACGTCCGCCATGCGATCGACGTCGCTGTGCTGGTCACCGAGCACGGCGGGCTGGGTCACACCTCGGCGGTGTACGCCCACGACCAGGCCGTGGTCGACGCCTACAGCGCGGCGGTGCGCACCGGACGCATCCTCGTCAACGCACCGACCGCCGTCGGCGCACTCGGCGGTGTCTACAACAATCTGACGCCGACGTTCTCGCTGGGCTGCGGTACCTGGGGCGGGTCGAGCACCACGGAGAACGTCAACTACCGCCAGCTGCTGAACATCAAAACCGTTGCGCAGCGCCGCACCCCGCCACAGTGGTTCCGCGTCCCGGCCAACACGTACTTCAACGCGGGCGCGCTGGAGAATCTGCGCGACCTCGACTGCGCGACCGTCGTGGTGATCACCGACGCGCTGACCGATGGGCGCGGAGTGGTGGATCTGGTGCGCGGCAAGCTGCGGGCCCGGCACGTGCAGGTCTTCAGCGAGGTGACGCCGGAGCCGGACGAGGAGACGATCCGCCGCGGTGTCGAACTACTGCAGCGCGTGCAGCCCGACGCACTGATCGCGGTGGGCGGCGGGTCGGTGCTGGACGCGGGTAAGGCGATGCGGCTGTTCTACGAACACCCCGAGAAGTCGCTCGACGAGCTCACCATGCCGTTCCTCGATCCCCGTAAACGGGTGGCCGACTATCCGACCGATCGGCACCGGCTCCACCTGGTCGCCGTCCCGACGACGTCGGGCACCGGATCGGAGGTGTCGCCGGCGGCGGTGCTGACCGTGCGCGGCAAGAAGGAGACCCTGGTCGACTACAGCCTGGTGCCCGACCTCGCCATCGTCGACCCGGTGCTGACGTCGTCGATGCCGCCCACGCTGACCGCGGACACCGGCATCGACGCGCTCACCCACGCGCTGGAGGCGGCCGTGTCGATCTTCGCGTCGCCCTACACCGACGCGTTGTGCGCACAGGCGGCGCGACTGATCTTCGACGCGCTGCCGCGGGCCTACCGCGATCCCGACGACCTCGAGGCGCGCACCGACATGTCGAATGCGGCGACGCTGGCCGGGCTGGCCTTCTCGAACGCGTTCGTCGGGACCAATCACGCGCTGGCCCACGCCGTCGGCGCGCGGTTCGGTATCGCCCACGGCCGCGCGAACGCCATCTTCCTGCCGCATGTGCTGCGCTACAACGCCGAACTGCCGAGCAAGTTCATGCCCGCGCCCGGATACTCGGCGTACATCGCGCCCGACAAATACGCCCAGATCGGCCGGCTCATCTTCGGAGGACACGAACCCGACGACAGCCGGGCCCGGCTGCTCGCCGGGGTCGAGGAGCTGCTGAGCCAGGTCCAGATGCCGCGCTCCCTGAAGATGGCCGGTGTCGACGAGGACGAATTCCTCGCCGCCCTACCGACATTGGCGATGACGGCATTCGAGGATCTGAGCAACCGGACCAACCCGCGGATGCCGCTGGTCAGCGAGATCACCGAACTGCTGCGGCGCGGGTACTACGGGTCCGATCAGCAGTAGCGGCGCTAGGAGTGCTCCTCGATGTACTCGTCGGCGTCCTTGTCGGAGGTGTCGATGCCCGTGACGGATTCACGCTCGGCGTAGAACTGCAGCCACTTCGCGCCCAGCTCGTGGCGTAAGTCGTGGGTGGCGCTCTTGATGAAGTCCGGCATCGCCTCGCGCTCCTCCTCGTCGAGGTGCGAACCGTTCTCCTTGCGGGCCGTGTTCACCGCCTCGAACCACTCCTCGCTCCCCGGATCGTGCAGCCGCGACTGCCGGACCGCGTCACGGATCGCGTTGTGATCGGTGATCGCGTCCTCGGTCTCGTCCTCGGGGTCGCCCTCGGGGTTGCCGGGGTCGTCCCGGCCGCCGTGGGCCAGCAGCGCCGGGTAGAACACCGTCTCCTCGGCGTCGGCGTGCGCGTCGAGCCGGGTGCCGAGCGCCTTCCAGATCGCGGCGAGTTCGTCGGGGGTCCTCGCGTCGTCGAGCCGGAAGAACTGGCGGCGCAGCCAGTCGTGATCGGCGTAGATGAGATCGATGATGTCGGCCATGCCGGGACGGTACCCGCGCAGCTCGCCCCGTACTCCTGCGCCGGTGCGAAGCGGCCTCAGCCGCTCGACACGGTGACGACGACCTTGTCGCCGGTGCGGTCGGCGGCCGCGACGAAGGTGTCGGCCGCGTCGGCCAGCGGACGGCGCAGGGTGACCAGCGCGTCCAGGTCGACGCCGCTGGTGGCCAGGTCGATCGCGCGGGGGTAGGTGTCGTTCATCCGGCGCACCATCGCGAACGTGAGCCCTTTACGGCGGGCTGCGGCGGCGGGGAACGACGACAGGTGCTGCGAGGGGATCCCGCCGAGGGCGATACGCCCACCCGGCCTGATCGCCTCCACGGCGGTGGCGATGGCCCCGTCGGTGCCGGCCATCTCGATCACGACGTCGGCGCCACGGCCGCATGTGGCGTCCAGCACTGCGGCAGCCCCGTCGGCGGGCGTGAACGCGGCGTCGGCGCCGCAGCGCAGCGCGGTCGCCCTCCGGTGCTCGAGCGGCTCGACGACGTAGACCCGGCGGGCGCCGGCCCGCCGCGCCACCTGGACGGCCAGCACGCCGATCGGGCCCCCGCCCACGACGAGCACGTCCGCGCCCGCCCGGATGTGGCCGACCCCGACCGCGTGCACGGCGACCCCGAGGGGCTCGAGCAGCGCCCCGGCGTCGTCGCTCAGAGCGTCGGGCAGGGGGTGCAACAGATGGTCCGGCCACGCCAGTTGTTCCCGCAGGCCGCCGTCGAGAGTGCCGTGTCCGGCGAATTCCACGGTCGGACAGAGATTCTCGTAGCCGGCACGGCACATCTCGCAGGCCCGGCAGGCGATGGCCGGGTCGACCGCGACCCGGCGACCGGCCAGCGGCCCGGTGAGCGCCACGGCGGCGAACTCGTGTCCTGGCACGACCGGCGTCTCGATGCGGTTCTCGCCGATCCCTCCGTCGGTGAACCAGTGCAGATCCGAACCGCAGATGCCGACCGAGGTGACGGCGAGCAGCGACCAGCCGGGTGGGGGTTCGTCCGGTGCGGGTTCGGGGGCGACCCGCAGATCACCGACCCCATGCAGTCGAGCGGCGAGCATCGGGGTCAGAGTCCGGCGGCGACACGGTGATACACGCCGTTCCACCGGAGCGCGTTCTGGAAGTCCCGGACCGTGGTCGCGGCGTCGATGACGAGCAGTTCGGTCCCTGTCATCGCGGCGAAGTCCTCGAGGGTCTCGGTGCCCACCGCGGTGGTCATCACCGTGTGGTGCGGCGCGCCGGCCATCAGCCACGCCTCCGCCGAGGTGGACCAGTTCGGCAGTGGCTCCCACACCGCGCAGGCCACGGGGAGCCGGGGCAGGTCGGCCGTCGGCTCGACCACGCGGACCTCGTTGGCCACCAACCGGAACCGATCGCCCATGTCGCAGATCCCGACGATCACGGCATCGGCCGGGGCGGCGGTGAACCGCAGCCGCACCGGGTCGTCGCGGTCACCGATCGACAGCGGGTGCACCTCGAGAGTCGGCACACCGGCCGCGATGCTCGGGCAGACCTCGAGCATGTGCGCACCGAGGATGCGTTCGTGCCCGGGTGTCAGATCGTAGGTGTAGTCCTCCATGAAGGACGTGCCGCCCGGCAGGCCCTCGGCCATCACCTTGAGGGTGCGCAACATCAGGGCGGTCTTCCAGTCGCCCTCTCCGCCGAAGCCGTATCCGTCGGCCATCAGGCGCTGCACCGCCAGACCGGGAAGCTGACGCAGCCCGCCAAGATCTTCGAAGTTCGTGGTGAACGCGTGGAAGTCGCCGCCTTGCAGAAACTTTCGCAATCCCAGCTCGATCTGGGCGCCGTGCCGCAGCGACATGTGCCGATCGCCGCCGGGCAGCAGTTCGGGGGCCACCCGGTAGGTGTGCTCGCATTCGCGGACCAGCTTGTCCACCTCGGCGGGCCGGATCCGCTCGACGACGTCGACGAGGTCGTTGACCCCGTAGGTGTCCACCGAGACGCCGAAATGGGCCTCGGCCTCCACCTTGTCGCCCTCGGTGACCGCGACACCGCGCATGTTGTCGCCGAACCGCGCGACCCTCAGTGTCGACAGCTCGGCACGGCCTAGCGCCGCCCGTACCCAGGATCCGATCCGGTGACGGGTCTGCGGATCGCTCACGTGGCCGGCGACGGTCTTGCGGGGATGCGACATCCGGGTCTGGATGTACCCGAACTCGCGATCGCCGTGCGCGGCCTGATTGAGGTTCATGAAGTCCATGTCGATGCTGTCCCAGGGCAATTCGACACCGAACTGGGTGTGCAGGTGCAGCAGCGGCTTGGTCAGCGTCTTCAGCCCGCGGATCCACATCTTCGCCGGGGAGAACGTGTGCATCCACGCGATGACGCCGACGCAGTCGGCCGAGGTGTTCGCGTCGCTGAGCACCTGCGCGATCTGGTCGGGATCGGTCACCACAGGTAGCCACCGCACCTCGACCGGGATCTCCGTGCTCGCGCCGAGGTGCTCGGCGATCTGGCGGGACTGGTCGGCGACCTGGTCCAGGATGGCCTGCCCGTACATCGACTGGCTGCCCGTCACCAGCCAGACCTGGCTGGTGACGAGTCGGGACGCGATCATCGATGGTTCTCCTCAGGAAGGTCGGCGGGCCGGCCGGGCTGGCCGTACACGTTCTGGTAGCGCTCGAACAACGCGGTGACGTCGGCGGCGTCGAGGGCGGGCGGGACGCCGAGTTGGCGGCTGATGTGGACGGTGCGGGCGACGTCTTCGACCATCACGGCGGCCTTGACGGCGTCGCGGGCGGTGCGACCGATGGTGAAGGGGCCGTGGTTGCGCATCAGCACCGCGGGAGATCGGCTGTCGCGCAATGCTTCCACGATGCCGCGCCCGATCGAGTCGTCGCCGATGAGCGCGAACGGGCCGACCGGGATGTCGCCCCCGAACTCGTCGGCGATCATCGTCAGCACACAGGGGATCGGTTCCCCGCGGGCGGCCCACGCCGTGGCGTAGGTGGAATGCGTGTGCACGACGCCGCCGACATGCGGCATGTGCCGGTACACGTACGCGTGGGCGGCCGTGTCCGACGACGGCGAAAGGGTTCCGTCCACCAGATTGCCGTGCAGATCGCACACCACCATGTCCCGGTCGGTCATCGAGTCGTAGTCCGCGCCGGAGGGTTTGATGACCATCAGGTCGCGGCCGGGTACCCGCGCCGACACGTTGCCCGCCGTCCAGATCACCAGCTCGTAGCGGGTCAGGTGGCGGTGCAGGTCGCAGACCTGCCTGCGCAGCGACGAGATGGCCTGGTCGACGTCGGAGGTGATCGTCACGACAGCGCTCCTACGGGTTGGGGGGTACCGATGCGCCGCAGGCGACGCATCATGCCGTTGCCGCGGCCGAACCACTCGTAGGCCGCGACGTACTCGCGGTAGAGCTGTTCGTAGGCGGCGACATTGGCGGGAATCGGGGTGTAGGCGTTGCGGATCCGTGTGCCCATCTGATGGGCGGCCGCCGGCACGTCGGCGAAGGCGCCGGCAGCGGCGGCGGCGTGGATCGCCGAGCCCAGCGCGGGTGCCTGGGGCGACGGGACCACCGACAGCGGCAGACCGACCGCGTCGGCGTAGATCTGCATCAGCAGGCTGTTCTTCAGCAGACCGCCGGCGACCACCAGTTCGGTGACCGGAACACCGCTGCGCACGAAGGTTTCGACGATCATGCGGGTACCGAACGCGGTGGCCTCCAGCAGCGCCCGGTACATGTCGACACACGTGGTCGCCAGGGTCTGCCCGACCATCACCCCCGACAGCTCGTGATCGACGAGCACCGACCGGTTGCCGCTGTGCCAGTCCAGCGCGATCAGGCCGTGTTCGCCGACGCCCTGGCGGCCGGCCAGTTCGGAGAGGTACTGGTGCAGCGACAGACCCCGCCGCCGCGCCTCGGCCTGATGGCTCTCGGGCACGCAGTTGTCGACGAACCACCCGAAGATGTCGCCGACGCCGGACTGGCCGGCTTCGTAACCCCAACTGCCGGAGCTGATCCCGTCGAGGACGACGCCGCACATGCCGGGTACCTCGCGGAGCACGTCGGAGTTCATCACATGACAGGTCGACGTGCCCATGATCGCCACCAGCGCCCCCGGCTCCAGCGCGTCGGCCGCGGCGACCGTGACGTGGGCGTCGACGTTGCCGACCGCGACGGGGATGCCGGCAGGCAGCCGGGTCCACTGCGCCGCCTGCGCGGTCAGGGTTCCGGCCGGCTCACCGAGCCGGCCGATGCGGTGTTCGAGCTTGTCGGTGACGAAGTCGGCGAACTCGGGCCGGACCGCGGCCAGGAACTCCCGGGACGGGTAGTGGCCGTCCTGCCGGATGCCCTTGTAGCCCGCGGTGCACGCGTTGCGCACGTAGGTGCCGCACAGCTGCCAGACGATCCAGTCGGCGGCTTCCACGAAGTGGTCCATCGCCGCGTACACGGCCGGATCCTCGTCGAGGATCTCCAGGGCCTTGGCGAACTCCCATTCACTGGAGATCAGTCCGCCGTAGCGCGGTAGCCACGACTCGTTGCGCTGCGCGGCAACAGCATTGATGCGATCGGCCTGCGACTGGGGTGAGTGGTGGCGCCACAGCTTCGCGTAGGCGTGCGGGCGGTCGGCGAACTCGGCGAGCTCGCACAGGGGGGTGCCGTCGGCGCGGACCGGGACCATGGTGCAGGCGGTGAAGTCGGTGCCGATGCCGATCACGTCGACCGGGTCGATCCCCGCCTCCGCGACGGCCCGCGGGACCGCGGTGCGGAGCACGTCGACGTAGTCGCGGGGGACCTGCAGGGCCCACTGCGGCGGCAGTCGATCCGCGCGACCCGGCAGCGTCTCGGTGAGCACCGCGTGCTCGTAGAGGTGTTCGGCCGCAGCCAGTTCCGCGCCGTCTCGGACTCGCACCACCAGCGCACGTCCGGACAGGGTGCCGAAATCGACCCCTACCGTGTACTTCTCACTGCTCACGAAGACTCCTTCGGGGGTGCCGTGCTCGCGCGGACGATCAGTTCAGGGGGAAGGAGCGGGACGTTGGCGCTCGACCCCTCGAGGGTCGCCATCACCAGGTCCATGGCGCGGCGGCCGATGGCGTGGAAGTCCTGACGGATGGTGGTCAGCGCCGGGATCAGGAAGCCCGCCTCGGGGATGTCGTCGAATCCGACGACGCTGATGTCGCCGGGGACGGACAGTCCGGCCTCGGCGAACGCGTGCAGTACACCGATCGCCATCTGGTCGTTGGCGACGAACACGGCGGTGAGGTCGCCCTGGCGGGCGAGCTCCCGGCCGATCTCGTAGCCGCGTGCCGGGGTCCAGTCCCCTTCACAGGGCTTGCGCGGGGTGAGGCCGGCGTCGCGCATGGCCTGCTCATAGCCGGTCTGCCGACCTTTGGCCTCGGTCCAGTTCAGCGGTCCGGCAACGTGTTCGATCGCGGTGTGGCCGAGCTCGATCAGGTAGGCGGTGGCCTGGCGGGCGCCGTCGATCTGGTCGACACCGACGCTGAGTCCCCGGCCGGACAGGTCGCCCTCGACCACGACCAGGGGGAGATCGGCGTGCGCGGAATGCACGACCTCGAGCGCGTCCTCCTGGGCCGCGATCATCACGATGGCCTCCACCGACTGCCGGGTGAGGTGGTCCAACGCGTCCCGCAGACTCTCGAGGGTGACCTCGGCGAGCGGGACCAGGCTGGAGAAGTACCCCGCGGCGCGGGCGGCCTCCTGGACGGACCGCTGGATGCTCGACGGTCCGTAGAGGGCACTGTTGGTGCCGACGATGCCGATGATGCCCGAGCGCCGTGTCACCAGGGCGCGCGCGGCGGTGTTCGGCCGGTAGCCGAGTTCCTCGATGGCCTGCTCGACGCGGGCCTTGGTGGCCGGGCGGATGCTCGCCGACCCGTTGATCACCCGGGAGACGGTCTGGTGGCTGACGCCCGCCAGTCGCGCGACGTCGGCCATGACGGGCTTCGAAGCTGTCGGGGGAGTGGGCTGGGTGCTCATCCGGGTTTCCTCACCACTAGTCGTTGAACCAGGACGAATATCAGCAGCAGGACCCCGGTCGTGATGCGGGTCCAGTAGGAGTCGAGGTTGGCGGCGGTGACGAAGGTTCCGATGGTGCCCAGGACCAGCACGCCGATCAGCGATCCGAGGACGAAGCCGACCCCGCCGGCGAGCAGTACCCCGCCGATGACCGCAGCCGCGATCGCGTCGAGTTCCAGGCCGATGCCGTTGAGGCTGTACCCGGAGAGCTTCTGCGTGGCCAGCAGCAGCCCGGCCAGCGCCGCACAGAAGCCGCTGATCGCGTACACCCCGACCCTGGCCCGGGAGGCGTTGAGCCCCATCAGTTGTGCGGATTGCCGATTGCCGCCGACCGCGTACACCGTCCGGCCGAACCGGGTCACGTGCAGGACGTAGACGGCGGCCACGACGACCACGAGGGCGATTATGACCGTCCATCGGATGAAGAGGGCCTCGTAGAGGTACACGTAGTTCAGCCCCACCGCGCGCATCGCGGGGTCGTTGATCGGCAGCGTGTCGACACTGATCACGTAGCACAGGCCGCGCGCCAGGAACATCCCGGCGAGGGTGACGATGAACGGCTGGACGTCGAAGTACTCGATCACCAGACCCATCAGCAGGCCGAGGACCGGACCCACCACCAGGACGGCGGCCAGCGCCAGCGGCGTCGGCCACCCGGCGCGCAGTGCGGTCGCGACGATCACCGTCGACAGTGCCACCACCGAGCCGACGCTGAGGTCGATGCCACCGGTCAGCAGCACGAACGCCATGCCGACGGCCAACACGATCAGATAGCTGTTGTCCACCAACAGGTTCAGGAACACCTGGGTGGGGCTGGCGAAGTCGCAGCGGGTGACCACGGCGGTGAACATCACGACGAACAGCGCGAGCGAGGCCAACGGCGAGAGGTAGCGGCCGCGGGCGTAGCGGGCGAGACCGGTGAGTGCGCCCAGCCGGGTGGCGGTCACTGTCATCGGGTCACCACCGGTTCGGCGGGGCGGACGCTGACGGGGGCTGCGGGTGTGGTTCGTGCGGTGCGCCTGCGGCGTCGCAGCAGCGCGCGGAACTTCGGCGCCTGCAGGAGGCAGACCGCGATGACCACGAGCGCCTTGAACACCAGCGTGGTCTCCGGCGTGATGCCGGCCGTGTACACCGTGGTGGTCAGCGTCTGGATGATCAACGCGCCCAGAATCGTTCCGGTCAGGCTGAACCGGCCGCCCAGGAGCGACGTGCCGCCGATGACGACGGCGAGGATCGCGTCCATCTCGATCCACAGTCCGGCGTTGTTGGCGTCGGCGGCCGAGATGTTCGAGGCGATCATCAATCCGGCGATGCCGGCGCACAGCGCGCTGAACACGTACACCGCGAACACGATCGACCGATGCCGCACCCCGGCGAGCCTGCTCGCTTCGGGGTTGATGCCGACCGACTCGAGGAGCATGCCGAGCGCGGTGCGACGCGTCAGCAGTCCGACGAGGGCGAACACCGCGAGGCTGACGAGGATCGCGACCGGAAGGCCGAACGCGAAACCCGCGCCGAGGACCTTGAACGGTGCACTCTCGGTGGTCACGATCTGGCCGTCGGTGATGAACAATGCGATGCCGCGTCCCGCGGTCATCAGCACCAACGTGGCGATGATCGGCTGCACCCCGAACACCGACACCAGCGCGCCGTTCCACAATCCCAGCGCGACGGCGACTCCGAGGGCGATACCCATCGCGGAGAGCACGGTGCCGGTGCTGCCGGGCTGATCCGAGCCGGCGATGTGCGCGCACGCCAGCGCGCCGCTGACCGCGACGACGGCGCCGACCGACAGGTCGATGCCGCGCGAAGCGATGACCAGCGTCATGCCCAGCGCGACGAGCATGGTGGGGGCGCCGTTGCGCAGGATGTCGATGAGGCTGCCGAACAGGTGGCCGTCCTGCACCCGGATGTTCAGGAAGCTGGGTGTCAGGATGACGTTGACGACGAGCAGCGCGACGAGCGCCAGCGCGGGCCACAGCAGCGGCGAGGCTGTGATCTTCTTGGTCACGAGGCACCATGCCCGGCGATCAGTGACGTCAGTTCTGCGACGCTGCAGTCGTTTCCGACCTGCGCGATGCACCGGCCTTCGCGCAGCACCGCGATCCGGTCACTGATGCGCGCCACCTCGTCGAGTTCGGCGGAGATGAAGACCACTCCCATGCCGTCGGCGGCCAGATCGGCGATCAGCTTCTGGATCTGGGCCTTGGCGCCGACGTCGATCCCGCGGGTGGGCTCGTCGAGGATGAACAGCTGGGGTTCGGTGATGAGCCACCGCGCCAGCAGCACCTTCTGCTGATTGCCGCCGCTGAGGTTCTTCACCGGCAGCGACGCGTTGCGCGGACGGATGTCGAGCGCCTCCATGTAGCGGTCGACCAGCTTGTCCTTGGCGGCGCGGGAGAGCGGACGGGCGAACCCGCGCCGGGCCTGCAGCGCGAGGATCAGATTGTCGCGGATCGTGAGCTCACCGATGATGCCCTCGCCCTTGCGGTCCTCGGAGGAGAACGCGAACCGGTGGGCGATCGCGGCGCGCGGTGACCGCAGAGCGGCGGCCGTTCCGTCGATCGTCACCGTTCCGCTGGTGGCGCGGTCGGCGCCGAACAGCAGACGCGCCAATTCCGTTCGGCCCGAACCGAGCAGCCCGGCCAGCCCGACGACCTCGCCGCGGTGGATGTCGAGATCGACCGGGTGCAGCGCCGGTTCCCGGCCGAGCTCACGGGCGCTGAGCACGACGTCGTCGCTGACCGGCGAGCCGGCGCTCTCGGCGATCTCGTCGAGGACGGCGAGCTCGTGGCCGAGCATGGCCGAGATCAGCGTGAGCCGGTCCAGCGTCGCGGTCTGGTACTCGCCGACGCGGCGGCCGTTGCGCAGCACCGTCATCCGGTCGGACACGGCGTACACCTGGTCGAGGAAGTGGGAGACGAACAGGATCGCGGTGCCGGCGTCGCGCAGCCGTCGCATCACCCGGAACAGTTCGGCGACTTCGTCACCGTCCAGACTCGAGGTCGGTTCGTCGAGGATCAATACCCGCGCCGAGACCGCCATCGCGCGGGCGATGGCCACCAGCTGCTGCACCGCGATCGGGTGCGAGCCCAGTGTGGACCGCGGATCGATGGTCAGGTCGAGCTCGGCGAGCAGCTCTGCGGCCCGGCGGTTCATGGCACGCGAGTCGATACGGCCGAAGCGCCGTGGCTCGCGTCCCAGCAGGATGTTCTCTGCCACCGTCAGGTTAGGGCAGAGGTTCACCTCCTGGTACACGGTACTGATGCCGGCGTCCTGCGCCTGCCGCGGCGTGGTGAACCGCTGCGCGACGCCGTCGACGGTGATGGAGCCCGCGTCGATGTCGTAGACCCCGGTGAGGGCCTTGATCAGCGTCGACTTCCCGGCGCCGTTCTCGCCCATCAGCGCGTGGATCTCACCGGGCAACAGGCGGAACTCCACCCCGTCGAGGGCTTTGACCCCCGGGAAGTCGATCGTGACGTCCCGCATGTGGACGACCGGGTCGACGGTCGGTGCTGTCATGACGGCGTGCACGCGTCGGTCAGTACTTGCGCTCGGGCAGGATGGCAGCAGCCTGCTGCTGGTCGAACGTCTGGTCCGGGGTCACGACACGGGCCGGAACAGGTTCACCGGCAACGACTTTCTTGGCCAGGTCCATCAGTTGCGGCCCGAGCAGCGGGTTGCACTCGACGATGAAGTTCATCTTGCCGTCGGCCAGGGCCTGCATGCCGTCGTGCGTGGCGTCGATCGCGACGATCTTGATGTCCTGACCGGGCTTCTTGCCTGCGGCCTCGATGGCTTCGATCGCGCCGAGGCCCATGTCGTCGTTCTGCGCGAACACGAGGTCGATCTTCGGGTTGGCCTTGAGGAACGCCTCCATCACCTGCTTGCCGCCGGCGCGAGTGAAATCGCCTGTCTGCGAGGCGATCACCTTGAGGTTCGGATTGGCGGCGATGGCCTTGGAGAAACCGGTGCTGCGCTCCAGCGCGGGGTCGGAGCCCGTCGTGCCTTCGAGCTGGACGATGTTCACCGGGCCGGTGGCGTTGGCGAACTCCTTGACCACCCACTCGCCGGCCCACTGGCCCTCCTGGACGAAGTCGGCGCCCAGGAACGTCTTGTAGACGTCTTTCTCCTGGGTGTCGACGGCGCGGTCGGTGAGGATCACCGGAATGTTGGCGTTCTTGGCCTCCAGCAGGACCGCGTCCCAGCCGGTGCGCACCACCGGACTGAACGCGATCACGTTGACGCGCTGCTGGATGAAGGACCGGATGGCCGAGATCTGATTCTCTTGCTTGCCGTTGGCGTCGGAAAACTTCAGGTTGATGTCGGCGGCCTTGGCGGCGTCCTGGATCGAGGTCGTGTTCGCGGTGCGCCAGCCGCTTTCCGCACCGACCTGCGAGAAGCCCATGGTGATCTGGCCGCCGGCTCCGCCGCCACCTCCGGGGGCGTTTCCGGGCGCCGGTCCGCTGCCGCAGGCCGCCAGCACACCGGCCGTGGCGACGGCGAGCATCGCTGAGAGGATCTTCTTCACGGGGACTCCTTACGGGATGCCATCGGACCAGTTCACGTCCCTGATTGGCGGGGATAGGCGGCGCCGGTGAGTATGTGACCGGCGTTACACTGTGGCGATGTTAACGCTCACATCCGAGCCGTGTCAACGACTTGTTAGCGCTCACATTCATCCGGCGTGAACCCTTGACAGGGCCGTGAGCCGCGTCACAAGATGCTCGATGTTAGCGCTCACATCGTGACGGCGGTCCGCGTGCCGGACCCGCGACGAGCGCCGGACCAACCGGAGGAATCCATGCGAAAGAGCTTTCTGCGAATCGCGGCCGCGCTGGCGCTGACGGCCTCGCTCGCCGCCTGCGGCCGCTCGACCGGACCCGAGGCCACCGGCGGCGGTGGTGGAGGTGACCGCAGCGGGACCATCGGCATCGCGATGCCGACGAAGTCCTCCGAGCGGTGGGTCGCCGACGGCGACAACATGGCCAAGCAGTTCCAGTCACTCGGTTACGAGACCGACCTGCAGTACGGCGACGACGTGGTGCAGAACCAGGTCTCGCAGATCGAGAACATGATCACCAAGGGCGTCAAGGTGCTCGTGATCGCGCCGATCGACGGATCGTCGCTGACCGACATCCTGCAGCGCGCCGCCGATGCGAAGATCCCGGTGGTCAGCTACGACCGGTTGATCCGCGGCTCGGCGAACGTCGACTACTACGCGACGTTCGACAACTTCAAAGTCGGTGTGCTGCAGGCGCAGTACATCGTCGACAAGCTGGGCGTCGCACAGGGCAAGGGGCCGTTCAACATCGAGCTGTTCGCCGGCTCGCCCGACGACAACAATGCGACGTTCTTCTTCAAGGGTGCGATGAGCGTGCTGCAGCCCTACCTCGACAGCGGCAAGCTGGTGGTGCGCAGCGGGCAGACCTCTTTCGACCAGGTGGCGACGCTGCGCTGGGACGGCGGCCTGGCGCAGTCGCGGATGGACAACCTGCTGAGCCGCTCGTACACCAGCGGTCGGGTGGACGCGGTGCTCTCGCCCTATGACGGCATGTCGCTCGGCATCATCTCGGCGCTCAAGAGCGCCGGCTACGGCACCCCGGCCAACCCGCTGCCGATCGTCACTGGACAGGATGCCGAGCTGGCCTCGGTGAAGTCGATCATCGCCGGCGAGCAGACGCAGACCGTCTTCAAGGACACCCGGGAGCTCGCGAAAGCGGCCGTGCAGATGGCCGATTCGCTGCTGACCGGCGGCAAGCCCGAGGTCAACGACACCACCACCTACGACAACGGGGTGAAAGTGGTGCCGTCGTACCTGCTGCAGCCGGTCAGTGTGGACAAGTCCAACTACCAAAAGGTGCTCGTCGATTCGGGTTACTACACGTCCGCGCAGTTGGCCTGATGGGGGACAACGGCACCGCACTGCTCGAGATGCGGGACATCACGAAGCGCTTCGGCGCGGTGACCGCGCTGAGCGACGTGAACCTCACGGTCCGTCAGGGTGAGATCCACGCGATCTGCGGGGAGAACGGCGCCGGGAAGTCCACCCTGATGAAGGTGCTCAGCGGGATCTACCCGCACGGCAGCTACAACGGGGAGATCGTTTTCGACGGAGCGCCCGGCGATTTCAAGGACATCCGGTCCAGTGAGCGGCGCGGCATCGCGATCATCCACCAGGAGCTCGCGCTGGTGCCGGTGCTCTCCATCGCGGAGAACATCTTCCTGGGCAACGAGCACGCGTCGGCGGGGGTGATCAGCTGGCACGAGACCACCACCAATGCCCAGCAGCTCCTCGACCGGGTCGGGCTGCGGGAGAGCCCGGGAACCCGGATCTCCGACATCGGGGTGGGCAAGCAGCAGCTCGTCGAGATCGCCAAGGCACTGTCGAAGAAGGTCAAACTGCTCATCCTCGACGAGCCGACCGCCGCGCTGAACGACGAGGACAGCCGCCATCTGCTGGACCTGATCCTCGAACTCCGGCGGCAGGGCCTGACGTGCATCATCATCTCCCACAAGCTCAACGAGGTGATGCGCGTCGCCGACACCATCACGGTGCTGCGGGACGGGCGCACCATCGAGACACTCGCGGTCGGGCCGGAGCTCGCCGAAGAGGACATCATCCGCGGCATGGTCGGCCGGCCGCTGGTCGATCGGTTCCCGGAGCGCACCGCCCACGAGATCGGCGACATCACGTTCGCGATCGAGGACTGGACGGTCTACCACCCGCTCGATCAGCAGCGCAAGGTCGTCGACGGCGTCTCGCTGAACGTGCGGCGCGGCGAGGTGGTCGGCTTGGCCGGGCTGATGGGCGCTGGGCGTACCGAACTGGCGATGAGCGTGTTCGGCCGCAGCTACGGCAAGAAGGCCGGTGGTGCGGTGTTCAAGGACGGCAAAGAGATTCGCACCCACACGGTGCCCGAAGCGATCGGTCACGGCATCGCCTACGCCACCGAGGACCGCAAGCACTTCGGCCTGAACCTGATGGACGACATCGCGCGCAGCATCACGCTCGCGTCGTTGCCGAAGGTCAGCAGGCAGTCGGTCATCAACGAGCACGAGGAGACCAAGGTCGCCGAGCGGTTCCGCAAGGACATGCGGATCAAGGCGCCGTCGGTCAAGGCGATCACCGGCAACCTGTCGGGCGGCAATCAGCAGAAGGTGGTTCTGAGCAAGTGGGTCTTCGCCGACCCGGACGTGCTGATCCTCGACGAACCCACCCGCGGCATCGACGTCGGCGCCAAGTACGAGATCTACACGATCATCAATTCCCTGGCAGCGCAGGGCAAAGCGGTGATCGTGATCTCGTCGGAGCTGCCGGAGCTGATCGGTTTGTGCGACCGCATCTACACACTCAACGAGGGCCGGCTCACCGGTGAGGTGGCCCGGGCTGACGCGTCGCAGGAGACGCTGATGCGCTACATGATGAAGGGACGAGGATAGATGACCACCACCCCGACGGTGTCGACGCCGCCCAGCGCCCCGGCGCCGCCGCCCGCGGACTCGGCTGTATCGCGTGTGAAAGCATTGCTGCAGGGAAACTTCCGCCAGTACGGCATGGTCGTCGCGCTCGCCCTGATCGTCATTCTGTTCCAGGTGTGGACGGGTGGCATCCTGCTCAAGCCGCTCAACGTCACCAACATCGTCCAGCAGAACGGCTACATCCTGATCCTCGCGATCGGGATGGTGATCGTGATCATCTCCGGTCACATCGACCTGTCAGTGGGCTCGATCGCCGGGTTCATCGGGGCGATGTCGGCGGTGCTGATGATCCGCAACGACATGCCCTGGCCTGTCGCGGTAGCGCTGTGTCTGCTGCTCGGTGCGTTGATCGGTGCATGGCAGGGCTTTTGGATCGCCTACGTCGGCATCCCGTCGTTCATCGTGACGCTGGCCGGGATGCTCGTGTTCCGCGGCGCGACGCAGTATCTTCTCGAGGGGCAGTCGATCGCGCCGTTCCCGCGCACCTTCGGCCAGGTCAGCAGTGGGTTCCTGCCCGAGCTCGGCGCCAACAGCGTCTACCACTGGCCCACCGTGATCCTCGGCGTGTTCGTGATGCTGGCTGCGGTGTGGCAGCAGGTGCGGCAGCGACGCGCTCAAAGCGAGTACGGGTTCAGCGTGCTGCCGCTGGGCTGGTTCGTCGCCAAGTGCGCGGCGATCATCGCGGCGCTGGCGGCGTTCACGCTGCTGCTCGCGAGCTACCGCGGTGTCCCCGTCGTCGGCATCATTCTGGCCCTGGCCTTCGTCGTCTACGCATTCATCATGCGCGGGACGGTCGTCGGCCGGCAGGTCTACGCCGTCGGCGGTAACGAGGCCGCGGCGCGACTCTCGGGCGTCAAGACCAAGCGGGTGACGTTCCTGGTGTTCGTCAACATGGGTCTGCTCTCGGCACTGGCCGGGCTGTTGTTCGCCGCGCGCCTGAATTCGGCGACGCCGCAGGCAGGTATCGGCATGGAGCTCGAGGCCATCGCCGCGGCGTTCATCGGTGGCGCGTCGGCCAGCGGCGGTGTCGGCACGGTGTTCGGCGCGATCATCGGCGGCTTCGTGCTGGGCGTCCTCAACAACGGCATGTCGCTCATCGGTATCGGCAGCGACGTGCAGCAGGTGATCAAGGGCCTCGTGCTGCTGGCTGCGGTCGGCTTCGACATCTACAACAAGAAGAAGGGCGGGGCCTGACATGCCCGGCATCGCGGATCGCTACGAACACGACATCGTCACGTTCATGCGGAGCTGGGCTCCGTACGGCGGCCCGCCCGCCGACGAGGTGCTCCCGGAGTTCGGCTTGACCCGGGAGCAGCTCGTCGCGCGTTACCATCAGATCCTGGACGCTGAGGCTCTGCGCCGGGAAGAGGAGTTGCGTCAAACGTGGTTGAGAATCCGTCGCGCACGGACGCAGTGACATCTTGGACTCTCGCCGACGGACGCGATCTACTGTTCTTCAGTCTTCCCGTCCACGAACCGGCTCCAGTTCCTGACCTCCGTCCACTACCCCCGCGGTCAGAGTCACTGTCGGAGTTGCGATTCGATCAGACCACCGGCCAATGGGTGATCGTCGCCCCCGCCCGCCAGGACCGCACCTACCTCCCACCGCGCGGAGAGTGCCCGCTGTGCCCGGGACCGTCCGGACTGACGAGTGAGATCCCGGCGCCGGACTACGACGTCGTGGTCTTCGAGAACCGGTTCGCGAGTCTCTCCGGAGGGGATGTTCTTTCGTCTTGCTCGGTTTTCGATCCGGTGCCCGGCAGCGGCCGCTGTGAGGTGATCTGTTTCTCCAGCGACCACGACAGCTCGTTCGCCTCGCTCGATCCCGCGCAGGCTCGCCTCGTCGTCGAGGCGTGGCGGCACCGCACCTTTGACCTGATGAATCGACCCGGCATCTCGCAGGTGTTCTGCTTCGAGAACCGCGGCGAGGAGATCGGCGTGACGCTGACCCACCCGCACGGACAGATCTACGGCTACCCCTTCGTGACGCCGCGGACCCAACAGATGCTGCGGCAGGCTGCGCTGTACCGAGAACGGCACGGCAGCAATCTTTTTGGCGATCTGGTGACTCGGGAGGTCGAGGATGGACGTCGGATCGTCCTGCGGGACTCGGCGTTCACGGCGTTGGTGCCGTTCGCGGCCCGCTGGCCGGTGGAGGTGCACATCTACCCGAACCGCTTCGTGCATTCGCTGCTCGATCTTTCGGCAGCCGAGCTGGACGCTTTCAGCGCCGTGTATCAGGAGATCCTGCGGCGGCTGGATCGGATGTACGACGCGCCACTGCCGTACATGGCGGGGCTGCACCAGTACCCCGAGGGGGAGGGCTGCTTCCACGTCGAAATCATCTCGACGCGGCGGACTGCCGACAAGCTCAAGTACCTGGCGTCGTCGGAGTCGATCATGGACGCCTTCATCAACGACGTCGTCCCCGAGGCGCTGGCCGAAAGGCTGCGCAGCCTATGAGCATTCGCTTCTCCGCGCCCGGCAGGATCAACCTGATCGGCGAACACACCGACTACAACCTCGGTTTCGCGCTTCCGATCGCACTGCCCGGGCGCACCGTCGTGGAGTATCAGCCTGCCGGCGGCGACACTCTGGTGGTGCGCACCGACCGCGAATCCGACCCGGTGCGCATCCCACTGGCCACAGTCCCCGGCGAGCTGACGGGGTGGGCCGCCTACGTCGCCGGGGTGGTGTGGGCGCTGCGCTGTGCCGGTCACCCCGTGCGTGGCGGCACGATGTCGATCAGCGGCGGCGTCCAGATCGGATCGGGTCTGGCGTCGTCGGCCGCACTCGAATGCGCAACGCTCGGTGCGCTTCTGGCCGCCACCGGCGCCTCGGTCGACCGCATCGCTCAGGCGCGAATCGCGCAGCGGGCCGAGAACGAGTATGTCGGCGCCCCCACGGGTCTGCTCGACCAGCTGGCGATCCTGTTCGCCCGGCCGCGGTACGCGCAGCTCATCGACTTCCGCGACCTCACCGTCGCGCCGGTACCTTTCGATCCCGACAGCCACGGCACCACACTGCTTCTCATCGATTCGCAGGCGCGCCACCAGCATGCCGGTGGCGAGTACGCCGCACGCCGGGCGTCGTGCGAGCGCGCCGCCGCGGCGCTCGGCGTCCCGTCACTGCGCGAGGCAGGAGACGACGAGTCGGCACTGGCGGCGATCGGCGACCGGGAGGACTTTCGCCGGGCCCGACACATCCTCACCGAGAACCGCCGCGTGCAGGAGGTGGTCGAGCATCTGTCCGAGTTCGACGCCGTAGCGGTCGGCGCCCTGTTGACCGAGTCGCACCGCTCGATGCGTGACGACTTCGAGATCACCACTGGACATCTCGACCTGATCGTCGACGTCGCGGTGCGGGCCGGCGCACATGGAGCCCGGATGACCGGCGGCGGATTCGGCGGCTGTGTCATCGCGCTCGTCGACACCGCACGCGCCGACGACGTCGTGGAGGCGGTCCGGAACACACTGCGCCGCAGCGGTTTTCCGGAACCCGGAATCGACCGGGTGTACGCCGGTGACGGACCCGGTTGAGTGCTCACCACCGCCGGCGTAGGCGGTCGCGGTAGGACCGGCCGTCGGGATCGTAGACGGCGCGGTACAAGGGTTCGGCCCACAGCCGCGTCAGCATGCCGAGCCGCTCGGGTTCGTGAGGACGCAGCCGGCCCGGCGGTCGCGCGCCGCGCCGGCCGCCGTCGTGCCACGCCTGCAGCGCCCTCGCCGATGCGGTGACGGCGTCGATCACCGACGCCGGCTCCAGGAGTCCGTCGTCGTCGCTGCCGTCGGCGGCGCGGTCGAGATGTTCACGGAGCAGGCGCAAGCGGAGATCGCGCGCGAACACCCGCGCGCCGTCCCCGCGGCCGGCCGGATCGAGGGGCTCGCGATCGTCGCGGGTGTCGTCGAGCACCGCGCAGGACAGCTCGCTGTCGTGCGTCCACGACCGCCGGTTGAAGTTGTCGCTGCCCACACACGCCCAGACGTCGTCGATGACGCACACCTTGGCGTGCACGTACACCGGTGTACCCGCACGATTCTCGAGATCGAAGATGTGTACCCGGCCGGGGTCGGCGCGCCGGCACGTCTCGATGGCCTGCTGGCGGCCGACCTGGTTGGGCGGCAGCGACAACCGGCCGTCGACGTCGGGATGCCTGGGCACCACCGCGATCAGGTGCAACTCGGGATTGGCCGCCAGCGCTTCGGCGAGCAGATGCGAGACCTGTCTGGACCACAGGTACTGGTCCTCCAGATAGATCAGCCGTCGCGCGCGCCGAATCGCCTTGGTGTAGCCGCGCGCGATACTGCGCTCGCCGTGCGGCGCGAACGCGTACTCGAAGTGGGCGTCGGGATAGGTGCGCAGCACCTGCACGGCGTGCGGGCCGCACGGCGGCGGATCGGGCGGCTGCGGCGGGAGTTCACCGGCGTCCAGGTCGGCCCGGCGCAGTTTGTCGACCGCCCAGGCGATCGGGGAGAGCATGTCCAGTGGTGCGGGATCGGTCCACCGTTCCCGGAACGCATGATCCAGCGCGCCGACGATCGGGCCCTGGATCCGCAGCTGCACGTCGTGCCAGGGCGGTCGGTCCCCGTACTGGCGCGCCATCTGCACCGCCTGCGGATCGCCGTGGTGGTCGGCGTCGTCGCGGCGGGAGTGGCACAGGTCGATGCCGCCGGCGAATGCGACGTCCCGTTCGGGCTGACCGGGCCGCCGCAGCACCACCAGCTTCTGGTGGTGGGAGCCGCCGAAGCGGACCCGCTGATCGAGCAGCACCTCCCCGCCGGCCGCCTCGATGGCCTCCCCGAGGTGCTGGTTCTCCTCCTCGCTGTAGGCGAACGCGTCCAGGTGTGAGCGCCACACCAGACCCTTGACCACGACGCCGCGCTCGGCGGCACGGCAGAACAGTTCGGCGATGGTGGGGCCGCCGTCGCGCACCCGCTCGTCCGGATCACCGCGCCAGTCGGTGAAGAACAGGTGATCGCCGGAACCCAGGCTGTCCACCTCGGTCGCGAGCCGGTCGAAGTAGGTGGCGCCGTGGATCAGGGGCTCCACCCGGTTCCCGTCGCGCCAGTCGGGGATCGAGGACGAGCCGTTGCCGCGCTCCCGCCCGGTGAGGAACCAGTCCGTGGTGACCGACACGGGGCACGCATACCCGCGTTTCCGGCTGCGGAACCGGGGTACGACGCGGGGATGAGCCGTGACGGAGACCAGCACTTCGACGTCCTGGTCATCGGCGGCGGCAACGCCGGGCTGAGCGCCGCAGCCCGCCTGCTCCGCAAGGGTTTCGGACACGTCGCGGTGATCGAGCCGCAGACCGTGCACACCTACCGCCCGCTGCTGTCCTACGTCGGGGGTGGCGAGGCCAGTCTGCGTCGCGCGGAACGGACGCAACGGTCGGTGACGCCGCCCGGGTGTACGTGGATCCGCGACACGGTGGTCGCCGTCGACGCGGCCGCGGCCACGGTCGAGTGCGCCTCCGGAGACCGGTACCGCTACGACGACCTGGTGATCGGAACGGGTCTGGTCCCCGACGACGACGAACTACCCGGCATCGACGCGGCGCTGCGGACCCCGGCGGTGGCGAGCAACTATCTCGACCACGCCGAGAAGACCTGGGATGTGGTGAATGCGATGCGGCCCGGGGGACACGCCGTGTTCACGGTGCCCCGCCCGCCGGTGAGCTGCACAGGAACCACGATCAAGCCGCTCTTCCTGGCCGCCGGCCATTGGCGGCGCAGCGGACTGCTGCCCGGGGTGAGCATCACCCTCGTCATCGACCGGCCGCACCTGCTCGGTGTCCCCGCCATCGACGCTCGACTCTCAGAATGCCTGCAGGAGTTGGACGTTCGCGTCCTGCACGGCACCCGGGTGACCTCCCTGGAGCCGGAGTCGCGGTCGATCACCGTCGGGACCGGCGAGCAGCTGACCTACGACCTGCTGCACCTGGTCCCGCCCTACCGGGGCCCGCGATGGCTGCAGACCTCGGGGCTGACCGGCGATCAGCCGCACGGACTCGTCGACATCGATCCCGCCACTTTCGCCCACCGCGATCATCCGAACATCTGGGCCGCCGGCGACGGCGCCGCCGTCGACACCGATCCGTCCGGCGGGGCGTTGCGCCGCCAGATCGCGATCCTGGTCGACAACCTCGCCGCTGCGCGCCGCGGCGAGGCGATGACGGCCTACGACGGATACACCGTCGCGCCGATCGCCATCGACAGGCACCTGCTGATCGCCGGGGAGTTCGACCGCACCGGCGCGATCACGTCGTCGCTGCCGTCGTTCGTCGACACCACCAAGCCGCGTCGCTCGGCGTGGGCGTTCGACCGCTACGCACTGCCCGCGCTGTACTGGCACCGCATCCTCAAGGGCCGGCTGTAGAGGACTTTGGTCCTCCCCACAACGTCTGCTGGGCACTGTTCGCGGCGTCGCGCGACGGCGACGATGTGGGGAACCGACCGGCACGAGGAGTGTGGTTGGGCCGATGAATCCGTTGGCGCCGTTGGATGCGGCGATGATGACCGCCGAGTTGCTCTCCCACCCGCTGCACACAGCCGCGCTGCTCATCCTGTCGCCGCCCGAAGAGGCCGGCCCCGGGTACGTCGACGCGCTCTATCGGGATGCGGTGACCGCGACGGCGGAGCTGGACCTGCGCTTCCGGCGGCACCCGCACATCGGCGTCGACACGGCCGGGCTGTGGATGTGGCGGGCCGACGACGCCGTCGACATGCGCGAGCATCTCCTGCTAGTGACGCTCCCACCGCCCGCCGACCGGGAGGCACTGTGGGAATTGGTCGGATCGCTGCACAGCAAACCGCTGGACCGGTCGCGGCCGATGTGGATGGCGTACGTGATCGACGGTCTGACCGACGGCAGGTTCGCCTTCTACATCAAGGTGCACCACACCGTGGTCGACGGCGTCGCCGGGTTGAAGGTCATCGCCGATGTGCTGAGCACCGATCCCGCGAGCCGGTCGGTTCGGCCGTTACCTGCGACCGCGTCCCCGCCTGCCCGGCCGGCTGCCCCGCCACCCGGCCGAGTCCACCCGCTGTCGTTGGTGCGCGCGTCGCTCAACGGCGTCACATCGGGGGTGGCCTTGGCGCGCCGTGTCGCTCTCGGCGGCCTGGCCGTGACCGTCGGGCGCTTCGCGGACGGCACTGCGGCTCTGCCGGTCGACGCCCCCTACACCCGGTTCAACGGGCGCCTCGGCCGGCACCGCACGTTCGCCGGGGTCGACTTCCCGAGATCCCGGATCCGCGCCGTTGCGCAGGCGGCCGCTGTGACGGCCAACGACGTGCTCATGGCTGTGGTGTCCGGTGTGCTCCGCGAGTGGCTGGGCGCGCGCGGCGAACTGCCCGACAGCACGCTGGTGGCGATCTGCCCGATCACCGTCCGCGCTCGCGACCACGTCACCGACGAGGACCGGCAGGCGAATCTGTTCGGTCTGCAGTTGTGCCCCTTGGGAACCGACCTGGCTGATCCGGCCGAGCGACTGACCCACATTCACCGCGCGATGGCGCGGGCCAAGCACCAGGTCGCCCACGGCGGTCCCGCCGCGGCGACGCTGCTGGCGGCACCCAGCATCGCGGCCACGGTGCTGCCGCCGATCGTGCCCTTCGCGCCGCGGGTGCGCCGCGGGTACAACGTGTCGATCTCCAACGTTCCCGGTCCGCCGAGCCGGTTGTACTGGAACGGAGCGCTCGTCGAGGAGATCTATCCGGTGTCGACGGCGATCAACGGTCAGGCACTGAACGTGACGATGTGTTCCTACGCCGATCGGGTGACGTTCGGCTACGTCTCGGGTCGTCGTGTGATACCGGATGTGGGGTCGTTGATCCCGCTCACCGAACAAGCCCTCGCCGAGTTGGAGACGGCGGTGGCCACCACTGCAGAGGAGACGTGAATGGGTGTCTACGCCGTCACCGGTTCGGCCTCGGGCATGGGCCTCGAGACTGCGGTCCGGCTGCGCGCCGCCGGCCACACCGTGATCGGAGTTGATCTCGACAACGCTGACGTCGTGGCCGATCTGTCGACAGCGGCGGGCCGACGGGCGGCCGCCGACGGTGTGCTCGCGGCGAGCGGCGCCCGGTTGAACGGCGCGGTGCTGGCCGCCGGCGTCGGCCCCGGCCCCGGACCCGCCCGGCTGAGGTCGATCGCACAGGTCAACGTCTACGGCGTCGTCGACCTGCTGGACGCCTGGCGCCCCGCATTGGTCGCCACCGGCCATGCGAAAGTCGTTGTCTTCGGCAGTAACTCGGCGACCACCACACCGCTGGTGCCGGGGCGCGCGGTGCGGGCACTCCTCGCTTCCGACCCCGACAAGGCGGTGCGGTCTGTACGGCACTTCGGACGGAACGCCTCGGCGCTGCTGTACGCCGCGTCGAAGATCGCCGTGAGCCGCTGGGTGCGGCGGCACGCCGTGAGCACGGATTGGGCCGGTGCTGGTGTACGGATGAACGTGTTGGCGCCGGGAGCCATCATGACCCCCCTACTGGAGGAGCAGCTGTCCTCGCCGGACCGGGCGAAGTACGTGCGGTCCTTCCCCGTCCCGACCGGCGGGTTCGGCAACGCCGGACAGCTTGCGGACTGGGCCGTGTTCATGCTGTCCGATGCGGCCGAGTTCCTCTGCGGCAGTGTCCTCGTCGTCGACGGCGGAACCGACGCCTACTTCCGCTCCGAGGACTGGCCGAGCCCGGTGCCACCGTACGGCCTCGTGAGCTACTTCAGACGCTTCAGACCGTGGTCTCCGCGCTCGGCTGGCGCGTCGGGGTGATCCGGCCGCGGACTCCGTAGACCGACGCGCGGTCGAGCAGCTCCTGGTAGAACGCGTCGCTCACGGTCTGCTCGCGGGTGAGCAGGAAGCCGGAGAGCCCTGTCGGGTCGCTGACGATGGCCCACTGGTAGTCCGGGTCCAGGTCGACGATCCAGTAGTTGCCCGGCGGGTTGGCCTTCGGCTTGCCGAAGAACGTGACGTTGAGCTTGTTGTTCGACGGATCCACCGGCAGCGCCGCACCTTCGATCGTGGACTGCGGTCCGTTGTTGAAGAAGTAGTTGCCGGAGTTCTCCACCTTGATCGACCCGTCCGGGTTGGGGCTGTAGACGGCCTTGGTGTTGACCAGCCCGATCGAGAAGAACTGCTTGACGCTGCCCACCTCGTACCAGGTGCCGAGGTAGGAGTCCAGGTCCACCACCGGCGGCGGCGAGAGCACCACGGCAGCGGTGTCGCCCATGACGATGTACTGGTCGGGGGCGCCGTAGATGCCGTTGCCGTCGAGCGGCCCCAGCCCGGCGTACAGGTCGTTGATCCACCCGTCGGCCAGCGTGTAGACCGCCGCGGTGTTCCCGGGCGGTGAGAACCGCGTGACCAGTTGGGAGAAGAAGTCGACGATCGGGTTGCCGCCGATCAGCGAGTCGACGTGCGAACCGTTGGCCAGGGTCACTCCGACGAACCGGTCGGGGCGCGCCGCGACGAGCTCGGCGGTGGTGGCCCCGAAGAGGTTGCCCAGTTGGGGCGGCGCCGCGATCTGGTAGACGGGGATGAACGGGTCGCTCAGCCGGTCCAGGGCGTCGGGGACGACGCCGCCGAACGCGAAACCGTCGAACATCACGACGCCCCGCAGCGTGCCGCCCTTGTTCGGGTCGTCCGCGTAGTAGCCGGCGGCCGCGGCGGCCAGTCCGCCACCGGCGGAGTGCCCGGTGAGCACGAAGTCCGCCGGCAGGACTCCGGCGAACCCGGCCGCGGCGGCGCTCGCCTTCAGTTCCTCCTCGTCGCCTTGGAACAGCGCGGCGACGCCCTGCTGGGTCGGCACCCCGTTGATCCAGCAGCCCCCGCAGCGCAGGGACGGGAACGACGGCAGGTTGGGGGCGACGACGATGCTGTTGGTCTGCTGCGACAGGTTCTTGGCCAGCGCGGAGTAGAAGAACTTGCGGCCCATGAAGCCGTGCTGCAGGTAGATCACGCCCGTCGCGTCCACCGAACCGTCGGCCCGGGTGGGGAAGTACCAGTCGGCACCCGTGGTGAGCCCCTTGTCACCGATCGGGATGTCGAGTGTGGCGCGACCGGTCTTGACGCCGGTGACCACGTCGGCGGCGGGGGCCGACAGCGTCTGCACCGGCGGGGTGTCGACGGGGTCGGGCCGTTCGGGCTTGGCCAGCGACGACATCGCACTGAGCGCGAGGGTGGCCAGCGGGCCCGGGGTGCGCCGGTGGTCGGCGCCGGTGGTCTTCTTCGGTGCCGGATCCTCGTCGGTGTCAGTGGCGCTGCTGTCCTCGGCGGAGTGCCGGAGGGTGAACAGTTTGTGGCGGGGTTTGCGGGGGGCCTGCGCCTCGGTGTCGTCGGGTTCGTCGTCGTGTCCGCGGGTCGAGGTGGGGGCGGTCGCGGGGTCGGTGTCCCGCGTGGTGCTCTCGTCGGCCGCGGTGTCCCGCGTCGGGCGCGCCGTGTCGGTGTCGGCCGACCGGCTCGGGGAGTCGTCGCCGCCGGCGTCCGGCTCGGCGGCGGCGACACCGTGTCCGGCGCCGAGCGCGATGCACGCGCCCGCACCCGCGGCAAAGAACCAGTAACCCCGCTGTCTTGACGTCACGTGCGGAATCTAACCGTGCGCGGACGAACCGCGAAGCGAATTGTCGACAACGTCAGCGGCACGTCACGTAAAAAGGGGAATGCCTGATCAGCGCGAGGTGAAGATCTGCCCGGTATGTGGCAGGCCCTTCCACAACCGCAAGAAGTGGAAGTCGCGCGGGCAGTGGGACCAGATCGTGTACTGCTCCCGGCGCTGCCGGGGCGCGGCCCGCTGATCCCGCCGTCACCCGGCCTGTCCCAGGAGCCTCAGCCCACGACGTTCTGCACGCCGCTACTCGCACTTCGTGTGCAGAACGTGCAGAGGTGGGGCGGTCAGAACACCCGGATCCAGTCGATGAGCATCTGCGCCGGATACGTCCCGCCCGCGGGCTCGCGACCGCCCGAGCCGCCGACGGCGATGTTGAACACCGGCGCCAGGGTGTAGCCCGGGTCGTTGAACGGCCAGTCGTCGATGGAGTTCGCGGGCACGGTGAAGAACGGCTCCATCCCCGGCTGGTAGTCCTTCCAGAAGTACATGCCGGTCGGCAGCCACGTCATCCGCCACGTGTGCCAGGCGTTGTCGATGGGATGACGATCGGTGGCGAAGGACGTGCCGTCCAGTCGCGCGTGCACCGTCGTGCCGGACGGCCAGTCGTTGTTGCCGTACCACTCGACCAGGTCGACCTCACCGCCGCGCACCGGGTTGTCGTTGAGCAGCCAGAACGCGGGCCAGGCGCCGTCGGTGAGGCAGTCGAGCTTGATCCTGGCCTCCCAGGTGGTGCCGACCCCGCCGCGCCAGTTGCCGATGATCTTGGCGCTCGCGTACTTCTCCTGGATCGTGGTGCCGGGTCCGCGGGTGGCCCGGATGACCAGGTTGCCCTTGCCGTCCTGGAAGACGTGCTCCTGGTCGGTGACGTAGCGGCCCATGTTGTAGGGCTTGTCCCACTCGACGGGGTTCTTGATGACTTCGCGCTCGGGGACGATGAACCACCACGCCGGGTCGGGGGGTGCGCCGGCGGGACCGTTGAACTCTTCCTGGAACAGGAACACCGGGCCGGCGTCGGCCGTCGGAGGCGCTGCCGCCCCGGGGGGTGCCGGAACCGGGGGGATGTCGCCGGGCACCGGTTGGGCATGGGCCGTCGCGGCGGGCAGCGCAGCAGCCGCCGCGCCCAAACCGAACATGAACATCAGGTGGCGACGATCCATTTCTGGCACGGCACGACGATAAATGATGCCGGCCGGGGGCGGTCGCCCTTCCTGCCATCCGGCCGGGTGCGGCGTGTCGCGCCGGGCCGGGGGTCCTCGGTCGGCGATACCGGTTTCGGGCCCGTCCCGAACGGCTACCTTCGGACCCGTGCTCCTCGACGACGCTGTGCGGTTGGCCGGCCGGACCGCTGCCCGCGTGGTGACGCGGCCACCGCGGATGGATCTCGACGGCAAGGTGTTGTTCATCACCGGTGCCGCACGGGGGCTCGGCGCCGAGACGGCGCGCCGCGCTCACGCCCGCGGGGCCCGAGTGGCGCTGGTCGGGCGGACCTTGGCGACGCTGCAGGTGCTCGCTGACGAACTCGGTTCCGGCGCAGCTGCGTTCGAGGCGGACGTGACCTCGGCGGAGAATCTTCGACGCGCCGCCGACGATGCGATCGCCACGTTCGGTGGCATCGACGTGATCGTCGCCAACGCCGGGATCGCCCCGCCGTCACACACCGTGGCCACCATCGCCCCGGATGCCTTCGAGCACACCGTGGAGGTCGACCTGCTCGGGCAGTGGCGGACCGTGCGTGCCGCGCTGCCCAGCGTGCTGGAGCGCCGCGGCCACGTGCTGCTCGTCGGCTCGATCTACGCGTTCTTCAACGGCGTGCTGGCCGCGCCGTATGCGGTGAGCAAGGCCGGGGTGGAGCAGTTGGCGCGGGCGCTGCGGGTCGAGCTGGCGCCGCACGGGGTGACGGCCGGGATCGCCTACCTCGGTTTCATCGACACCGATCTGGCCAACGACGCGTTCGCGGACGAGGCTGCCGCAGCGGTGCGCCGGGCGGTGCCCGGCATCTTCACCAAGGAGATGACGGTCGGCGCGGCAGCCGATGCGGTGCTCGATGCGATCGAGCGGCGCGCGGCACGGGTCAGTGCACCGGGCTGGGTGCGCCCGTTGCTGGCGATGCGGTCCCTGACCACGTCGGTGATGGACGACGTGCTGCTGCACAACCGCGGTGTGCAGGCGGCGATCACCAGAGCGGAAACGGCTGCACGACAAACGGATTCGTAACCCGACCGTCAGGCCAGCGCGGTGCTCCTGGCGCCGGGCTGCCGGGTCTTCGTGATCCAGCCGCGCACACCGTCAGCCTTGGCCTGGGCGACGAGGGCCTTGTACTGCTCAGCGGTCACGGTCGGCGTGCGGCTGAGGATGAAGCCGCTCCGTCCGGTCGGGTCGGTGACGATCGCGTAGTCGTAGTCCGATCCCAGGTCGACGACCCAGTAGTTGCCGGGTGGCGTTGCCGAGGGCTGCCGCCCGAAGAACGCCACGTTGAGCTTGGCGTTGGTGTCGTCGACGGGCAGCGCGGCGCCGTTGATACTCGACTTCGGGCCCCGGTCGAAGAAGTAGTTGCCGGAGTTGACGACCTTGATGGACCCGTCGGTGTTGCGGCTGTACTCGGCCTTGGTGTTCACCAGTCCGAGGGAGAAGAACTGCTTGACGCTGCCTACCTCGTACCAGGTGCCGAGGTACCGATCGACGTCGACCGACGGCACCGTGACCGGTGGCTGCGGGGCCGCTGCGGGCCGCGCCGCACCGCTCAGGGTGGACAGCGCGCCGAGCATCGCTGTCGCGACCGGGCCGGGCGAACGGTCGCGTGTCGTGGCCGTCGCCCGCTCTGGTGTCGCCTCGTCAGTTGCTTCGGACGTCGCTGTGGTCCTGGCCTTCCAGCGCCACAGGGGCTTCTGTGTGGTCGCGGACTTCCGGTCGGGCTTTGCGTCCGGCGTCTCCGGCTCCTGCCTCTCGGCGCGCGGACGGAACAGCGGCGTGCGTTCCGCGGCGTCCGATGACTTCCTGACCGACCGTTGGGGGCGCGCCGGCGCCTCACGTGTCTCCGACGCGGGACCGCGCTCGGCGGCCTGACTCGACGACGCACCCTCGCCGGACGCGCCGCTGTCGGCCGCCGCGATGCCGGCGCCGACACCGAACGCGAGACATGCGCCCGCGACGCAGGTGACCAGCGAGAACTGCCAGCGCTTCATGATCATGACCGGGGGCGTTGCCGTCGGCGCGGCGCGTCAAACGTCTATGACGAGGACGTCAGAATTGCCGGCGCACCGTCTGTCGCCCGTCCGGGCGGCGGAGGAGGTCGACGGCCTTCTCGCCGATCATGATGGCCGCCGCATTCGTGTTGACCGGCAGGATCCGGGGCATGATCGACGCATCGGCCACCCGCACACCGGTCAGCCCGTGGACACGCAGATCGGGCCCGACCACCGCGTCCGGGTCCGTGCCCATCGCACACGTGCCGACCGGGTGGTAGTAGGTGCCGGTGCCGCGGGCCAGGAATGCCCGCAGCGCGGCCTCATCGGTGACGTCGGGTCCGGGAAGCACCTCCCGCGCCCGCCAGGGCGTGAACGGCGCGGCGGCGGCGATCTCGCGGGCGACCTCGAGCCCGTGGAGCATGCGCCGTACGTCGGACTCCACGCCGAGGTAGTTCGGATCGATCAGCGGTGGTGTCGCAGGATCCGGTCCGGCGAGCCGCAGGGATCCACGCGCGTCCGGCACCGTCGCGACCGCCAGGGTGAAGCTGTTCGGCGGCGCGGTCAGGTGCGGCGGGTGGAACGGCACGTGGATGAACATGAGCTGCATGTCGGGGCCGGGGAGCGTGACGTCGCTGCGCCACAGCAGCGACGTCTCGGCGTGGTTGGTCTTCCCGGCCGGAATGGCCTGTGCCGCTTCGTAGACGACGCCGCAGAGCGGATGGTCGTGCAGATTGCGACCGACCCCGGGAAGGTCGTGGATGACGCCGATGCCGACGTCGAACAGTTCGGCGGCGGGCCCGATGCCCGAGAGCAACAGCAACCGCGGCGAATCGACGGCGCCGGCCGAGACCACCACCTCAGCATCTGCGTAGGCGGTCATGCGACGCCCGTACTGCACGTAATCGACGCCGGCACAATGGCTGCCGACGAACCGCAGGCGACGGGCGCGCGCATCGGTCATGACCGTCAGGTTCGCCCTACTGCGCGCGGGGTGCAGATAGGCGGCCGCCGTGCTCTGCCGCGCTCCACCGGTGATCGACAGATCATGCCAGCCGGCACCCTCGGGTTCGGCGCCGTTGAAGTCGTCGGTCAGAGGGAAACCGGAATCCCGTGCGGCCTCCAGGAACACCTGGGAGAGGGGATTGGCCACCCCCTCAGCGGCGGGTGCGGGGCGCATCGGGCCGTCGACACCCCGGAATCGGGGATCCGCGCCGCGTACGGTCTCCATGCGGCGGAAGTGGGGCAGCACCGATGCGTGATCCCACCCGGCGCAACCCGCGGCAGCCCATCCGTCGTAGTCGCTGGGGTGGCCGCGCAGATAGACCATGGCGTTGATGCTGCTGCTGCCGCCGAGTGTGTGCCCGCGGGGCCAGTTGTGGGTGAGCCCGGCGGTGCCCGGTTGCGGGACGGTGTCGTACGCGTAGTCGACGTCGGTGCCCCACAGGGTCGGCCAGGCGGGCGGCGCGGCGATGTCGGGCCTGGTGTCGGCCGGACCGGACTCCAGGAGCAGCACCCGGACTGCGGGATCTTCGGACAGCCGGGCGGCGATCACGCACCCGGCTGACCCGGCGCCGACCACCACGTAGTCGTACTCACTGATTCTCATTGTTCTCCAGTCACTTTCGGCGTCAGCGCGAAGTCGTACCGCGCACGCAGCCAGGGCACGTCGCAGGTACTTCCGTCGGGGGTGGGGCCGGGTCAGGGCTCGATGACGAGTCCGCTGATGAGTTCCCCGGCCAGCGTGAACCGGTAGTGCAGATCGGCCACTCCGCCCGGGAAGTCGCCCTCCAGACGTTGCACGACATCGACGTGATCGGAGTCGGAGACGGTCGCGCCGGTGAACGTGGTGGTGAAGGTGTATTCGCTGCCTGCCTTGTTCAGCCACGCGCCGATGGCGTCGCGCCCCCGCACGGTGTGGCCCTCGTCGGTGACGGCGGCGTCGGCGGTGAAGGTGTCGAGCGCGGCCGCGACGTCACGCGACGTGTGCGCGGTGAGGTAGGTGGTGACGACGGCGGGTAGGGCATTCCACGAGGTGCCGGTGTCAGTCATACCGCCACCCTGGAGGTTCCCCCAGGGGGAGGGTCAAGCGCTCTGATCGTCAGGCGGCGACGGCGGAGCGGTGCAGGCTGCCGGCATCCGAGGCGGCCTGCAGCAACTCGGGGATCGTCAAATCGCCCCAACCGGTGTTCACCGGTCCGCGCGCGGTACCCAGCCACGGCACCACGCCGGGATCCGGGGTGACGCCGAGGTGGTAGGCCTGGATGCCGGGCAGGTGGTACTGAAAGAAGTTGCCGAGAAAGTCGACGAAGAAGACGAAGTTGCGGATCGGGCCCGTGCGCCACAGCGTGACCGCGTTCAGCAGCGGCGTCATCGCCGCGGGGTCGCCGATCATCACGATGTGGCCGTAGTGCGGCTTGATACCGCCACCGGGCACGTAAGGCGGCATGAAGGGCTGCAGCCCCGGCAGATCGGTGGCCATGAACGGGGCTGGGTCACCGTAGGTTTCGACGTTGACGAACAGCGAGTCCGCGCCGTTGCCGGGGACCGTGCTGCTCATGCCGGGGCTCTCGAAGCCGATGCCGGCGAGGCCGATCTGCTGGGCGACGTACTGGGCTTCCCACCCGCCGAGCGAATGCCCCGTGACGAAGATGTCGTCGGTGCCGTAGCCCTGCAGAGCCGCGGCGGCCTGCACCCGTTCGGCGAAGCGCAGCGCGTCGTGGAACGCCCACGGTGTGGTCTGGGTGTAGATCACCTGAAGGTCGGTCAGGATCTGCGCGACCGCGATGAACGGGTTGAACAAGAGGTTCGTCCCGCCCGTGGTGCCCTGGTAGGAGATGACGATCTGATTGTCGGGGGTCACCCACACCCGGGCCGCCATGCCCGAGATGATGTTGGCCGACGCCATCTGAAAACCGTTGACGGTGAACGGAACCAGTCCGCCGGGCGTGGTTCCGAGGCCGTACGCGGCCGCCGAGGCGTTGAGGAACTGGGCCACCGTCGGGGTTTTCGCGGTGGTGGGGCCGGTGTAGGTCAGCGTCGGGAACGGCGGCTGCGGCGGGGGAGTGCGGTCGAGTCCGATCCACTTCTCCACTTCGCGGAACGCGGCGAACAGCAGATCGTTGATCGGCGGTGCGATCTTGATCGGCGCGGCCGGGCCCTGGGAGGACCGGGTGATGTCGAAGAATTGCAGCACCGTGTTGACGAGGTGGCCGGGCAGCTGCAGCAGCTTCCCCAGCGGCGAGAGCGGTTGCGGACCCTCCGGTGTGTCGGTGGTGACCGGGACGTCGATCGTGGCGACGTTCGGGGCCACGGCTGCCGCCGGTGGGGTGGCATCCTCGGTGCGGACGACGGTCAGGTGCCGGGTCAGCGGCGCGGCTTCGGTGCTGTCCTCGTCGGCCGGCGTCCGGTCGATTCTCGCCCGGAGCCGGTCCAGAAGCGGCGTGCGGCGCTCCGGCTTCGTGGGCTGTTCGATCTCGGTGTGACGCGAAGGGCGTTGTGCCACCTCGTGTTCGGTGCCGTCAGATTCGTCGGTGCTGTCGGCGGTGTCGGTACCGATGTCGGTGCCGCGGTCGGGGATCTCGGATTCGGCCTCATCCTTCGGGGAATCGTCCTTCGACTCCGTGGGCGAGGTGTCGGCCTTCGTGTCCTGATCGCCGGTGGACGGAGAGGAGGAGTCCGCGTCCGCTGCGCCGGTGTGGGCGGTCGTGCTCGAGGTCGAATCCGACCCCGCGGGCTCGGCCCACGCCACGGCCGGTGCCGGTGCGCCGGCGATCCCGGCGCAGAGCGCCACGGCGACCAGGGCGTACCGAATCCTCGCGCGTCTGCGCGCCCGCTCCACGTTCATCACCGCAAACGACTCCGTCCTGACACCGGCCAACCGTGACAACCTACGTTGTCCTGTGAGCGTAGTCACATCGGGGGGTGCGACGTAGGCTGATCCGATGGCTGTTTCCGCTGCTGAGCTGCATCCTGGCATCGCCGTGCTGGCGCCTCTGCTCGGAACGTGGGCCGGCGACGGAACGGGGGAGTATCCGACGATCGAGCCGTTCAGCTACGTCGAAGAGGTCACCTTCGACCACGTGGGCAAGCCGTTCTTGACCTACGTACAACGCACCCGCGCCACGGCCGACGGTCGGCCGCTGCACGCTGAGACGGGATATCTGCGCGCCCCGGCGCCGGACCGGGTCGAGTGGATCCTCGCCCATCCCACGGGCATCACCGAGATCCAGGAGGGGCGGCTGACGGCGGACGGCGAGGGGTTGCGGATGGATCTGGTGTCGAGCGAGATCGGCCGCGCCGAATCGGCCAAAGAGGTGATGGCCGTATGCCGGTCGATCGAGGTCCGCGCGGACACCCTCACGTACAGCCTGCGGATGGCCGCCGTCGGGCAGCCGCTGCAGCACCACCTGTCGGCGGTGCTGCGGCGACGGTAGGCAAACGCGATTGCCATTCTAGCCACGGTGATTGCCCTGGTTTTGCCGCATGTAGGGCTCGGGGGAGCTAAGCTCCCGAGAGCGCGTCGGCAAGCGTCCAGGCAGGTCGCTGGGACCGCGGTTGCGCGCGCCCGGGGGGTGATCGTGACAACGGCTCGGCGACTGTCTGTCGGCGGCGGACCGATCGGACGCGTGGGAGCGCTTGCTGTCGCGCTGGGTATCGGTGCGGCTGTCGCGTCCCTGCCCGCGGTGGCTGTCGCTGATCCCGCGGGCTCAGATGACTCGCACCACTCCGCGGTGTCGAATCCGTCGTCGTCGACGGATTCGGCCGACCCAGGACAGACGCACCAAGAAGCGGAGCCGCAGTCCGGTCCGAGTGGCGGGGCGTCGGCAGACGATGCGACACAAGACTCCGACGAGGCCGACGAGGACGCGCCCGCCGAGCCGGATGCGCCGGCGAGCCATGTCGTCGATCCCGGCGACGACGACACCGTCAGTCCTGCCACTGCGGAACGCTCCGGCAGACATCGATCGCACGCGGCTGTGAGGGACGGGCGTTCCCGCAGTCGGGCCATCGAGCAGGCCGCCGAGCCGGACCCGCGGGATGCATCGGTGACCGAGCCGGCGCCCGCCGCCGACGACACCCCTCGCTCGAGGACGGACGAGTCCGGTACATCCCAGCCGCTTCCCACACGTGCCGACACAGTGACCGTGGATGCTCCGGCGTCGCGTCCCGCGGCGCCTGCACGGGCGACACCGGTGCGCACGTGGCTCGCGACGTGGCTGGGCGCGAACAGGCGGCTGTCCGCCCCAGGTGATCCGGTCTCTCCTGCCGTGGTGCCGTTGATGTGGGGCGCCGCCCTGGCCGCGCGCCGCGAAGAACGGCTCCAGTCGTTGCGCAGTAGCGTCGAGACCTTCAGCCTGAAACTCTCCGCCGCCAGAACAAGCGGCTCCACCACGATCACCGTCGGATTCCCGCAGAGCGTCGCCTACCTTGCCGAAGGGGACAGCGGATCACGGGTCGAGCTGTTGACGGTGCGGCTGTCGGGTGCGGCGAAGACCACGGTGACCGTCCAGTACACGGTGTCCGTCTATCCCGGAAGCGGCTACAAGGCAACGGCGGGCGAAGATTTCAATGCGGCGACTGGTTCGTTGGTGTTCACGCCCGGCCAGACGTCCGCCACGATTCCGGTGACCATCCTCGGTGACACCGCCTACGAGCCGGACGAGGCCTTCCGCGTCCAATTGACCAGCGCCGTCGGGGCTTTGATCGTGCGCACCGCGGGTCAACTCCTCGGCCAGACCGACGTCATCCTCACCAACGACGATGCGGTCTCGGGTATCGGTATGACACTGCATCTGCGAGGGGCCGATGCGGCGGCCGTCAAGAAGGAATTCGACTTGATGTCGGACATGGGTGTCACGTGGGTGCGCATCGACATCGATTGGTCGGCAGTGCAACCGAAGCGGCGCAGCCTGAACTGGGCACCGACGGACCTGCTCGTCAACGAGGCGGTGGCGCATCAGATGAGTGTGCTCGTGACCATCGCGTACACGCCGGAGTGGGCGCGATCGACGGCGTCGCGACTGCTTCCGGATCCGACGCATGCCAGGCCCACGAATCTGTCCGATCTCGCGAACTTCGCCAGCCTCGCCGCGCGGCGCTATGCGCCGCTGGGCCTGCATTGCTGGGAGGTGTGGAATGAACCGAACACCGCGAAGTTCTGGCCGACACGACCCGATGCCGACGAGTACGGTCAGCTGTTCCGCGCGGTCGCGACCGCGATACGCGGAGTCGATTCCCGGGCAACGCTTTTGATCGGCGGTCTCAGCCCGCAGTACGACGGGTCGGCCGCCGAAGTGCCTCCCGCGGTCTATCTGGAACAGCTCTATGCCAACGGCACGGCCCAACTCGCCGACGGGATCGCCGCTCACCCGTACAGCTATCCGAACCTGCCGATGGATCCGGCGCAACGGCAGGTCGGGGGATTCGTCGACCTACCAGCACTGCAGACGGTGATGACCAACCACGGCGACGGCGCCAAGAAGATCTGGATCACCGAGTTCGGTGCACCGACGGGGACCAGTGTGAACGCCGTGTCCGAGCAGGACCAGGCAACGATCCTGCTGCAAGCCCAGCAACAGGTCGCGCAGTGGAACTGGGCCGGACCGCTGATGTACTACGAACTCGTCGACGGGGGAACGGATCCCACCGACGGTGAACAGAACTTCGGGGTGCTGCGCGCGGACCTATCGCTGAAGGCCGCCGCGCAGGCGTTGATGGACGCCGCCCGCGCCCGCCTGTGACGGCAATGCCGTATCTCGGAGGACCATCCAACCGGTCAGCCGATCTGGAGCACCGATACCCGACTCGTACTGGTTGTGAAAGAGGTCGCGACGGTGGTGGTCACCATGGCGCGATCACCGTTGATGATGGGTCCAGGGTAGCCGGCTGGGCTGCCGATGAGGCTGGCTGCAGAGCCGCTCTGTTCGCCGGTGACGGTGTCGATCAACACGACGTTGGTCTTCGGCTCACTCGACGCACCGATGACCAGCATGGCGTTGCGACCGTCCGGGCCGACCGCAACCGTCGTGCTGAGGTACCCACCGAAGGTCAGGGTGGACCCGGTTTGCGTTCCCGTGACCATGTCGTAGACCGCCGCCTGAGTGATGTGCGTGTTGTCATCGTTTGTCGTGATGAATATGTGTCGCCCGTCAGAACTGAACCGCGTCGACGCGAAACCACGAAGGGCCAGTGTGGTGCCGATCTGCGTGCCTGTTTCGGTATCCAATACGAGCACCCGACTGTTTGCGGTGTGGCCGAATGAGTCGTAAGCATTGACGGTGATCAGTACTCGTTTCCCGTCAGTGCTGAAAAGCGTTGCGCCATAGGGATTGTCACTCCCGGGCAGGGTGACGGTGGTACCTGTGGTCGTTCCCGTCGTGGTATTGCCCACGAGTAACCGAATGGTCGCCGCCATGGTTGTCGGAGAGTATTGACTGATACCGATGAGGACACGACTTCCGTCGGTATTGAGTGTCCTGATGACCGAGTTACCTCCCGACAAGGTACTCAGCGGTCGACCGCTGAACGAGATCGGTGTACCGGTTGCCGCACCGGTGGCGGTCGACATCGTCGAAACGACCGTTGACTCCGCATGCCGGTCGTACGTGGTGATCAAGACGTGCGTGCTGTCGTCGCTGAACTGCGCGCCCACCGCGCCATTGGCGTTCACGACGTCACCGATCAGCAGACCTGTGGTGCTGTCGATCAACGCCAGCTGGGAGGTGTTGACATAGCCGTAGCCTTGACCCCAGTCGGAAACCGAGGCGGTGAAGAGGATGTACTTCCCGTCGTTGCTGAACACCGGCGCATCACCGGCTCCGGTGAGGGATACCGAGGTACCGACCTGCTTTCCCGTGGCGGTGTCCATGACGGCGATGCGGCTGGTGTAGGTGCTGGTGTCGTAGAGGTCGCTGTAGTCCTGAGTGACTGTAACGGCGCGGGTACCGTCGGGGTTCACGATCAGCGAGGTTGAAGCCGCAGCGGGCTCGGGGACCACCGTTGCACCGTTGGGATCCAGGACCACGGAGCTCATCGGAGCGCCGGGAAGATCGACTGTGGTGCCGATCTGTGCGCCCGTCACTGCGTCGACAACGGTCTCTCGGACGGTGTACATCCCGGTCGTGGTGTTGAGATCCCTGGTGGTAATGAGTACACGAGTGCCATCCGCACTGAAGACGGGCGATCGGCCAGCGCCGGCGAGCGTCAGGGTGGCGCCGGCCTGCGTGCCCGTCGCGGGATCGAAGACAACGACATGCGTGACGGCGGCGAGCGTTCGGGGGTCGGTCAGCGGGCTGACGAGCACGCCCCGAGCACCGTTCGCGCTCAGCACTGGCGACGCGGGTGGATCGTCACCATCGACCGCGACACTTCCCAGCACGGTCACCGCACCTGTTACAGCCGTCGGCGCGATCGCCACCTTTAATGTCCTGGTCAAGGTGCCGCCGTGGCCATCGCTCACGACCACCGCGAACGTGTCCGATTTGACCGCTGCAGACGCACCCGGACTTGCGGCGGCCCGGCGTGCGGCCGCGGTCGGTATGTAGGTGAAGGCGCCTCCCGAGCCGAACACGATGCTGCCTTTGGTGGGCGCGGCGATGAAAGCCAGCAGGTCGCGATCGGCGTCGCGCGCGTTCAGAGTGCCGGTGACCGCGCCGGTGGCGGGGTCGGGGGAGCCGACCTTCGGCGTCCACGCCACCCTCGGGCGGGTGTTCGTTGGCAGGACGGGCACGGTGACCGTCGTGGCTGCGGTGCCGCCCACGCCGTCCAAGACGGTGACGGTCATCGAGTCGTTGGCTGCTCCTGGTACCGCGGCGGCGTGGCGCACAGTCGCGCTCGGCGTGTAGGTGAAGGCACCGGTACTCGAGTTGATCGTGACTGCGGCGCCTTTGGTACTGACCGTCGGGACGCTGAAGCTCAGCTCGTCGTGCTCCGGATCCGAGGCGCTGACCCTGCCGGTCACACGCCCGGAGAAGGGGCTCGGTCGACCGATCGTCACGGTGGCGATGACCGGTGGCTGATTCCCCGCTGCCGCGTTGCTCAAGACGGCCGCATCGGCGGTATCGCCGAATTCGCGGCGTGCGACCGCGGCGACGACCCATGGGGCCGGTGTTCCGACCGGGTTACCGGGATCAACGTTTCCCGACGCTGACCGCCTACCTGCCCGCGGTACAACACCGATCCTCACAGGCATCGACGACGCAGGATGTTCGATCGACGCAGTGTCATTCGAGCGTGTGCCGTGTCGGTCCGCAGTCCGATTTCGTGCCGCGCCCAGGCGCGCATGACGACCGGGATTCCGGGGCGGCCGCGACTCGGACTTCTGGGTCGAAGCTGATGGCGAGGAATCAGATGTCCCGCCGCCAGTCTGATCGGCCCAGGCAGCTGGAGCGGCGACTGCCACGGCAGCACCGATTCCCAACGCGACGGCAAGCCCACCGACTCGCCCAATCAACAGACCAGCTCTCATGGCGTCCTCGTCAGCGATTTCGCGGATGGTTCTCTGTACGCGCCTCATCATGATCAGTGGCCGCTGTGAAAGGTGCAGTAGTGCGCTACTGCACCTTCACCTCGGGGCCCATTGGGAACCGCTCGCGGGTACGTCATCCCGTCGTCTTGCCCCGCCGACGCCCAGTGATGGCGTAAGACGGTTTCCATGGCCGACCACAGCGCCCCCGCGATCGCGGGGATCCACCACATCTCCTTCACCGTGCGCGATATCGATGCCAGCATCAGCTGGTACGAGCGGGTGTTCCACGCGCAACGATTACCGATGACGTTTCCGCATTACGGGTGCGAGGACACCGGTTACGCCGTGCTGCTCATCGAACCGCGCTCGGGGCTGGCGATCGGGCTCCACAAGAACACCGGCAACGGCGGTGACCTCTTCGACGAGGCGCAGACCGGGCTGGACCACATCGGGTTCGGGGTGTCGTCCCGCGAGGAATTGGACGCGTGGGCCAGTTGGCTTGACGCACTGGACATCCCGCACTCCGGTGTCAGGACCGGCGATGAGCCGGTCGCGTTCGCCACCCTCGTGTTCCGGGACCCCGACAACATCCAGCTGGAGCTCTTCGCAGCGGCGGCCTGAACGGAATCACGGGCAGCGCAGCGTCAGAAGGGTGATCTCGCTCGGTGCGAAGACCCGGAAGGGAGGACCCCAGAACCCGGTCCCGCGACTGGTGTACAGCGCGGTGCGCTCACCGTGACGACTCAGACCGCTCACGACCGGCTGCTCGAGTCGGACCAGGGCATGGAACGGCCAGATCTGACCTCCGTGGGTGTGTCCGGAGATCTGCAGATCGACGCCCGCGCGCACGGCATGGATCACCTGTTTGGGTTGATGCGCGAGAAGGAGAATGGGAAGCGTGCTCTCGGCTCCCGCCAGCGCCGCTTCGAGATTCGCACCGTGACCGCGCAGACCTGACGCCTCCGCCGTCGCGTCGTCCACACCGGCGACGACGAGCCGGTCATCGCCGCGTTGCACGACGACGTGCCGGTTGTGCAGTGCGGTCCAGCCGATGCCTTCCATGTAGTCCAGCCAGCCCTGTGCCTCGCTGAAGTACTCGTGGTTGCCGGTGACGTACACACGAGCCGACGACGCCTGCACCGACGCCAGGGGATCCGACTGTTCGCGGCGTACCTCGACCGTGCCGTCGGCGATGTCCCCGACATGACAGACGATGTCGGCGTCGAGCTCGTTGACTCTCGCCACCACGTCTGCCGACCAGCGGACGCGGTTGATCGGCCCGAAATGGGTGTCGGTGATCACCGCGACGCGCAGCCCGTCCAACGCCGCACCGAGCGGGTCGATGACGACGTCGAGCCTCCTGACCCGGGGAACGCGCATCGCTTCGGCGTATCCCCACGCGAGAAGGACCGCAACTGAGACCACGACCGCGCCCGCCACCACCCGACCGCGGTGGGGGTTCTCGATTCCGGCCACGAAGAGCAAGAACAGCAGCACCTGTCCGAACACCGACCAGACGAACAGCACCCACCCCGCACCGAGCAGCGCATCGCCCGCGAGGGCGGCTCGGTCCCGATGTCTGGCGCCGTGGCCTGCCATCATCAACAGCGGCAGCACGGCGAAGAGCGCGACGAACACCACTGTCCCGATCACGAAGACGGGCGCAGGCCAGGCGGCACCCGACGCGAACAGCGTCCACCACGGGACGCCGAACAGCAGCAGGGCGATGCCGAACATGGTGGCCACGACGCGGAATCGGCGCCGGGGTCGATGTTCGGGTCCTACGGGCTCGACCACATCGGCGGGAGTTTCTGTCACGATTCGACGCTACCCATCGTCGATCACGCGCGGCCGACCCTGCGTCCCAGATCTCGGTTCGGCGACACGACGGACACGACCGAGGATCAGACCGTCTGCCTGCGACGATCCGGGCTGACGAGGCCGTACCCTGCGAATCACTATGGCAAAGGTCCTTCGCGCTCTCGCCGCCGTCACTGCGCCGGTGATCGCGGCCGTCGCCCTCGCCGGCGCCGCGGCCGCCGATCCGCCACTGCTCAACGGCACCTACGGATCCGCCGACGGCGATCCGTACAACGTGCTGACCATCACGACGAGTTGCGACCCCACGGGATGCGCCGGGACCGTCAGCAGCAACCAGGGCTGGAGCACTCCCACGACGTTCACCGACGGCCGGTGGGTGTTCACGGTGACGAAGCCGGGCGGACTCACCTGCGACGACGGACATTACGAACCGGCCGTGGTGTCGATGTCGGTCGATCCGGTGACGCTGAGCGGCGTGGTGTCGTCGGACTCGAACTACGGATGCGCGGGCGGCATCGTCACCCAGAGCCCGTTCCAGCTCCAGAAGGTCGGCTGACCGCTCCGGTTACAGCACGTCCCGGATGTCGTTCTTCAGCGCCTCGGACTGCGTGCCGAACACCGCCTGGACGCTGTTGCCCACCTCGAGGACACCGGCGGCACCGAGTGCCTTGAGCTGAGCCTGATCCACCTTGGACTTGTCGGCGACCTCCATGCGCAGCCGGGTGATGCAGGCATCGACGTTCACCAGATTGTCGCGGCCGCCGAACGCGGCGATGAGTTGCTCGGCCTTCGTCTGAGCCGGCGCGGCGACCGCCGTCGTCGTCGCTCCTGACGCGCCCGCCTCCAGGTTGGCCTGCTCCTCGGCCTCGAACTCGTCCTCCGGTTCGCGTCCGGGGGTGCGCATGTTGAATTTCGTGATCGCGAACCGGAACAGCAGGTAGTACACGACGAAGAACACCACGCCCATCCCGATCAGCAGCGGGATGTTCTTCGCGGCCGGAGCCGTCCCGTAGAGAAGCAGGTCGATCAGGCCGGCGGAGAACGAGAAGCCCAGATGGATGTCGAGCAGGTAGGCGATCGCCAGGGACAGTCCGGTCAGCACCGCGTGGATGACGTACAGCGGGAACGCGACGAACATGAACGCGAACTCCAGCGGTTCGGTGATGCCGGTCAGGAACGCAGTCAGCGCCGCGGCCGACAGGATGCCGACCGCGACCTTGCGCTGCTTCTTGTTCGCCGCGTGGATCATCGCCAGGGCGGCGGCGGGCAGGCCGAACATCAGGATCGGATAGAAGCCGGCGGTCAGATGACCGCCGGTCGGGTCGCCGGCGGCGAACCGGGTGAGTTCGCCGGTGACCGTCTCGCCCGAGGGCGTCTGGTAGTCGCCGTAGAGGAACCAGATGTAGGAGTTCGGAATGTGGTGCAGGCCCAGCGGAATCAGCATGCGGTTGGCGAATCCGTAGATGAACGCCCCGATTGCCCCCGACGCGCCGATGAACTCACCGAGGCCGGTCAGCCCGGCGTCGAAGATGGGATAGAAGTAGCTCATCGCGAACGCGAGGAACAGACTCGCCAGCGAGACGATGATCGGGACGAACCGTCGGCCACCGAAGAATCCGAGATAGGACGGCAACACGATGTCGTGGTAGCGGTCGAACAGCCACGCTGTGAGCAAGCCGACGAGGATGCCGGCGAAGACGCTGTAGTTGATCTGCGCCTGCTCGCCCGCCTTGTCGACCTGACCGGCCAGCACGATCGGCGACATCGTCTTGAACACCGCCTGGACCACCAGATAGCCGACCACCGCCGACAGCGCGGTCGATCCGTCGGCCTTCCTGGCGAAACCGATGGCGACGCCGACGGCGAAGAGCAGCGGCAGATTCGTGAACAGCGCGTCTCCGGCGGCGCTCATCGCCTTGAAGAACGCGCCGATGACCGGCACCTCGATCCGGCCCAGCAGGTCCGGCTGCCCCAATCGCAGCAGGATGCCGGCAGCAGGCAGCACCGCGATCGGCAGCATGAGGCTCTTGCCCAGCCGCTGCAGCTGGGCGAACCCCGGTATCCGCAGGCCCGACTTGCTCTGCGCTTCTTGTGGTTTCGCAGAATCACTGGTCACAGGTCAGCCTTCTCTCTCGCCCGTTTCGTGCCCTTGCGCAAGTGGAGCAAGCCTATTCTGGGTGGGATCGGCTTTCATCCGATCGGCCAAAAGGAGTAGCGCCAATGAGCAATACGTCCGTCCTCGCCCCGGTCGCCGGCCGCGCGGTCCCGCTGTCCGATGTCCCCGACCCGGTGTTCTCCGCGGGCATGGTGGGGTATGGCGCGGCGGTGGATCCGCCGCGGGAAGTCATCGACGCGGTGGCGCCGGTAGCCGGCAAGGTCCTCAAGCTGATGCCGCACGCCTATGTGATCATGACGCCCGACAACGTCGGGGTGCTGGTTCATCTCGGCCTCGACACCGTCGCCCTCGACGGCGAGGGGTTCACCACCCACGTCAGCCAGGGCGACGACGTCGCCGCGGGCCAGAAGGTGATCACCTACGACGTCCCCGCCATCGAGGCCAAGGGCCTGAATCCCATTGTCCCCGTTGTGGTGATGGACCAGCGCGACGCCGAGGCCATCACGCCGGCCGAGGCCGTGCTCGAGGGCGCGGTGATCGCCCACGGCGACGGACTCTTCATCGCGGCCACCTGATGGAAGTCGTCATCCTCGAAGACCGCGCGGAGATCGGCAGAGTCGGCGCCGACGCGGTGGCGGCGTTGCTGAAACGTACACCGGACGCGGTGCTCGGGCTGGCCACCGGTTCGTCCCCGTTGACCATCTACGACGAACTGGCGGCGCGATACGACGCGGGGGAGTTGTCCTTCCGCCAGGCCCGCGGCTTCACCCTCGACGAGTACGTCGGACTGCCCGCCGATCACCCGGAGCGCTACCGCAACGTCATCGACCAGGTGTTCGTGTCTCGTGTCGACTTTCCCGACGGGGCGGTGCAGGGCCCTGACGGTCTGGCCGCCGACATCCCCGCCTCGTGCGCGGCCTACGAGGCGGAGATCCGCGGCGCGGGCGGGGTGGACCTCCAGATCCTCGGCATCGGAACCGACGGGCACATCGCGTTCAACGAGCCCGGGTCGTCGCTGGCCTCGCGGACCCGCATCAAGACCCTCACCCGGCAGACGCGCATCGACAACGCCCGGTTCTTCGGCGACGACGTCGATGCGGTGCCGACGCACTGCCTGACCCAGGGGTTGGGCACCATCCTGGAGGCGCGGCACATCGTCCTGGTCGCGACCGGCCGCGGCAAGGCCGAGGCGGTGCACCATCTCGTCGAGGGCGCGGTGAGCGCCATGTGGCCGGCGACCGTGCTGCAGCATCACCCGCACGTCACCGTGCTGCTCGACGCTGCCGCCGCCCGCCGGCTCCAACTCGTCGACTACTACCGCGAGACCTACCGCTGCAAACCGGACTGGCAGGGCATCTGACGTGCTGCTGCGCGCCGACACGGTGCTGACCGGGCGGGACCTGCTGCGCCCGGGCTGGCTGGAGATCGCCGACGGCGTGATCCGCCGGGTCGGCGCGGGCGCCCCGCCCGCGCCACCCGATATGGATCTCGCCGCGACGGTGGTTCCGGGATTCGTCGACACCCATCTGCACGGCGGTGGGGGCGCCAACTTCTCGGCTGCCGAACCCGAGGAGACGGCCACCGCGGCGGAGTTACACCGCAGGCACGGCTCCACCACCCTGATCGCCTCACTCGTCACCGCCGGTCCCGCCGACCTGCGTCGGCAGGTCGCAGCGCTGGCGCGCGACGTGCGCGCCGGTGTGATCGACGGAATTCATCTCGAGGGTCCGTGGCTGTCACCTCTGCGCTGCGGCGCCCATCAGCCCGCCCTGATGCGAGACCCGGAGCCTGCCGAGATCGATGCGGTGCTGCGCGCGGGCGATGGCGCGATCCGCATGGTCACCATCGCACCCGAGCGCGCCGGAGCCGTCGCCGCGATCGAGCAGCTCACCGCGGCGGGCGTGGTGGTGGCGGTCGGTCACACCGAGGCCACCTATGACCAGGTCCGTGCGGCCATCGACGCGGGGGCGACGGTCGGCACGCACCTGTTCAACGCGATGCGACCGATCGACCGGCGGGAGCCCGGACCCATCGTGGCGCTGATGGAAGACCCCCGCGTCACGGTCGAACTCATCACCGACGGGGTGCACCTCGATCCTGCGATCTACCGGTTCGTCAGCAAAGCCGTTGGCCCTGAGCGGATCTCATTGATCACCGACGCCATGGCCGCGACCGGGATGTCCGACGGCCGGTACCTGCTCGGTCCGTTGGCGGTGGACGTCGCCGCCGGGGTGGCCCGGGTGGCGGGCACCGACACCATCGCCGGTAGCACCGCGACGATGGACCGGGTGCTGCGGTTCGCCGTCACGCACAGCGGGATGCCGCGGGACGCGGCGTTGCAGGCCGCGGTGGCCCAGGCGTCGGTCATCCCCGCCCGCGCCCTCGGGTTGCCCAGTGCCGCAATGACCGTCGGCTCGGCCGCCGACCTGGTGGTGCTCGACGATGACCTGTCGGTCACCGGGGTCATGCGCACAGGCGCCTGGGTGGTCAATCCGGTGTGACCTGCCAGGTGCTCATCGCATCCTGCAGCTCGTCGTGCGTCAGCGCGTCGACCGGCAACCGCTCCAGACCCGGCTGGCACCGCATGCCCTGCAGGAGAAGGCCGACGTAGCGGCGCCACAGCTCCTTCGACACTCCGTCGGAGTACTCGCCGACCGTGCCCGCCATCAGGCCGAGCAGCGGCATGTCTGTCGATGACACCTCGGGCCGCAGGTAGCCGTCGCGCTTGGCCCGCTTCACGAGTTTCGAGATGACGGGATCGAGCAGGGTGCGGCCCGCGTCCACCCTGCCCCCGCAGTAGGCCTTGCTGAACGCGACCTCGCGCAGGCCACGGTCGGTCGCGGTCAACTCACACATCGACCACACGAANTTCCCAGGAGTCCTCGGCTTCCAGCGCGGTCTCGGCGAGGGCGACCAGTTGGTCGATGCCGTCGAGGAAGATCGCCTCGAAGAGCGCCTCCTTGGTCGGGAACCGCCGGTACACGGTGCCCACCCCCAGCTTCGCGTGGTGAGCGACCTCGTTCAGCGTCGCCTCCAGCCCACGCGTGGCGCAGAGCTCGCGCGCGGCCTCGATGATGCGGCGCCGGTTGCGCTCGGCATCCTTGCGCAGGCTCGCTGCCTGCGGATCCCCAGCGTTCATGACGCAGAGTCTACGACGCGCAGGCACCCGCTCCGTTTGGTCGCAGCGCGCCACATCACCATGAGCCCAATGTAGTGACGCGCCTTACAAAAACGCAACAACCGGATTGACTCTATCCACTTGTCGGCTTAAGTTCCTACAAGATCACACGCCGGCTGGTGGCTCGCGGCGTCCCTCACCGAAAGGCACGACCTTGCCTGTAGTTGTCGCGCGCGCTCAGCCAGGTGCGAAACCGTTGTGCAACAGCAGCACTCGAACGCGACGGCCGCGATGATCACGATCGTCAAGCGGGTCTGGCTACCCGTGCTGGTCATCGTCGCCATCGCGGTCGGCGGGCTGGCGGTCGCGAACCTGCGCTCGGTTTTCGGCTCCGACAAGGCCATCGTGACGCCGGTCGACGCCGACACCGCGGAGAACTTCAACCCCAAGGTCGTCACCTACGAGATCTTCGGAACGGGATCGTCGGCGAGCATCAACTACGCCGACCTCGACGGCAAGCCGCAGCGCACCGGCGAGGTGAGTCTGCCCTGGTCACTGACCCTGCAGACGACGCTGCCGTCGGTGATGCCGAACATCATGGCCCAGGGCGACGGCCAATCCATCACGTGCCGCGTCACCGTCGACGACGAGGTCAAAGACGAGAGGACGGCACAGGGCGTGAACGCCGCCACCTACTGCCTGGTGAAGGCAGCATGATCACGTTCCTCAAGGGCCGGCCCGGCGACAACGCCGACGACGCGCCGACCGACGCGATACCGGCCGCGCGGCACGCCGCCACGGCCCGCCCGAAGCTCCCCCGCTTCATCCGGATGTTCGCCGTCCCGATCGTGCTGGTGTGGATCGCGATCGTGGCGCTGCTGAATACGGTTGTGCCGCAACTCGAAGAAGTCGGGAAGCTACGCGCCGTCTCGATGAGCCCCAACGACGCGCCCGCGTTGATCGCGACCAAGCACGTGGGCGCGAAGTTCCAGGAGTACGACACCAGCAGTTCAGTGATGATCGTCGTCGAAGGCGACCAACCCCTGGGGCCGGAAGCGCACACCTACTACGACGAGATCGTCCGCGACCTCAATGCCGACACCACACACGTTCAGCACGTGCAGGACTTCTGGGGTGACACGCTGACGGCGGCCGGCGCCCAGAGCATCGACGGCAAGGCCGCCTACGTGCAGGTCTACATCGCCGGTGACCAGGGTGAGGCGCTGGCCAACGAATCGGTGGAGACGGTGCGTGACATCGTCGACAGCAAGGCGGCGCCGCCGGGCGTCAAGGCTTATGTCACCGGGCCCGCGGCGCTGACCACCGACCAGAACATCGTCGGCGACGCCAGCATGAAGACCATCGAGTTCGTGACGATCGGGATCATCATCGTGATGCTGCTGATCGTCTATCGGTCGGTCACCACGATGCTCGTGGTGATGTCGATGGTTTTCGTCGGACTGCTGTCGGCGCGCGGCATCGTGTCCTTCCTCGGCTTCTACCAGGTCTTCGGTCTCACCACCTTCGCGACGAGCATGGTGGTGACCTTGGCGATCGCCGCCGCCACCGACTACGCGATCTTCCTGATCGGCCGCTATCAGGAAGCGCGACGGTCGGGAATGGACCGAGAGTCCGCGTACTACGACATGTTTCACGGCACGGCCCACGTCGTGCTGGCCTCGGGCATGACCATCGCGGGCGCCACGCTGTGCCTGCACTTCACCCGGCTTCCGTACTTCCAGAGCATGGGCATCCCGCTGGCGGTCGGCATGACCATCGTCGTGGCGGCGGCGCTGACGCTCGGCCCCGCGCTGGTGTCGATTGTGACCCGATTCGGAAAGGTGCTGGAGCCCAAGGGCAAAGGCCGTGCCCGCGGTTGGCGCCGGCTGGGATCGGCCACCGTGCGGTGGCCGGGGGCGATCCTCGTCATGGCGACGGTGCTGTGCCTCGTCGGTCTGCTGACCCTGCCCGGTTATCACACGACATACAACGATCGGATCTACCTGCCCGGCGACGTCCCCGCCAACATCGGATACGCCGCGGCGGACCGGCACTTCTCCGACGCCAAGATGAACCCCGACCTGCTGATGGTCGAATCCGACCATGACATGCGCAATCCCGCCGACTTCCTGGTGATCGAGAAGATCGCCAAGGCGCTGGTGCGGGTGCACGGCATCGCGTCGGTCACCACGATCACTCGTCCCGACGGCAAACCGATCAAGCATGCATCGCTGGCCTACACGGTGAGCCAGAGCGGCAACGGGCAGATCATGAACAACGACTTCCAGCAGACCGTGCTGGACAACACGCTCAAGCAGGCCAACGACATGCAGGTGACCATCGACTCGATGGAGAAGATGCAGGGCATCACGCTGGAACTGGCCGATGTCACCCGTCGCATGGCCGACAAGATGAACGACACGTCGGCCAATCTGGTCGAAGTGCGGGACCATCTGGCCGATTTCGACGATCAGTTCCGGCCGCTGCGCAACTACTTCTACTGGGAACCGCACTGCTTCGACATCCCGATGTGCTGGGCGTTGCGGTCGATCTTCGACAGCCTCGACGGCATCAGCACGATGTCCGACGACTTCACCGAACTGGTGCCCGACATCGAACGGATGGCGCAGTTGACGCCGCAGATGGCAGCGCTGATGCCGGCGATGATCCAGACCATGAAGAACCAGAAGCAGATGATGCTGAATCAGTATCAGGCGCAGAAGATGCAGCAGGATCAGAACATCGCCATGCAGGAGGACACTACGGCGATGGGGGAGGCGTACGACACCGCCCGCAACGACGACACGTTCTATCTGCCGCCGGAAGCGTTCCAGACGGCCGACTTCCAGCGCGGCATGAAGCTCATGATGTCGCCGGACGGGAAGGCGGTGCGCTTCACCGTCTTCCACCAGGGTGACCCGCTGACCGAGGACGGCACCGAGCGCATCGACCCGATGCGCATCGCCGCCGCGGACGCGATCAAGGGCACCCCACTCGAGGGATCGACGATCTATGTCGGCGGCAGCGCCGCGATGTACAAGGACATGCAGCAGGGCGCGGACTACGACCTGCTCATCGCGGCCGTGGCGTCGTTGATCCTGATCTTCCTGATCATGGTGATCCTGACCCGGGCTGTGGCGGCGGCGGCCGTCATCGTCGGCACGGTGGTGCTCAGCCTCGGGACATCGTTCGGATTGTCGGTCCTGGTGTGGCAGCACATCATCGGCATCCCGCTGAGCTGGATGGTGCTGCCCATGTCGGTCATCGTGCTGCTCGCCGTGGGCGCCGACTACAACCTGCTGCTGGTGTCGCGTATGAAGGAGGAGATCCACGCCGGGATCAAGACCGGGATCATCCGGTCGATGGCCGGCACCGGATCCGTCGTCACCGCAGCAGGATTCGTGTTCGCTTTCACGATGATCGGCATGATCGTCAGCGACATGATCACCATCGGGCAGGTGGGCACCACCATCGGCCTGGGGCTGCTCTTCGACACGCTGATCGTGCGCTCGTTGATGACACCGTCCATCGCGGCGCTGATGGGCCGGTGGTTCTGGTGGCCGACCCACGTGCGGCCGCGACCCAAACCGAAACCATGGCCGCGGGTCGCCGAGGAGGTGACTGTGTGAGACGGATGCTGACTATTGGGCTGGCGGCGTTGGTGGCGGGCCTGCTGGGAGCGCCACCGGCTGGCGCGGACTCGACCGATGACTACCCGATCCCGCGCAGGCAGATCGAGACGTCCTGCGACGCCGAGCAGTACCTGGCGGCGGTGCGGGACACCAGCCCGGTCTACTTCGAGCGGTACATGCTGGACAAGAGCAACCGCCCGCCCGACGTCCAGCAGATGGCGGTGGACCGCATCCACTGGTTCTACTCGCTGGACGCCGCGGCGCGTCGCCAGTACTCCGAGGACACCGCCACCAACGTGTACTACGAGCAGGTGGCGACCCGGTGGGGCAATTGGGCGAAGGTCTTCTTCAACAACAAGGGCGTGGTGGCGCATGCCACGGATGTCTGCATGACCTATCCGCGCGGCGACCTGTCGGTGTGGAGCTGGCCGGTCGCCCGCTGAGCGGGCGGGCTTGTCGCCAATGTGCGGCCTTGTGGCCCGCGTCACACTAGATTGGGGCGATGACTGTTTCCCCGGGCCGCAAGAAAGTCATCGCGATCGTCCTGGCGGGAGGCGAGGGAAAACGTCTCATGCCGTTGACCGCCGACCGGGCGAAGCCGGCTGTGCCTTTCGGTGGTATCTACCGCCTCATCGATTTCGCCCTGAGTAACGTCGTCAACTCCGGCTACCTCAAAGTGGTTGTGCTGACGCAGTACAAGAGCCACAGCCTGGACCGCCATGTCACCACGACGTGGCGGATGTCGACTCTGCTGGGCAACTACGTCACGCCGGTGCCGGCCCAGCAACGGGTCGGCAAGCGGTGGTATCTCGGCAGCGCGGACGCGATCTACCAGTCGCTGAATCTGCTCAACGATGAGGATCCGGACATCGTGGTCGTCGTGGGCGCCGATCACGTGTATCGGATGGACTTCGCTCAGATGGTGCAGCAGCACATCGAGAGCGGAGCCGGTTGCACGGTGGCCGCCATCCGGCAGCGAATCGAACTGGCTGACCAATTCGGTGTCATCGACGTCGACCCCACGTCTCCGCAGAACATCAGGGCCTTCCTGGAGAAGCCGACCGATCCGGTGGGGCTCCCCGACGCACCCCACGAAGTACTGGCCTCGATGGGCAACTATGTCTTCAGTGCCGACGCGCTGCGCGACGCCGTCACCCGTGATGCGACCGCCGACGCGTCCAAGCACGACATGGGTGGGGACATCGTGCCGTGGTTCGTCGACCGTTCGGAGTCGGCCGTCTACGACTTCAAGAACAATGATGTGCCGGGGTCTTACGAGCGTGACCGAGACTACTGGCGGGACGTCGGGACGATGAAGTCCTATTTCGACGCGCACATGGATCTCGTGGCGCCGCTGCCCGAGTTCAACCTGTACAACTCCGCGTGGCCGATCTTCACCAGCTACGGAGCCCTGCCGCCGGCCAAGCTGGTCGAGGGCGAAATCGGCGCGCCGACGATGACCCACAACTCGATCCTGTCACCGGGCGTGGTGATCACCGGCGGCACAGTGAGCAAGTCCGTTCTCTCCCCGTCGTGTCGGGTCGGTTCGGGTGCGGAGGTCTCCGACTCGGTGCTCCTCAACGGCGTCGAGATCGGCGCGGGGGCGGTCGTCCGCAACGCGATCCTCGACAAGAACGTCGTGGTGCCACCCGGCGCCGAGATCGGCGTCGATCCTGCGGCCGACGAGGCTCGTGGCTTCATCGTCCAGGACGGCCTCACGGTGCTCTCGAAGAATCAGGTGGTGCCGGCCCCCTGAAGGAGCCGTCGTCAGGTCATCGCCTCGGCCCAGGCGATGTGTCCTTCGAAGCCGAGTGATTCCGCCATGGCGCGGTAGCGATCTCGATAGTCGCGGTAGGAGGCTTCGTCGCCCTTGGCACGGGCCGACAATGCCCGCAGTCGGAGCAGCCAGACATCGCGAACAACCAGTCCGTCATCGGCAGCCGCGGCGGCCAGCCGTTCGATCGTGGCCTCGGCTTCGGCCACGTCGGCCGAGGCCCCGCTCTCGAGCAGGGTTTCCACCAGAACCCCCGTCGCGGGAATGGCGTAACCCCACGCCAGGAGTTGGCCCTCGCGAGCCGGGTGGTCGACGGCGGCGAGCATGAGCGGTGTCGCCTCATCGTGGTGTCCACGACGCGCCCGCTCCCGTGCCAGGTACACATGGACGAGCGGTAACTCCGACAGGGAATGCCCCCGGCGCTGGAACGTGTCGCCGACCTCGGCGAGCAACGTCTCGCCGCGGCAACGCTCCGCATCCGTCTGGCGGTGCACCAGCGCGAGGCCCAGCGCCGATCGGGCCCAGACCACCGCCATGTCGTCACCGGACTGCTCGGCGATCCGGAGCGCATCCTTGATCTCGTGTAGAGCCTGATCGGAGGGGGCCAGCACACCGAACGATGTTCCCGGCCAATACGCATAGGTGATGACCGTGGCGTACGACAACGGGTCGGCGCTGCGCGCCATGGCCACGCCGTGGCGAAGGTCTTCGCGCCATCCGGAACGACCCAGGCACCACCGGGCGATAGCCCGTGTCGTGAAGGCGAGCGCCAGGGGAGACCCGAACATGAAGTCCCCCTTCGACGGATCGCCCTCCGCGAGGTCGATGGTCCGTTGCGACAACCGCAGCAGGTCACCCCACTCGCCACTTTGACCCTTGGCGTAGATGACAGGAAAAGAGAGCCCGACCGTCAATGTCGGATCGCCGATCGACTCGACGAGTGCCCAGGCTTCCGATGCCAGCTGCGACGCCTCGCGGATCCGACCCCGGAACGCGCGCTCCAACACCAGTCCGGCCATCCCGATGGCCAGTGACGCCTGGTCCCCGGCCGCGGCGCACAACTCCCGCAGCTCCTCGAAGCGGTCGCCGAGCACGGTCTCCTGCACTCGCCAGGCGATACCGCACAACATGGTTCGTGGCGCAATGCGCATCGCAGCCCGGTCGGGATCGTCGGCAGGCATTGCGTCGGCAATTGTTCGAGCGCGCTCCCAGCTGTGACGCGCCGCGGCAATGTCCCGGTAGGTCGCCCACATCGCGGCGCGCATGTGCCAGCCGTATGCGGCGTGCAGATCACCGGCCGCCTCTGCATGTTGGGCGATCAACGCGGCATTCTCATCAGCCGCCTCCGCGGCGACGGATTCGATGGCGGCCGCGACGCGACCGTGGAGCTCGGCGCGATCGACTTTGAGCTGTGATTCGTAGGCCACCGTGCGAATCAGCGGGTGGCAAAAGGCGTATTCCGGACTCGGGGTGGATTGCACCTGCTCGATCAGCTCAGCACCCAGCAGTTCGCTGAGCACCTCATCGATGCCCAATGCGGCCAGCAGCTCCGCCTCGAAGCGGACGCCGATCACCGACGCCGCATTCAACGTCTGCTTCGCCGTTTCACTCAGCCGGTCGATGCGTGCTTCGATCGCCGCCTGCACGGTGGCCGGCACCGTGATCTCGGCGGCGTCCTCTTCACAGACATAGCGACCGCGGTCACCTTTCAGCGCGCCCCGCTGAGCCAACTCACGCACCATCTCCTCGGCGAAGAAGGGAATCCCGGCGGCCCGTTCGCCGATGATCGTCGCCAGCGCCGTGACCGACGGATCCGGCCCCAGCAGCTCGCCGATCAGCGCCGCGGTGTCTGAATCACTCAGGGGGGCAAGCGCAATGGTCTGAGCTCCGGGCACGCGCGTCAGCGCTCCGTCGTATACGGGACGGTAGGTGATCAGCACCATCGAGGGCGTTTGGGGAATCACCGCGAGCAGGTCGGTCACCAGCGACTCACTGACGTCGTCGATCCAGTGCGCGTCCTCGATGACGTAGAGCGCCGGTTCGGTGCGAGCCAGCGTCACGGAATCCAACAGCGCGGTCAACCGCCGCCGGCGCGCATCCGGATCAATGCGGGGCAGTGGCACATCCCGGTCGCCGATGCCGAGCAGATCATCGAGCAGGAGGAGATCCTGCGGGTCGGCATCCGGGACTTGTGCATGGGCATGACTACGGGCCGCGTCGTCGTCCAGGTCGGCGATGCCGCTGGCCGTCCGCAGCAGCCTCGTCACCACGTCGAAAGCGATGTCACGAGCGTGAGATTCGCAGTGCGTCCAATACACGTCGGCACCACGAGCCGCCGCCAGCGCCGCCGCCTCTCGAGCCACCCGAGACTTACCGATACCGGCCGGTCCCACCAGATTCACGACGACACCGCTCCCGCTGACCGTGCGGTCCACCAGGGCTTCCAGGGCGGCCATCTCCCAGCGCCGGCCGACCAGGCTCGCCTCGGTGCGCCCGATCCGCGACGTTCGCGGCCGGATCGCCAGAAGCCGGCGCGCCGACACCGGCGCGTCCCTGCCCTTGATCGAGACCAGCTCGACGTCTCCGAGCGCCGCGGCATGCTCGACCAGGTGAGCGGTGGACGCGCTGAGCATGACGCCGCCCGGCGGGGCCACCGATTCCATGCGTTGCGCCAACCCCACCTGCTCGCCGATCGCGGCGTAGCCCGAGACACCCGAACCGATGTCACCGGCGACGACCTGGCCCGAATTCAGGCCCACCCGCAGCCGCAGCGCGACACCGTCACGGCGGGCGACCGTGCCGGCCAACCGGTGCGTCTCCTCCTGGATGGCCAGCGCGGCCAGGCACGCCCGGTACGCGTGATCCTCCAGAGCTGCGGGCGCCCCGAACAGCGCCATCAGTCCGTCCCCGGTGAACTTCTCCATCGTGCCGCCGTAGCGCCGCACCACGGCCGCGCCGCGGCTGACCAGTTCGGCCATGATCTCGCGCAGGCGCTCGGCACCCACCGCGGCCGCGATGTCCATCGAACCCACGACGTCCGCGAACAGCGCGGTGACCTGCTTGTACTCCGCACGGGTGGTCGAACCGACCAGTGGCGACCCACATCGATAACAGAACCGGGCATTCGGCACGGTTCCGCCGCCACACGTAGGACATGCCGTCACGGCCGTCATCCGGGCACCACCGGTCCTGGGGGGTTCGACCACCTAGGACAAGAGGCTAGAGCGTTCGGCGACGGATACCGGCGTAATTGACGCCGGTATCAAGGCCGAGCTGCCCACTGTGCTGAGGATCGAACGGCAGTGTCGCGGCGTCATCTCGAGCGCGGCGAACCGAAGCGCAGCCGAAGCTGAGGGGTACCTGCGAGAGAGGTCTCCGGCCTGGATTCGGTGGAGCCGATGACGGTGTGGTGTTTCAGGACATACGCATAGGGTGTCGCAACACATCGGTATAGCCGGGCGGGGTGACCGTCAGCGCTATGTCGAAGGCTCGTCTGGTCATC
>NZ_JYNL01000071.1 GCF_001044235.1 Mycolicibacterium chlorophenolicum | reverse complement strand
GGGTCCAGATCAAGCCGTCACGACGCCACGCCGAAGCCCGGGTGGGTCCCGAATCAGACCGTCACACTGGTCCCGAATCAGACTGTCACCGCCAGCCACGAGCACAGTTAGCACGAGCGTTAGCGGAGGTTGATCTCGCGCCGCAGAAGCGGTCCAGTGGGCACAGGCGGCGTGCGCCGCCCACGAGATCGATCTCTGTATTGCCAGAACGAACGATCTCTGTATCTCTTAAGCGACGCGGACGGAGCATCTGCACATGACGATTGACACGAAGCTCGACGGGCGCACCGCGCTCATCACCGGCGGTAGCAACGGACTTGGATTCGCCGTGGCCCAGGCGCTCAAAGAGCAAGGGGCAGCCGTGGCCATCCTGGCCCGCAACGAGGACCAGCTCAAGACCGCCGAGTCCCAATTGAGCACGATTGGCAGCGGCGATGTGCTCTCGGTCAGCACCGACGTCACCGATGACACGGCCGTGGCCGATGCCCTGCGTAAGGTCCTGGACTGGCGTGGCCGGCTCGACATCGTGGTGAACACCGCCGCCCCGGGGCTGCAGAGCGCGCCCCTGGCCGATACCGAAGAAAGCGTGCTGAGCAACGTGCTCGACGGAAAACTCGTCGGCTATGCGCGGGTCTCCCGGGCGGCGCTGCCCCACATCGAAACCGGCGGTACGGGCCGCATCATCAACATCGCCGGCATGACCGCGCACACCCTGGTCCCTGGCACAGGGGTCTCGGCCATCGCCAACGCCGGTGTCGTCGCGCTGACAAGCTACTTCGCCGCGGAAGCGGCGCCCAAGGGCATCCTGGTCAACGGTATCTCGCCGGGAATGACGCTCACCCAGAGCTGGCGGGGCCGGCACGAGGCCATGGCAAAAGCTCAGGGAAAGACCCCCGACGAAGTGCGTGCGGGCATGGTGGCCGGCCTGGGTATCCGGCTCGGCCGCTGGGCCGAGCCCGCGGAGATCGCGGCGGCAGCGGTGTTCCTGGCCTCGGATTTGGCCAGTTACGTCACCGGCCAGGTGTTGCACGTGGACGGCGGACTCGGCAAGGGCGTCATCTGATGTCGACGCCCAACACCAGTCACATGAACAACAAGGAGGTCGACCAATGACCGATGTCGGTTACATCGGACTCGGCAATATGGGCGCATCGATGGTGCGCCGCCTGTTGGAGCAAGGTCATAGCGTCACGGTGTGGAATCGCAGCGGTCGGCCCGTCGATGAACTATCCAAGCTGGGAGCGGTCCGCGCCGGATCGGTTGCCGAAGCATTCGCAGCTGGGCCGGTGTTCTCGATGCTGGCCGACGACGCCGCAGTGGACGCCGTATTTGACGACGCGACCTTGGCTGCCGCCGGCGCTGGCGCTGTGCACGTCAACATGGCGACCATTTCGGTGGACGCGGCCAAGCGTCAGGCTGAGCGGCACAAGGCAGCAGGAGTGAGCTACGTGGCCTCACCAGTCATGGGACGTCCCGAGATGGCCGCCGCAGGAAAGCTCAATCTGCTGGTGGCCGGTGATGACGCCACCATCACCTCGCTGAGTCCTATCCTCGACGATTTGGGGGGGCGCGTATGGCGGCTTGGGGACACCCCGGAACGGGCCAACCTAACCAAGATCGCCATGAACTACCTCGTCATTCATGCGCTGGTCGCAATGTCTGAAAGCATCGCCCTGGCCGAAAAGCACGGGCTGGCAGGCAAAGACCTGGTCGAACTCTTCTCGCAAACAGTACTGCCGGGCCCGGTCTACACCGGCTACGGTACGGCGATCGCGGGAAAGAAATACGTACCAGCCGGATTCGCCACCGTCCTAGGGCTCAAGGATCTCGGACTGGCCGCCGGCGCCGCGGCAGCCGTCAGCCTCAACCTGCCCACCATCGATGCCATCAAGGACATCTTCACCGCAGCGATCAAGGACGGATACGGCGAACAAGATTGGGCCGCCATCGCCGAGACAGTTCGCAACCCCTAAGCAAGCCACCACGGCGATAAAGGAGACAAACAAATGGCCCTCGTAACTTTGGCCGATCCAAACAACATTGACCCAGCCGATTTGGGGGCATTCCAGACCGCCCAAAAAGCATTCGGCGGTCAAACCCTGCACACCTGGAGTGCAATCCTGAACTGTCCAGGCATGTTCAACGTCTACTTCCCCTTCGTCCGTACCGTAGGCGGTCCAGGCTCAATCGATCAGCGAATCAAGGACCTCACGGCGGTGCGGGTCAGTGTGCTCAACCACTGCCGGTACACGGTCAGCCATCGCTGCGTAGCGGCGAAGAAGGGCGGCGTCACCGAACAGGAGTTGGCCGCCGTCGCTCGGGGCGATTTCTCGTCATTCAGTGACAATGAGCGCCTCGCCCTGGAGCTGGCTGAGGCGATGACAGTCGAGATCCCGCAGATCGGGCGCAAGGTCAGCGATGTCGGCGTCGAGGACGCGTTGCTGGCACGCGCCCGTGAGGCATTCGACTCCCGGCAACTTACAGAGCTCACCATGTCAATCGGGCTGTGGAATGCCCTGACACGATTCCACCGAGTGATGGGGTTCGACTACGACTTGCCGGCACCGCCTGACGAGGTGCTGGCCGCCCTCTGACGCCGAAACCGCGCCCCCCTCACCCGAATTCGGCCCGGCAGGCCCTCGTCAGTCGTGGCGTTGCTCAGAAGTGATCCGTTCATCCTCAATCGGTGGTTCTCCCTGGTGATGCTGTGAACGGCAATGCCGAGCGCGATGCAGAGCCCTCACCGTGGTCACCACGAGAGCGCGAGTTGCTCGCAGTAACTTTGCAGTTGCTGCAGCAACATGGTTACGAGGGGCTGACGGTAGATGCAGTGGCGGCCACCGCGCGAGCCAGCAAGGCCACGGTGTACCGACGGTGGCCGACGAAAGCGGAGCTGGTGCTGGCTGCCTTCATCGAAGGTGTTCGGCAGGTCGCCGTCGCCCCCGAGACCGGCACCCTCCGCGGCGACCTGATGAGGGTGGGAGAGCTAGTCTGCGATCAGGCACACGCGCATGCCAGCACGATTCGGGCCGTGCTTTTCGAGGTGTCGCGCAATCCCGCGCTCAACGAGGTGATGCAGCACCAGTTTGTCGATCAGCGCCGCGTCCTGATCGAGTACATCTTGCAGCAAGCTGTCAACCGCGGCGAGATCGATGCCGCCGCGATCACCGAAGAACTCTGGGACGTGCTGCCCGGCTACCTCATCTTCCGGTCCATGGTTTCGGGAAGAGCCCCCACTCGCCGCACGGTGCAAGCACTGGTCGATGAAGTGGTCATCCCCAGTCTCACCCGACACGGTGGATAGCATCCGTTAACGCGGCAGTCCGCTTGTCATCCAGCGCAGCGGGTCCGAGGCATGCAGGTTCGGTGTTGACGCGGCCCCAACCTTCCCAGGCCGTGACGCCACGTCACCGACACGCTTCTCAGTGGCCTGTTGTCTCGCCGAGGGCGCTGGATCAAACCATGCCTCGATCACTCACCGGACCGAATTGCATTGGTGGACTTGAGTATTAGAACTGCTTTGCATATTCCGGAGAAAGCCACCCCCGAACGTCGTTGGGCCCTGTGTCCTATCGGCGGAGCTGGGTGACGAGCCTGTGTACTTCACCTGACGGCGGCACTCCGAGGTCCCGCATGGTGGCGACGTATCGCTGATACAGCCGAAGAACCGAGTCGTCGCTGCCGGTGGCAAAGGCCAGCGAAATCATGAGCTGCCACGCCTGTTCGCGGTAGGGGTCAATCCGCAATGCCTCTTCCAGCAGATCGCGGGCTTCACGATATCGACTCAGCCCGTAGGCCAACCGCGCGGCATCGATGCGTGCCGCGTTCATCATCTCCTCGATCTCGTTACGCCGAAACAACACCCAATCACTCGTCAGCGGCGCCAAGAACGGGCCGCGGGCAGCCATGGCCAGTGCTCGGGTGATGGTCTGCAATCGGACCTCGCCGTCTTGCCGATTAGCCTCTGCCAGCCGGTCGACAGCGATCTGACCCGTTCCGATCATGAGATCGCCGCTAGCGACGGAGTACACGTCACCCTGCTGGGTCGGAGCGAGGTCGTCCGGAAGGATCTCGCGCGCTCGGTACAAGGCTTGGCGCATGTAACTACGCCCCGCTGCATCGTTGCGGCCGGCGAATAATGCGCCCAATAATTGCTGCCGAGTGGCGGATCGGTCCGGCGCGGCCATGAGATAACTGAGCAGCTCAATTGCCTTCGTTAGCCGCGGATGCACCCGCTGGCCGTCCACGGTCAGCAGCGGATCCCCGAATTCCTCGAGAACAAGTCGCGGTGCGCGCGCGCTCAGCCGCAGTGTGTTCCGGGTGGATAATGCACTGACCAGCTGCTGCCACTCCGAGCTGCGTCCCGGCGCCGTATCGGCGGCGCGCACGGCGACTGCCGGAACATCAGCCAACGCGGTCAGCAGGAGATTATGCGAGCCCTGCTCGTGCGCGGTCACCAGGGCGAGCTCAGCAGTCTTGTCGGACGCATCCTCATAGCCCACGCGCCACTGCGCCTCCGCCAGGTAGACCGCGCCGGTGGTCAGCTCCAGGCGCCGGTTGCCGCGCTGCATGCTCTTAACGCTTTCGGCGAGCTCGCGATAGGCTGCATCGTCGCGGCCTTGCAAGAGATAGGACAGCCCGCTGCACACCTGGCGCCACTCGCGTGTGAAGGCGTAGTCATCCACGCCGTTGGCTTGAGCCTGAGCCAGCACCCGGTCGGCGGCCTCGGTGTCCTTATCCAGGCGCAGCCGTAATTTCGCTTCGGTCAGCAGACTCAGGTTGGCGAACACTCGCGATTGCGTGGGCTTGATCAGCGCCCGGCCCCGCTCCAGAGAGGCCCACGCGTCATCGCCGCGGCCCAGATCGAGCATCAACTCCGCGGCATCAGCAGCGTGCAGCCATACCGGCCGCGAGGACTCTCGGCGCAGCTCATACATCGACGCCGCTTCCTGGAGCCGGCCGCTAGCTCGCAGTGCGGCGACTACCCAGGGGCCACCGATAATGGTGCACCAGGGATCAAAGGAGCCGGGATCATCAAGCCCGTGCAGGCGTCCACACATGTAGGCCAATCGCACCAACAGCCCATCCAGCGGCCCCGACGGAGTCGGCGAGTGCGCCGGAAATGGCGGCGCATCACCGACGGCCAACGACGTCAGGGTGAAGGCAATGTCGCGAGCCCTGCCTTCCGGCAGCCGATCGGCCGTGGCGCGCGCATCAGCGATGCGGCCGGTATGCCACAAACACCAGGTCGCCAGGACGATCGCCTCCTCGAACCCGGGCATCTCGGGTCCCGGCAACCAGTCAAAGCCATGCCGGTCCAGTAACTCGATTCCGCGGCCGACCTCGTCAAGCGCAAACGCCACACGCAGAACCACCGCGCCGATCTCGGGGGTCGGAGTACGGCTCGAAGCCCGTAGCGCATCCAGCCACCGCGCAGCCGGGGCAAAATCCATCCGCGCCACCATCGCGGGCAGCGCCAGCGCCGCCTGACGCCACGCGGCATCGATATCGCCAAGACGCAGCAGTTCGTCGACGGCCTCCTCGCGTTCGCCCTGAGCGAGCAGGGACTCGGCGTGGCGCCGCCGTAACCCCGCCTGGACTTCGACGTCCTCCCCGTCCAGCCGCGAGAGCAAGTATTCACGGAAGATCGGGTGCGGGGTCAGACGGCAACCATCCGAGGACCAGGACATCGGCAGATGGCGGGTACGCAGGATAGCCATCACTCGTGCGGCGTTTGGCTGCCCCAGAGCGCGGGCGCCGTCTGCGGTGACCTCGTCGAGCAGACTGGTATGGATGAGGAATTCCCGCTCTTCGGGCGTTAGTGCGTTGACGATGTTCTCGGTGAGATAAGCCCGCATGGCCTCGGCGTCGCTGCTGTGATCGGAGCTGTCGCAGAAGGGGTCGAACACAACTCCAGTCACCCAGCCGCCGGTCGCCGCTACCGCGCGTGCGGCGTCGACTTCGTCGTGGCCCAGCGCGTGTAGTGCCTGCTGTGCCTCCTCAACACGGAAGGCCAGATCGCTTTCGCCTAGCTCACCGATTCGGGTCCGGTCGCTGGTCTGGCCCTGATCCAGCACGATCGCTGCCCGAGAAATCAAAACAACATTCACTCCAGCGGGCACGTAGCGGGTAAAGGCGGACAACACCGCGCGACAACCTTCATCGTCGAGGACACGCTCGACGTTGTCGCAGACAAGTGTGAGGCGGCTTGCGGCGAGGCTTTCGGCCAGCAATCCGGCCGCCTCGCCGAGTTGAATGCTGCTTTCCAGCGCATCGGTCACCACGCCGGCCGCGGCCGGCACGCTTTGCTCGACAGCGGCCTCAAGATAGACGAGCAATCGCCCTGCGGCCCGCTCGGTACCGTCCAAAGACAGCCAGGAGATGGGCCGGTCGCCCTCGACGAGGGCGTGCGTGACAGCAGTCGTCTTTCCCGCTCCGGCGGTGGCACTCACGACGACGATGGGATAACGATCCAGGAGGTCACGCAGCTGGGCTGTAAGCCGCGTGCGAACGATCGCGTGGCTATCCGGTTCCGGCGCCGCTAGCTTGCGCCGGATGATGGTGCGCCGACGAGTCGTCGGCGCCGCGCGATCGGCGGCATCAGCGACGCGGATCTGATCAGGGTTGACATCAGCCGTCATCGCAGCAGCACCCACATCGTTAAGCGATGCGCAAAACACTCCATCCGGCCGCCTGGACCCGCCGCTGACACCATCGTGTTGTGTCTGCTCACCGTGGGATCGTGCGGCCGCCACCCAGCAGGTTCCCCCGCGAGGCTTACGCGGTTCGCCGACGCGTAAACGGGCCCTATCACCGCGGCGTTCTCCTGTCCAACGCCTGCCGTCCCGATTGACACAGAACACGCCAAGCGGCTCAGCGGTGGACATCGGCCGATGGCGCCAGCAGCATGCGGCTCAATCATTTTCGCTTCCTTCTGGCTGGCGGTCAGCGATCACGCTCGGCGTGAAGTCCGATCCGGTGAAGTGCACGTCAAGGCTGTAGTTGAGTGCGCACTGTTTCTCTGCGGATAACACCCTTCCTCGCACCATGGTTGAAATCAATTCGAACAAATCGAGTCTATATGGCGCCAGAAATGGAGGCGGTCGCTTGCTCTGTCCAACCCTAAAGCTTGTGCTGCACATCCACTACACCCGGAGCCTCAGCCCGAGGACGCCGATCTGAGCGGTGCCACAGTCCAACCGCGCCCTACCCGCCCGCAGTCAAACCACGACCGACCACCCAAACACACAGCGAGAGGCTTCCAATGATCCGGACCGGTGAGCAATTCCTAGAGTCACTTCGCGACGGTCGCGTCGTATATGTCGGCGGCGAACTGATCGACGATGTGACCACCCACCCCAAGACGCGGGCGCAGGCTGCCAGGCTCGCAGAGTTCTACGACCTGCACCACAAGCCCGAACTGCAGGACATCATGACATTCGTCGACGAAGACGGCGAACGGCGATCGATGATGTGGTACCGCCACGTCAATGCTGAAGAGCTGACCAGAAAACGGCACTACCTCGAGACCGTCATCAAGAAACTCGGCGCGGGCAGCACCCCACGCACCCCGGCGGCCAACAACTACTGTCTGCTCACTTACGCCGACGACCCGCAGCCGTGGAGTGATCAATCCATCGGAACCGACGGCCGCGACCTCACCGTCGGCATCCGCGAGTTCTACCAAATGGTCTCCGACAACGACTACAACTGTGCGCTGGCGTTCATCGATCCCCAGGTCGATCGCTCCAAAGACCGTACCCAAGTCGACTCACCCGCCCTCCGCATTGTCTCAACCAATGACGAGGGCATCATCGTGCGCGGCGTCAAAGCCGTCGCCACAGGTGTGCCGTTCGCCGACTTCCTCCACATGGGCGTATTCGTCCGGCCCGGCATGCCAGGTGAAGAGGTGATCTACGGGGCCATCCCAGTGAACGCGCCCGGCATCACCGTGATCAGCCGGGAAACCACCGTCAAAGACGATCCGGTGAACCATCCGCTGGCCTCGCAGGGGGATGAGCTGGACTGCACGGTCCTCTTCGAAGACGTACTAATCCCGTGGAAATACGTATTCCACATCGGCAACCCACAACACGCCGCCCTGTACCCCCAGCGCGTATTCGACTGGGTGCATTATGAGGCGCTAGTGCGCCAAATGGTGCGCGCTGAGCTGATGGTCGGGCTGGCGATGCTGATGACCGCCCACATCGGTACCTACCAGATCCCGCCGGTGCAAGTTCGACTGGCCAAGCTGGTCGAATTCCACCAAGCGCTACGCGCTTTCGTCATCGCTTCGGAAAACCAAGGCTTCTTGTCGCCATCAGGCTTGTACAAGCCCGATGTCTTGTTGTTCAACATGGGCCGGGCCTACTACCTCGACCACGTCCGCACAGTGGTCGGCGAAGTGATCGATCTGGCCGGACGCGCATCGCTGCTGTTTCCCAGCGAGGAGCAGTGGAACGTCCCGGCGCTGCACGACTGGCTCGAGCAGCTGCACACCGGCGCGACCGGCAGCCCGCACGACCGGCTGCAAATCTCGCGGGCGATCCGCGATCTCTTCCTCACCGACTGGGGCGATCGCCTGACCACCTTCGAGCAGTTCAACGGTTCGCCGATCCTGACGATCCGCACATTGACCATGAAGCGCGCGGATATGTCGCCGACCGGATCGATCACCGAACTGGCACGCGAAATCTGCGGCATCGCCTCCGGGGAAGCGGACAACACCTACGAAAAGCAGGCCGAATACGCCCGGCGGCTCGACTCGGCAACTGCCCGCTAACCTTGCAGGACAAGCGTTTTCACCCATATCGTCACTAGACTGTGTCGGCGGACAACGGCGTCCGCCGACACAGTGTCACTTTCCTTCAGCCACAACATGATTCCGCCACGATCCCAGGAGAACAAGCGATGCCCTATCACATTTCACGAGCAGCCGACAGAGTGTTTAGCGAGGTCAAAGGTATCCCTGGGCTCACCGAGGCGATCATGGTGGGTGAGGAGCACGGCTCTCATCACATGGAAGTGTCGCTGCGCAAGCTCGAAGCCGGGGCCACCATCGGATGGCACCGCAGCCCGTTCGAGGAGTCGTGGGTCATCCGCGGCGGCTCGGGCCGCGTGTCACTCGCTGGCCTGGTCTACGACCTCGGCGTCGGTGACTATGGCGTCGCCCCAGTCGGTTTGACCCATTCACTGACCGCTGGCGACGGGGGACTGGAATACTTCTGCGTCAAGGCTCCGAAACCCCCCAACTTTGAGGGCGCCCGCAGCCAGATAGCCGCTCCGCCGATCGAGGGCGAGAACCTGGGCCGGCCATCGGAATCCGATCCGCGCCACCGCTTCGTCGGGCACTTCGAGGAGTCGGACATGGGCCCGGTCCACGACCTGAACATGCCCGGGTACCACGGACCCAACATCAAGAACATCTACATCCGGATGATGGTCGATCAGCTGCTGGGCGCTCAGCATCACACCGTGTTCATGGCCAAGATCGCAGCCGGCTCGGGTCCGGGCAGAGCCGCCAAGGTCCACTACCACCCGTTCGAGGAGATCTACTACTTCATCGACGGCGGCATGCACGGCTGGCTCGACGGCAACGAGGAAACCACCGAAACCGGCGACCTGGTGTGGGTCAGCACCGACGGAACCCACGGGTTCATCAACGAGAACAATGTTGACGCACGCTGGATCGAAGTCCAATCACCCGTACCGCCGACGTCGGATGCCTTCTTCTTCCCCGACGACTGGAAGAACCTGCCCGAACACACGCACTGAGCACACAACAGGGGCGCCGGCTGGGCAGACCGTGGGTTGAATGCTCACGGTCTGCACTCGGGTCCCGATGCGCCTCGCTGCTGGTTTCGCCTCGGGTAACGCCGCAACGACCATGCTCGCGGCATGGACAAGCCGAGTTTGGTGACCGCCCTATTCGATGCGTACAACGATCGTGACCTGGCTGCGGTCGAAGCGCTTTATACCGCGAACGCCACGCACGAGGACGTCGCGATTGGTCACCCCAAGCACGGGTCCAAGGACATCGTCGACGGCTTGACCTACTTCCTCGAGCGTTTCCCAGATGCGAACTGGGCGCTGCGCGGCCATGTCGACGGAGCCTCGTTCAGTACTGGCTGGTACCACTTGACGGGAACCCTGCAGGCCGATTTCGGCAAGGTCGCCGCGGCGAACCAGAAACTCGACTTGCGGGGAGTCATGGTGGTCACCCATGACGGCGGCCGAATCACCAGCACAGCAGATTACTGGGATATGGGCACCTTCCAACGGCAGATGAGCACTTCGGGTTCAGCTTCGTGAGCCGACGACCTTTGAGGTTGGGCAGGCGGCAAGGTCACCCTTGACCGAAATTTAGTCGCTAGGTGTCAGTCCGGGATGAGCCCACCTCGTGTCACCGGGCGGAATCTAGGTCGCCAGGCATGGTCGTTGACGTGTTGCGTTGCTTGCTGATCGACAGTGGTGTACCTGTCGCAGAAGACTGCGAACTAGTCAGCGACCAGAACGTGGCCGCACATGCGCTGGGTGGACGTAGGGCCGGCGTTGACTCCCGCGACACGCCGGAGGCCTTTGAGTCGTTGGGCGAGAACGGAAATCGCGGGAGCGAAAGGCTAGGCGACGCAGGACGCGATCGGCCGCGCGGGTGAATTCCACCAACTCGGCGTTGAGCTCTCAACGCACACGCTGTGTGTGGTCTTCGGTGGAGGTAAGGATGGCGCCGCTGAACACCACACCCTCGGCGGTTTCGCCCGGCGAGGCAATCATTTTCGAACAACCACGGTGCCCGGTCCCGCGCTAAGGGCGCGGTATGTTCTTCTGCCACGACCCGTGATCCCCTCGCTCGCAGGGGAGATCGACGAGCCGCCGCAATCCAGACGTCATGCTTTGTCGAGGCGGCTGGAGGCGCGTGCCCCCCGGATGAAAGCGAGGGATAAAGACAGCCCACCATCGTGACGCGACAAACTAGCTCGGCGCGAAATCGCGCTACTCGACCAGCCCACGACGCTAGCCGCCTGAGTGTCTATCGAGACAGCTGGTCGGCACGAGGAACCGCCGGCGTCGGCGACACCACCGGAGCGCCGTCGTACTCGCTCACAAGCTCGCGCACCCGAGGAATGACAGTGGTGCCATAAAGCTCGATGCAACGCATCGACTTTTCATGCGACAAGTCGCCCGCACTGTACTTCAGATCGAACCGCGCGACACCGAGCGCGTTGACAGTATCGGCGATACGGCGCGCGACGGTCTCGGGCGAGCCGACATACAGAGAACCGTGGTCAGCCTCACGCTCGAATTCCCCCCGCTGCATCGGCGGCCAGTGTCGCTCTTTGCCGATGCGATCGCGCATCACTTTATAGGCCGGCCAGAACTCGTCACGCGCCGCCTCGTCGGTGGCTGCGACATAGCCTGGCGAATGCATGCCGATCGGCTGCGGTGCCATTTCCAACTTCTGGTAAGCGCGGAAATGCAAGTCGATATAGGGCAAGAACCTCTTCGGATCGCCGCCAATGATCGCCAGCATCATCGGCAGGTCGTAGCGGGCCGCCCGCACCACGGATTCCGCGCTTCCACCGACCCCAATCCACGTCCTGAGCGGGGCGTGTTCGACTGGAGGAAAGACCCGCTGGTTCATCAGCGGTGGACGCAACTGACCCTGCCACGTCACGGGCTCCTGGTTGAGCAGCGCGGCGAACAGATCGAGTTTCTCCTCGAACAGCTCCTCGTACTGATCGAGCGGAAACCCGAAGAGGCTGAAGGATTCGGTGAATGAACCGCGGCCGAGAATGACCTCGGCCCGTCCGTTCGAGACGGCGTCCAGCGTGGCGAAGCGCTCGAACACCCGAATCGGATCGTCGGAACTCAAGACAGTGGTGGCCGAGCCGAGCCGGATTCGTGTGGTGCGCGAAGCGATCGCGGCCAGCACGACTTCAGGCGCAGACACGGCAAAATCCGCGCGGTGATGCTCGCCGACACCGAAGGAGTCGATGCCCAATTCGTCGGCCAGCGTCGCCTGGTCAACGAGATTTCTGATCACGACCGCCTGCGGAAGGAGTCCACCGGCGCCATCACCGGTGACGTCACCGAAGGTGTTAATGCCCATCTGAAGCTGCTCGGTCATCGGGTCAAGCGTCCTTTCGTGTATTCACAAGTCAGCTCGATGAGCTATGACTTCTTCTCGAACTCGCTGCCATTGAAGGTCAAAGCTCCCCCGACGGCTACCAATCCGGTGCAGCGCAGTGCTGCTGAAGCGGCAATCCAGGAGCCACTGTCGCCCACACGTCGCCAACTTGCTGGGATCCTCATATCAACGTCTTAGAGGGGTCGGGCCTTCCGGGCAGGACGAGTCAGCCGCGACACCGATGTCATCCTGGGCATGGGATATCGCCCTCACCCAGCCCCATGCCCGGCGGGAACGCGTTCAGTCTCACGCGTCGGCCCCGGTGCTGTCCCATCACCAAATGGCCGGCCTCCTAACGCTTCCCGGCCATGGGGCGTCAACCAGTTCGCCAGTTCCGGTCCCTTCGGCACGATTTGGGTCGGATTGATGTTGGTGTGCACGATGTAGTAGTGCTGTTTGGTCTGCACGAAATCGACGGTGTCGCCGAATCCAGGGGTCTGGAACAGGTCCCGCGCGTAGGCCCACAGCGCTGGCATCTCGGTGAGCTTGGCGCGATTGCACTTGAAGTGGCCGTGGTAGACCGCGTCGAAGCGGACCAACGTGGTGAATAGCCGGATATCGGCTTCGGTGATGGTCTCACCGACCAGATACCGCTGATTCTCGAGTCGCGCCGAAAGCCAGTCCAACGCCGTGAACAGCCGGTCATAGGCTTCCTCGTAGGCGTCCTGCGAGCTGGCGAAGCCGCAGCGGTACACCCCGTTGTTGACGTCGGTATAGATGCGCCCTATCACATCGTCGATTTCAGCGCGCAGCGGTTCCGGGTACAGCTGCGGGGCGCCCTCGCGATGAAACGCCGACCACTCGGTGGACAAGTCCAGCGTCATTTGGGCGAAATCGTTGGTAACGACCTGGCCAGTCGGCACATCGACGATCGCCGGCACCGTGATGCCTTTGGGGTAGTTGGGGATACGGGCGAAATACGCGTCCTGCAGCCGCGGGATCTTCAGCACGGGGTCCACACCGCCCGGGTCGAGGTCAAAGGTCCAGCTGCGCACGTCGTGGGTGGGACCGCAAAATCCGATCGACAGCGCATCTTCGAGCCCCAACAACCGTCTCACGATAATCGTGCGATTCGCCCACGGGCAGGCCCGCGCCACGATCAACCGGTATCGGCCGGGCTCGACAGGGTAGCCGTCGCGGCCGTCGACGGTGATGCGGGTGGTGATGTATTTAGTGTCGCGGTCGAACTCGCCGCCGCTCACAGAGCCACCCACGCCACTCGTCCGCGCGGCGCACACACCGTGCAGTCGCGCCGCGCACCCGTGCACCCCCAAGTCACTAGTGGCACTGGCACTACCATGATCGAGATTCCTCCTCTACGGCTCGACCGGGCCCCGCCGAGTTGGCTGCCTGCTCGGCCGATATCCGATTTCATTGTTGACCCGTCTCGCCGGGTCGGGATCCGGCGCGCTCATCCATCGTGCCCATCTTGCGTGAACGGCGGCGAAATCCGGCTCCTCACATTGCGTGCTCACGCCGGCCTAACGCTGACCGGGCTATCGTCCGTACCCCTGAGGACACATTCAGCTGCCTGGCGGCTACAGCATCGGCGGCGGCAACGACCGCGCTGTACCCGTCATACCGTTGAGCGCCCTTCAGAGACATGTTCAAACACGATGGTGGCATTTCTTGCGTGCGCACGCAATAATCCTGTGATGGCCCGTCCGCGGCACCGCCGCTTCGCGCGCTGACGTGGGGGACGCTTCCAGCCGGGCTAAGGAGACAACGATGCGAGCAGCCCCGAACCTCGCCGATACACCAACACAGCCCGACTATCACGCCGGAAACACCTGATGACTCACCCAACGCCGCCCCTTGCGCAGCTGGTGCGCTCCGTCGTCGACGCGCATCGACACCTACGCGCCCCGCTTCTGGTGGTCCTGCAAGCAATCCAGGACCGCGCTGGCTACATCGACGAAGAGGTGATCCCGCTGCTGGCCACCGAGCTGAATCTGTCACGAGCCGATGTTCACGGCGTGGTGACGTTCTACCGGGACTTTCGGCGCGAGCCCCCTGGCCGGACCACCATTCGGGTGTGCCGCGCCGAGGCCTGCCAATCGGTGGGTGCCGAGCAGCTGGTGGCCGCCCTTGAACGCGCGCTCGGGGTGAAGGTCGGCCAAACCGCCGATGATGGGTCGACCACATTCGATCAGGTCTTCTGCTTGGGCAACTGCGCACTCGGGCCGTCCGCCCAAATCAACGGCCAGGTGCATGGTCGGCTCGATACCGATCGCGTGCTGGCCATCGTGCAGGCGCAGGCGTCATGACCACGACGGTGTACGTGCCCGGCGACTCCGCGGCGGCCTCGGTAGGGGCACACGAAGTGGCCGTCGCGCTGGAGCGCGAAGCGGCCCTGGCCGGCAAACACATCACACTGGTGCGCAACGGAACACGCGGAATGCTGTGGCTCGAGCCGCTCGTCGAGGTCGACACCGACCGAGGCCGAGTGGGATACGGTCCCGTCAACGCCGAGGACATCGGCGATCTCATCGCAGCCGGAATGCTCGACGGCGCCCCGCACGCACTGTGCCGAGGTGTCATTGAGGATCTACCGTGGATGCGCGACCAGCAACGTCTGTGTCTCGCGCGTGTCGGCGTCACCGATCCGGTATCGCCGTCTGATTACGTCAACCACGGCGGTCTGGCCGGCCTGCGCCGCGCCCTGGACTTGGAGCCGTCCGACGTGGTGTCCGAAGTGACCGAGTCGGGGCTGCGCGGCCGCGGCGGTGCGGGGTTTCCGGCGGGTATCAAGTGGAAGACCGTCGCCGAGGCCTCCGCAGAGACGAAATTCGTCTGCTGCAACGCCGACGAGGGGGACAGCGGCACCTTCGCGGACCGTGTCGTGCTGGAAGGTGACCCCTTCGCCCTTCTGGAAGGGATGACGATCGCCGGCTACGCCGTCGGCGCGGCCGAAGGCTACATCTATCTGCGCTCGGAGTACCCCGACGCTGCCGCGGTGCTCACTCGGGCCCTGGAGGTTGCCCGCGCCCAAGGGTGGCTCGGCGACAACATCCTGGACTCGGGGTTCAGCTTCGACATCTTCCTGCGGGTCGGCGGCGGGGCCTACATCTGTGGCGAAGAGACCTCGATGCTGGAAAGCCTGGAAGGCAAGCGCGGCATGGTCCGCGCCAAACCCCCGATTCCGGCCATCACGGGACTCTTCGGCAAACCCACCGTGGTCAACAACGTGCTCACCCTGGTCAGTGTGCCCACGATCCTCGCCGGCGGCGCGAAGGCCTACGCCGCACTGGGCGTGCAGCGCTCCCGCGGCACCCAAGTGTTCCAACTCAGCGGCAACGTCGCCCGCGGCGGCGTATTCGAGACCGCGTTCGGGATCTCGCTCGCCGAGCTGGTCAACGAGTACGGCGGCGGCACCCGCTCCGGTCGACCGGTGCGCGCCGTACAGGTCGGCGGCCCGCTGGGCGCCTACATCCCCGGCTCGCACCTCGACATCGCCACCGACTACGAAACCTTCGCCAGCACCGACGCGATGCTCGGACACGGCGGCATCGTGGTATTCGACGACACCGTGGACATGGCCGCGATGGCGCGCTTCGCCATGGAGTTCTGCGCCGAGGAATCCTGCGGCAAATGCACCCCGTGCCGCATGGGTGCGGTGCGCGGCGTAGAAGTCATCGACCGCATCGTCGCCGGTCAGGACACCGACGGCAATCTCGCCCTGTTGAACGACCTCTGCGAGGTGATGACGGAGGGATCCCTGTGCGCGATGGGCGGCTTGACCCCTAATCCCGTGCGCAGCGCCCTGCTGCACTTCCCCGACGATTTCACCGCTCGAAACACGAAGGACGCATGATGACGCTCATCAAAGATTGCGATCTCGGTACCCCGGCCCCCGCGGTCGACGCCGCGCCGGTCACGGTGGAGATCGACGGCATGCCAGTGACCGTAGGGGAGGGCACCTCGGTGCTGCGGGCGGCCGCGCTGGCCGGAGTCAACATCCCCAAATTGTGTGCCACCGACAGTCTGGACGCCTTCGGCTCCTGCCGGCTGTGCCTGGTCGAAATCGATGGCCGGCGCGGCACCCCCGCCTCGTGCACCACCCCGGTCACCGACGGGATGACGGTGCACACCCAGACACCCAAGCTGGAAAAGCTGCGCCAGGGCGTCATGGAACTCTACATTTCCGATCACCCGCTGGACTGCCTGACCTGCCCCGCCAACGGCGACTGTGAACTGCAAGACATGGCCGGCGTGGTCGGGCTGCGTCAAGTCCGCTACGGCGCCGACGGCCACAACCACCTCGACCTCGAAACCGACCACAGCAACCCCTATTTCGACTTCGACCCCTCGAAATGCATCGCCTGCTCGCGCTGTGTGCGCGCATGCGGCGAAATCCAAGGCACCTTCGCGCTCACCATCGAAGGACGCGGCTTCGACTCCAAAGTGTCCGCCGGTGCCGGCGAGCTGTTCGCCGACTCCGAATGCGTGTCCTGCGGCGCATGTGTGCAAGCCTGCCCGACCTCGACACTGCAAGAAAAATCCGTCGTCAATCTGGGCATCCCGACCCGCACCGTCGAAACGACGTGTGCATACTGCGGCGTCGGCTGCTCATTCAAGGCCGAACTACGTGGCGACGAACTGGTCCGGATGGTGCCCAGCAAGGCCGGCGGCGCCAACGAGGGCCACTCGTGTGTCAAGGGACGGTTCGCGTTCGGCTACGCCACCCACCCCGACCGCATGCTCGAACCGATGATCCGCGAGCACATCAGCGACGAATGGCAGGTGGTGGACTGGGACACCGCCATCAGCTACGTCGCCGCCCGGATGCGCGACATCCAGCAGCGCTACGGGACCGGCGCCATCGGCGGGATCACCTCGTCGCGCTGCACCAACGAAGAGGTCTACGTGGTGCAGAAGATGGTGCGCGCCGCATTCGGCAACAACAACGTCGACACCTGCGCCCGGGTGTGCCACTCACCGACGGGCTACGGCCTCAAACAAACGCTCGGCGAATCCGCGGGCACCCAGGACTTCCGGTCCGTCGCGAAGTCAGACGTCATCCTGGTGATCGGCGCCAACCCCACCGATGCACACCCGGTCTTCGCCTCCCGGATGAAGCGCCGGCTGCGCGACGGGGCCAAACTGGTGGTCATCGACCCCCGCAGCATCGACCTGGTCCGCTCGCCGCACATCGAGGCCCAACACCATCTGCGACTCAACCCGGGAACCAACGTCGCGATCGTCAACGCGCTGGCCCACGTCGTGGTCACCGAGGGGCTGGTCAACCAGGAGTTCGTCGATGCCCGCTGCGAAGGCTTCCAGCAGTGGGCGCAATTCATCGCCCAACCGGAGCACAGCCCAGAGGCCACCGAGGCCATCACCGGTGTTCCCGCTGACGACGTCCGAGCCGCGGCACGGCTGTACGCGACGGGCGGCAACGCCGCCATCTACTACGGACTGGGCGTCACCGAGCACAGCCAGGGCTCGACCATGGTGATTGGAATGGCCAACCTGGCCATGGCCACCGGCAACATCGGCCATGACGGGGTCGGGATCAATCCGCTGCGCGGCCAGAACAACGTCCAAGGCTCCTGCGACATGGGATCCTTCCCGCACGAACTACCCGGCTACCGACACGTCTCCGACGACACGGTGCGCGGCGTATTCGAGTCGCTATGGCAGCGGCCATTGCTGGCCGAGCCCGGGCTGCGGATCCCAAACATGTTCGATTCCTCCATCGACGGATCATTCCGTGGCCTCTACGTCCAAGGCGAAGACATCGCGCAGTCCGACCCCAACACCAACCACGTTCACGCCGCGCTGGCGGCCTTGGAACTACTCGTCGTACAGGATCTGTTTCTCAACGAGACCGCCAAATTCGCTCATGTATTCCTGCCCGGCACGTCGTTTCTGGAGAAGGACGGCACCTTCACCAACGCCGAACGCCGGATCAACCGAGTACGGCCGGTGATGACACCCCGAACAGGCAAGCACGAATGGCAGATCCCCTGCGAGATCGCCCAAGCCATGGGCTATCCGATGTCCTACGATCATCCCAGCCAGATCATGGACGAAATCGCCACCGTCACACCCACTTTCGCCGGAGTGTCATTCGACAAGCTGGACACCTTAGGCAGCGTGCAGTGGCCCTGCAACGATGCAGCGCCCGAGGGAACCCCGATCATGCATGTCGACGAATTCGTCCGCGGCAAAGGCAAATTCATTCCCACCACGTTCGTTCCCACGACCGAACGATCCACCCGCAAGTTCCCACTGATCCTGACCACCGGCCGTATCCTGAGCCAATACAACGTGGGCGCACAAACTCGCCGCACCCCAAACGTGTTATGGCACAAGGAAGATGTCTTGGAGATTCATCCCCATGACGCCGAAGTGCGCGGTGTCACCGACGGAGCGCAGGTGACAATGACCAGCAGAGCGGGCCAAACGACACTGCGGGCCCTGATCTCGGACCGAATGCCACCCGGGGTGGTGTACACGACCTTCCATTACCCCACCACCGGCGCCAACGTCGTCACCACCGACAACTCGGACTGGGCGACCAACTGCCCCGAATACAAAGTCACCGCCGTACAAGTCGCGCTGCGGCCATCCGCAAACGGTTCCGCCACGCCAGAGGCGCACGCACATTCCCTCGTCAGCTCCGGCGAACCGAGGTGACAATGGCCGCTCCTGCCGAGATCAGGCTCGCCAACGAGATCGCCGCCCAATTCCGCAACCTGCCACTGGAGCACGGGGCCGCAGCGATCGCCACGCATATCCTCAACTTCTGGGACCCACGGATGCGCGCTCGGTTAATCAACCAAGTAACTCAAGCCGGCGACAACTGCGATGCCCTCATCGCGGCCGCCGCCAACTTGGTCGAGCATGGTCGCCCGCTCAAACCATGGGGCGGGTGACCGCACGGCGGCCGGTACTGCGCATCCATGACGGCCAGTACTCCCGCCGCCCCGACTCCCTGGCCGCCGAAGAACCCCTCGAGATCCGCGTCGGTGGACGCGCGCTCACCGTCACTATGCGCACACCGGGTCAGGACTTCGACCTAGCGGCCGGTTTCCTCGTCAGCGAGGGCGTGGTGTCCTCACCGGATCACCTCGCCCAGATCCGCTACTGCGCAGGAGCCGTCGACGGCATCAATACTTACAACATCGTCGATGTCAGCCTGGCCCCCGGCGTGGCGGCGCCCGATGCGTCGCTGGAACGCAACTTCTACACCACCTCCTCGTGCGGGCTGTGCGGCAAAGCCAGCCTGGACGCGGTGCGCACCTCTGCGCGATGGCGCGTCGACAAGGACGCGCTCACAATTGCGCCCCACACCCTGACTGCTCTGCCCCAGAGACTGCGCGCCGCTCAGAAAGTCTTCGACAGCACCGGTGGGCTGCACGCCGCTGGCTTGTTCAACGCCCGGGGCGAACTGCTCTGCCTGCGCGAGGACGTGGGCCGACACAATGCCGTGGACAAGGTCATCGGCCAGGCATTGCGCCGCGGACAGCTACCGCTGCGCGCGACCATCCTGATGGTCAGCGGCCGCGCCTCCTTCGAACTGGTGCAAAAAGCCCTCATGGCCGGGATCCCGATGCTGGCCGCCGTATCGGCCCCTTCGTCGTTGGCCGTTGACCTCGCAATCGACAACGGCCTGACGCTCGTCGGCTTCCTTCGGGGTAGCTCAATGAACGTCTACGCCGGCTCTGAGCGTCTGCAACCAGAACGGGTCTAGTGAGGCAACGGAGATGGAGTCGAAACACCCCGTAGAACGAGCAATCCCCGACGTTCCCGACGCGATCGCCGAGATGATCGACCTCAGCACCGACATGCTGTGGCGCTACCTGAGCGACCGCGACGGTCTCAGCGTGAGCGCGACGCTGGTATTGAACCGACTCAACCGCCAAGGCCCGATGCGCTTAACAGCACTCGCTTCGGCCGAGGGCGTCAGTCAATCGGGAATGACCCAACTCGTACAGCGTATGGAAGGTCAAGGGCTGCTGGAGCGTTCGACTGATCCCGACGACGGCCGAGCGTCGTTGGTCATGATCGGCGAGACCGGCCGCCGTTTCTGTGATGCGCGCACCAACAGATGGCGACAGCGCATCGCTGAGTTGTTGCCCGCTGTGTGTCGAGACGATCAGACGGCGTTGTGGCTAGCAACCCAGGTGGTTGTGCGCATTCTCGGCCAGATGACGACAGCTGCCGATCGGCAGGCACAGGTGGGAGCCGAGCTCACGGGCTAGCAGGTCTGCCGAGCGCGGCTACAGCCACAAGCCGTGGGCTGAGCCTGCCGACACCACATTCACCGACACGGCCGCCTGCACCGTTATCACATGTCGGCCCACACCGTTAACGCCGCACTCACGCACCGTTGCGAGGCTTTCATCACATTCGAACCGCAACTCCGCAACAGCTGAAAGGGGGCCGAGATGACGAGCGACACCAGAAAGCTCCAACCTCTACCGCCCGACAGCGTCCACGCGTCAGCCGCCCACACCGACTCGCATGCGGCCATGGGCGACCGGACTCGGCTACGTCGCCGGCACGTCAGGCGGCACCCCGATGAGCATCGTGCTGGCATGGCGCAGCGGCCGCGAGGTAGTCGCTACACGCCGAACCCATTCGCTATCCCGAGATCGCTGCTCGACGTCGAAGCGATCACTGTTCCCTCTTCCCGGTGAACCGGGATACACAACCAAAAGGAAAATTATGCGCACAGGAGCCGAATTCATCGCCTCGCTCAACGACGGTCGTCGAGTGTGGGTCGGCGACGAACTCATCGAGGACCTCGCCACCCACCCGAAGACCAAGGGCTACGTCGAGGCGATCGCGAAGTTCTACGACCTGCACCACGACCCGGAATTTCAAGACCGCACCACCTTCGTNGCCTCGCTTGACGACGGTCGTCGAGTGTGGGTCGGCGACGAACTCATCGAGGACCTCGCCACCCACCCGAAGACCAAGGGCTACGTCGAGGCGATCGCGAAGTTCTACGACCTGCACCACGACCCGGAATTTCAAGACCGCACCACCTTCGTCGACGAGGCCGGTGTACGTCGCTCCCGGGTTTGGTTCATTCCCCGTACCAAGGAGGAGTTGCGCCAGCGGCGGGCGTTTTACGAGACCATGATGCGCGAAGTCGGCGGCACCGCCTTCTCTCGCATGCCCGATTCCAGCAACGCAGTGCTGCTGACCTACATCGATGATCCCGAGCCCTGGGAAACCCAGTCGATCGGCACCGAAGGGCGGCCGCTGGCCCAAAACATCCGCGACAAATGGGCGTTCTTCGCCGACGAGGACATCTACACCTCGGCCATGTTCATNCCAGTCGATCGGCACCGAAGGGCGGCCGCTGGCCCAAAACATCCGCGACAAATGGGCGTTCTTCGCCGACGAGGACATCTACACCTCGGCCATGTTCATCGACCCGCAAACCGATCGCGGCGGCGACGGATCAGGCCCCTCACCCGCACTGACGATCGTGGGAGAAACCGACGAAGGCATCATCGTGAACGGGGTGAAGCCCGTCGGCACCAGCGCAGCGTTTGCCCAGTGGCTGCACCTCGGGGTGTTCTTCCGCCCGGGTCTGCCGCCGGATCAGGTGATCTTCGGGGTCATCCCCACCAATACGCCCGGTGTCACGATCGTGTCCCGCGAGTCCTACGTCAACGACGACGCCGCCAACCACCCAATGGCAGCGATGGGCGACGAACTCGACTCCGCGGCCATCATCGAGAACGTTCTGATCCCGTGGGACTGTGTGTTCCACGTCCGGAACGTCGAACACGCCATGCTGTACCCAAAGCGCGTCTTCGACTGGCACCAGTACTACGTCCTGGTGCGGGCCGCCGTGCGCGCCGAGCTGATGGTCGGGCTGGCCATGGCCATGGCCAACAGCCTAGGCACCTACGAGATTCCCGAGGTCAAAGTCCGGCTGGCGAAATTCGTTGAATTCCAACACATTCTGCAGGCAGCGGTCCTTGCCGCCGAGGAGCACGGGTTCATCACCCCCGGCGGCCAGTTCAAACCGGCACCACTGCGCGTCGACACCGGGCGCGCCTACTTCCTCGAGCATTACCCGGCAATGATCCAGGAACTGCTCGACCTGTGTGGTCGGGTGGCACTGATGTACCCCTCTGAAGGTCAGTGGAACGACGAGAAGCTGCGCAAGTGGATGGAGCCCACGGTCACCGGCGCGCACGGAGACGGCTATGACCGCATCAAGATGGCCCGGGTGATCCACGACCTGTTCCTCACCGAGTGGGGCACTCGTCAGCAGATGTTCGACAACTTCCAATCCACCCCGCTGCGCATGATCCGGTTCCTGAACATGATGCGCTTCTACCAAACCCCCACTGGCGACCACATCGACTTCGCCCGCCAGGTGTGCGGTATCGAGAAGGCCGAAACTGCAATCGACGCACAGCCGGCCTACATCCGCCGCATCGACCGCGCCGCCGCACCGGCGGGCGCCGCAACCTAAGAAGCCGACCGGTCCCGCGGGCGGATGAGCCCGCCCGCGGGCCGGCACGGCGGTGAAAGACAGTCTTGGTGGCCCTGCCCGCCGAGCGTTCAGTCAGCTACCCACCGGGTATCGATACGGTGCACACTGTGTGGTGAAATCGGCTCTTGCGAGCGACGGATCGATACTGTCCGGTGCATCGATCTTTGCTGCCCTCGACCCCACAGTCGAAACGAAACAGGCTGAGGTTCGCGGGATCTGCCTCGCGGTCAACGAAGAACGTTGATGGTCCGGTTCGTGGCCGCAACATCCCCACTCGACGGGCGGATCACTAGCATCATGATCGCACGGGCTCGGCAGTGAATTCGACGGGCACCGACGTCACGGGCATCAACTGACCCGACTGCATGCCAGCCACGGTGACCTCACCCACGAGCCGAACATCGGGCAGCCGCCTCAGCAGTTCCCTGACAGCCACGCGCATTTCAGCACGCGCCAGATTGTGCCCCACGCACACATGCAAGCCACCCCCGAACGCGACGTGAGGGTTCGGCGAGCGCTGGGGATTGAACCGATCAGGTTCATCGAACTGCCGCCCATCACGATTGGCCGCGGCAAGGTTCATCATCACCCGAGTGCCCTCCTCGAGCGCCACACCACCAAGCATCGCCGTCCCATGAACCGTCCGTGCGAAGAACTGAAGCGGCGTAACCAGACGCAAGCTTTCCTCAATGACGCGAGACAGCAACTTCGAATCGGCAGCAACCCGGTCTCGCAGACCCGCTTCGACGAGCACATGCCCAAGAAGCCCTGCGATGCCGGTCGCTGTGGAGTGATGACCCGCCAGGAGAAACGCAACCATGATTCCGTTGACCGTTGGTTCATCGACCGCGACGCCGTCGACCTCACCGTGAGCCAACATCGTCAAGTAATCATCACGGGGAGCGACTCTACGCGCTCGCAGCTTGTCGGTGTAAAACGCGACGAACGCGTCCATGTTCGCTGGAAAATCAGTAGTTCCGATGCTGTCGAACATCGTTATCGCGATGTGGCGCACCTCAACGGATTCGTCGAAGTCAAGCCCGACCATCTAACCTACCACGATCGCAGGCAACTGTTCGGCGAACTCCGGTGCCAGGTCTGCAGTTCCGCGGTCAGCGAAGGAGTCAATGAGACGGTTGGCGCTCTCAGAAATCGTCGGCTCAAAGGCCCGGACCGCGCGCGGAGTCAGTAGCCGGTTGTACATGATCGCGCGAATCGTGGTGTGCTCGGGAGCGTCGAATTCCAAAGCGGGCAGCCGAGGTAGGCCGGTGTCGGGAATGAACACACCTTCTCCGGAGGTGTATGTCGCCGGGTCGGCCATGATCGCCTTCACGTCGGCGTAGCGGCTGACATACTCGTATCCGCCGTAACGGTCACTATGGGCAACCGGACAGCCCTCCCGCATCGACGCGTACATCTGGCGCAGCTGCGATGCGGGTACGGTCGAATTCATGTGGTCGAAGTTCGTTGATCGGTCACCGATGTTCGTCCTGCCGGCATTCATGGTCGACTAAATCCTCCCAGGGGAATCGGACAGTGTGCAGGTGGCCTCAGGGCTGCTTCGTTGAACTTTACAAACTGAAAACCTCTCGGGCACAACCACATCCGCTCCACATCTGTGCAGCGTATGCCCTGGCGGTCATGTCGTTCAGCGTGTGGTACCACGGTAGCGGCTGCGCCGCGATAGGCAATGCGGCAGCGCAATTCGGCCACCCAACCTGCGCGAAACGTCCATAACTCGGGTTTGCCGCGGTGTGTCCGCGGCGAGAGCGGCGACACTGTCTGCTCGGCTGGCTGGAGTCGACCGGACTCGGACGCGATGCCAAGCAGATCCGTAGTCGCAAATCAAGAAACCGGTCTCAGCCGCATCCATGCTCGGTGTGTATCAATCTAGCGCCCTTACTCGATCTGTCGCCACGACGCGTGCCGCGCAGTGTTTGCGACGGTGTCTGTCCATAGGTTCGTGCGTACCGGTCGGCGAACCGGCCGACGTTGGTAAAGCCCCACCGTCGTGCCACATCGGTGACTGTGGCGCCCAACCCCGGGTCCGCGGCCTGAAGCTCTTCATGAGCACGTCGCAACCGCGTCTTGAGGATGTAGGCATGCGGCGTTGTCCCCAGGGAGCGTCTGAAATTCTCCTGCAGCGCACGCAGGCTCATACAGGTACTTATGGCGACAGCGTTCGGCGTCGCTGACAGGGGGTGGGCTTCGATGTAGTCGACCGCCGCCGATATCGCGGCGCGCCCGCCGCCGAAGTCTTTCGCCATGAATTCAGGCCGCCAACTATTCGGCTGGGCAACCAGCGTGGTGAGCAGGATGTGATCGCGTAGCCGAGCGGCCAACGAGGGAGCAATACTTTGGCCCGGAATACATTGAGCGACAGCAAGTTCAGTCACCCGCGCGCAGCCGCGCAGGCTTTCGACGACGCGAAGGTCGGTGACCTCACGCGCAAAAGTGAGCTGATTGTCGGCGGGCGAGTCGAGCGTCGTCGCGAAATCCCTCAGCGTCGAGACGTCAATTCTGTAGCAGAACATCGACAAATCTGGGCTCCACCGCATCTCGAATGGCTCGTCGAACGAGAGCAGCACGGCGCCTCGGCCCGCCCGCGCCTCAAAGCGGGTGCGGCCCTGACGAAGTTCCAAACTGCCTTCCAGCGGCACGCAGACCGCCATGAAGGCGGCCAGCGGTGGGGCAGTCACCTTCAGGTGAGCACGATAAGACATGTAGAACAGCGATACTCCGCCGACGGATATGCCATTAACCGAGGCGTTCAGTTTAGCAGTTTCTGGGATATGAAGCCGGTGTTCAGCCAGCAGTGCGGCCGCGCTTCGCTCACACTCACCGACCGACGTCGAACGTATCAGCGCCCAACGCGACAAAGGTTCGACGGTCACGATCATGTGCTCCTAGCGAGTCCGGCGGGACCCCGCCGATCGCCCGACGGCGAATCGACGCCGCCTACCCGGCCGAGCAACGACACACAGCCGAAACTTCTGCGTCGAGCGCGTGGTTGAAGCGTCACATCTCTTCTCCGCGCTGCACCAACTACGTCACGATGACCACCATCACGACCCACACGGCGACCTGAAGTACGCGCAGACGGGCGCCTCCACACTAAACGCTGCTTGAGCGTGCAAGCAAGGCTTGAGCGTGCAAGCAAGCAGCGATCCGGAACAGGCCCTCGTTGGCCGCCGCGCCGGTCTTCAAGCCCGCAGCGGTCGCTGCTCACAGAGCCGGTAATGCTCGGACCCCGCTCGAGCCCACTCGAACGGCGCACATGCCGTCATCAGATTCTCGTCGTATCTGCGACCGATGAGTTGAAGGCCAACAGGAAGTCCCGGATCAGTCCGGCAGGCAACGAGGCCGCGGGATGACGAGCCGGCCGCGGTCCCGTGCCTGCTCAGCCCTCGCTCATGAAGGGCTGGTCAATGACGTACTTCCAGGTTCCGTCGGCTTGGCGACGCGCGACTTCGGTGGTGATGCCCCGAAGATCGACGGGGTTGCCGTCCTCGTCGTGGCCGCCGTCCATGACGTAGTCCATGCTGCTGAGTGCGATGTCGCCACGGATGATCCAGGGCCGCGGGGTGGTGCGCAGCTGTCCACCCATGGCGAGGAACTTTCGTATTACCGCCTCGATCGCATCGTGTCCCTGGACCGGTTCCGCGCCGGGATTCGGGACGACCACCGCGTCCGGTTCGTACATCGTCATCAACAGACGCAGGTCACCGGCGTTGAACGCGTCGGTCCAGCGATGATTGAGGTTCTTGGAGGGTGCGGCGGGATCGTTCATGATCGGCCCACTTCCGGTTCCAGCAGGGTGGATGAAGAGCCGACCGGCGCGGCTGGCGGCCTACACCATTCGACGAGCGATGAGTGTCCTCGCCGTACGTGAGCAAGCCGTGAACGTCGTTGCGGCCGGGAGCCCGACGGCGAATTCGACAACCTCATCATGTCCGAGACGGCGCAATATCGATCAATCGTGAACTGGCTAAACCGGCCGCGTCCATGACCGCGGCTCGCCACGTGGCTTCGACAGCGGTGTTGAACATGGTCGCCGGACCGCCCAGTGAGTGAGATAGCCCCCACGGGATGGGCCTTGGCATCCACAACTCGACTGTTCAACGCCGGCCCCACGGTCGCTGGAGCAGATCTGGCGGCCGACCAGCTCGACCACGCAGGCGAGCACTGAATTCTGCACACCCAGGGACCAGGCCGGATCGATCCGAAGCGCACCTTTCATCAAGGCCAGGCCCGGCGTATGGGTGCGCCGCTCCGCTAGACGACGCTTTTTGACGTCGGGTCTATTGGCGGGGCGTTATCAACTACCCGCCGTTCAGCGTTAACGGCTCGCTCACGCCTAGATTGCGAGACTTACGTCACGTTTTAAGCCACGACGCCGCACCTGCCGAAAGGGTTGAGATGACCGACGGAAAGCCCGAGTTTCTGCTGCCTGATGGTGTTCATGCTCCACCGGCTAACACCTACTCACATGCGGTCGTCGCAGGCGGTGTTGTCTACGTCGCAGGTCAAGTAGGTATCGATCCGTCAGGCAAGCTGCTGGAGGGCTTTGAAGCCCAGGCCACGCAGGCCCTAGAGAATCTGAGCGCCGTGCTAACGGCAGCCGGGGCCAAACTCGGCGACGTGGTCAAGGTCCAGGTCCTCGTCTCCGAGCCCTCCGATGCGGCGACCTACCGCGGGCTGCGCGAGAAATACCTGCCGCAGCGGCCCGCCAGCACCCTCTACGCGCCGAAGGCGTTCGCCATCCCCGGTCTGCTCTTCGAAATCGAAGCGATCGCCGTCCCATCTTCGCGTTGAGCGGATCAACACGAACTGAAGGAAAACCATGCGCACAGGAGCCGAATTCATCGCCTCGCTTGACGACGGTCGTCGAGTGTGGGTCGGCGACGAACTCATCGAGGACCTCGCCAGCCACCCGAAGACCAAGGGCTACGTCGAGGCGATCGCGAAGTTCTACGACCTGCACCACGACCCGGAATTTCAAGACCGCACCACCTTCGTNACCTCGCCAGCCACCCGAAGACCAAGGGCTACGTCGAGGCGATCGCGAAGTTCTACGACCTGCACCACGACCCGGAATTTCAAGACCGCACCACCTTCGTAGACGAGGCCGGTGTACGTCGCTCCATGGACTGGTTCATCCCCTCCACCAAGGAAGAGCTGCGTCGCCGCCGCACCTACTACGAGACGATGATGCGCGAGGTCGGCGGCACCTCGTTTTCCCGGATGCCTGATTCCAGCAACGCGGTGCTGCTGACCTACATTGATGATCCCGAGCCCTGGGAGACGCAGTCGATCGGCACCGAAGGGCGGCCGCTGGCCCAAAACATCCGCGACAAATGGGCGTTCTTCGCCGACGAGGACATCTACACCTCGGCCATGTTCATCNGCAGTCGATCGGCACCGAAGGGCGGCCGCTGGCCCAAAACATCCGCGACAAATGGGCGTTCTTCGCCGACGAGGACATCTACACCTCGGCCATGTTCATCGACCCGCAAACCGATCGAAGCGAGCATGGGTCCGCGGCCTCGCCGGCGCTGACCATCGTGGACGAAAACGACGAAGGCATCCTGGTGCGCGGTGTCAAGCCCGTCGGCACGAGCGCAGCTTTCGCGCAATGGCTGCACCTCGGGGTGTTCTTCCGCCCGGGCCTACCACCGGATCAGGTGATCTTCGGCGTGATCCCCACCAACACTCCTGGTGTCACAATCGTTGCGCGAGAGGCGTATGTGAACGACGACGCCGCCAATCACCCGCTCGCTGCGATGGGTGACGAGCTGGATTGCGCGGCGATCATCGAGGACGTTCTGATCCCGTGGGACTGTGTGTTCCACGTGCGAAACGTCGAGCACGCCGTGCTTTACCCGATCCGCGTTTTCGACTGGCACCAGTACTACATCCTGGTGCGGGCCGCCGTGCGTGCGGAGCTGATGCTCGGGCTGGCCATGGCCATGGCCGACAGCTTGGGCACCTTCCAGATTCCGGAGGTCAAGGTCCGGCTGGCGAAGTTCATCGAATTCCACTCGATCCTTCGGGCCTCGGTCGTCGCCTCCGAGGAGTTCGGTTTCATCACCCCCGGCGGCCAGTTCAAACCGGATCCACAGACCGTCGACACGGGGCGCGCCTACTACCTCGAGCATTACCCGGCGATGATCCAGGAACTGCTCGACCTGTGTGGTCGGGTGGCGCTGATGTACCCCTCTGAAGGTCAGTGGCACGACGAGAAGCTGCGCAAGTGGATGGAGCCCACGGTCACCGGCGCGCACGGCAACGGTTATGACCGCATCAAGATGGCCCGGGTGATCCACGACCTGTTCCTCACCGAGTGGGGCACTCGTCAGCAGATGTTCGACAACTTCCAAGCCACCCCGCTGCGCATGATCCGGTTCCTGAACATGATGCGCTGGTACCAAACCCCGGCTGGGGAAGCCGTCGACTTCGCCCGTCAGCTGTGCGGCATCGAAGCCGCCGACACCGAGACGGACGCACAGCCCGACTACATCAAGCGCATCGACCGGCCGGCCAACCTGGCCTCGGCTACCCCCTGACTATCCACCCACACCGAGGAGATCTCATGCCTATGACCCTGTCCCGCACCGCTCGTGAACCGGATTTGGCGACATTCCGGGCGGCGTTTAGCCAGCTACCCAGTGGGGTGTCGATTGTGTCAGTGCCCTACGGGGACACAGTCGTGGGCATCACCGTCAGCTCGCTGAGCTCGTTGTCGGCGGACCCGCCGCTGCTGATGTTCAATGTTGACCGCCGCGCCCGCAGCCACGATCTGCTTGTCGAGGCGGGCTGCTTCGGGGTCAACGTGCTCGCCGAGGATCAGTCGTCGATCTCCGACCACTGCGCGCGCCGCGGTTCCTCCAAGGACATCGCGCATCTGTGCATGGACGCTTCCACCACATCCAGTCCGGCTCTCGCAGACGTTGCCGTGCATTTCGACTGCACCCTTGAGGCGGTGCACCCCGGAGGAGATCACTCGATCTTCGTCGGGCGCATCCACCGCATCGTGCTGCGCGACGACATCGACCCCCTGGTGTATTGCGGTGGGCGATACCGCCGGACCGAACGGTTTCCCAGCTCAGATGCGCAGCCGGCGGTGGGGCAGTGGGCGAATATCGGAGATTTCCACGACTGGACCTTCTGGTGAGCCGCCAGGCCGCCGATCCCACCCACTTCAACGCCGACAACAATTAGGAGACATCACCTATGAGCACAGCTACAGACGCCCGGGTTGCGCTGGTCACGGGGGCATCGCGCGGTATCGGTTATGCCGTCGCGGAGCGGCTACTCGGGGACGGTTTGAAGGTCGCTCTGCTCGCGCGGGACGCGCAGGCGCTGGAGAACGCGAACAAACGTCTCGGTGGTGGTGAGAACACCCTCACGGTCACTGCCGATCTCACAGACCGTGCCGCCGTCGACGCCGCCGTCACCTCGGTGGTCGATTGGGCGGGCCGTCTCGACGTCGTGGTCAACAACGCCGGACCCCAGCTGCGGCCGACGCCGATCGCCGAGAGCGACGACGACGTGCTTCTCGGAGCCCTGCAGTCCAAGCTGCTGGGGATGTGGCGGATCAGCCGCGCGGCGATCCCTCACCTGCCCGAGGATGGGACGGGACGGATCATCGGCATCGCTGGGCAGGCCGCCCGCGTCCCCATCCCTGGCGGCGCGATCACCGGTGTCGTCAACGCCGGGGTCGTGGCGTTCACCAGCTACCTGGCCGGCGAGCTAGCCCCCCGACACATCCTGGTCAACGCGGTCTCACCTGGTCTGTGTGACACCGAGGGCTGGCAGCAGCGCCTCAGCGGCATGGCCCAAGCCCAAGGCCGATCCGCTGACGATGTTCGCGACGGCATGACCAAGGGAATGGGTATCGGTCTCGGACGCTGGGGCACCGAGAGTGAGGTCGCCGCGGTGGTCGCTTTCCTGGCGTCCCCGCAGGCCAGCTACGTCACCGGACAGGTCCTCGGCGTCGACGGCGGAATGGATAAAGCCGTCATCTGAGGCAACTCGCTGACAGGATGACAACCATGTCGAACTCGCAGATCACACCCACCGACCGCATGTCGCAAGCCGGCGTGTTGCTCACCGGCAGCGTCCCGCTGTACTCCACCGAGGAAGTCATCAAGTACTGCGGGGGAGGGCTCGGCGACGTCGCCGTCGGGATCCCCGACGGCGAGGTGGGCGACCGCTCGATGTGGATCATCTATCAGGCCTACCGGGTTTTAGACGGGCATCCGCAACTGGCCACCATCCAGCGACCGCAACCCGACTACAACTGGCGGCCATCAGGATTCGACGACTTCTGGCTCTTCGCGGTCCGCGACGGCGAAACCTTGCATCTCGACGACATCGGCTACGCCCGAACAGCCGCCGAGTCCTACGACACATTCCGCGAACTCAAGGCAGCTGGCATCGTGCCGTCTTCGGCGCGTTTCCAAGTCAGCCTCCCGTTACCCGAAAGCGCAGCTAGCTGGTTTTTCCCCAACCCTGAGCATCTGCGCCAGGCGATCGACGCCTATACGACGGCGCTGCAGCGCGAGTTGGCGGCGGTGCTCGACACCGTCCCGCATGACCAGCTGACGATCCAGTGGGACACTTGCTGGGAGATCCTGGACGTCGAAGAAGCGGCGCCCTGGACCCTGCCCGGCGGCGAGCCGCCTCTTGAACGCTTCCGGGCGATGTGTGCCCGGATGTCATCCGCCATCCCGCCAGAAGTGTTGCTGGGCTACCACCTGTGCTACGGCGATCTGGGGCACAAGCACATGAAGAATCCTGAAAACTTGGCGGTGTCGGTGACGATGAGCAACGTCGCCGCGGAGTCTTCCGGACGGCCAGTGGATTTCGTGCACATGGCTGTGCCCGCCGACCGGGCCGACGACGCCTACTTTGCCCCATTGCAATTCCTACGCCCGGGCCCTAAACCGTTCCTCGGCCTGGTCCACGAGCATGATGGACTTGAGGGCGGAGTGCTGCGATGGGATGCCGCGGCGAAGTTCCGTCAGGACTTCGGTATCGCCACCGAGTGCGGCTGGGGACGTCGACCGGCCTGGCAGGTGCCCGCGCTCATCAAACTGCACCGCCAGATCCTTGAGGCACGCGCGGGCTGAAAGCTACGAGGACACATGATGGATACCCGCACAGACGTGGCGGCGCTCACCGCGTCGCCCACCGATGTGCGTCCAGCGTTGTCTACCCTCAAGCCCCAGCCGCTACCGGAGGCGACGCCGCAGACGGTAAGTCGGCGCATCACGACGCCCGGCCTTGCTTCCGGAGTGGTCGAACGCAGCAGGTTGACCGCTGTGCTCAGCGGGATGCTGCACACCCATCAGGTGCTGGCGATCAGCGCCACCGCCGGCGCCGGCAAGACGACCGCAATGGTCCACGCGGCCGCGCATCTGCCGGACCCGGTGATCTGGCTCTCGCTGGACCGCGGCGACACCGACCCGTGGCGGCTGTTGACCGACCTGGAAACCGCCATGGCAACCCAGCTAGACACAGTCCGCGGGATCTGCGCCGCTGCGCGCCCTCGGCAGGCCACCCGCGATGTCGCCGGCCTACTCGCCGAGGCCGCCCACGGTCGACCACTGGTGGTCGTCTTCGACGATCTCGAACGGCTCCACGACCTTGACCCTGCACGCCAAGTGATCGGGGGATTCACCCGCTTCGCCCCGCCCAGCCTGCGGATCGTGTTGATCAGCCGCCGCAATATCATCGATGACCTCGACGAGAAGCTGCCCCCGGGCTTCCTGGCCACTATTGGGGACACGGAGCTGGCCATTTCGACGGAGGAAGCCGCAACCGTCCTGGGCCGCAACGTTGAAGACCTCGCCGATGTCAACCGGATCGTCGACGCCCACGGGGGCTGGATCACCGGAGTACTCGCCGAGGCCCGCCAGCGACCCGGGTCGGCGGCGACCGGGCCGGCACGCGACCTGACCGTGTTCTACACCAAACACATCATGCCCATCCTGGATGAGGACGAGCAGCGCTTTCTGATCGCGACGTCACTGCTCACCCAGGTCACCGCCGACGCGGCCAGGGAACTCGGCCAGACCGACCCCTCGTCGTTGCTGGCCCATCTGGCAGCCAAACCCCTGCCGGTGAGCTGGAGCCAGGCCGGCCAAATCATGCGGGCCCATCCGCGGTTCCGCGACTATCTTCTCGGGCGCCTGGCCGGCAGCGCCGAGGAAGGCGATCTGCGATCCCGCTACGGCGGGTTGCTCTTGCAAGAGGGTCGCCGCGACGAAGCCGTGCAGCAGTACATCAAGGCCCGCCAGCTCGACCGGGCCGCACGCAGCGCCCGCGAGGCGATCGACGGGGAGATCGACGGGCTGCGTTTCGATGTCGCTGAGCAGTGGCTTGAGCTGCTGCACACCACCGACGCACCGAGCACCACGCTGTCGATCGCCGAGTTCATGGTCGCCATGGGCCGCGAGCACTCCGCGCGTGCGGCCGCCATCGGCGACAGCCTGGGTTTGCTCTCCGAAACGGCGCCGGTCGATGTCACCTCACGCCACGAGACCCCGCTGGATGGCATGTTGGCCTGGGCGTACTGGCAAACCGGCCGGCTCGAAGACGCCCGCACGATACTGTCGCTGCGACCCAGCGACCGTACCGTGCAGATCGCCGCGGCCATCCTGGCCTTCAGCTCCGACGCCGCAGCCCCCCTGCCCGTCCCGATCGCACCTGACGGCGGACCGTATGACGGCATGCTGATGCGGGTGCACTACTTTCGCGGGTTCCTACACACGATCCTGTCCGCCACATTCTCTTCACCATGGGCCCGCGCGATGGGAGTGTCGGTGCAAGCCAGCGCCTTACGCGCCAGCGGCCAACTCGACCGAGCCCTTGAGATGTTCCAGGCAGCCGGCGATGACGACCCTGGCAGCGTGTGGTTACAAGTTGTGGCCGGCCCGGATCTCTTCCTCGACCTCGGCCGCCGCGACGACGCCTTTGCCCAGCTGCAGAAGGCGCGGGAACTGGCCGCCGAGCGCGGATCCATCCCCAACACACTGCTCACCCAGGTCGCCGAGGCCAAACTGCATCTGCGTCTCGACCAGGATGCGCCCGCGGCGATGGCCACCCTGGAAGCGATGCGCCCGCAGGCCACCAGCTACCCCTTCGTTCTTGAAATCGCCGACATGTGGGCCGGCTACGCCCAGCTCCTGCTCGGTCAGGACGAGGACGCGCGGCGCCGGTTGACCGCGGCTGTGCGTAGCATGCGCCGCGGCGACCGCATGTTGGAGCTGCCGACCGCGGCGATCTACCTTGCCGAAGCCGAGTGGCGTTGCGGCCGCGAAGACGCCGCCGACCGAGCCGCCGACCTCGCGTTGACCGCGGCCGCACGGCACGGGTCAAATCACATCCTGCTGCAAGCCCTCGACGACGTTCCCGCCGTGCTCTCACGGCGACTCGACGCCGAACCCGAGCGACGATCGGCCTGGCACGCGTTGGGACGCAGCTGTCGCGCGCACTCCAGGATCCGCTCTGCCGGACCCACACACCGCGTCGTATTGAAGGATCTCGGCCAAGTCTCGCTCACCGTCGACGGCACGGCCCAGCGGCCGCGGATCGGCAAAAGCCTTGAGCTTCTCGCGTTCCTGCGCCAACAGCCCACCGCGGAGGCCGCCCGCAGCCAGGTGCTCGACGCACTGTTCGGCGGCCGCGCTAACGACTCGACCCGCAGCTACCTACGTCAAGCGCTGTATCGGCTGCGTGAGGTGCTCCCCGAGGCGCTCGCTCCGCGCACAGAGGGCAACCGTATTCTGCTGCCCGCACCCGACGAAGTGACCTGTGACTCGCTGACCGTGTGCGCCCTCCTCGACCAAGGTGCCCTCTTGCATGGCGAGGACAAGCTGTCGGCGCTGCGCGCCGCGCTGGAACTCGCCGCGGCGGGCTCCTATTTCGCTGATTCGGATTCCGAATGGATCGTCGGGCGCCGCCAGGAACTGGCCGACCGCATCAGCGCCGCACAACTCAGCGCCGCCGAGCTCGCCTACGACCTGGGCCACTTCGTTGATGCCGACGACCTCGTCGAAGCGGTGCTACGCGAAGACGAGTACCAAGAAGAGGCGTGGCGGCTATCCATCCTCACCGCCAACGCCTTCGGCGACTCCCAGACCCTGGTCCGACGCTACCGCTGCTACCGCTCGGCGATGGAGCAGATCGGCGTCGGACCCTCTCAAGACGTTGTCGAGCTATTCGAACGCCTCCACCAGACATGAACTCAAAACCCGGCAATCCCGATAAACTGCGGCCCGCGACGGTGTAACCCAAGACTTCGACTGCCATCGATAGCCAACCTGTAGTCTGCCCGCGTTTACCGCGGTGCCGATCCCGGGAACCCCGATGCAACAACAACTTTGACTGTTGGCGGCAAGCAGTCGAGGTAAGGAGTTGAGTAGGCAATGCGCGCTGTGTTGAGACTAAATACATTCGACGCAGACAAGCTGGCGGCAGCTTCCGAACAATTGGAGGAGTTTGACCGCCTCCACGCGGTGCAGCCGGGCTATCTCGGCAATGTGACCGTCGACGTAGGCCAAGGCCGCCGGTTCGTCATTAACCTTTGGGAGACAGCCGAACACCAGCAAGCCGGCCTCAAGGCACTCGGCCCGGCAGTCGAGCATCTGGTCAATCCGCTACTCGCTGTTCCCTCCCAACTTATTGCCGAGGGCACCGTGATTCGCTGCGACCTCATCGCCCCCGATACCACCTGACCGCGCGCGACGCTATACCCAGACCTAAACACCGCCTGGCAAACCACCTGATGAATTCTCGTCGTTGACGATGGCGCCCCCGGCGGGCTCGCAGCGGCCCGACGCCCTGAAACGAACACCTCTAGCGTCGACCGCTCGCGTCGGCGGTGACGAACGATAGGCCACCGCCCCGTGCACTGGCTCCCCCGGGGAGAAGCTGCCGACGCCGGGCGGTCCTAGCCCCCTCACAGTTCAGCACGCAGCAACACTTTGCCGACCATGGGAAGGTGGACTTGTGGAATCAAAAAGCCGCCTCGACGGCTCGCGACGTCACGCCATCGTGCAAGCTGCGCTGGAGGTTCTCGCCGTCCGCGGGTCGGCAGATTCCACGCTGCAAGTCATTGCGAAAGCTGCCGGGGTGTCTGTTGGCCTAATCCAGCACTACTTCGGCAGCAAGGACGGCTTGATCGAAGCCGTGGATGCTCACGCGCTCAATACCATTGGAGTGGCTATGGCCGAGCCCACACCGCCGCCGGCCGCCGAGTCGATTCCCGAGATAGGACGCCGAGTGACGGCGTTGTTTGACGATCACTTGCCGGTTCTGGACTACATCGCTCGTCAAGTGGTCGAGGGCACCCCAACAGGCAAGGCGCTTTTCGACGCCATGGCCTCCTTGGGCATCCAACGGTGGGACGACCTCTCGCACAGTGGTGCAACCACCGAGGATTTCGACAGTGTCTGGGCCGGCCTCAATCCGCTGATTCTGGTCCTGGGCACCATCACGTTTCGCCGACACGTGGACCGCTACCTTCCCGAGGCATTCACGAGCCGTAGCCAGCTCAGCCGGTGGGAACGAGCGGTCAACACCCTCATCGGCGGCCAGCTCAAGACCCGCTAGAACGCCAACGAGCACTCGCTGACAAACCGCGAGATGTTCTGCTTGCGGGTGTGCGATACAACATATTGGAGCAATACGGCCATATTGTTAGGCTCCACTGATGGTCGCGGGGGCGCCCCTACCCGGGGGCGATATGAGCACGGCTCGGCTTGCCCGAGCGTTAGGCACACTCGATGAATCGGCGAAGGCCGCCGTCACCGCCGCCCACCACGAGGCCTACCGCTACGCCAGTGCCGCCCTCGGGTCGGTGCACCTGCTGCTAGGGCTGCTCGTCGACACTGAACAGCCCGTAACTTCTGTCCTGATCAGGACTGGGGCGACCCCGGACATGATTCGGCGCCATTTCGAGCAGGTCTCCGGGGCGCGATCGCACCAGCCGCCTCGTGCCGCGCATCTGCCCTACACCCCACACGCCAAGGCCATCCTGATCAACGCAGCCGATTGCACAAACGACTGTGGTGTGACCCACACCGGAGCCAACGACTTGTGGCGCGCGATAGCCGATGCGGCCAGTTCGCCCGCCGCACGCATGCTCGCCGAACTGGCACAACTCGGCCACGTACACCGGGCGCTCACAGAGGTAGCTCACAGCCGCGGGGCCAGGCCAACTTTGACACCGGGCACCGGTCTTGCGACGGCTAGATGTATGAGGCATTGAGCGCTTCGGCGCGTTTGGCCTCGGATGTCCAAGTACCGGCATAAAGGAATTCCTCGGCCAGGATTCGGTTGTAGCACACACCTTCCCGTTGTGCCGGCGGGTGTACAGCCGATCCGATAATGATGCGCGCCCATGCAGGTTGTGAGTGAAATCGTTGGCACGGTAGCAGGCATCGTTGTCGGTGACGATCCCGTCGATGCCGTGAGCGGCGAACCACACGCACGCTGTGCACGAATTCGACTGTGGCGATAGCCCTTTTCGTGATCGGCGGCCCCATGTAAGCCCATTCGCGAATAGCAGTCGACGGCTGAATGCGAATACACCTAGCCAGCTCGGGCGCCTGCGGCACTCGTCGCCGCGACAGCCTTGGCCCGGACACTGCCTTTGCGATGCGCCCGCCAACCACCGCCAATGGGGGGTCCGGCCACCTTATTAACACCGACGTGAACCATACGGGCCCGGCCGGGGCGCCCACGATGGCCCGTGGTGCCCGGTTGTTGTCTCCCGTGTTGTCTCCCACAGGTGTCGATCGAAATTAGGCGCGGCGTGGCCGACTCAATCAGGCCGCTCTTCGGCCAAGTCGCGGTAGCGGGCCACACGCACTGCTCTGTCGTTTCAGACGGCACGCGACGGCATGCCCTGATGGGTACCGGACTGATCGTCGAAGCCCTCGAATGGGGCTTCTCCGGGTGACCGTTTGCCGCGTCTGATCGCGCACCACCCGCGTCAAGCGTCCCGATGTCGTGCGCGCCGGCCGGCTGAGGTAGGCGTAGGCAACACTTGCCGCAACGCGGTGAGGTTATGCGGGTCGAGTCGGAAGTCTGCGGGCCGTTGCTCGAAGTGGATGACCGAATCGGGCTCAGTGCTGCGCCATGTGAACGAGCAGGTGCCGCAACGGAAAAGCGTCCACTGCGAGGTAGTGCGGACGAGGCTGATGTCTTTGGTGGCACAGCGAGGACAATGGTCGATCATCGGGATCCTTCTGTGGCGGCGGTGAGAAGGGCAACGGCCTCCTCGACGCCGTGCGCTGACAGGGTGTCGATCAGTCGACTGTGCCCTACCGGATCGGGTGCCACGGCGCAGGTCGCGTCGATGATCAGGCGATGACCTTTGCCTGGCGTCACCGCCGACGGATCTAGGGGGATGAGCGGCATATCGGGCAGAACGTCGATGTCGGTTGCCCGGGTGCGCGTGGACAACGACCACATCACCCGTTCGAGGTCGAACGGGTCGACATCGTCATCCACCAGGATGATGTTCTTCAGATATTGCAAGCCGTGGGTGGATCCGATAGCCCGGTGGGCAACGGCTTTCGCGAAGCCGGCGAAGCGGTTTCGCACGCTGATGACCGCTGTCAGTCCGTGCTGGTACATCGCATTGACCGCGACCACCTCGGGGAAGTCACTGTGCAGATCGGCGTACACCGGCACGCAAGTATTGAGACCGATCAGAGTGTCCAGCTCACCCCAGCTGTTGCCAAGATAGATGTTTTCGAAGATCGGATCGTGCCGTCGCGAGATGGCGGTGACACCAAACACCGGCGCTAAGCAGGTATCGGTGTAGGTGCCAGGAAACTCCCCGAACGGCCCTTCCACGATCCGCTGACCGTGCTGCAGTTCTGCCTCGATGATCATTTCAGCGTCGGCGAGCACGTCCAAACCGTTTCCGGATGTCGTCAGGCGCAGTTCATGGCCGAACGCTGCGGCAGCATAGGCATATTCGGATTGCTCGTAGCCGAGCGGAGTACCGCCGAACAGTGCCACAGCCGGGTGCGGACCGATGGTGATCGCCACATGCAGTGGCAGACCGTCTCTTTCGGCGGCCACGATCTGGCGACCCAGATCGTGGCTCGCCGCGGTCATGATCGAAACGGTGGTGCCCCCGTGGACCTGTATGCGGTAGATGCCCACGTTTTGCTTATTCACATCGTCGCGGTCGTGCGGGTCGCGCGATACCGTGCACGCCTTGGCGATGTACATGCCGCCGTCGTAGGGGTTGACGCGGAACAGCGGGAGTTCGGCAAAAAGATCAACGGACTCTTTCTCGCTGCGGACCTGGTGCACCGGTGCGTTGTCCACGTGTACCAAGGAACGGGGCTGCGGTCGCCAGCGCCGGCAGAGCTCCTCGAACATCTGCCGACGGGTCGTCGTCTGCGGTGACATACCAAGCAGAACAGCCAGATTGGCGAAACTGCCGTGCACGTTGACGGCGATACGCGCACCGCTGGCACCGACTAGGTTATCCAGCAAGACGGCGGGCCCGTGATCGCGGTCGCTGGCCGCGGCACCGGCTATTTCGCGGACGCCTGGCTCCAGCGTCACCGGTTCACTGATGCGCGCCAACTGTCCGTGGTCCTCAAGCAGTTCGAGATACTCCCGCATCCCATTCGGTGGTGTCATCGTGGTTCTCCTTGGAGCGGGTCGTGGGAGGCGTCATCGCTGAGCGGGGAACTTGGCTGCATCAGCGATGGCCGTTGAATTCCGGCCCACCGCCGGGCGCCGGGAGTGGGCAGGTCGAACTGGTCCATGAGCCGCGCGACCAGATGGTCTAATGCTTCATCGAGTGAATGCGGCAAGTGATAAAACCCCAGGACCGGTGGGAACACGATGGCACCGCTTCGGCTGACGGCAAGCATATTGTCCAGATGGACATCTGACAGCGGTGTTTCGCGTGTGACAAGCACCAGTCGGCGGCGCTCCTTCAACGTGACGTCAGCCGCGCGGGCGATGAGACCATCTGCATACCCAAGTCGGATGGCAGCCAGAGTCTTCATGCTGCACGGGATGACTACCATGCCTTCGGTTCGAAATGAGCCCGACGCGATTGCGGCCGCCTGATCGGCGTGATGATAGGTGTGATCGGCCAAGGCGGCGACATCGCGCGCGCGAAGGCCGGTCTCGTGACGGATGGTGGAGCGAGCCCACGCGCTGATAATCAGATGAGATTCCAGCCCGGGTAATTCGCGCAGTCGTTCAAGCAGTCGTACCGCCAGGGCAGCGCCGGTGGCTCCAGTGACGCCGACGACGAGCCGGAACGGGTCAGGTGCGGACATTCTCTCGCCTACCTGCCCGGGCACCCGACTTGTCTCGTGTCGAACGCGGCCCCATCGAATCACTATGTCGCCCAGCGAAAGCGAGGCATTGAGCAAGATCTCGGGCGCTGTCGCCTCGGCGAGGCGAAGTCGACGCGCGGTTTCATACCGTAACCCTTCCCTTGGTTGGGGGCTGCTGTGTGTATCTGTTCGCCTGTCGTGCATCAGCGCCGGCGAACCCGTTTGACTGCGGGGGATGCGATGCAACAAATATAGCTCGTGCGAAAGCTATTTAGAAAGCTTTTGATGATGGTATCGTCAGTTGATGCCGACACCTGCGACATCGAAGCAAGGGAAGACCGCGCGCGATTTGATCGACGGCATCACCGATTCGTGGCAAGCCGAGATGCCAGAACTCGACCGATCCCAATCGGAACTCACCAAGCGGGCGGCCAGGCTGGCCGCAAAGCTGGGTGACCGGTTGACGGCCTGCATCGCACCCTGGGGGCTTACCCGCGCCGACTACGGAGTTCTGAGCACATTGCGCTCCATCGGCGAACCATATGCTCTGCGCCCCAAGGAATTGAGTAGTCGTCTGTTGCTGTCCTCAGGCGGTGTGTCGAATATGGTCGCGCGGCTGGAGGGTCTGGGTCTGGTGCAGCGCCAGCCCCATCCGTCCGACGGCCGCAGCACATGGGTTCGGCTCACTCCTGACGGTGTAAATACCTCAGCCGAGATGGCTCGGGCATGGGGCCGGACTCAGGCAGACATCTTCCGTGCGGTACCCGCGCCCCTGTGCAAGTCCGCCGCCGACATCCTGCGGGATGTGCTGTTGGCTATGGGCGACGCAGAGCCTGCCAAGCCAGCCGACACTTCGGACTAAACTTGGGACAAGACAGGTCGATACATCTGGCACTCCGGGACGGGCGCCAGACCGACAGACGAACCAACCCTGTTGCCGCCGAACCGGTTCCTGTCGCCGATCTCGACCTTCAACGTGAACGCCGTCAACGTGCCGCCCCGCGAAGACACGACACCCGACATACGACCGGAAGTGAATTCACCATCGGCTGCCGAGTCCATCGCACCAGGTAAATCCATGACATCCCTTCACGCGATCACCGCCGCAGCCACCACGCTTGATTCACCCGTCTAGGCGGGGTACACGGTGCTGACGGTGGCCCGGATGGGGATTTGGACGTGTCCGCGTTCGACGCCGGGGCGCGCTGAACCGCCGTTGGGTTCACCCCAGATAACGGTGACCCCGGCGCCGTCGTGCACCTTGTCTTGATCGATCATCGCCAGAGAGCTGACCTTACCGACGTCACGGGTATAGCCGATCCGAGACGACGCACCAATGACGGTGTCGTTCTGCAGGACGGCGTCGTATTGGAACGTGGAGTAGGCCGGATCGGGAAGTGTCAGCGACTTGGTCGGGGGGTCGGCGAACAGGCTGCGTGACCACGCTTGGGTGACGTCGTCGTCGTTCCACACCAGCCACACCTTCTGGCGGTGCGGACGCTTCGCGGCCGCCCGCAGCGCCTGCGCGCCGATGAAATCGCGGTCCAGCTTGAGGACCCGGCCATAGCCCACATCCCAGGGGGTGACGTAGTAGTCATCAATGTTGTCGCTGTCCAAGCTGCCGCCCAGCGACATGTTGGCTTCCGGGGTGTCGGCGCCCAGCCACTGCCGATACGGGCGCATCTGCTCGCCGGTGTAGATCGCCGGCAAGGGCAGTCCTAGCCATCCGCTGGCCAGCCCTGTTGTTGAATAGGATTGGGCGCCACCGAGCTTGAGGTCGAACTCGGCGCCGGCGGCCAGCAGCGCGTCTTTGACCTCATCGCGATACTCTGCTGGCCCGTAGATCTCCAGACCCGTCTTCTCCGCCCCGGACAGTCCGATCATGGTGTGGTTGAGCGCGCGCACCGGCTGGCCGGCGATGCTGAACTCCCCGATATGGAAGAACTTGATCGACGGCATGGTGCCGCCGGAGGCCTTCTCGACGATCTGAAGAGCACTCGGGCCTTGCAGCTGATACCGGAACAGCCTCCGGCGCCCGGTCGGGTTGAAGCCGACGGCGTCATCGCGGGTGATATCGACATCGTAGTTGCCGTGTTCGGCCTGAAACCGCACCCAGTCCAGCGCTAACGGGGCACCCACCGCCACGCATTCGTCGTCGTCGAGGCCGAACAGGATGGCATCACCGATCAGCTGCCCGTCGTAGTTACATGCGATGAGCTGCTTGCCGCGGTTCTTACCGAACGTCGAGACGTTGTTGGCGGTGATATCCGAGAGCACCCGCAGCATGTCGGGGCCCTTGATATAGACCTCGAACATATGAAACGACTGATCGTAGAGGATCGCCGATTCCCTCCACGCCCGCTGCTCATCCATCCAACTGGTATAGGCCGGCGGCAGAACAGGAAATCGATAATGCCCCAAAGGAGCACTGCGGAGCATAGAAAGTGGCCCACCAGATTGCTGGATCTTGTCCTCGAGGCTCCGTGGTCCTTGAGTCATGTCACAGACCTCCCAACAGCATGGCTAGACCCCAGATCGGGTGACCGTCGCGGAAATTAGCATAGCTTGCATGCTCAAGCAAGCACAGCGATCTATCTCTCGATTTGGTCTCGCGCAGCATGGATTCCACGACGCGCCAGCACACGCTGGTGGCTTCTTCGACGGCTTTGTCAGGGTTGCGCGCGCTGCGCCTGGTATAGCTGCCCACCCAGAGGGAGTGCGCTCGAGTTGCAGCGTCCACACGTCGGTCCGGCGACGGGCTGACCGCCCACGAATTGTCCACAGCGCGTGCGGCTGACGACACCAACTGCTTGTCCGCGCACGCAACTACCTGTAGTTTGCACATCAGGACGCGATGCTGTGGTCGTCGACACAGAGTTCCCTACAGCGTGAGGAGGCGGCGTGCGGTTCGGGAGATGGCGCCACGCACCCCAACGCGAGTCCCTTCAGCAGGCGAGAAGAGGACCGCACACGGCGTGCAACCCTTGACTTACGAGCCGACGAAACGCACAGACGCCCTTCGTATAACGGATCGCGTGAGCGCGCACTCATCCCTCACATCGATTGGCCGGTTCTGTGTGCGTATCGCAACAGTTGCCTTATACGCAGATAGGCGCTGCTGCTCATGACCGCTAAGTGACCGCTGAACGAAAGGGCGAGTGATGGCGCAGGACGGGATGACGTGGGCTGAGACGTTGCAGTACTCCGCGGAACAGAAGCTGCTCGCCAAACAGCTTTACCTCGTTTTTTCGCGACCGGTCAACAGCTTCGACCGTGTGATGGAAGTGGTCGACGAGCATCTTGACTATCAACGCGAACTCGAAAGCCGGGGCATCATGTTCGCGGCGGGGCCGCTTGCGACCACTGACGAGCAGCACTGGAATGGTGAGGGGCTATTCGTCTATCGCGCGGAAAGCCTCGCCGCCGCGAAGGCCATCGCCGACGCCGACCCGATGCATCGCAAGAACGCTCGACAGTACGAAATCCGAACGTGGCTGCTGAACGAGGGCAACCTCGGCATCGACGTTCTTCTCTCACACAGCGCCATTCACATCAAGTAGGCCGATCGCTGACAAGCAACGGGCCACTTGAAACCGTGCGTCTTTGCCACTGCGCAAAGACAACACCACCGAAGAAAGAGACAGCTATGGCCGCAAACTTCATAGTGCGCCAAGCCGCCGCAGCCAACTACCAGGATCCGGGACCACTCGCACCTGGCAGCCGCGCATACACCCGGTTCAGCGCGATCAACTACGAGACGGGGTCTGTGCACTCCGATTTCGGAGTCTCGCGCCTTGATCCCGGCGGGGCCATTCCGGCACACGTCCATTCGTTCGAGGAGACCTTCTACCTGATGGACGGCGAGGTTATGCTGGTCACCCCGGAAGCCACGGTCCGACTGCGCCCCGGCGACTACGGCGTGATACCAGTCGGAGTGCCGCACTCATGGCACGCGGCGGCCAGCACGACCGCCGTCTGGGCCGACCACTTCACCCCGCCACCCCGGACCAAGTACGGCCACGACACATACCCCGTCACCGAACTGCCTCGCGCGCAACCCATTGCGATCGACCCCCGTGACCCGAGAACACGGTCATACGGATCGATCACCGCTGTGCAGTTGGATCCCTCCAAGCAATCCCAGGAACTGCTCGCCCGCTCGGCGAGCATGCGCACCGCACTGCTCGTCTACAGCGGGATCTCACTGAAGATGATGGTCGATGCCGACCTTGGCGCCGTGGCCTCCACCATGTTCATGGTCCAATACGAACCCGACGGTAGGGCCGGTCCACATGACCACCCTTTCGAAGAGTGCTATCTCATCGTCGAGGGCGAAGTCGACGCGACATTTGACGGCCAATCATTTCGCCTCGGGCCTGGAGACTTCGCCTGGGCCGGAGTCGGATGCGTCCATTCATTCACCGCAACCGGAGCTCCGGTGCGCTGGCTGGAGACGCAAGCGCCCCAAATGCCGGCCCGCCACGCCTACCGTTTCGCCCGCGACTGGGACTACCTGTCCCAGAAGCTAACGCCCTCCGGTTGACCCGAGGCACCCACGACCCGGCCCCAAACCCAAACCCAACACAGGAGCAACTATGGCCAAAACCATCCTCGTCGTCGGCGGCACGTCCGGCATCGGCGGCGCGCTCGCACGAGATATCGTGGCTAAGGGTAACCGGGTAATTGTCACTAGTCGTGACCAAGCCCGTGCCGCCGAGGTCGCCGCCACAATCGGCGACGAAGCCCAGGGCATCGCGCTCGACATCTCCGAACCCGAGACCATTGCTACTGCTCTTGCCGGGGTCGGCCGCCTCGACGGTCTTGTGCTCGGTGCGATCGAACGCGACAACAACAATGTGCGCGACTACGACATCGCCCAGGCCAGGCGATTGACCATCCTCAAACTCGTCGGCTATACGGAAACGGTCCACGTCTTGCTCGACAGATTGCAACCGACCGTCGACACCGGAATTGTGCTGTTCGGGGGAAGGGCCAAAGACCTCCCATACCCTGGCTCCACCACGGTGTCGACCATCAATGGCGGTGTAATGGGGCTTGTCAACACACTCGCGCTCGAGCTCGCGCCGATCCGCGTCAACGCACTGCACCCGGGAGTGATCGGAGACAGCGAGTTCTGGGCCGAAAAGACGGCAGCCATCGAGAAGTACGCATCGCGAACGCCGGGCGGCAAACTCGCAACAGTGGCCGATGTCGTCGATGCCACACAGTTCCTGCTATCCAACCGTGGGATGTCCGGACATAACCTGAACGTCGACCGCGCCTGGACGGTCACCTAGGCATCTGCCATCCTCCTGAGTGCGGGCGGGCGCCGGATGGCCATGTCGACAGCTCGATTACCATGGGGGTGGTCGTCGAAGAACGAAGACAGAAACCAAAGCCATCACGCCGAACGTGACGCGGTGAGGCTTGAGATGAGTGCATATTGCTTGCGCGAGCAAGCTATTGTAGCCTTGGTTCTCACTATGTGCTCTCCGAACAGAACTGAAGGCGTCGGGGCAGATGAAAGACCTTCCACGCGCCGCGAACTCCGATACTGAGTGATCGGAAGCGTCGGATGAGGGGGACCGGTATAGAGGCACACGGGCAGCCCAGACTCCGTGTTCGTGCTGCGGTATCAGCTAGCTGTCTGTTGTGTTGTAACCCAGGCAAGTTGACCATGATCCCACGCAGCCGAGGGGCGAGAGAATGAGGCGATTGATGCTACTTGCACAGGAGCTGCCGGGTCACCTCACCGAACACTGGGATTGGCAGATGCGTGGACTGTGCCGAGGTAGGGACGTATCCATGTTCTATCCGCCAGACGGTGAACGTGGTCAACGGCGTGCACTGCGCGAAAACCATGCGAAACGACTGTGTCAAAGGTGTCCAGTAATCGCGCAGTGTCGTGACCATGCGCTGACGGTTGGTGAACCCTACGGCATTTGGGGCGGAATGACAGAAAGTGAGCGCCGAGCTCTGCTGCGAAGTGAGAGCAGTTCGCGTCGGGGCCTGCCCACCCTCAGTGCAGCGGAATAGCAGTCGATGAACTCGAACCGCGGTCCTTGCTCAGCGGGCGGTGGAGGTCACCAGCCAGTAAGACTTGGATCCCGTCTTCTATAGGCGGCTGGCACTAACGGGATCGCGCAGACTGAAACCACATTCGATACTCGCGAGTCGACCACCGAATCCAGTTCCCATGAGCTACCTGCGATACAACTAATCTCGTGCTTCAGCGAATATGTCTACGGTTGAGAACAGTCGGCTGTGTCGGATGATGTTTCGGGGTTGTCTTGGGCCGGGCATTCGACATCCTGCCCCGCGGTTGGGAATCTTCGGGATTCGACACCCTGACGTCGTTACCTGCTGACAGTTGTCAACCGCATCCATAGATGGAAGGGATTCAATCGTGCTACTGGACGGCATCAACCACATAGCCTGGATCTCAGGAGATATCGAGCGCCTCAAGGCCTTCTACGCCGAGGTTTTTGAAGCGCAAGTCGGACCGACCCGACCACATGGCGATGAACCCGGCGAAACGATGACCGTCATTCGGATTGGACCACATACTGAACTGAACATCGTGACGATCGAAGGCAACTCCGAACCAGAGCGTCAGACACCGATGTGGGGCCGTGGACGCATCGACCACTTCGGCTTGCACGCAGCTTCAGGTGCCGCGTTCGCCACAATCCGTGAGCGTTTGATTCGAGTCGGGGCCAGCGATGGAACCGTCAACGATTTTGGTGCCGTCTATAGCCTATTCTTTCGCGACCCAGACGGCCTCGAGGGTGAGGTACTCAGTGCGAAGGAATAAATCGGGCCTCGCCCAACGACGCAGACAGTCATGAACGCGGGTCATCATGGCGCGCGGGAGCCAATCGACTTCAGTGAGAGCACCTGACCGTGGGAAGGCGGTTTCCACGCAGGCCTATTCGCAGGGACCCGAGCTCTGAGAATTTAGCGTTCACGTTTGGTCGAGCGGATTGTCATAGCCGTCGTTGACGCGTGCACCAACGCGGTTTCCCGCCGCCGTTTGAGAGACGCCATACCGGGAAAATCTACGATGTCTGAACGGCCCGGTGCTGACTTCTTGACCTGGTGCCGCCACACGGCTGGCTTGTGAATCTGGTGTCGGCGGGCCGCTCGGACACGGGTGAGGCGATGGTGAACAACGAGCGTCTATTCCTGTCGGCGCCGCGGGCCTGCACAGAGCCAGTGGCCGATGCCCGGTGTCTGGCCAACTTGGATACGTACCACCACCCGGTTGGTTCCTATGGAGGCATGCCGGCACCGGGCAGCCCTGACCAATGCCAGCTTCGTTGCCGCCCGCCCGGGAGTGCGTNGATCTGGCACTCGCGGTAGTAGTCGACGCTCACAAGCGCAGCCACACTCTAGTAGCAGTGAATCCGCTGGGGCGCAAGCTCGCTCAGCTGACAGTCGCGACCACCAGCGAGGGTCACAGCGACGCACTGCGCTGGGCGCGACTTCGGTTCGGCCGCGACGTGGTCTGGGGAGTAGAGGACTGCCGCACGCTCACCGCGCGCCTAGAGCGAGACCTGCTCGCCGCGGGCCAGAAGGTGATCCGGGTGCCCCCTCATCTGATGAGCCGCTCGCGCGCCTCCTCACGTGAACTAGGCAAGTCCGACCCCATCGACGCCCTCGCAGCGGCGCGGGCGGTGCTGCGCGAACCAGACCTTCCGGTGGCCTGCCACGACGCGTGCTCGATGGAACTTCGGCTGCTCGTGGACCGCCGCGAGGACCTCGTGCAGCACCGCGTCGCCCTCATCAGCCGCATGCTCGAGCGCATCCACCAGCTCGATCCAGCCTGGGCGGAGCCTCGTAATTGGGAAAACAGGAAACCCCGCGAGGAACTGGGGGCCTGGCTAGCCACCCAACACGGGCTGCTCGCCGAACTCGCCCGCGACGAATTCGCTGAAATCGTCCGGCTCATCGACGCCGCGCAAGCACTCGAGGGCCGCATCGCAGGGCGGGTCCGCGAGGCGGCACCCGCATTGCTGGGCATCCAGGGCTGCGGGAATCTGACTGCCGCCAAGATCGTGGCCGAGGTCGCCGGGATCGACCGATTCAAGAGCGAGGCCGCCTTCGCCCGCCACACCGGGGTCGCGCCCATCCCGCACTGGTCGGGGGAGACCACCCGCCCGCTGCGGCCCATCCGGCACGGCAACCGCCAACTCAACGTTGCGCTGCACCGCATCGCCACGGTCCAGATCACCCACCCCGGCCCGGGGCGGGACTATTTTCAGCGGCGGATCGACGAGGGCGACAGCCGCCAACGGGCGCTGCGCTCACTCAAGCGCCGCCTCGCGCGGGTGGTCTACACGCGGATGAAGGCCGACAACCGCGACCGCGGCCACGGCTCGCACTTCCCGACCCTGCCACGGGTGATGATGCTGCCTTTGGCCGACCTGGACCCCGCCGGACAGCCGCCCCCTGGGCGTGCCCGTGTCGGACGGTCACGGGCGCTGGACTCCTACCAGGCGGCGCTGGCCCGCCGGATGCGCAGCTACGGCGAGAAGCCCGCCTACATCGCCGCCCAGCTGGGCGTCTCAGTCTCCACCGTCAAGCGAGCACTAGCCCGTGACAAAGATGGCTGACTCGCACGTCGAATAGGTCTGCGATACAACTCATCTCACATCTAGTCACCGGAATTCCGGCGGCGTGATTTCGGTAACGCGCGACATCATCCAGTACCGGATAGGACGGCTCGTCGAAACCCCAAGCGAGTCCTCCGGCAGAGGGCAGAGCCAAATGGTATTGGCAGACAGGAACTCTCAGTAGCACCGATCCGAAGCCGGTGCAGGCCATCGGAGAACGGAACTGCCAGATCCGCTGGGAATCCCCTGACGCCTTGACATCCGACCTATGCCGCTATCTCTCGGACTGTGTGCCCTTGCGGGGCGCGGCGCGTTTTCCTTCTGTACCAGGTTGAAGCTGGACTCGGTAGGTTTCGGCGGCCGTCGACGCCACGGCGAGGGCCTCGGTGAGCGCTTGCACGCGATCGTCGGCGTTGCGCTGGGCCTGGGCGAGTTGCTGGGCGTGTGCCTCGCGTAACGCGTCTCGTTCCGACCGGGCTTCGTCGCGGTGGCGCTCAAGGTCACGAGTCAGAGCGGTCACGGCCGTCCGGTCGACCTCTGCTGCCCTTCGTGCAGCCTCAGCCTCAGCTTGAGTCGTCGCCAATTCCACCCGGACAGCCGCGGTTTCGGCGATCGCACGCTGGGTGGACTCGCGAGCCGCCTCGATCTCGGCTTGAAGCCGTTCGCGCATCTCATCGGACTCACGCCGGACCTGATCGAGCTGACGGCGCAGCTCGGCGGCGCCCTGGCGCTCGCGCGTAGCTGCGTCGTCGGCGGCCCGCTGAGCCGCCACCGCTGCCGCGGCCTCCACGCGGGCAGCTGCGGCCTCGTGCTGTGCCTGCTCGACTTCGGTATCACGTGCAGCCAGGCGATCGTGATACTCGGTCGACGCATCGGCCAACTGCTGCTGGGCACGAGCTACCACGGCGTCGGCATCGGCCCGCGCGGCGGCGATCTCACCCTCGGCCTGCTCGCGGACCCGCGCTGTCTCCGCGGCAGCGTCCTCGGCGAGCTGGTCGGCCTCTTCACGGTCACGCTCGGCCTGTTGGGCTCGTTCCTCGGCGAGCCGGGCGGCGCGCTCCGCGGCCGCGGCCCGACGCTCGGCCTCGGTGATCTTGGTGAGCGCATCGCGGTGGGCGTCTTCGACCTCGGCGCCGGCGGCTTCGAGATCGCCGGCGGTGCGGATCTCGGACACGACGTCGTCGAAATATTGGCGCAGCTCGGCCACCCGGCCGGGGAACTCGGACAGGCGTTGGTCGAGCGTCGCCCGTGCCATCGACACCGGCGCCGACAACGTCGCGTCCTCCTGGAGAACAACCCCGCCCCGCTGTGCCCGGCGTGCCTTGAAAGCCGTGGCGCGGTTGTGCACCGGTCCACCGTCGGCGTCGGCCTGCTCGCAGTACCGCGACGGCCTGCCGGTCGCGGGATCAGGACGCCGCGCCCGCGTGCACCCGGGATAGCTGCAATGGTCTCGCGGGGCGCCGGCCGGGTCCTCGGCGGTATCACTCATACCCGCATCGTACCAGTTTCGTTAACAATTTCATCGTAACAAAACAAAACAAAACAAAACAACGAAACGAAACTGGCTCCAGACCGCTGGGGCTGTATCAAGCGGCGGCCGGCGATGGTCGGGCCCCCCCGCCGGAAGCCCCCGGTGCCCGCCGGGGGCCGATAGCCCCGTCGACGACGGACGGGCCGCGGCGAATGGCAACAAGAGAGCTGCTGGCGCGCACGAGCCGGACCCCCTGACCGGAGGGAGAGGTTGATGCGTCACGGTGGGGCGAGAAGCCGGGGCGTTGCTGGCTCTCTGGCCCATCGGGGGGTATGGGTGTGACGCGCGGTGGCCCCGATACGGGGGCGAACACCACAGAAGGGGGCGGCAGATGAACTGCTGGAAGCTTTGGTTGGTCGACAAGGAAGACCGGGCATGGCCACAACGGAATTCGTCCGCCGACACCCCTGGCCGGGGGACCGACATCGAATAAGGCGAATCCGCGAGAACTGTTCGCGGCCAGTGGTCCCGCCCGGGGATCGAGCCCACGCGAAGAGTGATGAAACGCGATTGGGGCGTGGCTGAAGGCGGGGGGACGGGGGAGGTGTCAGGCGGTAAGAGTGGATGTCATCGCCGCGGCGATAATCTTCATATCGCGAGTCGCGATAGTCAGATTCCGGCGCAGCGCCTGCGCGACGATGACGCGGTCGAACGGGTCCTTATGTTCCCACGGAAGCCGGCCCGCCAGGATCGTGTCGGGCGATTCGATAGGCAGCTCAGAGGTGCTCATGTCGGCCACGATGTCCGCCCACGCCGACAACAACGCTTCGCCATCGAGACGTCCGAGGCGAGTCTTGATCGAGATCTCCCAGGCCGACGCGGCCGAGACCCACAGATTCGTCTCGGCGCTGCAGAGGGCCGTGAGTGCTGACGGGGCCACCTGAGAGGGATCACTGACGAGCCACAGCAGTGTGTGGGTATCGAGAAGGACATTCACGTTTTCTCGGCTTCCCACGCCGCGAGTTCATCGTCGGGCAGAGGGTCGTCAAAACCGCTGGGCACCAACAGCCTCGGCAACTGACCGAACCGTCGCGGTACCGTGACGATCGGTATCAGCTGCGCCACAGGTTCGCCGTGGCTGGTGATGATGAACGAGCTGCCGGCCTTGACGTCCGCCAGGAGGCGGTTGAGCTGGTTCTTGGCCTCCGTGCTGCTGACTTTCTCAACTGACATGACGGAACCGTACCCCGATAATGCAAAATCGCGCTAGTCCCGCTAGCGCGACTAGCTAACTCTTAGCTACCCTGCACACCCCGGGAATCGACTGGTTGATTCGAGTATTCAGTTCTCGGAGAGAGGAAGCGGTAGAGGGGATTTTTATCAGTTGCTGAACGGGTCTCTGTGCCGGCGCCATCGACGTAACGTTGCGAGGTGACCATGGATTCGTGCCCGAGAAGCTTCATCAGGGTATAGACGCTGACGTGCGCATTGGCCAGTTCGGTGGCGAAGGTATGCCGTAGACCGTGGACCAAGGCGCCGGCCGGTCGTTCGCTATTGATGCCAGCCCTCTTGAAGGCACGCAGAATCCGATACTGCAACGTTCCGCGGGTGATCCGCTCTCCGTCGACCCCGACGAACAGAGGGGCGTTAGAAGAGAATCGGCTCAGCGTGTCTGAGTCAGGCACTCGCCTCCTTGCCGGGGGGAAACGAACGACACGGCTTTCGAGATACTGCTCGATCACATCGAGAAGCTCTTTGCCGAAAGGTATTCGGCGATCTTTGTTGCCCTTGCCACGAACGTGAAGCACCCCACCGCCGTCATCGGTTCGGCGCACATCACCGATATCAGCGCGAATGAGCTCCTCGGCCCTCGGACCCGCCAGCAAGGCCGTGAACACAATCGCGCGGTCGCGTTCAGGCCAGTCACTGTCGCGCGCGGATCCAGTGTCGGCATCAATCGCGGTGACGAGTCCTGTCACCGTATTGTCGCTATAGCTTTTCGGCAGCGATTTCGGCACTTTCGGGCGGCCGATGAGCGGCATGGGATTAGCGCCAAGGAGCTCCGCGGTGAACAGATAGGTGCACAGCGTGTTCCATGTCGACCAGCAGCGCCGAATCGAGGCCGCTGAATGTGTCCGGGCGTAGACAGCGAAAGCCGCACGCAGAGTGTCTTTGTCGAGCGCCGCAGCCTCGAGGTTCACGACATCTTCAGCTTGGCCGGCGACCAGTGTCGCGATTGCTTCGAAGTCTTGACGGTAGGCCTTGGTTGTGTGCGGCGACGGTTTGCGAATCACGCGGTCGTCCAGAAAGTCGGTGAACCAACCCGGATAGGCAACGACAGGTGACTCCGGTTGCGAGTCCGACCGAGGCACCTCCCGAGTATCGCAGCCGTCATGGATATCAGTGGTTATCCATGAAGCTCGCGTGTCGTCTGCAGGCCGAGCGGGGAAGTGCCCTTCAGCCGGGCTGGGTGTACAGGGAACGATCGCTTCAGCGGCTTCCGTCTAGCCGTTCGGCGCGAAGGGGGAGTAGCGGATCGTCTCAGGCTGGGTCACTTAGGTGTCAGGTATGCCCGGCGTCTTGGCGACAGTTTCCTGAATGCCTTTGATCGATCTGCTGATGGAATTTTGGGACTGATAAGCCTCGGCGAGGTTTTCCTGGGAGGAGACGGTGTCGGGGTGGTCGGGGCCCAGCAGTCGGGTGCGGTCTGCGAGGACACTCTTGAACAGATCGATGGCGTGCTGTGTTCTGTGCGCCGAGCGATGCACGGCGGCCAGGTTGTGTCGCGCGGTCAGTGTGTCAGGGTGCTCAGCGCCCAGCGCTCGGCTGGTATCGGCGACGACTGCTTCGATGAGTGCCCTTGCCTGTTCCAGCTTTCCGGCTTCGCGGTAGGCTCCGGCGAGGTTGTTACGACTGCGCAGAGTTCCTGGGTGGTCAGGGCCGAGTACGTTCGCACGATCGGCGGCGATCGATGCGAACAGCGGGATAGCCTCTTGCGCTTTCCCGGCCGCCATGTAGGCGCCAGCGAGATTGTTTCGGCTTCGTAGGGTAGCGGGATGAGTGCTGCCGAGAGTTCGTGTGCGGCCGGCGAGGACAGATTCGAAAAGGTTCGCGGCGTGGTCGAGGTGACCGGCAGATTGATGGGCGTAAGCAAGGTTGTTGACGGAGGCCAAGGTCCGGGGATGATTACTGCCCAGTAGCTGCTGGTGTTCCTCTGCGTTCGACTCGAACAGGGCAATCGCGACATCCAGCTGACCCGCTGATTCGTACGCGTAGGCGAGGGTGTTGCGGGCGGCGATGGTGTCCAGGTGGTGGGTGCCGAGTAGTCGTTCCGTATCCTTGACGACGCGCTGGCCGAGTTCTATTGCTCGGGTGGCATTTTCGGCCTCGAGCAGATGCCGTACCGCCCAATGGCGAGCGGCCAGCGCCCTCTTGATCAGCTCGCTCGGCACGACATCATCCGCACTCGGCAGCGCCGCACGAAGGATGATGACCCCCGGGCGTTGGCGACACGGTCAATCGAGCGCATCCGCGGCCAGGGAGAGGTTCTCCCGGATGGTCTCAATGAGGGGGTGATCAGAACCTAGCGCCCGCTGGGTGTCGGCGAGCGTCGCCAAGAACATGGGGACTGCTTTGGCCGGGGCTTTTGCCAGCCGGTAGGCGTTAGCGACGTTGTGCCGAGTGCGGAGGGTGTGTGGATGGGCGGGTCCCAGGACCTGGGTGCGGATACCGACAAGTGGTTCCAGTATCGCGATGGCCTGGTCCAACCGACCCGCCGCTTGATAAGCGACGGCCACGTTGTTGCGAGAGGTCAGGGTGTCGGGGTGTCTGTCGCCGAGGACCCGCTCGCGGGCAACGAGCAGTGTCTCGTTGGCGGTAATGGCCTCATCGAGACGACCAGCCGTTAAGTAGCCGAGCGCGAGGTTATTCCACGTTATGAGGGTGTCGGGATGATCACTGCCGAGCACGCGGATCCGATCAGCGAGGACATCTTCGTACAACGCGATGGCCTCAGCGACGCGGCCTGCGGATTCATAGACGTAGGCCAGGTTGTTTCGAGTGGCGAGGGTGTCGGGGTGGTCGAATCCGATTACTGACCGCTGGTCGGCGACGACCTTTTCGAACTCGGTCACTGCCGCATCGATCATGCCGGCGGATTCATGCGCGCTTGCGAGATTGTTACGGGATATAAGTGTGTCGGGATGGTTGGCACCGAGAAGCTGTGTTCGGTCGGCGATCACCGCCTCGTACATGGCGATCGCCTCGCTTAGTCGGCCGGCCGATTCGAGCGCATCAGCGAGGTTGTTGCGGGTTGTCAGGGTATCGGGATGATCGGCTCCGAGCACGCGGATACGCCCGGAAAGGACAGCCTCGTACATCGCGATCGCCTCGTCGGAGCGGCCCGCAGCCTCCAGGGCGTCAGCGAGGTTGTTACGGTATGCCAGCGTACTCGGATCGTCACCTCCCAAGACGCGCTGAGAGTCATCAACTACCGATTCGTGGAGTGCAATCGCGTCGTCCGCGCGCCCTGCTAATTCGTACGCCCGCGCGAGATCGCTTCGGGAACTGAGGCTTTGGGGATGATCGACACCTAGGAGTCGGGCAGTATCAGCAGCGACCCGCTCGCCAAGACTGATAGCGCTGGTCAGATCGACCGCACCGATCAGCTGGCGGACGGCCCATTGCCGCGCCGAAAGCGCACGCTGAGAAGCTGCGGTCACGACACGTCGTCTTCCTGCAGTGCCTCCCAGAGCGCTTCGGCGTGCGACACAAGCCACGAGCCCTCGTTCCTGCGGCTCCACGCCTCAGACGAGTCAAAGAGCTCAGGTTCGATCAAGTCCAAGACACCGGACGCAAGGGAAGAAAAGGTCCCATCTGCGCGATACCGTTCCCAGAGCACCCGCGCCATAAGTCGGTGCATGATCACCGCGTCACCGCTGAAAGACCAGGACAGCACCGAGCCGTCAACGCACTGGGCTAACGCATCGTCTATGGCTCCGGTTGAGGCGTGAGTGGAATCTGAGATGCCCCGCAGAAGAGCTCGGGGTACACCTTCGGGCGACAGGAGGGCAATGGTTCCGATGACGGTACTGCATATGCCGCCCGGGTCGGAGGACACCACCGCATCGACGTTCATCATCAAAGCGGCCGCGATCGAACGCGGGTAGCCGCCTCCTTCGCGGCGGGGCATGATCTCGACGACCGTCCGTTCTTGCAGCAATGCGAAGTAAGCACCGTAGTCGAGCCGTCGCGCCTTGATGGTCGCAGCGGCCGACGAAAGCGCGAGCGGGAGGTGGCCGAGTTCTTCGGCGATGCGCGACGCGCCCGCCTGGTCATCGAGCCCAGTTCGCTGAGTCAAGTAGCTGATTGACTCTTCCGGGGTGTATTCGCTCACGTCGATCGGCGTTCCAAGCTCGGTGAATGACCGGCTCGTACTGGTGATGACCACGCGGGTGCCAACTGGTGGAATGTACTTCTTCAATTCATCGGGATCGGTGGCGTTGTCGAAGACCAGCAAAGCGTCACCGACGCGTGTGCTCGCCAGGTGTTCGGTCAACCGCCGGGCTGATTCGGCTGAATCTCCTTTGGGGTCTGCGACATTGAGCCGTTCAGCGATTCGAGCTAGTCCGGTGACCATCTCGCCTACCGTTTCGGCGTTCACCCAGCCCACGACACCGCAGCCTTCGACGATTTTCGACCGGGCATAGGCGGCGGCAAGTTGCGTCTTCCCGACGCCACGCATACCGGTCAAGGCGCACACGACGGCGATCAGATTCCGATCCAGGGACTGCGACAGCCGAGTGAGTGTGTTCCTTGTGATGAATGCCGGTGGCAGTCCCGGAATCTCACCTACGACGACCTGATGTGACGTTGCTTGTCGCGAGGCTGGGGGATGGCGGGAACTGAGGTCAAGTTGGCCTCTCTCGACGTCCACCGCCCCGCCGTCGGGGGTCACCTCCGTGGGCGGGAGCGTCTTCCGCACAGCATCGACGAGGATGTTCCGTACAACAGTGACGACGGCGCTTGTGGGGTTGGTAGCAGAAAGAATTGTGCTGTGGTCTCCGGGGAGCGCCCGCGGCTCTGCGAAGGGTCCTCTGGCCGAGGCCACCGGCACAACGCCGTCTTCGAGGCCGTAGAAGACGTGGAACGGTATCCGGCAGAATCTATCTGAATCGTACGGCGCGTTCACTATCTGATTGAGCACCCGTGCTTGCGCTGCTTTGACTGGTTCGGAGTTTGGCCGCAATTGCAGCTCTTGCACGTTGCGTGAGCGCAAAATAGTCCGCCGCGTCGACATCATGAAGTCTGAACCATCGTTGGGGCAGGCCAGTAGGACCACAGCGCGTATGCGGCGTAAATCGTGTCCGCGCCCGTCGTCGAGCATGCGTGCAAGGAAGCGCTGTATGACAAGGCCGCCTTGGCTATGGCCGACCAGCACCAGCTCGTCGTGTTCGCGGCACTGGTGTTCCAAGAATGTGCGCAGCCAGTCTGCCAGCGCGTCCAGGTCTGGGCGGCGCCTCATGCGATTGACAACGACCTTCTTGGAGCTGTACTCGAACTTCGGGAACGCGTATCTCTCGCCGACGTCCGGCAGTTGTTGCAACTGAGTCAGCAGTGGTTGCCATACGTCTTGGGAGGAGAAGATGCCGTGTATGAAGACCGCGGCTGAGCCCACGAGCATCTCCTCCGACGAGACGGTGTCTGACGTGGATAACATGCTATCGGGCGTGGTTAGGGCTGCGCTGCGCTGCGAGTTCGAGAGATTGCGGGCAGCCGAAATCGTCGGCAGTTATCGGAAATGTCGCCGATCCACGCTAACGTGGTAAACGTGGCGCCATCCAAGTCGACGATTTACCAGGGCGATGACGGGCTCGAGCGAGCCCTCGTGGATCTGGTACGAGTGGGGGCGCGTGGCCACGCCGCAGGTGTTCGTCAGCTTGCCGGACGCCTAATGCGGGCCGTTCCATCGTCGGTGCCCGACGCGGACGCATTTCGTGTGGCGCTACACGACGCACTATCGGCGGCAGCGCCCACTGCGGGGCTCCGGTTCGATAGCGGAGCGATCCCGGCGGATGCCGAAGGGACACATTCGTTGGCCCACGTCGACGCGATCCCGACTGGCGACGAACTGGTGGTCGATGACGCTGTGGCGGCGCAACTACACGAGATTGTGACAGAGCGTGAGCGTCGCGCTGAGCTGGCACGGGCGGGCGTCGCGGTGAGCCGGACCGTGTTGTTTTGGGGCCCACCGGGTGTGGGCAAGACCCTCGCCGCCCGTTGGATCGCGCAGCGGCTCGAATTGCCGTTGGTGACACTGGATCTCGCTGCGGTCGTCTCCAGCTACCTGGGCAGTTCCGGCCGCAACATCCGATCGGTACTGCAGTTCGCAAAGTCGGGCCCGTGCGTACTTCTGCTCGATGAATTCGACGCGGTCGCGAAGCGCCGCGACGACGACACCGACATCGGCGAGTTGAAGCGCATTGTCAACGTGATCCTTGTCGAGCTGGATCGATGGCCGGAGACGAGTCTGTTGGTCGCCGCAACGAACCATCCCCAGTTGCTCGATGAAGCCGTCGATCGCCGCTTCGATCGCATCATCGAATTTGCGCTCCCCGGCGACGCGGAACGGCGCACACTGCTGACCAACCTGAAATGCAGGGACGTCTCGGCAGAGGTAGTGGACGTGGCCGCAACAATCTGGGAAGGACACAGTCACGCGGTCATTCTGCGTTTCTGGGATCTCTGCAGGCGCAGGGCAATTCTCAACGATCGGACTATGGAGGACGTCGTAGTGACAGAACTCGTCACGCAGTTTCCGACCAGCGATGCGCGTAACCAGGTCTGGCAAGTTGCACACGATCGGCTAGGGATGTCGAATCGCAGCATCGCAACTCTCGCCGGCGTCAGCCACCCCACCGTTGCCAGCGGTATCCGGCAAGCCACGGAAGCGCTGTGACGACCCCGGGGTCGACAGCCGGAGTCGCCCGCCGGCTGTTGCTCAATGGCGAAGCGATGCGATTCGAGGTCGAACCCGCCCCAACGGGTGGTGGACCGAAGTACAACCCATACACTTCCGAACAAGCTCGGGAGTGGCTACTCCCGCAGATCCGTTCCGCGCGTGCCGGATTGCGAGAATTGCCTGACGAGCTGCGGGCCGTGGACCGCATCTACATCGAAGCCAAGCTCTTCCCGAATTATCTTGCTCCGACGTACTATCCGGAAGCTCTGCTCGGATACATCGGTGCAGTCCCAGTGGGTTCAAGGTCGGACGCCAGCATCCTGCGCACAGCGGCGCAAGATCGGCCGAGCGGGACCCGCCGACTCATCCTTGCCGTCGATGACACAGCACTCGAGCGGCTCGAATCACTTGTCGATGCCCCGGGCCCTGGCCGCAGCGCCCAGCAGGCGTTCGAACAGATTCGACGCCTCGAGGAAGTCGCCTCGCCTGCCGTGAGTTCTGTTCTGCGCGTGGATCCCGAGCAGAGTATCGGCGAGCAAGTGAGCTCTCTCTATGAGGCAGTGCTGCACCCGCGCGCTGTGCGGTCCGGCGAGCCCGTAGCGATCGACGCTGCAACGCTGGATCGCTGGATATCGCTCGTGGAATCATACGGCGGTACCGTGCACGGCGACTTTCTTCGCACCGTCGGGGGATTGACATTCGTCCCAGTGCGGGTGGCGGACGCGGATGCACCGCAATTAGCGAGGTTCAACCCGCTACGGGCGCTGCGACCGATGCCCGCCATCCGACCGCGGCCTCGGTTCGGGTTGCGCAGTGCGAGCCGGATTCGGCCCCCCACTGTTCCGGATCCCATCGCTGACGTCACAACTGTGGCGGTATTCGACGGCGGCGTCCGCGATCCGGATCAGCTTGGGCTGTTCCCAATTCCGGTGATCGATCTGACGCAGGAGCCGATCGAGGCCGACGATGTTGATCACGGCACCGGTGTTACCGGCGCCGTCCTCTACGGACTGTTGCGCTCAGGTGATCAGGCGGCGCAGCCACCTCTGCCCGTGGAGAGCTTTCGGGTCATGCCACCGCCGTATGACCCGGGGGACCTCGATGGGTACTGGATCCTTGACCAGATCAAGGACATTCTGACCGAGGGTCGGCACAAGCTAGTCAATTTGAGTCTGGGGCCGACTCTAGCTGTCGAGGATGACAACGAGCCGAACCGGTGGACCGCAGAACTGGATCAATTGGCGTGGGAGCGCGACATCGTGTTCGTGGTCGCGGCTGGAAATGACGGAAACCAAGATCGCGATACTGGGCTACATCGAGTGCAAGTGCCAGCCGACATGGCCAACGCGATTTCGGTCGGTGCTTGCGATGTGCCCGCTCCCGATCGGCCGTGGACGCGCGCACCCTACTCATCAATGGGCCCCGGACGCCCCGGAAATCGGACCCAGCCGCTGGGCGTTCAGTTCGGCGGAGTGGATGACCGGATGTTTGACGTCTTGTGCGCCGACGGAACGTTTTTGGAGGCGACGGGCACGAGCTTTGCCGCGCCGGTCGTCACTCACGCACTTGCGGACCTCACAACGCGGCTACCTCGGGTGAACAGCAGCGTACTTCGAGCGTTCCCAGTGCATTTCGCCGAACGCCATCGTGCCTTCAAGAAGCGGCAGGACGAGTTCGGCTTTGGACGGCTGCCTTTGTCGTTCGCCGACGCGATGGAATGCACCCCGGACCAAGTGCACGTGCTGTTCGTCGATGAGATCGCGCGTGGAGACATCGTGGGCTATCAATTGCCGCTGCCCCGATACTTCACTGGACCGGCAAAGATGTCGGTCACCCTTGCCTATGCCTCACCCGTGGAGCCGACCCAGCCCACCGAGTACACCTCTGCCTCGCTCGAACTGACATTGCGTCCGCACCGCAACATGTTTCGATTTTCTCCGCCGGCGGGATCCGACGAGCCAGCCAGGGAAATCGACCTCGCCTCGTCCGAGGCGCGAACCCTGTTGATGGAGGGATGGAAAGCCGGTCAGGAACCGGTTGCCAAAACCCTCACGAACACAACAAGTTTGAATGAGGCAGATCTGCGCGACTCGGGCAAGTGGGAAACGCTGCGACATTACCGAGTCAATTTCACCGCGGGCGAACTCGATAGCGCGAGGCTGGAGGTGCGCTATGTCGCCCGCCGAGCGGGAGCTTTGGACGGTTCGCCGACTGAGGTGCCTTTTGCCATGCTCGTCTCGGTGTCAGACTCTGGTGGGAACGGCACGTTGTACGACGACATTGCTGCGCAATTCACTGCCTTGCGGCCGGTCCAGCGGGTCGCCGCGGGGCGGGTCCGGCTGCGCGGAGCCCAGCAGAACACCTGGTACTAGGTGGAGCGATAGGGATGAGCACGACGCACATTCGGGACGAAGCGCTAGCACTCGGATATCTCGGCAATGCAGCCTTGGCGATGATGCGCAGCGTGTTCCGTGAGCAGATGCCGCGATTTCGTGCCCTCGACGAGGCCGATGAAGTCGATGACTTGGTGAACGAATTTTTCGAAGCCAAGGGTGCCGGCTATGCGAATGCGGTCACCGCGGTTCCCGACGATGCGGCTGCCCACCGTCTCACCGGCAAATGGGTCAAGCACTGGCTGGTCGACCGAGTTCGTAAGCGCCCGTGGGGAGCACTACGAAACCGGCTCGAAAAACGTCTGGAACGCTCAGATCTCTTCTCGCCATCGGCGTTGGCACATCACTGGATCCTCACGAATGGCGACGATATTGATCTGTTGGTCGGGCCCGATGAACTGCGCTCCATCGCGGCCGGCGCGCCGGTCGAGTTGGCCCAGTTGAGGGGCGATGGCCCCGTGCCATTGGGCCGCCCGGGGCAACTGGAGGAGATGCTACGGCGGGTTCTGGCCGCGGCCGGCCGACTCCATATCACCGACCTCACCGATATCTGCGCCGACCGGTTCCCATCCTTGTTAGACGCCAATGATGCCTTCGACGTGACACTCGAAATTGATTGGGAGATCATTGAAGAGACAGTGTCTGGTCCTGATAGCGCTGCGATTGCCGAGGCGCAACTCAGTCACGAACACGTTGCCGCCCAACTGATGTCGACGTTGACCGCCCGGGACCGGACAGTGATCCGATTCCTTAACGACCCACGTGGGCTCGCGAACGAACTTGGCGTGGGCCGCAGCAGCGCCTACAGCCTCATTGCCACGCTTCGGGCACGTCTGATCGAGATTGCTGGTGATGCCGAGCGAGGCCGCGAGGTCGTTGCGGCTCTGGTCAGTCTGGTGCTGGACGATGAAGCCGTTGTCCCGTCAGTAGATGACATGACCATGGAGGGTTCGAATGTCGTCTGAGTCGTCCGAGCGCTGGTTAGAACTCGCGCGACGTGCCCCGATCGGCCCGAAGCGCGGCGGGCTTCTGCGCAGCTCCAGCACAACCGACGACGTTTCAGCGGGCCAACTGCGTCAGGCGTATTGGCGTGAGTCGACCGTCATCCTCCTCGTCGTGAGTGTCGACGACACTTCTGCACGAGCCCACGCTGTTCCCGTGTCTCTGGAGGCCGGCGTCGAGGATAGGGCGACTGTGATCGTGGAAGCCGATGCCAGCCCGCTATACGGACCCATTGCGATTTGGCCAGACGCAGCAGCCGAGATTCCGTTTGGAGTGCTGGACACGATTATCGCGTCAATCCCACGGCCGTTACTCGAAATCATCACCGGCACAACAACAAATCGTGGCGCAGAAGAAGGGCTGCGTAGAGGAAAATTCGACCCGCCTCTTGGGTCGGGAGCGGCCATGGCGATCGACGAGCTCTTCGATGCTTTCGAGGTCCTCCAGGCGGCGCCGGGGCTGTACATCAGTACCTCGGTGAAATCGGTTGCACAACTTGATATTCCGCTACCAACCATCATGACTACGTTGCGCGTTACGCAAGCTCGTGCCATGGCCATTCGCATAGGCAAGGAACCGCTGACGCGCGACGAAGCCCAACAGCTCGCGGCGGCGGCCGATCTCGCCGTCGACGATGTCCTTGCCGCCGTCGCGCCACTACCGAAGGATCTCGCGCGCGAACTGCAAGAGCCGCGCTGGCGCCCGCACATCAGACAACGCGCGGTCGATGGAGACGAAGGCGCAGCGCGAACACAGCTTGGCTACGAGGCCTACCAGCTCGCCGCGCGAGAAACCGGCCAAGGACGGCAACAGTGGAGACAACGCCTGGAAGCGATAATCGCAGCAGAAGGCAGTTAGGCCCGTGCCGCGAACATTCGACGCCGTGCCTGCCCAAGTCGACGCGATGGTGCGTGTGTGGGAAGCGCGGGGCGGCAGTCAAGATGATTTGACGCGTGATGCGTTTGCTGCGCTGGAAAGCCGCGACGATCTCACCGTGCTGCGCGTTCCCGAGTTCGTGCCTCACGATTCCCAACTGGGCTGTTCCGTCGCCGGTGGGTATCGGTGGGATCCGCCGACGCTGATCGTGACGCAGTCGATGTCATGGCGGCGCCAGCAATTCACGCTGCTACACGAACTCGGCCACCACATCCAGAAGACCGACATCGCCCTCGGCACTGCAATCGTCGAGCACCGTGAGCCTGAGGCGTTCGAGGATGCGAGCTGCGATGCGTTTGCCGCACGCATGTTGCTTCCCGATGATCTCGTCGATACGCACATCCACGGTTCTGGGCCCACGGTCAGCACCGCAACTGGGTTGTTCGCAGCCTCCAATGCCTCCCGGGCGGCGATTTGCGTCCGCCTCGTCGGACGGCTCCGATCAGCTGGGGTAGTCGCCGTGCTCGACGGCGACGGCATCGTCACCTTCGCCGCCGCATGCGGTGGATTGTTTCCGCCCGCACGCGGTAGCGATCAGTGCTCCAACCCGCTTGTCCAGGCGGCGCTGCGTGCGGATCGAGACGGTCGTGTGGTCACGCGCGACGACGCACAGATCTGGTACCGCGATGGCCACACCTCCGACCTGCTGTACGGCCAAGCGGCTTGGGCGGGAGATCGGCTGTTCCTGACGATGGTCTCCCACGGGGCGCCGTGGCTGACGTTCTCACCGCCCCGAGATAGCACGGCCGACCGGGCTCCCGACGCCTGGGAGGAATGCGAACACTGTCACCAGGAGTTTGTTGCAGAGGGTGTCTGCGGCCGCTGCGAGCATCCCCGCTGCCCGTCAGGTCATTGCGGCTGCACCGCCAACACCGAACAGACCTGCACAGAGTGTTTCTTATGCAAGCACCCCAGCCAATTCGACACTGGCTCCACGGTGTGCCGGGATTGCGCGAGCTAACAACGGCTCCACGCTCAGGGTGTTCTGGACGATTTCGACGTTGTCCCGTCTCTAACTGTTGAACAGGCGAATGCCTGCATCCAGAAAGAGTGGAAAGGAGCCCGCTGTGGCGCCCCAGGACAATATCCAGATCTACATCGACGGTGAACCAATTACGGTCAAGCACCGGCGCCTTACCGGCGCCCAGCTCGCCGCTCTCGTCACGCCGCCCGCCGACAACGTGTGGCTCGACATCGCTGACGCGCAAGATGAGCCGATTGCCCCGACCGAAGTCGTGGCTATCGAGGAAAACATGCGCTTCTACACTGACCGCCCGCGCACCATCTACATCGACAAGATCCCGTACCAGGTGCGCACCGCCGCGCTCACCGAAACGCAGTTGCGCGATTTGACTACTCCGCCGATCGCCGACGACTACGGCATCTGGAAGGACATTTCCGACGACCTCGATGATCCGATCAAGGCCGGCGAGATCGTCCACATCGCCGACGGGGACCGCTTCTTCACTAAGGAGCTGCCGAAGAAAGAGCTGCACGTCATCGTCAACCGGAAGCACATGGTGACCCTGCATGGCGCCCGCCAGACCGGCATGTCGATCAAGGAGGCCGCCATCGCGCAGGATGTGCCGATCCAGCTGGACTTCCTGCTGTCCCGCAAGACCGGTGCAAAATTCGACCAGGTCGGCGACGACGAGCAGATCCGGGTCCACGATGGCGACGAGTTCCGCGCCGTCGACGGGGATGACAACTCGTGACGACCACACCGATCAGTCCGGCCGTCGCGGGCGCGGTTCACGAGATCCAAGAGACGTTCGCCGAGTCCACCGTCACCGTCACCGCCACCGGTGACGGTGGCGCGTGGGTAGTCATCGACGCGGTCCCGCTCAGCTCCACTTATACATAGGACAGCTCTTGGATCGCCTTCCTCATCACGTTCGCCTATCCGGAGGCAGACGTTTATCCGCATTTCGTGCGACCCGATTTGAAGCGCACGGACGGCGCCGCCCTTGGTGAGGGATTCTCGCCAACGACATGGGGGCCGGCGGGGGAGCCGGGAATGCAGCTGTCTCGGAGAAGTAATCGGCTCAACCCTGCCGTCGACACGGCCGCGACCAAAGTCCTGAAGGTGCTCAAATGGCTCAACGAACGGTAGATGCGCCTTGGTCGGTGGCGATCACCGCAGCGCAGTGGGCTGTTCTGCGGGATCATCTGTTTTGCGGTGACGGTGAGGAGCACGGCGCCGTGCTGCGATGCGGTATCGCGCGAAGCGCGCGGGGCACCAGATTGCTGGTGCGCGATGTGGTGGTAGCTGCAGACGGTATCGATTACGTCGAGGGAACCCGCGGGTACCGGAAGCTCACCGCGGGCTTCGTCGCCGATGCCATCGACGCCTGCGCGGAGCAAGGGTTGGCCTACCTCGCGGTGCACAATCACGGTGGCCGCGACCGAGTAGCCTTCTCGCGCACCGACATGACATCCCACGAACGTGGCTATCCGGCACTGCTCGACATCAACGGGGACGTCCCGGTAGGAGCGCTGGTGTTCGCCGAGGGTGCTGTTGCCGGTGATATTTGGACGAGCGACGGACGGCGTCGCGCTCTCACCCACCTTCGCGTGATGGGGCGACCGCAGCTCACGTTGACCCCTGAGCCGATGCCAGCCGGGATCGCAGATCCGACCTACGATCGTCAAACGCGGGTCTTCGGTGATCGCGGCCAGGCGCTTCTTGCGCAGTCGAAGGTGGCCGTCGTCGGACTCGGCGGGGCTGGATCGCTCATCGCTGAATACCTCGCCCGCCTCGGGGTAGGGCATCTGGTGTTCATCGACCCCGACCGGGTCGACCCGACGAATCTTCCCAGGGTCGTCGGTGCTCGCCGACTCGACGCGATGACTTGGCTTCAGGCAAGCACGCAACCGCAGTGGATGCGAGATCTCGGAGCCCGCATCTCAACACCAAAGGTGAAGATCGCAGCGCGAGTTGCTCACCAAGCCTCTCGTACCGTCCGGATCTCCACGGTGGCGCGCTCGGTGGTCGACGCTGACGTTGCGGCGCTGTTGACCGATTGTGATCATATTTTCCTTGCCGCCGACTCAGCGCTCGCCCGCCGCGTCGTCAACTCCATAACTCATCAGTATCTGATCCCGAATAGTCAAGTCGGCGCCAAGGTTTCGGTCGTCGATGGCCAGGTCGCCGACATTTTCTCCGTGTCGCGGATGAGCAACCCCGGTAGCGGTTGCCTGCAGTGCAACGGCCTGATTTCTGCCTCGCGCTTGACTGAGGAAGCCACAGGGGAAGTCCAACGCCGCCGGCAGCGCTATATCGAAGATGAGAACGTCCATGCCCCGAGCGTGATTACGCTCAACGCGGTCGCCGCAGCGCGCGCGGTCGATGACTGGCTCATGATGGTCGGCGGCCTGGTAGATCCGACCGTAGGAGCCGATCATTGGGTCGAATACCACCCTCTCACCGACGACGTCGTCGAGCACCGCCCAGCAAAGTCGCCAGACTGCTTACACTGTGGCTCAACGCGTTTCGCGATCGGCGACGGCGTGCCGTTGCTGGCACGAGGCCAGCCGGAAGCTATAAGGACCCGCACGACGTTGCGTAAATGGCTCGGCAAGCAGTAGCCGGTGCTACGTGACGTAGCGCGACGACGGCTGCCCACATTCATGGATGATGATGTGTCAACTTGTCCGAATATCCCATTGAGAGGTTCTGGGCGGTGCGGCGTATTCATTGGCGTCTGTTCAGCTTTGGATGAATCGCATCCATCGACGGTCAACTGGGCTGTATCAGGTCGTTTAGCGGCGTCTACGCCGAATCTCTTCGGCGCCAATCCCTTCCAGTGTCTTGAGCAATCGACGTACAGCGTTGGGTACGTTTTCGTGTGGTCGGATCACCGCGAGGAGGTCAGCGAGCCGTGGCGGAGGTTGACGGACTTCTGATCGCTCGGCATCGACGTTGGGCAACGCGTGAACGAACACTGCCAGTGTATGACAACCGGGTAGCGCGGCTGCCGGGGCCAATATGGCGTCAAACCCAGCATCGCGGGCACCAACTGCTATGGCGTGGGTGATGACGTAGTCCTCTGACACAAGGTCCGTTTCGTCCACGCCCAGATGGGATCGGGTCTGCTCGTCGGTGAGATCGAGTACCTGAAGGTCGATCGATACACGACCAACGCGGCGTCGGATCTCGAAGGGATCGATGCCTTCATCGACAAAGTGGCGGAAGAGCTCCGCCCAGGCACCTTGCTCCCGGTTGGAGGCGTACCAGACCCCGGGTTCGCCGGTTTGGTGGTATCGGCCCGCCCCCGCCGCGGGGTCGAGACAGGATACGAGCGGGTGCCGCGTTGGGCCTTGGTGCCAGAATTTCCCGGTCAGCTTGCGTCGCCGTGCGGTTGCGACCGCGTCGGCGAGCGTCACACGTAGGAACCGTCGATGAAGGATTCGGCCGCGCGACGGACCTCCTCGTAGCGCTCCTTAGCGAGCAACTCGATAGGGCGCTCGCCGTCCAGAAGGCGATTCTTCGCGTGCAGCCACTGGCCGACACCTCGAGCGGTAAGTGAGTCCGAAAGCAGCAGGACGAGGTCGCGGAGCTGCGCGAGCCGGTCGTACCGGTCAGGGCGTATGTCGCCGGTCCGCCAGCCGCGCACGGCCCGGTCAGAGACCTGCGTGGCCGCGGCGATATCGAGCTGAGTGACGCCAAACGGCTTCAGGGCATCGACGATTTCAGTGGCTTCGACTGCCCGGTCCAATGTGGCTGTCATGAGACTCTCCCTAAACTTCCGGTTTCGTTACCGGTCATACTACCGGTATCCGGTATTTGCGACAACCGGGTCGCCGAAAGGGCGGCCACCACGGCGGTGACGAGTGAGCGGGGGTGTTACGGCACGCGGTGGCTTTCCCCGCGTTTTTCAGTGCCGAGCATCCTCGGTCGGAAGGTTCGGCACAGGTTGATCTTGTCGGGCTCAAACCGCGCCCTCTGGAGATACCTGGAGATGCAGCTACAACGAGCCCGCAGTCAACGGCGGCACTGCGAACGACCGTCGTCGTGAGGCTGTTCGAGGCCGTAGCTTAGCAACGCCAGGCGGAGAGCTCACCTGGCAAAGCGCCGCGGCCTGCCGGCTAAGTAATCCGGTCAAGCAGTCGCTGATGACTTACCGAGCAGATGACTCAGCTCTCTGAGCTCTGCGTTGACCAGCTCGTGCCACCGGCCATAGACGGTCGGTCGCCGTCAAGTTGATCGCTGAGCTCACCGAGACAACCGACCTCGCGACTGCCGCGTCTTGACAATCATGTGGAGTGAGTAAAGTCGAACCGACTCACACTGCGGTTGACCGCGCGGGGATGCGGCCGCGCGGCCGCAGAGTCCGGCTGTGCGTGTCCGCCGGTATCCCGCCGCCCAGAGACGCCATGATGTGACAGTGCCGACCACGCCGGAGGACTTAGCGACTGCTGTCAGCGCTTATGGAACCAAAGTCAACAAGAAGCTCAATGCCATCACGGTGACGGGTCAGCCCGAGGACCAGCTTCGTGCACCTCTAGAAGAACTGTTCTTGGCGATGTGCCGGCTGATCGGTTACGACCCCTCGAAGCTCACCCTGATCGGAGAGACCTCCCTCAGCGCGATCTCGGTGCGTCCGGACTACGCGGTCGAATACGACGGCGCATTGGTCGGGTTCATCGAAGTCAAGTCCCCAGGAAAGGGAGCCGACCCTCGAAGATTCTCCGACCCACACGACCGAACGCAGTGGAAGAAACTCCAGGCGCTGCCCAACCTCATCTACACCGATGGACAGGCGTTCGGTCTCTATCAGAGTGGCGAGCGCGTTGGGGACATACGCACGCTGAATGGGGACCTCGCGAACGCCGGGTCGGCTCTCACGGCACCCGACTTATTCCTGGCTTTCCTTGAAGGCTTCATGTCGTGGACTCCGCAAGCGCCGCAGTCACCTGCGGCACTTGCCGAAGTGTCGGCGCGACTGTGCAGGTTGCTGCGCGATGAGGTCAGCGAGCAGATCGCCATCGGCAACCAAACTCTCACGTCGTTACGCGACGACTGGAAGGCGTTGCTCTTCCCGGAGGCGACCGATGACCAGTTCGCCGACTGGTACGCACAGGCTGTGACGTTCGGGTTGCTGCTCGCGCGCGCCCGCGAAATCGACTTGGAGCCCGGAGTCGATTACGCAGCGAAAGAGCTTGCTGCAAGTACCAATTCGCTCATCGGTTCCGCGCTACGCATCTTGGTCGACACCCCCGGCTCGGAGAATGCTCTCAAGACTTCGGTGGCGACGATGGGGCGCGTGTTCGCGGTCGTGGACTGGGACAAGGTATCTCGTGGAAACCCAGATGCTTGGCTGTACTTCTACGAGGGATTCTTGCAGACGTACGACACGGACCTTCGGAAGAGCACCGGTTCCTATTACACGCCGCCACAAGTGACTACTGCAATGGTTCGGTTGGTGTCCGAGGCGCTGACCGAACATCTAAATAGGCCGAGCGGTTTAGCTGACCCGGCGGTTACTTGCCTCGATCCGGCCATGGGTAGCGGCACTTTCATGCTCGAGATTCTGCGATCCATTGCCGCGACGATTGCCGCGGATCAAGGGCCGGGCGCAGTAGGCCCCGCCTTGATCGCCAGCCTGTCTCGTTTGATCGGCTTCGAGCTTCAGCTCGGGCCGTTCGCTGTAGCTCAGTTACGCATACTCGCTGAGCTCGCAGAGTTCAAGGTGTTTGACGTCGGCCCGCAAACGCTCCGCACCTACATCACTAACACACTCGAGGATCCATTCGTCGAGGAAAACCAGCTCGGAAGCTGGTACAAGCCGATCACCGACGCCAGGCGGGCCGCCAACCAGGTCAAAGCCAGCGAGCAAGTCCTAGTTGTCACGGGTAATCCGCCATGGAAAGACAGGGCACGTGGTCTCGGCGGATGGCTAGAGACCGGCTCGGAGGGCCACGGGGTTCCACCGCTTCAACGGTTCATGCCCGAGCCGGAATGGGGAGTGAGCGCGCACTCCAGGCACCTCTACAACCTCTACATCTACTTCTGGCGCTGGGCCACATGGAAAGTCTTCGACAATCAGCCGGCTGATACAAACGGTATCGTGTGCTTCATAACCGTCGCCGGATTCACCCACGGCCAAGGTTTCGAAGGGATGCGTCGCTACCTACGCCAAACGTGTGACTACATCTGGGTAATCGAATGCTCGCCCGAAGGATTCCAACCTGAGGTAAACACCCGAATATTTGAAGCAGTGCAACACGAGGTATGCATCACGCTCGCCCTGCGGTCGAAGACCGCCAATCCGGAAACACCCGCAGTGGTGCGATACCGCCAACTCGAACCAGGGCACCGGACTGCGAAATTCGATCAGCTCGCCGCGATTCACCTGGGTTCCGACGGATGGCTGACGTGTTCCGACGCTTGGCGAGACCCATTCCTCCCACAAGCCAGCGATGAATGGTCATCTTTCCTGTCTCTGGATGACGTGTTCCTGTACAACGGGTCGGGCATCATGTCAGGTCGCAGCTGGATCATTGACGTCGATGCTGAGCAGCTAAAGGCCCGTTGGGATACGTTGATCGGCACCTCCGACCGGGAGCGGAAGAGACTCCTGTTCAAGGAGCACAGCCGCGACCGGACCATAGACAAAGTGCTCCGAGATCCATTGCCAGGATTCGAATCTCGACCAACCACGATCGCCGAGGAGTCCGGCCCTTGCCCCACGCCCATCAGAATCGCCTTCCGCTCATTCGATCGTCGCTGGGTCATCCCCGACAAGCGCGTGATCAATCAGCCCAATCCACATCTCTGGTCGGGACGGTCATCGTCGCAAGTATGGCTTACCGCACCCGTAGCCGAGTCGCCGGCAGACGGGCCAGCGCTGACCGTATGCGCTGAGATCCCCGATGTGCACCACTACAACGGCCGCGGCGGGCGTGTGTACCCGCTCTGGCAGGATTCAAATGCCAGTATTCCCAACATCAATCCGCGCTTGTTGGCGTTTCTCAGTGATCGATACGACACACCGGTCACCGCGCCCGATGTGACGGCATACATCGCAGGGCTTTGTGCACACCCCAACTACGTGACCACCTTCCTGGAGCAGCTTGGCCGCGCAGGGATCCGAATTCCGTTTACACGCAGCGACGATCTCTACTCCCAGATACGTGATCTTGGAGCTCGGGTCATTTGGCTGCAGACCTACGGCACCGCATACATCGATTCAGCGCTCGGACGGCCAGCGGGCTCGCCGCGTATGGCCGCCGCGCAACGTCCGGTGGTTCCGAACGGGGGCGCCATCCCAACGGGTGTAGACGACATGCCGAGCACTATCTCGTACGACGCTGCCACACAGAGGCTTCATGTCGGAGATGGCTTCATCGACAACGTAACTCAGGAAATGTGGGATTACAGAGTCTCGGGTACGCACGTGGTACGGGAATGGTTCAACGACCGTCGACGCGATCGAACGCCCACGGTGATTGGAAACCGCACCGTGTCGGAACTCTGGAAGATTCATAGCGACAGCTGGCAGGCCAGCTATACATCCGAGCTCCTGGACCTGCTCAACGTCTTGGGGCTCCTCATCGAGCTTGAGGCCGACCAGGCTGTTCTACTCGCCGCGGTCACGAAACAACCGGTATGGTCCGTCGCGGAATTGACCGACGAGCGTGTACTACCCGTAGAGGCCGCCGAACGGCAAGTCGTCACGGACGTCGAGGGCACACTGTTCTAACGCTCTGCGCCCCGTCCTATGCCGCGCCGCCGGCATTAACGCCACCAACCCCTCAGCCTTCGGCGGACGACGGAACCTACACACCTGTGCCATGCTGCCCAAGGACGACACTGGCGCCAAGTTCCGATTTCGCACCCGCAGAGCGCGTCATCCAATGCCGACCAGTAGGCGGGGGGATTGATTCATCTGCACCAGGTGTGCACAACGATTTTCATGGATAATGTAGATTATCCATGAAATGACCGAAAGATATTGCTATGCAACGGGATTTGCCTGGGTAAACCGTCACAGTGACGTATTCCTGATGACATCCTAAGGCCAATGCCGAGGCACACCCAGCCGTCCTGTGGCGCGGCGCGTCGTGTCAGTTCTCATCCGATCTGAAGCATTCTCATTTGATGTGACACATCGGCGCGCCTTTCTCATTTGATCTGATACAGCCGGTACCGTTCTGGGCA
>NZ_JYNL01000070.1 GCF_001044235.1 Mycolicibacterium chlorophenolicum | reverse complement strand
TAAACGTCGTAGCCAACGACAGGGTGGATAACAGTCAGACTCGTCACCCAACACCGGTCAACCAAATGTGCCTTAGACGGAAGCGGACGCGCAGATAACTTTGTCGAGTGCGCGGAAAACGGCGTTGCATTGCACGCATGCGGGCTTAGTGTAAACGGTGATCTGATGCATTGTTTTGTCCTTTCTTGCGGGTGGTGTTGCTCCTATTGATTTTACCGGTATTCGGGTGTGTCGGCAACGCTTATTCGCGGCTTTAAGCTATTCTGTGATGTTCCTTTTCTAGGGTGAATCACCGTGCCTCGCAACGGCGTACTCCTTTGGAAATCCGCAGCCTCGCCTATGTCCTCGGTGTAGTTTTTCGGCTGTTTCGACTTTTCTTTCGGGCCTCGTTGCACGATTTTCTTGACCGGAGTGACGTGGCCGCGCAATGGTCCGGGCGAAACGTTTTCCGGCGAGCTTTAGCGAGCGTCTTTGTGAAACGTTTTCGGGCCGTCAGGCCCGTTGTCCGTGGCCTTGCGCGGATCGCGGATTCCGGTCAGGCTTTGAAGCGATGAGGGTGGGAGAAGAAAATCGAGTAACGCCGGAGGCGTTTCCGCCGGCGGTGCCGCCACGGGGGGGATTTCTAGGGTGGTCCCTGGTGGGCAGGGTGAGGGGTTCCCTGCCCACCAGGTCACCGGCTAGATGGTCTGCAGTAACCGGAATGCCTCAACCTTGAGTGTTTCCACGGTGCTGCCGGGGGTGATGGTGCGCAGGGCTCGAGTGTTGGCGGCCGCGCCGGTGGTGGCGGCTCCGCGTACCGGTGCGAAGTGGTCGAGGTATTCGGTGACCGCGTTGTAGGCCGCCCACCTGGTGCCCGCGATCGGTGCGATGGTCGGGCTCGACGTCCACAGTTTGACGATGCTGCTGGCCTGCTGCTGGCGGTTGCGGCGCGCGGTGGTGCTGGAGCTGGTGTCGTCGGCTTTGACCAATTGCGTTGCGAAGTCGCGCATTTCGTCGGAGTCCATGGTTTGGGCGTAAAGTGATGCGGCTTCGGTCTCGAATGCGTCCATGTAGCGCCAGGCCAGCCCGAGCGCGGCACGGGCCTCGTGGATCGCGACGCGCGCCCCGGCGGTGTGGCGGATGCCGAATGTCGATTTCGCCCCGGCGATGGCTGCGGCTTGGGTGTTGGCGCACACGATGCGCACATTCGTGAGCAGCAGACGGAATTTGCTGCTCGCGTCGTGTGAGTTCAGCGCCGCGATGTACCAGTCTGTGCGGTCTTGTGATCCGTCGTGGCCCTGCAACGTCATCGACTTGGGCAGCTTCATCGTGATGAATGTTTCGCGGCCGCCTTTCAAGGCCCCAGCGGTTTCGAAGTGCGCGCCGGATTCGTCGGTCAGGGCGTCCAGCACGGCGCACGACGCCTCGTTCTGCACGGGCTCGTACTTGGTGCCCACCACGCCCAGATAGTCGACCTGGCCGGCCACCACGGGGTTGTCGCGCACGGTGGCGAACATGTCGGGAACCGGAATCGGGGGCGCGGTGGTGACTCCATCGGGGGTGATCACGGGTGTCTGGGGGATGACCAGCGGCATTTTGCGGACATTCCAGTTCGCCAGGTGCGCGGCTTCCAGCGCTTCGCGTGCGGTCATCGCGTGACCGACGGAGGTGCCGAGTCGGTGCCAGGCGTCGCTACGCGCGTTCGCAAAGGAGGCAACGCCGTTGGTGATGTCGAGTTCGTGGGCCATGACTGAACCTTTCGTGAGGGGTTACTGGGCGATCTCGGGGCCGCCCGTTCTTTTTGCCTTCCGGCATTGAGATCAAGAACCGGCTTCAGGGCCGGGTAAGCAGCAAGGGTCCGGTGCAGCGATTTCCAGTGAGCGCAGCGAGCGGCTTGGGAAATCGTTGCGAGCCGTAGGCCGTAGCGGGCCCTTGTGCGCACCGGACCGCCGGTTATGGTCGAAGGCCGGAAAGGCAATGGAACGCTGTTGAATTAAGCAGCGCCGCAGGCGCTTCCGATTGCGTGTTTGCCAGGTGAGGGGCTGCGGAACCGGGTTGGTTGCGCAGCCCCTGCCCGGTCATCTACTCCTGTTCACCCTCGGTCTCGACGGCGGGCTCAGCTTCGGGTCCGTCGCTGTCGTCGGTATGGTCGTCGTCGGGCGACGATAGGGTCTCGTCGTAGACCTCGTCACCGGTGCGCTCCCCGGCGATGACGCGTTCCACGTCGGCCAGCTCGTAGCCGTTGGCGACGAGAAAAGCCAGGTACTCCCCGGTGCCCACGCCGCGGCGCCAGCCACCACTGCCTCCGGATCGCCAGGCGTCCTTGGGTGTGCGGGCCTCCAACGCGCCGAGCACGACCGCCAAGGTGAGCACGTGGGCGCGTCCGTCACCTGTGGGTGGCAGATCGGTGACCAGCTTGCGTAGTCCTTCGCCTTCGCTCACGCCCAGCAGTTCGGCGGTGAGCCCGGACCCGTGGTAGTCGCTGATCAGCGCGGCCTCGCGGATGAGGCAGTCCGCGATGAAGATCGCCGCGCCTTTGGGCAGCGTCTTGCGTGCCAGCAGCTTGGTCACGAACTCGCGACGGACCTGCATGGCCGCGTCGCCGAGACGGTTGAGCGCGATGACCTTGCGGCGCTCACGCCGCAGGGTTTCGGCCTCTTCGGCCTGGGCCTTGGCCAATGCTGCGGCCCGGGCCGCAGCGGCGTCCTCGCCTTCGGTGTCGAGGTCCACCGCGTCATCGTCTGCTGACGTGTCGGCGGTGTCGGGGGTGGCGCCGGCATTGCGCAGGAACCACGAGTCGACACTGAATCCGGCTGCGCTGTAGTCGAGGCAGTAGTACGTGGGCACGTACACGACGCCGTCTTTGACGGTGTTGAAGTGACGCATGCCTTCGGCCGGGACGGCCTCGGGGTCGTCCTCGGTGTTCCAGTCGATTGTGGACTCATCGACCGCCTCACCGGTTTCGGTGTCGACCCAGGCCTCTTCCTCTTCTACGAGGACCGCCCATAGGGCGGGGTCGGTTACCACGTCGTCGTCGACGCGCTCGCCGTCCGCGCTGCGCAGGTACCCAATATCGACGCAGTCGAGGTCCCAGCGGGGACGTTCGTCCAAGACGGTGAATCCCTTTTCACGCCAGTGGGCTTCGGCGTTCAACTGGGCCTGCCAGCTTGCCTGCTCCTCCCGCAGCTGGGCAACCACGTGATCGAACCGCGACGTTCCAGCTGCGCTGGTGATGCGGTCGAGCGCGCCGGGCAGGTCCTCGAACTCGGTCAGAGCGGCGGCCTCAGTCAGGCTGAGCTGGCCGGTGTCGAGTGCGGCTCTGGCCGCATCGGACTTACCGACTGTCTCAACGGCTTTGACGGTGTCCTTCTTGACCGATAGCTTCTTGGCGACCTTGGTTACCGACACACCTGCGTCGAGCAACTGCTGGATGCCGTGGGCGCGTTCGACTTCGGTGATGTCGTCGCGGTGATCGTTTTCGACGATCTGCTGGGCGATGCGGTCGACTAGGTGGGCGGTGTCGTCGCCCTCGGTGAGGGGCCGCACATAGACCGGGACGCTGGTCAGGCCCGCTTCGCGCGCGGCCAGCGTGCGGCGTTGGCCCATGCGGACCATGACCTGACCATTGTCGGCGCGCACGGCCACGATCGGCATGAGGACGCCGTGCTCTTTGATGCTGGCGACGAAATCGGCTTTGAGATCCGTGACATTTCGGACGTTGGTGTCCACGACCAGTGTGTGCGGGTCGAGGTGTTCCAGTGAGCCAGCCTCATGCTCGGCAGCGTCGTCGTGCTGGGTGTCAGTGATGGTGTTGGTCATTTCCTTACCTTTCTCAGGAACGGGCGTTCTGGGATGCCGCCCGTTGTTTTTGCCTTCTGGCACTGGAGATGTAAGGCCGGTAATGGCCGAGGGAGCGGCAAGGTCCCGGGTGGAAAGTTTTCCGCCGCGAGCGCAGCGAGTGGCCGGGAAAAGTTTCCGCGCCGAAGGCCAAGCGCAGCGCCGCCGGTGGCCTAGCCGCGAGCCGGCGCCGGCCTAGCATCGGAGGGCCAGAAGGTAATTCGACCGTTCTGGCCCCGTCAGCACGCTGCCCGGTGTTGGGAGACTGGTACGCATGAACCTCGTGAGCGGCAACCACGTTCGGTGCCGTTGCCGGGACATCCCAAGCCTGACTTGGCCGTGTGGCGACACGATGGCCAGTGTGAGTGATCGCGGGTGGGTCAAAGCTGTGGTGCTAGACGCGTCCTGTTTCGATAAGGGCCGCAACAATATTGGTGATATCGGCCGTCTGGCCGCGGGTATCGAAGCGCGCGGCGCCGAGCTGGGGGTTGCAGAAGTTGTAATGCTGGAGTTACCGGGCGAACAACGAGCTTCGTGGTCGCTGTGCAGCGACGGCCGGCATGACAGATCACTCCGAACGGCGAAACGTTGGCGTCTCCTGTGCCGAGGTCACATGATAGGTGAACCACCGTCAGCACAGGCGTCAGGAGGAGTTGATCCCGTGGACGGTCTCGAGATGGCCACCGCCGAGCGGACAGACCTGGCCGATCTGCTGGCGACTCTGACACCCGAGCAGTGGGTGGCGCAGTCATTGTGTGAGCGCTGGCGGGTGCGCGACGTGGTCGCTCATGTGATGAGCTTCGACGGCGTGAGTCTGCTCGGCATGTTTGGCCGTGTCATGCGCGGTCGGATCGTTGACGCCAATCAGGTGTGGGTTGACGAACTCTCATCGCTCAGCACCGAACAGCTCCTCGACCGGCTGCAGGCTCGGCTGCGGCCGCAGGGGCTGGCCACGACCTTCGGAGGCCGGCTCGCGCTGCTCGACGTCACCATTCATCATCAAGACATCCGCCGCCCGCTCGGTCTGCCGCGCCAGATCCCTGCCGAACGGCTGCGTTGTGTGCTGGGGGACAGCCTGCACACCCCCGAGCTGCCGGGGTGGCACCTCGCCCGCGGCGTACGCCTGACAACGACCGACCTGGACTGGAGTCATGGCAGGGGACCGGAGCTGACCGGACCGGCGGAAGCCGTGCTGATGGCGGTCTCCGGTCGGCCCAGCGCGATCGGGGAGCTGGCCGGCCCCGGGCAGCAGGTGCTGGCCCGGCGGCTCGACCGACGACAACGCCGGACGCACGATCGCGCGGGGTCGCGTCTCCGGTAGTCCGGCGGACCGGTCCGGTCGGAGCGTTGTGACCTGCTCCGCCGCGGGCATCTGGACCTCGGCCGATTCCTCATGAGGTGTCACCTGGCAGTAATGCCGAAACCGCGATCGCTGTAGGAAATGGCATGTTTCGTGAGACACATTCTGCTGCGATTGGTGTGAGACAAACCGAATAATCCGTGGGCATAGCGGCAGGCACAATGCAGCGAACCGTGACAGCTACATGTTGTTGTGGCCGTTTTGGCCGCCCGGTTCGGGTGTGGGCCACCGCGGTAGGTGAGTTGTCCGGGACCCGGTCTGCACTGTCAGTGCCAGGGTCCGGCGGTGCGAACGTGTTCGGGTATCGGGTAGTTCGGGCTGTCGTGGGCCGATTCCGCCGGGACGCGAAGTAACGTGGGAGTCAGTCGCGCCGCGGATCTGCGGACTCGCTGGGTGTCGTCGGTGTCGTCGCGATCGCCGCGGCCGGCGGCAGCGCCCGATTTTGCGTACGAGTTGGCTGATCTCGCCCGCCAATTCCGGAGTCGTTTGATCGCAAACCCTGGGCTTGTCACCGGAAGGCTGGCCTTGCTCACGAATTTCGGAGTCACCTCGCGGTTGGGGCCAGCACGTGGCGGCGTATCGGCGGCGGATTATTCGTGACGCTGAATCTGCTTTATCTGCACCGCAAGGACCACGATGTGCGGGGCGACCGGTTGTGATGCTGCGCGCGGGCGGTGCTGAAAGCGTGTGTGCGAGCAGCGAATCCGGGGGACGAGCTGGCGATCGGGTTTTAGGAGTGGCTGGCCCACCATGTGTAGAGCTGGTCGAGTGTGGGGCTATCGGAAGCTTGGGCCTCGATGGTGGACATGAGGAGCTTGTCGTCGGTGGTCCACGCGACCAGCGGGCGCCCGTGTGCCAGTCCACAGAACACCATTCCCACGGGCACTGTGGGGTTGGCAACGCGGTGCCAGGGCCCGGGCGACTGAACGTTGCCGGGGCAAACCACGGTGGTGGCGGCCGCGGTTTGTTGGGCGAACAGGGACTGTAGCGCGGTGTGGTTGCGGGCCAGGGTGTAGGTGGCCGTGGGCGGACCCCCGGTATCCGGGGCGGGGCCACAGGTCACGGCCGCCGCGGCGAGATCGGCGTTGATGCCGGCCGAGGTGCAACTGCCGGCCGGATAGCCGGTAGGCAGCGCCGCGGCGAGTGTGGCCGCGGCGGCGGGGTCGGTGATGGCTGAGGGTGTCGACGATGTCGGGTTGTGCGTTGGTTCGCGCGCAGGCAGTGCCAGCCACGCCACGAGTCCGACCGCTACCAGCGCCGCGGCGATCCCTGCGGCAGCGAGGATGCGGCGCTTGGATGCGACGGGTTGGGTGCGGGGGAGGTGTCCGATGAAGTCGACAACGGCAGCACCGCTGGTCGCCGACCCGCTGCTAGTTTGCGCCGCGGACGGGGGAGTGCGCGGTGTGGGCGCTGCCGCGGCGGCATCGAGCGCGCGCCGAGCGGCGCCGGCAAGTTCTCCGGCCGTGGTGTAGCGCTGAGCGGGATCTTTCGCGAGAGCTTTGGCGATGACGTCGTCGAGCTGCGGGCCGGCCCAGGACAGATAGTCGGAGATTCGCCGGGGGGCCTGGTCGAGATGTGCGTTGATGGTTGCCGACACGTCGTCGTGGTGAGGGAACGGATACCGGCCGGTGAGCAGCCGGAACAGCGTGCAGCCCAACGAATAGACGTCGGCGCGACCATCTACGGTCTTGCCCGCGATGACCTCGGGTGCGGCGTAGGCGAGCGTCGCGGTCATGGGTCCACCGGACAGGTCGGCGCTTTCTGGGGTGAGCGCGGCCCCGAAGTCGCTGAGCACCACCCGTTCCTGCTCGCCGGGTCGTGCGCCGAGCAGGAAGTTCGACGGTTTGATGTCCTGGTGCACCACTCGGTTGCGGTGCGCGTAGTCCAGGGCTCGGGCGACTTCGGTGATGATGTGCAGCGCGCGCTGCGGCGGTATGGCGCCGGCGCGCAGGGCGGTTTCGGCGTCGGTGCCGTCGACGAATTCCATCGCGATCCATAACTGGCCGTCAGTGTCACCGCGACTATGCACCCGCACGATGTTGGGATGGTCCAGGCCGGCGGTGATGTCGGCTTCCTGGGTGAACCGGGTCCGCATCCGGGGGTCGCCGGCTAGGTCGGCACTAAGCACTTTGAGCGCTTCGCGGCGCGGCAAGGTGGGGCTTTGCACCAGATACACCGCTCCCATGCCGCCAGTGGCGAGCACCCGCTCGACGCGGTAGCCACCGATGTGGGCGGGTGTCAGCTCGGCGGGCGTCACGTGGACTACCTCCTGCCCCGTGCGGCGGGCGCGGCAAAAGGGGAGTCGGTCATCGGTGGAGCGGTTCGACGGGCTGCCCGGTGATGTTGGCGATGAGATCGAAATCTCTATCGACGGCCAGCACGGTGAGGCCCGCTAACTCTGCTGTAGCCGCCACAAGGAGGTCGGGGATCGCGGGCGCACGATGCTCACCGCGGTCGGTGAGCAGCATCTGGACTTCGACGGACCGGTCCTCGGCGGCCGGCGTCAAGTATTCGACCGGCATGAGAGCCAGGGGAGGAGAGCCTGCTTCGTTGCGTGCCTGCTCGCCCGTGCGAAACGAGTAGCCGATTTCGAGTCTGGTCACTGTGCTCATCCGCACCAAACCCCGCTGGATCCTCTCGACCCACAATTGCGCGTCAGGAACGTCCGATAGCCGGGTGTAGGCCGATTTGTCGATGAGCCAGTTGGTCACCGCCATGCGGCATCCATGACATCAGGGTCATCGAGGTCGGCGGCCGCCACGGCGGCGCGACGCAGGTCCTCGATCGTCAGGCCCCTCCTCGATGCGGCGACAACGCTTTTGCCTTCAGCCTCGAAACGGCGACGTAGGTATTCCTGACGGGACAGTCCGCGCGCCGCGGCATCGGCGTCGATGCGGGCCACCGCCTCGTCGGACAGTCCACGAATCAGCACATCACCCATCGGCCTGACCTCTCGATATCACTGCTATCAGCGTACCGGCTATGGTACGACCGCTATACGTCCTCGCCGCCGCCCTGGCCGCGCCTGTAGGAAGTCACCGATCGTGTCCAGGTCCCTACTTTCGTCGCCACATCCGTGTCCCCAGGCGTGTCACTGTCCCAGCTGCGTGTCTCAGCGAAGAAGGTGAGGAGTTTCGACGACAGCAGCGGAAACTAACGGTAATATAGTTCTGTTAATCTCCGTTAGTACCATGTGAGGCTGGAAGGTTCGCCGCGATGACCACAGATGAGCTCGACCAACTCTTGCTAGACCGCTTCAACTTGCACCGCTCCGACCTGATCGCGGCACTCAAGACGCTCCCCGCGCACCGGCCGTGGGCGGCCACCCTCACCGCCGACGAGGCCCGGCTACTCGATGACGCCGGCTTCACCGAAGACCCCGAAACGTACGCAGAGATCGCAGCTGACATCACCGCCCACATGGCCAGGTTGTACAGCAGTGCCTACACTGCCGCCGAGGTCAGAGAAGGGCTGGGCGTCAACGATTCCCGCGTGCGGCAGCGCCGCCTCGCGCACACGCTATGGGCGATCAACGACGGCGGCACGTGGGTATATCCCGCGATTCAGTTCGAGATCGTCGACCGCGGCCACGACAAGCCGCTCAAACTCAAGCAGGTCCGCGGCCTCGACGAGGTACTGCCCGCCTTGCTCGCCAGGGAGCTGCACCCCACTGCGGTAGCCGGCTTCCTCATGACGCCGCAGCCCGAGCTGCGAATCGATGGTCAACCGAAGTCGGTGCGGGAGTGGCTGCTGCACGGTGAATCCGTCGAGCCCGTACGAGATCTGATCGAGATCGGTGAATGGGCGGCGACTTGACCGTCGACCCCATGCTGCCGGGCCCTCCGCCACCGCACGTACTGCGTTCGCTCGGCATCGGCGATGACGAGATGCGCGCGATCGACGTCGACGAGATCTGGTGGCGCGTCCATCGCACTGAGGGCGAGCACATACTGGCGTGGAACGCATTGCGCACTTTTGGGCCGGTGCTGCGGTTCGACCCTCAGCCCCTGCCCAAGGGTGAACATCTGCAGCATGGCGTTTGGTACGGAGCCTCAACCCCGTGCGCTGCACTCGGCGAGGCCTACCAAGTGGACCGGACCATTGACCGTGAACGGGGCCGCCCATATCTAACCGGTTTGTCATTGACCCGCCCACTCCTGGCCCTCGACCTCGCCGCTGACAGCCAGGGAGCGTGGGCCACACGCGCCGGCGGCACGTTCGCCATCTCGACAGCCCCGCATATCGTGACTCAGCAGTGGGCGCGGCACATTGCAGAGGCATTCCCCGATCTCGACGGCCTGCGCTACAACAGCCGATTCGCTGGCGACCCATGCCTCGCACTGTTTACCCCGGCCACATCTGCGATGCCGGCCCGGCCGAGAATATCGCTGCCTCTGGCCCATCCCGATCTAGCCGGCCGCATCGCCAGCGCAGCGAAACGTCTCGGCTACGGCGTGGTTTGACCGATGATGCGGTGGGGATTGCTGACGCCCACCGCGGCAAGTCGGCGCCGAGGAATCCGACAGCTTAGTGGCAATCGCCGATCGACACGTTGCTGAGAACATCCACGTCGCACCGGTCCCCTTCCGACACGTTCAGTGGATTCCGAACACCGCCTTTTTTCGAAACTCATCCGATTTCAGAGGCCACCGCCACGTATTATCGAAAGAATGTTCGAAGACTGGGCGCGTGATCCGGCTTATCCCACGCTCTTTCCGGTGGAACGGCCGGTGCTGGTGAATATGCAGGCGGCGTTGCCCGGTGTCGGGCGCCGGATGGACGGGGTGCCGATGTGGTGTCGCAGTGGGGGTTTGCGGGTGGAGCCGTACATGCCGGGCCGGCAGATTGCGTGGGTGCGCCGTTTCGACGGCGGCTGGTTTCGCCGTCGTCGACGTTGTCGCGGGGAGTGCGAACGGCCGGTCGCGGGTCACGTTGCGGCTCTGGTTGGACCCGGAGTTGATCAGCATCGATGCCGGCGACCTGGAGCACTTCATGCGGAAGTCCGGACCGTGATAGGTGCCTGGCTGCGATTTGGCGTGCGCCCGGCAGTAGCCGGTGCCGCATAATTGGTACATGTCGCTCATGCAGACCTGCGCCGAAGTGGAAGCGGTGATCGCGCGTGCGCGGTCGCTGTTCGGCAGTGGGGAAGCCGTCGATGTGCCCGACACTGCCGTACTCATCACCCAGGCCGCGCAGTCGGTGACGACGGCGCGGTCGCGCACCGCGGATTTGTCGGGCACCGGAGTTCAGTCGTATCAGGCGATGGCGGAGGGGTCGGTGCCGCCGCTGACCAGAGCTGCCGGCAGCGACACCGCATTGGCCGCGCATGTGACGACGGCGGCCGCGGTGACCCAAGCCGGGGCGGCGCGCATGGATCAGATCGCCGCGACGACCAGTGCGATCACGAAAGCCGCGCCGACGGCTAGGAGCACTGGCGCGCAGCGAGTCATCTTGACGGCGTTGCGTTCTCAGGTATCGCAGGCGTCGCAAGTGGTGCAGTCCACCCAGCAGCAGGCGGCCGCGTTGGCGGGGAAGGTGCGGGGTCTGGAGTACCCGAAGGACGCTCCGGTGCAAGCCCTCGATCACGATCTGCCCCAGTCGCCGGCGCCGGGTCAGGACCCGCCGCGTGGGAAGGACCCACGGTACTGGATCGATGTCACGAAGATCATTCACGTTCCGGAGGGGCAACTGGCCCCGTTCGGGACTAGGCAGATCGGTCCGGGCCTGTACTACCCGTATAACGATCAGCAGTACAACGTGACCCCTCCGCCGCCGCCGGCGAAGTACCCGCTGGACATGAACGACATCCTTCAGGTGCCCAAGGGCCAGCTCGCGCCGTGGGGTACCAAGGAACTGTCGCCGGGGTTCTTTTCTCCCTCGCCGTCCTCCCATGACGTTGCTGATCCGCCCTGGTCTGCGCCGGAGATGCCGATCGACATCCGCGAGGTGATCGAGGTCCCGGAGGGGCAACTGGCCCCACCTGGCTACAAGGAGTACCTGCCAGGTTGGTTTGCGCCTGATCCGTCCGCGCCGTGAGCGTTCTTCTAACGCCGAGATGTAAGCGAAGACTGACAAGCGTGCCCTGATTGTTCGACAAACCAGGGGACGCTCACGGCCGATGCCCGACGCCGCAAGACTGACCCGAGGGAATTCCGCCGTGACCGACGGGGAATCATGTCGCTTCCAGCCAACGTCACGTCGGGGGTCCCTACCGCGATTGGGAATCGAACTCGGGTGTCGTGACGTTGCGCTCTGCGTGAGCATCGACGATGCGGCGGGGAGTACCGCCCACGACGAATCGAAGGTTCCTCCAATACCTACGCACGCCGAAACACAGGCAGATCCGGACATCCTGTTGGCTTTTAATGCTGCGGTCGTTGAGGAGTTTCGGTCCAATCACGGACGAGTCGGCGGTCCGTTCGCGGACTCCGATGTCGTCCTATTGACGATGACGGGCGCCAAGTCTGGCCAGCGACGCCAGACGCCTTTGGAATACTTCACTGTTGACGGCCGCATCCTCATCGTCGGTACTAGAGGCGGCGCCCCACGGAATCCAGCGTGGGTCCACAACCTTCGCGCCAATCCCGCAGCGCATGTGGAGATTGGTGCGCAGTCCTATGACGTTGTCGCCCAGGAGATCACAGGCGAGGAGCGCGACGTCTTATACGCAAAGGTAGTTGGACTGTGTCCCCGTATAGACACCTATCCAAAGCCGGAGCGGGTCATTCCGCTCTTCGAGCTCCGAAGAATCCAGGAGCACAAATCGCAGAAACCCGTCTAGCGAAGACTGACAGGTTCCCGCGATACGCCGAAGTCTTGTCAAAGTAGCCCGGCGAGTCTTGTCAGCCCTGGCTGCATCTCCACATATACGCCCGACTCAGCCCGCGGAAGCTGGTGCCTCCACCGGCGTGCAGCGGGCCGGTAAACTGCTGGTCATGAACAGGCCGACGCCGCAGGAGGTAGGCGAAGCCGTGGCCGTGGTCAACGCCGCGGTGGCCCTGGCTGGCGGCGAGGTGCATCCCATCGCCCGCGACCTCATCGAGGCGATGGGCCGTGGCGAGATCAGCGGTGACCGAGCGGCGCAAGCGATCATCGCCGAGTTCGTTGAGGCCCCCAGCGCGTAGGCGAATGTCTACCGCCGCTGGGAGGATTACTTCTGGCCGGACGCCCTCGACGTTCTGCGCAAGAAGCTCGGGATTCGCGACCAGCGGATGCTCAACTTCGTGGAGTCTCAGTTTTCGGCGGTACGCATCGCGTAAACTGTGCTCGAAAACCGCACCGGTACGTTCGATTTCGCCCACTACTGCAATACGCACCGGCTCCTCTTCAGCGATGTCTCCGAATGGGCTGGCCAACCCCGGACAGTGCCGGAGGGGCCGATGACAAAGAAGGGCTGCGATGTCGTCAACTTTCGGCTCAATGACCCTGCGGTGCCGACGATTACCTAACGTTACCGGCCGCGGCTGCAGGTACGCGACGGGGCGGAGTATCTGTTTGGCCGCCTTCAGGACGAAGACGCCCTCACCGGGCTGGGCCCGCGTGAGTTCATTGATAGACTCGGAACGTATTGGATGACATGCGATTCCGTGCACACGTTCCGCGAGGGGAACACTCGCAGCGATGTGACGTTCTTTCACGCACTGGCCAGAAACGCTGGCTACGATCTGGGCGTTGAGCAGCTGCACGCACGGCGCGCTTCCATGGTCACGCCACGGGCGGGTATCAGCGGCTCAAGGCGCTGCTGGCGTCCACGGTGCAGGTGTGCGACTCCCAGGAGCTGACCGCGCGAGAGCGACGGTGGGCGACGGGACTACTGCGCGAGAACGAGCAGAGCGCCGACCTCATCCAACGGGTGCATGGCCTGCGGCCGCCCGAGGAGGAAGGCCCCGGCATCGAACTGTGAGCGAGCTACCCGCGGGGCCCAATAGTCTTAAGGCGAAGGGGGTCCGGCGGCGGTTGTGGTCGGCGGCGCGACCGGAGCGGTAGGCGTAGCGGGTGTGCCTGCGCTGTCGGCCGCGGCGGGCGGCGTGACCACCGGCGTGCCAGCGCTACCGGCAGGAAGCGGTGTGCCCGCACTCCCAGCGGCCGGTGCAGGTGGGGCGGTGGCCGCTGGTGCCGGCGAAGTGGCACCAGGCGCTGGTAGCGGTGTGCCCGCACTCCCGGCTTCGGGGGCCGGCGGGGGTGTAGCACCTATGGCGGCCGGAGCTGCTGTCGGGGTCGAGCTGTTGGCAGCAGGGAGCGCCGTTTGCGGTGTCGTCGAGGCCGACGGTACAGACCCGGTGCCCGAGCTCGTCGGCGGTGGCGGAGGTGCCGGTCGCCAGACGGCGAGATCGTGCCCTGCGGCGTTGAATACGACGCTGTCAGGTGGTGGGCCTGTCACGTCGAAGTAGAGTTTGCCGGTCGTGGTTTGACCCTGCGTCAGGGTGGCCGGGTTGACGCCTTGGGGGGTGGCGGCGGTGAAGAGGACCCGGTAGTCGTGCCCGTCTCGGGTCCTCGCGTTGAAGTTGGACACAATGGGAATCGCGTTGCCTTGCAACGCCGCATCGGATGCCTTGGCTTCCCATAGGGTGCCCGTCACTGGATAGGGAATCGCGTCGGAGCTCGGTTGAAGTGCCGACACGGTCCAGCGCTGAACGACGTCGCCGTTGATCAGTTGTGCCGAGCCGCCAAGCGTCGTGGTCTCCAGGTCGTCGGCGTAGGCGTTCGTGGCGGTGCCGGTTGCAATCAAGCCACTAGCGAGCGCGGCAGCGGTCGCGCCCGACAAGAACCATCGGGGAGGGTTCGTCACTTTAGAATCCTTTCCGCGATCCAACCAGGTGGATTGAGTTTGCTCACGCACACGAAACTATCAGCCCGGAAGGGTCAGACCGTGTTTGCTTCAGCAGGCAGCCCAGCGTTTCACCGATCCACGCCAGAATCTCGGTCACCACCGGCGCACATCCAGGCCCCTCTAAGACGGTTTGAGCCCGGGCGGCCACTAGATGATCACGCGTCAGGCTTTGAATGCTTCTCGAAGACGCTCGCTGATGAACTGTCTGGCTATTGCGGCGTCGTCGATGATCCTGTCGAGGTAGACAAAGGGGTGTACCTGACCATCGAAACGGCGAAGTGCAACAGGAATCCCGGCAGCCGACATCGCCGCTGCGTACTCCTCGCCATCGTCGCGGAGGGGATCGTATTCGGCGGTGACGACAGTCGCCGGCGGCAGACCACTGAGGTCCGGGTTTACCATGGGAGCGAGACGCGGCTCGTCCAAGGGCACGCCTGGGGCGTAGTTCCCGTAGAAGAAGTCCATATCGTGTGACGTCATGAAATAGCCCTCCGCGTACGTCACGAAAGACCCTGTATTCGGAACGAAACCCCGTGTGACGGGATAGAGAAGTACTTGGTGGCGAAGTCCCGGCTCGGCGCGCAACTGTTGGGCCACAACGGCCGCCAGGTTCCCGCCAGCGCTGCTGCCCGCGACTGCTACGCGTTGCGGATCCACGCCCGGAATCGATCCTGCGAGCGCGGCCTTCGTCACGGCCATGACGTCCTCGAGCGCAGCCGGAAACACGTGTTCCGGAGAAAGTCGGTAGTCGACACTGATCACGGCGGCATCGGTAAGCACGGCCATATCGGAGGTAAAGCCGTCGAAGATCTCGACGTTTCCAACTGCCCATCCGCCTCCGTGCATGTAGATGAGCACCGGTTGGTCGATGTCCGTCCGTGTTCGGTACAGCCGAACCGGGACTTCACCTCCCGTCCGGGGTATCGCGAGGTCGACCACCTCTGCGACTGCGGCCCGCTGCCCAATCATTGCCGGGAGTGCATGGGCGATACCTTCACGAGCCTCAGGTATTGGCCGGGAATCCATCGGTGGTATCGCCGCTGTCATCTCCACAAACTTCTGTGCTTGCGCGTTGAGGGGCACAGCATTCTCCCGTCGTGGAGGCGAACCACTGAGTAGATCCGACTGATCGTCGGTGAGACAAATCAGGCCGTCTTGGCGAGTTTCGCCGCTGACCGTGATCAGACCGTGAACGGGATGCGATGGAAACCAACGCCGCGGCCGGGGGAAGTGGCGTTTTCGCGACAGCCTCCGGTCTGGCCCGCAGTTCAGCTGTTGGACATCGCCACATTCCGCGCTTGATAGCGAGTGACAACAAGACCAAAGCTCCCAATTACTGTCTGCCGCGCGGGATTTCGCGTCCGTTAACGCCGGCAGCGCTACGGCGCGCGTTCCGGTCGACGTGATGCTGGTGTTGGACAGCGCCGCTCTCGCCGCGCGGACGGAAGCTCAGATGGCACCCTTGTCGGTGCACAACGCACTAATCCTCACCAGGGACGCTGAACGCCCCGCGGATCGAGGACGGCTACCTCTCGCCGACGGCAACGCGATCGCGCCGAGATAGGGGCCGGGGCCCGAAGGCGGGCCACGTCGATGAAACGATCGACGCCACCGACATGCTCGTTGGCCATGGCTTCATCAACGCCCACACCCACATCTGCATGATCACCTGTGCGGTAATCATGGCGCGGACAAGAGTCTGTTCCCAGTCCGCGGTGGGATCGCGCTGCTTCTCCCTGGCTCGATCCCACTGCGGGCCGGCCTCTGAATGCGTGCTTATTGGGTTCCGTACGCGTTGTCCCGTGTGGTGTAAGGCGTCCATCCGGTGATCTTGAAACCTGTACCGCGTCGCTGCACTTCAGCAGCTTGGCCGCCTCTGAAGTGTGCCGCAAACACCAGCGCATTCGTATCCGCGGCTCGACTCAGTACGTGTGCGCGGGTGCGGGTGCGACGAGCTTCGATGGGATCCTCGTCGAAACAACTATCGAGTTTGGGGTCAATGATCTGTAGCGGGCAGTGCGCGACATCGCCGACGAACAGCGCGCGTTCTCCGCGGGATTCCACCTCAACGATGTGAGATCCCGGAGTATGTCCATTTGCTGCGACGAGTGTGAGGTTTTCATCTACGCGGAGGAGGTCATCGTCCCAGATCTTCGCTAGGTCGGCTTGAATGATCGGATCGACGCTGTCTTCGAACACATTTTTGTTGGCTAACCCTCCCCGCTGCTCGTAGCCGTTTCGCGGGTCCCAGAATTCGACATCTGCACGGGGCAAGTAGTACGTCGCCTTGGGGAAGGTGGGAATCCAGTCTCTGCCCTGCAGCTGCGTATTCCAGCCGGTGTGGTCGACGTGGAGGTGGGTGTTGATCACGACGTCCACATCGTCTGGCTGAATTCCTACTGCCTCCAGGTGCCGTAGAAAGTCCGTCTCGAGATGTGTGAACGGTGGAAAGTGGGGGCGCTCTTTGTGGTTGCCGACGCCGGTGTCGATCAACACCGTCTGGCCAGCGCTCCGGAGCACGTAGACGGCGATTGAGGCTCGCCAAGTGTTGTTCTCGGGATCCCAGTGTTCTGGGACTAGTAACTCTCTGTCGCGGTCAAAAGCTGCTGGATCATGTTCGGGCAGCAGGTCCTCCATGGTCAGAGTCTCCACGTCCAGCTCGTTGATGCGGAAGACTTCCACATCTCCGATCGTCATCGATTGCATGATGCTCCATTCCTAATCGACACAGCTGGAAAGGGATTCACGGTGGTGCGTCTTCACCTGGCGCATGTGATGTCCACTGCGGACACGCGTCACATTTCTAATCCGGGGGCGACTCGCGGCGCGACCTTCCGAAGGAAGCGTGTCGAGCTGCCGTTAGCCATCCGTTAACGGCAAATGGCGGCGACAGGAGCAGCGGCAAGTCCGCGATGACCCCGCTGGGGTTCGGTTCTTTTGACAGCGTGTTCGCGTGAGTTCTAACCATGCTTCCAACGCAATACGGCGTTGCGACCGATGGGCACTGTCTTCGTTCCGAGATTCTTGCCGACGGCATCGACGGCGAGAACCGTGTGGCTGCGCTTACGAACACTCCAAGCGACAGTTAATTCGTGGTGACCGTGAGGCTTTAACGTGTGAACATGCGTCTGCCACAGGTAGTTTCGCCCCGTTTCATGGACAATGGGCCCGCGTTCCCGCCTTTGCTTCGTCACTGTGACGAAGCAAAGGCGGCGGTAGGCATGCGCACGGTGCTCGATCCAGCCGACGTAGAGAGTGTGCTGGTCGAGGAGAGCCTGAAACGTCACGCGATAGCCGCCACGACGCGCCACGCGCCAGCCTTCCAGCTCATACCGCAGAGGGTTCGACATGGTGTACGGATCGGTCGGCAGCGTTTTGGTGATGAACTCGGCGATCGCGGCTGCCCCTTTGTGCGGCAGGCGCTTTAGCGCATGGATCGCACTTGGCGACAGCCGCTGTGCCAACCACGGCTGCGGTTCGCTCGCGTGCCCTCGGCCTGGCGCAGCTCGTCCACCAAGCCCGCGGAGTCCTTAGCGCGTGCAAGGTTTCGTTCAGCGACTCCAGGTCGTCGGCGGAGATGATCACCGCCGCGACGTGGGCCATGCCGCGTGACTTGGATATCGGCCGCCGCCAGGATGCCCCCTTCCTCTTCCGACGTGTCCGTTCTCATTTGATCTGACACAGGACCAGTGAGCTGAACTGCGGTGTATCAGATCGGATGAGAATTCCACTTGACCAGCTTTATCAGCCGATCTG
>NZ_JYNL01000069.1:692543-927208 GCF_001044235.1 Mycolicibacterium chlorophenolicum | reverse complement strand
GACGTGGTGGCCGAGGTGCAGACCTACGTGCCGGGCTACCGGTTGCTCAACGAGCCGCAGTTCGACGAGCCGTCGGTGGTCAACGGCGGCAACCACGTCGTCACCACGTTCATCGAAGTGGAGGGTGCGGGGGACTACCTGCCGCCCTACGCTGGAAATCTGGACATCATGACGGCCGCGGCTGTAAAGGTGGGCGACGAAATTGCCAGGGATCGCCTCCTTCAGTCTTCGGCAGCCACGACAGGGGGCCACGCATGAGCACCGACGACATCTACTTCAACCCGATGTGGGACGTGCGGATGACCGACACGTCGCTGCGCGACGGCTCTCACCACAAGCGCCACCAGTTCACCACCGACGAGGTCGGGGCGATCGTGGCGGCGCTGGACGCGGCCGGGGTGCCGGTCATCGAGGTGACCCACGGTGACGGGCTGGGCGGGTCGAGCTTCAACTACGGGTTCTCCAAGACCCCCGAGCAGGAGTTGATCAAGCTCGCGGCCGAGACCGCGAAGGAATCGAAGATCGCGTTCCTGATGCTGCCCGGGGTGGGCACCAAGGAGGACATCAAGGAGGCGCAGAACAACGGCGGCTCGATCTGCCGCATCGCCACCCACTGCACCGAGGCCGACGTCTCGATCCAGCACTTCGGGCTGGCCCGCGAGCTCGGTCTGGAGACCGTCGGGTTCCTGATGATGAGCCACACCATCTCCCCGGAGAAGCTCGCCGCGCAGGCCCGCATCATGGCCGATGCGGGCTGTCAGTGCGTGTACGTGGTGGATTCGGCGGGTGCGCTGGTGCTCGAAGGGGTGGCCGACCGAGTCAGCGCGCTGGTGGCCGAATTGGGGTCGGATGCTCAAGTCGGCTTTCATGGGCACGAGAACCTGGGCCTGGGGGTGGCCAACTCGATCGAGGCCGTCCGGGCGGGGGCCAAGCAGATCGACGGGTCGTGTCGCCGGTTCGGCGCCGGAGCGGGTNAATTCGACCGAGTCAGCGCGCTGGTGGCCGAATTGGGGTCGGATGCTCAAGTCGGCTTTCATGGGCACGAGAACCTGGGCCTGGGGGTGGCCAACTCGATCGAGGCCGTCCGGGCGGGGGCCAAGCAGATCGACGGGTCGTGTCGCCGGTTCGGCGCCGGAGCGGGTAACGCGCCGGTCGAGGCGCTGATCGGGGTGTTCGACAAGATCGGGGTCAAGACCGGGATCGATTTCTTCGACATCGCCGACGCCGCCGAAGAGGTGGTGGCCCCGGCGATGCCGGCCGAGTGCCTGCTGGACCGCAATGCGCTGATCATGGGCTACTCCGGGGTCTACTCCAGCTTCCTCAAGCACGCCATCCGCCAGTCCGAGCGCTACGGCGTGCCCGCGCACAAACTGCTGCACCGCGCCGGCCAACGCAAGCTCATCGGCGGCCAGGAAGACCAACTCNGCACGCCATCCGCCAGTCCGAGCGCTACGGCGTGCCCGCGCACAAACTGCTGCACCGCGCCGGCCAACGCAAGCTCATCGGCGGCCAGGAAGACCAACTCATCGACATCGCACTGGAGATCAAACGCGAGATGGACGCCGCGCCGGCCGGGTGAGCGCGGTGTCGCCGAAAATTTCTCTGGGGCTCTGACCTGCGAAGATACCGCTCGGTGTGAGCTGTCCGACGGTGCCCGGTGTTTGGCATCGGCGCCGATCGGCTAGGCCTTGGGGTGCGACCAACTGATCGCAGACCCAAAGGAGTGATTTCTCGTGACTACCGCTACGACCGTTCGACGTGGACTGTTCGGCATGTTCGCCGGCGGCCTGCTCGCATTCGGATCGGCGGCGATCATCGCCCCAGTGGCCAGCGCTCAGCCGGCGCCCGGTCCGGCGCCCGCCCCCGATTGTTCGGCCAGCAGCGTTGCCGGCACCGTCAGCACAGCAGCCGCGTCCGAGGGCGCCTACCTGACGGCCAACCCGCAGACCAACGAGGCGCTGACGCAGATCTCGGCCGAGCCCCAGCCGCAGGCCAAGCAGGCCTACATGGCGTACTTCGCCGAGAACCCACAGGTCGAGCAGCAACTCAAGGCCATCCATGAGCCGGTGAGCGCGCTGAAAGACCGGTGTGGCCTGACCGTCTCGCCGACCCCGGTGGCCCAGGCGGTGTGGAGCACCGACGACCAGGCGCCCGAGGTCCCGGTGACCCCGGCGCCCGGCGCTCCGATGGCCCCGATGGAGCCGGAGATGCCCACGGCCTAGTTCCTGACGATTCCGCGACACTCACCGCGTCTGCCCCGGCAGGCGCGGTGAGTTCGTTCGTGGCCGGTACGCTCGTGCTGCGCCGGCGCGGTTTGCGCCGGCCTGCCGGAGGGTTCGGCCCGTCCGCGACATCGGAGTCCTTCTGACCGACGGTCTTCTCCTCGCCCGCGCGCCCCGCGCCCGCGGCTGGATCCACCTGTGCTGCGCGGTGCTCGCCGTCGTCGCCGGGGTCGCCCTGCTGAAGGCCGCGTGGATCGCCACGTCGCCGGGAGCGCTCGGGGCGGTGGCGGTGTACGTGACCGCCGTCGTCGCGATGTTCACGGTCAGTGCGACGTATCACCGGGTGCAGTGGGGGTCCGAAGCCGCCGAGAAATGGATGATGCGGCTCGACCACTCGGTGATCTTCGTGTTCATCGCGGCGAGTTACACCCCGTTCGCGTTGCTGGTGATGCCGCCCGACATCGGCGCGGACGTGCTCGTCATCGTCTGGACGGGCGCGGCGGCCGGCGTCGCGCTGAAGATGTGCTGGCCCTCGGCCCCGCGCTGGGTCGGGGTGCCGCCGTATCTCCTGCTCGGATACGTCGCCATCGCGTTCGCCGAGGTGCTGCTCGACGGCGCGGGAGTGACGGTGGTGGCCCTGCTGGTCGCCGGCGGCGTGCTGTACAACATCGGGGCGATCCTCTACGGCGTCCGCTGGCCCAATCCGTGGCCCGCCACCTTCGGCCATCACGAGTTCTTCCACGCGTTCACCGCCGCCGCGGCGGCGTGCCACTTCGCCGCCATCTGGCTTGTCGTCCGCTGACGGCACGATGGGGCTCATGGTGACCCGAGACGACGCGCAGGCGATCCTCGAACAACTGGCCGGGCCGGGCGCGCTGCTGCGCGACGACCAGTGGACCGCGATCGAGGCGCTGGTGGTGCAGCGGCGCCGGGCGCTGGTCGTCCAGCGCACGGGGTGGGGCAAATCGGCGGTCTACTTCATCGCCGCGAAGCTGCTGCGCGGCACCGGGCACGGCGCGACGGTCATCGTCTCTCCGCTGCTGGCCCTGATGCGCAACCAGGTGGCCGCCGCCGAACGGGCCGGCGTGCACGCGGCCACGATCAACTCGAGCAACGTCGCCGAATGGGACGACATCCACCAGCGGGTGCGCGACGCCGATCTGGACGTGCTGCTGGTCAGCCCCGAGCGGCTCAACAACCCCGATTTCCGGGACGCCGTGCTGCCGGCGCTCGCGCGCGATGCCGGCCTGGTGGTCGTCGACGAGGCGCACTGCGTCTCGGACTGGGGCCACGACTTCCGGCCCGACTACCGCCGGATCCGCTCGCTGATCGCCGAACTGGGCACCGATGTCCCGGTGCTGGCGACGACCGCCACCGCCAACGATCGCGTCGTCGAGGACGTCGCCGCGCAACTGGGCGTGGGTGGTCGGGACACCCTCGTGCTGCGCGGTGGTCTGGACCGCGAATCGCTGCGGTTGTCGGTGGTGCAGGCCGGCAATCCGGCCCAGCGTGCCGCGTGGCTCGCCGACCACATCGGATCGCTGCCGGGCTCGGGCATCGTCTACACGCTGACGGTGGCGCAGGCCCACGACGTGGCGGCCCTGCTGCGCGAGCGGGGACTCCCGGTCGCCGCGTACACCGGCGCCACGGAGGCCGCCGAGCGCGAGCAGCTCGAGGCGGATCTGCTCGCCGACCGGGTCAAAGCCCTGATCGCGACGTCGGCGCTCGGCATGGGTTTCGACAAGCCCGATCTCGGATTCGTCGTGCACCTGGGCGCGCCGTCCTCGCCGATCGCCTACTACCAGCAGGTCGGCCGTGCCGGGCGCGCCACGGAGCGCGCCGAGGTCATCCTGCTGCCGGGACGCGAGGACGCCGATGTCTGGCGCTACTTCGCGTCGGTGGCGTTCCCGGCTGAATCGTTGGTGCGCAAGGTGATTCGTGAGCTCGACACCGATCGCCCGCTGTCGACGGCCGCGCTGGAACCGCTGGTCGACCTGAATCGGTCGCGGCTGGAGATGGTGCTCAAGGTGCTCGACGTGGACGGTGCCGTTCGCCGCGTGAAGGGCGGCTGGGTCGGCACCGGGGCCCCGTGGGAATACGACGAAGCGCGCTACCGCACGCTCGACGAGGCCCGCAGACGGGAACAGCAGGCGATGCTCGACTACCAGGCGACGCAGGGCTGCCGGATGGCTTTTCTGCGCGCTCAGCTCGACGATCCCGACCTCGGCGCGGACGAGCGGTGCGGCCGGTGCGACAACTGCACGGGGGAGCGGTACAGCGCCGACGTCGACGCGGCGGCCGCCGAGGACACCCGGCGGACCCTGATGCGACCCGGGGTCGAACTGTCGCCGCGCAAACAGTGGCCGACCGGCCTGGCCAAACTCGGCATCGACCTGTCCGGCCGGATCACCGACGGGCCGCAGCCGGGCCGCGTCATCGGCAGGCTGACCGATCTCGGCTGGGGTGCGCGGCTGCGCGCACTGCTCGACGGGCCGGACGGCGAGGTGCCCGACGACGTGGTGACCGCCGCGGTCAAGGTGCTCGCCGCGTGGGACTGGGCGGTCCGGCCGACCGCGGTGATGTCGCTCGATTCCGCGACGCACCCGGTGCTGATCACCTCGCTACGGTCCCGGCTGGCCGAGCTGGGCCGGCTGACCGATCTCGGTACGATGCGCTACGCCCCGGGGCGCCGTCCGGCGACGGCGGCGAACTCGGCGTACCGCGTCGCGGCGCTCAGCGGGGCGTGGTCACCACCCGAGCCGGTGCCTGCCGACGCCGGTCCGGTCCTTCTCGTCGACGACCTGGCCGACACCGGCTGGACGCTGACGATGGCCGCCCGGGTCCTGCGTGCGGCCGGCGCCGCCGAGGTGCTGCCGTTCGCACTGGCCGGCACCAGCTGACGTCAGCCCCACCGCGGCTTGCTGCCGCCGAGCTGCGCGGTGACCTCGTCGGCGGTCGTCACCACCGCGCGGGCCCGTTCGATGATCTCGCGCTCACTCAACGAGGTCCCGATGTGCATGGAGACGACCATCGCCTGCCGCCGGTAGTGGTCGTACACGGGCGCGGAGATCACGCTGATGTCATGGCGTTTCCGTGCCGACCTGTCCTCCCGCAGGGACACCCGCTCGCCGATGTCGGACACCAATTCGCCCAGCAGCGCCCGTAATTCGTCGGGCAGCGTGGCCGACATGCCGGCCATCAGGCTGTACAGCCGGCGGCCACCGGGCGTCAGCCGCTCCACCAGATAGCCATCGGCGCGACACCCGGCAATCACCCGGTCGAGTCGGTCGGAGTCGGTGCGCAGCGGGATCGTCGGTTCCCTGGCCAGCCATTCCCGCACGGCGTCGTCGTCCCACAGCACGAACATCAGCCCCACCGGCGGCGCGAACGGATAGCTCTGCCCGACCTCCACCCCGGGGCGGGCCCCCGGCGGCGCCACGATGTCCAGCAGGGTGATGCGGTCGTCGATCACGCCCGACAGCGCGGCGGTGATCCCGAACTGCGCCGACAGCCGGCGCAGTGCCTCCCGGGCGGTCGGACTGACCCGCATCGACTCCTGTGCCCGGTGGCCCAGCGTGATCAGCGAGGGCCCCAGCCGATAGGTCTTGTCGACGCCGTCACGGACGAGGTATCCGGCGTCGGCCAGCGAGGTGACGATGCCCAGGCAGGTCGGCTTGCTCAGGCCGAGTCGGCGGGCAAGCTCTGAGACCCCGAAGCGTTCGGCCGGCCGCGCGGCGAGGAAGTCCAGCACGGCGACGACGCGGTCGGTCGGGGGCGACATGCGGCGGGAGGTCTCGGCCACGGAAGCAGCATACGGTCCGGTACACATATGGAACAGTGCGGTCGAAATATTGACTAGTGCTAGAACGCGTTCTAGTTTCAGGGGCGTGTACTCCCAACCGCTGATCGATGCGATCGCCGAGGCGGAGGCCCTCGTCGCCGCCGCCCCGTTCATCGAGACCGAAGCCGACCTCCTCGAGGGTCTCCAGTATTTCGCCGGGTGCGTCGCAGCCTGCACGCACGTCGCGTTCGACTACGACCGCGACCATCCGTTCCTGCACAGCGGCACCGGCCCGTTCACCAAGATGGGTCTCGACAACCCCGACACGCTGTACTTCGGTACCCGCGTCGTGCCGGGGCACGAGTACGTCGTCACCGGACGCCGCGGCACCACCACCGATCTGAGCTTCCAGATGCTCGGCGGCGAGTACACCGACGACAACGTCCCCGACAGCGAGACAGCCTTCGACGACCGTGAACTCGACATCGCCGCCGACGGCTCGTTCGAGTGGCGGGTGGTGCCGAAGTCGCCCGCGCAGTTGGTGATTCGCGAGGTGTACAACGACTGGTCGGCGCAGCGCGGCACGCTGGCGATCGCCCGCACCGACACCGCGGGCACGGCGCCGCCACCGCTGACGACGGAGCTGATCGAGAAGCGCTACGCCGTCGCCGGAAAGCAACTGGTGCAGCGGGTCAAGACCTGGCTGCAGTTCCCGCAGTGGTTCTACAACACACTGCCGGTGAACACGATGGTCGCACCGCGGCTCACCCCGGGCGGGCTGGCCACGCAGTACTCGTCGGTCGGGCACTTCGACCTGGCGCCCGATCAGGCGATGGTCATCACGGTGCCCGTGTCGGACGCACCGTACATGGGCTTCCAGCTGGGCAGCCTCTGGTACATCTCGCTGGACTACATCAACCACCAGACGTCGTTGAACGGGACTCAGGCGCAGGCCGATCCGGACGGCAAGATCCGCATCGTCGTCTCCGATGCCAACCCCGGCGTGACCAACTGGGTGGAGACCCTCGGGCACCGCAAGGGCTATCTGCAGTTCCGCTGGCAGCGGGTGTCCCGGCAGCTGACGGAGGCCGACGGGCCGGAGGTGGCCGTGATGGGCGTTGACGAGGTCGCCGGCGCGCTGCCGTACTACCAGGACAACAAGATCTCCGATGAGGACTGGCGGGCGCGGATCGCGTTGCGCCAGCGGCTGATCGGCTACAGGATGGTGGGCTGAGATGGGCATGCTCGAGAACAAGGTCGTCGTGATCAGCGGTGTCGGACCGGCGCTCGGGACGACGCTGGCGCGCCGCTGCGCCCTGGAGGGGGCGGACCTGGTGCTGGCCGCGCGCACCGTCGAGCGGCTCGAGGGCGTCGCCACTGAGATCGACCGCATCGGCCGGCGAGCGGTGTCGGTGGGCACCGACATCACCGACGAGGCGCAGGTGACCAATCTCGTCGAGAAAAGCCTCGAGGCGTACGGCAAGGTCGACGTCCTGATCAACAACGCGTTCAAGGTGCCGTCGATGAAGCCGCTGGCCAAGACCAGCTTCGAGCACATCCGCGAGACGTTCGAGCTCACGGTGCTCGGTGCGCTGCGACTGATCCAGGGGCTGACGCCGGCGCTGGCCGAGGCCAAAGGCTCGGTGGTCAACGTGAACTCGATGGTGGTGCGGCACTCGGATCCCAAGCAAGGCGCCTACAAGATGGCCAAGTCGGCGCTGCTGGCGATGTCGCAGTCGCTGGCCAGCGAGCTGGGCACGCAGGGGATCCGAGTGAATTCTGTTCTGCCGGGCTATATCTGGGGCGGCACATTGCAGGGCTACTTCGAGCATCAGGCCGGTAAGTACGGCACCACGGTCGAGGAGATCTACAAGGCGGCTGCGGTCAACAGCGACCTCAAGCGGCTGCCCACCGAGGACGAGGTGGCCTCGGCGATCCTGTTCATGGCCAGCGACCTGTCCAGTGGGATCACCGGTCAGGCGCTCGACGTCAACTGCGGGGAGTACAAGGCGTGAGCTCCTCCCGGACCGATGTCGGCACCGTCGAGGATCTGCACGCGTCGGCGGTGAAGGCCTGCGGCCTCGACGATTTCGGCAGCGACGACGACAACTACCGGGAGGCTCTGGGCGTCCTGCTCGACTCCTACCAGCGCGACGCCGACCTCACCGAGTTCGGCAGCAAGATGCAGCGCTTCTTCGTGCGCAACGCGCTGGTGGCCCGGCTGGTGTCGGAGGCGGCGTTCAAGCAATACCCGCAGCATGTCGACGTGCCGATCGAGCGGCCGATCTTCGTCACCGGCCTGCCGCGCACCGGCACCACGGCCGTGCACCGGTTGCTCGCCGCCGATCCGCGCCACCAGGGGTTGGAGTTGTGGCTCGCGGAGTTCCCCCAGCCCCGGCCGCCGCGTGAAACCTGGTCGCAGAACCCGGTTTTCCAGCAGCTCGATGCGCAGTTCAGCAAGGCGCACGCGGAGAATCCGGACTACACGGGGCTGCACTACATGACGGCCGACGAGGTCGAGGAGTGCTGGCAGCTGCTGCGGCAGTCGCTGCACTCGGTGAGCTACGAGACGTTGGCGCATCTGCCCACGTACTCGCAATGGCTGTCCCGACAGGACTGGACGAAGCCCTATCGGCGGCACCGCAAGAACCTGCAGTTGATCGGGCTCAACGATGTCGGCAAGCGCTGGGTGCTGAAGAACCCGAGCCACCTGTTCGCCCTCGACGCGTTGTTCGCCACCTATCCGGACGCTCTGGTGATCCAGTGTCATCGACCGGCGGAGACGATCATGGCCTCGATGTGCTCGCTGGCTCAGCACACCACCGAGGGGTGGTCGAACTCGTTCGCGGGCAGCGTGATCGGCGAGGACTCGCTGGAGACCTGGTCGCGTGGGCTGCGGTTGTTCAACGCCGAACGCGCCGAGCATGATCCCGCGCAGTTCTACGACCTGGACTACTTCGCGTTGATCAAGGACCCGATCGGCGCGGTCGAGGACATCTACCGGGCGTTCGGGATCGACGTCACGCCGGATGCGCGGGCGGCCATGGCCCGCACCCACGAGGAGAGCAAGCAGGGGCCCCGGGCGCCGAAGCACACCTACTCGCTCGCGGACTACGGGCTGACCGAGGAGCAGGTCAAGGAGCAATTCGACGGACTCTGACATGTAATATACGAACTATATTACGTGTTTCAAAATACGTGCTAATCTCTTCGTGGGTGTGACGGCCTAAGCGAAGGGATCTGCAGATGACGGTGACCGACATTCCGACCGCGGTGCACGTGGGTGTCGACAAACTACCGTTCGTCGACCTGCCCGACGGCTCGAAACTCAAGGTGATCCAGGTCAAGCACGGCGAAGGCCTCTGGATCGTGGAGAACGTCTTCCGCGCCGGCTACGAGGTGCAACGCCACAAACACACCGGCCCCGTGTACGCCTACACGACGTCCGGGGCGTGGCGGTACAAGGAGTACGACGACGTCAACCGTGCCGGGTCGTTCCTCTACGAACCGGCCAATTCCGTGCACACGCTGCAGGTACTCGAGGACGACACCCACGTGTGGTTCCAGATCTACGGAGCCAACCTCAACCTCGACGAGGACGGCAACGTCGAGAGCGTCACCGACGGGACGAGCGCGCTCGCGGTCTACCTGTCGCTGTGCGAGGCAGCCGGTCATCCGCGCCCTCACGTGCTGATCGGCTGAGCCGTGACCGGCACGGACATCGCCGTGTTCGATCTCGCCGACCCGGACACGTTCCGCAACGGCGCCCCCCACGAGGCGTTGGCGGCGCTGCGGCGCACCGATCCGGTGCTCTGGCAGCCGATGCGCGGCGAGCAGGGGTTCTGGGCGGTGCTGCGGCACGCCGATGTGGTCGAGGTGGCCCGCCGCCACGACGTCTACTCGTCCAGCGAAGGCGGCGTCGTCATCGAGACGCTTCCGCCCGAGACGCTCGCCCGGATGCGCACCATGCTGCTGGCGATGGACCCGCCCCGCCACGGCCACTACCGCTCGCCGGTGTCGGTGCATTTCCGGCCGCGGATGATCGCGCTGCTCGAGCAAGGGGTCCGCGACCTGTGCCGCGCCGTCATGGCCGAGGCGCGCGAACGCGTGGACGTGGAATTCGTCCACGAGGTCGTCGCCCCGTTGCCGACGCAGGTGATCGGCGAGCTATTCGGCCTGCCGCGCAGCGACTGGGGCTACATCCAGGAACTGGCCGAGCGCATCACGTCCGCCCAGGATCCCGACCTGGCCGGTCCGGACGCGAAGGACGGTACCGGTGGCCTCGAGATGGCCTGCTATGCAGTGGAATTCGCTGCGGAGCGACGCAGGCGCGGACTCGACGACGATATGACGAGTGTGATCCTGTCGGCCGACTTCGGGGGTCAGCCCATGAGCGACGCCGACTTCGGCGGGTTCTTCGTGCAGCTGGTCACCGCCGGTAACGACACCACCAAGAGCCTTCTGTCCTCAGGACTCGTGACGCTGCTACGGCACCCGGGGCAACTCGCGGAGCTGCGCGCGGACCCGACACTGATGGCCGGCGCCGTGGAGGAGATCCTGCGCTACGACAATCCGCTGCACTACTTCCGGCGTACCGCGCTGGTCGACACGGAACTCGGCGGCACGCACATCGCCGCCGGCGACAAGGTGGCGATGTACTACACCTCGGCGAACCGGGACGAGGACGTCTACCCCGATGCGCAGACGTTCGACATTCGGCGGCGTCCCAACCCGCATGTGTCGTTCGGGATGGGAGCGCACTTCTGCCTCGGTGCCCATCTGGCCAGACTGGAGGCGCGGCTCTTCCTCCACGAGCTCCTCGAGACGTTCCCGGGCATCGAGCTCACCGACAAGCCGGTGCGGGTGCGGTCGAATCTGGTCAACTCCTACAAGCGCATCCCGGTCCGGTTGACCGCCTGAGCGGCGGGAAGGTCAGCCGTCGCCGGGGGAGGGGGCGCTGGAGTACTCCTCCAGGCAGCCCTCCGCGACGGCGTGCCGGATGCTGTCCGCCAGGCGCGGGCACGACCGCTCCCGCGCGGGATCGCCTCCGGCCGCGCGGATCTCGGCGAAGTGCGCGCACCGTGTGGTCGCCTCGGAGGTCCACTGCACCGACGTGTGCGTCGGCCCGAGCTTCTTGACGCGGACCGCGACATGGCAGAAGCGGCAGTCCACCGACGCCAGGCCCGAGGTCAGGTACCGTTCGCGATCGCGCTGCGTGCTCTCCCGCACGGCCGCGGCGCGGTCCGGATCGGCCGCGAAATCCGGTGCCTTGCGCCATGATCCGGGCGTTGCGCCGTCGGGGGCCGGATGGTGGCCGTGCTCGTGCTCCTCGTCGTCGTGCCCATGAAGCAGCAGCATCGACCGTGCGAGCCGGTCCACATCCGGGGTGTCGTTCACGTGGCCTGCTTCTCGGCTTCCCGGGCCTTGAGGTTCTCCTCGACCTCGACGTGCCACTTCTGGTTGGCCACCGTCGTGTCGACCTCCATCTCGAAGCGGTCGATCATGTCCGGCGTCACGTCGGCGACGTCGACATAGAACTGCTGGTACCAGCGGCGCATCTGGTAGACGGCACCGTCCTCCTCGACCAGGAGCGGATTGTCGATGCGGGTCTTGTGCTTCCAGATCTCGACGTCCTGCAGGAAGCCCTTGCTCACCCCGTCGGTGAACGCGTCGGCGAGCTTCTCGGTGGTCTTGTCGTCGAGGCCCTTGGGCTTTTCGACGATGACGCCCCACTGCAGGACGAACGAATCCTGGGTCACCGGGTAGTGGCAGTTGATCAGGATCGACTCGGCCTTGAAGTCGCCGTAGGTGTTGTGCAGCCAGTTGATCATGAACGACGGCCCGAAGTAGCTGGCCTCGGAATCGAGCTTGGCCTCACCGTAGGCGGTGCCCATGTCGTTGATGTCGGGCCGGCCCACGTTGTGCAGGTACTGCGAGGCGATGTGTCCCTCGAAGACGTTCTTGAAGTACGTCGGCAGCCCGAAGTGGATGTAGAAGAAGTGCGCCATGTCGGTGACGTTGTCGATGATCTCGCGGCAGTTGCTGCCCTCGATGAGCATCGTGTTCCATTTCCAGTCGGTCCACTCGCCGCTGGCCCACTCGGGGATCTCCGGGATGCGGACCTCTTCTTGCGGGGGGTTGCCCTCGTGGTCGTGCCACACGAACAGCAGCCCGCCGCGCACGTCGGTGTGCCAGGCGCGTGTGCGCGCCAACCGGGGAGTGCGCTTGGCGTAGGGGACGAGCTTGCACTTGCCGTCCCCGCCCCACCGCCAGTCGTGGAACGGGCAGGCGACCTCGTCGCCCTTGATGGTGCCCTGCGCCAGATTTCCGCCCATGTGTCGGCAGTAACCGTCCAGCACCTTGAGCTCGCCCGCCGAGTCGGCGAAGACGACGAGCATGGTGCCGAAGATCTCGATGCCGTGTGGCTGGCCGTCGAGGTAGTCCTTGACCGGCCCCAGGCAGTGCCAGCCGCGCGCGAAGCGGTCGGGCAGCGTGCCCGTGTCGATCTCACGAATGCTCGCGGTCCCCGCAGTATCGGTGCTCACCTCGGGCCTCCCCATTTCATCTCTCGAATTAGAACACGTTACAGTTTTCGGCCTCTGTCGCGCAATCCAATGGACGTTCACCTGCGGAAAATGTTGCGTATCCCACCCCGAACCACTGTCAGGCAGCGGGTACCCGCGTCGTCGCGGACCTACCGACGCAGATATAGTGCACAGCGTGTCCACTATTACGGAGATCCCGAACCGCGCGGTGGTGGCGTCGCGACGCTGGCTCGCCGTCGCCGCGGCGACGTTCGCGGTCGCATGGGGCGGCAACGAGTTCACCCCGCTGCTGGTCATGTACCGCGAGGGCGAGCGCTTCTCCGCGCTGACGGTCGACCTGCTCCTGTTCGCCTACGTGCTGGGCATCGTGCCCGCACTGCTCATCGGGGGACCGCTGTCGGACCGCTTCGGCCGCCGCCCCCTGATGCTGCCGGCTCCACTGCTGGCCGCGGCAGGCTCGCTGATCCTGGCGGCGGGCGCCCAGTCCGCGCCGGTGCTCGCCGCGGGCCGCGTGTTCAGTGGGATGGCGCTCGGCCTGGCGATGGCCGTGGGCGGGAGCTGGCTCAAGGAGCTGTCGGCACCGCCGTGGGGCGACCTAAGCTCGGGCGCCCGGCGCGCCGCCATGAGCCTGACGGCGGGCTTCGGCCTCGGCGCGGGTGCGGCGGGCGTGCTCGCCCAGTGGGGTCCGGCACCCGCGGTGCTGTCCTACGCCTGCAACGCCGCCATGGCGCTGGCGGCCGCCGCGGTGCTCACCGTCGCCCCCGAGACGCGGCAGCGCCACGCGTCCGGCCGCCCGTGGTGGACGGATCTGGCCGTCCCGGCGCCGGTGCGGCGCCGCTTCCTGCTCGTCGTGCTGCCGGTCGCGCCCTGGGTGTTCGGGGCGGCGGGCTCGGCCTACGCGGTGCTGCCCGCGCTGATGACCGACCGCGCAGGCGGCACCCCGATCGCGTTCTCGGCGTTGCTGTGCGTCGTGGCGCTGGGCGTGGGTTTCGCGGTGCAGCAGGCCGGACGGGCGATGGGCGCCGACGGACCCCGCGGGGTGGCGATCGCGCTGCTGCTGCTCGTCGCCGGGATGGGCTGCGCGGCGTGGGCGGCCGCGGCGTTGACGGTGCCCGCGGCGCTCGTCGCGGCCGCGGTGCTCGGCGCGGGATACGGGATGGCGCTGCTGGCCGGGCTGCAGGAGATCCAGCGCCTCGCCGGTCCCGACGACCTGGCCGGGATGACCGCGTTGTTCTACAGCCTCAGCTATCTGGGCTTCGGAGTGCCGGCTGCGCTGGCGTATGGCTTCGCGGCGGGGGTGGGCTACCCGGTGATGTTCGGCGTGGGCGCGGTCGTCGCGCTCGGCTGCCTGGTTGTCACGCTGACCGGGGCCCGTCGGCCCTAGGGTTGGCGGATGGCCACCCGCCGCGGACGTCCCCGCAGCGAGGCCGTGCGCAGTGCCGTACTCGCCGCCGCGGCGGACCTGGCGCGCCACGGCGGCCCGGGCGCCGCGACCATCGACGCGATCGCACGGCGCGCGGAAGTCAGCCGCACGACCATCTACAAGTGGTGGCCGTCGGCGGCAGCGATCGTGCTCGAGGGTCTGCTCGACTCGGTGCGCGAGTCGATCGTGCGCCCACCGGGAAGCACGACCGTGCAGGCGCTGATCCATCACGTCGGGGCGCTCAACGCCATCCTGGCCGACGCGACCGTCGGGCCGCTGCTGCGCAACGTGATGTCCGCCGCGGCAGGGGATCCGGCGATCCAGGCGGCGCTGCTCGAGAGGTGGATCGAGCCGCGGCGCGCGGCGGTGGTCACAGCGCTGCGCGACGCCGTCGCCGCCGGGGAACTCGACGCCGGCACCGACATCGAGGTGGTGGTCGACGCGCTGGTGTCGCCGCCCTACTACCGGCTCGTGTTCGGCATGCCGCCGCTGTCCGACGAAGCGGTCACCGCCCTGGTCGACACGGTGTGGCGCGGCTGTGTCTAGCGGTCCTGCCAGCCGGAGTGGATGTAGGTGTCGGCGAAGCGCTTCAGCGAGTCCTTCTTCTGCTCGATCGGCGCGTCGAAGCCGAGTCCGTCGAACACCCAGGGGATCACGATGTTGTCGGTGACGCCCGCTTCGGCGAGCTCACGATGGCCGTCGACGCCGAACTTGTCGATGCAGACGGCCTGGAACTCGAACGGCTGGTCGACCCGACCGTATTCGGCGCGCAGCGCGTTGATCGTGCCGATGGTCTCGGCGAGCTGCTCGCCGGTCATCATCGCGCTGGTCCATCCGTCGCCGACGCGGGCGGCGCGCTTGAGCGCGACGTCGGTGTGGCCGCCGACGTAGAACGGCACCGGTGCACTCGGAGCGGGGCTCATCTGCAGTCGATCGAAATCGTAGAACTCGCCGTGGAATTCGACCATGCCGCCGCCGAGCACCAGCTTGATCACCTCGATCATCTCGTCGACGCGCTTGCCCCGCTTGGCGTAGGGCACCCCGCACCACTCGAATTCCTCCGGCGCCCAGCCGATCCCGACACCGAAACCGAACCGGTCACCCGTCAGGTTCGCCACCGAGCCGACCTGCCGGGCCAGCAGCAGCGGATTGCGGGAGCCCAGCTTCATCACGTTGGTGTAGAAGCGCAGCGTCGAGGTCACCGCCCCCATCGCGCCCGCGGCGATCAGCGGGTCGACCCACGGGGTGTCCTCGTTCCACATCCGCGAGCCGTCGGGGGTGTACGGGTAGTCCGCCGACTGCTTCTCCATGTAGAACAGCGAGTCGGGCAGCGCGATCGAGTCGAAGCCCACCTCCTCGGCGGTGCGGGCGATCTCGAGCAGCTGGTCGATGGGTCCCATCGCCACGCTGCAGGTGTACTGCATCACGCGCCGGGCTTGTCGCTGGAGACCACCCACATCGAGTAGTACTGCGCGCCACCGCCGTACGCGTGGCCCAGGGCCTTGCGCGCACCCGGCACCTGGTGTTCGCCGCCCTTGCCCATCACCTGGATGGCCGATTCGGCGAATCGGATCATGCCTGAGGCGCCGATCGGGTTGGACGACAGCACCCCGCCCGACGGGTTGAACGGGATACGGCCGTCCATCGCCGTCTCGCCGGCCTCGGTCAGCTTCCAGCCTTCACCCTCGGGGGCGAAACCCAAGCTCTCCAGCCACATCGGCTCGTACCACGAGAACGGCACGTACACCTCTGCGACGTCGATCTCATCGATCGGACTGGTGATCCCGGCGGCCTTCCACAGCGCCGCCGCGGCGTCCCGGCTGGCCCGCGGATTGACCTGATCGCGGCCCGCGTAGGCCAGCGGTTCGGTGCGCAGCGCGGTGGCGTGGATCCACGCGACCTGGTGTCCGTCGGCGACACGGGCGTCGGCGCTGGCCTCGTCCCCGATCACCAGCGCGGCCGCGCCGTCCGAGGACGGACACGTCTCGTCGTAGCGGATCGGATCCCAGAGCATCGGGGACTCCATCACCTTCTCCAGCGTGATGTCGGGCTGATGCAAGTGCGCCAGGGGATTCCTGGTCCCGTTGAGCCGGTCCTTCACCGCGACCATCGCGCCGATGTGTGTCGGCGCGCCGGAGCGCCGGATGTAGGCGCGGATGTGCGGCGCGAAGTAGCCGCCCGCACCCGCACCGACCGGCTTGGTGAACGGCACCGGAATGCTCAGCGCCCACATGGCGTTCGACTCGGACTGCTTCTCCCACGCCATCGTCAGCACGCGGCGGTACTTGCCCGACTGCACCAGGCTGGCCGCCACGATCGCCGTCGACCCGCCCACCGAACCGGCGGTGTGCACGCGGATCAGCGGCTTGTTGGTCGCGCCGGTCGCGTCGGCCATGAACAGTTCGGGCATCATGACGCCCTCGAAGAAGTCCGGCGCCTTACCGACGACGACCGCGTCGATGTCGGCCATCGTCACGCCCGCATCGACCAGCGCGCGATCGATAGCCTCACGCACCAGGCCGTTCATCGAGACGTCTTTGCGCTTGGCGACGTAGTTGGTCTGGCCGGTCCCGAGGACGGCGGCGAGTTTCTTGGCCATCGCTATTTCCCTTCCAGAACTGCGACCAGATTCTGTTGCAGCGCAGGCCCACTCGTGGCGTGCGCCAGCACGCGCGAGGCGTTGCCCTCGAAGATGTGCCGGGCGGCGAAGCCGATCCGCTCCAGGCCGGCCGAGAACATCGGGTTGGCGGCGAGCGCGCCGCCGGACGGATTGATCCTCGTCGCATCACCCAGGCCGATGGCCTCCTTGAGGATCAGCTGCTGATGGCTGAACGGTGCGTAGAGCTCGGCGACCTCGATGGAGGAGGTGTCCCCGCCGGTGGCCGCCTGCGCCGACGCCGCCGTCGACGGCGAGGTGGTCAGGTCGCGGGCGCCGAGCACCGGCGTCTCGATGCGATGCTCGAAACCGGTGATCCAGGCGGGCCGCTCACGCAGTTCGCGGGCGCGGTCGCCGGCGGCCAGCACGATCGCCGAGGCGCCGTCGGTGATCGGTGCGATGTCGTGGCGGCGCAACGGTTCTGCGAAGTACGGACGCTCCAGCAGCTCCTCGATGCTGCCGCCCTCGATGCGGTCGACGCGAGGGGCCGCGTTCAGCGAGTCGAGTGCCACCTGGGCCATCTGTTCGGCGGTCCATGTGCCCGCGTCCAGCCCGAAGCGGGCCTGCAGCCCGGCCATGCTGACCGAGTCCGGCCACAGCGGCGCGACGGTGTACGGATCGGTCTGCAGCGCGAGCACGCGGCGCAGCGTGCCGGCGCTGGACTTACCGAAGCCGTAGACCAGCGCGGTCTCCACCTCGCCGGTCAGGATCTTGATGTAGGCTCATAGAGCGCCCAGGCGGCGTCCATCTCGACGTGCGACTCGTTGATCGGCGGCACCGCCCCGATCGAGTCGATCGCGGAGATGAACGAGAACGCCCGGCCAGCAAGGTAATCCGAGGATCCCGAGCACCAGAACCCGATGTCGGGAACCCCGATGCCCAACTCCGCGTAGATCTCGGCGAAGCACGGCATCAGCATCTCCACGCCGTTGGTGGTGCCGTCGGTGCGGCGAACGTGCGGTGCGTGCGCGAAGCCGACGACTGCTACGTCAGTCATGGTGTGGTCCCTCCTCAGAGGTGATGCTTGTAGGTGTCGTACTCGGCGTCGGGTTCGCCCGACGGCCGGAAGTACTCGATGTTGTCGATGCCCAGCCCCCACTCCTCGCGGGGCTTCCAGACGGCCTTGACGCGCATGCCCATGCGGACCTCGTTGGCGTCGATGTCGGACACCAGGTGCAGCACCGGGATGTCGGCGCCGTCGAGCAGCACGTAGGCCGCGACGTAAGGCGGCTTGATGCGCTGCCCCGCGAACGGGATGTTGATGATCGCGAACGTCGTGACGGTGCCCGTGTCGGCCAGCTCGACGAACTGGTCGAGCGTTTGACCGGTGGCCGGGTTCGCCTCGCGGGGCGGGAAGTACACCTTGCCGTCGTCGCCGGAACGGGCGCCCAGCAGCGTGCCCTTCTCCAGCGCGCGCAGGAACGCGCTCTCGGGCATCGACGCGGTGTGCAGGACTTCGAGTGAGGTCGGCACGACGAGCATCGTGACGGGGTCGAGCCCCTCGGCCGGCGGCGGCACCTCTTCGGCCTCGTCGCCGAGGGCGAAGTAGGCGATGTCGGTGATCGCGCCGACGGTCTCGTCGATCCAGTGGGCGTGCACCCGCGCGCCGGTGCTCACGGCCTCGGGACCGTCGGCCGCGACCGCGTGCAGCAGAGGGGTGTCGGCGCCGTCGAGGCGGATCAGCGCCCACGCGAACGGCCGGTCCAGCGGCTGCCCCTCCAGGGGCTCGGGCTGCCATGTCCACGACAGCACCGTGCCGACGCTGGCCACCGGTACGATCTCGGTCAATTGTTCGTAGGTGACGGGGTCGTACTCGGCCGGCGGAACGTGCACCCGGCCGTCGGATCCGCGCACCCCGACGATGCGTCGCTCGCGCAGAGCGGTGAAGAACTCGCCGAGGAGTGGTCCGACTGAACGGGTGTAGTCGAAAGCGAGCCTCAACGGCGCTGAGAGCGGCGGCTCATGCGGGTCGATCTGCACCGGACTGCTTTGGCTGGTGGTCACGGCATCGAGTAGAACAGGTTCTAAGAATGGTTTCAAGAACAGGTGCGGAGGCGACGGCATGAAGTTGGGATTGCAGCTCGGATACTGGGGCGCACAGCCGCCGGACAACCACGCCGAACTCGTCGCCGCGGCCGAGGAGGCGGGCTTCGACACGGTGTTCACCGCCGAGGCGTGGGGCTCGGACGCCTACACCCCGCTGGCGTGGTGGGGACGAGAGACCACGCGGATGCGGCTGGGCACGTCGGTCATCCAGCTCTCCGCGCGCACCCCGACCGCGTGTGCGATGGCGGCGCTGACGCTGGACCACCTGTCGGGAGGCCGGCACATCCTGGGTCTGGGCGTCTCCGGCCCGCAGGTGGTCGAGGGGTGGTACGGCGCCAAGTTCCCGAAGCCGCTCGCCCGCACCCGCGAATACGTCGACATCCTGCGCCAGGTGTGGGCCCGGCAGGCGCCGGTACACAGCGACGGACCGCACTATCCGCTGCCGCTGACCGGTGAGGGCACCACGGGTCTGGGCAAGAACCTGAAGCCGATCACGCATCCGCTGCGCGCCGACATCCCGGTCATGCTGGGCGCCGAGGGGCCGAAGAACGTCGCGCTGGCCGCCGAGATCTGCGACGGGTGGCTGCCGATCTTCTATTCGCCGCGGATCGCGGCCATGTACAACGAGTGGCTCGACGAGGGTTTCGCCCGGCCCGGGGCGCGCCGCACGCGGGAGACGTTCGAGATCTGCGCGACCGCACAGGTCGTCGTCACCGACGACCGCCCGGCGATCATGGAGCTGATGAAGCCGCACCTGGCGCTGTACATGGGCGGCATGGGCGCCGAGGACACGAACTTCCACGCCGACGTCTACCGCCGGATGGGGTACGCCGAGGTGGTCGACGACGTGACGAAGCTGTTCCGCAGTGACCGCAAGGACGAGGCGGCCAAGATCATCCCGGACGAGCTGGTGGACGACTCCGCGATCGTCGGGGATCTGGCCTACGTGCAGGAGCAGATCAAGGCGTGGGAAGCCGCCGGGGTCACGATGATGGTGGTCGGCGCCCGGTCCACCGAACAGATCCGGGATCTCGCCGCGCTGGTGTAGACAGTTCTTGCCGTCTGTCTAGAACACGTTCTAGATTGACGGTGTGACTCAACACACCATCGCCGGAACCGTGCTGACCATGCCGGTGCGCGTGCGCACCGCGCACCAGCACACCGCGATGTTCGTCGTCGACGCCGACGCCGCGCAGCGGATGATCGACTACAGCGGACTGCGGGTGTGCCGCTTCGGCCGGGGTCACCGCCGGGCGCTCGTCGTTCTCATGCTGATGCGCTACGAGGACACGGATCTCGGCCAGTACTGGGAGTACGGCACCAACGTGATGGTCAACCCGCCGGGCTCGCAGGCAGCAGGGCTCTCCGCGCTGCAGGCGGCAGGCGCGTTCGTCCACCACCTCCCCGTCGACCAGGCGTTCACCCTCGAGGCGGGCCGCACCATCTGGGGCTACCCGAAGGTGATGGCGGACTTCACCATTCGGGCGGGGCGCACGTTCGGGTTCGACGTGCACATCGACGGGCAGTTGGCGGTCGGCATGGATTTCAAGCCCGGCCTGCCCGTGCCGGCGGCGTTCACGTCGCGCCCGCAGGTGCATTCGACGTACTCGTACGCCGATGGCGTGGTCCGGGAGACGCCGGGGGAGATGCGGATGACGGGCGTGCGGTACCGGCCAGGTGGGGTGGACGTCCGCCTCGGCGACCATCCCTATGCCGCGGAGCTTGCCGCACTCGGGTTGCCGAAACGCGCCCTGGTGTCGAGTTCGGCTGCCAACGTGGACATGACATTCGGCGACGCCAAGGAGATCGTGTGACCGCCATTGCCCCCGCCAAGCCCGACGTCGACCTCGCCGACGGCAACTTCTACGCCGACGGCCGCGCGGCGCGGGAGGCCTACGCGTGGATGCGCGCCAACCAACCGGTGTTCCGGGATCGCAACGGGCTGGCGGCCGCGACGACCTATCAGGCGGTGCTCGACGCCGAGCGCAACCCCGAGTTGTTCTCCAGCACGGGCGGGATCCGACCCGACCAGCCCGGCATGCCGTACATGATCGACATGGACGACCCGTCGCACATCCTGCGCCGCAAGCTGGTGAACTCCGGGTTCACCCGCAAACGGGTGATGGACAAGGTGCCGTCGATCGAGCGGCTGTGCGACGCGCTGATCGACGGGGTGTGTGAGCGCGGAGAGGCCGACTTCGTCCGCGACATCGCGGCGCCGCTGCCGATGGCCGTCATCGGCGACATGCTCGGCGTACTGCCCGAGGAGCGCGACAAGCTGCTCGAGTGGTCCGACGACCTGGTGTGCGGGCTGTCCTCCACGGTCGACGAGCAGACGATCCAGAAGCTGATGGACACCTTCGCCGCGTACACCGCCTTCACGATGGAGGTGATCGCCGACCGTCGCGCCAACCCGACCGACGACCTGTTCTCGGTGCTGGTCAACGCCGAGGTCGAGGGCCAGAAGATGTCCGACGACGAGATCGTGTTCGAGACGCTGCTGATCCTCATCGGCGGCGACGAGACCACCCGGCACACGCTGTCGGGCGGCACCGAGCAGGTGCTGCGGCATCAGGATCAGTGGCAGCGACTGGCGGCCGATGTCGAGTTGCTGCCCGGCGCCATCGAGGAGATGCTGCGCTGGACGTCGCCGGTGAAGAACATGTGCCGCACGCTGACCGCCGACTCCGAATTCCACGGCACGTCGCTGACGGCCGGCGAGAAGATCATGCTGATGTTCGAGGCGGCCAACTTCGACGAGTCGGTGTTCGGTGACCCGCAGAACTTCCGCATCGACCGGAACCCGAACAGCCACTTGGCTTTCGGCTTCGGCACGCACTTCTGCCTGGGCAATCAGCTGGCCCGGCTCGAGCTGAAGATCATGATGACCAAGGTGCTGACCCGGCTTCCCGATCTGCGGCTGGCCGACGAGAACATGCTGCCGCTGCGCCCGGCGAACTTCGTCAGCGGCCTGGAGTCGATGCCGGTGGTGTTCACCCCGACCGCGAAGGTGCTCGGCTGATCTAGTGTGCGCACAGATCGTGCGCAGACCCGATATCGCGATCTGGACGCACACCAGAATCCTCTCTGCCTTTACCGGACCTTGACCGGCCGCTGAATACGCCCCACCAACGTGGTGAGCGTGAGTAGCCTTTCTTCGGTGGAACTGGGGGTTCTGGGCCCTCTGCACGTCCGGCAGTTCGGTCTTCCGGTCGCGATCCCGGGCGCCAAGCCACGGGCCGTCTTGACGATGCTCGGGTTGTACGGCGGTGCTGTCGTTCCCGGGGACACGCTCGTCGAACTGCTGTGGGGGATGGATCCGCCGCGCACCGCCGCGAAAGCTCTGCAAACGCACATCTCTGCGCTGCGTCGCGCGCTGGGTGACGGCTTCGTGCTCACCCAGGGGATGGGATGGACCGTCAACACGCCCGACATCGACGCGGTCCGCTACGGAACGGCCGCTGCACGGGGTCGTGAGGCGATGGCCGCCGGGGATGTCGGTCACGCGGTGGCCTGCTTCGACGAGGCGCTCAGACTGTGGCGTGGCGCGCCGGAGCTGCCCGACAGCCGGCGCGGCAGCGCGGAGCGGACCCGCTGGACCGAAGGGCACGCCGCCCTGGTCGAGGACCGCGCCGACGCGCTGCTGGCGACGGGCCGTGCCGCTGAGCTCATCGGCGAACTCGAAGCCGCGATCGCCGAGGCTCCGCTACGCGAGCGGCGGTGGGGACAGCTGATGCTGGCCCTCTACCGAGCCGGTCGGCAAGGCGAAGCACTTGCTGCGTATCAGCGGGTCCGCGCGCTGCTTGCCGACGAGTTGGGTGTCGATCCCGGACCGGAGCTCCGCCGGCTGGAGTCCAAGATCGTCGTCCAAGACGATTCGCTCGAACTGCCTGTCTACCAGAATGTTTCGTCCGTCATGCGTGCAGTCACCTTTCTGCTCACCGACATCGAGGGCTCAACGGCGGCGTGGGAACAGGATTCCGGTGCCATGGCGGTGGCGCTGGCGCGTCACGACGAGATCGTCGGGCACGTGGTCACCTCGCGCGGCGGGCGGCTCATCAAGACCCGTGGCGAAGGCGACGCGACGTTCTCGGTGTTCGACCGCCCGTCGGGGGCGGCTGCGGCCGCCGTCGAACTGCAGGAAGCCATCCGGCGCGAACCGTGGGCGCTCGCGGATCCGATGCGGATTCGGATTGCTCTGCACACCGGCGAGGTCGAGTTCCGCGACGGTGACTACTTCGGCCGCGCGGTCAACCGCGCGGCGCGGCTGCGTTCACTCGCACTGGGCGGCCAGATCCTGTGCTCGGGCGCGACGGCTGAACTGGTCATCGATTCGCTGGCCGACGACGTCGAGCTGGCCGATCTCGGCACACGGCAGCTGAAGAACCTCCCGCGTCCGGAGCGCGTATTCGAGCTGCGGCTGGACACTTCCGATGAATCCGGTTCGCACACGGTCGATGCGTCCATCGAACGGCCGGCCCTGCCCGTCGTGCTGGCCGGTTCCGGTCCGTTCGTCGGCCGGGCCGGCGAGCTGGAGCTGCTGCTCGCCGGATGGCGCACGACGCTCGATGCCGGAGCGCGGGCGGTACTGATCTCAGGCGAGCCCGGCGTCGGTAAGACGCGGTTGGCAGGGGAGTGGTCGCGGCGGGGATACGAGCAGGGCGCCGTCGTGCTGTACGGCCGGTGCGATGAGGATCTCGGCGCGCCGTATCAGCCGTTCGCCGAGGCGCTGCGATCCCTGCTGCCGCGCATGGGTTCCGAGCGACTGCGCGGGCTGCGTGGAATCGAGGCGCTGCTGCTACTGGTGCCGGATCTACCCGACATCCTGCCCGAGCTGGCGGCGCCGCCGCGCGCTGATCCTGACACCGAACGCTACGCGCTCTTCGACGCGGTGGTCGCCGTGATGGGGGCCGTGTCTGCGAGCACGCCTGTGATTCTCGTTCTCGACGATCTCCACTGGGCGGCCAAACCGACGCTCTTGCTGCTGCGGCATCTGCTCCGTTTCGGCGAGCACGCCCGCGTGCAGATCATCGGGACGTACCGCAGCACCGATCTGGATCGGTCGCACCCGCTGGCGGCGATGCTGGCCGATCTGAACCGCGACGGCATCGCCAGCAGGCTGCAGCTCGGGGGTCTCGAGCGCAACGATGTCACGGCGTACCTGGCGGCAGCCGGCTATGACGACGAGGATCTGGCCCGGGCGCTGGCCTCGGTGACCGGCGGCAATCCCTTCTTCCTCATCGAGGCGCTACGGCACGTGGACGAGAGCGGTGGTCGTTGGGATCCGAGCACTCTGCCGCAGGGCGTCCGAGAAGCCGTGACCCGCAGGCTGTCTCGTTTGACGGCTGAGACCAACAAGGCACTCGGTGCAGCGGCTGTCGTGGGCAGCCGGTTTGCCGTCGACCTGGTCGAGCGGGTGCTCGACCAGGATCTCGTCGATGCGTTCGACGAGGCGTGCAAGGCCGGCATCGTGGTCGAGGAGCCCGGTGGACGATACCGTTTCAATCACGCCCTGGTGCGGCAGTCGCTGCTCGCCGAGCTCGCGTCGGTTCGACGGATGCGGCTGCACCAGCGGATCGCAGCGGCGCTGGAATCCGAGCCGGGCGCCGACGATCTGCTGGCCGAGCTGGCCTATCACTACTTCGAGTGTGCGTGGGCCGGCAACGCCGCCAAGGCTGTCGACTACTGCCGGCGGGCCGCGGACCAGGCGATGGCGCGGCTGGCCTACGAGGGTGCGGCGAACCTCTACGACAGGGCGCTCCACGCACTCGAGGAACTCGACGACGACCTGGAGGACCGCGACCAACTGCAGGGCGAGTTGTTGATTGCGCGCTGCGAAGCGCTGCTCGCAGCGGGTGACGTCACCGCCGCCGTGGGTGCGGTCGCGCACTTGCGCAGGGCAGCAGGCGATTCCGGACGGCTCGCGGCGTGGGGCGTGTGCTTCGATGGTCAACTCTCGGCGCTCACTCATCTCGAGCGACTGGACGAGATCGAGTTGTCGGTCGGTGAGGCCGCCGGGACACTCGCCGCGTTGAACGATGCTGCAGGGGAGGCGAAGGCGCACACTGTGCGCGCCGGATGTCTCGCGCGGCTGGGCCGCATCGGAGACTGCGAGGCGGCGCTGGACCAGGCGCTGACGGCGGCGCGACGGGCACGGGATAACCGCCGCGTGAACGCGGTGCTCGCCAACGCGCCACTCGCGGCACTGTGGGGGCCGAACCCGGTGCCGCGCGCCGGCGGCCGCTGCCTGGACGTCGTCCGCCTGCTGAGGATCACGACTGGCTCTCCGATCGTGGAGGCGACATCGACACGCTGCCAGGCGGTTCTGGACGCGTTCCGCGGCCGCGCTGATGCCGGGCGGCAATTGGTCGACTCGGCGAGGCGGTCGCTGTCCGAGTTGGGCATGCGGCACGCGCTCCTGGAGGTGGAGCAATTCGCGGGGATCATCGAGCTCGTCGCCGACGAACCTGCCGCCGCAGAGCAACATCTGCGGCGGGCTTATCACGGCTTCCGTCGGATGGGCTTGGACGCCGACACGGCGGAGACCGCCGCGCTGCTGGCGCGAGCGTGCCTGGCTCTGGACAAGGATGCCGAGGCCGACGAACTGTGTTCGGAGAGTGAGCGTCTCGCCGGTCACGCGCTGAAGGCGTCGATTTCGTGGCGGACGGTGCGGGCGCAGCTGCTGGCCCGGGGTGGTGCGCACGACGCTGCACGGCAGATGGCCGAGGAGGCGGTGGCGATCGCGGGCTCCACCGACGCGCTCGTCGATCACGGTGATGCCTGCTTGGCGCTCGCCGTCGTGCTCGGAATCGCGGGTGATGCGGTGGGGTCGTGGGCGGCCGCAGACCGCGCAGCAGCGCTGTACGAGTCGAAAGGCGCTGCAGCGCTGGCGGAGAAGGCACGGAGGTTGCAGGGGGGACGAACGACAGCGGATACCCCCGCACCCAGCGAGGCGGCGGATGTCGAGCCCGAGAACGCCTGTGTGCGGGCGGGGCGACGGATCGTCGACGCCGTCGGTCGTCAGGCCTGGCTCGAGGTCGAGGCACTGATGGCCCCCGAGGTCGAGCTCGAGAGTCGCCGGACGATCGTCGGTTTCCCGCCTGTGCGCCTCTCGTTCGAGGGGTGGCAACGTGAGATGAGTCGCTATCTCGACCTGGGGCTCACCCACTTCAGGGGGATCGCCCTCGCGGCCCGAGGTGACCGACTTGCGCTTGTGAAGCTGACGATGGGTGCCGGCGAGGCGGACCCCGGCGCACCACAGGACGCGGCCCTCCAGGTGGTCGGACTCGATGACGAGGGCCGGGTCGCACTGCAGGTGTGGTTCGACGTCGAAGACCTCGAGGCCGCGCTGGTCGAACTCGACAGTCGGCACGCACGGTTCGACGGTTGCCGGCCGAGCCTGCGACTCGACAACGCGGCCAGTCGAGTCGACGCTCGATTCCAGCAATGCTTTGCGGCCCGTGATTGGGTCTCGATGGCCGAGCTCCTTGACGATGATCTGTTCGCCGACGATCGCCGGCGCACCGTGAACGCAGGAGTGCGGCGAGGGCGTGACGCGAAAGTCGCGGACATGCGGGCGACCGCGGAACTCGGTACCCAGACCGCGGCGTCGACCGTGATGGCGGTTCGTGGACAGCGGCTCGCGCTGGTGCGCATCCGCCTGGCGGGGAGAGATCAGCGACCCGAGGCGTTCCGCACCGAGATGCTCGGCGTGGTGGAAATCAATGGCGAGAATCGGATGACGGCCCGCATCCTCTTCGACCTCGATGACCGCGATGCCGCATTCGCCGAGCTCGACGCCCGCTACGCCGCCGGCGAGGCGCGCGGGCATGCAGACGCCTGGATGATCGTCGTCGAGGGCTGCGCCTTTCTGAAGATCCACGGAACCTGGCCTATCACCGCTGATTTCGTAGGCGTCGACCATCGGTCGGGCGTGACGTCCGCGCCGGAGGACATGAAGGCCTACGTGCGGGAATCGGCACGGGATACGCCCGGCATCGAGATGTACGTGGAGGCGGTCCATCGACTCGTCGATTCTGCGGCCGTCATCACCACGGTCACCACGGGGTCATCCACCCAGGGGTTCGACGCGGAGTGGCGATCGATCGGTGTGATCACCTTCGAAGGAAGGTTGATAGCGCGGACCGAGGTCTTCGATGTGGCAGACGTCGACGCGGCACTCGCACGGTTCGACGAACTCACTCGGCCACAGCGGTTGCTCGAGAACGAGGCGACCCGCTGCTACGAGCGCTTCAACGCATGCATCGTCACGGGCGATCGAGAGGGTTTGGCCGCGATCCTGGCGGACGACTTCGTCGCAGACGACGCCCGGCGCGTTGTCGGGTCGGGTCGGGTCGGTCGCGACACAGCGATCGACCACGTCCGAGTTCTCGCCGATCTTGGTGTCACCGAGGCGACTTCGACGATTCTCGCCACTCGGGGTAACCGTCTGGCGTTGATGCGTTCTCGCTTCGGGGGTCGCGACGTGCGGCCGGACGCCTTCTCCATCGAGGTGCTCCATCTCGCGGAGGTCGGTGCGGTCGATCAGATGACGGGTTTCGTGGCTTTCGACGGCGGCGATCTCGGTGCCGCGATCGCCGAACTCGACGCGAGATATCTGGCCGGTGAGGCCGCGCCGTTCGCGCACGCGTGGTCGGTGATCGCAGACGCCTACGCCGCATTCAACCGGCGTGAGGTGGCCCCGACGTCCCCGGGATGGTCGAACGTCGACCACCGTCGAGGTGCAGCGTTCGCCGCGGGCGACATGACTGCATACCTGTCGGCAGCGTGGGCCGACTCACCGGATACCAGGATCTACATCGACGCGGTCCATCGGTTGACCGGAACCGGCGCCGTCGTGACACACGCTGCGCAGGGGATGTCCAACACCGGCTTCGAGGCGCAGTGGCGGGACGTCAACATGTTGACGGTGGACGGTGATCTCATCACCCGCAGCGAGCTGTTCGACGCAGACGACCTCGACACCGCGATCGGGCGATTCGACGAGCTCAACCGAGGTACGCTGCTGCTCCGCAGTGAGACGAGCCGATGGGCGGAGCGCTTTCGGCACAGCTTCTCGGTCCGAGACTGGCAAGCCATAGGGGCGATGCTCGCCGATGGCTTCACTCTCGACGATCGCCGTCGGACGGTGAACGCCGGAATCCAGCACGGTCGCGATGCCGAGATACGTGATCTGCAGATCGCTGCGGACGTGGGGTTTGACGACTTGGCCTGGGTCGAGATAGCAACGCGCGGAAATCATCTCGCCCTGTTGCGGGTCGAATGGTTCGACTCACGACAACCCGGTGAGACATTTCGCGCTGTGTGGCTCGGCATCGCGGAGAGGGACACTGACGGGCGGCTCTCGGCACTCGTCATGTTCGATCCAGATGACTTCGACGCGGCAATCGCCGAGTTGGACATGAGATATCTGTCTGGTGAGGCTGCGCCGTTCGCGCAGACATTCTCGGCCGTCGCGCAGGGGTTCGCTGCACTGTGCAGGCGCGAGGTCCCGCCGACCACAGCACATTTCGTCGACGTCGACCATCGGTCTGGAGCGGGAATCAGATCGGGTGACCTGAAGGCATACCTGGCGGTCGCTCTGCAGGACACGAAGGACAACCGCCTGTACGTGGAGGCCGTTCACCGACTGAGTGAGGTGGGCGCGGTCATCACCCATGTGGCGAAGAGTTTCTCGCCGGAGGGGCTCGGTCTCGAGTGGCGGATCGTCGATGTGCTGACTGTCGAGGACAACCTTCTGGACCGCTGCGAGATGTTCGATGAGGACGACCTCGACACGGCGCTGGCGCGATTCGATGAACTGAGCGGCGCGACGCCGAGGCTGGACAATGCGGCGGTCCGAGGAGCGCAGCGATTCGCACGCTTTGGCGCGGAGGACTGGGATCTCCTTGCGGACACCTTCGCCGGCGATTTCACACAAGACGACCGTCGTCGCGTCGTAGGTGCGGGAATACGACACGGTCGAGCGGCCGAACTCGACGATCTTCGGGCGTTCACCGAAATCGGCCTCACGAATGTGGCCTTCACCTTCCTCGGAACGAGGGGGCAGCGGCTCGCGCTGGCGCGAAGCAGCGTCTGGGGCGGCGACGCACGACCCGTTGGGGTGCACACCGACATGTTGACGGTCACCGAGGTCGATGCCGGCGGCCGGATCTCGGCGCTCGTCATCTTCGACCCTGACGATCTCGATGCCGCCGTGTCCGAGCTCGATGCACGGTACATGGCCGGCGAAGGGGCGCCGTACGCGAACATCTGGTCACTCGTCACCCGGACATATGCCGCGTTCAACCGGCACGAGTTGTCGGAGACGACGCCGGACTGGGTCAATCTGGACCACCGCCTCGGGGTGGGTTCCGCGGCCGGTGACATGAACACCTACGTCAGCGCGATCTGGGCGGTGGCGCCCGACGTCAGCACCCGCATCGAGGCCGTGCATCGGCTCAGCTCGCGGGGAGCGGTGTTCACCCACACCGAGCGTGGAACCTCGCAGGACGGCTTCGCCGCCGAATGGCGTGAGGTCGCCCTGCTCACCTTCGACGGAGATGCGATCAATCGCTGTGAGCTCTTCGACGAGCGCGATCTGGACGCTGCCGTCGCCCTTTTCGACGACCTCGATCGTCAACACGCAGGTGAGGGCAACTCGGCCACGCGGATGAACGCCCATCTCGCTGAGGTGTTCAACCGACGGGATGAGGCGGGATATCTCGACTCGTGCGCCCCTGGCGCCCGCTTCGACGACCGGCGACGAGGCATGACGTACGAGGGGCCGATAGACGCGACGTTCGCGCACGCCCTGCTGTCGGAAGCGGCCTCCAGTTGGCGACTGGAGATCGAGACCGTCGCTATCCGCGGTGACAATCTGGCACTCGGGCGTTATGTCTTCCGCGACACGGCAGAGCCGGACCTCCCTGTGGCCATTGAAACGCTGTGTCTGGTGGAACTCGACACCGACCACCTGATGACGCGCGCCGTGCTGTTCGACGTCGACGACTCAGCCGACGCGCTCGCCGAGCTCGATGCACGGTATCGAGACGGATAGCGCAGTGCCCCTAGTGTGCGCTCAGATCGTGCGCAGACCCGATGTCGCGATCCGGACGCACACCAGCGGCTACTTCATCTGGAAGTTCGGGGCGCGCTTCTCCTTGAACGCCCGCGGGCCCTCCTTGGCGTCCTCGGAGAGGAACACCGGGATGCCGTTGGCGGTGTCGGGCTTGAAGGCCTCTTCCTCGTGCATGCCCTCGGTCTCGCGGATGGTCTTCAGGATCGCCTGCACCGCGAGCGGCCCGTTGTTGTTGATCACCTCGGCGATCTCGAGCGCCTTGTCCAGCGCGCTGCCGTCGGGCACCACGTAGCCGATCAAGCCGTAGGACAGCGCCTCCGCCGCGGTGATGTGCCGGCCGGTCAGCAGCAGATCGCACGCGATCGTGTACGGGATCTGGCGCACCAGCCGCACCGCCGAGCCGCCCATCGGGTACAGGCTCCACTTCGCCTCGGAGATGCCGAACTTCGCGCTCTCCCCGGCCACCCGGATGTCGGTGCCCTGCAGGATCTCGGTGCCGCCCGCGATCGCCGGCCCCTCGACCGCCGCGATCAACGGCTTCTTCAGCCGCCGGCCCTTGAGCAGACCGTCGATGCGCGACGGGTCATAGCTGCCGTCCTTGAAGGAATCGCCCGGCGGCTTCGCCGACGCGGCCTTGAGGTCCATGCCCGCGCAGAAGTAGCCGCCCGCGCCGGTGAGGATGCAGGTGCGGATCTCCGGATCGTTGTCGACGCGGTCCCAGGACTCGACCATGATCGAGAGCATCTCGCCGGAGAGCGCGTTGCGCGCCTCGGGCCGGTTCATCGTCACGATCAGCGTGTGTCCGCGCTGCTCAACGAGGCAATCGGGCTGCTTCTGGGGTTCGCTCACGGGTGTCCGCCTTTCCGCATCGAAGACAGCGACTTGTCTGGAAATGTAACACGTTCTAATTTAGAGCCGTGGCCCTGAACATCGCCGATCTCGCCGAGCACGCCATCGACGCCGTGCCTGACCGCGTCGCCCTGATCTCGGGCGACGAGAAGCTGACGTACGCCGAGCTCGAGGAGAAGTCGAACCGGCTGGCGCACTACCTGCTCGACCACGGCGTCAAGAAGGACGACAAGGTCGGGCTGTACTGCCGCAACCGCATCGAGATCGTCATCGCGATGCTCGGCATCGTCAAGGCCGGCGCGATCCTGGTCAACGTCAACTTCCGCTACGTCGAGGGCGAACTCAAGTACCTCTTCGACAACTCCGACATGGTCGCGCTCGTGCACGAGCGCCGCTACGCCGACCGGGTGGCGAACGTCCTCCCGGAGACTCCGAACGTGAAGACCATCCTCGTCGTCGAGGACGGCACGGACGACGACTACCAGCGGTACGGCGGTGTCGAGTTCTACGCCGCGCTCGAGGAGGGCTCCCCGGAGCGGGACTTCGGCCCGCGCAGCGAGGACGACATCTACCTGCTCTACACCGGCGGCACCACCGGTTTCCCCAAGGGCGTGATGTGGCGCCACGAGGACATCTACCGAGTCCTGTTCGGCGGCACCGACTTCGCGACCGGCGAGCCGATCGCCGACGAGTACGGCCTGGCCAAGCAGGCGGCCGAGAACGGGCCGATGGTCCGCTACCCGATACCGCCGATGATCCACGGCGCCACGCAGTCGGCCACCTGGATGGCGCTGTTCTCCGGCCAGACCACCGTGCTGGTACCGGAATTCGACGCCGACGCGGTGTGGCGCACCATCCACGAGCACAAGGTGAACCTGCTGTTCTTCACCGGCGACGCGATGGCCCGGCCGCTGCTCGACGCGTTGCTCGCCCATCAGGACGCCGGCAACGAGTACGACCTGTCGAGCCTATTCCTGCTCGCCAGCACCGCCGCGCTGTTCTCCACCAGCATCAAGGAGAAGTTCCTCGAGCTGCTGCCCAACCGCATCATCACCGACTCGATCGGCTCCTCGGAGACGGGTTTCGGCGGCACCAGCGTGGTGGCCAAGGGTGAGTCGCACACCGGCGGACCGCGGGTGACCATCGACAAGAACACCGTCGTCCTCGACGAGGACGGCAACGAGGTCGTGCCGGGCTCGGGTAAGCGCGGCATCATCGCCAAGCGCGGCCACATCCCGGTCGGCTACTTCAAAGACGAGAAGAAGACGGCCGAGACGTTCAAGACCATCAACGGCGTGCGCTACGCGATCCCCGGCGACTACGCCGAGGTCGAGGCCGACGGCACCGTGACGATGCTGGGCCGCGGTTCGGTGTCGATCAACAGCGGCGGCGAGAAGATCTACCCCGAAGAGGTGGAGGCCGCGCTCAAGGGTCACCCCGACGTGTTCGACGCGCTGGTGGTCGGCGTCCCGGATCCCCGCTTCGGTCAGCACGTGGCCGCCGTCGTCCACCCGCGCGAGGGCACCCGCCCGACGCTCGCCGACTTGGATGCGTTCGTGCGCAGCGAGATCGCGGGTTACAAGGTGCCCCGCAGCCTGTGGTTGGTCGACGAGGTGAAGCGTTCGCCCGCAGGCAAACCCGACTACCGGTGGGCCAAGGACGTGACCGAACAGCGCCCCGCCGACGAGGTGCACGAGAAGCACGCTGCGGTGAACTCATGACGGGGCGAGCGCAGCGACGGGAGAAAATGTGAGAACCGAACTGTGCGATCGCTTCGGCATCGACTACCCGATCTTCGTCTTCACCCCCTCGGAGAAGGTCGCCGCGGCCGTCACCCGCGCGGGCGGCCTGGGTGTGCTCGGTTGCGTGCGATTCAACGACGCCGACGATCTCGAGAACGTCCTGCAGTGGATGGACGCCAACACCGACGGCAAGCCGTACGGCGTGGACATCGTGATGCCGGCGAAAGTGCCCACCGAGGGCACGTCGGTCGACATCAACAAGCTCATCCCCGCCGAGCACCGTGAGTTCGTCGACAAGACGCTCGCCGACCTCGGGGTGCCGCCCCTGCCCGCCGACGAGGAGCGCTCCGAAGGCGTTCTGGGATGGCTGCATTCGGTGGCGCGCAGCCACGTCGAGGTGGCGCTCAAGCACCCGATCAAGCTCATCGCCAACGCGCTGGGCTCCCCGCCCAAGGACGTCATCGACCAGGTGCACGAGGCCGGGGTGCCCATCGCGGCACTCGCCGGTTCGGCCAAACACGCTCTGCGCCATGCCGAGAACGGCGTCGACATCGTCGTCGCCCAGGGCCACGAGGCCGGCGGACACACCGGTGAGATCGGCTCGATGGTGCTGTGGCCCGAGATCGTCGATGCCCTCGACGGCCGGACCCCGGTGCTCGCCGCGGGCGGCATCGGCACCGGCCGGCAGGTGGCGGCCGCGCTGGCCCTGGGCGCGCAAGGTGTCTGGATGGGCTCGGCGTTCCTCACCTCGGCCGAGTACGACCTCGGCGTGCGGCTCGAGTCGGGCCGCTCGGTGATCCAGGAGGCCATGCTGACGGCCACCTCCGCCGACACGGTGCGCCGGCGCATCTACACCGGCAAGCCCGCCCGACTGCTCAAGAGCCGCTGGACCGACGCCTGGGACGCCGACGGCGCCCCCGAACCGCTGCCGATGCCGCTGCAGAACATCCTCGTCAGCGAGGCCCACCAGCGGATGAGTGAATCCTCCGATCCCACCGCGGTGGCGATGCCGGTCGGGCAGATCGTCGGCCGGATGAACGAGATCCGCCCCGTCGCCGACATCATCGCGGAACTGGTCAGCGGGTTCGACGAGGCGACGAAACGTCTGGACGGCATCCGCGACGCCTGACCGGTCAGGTCGACAGGCGCCTGCGTACGTGCCGCACGTGCAGCAGCACGCTGCCGAACAGCGCCGCGGTACCGATGGCCGTCAACCACAGCCAGGCTCGCCCGGGGAGCGCCCACACCGCGGTCAAGAGGGCGAAGCCGGTGAACTGAAGTGCGGCCGCGGCGATCAGCTCGGGATACAGACGAAGCAGTGAGAACACGTAGCGCCCGGGCGGCGCGCGCAACAGCGGCATGAGCTGTTTGATCAGCAGAGAGCCGACGATACGAAGGCAGAAGACGCCCACCACCAGTCTCGTGGACGCCGACGGGTGAGCGCCGACGGCGATGACGGTCCACTCGATCAGCGCCAGCACGATGCCGAAAACGATGATGATGTCCGAAAACGCGTCGGACACAGTGGATTCAAGGTTCTGCACTGCTTCGCGGCACCGCACATCACTGGCGACGGCCCCGGCGAAATGACCTGCTGCCCCGACCGGGTCGTCGCGCAACAGGTGGAGGCGACCGAGATCGTTACGTGCCGTGGAGTGGGTGGGCTCCAGCGACAGCGCCTTCTCGAGTGCTTTCTGCGCGGTGTCCTGGTCTCTGTTCTCGACGGCGACGTGGCCGAGAACGGCCCACGCATCCGCCTCGTTCGGTGCGAGGTGGATTGCTCGCCGCGCGGCGGCATACGCCTCCTGGGAAGAGTGCCGCGAGGTGGCGCAGACAAAAGCCCGCACGTAGTGCGTGTTCCACGTGTCGGGCGCGAGGGCGACCGCTCTCCTCGCTGCGGTGGCGGCCTCGTCGGGCCGGCCCAACAAGTGCAGGGCCGTTGCGCGCAGCCGCTGCGGATACTCCCACCGAGGAGCAGCCGCCGCCGCGCGGGTGGCCAGTTCGCCGGCCTCTTGATAGCGGCTCGAGTCCAATGAGGCCCTCGCGGCAGCGCACAGAACGTCAGGGTTGTCCGGATCCTCGGCCAACGCGGCGGCGAGCATGCGCAGCGCTTCGTCGGGGCGATTGATCTCGATGAGGTGATGGGCTCGGATCAGCGCGCCTCCCACATCGTCATCGAAACTGCTGGCACTCACAGCTTCTTGACCTTCTTCAGGTACGTCCGCAGGTCGGCATAGGTGCCGTCGTCGTCGGCGAACAGCACCACGTTGCGCGCGGTCTGCAACCACTCCCCGATGGAGGGACGAACCTCGCTGAGAGCGGCGACGAGGTCCCGCATCTCGATCATGCGGACCTTGCCGCTGCGGGCGCTGTCGAGCAGTGCCCGTTCCGACGCGGTCTCGCAGACATGCGCGATATCGGCACCAGAGAAACCGTTGGTGTCCTTGGCCAACCGGGCCAGATCGATGCCCGCGACGGGACGGTGTTGCAAGTGGTAACGGAACACCGATGCCCGTGCTTCGACATCAGGCGGTTGCACCAGCAGCGTCCGGTCCAACCGACCGGGCCGACGCAGTGCGGGATCGACATCCCACGGCTGATTGGTCGCGGCCAACACGAACACACCGTCGTTGCGATGTGCCACACCGTCGAGTTCGGTCAACAGCTGGACCACGGCACCGCGCATCGCAGCGTTGTGTGTTCCGCTGCGCTTCTGGCCGAGCGCATCGATCTCGTCGAGGAAGAGCACGCAGGGCGCTTCCCGGCGCACCAGGTCGAACAGCTCTGCGATGTTGCGTTCGGAGTTGCCGACGTACATGTCGAGGACGTCCGCCAGTCCCACACTGACGAACCGCGCTCCCAACTCTCCGGCCACTGCGCGGGCGAGGAACGTCTTGCCGCAGCCCGGCGGCCCGTACATCAGCAGACCGCCGCGCAGGCTCTTGCCGTAGAGCTTGCGCAGCTCGGGGTTACGCATGGGCGCGAGAAACGCTGCTTCCAAACGGTCCTTGACGGTGTGCATCCCGCCCACATCGGCCAGGGTGACGCCCGCGTTCTCCGCCTCCCAGGCCGACACCGACTGATCCCGTCCGCCCTCATCGGCGACGAACATCGGCGAGACGATCTCGTCGAGTTCGCGGTCAGCGGCCGCCCAGTCGAAACCGCCCGCCGCAGGCTCGGCCGGCGTCACCGACCGGGCCATCAGCTGTCGCGCCTCGCCACACGTCGGATCCTGAGACAGCACCGTCGCGCATTCGGCGATGGCGTCGTCGACCGCGCCGGCAGCCAGCAACTGCTCGGCAAGGTGCAGCCGAAGGAGAGCGTCGTCGGGCGCGCGCTCGACGGCGCGTCGCAGACTCTCGATCAGCGGGTCGGTCATCGGCTCAAATTACGTGACCAGGGGCCCTGATGACATGCGATTTTCGCCGAGCCCGCCCCGTCGGCACGCAATCCTGACACAGTGCCCGAGGGCTCACTATCGCACGGACGATTCCGAGGAGCACACGTGAACGGTGCGCATTCCCTGCTGACCACCCTCGTCGGTGCGGGCGTCGACGTCTGCTTCGCCAACCCCGGCACGTCGGAGATGCACTTCGTCGCCGCGCTGGACACCGTCGGCGGCATGCGCGGGGTGCTCACGCTCTTCGAGGGCGTGGCCACCGGCGCCGCCGACGGGTACGCCCGGATCGCCGGCACGCCGGCCGCGGTCCTGCTGCACCTCGGTCCCGGGCTGGGCAACGGCCTGGCCAACCTGCACAACGCGCGCCGGGCGCACACACCGATGGTCGTCGTGGTCGGCGATCACGCCACCTATCACAAGAAGTACGACGCCCCACTGGAATCCGACATCGACGCGGTCGCGGGCTCCGTGTCGGGGTGGGTGCACCGCACGCTGCGGCCCGCCGACGTCGCGGCCGACACCGTGGCCGCCCTCGAGGCGGCCCGCCGCGGTGTGGTGTCGACGCTGATCCTGCCCGCCGACGTCTCGTGGAGCGACGGGGCCGGGACGGCCGAGCGTGAAGCCACCGGCACGGTCGGCGGCCAGCGTGACGATGGCTGCACACTCGACGGCACACTCGACGACGACGCGGTCCGCGTCGCCGCGTCGGCGCTGCGCTCCGGGGAACGCACGGTGCTGCTCATCGGCGGCGACGCGACCCACGGACCGGGACTCGCGGCCGCGGTCCGCATCGGCGAGGCCACCGGTGCGACGGTGCTCTGCGAGACGTTCCCGGCGCGGCTCGAGCGGGGTGCGGGGGTGCCCGCGGTCGAGCGGCTCGCGTACTTCGCCGAGGCCGCCGCCGAACAGCTGGCCGGGGCGCGACACCTGGTGCTGGCGGGTGCGGTGTCTCCGGTGTCGTTCTTCGCCTATCCCGGCAAGCCGAGCGATCTGGTACCCGAGGGGTGCACGGTGCACACGCTCGCGTCGCATTCCGGTGCGGCCGTGGCGCTGGAACATCTGGCCGACGAAGTGGCGCCGGGCAGCACCGCGACCGTGGCGCCCGCGGCACGGCCGGATCTGCCGACCGGTGAGCTGAACGCGTTCGCCGCGGCCACCGTGATCGGCGCACTGCTGCCCGAGCGGGCCATCGTCGTCGACGAATCCAACACTGCGGGCGTCGGTGTCGCCGCGGCGACCGCCGGCGCCCCGGCCCACGACGTGCTGACCCTGACCGGAGGCGCCATCGGCTACGGCATCCCGGCCGCGGTGGGCGCGGCGATCGCCGCCCCGGACCGCCCAGTGGTGTCGTTGCAGGCCGACGGTTCGGCGCTCTACACCCTCTCGGCGCTGTGGACGCAGGCCCGCGAGAACCTCGACGTGACGACGGTGATCTTCAACAACGGCGCCTACGACATCCTGCGGATCGAGCTGCAGCGCGTGGGTGTCGGCAGCGGTGCCCAGCCCGGCCCGAAGGCGCGCGAACTGCTCGACCTGGGTTCTCCCGCCATCGATTTCGTGCGGATCGCCGAAGGCCTCGGCGTGCCCGGCCGCCGTGTCCGCACCGCCGAGGAGCTGACGGCGGCGCTGGTCGACGCGTTCGCCGAGCCGGGCCCGCACCTGATCGACGCGATCGTGCCGTCGCTGCTGTCCTGACCCGCCTCAGGGCAGGATGATGGCCTGCTGGGTGATGGTGGTCAAACCCGCCGCGGCGATGTCGAATTCGCTCTGCGCGGCGTCGGCGTTGAACTGCACCACATAGACGCCGTCGTCGGCGGGGATCACCACCGTCGTCTGCGCCACGACCTTGGTGACGCCGTCTCGCACCCACGTGCCGTCGAGCCGGTAGCTGGGGTAGTCGTCGCGACCGCCCGGACCCTGGTCCCCGATCGGCGCCCAGCCGGTGAGGGCGGCGAGCTCGCCGGGAGCCGCGTCGATCAGCGCCTGCGGATCGGCGGCGCCGGTCAGCTTCGACATCAGCACCACGATGTTCGGTGTGTAGTCCTCGGGCCGGGGTCCCCGGTAGACGACGGCGGAATAGGCCCACTCCGGGGTGAGGGAACCCGCGTCCTCCCAGCCGTCCATCCACGGCAGGTCGACGGTCGGGGCGCCGGCGTCCCCGCGGTGGATCACGGTCTCCTGCAGGCCGTTGGCCGTGATGTAGTCGCGAATCGTCTGCGCCTTCGGCGCGGGCGCGCTCGGCTGTGCGGTGGCCGCAGGCGGCGCGCTGGAGACGGGACCCGCCGGCGCCGACGCGGACGGATCCCCTCCGGTGGGCGAGCCGCAGGAGGACACGACGAGAGCGGCCGAGGCCACCGCGACGAACCGGACGACGGCGGCTCGGATCATGGCTGGAATCCTGCCGTTCCGACATCGGCCTTGTCCAGGGAACTGGCCTTTGCAACTACTTGTTTGCTGTGTCTGGCGGCGCGGCCGCTTTGTCCGCGGCGATGCGGGCCAGGTTGTGTTCCACCTCCTGTTGCCACAGATCGAAGGCGTGGGTGGTGTCGACCTCCTGCTCGAAGCGGTCGGTCATGTCGGGCGTGACGTCGGCGGCGTCGACGTAGAACTGCTGATACCAGCGCCGGTGCTGGTACACCGGGCCGTCCTCCTCGGTCAGCAACGGATTGTCGATGCGGGTCTTGTTCTTCCAGATCTCGACGTCCTGGAGGAAGCCTTCGCCGAACGTCCGGTTCATCGCCCCCGCGAGCTTGGCGGCCTTGTCGGCGGGCAGTCCGGGCATCTCGGCGACGGCCACGCCCCACTGCAGCACGAAGGAGTGGTGTGTCACCGGGTAGTGGCAGTTGATCAGCGCCACCTCGACGGTGAACCCGGGCGCCAGGTCGTTGTGCAGCCAATTGATCATGTAGGCGGGCCCGAAGTACGTGGCCTCCGACCTCAGATGCGTTCCTTCCCAGAGCTTCTCGGGATCTGCTGTGTAGTCGGGCCGCGGTTTGGACTCCATGTACTGGCTGGCGGTGTGCCCTTCGATCACGTTCTTGAAGTACGTCGGATACGCGTGGTGGATGTAGAAGAAGTGCGCCATGTCGACGTTGTTGTCGACGATCTCGCGGCAGTGCGCGCCCTCGATGAGGATCGAACTCCACTGCCAGGGCGACCATCGGCCCTCGTCGTACCCCTCGATCGTCGGCGGGGTGAGTTCGGCCGGCGGCGTGGAACCCTCGGGGTCGTGCCAGACCAGCAGCTGGCCGTTCACCTCGGTGGTGAGCCACGCCCTGGTCCGCGCCATCCGCGGGGTCCGCTTCGCGTACGGCACCAGTGAGCATCTGCCGTCGCCGCGCCACCGCCAGTCGTGGAACGGGCACGCGATGTCGTCGCCCTTGACGGTGCCCTGGCCGAGGTTGCCACCCATATGGCGGCAGTACCCGTCGAGGACCTTGAGCGCGCCGGTGGAATCGGCGAAGACCACCAGCATGGTGCCGAAAGCGTTAAAGCTGTGCGGCTTTCCTTCCCGAAACGTCTCGGCGAGCCCGAGGCAGTGCCAGCCGCGGGCGTAGCGTGTCATCGCGGTCCCGGTGTCGATCTCACGGATCTGCTCGGTCATGGACGGGTCCTTCCTGTCATGTCCAGCACGGCCAGGTGGCTGAACACCATGCTGGTGCCGATGGGGTTGCCGCCGCCGGGGTAGGCGGTGCCGCTGGGGGCGGCCATCGTGTTGCCCGCCGCGTAGAGACCCGGGATCACCGCACCCGCGGTGTCGAGGACCCGCGCCGCGGCGTCGGTGCGCAGGCCGCCCTTGGTGCCCAGATCGGACACGCCGAACGCGGCCGCGTGGAACGGCGGGCGATCGATCGGAACCAGCGGTGAGGCCCCTCCGGAGAACGCGCGGTCATAGGCTTCGGCGCCGCGGCCGAAGTCCTCGTCGGCGCCGCTGCGCGCGAACTCGTTGAAGCGGGCCACGGTGTCCTCCAGGTTCGACGCGGGCACGCCGATCGCCGCGGCCAGGCCGGCGAGAGTGTCTGCGGTGCGCCACAATCCGGCCGACACGTAGCGCTCGGTCTCGACCATCGACACGTTCGGCGCCTTCACCGGCGGCACCACCCCCTCACGATCGTCGTAGACCATCCAGTAGGGCAGCGTCACCGCACCGTCGGCCATCGCCGCCAGCACACCCCGGCCCAGCCGGTCGTAGGCCGCCGACTCGTTGACGAACCGCCGGCCGTCGTCGTCGACGAAGATGCCGCCGGTGAACCACAGGGCGAAGGCCGACGTGCCGTCGGGATGGGTGAGGCCGGGCGACCACCAGGCCTGGTCCATCAGATCGGTGTCGGCGCCTGCGGCGATCCCGGCCAGATGCGCCAGCCCGCGATTCGACGGCGGCCCCATCGTGTCGGTGGATCGGCCCGGCACGCCGTAGTGGGATCGCATCTGGTCGTTGTGCTCGAATCCGCCCGCGGCGAGCAGCACGCCGCGGCGGGTCCGGATGGCCCGGCTGCCCTCGTCGGTCGTCACCACCGCGCCCACCACCGCGCCGTCCTCGACGACGAGGCGGGTCAGCGCGGTGTTCAGCCGCACAGCGGCGTGCGGGTGGCGGCGCAGCGCGATGAGGAAGCGGGCGATCAGCGCACGGCCGCCGACGAAGTAGTCCTCGGGCTGCGGACGGCCGAGACGATCGGTGTCGAGCGGGCCGCGGATGAGCTCGACGAGATCGGGTGCGGCGGCCGTCCGCAGCGGCTTGGCCGCGATGTGCCGCATACCGTCGGTGCGTGCCTTCGGGGCGGACCCGAAGTAGTCGGGCCAGGGCAGCAGCGAGAACTTCAGTTGCTCATCGGTTTCGAGGTAGGCGATCAGCGGCGCACCGCCGCGCACGTAGGCCTCGCGCAGCGCGGCGGGTGTGCGGTCGCCGACGACGGCGTTGTAGTACTCCAGTGCGTCGTCGAGGGTGTCGTCGACGCCGGCGCGCTGCAGCACGGGGTTGCACGGGAACCACATGCCGCCGCCGCCGGAGTAGGCGGTGGTGCCGCCGAACCTGTCCGACGCCTCGACCAGCAGGACGTCGAGGCCCTCGCGCGCCGCGGTGTACGCGCCGGTGACCCCGCCCGCACCCGACCCGGCGACCAGCACGTCGGTCTCCTCGTCCCAGTCATGGTCTTCGCGCAAGCGCTCATCCGAGTCAGACATGCGATTCCCTTCCGTGCGCCGAGAATTCGTCGTCGAGCGCCTGCCGGTCGGCGGCGCTCATCAACCGATACTCCGGCCGCCCGCGACCGGTCCAGCGGTAGACCGCCTCCGCGGTGTGCCAGCGCTGTGCCTGCAGATCGCGTTTGAGGATCTTGTTCGATCCGGTGGCCGGCAGATTGGCCGACACCCGCAGCAACCGTGGAAACCCCTTGGCGCCGAGGTCTTCCTGCTCAGCGAGGAAGGTGCCGAAGCCGGCGGCGTCGAAGGTGCGCGGATCGGCGACCTCCACGGCGGCCATCACTTGGTCTCCTGACCGCGGGTCGGGCACCCCGTACACCGCGGCGGCGATGACGTCGGGATGGCGTCGGAGTACCCGTTCGACGGTCAATGCCGAGATGTTCTCGCCGTCGACGCGGATCCAGTCACCTCGCCGGCCCGCGAAGTACAGGAATCCTTCGGTGTCGACGTAGCCGAGGTCGCCGGTCCAGTACCAGCCGTTGCGGGTCCGCTCGGCGTCGGCGGCGTCGTTGCGGTAGTAGCCCTCGAAGTCTCGCGCCGCACGCCGGTCGACGATCTCGCCGATGGCCTCGTCCGCGTTGCGGACCCGTCCGGTGGTGTCGAGAGCGGCAGGGGGACAGGGCGTCCCGGTGCCGGGGTCGACGACCACCACGTCGGGGTGGGCGGGACGGCCCAGGGCGCCGGGCGGGGCGGCCGGGTCCGGCACGGCCACCGCCCCGCCCTCGCTGGAGCCGTATCCCTCGAACAACTCGGCGCCGAACCGGCGCCGGAACTCCTTCTGGTCCTCGGGGGAGGCCTCGGTGCCGAATCCGCGTTGCAGGGTGGTGTCGGCGTCGTCGGGGGCCTCGGGGGTGGCCATCAGGTAGGCCAGTGCCTTGCCGACATAGGTGAAGAACGTGGCGCCGAAGAACCGGACGTCGGGCAGGAAGCCGGACGCCGAGAACGTCGGGGTCAGGCACACCGTCGCACCGTTGGCCAGTGCGGGCGCCCAGAGCGCCATCAGCGCGTTGCCGTGGAACAGCGGCATGCAGCAGTAGTCGACGTCGCCGCGGTGGTGCCCGAACTTGTCGGTCGCGGCGTAGGCGATCCGGGCCAGCCTGCCCTGGGTGCAGCGAACGGCCTTCGACGTGCCGGTGGTGCCGGAGGTGAACAACAGCAGCAGCAGGGTGTCCGCATCGACACCCTCCGCGGCGCCTGCTCTTCCGCGCCACTCCTCGACGCGTCGCCGGTAGTCGTCCGTGTCGACCCGCAGGATCAGGTCGTCGGCGACGCCATGATCCAGACGGTCGAGGCGCTCGGAGCCGGCGGTGTCGGTGACGATCATCGCGCAGTCGGCATGCCGGATGTCGGCGGCCAGATCCGAGGCACCGCGGGTGGGGTTCAGGCCGACGACGGTCGCGCCCGCGAGCGCGGCGCCGCCCAGCCAGAACACGAAGTCCGGCACGTTGTCGAGCAGGACGCCGATGTGAAACGGTGCGTCGTCGGATCTTCGGTGATGCAGTGAGGTCGCCAGCGTCGCGCGGGCGGCCGATTCGGCCACCACCTCGTCCCAGGACCACTGCCGCTCCCGGGTGCGCAGACCGGGATGCCGGTCGCCGCGACGGTCGAGCAGCATCGTGGCGACGTCGGTGCGCCGGGATGCGGTCACGGCCGGACGATCTCGTGCACGGGATCATCGCAGTCGGTGGCCTCGGCCGACAGCCGGCGCTTGACCACCTTGAACGTCTCGGTGCGGGGCAGCGCAGTGGCGACACGCACGAACGACGGCCACTGCTTGGGTCCGAGATCGTCCTGCTGACCAAGGAATTCGATGAACGCCGACGGATCGAAGCCCGCCGGATCGGGCAGGACCAGCGCTGCCATCACCCGGTCCCCGACAGCCTCGTCGGGAATCGGGTAGACGACGGCCTCGGTGAGGTCGGGGTAGCGCATGAGGATGCGCTCGATGGGCGCGGTCCCGAGGTTCTCGCCGTCGACCCGCATCCAATCACCGAGGCGGCCGGCGAAGTAGGCGAAACCGTTCTCGTCCCGATAGGCCAGGTCACCGCTGTGGTAGACCCCGCCCCGCATGCGGTCGGCCTCGGCGTCGGGATCCCGGTAGTAGCCGCGGAACTGGCCTGGCCCTTCGGTGTTGACCAGTTCGCCGATCACCCCGGGCGGACACTCCTCGCCGGTGTCGACGTCCAGGATCGTCACGCCGCCGACGAGCGGACCGAGCGCACCCTCGGGTGTGTCGGGCGTGCGCGCGATCGACACCCCGCCCTCGCTCGATCCGAAGCCGTCGACCACCTCGACGGCGAACCGGTGCGCGAAGCGCGTCAGATCCCGCGGCGCGCCCTCGTTGCCGTAGGCGACGCGCAGCGGGTTGTCGGTGTCGTCGGGGCGCTCGGGTGTGGCGAGGATGTAGGACAGCGGCTTGCCGACGTAGTTGGCGTAGGTGGCCCCGACGCGGCGGATGTCGGGGAAGAACTGCGAGGCGGAGAATTTGCGTCGCAGCGCGATCGAGGCGCCCGCGGCCACCGCGGGTGCCCACCCGGCCATGATCGCGTTGGAATGGAACAGCGGCATGGACAGGTAGCAGGTGTCCGAGGCGCCGAGGCCGAACCGCTGGGCCAGCATCTGCCCGGGGACGGCGACCTTCTCGTGGGTGCAGCGCACCGCCTTGGGATCCCCGCTGGTGCCCGAGGTGAAGATCAGCATGAACAGGTCGTCGGGGTCGGCGCGGCGGAACTCGACGTCGGCATCGGCGTGCGCGGCCAGTTCCTCGGCGAAGGAACAGGATTCGACGTCGATCGCCGCGATTCCGTCCACCGCGCTGGCGCGGTCGGCCAGGACCAGCTGGCAGTCCGCGTGGTCGATGTCGCGTTGTAATGCCGCCCCGCGCCGGGTGGGGTTCAGCCCGACCGGCACGACGCCCGAGAGCGCCGCGGCCACCAGCACCGCGGAGAAGAACGGCGTGTTGCCCGCCAGCACCCCGACATGGGGTGGCCGTGTCGGATCCAGGCGCGCGCGCAGCGCCGCCGCCAGCGCGGCGGCCTGCCGAATGTGGCTGCGCCAGTCCACGAACGACGGCTCCCCGGCGCCATCGATACCGTAGACGCCTCGGTCCTCGACGTCAGTCAGCGGCGCGACCAGGGCGGACACGGTCGGTGCGACGGGTGTGCCCACCGCGGCCGACTCAGGCCGGGGTGTCGGCCAGCTCGCGGCCGATGCGGAGCAGTTGCCCCGTCGCCCCGCCGAGCGCGAACTCGGTCTGCTTGGCAGCGAGGAAGTAGCGGTGCACCGGATGGTCGGTGTCGATGCCGACACCGCCGTGCACGTGCACCGTGGTGTGCGCCACCCGGTGGCCCGCCTCGGCCGCCCAGAACGCCGCACTGGCGACGTCGACGTCGGCCGGCAGATCTTCGGAGAGCCGCCACGCCGCCTGCGTGAGGGTCAGCCGCAGCCCCTTGATGTCGATGTAGCCGTCGGCCAGCCGCGAGGACACCGCCTGGAAACTGCCGATCGGCCGGTCGAACTGCTCACGCTCGCGCGCGTAGACCGCGGTGAGCTCGAGCGCCCGCTCCAACACGCCCAGCTGGTAGGCGCTGCGGCCCAGCGCGGCGCGGGTGACCAGCCAGTCCCGCACCTCGGCCCCGCCGACCCGGCGCTTGGCGGCCACCTCGACACCGTGCAGCTCCAGCGCGCCGACGCTGCCGTGTCCTGTGGTGTCCAGCGCCGTCACCGTGACACCGGGGTCCGTCGCGGCGACGACGAAAACGCCGGTACCCGAATCGGTTTCGGCCGGCACCAGGAAGGCGTCGGCGTGCGGCCCGTAGGCGACCAGGGTGCGCGTCCCGGTGAGCGTGAAGCCCGACCCGGTGGCCTGCGCACGGACCGGACCCTCACCCATCTCGCCGTCGAGCGCGATCGTGAGGATCTTCTCGCCCCCGATCGCCGGTGCCGCCCACTCCTGCTGCAGCGCCTCGGAGCCGAACGTGGCGAGCGCACCCGCGCCGAGCACCACCGATTCGAGGTAGGGCACCGCGGCCAGTTGACGGCCCAGCGCCACCAGTACCGCGACCTCCTCCAGCACCCCGAAACCGCCACCGCCCAACGACTCCGGCGACGTGGTGGACAGGATGTCGGCGTCGATCAGCTTGCTCCAGAGATCACGGTCGAACCGCCCGCCCGCGTCGGGGCCGAGGCCGTCGAGTGCGCGCTGATGCTCGGGCGTGCAGATCGACTCGGTGATGGTGCGCACCAGGCCGCCGAGATCCTCGCTGGCCTCTGTGGTCGTGAAGTCCATCCGGGACGTCTCCTTACCGGTTCACTCGGGGCAGGCCGAGCGCGACCATGCCGATGATGTCGCGCTGGATCTCGTTCGTGCCGCCGCCGAAGGTCAGGATCAAGCAGGAGCGGTGCATACGCTCGATGCGGCCGCGCAGCAGCGCACCCGGCGAGTTCGTGCGCAGCGTGGCGGCGGTGCCCAGCACCTCCATCAGCAGGCGGTAGGCCTCGGTCGCCAACTCGGTGCCGTAGACCTTGGCCGCCGACGCGTCGGCCGGTGACGGGGCCGCGTTCTCCGTCGAGGCGAGCTCCCAGTTGATGAGCTTGAGCACCTCGGCCTTGGCGTGCACCCGGGCGAGGTTGAGCTGCGCCCACTCCGAATCGATGAGCCGGTTGCCGTGCACGTCCTTGGTGTTCTGCGCCCACTCGCGAACGGCGTTGAGCGCCAGGAAGATGGGCTGTGCCGAGACCAGGGCCACCCGCTCGTGGTTGAGCTGGTTGGTGACCAGCTTCCAGCCGGCGTTCTCCTCGCCGACGAGGCTGGTCACCGGCACCCGGACGTCCTGGTAGTAGGTCGCGCTCGTGTCGACACCGGCCATGGTGTGCACCGGCGTCCACGAGAAACCCTCCGCCGTCGTCGGCACGATCAGCATTGAGATGCCGCGGTGCTTCTTGGCGTCCGGGTTGGTCCGCGCCGCCAGCCACACGTAGTCGGCGTAGGCGATCAGCGACGTCCACATCTTCTGGCCGTTGATCACGTAGTCGTCGCCGTCGCGCACCGCGGTGGTACGCAGCGAGGCGAGGTCGGTGCCGGCACCCGGCTCGGAGTACCCGATCGAGAAGTGCAGTTCCCCGGCGGCGATCTTGGGCAGGAAGAACGCCTTCTGCTCGTCGCTGCCGAAGTGCATGATCGTCGGCGCGACGCTGTTGATCGTCAGGAACGGCACCGGGACGTTGGCGATCGCCGCCTCGTCGTTGAAGATCAGCCCGTCCATCGGGGGACGCGCCTGCCCGCCGTACTCCTTCGGCCAGGACAGCGTCAGCCAGCCGTCCTTGCCCATCTGGGCGACGGTCTCGCGGTAGACGTTTCCGCGCCCCATCTCACCGTCGTTGCTCGCCAGCGCTTCGGCGCGCTCGGGCGTCATGAGCTTCGAGAAGTAGGCGCGCAGTTCGCGACGCAACTCCTCTTGTTCGGGGGTGTAGCCGATCCGCATCGCGCGTCCTCACTAGTCTGCGAGCCTGTATCCCGGTGCCATCCCGGATGCCCATGTGAACACCTCAGGTCTTCCCCGGTTGTAACACGTTCTAGTCTTGGGGTCCAGGGTGGTGCCACACTGGGTGCTCCGCGCAGCGCCCGTCAGCGAAGGACCGTCAGGAGGTTGTCATGCGAGTGGAAGTGGATCGTGACCGTTGTGAAGGCAACGCCGTCTGCGTCGGAATAGCCCCCGACCTGTTCGAGCTCGACGACGAGGACTACGCGGTGGTGAAGGCCGACCCCGTTCCCGCCGACGAGGAGGCGGTGGCCGAGCAGGCCGTCGCCGAGTGCCCGCGCGCCGCCCTGATCCGACACGACTAGAGGTATTCATAAGTTGACCGACATCGATCTGTCCGGCCGCGTCGCGGTCGTCACCGGCGCCGCCGCCGGCCTGGGCCGTGCCGAAGCCATCGGACTCGCCCGGGCCGGCGCCACCGTCGTCGTCAATGACATCGCCCCGGCACTCGACCGCTCCGACGTTCTCGACGAGATCGCCGGTGCGGGCTCGAAGGGCGTCGCCGTTGCCGGCGACATCAGTGAGCGCTCGACCGCCGACGAGCTCGTCGAGACCGCCGAGGGACTCGGCGGCCTGGGCATCGTCGTCAACAACGCCGGCATCACCCGGGATCGCATCCTGTTCAACATGACCGACGAGGAGTGGGATGCGGTCATCGCCGTGCATCTGCGCGGCCATTTCCTGCTGACCCGCAACGCGGCCACCTATTGGCGGTCCAAGGCCAAGGCCGGCGATGGCCAGGTGTACGGGCGGATCATCAACACGTCGTCGGAGGCGGGTCTGTCCGGCCCGATCGGGCAGCCCAACTACGGTGCGGCCAAGGCCGGGATCACGGCGTTGACGCTGTCGGCGGCCCGCGCGCTCGGCCGCTTCGGCGTGCGCGCCAACGCGATCGCCCCGCGCGCCCGCACCGCCATGACCGCGGGCGTGTTCGGCGACGCGCCCGAACTCGACGACGGCGCGGTGGACCCGCTGTCGCCCGAGCACGTGGTCAACCTGGTCCGATTCCTGGCCTCGCCTGCGGCCGAAGCCGTCAACGGACAGCTGTTCATCGTCTATGGTCCGACGGTGACGCTTCTCGCGGCGCCGACGGCAGAGAAACAGTTCAGTGCAGACGGCGACGAATGGGATCCGTCAGCGCTTTCAGCGACCTTGCAGAATTACTTTGCTGATCGCGATCCGGAGAAGAGTTTCTCGGCGGCGATGGGGCTCGGGGACAGAGACTGACAGTCTTGGTTGTCAGGGCTGTACACCGACTAGAACGTGTTCTAGAATGACGTGGATCACACTGGCTCTGAGCTGGGCAGACATAACAACTTGGGCCTATTTGCCGGACTTTGACACGGCGAACGTGTTCTAGTTAGTATGATCCGGCTCACGAAGAGCATCGTTGAGCACAAGGGTGGGATTCCGTCGCGGACGGCTTCGTTACATGAGTTCGCCAACGCGCACGTCGTCGGTGCCCTGGACCGAGATCGGAGCAGAGGTTGATCGAACAGCTTGCGGCGCCCGCGCGGGCCGTGGGCGGGTTCGTCGAGATGTCCTTGGACACCTTCGTCAAGACCTTCCGCCGCCCGTTCCAGTTTCGTGAGTTCCTCGACCAGACCTGGATGATCGCCCGCGTGTCGCTGGTGCCGACACTGCTGGTGGCGATCCCGTTCACGGTGCTGGTGGCGTTCACGCTCAACATCCTGCTGCGCGAGATCGGCGCGGCCGACCTGTCGGGGGCCGGCACGGCGTTCGGCACCATCACCCAGCTCGGCCCGGTGGTGACGGTGCTGGTGGTCGCCGGGGCGGGGGCCACGGCCATCTGTGCCGACCTCGGTGCGCGCACCATCCGCGAGGAGATCGACGCGATGCGGGTGCTGGGCATCGACCCCATCCAGCGTTTGGTCGTGCCTCGCGTGCTGGCGTCGACGTTCGTGGCGCTGCTGCTCAACGGTCTGGTCTGCCTGATCGGCCTGTCCGGCGGCTACGTCTTCTCGGTCTTCCTGCAGGGGGTCAATCCGGGCGCCTTCATCAACGGGCTGACCGTGCTGACCGGTCTGGGGGAGTTGGTCCTCGCCGAGATCAAGGCGCTGCTGTTCGGTGTGGTCGCCGGGCTGGTGGGCTGCTACCGCGGGCTCACGGTCAAAGGCGGCCCCAAAGGGGTCGGCAACGCGGTCAACGAGACCGTGGTCTACGCGTTCATCTGCCTGTTCGTGATCAACGTGATCATGACGGCTGTCGGGGTGCGGGTGCTGGCACGGTGAGTTACGACGTCACGCTGCGGCTGCGGCGCGCTTTCCGCGGGGTGCCGCGCATGGTGGACACCGTGGGTGAGCAGGCGCTGTTCTACGGCGAATCGGTGCGCTACATCCCCAACGCGGTCACCCGCTACCGGCGCGAGACCGTGCGGCTGATCGCCGAGATGACGATGGGCACCGGCGCGCTCGTGATGATCGGCGGGACGGTCGGTGTCGCGGCGTTCATGACGCTGGCCTCCGGCGGCGTCATCGCCGTGCAGGGCTACTCGTCGCTGGGCAACATCGGCATCGAGGCCCTCACCGGGTTCCTCTCGGCCTTCCTCAACGTGCGCATCGTCGCCCCGGTGATCGCCGGCATCGCGCTCGCGGCGACGATCGGCGCCGGCGCCACCGCCCAACTGGGCGCCATGCGGGTCGCCGAGGAGATCGACGCCGTCGAATCGATGGCCGTGCACTCGGTCTCGTATCTCGTCTCCACCCGGCTGATCGCCGGGCTGATCGCGATCGTCCCGCTCTACGCGCTGTCGGTGCTCGCGGCGTTCTTCGCCGCCCGGTTCACCACCGTCTACATCAACGGCCAGTCCGCGGGCCTCTACGACCACTACTTCAACACGTTCCTGGTGCCCAGCGATCTGCTGTGGTCGTTCCTGCAGGCCATCGTCATGTCGATCGCGGTGATGCTCGTGCACACCTATTACGGCTACAACGCCTCCGGCGGCCCGGTCGGCGTGGGCATCGCCGTGGGTCAGGCCGTGCGCACCTCGCTGATCGTCGTCGTGACGATCGTGCTGTTCATCTCCCTGGCCGTCTACGGCGCCTCGGGCAACTTCAACCTCTCCGGATAAGACAGGACATCGATGGCCAACGGTGACGCCAAGCGCAGCCACGTGAGGATCGCTGCGGCGATCCTCGCTGCGCTGGTGCTTGCCGCGGCGGTGTTCACCTACCTGTCCTATACCGCGGCGTTCACGCCCACCGACAAGGTGACGATCCTGTCGCCGCGCGCGGGCCTGGTGATGGAGACCAAGGCCAAGGTCAAGTACCGCGGCCTGCAGGTCGGCCAGGTCGAGTCGATCGAATACGCCGGGGACGACGCCAAACTGACGCTGGCCATCAACCGCGGCGACCTTCGCTACATCCCGTCCAACGCCACGGTCCGCATCGCGGGCAACACGATCTTCGGCGCCAAGTCCGTGGAGTTCCTGACCCCGTCGGATCCCGACAAGACGTCGCTGCGACCGGGGACCGAGGTGCGCGCCCAGGACGTCCAACTCGAGGTCAACACGCTGTTCCAGACCCTCAGCGACGTGCTCGGCAAGATCGACCCGGTGAACCTGAACGCCACGCTCTCCGCGCTGGCCGAGGGCCTGCGCGGCCACGGCGACGACCTGGGCGCCGGCCTGTCGGGACTGAATTACTATCTCCAGCAACTGAACCCGAAGCTGCCGACGCTGCAGGACGACTTCCGCAAGACCGCCATCGTCACCAACATCTACGGCGACGCCGCACCCGACCTGGTGAAGGTGTTCGACAACGCGCCGGCGATCAGCCGGACCGTGGTCGAGGAACAGGACAACCTCAACGCGACGCTGCTGGCCGCCACCGGCCTGGGCAACAACGCGGCGGACACGCTGGAGCCCGGTGCGAACGACTTCATCGCCGCGATCCAGCGGTTGCGGGCGCCGCTACGGGTGGCCGGCGAATACTCACCGGAGATCGGCTGCGTGCTCCAGGGCACCTCGAACGCCATCGACCGGTTCGCGCCGATCATCGGCGGCATCCGGCCCGGCCTGTTCGTCTCGTCGAACTTCCTCCCCGGCGCGCCGGCGTACACCTATCCGGAGAGCCTGCCCATCGTCAACGCCTCCGGCGGCCCGAATTGCCGTGGCCTGCCGAACGTTCCGAGCAAGCAGTACGGCGGCAGCTGGTATCGCACCCCGTTCCTCGTCACCGACAACGCCTACGTGCCGTTCCAGCCGAACACCGAGCTGCAGTTCGACGCACCGTCGACCCTGCAGTTCCTGTTCAACGGCGCATACGCCGAAAGGGACGATTTCTGATGAGCAGGCTCAACAGGGAGAACCGCATCCTGGTCAACGTCGGGGTGTTCACCGTGGTCATGCTGCTGGTGGGCGCGATGCTGGTGGTGGTGTTCGGGGAGTTCCGCTTCGGATCGGACAAGAACTACCACGCGACGTTCACCGACGCGTCGCGACTGAAGGCGGGTCAGGACGTCCGGATCGCCGGGGTGCCGGTGGGCAGCGTCAAAGACGTCACGCTCAACGACGACAACACCGTCGACGTGGCGTTCAACCTCAGCGAGCGCTATCAGCTCTACACGTCGACCCGGGCGGTGGTCCGCTACGAGAACCTGGTCGGCGACCGCTACCTGGAGATCGTGTCCGGGCCAGGCGATCTGGTGAAGGTGCCGCCCGGCGGCACGCTGACCAACACCGCGCCGGCGCTGGATCTCGACGCGCTCCTCGGCGGCCTGCGTCCGGTGTTCAAGGGTCTCGACGGGAACAAGATCAACGAGGTCAGCAACGCGATCATCGAGCTGTTGCAGGGCCAGGGCGGCGCGCTGTCTGAGATGCTCTCCAGCACCGCCGCTTTCACGCAGAACCTGTCGGCGCGTGACCAGCTGATCGGCGACGTGATCAACGACCTCAACACCGTGCTGGGCACCGTCGACGAGAAGGGCGCTCAGTTCGACGCCACCGTCGACCGCCTGCAGAAACTGCTGACCGGTCTGGCCGAGGGGCGTGACCCCATCGCCGGTGCCATCAGCCCGCTCGCCTCGGCCACCAACGACCTGACCGAGACGCTGCAGAACAGCCGGCGGCCACTGCAGGGCGTGCTCGAGAACGTCCGCCCGCTGGCGCAGCGCCTCGACGAACGCAAGGGCGACGTCAACAAGGTGATCGAGCCGCTCGCAGAGAACTACCTGCGGCTCAACGCTCTCGGCGCGTACGGATCGTTCTTCAACATCTACTACTGCTCCATCCGGATGAAGATCAACGGCCCGGCGGGTAGCGACATCCTGATCCCGTTCGGCGGACCGTCGGACCCGTCCAAGGGGAGGTGTTCCGACAATGGCTAGCCCCGAGGGCGGAAACCCGCTCCGCACAGGCATCTTCGGCATCGTGCTGGTGGCCTGCCTGGTGCTGGTCTCGTTCGGCTACAGCAACCTGCCGTTCATGCCGCAGGGCAAGCCCTATGAGGCGTTCTTCACCGATGCCGGCGGCATCTCGCCGGGCAACGACGTCAACGTCTCGGGCATCAACGTCGGCAAGGTCAAGAGCGTCGAGCTGGCGGGGGACACCGCGAAGGTGGCGTTCACCGTGGACCGCAAGATCCGCGTCGGCGACCAGTCGCTGGTGGCGATCAAGACCGACACCGTGCTCGGCGAGAAGTCGCTGGCGGTCACCCCGAAGGGCGCCGGGTCGGTGACGTCGATCCCGTTGGGCCGCACCACCACTCCGTACACGCTCAACACCGCGCTGCAGGACCTCGGACAGAACGCCAGCGAGTTGGACAAGCCACGCTTCGAGCAGGCGCTGCAGACGCTCACCGATTCACTGCGTGACGCCAAACCGCAGTTGCGCAGCGCTCTCGACGGCGTCACCAGCCTGTCGCGCAGCCTCAACAAGCGCGACGAGGCCCTCGAACAGCTGCTGACCCATGCGAAGCGGGTCTCCGACACGCTGGCCCAGCGGTCGGGTCAGGTCAATCAGCTCATCATCGACGGCAACATGCTGTTCGCCGCCCTGGACCAGCGCCGTCAGGCGCTGAGCAACCTGATCGCGGGCATCGACGACGTCTCGGCGCAACTGTCGGGCTTCGTCGCCGACAACAAGCGCGAATTCGGCCCGGCCCTGGAGAAGCTGAACCTGGTGATGGACAACCTGTTGGAGCGTCGTGACCACATCGGCGAGGCGCTCAAGCGGCTGCCGCCGTACGCCACCGCCCTCGGCGAGGTGGTCGGATCGGGCCCCGGATTCCAGATCAACCTCTACGGCCTGCCGCCCGCAACGCTGTCCGAGGTGCTGCTCGACACCTACTTCCAGCCGGGCAAACTGCCCGACAGCCTGGCCGACTACCTGCGCGGATTCATCTCCGAGCGGCTCATCATCAGGCCGAAGTCGCCATGACCGACCAGAAGTCGAACTCCGGAAAAGGCCGCGTGCTGCGCATCGCACTGGCGGTGGTCCTCGTCGCGGTGCTGGTGTCCGGCGTGTATCTGCTGTGGCCGTCGCGCACCGGGCACAAGGTCGTCGCCTACTTCTCCTCCGCGGTCGGCCTGTACTCGGGTGACGAAGTGCGCGTGATCGGCGTGCCGGTGGGCCGCATCGACTCGATCGAGCCCCGCGCCGACGACGTCAAGATCACCATGTCCATCGACGACGGGATCAAGCTGCCGGCGAACGCGCAGGCACTGATCATCTCGCCGAACCTGGTGGCGGCGCGCTTCATTCAGCTCGCGCCCGCCTACACCGGTGGCCCGGTGATGGCCGACGGCGCCGAGATCGGCCTGGACCGCACCGCCGTGCCGGTCGAGTGGGACGAGGTCAAAGAGCAGCTGACCCAGCTCAGTTCGCAGCTGGGCCCGCAGCAGAACTCGGTGCAGGGACCGCTCAAGGCGTTCGTGGACCAGGCTGCCGACACCCTCGACGGCAACGGCGATTCGTTCCGGCAGGCGATCCGCGAACTGTCCCAGACCGCGGGGCGGCTCGGCGACTCCCGCACCGATCTGTTCGGCACGGTCCGCAATCTGCAGGTGCTGGTGAACGCGCTGTCGAACAGCAACCAGCAGATCGTCCAGTTCACCAACCACGTGGCGTCGGTGTCCCAGGTGCTCGCCGACAGCTCCACCGATCTGGACAACACGCTGGGCACGCTGAACCAGGCGCTCTCCGACGTCAAGGGACTGCTGGGCGAGAACAACAAGGCGCTGATCGACCAGGTCGCCAAGCTGACCGATTTCACCAATCTGCTCACCGAGCACAGCGACGACATCGAGCAGATCCTGCACATCACCCCGAACGGCCTGGCGAACTTCTACAACATCTACAACCCCGCCCAGGGCACCGTCGGCGCCTGCTGACGCTGCCCAACTTCGCCAATCCGGTGCAGTTCATCTGCGGTGGCACCTTCGACATCGGCGCCAACCCGGACAACTACAAGCGCGCGGAGATCTGCCGTCAGCGGATGGGCCCGGTGTTCAAGCGGATCGCGATGAACTTCCCGCCGCTGCTGTTCCATCCGATCAACAGCATCACCGCGTACAAGGGTCAGATCATCTACGACACCCCGGCGACGGAGGCCAAGGCCCAGACCCCGGTGCCGTACCTGCAGTGGCAGAACGCACCCGGCACCACGCCGCCGCAGCTGGCGCCGGGCGCCGACCTCACCTCGCTGTTCCTGCCGACGGCGCCGAGTAGTGCTGCCGCGCCGCAGAGTTCGTCGCACAACGGCGGTCCCGCGGCCGCACCGGCGCCGGGCCCCGCACCCGGGCCCGCACCGGCACCGGCCGGAGGGGGTGGCTGATGCGCAACGTCGTCAAACCGGCCGTGGCTCTCGGCATGTTGACGGTGCTGGTCTCGGGCTGCGAGTTCGGCGGGCTGAACTCGCTGAACATGCCGGGCACCGCCGGTCACGGTGAGGGCGCGTTCTCCATCACCGTCGAACTGCCCGATGTCGCGACGCTGCCGCAGAACTCACCGGTCATGGTCAACGACGTGACGGTCGGCAGCGTCTCGGGCATCGACGCCGTGCAGCGCGCCGACGGCTCGTTCTACGCGGCGGTCAAACTGTCGCTCGACAAGGACGTCACTCTGCCGGCCAACGCCGTGGCCAAGGTGGCCCAGACCTCGCTGCTGGGCTCCCAGCACGTCGAGCTCGCCGCGCCGGAGGGCAAGGCCGTGGGCCGGCTGGCCCAGGGCGACAAGATCCCGCTGGACCGCACCGGCCGCTATCCGACGACCGAGGAAGTGCTGTCGTCGCTGGGCGTCGTCGTCAACAAGGGCAATCTCGGTGCGCTGCAGGACATCACCGAGGAGTTCTACAACGCCGTCGTCGACCGGCAGGGCACCTTCACCGATCTGATCCCGCGCCTGGCGGAACTGACGTCGTCGCTGGACCGCCAGACCAACGACATCATCGCCGCCGCCGAAGGGCTGGACCGGTTCGCAGGCATCCTCGCGCGCAGCAAGGACAGCCTGGGCCGCACCCTGGACACGTTGCCCGCCGCCCTCGAGGTGCTCGACCGCAACAGCGCCACCATCGTGGACACCTTCACCGCGCTGCGGAGGCTCGCCGTCGTCGGCTCGAAGATCCTGTCCGAGACGAAGGTCGACCTCGCCGAGGATCTCAAGGACTTCTTCCCGGTGATCAAGGCGCTCAACGACAACGCCGACGACTTCATCAAGGACCTCGAGTTCCTCCCGACGTTCCCGTTCCACTACCAGTACCTGCGCAAGGCGGTCCGCGGCGACTACCTCAACGTGTTCGTCACGTTCGACCTCACGCTGCGCCGCCTCGGGGAGTCGGTGTTCACCACCTCGCTCGGGCTGGACCCGAACATGAAGCGGATGGGGGAGATCATCAACCCGCCCGACTTCCTGACCGGGGCGATGGCGAACCTGTCCGGCCAGGCGGCCGATCCCTTCAAGATCCCGCCGGGCACGGCGACCCAGCACGAGGGGGCACCGTAGATGCTGGACCGGCTCTCCAGGATTCAACTCTCGATCTTCGCGGTCGTCACGGTGCTGACCGTCGGGGCGATCTCGATCTTCTACCTGCGCGTGCCCGAGGCGATCGGGCTGAACTCCTACCAGGTGACCGCGAACTTCACCGCCGCCGGCGGTCTGTACCAGAACGCCAACGTGACCTACCGCGGAGTGACCGTGGGCCAGGTCGAGTCGGTCGGTCTCAGCGACACCGGGGTCGTCGCGCACATGCGGCTCGACAGCGGAACGCCGGTGCCGGACAACGTGACCGCGACGGTCAAGAGCGTGTCCGCGGTGGGCGAGCAGTACGTCGATCTGGTCCCGCCCGCGAAGGCTGCGACGGCGACGCTGCGCAACGGCTCCGACATCCCGGTGGACCGCACGGCGATCGGCCAGGACATCGCCGGCCTGCTCAACCAGGCAGACGCGTTGGTCAGCAGCGTGGGCAACAGCCGCATCAAGGATCTGCTGCGCGAGACGTTCAAGGCCTTCAACGGATCCGGGCCCGAACTCGCGCGCCTGATCCAGTCCGCCCGGCTCCTGGTCGATGAGGCCAATGCCAACTACGGGCAGACCACCCAGCTGATCGACCAGGCGGGGCCGTTCCTCGATTCGCAGATCGCCAGCGGGGACAGCATCCGCTCGCTGGCCGACGGCCTGGCACGGTTCACCGGCGAGGTGGCCAACGCCGATCCGCAGTTGCGCACGCTGCTGCAGACCGCACCCGGGGCCGCCGGCGTCGCGAGCGACACCTTCGAGGGCATCCGGCCGAACTTCCCGATGCTCGCCGCCAACCTCGCGAACCTGGGCCGGATCGGCGTCATCTACAACAAGTCGATCGAACAGGCGCTGGTGATCTTCCCGGCCCTGCTCGCGGCACTGAACACCGTGGCCGGCGGCGTGCCGGCCGACGAGGGCGGCAAGCTGGACTTCAAGATCCACCTGAACGATCCGCCGAGCTGTTCGGTCGGGTTCATCCCGCCGACGCAGATCCGCTCACCGGCCGACACGACGCTGCGCGAACTGCCCACCGATCTGTACTGCAAGACGCCGCAGAACGATCCGGCCGTCGTGCGCGGCGCGCGTAACTACCCGTGCCAGGAGTTCCCCGGCAAGCGCGCACCGACGATCCAGCTGTGCCGCGACCCCAAGGGTTACGTTCCGGTGGGCACCAATCCCTGGCGGGGACCGCCGGTGCCGCTCGGGACGCCGATCGAGGACGGGCGCAACATCCTGCCGCCCAACAAGTTCCCGTTCATCCCGCCGCAGGTCGATCCGGATCCCGGGCCGCCCGTCGTCCAGCTGCCGCCGGGTGCCGTCCCCGGTCCGGGACCGGCCCCGCACGCCCCGTTCCCGCTGCCGGTGCCGCCCAACGAGCCGGGCCCGCTGCCGGCCCCGTGGCCGTACTTCGCGCCGCCCGACCAGGTGGTGCCGCCGTACGGCCGGACCCCACCCGGTCCGCCGGCGCCCGCGCCGGCCGCACCCGCACCGGCTGCACCCGCGCCGCCTGCGCCGGCCCCGGCACCCGCGGTGCCGACGCCGTCCGGCCCGCTGCTGCCCGCCGAGGCGGTGCCGCAGGCCGCCGCACCGGCGATGGCGAGCTACGACCGCAACGGGAAGTTCGTCGACCCCGCGGGCGGGACTGGCATCTTCGCCCCCGGAGCTGACAAACTGGCGCCCGCAGAGAACTGGGTCGACCTGATGTTGTCCCCGAAGCAGGTATAGGCAGTCCGTTTGTGGTTGAAGAAGTAGTGGGAGAAGCCGTGTCCAGGCCTGCCCGGCGCCGCGCCTCGCGTGCCGCCGGGCCGGCCAGTGCCACCGAACCCGAGAGCGTCACCGCGGTCGTCGTCGACGCCCCCACCGCGAAGGTGCGTCCGTCGATGTCGGCGGCGCCGCCACCGCGACGTCCCGCCCACCGCGGACTGGTGGCCCTGGTGTCACTGCTCACGCTGGTCGTGCTCGCCGGCGCGGTGGCCGGGGGAGTGGCCTGGATGCTCGCCACCCAGCGCACCGAGAAGGCTCAGCTGGCCCGGGACCAGCGCTTCGTCGACACCGCGTCACAGCTGGTGATCAACATGTTCAGCTACAACCAGGACGACATCGACGACAGCGTGAACCGCTTCGTCAACAGCACCAGCGGCCCGCTGCGCGACATGCTCAGCCAGGACAACAACGTCGACAACCTCAAGGCCATCTTCCGGGACACCAACGCCAGCTCGGAGGCCGTCATCAACGGCGCCGCACTGGAGAAGGTCGACAACGTCAGCGGCAACGCGGCGGTGCTGGTGTCGGCGCGGGTGACCGTCACCGACATCGACGGCACCAACAAGCCCTCGCAGCCCTACCGGATGCGGGTGATCGTGCACGAGGACGACAACGGACACATGACCGGCTATGACCTCAAGTACCCCGACGGCGGCAACTGATGGGTGATCGGGTCGCCAAGTTCGTCGCGGCGCTGGGCGTGCTGCTGGCTCTCGGGCTGGTCGCCCTGGGCGCCGTCGGCGGGCGGCTGTACTGGAGCGGCGTCGAGTTGCGGGGCGAGCAGACCGCCCGCGCAGAGCTGGCCCCCCTTGCCCAGCAACAGATTCCGAAGGTCTTCGGGTACGACTACCAGACCGTCGAGCGCAGCCTCAACGAGATCTATCCGCTGCTGACACCGACCTACCGCAGGGAATTCGAGGACCGCGCGACGAAGGACATCATCCCGCAGGCGCGCGACCGCCAGCTCGTCAGCCAGGCGAACGTCGTGGGCGTGGGAGTCCTGGAGGCGCAACGTAATTCGGCGTCAGTGATGGTCTACATGAACCGCACCGTCACCGACAAGTCGCGTCAGCCCGTCTACGACGGGAGCCGGCTGCGCGTCGACTACCAGAAGGTCGACGGCAAATGGCTGATCAACTACATCACACCGATCTAGTCGGACGTCCCGGCCAGCGCGTCCAGGAATGACCGCGCCCAGCGGTCCACGTCGTGGGCGAGCACCTGCCGGCGCAACGCCCGCATCCGCCGCCTGCCCTCTTCGGGGGCCTGCGTGAGCGCCGCCTCGATCGCGTCCTTGACGCCCTCCAGGTGATGCGGGTTGGTCAGGTAGGCCTGGCGCAATTCGGCTGCGGCGCCGGTGAATTCGCTCAGCACCAGGGCGCCGCCGAGATCGCTGCGGCACGCGACGTACTCCTTGGCCACCAGGTTCATCCCGTCCCGCAGCGGGGTCACCAGCATGACGTCGGCGGCGACGTAGAACGCGATCAGATCCTCGCGGGGGACGGGGCGGTGCAGATAGTGCAGGACGGGGTGGCCCACCTCCCCGTACTCACCGTTGATGTGCCCGACCTGGCGCTCGATGTCCTCACGCATCGCGATGTAGCTCTCCACCCGCTCGCGGCTGGGGGTGGCCAGCTGGACCAGCACCGTGTCGTTCGGGTCGACCCGGTGCTCGTCGAGCAGCTCGGAGAACGCGCGCAGCCGCACGTCGATGCCCTTGGTGTAGTCCAGCCGGTCGACACCGAGCAGGATCTTGCGCGGGTTGCCCAGCTCGGCGCGGATCTCGCGGGCCCGCTGGCGGATCTTGCGGGTGCGGGCCTGCTGGTCGAGATCGCCGGCGTCGATCGAGATCGGGAACGCGCCCACCTTGACGGTGCGGAACCCGACGTTGACCTCACCGAAGCGGGATCGCACGCCCACGCTGCCGCGTGAGGTGTTCGCGCCGACCAGGCGGCGGGCCAGGATCAGGAAGTTCTGCGCGCCGCCGGGCAGGTGGAACCCGACCAGATCGGCGCCCAGCAGACCCTCGGTGATCTCGGTGCGCCACGGCATCTGCATGAACAGTTCGACCGGCGGGAACGGGATGTGCAGGAAGAAGCCGATGGTCAGATCGGGTCGCAGCATGCGCAGCATCTTGGGCACGAGCTGCAGCTGGTAGTCCTGCACCCACACGGTGGCGCCTTCGGCGGCGGTCCGCGCGGTCGCCTCGGCGAAGCGGCGGTTGACCTCGACGTAGCGGTCCCACCACTCCCGGTGATAAATCGGCTTGACGATGACGTCGTGGTAGAGAGGCCACAGCGTGGCGTTGGAGAAACCCTCGTAGTACTCGGCGACGTCGTCGGCGGACAGCCGCACCGGCACGAGCGTCATGCCGTCCTGCTCGATCGGATCGTCGAAGCTGTCCGGGTCGTCGGCGTCCTGCGGCACGCCCGGCCAGCCGACCCAGGCGCCGCTGCGCTTACGCAGCAGCGGCTCGAGTGCGGTCACCAACCCGCCCGGGCTGCGCTTGAACTCGGTGGTGCCGTCGGGCAGGAACACCATGTCGATCGGCAGCCGGTTGGCGACGACCACGAAGTCGGCCTTCGCCGACGGTGGAGCGGACTGCGCCGCGCCCGAGCGGTCCTCGGGGCCGCTCGGGTCGGTCATCAGGCGTCGAGCTTCGCCGGTCCGATGCCGAGCATCGACAGGAAGACGCGGCACTCGTCGGCGTCGGTGGCGTAGGCGGCGACGACGCGGCGCGCCTGGCGTTCGGTGCTGTCGGCGATCGGCTCGACGTCGCCGAGCTCGGCGGGATCAGATTTGGCAGGCATGCCACAACTCTAGCCAACGGCCGGCGCAGGGCCGTTACTGTGCTCGATGTGGTCAACGCCGAGCAGGTGACGTACGAAACCCTCGACGACGGGCGGATCGCCCGGATCTGGCTGAATCGCCCCGACGCGCACAACGCGCAGTCCCGCACGCTGCTGGTGGAGCTCGACGAGGCGTTCGGCCGCGCCGAGGCCGACGACGAGGTGCGGGTGGTCATCCTGGCCGCTCGCGGGAAGAACTTCTCGGCCGGCCACGACCTGGGGTCCGAGGCTGCGCTGGCCGAGAGGGCACCCGGCCCCGGCCAGCATCCGACGTTCCGGATCAACGGCGCGACCCGGCCGGCGGTCGCCGAACGGACCTATCTGCAGGAGTGGCACTACTTCTACGAGAACACCTGCCGCTGGCGTGATCTCCGCAAGATCACCATCGCCTCGGTGCAGGGCAATGCGATCTCCGCCGCGCTGATGCTGATCTGGGCATGCGACCTGATCGTGGCCGCCGACGACGCCAGGTTCAGCGACGTCGTCGCGGTCCGGATGGGCATGCCCGGCGTCGAGTACTACGCACATCCGTGGGAGTTCGGGGCCCGCAAGGCCAAGGAACTGCTGCTCACCGGCGATTCGATCGACGCCGACGAGGCACACCGGCTGGGCATGGTGTCGAAGGTGTTTCCCCGCGCCGAGCTCGAAGACAAGACCGTGGAGTTCGCGCGGCGCATCGCCGAGCGCCCCACCATGGCCGCGCTGCTGGTCAAGGACTCGGTGAATGCCGCCAGCGATGCGATGGGCTTCGCCGAGGCGCTGCGCCACGCCTTCCACATCCACGAACTCGGGCACGCCCACTGGGCGGCGCACAACGAGAACCGGTATCCGATCGGCCTGCCGCCGGAGGTTCCGGACTGGCGCACACTGGGACCGCCAAAGCCCGCTCGCCGCGACCAGCCGTGACGTATAACTGGAACCTGTTCTAGTTAGGTCGTCGAAGGAGTCGGGCGTGCAGATCTCGTTGTCGGGTCGGACGGTGCTGGTCACCGGTGGGGGCAGTGGGATCGGCAAAGCGGTGGCCGCGGCCGTGGTGGAGGCCGGCGGCAACGCGATGCTGATGGGACGCAACGCCGACAAACTCGCGGCCGCCGCCGAGGAGATCGGCGGCTCGGTGCGGTACGAGCCCGGGGACGTCACCACCGAGGACGAGGTGGCGCGCACCGTGGCGGCCGCCGCGGCATGGACGGGCCGGCTCGACGGCGTCGTGCACTGCGCCGGCGGCAGCGAGACGATCGGGCCCATCGCCCAGCTGGACTCCGAGGCCTGGCGGCGCTCGGTCGACCTGAACATCAACGGCACCTTCTACGTGCTCAAGCACGCGTCCCGCGAGATGGTCCGCGGCGGCGGCGGATCGTTCGTCGGCATCTCCTCGATCGCGGCGAGCAACACCCACCGGTGGTTCGGCGCCTACGGCGTCTCCAAGGCCGGCCTCGACCACATGATGCAGCTGGCGGCCGACGAGCTCGGGCCGTCGCTGGTGCGGGTGAACTCGCTGCGGCCGGGCCTGATCCGCACCGACCTGGTGGCGGCGATCTTCATGTCACCGGAGGTCAGCGGGGACTACGCGGCGGCCACCCCGCTGCCCAGGCCGGGAGAGGCCGAGGACGTCGCCAACGCGGCGGTGTTCCTGCTCAGCGACGCCGCGAGCTACATCACCGGCCAGCTGATCAACGTCGACGGCGGCATGATGCTGCGCCGCGGGCCCGACTTCTCGGCGATGCTCGAACCCGTTTTCGGCGCCGACGGTCTGCGCGGGGTGGTGCCGGACTAGCTGCCTGCCGCGTCGAGCACCTCCGCGGCGCGCCGGACCGCGTTCACGATGCCCTGGTAGCCGGTGCACCGGCAGAAGTTGCCCGACAGGCCCTCGCGGATCTCGTCGTCGCTGGGGTGCGGGTTGTCGCGCAGTAGTGCGGTGATGCTCGTGACGAAACCCGGCGTGCAAAAACCACATTGGAGCCCGTGGCACTCGCGCAGCGCAGCCTGCACGGGCGAGAGCGTGCCGTCGGCGTCGGCGACGCCTTCGACGGTGGTGACCTCCTGCCCGTCGACCTGGACGGCGAAGATCAGGCAGGAGCGCACCGCCTGCCCGTCGAGCAGCACGGTGCAGGCGCCGCACGCGCCGTGCTCGCAGCCCAGGTGGGTGCCGGTCAGCCCGCACCGCTCCCGCAGATAGTCGGCCAGCGTCACCCGCGGCTCGACGGACGCGCGGTGGCGCCGGCCGTTGACCGACACCTCGACGGGGATCTCATGCACGACGGGCCTCCGTGGTCGCCTCGAGCCAGGCCCGCGCCGCCATCGTGGCGCCGACCTTCCTGCGATAGTCCGCGCTGCCCTGCAGGTCGGCAGGGATGTCCTCGAGAACCGACACCGCGAGCCGACCCACCTCCTCGGCGGTGACGTCGGTGACGGGCCGGCCGATCAGCGCGCGCTCGGCCGGGGTGCCGCGCTGCGGCGTCGAGCCCATGCCGAGCAGCCCGATGCCGCAGCGGGCGACGGTGTCGTCATCGTCGAGTTCGACGGCCACGGTGGCGCCGGCGATCGCGAAATCGCCGTGGCGACGGGCGAATTCGTGCACCGAGAAGCCGACCCGGCCGGACCACACCGGAAAGGTGACCGCGGTGAGGATCTCGTCGGCGGCCAGCGCGGTCTCCCAGAGGCCGGTGAAGAACTCGGCGGCCGGGATCCGGCGGGTGCCCCGCACCGAGGTGGCCTCGATCTCGGCGTCGAGGGTCAGCGCGACAGCGGCGTACTCGGCGGCCGGATCGGCGTGTGCGATCGCGCCGCCGAGGGTGCCCCGCGTGCGGATCTGGAAGTGACCGATGTGCGGCGTGGACAGCGTCAGCAGCGGAACCGCTTCGGCCACTTCGTCGTCCAGTCCGACCAGGGCGTGTGGTGTGCCCGCGGCGATGCGCACGGTGTCGCCGCGCCGCTCGATGTCACACAGTTCCCCGATGCGCGAGATGTCGATCAGGTTGTCGAAGTGGGTGAGTCGCATCGCGAGCATCGGCACCAGGCTCTGCCCGCCGGCGAGGATCTTCGCGTCGTCGCCGAGCTCGGCGAGCAGCGACAGCGCACCGGGGACCGTGTCGGGCCGGTGGTAGGCGAACGGGGCCGCTTTCACGACAGCAGCCGGGCCAGGGCGGCCTGCAGATCCTCGGCCAGCACCGCAGCCGGGCCTCTGCGCCTGCGGTGGCCGAGCAGGAAGCCGGCCGCACCCGAGAGGGCGGCTGCGACGAGCACCGGGGCGTAGCGTTTGGCGATCGGCGCGGCGACCACCCGCAGCAGGTCGACGGAGTCGTCCGCGGGCGCCGCGGATGTGTTTGCGGCCGGTCTGGTTCCGCCCAGCTCGGCCTCCAGGGCGCGGGCGAACTGGGCGATCAGATTCCCCGAGACGTCGGCGAGCACGCCGCGGCCGAACTGGGCGGCCTTGCCCGAGATGGCCAGGTCGGTCGCGATGGCGACGTAGGTCGACTCGCCCTCGTCCTTGAGGTGGGCGGTGACGGTGGCCGCGGCGGTGCCGTTGCCCCGGGTCTCCCGGCCCTCGGCGCGCAGCACGATGCGTCCGGCCGTCGCGTCCTTCTCCTGATAGGACGCAACCCCCTTGTAGGACACCGTGATCGGACCGACCTTGACCTTGACCGCACCGTCGAAGCTGTCACCGTCGACCGACAGCAGGGTGGCGCCGGGCAGGCACGGCGCGACGCGCTCGACGTCGGTGAACACCTCCCACACCTGAGCGGCGGGGACGGCGACCCGGAAGTCGTTGTTCAGCTCCACTGTTCGTGGTCCTTTCCTCTGCCGGCGCGTTCGATGAGGTCGACGATCGTGGCGGGGGTGGCGGGCAGGTGGGTCACCGTGACGCCGAGCGGGGCCAGCGCATCGTTGATCGCGTTGATGACCGCCGGCGGGGAGCCGATGGCCCCGCCCTCGCCGGCGCCCTTGTAGCCGCCGACACCCGGGCCGGGGATCTCGACGTGACCGAACTCGATCGGCGGGACCTCGGTGGCGGTCGGCAGCAGATAGTCGACGAAGGTGGACGCGACGGGGTTGCCCGCGTCGTCGTAGGCCAGGTTCTCCAGCAGTGCACCGCCGATGCCCTGCACGGTTCCTCCGGCCACCTGTCCCTCGACCACGTTGGGGTTGATCATCGGGCCGACGTCCTCGCTGACGATGTAGCGGGTCAGCGTGACCTGCCCGGTGTCGACGTCGACCTCGCAGGTGCACACGTGAGTCGCGTTGGCCCAGTGGATCATCGCCTGGGACGTGAACCGGGCGGTGGCCTCCAGGGTGGCCGGGACACCGCCGAGCTGCGCCGGCTCGTAGTAGGCGCGGTAGGCGATCTCGGCGAACGTCACGCCCCTGCCGGGGTCGGCGCGCAGCATGGCCCGCGAGTCGGCCAGTTCGATGTCGGTCTCGGCCGCCCCGAGCATCTGCGCGGCGATCGCGAGGATCTGGCCGCGCAGGATCGCGCCGGCTTCGTGGACGGCGCCCGCCGTCATGGGTCCGCTGCGGCTGCCCTGGGTGCCTGCGCCGTACGGGGTGACCGCGGTGTCGCCCTGGATGGTGGACACGTCGTCGATGGTGGCGCCCAACGCATCCGCGGTCAGCTGCACCACGGTCGTCTCGATGCTGTTGCCTGCCGAGCCGCCGTTGACGTAGACGTTGACCTTGCCGGTCGGCTCCATGCGCACCGTCGCGCCCTCGGTCGCGAGGTGACCGGTGGCGGCGCCGGTGGGTTCGATGTAGGCCGAGAAACCGAGCCCCAGGTAGCGGCCTTGCGCCAGCGCGTCGGCCTGCTCCTTGCGGAACCCCTCGTGGTCGAGGATCTTCACCGCCTGCTCGAACGTGTCGGCGGGCGCGCAGTTGTCGTACGGCATGCCGTTGGGGTTGACGTACGGCATCTCGTCGCCGCGCAGGATGTTGATGCGGCGCAGCTCGACCGGGTCGATGCCGATCTTGCGGGCCGCGCTGTCGAGAAGCATTTCGCGCGTCAGGGTTTCGTACTGCCACGGGCCGCGGTAGGCGTGCAGGCCGGGGGTGTTCGAGAACACCGTCTTGTAGGCGAAGCTGGCCTTGGGCACCCGGTAGGGACCGGGGAAGAACATGCCGATCGCGGCGGTGGTGAGCACCGGGTAGGGCGTGGGGTAGGCGCCGACGTCCTGGACGAAGTCGATGTCGGCGGCCAGGATCTTGCCGTCGTCGTCGAACGCCATCCGCACGGTGCCGTCGACGTGGCGGGACTGCCCGGCCGACATCAGGTTCTCGCGCCGGTCCTCGATCCACTTCAGCGCGGCCGGCACCTTGCGGGCGGCCAGCAGGATGCACATGTCCTCGCGCATCGGCACCACCTTCTGGCCGAACGCGCCGCCGGTGTCACGCATGATTACGCGCACCCCCTGGGCGGGGATGCCGAGCAGTCGGGCGGCGAACGCGCGCAACTCGTGCGGCGTCTGCGTCGAGGCCCAGACGGTGAGCTCGCCGGTGCTCGACGACCACTCGGCGACCATGCCGCGGGTCTCCATCGGCACCGGCACGTACATCTGCTGGTAGATGTGCTCCTCGACGACATGCGGTGCGGAAGCGAACAGATCCGCGTCGGGCGGCGCGCCGGCCAGGCCGCCCGCGACGTTGTCGGGGTAGGCGGCGTGCACGATCACGTCGCCGCCGACGGCGTTGCGGAAATCGGCGACGGCCGGCAGCGGGGTGTAGTCGACCTCGACGAGGTCGACGGCGTCCTCGGCGACGTAGCGGCTGTCGGCGACGACCAGCGCGACGGGATCGCCGACGAACTTCACCTCGCCCTCGGCCAGCGGCGGGCGCGGGGTGTCCGGGATGTCCTTGCCGGCGACCGCGTGCCACGCCTCCACGACGTCGGGGTTGAGGTCGGCGGCGGTGAACACGGCGTGCACGCCGGGCAGGGCCAGCGCTGCCGAGGCGTCGATGTCGTCGATCGTGGCGTGGGCGAACGGGCTGCGCACGAAGCAGGCGTGCAGCATTCCCGGGCGGGTGATGTCGTCGACGAAAGCGCCGTGACCGGTCAGAAGACGGCCGTCCTCCACCCGCGGGACGCGTCTGCCGGCATAGCGCGTGCTGACGGTGTCGACGGCGGTGTCGGTCACGGGAAATCACCCTCCTGAAGGCTCTGAGAGTGACGTTATCGCAATCGAGAGCGACATTTCCAGCATTGGTGTCTCACGACGGGTGGTGGATCCGCCCGTCGGTCTCGGCCAGCGGTCGACCGCCGCCGCCCCAGCGGCGGGCGATGATCTCCGCGGCGATCGACACCGCGGTCTCCTCCGGCGTGCGGGCGCCGAGGTCGAGTCCGATCGGGCTGGACAGGCGGCTCAGTTCGGCGTCGGTCAGACCGGCCTCCCGCAAGCGGCGCATCCGGTCGTCGTGCGTGCGCCGCGACCCCATCACCCCGACGTAGCCCACCTCGGGCAACCGCAGCGCGACCTCGAGCACCGGCACGTCGAACTTCGCGTCGTGGGTGAGCACGCAGATCGCGGTGCGGGCGTCGATCGCCCCCCGCTCGGACTCGCCGGCGAGGTACCGGTGCGGCCAGTCCACCACCACGTCCTCGGCGGCGGGAAAGCGTGGCGCGGTCGCGAACACCGGGCGGGCGTCGCACACGGTCACCCGGTGCCCGAGCAGAGCCGCCTGCGCGGCCAGCGCCGAGGCGAAGTCGATGGCGCCGAACACCAGCATCCGCGGTCGGGGAGCGTGGCTGGCGACGAAGACCTCCATGCCGGCGTCCTGCCGCTGTCCGTCGGGGCCGTAGGTCAGCACGCCGGTGCGCCCGGCCGCGAGGAACCCCCTGGCGTCGTCGGCGATCGCGTCGTCGGCGCGCGCGGAGCCGACCGACCCCTGGACCGTGTCCGCGCCGATGACGAGGCGCCGCCCCACCCACGCGCGGTCGGGATGGGCGATGACCGTGGCGACGGCCACCGCGCGGTGTGCGGCGATGTCGTCGGCGATGTCCTGCAGGTGCGGAAACGTCTGCTGCGACACGGCTTCGGTGAAGATGTCGATGGTGCCGCCGCACGTCAGGCCGACAGCGAACGCGTCGTCGTCGCTGACCCCGTAGCGCTGCAGGTCGGGGCGCCCGCTCGCCACGACGTCAGTGGCGACCTCGTACACCGCGGACTCGACGCAGCCGCCCGACACCGACCCGGCCACGCTGCCGTCGGGAGAGACCACCATCGCGGCTCCGGGCGGGCGCGGCGCCGAGCGCATTGTGCGCACCACCGTGGCCAGCCCTGCGGTGCCGCCGGTCTGCCAGACCGCCAGCAACTCGTCGAGGACGTCACGCACGAGCGCAGTGTATGCCCGCAGCCGACGTGCTTCGATGGTCACATGCGCACGATCGTCGCCGTCGCGGTGGCGGTGCTGGCCGCGCTGGTGGTGGGCTGCGCACGCGACGACGCGCCGAGTTCGATGTTCGACGATGCCGGCTACCACGTTCGCGGCGGCGCCGTGTACTTCCTGAACCCGTTTCCCGGTAAGGCTTTTCGGATCGTCAGCGCCGATCCGGCCACGTTCGAGCCGATCGACCGCACGTATGCGCGCGACCACGAGCGCGTGTACCTCGACGGTCATCCTCTCCCGGGTGCCCAAGCCGGCACGTTCGAACTCCTGGACCGGCCGGGGCTGGCCCGCGACAGTGCCCGGGTCTACCTGCGCGACCGGATCATCAGCACCGACCCGGACGGCTTCGAGTTGCTCGACGGCGGCCTGGCGCGCGACCGGACCCGCGTGTACCGGTCGGACGGATCGGTGTTGTCCGACGATCCCCGGCACTTCACGATCGTCTCCGACCGGGACGACTACCTCTACGCCAAGGACGGCCGGACGGTGTACGTCAACGGCGCCGCCATCGACGGTGCATCACCGCAGGACTTCCGGATTCTCGACGGCGCCTACTCGACCGACGGCGTCGCCGTCTTCTCCTTCGACCGGCAGATCCCCGGCGCCGACGCGCGCAGCTTCCGGACCATAAGCGGGCCGTATGCGGTTGACACGCAACAGGTTTACTGGATGGGCCGGGTCATCGACGGGGCCGACCCGACCACCTTCACCGTGCTCAACGCCAACTTCGAGTGCTCGGCCGACCGGCACCGTGCGTACTACCGGCAGACCGTCATCGCCGACGCCGACCCTGCCGGGTTCCCACCGGAACGACCGGTCACAGGCTGCTCGGAGTCGACGATCTCGTTCGGCCGCTGAGCTACACCTTGCTCAGGTCGGTGTGCATCAGCATGACGTCGTAGCTCGACCACAGCGACAGGTTCCAGTAGAGATCCGACCCCGTGCCCAGCGTCGACGGCGACCAGGGATGCAGCATCGGGGCGTAGATGCCGCCCGGTTGCTGCGTCATCAGCACCGCCGCATCGGACCACACGCCCTCGGGGGTGTCGGAGGTCCGCATGACGATGCTGTTGTTCTGATCCCCGTAGAGCACCACGTACTTGCCGAGATAGTCGTTGTACTGCACCGACATCTCGCTGACGGTGTAGCCGGGCTTGAAGGAGCCCAGGAACCCGCCGGACTTTCCGATGATCGCCGTCGCCGCCGACGGATTGCCCTTCACCCACGTGGCCGGTGTGGTGCCGAAGAAGCTGGACTTGGCGCCCTTGTAGTACTCGTACTTCGACGCGTCGAGGATGTTCTCCGGCGCGACGCGGGCGAGATACGCCGCTCCCTGGCGCCCGTTCGGAGTGCCGTACATGTAGACGTAGCCGTCATCGCCCTTGACGAACGCCGACTGCTGGAAGTTCTTGTTGCTGCTCAGGAACGAGTTGTAGCGCACGCTCTTCGGGTCGACGGTGAAGTTCTCGCCGTTGTCGTAGGAGTAGGCGATCGCCGAGTAGTTCGTGGTCCACTTGCCCGAGGAACCCCACTTCGACACCGACATGAAGCTGACGTACTGCACTGTGCCGAAGGGTGTCTGCTCGGTCACTTCGGTGGGCAGCGAGACACCCGCGGTCGGGATCAGCGTCACCGAGTTCGGCAGCCAGCCCGGCCGGTTGATGATCGGCCGCGCGTTGACCGGCCCGTCCAGCGGTGCGCCGCCGAACATGTTGCCGGTGAACCACTCTCCGTTGGGGATCGTGATGCCGTCGGACAGATCGGTGTCCGAGCTGCGGAACAGCGTGTTGTAGATGTGCCTGCCGGTCATGTTGGCGGCACTGAAGGTGTCGCCCATCGCGATGAGGACCTGGTGTTCGTTGTACGGCGTCGTGGGGTCGTCGACCATGCCGTTGTCCCACATGGTCCCGACGTCGGTGCCGTAGACGCTGAACCGGTTGAGGGTGTTGGCCAGCGTCTTGTCCCCGTAGACGTAGTTGCCCGTCACCCAGCTGACGAAGTTCGTCGACGGACTGACCTGGGGATTGAGCCACGGCGAGTACGGGGTCAGCGCTGCGGCGGCTGCCTGCTGGTCGGTGGCCGTCAGAGCGGCGGTCTCCACGCGCGGAGTGCGGGCCGCCGACAACGTCTCGAGTTCACGGCGGGCGACCGACATCAGCGCCCACAGGAACGGCGGCGCGGGGGACTGGCCCTGGCCGCCGGAGTCGGCGCGCTGGTGGGCCCAGTCGACCATGCTGCGCACGACATTGACGACAGCCTTCACCAGGGGCCGGTCGACGGGGCCGGCCTGCTGGTCGGTGCTCACCGCCGACGAGGTGACGGTGCGTGACGCGGTGCTCGGCGCGGCGGTTTCGGTGTCGGCTTTGGTATCGGTGCGCAGCGTCAGCGTGGCCGACTGCCGGGGCGGCTCGGCGGGGTCTGTCGGGGTTGCGGTGATCCGCGAAAGGCGCGTGGGGCGGGTCTCGTCCTTGGCCGCGGAGGGCGCGTCTTCGGTCACCGAGGCACCCTTCGTCGTCGTCTCCGACGACACACCGGCGGTCGCCCGCGCCGGCTTCTTCCACGACAGGCCCTGTTTGCGTTTGGTGGTCGGCGCCGGATCCTCGGCGTCGGCGTCCGATGCGTCGGCCTTGTCCGGCTTGCCGGCCTTGCCCGGCTTACCCGGCTTGTCGGTCTTGTCGGTCTTGGCCGGTGTGCTGCCGGCCGCGGCCGGGGTGTCGGTGCGCTCGGAGCCGGTCGTGCTCGCCGAGGCCGCCGGCTTCGACGCCGAGGACGTATCGGTGTCGTCGGCCACCGCATGTCCTGCGAACACCACCGAACCGATACCCAACGCGACGGCCAGGGCGCCGACACGGCCGACGTACGCTGCGGAACTCAAAAGAAACCCTCCAGAAGCGGTAAACGTCCCCCGACGTACACGTCATTCAAGCGCAACACAACAGGGGCGGCCGGCAAAAGGGAAGTTCGGCATCGGTTTCGTTTCCCGACCGTGACCGCGCAGACGGGGCGTGCAGGCGTCGGCGTGCAGTAGCCCACTACTGATTCCGTCCGGGCAGTGACGCGTCATGGTTCATGTCGAAGTGCACTGCGAGAGGACGCACGATGGGCCGGACTCCGCCGACTGTGAGGTCGCCCAGGCTGGTGCAGGGTGTCGAGTTCGCCGTGCTCCGGCACCGCGCGATGCACACCTGGACGAAGCGGCACGGGCGCGTCTTCGCCATCGACATCCCGTTCTTCGGCCGCTCCGTCGTCGTCTCCGATCCCGCGGTGGTCAGGTCGATCTGCGCCGCTGATCCGCAACGCCTGGTCAACGTCCAGCCCAACATGAGCAATCTGTTCGGCTCGGGTTCGATCTTCGCCCTGGACGGCGCCGCCCATCACGAGCGGCGCCGGGTCCTCACCCCCGCCCTGCGCGGGCACCGGCTCGCCGCCTGCGAGCAGATCATCGAGCGGGAGACGCTCCGCGAGTGCGCCACCTGGCCCGACGGTGTCGAGTTCGCGACGCTGAGGCCGATGAGCCGGATCACGCTCAACGTGATCCTGCGGATCGTCTTCGGCGACGCACCGGACGAGATCGCCGCGTTGCGCCGTCTGGTCCCACCCTTCATGCGGCTCGGGCAGCTGCTGGCGTTCGCGCCCGCGCCCCCGCCGTGGATCCGGGGCTGCACACCGTGGCGCAGGCTCGACGCCTTCCGCGCCGACTTCGACCGGATCGTGACCACCCTCGTCGACAAGGCCCGCGCCGATCCGCGGTGCGCGGAGCGCACGGACATCCTGTCTCTGCTGCTGCGAGGCGGCCGGTGCGAGGGTTCCGCGGCGCTGAGCGACGAACTGCTGACCCTCATCGGTGCGGGGTACGAAACCACTGCAGCGGCGCTCGCGTGGACGTTCGAGCGGTTGCGGCGGCACCCGGATGTCCTCGCCGATCTGGTACGGGAGGTCGACGACGGCGGCGCGGCGCTCCGACGGGCCACCGTCTTCGAGGTGCTGCGCTGCCGGACCGTGCTCGACGTGGCCGGTCGTCGCGTCGAGGGGCCGATCATCGACCTCGGTGGCTGGCAGGTTTCCCAGCACCGCACCGTGCTCATCCGCATCGCCGATCTGCACGAGGATCCCGAGAACTTCACCGACCCAGGCGCATTCGATCCGCACCGATTCCTCGGGGTCAAGCCGGCGGCTCCGACATGGCTGGCGTTCGGCGGCGGCACGCGACGGTGTCCCGGCGCGGACTTCGCGATCACCGAGATGGATGTCGCGCTGCGCACCGTCCTGCGGCACGTGCGCATCCACACCGATGACGCCGCCGACGAGAAGTCACGTTTCCACGGCGTCGCGCACGCGCCGGAGCGCGGCGGCCGCATCGTCGTCGACCATCGAACGGAGCTGTCATGGCCACCCACCTGATCCGGCCGCAGTCGGTGCGACCGCTCGACATCCGGTGCAGTGTCGCTGACGTCATCGTGGCGAACCTGGCTGTGCACGTCGTCTTCTTCTTCGAAAAGCGTTTGGAGACATCAGCACTCAGAGATTCGCTGGCCCGCGCTCTCACCGGTGTGCCGATCTTCGCCGGGCGGTTGCGCTGGGCCGGCGGCGGGTTGCGGATCCGGTGCACCGGGCAGGGTGTTCCGTTCTCCGAGGCGTCGACCGGCGTGACGATCGGCGAGGCCGTGCGTTCGGTGGCCGCGGACAGAGGAGTCTGCTTGGTCGACCCGGTGAACGCGGTGGCGGCCCGATGGGGATGGGGTCCGCTGTGCACGGTCCGGGTCACCCATCTGGCCGGAGGTGCCACCGCGATCGGGATGTCCTGGCATCACTCGGTCGGTGACCTACAGACGATGATGTTCCTGATGAACGCGTGGGCGGCTGCCGAGGCCGCCGAACCGATCACCGCGCCGCTCATCGTCGAGGACCGCGCCGCCCATCTCGCCGAGTACCTGCCCGCCGACACGGCGCGTGAGCCGGGCGTGCGCCACCTCAGTCTCGGTGAATTCGCCCGCAGCGCAGTGTATCTGGTCAAGGACGCGCGCAGGCAACGGACGCTCGGCCTCTATTTCGGCGACGAGGAGATGGGCCGCATGCGCGACGCGTACGGATCGCGGATCCGGCTGTCCGACAACGACATCGTGTGCGCTCATGTCGCTGAAGCCCTGATGAGATCGGACCCGACCGTGCTCCGACGCCGCCTCGCGATCGCGGTGAACGTCCGCCGCAGGTGCGGGCTGGATCCCCTGCTCGCCGGCAACATCCTCACCACACTGTCGGTCGAGCTGCGCAGTGGTGAGGCCGCGAGCGAGATCGCCGAGCGCATCCGCCACCACGTCGACCGGTTCGGCCAGGAGCACTGCGACCTGCGCGGCAATCAGCGAATCCTGGACAGCAGCCGCGGCTCACAGGCGGCGCGCTGCGTGTCCACCGCGTTCGAGCCCGCGCACTGGAATCCCCTCCTGTCGAACTGGAGCGGGTTCGGCCTCTACGGCATACGGCTCGGCGACGCCCATCCCTGCTTCTGCACGGCCGTGCTGAGGCCACCGGTCGCGGGGCTGGGCGCCGTGCTGGAGGGGGCAGGCGGCCGCGGCCTGATGGTCCAGATGTCCCTGCCGCCCAACGACTTCGCGGCGTTTCAGCGCGTCACGGCCGACGGGGATCTGCACCGCTTCCGCCGGACCGGCGACCAGATCCCCGCGGTGCACGTCTAGCTGTCGCGTAGCACCTCGGCCGTCTCCAGCCGGCGTGCTCGGATCACCGGATAGGCCGCGGCGGTCAGGACGAGTCCGAACACGGCGACGGTCCCGGTCCGCACGGGCAGGGCCGGCACCCCCCAGTCGATGGCGATGCCGTAGTAGACCGGTGAGCCCAGCGACCACAGATAGGTCAGACCGATACCGCCGAGCACCGCCAGGACGGCGACCAGCGAGGCGAGCAGGACCGCGTTGGCCACGATCACCAGCTGCTCCTGCACGGAGGTCGCCCCGATCGCCCGCAGCACCGCCCGCTCGCGGGTGCGCTGCACCAGCCCCAGCACGAAAACGTTCAGCACGCTCACCCCGGCGGCCGCCATCACCACATAACCGGCGATCGTGAACGGTTGCAGGAAGCGGGTGATGCCGCGGGTGGCTTCCGAGCGCCACTGCTCGTTGTCATACACGCGCAGACCGGCGTCGAGCCCGGTGAAGTCGGCACGGTGTGCGGTGGCCTCGGCGGGGGAGGAGTAGGCCACCGCGACCTGATCGCGCAGCGCGGCCCAGTCGGTGCGGGCCAACGGGGCCGATACCAGCACGATGTCGCCCACTGCGGCGTCGTTGACCATCCGCGGACGGAAGATCCCTGCGACGTCGAACGTCTTCGGACCTGCCACGGTGGGCAGCGTGACCGCGTCGCCCGGACCGACACGCAGCCGGCTCGCGGCGATCGTGCTCAGCCCGACGGCCCCGTGGGCCAGCCCCGTCCAGAAGCGCTCCGGGCCGTCCGGCCCATAGAGCGCGGTGCTGTACCAATCGCCCGGCGTGACCCCGATGACCAGCCGCGTGTCCGCGCCCGACGAGATCGTCGAGCGCCACCGCGACGACACGCTGCGGCCCTCTGCGGTCTCGGCGATCGCCCGGTAGGTGTCCTCGGCGAGCCGGCCGTCCCGCTGATCCAGTACTGACTGGGGGGAGATCAGCAGGGCGGCCGGCAGTCTGGAGGCCTTCTGCGCGGCGATCTGCTCGGTGCCGAGCACCTGCATGCTCTGCGACCCGATGGCCAGGCTGGTGGCTTCGGCGAGCAGGGCGGCCGACAGTGCGAACAACAGGGCATAGCGGCGGAAGTCCGCGCCCAGCAGACGCCCGAGCGCCGGCCGGGCAGTCGTGATCAGGGCGATCAACGGGCCGGCGGCACGCGGCGCGATCCACACCGTCGCGAGCACCACGCCGCACAACCCCACCGTCATCGCGTCGACACCGACGCGCACCGGCCACGGCCCGCGCGCGAACACCGTCGACACCGCGACGGCGCCCACCAGCAGGACGATCCCGGCGAGCAACGGCCACAACGGAATTCGACGTTCCCTCTGCATGCCACCGACACTCGCCATCGACGCCAGCGGGCCGGTGCGCATCAGCCGGGCCGCCGGTCCGGTCATCGCAAGGGTTCCGCAGACGGCACCGGCGATCGCCCCGGTGACGACCAGGGTCGGGGTGAAGTGTGCGGTGATCGTCGCGCCGGATCCGGCCAGCATCGACTGCCCGAAACGATCCACCAGGTAGGTGCCCAGCAGGAAACCGCTCGGCACCCCCAGCAGACCGCCGAGCACGCCGACCACGGCGCCCTCGCCGAGCATTCCGCCGAACAGCCCGACCGGCCCGGCGCCGATCGCGCCGACGGTGCCCATCACCGTGCGCCGGTCCTCGACCGCCAGCAGGATCGTGTTCACCGCGATGAGAATCCCGACGATGATGCCGGCCAGCGCGACCAGGTCGAGACTCTGCTTGCTGTTCTCGAACACGGCCGGCAGCTGCGGGCGGGGTGGCCCGGAGGTCGCCACCCCGGCGACGACCCGGTCGACATCGGCCGCGACGTGCGACGCATCCGCGCCCGGCACGACGAACGCGGCGGTGGCGTAGCCCGGCGCGCCGAGCAGACGCGCCGCGAGTTCGGCGCTGGGCGCGAGCAGCACGTAGCCGTCGTTGATGCCCTTCACGCGCTCGAATTCCGGGAACGTCCAGCCGAGGTGCGCCGCCCCGCGGGGTAGCCCCGGGATGCGGATCTCGTCACCCGTGCGCAGGCCCAGCCGTTCGGCGATCACGGCCGGAATCTGCAGCGGCACGCCGGGACCGGCCGCCGGCGGGTCGGTGCGGGCACGGCGCTCGCAGTCGAACGGGCCCACCAGCAGTTCGATCTGGCACGACCCGCCGAGCAGGAAGAAGCCGTGGCTGCCGGTCGCGTCGCCCGCCGGTGTCAGGTTCCCCACGACCGGGATGACCGCCTCGGCTCCGGTCACCTCCGTGCGCAGCCGCTCGACGACGCCGAACGGCAGCCGGCCTTCGACGTTCGGCGTCACCGCGATGACCTCGGCACCGGCTGCCCGCACGAGGGACGGACCGAACGCGTCGAACGGGCGGACGAGTCCGGCTTTGAGGATGAGGACCCCCAGCACCACCGTCACGCCGAGCGCGACCCCGACGACGCTGAGCAGGGTCCGGCACCAGTCTGCGGCCAGCGCGGCGAGGTGGATGCGCCGGAACGACAACCACTGCGCGCGCAGCCTGCGCGTCACGCCTGCCCCGCGACGGCGGTGACCGTGCCGGCATGCCCGTCGACCAGGTGCAGCTCGCGGGACCCGTAGCTCGCCGCTGTCCGGTCGTGGGTCACCATCACGACCGCGGTGCCGTCCTCGTCGGTCAACGCGCGCAGAAGGTCCAGCACCTCGGCCGAGGAGTGGCTGTCCAGGTTTCCGGTGGGCTCGTCGGCGAGCACCATCGACGGCCTGGCCACCAGCGCGCGCGCCACCGCCACGCGCTGCAGCTGACCACCGGAGAGTTCGGCCGGCCGGTGCCGGGCCCGGTCGGCGAGCCCGACCCGGGCCAGCAGCTCGGCGGCGCGGGCGTCGGCCCGGCGCGCGGGCACACCGTCGAGCACCAGCGGCAGGGACACGTTCTCGACGGCGGTCAGCATCGGCACCAGGTTGAAGAACTGGAACACGAAGCCCAGGTTGCGGCGACGGAAGGCGGCACGGGCCGCGACGCTCATCGACCAGACGTCCCGCCCGGCGACTGCCACCGTGCCACGGTCCGGTTCGTCCAGTCCGCCCGCGACGTGCAGCAGGGTGGACTTGCCGGCCCCCGACGGTCCGGTGACGACGACGAATTCGCCTGCGAACAAGGTGAAGTCGACGCCGACCAGCACGCGGACCTGCTCGTCGCCTCTGCGGTACGTCTTGTCGACGTTCTCGAGTCGCAGTACCGGATCCCCGCTCACGCGGGTAATGGTCACGCCGGGGTACGGCTGCGAGTGCAGTAGCGCGCTACTGCACTTCGCGCGGTGGAGCCCCCTGTCAGGATTGAACTGACGACCTACGCTTTACAAGAGCGTTGCTCTACCGCTGAGCTAAGGAGGCGTGCGGGGGTCAGCTTATCGGGTCCGGGCTCACTCCTCGACGTCAATAACCCTCTGCGTGGTCGCCGGGCGGGACGAGAAGCGGCCGCGGGGGCGCCGCCCCGGCAGCGGGATCCGATCGGCGATGTTGCTCAGCGGGTTCACCACCTGGCTGAGCACGATCACCGCCTCGCGCAGCGCCTCGATCGTCGGCTCCAGAGCCTCCAGCCCCGGCGTCAGGCGGTTCAACGTGTCGGCGACCGTCGCGAGTTGTTCGAGCGGGCCGTTGCGGGCGGTGAGCGTGTCGACGACGCCGCCCTCGGCGAACAGCCGGTCGGCCACTCCGTCCTCGGCGAGCAACCGGTCCACCAGGCCGTCCTCGGCCAGCAGCTGGTCGACCAGCCCGCCGGGCTCGATGGCGCGCATCAGGCCGCCGTCATCCTGGGTGAGCCGGTCGAGCGCGCCGCCGGGAGCGGTCAGCCGGTCCACCACGCCGCCGGGTTTGAGCAGCCGGTCCAGCGCACCGTCCGGCGCGAGGGCACGGCCCAGCGGTTGGTCCTCGTCCATCAGCCGGGCCAGCCGGTTGGCCCGTTCGACCGCGTCCTGGACACCCAGCATCGACGCGAACGACGTCGGCGTCTGACGGACTCCGTCCCGGGTCTCACCCAGCGCCCTGCGGGCGATGCCGAGACCGCCGCCGGCCACCCCGAGGCCCGCCTCGGCGACCGCGAGGCCCACCCGCATCGGGGCCAACGCGACATCGCTGAGTGATCTGCCGAGATTCATGCGCCCAGTCTAGGAACAGCGCAAGATGGAACTCACAGGAAGTGCACAGCGAGCGTGCAGCACCCTGCCAACCGCAGAGTTGAACATTGAGGGCTATGGCCATGCCTGCGCACGAACACGTCCCCGAAGCACGCGTCCTGGTGGTCGACGACGAGACCAACATCGTCGAGCTCCTCTCGGTGAGCCTGAAGTTCCAGGGCTTCGAGGTGTACACCGCATCGAACGGTCCCGCCGCCCTCGACATCGCCCGCGAGACGAGGCCGGACGCGATCATCCTCGACGTGATGATGCCCGGCATGGACGGCTTCGGGCTGCTCCGCCGGCTGCGCGCCGACGGCATCGACGCGCCCGCGCTGTTCCTCACCGCCCGCGACTCCCTGCAGGACAAGATCGCGGGGCTGACCCTCGGCGGTGATGACTACGTGACCAAGCCGTTCAGCCTCGAGGAGGTGGTGGCGAGGTTGCGGGTGATTCTGCGCCGCACCGGCGGCGGCGTGCAGGAGCCCCGCACCTCGCGGCTGACGTTCGCCGACATCGAACTCGACGAGGACACCCACGAGGTGTGGAAGGCCGGCGAGCCCGTCTCGCTGTCGCCGACGGAGTTCACGCTGCTGCGCTACTTCATCATCAACGCGGGCACGGTGCTGTCGAAGCCGAAGATCCTCGACCACGTGTGGCGGTACGACTTCGGCGGCGACGTCAACGTCGTCGAGTCCTACGTGTCGTACCTGCGCCGCAAGATCGACACCGGCGACAAGCGTCTGCTGCACACCCTGCGGGGTGTGGGGTATGTCCTTCGCGAACCGCGCTAGACGTTCGCGCCCACACCGGTGGTCACCGTTGACAATGGAGGCGTGGATCAGATCAGACGCGGCGTCCCGCTCCGAGTAGGACTGGTCGCCGCCACGCTGCTCCTGGTGGCCTGCGGGCTGCTGGCCTCCGGGATCGCGGTCACCACGATCATGCATCACAGCCTGATCAACCGCGTCGACGACACCTTGCTCGATGCGTCGCGGGGCTGGGCACAGGTTCCGCGGCAGACCCCGGCCATCCCGGCCGACCAGGGCCCGAACCCGGCCCGTCCGCCGTCGGACTACTACGTGCGCGGGATCGACCCGGACGGCCATGCGTGGGTCGCGGACAACGACCGCGATGCCGAACCCGCGCTGCCTTCGAACAACGACGTCGGACCGGGGCCGGTCACGGTCGGCAGTCTCGACGACAGCAACGTGGAGTGGCGCGCGATGACGGTGCGCGGCCCCCGCGGGGAGCTGACCACGGTCGCCATCGACCTCTCCGATGTGAAGTCGACGACGCGCGCTCTGGTCTACGCCCAGGTCGGCATCGGTGTCGCGGTGCTGATCGTGCTTGGCATCGTCGGTTACGCGGTGGTGCACCGAAGCCTGAGGCCACTGGCCGAGGTCGAGCAGACGGCCGCCGCCATCGCCTCCGGGCAGTTGGACCGCCGCGTGCCCGAACGCGATCCACGCACCGAGGTCGGCCGGCTGTCGCTGGCGCTCAACGGCATGCTCGCCCAGATCCAGCGGGCCCTCGCCTCGTCGGAGTCGTCGGCGGAGCAGGCTCGCGAGTCCGAGGACCGGATGCGCCGGTTCATCACCGACGCCAGCCACGAGTTGCGCACGCCGTTGACGACGATCCGCGGCTTCGCCGAGCTGTACCGGCAGGGCGCCGCCCGCGACGTCGAGATGCTGATGAGCCGCATCGAGAGCGAGTCCCGCCGCATGGGTCTGCTCGTCGAGGATCTGCTGCTGCTGGCCCGCCTCGACGCGCAACGTCCCCTCGAGCAGCGCCGGGTCGACCTGCTCGCGCTGGCCAGCGACGCCGTGCACGACGCGCAGTCGATCGCGCCGCGGCGTCCGATCCGCATGGAGGTCTTCGACGGGCCCGGCACCCCGGAGGTGCTCGGTGACGAGGCGCGGCTGCGGCAGGTGCTGTCCAACCTGGTCGCCAACGCGCTGCAGCACACGCCGGAAACGGCCGGGGTCACCGTCCGGGTGGGCACCGACGGCGACACCGCGGTGCTCGAGGTGTGCGACGAGGGGCCGGGCATGAGCGACGAGGACGCGCAGCGGGTGTTCGAGCGGTTCTATCGGGCCGACTCGTCACGGGCCCGTGCCAGCGGCGGCACCGGTCTGGGCCTGTCGATCGTCGACTCGCTGGTCTACGCGCACGGCGGCAAGGTCGCGGTGACCACCGCGCCGGGCCGCGGATGCCGGTTCCGGGTCAGCCTGCCCCGCATCGCCGAGGCTGCGGTGCCCGAGGAGCCGTCGGTACCGGTCAGCTGAGTTCGGCGATCGCGGCCTTGATCTTTCGCTGCGCGTCGTCGAGCGATTCCGGCGACGGGTTGTTGTCCACGTTGGCGAATCCGAAGTCCGACAGGTCGCGCGCCGGGAAGACGTGCACGTGCAGGTGCGGCACCTCGAGACCGGCGATGATGACGCCCGAGCGTTCGGTGTCGAAGGCCCTGCACACCGCCTTGCCGATCAGTTGGGCGACCTCCATGACGCGGGCGAAGACCGGGGCGTCGATGTCCTGCCAGTTGTCGATCTCCGCGCGCGGCACCACGAGGGTGTGGCCCGGCGTCATCGGCTGGATGGTCAGGAACGCCACGATGTCGTCGTCTTCGTAGACGAATCGGCCCGGCAGTTCGCCGTTGATGATCTTCGTGAACACGGTCGCCATGATCACGAGCATGCCATCCGAGACGGCTGTGGCTACGAACACATCACATGGAAGCCAATGAACTGAGCCAGCTGCTGCTGGCGTCTCCGCTGTCTGCTGTTCCGGCCGCCGTCATGGTGGTGCTGACTGCGCTGACCATGCGCTCGGTGATCAAGCGCGAGCAGGCCATGCTGCCGCAGCGCCGGCCGTCGGACGTGGCCCGCGCGTCCTACGTCGACCGCTGGCGCACCCGGCCCTGATCGGTCTCGAGACCGAACACCTGGATGGGTGCCGACTTTCCTTTCAGGACATGAAAGCCGCGGTCGGTCAGCCCGGATGGGCTGGTGGCCATGGCGTCGAGGCACTGCTTGGTGAGCAGGATGCCGTCCCCCGTGGTCTTGGTGAGTTGCTCCACGCGGGATGCGACGTTCGTCGTGTCGCCGATGACCGCGAACTCGAGATGGCCGCCTCCGCCGATGGTCCCGGCAATCACCACCCCTGAGTTGATCCCGATACCGATCCGCATCCTGCTGCCGAAGCGGTCGGCGACGAGACGCTGGATCACGAGGGCGGCGGCTACCGCGGCGTCGGCGTGATCGGCGATCTCGTTGGGAGCGCCGAACACAGCCATCAAGCCGTCGCCGAGGAATTTGTTGATGTGCCCGCCGGCATCGACGACGGCGGGCACGACGATCTCGAACAGCGCGTTCAGTCGAGCGACGGTGTCCTCGGCGGTGTTGACCTCGGCGAACGCGGTGAAGTCACGGACGTCGAGGAACATGACGCTGACCTCGCGGCGCTCGCCGGTGAATGCATCGTCGCCCTGCGCGAGGAGTCGCGCGGACAGAGCCGGATCGACGTAGTTTCCGAAAGCCGCGTGAAGTCGTTGTCGCTCAGCCAAACCCGCCTGCATGCGATTGAACGACGCCGCAAGCGCGCCCAGATCGTCGTCCTGCACCACCGGCAGCCGTTGACTGTAATTCCCCGCCGCGACGCGCTCGGTGCCCCTCGCGAGGTCGCGTATCGGTAAGAACGACTGGGAGGATGCCGCCCCGACGGTGATCGGAACCGCGAAGCCGACAGTCATCCCCGCGCCGACCAGGACGGCGAGCGCGGGTTCTGCAGCCGCCCGAAGAATGACCGCCCCCAGTATCGCGCCGGATATCGCGTTCCCGAACACGGCCGCGAGCAGCGCCATGTTCGACCAGGCGGCAAAACTCGGTCGTGAGCGGGGAAGTGAGTCACCGATTCCGCTGTCGCCACCGATGTCGATCCTGACCGGTCGCATCGCGCCCTCCAAGAAGCTGCGTGCCCCGACAAGTTGGGCTCCGGCTCCGACGGCGACACCCAGGATCGCCCACTGCGCGAGCCGTGACGCGCCGGCCCCGGCGCTTGTCCCGACAGCGATCGCGGTAGCCGCCATCGAGACACCGGTGGCCACCACTGTGCGCGTCACAGTCTGCCGAGCCCAGCTGTAGGTGGCTGTCAGTGCACGTCGACGATCGACCTCCTGGCCAGCGGCCCACCGTTCCACGACACGTATTCCGCCCAGGCCGGGCAGGATGTTGACGAACGTCATCACCGGCACGGCGATCGCCACGATCCCGGCCGCCGCGACATAGCGATCGGATTCCTCGAAAGCGACGATCGCGAACGCCGACAGAAGGAAGACCGCCACGCCGATGCCGCACGCGACCGCATAGACCACCCAGGAGTATCTCGTCGCGCAGTGCTTCCACGCCCATTGCCAGATGCGGTCCATTGGGGGAGGTTAGAGGGCTGCGCCCACCCTCATCGGCGTTTCGCGGGCCTCGGTGAGCGGTGGTCGAAGGCATCCCGGCGAATACCGCCGTGCCGCCGACACCTGAGCCGCGGTTGGCTAGCCTGGCCGCATGCTGGGTTTGATGCAGGACCGGCCGCTGCTGATCTCGTCGCTGATCGACTACGCGTCGGCCTTCCACGGCGACACCGAGATCGTGTCGCGCCTTCCGGAGGGTCACGTGCGGCGCTCGAGCTGGCGTCAGGTCGGTGAGGTGTCCAAGCAGGTCGCCAACGCGTTGACCGAATTCGGTGTCCACCAGGGCGACCGGATCGCCACACTGGCCTGGAACAGCGACCGCCACCTCGCGCTGTACTTCGGGGTCTCCGGCTCCGGTGCGGTGATGCACACCGTGAATCCGCGCCTGTTCCCGGAGCAGATCGCCTACATCATCAACCACGCCGAGGATCGAATCCTGTTCTTCGACATCACCTTTGCACCCCTTGTCAGCAGGCTCGCACCCGAGCTGGACTCGGTGGAGGCCTTCGTCGTGATGACCGACCGCGAGCACATGCCGGACGTGCCCGGCATCGCGGCGGACAAGCTGCTGTGCTGGGACGAGTTCATCGGCAGGCAGTCCACGCACTTCGACTGGCCCGAGTTCGACGAGCGCAGCGCCTCGTCGCTGTGCTACACCTCCGGCACCACCGGCAATCCGAAAGGCGTTCTCTACTCCCATCGTTCGACGATGCTGCACACGCTGATGGCGGCGGCCCGGGATGCCAACGACGTGCACAGCGGTTCGGTGATCCTGCTCGTCGTGCCGATGTTCCACGCCAACGCGTGGGGTACGCCCTACACCGCGGCGATGGTGGGCGCCACACTGGTGCTGCCCGGCCCCCACCTCGACGGCGAATCCGTCTACGAGCTGATGAAATCCGAAGGCGTGAACCAGTCGCAGGGCGTGCCGACGGTGTGGATGATGCTGTTCTCCTACCTCGACGAGCATCCCGAGATCGATCCGCACGAGTTGGGGCTGCGCATCGCCGGCACCGGCGGCGCCGCGCTCCCGTTGTCGATGATCGAACGCTTCGAGCGGGACTTCGGCGCCCAGGCCATGCAGGGCTGGGGGATGACCGAGACGTCCCCGCTGTGTGTGATCGGCCGGCTGTTACCCAAGCACGAGCGGCTCAGCGACAGCGAGAAGCACCAGATCATGCTCAAGCAGGGCCGGGGGATCTGCGGTGTGGAGCTCAAGATCGTCGACGACGACGGCAACCGGTTGCCCTGGGACGGCAAGGCATTCGGTGAGGTGTGGGTGCGCGGACCGTGGATCGCCAGCGGCTACTTCAAGGGCGAGGGCGGGGACAAGCTCGACGCCGAGGGGTTCTTCCCGACCGGCGACGTCGCGACCATCGACCCCGACGGCTATCTGCAGCTGGTCGACCGCGCCAAGGACGTCATCAAGTCCGGCGGCGAGTGGGTGAGTTCCATCGACCTGGAGAACGCGGCCACCGGGCACCCGGCGGTCGCCGAGGCCGCGGTGATCGGGGTGCCGCACCCGAAGTGGCAGGAACGGCCGCTGCTGCTGGTGGTCTTGCGCAAGGGGCAGAGCGCGACTCGCGAGGAGATCCTCGACTACCTGGCCGGCGAGGTCGCCAAGTGGTGGCTGCCCGACGACGTCGTGTTCGTCGACGAGTTGCCGCACACGGCGACGGGCAAGATCCTCAAGCTCGAGCTGCGCCGCCAGTACCGCGACCATAAGCTGCCCGGCGTCAGCTCCTGACCTGTGCCGAGACTTTCCGGGAGATCTCGTCGATGGTCCACGGCGGCGCGTCGTGGTGATCCCGGTAGGCGACGATCAACGGGGTGGGACGATCGAAGCGGCCGACGAATCCGCCTGCGGCGATGAAGATTTGGCCGGTGACGTCGGCGGCGAGATCACTGGCCAGGTAGGCGTAGATGGGCGCCGCGTACTCCGGCGGTGCGGCGTCCAGGGCGCCCTGCATGCTGACGTCGTCGAGCAGGCCGCGGCGGTTCAACGCGGCGATGTGCGCTTCGTACTCGGGCCCGGTGGACAGCCGGGTCTTCGCGCCGGGGCACACCACATTGGCGCGCACCCCGTGTTCGGCGAGTTCGGCGGCGATGGCCAGCGTCAGACCGTTGACCGCGCCCTTGCCCGCCGGATACCCGGTGCCGCCATAGTCCCCGAGGAACGCGAACGAGCTGGTGTTGACGATCGCGCCCGATCCCTGTTTCGCCATCAACGGCGCTGCGGCGCGGCAGGTCTGGAACACCGTGCCCAGATGCGCGTCGATCAGGTCCTGGAACTGCGCGGGTGTGATCGTCAGGATCGAGGAGCCGGTGGGCTCGGCGGTGCCGGCGCAGTTGACCAGGATGTCGATGCGCCCGAACTCGCGCACGCACGCGTCGATCAGCGCGTCGGCGACCGCCGGGTCCGACGGCGAACCCGCGTGCCCGACCGCACCGGCGATCCCCTGCGCCGCTTGCGCGACGGCGTCCGGGTCGCGTCCGTTGACCACGACACGGGCGCCCAGGTCGGCCAGCAGCGTGGCCACCGCCAGTCCGACGCCCCGCGTGCCGCCCACCACGACCGCGCCGCGACCGGACAGCGGTGCGCTAATCCGTGGTCCCTGCTTCGGAGAACGTCATCGCGTCCATGTTCCAGTAGCCGCGCAGGTTGGTGATCAGGCCGGCCGCGTCGACGCGGTAGGTGAACACCCCGCGAACCGTCGCGACGAAGCCGTTGGGGAACGTCGTCTCCAACACCAGGATGTAGGCGATCTCCGTCGGACTGCTGGACGGGAACGTCTCCTCGCACGTGACGCGCAGCCGGTTCGGCCCGATGTTGGCGTCGTAGAAGGCGGCGAGCGCCTCCTTGCCGCGCACCCCGGTGCCGTCGGGATTGGTGACGGCCTCACCGATCGGGTCCTCGACGACGATGTCGTCGGCCATCAGGGCGAGCCAGCCCTCCCGGTCGCCGCTCTGGACGCACGTCCACGACGCGCGGGACGCGGCGACGACGGGTGCGAGATCGAGATCTGTCATGCGCACTCCTTCAGCGACGACCTCGGCGCCGAAATTGCATTCCAGCAGGGCTTTACTCGAACTTCCGCTGCCGGAATGCAAGTTCGCGCGAAGGGTGGGGGGTTACCGGTCGGCGTCGGTGTAGCGGATCACGCCGCGGATGTTGCGGCCCTCCAGCATGTCCTTGTAGCCGTCGTTGATCTGCTCGAGCTTGTACTGCCGGGTCACCATGTCATCGAGATTGAGCCGGCCGGCCTTGTACATCGACAGCAGCTGGGGGATGTCGAAGTGCGGGTTGCCGCCGCCGAAGATGGTGCCCTGCAGGTTCTTCTGCAGCAGGGTGAGCATCGACAGGTTCAGCGTCACGTCGGAGCTGGCCATGTTCGCGACCGCGGTCACGACGCAGGTGCCGCCCTTGGCGGTGATGTTGAGGTAGTTGTCGATCTCTTCGCCCTTGAGCTCACCGGTGGTGATGATGGTCTTCGAGGCCATCCGGCCCTGGGTGACCTCGGCGACGCCCATCATCGCGCTGCCGATGTCCGGGTAGGCGTGCGTGGCGCCGAACTTGAGCGCCTGATCGCGCTTCCACTCGACCGGGTCGATGGCGAAGATGTTGCGGGCGCCCGCATTGAGCGCGCCCTGTAGCGCACCCATGCCGACGCCGCCGATGCCGGCGATCACGACGTCGTCGCCCGGGCGGACGTTCGCGCTGCGCACCGCCGAGCCGTAGCCGGTGGTCACACCGCAGCCGACCAGGCAGGCCACCTCGAACGGGATGGACGGGTCGATCTTCACGACCGAGCTCTTGTGGACGACCATGTACGGGCTGAACGTGCCGAGCAGGGTCATCGGGATGACGGGGGTGCCGTCCTTGACCGCGTGGATGCGGTGGGTGTTGTCGGACACCGCGGTGCCCTGCAGCAGCATGGCGCCGAGGTCGCAGAGGTTGCGCAGACCGGCCTGACAGGACGGGCAGGAACCACAGGACGGGATGAACGAGAGCACGACGTGGTCACCCGGCTCGAGACCTTCGACGCCGGGGCCGACCTCGGTGACGATGCCGGCACCCTCGTGGCCGCCCAGGACCGGGAAACCGGCCATCGGGATGTCGCCGGTGACCAGGTGGTGGTCGGAATGGCACATCCCGGACGCTTCCATCTGGATCTTGACCTCGTCCTTGACGGGGTCGCCGATCTCGATCTCCTCGATCGACCAGGGCTGATTGAACTCCCAGATCAGAGCGCCTTTGGTCTTCATATCTCCTGCTTTCCGACGGGTGCCTCTGTCACCACACTAGAGGCTCTAGTTAGCCACATCACACCGCCCCCAAGCAACCGCTTGGTGGTGTGATCACCAGATCGGGACGGGGGCCTCGCCGAGGGGGTAGTAGCCGGGCAGTTTCTCCCCGGCCAGCGAGCGCTCGATGCGCTTCTGCATGGTGGGGGTGAGGTCGCCCGACTCGATCAGCTTCAGGAACGCCTTCTGCACGTGGCCGAAGTCGAAGAAGTCACGCTGCCACTCGATGAGCAGCTGGTCGTTGAGCCGGAACCAGCTGCCCCCGATGCCGTAGATCTCGTCGCGGGACCCGTCGGACTTGTTCGCGATCTGCTTCCAGAACCCGACGATCTCGTTCTGCTTCTCGTCGATGAGCACCTTCTGGTACTCGTAGACCCAGTTCTCCAGGCCCTCCATCTCCAGGCCCAGGGCGACGTCCCGGATCTCGTCTTTGTTGACGCACATGACGTCTTCCTTGGGGCCGATGTTCCAGCCGTAGGTCGCGTCGTCGGTGTAGAACTCCGCCAACGGTTTCCAGTCGCCCGCCTTCTCGGCGTCCTGGTTGGCCTTCAGCCAGCGGTCGACCCAGTCTTCCAATTGCTCACGTGACGCCACTGTCAGTCCTTATCTGTGATTGAAATTGCTCGGGTGGGGCACATCTCGACGGCCCGCTCGACGTCCTCGCGGATCTCGTCGGGAGGTTCGGCATCGAGGATCTCGACGATGCCCCGCCGGGGCACCGAGAACACGTCGGGCGCTTCCAGTTCGCACATGGCGTGGCCCTGGCACAGATCGGCGTCGACCTCCACGCGGTAGCCGCCCATCGCCTCAGGCCCTCCTGCGGTAGCGCACCTTCGCCGGCCTGGCCAGCTGCACCACCATCTTGGAATGATCGTTGCGGTAGCTCTCCGGCGGCTGCGCCATCTCGAACTCGTACTCGCGCAACAGAACCGAGAAGATCGCCTTGATCTGCATCTGGGCGAACGCCGCGCCCACGCACCGGTGCTTGCCGGCGCCGAACGGGATCCACGTCCACCGGTTGATCAGGTCTTCCTGGCGCGGCTTCTCGTAGCGGTCGGGGTCGAACGCGTCCGGGTCGGGAAAGTCCTCGGGGATCCGGTTGGAGATCGCCGGCGAGGCCGCCACCATCTGCCCCTTGTGGATCGGCAGGCCGGCGACCTCGAAGTCGTCCTGGGCGACCCGCATCAGGATGATCAGCGGCGGATGCAGGCGCAGGGTCTCCTTCAGCGCGTTGTCGAGCTTCGGGATCTGGCGCAGCGCATGAAAACTCACTTCCTGGCCGTCGGCGTAGAGCTCGTCGAGCTCCTGCTGGACCTGCGCGTAGAACTCCGGGTGGCGAAGCAGTTCGATCAGCGTCCACGACGACGTGCCCGAGCTGGTGTGGTGGCCGGCGAACATCAGCGAGATGAACATGCCGGTCACCTCGTTGGCCGAGAACCGGGGATTGCCCTCCTCGTCCTTGATGGACACCAGGACGTCGAGCATGTCGCGATCGGCTTTGTCCTTGGGCGGGTTGGCGATTCGGCCGTTCATGACCTCCTGCACCAATTCGACCAGGCCGGCGCGGGCTTCGTCGCGGATCCGGAAGCTCTCGATCGGCAGGTAGGGGTCGACGTAGCACAGCGGATCGGTGCCGCGTTCGAGCAGGTGGTAGTAGTTGGCGAACCGCGAGTCGAGCTGGTTGCGGAACTTGAGGCCGATCAGACACGCCGTCGAGGTGTAGATGGTCAGTTCGGCGAAGAACTCGAGGAGGTCGATCTCGCCGGCGTCGCCCCAGTTCTCGATCATCCGCCGGACCTCGTTCTCGATGGTCGTGGCGTGGCCCTTCATCTGCTCACCGCGCAGCGCGGAGTTGTGCAGCATCTCCTTGCGGCGCTCCGGGTCGGCGTCGAACACCACGCCCTCGCCGAAGATCGGCGTCATGAACGGGTAGGCCTCGGCCTGATTGAGTTCGTCATCGCTAGACCGGAAGAAGAACTCGTTGGCCTCGGCGCCCGAGAGCATCACCACCTGCTTGTCGGCGAGCTGGAACCAGCCGACGTCTCCGCACTCCTCGCGGATGCGCGTCATCAGTCCGATCGGATCGGTGCGGAACTCCTCGAGGTGGCCGTGTTCCTCCTCGCCACCGGAGACGCGGGGGACAGTAGCGGTGGTCATGAATTCAGCGCTTCCTCGTCGACTTTGAGTTGCTGGCGTTCCTTCGTGTGCGCCAGTGGAGCTTCGGGTTGCAGTTCCATGTTCGCGATGAAGCCGCCCCGCGGCGTCTCGGCGACGAACGTGATCGCCCGGGCGAGGTCGGCGGCGCGCAGGAAGTAGTCGTGACGGGCCTGACCCCACTTGGCCCAGTCCTCGAGCGCGGGACCGATCAGCTCGGCGGGCAGGCTCCAGCCCATCGAGGTCTTCGTCGGCCCGGGATGCACGATCGACGCGCGCACGCCGGTGCCCTCGAGTTCCATCTGGTAGTTGGTGACCATGGCGACCAGCGCGGCCTTCGCCGCTCCGTAGGCGCCCATGTGCGGCCTCTGGCGCAGTGCCACATCGGATCCTACGAAAATCAGGTCGCCGCGCTGGCGTTCGATCATGCCGGGCAGCACCGCGGTGGCGACGCGGTTGGCGCCGATGAGGTGGATCTGGACCTGGGACTCGAACTGCTCGGTGCTGATCGCGTCGAGCTTGCCGAAGTAGGTGTCGCCGGCACCGGCGACGAGCACCTCGATGTCGCCGAGCTCGGAGGTGGTCTGCTCGACGCAGGCTTTCACCGAGTCGGGGTCGGTGACGTCGAGGTGCACCGCGATGGCCTCGCCCCCGTCGGCGCGGATCTGTTCGACGATCTCCTGGCACTTCTCGACCCGGCGGGCACCGAGGGCGACCGGAAAACCGTGCGCGGCGAGGTCGACGGCGGTGGCCGCGCCGATGCCGGAGGACGCTCCGGCGATCAGGGCGGGCCTGCGGTCGGGAAGGGGATCGAATCGCGGCATGCGACAGGCCTTTCAGCGCACTTTCACGTGGATGGGCAGGTGGGCGAACCCGCGGACGTTGCTCGAGTGCACGCGGACGGCGTTGGCCTCGTCCACCTCGTAGCCACGGATTCGGGTGAACAGTTCGGCTAGCGCCACCCGGGCTTCCATCCGGGCGAGGTGCGCCCCGAGACAGAAGTGCGCGCCGCTGCCGAAACTCATCAGCTTCGAGCCGATCTCGCGTCCGATGACGTAGTCGTCGGGGTCGTCGAAGACACGTTCGTCGCGGTGCGCCGAACCGGGCAGCAGCAACAGCACCTCCCCGTCGGGGATCACGGTGTCATAGAGGGTGAGCTCACCGACGACGGTGCGGGCGAGGATCTGGCTGGACGTGTCGTAGCGCAGCGTCTCCTCGACCCACAGCGGCACCCGGCTCAGGTCGTCGTACACCGGGGTGAGCTGATCCGGATTGCGGTGGCCCCAGAAGGCGGCATTGGCAAGGAGTTTGGTGGTCGTCTCGTTGCCGGCGATCACCATCAGGAACATGAAGCCCAGGATCTCGTCGTCGGTGAGGCGGTCACCGTCGATCTCGGCTTCGAGCAGCGCCGAGGTCAGATCGTCGGTGAGCGCGGCACGGCGCTCGGCCACCATGTTCTGGTAGTAGACGATCAGGTTGATCGAGGCCTCGACCGCCGCGGGCGGGACGTCGGTGACCCCTTCATCGCGGTGCATCACGCCGTCGGCCCAGGCGCGGACCTGCGCGCGATCGGCCTGCGGAACCCCCATCAGTTCGGAGATGACGTCCATCGGCAGCTTGCCGGCGAATTCGTCGACGTAGTCCACGGTTTCGCCGTCGGCGGCCTTGTCGAGCAGGGTGTCGAGGTGCGCGACGGCGATCTCGGTGACCCGGGGTTCCAGCTCGCGGATCCGGCGTGGGGTGAAGCCCTTGGAGACCAGGGTGCGCAGGCGCAGGTGGGCAGGATCGTCCATCGCCAGGAACGACATCGTCTTCGACGCGTGGGGGCCGCGGGACGCCGGGTCGAGCGACACCCCGAACTTGTTGGACAGCGTTGTGCTGTTGCGGAATCCGGTCAACACGTCCCGGTGTCGCGACAACGCCCAGAAGCCCAGATCCGGGTTGTGGTACAGCGGGGCCTCGTCGCGCAACCGCTGGTAGTACGGGTACGGATCTTCGTGGAAGTCGTAGTCGTACGGGTCGAGCAGGATCTCGCTCGTGGTCATTTCTCGTCTCCGACGATGAGGCCCACCACGTAGCTGAGGCGGTCGGCGATCTGGTGATAGGTGAACGCGCCGCTGCCCGCGTTGACCAGCGCGCCGAAGAACGTCATCTCCAGCGCGGCGAGGGTGCGGGGATCGGCATCGGGGCCGACGGCCGAGCGGATGCGCCGGTGGATCTCGCCGCCGATGCGTTCGCGCACGGCGCGCACCGCCGGATCGTTGCCGGACAGCAGGGCCGTGGTGCAGGCGGCCGCCACCTCGGGTTCGTCGGCCACCGTCAGGGCCATGCTGCGCAGCGTCTTCTCGACCCGGCTGGCGGTGCTGTCGTTGACGTCGGTGAAGTACTCCACCTGCTGCACGAGATCCAGGTAGATCTCGGCGATCAGGTGGTTCTTCGACGAGAAGTAGGTGTAGGCGGTCGCGGGTGCGACCTTCGCCCGGGCCGCCACCGCGCGCACGGTCAGTTCCGCATAGGACGATTCGCGCAGCATCTGCAGGCCGGCCTCGAGCACCTTGCGGAACGTCTCTTCCTGCCGCCGGTTGCGGCGCGCCGACCGGTCGGCCTCGGTGATCGCGGCGGCGGCATCACTGGACACATGTCCAACGTATCTGACGCCGCGCTCGGCAGGCAAGCAGTTCGGTAAAACTCCTGATGTAGACGGCAAGTCGTCGTATGAGGAGAGGTGCTCTTGCCTGTCGAGCGCGGCGCGGGCTATGGTGCGACAGACACATACCGGACAAGTGTCCAGGGACGCAGACAGGGAGGTCGGATGGGAATCCTGGCCGATCGCGAGAGCAGACTGCTCATCGACGGCACGCTCGTCGCGGGAAGCGCGGGAACCTTTCCCACGGTGAACCCGGCGACCGAGGAGACACTCGGGGTGGCCGCGGACGCGAGCGCCGAGGACATGTCCGCGGCGATCGCCGCGGCGCGCCGGGCGTTCGACGAGACCGGCTGGTCGACCGACACCGCGCTGCGGGTGCGGTGCATCCGCCAGCTGCAGCAGGCCATGCGCGACCACGTCGACGACCTGCGTGAGCTGACGATCGCCGAGGTGGGTGCGCCCCGGATGCTGACCGCCGCAGCTCAGCTCGAAGGACCGGTCGAGGATCTGAGCTTCTGCGCCGACACCGCCGAGTCGTACTCCTGGTCCACCGATCTCGGCATCGCGGCGCCGATGGGCATCAAGACGCGGCGCACTGTCGCCCGGGAGGCCATCGGTGTCGTCGGCGCCATCACGCCCTGGAACTTCCCGCACCAGATCAACCTCGCGAAGATCGGGCCGGCGCTCGCGGCGGGAAACACGCTGGTGCTCAAGCCCGCTCCGGACACCCCGTGGGCCGCGGCGATTCTCGGCGAGTTGATCACCGAGCACACCGACTTCCCGGCCGGCGTCGTCAACATCGTCACCTCCAGCGATCACGGCGTGGGTGCGCTGCTCTCACAGGATGCCCGGGTGGACATGGTGTCGTTCACCGGTTCCACCAACACCGGCCGCGCGGTGATGGCCGACAGCGCCGCGACCCTGAAGAAGGTGTTCCTCGAACTCGGCGGCAAGTCGGCGTTTCTCGTGCTCGACGACGCGGATCTCGCCGGCGCGTGTGCGATGGCGGCCTTCACCGCCTCGATGCACGCCGGGCAGGGGTGCGCCATCACGACGCGGCTCGTGGTGCCGCGCAGCCACTACGATGCCGCGGTCGAGGCCGCGGCGGCCACCATGGGCGGTCTCAAGCCCGGGGATCCGGACAAGCCGGGCACGATCTGCGGCCCGCTGATCTCGGAGCGGCAGCGCGAGCGGGTGCAGGCGTACCTCGATTCGGCCACGGCCGAGGGGGGCCGATTCGCCTGTGGCGGTGGCCGACCCGCCGACCGGGACACCGGCTACTTCATCGAGCCGACGGTGATCGCCGGGCTCGACAACACCGCCAAGGTGGCGCGCGAGGAGATCTTCGGTCCCGTATTGACGGTGATCGCGCACGACGGCGACGACGACGCCGTGCGGATCGCCAACGACTCCCCGTACGGTCTGTCCGGCACGGTGTTCTCCGGCGACGAGGAGCGCGCCGCGGGGGTCGCGGCGCGGCTGCGGGTCGGCACGGTGAACGTCAACGGCGGCGTGTGGTATTCGGCCGACATGCCGTTCGGCGGCTACAAGCAGTCCGGCATCGGCCGGGAGATGGGGCTCGCCGGTTTCGAGGAGTACCTCGAGATCAAGGCGATTGCCACGGCGGTCTGACATGCGAGCGAACTGAGGAGATGCCAGTGGGACTGTACGGAGACCAGTTCAAGGACAAGGTGGCTATCGTCACCGGCGCCGGAGGAGGCATCGGGCAGGCCTACGCCGAGGCGCTCGCCCGGGAGGGGGCGGCCGTCGTCGTCGCCGACATCAACACCGAGGGCGCCCAGAAGGTCGCCGACGGCATCACCGGTGAGGGAGGGCGCGCGCTCGCGGTGCGGGTCGACGTCTCGGACCCCGAATCGGCCAAGGAGATGGCAGCACAGACACTGTCGGAGTTCGGCGGCATCGACTACCTGGTCAACAACGCGGCGATCTTCGGCGGGATGAAGCTCGACTTCCTGGTCACCGTCGACCCCGAGTACTACCGCAAGTTCATGAGCGTCAACCTCGACGGCGCGCTGTGGTGCACCCGCGCGGTGTACCGCAAGATGGCCAAGCGCGGCGGCGGGGCGATCGTCAACCAGTCGTCCACTGCCGCATGGCTTTATGCGAACTTCTACGGTCTGGCCAAGGTCGGCGTCAACGGACTGACCCAGCAGCTCTCGCGCGAGCTCGGTGGGCAGAACATCCGGATCAACGCGATCGCACCGGGTCCCATCGACACCGAGGCCAACCGCACGACCACGCCGCAGGAGATGGTGGCCGACATCGTCAAGAACATCCCGCTGTCACGGATGGGGCAGCCGGACGATCTGGTGGGCATGTGTCTGTTCCTGCTGTCGGACCAGGCCAAGTGGATCACCGGGCAGATCTTCAACGTCGACGGCGGACAGATCATCCGCTCATGACCGCCCCCGCGCTCGGCTACATCGGCCTGGGCAACCAGGGCGCCCCGATGGCGAAACGGCTCGTCGGCTGGCCGGGCGGGCTGGTCGTGTTCGACGTGCGGGCCGAGGCGGTGACAGCGCTGGCCGAGCTCGGCGCCACGCCGGCCGACAGCGTCGCCGAGGTCGCCAAGGCGGCCGACGTGATCAGCGTGACCGTACTCACCGACGCGCAGGTACGCGACGTGGTCGGCGAACTCGCCGACCACGCGAAGCCCGGCACGGTCATCGCGATCCACTCCACGATCGAACCCGGCACCGCGGCCGAACTTGCGAAGAAGCTGCGGCCCAGGGGTATTCACGTGGTCGACGCCCCGGTCAGCGGCGGCGCCGGAGCCGCCGACAAGGGCGAGCTCGCCGTCATGGTCGGCGCCGACGACGACGCCTACGACACGGTGAAACCGGTGTTCAAGCAGTGGGCGTCGATGGTGGTGCGAGCAGGCGAACCCGGCGCGGGCACCCGGATGAAGCTGGCCCGGAACATGTTGACGTTCATCGGGTTCGCCGCGGCGTGCGAGGCCCAGCGACTGGCCGAGGCTGCCGGTATCGACCTGCAGAAGCTCGGCCGGGTGGTCCGGCACAGCGACGCGCAGAGCGGCGGTCCGGGCGCGATCATGGTGCGCGACCACACCGGTCCGCTACCGCCCGACGACTTCCTGTACGACATGTTCATCCACACCCGCGGTCTCGCCGAGAAGGACCTGCGGCTGGCGCTGGCCCTCGGTGAGGACACCGGCGTGGAACTGCCCCTGGCCGAGATCGCCCTGCAGAACCTGGCGGCCGGTCTCGGTGTGCCGAATCCGACCTCGACGCCCAAGGAGTGACACCGATGGACGAACTGCGCCGCAAGGGCCTGGACAAGATGAACGAGGTGTACGGCTGGGAGATGCCGGACATGCCGGGGGAGTACTTCGCGCTCACCGCGGACCACCTCTTCGGCACGATCTGGACGCGGCCAGGCCTGTCCATGCGCGACAAGCGCATCATGACGCTGACCGTGGTGACCGCGCTGGGTATCACCGACCTGGCCGAGATCCAGGCCAACGCCGCCCTGGCCAACGAGGAGCTCACCGAGGACGAGCTCAAGGAGATGGCCATCTTCCTGACCCACTACCTCGGCTTCCCGCTCGGCTCCAAACTCGACGGCGTGGTGACCAAGGTGGCCAAACAGCGCAAGAAGGCCGCCGAACGGGGCGGCGGGGAAGACAAGTTGGCCAATGTCAACGCGGCGCTGAACATGCACTCCGGGAGCACCCTCGATGACCAGTAGGTACTCGGCGCTGACCCGTGAGCAGCTCGCCGTGCTGGTGCCCGAGCTGCTGCTCATCGGACAGATGATCGATCGCTCCGGAATGGCTTGGTGCATCAGCAATTTCGGCCGCGAAGAGATGCTGCAGATCGCCATCGAGGAGTGGATGGGCGCGAGCCCGATCTACACCCGGCGGATGCAGAAGGCGTTGCGCTACGAGGGCACCGACGTCATCACGATCTTCAAGGGCCTGCAGCTCGACATCGGCGCCCCGCCGCAGTTCATGGATTTCCGGTACACCGTGCACGACCGCTGGCACGGTGAATTCCACCTCGACCACTGCGGCGCTCTGCTCGACGTGGAGCCGATGGGCGAGGACTACGTGCGCGGCATGTGCCACGACATCGAGGACCCGACGTTCGACGCCACCGCGGTGGCCACCAACCGCAGGGCGCAGATCAGGCCCATCCACCGACCGCCGCGGGCCCCGGCCGACCGCCACCCCCACTGTGCGTGGACGGTCGTCATCGACGAATCGCACCCCGAGGTCGCCGACCATCCGGTTCTCGAGGTGATCGCGCGCACCCGCGCCGCCCACACCGAGCTCGACCCGATCGACACCGCCGACGAGGGACAGAGCGACTACTCCGGAGACCTGCTGTCGGACTTCGACTTCGGCGCGTTCTCGCATTCGGCGCTGGTCCGGATGGCCGACGAGGTCTGCCTGCAGATGCACCTGCTCAACCTGTCGTTCGTGATCGCGGTGGGTGCCCGCGCGGGGGCGAATCGCGAACTGGCGAGCGACATCTGCACCAAGCAGCTCATCGGCGTGGCCGGCCTGGCCGCCGAGCGCATCCACCACGCGCTCGGGCTGCCCGACGGCATCGACGGCGCGATCGCGATGCTGCGGCTGCACCCGCTGCTGAATCCGGCCGCCTATGTGGACGCCGAGTTCGGTCCCGACACGGTGCGGGTGGAACGGTCGCCGGCGCACGAGGACGGCGCCTGGGTGGCGCTGGTGCATCCGGACGAGGCCCGCCCGCTGCAGGCCGCGGTCGCCGCGATCGACCCGCACCTCGACGTGGAGCTCACCGGCAGCCGCACCGACTGGACCGCGCAGGTGGTGCGACGCGACACCCCCGCGCGTGAGATGGGCGAGGTGTCGGTGGTGAAGTTCAGCGGCGGCGCGTCGTTCGAGTTCCAGCCGCGCCGCTCCCTGCCGCTGACGGTCGTCTAGCCCCGCAGAGCGCCGCCCACCCAACGCCGCAGATAGGCGCGCAGCGCCGCCCCGCGGCGCGGTGGCCGCCCGGGATCGATGACGAAGGACTGGATCACCCGCAGCAGATGCTCGGCCAGGTCGTCGAGATCGTCGTCGCCGTATCCGGCGCCCGCCCAGTCGACGTCGAGACGTCCGACCATGTCCCGCGCGAACCGCAGCGCGACATCGGAGGTGACCGACTCCACGTGCGCCGCCCCGCCCGGCACCATCAGCAGCCCGATGTACTTCTCGCGCGGCAGCCACTCCAGCGCCGTGGCAACGGCTTCGGTGACCGCGTCGGCCGGGTCGGTGATGCCGGCGACGTGCGCGGCCAGCCGTTCCAGGAAGCCGTCGACGGCATGCACCGCCGCGGCCACCAGCAGCGCCTCGGTGCTGGGGAAGTACCGGTACACCGTCTGCCGGGTGACCCCGACGGTGCGGGCCACATCGGAGATCGAGAAGTCGGCGCCGTGGTCCTCGATGGCCTTGCCCGCGGCAGCGAGGATCCGGCCGGCCGCCTCCTCGTCCGAGGCGGGCTTGGCTCCGGACCAGCCGTGGGTGCGCACGATGGCACCCTAGTCCCGATCAGTGATACGAGACCCGCAGCTCCTTCACCCCGTTGATCCACCCCGACCGCAGCCGCTGCGGTTCGGCCAGCTTCGCGATGTCGGGGATCTGCTCGGCGATCTCGTCGAACATCAGCTTGATCTCCATCCGCGCGAGGTTCGCGCCGATGCAGTAGTGCGCCCCGTTGCCGCCGAAAGCCAGGTGCGGATTGGGGTTGCGCAGGATGTCGAACTCGAAGGGGCGGTCGAACACGTCCTCGTCGAAGTTCGCGGAACTGTAGAACAACCCCACCCGCTGGCCCTCGGCGATCGTCACGCCGCCGAGCTCGACGTCGCGGGTGGCGGTGCGCTGGAAGCAGTGCACCGGTGTCGCCCACCGGATGATCTCGTCGACGGCGGTCTGCGGCCGCTCGCGTTTGAACAGCTCCCACTGGTCGGGGTTCTCCAGGAACGCGTTCATGCCGTGGGTCATCGCGTTGCGGGTGGTCTCGTTGCCGGCGACGGCGAGCAGGATGACGAAGAACGCGAACTCGACGTCGGTGATGGCCTCGCCCTCCTCTGCGTTCATGTCGGCCTGCACGAGCCGGGTGACGATGTCGTCGGCCGGACAGCGTCGCCGCTCCTCGGCCATCGCGTACGCGTAGCCCATCAACTCGGCGTTGGCGGCGACGTGATCGGTGTCGAAGTCGGGGTCGTCGGTGTTCATGATCGTGTTGGTCCAGGCGAACAACTTCTCGCGGTCGGCCTCCGGGACTCCGATCAGATCGGCGATGGCCAGCAGCGGCAGACCCATCGCGACGTCATCGACGAAATCGCCGCTGTCCTTCGCGGCGGCGGCCGCGACGATGTCCCGCGCCGCCACGGCGAGCTTTCGCTCCAGCGTCGCGATCGCCCGCGGAGTGAACAGCCGCGACACGATCTTGCGCAGCCGGGTGTGCTCCGGGGCGTCGTGGTTGATCAGCAGCGCCTTGGTCAGTTCCAGCTGATCGGAGGTCACGCCGTCGGGCAGCCGCATCACCGCACCCTTGCGGTTGGTCGACCACAGTGCGCCGTCACGCGAGATCGCCTTGATGTCGGCGTGGCGGGAGATCACCCAGTAGCCGCCGTCGCCGAAGACCGACTCCTGCTGCTGGTTCCACCACACCGGCGCCGTCCGGCGCAGCTCGGCGAACTCGGTGACCGGGATGCCGCGGAGCAGCACGTCCGGGTCGGTGAAGTCATACCCCGGGGGCAGGAGCGAAGCGACTCGGGGGGAGGTGGAGCCCGGGGGCAGGAACGGGCAGCCGGTTGCCTGCGCAGGCGTCGTGGTCATGGCGATCACTCCTGTGTGATGTGAAGCACTCTCCTCGACCATACACTCACTGAGTCAACTGTATGCCCAGATGGTCCGCGCGATGCTGTCGTCGGACGATTAGGGTGGGCACCTGTGCACGTCCTGGTGATCGGCTCCGGAGCCCGTGAACACGCGCTGCTGCTCGCGCTGCGCCGAGACCCGGAGGTCGACGCCCTCTCGGTGGCGCCGGGCAACGCGGGCACCGCGGCCCTGGCCGACCAGTACGACGTCGACGTGACGTCGGGCGAGGACGTCGTGGCGTTGGCGCGCCGGGTGGCGGCCGATCTCGTCGTCATCGGCCCCGAGGTGCCGCTGGTGCTCGGGGTCGCCGACGCGGTGCGGGCCGCCGGCATCGCCTGCTTCGGTCCGACGCGTGACGCCGCCCGTATCGAGGGCGCCAAGTCGTTCGCCAAAGACGTCATGACCGCCGCCGGGGTGCGCACCGCGACCAGCGAGATCGTCGACAACCCGGCCCATCTCGACGCCGCGCTGGACCGGTTCGGGCCGCCCGGCGGCGACCGGGCGTGGGTCGTCAAAGACGACGGACTGGCGGCGGGCAAGGGCGTGGTGGTCACCGATGACCGCAACGCGGCCCGCGCGCACGCCGCCAGCCTGCTGGAGGCCGGCCACCCGGTGCTGCTCGAATCCTTCCTCGACGGACCCGAGGTGTCGCTGTTCTGCCTCGTCGACGGCGAGACCGTGGTGCCCCTGCTGCCGGCGCAGGACTTCAAGCGGGTCGGCGACGGCGACACCGGACCCAACACCGGAGGCATGGGCGCCTACACACCGCTGCCGTGGCTGCCGGCTGACATGACCGACCGCATCGTCGACGAGATCGTCACACCCGTTGCCGCCGAACTGGTTCGGCGGGACAGTGCGTTCTCGGGTCTGCTCTATGCGGGTCTGGCGATCACCTCCAACGGGCCTGCCGTCGTCGAATTCAACTGCCGCTTCGGCGATCCGGAGACTCAGGCGGTGCTGGCGCTTCTCGATTCCCCGCTGGGCCAGCTGCTGCGCGCGACGGCCACCGGCGAGCTGGCGTCGGCACCCGCGCTGCGCTGGCGTGACGGCGCGGCCGTCACGGTCGTCGTTGCCGCGGAGAACTATCCCGGCCGGCCGCGGGTCGGCGACGTCATCCATGGCGCCGACGCCGACGGAGTCCTGCACGCCGGAACCGCCCGCCGCGACGACGGGGCGCTGGTGTCGTCAGGCGGGCGAGTGCTCTCGGTGGTCGGCACCGGTGCCGATCTGACGGCCGCGCGCGCCTCGGCCTACGCCATCCTGAACGGAATCCGGTTGCCCGGCAGTCACTTCCGCACCGACATCGGGCAGGCCGCGGCCGAAGGGCGAATCAGCCTCTAAGTCGTCAGCAGTGGCGCCATCCAGCTCAGTTCGGAACTGAGCTGCGAAGACCAGAACGCCGCGTTGTGCCCACCGGGGGAGAACCCACCGGCCGGCGGAGTCGGCAGCTGGCCGATGAACTGCCGGGTGGCCGACGCGAACGGATCGTCGTCGCCGCAGTCGACGCGCACGGGAATGCCGTTGAGCCCGGCCAGACCCCAGACGCTGTTGGCCTCGTAATCGGCGGCGCTGTCGAAGGCGCCCGGCGCGGCGGCGCCCGCCGACGTCCACAGCGCCGGGCTCACGGCGCAGATCGCCGCGGTGCGCGCGGCGCCCAGTCGGGCGCCGAGCAGAAGCGCGCCGTAACCGCCCATCGACCACCCCAGGAACCCGACGCGCGATGTGTCGAGCCCCTGCGCGGCGAGCAGCGGCAGGAACTCGTCGAGCACCATCGCCCCCGAGTCGTCACCCGACGCGCGCCGATGCCAGTAGCCGTTGCCACCGTCGACCGCGGCCAGCGCGAACGGCGGCAGACCGGCCCGCACGGCGTCGGCGAGGAACTGCTCGGCGCCCATCGACATCACCGTCTGCGCGCTGCTGTCCTTCCCGTGCAGCAGGATCACCGGCCGCAGCGGCGCCGTCTGCCCGGGCGGGCGGGCGATGATCCAGTTGGTCGGGGCGCCGCCGCGCGCCGCCGACGGGAACGATCCCGCGGCGTACGTCGGCGCGACCGCCGGGGGCGCCCCCATGGCCATCGCCCGGCTCATCGCGGACACTCCGGCTACACCTGCTGCGGTCGCGAGGCCCGCCCGGAAACCGAGCCCGAGCATCTCCCGCCGGCTGATCGTCGGCATGCGCGCCATCATGCCAGTCCCACCTGTTCCAACATCCGGGCGAATTGCCGAAAGCGCGATGCCGCAACCCTGTGACTGGCACGATGTCAAGCGTGACGGCAGCAGTCACTCCCAAGGGAGAACGTCGGCGGTATGCGCTGGTCAGCGCCGCTGCCGACCTGCTGTGCGAAGGTGGCTTCGATGCTGTCCGGCACCGCGCCGTGGCCCGGCGGGCCGGACTACCGCTGGCGTCGACGACCTACTATTTTTCTTCGCTGGATGACCTGATCGCCAAGGCCGTGGAGTACGTCGGAACGCTGGAAACCCAGGCGTTGCAGGACCGGGTGGCCACGTTGTCGCGGCGCCGGCGCGGCGCGGAGTCGACCGCCGACATCCTCGTCGATTTGCTCGTCGGGGATAGTCGCGAACGCGTGACCGAACAATTGATCTCGCGCTACGAACGTCTCATCGCCTGCGCGCGACAGCCCGGACTGCGTGACATCCAGAGCAGAATCCTCAAGCACCGCACCGATGCCGTCATCGAGGTCGTCGAGCGCTGCGGGCGATCCGTGCGCGCGGAACTGCTCACCGCGCTCGTGTGCGCGGTCGACGGCGCGGTGGTCGCGGCGCTCGTCGGCGACGGCGACGGACCGCGTGCCACGGCCCGGGCCACGTTGATCGACGTGATCGACGTGCTCGCCCCCTTCAACTAGCGACGTTTGTCTTCGACGGCCGATGGTTAACCCCCTTCCGGTGATCCTCACCGACTCCCTGGGTGCCGTGGTGGACACGGTCCTGGACCGTTCGGTGGTGCTGGGATACACGAAGATCGGTTCCCGGTTGCGCGGGCTGTGGTGGCCCGCCGACCCCGCCCCCGACGCGATGGCCGGTAAGCGGGTCGTGGTCACCGGTGCCACGGCCGGCATCGGAGCGGCGATGGCCGCGTCCTTCGCGCGACTCGGCGCCACCGTCCATCTGCTCGGGCGCGACCCGGGCAGAGTGGCCCGATCGGCGGCGACCGTGCGCGCCGGCGTCGCCGGCGCCGACGTGGTGGAGGAGGTCTGCGACGTCGCCGATCTGGCGGCCGTCCGGTCGTGGACCGCCTCCCTGTCCGCACGCGTCGACGCGCTGGACGGGCTGGTGCACAACGCGGGGGTGATGCCCAAGCAGCGGGCCGAGACCGCGCAGGGCCACGAGGTGCAGTTGGCCTGCCACGTGCTGGGCCCGCATCTGATGACCGACACCCTGTCGGGGCTGCTGCGCGCGGCCGACGAGTCGGCCGTCGTCTTCATGTCGTCCGGAGGCATGTACAGCGCGCCGGTGAAGCACTGGACTCTCGACGAACTCGAATCCCGCGACGGGCCGTACAACGGGGTGCGCGTCTACGCACGGACCAAACGCATGCAGGTGCTCCTCGCCGATGCGTGGGCGAACCGCTTGAGCGACAGCGGTATTCGGGTGTACAGCACCCACCCGGGCTGGGTGGAGACGCCGGGCGTCGCCGAGGCGCTGCCGGTCTTCCGCCGCGTGACCCGGCCGCTGCTGCGCGACGCCGCCGACGGCGCCGACACCGCCGTCTGGTTGGTGGCCACCCGTCCCGAGTCCGGTCCCGGCCACTTCTGGCACGACCGCGCCCAGCGCCCGACGACGTTCGGGTGGGAGCGGGGCGTCGACCCGCAGCGGGCCGCAGCGTTCCTCGACGAGGTTTCCGCGTTGGCCCTGCGGAGCACTGTGGAGTGATCGATGATGGGTGAGCCGAGCGACGAATAAGGGGGAGGCGTGATGGCGGAATCGTTGACCAGCCAGGAGAGCGCGGACAGACAACCCGAACTGAAGCGGGTGATGGGTCCGGGTCTGCTGCTGTTGTTCATCGTCGGCGACATCCTCGGCACCGGCGTCTACGCGCTCGTCGGCGACGTCGCCGCTGAAGTCGGTGGTGCGGCCTGGCTTCCGTTCCTCGTTGCGTTCGGTATCGCAGCCGTCACGGCCTTCAGCTACCTGGAGCTGGTGACGAAGTACCCCCAGGCCGCAGGCGCCGCGCTGTACGCGCACAAGGCTTTCGGCATCCACTTCATCACGTTCCTGGTGGCGTTCGTGGTGATGTGCTCCGGAATCACCTCGGCCTCAACGGCTTCCAGGGCATTCGCGGCGAACTTCTTCGAAGGAATCGACGTCGACGCGCCCAAGCTCGGCGTGGCGATCCTCGCACTGGCGTTCATGGCGGCGCTCGCAGCGATCAACTTCCGCGGCGTCGGGGAGAGCGTCAAGCTCAACGTCGTCCTCACCATCGTCGAGATCACCGGCCTGGTGGTGGTGATCCTCGTCGGACTGTGGGCGTTCACCGGCTCGGGCGACGTCGACTTCTCCCGCATCGTCGCGTTCGAGACGGCCAGCGACAAGAACACCTTCCTCGCCGTGACCGCCGCCACCTCCCTGGCGTTCTTCGCCATGGTCGGCTTCGAGGACTCGGTGAACATGGCCGAGGAGACCAAGGACCCCGTCAACACGTTCCCCAAGATCCTGCTGACCGGCCTGTCGATCGCCGGGGTGGTCTACGTCCTGGTGTCGATCGTCGCCGTGGCGCTGGTTCCGATCGGCACGCTGGAGGAGAGCGACACCCCGCTGGTCGAGGTGGTCAAGGCCGGCGCGCCGGGCCTGCCCATCGACACGATCCTGCCCTTCATCACCATGTTCGCGGTGTCGAACACCGCCCTGATCAACATGCTGATGGCGAGTCGCCTCATCTACGGCATGGCGCGCCAGCGGGTGCTGCCGCCGGTGCTCGGGACGGTGCACCCGACGCGCCGCTCGCCGTGGGTGGCCATCCTGTTCACCACGGTCATCGCGTTCGGGCTGATCCTCTACGTCAGCACCTTCGCCAGCAGCAACGCGATCTCCATCCTCGGCGGCACCACCAGCCTGCTGCTGCTCGCCGTGTTCGCGGTGGTCAACGTCGCGGTGCTGGTGCTGCGGCGCGATGTGCGGCAGGCCGGCGGGCACTTCAAGACGCCGACGATCATGCCGGTGATCGGGTTCGTGGCCTCGCTGTATCTGGTCACCCCGCTGTCCGGCCGGCCCGCGCAGCAGTACATCGTCGCGGGTGGCCTGGTCGCCCTCGGGGTTGTGCTGTTCTTCCTCACCCAGCTGATCAACCGTCAGCTCGGGATCCGCGACGCCCGCATCACCGACCCGACGCACCTGGGCACAGGCCCCGACGACTGACCCGGCCGGCTCTGGTGTGCGGCCAGATCGCGCACGGGACCGCGTACGCGATCTGGCCGCACACTAGGCCGGCGGACGTCCCTGGCTGAGGTGAGCAGACCTGTTCTCCAGCAACTTGATTCGATGAGCGTTGCCCGGTAGGTCGATGTAGCGCGCACCGTAGACCGCCAGCAGCGAGTCGTCGAGGCGACGGACCGCGCCGGCGGGGAAGCGGTAGTCCATCGCCGCGTTGACGGCGTCGGTGTCGACGTCCGCCAGCAGCGCGTCGACCTCGTCGATCGAGTCGACGCCCAGGTCCAGCAGCAGCCCGGCCATCCAGCCGTAGTGGTCGGTGCGGGACCAGCCGGCGTCGGGGAAGCGGTTGGCCAGATAGGTCGCCAGCACCGGCGTCGGGATGCCGGCTCCCTCGGCCGACTGCGGTGCCCTCTCGGCCGGTGTCGTGGACCGCAGCCGCTCACGGATCGCCGAGAACTCCAGGTCCGCCAGCTCGAGCAGCCCGGCGGCCAGGGTGAACCGGCGATCCAGGTCGGGGGCGTCCTCCTCCGGGATCGACCCCTTGTAGCGCACGTCGTGCTCGAACTCGGCCCACGCGTGCTGCAGGATCGTGCGCACCTGCACCGACGCCGGCTGCTGCTCGCCCTCGATACCCAGCAGCAGATGCCTGCTCGCGTAGCCCCACCGGCCCTCGCTGGCCGTCTCCACACCCATGTCGCGGTCGTCGAGCAGCCGCATCTCCTCGCCGAGCAGCCGGGCCACCGCGGCCACGTCGTCGCGCAGGTAGGTGATGACGCGCAACCCGATCTGGTCGGTGATCTCCGACAGCGGATCGGCGTACAACCGCCGTCCGTCGACATGCCGGTCGGCCTTGGCCGCGAACGACGCCACCGACTTGGTCCGCGCCGTCACGCTGAGGTAGTTGATCCCGGCGTCGTCCAGCAGTGCGGTCACCGCGGCCAGGTACCTGTCGGTGGAGGCCACGAGATGGGGACGCCGCTCGGCGTAGGTGGCGATGGCGTCGTGCACCGCCCCCGGCGTCGGCTCGGGCGGCGCGGGCTCCAGATCGGACGGCAGGGTGGGCGTGACGATGTAGCCGGTCTCGGCGTCCCCGTAGCACGTCACGCCGTCGGGCCGGCGCGCCGCGTACATCGCCACGTACGCGCACACCACCGCGTCGACCGGATCCTCGACCCGGCGCAATTCGCTTTTGCGCTCGGCCTTCTCGGCCATCGCGCGCAGCCCGATCCAGTCCTCGCAGTCGGTCACCCGCAACGACGGGTCCGCGGTGGCCAGCCCCTCGACGAGCTCCATGAGCCGAAGCAGTTCCGCGCGTAGTTGCGCGACGCCGCGGCCGGGCTTCGCCTTGTACTTCAGCGTGCGGCCCAATCGGAACAGCGCCACCGTCGCCGCGTGCGGATACACCTCCAGCGCGCGCCGGGGCGACCCCGAAAGTGGATCGATGTCGAGGTCGAGTGCCTCGGCGAGGCGGCCCGCGCGGGTTCCGTCGGCGAACTCCGGTTTCCCGGTGTTCGACGGGTGCGCGCCGGCCTGGAACCGCGCGAAGTCGGCGTTGAGCGCGCGCTCGGCGGGCCGCTGGCCGGTCGCGTTGGTGACGATGATCGGCGCGTCGATGCCGACGACGCAGTCGCCCGCCACGAAGGGGGCCACCGCGGACCGGATGCTGGCGTCGTCGGTGACCGCAGAGGCCGCCACCAGCCGTCCGCCGTCGTCGACGACGGCGACCCCGGTGGGTTTGCGCTGGCCCCAGGCCAGGTCCAGACCGACGAAATACATGGCCCCTACTGTGCCCGATAGGCTGTTGGGCCGTGAGCATCCCTAACGTCCTGGCCAGTCGCTACGCCAGCGAGGAGATGGTCGCCATCTGGTCGCCGCAGGCCAAGATCGTCGCCGAACGCCGGCTGTGGCTCGCCGTCCTGCGGGCGCAGATAGAGCTCGGCATAAAGGGCGCAGACGTCCCCGCCGGTGTGATCGACGACTACGAGCGGGTGATCGACGACGTCGACCTCGACTCGATCGCCGCGCGCGAGCGGGTGCTGCGCCACGACGTGAAGGCGCGCATCGAGGAGTTCAATGCCCTCGCCGGCCACGAGCACGTGCACAAGGGCATGACCAGCCGCGACCTGACCGAGAACGTCGAGCAGATGCAGATCCGGCGCTCGCTGCAGCTCGTGCACGCCCGCGGGGTGGCCGTCGTCGCCCGGTTGGCCGAGCGGGCTTCGCTCTACCGCGACCTGGTGATGGCCGGCCGCAGCCACAACGTCGCCGCGCAGGCCACCACCCTGGGAAAGCGGTTCGCGTCGGCGGCTGAGGAGACGCTGGTGGCGCTGCAGCGGGTCAGCGAGCTCATCGACCGGTATCCGCTGCGCGGCATCAAGGGGCCGATGGGCACCGGCCAGGACATGCTCGACCTGTTCGACGGGGACACCGGCCGGCTGGCCGAGCTCGAGACGCGGGTGGCGCAGTTCCTCGGGTTCACCGAGATCCTGACCAGCGTCGGCCAGGTGTACCCGCGCTCCCTGGACCACGACGTCGTGTCGGCGCTCGTGCAGCTCGGCGCCGGACCGTCCTCGCTGGCCCACACCATCCGGCTGATGGCCGGCCACGAACTGGTGACCGAAGGGTTCGCCCCCGGTCAGGTCGGATCGTCGGCCATGCCGCACAAGATGAACACCCGCAGCTGCGAAAGGGTCAACGGACTGCAGGTCGTGCTGCGCGGATATGCCTCCATGGCAGCCGAATTGGCAGGTGCGCAGTGGAACGAAGGTGACGTGTTCTGCTCGGTGGTGCGCCGGGTCGCGCTGCCCGACGCGTTCTTCGCCCTCGACGGACAGACCGAGACCTTCCTGACCGTCCTCGACGAGTTCGGCGCCTACCCGGCGGTTATCCAACGCGAACTCGACCGCTACCTCCCGTTCCTGGCGACGACGCGCATGCTCATCGCGGCGGTGCGCGCGGGTGTCGGCCGGGAGACCGCGCACGAGGTGATCAAGGAACACGCCGTGGCGGTGGCGCTGGCGATGCGCGAGCGCGGGGCCGAACCGGACCTGCTCGATCGGTTGGCCGCCGACCCGCGGTTGCCGCTGGACCGGGCCGCCCTCGACGCCGCGCTGGCCGACAAGCAGGTCTTCACCGGCGCCGCGGCCGATCAGGTCGATCGGGTGGTCGCCGCCGTCGACGACCTCGTCGCGCGCTATCCCGACGCCGCCGCGTACACCTCGGGCGCAATCCTGTGACGGTGACCGCGGGCACGCTGGCCGGGATCGACTTCACCGATCTCGACAACTTCGCCGCGGGGTTTCCGCACGAGCTGTTCGCGCTGCACCGCGAGCAGGCACCCGTCCACTGGCACGAACCGACCGAGAACACCCCCGACGGTGAAGGCTTCTGGTCGGTGGCGACGCACGCCGAAACCCTTGCCGTGCTGCGGGATCCGGAGACGTACTCGTCGGTGACCGGGGGTGACCGGCCGTTCGGCGGGACGCTGCTGCAGGACCTGTCCATCGCCGGTCAGCTGCTGAACATGATGGACGACCCGCGCCACGGCGCGGTGCGCCGGCTGGTGAGCTCCGGCCTGACCCCGCGCATGATCCGGCGCGTCGAGGACGACCTGCGCACCCGGGCGCGCGGTCTGCTGGATGACGTGAACCCTGCAGACCCTTTTGACTTCGTCACCGACATCGCCGCCGAAGTGCCGATGCAGATGATCTGCATTCTGCTCGGAGTGCCGGAATCAGAACGGCATTGGCTCTTCGAGGCGATCGAACCCAGCTTCGACTTCGGCGGATCGCGCCGGGCCGCGATCACCCGGCTCTCGGTCGAGGAGGCCGGCTCGCGGATGTTCGCCTACGGCCAGGAGTTGATCGCCGCGAAGAAGGCGGCGCCGAGCGACGACATGCTCTCGGTGGTGGTGAACTCCGGCGACCCGGAGCTGACCGACCTCGAGAGCTACCTGTTCTTCAACCTGCTGTTCAGCGCCGGCGCCGAGACCACCCGCAACGCCATCGCCGGCGGACTGCTGGCCCTGATCGAGAACCCTCAGGCCTACGCGGCGCTGCGCGCGGACCCCGGCCTGTTGCCGACAGCGATCGAGGAGATGGTGCGCTGGACCTCGCCGTCACCGTCCAAGCGGCGCACCGCCACCCGGCCGGCGTCGCTGGGCGGACACCGCATCGAGCCCGGGCAGAAGGTCCTGGTCTGGGAGGGCTCGGCGAACCGTGATGCGGCGGTGTTCGCCGACCCCGACCGCTTCGACATCGCGCGCAAACCCAACCCCCACCTCGGTTTCGGTCAGGGCGTGCACTACTGCCTGGGCGCCAACCTGGCCCGGCTCGAGCTGCGGGTGATCTTCGAGGAACTGCTGGGCCGGTTCTCGACGGTCCGGCTGGCCGCGCCGGTCGAGTGGACCCGCAGCAATCGGCACACCGGCATCCGCCACCTGGTGGTGGAACCCCGTGAGTGAACACCCGGAGCTGCGGATCTCCGACGCCGACCGGACTGCGGTCAGCCGGCTGCTCGAACGCGCTGTCGGACAGGGCATGCTCAGCCTCGACGAGTACACCGAGCGCGTCGACGCCGTGCTGGCCGCCCGCACCCGGCGCGACCTCGACGCGGTGATCGCCGACCTGCCGCTGAACGCCCAGCCCGCCGCGCAGCCGCAGGAGGTGCGCAGCTGGATGTCCAGCATCACCCGCCGGGGGCAGTGGACGGTGCCGCCGCGGCTGCGCCTGGTCACCCGAATGTGTTCCACCACGTTGGATTTCACCTCGGCCGTGTTGCAACACCCGGTGGTGCACATCGAGGTCGACGACTACTTCGGCTCGATCGAGCTGATCCTGCCTGACGGCGCCACCGCCGACCTCGACGGCGTCGCGAACTTTGCCGCGTCGACGACCGTCAAGGTGACGGCCAGCCCGCCGTCGCACCGGCTGCACGTGGTGGTCACCGGTCGGGTCCGATTCGGTTCGCTGACGGCCCGGCACCCGTTCGGCACGACGCTGCGCCGGTACCTCCGCTAACCCGCCCGGCGCAGGTTCGCCGCGCGGATACCCGTCGCCCGCAGTTCCAGGGCGGCCAGCCCGCGAATCGCGGTGCGGTCCTGACTGCGCCACGCCCCGACCGGGTCCGGGCTGACGGCGGCGAGTTTGGCCAGCGGCCGGTTCGCCAGCGCCCGCAGCGCCAGCAGTTCCTCGCCGGCGGCGGTCGACGCCAGCGTGATGGCGGTCCACTGGCGCCGGAAGAAGCGCACGCGCAGAAACAGCCACGGCATCATCAGCGCGAGGATCGGTGGTGCAGCCACGGCCAGGGCCAGCAGCCAGGCCAGCCACCCGGCCGTCACCCCCAGGGTCTGCCCGGCACCGGCGATCTCGCGGGCGGCGTCGCCGGCCGCGCTGAGCGGATTGGCCAGCGAGTCGCCGATCAGGGGCACGTTGTCGGCGCTGCGGCCCGCGGAGTCGAGGTTGCCCGCCACTCCGTTGGCGCCGCTCTCCACCTGATAGCCGAACTCGGCGATCGTCGCGACCGCCGAGTGCACGGCCATGCCGACGAACACCCAGACCGCCGTCCAGGCGATCACCACCAGGTCGCTGAACAGCTGGGACAGCAGCCGGCCGGGCGTTGTGGCGTAGGGGACCCACCGCGATTTCATGCGATCGATCACAGCACACAGAGCGTCTTCGGTGGACCGATAGGCTGACCCGATGCGTCCCGCTCTGTCCGACTATCAGCACGTGGCCAGCGGCAAGGTTCGCGAGATCTACCGCGTGGACGACCGGCACCTGCTGTTCGTCGCCACCGACCGCATCTCGGCCTACGACTACATCCTCGACAGCGAGATCCCCGACAAGGGCCGCATCCTGACCGCGATGAGCGTGTTCTTTTTCGACCATCTGCAGGTGCCCCACCACCTGGCCGGTGCGCCCGACGATGCCCGGATCCCCGAGGAGGTTCTCGGCCGTGCACTGGTGGTGCGGCAGCTGGACATGCTGCCGGTCGAGGCGGTGGCCCGCGGCTACCTCACGGGATCGGGGCTGATCGACTACCAGAAGACCGGCAGCGTCTGCGGGATCCCGCTGCCGCCGGGGCTGGTGGAGGCCAGCCGGTTCGCCGAGCCGCTGTTCACCCCTGCGACCAAAGCCGAGCTCGGTGAGCACGACGTCAACATCACGTTCGACGACGTCGTCGGCCTGATCGGGGCGGAGCGCGCCGAGCAGCTGAAGGAACGCACGCTGCAGACCTACAGCCGGGGCGCCGAGCACGCGTTGAGCAAGGGCATCATCGTCGCCGACACCAAGTTCGAGTTCGGTGTCGACGGATCCGGTGAACTCGTCCTCGCCGACGAGGTGTTCACCCCCGACTCGTCGCGCTACTGGCGCGCCGACGACTACACCGAGGGTGTCGTGCAGAACAGCTTCGACAAGCAGTTCGTGCGCAACTGGCTGACCGGCCCCGAGTCGGGGTGGGACCGCCACGGTGACCAGGCCCCGCCGCCGCTGCCCGCGGACATCGTCGAGGCCACCCGGGCCCGTTACATCGAAGCTTACGAACGTATTTCAGGATTGCGTTTCGACGACTGGATCGGAGGGCGGCTGTGAAGCCACCGGTGGCCAAGCGGATCGACCATCACCGGGAACACCACGGTGACGTTTTCGTCGACCCCTACGAATGGCTGCGGGAGAAGGCCAGCGCCGAGGTGATCGAGCATCTCGAGGCCGAGAACGCCTACACCGAGCACGTGACGGCCGATCTGGCGCCGTTGCGGCAGCAGATCTTCGACGAGATCAAGGCTCGCACCAAGGAGACCGACCTGTCGGTTCCGACCAGGCGCGGGGACTGGTGGTATTACGGCCGCAGCTTCGCCGGCAAGCAGTACGGGGTGCAATGCCGTTGCCCCGTCACCGATCCCGCCGACTGGACCCCGCCCCAGCTGACCGAGGACACCGACATTCCCGGTGAGCAGGTGCTGCTCGACGAGAACGTCGAGGCCGAGGGACACGACTTCTTCTCCCTCGGCGCCGCCAGCGTCAGCGTGGACGGCAACATCCTGGCCTACTCGGTGGATGTCAAGGGCGACGAGCGATACACGTTGCGCTTCAAGGACTTGCGCACCGGACAGCGCTACGACGACGAGATCGTCGGCATCGGCGCCGGGGCGACGTGGGCGGCCGACAACAAAACCGTCTACTACGTCACCGTGGACGACGCGTGGCGGCCCGACACCGTGTGGCGGCACCGGCTGGGCTCGGGACTGCCGGCCGAGAAGGTGTATCACGAACCCGATGAACGTTTCTGGGTCGCGGCGGGGCGGACCCGCAGCAACCGGTACGTGATCATCGCGGCCGGCAGCGCGGTCACCTCGGAACTGCGGTACGCCGACGCGACCGACGGCGAGGCCGAGTTCACCACGATCTGGCCGCGTCGGGAGTCGGTCGAGTACTCCGTCGAGCACGCCGTCGTGGGCGGCGAGGACCGGTTCCTCATCCTGCACAACGACGGTGCCGAGAACTTCACCCTGGTCGAGGCGCCGGTCGCCGATCCGTCGAATCACCGCACACTGATCGAGCACCGCAGCGATGTGCGGCTGGACGCGGTCGACGCCTTCGAGAACCTGTTGGTGGTCAGCTACCGCAGCGAGGCCCTGCCCCGCATCCAGCTGTGGCCGCTGCGCGACACCGGATACGGCGAGCCGCAGGACATCCGATTCGACTCCGAGCTGATGTCGGTGGGTCTGTCGGCCAATCCGAACTGGAGCGCGCCGAAACTGCGGATCGGGGCGACGTCGTTCGTGACGCCGGTGCGCATCTACGATCTCGACCTCGCCACCGGTGTGCGCACGCTGCTGCGCGAGCAGCCGGTGCTCGGCGACTACCGGCCCGAGGACTATGTCGAGCGGCGGGACTGGGCGGTGGCTGAAGACGGTGCGCGCGTGCCCATCTCGATCGTGCACCGCGTCGGGCTGGGCACACCGGCGCCGCTGCTGCTCTACGGCTACGGCGCCTACGAATCCTGCGAGGATCCCCGGTTCTCGATCGCGCGGCTCTCGCTGCTCGACCGCGGCATGGTCTACGCCGTGGCCCATGTGCGCGGCGGCGGGGAACTCGGCCGGCTCTGGTACGAGCGCGGCAAGCTGCTGGAGAAGCGGAACACGTTCACCGACTTCATCGCCGCGGGAAGCCATCTCGTCGACACTGGCGTCACCGTGCCGGAGAAGATGGTCGCCTACGGCGGCAGCGCCGGTGGCCTGCTGATGGGCGCGGTGGCCAACATCGCACCCGAGCTGTTCGCCGGGATCCTGGCCGCGGTGCCGTTCGTCGACCCCCTCACCACGATCCTCGATCCGTCGCTGCCGCTGACCGTCACCGAGTGGGACGAATGGGGTAATCCGCTGGAGGATCCCGACGTCTACCACTACATGAAGTCGTACTCGCCGTACGAGAACGTCGAGGCCAAGCGGTATCCGGCCATCCTCGCGATGACGTCGCTCAACGACACCCGTGTCTACTACGTCGAACCCGCGAAATGGATTGCCGCACTGCGCCATGTGCAGGTCGATCCCGGCAGTGACGGTGCGCGGGTGCTGCTGAAGACCGAGATGAACGCCGGGCACGGCGGGATCAGCGGACGCTACGAGCGCTGGAAGGAAGCGGCGTTCCAGTACGCGTGGCTACTGGACGTGGCCGGCGCCGGCGACGACGGCGGCAAAGCCGCTATCTAGTCGCTGTCAAGATGACCGGGCTATCATGCCCGCATGGTCAAAGCCAGCTACCACCACGGCGATCTCAAGGCGACGATCCTGGCGCAGGCCGCGGTACTGGTGGCCGAGCGCGGGGCCGACGGCGTCTCGCTGCGCGAGTTGGCCCGCACCGCAGGGGTGTCGCACGCCGCGCCGGCGCACCATTTCACCGACCGCCGCGGTCTGTTCACCGCCCTGGCCGCGCAGGGCTGGCGGTTGCTGGCCGCCGCGCTGTCCGAGGCCCGTCCCGAATTCCGTGAGGCCGCACTGGCCTACGTGCGGTTCGCGGTCGAGCACCCCGGCCACTACGCGGTGATGTTCGACCGTTCGCTCGTCGACCCCGACGACGCCGACCTCGACGCCGCCCGATCGGCTGCGGGAGCAGAACTCGCCGCAGGCGTGGGAACACTGGACGACCCACGGGCAGAAAAGGATCCGCAGGCCGCCGGGCTGGCGGCATGGTCACTGGTGCACGGCTTCGCGATGCTGTGGCTCAACGACGCGATCGACACCCACGGCGACCCGGTCCAGACCGCGCAGCGGGTGGCCCAGATGCTGTTCACCCCATGAGCGGTAGCGTCTGACCCATGACGCTCGCTGGCATCCCGCTGACCACCCTCGACGGCCGCGCCACCACGCTCGGCGAACTGGCCGACGGGGCCGCGCTGGTGGTCAACGTCGCCTCGAAATGCGGCCTCACCCCGCAGTACAGCGCGCTCGAACAGCTGGCCAGGGAGTACGGCGATCGCGGCCTGACGGTGATCGGCGTCCCCTGCAACCAGTTCATGGGGCAGGAACCGGGCAGTGCCGAGGAGATCCAGACGTTCTGCTCGACCACCTACGGGGTGACGTTCCCGCTGCTGGCCAAGACCGACGTCAACGGCCCCGACCGGCATCCGCTCTTCGCCGAGTTGACCCGAGCCGCCGACGACAGCGGCGAAGCCGGCGACGTGCAGTGGAACTTCGAGAAGTTCCTGGTGGCGCCCGGCGGCGAGGTGGTGCGGCGGTTCCGGCCGCGCACCGTGCCGGACGCCCCCGAGGTGATCTCGGCGATCGAAGAGGTCTTGGGGGGCTGACAGTTCAGCCGGGCGCGTCGTGTTGTTGTCCATCTCGACACCTGACGTTGCGACACTGCGGGTGTGGCAGGACAACTGATCGTCTCGATCTCCGGGATCAGCGACCGGACCATCGACGACGTCGCATCATTTCGGACCCAACTGCAGGACCGGGGCGTGCCTGCGTCGTTCCTGGTGGCACCGCGGATCAAGGGTGGGTACCGGCTCGACCGCGACCCCGAGACCGTCGGCTGGCTGACCGAACAGCGCGCCCAGGGTGACGCGATCGTGCTGCACGGATTCGACGAGGCCGCCACCAAGGCGCGCCGCGGGGAGTTCGCGACCCTGCCCGCACACGAGGCGAACCTGCGGCTGATGGCCGCCGACCGGATCCTCGAACATCTCGGCCTGCGCACCCGGCTGTTCGCCGCGCCCGGTTGGAACGTCTCGCAGGGTGCGCTCACCGCGTTGCCGCGCAACGGATTCCGGCTGACGGCCGGCTTGAGCGGCATCACCGACCTGGTGCGCCGGCAGACCGTCCGCACCCGGGTGCTCGGCATCGGGGAGGGATTCCTGACCGAACCCTGGTGGTGCCGCACCGTGGTGCTGTCGGCGGAGCGGACGGCCCGTCGGGACGGCATCGTCCGGGTGGCCGTGGCCGCCCGGCATCTTCGTCGGCCCGGGCCCCGGCAGGCCATGCTGGACGCCGCTGACCTGGCGCTGATGCACGGTTGCGTGCCCACCGTGTACGCCTGGCGCCACCCGGCTGCGCTGTCCGACGCCGCCTGAGGGTCCGCGCTCGCTACATTGGCCGCATGGCAGATGATGCGGACGTCATCGTGGTCGGCGCCGGCCTGGCCGGACTGGTGGCCGCGTGTGAGCTGGTCGAGCGGGGCCGTCGCGTGCTCATCGTGGATCAGGAGAACGAGGCCAACGTCGGCGGCCAGGCGTTCTGGTCCTTCGGCGGGCTGTTCTTCGTCAACAGTCCCGAGCAGCGTCGCCTCGGCATCCGCGACAGCCACGAGCTGGCCCTGCAGGACTGGCTCGGCACGGCCGGGTTCGACCGCCCCGAGGACCACTGGCCGCGGCAGTGGGCCCACGCCTACGTCGACTTCGCGGCCGGAGAGAAGCGCAGCTGGCTGCGCGACCGTGGACTGCAGATCTTCGCGATGGTCGGCTGGGCCGAACGCGGCGGCTACGACGCCCGCGGCCACGGCAACTCGGTGCCGCGCTTCCACATCACGTGGGGAACCGGGCCGGGGCTGGTCGACATCTTCGCACGTCGCCTGACCGGGCCTCTGGCGCGGTTCGCGCACCGCCACCGCGTGGACGAACTGATCGTCGAGGGCGGCGCCGTCACCGGGGTGCGCGGCGCGGTGCTGGAACCGTCAGCCGCCGTGCGGGGTGCGCCGTCGTCGCGAAACACGATCGGGGAGTTCGAGTTCCGCGCGCAGGCCGTCATCGTGGCCAGCGGCGGCATCGGCGGCAACCACGATCTGGTCCGCGCGAACTGGCCTGAGCGGATGGGGCGGGTGCCCGAGCAGCTGCTCAGCGGTGTGCCCGAGCACGTCGACGGCCGGATGCTGGGCATCTCGACGGCGGCGGGCGCCCACATGATCAACAGCGACCGGATGTGGCACTACACCGAGGGCATCACCAACTACGACCCGATCTGGCCGCGGCACGGCATCCGCATCCTGCCCGGGCCGTCGTCGCTGTGGCTCGACGCCACCGGCCGGCGGCTCCCCGCGCCGCTGTATCCGGGCTTCGACACCCTCGGCACGCTGGAGTACATCTGCCGGACCGGGCACGACTACACCTGGTTCATCCTGAACAAGCGCATCATCGACAAGGAGTTCGGGCTGTCCGGGCAGGAGCAGAACCCGGATCTGACCGGGCGCAGCATCCGCGCGGTGATCGAACGCGGCCGCAAAGGTCCCGCACCGGTGCACGCGTTCGTCGACCGGGGTGTCGACTTCGTCACCGCCGACTCGCTGCGCGACCTTGTCGCCAAGATGAACGGCGTCCCCGACGTCGAGCCGCTGGACTTCGCCGTGGTCGAGGAGGAGGTCACCGCCCGCGACCGGGAGGTGGCGAACCGGTTCACCAAGGACAGCCAGATCACCGCGATCCGCGCCGCGCGCGGCTACCTGGCCGACCGTGTCAGCCGCGTCGTCGCGCCGCATCGTCTCACCGACCCGAAGGCCGGCCCGCTGATCGCGGTGAAGCTGCACATCCTGACCCGAAAGTCGTTGGGCGGCTTGCAGACCGACCTCGATTCGCGTGCGCTGCGGGAGGACGGCACTCCGGTGGACGGGTTGTTCGCGGCCGGCGAGGCCGCGGGCTTCGGCGGGGGAGGCGTCCACGGCTACCGCTCGCTGGAGGGCACGTTCCTGGGCGGATGCGTGTTCTCCGGGCGGGCGGCCGGCCGTGCCGCGGCGCGCGACGTGGGTTAGGACGTCACCGAGGCGGCGCGCTGACCTGATACTGCTGGACGAGCCAGCCACCGTCGCCGCGGGTGAGCACCACGCCGAGCATCAGCGCGGTCACCGTGCCGTCGGGCCGGGTGAAGTCAGCGCGACCGTAACCGAGTACCACCTGCTCGGCCGGCCGGCGAACCTCCTCGATGCGGTAGTCGACCGTCAGTCCCGGCGGCTGGCCGTCGTAGTAGGCGAACACACCGTCGCGGCCGACGGTGTACGGACGCAGCCCCTGGAAGACCGCGTCCTCGGTGAACACCGCCGCCACCCGCGCCGGGTCGTGCGCGTCGATCCCGGCCTTCCACTCGTCGAGCACCGCGCGCACGATGTCGCCCTCAGTGTCCGGCACTCTGACCTCCGTCGACGTGCAGGATCTCTCCGGTGACGAATCCCGCGTTCTCCAGATACAACACCGCGGCGACGACGTCGTCGAGGGTGCCCAGGCGGCCCACCGGATGCAGCGCGGCGAGGAACGGGTGGGTGGCGGGATCGTGCATCGGGGTGTCGATCGTGCCGAGCGCGACGGCGTTCACCCGGATACCCCGCTCGGCGTACTCGATGGCCAGCGACTTGGTCGCCGCGTTGAGTCCGCCCTTGGTCAACGACGCGAGCACAGAGGGCACCTGCTTGGCGGCCCGGTCGACGAGGCTGGTCGAGATCGTCACGATGTGCCCGCCCCGCTCGGCCATGGCGGCGACGGCGGCGCGGGTGAGCTCGAAGAACCCGCGCAGATTGACTCCGGTGATCGCGTCGTAGTCGGCGTCGGTGTACTCGGTGAACGGCTTGGAGATGAAGATGCCCGCGTTGTTGACGACGGTGTCGACCCGGCCGAAGTGCTCCAGGGCGGCGTCGATCAACTCGGCTCCGACGCCGGGCTGCGCGATGTCGCCGGCCACGGTGAGGACCATCGGATCATCGCTGGGCGCGATGGTGCGGGAGTTCGCGACGACGGCGTAGCCCAGCGTGCGGTATCCGGCGACGAGCGCCGCGCCGATGCCTTGCGATGCGCCGGTGATGACGACGACGGGTGCAGTGGTGTTCATGGTCTGTGCCTTTCTGTGGGGCTGATGCACTGCTCAACACGGCGCCGACGGCGGGCATGTCCACCCGGCGGGATGAAATTCCTCGCTGGTGAGAGGACACGCCTACTACGCTGCGGGAGGTGGAGCTTCGCCAGTTGCGGTACTTCGTCGCCGTTGCCGAGGAGCTGAACTTCGCCCGTGCTGCCGAGCGGCTGCGCATCGCGGGTCCGTCGCTGTCTCAACAGATCAAGGCGCTGGAACGCGACCTGAAAGTGCAGCTGTTCGACCGGGACCGCCGCTCGGTGGCGTTGACTCCCGCCGGTGCGGCACTGGTGGCCGACGCCCGCGCACTCATCGAGCAGGCGGATGCGTTGCGCAGGCGTGCAACGGGTTTGGCGGTGTCGGACCCGGTGCGGATCGGCTGGGTGAACTGGTGTCCGACCGACTGGGTCGAACGTGCCGCCGGGGTGGCGCAACTGCGCGTGGACACCTGGGTGATGCCGTCGCACACGCAGGCCGCGCGGGTGGCCGACGGGGCCCTGGACCTGGCGATCTGCTGGGTGCAGAACGACGACCTCGCCGCGCTGTCGCTGCAGGCGCGGCTGATCGGCGTCGAGCGTCTGCATGCGCTGAGCTCCGGCGCCGACGCCTCGCCGATCGCCGCGAAAAGCCTTGTGGTGCTGGCTGATGACGACACTGCCACGTGGTCGTCGTGGAACCGCTACGCCGAGCAGTTCGCCGCCGACACCGGAGCCCGGGTGATGCGCACCGACGACGGCGGGGTCACCGGTCCCACGTTCTTCGAACACGTCCGTCGGCTGGGCCGGCCGGTGCTCGTCAATCCGCGAGGGCACCAGGACCCCGAACCGCGCGACCTGGTGCGCCGCCCGGTGGTGCACCCGACACCGCTGTGGACGTGGTCACTCGTGTGGCGGGCCGGCGAAGACCGATCTGCCGTGTGGGCGGTCATCGACGAATTCACCCGGGACAGTGCGACGTCGAGCCTGGATGAGCCGGACACGTGGCTGCCTGCCGAGGATCCACACCGCGGCGATCGCCAGCGCGGCCAGTGACACGATGAGCGCCGAGACGCCCAGCGCCGGCCGGTACCCACCACCCAGCAACGGTGCCACGAGCAACGGGCCCACGATCTGACCGACGGAGTAGCCGACGGTCAGCAGCGCCACCGCACCGCGGGTGCCCAGGAGCCGGCCCTCGGCCATCGCTAGCGTGCTCACCCCGATGAACGTGCCGCCGAACAGCAACGCGCCGAGGAGACTGGCCGCACTGCTGCCCTGGCAGGCCAGCCCGATCCCGGCGGCCTGCAGGGCCAGCGCGCCGGTGAGCACGGCGGGCCGGCCCAGCCGGCCCCCGAGCCGCGCCCACAGGCCGGCCGACGGGATGACGGCCACACCGACCACCAGCCAGACACTGTTGCCCAACGCGCCGGGGGAGTGCTGGGCCACCGCGGCCACCAGGAACGTGCCGGCGATGATGTAGCCGATGCCTTCGAGCGTGTAACCGGCGAACAGCAGCGCGAAGCGCGCCGTGCCGGCGTGGTGCACCTGGGCCCGCGCCGTCGCGGCCGTCGCCGGCACCCGCTGCGGGCGCACCCACCAGCCGGCGGCGCCCAGCATCGCGGCCAGGCCGGCGGCCACCCACCAGGCCGTACGCCAACTCTCGGTCGGCAGCGCGAGCACCGCGGCCGCCGACACCGCGATGCCGGCACCGACCCCGCCGAATCCCCAGCCGACCTTCTCCGGCAACCGTTCGAGCAGCGTGTTGACCGCGACGACGAACACGACCGCGCTGGCGAACCCGGCCGCGGTGCGCAGCGTCAGCCACGCGAACACATCGACCGTCGCCGCCATGGCGGAAAGGCTGACCACGATCCCGACCAGGGCCACCCGGCAGGCCACCGCCGACCGCGCGAGCCGCGGCGACATCGTGGTCGCCACCGCCCCGCCGAGGTAACCCACGTAGTTGGCGGTCGCGAGATGCCCGGCGACCTGCGCGGTCAGTCCGGCCTGCGCCGTCATCAACGGCAGGATCGGGGTGTACACGAACCGCCCGACGCCCATGGCGGCCGCCAACGCGGCAGCGGTGGGCAGGACCGCGCGGACCCCGGTGTGCAGATGTCGGCGCATCGCCCCATCGTGAGCGCTGCGCCCGATTCCCGGCCAGGACCGAATCACTCACAGCTGAAAGGCTTTTCCTCTCAGCGAGAGCTAGAAGTCGGTCCCGCTCTCCGGGTCGAGCACGCGGAAATCGGTGTCGGTCATCTCCGAGAGGCGGCCGTAGAAGATCGGCCGCGCGACGGGGTCGATGATCGCCTGGTGGATCGGCACCGCATGCGTCGGATTCACCGCGCGCAGATAGTCCACCGCCTCGGAGATCTTCATCCACGGCGCGGCCGCCGGGGTGGCCAACACGTGCACCGGTTCGCCGGGCGCGAACAGGGCGTCACCGGGGTGCATCAGCTTCGCGGCGTGCTCACCGTCGCCGACGAGATACGAAATGTTGTCGATGACAGGGATTTCCGGGTGGATCACGGCATGCTGCCCGCCCACCCCGCGCACCGTGAGGTGGCCGATCGACAGTTCGTCACCGACGTGCACCGCCTGCCACGGTTCGCCGAGTTGGGCTGCCGTCTGCGGATCGGCGTAGAGCGCCGCCTGGGGGTTGGCCTCCAGCAGCGCGGGAAGGCGTTCGGTGTCGGCGTGATCGGGATGCTGGTGGGTGATCAGAATCGCCGACAGGCCGGTGATGCCCTCGAAACCGTGGGAGAGGTTGCCCGGATCGAACAGCACCGTGGTGTCGCGGCCCGGGGCCGAGGAGTCGGAAAAGCTCGCCAACAGGCATGAATGGCCGAAATGTGTGAGCTGCATGCCTATATTGTGGCGCGCAGGGGGAGTGGGGGGTAGTGCAGGTGCGATGGGTGGTGACGCTGGCTCTGGCGTTGTCGGGCGTGTTCGTGGCACCCGGCGGGGCACAGGCCGTACCGGGGTTCTGCCCGCCGATCTGCGACGCGATCCCTGACTCCGCCTGGATCGAGCCCTCCTCCATCCCGCTCGCACCGGTCTACCGGTGGCCGGCCCTGGCCGGCGTCGCCGTCACTGCGCCGGCGCCGCGGTTCGAGTTCGAGTCGTGGTGCGTCACCCCCTCCTCGGCCGCCGACCCGCGCCGCTACGCCGTCGCCGCGCGCGCCGCGGTACCGAACCCGGACGGCCAGTGGAACCTGCAGGTGCAGGTCATCCACTGGCGGGGCGATACGGTCACCGGCGGCAAGGCCGCCCTCGAGACGCTGGAGAAAGCCCGGATCGCGCTGGCGACCTGTCACCTGACCGGCCCGGGGGCGTCGCCGTCGATCACCACCAGCGAGGTCGACCGCATCGCGACAGTGATCAGCGACTCCGGCAGCCGCGTGATGCGCGCATACCTGCTGGCGGACCCGGCCAGCAGCACCGTCGTCGAGGTCGTGCTGTGGACCACCCTGCCGTCGCAGGTCGAGTGGCGGGCGGTGCCCGACGCCCAGGTGCTCGACGCGATGGCCACCCCGCTGTGCACCGCCTACCTGGGCTCGTGCCGGTGACGCGACGCCGGTGTCGTCGCAGGTAGAGTGTGCGCGTGGCAAAAGTGGTGGTGCATGTCATGCCGAAGGCGGAGATCCTCGACCCCCAGGGGCAGGCGATCGTCGGCGCGCTGGGTCGGCTCGGCTTCGACGGGATCTCAGATGTGCGGCAGGGCAAGCGATTCGAGCTCGAGGTCGATGACGCTGTCGCCGATGAGAAGCTCGCCGAGATCGCCGAGTCGCTGTTGGCCAACACCGTGATCGAGGACTGGACCGTGACCCGGGAGAGCGACGCATGACCAGGGTGGGCGTGATCACATTCCCGGGCACCCTCGACGACATCGATGCCGCGCGGGCGGTCCGGCTGGCCGGCGGCGAACCCGTCAGCCTGTGGCATGCCGACGCCGACCTCAAGGGCGTCGACGCGGTGATCGTCCCCGGCGGCTTCTCCTACGGCGACTACCTGCGCTGCGGCGCCATCGCGCGCTTCGCGCCCGTGATGGGCGAAGTCGTCGCCGCGGCCGGGCGGGGCATGCCGGTGCTCGGCATCTGCAACGGCTTCCAGGTGCTGTGCGAGGCGGGACTGCTGCCCGGTGCGCTGACCCGCAACGCCGGCCTGCACTTCGTCTGCCGGGACGTGTGGCTCGAGGTGGCGTCGAACACGTCGGCCTGGACGACCCGCTACGAGCAGGGCGCTGATCTGCTGGTGCCGCTGAAATCCGGCGAGGGCCGCTACGTCGCCGCCACAGACGTGCTCGACGAATTGGAGGGCGAAGGGCGCGTCGTGTTCCGGTACCGGGACAACATCAACGGGTCGATGCGCGACATCGCGGGGATCAGCTCGGCCGACGGTCGCGTCGTCGGCCTGATGCCGCACCCCGAGCACGCCACCGAGGCGCTGACCGGACCGTCGGACGACGGGCTCGGGATCTTCTACTCGGCGCTGGACGCGATTCTGGTGTCCTGACGTCTGTCGGGGCTGCGTCATGAGCGGCAGACAGTCGTCGGTCCGCTGGCGCGAGCGGAGCGTCCTGGTGCGTGCGCTGCGTCTGTGGCGGACGCGGAACCCGCGCACGTTCCGCGACAAGGTGCGTTACAAGATGCTGCGCGATCACCGTCAGCTCGTGGTGACGTTCGCCGACAAAGCGGCAGTGCGCGACTATGTCGCTGCGGTGGTGGGTGAAAGCTACCTGCCACGCGTGTACGCCATCCTCGACGACCCGCTGGCGCTGGGCGAGGTCAGATTGCCGGACGCCTATGTGGTGAAGCCGACGCATGGAAGCGGGGCGGCGATAGTGGTCTCCGATCGCGCGTCGCGGGAGGCCCGGCTGCCGGCCGAGCACGGCAGTTGGGTGTATTCGCATGTCAGGCCTGAGGCGGCGCCGACCGCCGACGTGATCCGCATCGCCACGGGGTGGACGGCGCAGCTCTACGGCCAAGGGCCCAACCGGGAGTGGGTGTACGGGAGAATCCCCCGGCGCGTGATCGTCGAGGAACTGCTCACCGGGGGCGACGGCGCGGTCCCCGACGACTACAAGTTCTTCGTCTTCCACGGCACATGCGCCTTCATCCAGGTGGACAAGGGCCGGTTCGGTTCGCGCACGCAGGATTTCTTCACCGCAGACTGGGAGCACCTGGCTCTGCGGGGCAGCGCGACGTGCGCAGCCGTCGAGCCGGCGAAGCCCGCTCGGCTACCCGAGATGATCGACGTGGCCGAAAAGCTCAGCCGTGAAACGGATTTTGTGCGGGTCGACCTGTATGACACCGGTGAGCGGATCGTCGTCGGGGAGCTGACCAGTTTCCCCGCCGGAGGTGACAGCCCCTTCGATCCTGAGTCGTTCAACCTGGAGTTCGGACGCCCGTGGACGGTTCCCCGCCGCTACTAGCGCGGGCCGTCCCCGCGGTGTCCCACCCGCTCGGCGGTGGACGCGATTTTGGTGTCCTGACCCCCCGTCAGGCTGCGTTAGCGTCGACCTGTGCTGGTTGATCCTGACGTGTTGCGCGCCTTCGCGGGACAGGTGGACGAAGCCTCGGGGGCCATCCGGGCCGTCGATGTGGGGCGTACGGCGTCCACGGCTGCCGACGGACTCCCGGGGTCGACGACGCAGTGGGCGATGCGCATGGTCGGTGAGCACCTGGCGACACTGTCGGACGCGATTGCCGCCAACGTCACGAAGATGGGTGTGGCGGTGCGCGGTGCGGGAGACACGTTCGAGGTCGAGGACACCGCGCTGGCCGGCTCCTTCGACAAACTGTTCTGATCAGTGCTGCCGTCACGTTCGCGCCTGCAAGGCTGGCGCCCCGAGTCGTTGGCTTCAGCTGGCGAAGCGCTCGAGCATGCCGGCGAGTCTGTTTACAGCGCGGTTCGTGATCTCGACGACGGAATCGACAGGATGCCAGCGGCCGAGGCGTGGACCGGGGTATCGCACAGGGCGGCGGGCGCGATGTTCGGGCGGGCCACCGACAAGGCGTCGACGTTCAAGCACTACACCGATGCCGTCGCACATGCGCTGTCGGCCGGCGCCGGGGCGATCGGGTCGGCGCGCACCGCACTGCTCAGCCACGCAGACGACATTGACCGCGGAGAACTTTCGGTGAACGACATGTGGGTGGTGCTGATCAAGCCGGCCCGAGTGTCAGCGGAGAAAGCGGCGTCGCTGCAAGAGCAGGCCAAGTCGGAACAGGCGGAGATCAACCGCTTATTGTCGGCCCTCGGCGAGGCGGACGCGATCACAGCCCAGCATGTGCAATCGGCCGCGCAGACTTTCGGTTTCGCTATGCCGGGGCCTGACGACCCCCGCCGACTCGACCCCACCTCCGGGTTTGCAGCGCCCGGTGACGAGGTTCCCAACCCAATGACACTGAACGGACTGATGCAGCAGGGCGTGGTACGCGACAACGACATGGCGCAGACGGTGCGGGAGTCGAAGGAGTGGGAAACCGAGGATGGCCAGTACAGGAGAACGATGACGATGATGGATGGCAGCAGACACGAGATCTACGAGTGGAACGACTTGCTGCCGTGCGTCGAGGATGACTACTACGACAAGAACGGCAACGAGATCTCGAGTACCTTCTCACAGGACAAAACGCGTTACGACGGAACTCAGTTCACCTCCATCCAGTTTCCGGACGGTACGGAGGTCACGATGACGCGAACAGCAGACGGCAAGACCACCGGCGGGGTCACGACTGGCGATGGTCGCCACGGCGTGCTGCCGGATGAGTTCTTCACACACCCGGACATCACGATCGCCGGAGGGGCGCTGACCGGGTTGGAGAAGCAGGCTGAGCGGGGGATACCGATGCTCACGCCACAATCTGTCGAGAATCTCGGCAACGCGGGCAAGTACGGCGGACCGGCGCTGGGTGTTGCGACCGCACTGTATGACACCGTCACCGCGAAGACCTTTCAAGACGCATGTGTCGCCGCCATCTCCGGAACGGCTGGCATCGCTGGGGGTTATGTCGTTGGCGGCCTCGGCGCGGCAGGTATCACCGCGCTGGGGTCACCCGAGTTCGCTCCGATTGCGGCGGGTGCGGGCGACGTGGTGGGAAGTTGGACTTTCGGTTACCTCGGCGGCATCATCGGCAACGTGGTGTGCCGCTGATGAAGTCCCCGGTCATCCTTTGTGCGGCCGTCGTTTTCGGCGCGTTCGGGGTGTTCACTGCAATAGTCGCGTGTCTCCAGTTCACGAGGCTGGAGGTGCCGAGCGCAATCGTCGCCCTAGGTGCAACGCTTTTTTGTCTGGGGTTCGTCGTTCCCGCCTTCAAGACCTTTCCGGGCCGGGTGAGGCCACGGGTGCAGCCAGACAGCGAAGGAACGACCTTTCGGCCCGACCGTGGCGTCGAGATTCCCATCCAAGTGGGAATGGCCGGTGCGCTCGTGTCTTCTGTTTTGCTGCTCGTTCTCCTTCCAACGGGACGGCTCGCGATTCCGGTCCCGCCGAACATGCGGTATGCGCTTCCCTTCACGGCGTCATTCCTCGTGGCGGGTATTGCGCCGATGCTGTGGCGAAACGTCCGCCGCGGCAGCATGAGTTACCTCCGAATGACGGTCCAGGGTATGGAGTTCGCGCAGGGGTGGCGGCCGCGGGGCGCTGACTGGGCATCGGTGAAAGACATCGCATCTGAGGGGCCCAACCAGAAGGCTCAGACGCCCGGTGCCATCGTGTTCGTCCTCAACGACGGAACGGTGCTCACGTTCACGGCGAGCGCCTACACGCCCGACGGCTCGGCACTACGGGACCTGGCTCGCTACTACTGGCAGTATCCCGAGAGCCGCGACGAGCTCACCGATGATCGGGTGCGCGCGCGATTGATGGCCGCGCTGCGCTGACGCGAGCGTGCGCGAAATGTCGCGAAAGTGCGGCGTGTCGCGTGCGAACCCGCACGCTCGCGGGAGAAAAGTTACGGGCTCAGGGCGACCGAGGCCTCGGCGGTGTAGCACAGGAACGTCAGGGTCTCCTGCAGGTACAGCTGCACCGTGTCCGCGTCGTGCGAGAGATAGCCGATCGCGACGTCGGTGCCCAGCTGCAGATCGAAATCGCCGCCGCGGGTGGACAACACGAAAGCGCCGTCGATCGCCGGGGCCCAGATGATGTCACCGTCGACGAGACGGTTGATGTGCTCGAGGATCGGATAGCCGTGCGCGGTGGTCTCCGCGACACGGGTGTACACGTCGGCCGACAGAAGCACCGCGTACGGCCCGTCCACTCCTGCCAACCGCAATTCGCTCAGCGCCTGGGCGATGACGTCGGGGATCTCGCGCGGATCCTCGGGCAGCGCGAGCGCCGGGTTGGAGCTGCATTTGCGGATCCCGCCGATCGAGGCCGCGTGATAGCCCTCGAAGATCGCGCGGTCCTCGGCGAAGGCCAGCTTCCTGGCCGCCTCCTTGACCGCATCCCAGTCCGAGTCCTGCGAACCGCGTTCCACGTCGTCGATGTCGATCCGCTTGACCGTGAACGGAACTCGCAACCGCACCAGTGGCCGGGCCTCCCGCAGATGCGCGATCACCCCGTCACCCGGAGCCGCCACATCGATCAGGTGCCCGGTGCTCACCGCAGCCGTCACCGGACCGCCGGGCTCGCTGACGTCGACCACCCGGCGACCGGCGATGTGGCGCTTGAACGTTCGCGTCGCCTCCTGCTCGATCTCGGTCCACGCCTCATCGGTGATGGGCGCCAGGTCCCGGTACAGGTTGTTCATCGGGGTTGTCCTTTCAAGCTGCCGATGCCCAGCGCGCCGGTAGGGCGGGCCGGTGCCGACGGAAGGGGCGGGGGGTCTTCGAGGAAGTCCTGGATCGGGGTGAAGAACAGCGAGCCGGTGACGGCCGTCGAGAACTCGAGGATGTGGTCGGTGTTGCCGGGCGGGCGGCCGATGAACATGTTGCGCAGCATCTCCTCGGTGACCGCGGCGGCGCGCGAATAGCCGATGAAGTAGGTGCCGAATTCGCCGCGGCCGATCTCGCCGAACGGCATGTTGTGCCGCAGGATCTTCAGCTCGTTGCCGGCCTCGTCTTCGATGACATTCAGCGCCACATGGGAATTCGCGGGTTTCACCGCGTCGTCGAGCTCGATGTCGTCGAGCTTGGTGCGACCGATGACGCCCTCCTGCTCTTCGGTCGTCAACGCCTTCCACGCCGCCATGTCGTGCAGATACTTCTGCACGTGCACGTAGCACCCACCCGCGAAATCAGGGTCCTCGTCCCCGATCTGGGTGGCGCTGTCGGCCAGTGGACCGTCGGGATTCTCGGTGCCGTCGACGAAGCCCAGCAGGTCCCGGTTGTCGAAGAACTTGAAACCGTGCGTCTCGTCGACGATCGTGATCGGACCCATGGCCTCGACGATCTTGGTGGCCAGTTCGAAGCAGACGTCCATCGACTCGGCGCGGATGTGGAACAGCAGATCGCCCGGTGTGGACGGGGCGCGGTGCCGGCCGCCGTCGAGCGCGATGAAGCGGTGCAACTCGGCGGGCCGCGGTCCGGAGAAGAGCCGATCCCAGGCGTCGGACCCGATGGACGTCACCACCGACAGGTGCTTGGTGGGGTCGCGGAAGCCGATCGCGCGCACCAGACCCGAGATGTCGCCGAGCGCGTCGTGCACGTCCTGCTCGCCGCCCGCGTCGATCGTCGCGACGAGGAAGATGGCCGCCGGCGTCAGCGGCGCGAGGACCGGCTGCGGCAGGGGAGCGGGCACCGTCTGACCCTAAATCATGATCAACTCCGGTGATCGACCAAGATGGACAACCATGGCGGCTGATGCGCAGGGTCTGTGTGAGTTCATCGACGCGTCCCCGTCGCCGTTCCACGCCTGCCGCACGGCGGCGCAACGGTTGCTCGACGCCGGCTTCACCGAGGTCTCCGAGGGCGACGCATGGCACGGCGCCGGCGACTTCTTCGCCGTCCGCTCCGGCTCCCTGATCGCGTGGCGGGCCCGTGAGGACGGCCGTGCGCTGCCTTTTCGTATCGTCGGCGCCCACACCGACAGCCCCAACCTGCGGGTCAAGCAACATCCGGACCGTGCCGTGGCGGGCTGGCAGATCGTCGCGCTGCAGCCCTACGGCGGGGCGTGGCTGAACTCCTGGCTCGACCGCGACCTCGGCATCAGCGGCCGGCTCTCCATGCGCGCCGGCAACGCCCTCGACGACGTGCTGGTGCGCATCGACGATCCGGTGCTGCGGGTGCCGCAGCTGGCCATCCACCTGTCCGAGGACCGCAAGGGCGTCGAGCTGAACCCCCAGCGGCACGTCAACGCCGTGTGGGGCGTCGGCACCGGCCCCCGCTCGTTCCTGGACTTCGTCGCCGAACACGCCGGGGTGCCCGCCGACGCGGTGCTCGGCTTCGACCTGATGACCCACGACATCAACCCGTCGCGGCTCGCCGGCATCGACCGCGACCTCGTCAGCGCCCCTCGGCTGGACAATCAGGCGACCTGCTACGCCGGGCTGGAGGCGTTCCTGGCCGCCCGACCGGGGGAGCACGTGCCCGTGCTCGTGCTGTTCGACCACGAAGAGGTGGGGTCGCAGTCCGACCACGGGGCCCAGTCCGATCTGCTGCTGACCGTGCTCGAGCGCATCACGCTGGCCGCCGGAGGCGCGCGGGAGGACTTCCTGCGCCGCTGCTCGACGTCGATCGTGGCGTCGGGGGACATGGCCCACGCGACCCATCCGAACTACCCCGAGCGGCACGAACCGGGCCACCTCATCGAGGTGAACGCCGGTCCGGTGCTCAAGGTGCAGCCCAACCTGCGGTACGCGACCGACGGCCGCACCGCGGCGGCGTTCGCGCTGGCCTGCGAACAGGCCGGCGTGCCGCTGCAACGCTACGAGCACCGCGCCGACCTGCCGTGCGGGTCGACGATCGGACCGATGACCGCCGCGCGGACCGGGATCCCCACCGTCGACGTCGGCGCAGCGCAGCTGGCGATGCACTCGGCGCGTGAGGTGATGGGCGCCGCCGATGTCGCGGCGTACTCCGCCGCGCTCGCGGCATTTCTGTCACCGGCCTGACCTAACCTCGGGTGCATGTCACTCGATGTCGCGATGATCACCATCGACTGTTCGGATCCCGATGCGCTGGCCGGCTGGTGGGCCGAGGCGGTCGGTGGCGACGTGAATGCCGTCGCCCCAGGCGAATTCGTGATGCTGGCCCGGCAGTCCGGCCCGACCCTGGGCTTCCAGAAGGTGCCCGACCCGACCCCGGGGAAGAACAGGGTGCACCTGGACTTCCACACCGCCGACAAGGAGGCCGAGGTGGCGCGCCTGGTCGGCCTCGGGGCGCGCGAGACCGGGCGGCACAGTTTCGGGCCGGAGTTCGACTGGGTGGTCCTCACCGACCCGGAGGGCAACGCGTTCTGCGTCGCCGGCGGGTAGCCGCTGGCAAGATCTCCTCGTGCTGCTCTCGCTGATCGCCTTCTCGGTGGTGTTCGCCGCCTGAGCGCTGTCTGCGGGACGGTTGGAGAGACTCCGGTTGACCGCGCCGATGGTGCTGGTGCTGGCCGGTATCGCGGTCGGCTTCAGCACCTCCGACGCGCTCGCCGAATCGCTGAACAGCACCACCGCCTAGCGCGGCGCCGAACTGATCCTGGCGGTGCTGCTGTTCGTCGACGCCACCGACATCCGCGGCGGGCTGTTCGGGCGCGATCCGCGTTCGGCGCTGCGGATCCTGTTCCTCGCGCTGCCGCTGAGTCTGGCCCTGTCGGTGCTGCTGGGTTCCTGGCTGCTGCCCGACGTCTCCTGGGCGGTGCTGCTGATCATCGCGTGCGTGGTGGTGCCCACGGACTTCGCACCGGCCGAGTCGATCCTGCGCGACGAACGCATCCCCGAGAAGGTCCGCAATCTGCTGGGCGTGGAGGCCGGTTACAACGACGGCATCGTCTCGCCGGTGTTCCTCTTCGGGCTCGCGCTGGCGGGCGACCGCGGGCAGGCCGGACGGCCCCTGCACGCGCTCGGCACCGCGCTGGTGCACTCCCTGACGGCGATCGCCGTCGGCGTCACCGTCGGCGCGGTGCTCGCGACCCTGATCAACCTCGCCGAGCGGCGCGGCGCGATGACCGCGCAGAGCACCAGGATGATCTTGGTCACTGCCCCCGTCATGGCCTACGGGCTGAGCCTGGCCGTGCACGGCAACGGGTTCGTGTCGGCGTTCGTCTGCGGTATCGCGTTCCACTACCTGCGCCGCACGCCCGCGCTGCGCGCGGAGATGGAGTTGCTCGACGACATCGGCTTCCTGCTGACGGCACTGATGTGGTTCGTGTTCGGCGCGGTCTCGGTGCTGGCGCTCAGCACCGGGGTGTCCTGGTCGATCGTGGTGTTCTGCCTGCTCGCGCTCACCGTAGTCCGGGTCGTGCCGGTGTTTCTCGCGATGCTCGGGTCGCCACGGTTCACGCGGCGGGAACGCCTGCTCGTCGGATGGCTCGGCCCGCGCGGCACCGCGTCGATCGTCTTCGGTTTGCTGGCCTTCAACGTGCTGCCCGAGGGCGACGAACACACCGCACTGATCGTCATGGTGGTCGCGGTGCTGGGCAGCGTCGTCCTGCACGGCCCCGGCGCGTCCACCGCCGCGGCGCGATTGGCGCAGGCCACGAACTAGACTGTGCCGGTGACGTCCGGGCTCACCCACGAGGTCGATACGGTCGACCACGCAGCATCCACCCCAGATCAACCGCAACCCTTCCGCGAACTCGGCCTGAAGGACGACGAGTACGCGCGGATCCGCGAGATCCTCGGACGTCGGCCCACCGACGCCGAGCTCGCGATGTATTCGGTGATGTGGAGTGAGCACTGCTCCTACAAGTCGTCCAAGGTGCATCTGCGCTACTTCGGCGAGACCACCACCGAGAAGATGCGCCAGGCGATGCTCGCGGGCATCGGCGAGAACGCCGGCGTCGTCGACATCGGCGACGGCTGGGCGGCCACCTTCAAGGTGGAGTCCCACAACCACCCGTCCTACATCGAGCCCTACCAGGGCGCCGCGACCGGTGTCGGCGGCATCGTCCGCGACATCATGGCCATGGGCGCCCGCCCGGTCGCGGTGATGGACCAGCTGCGGTTCGGCGCCGCCGACGCGCCCGACACCCGCCGCGTGCTCGACGGCGTGGTGCGCGGCATCGGCGGATACGGCAACTCCCTCGGGCTGCCCAACATCGGTGGCGAGACCGTCTTCGACGCCAGCTACGCCGGCAACCCCTTGGTCAACGCGCTCTGTGTCGGCGTGCTGCGGACCGAGGACCTCAAGCTGGCGTTCGCCTCCGGCGCGGGCAACAAGATCATCCTGTTCGGCGCGCGCACCGGGCTCGACGGCATCGGCGGGGTGTCCGTACTCGCCTCGGAGACGTTCGGCGGCGACGAGAGTGGCGCGGGCCGAAAGAAACTGCCCAGCGTCCAGGTCGGTGATCCGTTCACCGAGAAGGTTCTCATCGAGTGCTGCCTGGAGCTGTACGCCAACGACCTGGTGGTGGGCATCCAGGACCTCGGCGGCGCCGGATTGTCCTGTGCCACTTCCGAACTCGCCTCCGCCGGCGACGGCGGCATGCGCGTCGAGCTCGACAGGGTGCCGCTGCGGGCGGCCAACATGACACCCGCCGAGATCCTGTCCAGCGAGTCGCAGGAGCGCATGTGCGCGGTGGTGACGCCCGACAACGTGGACGCGTTCCTCGCGGTCTGTCGCAAATGGGACGTGCTGGCCACCGTCATCGGTGAGGTCACCGACAGCGGTCGGCTCGAGATCACCTGGCACGGCGACACCGTCGTGGACGTGCCGCCGCGCACCGTCGCCCACGAGGGTCCCGTCTACGAGCGGCCCGTCGAACGCCCCGCCACCCAGGACGCGCTCAACGCCGACACCTCCGCGTCGCTGGCCCGCCCCCGCACCGGCGACGAACTGCGGGCCACGCTGCTGGCCATGCTCGGCAGCCCGCACCTGTGCAGCCGCGCGTTCATCACCGAGCAGTACGACCGCTACGTGCGCGGCAACACCGTCCTCGCCGAGAACGCCGACGGCGGTGTGCTGCGCGTGGACGAGGAGACCGGCCGGGGCATCGCGATCTCCACCGACGCGTCGGGGCGCTACACCGCGCTGGACCCGTACGCCGGCGCCCAGCTCGCGCTGGCCGAGGCGTACCGCAACGTCGCGGTCACCGGCGCCACCCCGATCGCGGTGACGAACTGCCTGAACTTCGGCTCACCCGAGGACCCCGGCGTGATGTGGCAGTTCTCCCAAGCGGTTCGCGGTCTCGCCGATGGTGCTGCCGCACTGGGCATTCCGGTCACCGGCGGGAACGTCAGCTTCTACAACCAGACGGGCACCACACCGATCCTGCCGACGCCGGTGGTGGGCATCCTCGGCGTCATCGACGACGTGAAGCGCCGCATCCCCACCGGCTTCGGCACCGAGCCCGGGGAGACGCTGATCCTGCTCGGCGACACCCGCGACGAGTTCGACGGATCCATCTGGGCGCAGGTCACCGCCGACCACCTCGGCGGATTGCCGCCGCGGGTCGACCTCGAGCGCGAGCGGCTGCTCGCCGAGGTGATGACCGCGGCCTCCCGCGACGGACTCGTCTCCGCCGCTCACGACCTGTCCGAGGGCGGACTGATCCAAGCCGCCGTCGAAGGGGCGCTCACCGGCGAAACCGGTTGCCGGATACTGCTTCCCGAGGGGAGCGATCCGTTCGTGACGCTGTTCTCCGAGTCGGCGGGCCGGGTGCTGGTCGCGGTGCCGCGCACCGAGGAGAGCCGATTCACCGCGATGTGCGAGGCGCGGGGCCTGCCTGCCACCAGGATCGGCGTCGTCGACCAGGGGCCCGAGGGCGGCGCACCCGCCGTCGAGGTGCAGGGGTTGTTCACGGTCACCCTGGAGGAGTTGCGCCGGACGTCGGAAGGTGTGCTGCCCGGGTTGTTCGGGTGACCGTCAGGTGACGGCCGAGGCACCGACCCGGCATCCGCTCTACGTCTGGGCGTGGAGCCTGCTGCGCCTCGACTTCACCGGCATGGCCTTCGGGGGGCTGTTCTTCTGCATGTCGCTGACGCCGTCGCTGCTGCCCAGGGACTGGCTGTTCCAGGGTCTGATCGGCGGCATCAACGCGGCGATCGGGTACGGCATCGGGGTGTTCCTCGCCCGGATGGCGCGCCGTTTCGTCCTCGCCGGAAGGTCATGGTGGCCACCGCCGTTGGCGGTGTCGTCGGCGCTGAAGACCCTCACCGTCGTGCTGGTGCTCACCGCGTGCGTACTGATGGTGATCCCCGCGGCCGGCTGGCAGCGTCAGGTGTCCGCGCTGATGGGCATGCAGGGCCCCAGCACGGCGAGCTATCTGCGCACGCTGGTGCTCGCCGCGGTGGTCGGCGGGGCGTGTGTGGCGGTGACGCGGGTGCTCATCGATCTGATCAAGACAATGGCGCGCTACCTGATCCGGCGCTGGCGGCTCTCCGACGAGCTGGCGCTGTTCATCGGTACGGCGATCGTGGTGGTGCTGGTGATCACGCTCGTCAACGGCGTACTGCTGCGGGGCTTCCTCGCCGGCGCCAACCGGGTGTTCCAGCCGCAGAATGCCACCACGATGGCCGGCGTCGTCCAGCCGCAGGCGCCCGAAAGGTCGGGCAGCCCCGAATCTTTCGCGCCCTGGGACACCCTGGGCTACCAGGGCCGCAGCTTCGTGGGAACCGGGCCCGACGCGGCCGAACTCACCCGGATCAACGGCAGGCCGGCCAAGGAGCCGGTCCGGGTGTATGTCGGTCTGCAGACCGCCGACACCGACGATGCCCGAATGGCGGTGCTGCTCAGTGAGCTCGAACGCAGCGGCGCCTTCGAACGCAAGGTGCTCGTCATCGCGCCGACCACCGGCACGGGATGGGTCAACCCGATCGCGGCCAGGTCGCTGGAGATGATGTACAACGGCGACACCGCGATCGTCGGGTCGCAGTACTCCTATCTGCCCAGCTGGATTTCGTTCCTCGGCGATCAGCAGAAATCGGTCGAATTCGGCCGGAAGATGATCGACGCGATCCACGACCGCTGGGCGACGTTGCCGCCCGATCGGCGCCCCCGCCTGCTCCTGTACGGCGAGAGCCTGGGATCCATGGCGGGGCAGGGCGCGTTCGACTGGCTGCCCGACATCGCCCGGATGGGCTTCTCCTCGGTGCTGTGGGTCGGGCCGCCCAACGCCAGCTCGCTGTGGCATGCGATCACGGTGCGCCGCGATCCGGGCACCCCGGAGGTCAAACCCCGCTACGACAACGGACGTACGGTGCGGTTCTCCCAGGGCAACGATGCGCAGCAGATCGCCCGCGACGCCGCACCGCCGTGGGACGGCACCAGAGTGCTCTTCCTGCAACACCCTTCGGATCCGATCGTGTGGTGGTCGCAGGACCTGCTGTTCACCAAGCCCGACTGGCTGTCCGAACCTCCCGGCCGTGATCGCACCGCCTCGATGCGGTGGTACCCGATCGTGACGTTCTGGCAGGTCGCCGCGGACATGACCAACGCGTCGTCGGTTCCGGGCGGGCACGGACACAATTACGGCGACTACATCCTCGACGGCTGGGCGGCCGTCGCGCCGCCGCCCGGATGGTCTCCGGCCGACACCGAACGCGTCCGGACGGCGCTGCAGCAGACCGAGGCCGAAGACGGAAACCAGTGAGCCCGGACCGGATTCGGGCCGTGACCCTGACCGCGGCTCTGCTCGGCTGGAGCGCGGTGGCCCCCCGCATCCCGCTGCGGTGGCATCCGCTGCCGCACGCCGTCGTCGGCACCGCCGCGGCCGTGTCGGCCCGCTCGGCGCTGGGTCTGCGTCCGCCCGAGGTGGTCCGCGGACTTCGTTGGGGGAGTGCGGCCGCCGCCGCGGTGGCCGCCACCGTCGCCGGTTCGACGAGGGTGCCGGCGGTCCGGGCCGGGATCGCGGCAGGCACACTGCCCGACTCGACGACCCGATGGATGTTGCTGCGCATACCGTTCGGGACCGTCTGGTCGGAGGAGACGACGTACCGCGCCGCGCTCGGCGCCGCGGCGGCGCGGGCCTTCGGCGCATCGGGCGGGCGGCGGTTCACCGCAGCGGTGTTCGGGCTCTCGCACGTGCCCGATGCGCGCGCCACCGGGCAGTCGATACCCGGCACGGTGCTCGTCACCGGTGCGGCCGGCTGGATCTTCGCGTGGCTGTACGACAGGTCGGGCAGCCTCGCCGCGCCGATGCTGGCGCACCTCGCCGTCAACGAGGCGGGAGCCGTTGCCGCCGTGACACTTCGGCGCTAAGGATTGATCGTCGGCTCTCCGACCTGCCGGCCCCACACGTACTCCACGAAAGCCGGTTGCCCCAGCTCCATGTGGTTGTACGGCGCGAGGCTGAAACCGGTGTCCATCACCAGGTACGGGGCGGGCCACAGGTCGCGGGTGATCTTCTGCCAGCACCCCGGCCGACCCTCCGGACCGCCCCGCGCGTTCACGCGTGGCAGGTTGTCGGGATAGACGAAGGGGTTGCCCGCTCCCATGATGGTGCCCGCCGAGCGCAGCGAGTAGCCGTTGTCGCCGCCGAGCACGCGGGCGATCTCCGGACCGACCTCGGCGTAGTTGCGGGTGGTGCAGAAGATCATGCCCCGGTAGTCGTCGAGCAGTTTCGACGTCGGCAGCAGGTCCGCGGCACCCCGCACCAGATACGGCGCGCCGCGGGTGATGACATCGGTCGCCGGGTCGGCGAACCCGAGTGCCGCCATCAGCGCGGCGTCGATGTCGCCGGAACGCGCCGACAGCGTGCGCGCGGTGGTGACCGCGGCCTCCAGTCCGTCCCACAGGTCGGCCGATGCGTCGCTGTAGACGTCGGCCAGGCGTGCCAGTGCGCCGACGTCCGAGCGCAGCTGCGGCATGCGGGGATTGAGGTCGTCGAGGATCCGGTTGCCGTCCTGCAGGGACGCCCCGAACCGGTCACCGAGCCCGTCCAGTGCGGCGGCAGTGGCGTTCAGCGTCTGGTTCAGCTTCACCGGATCCACCTGCTCGGCGATCGCGGTGACCGTCTCGAACAGCGTGTTGAACTCCGTCGTCACCGACGCCACATCGAGTTCGTCGTTCGCCGACAGATGTTGCGCGGCAGGCTTTTCCGGAGAACTCAGGGACACGTACTTGTTGCCGAACACCGTCGTGGCGCGGATCTCGGCGACCGCGTTGGCCGGGATGACGGCCAGCGCGCTCGGATCGACCTGCACGGTGAGCCGGGCCTGCGGGGTGCCGTCGGCGGTGGTCTGGTCGATGCCGGCGACCCGGCCGACCTCGACACCGTTGAACGTGACCTTCGCGCCCGGCTCGACCACCAGGCCCGCACGGTCGGAGACCAGCGTGAGCTCCGCGGACCGTCGGAAGTCGCCCCGGAACTGCAGGAAGATCAGCATGCCCGCGACGGCGACGACGACCAGGAGCAGCGCGCCCAGCAGTTTGTAGGGCGGCGCGTCCCGGGCTACAGACACTTTGAGAACCTAGATCATGGCTGTTCGCCGTACTGCCGATCCGGCAAAGACCCGCGCCGCGGTGGCGGTGCTGGCCGACTGGCTGCGCGACGAGAGCGCGCCGGCGCCGCCCCGCACCGAACTCGCCGACGCCGTCCGGGCGACGGCCAGGACCCTGGCGGCGGTGGCCCCCGGCGCCGCCGTCGAAGTGAGGGTGCCCCCGTTCGTCGCGGTGCAGTGCATCCCCGGCCCCCGACACACCCGCGGCACTCCGCCCAACGTCGTCGAGACCGACCCCCGCACCTGGCTTCTTCTGGCCACCGGACTGCTCACGGTTGCCGAGGCGGCGGCCGCCGGCACGCTGGGGCTCTCGGGCGCCCGGGCCGTCGACATCGCCTCGGCGCTACCGCTGGTGGCGCTGCCGGACTGACGTCGGGAATGGGTGCCCGGCGGCGGTCGTTGTTCTGCGCGGCCACGCGGGTGCATGATTCCGCGTTTCCCGCCCGTTCACCGTAGACTGGCCACCGTCACCCACCGCCCCTAGGGAGCAGCGAAGATCGTGACCGCCGAGCAGCCCGCGCAGCCAGAGCACGAACCTCGAGAAGAGTGCGGAGTCTTCGGAGTCTGGGCGCCCGGCGAGGAAGTGGCGAAACTCACGTACTACGGGCTGTATGCCCTACAGCACAGAGGCCAGGAAGCCGCCGGCATCGCGGTGGCCGACGGTTCGCAGGTGCTGGTGTTCAAGGATCTCGGTCTGGTCAGCCAGGTCTTCGACGAGCAGACCCTGGCCGCCATGCCGGGCCACGTCGCCGTCGGACACTGCCGCTACTCCACCACCGGTTCGACCACCTGGGAGAACGCGCAGCCGGTGTTCCGCAACACCGCCGCGGGCACCGGGGTCGCGCTGGGACACAACGGAAACCTGGTCAACACCGCCGAACTGGCCGCCCGCGCCCGTGATGAAGGGCTGATGAGCAACCGCGGAGCCGCCGCGGCCACCACCGACTCCGACATCCTGGGCGCGCTGTTGGCGCACGGTGCGGCCGATTCGTCGCTGGAGCAGGCGGCGCTGGAGTTGCTGCCGACCGTGCGCGGCGCCTTCTGCCTGACCTTCATGGACGAGAACACCCTGTACGCGGCGCGGGATCCCTACGGGGTGCGGCCGCTGTCGCTGGGCCGGCTCGACCGCGGCTGGGTGGTGGCCTCGGAGACCGCCGCGCTCGACATCGTCGGCGCCTCGTTCGTCCGCGACATCGAACCGGGCGAGCTGCTGGCCATCGACGCCGACGGGGTGCGGTCGTCGCGCTTCGCCAACCCCACGCCGAAGGGCTGTGTGTTCGAGTACGTGTACCTGGCCCGGCCCGACAGCACGATCGTCGGCCGCTCGGTGCACGCCACCCGCGTCGAGATCGGCCGCCGGCTCGCCCGCGAGAAGCCTGTCGAGGCCGACCTGGTGATCGGCGTCCCCGAATCCGGCACACCGGCCGCCGTCGGCTACGCCCAGGAGTCCGGGATTCCCTACGGCCAGGGCCTGATGAAGAACGCCTACGTCGGCCGGACGTTCATCCAGCCGTCGCAGACCATCCGTCAGCTCGGCATCCGGCTCAAGCTCAACCCGCTCAAGGAAGTCATCCGCGGCAAGCGGCTGATCGTCGTGGACGATTCGATCGTGCGCGGCAACACCCAGCGGGCGCTGATCCGGATGCTGCGCGAGGCGGGCGCGGTCGAGGTGCACGTGCGCATCGCCTCGCCACCGGTGAAATGGCCGTGTTTCTACGGCATCGACTTCGCGACGCCGGCCGAACTGATCGCCAACGCGGCGAACGCCGAGGGCACCGGGGACGAGATGCTCGACGCCGTCCGCCACGCGATCGGCGCCGACACGCTCGGCTACATCTCCCAGCACGGCATGATCGCCGCCACCGAGCAGCCCGCGACGCGGTTGTGCTCGGCGTGCTTCGACGGCGTCTACCCGATCGAACTGCCCGGCGAGACCGCGCTGGGCAAGAACGTCATCGAGCACATGTTGGCGACCGCGGCGCGCACCGGCATCCCGCTCACCGCGGACAACGACAACGCGTCCGCGCTGCGCAGACCCTGAGATCTACTGCGGCACAACTTTACTGAACCGCAGCAGATGCCTGCGGCCGCCTTTGTGCGCCGCATCCTCCTTGAGTGCGGTGACCACCGCGTCGCGGTACGGGGCCAGCCCACCCTGCGGGGGCGGGATCACCGCATCGATGTCCTGTTCGTGGCACACCGCGTCGCACTCCAAGGACTCGACCAGCGGGCGGGCCAGGCCGGACGGAATCGGCGTGACCAGCCCGACCCACAGGCTCGCGATCGTCGGCGTCAGGAACGGCAGCACGACCATCACCCGGCGGCGCAGACCCGCCACGTCGGCGTAGGTCTGCATCGCGTCGCCGTACTCCATGACGTCGGGGCCGCCGACGTCCCAGGTGCGGGACTTCGGCACCTCGGCGGTCGCCGCCTCGGCGAGGTAGTAGAGCACGTCGTCGATCGCGATCGGCTGGATCTTGTTGTGCACCCACTTCGGCGTCGTCATCACCGGCAGCCGGTCCGTGAGGTGCCGCACCATCTCGAACGACGCCGAGCCCGAACCGATCACGATCCCCGCCTGCAGGACCACCGCCTCGACCGACGACGCCATCAGGATCTCGCCGACCTCCACGCGCGAGGCCAGGTGCCGGGACAACTCCACCCCCTCGGGATGCAGGCCGCTGAGGTACACGACCCGACGCACCCCGGCCTTCTCGGCGGCCGCGGCGACGTTGCGGGCCGACCGGGCCTCCTCGGCGACGAAATCCTTCGACGTCCCCATCGAGTGCACCAGGTAGTACACGACGTCCATGCCGTCGAACGGCGCGGTCAGCGAGTCCGGTTTGGTCAGATCGCCCGGCACCACCTCGACCCGGCTGCGCCAGGGGGCGTCGTCCAACTTGGCCGGTTTGCGCGCCATCGCGCGCACGGCGTGGCCGCGGCCGAGCAACTCGGGCACCAACTGCCCACCGATGTACCCGGTCGCACCCGTCACCAGGCACTTCACTTGCTCAGCCGACACCAGCACTCCGTTCGTCGTCGACACTCGAGAGGAGTTCGGTGCCGATGCCGACGTGGATTGCCCGCAATAGGGAGCTTCAACCCGATCCGGGCAGCGGACACCCCGGATCGGCGGCGTCCACCACGAGCGGAACGTCCGCCGGATCGGCCGGGTTCAGCACCGGATTCACGTACAGCACCCACATCACCAGCGGATCCGGCCCCTCGTTGCGTCCCGCGTGCACGTACCCCGGACCGCTGCGCTCGGTGATCGTCGACCCCGCCGGATACACCCCGTCGACCGAGCAGTCCGCGGAGTAGTGGGTCAGCGTGCCGGACCGCACCACCCCGAACACGTCACCGGGATGGAAGTGCCATCCGGTGCCCCCGCCCGGGGCGATGGTGAGCAGCTTGGCGACGTAATGACTGCCGTCGGCCGTCGAATCGGACAGCGTGACCGCGTCGACCCCGACGCCGGGTGTGGCCGCCGCAACCCCCGGGGTGGCCAGCAGCGCGACGAGCGCCGGCACCGTCACGCCCCACCGCAGCATTCGTCCCATGGCCGTCAGGATCGCACAGCGATGCGCCGCACCTGGGCGTTTGCCGCACGCCGATGATCCACAATGACGTCATGGCGTTTCGCGGCTGGCCCATCGAGGCGGTGGAGTTCTACGAGGGCCTCGAGGCCGACAACTCCAAGGTCTACTGGCAGGACCACCGGGAGACCTACGAGCGGCAGGTGAAGGCGCCGATGGAGGAACTGCTGACCGAACTCGCCGACGAGTTCGGTCCCGGCACGATGTTCCGGCCCTACCGCGACGTGCGGTTCAGCGCAGACAAGAGCCCCTACAAGACCACCTGCGCCGCGCGTATCGGCGCCGGCTACGTGTCGTTCTCGGCCGAGGGGCTGTCGGCCGGCAGCGGGTTGTACATGCCCGACCCTGCGGCGCTGCAACGCTTCCGGACGGCCGTCGACGACCCGGACTCCGGGACCGAACTCGACGGCATCGTCGCCGACCTGCGCGCGGCCGGCTACCAGATCACCGCGCACGACGTGCTCAAGACCGCGCCCCGGGGATATCCCACCGACCACCCGCGCATCGAACTGCTGAGACACAAGGGCCTCGCGATGATGAAGAGCTGGCCGGTCGGCGCCTGGCTCGGCACCCGTAAAGCCAAGGATCGCGTGGTCACGACACTGCGGGCCGCCGTCCCGCTGGAACACTGGCTGGACCGTCACGTGGGCTAGGGCCATACCGGCCGGCGCGGCCGACCGGTAACCTTGGGGCCGATGACCGATCGCGCCGAACAACACGGCATTTCCTACGCGTCGGCCGGGGTCGACATCGAAGCAGGCGACCGCGCTGTCGAGCTGTTCAAACCGCTCGCCAAGAAGGCCACCCGGCCTGAGGTGCGCGGCGGCCTGGGCGGGTTCGCGGGGCTGTTCGCGCTGCGCGGCGGCTACCGCGAGCCCCTGCTGGCGTCGTCCACCGACGGTGTGGGCACCAAGCTCGCCGTCGCCCAGGCGATGGACAAGCACGACACCGTCGGCATCGACCTGGTCGCCATGGTGGTCGACGACCTCGTGGTGTGCGGTGCCGAGCCGCTGTTCCTGCAGGACTACATCGCGGTCGGGCGGACCGTGCCCGAGCGGGTCGCCGAGCTGGTCTCCGGCATCGCCGACGGCTGCGTGATGGCCGGATGCGCGCTGCTGGGCGGTGAGACGGCCGAACACCCCGGGCTGATGGCGCCCGACCACTACGACATCTCCGCGACCGGCATCGGCGTCGTCGAGGCCGACGACGTGCTGGGCCCCGACCGGGTCCGCCCCGGTGACGTGCTCATCGCGATGGCATCGACCGGTCTGCACTCCAACGGCTACTCGCTGGCCCGCCACGTGCTGCTCGAGATCGACCACATGAACCTGGCCGGCCACGTCGAGGAGTTCGGCCGCACGCTCGGCGAGGAACTGCTCGAACCCACCCGCATCTACGCCAAGGACTGCCTGGCGCTGGCCGCCGAGACCCAGGTCCGCACGTTCTGCCACGTCACCGGCGGAGGCCTGGCGGGCAATCTGGAGCGCGTCATCCCGCACGGGCTGGTCGCCCAGCTCGACCGCGGCACGTGGACCCCGGCGCCCGTCTTCGGCATGATCGCCCAGCGCGGCCGCATCGAACGGGCCGAGATGGAGAAGACGTTCAACATGGGTGTCGGGATGGTGGCCGTCGTGGCGCCGGAGGACACCGACCGCGCACTGGCCGTGCTGACTGCCCGCCACCTGAACTGCTGGACCCTGGGGAGCATCGAGAAGGGCAGCAAGGACGCGTCACGGGCAGTGCTGGTGGGCCAGCACCCGCGGTTCTAGCCGCGGAGTGCCGACCTACGGGCGGCTAAGGCCGCCAGTCGTCCTCGTCCACCCAGCGATCGTCCGACGGCCCGTCTCCGTTGAGACGGTCATCGTCGGATCCGCCGGCTAGCTCGCGCTGGAGCCGCTCGAAGTCGGTCTGCGGTGAGCTGTACTTGAGCTCACGAGCAACCTTGGTCTGCTTTGCCTTTGCCCGGCCGCGGCCCATGGGGGAACCCCCTCGCGCAATAACGGAGCGGCCTAATTGCTAGGCGGCTCCGATCTGAGTGTTCTTATTGTCCTGCCGACACTTTACCGTGCCGAACGCCGCGGCGCTGGCAGGCCCCGTTTCGCCCGTGGCTTACCGCGCGCCGCCGCGCAATCGGTCCACCGCCAGCCGGCCCGCACCGACGGCATCGGTCGTGGGCACGGTGTCGGGATCGATCGCCGCCGACACCGCCACCGTGCCCCCGGTGGTGAGCTCGGTGTCCGCAGGCAGGCCCCGCTTGAGCAGGGCCAGCGCAACCGGTCCCTCGTCGACGTGGTCGACGACAGTGCCCAGCCGGCCCACCGTGCGGCCGCCCGCCAGCAGCGGATCACCGGGGGCGGGCCGCTCGGCGTCGCCGTCGAGGTGCACCAGCACGAGCATCCGCGGCGGTTTACCGAGGTTGTGCACCCGCGCCACGGTTTCCTGGCCGCGGTAGCAGCCCTTGTCGAGATGCACGGCCGACCCGATCCAGCCCACCTCATGGGGGATCGTGCGCTCGTCGGTGTCCACGCCCAGACGCGGACGCAGCGCCGCCACCCGGTGCGCCTCGTACGCCCACACCCCGGCGCGGCGCACCCCCGCAGCCGTCAGCCGGTCCAGCCACTGCGCGGTCTGCGGACGGGGAACGACGAGGTCGACCTCCCCGGCGGAGCCGGGCAGGGTGCGTACGAAGCCGCCGTCGGGCAGCGCGACGGCCGTGCCGGGGGCCGGCAGGGCCGCGACGCCGAGGGCCTCGAGCACCGGCGTGTCGGCCAGTGCCGGCCCGAGCAGCGACAGGACGGCCAGATCGGCCGGCTCCACGACGACGTCGGCCCAGAACACCATCTTGCGCAGGAAGCCCAGCAGGGCCTCGCCGCGCCACGGCTCGGTGTCGAGGATCGTGACGCCGTCGAGCTGCGTCTGTACCCAGTGATCTTCGACTCGCCCCTGGCCGTCGAGGCTCAGATTCTCGGTGACCGCGCCGTCGGGCAGCTCGCTGACATGCTGGCTGGAGATCGTGTGCAGCCAGCTCTTGCGTTCCGACCCGGTCAGCGTCAGCACCGCCCGGTGCGAGCGGTCGACGACGACCGCGCCCTGCGCGGCAGCGCGCTGCTCGCCGAGCGGATCACCGTAATGCCAGACCGCACCGGCATCCGGGCCGTTCTCCGGGGCGGGGATCCCCGCCGAACTCACAGACATGGCTCAACTCTACGAGCCGGCCCCGAAAAGCCGGGACTACGCTAAAGCCCCATGGCGGACGGACTCAGAGTGGTGGTCTCGCTCGACGGACAGCTCCGCGATCCGCAGGCGCCGCTGGTCCACGCCGACGACCTGGCCGCCGTGCGCGGCGACGGGATCTTCGAGACGCTGCTGATCCGGCACGGCCGTCCGTGCCTGCTGGACGCGCACCTGGGTCGCCTGACGCATTCCGCGCGACTGATGGACCTGCCGGAGCCGGATCTGCCCCAGTGGCGGTCGGCCGTCCGTGTCGCCGTGGATCACTGGGTGGCCGCTGGTGGCGGAGAGGCCGCGCTGCGGCTGGTCTACAGCCGCGGCAGGGAGAGCGATCCCACCGGCACGGCGTACGCCACCATCAGCCCGCTGCCGGCCCGGGTCGCCGAGGTCCGGCGCAGCGGCGTCGCGGCGCTGACGCTGGACCGCGGCCTCGCCTCGAACGCCGACGACGGGATGCCCTGGCTGCTGGCCGGCGCGAAGACGCTGTCCTACGCCGTCAACATGGCCGCGCTGCGGCACGCCGAGCGCCACGGAGCCGGGGACGTCATCTTCGTCAGCACCGACGGCCACGTTCTGGAAGGTCCCCGGTCGACCGTCGTCATCGCCGGCACCTCCGCCGACGGCCGCCCCTGCCTGCTCACCCCGCCGCCGTGGTATCCGATCCTGCGCGGCACCACGCAGCAGGCACTGTTCGAGGTGGCGCGCAACAAGGGCTACGACTGCGACTACGAACCCCTGCGGCCCGCGGATCTTTTTGCCGCGCAAGGTGTTTGGCTGGTATCGAGCATCACCCTCGCGGCACGGGTGCACACCCTCGACGGCAATCCGCTGCCCCCTTCGCCGTTGGCCGACGAATTCGCCGCTCTGGTCGACGCGGCCATCACCAGTGATCGCTGAGAGATTAATTCCCTTGTCGCCCAGCCGTTGCGCGGGTACCTTCGCCTGTACACAGGGAAGGAGGTGGTCCGACAAATTGATTGACTTATGGACATGTGAGGTGGCTGCGAGCTAGCAGCGCCGGGGGAGCGCTTGTCGCACACCTGCGCGCGCTGGCGAATTCCCCGCAGTCACCCGGCCCCCGAGCCCCTCGGTTGAGTCCGACCAGGAACAACGGCTCGGGGGCCGCTCCATGTTCGGGGTGTGCCGGTCAGGGGTGCGCCGGCGCGTCCGGCCCGGGCGCCAACGACGAACAGGCCTGCATCGCCCCGTCCCACGTCGCCGGATCGACGCCCGGCGGCGGCCCGGAGGCAGGCCCCGGAGGGGCCGGGACCCCGTGCTGACCCAGGCAGTAGGCGAGCGATCCGTGACCGACGCTGGGCGACACCGTCGTCGTCGAGGAGGCCGGTGCATCCGCCGGAGTGGACGAACATCCCGCCACGATGCCCGCCGCGGTCAACGCCACGGCCACAGCCACGCAGCGCACTAGCCGATGAACCGAGACAGTCGGGCGGACAGGTGCGGAACCAGACCACCGTCGGCGTCGACCCGCTCCTCGACGTAGGCCAGATCCCCGCCGTCGACGATGCCGTAGAGCCTCTTGGCGCCCCCGACGAGCATGCCCGACTTGCTGCGGGCCAACGCGTCGGTGACGAGCTCCCACGACGACTGGTTGAGCGGGCGGCCGTAGAACAGTTCGATGTAGCCGGCCGAATGGGCGAGCAGCAACTCGATGGCCTGCGACTCGCCGGGATCGTTGGGATCGCTGACGAACCGCCAGAACCCCGTCTCGCGCAACGTGTGGCCGTCGAAGTCGCCGTCCTCGGTCAGCCGCCAGGACCGGGCTTCCCAGTTCAGGTAGTCGGCGCCGTCGTGGGACACCACGATCTGCTGGCCGAACCGGTAGTCGCCGTGCGACCCGCGGCCCTCACCTTCGCCCCGCCACACCCCGACCAGCGGCAGCAGCGCGAGCAGGCGGTCGTCGAGGTTCGCGCCCTCACGCAGATTCGCGGTGTCGGCAGGCACAGGCAGGTCACCGAAAGCCGGGATGTTGCGTGCGGCGGTCTGCCGGGCACGCTCGGCTGCTGCGGCGACCGCGTCGTCGCCAGAGGTCACGACTCGTCGGTGATCAGCCGGTACAGCGCGTACAGCGCGAACCACGTGATGACCACGACGGCCGCGACGAGCAGGAGTTCGTAGAACAGCACCACGGGTGCCAGTCTAACTGCCGCTCATCGCGGCGCCGACGTCAGCTGACCTTGGACTCGTACTCCGGGCAGAAGGCGCCCGTGGCGGCCCCGATGAAGTAGCCGGCCTGGTAATCCGACCAGTCGGTGACGCTGGTCAGGTCGGCCACCTCCTGCTCGAAAGAGGCGCCGTTGTCCCAGTCCTGGCACACCGCACGGCCGGTGTCGATGACCTGCTGCGTCTTCTCCGACGGCCACGTGATGCCGCCCTTGCCGATCACCGACAGGAAATCGCCCTCCGGATCGGCCATGGCCGCGGGAGCACTGACCAAGCCGACGGCGGCGAACGCCGCAGCGGCGGCGAAAGCGATGGTGATCTTCATGGTCGGGTCCTCGAAGGTGAAGGCCCACGCGGGTGCGCGGGCGGTGACCCTATCGTCGCCGACAACAGCTAATCCCGCAGCGTTTTCACAGCAAGATCAACGAACCCTCCGAGGAAGGTGCGCGCCGCCGCGCCGAGCCGAGGGCGCGGCGGCGCAGTCAGTCACGCGACCTTGACGTCGACCTCATGGATGCCGGCGCCCGACGGCGCCACCGAGGCGTCGCCGTTGCCCGCCGGAGACAGCGCACGCAGCGTCCACGTACCCGGTGCGGCAAAGAACCGGAAGTCACCGGTGGCCGACGCGACGACCTCCGCGGTGAACTCGTCGGAGCTGTCCAGCAGCCGCACGAAGGCGCCGCCGACCGCCTGACCGGAGCCGTCGACGACGCGACCGGTGATCACCGTCTCCTTCTCCAGGTCGACGCTCGCGGGCAACGTCAGTCCTTGCTTGGGTGCAGAGCACATATCAACTTCCCAACTCGATCGGGGCGCCCACCAGGGAGCCGTATTCCGTCCAACTGCCGTCGTAGTTCTTGACGTTCTTGTGTCCCAGCAGCTCCTGCAGCACGAACCAGGTGTGCGACGAGCGCTCACCGATGCGGCAGTAGGCGATGGTCTCCTTCTCGCCGTCCAGGCCGGCGTCGGCGTACAGCTTGGCCAGGTCCTCGTCGGACTTGAACGTGCCGTCCTCGTTGGCCGCCTTGCTCCACGGGACGTTGATGGCACCGGGCACGTGGCCGGGCCGCTGGCTCTGCTCCTGCGGCAGGTGCGCCGGCGCGAGGATCTTGCCGGAGAACTCGTCGGGGGAGCGGACGTCGACCAGGTTCTTCGTGCCGATCGCGGCGATGACCTCGTCGCGGAAGGCGCGGATGCTGTTGTCGGGCGCCTTGGCGGTGTAGCTGGTCTCGGGGCGGGTCACCGTGTCGGTGGACAGTGGACGCGAGTCCAGCTCCCACTTCTTGCGCCCGCCGTCGAGGAGCTTCACGTCCTCGTGGCCGTAGAGCTTGAAGTACCAGTAGGCGTACGCGGCGAACCAGTTGTTGTTGCCGCCGTAGAGAGCCACCGTGTCGTCGTTGGCGATGCCGCGCTCGGAGAGCAGCTTGGAGAACTGCTCGGCGTCGACGAAGTCGCGCTTGACCTGGTCCTGCAGGTCGGTCTTCCAGTCCAGCTTGATCGCGCCGGGGATGTGACCGGTGTCGTACGCACTGGTGTCTTCGTCGACCTCGACGAAGACGGTGTTCGGCGCGTCGAGATTGCTCTCGGCCCAGTCGGCTGTGACCAGGACGTCGGAGCGTGCCATGGAGGAGATCCTTTCGGTTACGAGTGAGACGGGTTCAGGCGGAGGAACAGGGGGTAGAGCCGGCAGCCCAGGCAGATCCCGAAAGCTGCGTTGAGGAACGCCGCGACCAGCGCGAAACCGGTGGCGACGAGACCCAGCACAAGAGGGCCGGCGGCGAAGCCGACGACGCCGAGCACGGCGAAGACGAAGCCGACGAGCTGGGCGAACTTCAGCGGCGGGACCGGTTCACGTTCGGTGACCGGACCGAGCCGGGGGGCCACCATCGAGGCGAACACCAGACCGTAGGGGTGCCGCCGGGGGCCCAGCGCGGCGCCGAGCGCGAACACCACCGCCTGGGCGCCCAGCAGCGCCGCCGCGGTCGCCGGGCTCGACGCCGACACCAGCAGCGTGACGACGAGAACCGCGGTGGTCACCCAGGCGACGAACCGCGGACCGCGCACGTCGACCTGTGCGGGTGTGGTGGTCTGTGTGGTGCTCGACATGGCTGTGCTCCTGTTGTCTGGGATGGCTGACGCGGCACGCCGAAACGGCCGCTCGCAGAGTGCGGCGCAGGATGAAAGCGCGGCTACTCAGCAGCTACAACAACAGCAACAACCCGCAACGCGGCACAGATCGACTGCGCGGCGCTTGGTGAGCACGAGCTCGACGCGGGCTGACACGGTCGACAGCTTACCCAATGACGGGGTGATCAAGCCAACAGCGGCTGCAGGGCCGACCGCAGGTCAGCGGCGGTGGGTACCCCCGACGTCCGGTACCGCTGGCGGCCGTCGGCGTCGAAGATGAACGTCGTCGGCAGCGAGAGCACCGAAAGGCGCCGCGCCGCATCCGGGTTCGCGTCCATGTCGATCTCCACGTGCGCGACGTCCGGAAGGTCGGCGCACACCTGGTCGACGACCCGGCGCACCCCCGCGCACGGTCCGCACCACACCGCGCTGAAGTGCACGACGGTCGGCCCGGTGCCGGACAGGCCCAGCTCGCTGGTGTCCACGGCCGGCGCGTCGTCGGTCGCCTTCAGCACGCCCGCGCGCAGCGTCAGCATCCGGCCGATGACATAGGCCAGGCCGAAGGCCACGATCAGCACCACGATCACGGCGATCCACGAAGAGCTCATGACAGTCTGAACTCGTCGAGGTCGACGGTTACTCCCTCGGCGATGCCCTCGATGATCACATCGGAGCCGCGCGCTCCTTCGCTCGTCGGGGCGATGCCGAACGGCAGTTTCTGGCCGGGCAGTTCGGAGGAGAACGCCGCGAGCACGGCGGGCAGCTTGTCGGCGGGAACGTCCTCGTCCGCCGTCCCGGGACCGGTCAGCACCCCGGTCGCGGTCATCTTCAGGGTGGTGCGGGCCGGCCCGACTACCGACAGATCGACGGCGATGCTCACGCGCTCGTCGATGCCCGCCTGCCGCGGGGTGCCGGTGAAGACGACCCCGCGGTTGCTCGAGATGCCGGACTCGGTGGTTCCGCCCGTCGAGTCGTTGGTCTCCCGGGTGGGGGCCTCGACGAGCAGGTCGGGAATGCCCATGAAGCGGCCCACGTGGGTGGAATCGATGATGATGCGGCTCTCTACTTTGCCCACCGGGAGCACCGCGTCGGGCGCGACCAGCCACGAGTCGCCGAGGTCCACCGAATGCAGCGTCGTCTCCAGCGACGCCTTGCCGACCACGGCGTGATCAACACCACTGGCCTTGATCTCGACCTCGTCGTAGTGCCGGTCCACCGCCTGGGCGATGAACGGAAAACCCAGGATGGCCACCGACGGGTCCCAGTTCAGGTTCGCGGCGCTGCGCACGCTTCTGGCCAGGCGATACTCGGCATAGATCGCGGCCCCGAAGTCGGCGCCGACGGCACCGAGAATCACCACGACCGTGGTCGCGACCGCACCGAGGACGAGCTTGCGCACCCGGACATTGTTGCCCACGCCGCCCGAGTGGCCCGTTCGGCGCGGCTTAAGGGCAGGTGGCACGCTATCGTTAGGAAACCATCGGTCGGGTAACGGCCACGTGTCGGGCATGAATCTGGGAAGTCACCGCGAGACAACGATGTAGCGGCGAGGTCCCGGCGAAGAATCTCCACCGCTTGCTGGAGGGCCAGTTGGATCTACTGCTACTGACTGTGGACCCGCATCCGGAATCGGTTCTGCCGTCGCTATCGCTGCTGGCGCACAATCTGCGCACGGCGCCCACCGAAGTGTCGTCCCTGCTCGAGGCCGGATCCGCGGATGTGGCCATCGTCGATGCGCGCACCGACCTGGCCGCCGCGCGGGGCCTGTGCCGGCTGCTCGGCACCACCGGGACGTCGGTGCCCGTGGTGGCCGTGGTCAACGAGGGTGGTCTCGTCGCCGTCAACACCGAGTGGGGACTGGACGAGATCCTGCTGCCCAGCACCGGGCCCGCCGAGATCGACGCCCGGTTGCGCCTGCTCATCGGCCGCCGCGGTGGCGCGGCCAACCAGGAGAACGTGGGCAAGATCAGCCTGGGCGAGCTGGTGATCGACGAGGGCACGTACACGGCGCGGCTGCGTGGGCGTCCGCTGGACCTCACCTACAAGGAATTCGAGCTGCTGAAGTACCTCGCCCAGCACGCCGGCCGCGTGTTCACCCGGGCGCAACTGCTGCAGGAGGTGTGGGGCTACGACTTCTTCGGCGGCACCCGCACCGTCGACGTCCACGTCCGGCGCCTGCGCGCCAAGCTGGGCACCGAGTACGAGTCGCTGATCGGCACGGTGCGCAACGTCGGCTACAAGGCGGTCCGTCCGGCCCGCGGCCGGCCGGCGGCCGCGGATGCCGACGACCTCGAAGACGATCCGTACGACGACGACGTCAGCGCCCTGGACGACGACGTCTCCGAGGCGCTGGGCGGCACACCCGCCGACGCGCTGCCGCGTCAGTGACGTCGGTCAGCTGGCGCGAGCAGCTGTCCGAGGCGGAACAGGGGCAGGTGCGCGACCTCATCGCCGCGGCGACGGCTGCCGACGACATCGCCCCGGTCGGCGATCAGGTGCTGCGTGAACTCGCCCACGACCGCACCCGGCACCTGCTGGCCGTCGAGGACGACGCCGTGCGGGGCTACCTCAACCTCACGCCCGCCGGCGACGACGCCCCCGCGATGGCCGAGCTGGTGGTGCACCCCGCCGCCCGTCGCCAAGGAATCGGCCGCGCGATGATCCGCGCCGGCCTGCCCGAAGGGGGACCCGACGCGCGCATCTGGGCGCACGGCAACCTCGAACCGGCCCGCGCCGCCGCGGCCGCGCTCGACCTGGTCGTCGTCCGCGAGCTGCTGCAGATGCGGCGCCCGTTGGCCGGGTTGCCCCCCACGCCGCCGGTGGCCGGGGTGCAGATCCGCACCTACGCCGGATCCGAGGACGACGCGGAGCTGCTGCGGGTCAACAACGCCGCGTTCGCCTGGCACCCCGAACAGGGCGGCTGGACCGACGCCGAGATCGCCGAGCGCCGCGCCGAGCCGTGGTTCGACCCGGCCGGCCTGTTCCTCGCCCACGACGAGCGCACCGGCGAGCTGCTCGGATTCCACTGGACCAAAACACATTCCGACTCGTTGGGGGAGGTGTACGTCGTCGGTGTCGACCCCGCTGCGCAGGGCCGCGGCCTGGGGGCGGCGCTGACGCTGACCGGTCTGCACCACCTCGCCGAGCGGCTGTCGGCCGACGGGCGCGACGCCGTCGTGATGCTCTACGTCGAGTCGGACAACACCGCGGCGGTGAAGACCTATCGACGGCTGGGTTTCGAGGTCGTCAACGTCGATGCCGCCTACGCCTTCCGTACACCGCTTCACCTGTGAAATCGCTGAACCTGTTCACCTTTCGTTCACTCACCATCCCCGGTCCGTCTACCACGGCCGCATACGTTGCCGTGTGAGTTCGGAGCCGCTCAGGCCCGACATTCGGGACAGATGAAAGTGGGATCAGTGAAGCTCAAGAGCATCGGCAAGACGTTCGGCACGACGGTCTCGGTCGCGGCGATCGCCGCGGTGACCCTCGCCGGTTGCGGAAGCGACAACAACTCGGCGTCGGGCGGCAGCAGCAGCTCCGCGGCGTCGGGCAGCAGCTCCGCCGCGGCCGCCGACTGCGGTGGCAAGAACTCGCTCACCGCCGAGGGCTCGACCGCCCAGCAGAACGCCATCGCCCTGTTCAACCAGGTCTGGGGCCAGAAGTGCCAGGGCAAGAACCTGTCCTACAACCCGACCGGATCGGGCGCCGGTCGCGAGCAGTTCATCGCCAAGAACGTCGACTTCGCCGGCTCGGACTCCGCGCTCAAGGACGCGCAGATCGCCGACGCCGCCAAGCGCTGCGGTGACAACCCGGCCTGGCACCTGCCGCTGGTCTTCGGCCCCATCGCGATGGCCTACAACCTCGAGGGCGTCGACAAGCTCGTGCTCAACGCGGACACGCTCGCCAAGATCTTCCAGGGTCAGATCACCAAGTGGAACGACCCGGCGATCGCCGCGCTGAACAGCGGCGCCACGCTGCCCGACACCGCGATCACCCCGATCTTCCGGTCGGACTCGTCGGGCACCACCGACAACTTCCAGAAGTACCTGAAGACCGCCGCGCCCGAGGCGTGGACCAAGGACACCGGCAGCGAGTTCCAGGGCGGAGCGGGTGAAGGCGCCCAGAAGTCGGCGGGCGTCACGCAGGCCGTGCAGGCCACCCCGGGCTCGATCGGCTACGTGGAGAAGGGCTTCGCCCAGCAGGCCGGTCTGCCGTTCGCGCAGATCGACACCGGCGCTGGCGCCGTCGAGTTGACCGACGACACGGCCGGCAAGGCGATCGACGCGGCGAAGTTCGCCGCCGACGGCAACGACCTGGTGCTCGACCTCAACTCGATCTACGGAACCAAGGAAGCCGGTGCGTACCCGCTGGTGCTCGCCACGTACGAGATCGTGTGCTCCGCCGGCTACGACCCCGACACCTCGGCGGCGGTCAAGTCGTTCCTGACCGTGTCGGCCAACGACGGGCAGGGCGGGCTGTCGAGCGCCGGTTACGTGCCGCTGCCCGAGAAGTTCAAGGAGCGCCTGCTGACGTCCATCCAGGCGATCAAGTAACTACCTAGTTCGCTGGCGCGGCAGCGAATTCACAGCGAGGATGGGTGCCTGACAGCCATGACGTTCAACAGTATCGAGAAGGGCTCTGACGGAACTTCTGTGACTATCCCGAATCCCGCGCAATCGGGGTCGGGTGAGGCCCTGGCCGCACCCCACCCCGAGCCGACACCGCTCTCGACCGACCCGTCGAGGTACGGCACCGTGCGCCTCGGTGATCGCATCTTCCGCGGGTTGGCCGAGGGCTCGGGCGTCCTGATCGTCGCCATCATCGCGGCGATCGGGTTCTTCCTGCTGTGGCGCGCGATTCCCGCGCTGGCGCGCAACGAGCAGAACTTCTTCCTCTACAGCGGTAACTGGATCACCACCGACACCTCCGCGATGCAGTTCGGCATCCTGGACCTTCTGCAGGTGACGGTGTTCGTGTCGGTTTTCGCGTTGCTGCTGGCGATGCCGATCGCTCTCGGCATCGCGATCTACCTGACCAACTACGCGCCCAAGCGCGTCGTGGGTCCGCTGTCGTACATGGTGGATCTGCTGGCGGCGGTGCCGTCGATCATCTACGGCGTCTGGGGGCTCTACGTCCTGGCGCCGGTGATCAGGCCACTGGCGCTGTGGCTCAACGAGACGCTGGGCGGTTGGTTGTTCCTGTTCTCCACCGGCAATGCCTCGGTCGCCGGCGGCGGCACGATCTTCACCGCCGGCATCGTGCTGGCGGTGATGATCCTGCCGATCATCACCGCGGTCACCCGTGAGGTGTTCGTGCAGACGCCGCGGGGGCAGATCGAGGCCGCGCTGGCGCTGGGCGCCACCCGCTGGGAGGTGGTGCGGACCACGGTGCTGCCCTTCGGCATGTCCGGCTACATCAGCGGCGCGATGCTCGGGCTCGGCCGCGCGCTCGGTGAGACCATCGCGCTGCTCATCATCCTGCGCGGCACACAGCAGGCGTTCGGCTGGTCACTGTTCGACGCCGGGTACACGTTCGCCAGCAAGATCGCCGCTGCCGCTTCGGAATTCAACGACCAGTACAAGGCGGGCGCCTACATCGCGGCCGGCCTGGTGCTGTTCATCCTGACCTTCGTGGTGAATTCGCTGGCCCGGGCCGCGGTCTCCGGAAAGGACCGGTCTGCATCATGACCTCCGCGACATTTGATCAACCCGTCAAGGCGCCGACGTTCCAGGGCGTGAGCGTGCGCCGCAAGGTGACCAACAACGTCGCCACCGTGCTGGTGACGCTGTCGGTGGCCATCGCGCTGGTCCCGCTGCTGTGGGTGCTCTACACCGTGGTGGCCAAGGGGTTCGGTGCGATCACGTCGAGCACCTGGTGGATGAACTCCCAAGCGGGCATGACCGCGTTCGCCGCCGGCGGCGGCGCCTACCACGCGATCGTCGGCAGCCTGCTGCAGGCGGCGGTCTGTGCGGTGATCTCCATCCCGATCGGCGTGTTCGTCGGCATCTATCTGGTCGAGTACGGCGGCGGGACACGCCTGGGCAAGGTCACGACGTTCATGGTGGACATCCTCACCGGTGTGCCGTCGATCGTCGCGGCGCTGTTCATCTACGCGCTGTGGGTCGCGACGCTGGGCTTCCAGCGGTCCGGCTTCGCCGTGTCACTTGCCCTGGTGCTGTTGATGATTCCGGTCATCGTGCGGTCCACCGAGGAGATGCTGGCGATCGTGCCGATGGATCTGCGGGAGGCCAGTTACGCCCTCGGCGTCCCGAAGTGGAAGACCATCGCCGCCATCGTGATCCCCACCGCGCTGTCGGGCATCGTCACCGGGATCCTGCTGTCGCTGGCCCGCGTGATGGGGGAGACGGCGCCGCTGCTGATCCTGGTCGGCTACTCGCAGGCCATCAACTTCGACATGTTCAGCGGCTTCATGGGATCGCTGCCCGGCATGATGTACGACCAGACCTCCGCCGGGGCCGGCGCCAACCCGATCCCCACCGACCGCATGTGGGGTGCCGCGCTGACGCTGATCATCGTGATCGCGCTGCTGAACGTCGGCGCCCGCTTCATCGCCAAATTCTTTGCCCCCAAGAAGCTTTAGTCAGTTAGAGAAGCGGAGATACCCGTGGCCAAGCGTCTCGATCTCAAAGACGTCAACATCTACTACGGCGCGTTCCACGCCGTCGCCGACGTGTCGATGGCGGTGCCGCCGCGCAGCGTCACCGCGTTCATCGGCCCGTCCGGCTGCGGCAAGTCGACGGTGCTGCGCACGCTGAACCGGATGCACGAGGTCATCCCCGGCGCCCGCGTCGAGGGCTCGGTGCTGCTCGACGGCGACGACATCTACGGTGCCGGCGTGGACCCGGTGGGTGTGCGCAAGACCATCGGCATGGTGTTCCAGCGTCCGAACCCGTTCCCCACCATGTCGATTCGCGACAACGTCGTCGCCGGCCTCAAGCTGCAGGGCGTGCGCAACAAGAAGACCCTCGACGAGGTCGCCGAGCGCTCGCTGCGCGGTGCGAATCTGTGGACCGAGGTCAAGGACCGGCTCGACAAGCCCGGCGGTGGACTGTCAGGTGGCCAGCAGCAGCGGCTGTGCATCGCCCGCGCGATCGCCGTGCAGCCCGACGTGCTGTTGATGGACGAGCCCTGTTCGGCGCTGGATCCGATCTCGACGCTGGCCATCGAGGATCTGATCGCCGAGCTGAAGCAGGATTTCACGATCGTGATCGTCACGCACAACATGCAGCAGGCGGCGCGGGTGAGCGACCAGACCGCGTTCTTCAACCTCGAGGCCACCGGCAAGCCCGGGCGGCTGATCGAGATCGACGACACCGAGAAGATCTTCTCGAACCCGACGCAGAAGGCCACCGAGGACTACATCTCCGGCCGCTTCGGCTGACGAACCATCCTCGCAACAAGTAAGCCCCCCGGAGAACATGTCCCGGGGGGCTTTCTTGATGGCGATGCGACGCTAGCGCGGAGCGGGCAGCTCCTCCTCCTCGGGGGCGTGCCCGGTGACCTGGAAGATGACCCGGCGGGCGATCTCGACGGCGTGGTCGGCGAAGCGCTCGTAGAAGCGGCCCAGCAGGGTCACGTCGACCGCCGCGGCGACCCCGTACTTCCACTCCCGATCCATCAGGACCGTGAACAGGTGCCGGTGCAGGTCGTCCATCGCATCGTCTTCCTCGCGGATCCGGGCCGCTTTCTCCGGATCGCGGGTCAGGAGCACCTCCTGGGCGCTGTGGCCGAGCTCGACCGCGACGCGCCCCATTTCGGCGAAGTAGCCGTTGACCTCTTCGGGAAGGGCGTGCTGCGGGTGCCGCCGGCGGGCGATCTTGGCGACGTGCAGCGCCAGCGCGCCCATCCGGTCCACATCGGCGACGATCTGGATCGAGCTGACGATCGCCCGCAGATCGCCGGCGACCGGAGCCTGCAGCGCCAGCAGCACGAACGCACTCTCCTCGGCGCGCACACTCATCGCGACGATCTGTTCGTGGTCGGTGATGACCTGTTCGGCCAGCGCGAGGTCGGCCTGCAGCAGGGCCTGCGTGGCGCGCTCCATGGCCACGCCCGCCAGCCCGCACATCTCGCCGAGCTGGTTGGTCAGGGCCTCGAGCTGCTCGTGGTACGCGGTTCGCATGGTCAAAAGCCTACGGGCATGGCCGGGCGATCGTCACGAGCTGTGCGGTGAACGCCAGGTGAATGCCACCTGCCCAGATGTGGACTACTCGCAGGAAGTGTCGGCGGCGTTGGTGACGGTGAGGTCTTCGGGCAGCGTGGAGGACGAGTTCTTCGACCCGCGCAGGACGTGCACCTTCACGGTGGAGCCGCTCGGGGTGGGCGCGGCGACATTGGAGAAGTCGCTGCCGAGCACCACCTGCACGACGTCGCCGAGGCCGCTGGCGCGTTCGATCGTCGGGTCGGGGAACGACGACGCCACGGTGGCCGCCGCCTCCTCGTTGCCGGGGGAGAAGAACACCGTGGTGTGCTCGAGCGGGCCGGGATAGTCGTCAGGGTCGGTGATGTTGAAGCCGTGGGCCTGCAGTGCGTCGGCCGCCGTGGAGGCCAGACCCGTCTCGGACGTGGAGTTCGACACCTGGACGGTGACGTCGCCGGGATTGGTGGCGACGGCATCGATGATCTCGCCGTCCTGCGGCGCGGGATTCTCGCCGTTCTGAGCGGGCGCAGGGTTGGCCAGCGACTCGGGTGTGCCGGGCACGGGGGTGTTGTCGGCGTTGCGTTCCTCGGGCAGCGGATCGTCGTTGATGATCGCGTCGAACAGCGCGCGCATGTCGTCGGTGCGGGGGATCTCGTTGCCGTAGTCGTCGGCGTACCCGACGGTCGGCACGGTGACGAAGGTGATCCGCCCCGCGTTGACGCCTTGGACCGATTGGCCGAGATCGACGAGGTCCTTGGTGTCCAGGTTGTCCACGTAGCTGTCGTTGATGAACATGTTGACGACGTTGTTCAGCTTCGACAGCGAGAAGAAGGTGTCCTTGGAGATCAGGGACCGCAGCAGTGAGGACAGGAACCGCTGCTGGCGCTTGATGCGGCCGTAGTCTCCGTTGGTCTCGGTGGTGACCTGGCGGGCGCGCACGTAATTGAGAGCGGTGTGCCCGTCGACGACCTGACGGCCGGCGGTGGCCAGCACGGTGCCCAGTTCGTAGTCCTCGATCGGCGTCGTGCTGCAGACCTCGACCCCGCCGAGCGCGTCGACCATCTTGCTGAAGCCGGCGAAGTCGACGGCCATGAAGCGGTTGATGTGCAGGCCGGACATCTTCTGGATGACCTTGACCAGGCATTTTGGCCCGCCGACGGCGAACGCCGAGTTCAGCTTGTATTCGGTGTAGGCCTCTTCCGGACCCCACGACTCGGTGTCCTCGTCGTAGATCGGACCGTACTGCCGCGTCTCCGGGTTCCAGACCTCGCACTTCATCGGCTCGATCTTCAGATCGCGCGGGAAGGACACGGCGACCACGCGCTTGCGGTTGGCCGGGATGTTGACCAGCATCACGGTGTCAGACCGGGCGCCGGCGGCGTCCTCGGTGGTGCCCGCGCCCATCTCGCTGTTGTCGCCGATACGGGTGTCGGTGCCGACGATCAGGAAGTTCTCGTCGCCGAACTGGGCGTTCGGGTCGAGGATGTCGCGGGAGTCGGGGTCGAGCGCGGAGACCCGGTTCAGCAGGTTGTTCTTGGCGGACTGCCACTGCCAGGCGCCGCCGGTCAGCACGAGGGCGAGGACGGCGACCAGGGCGGCGATGCCGCGACCGGCGATCATGCTGCGCCGGTGGCGTGGCTGGTACGCCACGGTGGAGGTGTCCTGCGGGCGGCCGACCGCGGCGAGGTCCGGCAGTTCGGAGGGTCGGGCATCCAGCGCGGGCAGGATTGTCGTGTCGAGCTCGTCGGCCGGATACGGCTCGGGTTCGGCGTCGGGCTCCGGGTCCGGCTCGGGTTCGGCGCGGTGCCGCTTCGGTTCGGTGGGCACCGCACCGCCGTTGATCTTGGCGATCAGGTCCGCGACGGTGACGGGACCGGTTTCCGTCGGGGCTTCGGGTGGCTCCGGCGGGTCGATGGCCCGCTCCCACGGCGCGGCGCCTGGTGCGGGCCGCTTCGATCGGGTAAGCCAGTCATGCTGGCCGTCGGAATCGCCGGACTGCGGGCGGCCGGGAGTGGCGTGATCACCGTCACTCATCGTCTACCGGCCTTCCAGCTCCCGCGGCACCACATGACGCGCGCGTACCGCAGCCGCGCACCGGCACGCAGATCGCCGAGTGCCCACTCAAAGTCTTAAAGCACTGGTCCCGGCTCCGCCACCGGAGCGGGACAGTGTGGCACTTCATCGTACTGAGACATCCTGAGAGAGAGCCAGCCGACAACAACAGTCAGCGCCTGATCGATACCCTCTCGCAACAGTCTCCAAACGGGCGGTCAGCCGCCCGAGTGCATGACGTCGGCCCCGACCGGGACCGCGCAGTCGTCCGGATCGTCGAGCCAGTTCTCGGGAAGCGACACCGAGGCCGCCGAGCCCTGCCGGCCGCGCGGGCCGTTTGCGGCTGCCGGGAACGGCACGTCGGGATCGAGCTGCTCGAGCAGGTCGTCGAGCTCGGAAATCGTCTTGACCAGGGCCAACGACCGGCGCAGATCCGCCCCGGCCGGGAAGCCGTGCAGGTACCAGGCCACGTGCTTGCGGATGTCCCGCATCCCCTTGTCCTCTCCGAAGTGCGCAGCGAGCAGCTCGCCGTGTCGACGAATGATGGACGCGACCTCACCCAGCGTGGGCGGGGTCGCCGGTGTCGCGCCGGTGAAGGCGGCGGACAGCTCGGCGAACAGCCACGGCCGTCCCAGACAGCCCCGGCCGATCACCACGCCGTCGCAGCCTGTCGCGGCCATCATGGCCAGCGCGTCACGAGCGTCGAAGATATCACCGTTTCCGAGCACCGGAATCCCGGTGACATGGGCCTTCAGTGCGCCGATCTGCTCCCAGTCGGCGGTGCCGGAGTAGCGCTGCGCGGCGGTGCGCGCGTGCAGCGCGACCGCTGCCGCGCCTTCCTCGGCGGCGATGCGCCCGGCGTCGAGGTGGGTGTGGTGCTCGTCGTCGATGCCGATGCGGAACTTGACCGTGACGGGAATGTCGGTGCCTTCGGTGGCCCGTACCGCCGCCGCGACGATCTGACCGAACAGGCGCCGCTTGTAGGGCAGTGCGGCTCCGCCGCCGCGCCGGGTCACCTTGGGCACCGGGCAGCCGAAGTTCATGTCGATGTGGTCGGCCAGGTCCTCATCGACGATCATCTTGGCCGCGGCGTACGTGTTCTCCGGGTCGACGGTGTAGAGCTGCAGCGACCGCGGTGATTCGTCGGGCGCGAACGTCGTCATGTGCATCGTCACCGGGTGGCGCTCCACCAGGGCGCGCGCGGTGACCATCTCGCACACGTACAGGCCGCTGACGGTGCCCGCACGGCTGAGCTCCAGTTCACGGCACAGCGTGCGGAAGGCGACGTTGGTCACCCCCGCCATCGGCGCGAGGACGACGGGGCTGTGAAGGTCGAACGGCCCGATCCGCAGGGACCGGGCCGATCGAGGGGTGTCTGTTACGAGGCTGATGATCCCACCAGCTGAGCCTTGGCCGCCTTCTTCTCGGCCATCTGCGCCAGCCGTGCTTCGCGGCGCTGCTTGGCGACCTCGAACTTGTCGACGGCTTCCTGGAGCTCTTCCACCAGGGCGCCGAGATCGTCGCGCATCCGCGCGCTCTCGCCGTTGAAGTCCTCGCGCTCGAAGATGCGCCACTTCTTGAGCACCGGCATCACGATGTCCTCGAGGTGGATCCGCGGGTCGTAGACACCGCCGGAGGCGATGGTGACCGCGCGACGACGGAAGTCCGGGATCGTGTAACCGGGCATCTTGAAGTTGCGCAGCACCTTGTGCAGCGACTTCATCGCCTGGTCGGGGGCGATCTCGAAGCCCGCCTCGGAGACGTCGCGGTAGAAGATCATGTGCAGGTTCTCGTCGGCCGACACGCGCTGCAGCAGCTGGTCGGCGATCGGGTCGTCGCACGCCTTGCCGGTGTTGCGATGCGAGACGCGGGTGGCGAGCTCCTGGAACGTCACGTAGATGACCGAGTCGAACAGGCTCTCGGCGAACAGTTCGATCCCGCCCTGCTGATTCTGGCCCGGGGAGAAGCCGCGGGTCATCTGCTCGACGCGCAGCATCTCCAGCTCGACCGGGTCGACGTTGCGCGTGACGACGAGGTAGTCACGCAGCGCGATGCCGTGCCGGTTCTCCTCGGCGGTCCAGCGGTTGACCCAGAAACCCCAGGGCCCGTCCATGCTGAAGTTCATCGCGATCTCGCGGTGATAGGAGGGCAGGTTGTCCTCGGTGAGGAGGTTGGTCAGCATCGCGACCCGGGCGACCTCGGACAGCTTCGACTGCTCGATGTCCCAGTCCTGGCCGCCGAGTGCGTAGTAGTTCTTGCCGTCGGACCACGGGATGAAGTCGTGCGGGTTCCAGTCCTTCTTCATCTGCATGTGCCGGTTGACCAGAGGCTCGACGACGGGCTCGAGTTCGGTCAGCAGCTGCAGATCGGTCAGGTCCTTCGCCATGACACCTCCGGTTATCTGTACCTGATGGTTGCAGTCAATATATCTGTGTAAGTCGGTGACATTCAAGTCACCGCGCCGTAGCTCACACCGCGGACGAATCAGCTCGATGCCCGGCTGAGCAGGAGCTCAGCGCAGTGATCGATGAACTGCTCGCGGGTCGCCGCGAGGCGGCCGTCGAGGTATGCGGTGAACAGAGCAGTGAGTGCCCCGATCAGGCCGGTGGCAACCATGGCCTGCCGCGTGGGGTCGGTGATGCGCGTCAGATTGCGCTGCAGCAGCTCGATGAAGTTCGGCATCCAGCGCGCCCCGGACTGGGCGAGGACGGGCTCGGCCTCGGGCGCCAGCAGCAGCACCCTGCCCCGGGCGGGGTCGTCGACCATCAACGAGACGAACCGCTCGACGGCGTCGCGCATGCTCTCCGAGCGCATCAGCGTCGACATCGCCGCGCTGCAGACCTCGTCGTAGACGGCCGCCACGTATTCGTCGCGGTCGGCGAAGCTCTCGTAGAAGTAGCGCTCGGTCAACCCGGCCGCACGGCACACCGCACGCACGGTCAGGCTCGGCCCGCCCGGGCTGCCCAGCAGGCTGATGCCCGCAGTGATCAGTTCGTCGCGGCGCAGCGCCTGACGATCCCGCAGCGGAACGCCCGACCATCGGCCGCGTCGTTGACCGGACGGCACGGTCCTCCTAAGCTCGCAGTGACAACGCCTGTAGTCAGAATCGGGGAAACTCAGCAGTGACTCAAGATACGTCCGTCTCGTGCCCGGTGACCAGCGGATCCGTCGCGGCCGGGTGCCCGGTCGCCGGCGGCTATGACGACGTGCCGGCGCCGCTCGGCCCGGAATCGCTCACCTGGAAGTACTTCGGCCAGTGGACCGGCATGCTGCAGGGGCCGTGGGCGGGGTCGATGCAGAACATGCATCCCCAGCTCGGCGCCGCGGTGCAGCAACACTCGATCTTCTTTCTCGAGCGGATGCCGCGGCTGTTCCGGTCGGTCTACCCGATCGGCGGCGTGGTGTTCGACGGTGACCGCGCGCCGAAGACCGGGGCGGAGGTCCGCGACTACCACATCGGCATCAAGGGCGTCGACGACCAGGGCCGCCGGTACAGCGCGCTGAACCCGGAGGTCTTCTACTGGGCGCACGCGACGTTCTTCAAGTCGACGCTGCTGGCCGCCGAATGGCTGGGCGGAGGACTGACCGAGGCGCAGAAGCGGCAGCTGTTCGACGAACACGTCACGTGGTACCGGATGTACGGCATGAGCATGCGGCCGGTGCCCGCGAGCTGGGAGGACTTCGAGCGGTACTGGGATCACATGTGCCGCAACGTGTTGGAGGACAACTGGGCCGCGCGCGAGGTCCTCGACCTGTCGACGATGCCCAAGCACCCGTCGCTGGACTGGATGCCCGATTGGCTGTGGCGTCTCAACGTCGCGGGGATGCAGCGGTTCTTCGACTTCACCACGGTCGGCTTGTTCGATCCGGCCGTGCGCGAGTTGATGGGCTATTCGTGGTCGCCCCGTCAGGAGCGGCTGCACAGACTGTTCGGCGCCGCGGTCCATCAGGTCACCCGGGTCCTGCCCAGACGGCTGCTGATGCACCCGCGCAAACGGTCGGCCTGGGACCGGGCGCACGGTCGGTTGCCGGCCGATTCGCCCCTGGTCGAGACGCCGGCGCGCAACCTACCCCCGGTGGAGTATCGCGACGACCCGCACTTCTACAGCCCGAAGGTCTGACTGCGCTACGTTCACAGGGTGCTGGGCAAACTCGCGGTCGCGCCGCTGATGCTGATCGTCGCGAGCCTCACGGCCGGCGGCGCTGGGGCGCAATCGGATTCCGAGGCACCCGGCCAGATGATCGTGGTGAGCGCGCCGTCGGCGAACTCGCCGGTCGGTGAGCTGACGGCCTACGAGCGGGTGGACGGACGATGGAGGTCCGTGCTCGGGCCCACTCCCGCCGATTTCGGCGAGCTCGGAGTGGGCACGCCGGCCGACGACGTGTTCCGCACGCCCGTCGGCACCTTCCCGCTGGGGCAGGCGTTCGGGCGGGAGGCCAATCCCGGCACCCGGATGCCGTACTTCGAGGCGACCGACGAGGACTGGTGGGACGAGGACGTCGACTCCCCGACGTACAACACGCACGTCCACGCCGCCGAGATCGACTCCGAGGATGCCGAGAACCTCTACGACTCCGGCGCGATCTACGACTACGCGGTGCTGATCGAGCACAACCCGGAGCGGATACCGGGGCGGTCGGCGGGGATCTTCCTGCACGTGTCCGACGGGAAGCCGACGTGGGGGTGCGTCGCCATCGGCCGCGACCAGATGCGGTCGGTCCTGCAGTGGCTCGACCCTGCGCAGCATCCGCAGATCACCATCGGGGTCGGACTGGACGGACCGCCGGCGGCGGAATGACGCCTCAGCGGGCCGCGGTGTACGCCGTCCAGGCGGCGCCGTCGAAGTAGCGCATCAGGCGCCCGTCGTCGGGGCTGACGTACCAACCCGGCTGCACCGCGGGGAAGCGGCCGAAGGTGCCGCGCGGGTCACCGGCCAGGCAGAGTCGGTGTTCGAGGTCGGCGCGGGCGCGCAGGCCGGCGTCGCGGATCGCGGCCGCGCGGCGCCGCCGCCGGATCGCGACCACCATGCCGGCTCCCACGATCACTGCCAGCGGCCAGAACCAGCCCAGCCACAGCCACCACAGGGCCACCGCTGCGGCGGTGCCGGCGAGCACGGGGTGACGACGTGGAAACGGTGGGCGGGCAGGCTGGTAGAGCATCGGGGCCGATCATACGAGCCGCGCGCGGCGGCGCGTCAGGTTTGCGATGCGGCCGCACCGGCTAGCTTGGAAGGCATGCAGGCGCCGGAAGTTCTTGGCGGTCGCTACGAACTACGGGGTGTTCTGGGCCGCGGTGGCATGGCCGAGGTCCGCGATGCCTGGGATCTCCGCCTCGGCCGTCCGGTCGCGGTCAAGTTGCTGTACCCGTCGGTCAGCACGCAACCCGACACCCGGCGCAGGTTCGCCACCGAGGCGCGCGCCGCGGCGGTGGTCAATCACCCGCACGTGGTGGCGGTGCACGACTCCGGGGTGCACCACGGCCGGCACTACATCGTGCTCGAGCGCTTGCCAGGCCAGAGCGTGGCCGACGCCCTCGCCCGCGGCGGCCCGATGCCGGCCGGGCACGTCCGCGCGATCATGCGCGACGTGCTGTCGGCGCTGGGCGCGGCGCATGCCCGCGGTGTGCTGCATCGCGACATCAAGCCGGCCAACATCCTGTTCACCCGGTTCGGCGGGGTGAAGATCGCCGACTTCGGTGTCGCGAAGAGCGCCGACACCCCGCAGACGCTCACCAACCGGGTCTTCGGGACGATGGCCTACCTGCCCGCGGACCGCATCGCCGGACGGCCCGCGATGCCGGCCGACGATCTGTACGCCCTCGGGGTGGTCGCCTACGAGGCGCTCACGGGCCGGCGGGCGTATCCGCAGGAGAGTCTCACCACGCTGGCCGACGCGATCGCCGCGGGCGCGGTGACGCCGCTGTCGGTGCTGCGGCCCGATCTGGATCCCGCGCTGGCGCTGACGGTCGAGCGGGCCATGTCGCGCGACCCGCGCTGGCGCTTCGCGAGCGCCGAGCAGATGCGTGCGTGCCTGGATCCCCCGGCCGCGACGCCGCAGCGCACCGGCGTGGCGCTGGCCGGCGCTGCGGTGCTGATGCTTCTGGTGCTCGCCGCGTTGCTTGTCGTGCTGTAGAAAACGTGTGCCCCCAGCAGGGCTCGAACCTGCGACCTGCGGATTAAAAGTCCGTAGCTCTACCAACTGAGCTATAGGGGCGTGGCGCGTGCGCCTCGAAAAGGATACTGCCGGGCTGGCCGTTTGAGGATTTGGGTGTCGGTACCCTAAGCTATCGAAGCTCCCAACAGACACGAGCGTTGTGAGTACCCCGGAGAGATTCGGCTGGCCCCCTTCGTCTAGCGGCCTAGGACGCCGCCCTTTCAAGGCGGTAGCGCGGGTTCGAATCCCGTAGGGGGTACACGCGGCGACCAGGTCGGTGGGGAGTCGCACAGTAAGGCCCTGTGGCGCAGTTGGTTAGCGCGCCGCCCTGTCACGGCGGAGGTCGCGGGTTCGAGTCCCGTCAGGGTCGCCATCACGGCGAGGCACTTGGGAACGAGTGATCGGTGCCGTCCGGCCAGGTAGCTCAGTTGGTACGAGCGTCCGCCTGAAAAGCGGAAGGTCGCCGGTTCGATCCCGGCCCTGGCCACCATCCCTTACCTGCATCGACACGGGTCTTGCACTCGATTGTCAGTTTGACTCGTCCGTTTCTTGTCCGGTCTTCGGTGCATGTGTCTCGGTCGCATGAAGTTGATCGAGGTTCGTTGCGACCTGGTCCAGCTCATCGGAGTAGAGGTCGCTGTAGATGTTCGCGGTCACCGTCGGCGTCGAGTAACTCATGGTCTTCTGGACATATCTGAGGTCGGTGCCGGACTTGCGGGCCAAGCTCGCATAGGTGTGGCGGAGATCATGGATGGTCACCGGAGCCAGGTCGGTCTTCATGAGGGCCTTTTTCCAGTGGCTGTGCCGACGTCAGTTGTTGGAGCGCAGCATCGCGCAATTGGGTGAGGTGACGGCGGGCTCGTCCGGATCCCTGCCGCCGATCCGCGTCTTGAGGATGTCGACGACGACTTGGGGGAGCGGGACAGTTCGGATGCCGGCTCGGGTCTTGGATGGCCCGATGACGATGTGGCCTTCGACTTCGGGCGCTGCCCGTCAGACATAGAGGCGACGGGCGGCCAAGTCGATGTCCTTGACCCGGAGGCCAACGAGTTCGGACCAACGCAGGCCGGTGTAGGCCAGGATGGTCACCACATCGCCCTGATCGCCACACGCCGTGGCAAGCGTCTGGACCTCCTGGGCGGTCAGGTAGCGGTGACGCTCCCGCTCGGGAATGCGGCCCGCTGAGACGCCCAGGGCCGGATTGCGGTGAATCCGACCATCCTGGTGCGCGACATCGAGAATCGACCGCAGCAGGCGCAATGTGGACACCTTCGCCCACGGTCCGACCGTCAGGCCGTCAACGAACGTCTGGACCTCGGCGCGGGTGATCTCATCGACCGGCACGTGACCAAACCGCGGTTTGATGCGCAGATCCCAGTGCTGGGTGTAGCCGCTCCACGTCTTTGGCGAGACCGCTGGCTTCTTGTAGTCCGAGAACTGCGTCCAGATCCGGCTCAGCGGTGTGCGGCCCAGACGGGGATCAAAGCGACGGGCGCCGAGCGCGGCTTCTTTATCGCGCTCGGACTTGAATGCCTTCGCCTCGCGTAGCGTCAGGAATGTCGCGGACGTTTCCACCCAGCCAGACGGGGCGTCGGGGTCGCGGATCAGGCAGCGGACTTGATAGCGGGGCTCTCCCACGGCGTTGAGGCGTTTGCGGATGCCGCGCTGTGTGTTGCCAGCCACTACCGCCGCACCTGCTTGAGCCAGGACCGGACTTCGGCCGCATCCCAGCGACGGACCCGTTCCGAGAGGGTGTAGCAGGGCGGCCCGATCTGCTCTACGGTGGTTTCGCGCAGCGCCGCCCAGCGATTGAGCGTCGCGGCGGAGACCCCAAGGAGCGCCGACACTTGAATTGCGGTCAGCAGCTCAGGAAAGCTGCCGGCTGATACGAGGGCCTTCCGGAGACCGTGAATCACCACGGCGTCACCTCGCTGCTTGGATTGCGTCGGGACCCGTTATTCACTGCGCTGCCTGCCCGACATCTCGACGTATGGGAGCGCCATCGGGCGGCGTGCTCGAACTCGGCGAGTCATTCGAGGATGGGGTTCGCCGTGAGGTTCTGGAAGAGACGGGAGTAATGGTTGCCGTCGAACGGCTTACCGGCGTCTACAAGAACTTGACCCATGGAATTGTCGCCCTGGTGTACAAATGCCAGCCGGTAGGAGGAAAAGCTCAGGCTACCGAAGAAGAGCGAGAGCTTCGTTGGATGACCAGGGAAGAAGTGCAAGCCGAGATGGTGCCAGCTTTCAGCGTGCGGGTGCTAGATGCGTTCGACACGGGAGTGCAATCGCGGACCCATGACGGAACGAACCTGATACCGAGTGCCTGACAGAGCGGCATTGGTCGGCAAGTCTGTTGGAGATCTTGTATTTGGCTTTGCAGTCCGAGCTCAACAGGTGTGAGCAACGCCGCCTAATCAGGCTCGCGAATCACCAAACTCGTCTCCGCGGTGCGTTCAGGCTCTTGGTCACGCCGCCTCTCGGGAAGTGTTCGAGTAACCGTCAGGCGTCGTCGAAGGTGTGGGAATGCTTCCCGAACTTCCGATAGACCCTTGGGAGTGAGTATTACCCGCCATACGGTGGCGGTCCAACCAGATGCGGGCGGCTGATGAGTGATCAAACCGTGTACAGAATATTCTGATCTTGCTCTGAGGGCGCCATCGGTGCCTGTCCACCCGAACAGTGCTTGGGCGTCGGGTTGCCATCCGAGTGCACCCGCGACCGCGGGATGCAGTGCCCACCAATGTAGATATGGTGCGTCAGTGAGCCTTTCGAAACCGCGGACCACGAGCTGAAATCCGTCCAGCGGTATGGGACCAGCGGATAGCGCGATCCAGATCGAACGTACTCCCACGCCTCAAGGTCGACCAATAGGTCCAGTTGGCTTGGCGGGATCCCATGAATTGTAGCGACCTCCCGCACCTCCTCAGGTGTGCCCCATTCTAGACTGCGCCACTCGCTGTACTCGGCAAGTACGTATGCATCACTGCGGTTCTCGATGGCAGTGACGTATACCGCTGCAGCGGAGGATATCTCGTCGCACCATGACGTCGTTGATGACCACTTGAGATCTGGAGGCCGCCAAGGGCCAGGGTCATCCTGCCGCAGGGCGTCTGGCTCTACGTGTAGCAGTTGAGGCGCGACCATGCCCATGCTCAGAGCAACCTCGCGTCCAAGGTCGTCAACAAAGGCGTCTCGAAGCTCGGCCAATACCTGCCCAGCTGCTCGTCGACCCACCATGTATGCCCAAGGGCGGTAGGAATGCATCTGACCCCGCCGTTTCAGCCGATTGGACATTCCCTTCACTCCGTCGTCGGTCCACCGATCACCGTGACGTCTCAAGGCCAGCTCCGATGCACGGTAGAGCACCGCCGCTGGGTCCAGATCCAAACGCTGCGCGACCACCCGCATTGCGAAGTCATATGGCGCGATGACTTGTTGTGGATCGGTCATATCCACGAATGGTGTTCCCTCTCTATTCAATTCAGGTGGTCGCCTTTTGGGTAGTTTCGGAGGTAGAAATATCTTGTACCCGATTGGCAGCTCGCGCGGGGGTGGGTCGTCGCACTCAAATCCGTTCTGCGATGCGATGATGCGAGCAAGATCCCTAAGGACTGCGTCGTTGCATACCGCAAAGCGTTGGATCTCCTCAACTATCACCCCGTTGAGCGACAATTCTCTAGTTTCGGCAGCGATGGTTTGTAGAGCCGCTTCTGCCTGCCAGTCGCTTCCGTGCATCGCGTCGTGCAGTATGGCCGAAGCGGTCACTTCATCGAAAGATAACGCCTGCAATAAAACCCGTCTTGCGCCCGTCTCGACCGCCATTGTCGGATGCCCGAGCAGGTTGCCGCACAGGAAGCCCAGCGCTGCCGACCCGGAGTCGGGTAGTGAGGAACAACTATCACCTGCGGGTGCCAGCAAGATCTCACCGCTCGTGGGGGCGTAGATATCAAGATATGCCTCAACCGTCGGCCATGCAGCAGACACAGCCTCTGCGCCCGCCGCGAGTTCCAGCAGACGCTTTGTGTCCGACGAAAAGCTGTGCCAGTAGACTCTCTCGCTTGTAATCGCCTGGGCCAGGTCCTCAGTCGCCAACCGAACAAGTTCGGGATTTCTGGTGCCAAGAGCAGCACGAAAAATCTTCTGTCGACTTCCTCCGTCGTAGTGGCGAAACCATCCGTACGCAGGTAGGCGGGACAAGCGACTCTGCAACGATTTGACCGCTACGTCGACGTCACCGAGGTCTGCGACCCTCTGCGCGAGTAACCCGATCACATCGTCTGGTGCCTGTAGCCGTTCCGATTCCTGCAGCAACGATTTAGCGACCGCGTTGGACATCGAACGTCGCAGTGTGCCAGAGCACGGGGCTGCCCACCAATGCTCCGGTAGCGACTGGGCGGCGTCTAGCTGTCTCAGATTTGCTAGTAGGGCCTGCGGAGTCATCGATTCGCCGGGGCAGGGAACTTGTTCACTTTCAACATTTTTGGCGTCACCTGCGTTTGTTGTGTCCGAGGCATCGGCCTCTTGCTGAGGCGACTGGTTTGTTGTGCTTCTTGCGAGACCTTCGGCAAGCGGGCCATCAATCGTCCAGACATCGAGCGCCGCGTCGAAGGCCTCAAGCTGATTTGGCTCATTGCGGGCTATCAGCGCAGCCCGCAAGTCGGATGATGGGTATTTGGCGATGGGAAGCAGAAGCTTCGTCGCAACCCGCACAGGCATTTCCAGTGGGCATCCCGCGTCTTGAAATGCAGCCAAGACCGCAGCCTGGATCATCTGCGCTTCTTCTATCACGCCGCTCTCACAGAGCGTCTCGCCTATCTGGACAGACTTCCTGGGGGAAACTTGCCAGACTCTCGAAATCAGCTCTTCGGCTGCGGACGCCGCTGCTTCGCGATTCACACTGGCCACGCCACGCGCTCTGGATGCGAATGTTTCTGCAGAATTAAGAAACTCGTCTTCGGATATCCTCTTCGCATGCAGTGCGTCCGTGAGCCAGGTAAGCCAATGCGCTAGTTGATGTTCGTCATCCGAGTAGCCGATCCGCACCGCTGCCGCAGTTGCATTCACGACATCCTGACGTGCTTGTTCCAAAAGACCTATCTGAGCGCTTATCTCGGCATTCTTCAGCCAGATCTCGACGAGATGACTTGGTTCAAAGACGCTGCTGCTGAGGTCCGATCTGATCTCGCTCAGCCACCCTCGAATCCAGTCGTAGCTGGCTTGATCAGTTGATGCGTACGCGGCGAGGACACGTTGGCGAAGCTCGGGCGACCAGTAGCGGCCGCGTTCCGTCGTCCATGCGTCGTCGAACTTGGCAGCCAACTTCGTAAGCTCGATCGTCCCGCCGGCCCGATGTGCCAGCGATATAAGACCTTCCATCATCTGTGGGACTGACTCACGGATCCGGTACCAGCCAGACCAATTTTGCGTTAGTTCGGAGGGAACTTCGTGAAGCCGAAGGATGGGATCGGCCATTCCAGCGATGTATGGATGGTCAGGCGAGAGTCCGAGCTTGTAGGTGAGATAGGCGGCCTGCATATCGACTAGAGCCTGAGTCGCCAACTCAAATCGCCGCCCACCTGGGTCTGACTTCGTGCTGACGGGTTCGACGTATGTATAAGGGGTGTCGCAACCCTCGCGTTGCCGAATCTGTCGGCGAAGTCGACTCAAAAGGAGGTGGCGGCGGCGATCCTTCTGGGACTCCCAAAAGTTCCGATGGATGTCACCGACCAACGGTGGCTGTTCATCCCAGGGCACGATCTGTTCCAGCATTGCATCGTTCGCGCGACCCGTCTGCACTAAAACCAGCGCTGCATCGAGACGCAGCGTTAACGGCAGTCGACCTTCTTCTGCGGTTGTCTCGTCGGTGCTAGTTCGGACCAGTGGCGCCTTACTATGAGAATCCGCCGAGCCCGGCTCACTGCGGGCTGCCCGCACGGTTTCGTCGATTTGAACGACTTCGTCAATCCACTGTGCGGCCTTCTCGTCGAACCCATCTCTGAGTGCCTCGGCAGCTCGCTCGATTCGAACGTATGCTCGCCAGTCCTCCGGCGCCTCGCTGTCGAGAATGGTGACAACGCGGGCCAAGTTAGATTCATCGCGGATTTCGAGCAGCAGGTCGAAACAGCGCATCAGGGCAGCAAGTCGACACTGAAGCGCTTGGTATTGATCATCGTCGGAAGACGCTTGCCATAACTCAGAATCGTCCTCGGAGAGTGTTTCGGCCTCGATGTGCTTAAGGGGCAGATGTCGGTCAATCTGTGCCAAGACGGTTTCGAGGCCCGATGTGCCAAATGTTGCCTCTGTCCAATTTTCTACAAGCTCTATTGCCTCGTTCGAACGTGAGTCGGTGGCGAGTATGCCGGGCAGCCCGTGTACCGCGTTGATTACGGCCGATGCAACTTCTACTTGCCCTGAAGTCGCCCACATTGCGGCATGGCGTAGTGCATCGGAAGCGGCAATCTGAAGCTTGCCACCGCGCACGACATAATCGATGGCGATCCTCGGGGGCAGGATTCGAACCATCGCCGACGCTAGTTGTTCGAAGTTGAGAACTTGTGTCCGCTGATGAAGCTCGCCCAGCAGTATGAACAGCGATACAAAGGCCTCTTTGTTGCCGGTTTTCGCTGACGCGCGTAGAGCAAGGGACGCATGGTCAATCACGTTGGGCATTGCCCGCAAATCACCGATGGCAGTACGGAGACGCTCTGGTGTCGAAATCTCCACCACTTCCTCGTACTGCTGAGCTAGGAAGCGATGTGCCATCTCTTCATCGCGATAAATTGCCCATTCGCCATCTGACTCGGCGCAGCGATCCGCGAGATGCAGATGTAGCGCACGATCGCGTTCGACTTCCGGCAACCCACCAACCTTGGCTGTCTCGTCCAGCAAGAACCGGCGGAAACTGTTGTGAATAAAGGTCCACTCGTCACCGTCGCGCCAGAAGAATGGGGTGGCTTTCGCCACGAATTTCGACACTGCAGAGGCCGAAGCCCAGGTGGCCAACCAATCGATGCGGACAGACGTTCGCAGTCGCGCCACCGATCCAAGAAGTTCCGTTACATCGGGGTCATCGTCAACCGCCTTAAAATATCCGTGGTATCGCTCATTTATGTCACCACCGAACCGAGCGGCGTCTGCCAGGATTTCTGCGAATCCCTGGCGCCTAGCCTCGCGGTCATCGGGGAATTCTTCACTGACGCGGAGGAGTTCCTGCGTCGTGTACGTTAGTGCCAATGGGTGGCCGCCGCTGGTGGCAACAACCTGATCGAGAAATTCAGTGTCGATGACGAGGTCTGCCGACGACTTCTTGACCAGATTCCTGACCTCGTTATCCGTTAGCGGTGGCACTTCCACGACGCGGTTGGCGTCTCTGCTCAGCAGTGATCGAATTGGGTCAGGCAGAATGCTCGTGGTTTGCGTCGCGAGCACAACGTAGACGCCGTCCTGAAGTGCGGCCGGCCCCGGCAACTCTTCGAGCATTGATCTATATGGGTGTTGTTCCCGGGGGACGTGGTCAAGCCCGTCGATGACGATCAGTGTGCGTTCACGGCGCGCCTTCCAGATATCAGCTGCTGTGGCCAACTGGCTTTGGAATGCGAGGCGCAGATTTTGCAGTCCAACCGGCAGGGTAGGACGTCCGACGCCTGACTCTTGTAGCGCCAGCGACAGGTCGTTGAGGAAAGCTTCTGCCTCGCCGCGACCGCTTAACGGATCCGGTGAGTTTGGGACGAAAGCGTAGTACCGAATTACCCGTCCGCGAAATGACATGTCCGATAACAGCGTCGACTTCCCGCATCCCGCAGGGCCGACGACGGCAAGATAACCACCCTCGACCTCTCCAAGTAACGTCTCGATTGCATCCTTCGCGGCTTGGTTCGTGACGTATGTTGCGGGGACTGGAAATTGGTGGCGGTGACGGTACTGAAGCCTGTCCTGCCAGCCCAATTCATCGATCAGCGCACTTCGAGTGACTTGCATCGGTCGACTGGGATCGATCACAAAGCCTTGTATGCCTTGCGCAAGATCGTTGATATCTCTCTCGCGGTTGGCGTCCGCAAGGGGCGGCACGGTCGACATCCCGAGTTCAATGTCAAGCTCGGCCAGGAACCACACGAAGTCCTCATCGGAGAGGGCAGTAGTCGCGCGCAGCGACTCCCAGGCGTCGGACCACTCCGAGTACGCCGGGAGCTGCCGAATAGCCTCGAGATCCATCGGTTGAGTGAGCAATGCGTTTCGGACCGGTCGCCAGGCCACCTCAAGAAAGGCGGCGAAATGCTTAGGGGCTGAACTTGTCGCGGACTTCAGGGGGTTGTCCGCTGCCGTGCTTACGTTGGGTGTCGCTATGTCGTTGCTGCACAGGTGAACAAGAAGCGGGCCATCCCACGTCTTTCTTATTCGCGACCATGCAGTTGCCAAGCTCGTCAGCAGTGCTGGCGATTCCCCGGCGGCGCTCATCAGATCTGCCCAACCGAACATTCCGGGATACTGCGACCACTTGACCTGTAGCGCATGGCGAATTGATCCGCTTTTGAACTGGAAGTCGTCGGCAACGCCGACCGAGGGGTCGGCGACCCGGATCCAGTCGAGTTCGCTCAGCCCGCGATAGACGATCTCCGCAGCCAAACGGTATTGACCGCTAAAGCCCACAACTGCTCTGCGCTCGCCCTCCGACGGCTCCATGCCCACCCCTTCGCGGCCGACCTTTGCTGTCTCAGCCGACCGTAGGTTACGGCAGTGAGCGAAAGGTGCAGCGACCATTATCCGCACTGTCCGTCGCGCGCCTCACAACAAAGATCGGTGGTGAATCGTCTGGGCGTAGCTATACGAGTGGCCGTGTCCGCCCCGTAGATACATGCGTAGACCACCTTGGCCTACAGCCGGCAGTCGACCCGCTGAACACGGCCTATACGACAACGCCTTATGGCAATAGGCGCCGACGTTCGTCGTGGAATCCGAACGCCTCTATTCGCAAATGTGCAAGTTTCTATGTCGGTCGTTCGTTCACCTCCATCGAGGCGCGCAATGCCGGCCGGCTCGCCACCGAGATCGATCAGGTCGGCTTCCAAATGTCGAAAGCTGAGGAGCGACGCCAGATCGTCGGCTTCAAGGACGTGCTGGGAATGCCGATCCAGCTGCCCCGAACCCTGGGGGCGGGCGGGACGACCAGCGTCATGTACGCCGCGGATCGCGTCCTCGCGATGCTGCATAGCGAACGACTCACAGGCAAGGATGCCCGGACCTAAGTGGACACTGGGGCGGGGCCGCACCCTCGGACGGCGTAAGCAAGTTCTCCATGAGATGGCCGGAAGCTGATCGATCAGGAAACTGACTGACGACGAGATGCGGTCGGAGCCCCACTTCTACTTTGGGAGCTGACTCCACCGCTCGGTGCAGTCGGGGCACTGAGGTAGACCGTCGGGCATCTGCGTGTTCACGAAGAACACACCACACATCGCCCGCATCGCGGTACCTTCCACGACACTCTCGGCGATGTGCTCGCGATGCAAGTAGTGAGCGACCCGTCCCGGTTCAGACTCTGCAAGTGCCTTGCGTCCCACCAGTTCGCCAAGCTCAGTCACCCGCGCGGACCAGTGACCGGGCTCAGCGATGTTGCTGTAGGAGTCCTTGTATCGATCCCATCCTTGTTGTGGCGGGTTAAGCGTGGTCAGCACCCTTACGGTGGCCTGCCAGAACAGCTGACTTCCTGCATGGCGTGACTCTGGAATGATGTTTACGACGATCTCGTCCGCTTCGTAGCCGTCTTCGCGCACTTCAACGACGGTGATCGCCACGGTGGCTATCGTCCCCTGCTGCGGGGCCGGATGGGGGAGTTCGAATTCCGTCTCCCCACCTCGCTGCACTTCGCGTAGCGCACGTACAAGCTCCTGTTGAATCTCGAGCTCCCATTCGGTCAGCCGCAGCGCCGCCCGCTCGCGTTTCAGGAGACGCACGTCAGCCTCTGTTGGCATCCAACGCGACGGGTCGGAGTTGTCACGCGCGACGCATTGGTAGAAGTCGTCGTGGTCGTCATGGCCGCCCTTGGCCAGCCCAGCCACGAGGACCCAGCACACGTCTAACTCGCGGTCGTGCCAGACCCCGCCTCGCCACTGGCCGGCCTTGATCTCGAGCAACGGAAGGTTGGTACTGGAGGCGATCGGACCGACGTAGTTGTCGTCTGCTGGATCATCGCCGAACGACGAAACAGCCTTAGCGAGAATGGGGTGTGGCAACTCCGACAATGGGTGCAACGACGTCAGCTCGCCCGTTTGCAAAAATCGCCGCGGGTGAGGTGACTCCCAGTCGGAACTGAGATCCTCACGCAGCAGGCGGATCGTGGGACGGGCTCTGCGGAGTGGCACCAAGCCATGATGCCGCAGCGGGGTCCGCGACGAGACTAGCTACAGCAGATCGGCGAGTTCGTCGATCGCACCTTCGCGAGTCTTGTTCTGCGAAGCGAAACGCTCGGCGAGTTCACGACGGTCACGCTGGCGGCGCTCCTCGAACACGATGAGATCACGCAACAGGATGCGGCGATCGCGGCCGACGCGGTGGGACGCAATTTCACCTTGGTCGAGGATCTTGTAGAGGTGGGTGCGACTCATTCCGAGACGCTCCGCGGCCTGGGCCGGACGGAGCACAGTCAGCGGAGAAACAGCGGCGAGGTCATTGCCGGCGCGCACGCAATCGATCACGCTTTGCAGGAGATCACGCATCTCGGGACCGACGCCGGTAGCGGCGAACTCGTCGAGCGCGTCGATCTGCTCAGCGGGGATTCCGTCGGTGTGGATGGTCTTCATGCGGCTGATCCTTTCACATCTAGATGACACAAATGCACTAGATGTCACAGATGAAACTACTCTCGGACGGGCGGAATGACAACTGAGATCCGCTATGGCGGTCGTCACGACTGCTCTCCCTGGTATTTCTGTGTCTGTGCAGCAAGACAGCGCCGAGACAAGCAACGCTATCCGCAGCGATCTGGAGCGGGTGCTTGAAATCGGCGCACGCGTCGTCGCGATGCCCGATCATCATGCCGAGCCGGATAGCGACCTTGCTGCGGACGAGGCCCGGTTCCCCGACATCTGGGCTGCGACCGTCGCCCGCCGTGGGCTGGTGTACGCCGTCGAGAACGTCGAGGCCGCCTGCACGCTCGTGCTCAATCACCCGTGGACGACACCGCAGTTCGCACTTCTACGGGCCGCCTACGAATCAGCCGGCGCCGCGGTCTGGCTGCTTGAACCGGACCACGTCGATACCCGTCTCGCTCGGCTCATCTGGCAGCACCGTGAATCATGGCGGTACTCGGCGAAGGCGCACAGCGGCACCCCGCTCGACGACGGCGGTGAGCACGAGGAACGGCAGCGGTGGTCCGACGACGCCGCTGCCAGCCTCGGTATCGACATAGCGGCCGGGCGATCCGGCGGGTTCGAGAAGCTGATCGAATCGATCGATGACCTGCCGGGTCACCCTGAGTCTCTGCTCACCGCGTGGCGGATCTGCTCCGGCGTCAGCCACGCGAGGACATGGGCGCTTAACACCGTGACTACAGAGGTGGACAGCAAGCCGCTCTACGAGCACGGTCGGATGAGCGCACGGATACCTGACACCGGCCTATTCATCACCGACCTCGGCGTCGCTCGACGGGTAGTGCAGCAGGCGTGGTGCCTGTACCGGATACGCACCGCGGCACGGCCGCATGGGATGACATTGGCGCTCGAAATTCGGGACCGCGCCGGGAACGTGGTGCAGGAAGAGCGGCAGTGAAGTCCGGCCACAGCCGGCGGTCAACCAAGCATCGCGCGTTCGCGTAGCCACTCGTCGCGCCACCGGTGAAACTCGACGGCGAACGCCGAGCAGCGTTCCAGCTCTGCAAGGACGTTGTCCCGTTGCTTCTTCGAACCGTGCTTCTCTACCGACGACGGTCCGCACAGCACGGCCATCGACTTCGGGTACACCTTCCATTTGAGTACCAGCCGCTTGCTCACGAACGTGAGCAACTCCGAGGCCACCGCGCCTGAGTTCTCCGACTCTCGTTCCGATGGGGTACGTCCGGAATGGATCACGCTGTTGCGGACGTCTACGATGTGCTCTCGCCAGCGACCCATCGGACCGTCACCGTCGACGTGCCAACTGCCTCCGAGACGGCCTGCGTACAACGACTTGACCCGTCCCGTGATCGAACTCGTGTCAGCCCATACCTTCGCGGCGTCGGCGGCCGTTTGACCTTCTTCCCAGAGCATCGCGGCCAGGGTGCTGTCGAGCATCAGCTCACACGTGACGGCAAGACTGAGGACCGATGCGCGGCGGTCACCAGCGGAGTGTTCGGCGTACGCGCGAGCGAAGTGATCACGAACGAGCGTGCTGATGCTGCCGCGAGTGAGTTGCCCAAAGATCCTGCCGGTCACAGCTGGGTCGATCGGCGTCGGCGAAGCGAGCCTTGAGGGGAGGTGGTCCAACAGAATCACGGTCTGTTTCTCATCGAAGTTGACCTGTCCGCCTTCACCGATCGCTCCGAACGTGGCGGGAACGATCGGGTTCAGTGCTCGGTAATGCAGCTCCGGGATCGGCGCCATGGAGGCTATCCGTGACGACCGCGTGGCGTCGGCGATCAGCCAGTGTGCGAGCGTCACCGGATCCAATTTCCCGTCGTGCGGTGGGGTAAGGGCGGCAGCGCGGCTCTTGACGGGGATGAAAACGACGACAGCTGAGCGTTTCCGTCGGTAGTCGTCGTTAGGCGGTGGAGCGGGCTGAGGCTGCTGCCCGGTGATGTGGGCCAGCGCGGCGCATGCCACCGCCGTGTCCTCGACGACGGGGTTGGTTCCGTCAGTCGCGACCGACCAGATCATCCAACAGCTGAGCGGCATCTGCATCCAGGCCTGGTCGAACTCGGCCGGTGTCACGCCGCGGATTCGCAGGTACTCGTCGTCGACGCCGATCGGTACCGCCTGCGGTTCCAGCGGAAGTAGGAACGGAAGCACGAACGACAACGAGACCACGCCTTCAAACCGCTCCGGGTGATCCCAGTCGGGGTGGGTCGGTTGTTCAGGTGCAGCGTCGTCGCCAGTCACGATCGCCAGCGTCGCACGGCGGGGTGACACGGTCAGCTATCGCTCGCCGGGTCGAACGCGTCCTGAACTCCTTCTGCTACAGGACATTGAACGATGTCGAGCAGTACAGCACCGTCCGCGTCACCGGGAATCCACTCGTCAAGCCCGCGGGCCGCGGCCGGGTTGAGGCTGGGTGGCTCGGTGGATTTACGGCCGACCGCTGTCGCTCTCCCGCCCTGCGGCCTGGCGGCCTCGGGCGCTCGCGACCTCCCGTCCACCGAGGCACCCGGAGAACCGGGCCTTGGTACCGGGCCATTAGGTGCAAAAGTCGAGCCGCTAATCGACGACGTCGACCCGGTGGCTGATGATGCGATGCTGGGCATCGGGGTACCTGCTCCCCGGAGCCGCCGAGTCCACCGACAACGCAATCGGCGGCACGACAGCTCCTGGTCAGGAGTGCAAACACCGTGTCCGGTTTATATCCGTTCGTCGGACGGAATGAACACGTCAGCGCAGCTCAATGCGGCGCATACGACGTGCAGACCCAGATAAACCGCAGTTCAGCGCCTATCCCGTCCGCCTGAAAAGCGGAAGGTCGCCGCGTCGATCCCGGCCCTGGCCACCATGAACATCCGCTGCGCACTGGTCTTGCACTGGATGGGGCCAATCTCATTGTGAGTTACCAAACATCTTGCAAAGCTTAGAAATATGCAATAGTCCGGCACGCGACTGAATGATTAGTTTGCGCCAATTGCTTTACGCGCAGGTGGCTCCCACGTGAGTCTATACGTCGTTCCTATTGGAGGTCTATCACGTTCGATCTTCAATCTTACTACGCTGTTACCGTCGACTTGCGCTCGATCAATTGTAAATCGATTGCCGGAGCTAAGGTAGGCCTTTTCTTCCAAAAATTCATCTTGCTGCAACAGCGCCTGCAATCCATGATGAGTCGTTTCAAGTCGCTCATCGATATCGACCGACTTCACAAATTTCTCGATCGGATACGATATATCTGTCGACGAATAATCGAGGCCTTCGGGTAATGGAATTTTTGGTCTCGGTCGGGAGCGCAGCATTTCAATGTTGCTCACTTTATGTCGCGGCACAATTACGTCGAAGGCTAAATCGACGGACTCCTCAGGTCTTAAGGGGGGGTCGAATTCTATCCTGAATGTGAGGTTGGCCTTTTGTTTATGAAAGTCATGAAAGATGCATGTCCCGCTCGCTGATCGGCTCGCGCGCTTATTTCGGATCTCTGCTCCATCGAACGGCAAATCATCGTCTGATCGACGAGTTACATTCCACGTAAAATACCGAACAGGACGTATCGCCGTGAAATGACGTTCTGCGTGGTGTATGCCTGTCCAAAAGTCGGGATTGTCGCTGGCGGTTAAGGACCAACGTGTCACATATTTGTGGTATCGGCGGTCATAGTGATAAAGCTGCACAAGCTGTTTGGTGGCTTTAACCGCTTTTCGATTCTGATTATAGGCGAATGCGGCGAGAGGCACGCCTACCAGGATACCGCTGACTGACCATGCTGGCAGTTTTGAAGCGATAGTCGCGCCAGCGGCCACCACTTCCGCTAGTGTTGCTCCAATAAGAAGAGGCTTTGTGCTGTGCTTGGCCTCGGCCAACGCAGCATCTATCTGATTGGGTTCGCGATTCTGGCGTCGATTCACCGGTCGATGCCGTAATTGTTGAAGGCGTGTGCCTCGCCATGCATCGCTTTCCCCCGCTTCGCTTTAACTGTCTGTCCCGCCCCTCTGCGGCTTGAGAGTCTCCGAAGTTATAGCAAACCTTGGCGAGTAATTCAGCCATCTATGAGCAGCCCACGCGATCACTCGGGTGCTTTGAGAGGATCCGAGAGGTAGACGAGGTCGAGGCCTTCTGTTGCAAGATATTGCGACATAGGAAACTCGTCGGTCGAGGTTAGTAGCGCTGTGGCTTGAGCTGATAACTCCCGTAAGGCCGCGTGCTGCCGCGGTTTCTTGGCATCGCTGCGCCCATGCCTCGGCAACTAGCTGCCAGCCGAGGTAGTGGGTCCATCTGAGTCGTACGAAGTCAGGCCCGACGGCGATATGGAACCGCCCGGATTCCGGCTCGGTACCGCGATGCGCAGGACCGCCTGCCCACGTTTCCGCCGGTTCGAACAGTGCGGCAGCCGCGCTGACCATGTCCGGGCTCGGGAACCGCAGCCCCAACGCGTCGACCGCACGCACATCCTCGGCCGCGTTCCCGTCGTCCCCCGATCTAGGGACATTTTCGGCACATGCAACAAGCCCGCCGGCCGGTGGAGGGTCCATGCTGGGCGCCGCGGCCCAACGTTGTCGCTCTCCCGCCCTGCGGCCTGGCTACCCGTCGGGCGCTTGCCTGGTCAGGAGTGCAGGCGCTGTGTCCGGCCTATGCCCGTTCGTCGGACAACTTGAGTGCGTTAGCCTTGCTCAATGCGGCGCATAGCACGCACAAAAGAAGTTGAAACCGCAGGTCAGTGGTTATCACGTCCGCCTGAAAAGCGGAAGGTCGCCGGTTCGATCCCGGCCCTGGCCACCATGAACATCCGTTGCGCACTCGCCCCGGTCGCCGTCGGTGTGGCGGTGGCTCTGGTTCCGATGGCTCCCCTCGCTTCGGCGCAGCCCACTCACACTCTGACCGACCTCGTCGACGCGGCCGTGCGCCGGCTCGAGGTGGCCGAGCCCGTCGCGGCCAACAAGTTCCACACCGGCGGGCCGATCGTCGATCCGGTGCGTGAGCAACAGGTGCTGGACTCCGTCGCCGGCCAGGCGCGGGAATTCCAGATCGATCCGAACTATGTGACGACCGCCTTCCGGGACCAGATCGATGCGACGGTCGGTATCGAGTACAGCCGGCTGGCGCAGTGGACGCTCGATCCCGCTGCCGCTCCGGCCGACAGTCCCGACCTCGGATCGTCGCGGGACATCATCGACGCGCTCAACCGCGAGATGGTCACGCTGATAGCCGAGGAGTGGGGCAAGCTGCACGCACCGCAGTGCGCGTCCGAGCTCGACGCCGCCAAGTCGGAGGTGGCGACCACCCGCGGGCTGGATCCGCTGTACCGGCAGGCCGTGGATCTCGCCACGCGCAACTACTGCCGCTGACATGAGCGACTTCCGCCAGCGTCTGCTCGACGCTCTGGAAGCGTCGATCGCCGAGGACGGCTACGCCAAGACGACGGTCGCCGACATCGTGCGCCGGGCCAGGACGTCGCGCCGCACGTTCTACGAGCACTTCGCCAGCCGCGACGAGTGTTTCGTCGCCCTGCTGTCGGAAGCGAACGCCGACCAGATCCAGCAGATCTACGCGGCCGTCGATCCCGGTGCGCCGTGGCAGAAGCAGGTGCGGCAGGCCATCGAGGCGTGGATCTCCTCGGCCGAGGCGCGATCGGCGTTGATGCTGAGCTGGATTCGTGACGTGCCGGCCCTCGGGGCCGCCGCCCGCGGGCTGCAGCGCGACGCCATGGAGCACTTCATCGAGATGGTCGGTGCGCTGGGCGACACCGACGAGTTCCGTTCGGCGGGAATCGGTCCCGTGTCGAGACGACGCATCATCATGTTGCTCGGCGGTCTGCGCGAACTGACCGCGATCACCGTCGAGGAGGGTGGCCGCATGAGTGACGTCACCGACGAGGCGGTCGACGCGTCGATCGCGCTGGTCGGCCGCTGGCAGTGATCCGCCCGGTCAGGCCGTCGCGGTGGCCCTGGCCCGTTCGAACAGCTCCGGGTCGTGCGCGCAGACGATCATCATGTCCGGATCGCCCCGCCGGTACAGCTCGACCAGGCGAGAGTGGTTGTCTTGCACCTGTTTTCGATCCACCGCCACCGCATTCTCGAACGCGGTGAGCGCGGGCACCCGCGGGTTCTCGTCGAGGGTTCCGCACTGGAAGAACGCGTCGCCGGCGTGCAGGATCCAGCGGTGTCCGGCGTCGACGGCGACGCACGCGTGGCCGAGGGTGTGGCCCGGCAGGGACAACAGTACGAAGCCGGGACCGATGCCGGTGAGTTCCTTGGCGGCCGCGAAGCCGCGCCACGGCTCCCCGGCGATGTCGTGCTCGACGATGTGGGGGCCGTGCGCCCACTGATCGGCCCGGAACCGGATGCGGTCGGGCGCCGCGCGGGAGCCCATCGCGGCGCGCACCTCGGTGGCGGTGACGTGCACCTGTGCGTCGGGGAAGTCGGCCAGCCCGCCGATGTGGTCGGCGTCGAAGTGGGTGGTGATGATGTGCCGGACGTCGTCTCGGCGGTACCCGAGCGCCTCGAGCTGGGTGACGGCGGCCTCGGCCGCATCGAACGACGGCCGGAAGAAGTGCCGCCGGAACCGGCCGAAGCGTGCGGGACGCCGGCAGTCCTGTGTGCCGAAGCCGGTGTCGACGAGCACGAGACCGTCGGCGGCCTCCACGAGCAGCACATGGCAGACCAGGGTGCCCGCGCCCCAGGGGCGCATCGTCCCGCAATTGAGATGGTGAACCTTCACGCCCCGTCCCCCCGGTCGTCAGCGAATCGGGTGACCCCACCCGTCGCAGTGACCCTAACCCGTTCCAGCCATCCGCGAATGGCGACGTCGCCGGGTCGGGCCGGATTCGGCCGCGACGCCGCGTCCGGGGGGTGCGGTACTTTACGCACATGGTCCGGCCTGCCCAGACGGCGCGTAGCGAGCGCACCCGGGAAGCCCTCCGGCAGGCGGCCGCGGTCCGGTTCCTCGCGCAGGGCGTAGAGGAGACATCGGCCGAACAGATCGCCGCCGATGCCGGGGTGTCGTTGCGCACCTTCTACCGACACTTCGCCTCCAAGCACGACCTGCTGTTCGCCGACTACGACGCCGGACTGCACTGGTTCCGGGCCGCCCTGTCGTCGCGCTCGCCGCACGAGTCGATCATCGAGTCCGTGCAGTCGGCGATCATGGCCTCGCCGTACGACGACTCGGCCGTCACCAAGATCGCCGCGATGCGGGCCCAGGAACTCGACCCCGGCCGCATCGTGCGGCACATCAGGCAGGTCGAGGCCGATTTCGCCGAGGCCGTGGAGGAGCACATGGCCGGGACCGACCCGCCGGCTCCCGGCACGGATGAGCGGATGCGGATCACCGTGACCGCGCGATGCATCGCGGCGGCGGTGTTCGGCGCCATGGAGGTGTGGATGCTCGGGGAGGATCGCTCGTTACCCGAGCTGGACCGGCTGTGCCGGCACGCGCTCGCTCTGCTCGAGACGGGTATCGCCGCCGAGTAGCGCACATGTTTCGTCAATATTGACAAAACATCGGAGGCCGTGTCAGCCTCAGCCGATGACGGACTTCGATGCGATCGTCGTCGGGGCTGGACACAACGGTCTGACCGCGGCCGCTCTGCTGCAGCAGGCGGGACTGCGCACGGTCTGCCTGGACGCCAAGCTCTACGCCGGTGGCATGGCCTCGACCGTGGAACTGTTCGACGGCTTCCGGTTCGAGATCGCCGGATCGGTGCAGGTGCCCACCTCGGCCGTGGTCAGTGACGCGCTCGGCCTGGATGACCTGCCCACCGTCGACCTCGACGTGATGAGCGTGCAGTTGCGGGGAGTCGGCGACGACCCCGTCATCTACTACACCGACCCGCTCAAGCTGCTCACCCATCTGAACGACGTCCACGGCGCCGACGCCGTCAACGGCATGGCCGGCCTGATGGCGTGGTGCCAGGCTCCGACCCGGGCGCTCGGCCGCTTCGACGCCGCGCGGCCGCCCAGGACGCTCGACGAGATGTTCGCCTGCGCCACCAACGAATTCGAACGCCAGGCGATCAGCGACATGTTGTTCGGCTCGGTCAGCGACGTCCTCGACCGTCATCTGCCCGATCGGGAGAAGCACGGCGCTCTGCGCGGAATGCTCGCGTTCCTGGCGGTCAACACCACCTATCGCGGGCCGCAGACGCCGGGCAGTGCGGCCGCGCTGGCCTTCGGGCTGGCGGTCCCCGACGAGAACGCCACGCTGATCAAGAAGTTCCGCGGCGGCATGGGCGCGGTGACCGAGCACCTGCTTCGGATGTTCACCGCAGCCGGCGGCGAGGTCCGGCTGCGCACCACGGTGGCCGAGATCCTCGTCGACGACGGCCGCGTCGGTGGAGTGCGACTGGAGGACGGATCGACGCTGCGCGCACCGGTGGTCGTCTCCGCTGTCGCGCCCGATCTCACCGTCAACACGCTGCTCGACCCGGGCATGGTCCCGACCGAGATCCGGGAACGGTTCTCCCACATCGACCATCGCGGCAGCTACCTGCAGATGCACTTCGCGCTCGACGGACCGCCCACGTTCGCCGAACCGTACGAGGTGCTCAACGACCCGGAATACCAGTCTGCGATCGGCCTTTTCAGCACCCCCGAGGAACTGCAGCAGCAGTGGGAGGACTCCACGCGCGGCATCGTGCCCGCGGATCCCGCGATCGCCCTGCAGATCCCGTCGGCCAACGACCCGGGCCTCGCGCCGCCGGGCAAGCACGCGGTGTCGGCGTTCTCGCTGTGGTTCCCCCTCACCGAGGACACGGCGAGCTACGGCGAGCTGAAGACCGAGATGGGCCGGCGGGTGATCGACAAGATCACCCGGCTGGCACCGAATTTCGAGAGCCTGATCCTGCGCCACACCACGTTCACGCCCAAACACATGGGCACCATGTTCGGTGCGCCCGGCGGCGACTACTGCCACGGCCTGATCCACCCCGAACAGATGGGCCCCAACCGTCCCGGGCCGAAAGGCTATGTCGATCAACCGCTTCCGGTCGACGGGCTGTACCTGGCCAGCGCGGGCTGTCACGGCGGCCCGGGTATCACCTTCATCCCGGGTTACAACGCCGCGCGGGAGGTTCTCGCCGGACGCTGAGGTGTCAGCGGTCGCGCGCCTGCAGTTGGGCCATCCAGTCGGCGGGAACCCGGCCGCGCGGGCCGGGCACCGTCTCGTCGAGTGGACGGCTCTGCGGGGCGGCGAGTTCCGGGCCGTCGTAGTAGGCGTCGGTCTGGTAGTCCCAGAACCAGTCCTCGCCCGGCTCGAAGGAGCGGATGATCGGGTGCCCCGTCGAGCGCCAGTGCGCGGAGGCGTGCCGCATCGGCGAATCGTCACAACAGCCGATGTGCCCGCACGCCGCGCAGCGTCTCAGGTGCACCCACCAGCCACCCTGGGCGTCGCACTCGGCGCAACCGGTGCCGCTCGGCGGCACTTCGGGATTGACGTCGCTGCTCACAGACGACGAGCCTACGGGCCCAGTCCCGGGATCTCGATCCGAACAGTCGGCGCCGTGCTCTATGGTCGCGCCATGGCAACCAAGGATTCGCGCGAGGTCGTGATCGAAGCAACGCCGGAACAGATCCTCGACGTCATCGCCGACGTCGAAGCGACCCCCACCTGGTCGCCGCAGTACCAGAAGGCCGAGGTCCTCGACCGCTACGACAACGGCCGGCCCAAGCAGGTCAGGATGACGGTCAAGGCCGCCGGGCTGACCGACGAACAGGTCATCGAATACACGTGGGGGGACGACTCGGTGACGTGGACGCTGATCTCGGCGAATCAGCTCAAGTCCCAGGACGCGGGCTACACGCTCACGCCCCAGGGTGACAAGACGCGGGTGAAGTTCGACATCGCGATCGACCTGTCGGTGCCGCTGCCCGGGTTCATCATCAAGCGCACGATCAAAGGTGGCGTGGAGACCGCCACCGAGGGGCTGCGCAAGCAGGTCCTCAAAGTGGTCAAGGGCGGCTGAGAACAGCTAGGAGAGCCGGTCCAGCGCGTCGGGTTCGGCGATCGTCAGCACCGCGTCGACGATGTAGGGCTCGGCCTGCAGCCTGTTCTCCAGGTCGCGCAGCGTGTCAGCGATCCGGGACTCGACCGCGTCGCCCACCAGGTCGACGCTCGCCACCAGGAACAGTTGCTTGGGCCCGACGAACACCAGCCGGATGAAGCGCACCGAGGCCACCTCCGGCAGCCGCTCGAGCAGGGCGATCGCGGCCTCGCGCAGCCGCGGGCTGGCGGGTTCGCCGACCAGGAACCGGCGGTTGCGGTCGATCAGGATGACGGCGACGACGCCCAGCAGCAGGCCGACCAGGATGGAACCGATCGCGTCCCAGATCGCCTCACCGGTGAGTTGATGCAGTCCGATGCCGAGCAGCGCCAGCACGATGCCGATCAGGGCTGCGGTGTCCTCGGCGAAGACCGCGCGGGTGGTCGGGTCGGAGGTCTCCAGCACGTGGTCGAGCAGTTCCCGGTCGTACTCGCTCGCCTCGCCGCGTAGCTGGCGGAATGCCTGGAACAGTGACGAGGCCTCGAGCACGAAGGCGACGCCGAGCACGATGTAGGCGACCAGGTAGTTCTCCGGGCCGTTCTCGCCGCGCAGGATCTCGGTGACGCCGTGCCACACCGACACCGTGCCGCCGACGACGAACAGTCCGACCGCCGCCAGCAGTGACCAGACGTAGGCCTCACGGCCGTATCCCAGCGGCCGCGCTGCGTCGGGCGGGCGCTTGCTGCGACGGTTGGCCACGATCAGAAAGCCTTGATTCGCGGTGTCGGCCCAGGAGTGGGTGGCCTCGGCGGTCATCGACGCGGACCCCGAGATCACCGCCGCAACGGTCTTGGCGATGGCGACCGCGAAATTCGCGGCCAGCGCGATGACCACCGTCAGCGTGCTCTCCCCGCCGCTGTCGGCCCCGAGGGGAGACGTCGCGTCGGGCTCAGCGCTCATGAGAGCGAACGGTACCCCGCCGACTGCCGGTGCAAACCGGCCGAAGTGGGCATTTCGGTCACCCGGGTCGGCAGGGCACCTACGCTTTCGGTGTGCGATTGGCATGGCCGCTGATCGGGCGGTCGGGGGAGATGGCATCCATCGAGACCGCGCTGTCGGCCTCGAGTGGCTCGGGTGTGCTCGTCTGCGGGCCGACCGGGGTCGGCAAGAGTCGCCTGGTCCGGGAGGCGCTGGCGCGCGCCACCGACCGTGGCTGGCAGACGCGCTGGACGGCCGGGACGTCCTCCGCGCAGGCGATCCCGCTGGGTGCGTTCACCGCGTGGGCGCCGTCGGGGGTCGGTGACACGGTCGCGTTGTTGCGCGGGGTGCTGGACGCCCTGACCGCGCCGAGCCCACCCGCGCCGGTCGTGATCGGCATCGACGACATCGACCTGTTCGACGACCTGTCGAGCTTTGTGGTGCATCAGATCGTGCAGCAGCGGCTCGCGAAGGTCGTGATCACCGTCCGCGCCGGGGACGCCATCCCGACGGCGGTCCAGGAGATTCTCAAGGCCGGGGACTTCGATCGGCTCGAGCTGGCGCCGATGAGTGCCCAGGACACGGCGGCGCTGGTGGCCGCCGCTCTGGACGGGCGCGTCGACGCCGTGACCGCGCGTCAGTTGTGGGAGCTGACCCGGGGCAACGTGTTCTATCTGCAGCACATCGTGGAGCAGTCGGTCGCCGACGGTGGCCTGGTGCTCGAGAACGGGTGCTGGCGGTGGTCGGGCGACCCCGCGGTGCCGCCGGGTCTGGCCGACCTGATCGAATCCCGGATCGGCGCGCTGCCCGAGCAGGTCGGCGACGTGGTCGACGTGCTCTCCGTCGGCGAGCCTCTCGATCTGCCTGTGCTGGCCCGGATCACCGACATGGCCGCCATCGAGGAGGCCGAGTGTCGCGGCCTGGTGACGCTCGAACCCGCGGGCGGCGCCGTCCAGGCGCGGGTCGCGCACCCGCTGTACGGCCAAGTGCGGCGACGGCGTGCGCCGCAGAGCAGGTTGCGGCGGTTGCGTGGACTCGTCGCGGCCGAACTGGCCGCCGTACCCGAATGCGACGACGTGCGCGTGGTCGTCCGGCGCGCGACGCTGGAACTGGACTCGGACAGAGCGGCGGACACGGGGCTGCTGATCAGGGCCGCTCACGGAGCGGTGTGGCTGGGTGATCTTCCGCTGGCCGACCGGATCGCTGCGGCGGCAGAGCGTGCGGGCGCCGGGCTGGAGCCGAAACTCGTTCGAGGGCATGCACTTTCGTGGCTGGGCCACGGTGAGGACGCCGACGCGATGCTGGCCGGCATCGAGACCGCGGGGTTGCCCGATCGGGACCGGGCCCGGCTCGCGTTCCTGCGCGCGAGCAACATGCTGTGGGCCCTGGCCGATCCGGTACGGGCCAAGCAGATCATCGACGCCGCCTCGGACGTCACTGCGCCGGAAGCGCGCACCTACGTCGATGGCTTCCTGACGGTCTACTGGTTCGCGATGGATCGTCCGGCAGAGGCCCTGTTGACGGCTGAGCACCTCGCGCTGCGCGACATCCCGGTGGTCGGTGCGGAATTGGCGTGGGCTCTGACCCATATCGCCGCCGATGCGGGCCACACCTCGGACGCGGTGGCCGTCGCCGAGGCCGGGTACGCCGTCGCAGCCCGCTCCCTGGATGCGCCCCACATGATCTTCAACATCGCCGACGCGCACGTGAGCGCGCTGCTGTACGCCGGCCGGGTCAGTGAGGCGCGGGATGTGGCTGACCGGATGCGGCGCCAGGCGGCCAGCCTGCCCGGCGTCGCCCCGCTGCTCGGTGCGGCCGTGGCCGGCCGGGCCGCACTCGGGGCCGGTGACCTCGACACGGCATGCCGACTTCTCGGGCAGGCGGTCGAGGGGCTGTCCGGTCCGCACCCCGTCGGCTGGGGGTACCGGTACCGGATCCCGTATGCGACCGCGCTGGCGATCCGCGGCCTGACCGATGACGCCCTCGCCGTCCTCGCCCCGCTGGCGGAGAACAGGCGCGAATTCCGGTTGCTCGACTACGAGCGCAGCCTGGCCGAGGCGTGGATCTCCGCGGGCCAGGGGGCGGTCAGTGAAGCGATCTGTGCCCTCCAGGCGACCGCGGTCCGGTGCCGGGAGGCGGGCAGATTCGCCGAAGAGGTGATGGTGCTGCAGATCGCCACGCAGTTCGGCGACCGGACCGCCGCGCCGCGGCTGGGGGAGTTGGCTTCCGTGGTCGAGGGCCCCCGCGTCGGGCTGGCCACCCGGTTCGCCGCGGCGGCCCACACCGATGACGCCGCGGAATTGGCGGTTCTCGCTGACGAATTCGAGCAGATGGGCGATCGGGTCGGCGCGGTCGACGCGGCGGCGCACGCAGCCCGTGCGTACCGGCGCCACGACCGGAAGGGCTCGGCGCTGGCGTATTCGGCGCGGGCGGACGCTTTAGCCGACGCGTGCGGCGGTGTCCGCACGGTCGCGCTGCGGCAGAGCAGTGAGAAGGTGCCGCTGACCGAACGCGAAACCGAGATCGCGATGCTGATCGGCGAAGGCCTGAGTAATCGCGCCGTTGCCGACCGGCTCACGCTGTCGCCGCGCACCGTCGAAAGCCACATCTACCGTGCGATGGCGAAGACCGGAACCACCAGCCGTGAGGAACTCGCGGCGCTGTTCCCCCGCCGGAAACGTCCGCCCCCTCAGCGATCCCAGGGAGCATGAGGCCACGATCATTACCGAGATATGAATTAGCTGGATTTCCGAGTGTGCGAGCGTGGCCATGGGGCTACGATTTGCCGCATGGCGGTCCGAGCTTCCAGTGAGACGGTGATCGACGCCCCGCCCGCGGCCATTCTCGACGCGTTGGCCGACATCGAGGCGGTCACCTCGTGGTCCTCGTTGCACAAAGAGGCCGAGGTCCTCGACCGTCATCCCGACGGCCGGCCGCACCACGTCAAAGCCACCGTCAAGATCATGGGCATGAGCGACAAGGAACTGCTCGAGTACCACTGGGGTGACGACTGGGTGGTCTGGGACGCGCAGCAGACGTCGCGGCAGCGCTGCCAGCACGGCGAGTACAACCTCACCCCGGAGGGCGAGGACAGGACCCGGGTGCGGTTCGACCTGATCCTCGACCTGGCCGCCCCGTACCCGGCATTCCTCGTCAAGCGGGCCAAACGGATGGTCCTCGACGTCGCCCTCGAGAACCTGCGCCAACGGGTGATGGCCGGCTCCCACTGAGCCGCAACCCTTAACATCGCCGTGAGTTGTTCGGCGGGAGCGGAATCCTCGCGCCCGCACGGTGGTTGCTCGCCGTATGACCACCGGAATAGTGCTGTTCGCGAGCCCCGAGGCGGGCAACGCAGTGGACGACATCGTCGACCAGGCACGCCGCGCCCATCAGCTCGGCACGCGCCACGTCTGGGTCGCCCAGCAGTTCGACCACGACGCCATCTCGCTGTCCGGCCTGATCGGCGCAGCGGTGCCCGGGCTCGGGGTGGGCACCTCGGTGGTGCCGTTCAATCCACGGCACCCGCTGACCCTGGCCTCGCAGGCGCAGACCGCCCAGGCCGCCGCGCACGGCAACTTCAGCCTCGGCCTCGGCCTCGGCGCGCACGAACCCGAGCGGATCGCGTTCGGCACGGCGTGGCCGAACACCATTGCGCGGCTGCGGGAATACCTCACGATCCTGTGCTCGATCTTCCACACCGGCGGCGTCGACTTCCACGGCGAGGAGTTCACGGCCGCGCCGGCGTGGCCCACGACGCTGGCGGGCGGTACCCCGGTGCCTGTCTACGTGGCGGCGATGGGCCCGAAGGCGCTGGCGGCCACCGGCGAACTCGCCGACGGCACCCTGCCGTATCTGGCCGGTCCCCGGACCATCGCGGAGTTCATCGAGCCGACGATCGCGCGGGCCGCCGCCGATGCCGGGCGTGGGCGACCGCGGATCATCGCCTTCGTGCCGGCGCAGGTGACGTCGGATGTCGACGCCGCCCGGGCCGCGGCCAACGAGCAGCTCGGCTTCTACGCGACCATCCCGTCGTATCAGAAGGTGATCGCCCGAGAAGGCGTCGTCACTCTGGCCGAGCTCGCCGCGATCGGCGACGAGGAGACGGTGCTGCGCTCGCTGCGGCGCTACCTGGACGCGGGTGCCACCGACGTGGTGCTCAGCCCGCTCGATCGGGACCGGCCCGACGAGAAGCTGTGGGAGCTAACCGCGTCGCTGTAGCGCCCGCAGTCTCCGGATCGCTTCGTCGAGCGTCTGCTCACGCTTGCAGAAAGCGAAGCGCACCAGATGATTCCAGTCACCGGCGTGCGATGCGCCGGGATCGCAGAACGCCGACATCGGGATGGCGGCCACCCCGACCTGTTCGATCAACTCCGAACAGAACGTCCGACTGTCGTCGTAGCCCAGGGGGCGGGGATCGGCGCACAGGAAGTAGGTGCCGACGCTGTCGTACACGTCGAAGCCGATGTCGGTCAGCGCGGCACCGAGACGGTCCCGTCGGGTCTGGAACGACGCGCACAGCGCGTCCACCCATTCGTCCTCGCTGTCCAGCGCCTGAGCCACCGCGGGCTGGAAGGGCGCGCCGCCGACGTAGCTCAGATACTGTTTGGCGGCGCGGACCCCGGCGATGAGATCGCTTGGGCCGCAGGCCCACCCGATCTTCCAGCCGGTGACGTTGAACATCTTGCCCGCGCTCGAGATCGTGATGGTGCGCTCGGCCATGCCGGGATAGTTCGCCAGCGGCATGTGGCGATGGCCGTCGAAGGTGAGGTGCTCGTAGACCTCGTCGGTGATCACGAGCAGGTTGGCCGCGACGGCGAGCTCGGCCAGCCCGCGCAACTCGGCGTCGGTGGCGACCGTGCCTGTCGGGTTGTGCGGCGAATTGACGATCAGCGCTTTGGTTTTCGGTGTCACAGCGGCCCTGAGCGCCTCGACGTCGATGGCGAACCGCCGGCCGTCCCGGCGCATCGGCACGGCGCGGCGGTGGCAGCCGGCCATGGCGATGACAGGGGAGTACGAGTCGTAGAACGGCTCGATCAGCAGTACCTCCGAGCCCGGTTCGACGAGGCCGAGCACCGATGCCGCGATCGCCTCAGTTGCGCCGACCGTCACCAGCACCTCCGTGTCGGGGTCGTAGCTGGTGCCGTAGCGGCGTCGGCGCTGAGCGGCGATCGCCTGCCGCAGGGGCTCGGTGCCCAGGCCGGGCGGGTACTGGTTCACGCCCTCGGCGATGGCGTTCTCGGCGGTCTTGAGCATCGCGGGCGGCCCGTCTTCGTCGGGGAAGCCCTGACCGAGGTTGACCGCGCCGAGCCGCGCCGCGCGGGCGGACATCTCCGCGAAGATCGTCACCGCGTAGGGCTGCAGGCGCTGGACCGTCATGGCTCGAGGCTAGTTGCCGCGACGCGGGCTGCCTGTGAGGCCATCCCTGCGAACGATTGCAGCCATGGGCGGTAGCCTGATTCACACAGCCCGCGACCGGGCCCGGGGAAGGGTGGGAGGCGCCGAGCATGCCACGACGCGTGACCATCGACGATGTCGCCCGCCTTGCAGAGGTGCACAAGGCGACGGTGTCTCGTGCGCTCAACGCCCAAACCAGAGGCCAGGTCAACGCCGAAACACTGAAGCGGGTGAAAAAGGCTGCCCGCCAGCTCGGCTACGTGCCCAACGCGATGGCCCGCGGGCTACGCACCAGCCGGTCGATGACCATCGGGGTGATCATCCCCGACCTGATGAACCCGATCTTCCCGCCGATGATCCGCGGTATCGAACGCGTTCTCCAGGCACAGGGTTACACGGTGCTCATCGCCAACACCGACTCTCACGACGACGTGGAGATCTCGGTGTTCGAGTCTCTCCTGCAGCGCCGGGTCGACGGATTCATCCTGGCGACCGGACGCCTCGACGACCAACCGGTGGTCGAGGAGGCGGCGGCCGCTGACGTGCCGGTGGTTCTGGTCAACCGCGGTTCCGGAATCGGCGGCTACCCGTTGGTCTCCGGCGACAACGCGGGGGGAATCGCGCTGGCCGTGGCGCATCTCGTCGAGCTCGGGCACCGGCACATCGTGCACGCCGCGGGTCCGCCGAATTTCTCCACCACCCGCTCACGGGCAGAAGCCTTCGAGGTGGCCGCGACGAAGGCCGGTGTCCGCCACGACACCGTCTATGCCGCGGCGCTGACGATCGAGGCGGGTTTCGATGTCGCTGACCAGCTTCTGAAGAAGGCAGGGCCGATTCCGACCGCTCTGGTCGCGGGCAACGACCTGGTGGCACTGGGGCTGATCCGCCGGTTGCGCGCCGAGGGGCTGCGGTGCCCGGAGGAGATGTCGGTGGTGGGGTTCAACGACATGCCGTTCGCCGAAGACTTCTGGCCTCCGTTGACAACGGTGCACATGCCGTTGCGTGAGATCGGCGCCGAGGCGGCGCGGCTGCTGCTGCGCGGCATCGAGGCGGGAGAACAGGACGCAGCCACGCTGACGCTGCCGGTGTCGCTCGTGGTGCGCGGTTCCACTGGACCGGCGCGGAGCTGATCGGGCAGCCGCGTGGACCATCTGAGGATCGGAGTCTTCAGCCCGTCGGTGTTGCTGGACGTCGCGCGTTCCACCGGACGCCTCGCCGACGCCGGCCTGACGGTGCACGAAACGCCGGTGCCGTCCTCGCCGGCGCAGTTCGAGTCGCTGCGGTCCGGTGCCTACGACGCGGTGTTCACCAGCCCCGACAACGCGCTCGCCTACCGATTTCTGCCGGGAAATCCCCTGGGAGAGTTACTCGATGTCGAGATCGTCGCGGGCGTGGACCGCGGGCTCGGTCTGTGTCTGTGTGCGCGCCCGGGTGTCACAGACGTTCGGGAGCTGGCCGGGGGTGTGCTGGGCGTCGATGTGCCCAACTCGGGTTTCGCCTTCGTGGCTTACGGCCTGCTCGACGAACTCGGACTGCGCCGAGAGGAGCTCAGGGTCACCGCGCTCGGATCGACGCCGAAGCGTGCGGCGGCGCTCACGGAGGGTGGCTGCGACGTCACGGTGCTCAACGCGGGCAACGAGCTGACGGCACGGGCCCGAGGTTGTCTTCCGCTGGCCGACGTCACCCGCCTGGGGCCCTATCTCGGCACCGTTGTCGCCCGGATCCGGGAGGCACCCGCCGCCGATGCGGTGGATCGCTTCGTCGCCGCACTCGCCGACACCGCACGAGTGATCCGCGCCGGTGACGGGAACGCCGCCGAGGCGGCGGCCCGGCTGCTCGGGCTGTCGCCGAAGGACGCCGTGGAGCACGTGGCGGTGTTGCGCGACCCGGCGCGTGGAGTGATCGACGACGGCAGTGTCGAAATGGCGGCCGTGAGCACACTGGTGCAGCTGCGCCGCACCTATCTGCCCGCCCCGCAACTCGAGGGAGTGATCGATCGGCTGGAGGACCTGGTACGGCCGGCCGCTCTGCGCTGAGACCGTCGAATCCTATTCGCGGACAACGTATCTGGCGCGTGCCATGGTGGAGGTGATCGCATAGATCAGCGCCACCGCGGTGGTGATGCCGAACAGCGTCCCGAAGTGTTGAGCCCCGGCGGCGGCGTTGCCGAACGCCGCACCGATGGACGCGCCGGTGAACAGCGCGATCGAGAAGAACGACATGCCGATCGGCCTGCTGTCCGCTGCCGCATCGGTCATCCACGTCTGCATCGTGGTGTGTCCCATCGCCCAGGCCAGTCCGAGCAGGATCGCCGCGGTGACCACGGCGCCCGACGAGACACCCAGGGCGACAACGGCGTAGGCGCAGACGATGGCGACACCCGCCTGCAGCATCAACACCCAGGCCGGCCAACGCCCGAGAATCAGCTTCATCAATTGGCTGACCACCACCACGGACGCGCCGAATGCGGCGGTGGCCAGCCCGGCGGTCAGCACACTTTCCCCGCTGACCTGAAGGGCCACGGCGAGATAGTTGAACACCCCGATCAGCAGCGCGCCCTCGATGAGCGTGAACGCCAGGATGCCGACCGCCCAGGGGTTGGCTGCCAGTCGGCGCAGGGACGGAATCAGTGGTTCCCTGACGTCGCCGACTGATTCCGCCAGGCGCACCAACCCTGCCGTCAGCGCCAGCGAGAACACCGCGACGCAGACGTAAACCCCGCGCCAACCCCACCATTGGGCGATAGCGCCGGCGCCCACGGTGCCCGCCGCCAGGCCGAGTGAGATCGCCGCAGCCAGGTTGGCGGTGGCCACAGCCCGCCGGCGAATGGGCAACGTGTCTCCGTAGTAGATCAGCACGGTCGTGATGGTGGCGGAGAACGCCGCACCCGCGATCGCGCGGGTGACGCCGTAGGACAGGGCGTCACAGGACAGCGCGGTGCCGACGTTGGCCACGCCGCCCAGCGCGGTCGACGCGACGAGTACCCGCACCCGCCCGTAGCGAGCGGCCAAAGTGGCCCAGAACAATTGGAAGGCGGCGTAGGAGACGGCATACACCGTGAGGGAATGGCCGACCGAATCGACGGCGGCACCCAGGTCCTCGGCGATCACGGGGACCAGTGGCGGCATCACCGAGCGGTCGATCATCGAGACGAATGCGGCGATGATCAGGATCATCAGTGGCGGATCAGGTGCGCGGCGGCCACACCGGAACCTCGCCGCGGCCCGACCGGAATCGAACCGCCTTGGACCGCACGAACTCGTGCAGGGTCTCCGCGGCGTTCTCGCGGCCGAACCCGCTGCCCTTCATCCCGCCGAACGGCGATCCGAGGAACGAGCGCCGCATGTAGTTGTTCACGAAGATCATGCCTGCGTCGAGTCGTTGGGCGGTGTGCCAGGCCGCTGCCTCGTCGCGGGTGATCATCGCGGCGGTCAGCCCGTAGCTGGTCCCGTTGGCGATGTCGACGGCCTCGTCGAGGGTCGAGTAGCGCATGATCAGCGCGATGGGCCCGAAGATCTCTTCCTGGCCCACCGTGGAATCCGGTGTCACATCGGCCAGCACGGTCGGCGGTACCCAAAAGCCGTTGGCGAGGCGTGGATCGGTCGGCACGTCGCCCTGTCCGACCAGGCGGGCACCCTCCTCGAGTGCTGTCCGCAGGTAGGCCAACACACGGTCGCGTTGCACGGCGTCCACCAGGGGACCGATGTCGGTGCGCGGATCGAGGCCGTCGCCGACCACCAGAGCGGTCGCGGCAGCGGTGAATCGCTCGAGGAACTCGTCGTACACGTCGTCGTGGACGAGGATGCGAGCGGTCGACGTGCACGCCTCGCCCTGGTTGTAGAACATGCCCTCGATCGAGACCTCAACGGCCACATCCAGATCCGCGTCGGGAAAGACGATCAGCGCGTTCTTGCCGCCCAGTTCCATGGTGGCGTAGGTCAGGTTCTGGGCCGCAGTCTCCAGCACGCGGCGGCCGGTGGCCGTCGCTCCGGTGAAGCTGATTCGCTCGACCAGAGGGTGCCCGGCAAGAGCTGCGCCGGCGGCCAGGCCCGGAACGGCGTTGAGCACCCCCGGCGGCAGGACCTCGTTGGCGATCTCGACCAGACGCAGCACTGTCAGGGGTGCTTGCTCGCCGGGCTTGATCACCACGGTGTTGCCGGTGATCAACGCCGGGGCACCCTTCTTGGCGAAGTGGATGGGCGGCCAGTTGAACGGCAGTATCGCTGCGACGACCCCGTAAGGCTCGTAGACCACCCGGGTCTCGATCGGGCCCTGGTCGATGATCTCTCCGGGGAGGCTGTCGCCCAGACCGGCGAAGTAGTCGAAACAGTTCGAGCTGAAGCTCACATCGTTGGCGAGCGCGTCCCGTCGGGGTTTGCCGTTCTCCCGGGACACCAGTTCGGCCAGTTCGTCGGCGTGAGCGCGGATGCGGTCGGCCACCTGGCGGAGATAGCTACCCCGTTGGCGTCCCGTCAGCGCCCGCCAGACGGGCAGTGCTGCGCGGGCGGACCTGACGGCCCGGTCCACCAGATCCGCATCGCCGCTCACCACGCTGGCCAGGGGCCTGCCCGTCGACGGCTCGATCACCTCGAACGTCGCGTCGTCGCCGACCGCGACGAATTCGCCATCGATGAACGCTCCCCATCGGGCGCGCGGCAGCGCACCCGGATCGTCGACGTGGGCGTAGGTGGTGGTCATCTGCACACTCCGGGATTCGGTGGAGCACGGTAGCTGCAATCGATTGCGGCTGACTATAGACGTTTCGACACCCCGTGAACAGCTCTTCGGATCGACGCGCGAAATCACCCTTGGAGCAGCACGGTTCTGCGAACCAGAGGTGTTGACACCCCCTCGTCGTCTGTGTGACGATTCACTGCAATCGATTGCATATGAGCTACGCAACACAGCGGTCCGCTTGGGGCAATCGGTCTGACAGAGAGGTTGGACATGCGAATCACCACTGCTTTTCGCGCGGTCGCGGCGGCGGCTGCGGTCGCGCTGACTGTCGCCGGCTGTTCCGCGGACAGCGGTTCGGACGATGACACCATCCGGATCGGGGCTTCCCTCCCGCTGACGGGCGAGTTCAGCCAGGGCGGCCTCGACACCCAGCACGGCTACGAGACATGGGTCGAGATGACCAACGAGGCCGGCGGCCTCTTGGGGAAGAAGGTCGAGATCGTCGTGAAAGACGACGCGACCCAACAGGAAACGGCAGTCAGCAATTACAACAACCTGATTGCTCAGGACAAGGTGAATCTCGTTCTGGGTAGCCAGTCGTCGCTGCTGAACATCCCGGCGTCGGCCATCGCCGAGAAGAACAAGATGCTCTTCGTCTGCCCGTCGTGCGGGTCTCCGGACATGTTCAACCGCGGCTTCTCCTACATCTTCTTCTCGCAGCAGGCGGTGGCCACCGACCAGGCCAAGGTGTTCGCCAACTGGATCGCCCAGCTTCCTCCTGAGCAGCGGCCCAAGACCGCGGCCTACCCCACGCTGGATGACCCGTTCGCCGGCCCCGTGGTCGAGGGCGCGGAGAAGATCCTGTCGGCCGCCGGCATCCGGACGGTCTACAAGGACCAGTACCCGGCCACCACCAAGAATTTCGACTCGGTGGTCAATGCCATGCGGGACGCGGGGGCCGAGATCGTGGTCCAGGGAGCGCAATTCGAAGACGGCGTCAACATGATTCGCTCGATGAACCGGGCCAACTATCAGCCTGCGATCCTGTACCAGAGCAGCTCGCCCACCTACGGGCAGCAGTACCTCGACGCGGTAGGCCCGGACAACGCCGAGGGCGTGTTCTTCTCGTCGAGCTACAGCCCGCTGTCGGACACCAAGCAGAACGCCGAGTTCGTCAAACGATTTCAGGAGAAGTTCGGCCAGAGCCCGCCCGAGGACGCGGCCGATGGCTTCGCCGCCGGCCAGGTGCTGGCCGCGGCGGTCAACGGAGTCGGCTCGATCGACGACCAGTCCGCCCTGGCGGACTGGTTGCACAACAACAGCGTCGACACGCTGCTCGGCACCTTGAGCTGGAACTCCGACGGCAGTCCGAAGGGCGACTTCCTGGTCGGTCAGTGGCAGGCCGGAGTGTCCCAGATCGTGCTTCCCGCCGACGTGGCGACGTCGGACAAGATCATGCGCTGGCGCGGCGGGGCCATCTGATGACCTCGCTCGTCCAGACGCTCATCCTCGGACTGCTCGTCGGGGCGCTGTACGCGCTGATGGCTTCCGGGCTGACCCTGATCTTCGGGGTCATGCGGGTGATCAACCTCGCTCACGGCGCCTTCGCCGTCCTGGCGGCCTTCCTGACCTACACGCTGTGGCACCAACTCGGTCTGGACCCGCTGTTGTCCATCCCGATCGTCATGGCGGTGATGTTCGGCTTCGGTTGGCTGGTGTACCTGCTGGTGATCCGGCACGTTCGCGGCGCGCACGTCACCATGACGGTGCTGGCGACCTTCGGCATCGCACTGATGCTCGAGGGAATCATGGGATTCATCTGGGGTAACACGTCGTCCACCGTGGTGGTGTCCTACACCGACGCGTCACTGGCTCTCGGGCCGATCTACGTACCCCAGGCCATGCTGATCGCCGCGGTGATCGCAGTCGCGGTGATGGGCGCGCTCTACCTGCTGCTCAATCACACCTGGGCGGGACGGGCCATCCGTGCCGCCTCGTCCAACGAAAGTGGCGCGTTGCTGGTGGGGGTCAGCGTCGCAACCATCGCCGCGCTCACCTTCGCCATCGGCGTGGCCACGCTGGGTGCCGGCGGGGCGATGCTGTCGACGATCTATCCCTTCCTGCCGGGCACGCACTACCAGTGGATCGCGCGACTGCTGGCGATCGTCGTGCTCGGTGGCCTCGGCAGCCTGCCGGGTGCGGTCCTGGGCGCTCTGGTGATCGGGGTCGGCGAGATGGCGGCCACGGCCTACATCGGGGCGTCCTGGCCGGTCGCCGTTCCGTTCCTCGTCATCATCGTCGTGCTCATCACCCGCCCGCAGGGCATTCTCGGTACCCGCCTCAGAGAGGACGCGGTCGCATGACCACCGCTACCACTAAGTCGGGGAGCACATCTCGACTTCTCGATCCCGCCCTGCACACGTGGTTCACGCGCGGCCTGATCGCCGTCGCGGCTCTCGTGATCCTGTTGTTCCCGCTCTCTCCCAGCATGTCCGCGCAGAACATGGTGATCATGTCCCTGGTGCTGGCCATCGGGGCCAGCGGTCTGAACATCATCACCGGCTTCACGGGCTACCTGTCACTGAGCCAGGGCGCGTTCATCGGCATCGGCGCCTACGTCGGAGCGGTACTGGCCACCCGGTTCCCCGACATCGAGCCGCTACTGTGGGCGCCGATCGCCGGCGTCATCGCCGCCGTCGTCGCGATGCTGCTCGGCTTGGTGACCTACCGTTCCCGCGGGCCCGCTTTCGTCATCATCACGGTGGCCTTCCTGTTCCTCGTGCAGTTCGTGGCCATCGAATGGGTGCCGGTCACCAACGGCTCGGCCGGACTGACCCTGCCTCTGCCGGATTGGCCCGACTCGTGGGGGAATTGGCCTTTCCATCTCGCGCTCGTCGCGCTGCTCGCGCTGTCACTGTCGCTGACGTGGTGGATCCGGCGCACGAAGTTCGGCATGGGACTGATCGCGATCCGCGAAGACGAGGGCAAGGCCGGCACCATCGGCGTCAACGCGCCCGTGTACAAGCTGCTGGCGTTCGGCCTGAGTGCGCTGTTCGTGGGCATGGCCGGTTCGGTGTATGGGTACTACCTGTCCTTCGTCGACCCGATCGGCATGTTCTCGATCATCACCAGCGCGCTGATCGTGCTCGCAGTGATCCTGGGCGGCCGCGGCACCCTGTGGGGACCGGTGTTGGGCGCGTTCATCATTCAGCCCGTCAACAACTACGCCAACCAGGCCTTCGGCGGCGGCAACGCACGCCTGGTGCTGTTCGGCGGGCTACTGGTGTTGCTGGTGATTCTGCTGCCCAAGGGCATCCTGCCGACGCTGGCGGCTTTCATCGAAAAGGCCAGAACCCGAGGCACCGTGGGGCTTTCCGGCGCGCGGCTCAATCCACTGGATCGGCCGCTGGTACGCACCGAGATCCGCAAGCCCCAGCCGACCGGCAGAACACTGCTCGAGGTCCGTGGTCTGCACAAGAGCTTCGGAGGCAACCAGGCCGTCAACGACTGCACGTTCACCGTCCCCGAGGGATCGATCACCGCGCTGATCGGGCCCAACGGATCCGGCAAGACGACCGTGTTCAACCTGATCTCGGGCACCATGACCCCGGACAAGGGCGAGATCCTGCTCGGCGGTGAACACCTCGAACGGATGTCGCCCTGGTCGCGCGCTCACCGGGGGCTGGGCCGGACCTTCCAGATCACCCGTCTGTTCCGGGAGATGACCGTGCTCGAGAACGTGGTCGCACCGCTGCGCGATTTCTCGGTGCCCCAACTCGGTCTGGGAGCAGTCAGCGGATCGGAAGCAAGCCGGGCCGAGGAGCTGCTGGAGTTCGTCGGCATGGCCGCCTACCGTGACGCCAAGGCGGGCGCGTTGTCCTACGGGCAACAGAAGCTCGTGGAACTCGCCCAGGTACTCATGCTGGATCCGAAGCTGATCCTGCTGGACGAACCCGCGGGCGGGATCAACCCGACGCTGATCGAGCGGATGGGCGACCTGATCCGCGAACTCAACTCCAAGGGCAAGACCTTCCTCCTGGTCGAGCACAACATGCCGTTCGTGGTCGGCTTGTGCGACCCGATCCGCGTTCTGGCGCGCGGGGCGGTGATCGCGCAGGGCACTCCTGAGCAGATCCAGAAGGACCCGTTGGTGCTCGACGCCTATCTGGGCGACGACTACCTGCTCGAGGCGCCGTCCAAGGGATCGACCATCCCGGTGGCAGAGAGGAACCCGGCATGATCCGACTCGAAGGGGTGGTCGCCGGATATGGCGGCGGAAACGTCCTGCAGGGTGTCGACCTGGAGGTCGGTCCCGGTGAACTGGGCTGCATCGTCGGCCCCAACGGGGCAGGCAAGTCCACGGTACTGCGAGCGGTCAGTGGCATCCTCAAGCCGAGTGCCGGCCGGATCATGCTCGACGGCAGGAACATTGCCGGCCTGAGCCCGGACGAGGTGCTCGGCTGCGGTGTCACCCAGGTGCCGCAGAGCAACGGCCTGTTCCCGACGTTGACCGTCAAAGAGAACATCCTGATGGGGGCGTATGTCATCCGCAGGCAGCGTCAGCTGGTCAAGCAGCGCTACGACGAGGTACTGGGCATGTTCCCGCTCGTGGCCGACAAAACCGGAGTGCGTTGCGGCAACCTCTCCGGTGGCCAGCGACGCATGGTGGAGTTCGCCCGCTCGCTGATGCTCGACCCCAAGCTGGTCCTGCTGGACGAGCCGTCGCTGGGTCTGGACCCCAAATCGCTCACCGTGATCGACGAAGCGGTCGCGATCATGCGCGCGAGCGGCAAAGCGGTGCTGATGGTCGAACAGAACGTCAGGTTCGGCCTTCGGATGGCCTCGAGCGGCATCGTGATGGAGAGCGGTCGTGTCCTGCTCACAGGTCCCGCCCAATCCGTGCTGTCCAATCCCGAGATCGCGGATCTCTACTTCGGTGGTGCAGTGCATGCGCCCAGCGCTTCCCATCCGCCGGCACCCCAACCCACGGCCTGACCGAACAGAAAAGGAATCTCTCAATGTCTGCCTCAACCCTGAAGATCGGCTGGATCGGCGCGGGACGGATGGGCGCCCAGCTCGTCATCCGGCTGCTCGATGCCGGCTACGACGTGACCGTGTACAACCGCACCGCGTCGAAGGCCGCCGCATTGGCCGAGAAGGGCGCCAAGGTTGTCACCCAGCCGGTCGATCTCGCCGACCGCGACCTGGTGTTCGCGATGGTGTCCTCTTCGAAGGACCTGGAACAGGTGATGCTCGGAGACGGCGGGCTCCTCACCGGCGCCCAGTCGCCACGCATCATCGCCGACTCGTCCACCGTGTCCTCCGACATCAGTGCGAGGATCCGGGAGGCCGCCAACTCCCGCGGCTGCGACTTCCTGGCCACCCCGGTCAGCGGTAACCCGAAAGTCATTGCGGCAGGGAAGCTCACGGTCGCGGTGTCCGGACCGCGCGAGGTGTTCGAGTCGATCGAGCCGGTGCTCAACGTGTTCGGTCGCAGCGTCACCTACGTCGGTGAGGGTGAGGTCGCACGGCTGGTCAAGATCGCCCACAACCTGATGCTCGGCGTCGTCACCCAGTGCCTCGCCGAGATCACGGTGCTGGTGGAGAAGGGCGGTGTCAATCGCGCCGACTTCCTGGCCTTCCTGAACGACTCGGTGATGGGGTCGACGTTCACGCAATACAAATCACCGGCGTTCGTCAATCTCGATTTCTCCCCGACGTTCACGATGGAGTTGCTGCAGAAGGACTTCGACCTCGGGCTGGAAGCCGCGTATGCACTCAAGTCGCCCATGCCGATCGCATCGGCCACCCGGCAGATCGTCGCGCAGGCGGCGGGGGCCGGTGTGGGCGTCGACGAGGACTTCGCGACGCTGTTGCTCGAGGTCGCCCGCGGGGCCGGCATCGAACTGAAGCCGGAGAACGTCAGCGTCGACGACGGCCTGACGCCGGTGCACTCGTGACGGCGCTGGTCGCCCCGCCCGTCGCTGCGCGTCCTCTGGGCGCACCCGGCCACATGGGGGTGGACTACGAAGAACGGGTCGACTTCGCGCGGTTGCGGGACTACCGGATCGCGCGGGCCAAGGCGGCACTGGAAGCCAGCGGGTGTGGCGCTTTCCTCCTGTTCGACTTCTACAACATTCGCTACACCACCCAGACCTGGATCGGTGGGGCGCTGGGCGACAAGATGATTCGGTACTGCCTGCTCACTCGGGACGCCGAACCGATCCTGTGGGACTTCGGGTCGGCGGTGCGGCACCACAAGTTGTACTCGCCGTGGCTGCCGCAGGAGAACTGGCGGGCAGGGTTCCTGGGCTTCCGGGGCGCGGTCGCCCCGGATGCGGGCCTGATGCGCGATGCGGTGACCGAGATCAAGGGCATCCTGGCCGAGGCCGGCGTGGCCGACGCCCCGGTCGGGATGGACATCGTCGAGCCGCCGTTCCTGTTCGAGATGCAGCGCCAGGGTCTGACCGTCGTCGATGCCCAGCAGCGCATGCTCGATGCGCGGGTGATCAAGTCCAACGACGAGATCATGCTGCTCAATCAGGCGGCGGCGATGGTGGACGGGGTGTATCAGGACATCGTCGACGTGCTCAAGCCCGGGGTGCGGGAGAACGAGATCGTCGCGCTGGCCAACAAGCGGCTCTACGAGATGGGGTCGGATCAGGTCGAGGCGGTGAACGCCATTTCGGGGGAGCGATGCAACCCGCACCCCCATAATTTCACCGATCGCATCATCCGGCCGGGTGATCAGGCGTTCTTCGACATCATCCACTCCTACAACGGATATCGCACCTGCTACTACCGGACATTCGGGGTGGGCAGCGCCACACAGAGTCAACGTGACGCCTACAAACAGGCCCGCGAATGGATGGACACCTCGATCGCGGCGATCCGCCCAGGCGTGGGATCCGATCAGATCGCGCGGTTACTTCCCCGGGCGGAGGATTTCGGGTTCGAGAACGAGATGGCGGCTTTCGGGCTGCAATTCGCGCACGGCCTCGGACTCGGGCTGCACGAACGCCCGATCATCTCGCGGCTGAACTCGCTGGAGAACCCGATCGAATTGCAGGCCGGCATGGTCTTCGCGATGGAGACCTACTGCCCGGCGTCGGACGGGACCTCTGCGGCACGGATCGAGGAGGAGGTCGTGGTCACCGACGACGGCCCGGTGATCCTGACCAAGTTCCCGGCTCAGGAACTGTTCGTCGCCAACGAATACTGAGTGGGCTGCGGGGCTGTTCTCAGCCCTGCAGCCGCCCCGCCACGTCCGGCGCCAGGCCGGCGAGGCTGTCGGTCCCCAGATCGCCGTGGCGCAGGTCCAATGTCTTGAGGAACTTCTGCTGCCCCATCGTCAGTGCGATGAAATACCCCAGTTCGACCAGTTCCGGTTCGGTGAAGTGGGCATGCAACTCCGCCCACACGGCGTCGTCGGCGAGGTTCGGGTCCCACGCGATGGCCTCCGCCCACTTCAGGGCCGCCTTCTCCCGATCGCCGAGAACCGTCGACTCGCGGAACTCGATCACCTCGTCGAACTCCCTCTCGGTCAGCCCTGCCTGGGTGCCCAGGTCGGAGCGCTGACCCGCGCAGTAGCCACAGTCCAGGCTCTTGGCGATGAAGACCCGGGCCAGTTCCTTCACAGAATGGTCCAGCACGCCTTCCCGGAAGGTCTGCTGCCAGGAGGCGCTGAACGTGCGGAGCACGGCCGGCACGTGGGCGCGCACGGCCTGGCTCTCCAGTCGCGGAGTGCCGAAGGTGCGGGACTGCTCGAGAATGGCGACGAGGTCAGGCTCGGTGACATCCTCCGGCCGGACATAGCTGATTCGGGGCACGGTCAGGCCTTCCAGACGGTCTTCAGGTTGCAGAACTCGCGGATGCCCGCGGCGGCCAGTTCCCGTCCGTAGCCGGAGTCCTTGATCCCGCCGAAGGGCAGTTCGGGGTAGGAGACCGTCATGCCGTTGAGGAACACCGCTCCCGCGTCGAGGTTGGCGACGAACCAATCCTGTTCGTTCTCATCACCACTCCACACCGCAGAGCTCAGCCCGAACGTCGTCTGGTTGGCGACACGTACCGCCTCCTCGCGATCGGCGACCTTGTAGACCGACGCCACCGGACCGAAGGTCTCCTCCATCACCACCCGCATGTCGTCGGTCAGGCCGGCCAGCACGGTCGGGGAGTAGAACCATCCCGGCCGGTCCGGGGCGGAGCCGCCGGCCAGCACCTGGGCGCCCTTGGCCACCGCGTCTTCGACCAGTTCGGCGACATCGGCGCGACCGGATTCGGTGGCCAGGGGTCCGACGTCGGTGGCCTCGTCCATCGGATCGCCGACGGTGAGGGCCTTCATCTTGTCGACGAAGAGATCGACAAAGGCGTCGTACACATCGGCGTGGACGATGAATCGCTTGCCGGCGATGCAGGATTGGCCGTTGTTCGAGATGCGGGCCTTCACGGCGACCGATGACGCCGCGTCGAGATCCGCGCTCGGCATCACGATGAAGGGATCGGAGCCGCCGAGTTCGAGGACGGCCTTCTTGATCTCCTGGCCGGCGGTGGACGCGACAGAGCGGCCGGCGGGTTCCGAGCCGGTGAGTGTGACGGCCTTGACGCGGCTGTCCTCGATGACTGCGGCCACCTCGCGCGAACCGATCAGCAGCGTGCGGAACGACCCGGCCGGGAAGCCCCCCTTCTCGAACAGCTCGTCGAGATAGAGCGCCGACTGCGGCACGTTGGACGCGTGCTTGAGCAATCCGGTGTTGCCGGCCATCAGGGCCGGTGCGGCGAACCGGATCACCTGCCACAGCGGGTAGTTCCACGGCATCACGGCCAGTACCACACCGAGTGGCTGCCACACCGTGCCCGCGGCGGACGCCGATACCGCTGTCGGGTCGGCGAGTTCCTCGGGCGCCAGGAACGATTCGGCGTTGTCGGCGTAGAACCGGATGTTCTTCGCGCACTTGAGCACCTCGGCGCGGGACTGCGCTATCGGTTTGCCCATCTCCAGTGTGATCATCGCGGCAGCGCGGTCCACATCGCCCTCGAGGATGTCTGCGGTGGCGTGCATCCACTGCGCGCGTTGGGCATAGCTGGTGTCGCGCAGGGTCTGGGCCGCCGCGAACGCCTGCGCGATCCGGCGCTCCACTTCGGCGCTGTCGTGCGGTTCGAACGTCTCGACGGTTTCGCCGGTCGCAGGGTTGACGGTCTCGATCGCCATGGGGGGATCCTGTTCGCTCGTACGGGTGGTTACTCGAAAACTTCGGGGTGGCGCGCCAATTGACGACGTGTGCGGCGGATGTGGCCCAGCAGGACGCGTTCGGCTTCGTCGGAGTCACGCTCGCGGATCGCGGCGACCAGCATGTGATGTTCGTCGTGCACGATGCGGTTGCTCTCGTCGTCGAGCAGCCGGGTGAAGGCCCGGCGGTAATGCTGCGTGGTGTTCCACAACCGCTCCACGGTGGGGCCGAGGAATGTCGTGTCGGCGCCGGCGTAGCTGCCGAGGTGGAATTCGCGGTCCAGCTCGAGGAAGCGCTCCACGGCGCGGGTCTGATGCATCGTCTCGGCGAGCTCGGCGAGCCGGTCGATCTGCGCCTCGGTGAGCGCGGGCAGGCTGTACCGCAGCAACAGCGGTTCGATGCGCTCGCGCACCTGGTAGAGCTCGACGCATTCGTCGAGGCTGAGCCTGGCGATCCACGCACCGGCGTTGGCGACCGTCGTGACCAGCCCCTCGGATTCCAGGATCCGCAACGCCTCTCGCACAGGCACGCGGCTGGCGCCGTACTGATTGGCCAGTTCTTCCTGTCGCAATCTGGTGCCTGGCGGGTGGACACCGTGCAGGATCGCGGTGCGCAACTCGTCGGCGACACGGGCACCCGTTACGCCGTCACGCACCTGGGGCTGGCTCATGTCAGTCCGCCGGATGATTCGGATTCCACAGCAGCACCTCGGCATCGGCCTCGTAGGCCTTGCCCTCGGGGAAGCTGACCAGTTCGAATTGCATGCCCCACGGGCTCAGAAAGTACACCCAGCGCTGACCCTCGCTGGCGTTTCGGCTCGCGGTCGGTTCTCCGAGTACCTCGATCCCTTCGGCGTGCAGATACTGCACCGCGGCATCGATGTCGTGCACGTAGAACGCGAGGTGATGCCCGCCGATATCGCTGTTGCGCGGTGGCCCCGTCTGCCCGTCGGCGGCCTCGTACTCGAACACCTCGAAGTTGGCGCCGGTGCCGCAGCGGTAGAACCGCAGTTCGCGCATCACCGTGCGCGGATGGACGTTGAGATGGTCCTTCATCCAGTCGTCGTCATGCGCGAACGGGCCGAGCGTGTAGACGTGCGTGCAGCCGAGAATGCCCACGAAGAACTCATGGGCCCGCTCCAGGTCGGGCACCGTGAAGCCGATGTGGTCGGTGCCGACCATTCCTGGCAGAGGCATCGTTGCCCGCCTTCCTGAAGTGGATCCAATAGTCCCCGAAGAATAGCTTCTACCCAGTCTGGAGAGAAGACTTCTGGCCAAAGTGGATCCAATTGAGTTACGGTGGGACCTGCATCACACCGCAACCAGGTCGATGGAGATGAGGGACATGCCAACCGAACGCCGCCTGGAGACCGGCTCGCCGTGGGTCGAGCTGAGGACCACCGCCAAGGACTGGAAAGCCGCTGACCCGGCACTGCTCGGAACGATGCTGGCCGAACTCCACCTCATCCGCGCGTTCGAGGAGACGGTCCTGGAACTCGCCGGCGAAGGGTTGGTGCACGGCCCCGCGCACTCCAGCATCGGCCAGGAGGGCGGCGCGGTTGGATCCATCGTCGGCTTGCGCTCCTCCGATGCGGTCAACGGTTCCCACCGCGGTCACCACCAATTCCTCGCCAAAGCGCTGACCCACGTTGCCGGTGGCATCATCGACCCGGCCGCACCTGTCACGCCGAAGATCCAACGGGTCCTGCAACGCACGCTCGCCGAAATTCTCGGGTTGGCGCAGGGGTTCTGCCGCGGCCGGGGCGGCTCGATGCACCTGCAGTGGTTCGAGGCGGGAGCGTTGGGCACCAACGCGATCGTCGGCGGCGGCGTGCCGATGGGCGCGGGTAATGCGTGGGCGCAGAAGCACAGTGGAACAGACGATGTGACCATCAGCTATTTCGGCGACGGCTCCAGCCAGATCGGGTCGGTACTGGAGTCGATGAACCTCGCGGCGGCCTGGAAACTGCCGTTCTGCTTCTTCATCGAGAACAATCTCTACGCGGTGTCCACCCGAGTCGACGAGATCACCGCCGACCCACGATTGTCGGTGCGAGGACAAGGGTTCGGCATCCCCGGCTGGCGGGTCGACGGGATGGATCCGCTGGCGGTTCACCTGGCCACCGAGCAGGCTGCCGCCAGGATGCGCGCCGGCGAGGGGCCGGCGGTGGTCGAAGCCGAGGTCTATCGCTTCTTCCACCAGAACGGGCCGTACCCCGGCAGCGCATTCGGATACCGCGACAAGAACGAAGAAGCCCAGTGGCGCGCCCGCGATCCACTCGACCGGACCGCCGCAGAGATGACGAAGCTCAAGCTCATCGATGACGAGGGCGTGGCCGAGTTGCGCCGGCAGTCCAAGGAAGCGATGGCGGCGGCGGTGGCGGAACTACTGGAACCGGATCCGGACTCCGCGGGAAAGCGGCGCATTCGCCCGGAGCTGTGGCCTGATCCCGGCTTCGTCAACGTCGGGGTCCGCGGTGATGCCTCCGAATTGGATTCGCTGACGGCACTCGAACCCACCGCGTACGAGGGTCCCTGGCGCAAGACCAGATTCGTCGAAGCGGTGGCCGGGGTGATGGACCGTCGGATGGCCGCCGACGAGCGCATCGTGATCTTCGGTGAGGACGTGCATCGCCTGGGTGGCGGAACCAACGGTGCGACCAAGGGATTGGCCAAGTACGGGGATGACCGCGTGGTCGGGACGCCGATCAGTGAGAACGCGTTCACCGGTCTCGGTGGTGGGCTGGCGCTCGACGGCCGGTTCCGGCCCGTCGTGGAATTCATGTATCCCGACTTCATGTGGGTGGCTGCCGACCAGGTGTTCAATCAGATCGGCAAGGCCCGCCACATGTTCGGCGGTGAGAACCCTGTCCCGATCGTGCTGCGCACCAAGGTCGCCATGGGTTCCGGCTACGGTTCCCAGCACCTGATGGACCCTGCCGGGATCTTCGCGACCAGCCCCGGCTGGCGCATCGTGGCTCCCTCCACGGCGGCCGACTACGTCGGACTGATGAACGCCGCACTGGCGCTGCAAGATCCGGTACTGGTGATCGAGCACGTGGACCTATACAGCACCGCCGATCAGGTCCCGGACGGGGATCTCGACTACATCATCCCTCCCGGCCGTGCCGCCGTCCGTCGCACCGGTGCGGAGGTGACCGTGATCAGCTATCTGTCGATGGTGGCCCACTGTGCCGAAGCCATCGAGCAGACCGGAATCGACGCCGAGTTGATCGACCTGCGCTGGCTGGACCGCGCGTCCCTCGATTGGGACACCATCGAGGCCAGCGTCAAGAAGACCAACGCGGTGCTGATCGTCGAGCAGGGCGCACGCGGAACATCGTATGGAGGATGGCTGGCCGACGAGATCCAGCGCAGGCTCTTCGACTGGCTGGACCAACCCGTGGAACGCGTTTCCGGCGGGGAGGCCTCGCCCAGCATCTCGCGGGTGCTGGAGCGAGCCGCCATTGCGCGCACCGAGGAAGTGGTCACCGGCCTGGAGAAGATTCGCGCCGGGATGGGGCAGGTGCACTGATGGCCGTCGTGAGGATGCCCGAGGTGCTGGCCAACACTGGTGAAGCCGTCATCCAGACCTGGTTGGTCGCCGTCGGACAGGAGATCAGCGTCGGGGACCCCATCGCCGAGATCGAAACGGAGAAGGCGGTTGTCGAGTACTCCGCTGAGGTGGACGGGACAGTTGCCGAGCTCTTGGCCGAGCCCGGCGTGCCGATAGCGGTAGGCGAACCTATCGCGAAGGTGACCCGGGCAGGGGAGGCGCACGAGCCGGATGACGCCGCGCCGGCACCGGCGGCGGCACCCCGCGACCCGGAATCCGCGGCACCGGTGTTGGAGGACACCGACGACCGACCGCAGAGCACGGTCACCACGATGGACGACGACCGCCAGGGCGCACCCGCGGGCAACGGGCGAAGGCTGTTCGCCACTCCGCTGGTGCGGAAACTGGCCGGCGAGAAAGGTATCGATCTGACGACCGTGGCCGGCACGGGTCCCGGAGGACGGATCGTGCGACGAGACCTGGATCGGTTAGCGACGACGCCGCCGGAGGAGACACCGACGACGTCGGCGCCCGCCCAGGGGACTTCGGCTGAGCCGGGTACCCCCTACCGCGACGTTCCGCTGAGCGGCATGCGCAGGGCGATTGCGCGTCGGCTCACCGAGAGCAAGACCACCGTTCCGCACTTCTACGTCACCGCCGACTGTCGTGTCGACGCACTCTTGGATCTGCGCCGGTCGGTCAACGCCGCGGGCACCAACAAGATCTCGGTCAACGATTTTGTGCTCAAGGCCGTGGCGGGCGCACTGGTGGAGGTGCCCGAGGCCAATGTCATCTTCACCGGCGACGCGATCCGGCAGTTCTCGGGAGTGGACATCGCGGTGGCTGTTGCGGTGGAGGGCGGCCTGCTGACACCGGTGCTGCGCGGGGTCGACAACTTGCCGCTGTCGGGGATCGCCACCCGGGTCGCTGATCTCGCCGAGCGGGCTCGCGCCGGGAAGCTCAAGCAGCAGGAGCTCGAGGGCGGCAGCTTCTCGGTCTCCAACCTCGGAATGTACGGCGTCGACGGCTTTTCGGCGATCCTCAACCCGCCCCACTCCGGCATTCTCGCTGTCGGCGCGGCCGCGCAACGCCCTGTCGTCGAAGACGGAGCGCTGACGGTCGGCTCGGTCATGACCGTCAACCTCTCGGCCGATCACCGGGTGATCGACGGATCGGTGGCGGCGCAGTGGATGTCGGCGTTCACGAGGCGAATCGAGAACCCACTCACGATCCTGATCTGAAGCTCGTCGCGACCCCTACGGCAGGAGCCCCTCGGCCAGGGTCTGACCGATCGGGAGTGCCGACGTCGCCGCCGGCGACGGTGCATTCAGCACATGGATGCTGCGGGGCGTCCTCTCCAGCAGGAAGTCGTGCACCAGCGTCCCGTCCCGACGGACAGCCTGAGCTCTGATCCCCGCTTCGCGGGGCAGAAGATCGCTCAATTGCAGTTCGGGACAGTACTTCTGGCATTCGGCGAGATATCCGCGCTTGAACAGCGAATTCTTCATCTCGTGGATTCCGGTGCGCACGTTGGCCCGCGCGACCCGCCACATCCCCGGATAACGCGCATAATCGAGCACATCGCGCACTTTCACGGCGCCTTTCCGATAGTCCTCGCGCGAAAACCCGAGAACGGCGTTGGGGCCCACGGTGATTCCGCCGTCGATAGTCGGGCTGAGGTGCACTCCGAGGAACGGCAGGGCCGGATCCGGAATCGGATAGATGAGGCGCGCGACGAGGTCCGCGCGGTACGGCGGCAGCGAGTAATACTCACCCCGGAACGGAATGATCCGCACGTCGACGTCGATACCGGCCATCGCGGCGATGCGATCAGCCTGCAGCCCCGCGCAGGCGACGAGGCGCTCTGCGCGCCAGATGCCGGCTTCGGTGTCCACGACGACCTCGGTGGCCGCTTCGTGGACATCCGTGACCGTCGTGCCGGTCACCACCTCGCCGCCGGCCGCGACAACCAGGGCCGCCAGGGTTTCGCAGACGCGCGCGTAGTCGATGATGCCTGTGGTGGACACCTCGATGGCGCCGAGCCCGCGGATGTGGGGCTCGGCGCGCCGCAGTTCGGCAGCGTCCACGAGTCGCACGTCGAGGCCGTTGACCAGGGCACGCTCGTGGAGGGCCAGCATGCGCCCGTGCTCTGTTTCGTCGGTCGCGACCAGCAGTTTGCCGGTCGTGCGAAACGGGATGCCGTGTGCCGTGGCGAAGTCCTTGGTCTCCTGGGCGCCGCGCTTGCAGAGGGTGGCTTTGAGGCTGCCGGGTTCGTAATAGATGCCCGAGTGGATGACGCCGCTGTTGTGGCCCGTCTGGTGCTGGGCCACGCCGGGCTCCTTCTCCAGAACCGCGACCGACACTCCGGGACGGCGTTGCTGGATCTTCCACGCGGTCGCGAGTCCGACGATGCCGCCGCCGATCACGATGACATCGACGCGGTGTGCTGCGGTCACGACCGCCGTCCGTCCCGTGGAGCCTTCTCGAGGTTGGGGTGGACCACACGCAGTTTGTCCGCGATGCGCGCCAGCGCTCGCAGATCGGTGGGGGAGAGCGGATCGAGCACCAGTTCCCGGACGGCGCGCACGTGAATCGGCGCGGCCTCGACCACGAGGCGATAACCGTCCTCGGTCAGATGGGCCAGCGTGTAGCGGCCGTCATCGGGGTCGGTCGAACGGGTCACCCACCCGCGCTGCTCGAAGCGTTTCACCACGTTGGACAGCCGAGACAGCGACCCGTTGGTCAGAAACGCCAACTCACTCATGCGGATTCGGCGATCCGGCGCCTCGGACAGATGGCTCAGCGTGAGGTATTCGAACAGGGTCAGATCCACGTCGCGCAACGGAGCCTCGAGCTTGCCGGGGAGAAGCAGCATGAGCGAGACCAGGCCCGTCCACGCCTCTTTCTCGTTCCCGTTCAGCCAGGTCGGATCCTTGCTCGGTGCCATCTTCGGAGCGTATCGGCCACCGGCAGGTTTTCCCTCGGAAGTGCTCGCGCGGAATAACTTCACGCATGAAGTGATTGAGTGTTATGGTCAGTTCAAGCATGAAGTAATCAACGAAAGGTCAGCCCATGTCCGATGTCGAGTTCTTCGTCACCCCCGGCTACGGCGAGATGTTCCGCGACACGCGGCACTACAGCCAGGCGGTCCGGATCGGCGACCGCGTCGAGATCTCGGGCCAGGGCGGCTGGGACGACGACCTGAACTTCCCCGAGTCCCTGGCAGACGAGATCGCCCGAGCGTTCGAGAACGTGGAACGCACGCTCGCCGCGGCGGGTGCGAGCTGGCAGGACGTCGTGCACGTGAACTCCTATCACGTGGCCAGTGCAGGCGCGGCGATCGATCCGGTGCACGCCGAGGTCATGGTCGATCAGTTGCGGACGTGGATGCCCGAGCGCATGCCGATCTGGACGGCGACCGGTGTCAGCGCGCTTGCGGCGAACGGGATGCGCGTCGAGATCCGGGTCAGCGCTGTCGTCGGCGACTGACGCGACGCATCGCCTCGGGAATGAACCGCCCCGTCGGTGCGCTTGAGTCCAGCATGACCTTCACCCTCGGCGAACAGTCCGCACTCCTGCAGCCCAGCACCGTCGGTGCAGTGAGCGTCGCCAACCGTCTCTTCATGGCGCCCCTGACCCGATCACGCGCCGACGCCGACGGCACGCCGTCGTCGCTGGCGGCGGAGTATTACGCGCAGCGCGCCGCGGCGGGGCTCATCATCAGCGAGGCGACCGCGGTCTGCGAACAGGCCAACGGCGCCTACATGAACACTCCCGGCATCTACACCGACCGGCAGCAGGACAAGTGGGCGGAGATCGCCTCGGCCGTGCACCGGGCGGGCGGAAAGATGTTCGTGCAGTTGTGGCATGTCGGACGGATGGCACACCCCGACATCAGCGGGTTCGAAGCGGTGGGGCCCTCGCCGATCGCCGCCGACCTGGTGACGCACACGCCTACGGGGAAGAAGCCGCTGCCCGTGCCGCGCGCACTGACCGTCAGTGAGATCGCCGAGATCGTCGGTCAATTCCGCTCCGCGGCCCGCCGTGCGATCGACGCCGGCATGGACGGCGTCGAAATCCATTCTGCCAACGGCTATCTGCTCCACGAGTTCCTGTCCGACGTCGTCAACCAGCGCACCGACGTCTACGGCGGCTCCCCGGAGAACCGGGCCCGCTTCGCCGCCGAGGTCGTGGAGGCCGTCGCTGACGAGATCGGCGCCGACCGCGTCGGGCTGCGGATTTCGCCCGGGAACGGCGCCGGCGACATGCACGAAATCGATCAGGTGAGCGCTTACGAGTTGCTGCTGTGCCGGATCTCCTCGCTGAAGATCGCCTATCTGCACATCGTGAGCGAGCCATCGGCGCCGGCGTTCGCGGCGCTGCGCACGCAGTGGGACGGCACGCTGGTGCTCAACACCCCGCGCACCGTCGACACCGACTTCGCGATGCTGGAGAACCTCGCCGAGTGGGGCGTGATCAGTGCGGCCGCCGTCGGGCGGGCCTTCCTCGCGAACCCGGACCTGGTGACTCGGCTGACCGCCGGCGCCGAACTCAACGAGCCTGACGTGGCGACGTTCTACGCCCCGGGGCCGGCGGGCTACATCGACTACCCCACGTTGGACGAATTGGTGACGCCCCGCTCGGCGTAGGTGTGAAGTGGTCGTGGGCGGGAAACACCTCCGCCATGGCTACCTACCGCGTGCTCAACCCCAAGGGCGACATCGTCGAAACCAAGGACATCGAGAGCGCCGAAGACGCCCACGCCTGGTTCGTCGATCAGCGTGCGGACAACTCCGAGTTGGGGTGGCGCATGGAAGTCGAGCACGACGGCGAGTGGTCGTTCTTCGACGACACCGAAGGCTCAGCCAGCTAGCACTTCTCTCCGCGAGCAGACAGGAACTCGCGTGATCTGATCCCGGATCGCGCGAGTTCGTGTCTGCTCGTCCTGGCTTCAGAGGGCGGCCCAACCAAGCGGTTGGGCGAGGCTGCTAGCATGCCGCTAGAGGAGCAGCCTCCCCGCGGGTCCCGTCATGGGACCACCGCGGCCCCCAACCTGAACAGGACCTGGAGAGCACATGTCCGAAGATGCCTTCATTTATGAGGCGATCCGCACCCCGCGCGGCAAGCAGCGCAACGGATCGCTCAACGAGATCAAGCCCGTCAACCTCGTCGTCGGCCTGATCGACGAGATCCGGTCTCGCCACCCTGACCTCGACGAGTCGCTGATCAGCGACGTCATCCTCGGTGTCGTCTCGCCCGTCGGCGACCAGGGCGGCGACATCGCCCGCACCGCCGCGCTGGTGGCGAAGCTGCCCGAGACCACCGGCGGGTTCCAGCTCAACCGGTTCTGCGCCTCGGGCCTGGAAGCGGTCAACCTGGGCGCGCAGAAGGTGCGTTCGGGCTGGGACGACCTGGTGCTGGCCGGCGGCGTGGAGTCGATGAGCCGCGTTCCGATGGGCTCCGACGGCGGCGCCTGGGCCAGTGACCCCGAGACGAACTACCGCATCGGTTTCGTGCCGCAGGGCATCGGCGCCGACCTGATCGCCACCATCGAGGGCTTCTCTCGCGACGACGTCGACGCCTACGCGCTGCGCAGCCAGCAGAAGGCGGCCGCCGCGTGGTCGGGCGGCTACTTCGCCAAGTCCGTCGTGCCGGTCAAGGACCAGAACGGCCTGGTCGTCCTCGACCATGACGAGCACATGCGCCCCGACACCACCCTCGAGGGTCTGGCCAAGCTGAAGACCGCGTTCGACGGCATCGGCGCGATGGGCGGCTTCGACGACGTGGCGCTGCAGAAGTACCACTACGTCGAAAAGATCAACCACGTCCACACGGGCGGCAACAGCTCGGGCATCGTCGACGGTGCGGCGCTGGTGCTCATCGGGAGTGAAAAGGCCGGCCAGTCGCAGGGGCTGACCCCGCGTGCCCGCATCGTCGCCACCGCGACGTCCGGTGCCGACCCCGTCATCATGCTGACCGGCCCGACGCCGGCCACCAAGAAGGTGCTCGATCGTGCCGGCCTGACCGTCGATGACATCGATCTGTTCGAGCTGAACGAGGCGTTCGCCTCGGTGGTGCTGAAGTTCCAGAAGGATCTGAACATCCCCGACGAGAAGCTCAACGTCAACGGTGGCGCCATCGCGATGGGCCACCCGCTGGGCGCCACCGGCGCCATGATCACCGGAACGATGGTCGACGAGCTCGAGCGACGCAACGCGCGGCGTGCGCTGATCACGCTGTGCATCGGCGGCGGCATGGGCGTGGCCACCATCATCGAGCGAGTCTGAGAGGCCTGAGAACCATGGCAGAGAACACCATTCAGTGGGACAAAGACGCCGACGGCATCGTCACCCTGACGCTGGACGACCCGACGGGCTCGGCCAACGTGATGAACGAGCACTACAAGGAGTCCATGCACAACGCCGTCGAACGGCTTGTGCAGGAAAAGGATTCGATCACCGGCGTGGTGATCGCCAGCGCGAAGAAGACCTTCTTCGCCGGCGGTGACCTCAAGGGCATGATGAAGGTCGGCCCGGAGAACGCCGCCGAGTCGTTCGCCGAGGTCGAGTTCATCAAGGCCGACCTGCGCACGCTGGAGACGCTCGGAGTGCCCGTCGTCGCGGCGATCAACGGCGCCGCCCTCGGCGGCGGCCTGGAGATCGCACTGGCGTGTCATCACCGCATCGCGGCCGACGTCAAGGGAGTCGTCATCGGCCTGCCTGAGGTCACCCTGGGTCTGCTGCCCGGTGGCGGCGGCGTCGCCCGCACGGTCCGGATGTTCGGCATCCAGAAGGCCTTCATGGAGATCCTGAGCCAGGGCACCCGCTTCAAGCCGGGCAAGGCCAAGGAGATCGGCTTGGTCGACGAACTGGTCGGCAGCACCGACGAATTGGTGCCCGCCGCCAAGGCGTGGATCAAGGCGAATCCCGAGGCGCACACCCAGCCGTGGGACCAGAAGGGCTACAAGATGCCCGGCGGCACCCCGTCGCACCCGGCGCTCGCGGCCATCCTGCCGTCGTTCCCCGCGCTGCTGCGCAAGCAGCTCAAGGGTGCGCCGATGCCGGCGCCGCGGGCGATCCTCGACGCCGCCGTCGAGGGTGCCCAGGTGGATTTCGACACCGCCACCAGGATCGAGAGCCGTTACTTCACCTCGCTGGTGACGGGTCAGACCGCGAAGAACATGATCCAGGCGTTCTTCCTCGACTTGCAGGCCATCAACGGCGGCGCGTCACGTCCCGACGGCATCGAGCCGGTCAAGATCAACAAGATCGGCGTCCTCGGCGCGGGCATGATGGGCGCCGGAATCGCCTACGTCTCGGCCAAGGCCGGGTATGACGTTGTGCTCAAGGATGTTTCGCAGGAAGCCGCCGACAAGGGCAAGAACTACTCGGAGAAGCTGGAAGCCAAGGCGCTCGAGCGGGGCCGCACGACGAAGGAGAAGTCCGACGCGCTGCTGGCCCGCATCACCCCGACCGCCGATCCGGCCGACCTCAAGGGTGTCGATTTCGTCGTCGAGGCCGTCTTCGAGAACCAGGAACTCAAGCACAAGGTGTTCCAGGAGATCGAGGACATCGTCGAGCCCAACGCACTGCTGGGTTCCAACACCTCCACGCTGCCGATCACGGGTCTCGCCTCCGGCGTGAAGCGCCAGGAGGACTTCATCGGCATCCACTTCTTCTCTCCGGTCGACAAGATGCCGCTGGTCGAGATCATCAAGGGCGAGAAGACCTCTGACGAGGCCCTGGCCCGGGTGTTCGACTACACGCTGGCCATCGGCAAGACACCGATCGTGGTCAACGACAGCCGCGGTTTCTTCACCAGCCGTGTCATCGGCACCTTCGTCAACGAGGCGCTGGCGATGCTGGGTGAGGGTGTCGCTCCGGCCAGCATCGAGCAGGCCGGTTCGCAGGCCGGCTACCCGGCGGCGCCGCTGCAGCTGTCCGACGAGCTCAACCTCGAGCTCATGCAGAAGATCGCGACCGAGACCCGCAAGGCGACCGAGGCCGCGGGCGGAACTTACGAGCCGCACCCGGCCGAGGGCGTCGTGAACAAGATGATCGAGATCGGCCGTCCGTCGCGCCTGAAGGGCGCGGGCTTCTACGAGTACGTCGACGGCAAGCGCGCCGGCCTGTGGGAGGGACTGGCTGACACCTTCGGGTCGGGCAAGGCAGACATCCCCTTGCAGGACATGATCGACCGGATGCTGTTCGCCGAGGCACTCGAGACCCAGAAGTGCCTGGACGAGGGCGTTCTCACCTCGACCGCCGACGCGAACATCGGCTCGATCATGGGTATCGGCTATCCGCCCTACACCGGTGGTTCGGCGCAGTTCATCGTCGGCTACCAGGGAGCCGGCGGTGTCGGCAAGGAGGCCTTCGTCGCCCGCGCCAAGGAACTGGCGGCCAAGTACGGCGAGCGGTTCACCCCGCCGTCGTCGCTGACCAGCTAGTCATCGCTCGGAATCCCCCGGAATCGCAATGGTTCCGGGGGATTCTGCGTTGTCGGGTCAGAACGAGCCCATGTCCGACGACAGCCAGTGCTGCGGTTGCATGAAGATCGCGACGTTCGCGCCGAGGTTCTCGCGGGCGAACTGAAGGTACCGTTCGGCGCCTTCGCCGCTGAGATAGCGGTGGGTCATCTCGACCAACTGCTCGTCGGTGCCGGGCTCGATCCGGCTCACCGCGCCGTCGACGGCGACGTAGCGGGTGGTGGGCTCGACGCGCTCGACCATCAACGAGAAGAATCCCTTCTCCTCGATCTGCCGGGCCTTGCGCGAGTCGACACCGGTGAGCAGCCACGGCTCGCCGCCGGGACTGTACTGGTACCAGATAGGCACGGTCAGGGGTCCGCGGGTGTCACCGGCGGACACCGACAGCGCCGCGACGTGCGGCTCGGCCAGGAAGTGCTCGCGTTCGTCTTTCGATAGGGCCATGGCCTCAGGGTAGGCGCGGGGTCCGACGTTCCCGGGCCGCTGAGTCCCGAGGTGGGGTGACGCCGTGCGCCACTCCATGAGCCGAATGGACACCGGCCAGAACGTCACGCAGAACGCAAAAGACATTGTGGCGAAACATCTTCCGGCGGCGTCTCGTGTACAGCATGTCTCGATGCTGCCCGACCGACGTCCGTCGCAACAGTGGCCCTGAGGCCACTGTTCGTTAGGATAGTGCCATGCACACCGTCGCGATCCTCGCCTATGACGGCATGACCGGTTTCGAATCAGGATTGGCCGCCGAGATCTTCGGTATGACAGAGCTGTCCCCGCTGTTCTCCGCGGGCATCGCCCGTCCGTGGTACTCGGTGCGGTTGTGCGCCGAGACGCCCGAGGTGCGACTGCTCGGCGGCGCGACGGTGCACACGTCGTACGGGCTGGAAGCGCTGGCCGATGCGGACACGGTGGTGATCCCGAGCGTGCGCGACATCGACGAACCGGTCTCCCCGGCGCTCATCGAGGCGATCCGGGCGGCGGATCGTCGGGCGGCCCGGCTGGTGTCGATCTGCTCGGGTGCGTTCGCGCTGGCCGCCGCGGGCGTCCTGGACGGCCGCGCGGCCACCACGCACTGGATCTATGCCGACGCCCTGCAGGCGCGCTATCCGGACATCACGATCGACCGCGCGCCTCTCTATGTCGACAACGGAAGGGTGCTGACCAGCGCCGGCTGCGCCGCCGGTCTGGATCTATGTCTGCACATCGTGCGATCCGATCACGGGGTCAGCGTCGCCAACGACGTGGCGCGGCGGCTGGTGATCGCCCCTCATCGCGCGGGCGGTCAGGCGCAGTACATCGAGATGCCGGTACCCGAAGCCACCGACGACGGCCGTATCGCCGCGGGAATGGCCTGGGCGCTGGAGCATCTCGACGCGCCGATCACCCTTGACGAACTGGCCGCGCAGTGTGCGATGTCGCGGCGTAGTTTCCTTCGCCAGTTCGCCAAGGCCACCGGAACCACCCCGATCCGGTGGCTCATCGAGCAACGCGTACAGGCGAGCCTGCCGCTGCTCGAGGCGTCCTCCCTCTCGATCGAACAGGTCGGCGCCCGCGTCGGTTTCGAGTCGCCGGTCACTTTTCGCTACCACTTCGTGCGACAGATGCAGACGACGCCGAGTGACTACCGGTCCTGCTTCGCCGGCCGCCCGGCACAGTGACAGGCGGCCTCGGCCTTCCACCCGGGCGGTGATCCGCGGGCCTAGAGTCGAGGTCATGCGCTTCGGACTGTTCATCCCGCAAGGCTGGCGACTCGATCTGGTCGGAATCGACCCCGGTGAGCAGTGGGGGGTGATGCGCGACCTGGCGTCCTACGCCGACGACGGCGGGATCTGGGACTCCCTGTGGGTATACGACCACTTCCACACCGTTCCCATGCCGACCAAGGAGGCAACGCACGAGGCGTGGTCGCTGATGGCTGCCTACGCCGCGACTACGTCGCGTATCAAGCTGGGGCAGATGTGTACCGCGATGAGTTACCGCAACCCGGTGTACCTGGCCAAGGTCGCCGCGACCTGCGACCTCATCTCCGGTGGTCGAATTCAGATGGGCATCGGTGGCGGTTGGTACGAACACGAGTGGCGGGCATACGGATACGGGTTTCCCTCGGCCGGCGTCCGGCTGGCCCGCCTCGACGAGGGCGTCCAGATCATGGGAGACGCGTGGCGAGAGGGCGTCGTCAGTTTCGAGGGCAAGCACTATCAGGTGGACGGGGCCATCGTCGAGCCGCGACCTCTGCAGAAGGGCGGTATCCCGCTGTGGGTCGCCGGTGGTGGTGAGAAAGTCACCCTGCGTATCGCGGCGAAGTACGCCCAGTACACCAATTTCACGTCGGAGCCGGAGGGCTTCGCCCACAAATCGCAGGTGCTCGCCGCCCATTGCCGCGACGTCGGCACCGACTTCGGGGCCATCGTTCGGTCGGCCAACATCAACGTCGTCGTGGGCTCGAGCGAGGCCGACGTCCAGGACCGCCTGAACGGTGTGCGATCGCGAATCCGGGCGCTGACGGGCGACGCGGCAGCCGACGCGATGCTGAACTCGATGAGCTCGCCGGCGGCCGGCAGTGGTACCCCTGAGCAAATCATCGAAGCATTGCAGAAGCTGCGTGACCTCGGCTGCGACTACATCATCTGCTACTTCCCGGAGGCCGCGTACGACCGCTCGGGTGTCGAAGCGTTCGAGAAAGAAATCATCCCCGCACTGAGCTGACGTCAGCGCGGTCGCGATGTGCCGCGCGACGCTCCGCAAATGGCTCCGAGGCGCGTGCCTGCGTCAAGGCCTCAGACGTGTCGCGCGGATCGACGGCAAGCCGGCATCGCGATCGATGGGCCTGCGCGACTCGCAGGCGTTCCTCAGCTACGCGCTGGTCAGCCCGCCGTGGTAGATCAAGCAACAGTGGGTGAGCGCGCAGAGATGCAGATGGTCAGCCACCTTCCTGACTGTCTGTTCGATCATGCGGTATCGGCGATGGTTCGCTGACAAGGACGGAAGTGGTCGGCAGCGCGCGCTTTCGCTCCCTTCTCACGAATAATTTTTCGCCAACGCCGATTCGTCTCCTGGCGCCTTTCCAGTGTGTGATCTGGGAACTTGCCAGCAATCTCGAACGCCACCCGACTGCCATTATTTGCGGCCGCAAATATTTGCCGCAATCCCGTGATCTTGATCACCCTTGTGACCTACCCTCTTCCTAGCTGAGCGTTCATTACCGAACTCGCGCGTGCGTTCAGCTAACCAGCATGAGTCAGATAGTTGTCGGGGGCGGCGATGGTTCTGCGATTGCTCGCGCACGCGCGAGGCGGGTTGACTTCTGTCCAGACATCGCCTGTTGCTGCTCGTGCTGCATTTCACCATGTGCGTAGAAACCCGGGGGGGACCAGCACGCAGCAAATGGAGGACCGGTATGTGTGCAACCCCCGCCCGTCATCGCGCCGCCCGCAAGGACAGCGCGTGCCCTGAACAGGATTTCTGGGCGGCCAGGCACCTGCTGGGCGGCGCCTCCACCAAACATGCGCGCAGGGTCGCGCCGAAGTACGGCCTGCCGATCGGCAGGGTGGGGGCGCTCGCTGTCTCGCTGGGGGTCGGGTTCGCGATCGCGCACGCGTCGGGCATCGCGTACGCCGACACCGAGTCATCGGCCACCTCGTCGGGGCCGAAGTCCGACAACGACACCGGCGCCGGGCCGGGAGGTGCCGACACCTCCACGCGCACGAGTTCCGATGACGCGGACTCCACCGACAGGCGCGACGCACAGACCTCCTCCAGAGGGGAGCAATCCGACACCGATCACACCGGGACAGCCGGGCACGATGACACGGACGCTGCAGACGAAGCGGGCGACCCGGACACCGGGTCCCCGGCCGACACCAGCGAGCCGTCGGAAGAGTCGGTCACCGACTCCGACGCCGAAAGCAGCGAGTCGACGGATGATTCGGTCACCGACGCCCCGGTCACCGAATCTCCCGTCGTCGAAACGCCGAGCACCGAGTCGGACGACGGGGGGCATCCAGATGTCAGCCCGTCGGTACCGACCGCACCGTCCGGTGCCCCCGATCGCGCCACGTCGGTCGGCGACGCAGCCGCGTCCGGGCCGGAGCCCGACGCGGTGTCGGAGGGCGTCTCCGCCCCGACGGACGACGACCCCGCCGAACCTGGCCTCACGGCCTCGGCTCGCGGCACGCAGGACGAGGACCCCGGGCTGAGCGATGCGCATCCGGTGCTGATGACGCTGACACCGGCACGGGCCGCGGCCGTCCCCATGGCCTCGGCGACCCCGGCAGGGGAGAACACAGAGACCGTCAACGTGATGACCGCGCTGGTATCCGGAGTCGTGTCGCCGTTCGTCGACCCGCACGCACCGGCCACCGCGCCATGGTTCGACGCGCTCCTGGCGTGGGTTCGCCGGCAGATCGTTCACACCTTCTTCAACGAGTCACCGGTCTACGGCCCGATCGACAGCCACCAGATCGTGACCGGCCAGGTGCTCGTCGATCTGCACGCCTACGACCCCAACGGCGACCCATTGAAATACACGATCGTGCAGCCGGCGCACGGCCTGGTCTTCCGGGATCCGGTGACCGGCCAGTTCGTCTACACGCCGACATCGGTCGTCACCGGAACCCCGCTGCAGGACAGCTTCAAGGTCGTCATCAGCGACGGCACGGAGCACTTGCGGGGCCCGATCGGCAGGGTGGAAGCGATCTTTCACGCACTCGCCCGGCTGATCGGCATCGCCGAGCGTGACGATGTCACCGTCACCGTGCCTGTCACCGTCACCCCGATCGTTCAACTGCCGCCCGTCGTGGTGACCACCGGCGCTGCGACCTACATCGTCGGGTCCAACCCGGTCAAGGTGCTGTCCACGGCGGTCATCACCGATCCCGACTCGCCGAAGCTGTCGTCGGCCGCCGTGACGCTCACGAACGGTCAGAGCGGCGACGTGCTCGGTTACACAGCACCGCTGGGGAATCCGGTCATCGCCCAGTGGGACGCCGCAACGAAGACATTGAGGCTCTCCGGATCAGCCACCCTTGCTCAGTACGAAGCTGCCCTGAAAGCAGTGTCCTTCTCCACGACGCAAGGTGGTGTGCCCCGCATCGCCTCGATCAGCGTCAAGGACGAGAGCGGAGTGCAAAGCCTCGTGTCGGGGCTTGCGTCCATCGTCGTACTCGCCATTCCGCCGCTCCTCGTGGTCGCTCCCTTGGCGATCGGCACAGCCGGAAGCGCGGTGCGCGTCTCGCCGATCGTGTCGATCACCGACCTCGATTCGCAGACGATGTCCTCAGCCACGGTAGCCGTGAAGGACGCAACAGTCGGAGATGTGCTCGGGTACGGTTCCCTCCCTTCAGGCATCACCGCGACCGTGGGCAGCGGATCAGTGACCTTCACCGGGCTGGCGTCCGTGGCGGCGTATCAGCAAGTGCTGCAGTCCGTGACGCTGACATCGCCCAACGTCGGCATCAAGACCGTGACGTTCACCCTGATCGACGACCAGGGGGAGACGAGCATCCCCGTGAGCACGGCAGTCACCTTCGTCGGGCTCCCCGTCGCGGCGCCACCTCTCATCGTCACAGCGCCCGTCGCGGTCGGCACGACGGGCAGTCCGGTGACGGTGTCGCCGGTGGTGGTGATCACCGACATCGATTCGACGCAGCTGTCCTCGGCGACGGTGAGTGCGTCCGGCGGATCGTTGAGCTACGGGACGCTGCCCAGCGGGGTAACGGCGACAGCGGGTGCGGGGTCGGTGACGTTCACCGGTGCGGCGTCGGTAGCGGCGTATCAACAACTGCTGCAGTCGGTCACGCTCACGAGCAGCCAGGTCGGCATCAACTCGGTTGCCTTCACCGTTACCGACAACCAGGGTGGCAGCAGCGTGCCCGCGGTGACCGTGGTGACTGCCGTGGGACTCCCTGCGGCCATCGCCCCGCTGGTGGTCGTGACACCGGTGGCGGCGGGGACGTCGGGTAGCGCGGTGACGGTGTCGCCGGTGGTGGTGATCACCGATATCGATTCGACGCAGCTGTCCTCGGCGACGGTGAGTGCGTCCGGCGGATCGTTGAGCTACGGGACGCTGCCCAGCGGGGTAACGGCGACAGCGGGTGCGGGGTCGGTGACGTTCACCGGTGCGGCGTCGGTAGCGGCGTATCAACAACTGCTGCAGTCGGTCACGCTCACGAGCAGCCAGGTCGGCATCAACTCGGTTGCCTTCACCGTTACCGACAACCAGGGTGGCAGCAGCGTGCCCGCGGTGACCGTGGTGACTGCCGTGGGACTCCCTGCGGCCATCGCCCCGCTGGTGGTCGTGACACCGGTGGCGGCGGGGACGTCGGGTAGCGCGGTGACGGTGTCGCCGGTGGTGGTGATCACCGATATCGATTCGACGCAGCTGTCCTCGGCGACGGTGAGTGCGTCGGGCGGATCACTGAGCTATGGGACGCTGCCCAGTGGGGTGACGACGACGCCGGGTGCGGGGTCGGTGACGTTCACCGGCACCGCGTCGGTGGCGGCGTATCAACAACTGCTGCAGTCGATCACGGTCACCTCGTCTTCGGCAGCGATCGAGACAGTGACGTTCACCGTCACCGATGACCAGGGTCAGAGCAGTCTTCCGGTGGCTACTGCGGTGACGGTGCTCGGGTTGCCGGTGGCGGTGCCGCCGTTGGTGGTGGTGGCGCCGGTGGCGGCGGGGACGTCGGGTAGCGCGGTGACGGTGTCGCCGGTGGTGGTGATCACCGATATCGATTCGACGCAGCTGTCCTCGGCGACCGTGAGCGCGTCGGGCGGATCGTTGAGCTATGGGACGCTGCCCAGTGGGGNTGTCGATGCGGCAGGACTCGAGGAGCTCGGCGGTGAGTTTCTCGGTGCCGCCGTTGGTGGTGGTGGCGCCGGTGGCGGCGGGGACGTCGGGTAGCGCGGTGACGGTGTCGCCGGTGGTGGTGATCACCGATATCGATTCGACGCAGCTGTCCTCGGCGACCGTGAGTGCGTCGGGCGGATCGTTGAGCTATGGGACGCTGCCCAGTGGGGTGACGACGACGCCGGGTGCGGGGTCGGTGACGTTCACCGGCGCGGCGTCGGTGGCGGCGTATCAGCAACTGCTGCAGTCGGTCACGTTGACCTCGCCCAGTGCGGGGATTGTGACGGTGTCGTTCACCGTGACCGATGACCAGGGTCAGAGCGGTCTTCCGGTGGCTACTGCGGTGACGGTGCTCGGGTTGCCCGTGGCGGCGGCGCCATTGGTAGTGACCGCGCCGGTCGCGGCCGGCACCGCTGGAAGCGCGGCCACCGTCAGTCCAGTTGTGGTGATCACCGACATCGATTCCACCCAACTCGCCTCGGCGACGGTGACTACCTCGAGCGGATCACTGAGCTATGGGGCGCTGCCCAGCGGGGTGACGGCGACGCCGGGTGCGGGGTCGGTGATGTTCACGGGCGTGACGTCGGTGGCAGCGTATCAGCAACTGCTGCAATCAATCACGTTGACCTCGCCGAGTGCGGGGATCGCGACGGTATCGTTCACTGTCACTGATGATCAGGGTCAGTCGAGTGTGCCGGCGTCCACGATTGTGACCGTGGTGGGGTTGCCGGTTGCGGCGGCACCACTCATCGTGACGGCCCCTGTGGCGGCGGGCGCGTCGGGCAGCCCGGTCACCGTCAGTCCAGTTGTGGTGATCACCGACATCGATTCCACCCAACTCTCCTCAGCGACCGTCACCACGTCAGGCGGATCGCTGAGCTATGGGACGCTGCCCAGCGGGGTGACCGCGACGCCGAACGGGAACTCGGTGACGTTCACCGGTGCCGCGTCGGTGGCGGCGTATCAGCAACTACTGCAATCGGTCACGTTGACTTCAGCTTCCCCAGCTATCGCGACGGTGTCGTTCACCCTGACCGATGACCAGGGGCAGTCGAGTGTGCCCGCGACGACGATCGTCACCGTTCTGGGGTTGCCGGTCGCTGCGGCACCACTCATCGTGACGGCCCCTGTGGCGGCAGGCACGTCGGGCAGTCCGGTCACCGTCAGTCCAGTTGTGATGATCACCGATATCGATTCGACGCAGCTGTCGTCGGCGACGGTCAGTGCGTCCGGTGGATCGCTGAGCTATGGGGGGCTGCCCAGCGGGGTGACCGCGACGCCGAGCGGGAACTCGGTGACGTTCACCGGTGCCGCGTCGGTGGCGGCGTATCAGCAACTGCTGCAATCGGTCACGTTGACCTCGCCCAGCGCGGGGATCGCGACGGTATCGTTCACTGTCACTGATGATCAGGGTCAGTCGAGTGTGCCGGCAAGCACGATCGTGACCGTGGTCGGGTTGCCGGTCGCGGCAGCGCCACTCATTGTCAGCGCACCCGTGGCGGCAGGCACGTCGGGTAGCGCGGTCACCGTCAGTCCGGTGGTGGTGATCACCGACATCGATTCCACCCAACTCGCCTCGGCGACAGTGACTACCTCGAGCGGATCACTGAGCTATGGGGGGCTGCCCAGCGGGGTGACCGCGACAGCGGGTTCCGGGTCGGTGACGTTCACCGGCACCGCGTCGGTGGCGGCGTATCAACAACTGCTGCAGTCGGTCACGTTGACTTCAGCCACCTCAGCCATCGCGACCGTGTCGTTCACCGTGACCGATGACCAGGGGCAGGTCAGCGTGCCCGCGACCACCATCGTGACCGTGGTCGGGTCGCCCGTCGCCGCTGCACCGTTGGTGGTGGTGGCGCCGGTGGCGGCCGGCCCCACTGGCGGCTCCGTGACGGTATCGCCGGTGGTGGCGATCACCGACATCGATTCCACCCAACTCGCCTCGGCGACCGTCACTACCTCGAGCGGATCACTGAGCTATGGGGCGCTGCCCAGCGGGGTGACCGCGACAGCGGGTTCCGGGTCGGTCACGTTCACCGGTGCGGCGTCGGTGGCGGCGTATCAGCAACTGCTGCAGTCGGTCACGTTGACTTCAGCCACCTCAGCCATCGCGACCGTGTCGTTCACCGTGACCGATGACCAGGGGCAGGTCAGCGTGCCCGCGACCACCATCGTGACCGTGGTCGGGTTGCCCGTCGCCGCTGCACCGTTGGTGGTGGTGGCGCCGGTGGCGGCCGGCCCCACTGGCGGCTCCGTGACGGTATCGCCGGTGGTGGCGATCACCGACATCGATTCCACCCAACTCGCCTCGGCGACCGTCACTACCTCGAGCGGATCACTGAGCTATGGGGCGCTGCCCAGCGGGGTGACCGCGACAGCGGGTTCCGGGTCGGTCACGTTCACCGGTGCGGCGTCGGTGGCGGCGTATCAGCAACTGCTGCAGTCGGTCACGTTGACTTCAGCCACCTCAGCCATCGCGACCGTGTCGTTCACCGTGACCGATGACCAGGGGCAGGTCAGCGTGCCCGCGACCACCATCGTGACCGTGGTCGGGTCGCCCGTCGCCGCTGCACCGTTGGTGGTGGTGGCGCCGGTGGCGGCCGGCCCCACTGGCGGCTCCGTGACGGTATCGCCGGTGGTGGCGATCACCGACATCGATTCCACCCAACTCGCCTCGGCGACCGTCACTACCTCGAGCGGATCACTGAGCTATGGGGCGCTGCCCAGCGGGGTGACCGCGACAGCGGGTTCCGGGTCGGTCACGTTCACCGGTGCGGCGTCGGTGGCGGCGTATCAGCAACTGCTGCAGTCGGTCACGTTGACTTCAGCCACCTCAGCCATCGCGACCGTGTCGTTCACCGTGACCGATGACCAGGGGCAGGTCAGCGTGCCCGCGACCACCATCGTGACCGTGGTCGGGTCGCCCGTCGCCGCTGCACCGTTGGTGGTGGTGGCGCCGGTGGCGGCCGGCCCCACTGGCGGCTCCGTGACGGTATCGCCGGTGGTGGCGATCACCGACATCGATTCCACCCAACTCGCCTCGGCGACCGTCACTACCTCGAGCGGATCACTGAGCTATGGGGCGCTGCCCAGCGGGGTGACCGCGACGGCGGGTTCCGGGTCGGTCACGTTCACCGGTGCGGCGTCGGTGGCGATGTATCAGCAACTGCTGCAGTCGATCACGGTCACCTCGCCCAGTGCGGGGATTGTGACGGTATCGTTCACCGTCGCCGATGATCAGGGTCAGTCGAGTGTGCCGGCGTCCACGATCGTGACCATGCTGGGGTTGCCGGTGACGGCTGCACCCTTGGTAGTGACCGCGCCGGTCGCGGCCGGCACCGCTGGAAGCGCGGTCACCGCCAGTCCAGTTGTGGCGATCACCGACATCGATTCCACCCAACTCGCCTCGGCGACCGTCACTACGTCAGCCGGATCCCTGAGCTACGGGACGCTGCCCAGCGGGGTAACGGCGACAGCGGGTTCCGGGTCGGTGACGTTCACCGGTGCGGCGTCGGTGGCGGCGTATCAGCAACTGCTGCAATCGGTCGCGTTGACTTCGCCGAGTGCGGGGATCGCGACCGTGTCCTTCACCGTCACTGATGATCAGGGGCAGTCGAGTGTGCCGGCGACGACGATTGTGACCGTGCTGGGGTTGCCGGTGGCGGCCGCACCGTTGGTGGTGGCGGCGCCGGTGGCGGCCGGCACCGCTGGTGCTGCCGTGACGGTGTCGCCCGTCGTCGCCATCACCGACATCGATTCCACCCAACTCGCCTCGGCGACCGTCACTACGTCAGGCGGATCCCTGAGCTACGGGACGCTGCCCAGCGGGGTAACGGCGACAGCGGGTTCCGGGTCGGTGACGTTTACCGGTGCGGCGTCGGTGGCGGCGTATCAGCAACTGCTGCAATCGGTCGCATTGACTTCGCCGAGTGCGGGGATCGCGACCGTGTCGTTCACCGTCACTGATGATCAGGGGCAGGCGAGTGTGCCGGCGACGACGATTGTGACCGTGCTGGGGTTGCCGGTCGCCGCTGCACCGTTGGTGGTGGCGGCGCCGGTGGCGGCCGGCACCGCTGGGAGCGCGGTCACGGTCAGTCCGGTAGTGGTGATCACTGACGTCGATTCGGCGCAGTTGTCGTCGGCGACGGTGACTACGTCGAGCGGGTCTCTGAGCTACGGGACGCTACCCGCCGGAGTTACCGCGACGCCGAGCGGGAACTCAGTGACCTTTACCGGTGGTGCGTCGATCGCTGGATATCAACAACTGCTGCAGTCGGTCACGTTGACTTCAGCTTCCCCAGCTATCGAGACGGTGTCGTTCTCGGTCACTGATGATCAGGGTCAGTCGAGTGTGCCGGCGTCCACGATCGTGACCGTAGTGGGGTTGCCGGTGGCGGCGGCACCACTCATTGTCAGCGCACCCATAGCGACAGGCACGTCGGGTAGCGCGGTCACCGTCAGTCCGGTTGTGCTGATTACCGACATTGATTCCACCCAACTCGGTTTGGCGACCGTCACTACGTCAGGCGGATCGCTGAGCTACGGGACGCTGCCCAGCGGGGTAACGGCGACAGCGGGTTCCGGGTCGGTGACGTTCACCGGTGCGGCGTCGGTGGCGGCGTATCAGCAACTGCTGCAGTCGGTTACCGTGACCTTGGCTGATGCGGGGATCGCGACCGTGTCGTTCACCGTCACTGATGATCAGGGTCAGTCGAGTGTGCCGGCGACGACGATTGTGACCGTGCTGGGGTTGCCGGTGGCGGCCGCACCGTTGGTGGTGGCGGCGCCGGTGGCGGCCGGCACCGCTGGTGCTGCCGTGACGGTGTCGCCCGTCGTCGCCATCACCGACATCGACTCCACCCAACTCGCCTCGGCAACGGTGACTACCTCGAGCGGTTCTCTGAGCTATGGGGCGCTGCCGAGTGGGGTGACGGCGACGGCGGGTTCTGGGTCGGTGACGTTCACCGGTGCCGCGTCAGTGACTGCGTACCAGCAACTGCTGCAATCGGTTACATTGACATCGGCTTCCCCAGCTATCGAGACGGTGTCGTTCTCGGTCACTGATGATCAGGGTCAGTCGAGTGTGCCGGCGTCCACGATTGTGACCGTGGTGGGGTTGCCGGTGGCGGCGGCACCACTCATTGTCAGCGCACCCATAGCGACAGGCACGTCGGGTAGCGCGGTCACCGTCAGTCCGGTTGTGCTGATTACCGACATTGATTCCACCCAACTCGGTTTGGCGACCGTCACTACGTCAGGCGGATCGCTGAGCTACGGGACGCTGCCCAGCGGGGTAACGGCGACAGCGGGTTCCGGGTCGGTGACGTTCACCGGTGCGGCGTCGGTGGCGGCGTATCAGCAACTGCTGCAGTCGGTTACCGTGACCTTGGCTGATGCGGGGATCGCGACCGTGTCGTTCACCGTCACTGATGATCAGGGTCAGTCGAGTGTGCCGGCGACGACGATTGTGACCGTGCTGGGGTTGCCGGTTACGTCGGGTAGCGCGGTCACCGTCAGTCCGGTTGTGCTGATTACCGACATTGATTCCACCCAACTCGGTTTGGCGACCGTCACTACGTCAGGCGGATTCCTGAGCTACGGGACGCTGCCCAGCGGGGTAACGGCGACAGCGGGTTCCGGGTCGGTGACGTTCAGCGGTGCCGCGTCGGTGGCGGCGTATCAGCAACTGCTGCAGTCGGTTACCGTGACCTTGGCTGATGCGGGGATCGCGACCGTGTCCTTCACCGTCACTGATGATCAGGGGCAGTCGAGTGTGCCGGCGTCCACGATTGTGACCGTGGTGGGGTTGCCGGTGGCGGCGGCACCACTCATTGTCAGCGCGCCCGTGACGGCGGGCACGTCGGGCAGCGCGGTCACGGTCAGTCCGGTGGTGGTGATCACCGATATCGATTCCACCCAACTCGCCTCGGCAACGGTAGCTACTTCGAGCGGAGCGTTGAGCTATGGGACACTACCCGGCGGTGTAACCGCGACGCCGGGTGGGAGCTCGGTGACGTTCACCGGTGCCGCGTCGGTGTCGGTGTATCAGCAACTGCTGCAATCGGTCACGTTGACCTCGCCGAGTGCGGGGATTGTGACCGTGTCGTTCATTGTCACTGATGATCAGGGTCAGTCGAGTGTGCCGGCATCCACGATCGTGACGGTGCTGGGGTTGCCGGTGGCGGCTGCACCGCTGGTGGTCACCGCGCCGGTGGCGGCCGGCACCGCTGGTGGTGCCGTGACGGTGTCGCCCGTCGTTGCCATCACCGATATCGACTCCACTCAACTCGCCTCGGCGACCGTCACTACGTCGGGCGGATCGTTGAGCTACGGGACGCTGCCCAGCGGGGTGACCGCGACGCCGAGCGGGAACTCGGTGACGTTCACCGGTGCCGCGTCGGTGTCGGTGTATCAGCAACTGCTGCAATTGGTCACGTTGACGTCGGCTTCCCCAGCTATCGCGACCGTGTCGTTCTCGGTCACTGATGATCAGGGGCAGTCGAGTGTGCCGGCGTCCACGATCGTGACCGTAGTGGGGTTGCCGGTGGCGGCAGCGCCACTCATCGTGGCGGCCCCAGCGGCGGCGGGCACGTCGGGTAGTCCGGTCACGGTCAGCCCCGCCGTGTCGATCACCGATATCGATTCCACCCAGCTGGCGTCGGCGACCGTCAGCGCGTCGGGCGGATCGTTGAGCTATGGGACGCTGCCCAGTGGAGTTAGCGCAACGGTGAGCGGAAGCTCGGTCACGTTCACGGGTGGCGCCTCAATTGCGTCCTACCAGCAGTTGCTCCAGTCCGTCACCTTCACGTCACCGGACGCGCGGATTGCTACCGTCACATTCACCGTCACCGACGACCGTGGCCAGACCAGCGTCCCGTCCACCACCGTGGTCACAGTTGTCGGTCTGGCTGTAGCGGTTCCACCATTAGTGGTTGTCGCGCCCGTCGCGGCGGGAACGGCGGGGGTTGCGGTGACCGTATCGCCCGCGGTAGTGATCACCGACATCGATTCCGACGAATTGAGTTCCGCGACAATCCATATTGAGGATCCCGCTGCTGGGGACACGCTCGGATACGGGACCCTGCCAAGCGGGGTGACAGCCACACCCGGCACTGGCTCGGTGATGTTCACGGGGTTGGCGTCGGTAACGACATATCAGCAACTGTTGCAAACGATCACCTTGACCTCATCAAGCACCGGCATCAAGACCGTCCTGTTCACGGTCACCGACGACCAGGGAGGCAGCTCAGTCCCCACCGGCACCGCCGTGACAGTCTTGGGGCTGCCACCGGCAGTCGCGCCTCTGGTGGTGACGGCGCCCATCGCGGCCGGCGTCACCGGGAGTGCAGTCGCGGTGTCGCCGGTGGTGGTGGTCACCGATCTCGACTCCGCTCAGATGTCCTCGGCGACAGTGAGTGCGTCAGGTATCGCAGGCTTGTCGCTCGGGTACGGAGCTTTGCCCGACGGAGTGACTGCCGCGCAGGGACCAGGCTCGGTTACCTTCAGCGGTGCGGCGTCGATCGCGGCCTATCAGCAGCTCTTGCAATCCGTCACGTTGACCTCGACGACCACCGGAATCGCAACACTGACATTCACGATCACCGATGAACTGGGCGAAGTCAGCTCGCCTGCCAACACGATCGTCACGGTGCTTGCTGCGCCTGCCGCCGTCGCACCACTGGTGGTGACCGCTCCGCTCGCGTCGGGGACGGCCGGTAGTTCCGTAGTCGTGTCACCGGTGGTGCTCATCACTGACATCGACTCGCCGCAGCTGGCATCGGCCACGGTGAGCGTCTCGGGTGGCGCCGGCGGAATCCTTGCGTGGGACCCGCTGCCCAACGGCGTGACCGCGACGCTCGGCGCCAACTCCGTGACCTTCACCGGAGCTGCGACGGTGGCGGCGTATCAGCAGTTGCTGCAGTCGGTTACGTTGACGGTGCCCAACGCCGCAATAGTGACAGTGTCCTTCAGCGTCACCGATGATCAGGGCCAGTCCAGTACGCCGGGGACGACGATCGTGACGTTGGTGGGGCTGCCGGTGGCAGCCGCACCGCTGGTGGTGACGGCACCGACGGCGATCGGCACCACAGGCACCGCGACGACCGTGTCACCGATCGTCGCCATCACCGATATCGACTCGACGCATATGTCCTCGGCGACAGTGACCACTGACACGCCAGGGTTCACTCTTGGCTACGGTCCTCTGCCTCAGGGCATTACGGCGACATCCGCACTGGGCTCGGTCACCTTCACCGGCGCAGCCTCTGTTGATGCGTATGAGCAGTTGCTCCAGTCGGTCACTGTGACGTCGGTCGACAGCGGGATTGCGAGCGTGTCGTTCGGAGTGACCGATGCTCAGGGCGTGAGCAGTCTACTTGCGACGACCATCGTGACGATGTTGGGTGTGGCCTTGGCCGCAGCTCCGCTGGTGGTGACAGCCCCGACTGCCGCTGGAACGAAGGGCAGCGCCATCGCCGTCAGCCCAGCAGTGGTGATCACCGATATCGATTCGACGGACCTGGCGTCGGCCACAGTCAGTGTGTCGGCCGGAGCGGGTGTCTCGCTGAACTACGGAACGCTACCCAACGGCGTGACGGCGACTCCCAGCGCGAATTCGGTGACGTTCACGGGTGTGGCATCGGTGACGGCGTATGAGCAACTGCTGCAGTCGGTCACGTTGACCTCTCCGAGTGTGGGGATTGTGTCCGTGTCGTTCACGGTCACCGATGACCAGGGTCAGGCCAGTGTTCCGTCGACCACGGTGGTGACGGTGTTGGGTCTGCCGGTTGCGGCTGCGCCGCTCGTGGTCCTGGCGCCGGTGGCTGCCGGCACGGCCGGTGGTCCGGTGACGGTGTCGCCGGTCGTCAGCATCACTGACATCGATTCCACCCAGTTGGCTTCCGCCACCGTGACCAGTTCAGGCGGATCCTTGAATTACGGTGCGCTGCCTATTGGGGTGACCGCGACAGCGGGTGCGAATTCGGTGACGTTCACGGGTGCGGCATCGGTGACGACGTATGAGCAACTGCTGCAGTCGATCACGCTGACTTCATCCGACGCGGGGATCACGACGGTGTCGTTCACGGTCACTGATGACCAGGGTCAGGCCAGTGTTCCGTCGGCCACGGTCGTCACTGTGCTTGCGTCTCCGGTGGCAGCTGCACCGCTGGTGGTCACCGCGCCTGTCGCAGCCGGTACCGCCGGCAGCGCGGTGACGGTGTCGTCCGTCGTCGTGATCACCGACATCGATTCCACCCAGTTGGCTTCCGCCACCGTGACCAGTTCAGGCGGATCCCTGAACTACGGGACGCTGCCCAGCGGGGTGACGGCGACGCCCGGTGCCAACTCGGTGACGTTTACCGGACCAGCTTCCGTGGCGGCGTATCAGCAACTGCTGCAATCAGTCACGCTCACTTCGTCGAGTACGACCATTGTGACGGTGACGTTCACAGTGGCCGACGATCAGGGGCAATCCAGCGCCCCATCTGCGACAGCGGTGACTGTTCTGGGTGTGCCGGTGGCGGTCGCGCCGTTGGTGGTGACGGCACCGACCGCAGCGGGCTCTACCGGTGGTGCAATCACCGTGAGCCCGGTAGTGGTGATCACTGATGTGGATTCGACGCAGTTGGCCTCGGCCACGGTGTCTGTCAGTGGCACGGGTGTTTTGGGGTACGGGACCTTGCCGTCGGGTGTGACGGCGACGCCTGATGCGAATTCGGTGACGTTCACTGGTGCTGCGTCGGTGGCGGCGTATGAGCAGTTGTTGCAGTCGGTCACGCTGACCTCGAGTGCTGCAGGCATCACGACCGTGACATTCACGGTGACTGACGATCAGGGCCAGGCCAGTGTGCCGGCGGCGACCGTGGTGACGGTGTTGGGTGTGCCGGTGGCGGTTGCGCCGTTGGTGGTGACGGCGCCGACTGCGGCGGGCGCGACAGGCACTCCGGTGACGGTGTCGCCGGTGGTGGTGGTCACTGATGTGGATTCGACGCAGTTGGCCTCGGCTACGGTGTCTGTCACTGGCTCGGGGGTGTTGGGCTACGGAACCTTGCCGTCGGGTGTGACTGCGACACCGGGTACAAACTCGGTGACCTTCACCGGTCCTGCGTCGGTGGCGGCGTATCAGCAGTTGCTGCAGTCGATCACTCTGACCTCCAGCACTACCGGCATCAACACAGTCACCTTCACGGTGACCGATGACCAGGGTCAGAGCAGTGTGCCGGCGACGACGGTGGTCACCGTGCTGGGTGTGCCGGTCGCGATCGCGCCGTTGGTGGTGACGGCGCCGACCGCGGCGGGCTCTACCGGTGGTGTGGTCACCGTGAGCCCGGTAGTGGTGATCACCGATGTCGATTCAACAGAGCTGGCCTCGGCCACGGTGTCTGTCGATGGCACCGGTGTTCTGGGGTATGGCACCTTGCCGTCCGGTGTGATCGCGACCGCGGGCTCTGGATCGGTGACGTTCACTGGTGCTGCGTCGGTGGCGGCGTATCAGCAGTTGCTGCAGTCGATCACGCTGGCCTCCAGTGCTGCAGGCATCACGACCGTGACGTTCACGGTGACTGACGATCAGGGCGAGAGCAGTGTGCCGGCGGCGACCGTGGTGACGGTGTTGGGTGTGCCGGTCGCGGTTGCGCCGTTGGTGGTGACGGCGCCGACCGCAGCGGGCTCTACCGGTGGTGCGGTCACCGTGAGCCCGGTGGTGGTGATCACTGATGTGGATTCGACCCAGTTGGTTTCGGCCACGGTGTCTGTCACCGGCACCGGTGTTCTGGGGTATGGCGCCCTGCCGTCCGGAGTGACTGCAACACCGGGTACGAACTCGGTGACCTTCACCGGTGCTGCGTCGGTGGCGGCGTATCAACAGCTGCTGCAGTCGATCACACTGACCTCAAGCAGCACCGGCATCAACACCGTCACGTTCACCGTGACTGACGATCAGGGCCAAGCCAGTGTCCCGGCGACGACGGCGGTCACGGTCTTGGGTGTGCCGGTCGCGTTGGCGCCGCTGGTCGTGACGGCCCCGACCGCAACGGGCACGGCAGGCACCCCGGTGACCGTGAGCCTGGTCGTCGTGATCACCGATGTGGACTCGACGCAGTTGGCCTCGGCCACGGTGACTGTCGATGGCGCGGGGGTATTGGACTACGGCACCTTGCCGTCCGGTGTGATCGCGACCGCGGGCGCTGGATCGGTGACGTTCACTGGTGCTGCCTCGGTGGCTGCGTACGAGCAGCTGTTGCAGTCGATCACACTGACCTCCAGCAGCACCGGCATCAACACCGTCACGTTCACCGTGACTGACGATCAGGGCCAAACCAGTGTCCCGGCGACGACGGCCGTCACCGTGCTGGGTGTGCCGGTCGCGATCGCGCCGCTGGTCGTGACAACCCCGACCGCAACGGGCACGACAGGCACCCCGGTGACCGTGAGCCCGGTCGTCGTGATCACCGATGTGGACTCGACGCAGTTGGCCTCGGCCACGGTGACTGTCGATGGCGCGGGGGTATTGGACTACGGCACCCTGCCGTCCGGTGTGATCGCGACCGCGGGCGCTGGATCGGTGACGTTCACTGGTGCTGCCTCGGTGGCGGCGTATCAGCAGCTGTTGCAGTCGATCACGCTCACCTCGAGTGCTGCAGGCATCACGACCGTGACGTTCACGGTGACCGATGATCAGGGCCAAACCAGTGTGCCGGCGGCGACGGCCGTCACCGTGCTGGGTGTGCCGGTCGCGATCGCGCCGCTGGTCGTGACAACCCCGACCGCAACGGGCACGACAGGCACCCCGGTGACCGTGAGCCCGGTCGTCGTGATCACCGATGTGGACTCGACGCAGTTGGCCTCGGCCACGGTGACTGTCGATGGCGCGGGGGTATTGGACTACGGCACCCTGCCGTCCGGTGTGATCGCGACCGCGGGCGCTGGATCGGTGACGTTCACTGGTGCTGCCTCGGTGGCGGCGTATCAGCAGCTGTTGCAGTCGATCACGCTCACCTCGAGTGCTGCAGGCATCACGACCGTGACGTTCACGGTGACCGATGATCAGGGCCAAACCAGTGTGCCGGCGGCGACGGCCGTCACCGTGCTGGGTGTGCCGGTCGCGATCGCGCCGCTGGTCGTGACAACCCCGACCGCAACGGGCACGACAGGCACCCCGGTGACCGTGAGCCCGGTCGTCGTGATCACCGATGT
>NZ_JYNL01000069.1:0-692499 GCF_001044235.1 Mycolicibacterium chlorophenolicum | reverse complement strand
CCCTGCCGTCGGGTGTGACGGCGACGCCGGGCACCAGCTCGGTGACGTTCTTTGGTGCTGCGTCGGTGGCGGCGTATCAGCAGTTGTTGCAGTCGGTGACGTTTACGTCGTCGAGCGCTGGGATCGCGACGGTGGCGTTCACGGTGACCGATGATCAGGGCCAGAGCAGTGTGCCGGCTTCGACGGCGGTCACGGTGTTGGGTGTGCCGGCCGCGATCGCGCCGCTGGTCGTGACAACCCCGACGGCTTCCGGGACCACGAACTCGGCGGTGACGGTGTCGCCGGTCGTCCTCATCACCGACGTGGATTCGACCCAGCTGGCCTCGGTCACGATCGCTGTCGATGGCGCAGGGGTATTGAGCTACGGGACCTTGCCGTCGGGTGTGACGGCGACGCCGGGCGCGAACTCTGTGACGTTCACCGGTGCTGCGTCGGTGGCGGCGTATCAGCAGCTGCTGCAGTCGATCACACTGACCTCGAGCAGCACCGGCATCAACACCGTCACGTTCACCGTGACGGATGATCAGGGCCAGGCCAGTGTCCCGGCGACGACCGCGGTCACGGTGTTGGGTGTGCCGGTCGCGATCGCGCCGTTGGTGGTGACGGCCCCGACCGCAGCGGGCACGACCGGTGGTGCAATCACCGTGAGCCCGGTAGTGGTGATCACCGATGTGGATTCTCTGCAGTTGGCTTATGCGGTCGTGAGTGTCACCGGCACCGGTGTCTTGGGGTATGGCACCCTGCCGTCGGGTGTGACGGCGACGCCGGGCACCAGCTCGGTGACGTTCTTTGGTGCTGCGTCGGTGGCGGCGTATCAGCAGTTGTTGCAGTCGGTGACGTTTACGTCGTCGAGCGCTGGGATCGCGACGGTGGCGTTCACGGTGACCGATGATCAGGGCCAGAGCAGTGTGCCGGCTTCGACGGCGGTCACGGTGTTGGGTGTGCCGGCCGCGATCGCGCCGCTGGTCGTGACAACCCCGACGGCTTCCGGGACCACGAACTCGGCGGTGACGGTGTCGCCGGTCGTCCTCATCACCGACGTGGATTCGACCCAGCTGGCCTCGGTCACGATCGCTGTCGATGGCGCAGGGGTATTGAGCTACGGGACCTTGCCGTCGGGTGTGACGGCGACGCCGGGCGCGAACTCTGTGACGTTCACCGGTGCTGCGTCGGTGGCGGCGTATCAGCAGCTGCTGCAGTCGATCACACTGACCTCGAGCAGCACCGGCATCAACACCGTCACGTTCACCGTGACGGATGATCAGGGCCAGGCCAGTGTCCCGGCGACGACCGCGGTCACGGTGTTGGGTGTGCCGGTCGCGATCGCGCCGTTGGTGGTGACGGCCCCGACCGCAGCGGGCACGACCGGTGGTGCAATCACCGTGAGCCCGGTAGTGGTGATCACCGATGTGGATTCTCTGCAGTTGGCTTATGCGGTCGTGAGTGTCACCGGCACCGGTGTCTTGGGGTATGGCACCCTGCCGTCGGGTGTGACGGCGACGCCGGGCACCAGCTCGGTGACGTTCTTTGGTGCTGCGTCGGTGGCGGCGTATCAGCAGTTGTTGCAGTCGGTGACGTTGACGTCGTCGAGCGCTGGGATCGCGACGGTCACGTTCACGGTGACCGATGATCAGGGCCAGAGCAGTGCGCCGGTGGTGACGGTGGTGACGGTGTTGGGTGTTCCGGTCGCGGTGGCGCCGTTGGTGGTGGCGGCCCCGACGGCGGCTGGGTCGACGGGATCGGCGGTGAGCGTCAGTCCGGCGGTGGTGATCACCGACGTGGATTCGGCGCAGTTGGCCTCTGCCACGGTGACTCTCGATGGCGCGGGGGTGTTGGGCTACGGCACCCTGCCGTCGGGTGTGACGGCGACGCCGGGCACCAGCTCGGTGACGTTCTTTGGTGCTGCGTCGGTGGCGGCGTATCAGCAGTTGTTGCAGTCGGTGACGTTGACGTCGTCGAGCGCTGGGATCGCGACGGTCACGTTCACGGTGACCGATGATCAGGGCCAGAGCAGTGCGCCGGTGGTGACGGTGGTGACGGTGTTGGGTGTTCCGGTCGCGGTGGCGCCGTTGGTGGTGGCGGCCCCGACGGCGGCTGGGTCGACGGGATCGGCGGTGAGCGTCAGTCCGGCGGTGGTGATCACCGACGTGGATTCGGCGCAGTTGGCCTCTGCCACGGTGACTCTCGATGGCGCGGGGGTGTTGGGCTACGGCACCCTGCCGTCCGGTGTGACGGCGACGCCGGGCACCAGCTCGGTGACGTTCTTTGGTGCTGCGTCGGTGGCGGCGTATCAGCAGTTGCTGCAGTCGGTCACTCTGACCTCGAGTGCTGCAGGCATCACGACCGTGACGTTCACGGTGACTGACGATCAGGGCGAGAGCAGTGTGCCGGCCACGACGGCGGTCACGGTGCTGGGTGTTCCGGTCGCGGTGGCGCCGTTGGTGGTGACGGCCCCGACCGCAGCGGGCTCAACCGGTGGTGCAATCACCGTGAGCCCGGTCGTCGTGATCACCGATGTGGACTCGACGCAGTTGGCCTCGGCCACGGTGACTCTCGATGGCGCGGGGGTGTTGGGCTACGGCACCCTGCCGTCCGGTGTGATCGCGACCGCGGGCGCTGGATCGGTGACGTTCGCCGGTGCTGCGTCGGTGGCGGCGTACGAGCAGTTGTTGCAGTCGGTGACGTTGACGTCGTCGAGCGCTGGGATCGCGACTGTGACGTTCACGGTGACCGATGATCAGGGCCAAACCAGTGTGCCGGCGACGACCGCGGTCACGGTCTTGGGTGTGCCGGTCGCGATCGCACCGCTGGTCGTGACAACCCCGACGGCTTCCGGGACCACGAACTCGGCGGTGACGGTGTCGCCGGTCGTCCTCATCACCGACGTGGATTCGACCCAGCTGGCCTCGGCCACGGTGTCTGTCGATGGCTCGGGGGTGTTGGGGTACGGCACCTTGCCGTCGGGTGTGACGGCGACGCCTGATGCGAATTCGGTGACGTTCACCGGCGCTGCGTCGGTGGCGGCGTATCAGCAGTTGCTGCAGTCGATCACACTGACCTCGAGCAGCACCGGCATCAACACCGTCACGTTCACCGTGACTGACGATCAGGGCCAGGCCAGTGTCCCGGCGACGACGGCGGTCACGGTCTTGGGTGTGCCGGTCGCGCTGGCGCCGCTGGTGGTGACGGCCCCGACCGCAACGGGCACGACAGGCACCCCGGTGACCGTGAGCCCGGTCGTCGTGATCACCGATGCGGATTCGACGCAGTTGGCCTCGGCCACGGTCGCTGTCGATGGCTCGGGGGTGTTGGGCTACGGCGCCCTGCCGTCGGGTGTGACGGCGACGCCGGGCACCAGCTCGGTGACGTTCTTTGGTGCTGCGTCGGTGGCGGCGTATCAGCAGTTGTTGCAGTCGGTGACGTTTACGTCGTCGAGCGCTGGGATCGCGACGGTGGCGTTCACGGTGACCGATGATCAGGGCCAGAGCAGTGTGCCGGCTTCGACGGCGGTCACGGTGTTGGGTGTGCCGGCCGCGATCGCGCCGCTGGTCGTGACAACCCCGACGGCTTCCGGGACCACGAACTCGGCGGTGACGGTGTCGCCGGTCGTCCTCATCACCGACGTGGATTCGACCCAGCTGGCCTCGGCCACGGTGTCTGTCGATGGCTCGGGGGTGTTGGGGTACGGCACCTTGCCGTCGGGTGTGACGGCGACGCCTGATGCGAATTCGGTGACGTTCACCGGCGCTGCGTCGGTGGCGGCGTATCAGCAGTTGCTGCAGTCGATCACACTGACCTCGAGCAGCACCGGCATCAACACCGTCACGTTCACCGTGACTGACGATCAGGGCCAGGCCAGTGTCCCGGCGACGACGGCGGTCACGGTCTTGGGTGTGCCGGTCGCGCTGGCGCCGCTGGTGGTGACGGCCCCGACCGCAACGGGCACGACAGGCACCCCGGTGACCGTGAGCCCGGTCGTCGTGATCACCGATGCGGATTCGACGCAGTTGGCCTCGGCCACGGTCGCTGTCGATGGCTCGGGGGTGTTGGGCTACGGCGCCCTGCCGTCGGGTGTGACGGCGACGCCGGGCACCAGCTCGGTGACGTTCTTTGGTGCTGCGTCGGTGGCGGCGTATCAGCAGTTGTTGCAGTCGGTGACGTTGACGTCGTCGAGCGCTGGGATCACGACGGTCACGTTCACGGTGACCGATTATCAGGGCCAGGCCAGTGTGCCGGCTTCGACGATAATGACGGTGTTGGGTGTGCCGGTCGCGATCGCACCGCTTGTCGTGGTCGCGCCGACGGCTTCCGGGTCGACAGGGTCGGCGGTGAGCGTCAGTCCGGCGGTGGTGATCACCGACGTGGATTCGACGCAACTAGCCTCGGCCACGGTGTCTGTCACCGGCACCGGTGTTCTGGGGTATGGCACCCTGCCGTCGGGTGTGACGGCCGCCCGAGGCGCCAACTATGTGACGTTCACTGGTGCTGCCTCGGTGGCGGCGTATCAGCAGTTGCTGCAGTCGATCACGCTGACCTCCAGCGCCACCGGCATCACGACCGTGACGTTCACGGTGACTGACGATCAGGGTCAGAGCGGTGTGCCGGCGGCGACGGCGGTCACGGTGTTGGGTGTGCCGGCCGCGATCGCGCCGCTGGTCGTGACAACCCCGACGGCTTCCGGGACCACGAACTCGGCGGTGACGGTGTCGCCGGTCGTCCTCATCACCGACGTGGATTCGACCCAGCTGGCCTCGGCCACGGTCGCTGTCGATGGCTCGGGGACGCTGGGGTATGGCACCCTGCCGTCGGGTGTGACGGCGACGCCGGGCACCAGCTCGGTGACGTTCTTTGGTGCTGCGTCGGTGGCGGCGTATCAGCAGTTGTTGCAGTCGGTGACGTTGACGTCGTCGAGCGCTGGGATCACGACGGTCACGTTCACGGTGACCGATTATCAGGGCCAGGCCAGTGTGCCGGCTTCGACGATAATGACGGTGTTGGGTGTGCCGGTCGCGATCGCACCGCTTGTCGTGGTCGCGCCGACGGCTTCCGGGTCGACAGGGTCGGCGGTGAGCGTCAGTCCGGCGGTGGTGATCACCGACGTGGATTCGACGCAACTAGCCTCGGCCACGGTGTCTGTCACCGGCACCGGTGTTCTGGGGTATGGCACCCTGCCGTCGGGTGTGACGGCCGCCCGAGGCGCCAACTATGTGACGTTCACTGGTGCTGCCTCGGTGGCGGCGTATCAGCAGTTGCTGCAGTCGATCACGCTGACCTCCAGCGCCACCGGCATCACGACCGTGACGTTCACGGTGACTGACGATCAGGGTCAGAGCGGTGTGCCGGCGGCGACGGCGGTCACGGTGTTGGGTGTGCCGGCCGCGATCGCGCCGCTGGTCGTGACAACCCCGACGGCTTCCGGGACCACGAACTCGGCGGTGACGGTGTCGCCGGTCGTCCTCATCACCGACGTGGATTCGACCCAGCTGGCCTCGGCCACGGTCGCTGTCGATGGCTCGGGGACGCTGGGGTATGGCACCCTGCCGTCGGGTGTGACGGCGACGTCGGGCACCAGCTCGGTGACGTTCTTTGGTGCTGCGTCGGTGGCGGCGTATCAGCAGTTGTTGCAGTCGGTGACGTTGACGTCGTCGAGCGCTGGGATCACGACGGTCACGTTCACGGTGACCGATTATCAGGGCCAGGCCAGTGTGCCGGCTTCGACGATAATGACGGTGTTGGGTGTGCCGGTCGCGATCGCACCGCTTGTCGTGGTCGCGCCGACGGCTTCCGGGTCGACAGGGTCGGCGGTGAGCGTCAGTCCGGCGGTGGTGATCACCGACGTGGATTCGACGCAACTAGCCTCGGCCACGGTGTCTGTCACCGGCACCGGTGTTCTGGGGTATGGCACCCTGCCGTCGGGTGTGACGGCCGCCCGAGGCGCCAACTATGTGACGTTCACTGGTGCTGCCTCGGTGGCGGCGTATCAGCAGTTGCTGCAGTCGATCACGCTGACCTCCAGCGCCACCGGCATCACGACCGTGACGTTCACGGTGACTGACGATCAGGGTCAGAGCGGTGTGCCGGCGGCGACGGCGGTCACGGTGTTGGGTGTGCCGGCCGCGATCGCGCCGCTGGTCGTGACAACCCCGACGGCTTCCGGGACCACGAACTCGGCGGTGACGGTGTCGCCGGTCGTCCTCATCACCGACGTGGATTCGACCCAGCTGGCCTCGGCCACGGTCGCTGTCGATGGCTCGGGGACGCTGGGGTATGGCACCCTGCCGTCGGGTGTGACGGCGACGTCGGGCACCAGCTCGGTGACGTTCTTTGGTGCTGCGTCGGTGGCGGCGTATCAGCAGTTGTTGCAGTCGGTGACGTTGACGTCGTCGAGCGCAGGGATCACGACGGTCACGTTCACGGTGACCGATTATCAGGGCCAGGCCAGTGTGCCGGCTTCGACGATAATGACGGTGTTGGGTGTGCCGGTCGCGATCGCACCGCTTGTCGTGGTCGCGCCGACGGCTTCCGGGTCGACAGGGTCGGCGGTGAGCGTCAGTCCGGCGGTGGTGATCACCGACGTGGATTCGACGCAACTAGCCTCGGCCACGGTGTCTGTCACCGGCACCGGTGTTCTGGGGTATGGCACCCTGCCGTCGGGTGTGACGGCCGCCCGAGGCGCCAACTATGTGACGTTCACTGGTGCTGCCTCGGTGGCGGCGTATCAGCAGTTGCTGCAGTCGATCACGCTGACCTCCAGCGCCACCGGCATCACGACCGTGACGTTCACGGTGACTGACGATCAGGGTCAGAGCGGTGTGCCGGCGGCGACGGCGGTCACGGTGTTGGGTGTGCCGGCCGCGATCGCGCCGCTGGTCGTGACAACCCCGACGGCTTCCGGGACCACGAACTCGGCGGTGACGGTGTCGCCGGTCGTCCTCATCACCGACGTGGATTCGACCCAGCTGGCCTCGGCCACGGTCGCTGTCGATGGCTCGGGGACGCTGGGGTATGGCACCCTGCCGTCGGGTGTGACGGCGACGTCGGGCACCAGCTCGGTGACGTTCTTTGGTGCTGCGTCGGTGGCGGCGTATCAGCAGTTGTTGCAGTCGGTGACGTTGACGTCGTCGAGCGCAGGGATCGCGACGGTGACGTTTGCAGTGACCGACGATCAGGGCGAGAGCAGTGTGCCGGCGCCGACCGTGGTGACGGTGTTGGGTGTTCCGGTCGCGGTGGCGCCGTTGGTGGTGACGGCGCCGACCGCAGCGGGCACGACAGGCACCCCGGTGACGGTGTCGCCGGTCGTCGTGATCACCGATGTCGATTCAACACACGTGGCCTCGGCCACGGTCGCTGTCGATGGCGCAGGGGTATTGAGCTACGGGACCTTGCCGTCGGGTGTAACGGCGACGCCGGGCACCAGCTCGGTGACGTTCACCGGGGCTGCCTCGGTGGCGGCGTACGAGCAGTTGTTGCAGTCGGTGACGTTGACGTCGTCGAGCGCGGGGATCACGACAGCCACTTTCACGGTGACCGATGATCAGGGCCAGAGCAGTGTGCCGGCCACGACGGCGGTCACGGTGTTGGGCGTGCCGGTCGCGATCGCGCCGTTGGTGGTGGTCGCGCCGACGGCGGCCGGGTCGACAGGGTCGGCGGTAAGCGTCAGCCCGACCGTGGTGATCACCGATGTGGATTCCCTGCAGTTGGCTTCTGCGGTCGTGAGTGTCACTGGCACCGGTGTTCTGGGGTATGGCACTCTGCCGTCGGGTGTGACGGCGACGCCGGGCGCGAACTCGGTGACGTTCACTGGTGCCGCGTCGGTGGCGGCGTACGAGCAGTTGTTGCAGTCGGTGACGTTGACGTCCAGCACCACCGGTATCACAACGGTGACCTTCACGGTGACCGACGACCAGGGCCAGGCCAGTGTGCCGGCCACGACTGCGGTGACGGTCGTCGCGCTCCCGGTCGCTGCCGCGCCGGTTCTGGTCACCTCGGTGGTGAATGTGTCGTATACGGCGGGTAATTCGGCGGTGTCGGTGGATCCGGGTGTGATCGTGTTGGACGCGGATTCGACGACGATGTCGGGTGCGGTGGTGTCGATCGTGGGTGGTGCGGCGGCGGGGGAGACGTTGAGTTTCTCGGCGCCGGCCGGTATCACCGGTGTCTACAGCGGTGGGGTGTTGACGTTGTCGGGGGCGGCGTCGCTGGCGTCGTATCAGCAGGCGTTGCGGTCGGTCACCTACGCGACGAGTTCGGCGGCGTTGGCGTCGGTCAAGACGATCTCGTTCGTCACCACCGACTCGACCGCAACGACTAGTGCCCCGGCACTGGTGTCGGTCACGGTGGCGTCGCTTCCGGTCACTGCCGCGCCGGTTCTGGTCACCTCGGTGGTGAATGTGTCGTACACGGCGGGTAATTCGGCGGTGTCGGTGGATCCGGGTGTGATCGTGTTGGACGCGGATTCGACGACGATGTCGGGTGCGGTGGTGTCGATCGTGGGTGGTGCGGCGGCGGGGGAAACGTTGAGTTTCTCGGCGCCCGCCGGTATCACCGGTGTCTACAGCGGTGGGGTGTTGACGTTGTCGGGGGCGGCGTCGCTGGCGTCGTATCAGCAGGCGTTGCGGTCGGTCACCTACGCGACGAGTTCGGCGGCGTTGGCGTCGGTCAAGACGATCTCGTTCGTCACCACCGACTCGACCGCAACGACTAGTGCCCCGGCACTGGTGTCGGTCACGGTGGCGTCGCTTCCGGTCACTGCCGCGCCGGTTCTGGTCACCTCGGTGGTGAATGTGTCGTACACGGCGGGTAATTCGGCGGTGTCGGTGGATCCGGGTGTGATCGTGTTGGACGCGGATTCGACGACGATGTCGGGTGCGGTGGTGTCGATCGTGGGTGGTGCGGCGGCGGGGGAGACGTTGAGTTTCTCGGCGCCGGCCGGTATCACCGGTGTCTACAGCGGTGGGGTGTTGACGTTGTCGGGGGCGGCGTCGCTGGCGTCGTATCAGCAGGCGTTGCGGTCGGTCACCTACGCGACGAGTTCGGCGGCGTTGGCGTCGGTCAAGACGATCTCGTTCGTCACCACCGACTCGACCGCAACGACTAGTGCCCCGGCACTGGTGTCGGTCACGGTGGCGTCGCTTCCGGTCACTGCCGCGCCGGTTCTGGTCACCTCGGTGGTGAATGTGTCGTACACGGCGGGTAATTCGGCGGTGTCGGTGGATCCGGGTGTGATCGTGTTGGACGCGGATTCGACGACGATGTCGGGTGCGGTGGTGTCGATCGTGGGTGGTGCGGCGGCGGGGGAGACGTTGAGTTTCTCGGCGCCGGCCGGTATCACCGGTGTGTACAGCGGTGGGGTGTTGACGTTGTCGGGGGCGGCGTCGCTGGCGTCGTATCAGCAGGCGTTGCGGTCGGTCACCTACGCGACGAGTTCGGCGGCGTTGGCGTCGGTCAAGACGATCTCGTTCGTCACCACCGACTCGACCGCAACGACTAGTGCCCCGGCACTGGTGTCGGTCACGGTGGCGTCGCTTCCGGTCACTGCCGCGCCGGTTCTGGTCACCTCGGTGGTGAATGTGTCGTACACGGCGGGTAATTCGGCGGTGTCGGTGGATCCGGGTGTGATCGTGTTGGACGCGGATTCGACGACGATGTCGGGTGCGGTGGTGTCGATCGTGGGTGGTGCGGCGGCGGGGGAGACGTTGAGTTTCTCGGCGCCGGCCGGTATCACCGGTGTGTACAGCGGTGGGGTGTTGACGTTGTCGGGGGCGGCGTCGCTGGCGTCGTATCAGCAGGCGTTGCGGTCGGTCACCTACGCGACGAGTTCGGTGGCGTTGGCGTCGGTCAAGACGATCTCGTTCGTCACCACCGACTCGACCGCAACGACTAGTGCCCCGGCACTGGTGTCGGTCACGGTGGCGTCGCTTCCGGTCACTGCCGCGCCGGTTCTGGTCACCTCGGTGGTGAATGTGTCGTACACGGCGGGTAATTCGGCGGTGTCGGTGGATCCGGGTGTGATCGTGTTGGACGCGGATTCGACGACGATGTCGGGTGCGGTGGTGTCGATCGTGGGTGGTGCGGCGGCGGGGGAAACGTTGAGTTTCTCGGCGCCCGCCGGTATCACCGGTGTGTACAGCGGTGGGGTGTTGACGTTGTCGGGGGCGGCGTCGCTGGCGTCGTATCAGCAGGCGTTGCGGTCGGTCACCTACGCGACGAGTTCGGTGGCGTTGGCGTCGGTCAAGACGATCTCGTTCGTCATCACCGACTCGACCGCAACGACGAGTGCCCCGGCGCTGGTGTCGGTGACGGTGCTGGCCGCGCCGACCAACGTCGCTCCGCTGGTGGTGACGTCGGTGACCAACGTGTCCTACACCGCCGGAAACACGGCAGTCACCGTCGATCCCGGAATCACCGTGCTGGACGTGGACTCGGCCAACCTGAGCGGCGCCAGCGTCACCATCGCGGGATCCTTCGCCTCCGGTGACACCCTGGGCTTCACCTCGCAGGCCGGGATCACCGGCAGCTACAACAGTGCCACCGGCACGTTGACGCTCTCGGGCACCGCAGCTCTGGCCACCTATCAGCAGGTGCTCCGGTCGGTGACCCTGTCGACGGGCTCCTCGGCGCCCGCCGCCATCAAGACGGTCTCGTTCACCGTCACCGACTCCCAGGGCGCGTCGAGTCTTGCCGGTACCGTGGCCGTCACCGTCTTGGCCGCACCGGTCGACATCGCACCCCTGGTGGTGACATCGGTGACCAACGTGTCCTACACCGCCGGAAACGCTGGTGTGACAGTCGATTCGGGCCTCACTCTGCTCGATCTCGACTCCTCGAACATGGGTGGCGCCACGGTCAAGATCACCGGCAACTTCGCCTCGGGTGACACGCTCAGTTTCACCTCGCAGGCCGGGATCACCGGAAGTTACAACAGTTCCACCGGCACGCTGACGCTCTCAGGCACCGCGGCTCTGGCCACCTACCAACAGGTGCTGCGCTCGGTGAAGCTGTCGACCAGTTCGTCGGCGCTGGCCGCCATCAAGACCGTCTCGTTCACGGTCTCCGACTCGCAGGGCAGCGCGAGTCTGCCGGGGACCGTCACGGTGACGGTGCTGGCCGCACCGATCAACGTGGCCCCGCTGGTGGCCACGCTCGTCGGTCCCGTCTACACCGCGGGCAACACCGCTGTCAGTGTGAATCCGTTGGTCACCGTCACCGATCTCGACTCCACCAACATGACCAGTGCGACCGTCGCGATCACCGGAAACTTCACCGCGGGTGACACTCTGGCGTTCACTGCCACCGCCGGCATCACGGGCGCCTACAACAGCAGCACCGGCATCCTGACGCTGTCGGGGACGGCGACCACCGCGCAGTACCAGCAGGTGCTGCAGTCGGTGACGTTCGCGACCAGCGGGACGGCCTCCGCGGCGATCAAGACGATCACCTACACCGTCACCGACGCGCAGGGCGCCACCAGTCCGTCGGCGACGACGACCGTCACCGTGCTGGCCAACACCGCGCCGGTGGTGACGGCGCCCTTGGGCGGCGCGGTGATCCTCAACCAGCAGCTGGTCAGCCCGACGGCAACGATCGTCGATGATTCGTCGTATCTCCAGCGGGCGGTCATCACGATCAGCAACCTCCAGAGCGGAGACAACCTGACCTACACCTCGTCCGGCGGCATCACCGGCACCTACAACAGCTCGACCGGCGTACTGACGCTGACGGGCCTGGCAACGGTGAGCGACTATCAGTCGGTCCTGCAGTCGCTGAAGTTCTCCAAGTCGGTGCTGAACCTCCTCAGCACCCGCACCATCACGATGACCGTGCGCGATCAGCAGGGCTTGGACAGCAACACCACGAGCGGCATCATGACGATCCTGCTGTGAGCGTCCGCGCGACGGCCGTATCCGTACCGGCGGCCCGGCGCTACTGCGGCGGGATCAGTGGTGGCGGGGGCGGCGACACCACGGGCACGTACGGCTTCGGCGCGTTGGGGTCGGGCGGCGGCGGCGGTGGCGGCACACCCCACTCGTATCCGGGCGGCATGGGCCCGTTGACGGGGTAGTAGCCGGGCGGCAGCGCCGGGGCGCCACCGCCACCCTCGGTCGGGGCCGCGGCGGTTTCCGAACCCGGCGCGTTGAGCGACGTGAAGCCCGGCGGCAGCGGCGGCGGCGGGCCGGCACCCGGGGGCGGGGCGCCCGCCGGCGGCAGATTCTGCATGGTGGCGGTGCCCATGAAGTTGTACGGATCCTGCGCCTGGTGCCACGCGTCCCGCAGGAAGCCCAGGGGACCGTCGCCCGAGCCGTACTGCGCGTTCGGGATCTCCGGCACCATGGGCGGGCCGACCGGCGGCGGCGGAGCAGGGGCGGCTACCGCGGGATCGACCGGGACTGCCACCGGCTGGCCCGGAGGCGGCGGCGCGCCGTCGGGTCCGGGAACCGGCGTCGGGACCGGCTGTGACATCGCCAAGGGAGCCGATACGAGGGCGCCGAACGTCAACGCCGCGGCGACGCCGGCGGCGCGCAGCGCGCTCCGAGCGCGTATGCGCTGGTCTCGCCTATGAGTGGTCATGGGTTCCTTTGCCGTGCTCTGAGCTCGTCCCGACTCGAGGAATGAGGCTAGCCGGTCTGCGACCTCGGCGCGCACTCTCAGCGGGATTGGGCACGGTGCGAGAGCACATTGACGACGTTGCCGACGGCGTCGGCGAAGAAGAATCGGCGTACCCCCCACTCCTCGTCGCAGAGCGGGTGCACGATGCGCAACCCGGCGGCCACTGCGCTGCGGTACGCGTCGTCGACGTCGTCGACCTCGATCGACACCGTCGGATTGACCGTTGCCGTCGCGTCGCGGCTCAGCAGACTGAGCTGGTGGCGGTGGCCGGGATCGGCCAGCGTGACGATCCAGCCGTGGTCCATCACGACGTCGAGCCCGAGCACCGCGTGGTACTGGGCGACGGCGGTGGGCAGGTCGGTCACCGAGACGACCGGCACCACGCGTCCGACGGTCATATGGCCGGTCCGAGCAGGTCGTCGGCGTCCTTGATGACGTATCCGTAGCCCTGCTCGGCGAGGAACCGTTGGCGGTGCGCGGCGTACTCGGCGTCGAGGCTGTCCCGCGACACGACGGAGTAGAACACTGCCCCGCCGCCGTCGGCCTTGGGCCGCAGCAACCGGCCCAGGCGCTGGGCCTCCTCCTGGCGCGACCCGAACGTCCCCGAGACCTGAACGGCGACACTGGCCTCGGGAAGGTCGATGGAGAAGTTCGCCACCTTCGATACGACCAGCGTCCGGATCTCACCCCGCCGGAACGCGTCGAACAGCGTCTCACGCTCAGCCGTCTTCGTCGACCCCTGGATCACCGGGGCGTCCAGTTCAGCGCCCAGCTCGTCCAACTGGTCGAGGTAGGCGCCGATCACCAGCGTCGGCTCGTCAGGGTGCCGGTTGAGGATCGACTTCACCACGGCGATCTTGGTGTGTGCGGTCGCGCAGAGCTTGTAGCGCTCCTCGGGTTCGGCGGTCGCGTACAGCATGCGCTCGTTGTCGGTCATCGTGACGCGAACCTCGATGCATTCGGCGGGCGCGATCCAGCCCTGCGCCTCGATGTCCTTCCACGGCGCGTCGTAACGCTTGGGTCCGATCAGCGAGAAAACGTCGCCCTCGCGCCCGTCCTCGCGGATCAACGTCGCGGTGAGGCCCAGCCGCCGACGCGACTGCAGATCGGCCGTCATCCGGAACACCGGCGCCGGAAGCAGATGCACCTCGTCGTAGACGATCAGCCCCCAGTCGCGGCTGTCGAACAGCTCGAGATGCTTGTACTCACCCTTGGTGCGCCGGGTGATCACCTGATAGGTCGCGATCGTGACCGGGCGGATCTCCTTCTTCTCTCCGGAGTACTCACCGATCTCCTCCTCGGTCAGCGACGTCCGCGCGATCAGTTCCCGCTTCCACTGTCGCCCCGCGACGGTGTTGGTGACCAGAATCAGCGTCGTGGCACCGGCTTTCGCCATCGCGGCGGCACCGACCAACGTCTTGCCCGCGCCGCACGGCAGCACCACGACGCCGGATCCGCCGTCCCAGAAGGAGTCGGCCGCCATCTGTTGGTAATCGCGGAGTTCCCAGCCGTTCTGTTCGAGGTCGATGGGGTGCGCCTCGCCGTCGACGTAGCCCGCCAGATCCTCGGCCGGCCATCCGATCTTCAGCAACATCTGCTTGACGCGGCCACGCTCGCTGTTGTGGACGATGACGGTGTCGTCGTCGATGCGAGCGCCCAACATCGGGGCGATCTTCTTGTTGCGCAGCACCTCCTCGAGCACGGCGCGGTCGAAGCTGACCAATGTCAGGCCGTGCGCCGGATGCTTCACCAACTGCAGACGGCCGTAGCGGGCCATGGTGTCGACGATGTCGACGAGCAGCGGCTGCGGGACGGCGTATCGCGAGAACGACACCAACGCGTCGACGACCTGCTCGGCGTCGTGACCGGCGGCGCGCGCGTTCCAGAGCGCCAGCGGGGTGATGCGGTAGGTGTGCACGTGCTCGGGCGCGCGCTCGAGCTCGGCGAAGGGGGCGATCGCGGCGCGGGCGGCGCCCGCCTGCTCGTGGTCGACCTCGAGCAGCACGGTCTTGTCCGACTGGACGATCAGTGGGCCGTCGGTCATGCCGGGCCTCGGTGGGAAGTCATCCTGCCCATTATCCGGATTGCTGTGACGACTGCCGGTGGCGTGGCTGACGGCAAACATCTGAGGGCGACGTCGGCGGGTCGGTCCCGGACCGGACCATGTGGCAAGCGGGGTTGCGTATCCGGTGTGATCGCGGTGTGTGCGACGGGGTACGGCGACACGAGGCGTCTCGATCAAAATTTGCTGACAGACGATACGCTCACTAAAAGCCCATCAAAGACGTTGCTTGATGTGGATCCTGAGAACGAGTTCTCAGAAACCGTAGTCAGCCACGTCAATTTGCCTTAAGGTCAGCTTCGCGGGGTGTCGGTCGGCCATGGTCTACACGTGCCCAGCTATCAGTCGCGGGGGCGAACAGACACGGGGGTCTGGGCGTATGACGGAGGCCGGGCGCATGAATGGGAAACCTGTCGGACATCGGATGTCGCGGTCGGGATCGCCGAACCGAGAGTTCTGGGCGGCGAAGGATCTTCTCGATGACGCGCGTCCCGCCGCATCGCGGCGTCACGCGCGCCCGACGAGTCCGAGCTACGCCGCGCACATCGGGCGGGTAGGTGCGCTGGCCGTCTCGCTGGGGATCGGGCTCGCCGTCGCTCACTCCGCGACGGGTGTCGCCGCCGCGGAGAGCGACACGGACACCACATCGGCCACCTCGCCGGCGAAGACCACGGACACGGGGCCGTCGACCGGGTCGGCGCGCGATGCGAAGGCCGACGACACCGGGTCGTCCGGCTCCAGCACGGACACGGATACGCGCAACGACTCCGACGACCACGCCGACGCTGACGAACCGTCCGGATCCGATGAGCCGTCCGACGATCCCTCCGGCGGCGAGTCCGCCGAGGACCCGTCCGACGAAGCGCCCTCGGGCGAGGCCGTGAAGAAGCGCTTCCCGCGCCTTCACACCCGGTCGGCCGTGGTCGAGGCCGAAACGCCCTCTGCCGACGAGGAAGCGGCCACCGGCGCCGACGAAACCGCCGCCACCGACGCCACGCCCATCGAGGTGGGGACCGTCGCCGATGCGCCTGCCGCGCCGCCCACCCCGTCGCGCTGGGCAGCCCGCAAGACCGTCACGATGTCGGTGGCCGAATCCGCTCCGGCGCCCACAGAACCCGTCGCCGAGAAGAGTGCCACCGTCAACGTGGTCGGCGCGGTGGTGTCGAATTTCATTGCGCCGCTGGTGGACCCGGCGGCGCCGGTGTCCTCGCCGGTGACCGACGCCGTGCTGGCCTACGTGCGACGGCTGATCAGCCATACGTTCTTCAACAAGACCCCGGTGGTGCACTCGGTGACCACCTCGCAGATCCTCACCGGCCAGGTACTGATCACCATCGACGCCGAGGATCCGAACGGCGACCCACTGACCTACGACATCGTCCAGCCAGACTCCGGCCTGGTGTTCCGCGACCCGATCACCGGCACCTTCGTCTACACCCCGACCGTGCCTGTGGTAGGTGACTCGGTGCCCGTCGAGTTCCAGGTGGTCATCAGGGACGACTCCGAAGACCTCGGCTTCCTGAGGGTGTTGCACTCGGTGGCACGGCTGTTCGGACTGGCTCAGCCCGACAACTACACCCAGACGGTGTCCTTCGTGGTCGACCCCATCGTGCAGCTCCCGCCGTCGGTGATCGCGGTCGGGAACCTGTTGCCGTACACCCTCGGTGGGGACCCGATCCCGCTGCTGTCGGTCGCCGAGATCCTCGACCCGGATTCGGATTCGCTGAAGAGCGCGGTCGTCAAGATCAACACCGGCCGCCAGGACGGCGACACTCTCACCTACGTCAAGCCGCAAGGCATCGACATCGACGGGGTGTGGAACGGTGTCGACACGTTGACGTTGACCGGGCTCGCCTCCAAAGCCGACTACGAGACGGCGTTGAAGGCCATCACGTTCAGCGCGACAGACCTGGGACTCGCCGTCCGCGGCGTGGGCATCACCCTCACCGACGAGCAAGATGTCAGCGGCATCCTCGCGACGCCGGCACTCGTCACCGTGGTGCCCGGCATCGTCGTGAAGCTGCCGCCGACCGTGCTCGCGGTCGGCGGGCTCACGCCGTTCACCCTGGGCGGCAATCCCGTCAAGCTGTTGTCGGTCGCCGAGATCACCGATCTGGACTCGGGCTCGATGAAGGGCGCGACGGTGAAGATCACCGCGGGCCTGAAGACCGGTGACACGTTGGACTACGTTGCACCGCAGGGCATCACCATCACCGGATCGTGGGATGGCACCGACACGCTGACGTTGTCCGGTGTGGCGTCGAAGGCCGACTACGAGGCGGCGCTGAAGGCGATCACGTTCAGCGCCACCGATCTCGGGCTGGCGAGCAGGATCGTGACGGTGTCCCTGACCGACACCGACGACGTCACCGGACCCGGCACGCCCGCCACCCTCCTGGTGCTGCCGCCGGTCGTCATCGAGCTTCCGTTGACAGTGACGGCACTGGGCGCGCCCGTGTACACGCTGGGCAAGCCGCCGGTCAAGGTCGTCTCCTCCGTGGACATCGCCAACGCCGACGATGATCAACTGACCGGAGCCGTCGTCACGATCGCCGCACTGGCGCGCCTGAGCGGCGACAAGCTGACCTACACCGGGCCGGCGGGAACCATCGACGTCGTGCAGACCAACGCCTACACCCTGACACTGTCGGGGACGGCCAGTGTCGCGGACTACGAGGCGGCACTGAAACAGATCGCCTTCAGCGCAACGCAACTCGGTCTCACCCGGACGGTGACGATCACGGTCACCGAAGCCGACGGCGACACCAATCCGATTCCAGGTGCCGTTCTGGTCAACACGTTGACGCCACTGCCGCCCTCGGTGACGGTGTTGTCGCTGCCGCCGACCTACACGATCGGCAAGACCGGGGTGAAGCTCGCGCCGACGGTGACGATCGGCGATCTCGACTCCGACGTGCTGAGCGGTGCCACCGTGAAGATCACGCTGGGCCGGCAGTCCGGCGATACCTTGAGTTTCGCAACACTGGACGGCATTCCGATCTCAGGAACGTGGAACGGCACCGACACGCTGACGCTCACGGGCACCGCGAGCAAGGCGGATTACGAGGCGGCACTGGAGTCGGTGACGTTCACCGCCACCACTCTGGGCCTGCTCGGCCGCACCGTCAGCATCGACGTCGTCGACGACTCGAACCTGGGCGCGCTTGTCCCGGGCACGGTGCTGGTGGCCGTCAAGAACCCGGACCGGCCGTTGATCGCGACCGTGGGCGCGACCGTCGTGAAGGTCAACAACACGGTCAAGCCAATCACGTTGGCCACCATCACCGACACCGACTCCTCGGTGCTGACCGGCGCGACAGTGACGATCACCGCCAATCGAAAGACCGGCGACACCCTGGCCTATACGCCGATCGCGGGTAACCCCATCACGGCGGTGTACACGGTGGGCACGGGCGAGTTGAAGCTGTCCGGAACGGCGACGATCGCGCAGTACAAGCAGGCGCTCGAGGCGGTCACCTTCAAAGCGACCCAGGTGGGCGGACTGCTCCCTGTCATCCGCACGATCACGGTGAACGTCACCGACGACTCGAGTCTCGACGCCGCGATCGCCGGGATCGTGCTGACGACGGTGTCCGCGATCTAACCCGCTCAGCCCGAGTCCGCCGACACCACCGAGGTCACCCGGTGGATCGCGAACTCGCGGACCCGGCCCGAAGCCGGGTCGTACGCGGTCAACTGGCCGCCGCGGACGTTGATCGGCGCAACCACCCGTTGACTGGCCACACCCGCCGGATCGACGTAGCCGATCACCACCGACTCCTGATGGTGGGCCGCCTGCTGCAACTCCGAGATCGCGACTGCCGGATCCAGACGCAACCCGGATGCCGGCGCCGCGGCGACCTTGCGGAGCACCGCGACGATCGCGGCGAGGGTCTGGTCCGTCGGGGTGGCGTTGGGCCGGTAGGCGCGCCGGCGTCCCGGGGCGGGAACGCGGGCGCCGCGGCTGCGCAGGTCCACGATCGCGCCGGTGGTGTCCTCGGCGGCCGGCACGAAACCCGCTCTGCGCAGGGCGGCCAGCACCTCGGAGATCGGGGCCTGCGACACCGCGACGGTCGGGGCCAGCAGGCGCAACTCGACCGCCTCGGTGGCCGGCGCCGCAGCCGCCGCCGCGAGCAGCGCCGCGTCCTCGCACCGCACGAACGAGGACGCCATGCCGACCCGGAGCTGCCCGTGCCGTCGCGCGACATCGTCGATCAGGTACGTCAATGCCTGCGGCACAGGCGTTCTGGAGTGGCGCGCGAACAGCGCATGCAGTTCGCCCGCCGTCTTCCCGGTGTCCAGGGCCCGCCGCACCGACGCCTCGTCGATCCGGTAGACCATCGCCGCGCCGGCCGACTCCACCGTGGCCACCGCGCCCAACTGCTCGGCCAGGGCGCGTTCGAGCGGTCCCGGAACGATGACCGTCAGGTCGGCCTGGAGCAGGAAGTGGTCGATCGGCTTGGGGAGGGCCTTGTCCATCGCGGCGACGACGGCGTCGTCACCGTCTCCGGCGAGCAGTCGCCGCATCGGGCCGGCGATTGCGCCGCGGCCGACCGCGCCGACCGCGTGGGCTTCGGTCAGCAGGTCGGCCACCGGATCGGGCTGCAGCCGCGCCGACCATCGGGGCCGCTGCCACACCAGCGCCCGCGAAGCGCTCCCGGCGTCGACCCCCGACCCCGGCGGCAGGTCCGCCAGCAGCGTGAGCAGCAGCCTGCGGTCCAGTGGCGCAGCCGTGGAGAACAACGAATCAGACAGCGCCGCATAGGGTTTCCCGTCGGGACCGCGAGCGCCGACCAGGCTGGGGCGGCCCGGCAGATCGAGCCACGCCGACGCCATCAGGTGCCACTTGACCGCGGTCGGTGATTCGATGAACCGGTCCGCGGCCACGGTGGGGGCCCAGGAGGAGCCGGCCGCGTCGGTCGGGTCCGGCTCGGGGATACCCGCCGCGATCAGCCCGGCCGAGAGCGCGATCTCGAGGATCAGGCCGAGTCGGCGCTCGTCGACACCGGTCGCCTTGGTGAGCCGCTTGACCTCCCGAACGCCGAGACCGCCGCTGCGCAACTCGGGAGCCGGTGCGGCGCTGAGCGTTTCGAGGATCAGCTCGACCTCGCGCAGAAGGTCGAGCGCGGCACCGGCCGCCACCGCGTCGATGTCGGCAGTGGTGGTGGTCGAGACCGTCGGGTCCGGTCGGACCAGACTCACCGGGCCCGGCGACTCGCCGCGCAGCACCTGCCCGACCAGCCGCGGAAGAATCACCGTGTCGGCGTCGAGGCGACGCAACAGTCCCGCGCTGAGCAGTCGTTGCACCGGCCGGTCCGGCGGCGCGTCGGGCAGGGCGTCGCGGGTCCGGCCGATCGGCGAACCCTCCAGCAGCCTGTCGAGCAGATCGCGCTCTGCAGCGTCGAGTGCGCCGATCGCCTCGACGACCTCGGCGCCGGACATCGCGTCGGGCTCCAGCGTCGCCTGTCCCGGGTACCAGGGCAGACAGTTGGCGGTTTCGGCCGCGACCCGCAGCGCGCCCGCGCCCTCGGTGTCGCCCCACACCAGAGCGCGCTCGGTGAGGTTGCCGACGGCCGCCCGCAGCACGGAGTCGTCGGCGCGTCCGCCGAGGGCTTTGTCAAGCGCGGCGAAGGTCACGGCGCCGCTGTCGGCGTGCAGGGTCAGCAGGGCGTCGAGCACGGTGAGGTGCAGGAAGTCGAGGTCGTCGGTGGCCGCTTTGATCGACTGCCGCGCCGCCGCGCGGGCGGCCAATGCCGCGATCGTGCCCGGTGGGGGCTGGGTGAGATCGGGCCGCAGACGCAGCAGCCGGACCAGTTCGTCGTCGCCGCGCTCGGCCAACCACACGCCCAGCGGCATGCCGGGGCTCTTCGCGCTCATCCTGACCAGCGTAAAGCAGCCTCCCACGCTCGCCAGCCGGCGATCGGCCTGCCACAATGTCTCCCGTGGCTGATGACAAGAAGAACCGTTACGTCGATCCGGGCTGGCCCACGAGTGACGCCGACGACCACGCCGTCAGTGAGCTGGCCGCCGACCGCACCGGGGCCCTCTCGCCGTTCGGCGACATCACGTTCCCGCTGCCGGCCGAAGAACTGCCGTTCATCCAGTCTTCGACCGTCATCAACAAGTAGCGATGGCGGACCGCCTCTCGCACCTCGACGAGACCGGCGCCGCCCACATGGTCGACGTCACCGCCAAGGACGCCACGAAGCGCGTCGCGGTGGCCGCGGGCACGGTGCGTACCCGCTCCGACGTCGTCGACCTCATCAGTACGAACGGCCTGCCCAAGGGTGATGCGCTGGCCACCGCCCGCGTCGCGGGGATCCTGGCTGCCAAGCGGACCAGCGACCTCGTCCCGCTGTGCCATCCGCTGGCCATCACCGGCGTCGACATCGACTTCACCATCGGCGGCGCCGAGGTCGGCATCACGGCGACCGTCCGGACGACCGACCGCACCGGAGTGGAGATGGAGGCGCTGACCGCCGTCAGCGTGGCCGCGCTGACCGTCTACGACATGATCAAAGCCGTCGACCGGGCGGCCACGATCGACGACATCCGCGTGCTGCACAAAGAGGGCGGCAAGACCGGCACGTGGTCGAGCGTCGGCTCGACCGGAGAGCCAGAGGCGCGGTGACCTCGGCCCGCACGGGCGTGGTCGTCATCGCGTCCACCCGGGCGTCGTCGGGCGTGTACGAGGATCGCTGCGGCCCCGTCATCGCCGACTGGCTCAACGCCCGTGCCATCGCCACGCCGGCACCCGTCGTGGTCGCCGACGGCGCGCCGGTCGCCGCCGCGCTGCGCGCCGCGCTCGCCGACGGCCCGGACGTCGTGATCACCTCCGGCGGCACCGGCATCTCGCCGACGGACTCGACGCCTCAGATCACTGCCGAACTCGTCGACTACGAGGTACCGGGACTGGCCGACGCGATCAGACGTTCCGGGTTGCCGCACGTGCCGACGTCGATCCTGTCTCGGGGCGTCTGCGGGGTCGCCGGCCGCACCCTGATCGTGAATCTCCCCGGTTCGCTAGGTGGGGTGCGCGACGGGCTCGGTGTTCTCGAGGACGTCCTCGGCCATGCGCTCGATCAACTCCGAGGTGAGGACCATCCGCAATGACCGCCGTCGTGCGTGCCGAACTCACCGATCGCCCGATCGACGTGGCCGAACACGAGGCGCTGGTGGCGCATCACGCCGCCGGGGCCGTGGTGTCGTTCGCCGGGGTGGTGCGTGATCACGACGGCGGCCGCTCCGTCTTGCGGCTGGAGTACTCGGCGCACCCGTCGGCGGGTCAGACACTCGCCGACGTCGTGGCCGCAGTCGCCGCCGACAGCGAGGGCGTACGCGCCATCGCGGTCAGCCACCGCGTCGGCAGCCTGCAGATCGGCGACGCAGCGCTGATCGCGGTGGTCGCCGCCGACCATCGCGGCGCGGCTTTTCAGACGTGCGCGCGTCTGGTGGACCGCGTCAAAGAACAGCTACCGGTGTGGAAACACCAGTTCTTCGCCGACGGCACCGACGAATGGGTCAACTCCGCCTAGCGGGCCTCAGGCCGGCGGCAGAACCGGGGCGGGCGCAGGCGCAGGCGCCGGCGCGGGCAACGGTGCACCGGGAGGAACCGGGGCGCCGGGAGCGGGCGGGGCGACCGGGTCCAGCGCCGCCGGACCGCTGGTCAGCGGACGCTGCGTGAGTGCGAGCAGCGCGTCCTTGCCCGAGATCTCCTGAGTCTGGATGGCGTGCCAGATGTCCTTCAGGTACGTCACGTTCGGGCTCTGGTCGGTCACCTGACTCGGATCGACCGTGGTCCCGGGCGGGAGATTCTCCGGGCTGACGAGGTGGGGCATCCCGTCCGGAAGCGGGAGATCGCCGGACACGGCCTGGTTGGCGATGTCGTAGGCCGGGCCGGGCACGGCAGCGGCCGCGGCGAGCGGAGCCAGCGGATCGGGCGCCGGGGCGGCGACGACGTTCGGCGCGGGTGCGGGCGCCGGAGCCGGGGGCAGCGGGACGGCGGGGTCCGCGGGCGCGGGCTGCTGCGGGAGGTCGCCGGGGTGCAGCGCCCACACCTGGGGCTGATCCACGGGCGCGGGACCCTGCGCGGCATCCCAGTCGGCGGCGGCCACGACGGGCTCGGCCGGCGGGGGCGCATCGACGGGCGGCGGGGCATCGGCCGGCGCGATGTTCGCGACGTCGACGACCGGGGGTGCGGCGTCGGGCAGCGGAGCCGGTGCAGGAAGCGGCGCATCCAGCGGCGCGGCGTCGACGGGCGCGGGGGCCGGCGGCAACGGATCGCCCGGCGGCGGAGGAAGCGGGGCGTCCATCGGCGCAGGAGCCGGAGGAAGGGCCTCCGGGGCCGGCGGCGCGGCAAGCGGATCCACGGGCGGCGGAGGAAGCGGCGCCTGAGCGGACATCGCATCGAACGGAGCGGGCGGCGGCGGCGCGAGCGGATCGGCCGGCGGGGGAGGAGGCAGCAGACCGTTGAGGCCGAGCGGATCGACCGGGGCCGGCGGAGCCTCGTTCACCACATTGCGGGGCGTTGCGGCGGAGAGCGGCCCGCCGCACGAGGGCCAGGCGCCCTTGCCCTGAGAAGCCAGCACGCGCTCGGCGACGGCGATCTGCTCTTCCTTGGTGGCCAGATGGGCGGCCGGCGCGAACTCTCCACCGCCGTGCCCGGACCAGGTGCTCTGCGAGAACTGCAGGCCACCCTGGTAGCCGTTGCCGGTGTTGATCGCCCAGTTGCCACCGGACTCGCAGCTGGCGACCCGGTCCCATTCGTTGTCGGTCGCCGCGCCGGCGGTACCGGCCAGCGCCAGGCTGCCGCCGCCGATGACAGCGCCGGTGACGGCGATCTTGGCGACGCTTACTGCTGAATTGGTGGGCTTGCGATGCCGTCCACTCATAAGTGCGCGAGGTCCTCTCGTATGCGCCCGCGAGGTCAGCTGTCGGGTTCGGGCTGGAGAGGTCGCCCGGCCGGCGGCGTCGAAACGACGTCGGCTTCACCCCAAGGAACCGAATCGGCTCCTGGTCCTTCTGTTTCGGTGGACCGGTGGGTCCCCCGCCTCCATCCAGGTTGGGTCTCGTTGTCCCCGCGGACCAACGGATGGAGTTCGGCGCAGTTGGCACGCGGCGGGCCGGTCAAAGTGGGGGCGATCGGCCTGGTTCAAGACCGTAACGGCTCGCCAAGGTCCCGTCACCTCGTGTCCACCGTCGTGTCGTTGGCCACGGCAAATACTAAAAAATCTCTAAAATCCCTGCAGGGAGCATTGTTCCTGCAGGTGCGGCGCGTCTCTACCTCGCCGTAGCCATCTCGTGACCATTCCGTGATGTGACGTAAATCACGGAATACTCCTGGCTCATTCGGTCATCTACCCCCCGGCGAACGGTGGTAACACGTCCACCGTCTGCCCGTCGCCGAGCGGAGTGCGCGTGTCGCGCACCGCGACTCCGTCCCGGAGATAAGAGCACCGCGCCAGCACCGCCGACAGCGCCGAGCCGCGCGACCGGAGGGTATCGACCAGGTCGGAGACCGTCGCGCCCGGGTGCAGCTCGACGGTCTCGTGCTCGACGCCCGCCGCGGCGCGCGCCGCGGCGAAATACCGCACAGTCACGCCCACCCCTCAGCCGCCGATCGCGCTCATCGGACGGTCCGGCTGCACGAAACCGGGATCGTTGATGCCGTGCCCGGCGGCCTTGGCCCACATCGCGGCCCGCCAGGCCGCCTCGAGCGCATCGTCATCGGCGCCGCTGCGCAGCAGAGCCCGCAGGTCTGTCTCGTCGCGGGCGAACAGGCAGTTGCGGACCTGGCCGTCGGCGGTGAGCCGGGACCGGTCACAGCTGGCGCAGAACGCGTGCGAGACCGACGCGATGATCCCGACATCGCCGAGTACGGCCGCGTCGGCGCCGGTGTCCGACCGCACCTGCCACAACTCGGCGGGAGCGGAGCCGCGCGGCCCCGGATGCGGGGTCAGCGTGAACTCCCGCCGCAGCGCGGCCAGGATGTCGTCCGCACTCAGGGTCCGCTCGCGCTGCCAGGAATGGCCTGCGTCCAGCGGCATCTGCTCGATGATGCGCAGCTGGTAGCCGTGTGCCAGACAGAACCGCAGCAGGGCGACCGCGTCGTCGAGCCCGGTGACCGGGTCCAGGACCGCGTTGACCTTCACCGGCGACAGCCCGGCGGCCCGGGCCGCGCGCAGGCCGGCCAGCACCGCGTCCAGGCGATCGCGGCGCGTGATCGCCGCGAACCGCTGCGGATCGACGGTGTCGAGCGAGACGTTGATGCGGTTCAGGCCGGCGCTCTTCAGCGCGCCCGCGCGCCCGGCGAGCCCGATCCCGTTGGTCGTCAGCGTGATCTCCGGACGCGGCCGCAGCGCCGCCGTCGCCGCGACGACGTCCTCGAGGTGGGGGACCACCAGCGGTTCGCCGCCGGTGAACCGCACACTGGTGATGCCGAGCCGGGTCACCGCGATGTCCAGCAGCCGGATCAGCTCGTCGACCCGCAGCTTCTGCTCGGCCGGCATCCAGTCGAGGCCCTCGGCGGGCATGCAGTAGGTGCAGCGCAGGTTGCACAGGTCGGTCAGCGACACCCGCAGATCGGTCGCGACGCGGCCGAAGGTGTCGACCAGGGGTCCGTCGGCGGGTGCGCCCGACACCGGCCCGCGCACCGACGGCACCCCGAGGGCGACAACGCTCACCGGGTCACGCCGAACACAGGTTGGGCGGCGTCGCGCCCGCCGGTGACGGGCACGATCTCCTTGCCGAGCGGCATCAGCGACACCGGAATCAGCTTCAGGTTGGCGAGCGCCAGGGGGATGCCCACGATCGTGATCGCCATCGCGACGGCGGTGATGATGTGCCCGATCGCCAGCCACACCCCGGCGACGATCAGCCAGATGATGTTGCCGACCAGGGCGCCCGGGCGCACCCCGGGCTTGTCGACGATCGTGCGGCCGAACGGCCACAGCGCGTAGAGCGCGATACGCAGCGCCGCGAAACCGAAGGGGATGGTGATGATGAGCACGAAGCAGATCAGCGCCGCGAGTACGTACCCCAGCGCCAGCCACAGGCCACCGAAGATCAACCAGATGACGTTCAGGATCAGGCGCATCTCTTCCTCCAGCGGTGATTGCAGCCTACCGACATAAGGGGGTGCTGGCTGCGGCGACGTCCGAGTAGGATCTCCCACGACGCGTCCCGACGCAGGCGGGGCGCTTCCTCTATGTGAAGAGTCTGTACCCACGATGGGCGGCAGACATATCGGCTCAGACAGACAAGCAGGTGAGACCAGTGCCGACCGGCCGGGTGAAGTGGTACGACGCGGAGAAGGGCTTCGGGTTCCTCTCGCAGGAAGACGGTGAGGACGTGTACGTGCGTTCCTCGGCGTTGCCCGCCGGTGTCGAGGGTCTCAAGGCGGGCCAGCGCGTCGAGTTCGGTGTCGCCGCCGGACGCCGCGGCCCGCAGGCCCTGAGCCTCAAGCTGATCGACCCGCCGCCGAGCCTGACCCGGACCCGCCGCGAGGCCACGGCCGCCGAGCACAAGCACACCCCCGACGAATTGCACGGCATGGTCGAGGACATGATCACGCTGCTCGAGGGCGCGGTGCAGCCCGAGTTGCGCAAGGGGCGCTACCCGGATCGCAAGGTGGCGCGCCGCGTGTCGGAGGTCGTCAAGGCCGTCGCGCGCGAACTCGACGCCTGACGGTCGGCCCGGCGGGGTATGACTGTGTCATGAGCTACGTCGCCGACCCGTCGTCCTCCGACGGCGATTTCCAGCGTGACACCGACTACATCACGACCCGCATCACCGCCGACGGCCGCGACGCTTACCCCGTCGAACCGGGTCGCTACCGCCTCGTCGTCGCACGCGCGTGTCCGTGGGCGAACCGCACGATCATCGTGCGCCGGCTCCTGGGGTTGGAAGACGTTCTCTCCATTGGGTTCTGCGGACCCACCCATGACGAGCGCAGCTGGACGTTCGACCTGGACCCCGGCGGCGTCGACCCGGTGCTCGGCATCCACTACCTGCGCGACGCCTACAACAAGCGCATCGCCGACTACCCGAAGGGCATCACCGTGCCCGCGATCGTCGACGTGCCGACCGGTGAGGTGGTGACCAACGACTTCGCGCAGATCACCCTCGACTTCTCCACCGAGTGGACCGCCCATCACCGCGACGGCGCGCCGCAGCTCTATCCCGAGCCGCTGCGGACGGAGATCGACGAAGTGGCCCAGCGCATCTACACCGAGGTCAACAACGGCGTGTACCGGTGCGGCTTCGCCGGTTCGCAGCGCGCCTACGAGAAGGCCTACGACCGGCTGTTCACCGCGCTCGACTGGCTCTCCGACCGGCTCGCCGATCAGCGATATCTGGTGGGGGACACCATCACCGAAGCCGACGTGCGGTTGTTCACCACGCTGGCGCGCTTCGACCCCGTCTATCACGGGCACTTCAAGACCAACCGCAGCAAGCTCTCCGAGATGCCCGTGCTGTGGGCCTATGCGCGCGACCTGTTCCAGACGCCGGGCTTCGGGGACACCACCGACTTCGTCCAGATCAAGCAGCACTACTACATCGTGCACAGCGACATCAACCCCACCGGTGTCGTGCCCAAGGGGCCGGACCTGTCGAACTGGTTCACTCCGCACGGCCGAGAAGCATTGGGCGGCAGGCCTTTCGGGGACGGCACCCCGCCGGGTCCGACCCGCGAGGGCGAACAGGTGCCCGCCGGCCACGGCGCCGACTGACCAGCTCGCGAACGTGCCTCCACGGTAGCTGGCACGCGTCGCCCGCTACCGTGAGTGCACGTTCGGCGGTGCCGGCTGATCAGCGCCAGACCGTGCGTACCGACCATTCGGCGTGCGGCACCGGAAACTCGTTGCCCTCCTGGTCACGCACCAGGGTGGGCAGCTGCACCGCGAATCCGGTGAGCCGCCCGCGCTGCGGGTCGACGGTGGGAATGGTCACCGCGAGACGGGAATCGGGGCGGAACTCCTCGACGACATCGCCGTCCTCGTAGGCGCGCAGCAGCACCCACGGCGCCTTCGCGATCGCGGGGGGCAGTGACAGTTGCACGGGGTGGCGGCCCGTCACCGGCACCTCACCCTGGTCCCCGGGCACCACGCAGTCAGTGGGGTTGAGCACCTGGCAGAACCGGTACGGGCCCACACGGGCGAGGTGTCCGGAGGAGTAGGCGGAGATCTCGGGCAGGTCCGGTGCGCGGTCGCGGGTGAGCCGCCACACCAGCACACCGGTGCCGATCGACGCGATCAGGGCGACTGCCGCGAGCGCAGCGACAATGCGTTTCACTCGCGGGTCACCGCCGGTTCGGCGCGGACACCCTCGGCGGCGGCGAGCACCGGGCGGTTGCCGCCCAGCCCCGGCACCAGCGACTCGCCGCGGTAGCTGAACACCGTCTGGGCCAGACCGAGGATGAGCAGCGCGGTGATGGTGGTGAAGCCGGCATACAACTCGGTGTAGATCAGCACACCCGTCGCACCGCCCACCACCCACGCGAGTTGCAGCAGCGATTCCGACCGCCCGAACGCCGACGCCCGCGACTCCTCGGGCAGATCGTCCTGCAGAGAGGCGTCCAGCGACGCCTTGGCGATCGCGCTCGCACCCGAGGTGACCAGGGTGGTCGCCGCAGCCACCAGCAGGTTGCCCGTGAGCGCGGTGGCCAGCGACATCGCCGTCACCGCGACGGCGCAGCGCACCACCAACTGGGCGGGATGGCCCAGCTTCAGCCGCGCCGCGGTGAAGTTCCCGGCGAAGTTGCCGATGGCCGCCGCCGCACCGATGAGCCCGAGGATGCGCAACTGCTCCCAGCCGCTCGCGTCGTGCGCCTTGGCGACGAACGCCGGATACAGGAACAGGAAACCGACCATCACCTTGACGGTGCAGTTGCCCCACAGCGCGGTGATGATGTTGCGGCCCAAGGGTTGTCGCGCCTTCGCGCTGGGCGCGGGCCCGCGACGCAGTCCGGCCGTCTGACCGTGGTAGCTCAGGGTCGCCGGCACCTCGCCCTCGGTGACCTCGACCCACTTCGGGATGCGCATCGCCAGTACGGCGCCCGCGATCGAGACCGCCACCACCACGTAGAGCGCGCCGGGCATCCGGAACAGCTGGAAACCCCACTCCGCCGCGGCCGCGACGCCGCCACCGATCATGGTGCCGCCGAGCAGGCCGAACATCGTCAACCGCGAGTTCACCCGGACGAGGTCGATCGTCGGGGGCAATACCCGCGGCGTCACCGCGCTGCGCAGCACCGAGAACGATTTCGACAGCACCATCATCCCCAGTGCGCAGGGATAGAGCACCCAGGACGGGAAGCTGCCGGTCGCGCTGTCGAAGTTGGCGATGAGGATGACCGCGAGCGCGGTGCGCATGGCGAACGACGCGGCCAGCGCCACCCGTCTGCCGTGCTGCAGGCGATCCAGTGCGGGCCCGATCAGCGGGGCGATCACCGCGAACGGGGCGATGGTGATCAGGAGGTAGAGAGCGACGCGGCTCTTGCTCTCCCCGGTCGCGGCGGCGAAGAACAACGTGTTGGCCAGGGCGACCGCCATCGCGGCGTCGACGGCGAAGTTCGCGACCACCGGCCACGTCAGCGCGGTCAGACCGGACTTGTCGGCGCCGTCGGCGGTGGCCGCCCGGTGCACCAGCCCGTACATCTTCGACCCCATCTCACGGCTGCGCTGCGCGGCTGCGCGTGTGACGGTCACCTTCTCGCCTTCGGTCGCCCCCGACCTGTCCGCGTCGAAGCGGTCATAGTCGCGGCGACGGGCGTGATCGTCGAGGGGGGGAAGCCACCGGTTGGCGCTCCCGTTGGCCGTCGACGACCGGCGCCGGCCGGGCGCGGCCACCGGATCACTCGGGTAGTTGGCCATCCCGGGATGCTCCCCGGCGGGTGGGCGCGGAGGGTAGTAGCGTCCGCCGGGCGGACCCTCGGGGTCCGGGTGGTCGCGCCGCGCTCCTGTCACGAGTCGATTCTCCCCCATGGCGGCGACACCGGGCGTGCAGGCAACCGGTGTGGCTAGCTCCGGTCCCTGTCGGGCAAGATGAACACCGATGGACAGCGTGACCGAACCCCCTCCGCACGAGGCCGAACCCGAGGCCGGGCTCGTGCCCGAGCCGACGGCGCCTGACGCCGAGGCGGCGGCGCCCGAGGCCGAGCCGACGTCCGAGCCCGAGGCGACGGATTCCGAGGCTGCGCCGACCGAGCCCGAGGTGGCCGAGCCCGAGGTGATCGAGCCCGAGCCGATGTCCGCCGAGGTGGAGGCGATCCTGCGCGGCGCGGTCGACGTCGCCCGCGCGGCGATCGCGGAGTTCAGCGGCGAGGAGACCGTCGGCGAGTACCTGGGCGCCGGATTCGAAGGCCCCGCATCGGCCACCCACCGGTTCCTCGCGCAGATGCCCGGCTACCGCGGATGGCAGTGGGCGGTCGTGGTGGCGGCATCGCCGGGCGCGACACACGCCACGATCAGCGAGGTGGTGCTGGTTCCCGGACCGACCGCGCTGCTGGCGCCCAAGTGGGTGCCCTGGGAGGAACGCGTCCGGGCCGGCGATCTGAGTCCCGGCGACCTGCTGGCGCCCCCGGCCGACGATCCGCGGCTGGTGCCCGGCTTCATGGCCACCGGCGATCCGCAGATCGACGAGGTGGCGGTCGAGGTCGGGTTGGGCCGGCGCCGGGTGCTGAGCCTGTGGGGCCGCAACGACGCCGCGCAACGCTGGCACGACGGTGACCACGGGCCGGGTTCGGCGATGGCGCGCGCGACGCGCCGGATGTGCCGCGACTGCGGCTTCTACCTGCCGCTCGGCGGAGCGCTGGGCGTGATGTTCGGTGTGTGCGCCAACGAATACGCCGCCGACGGACACGTCGTCGACGCCGAATACGGGTGCGGCGCGCACTCCGACACCCCGGCACCGCAGGGGGCCGGTTCGCCGCTCTACGACCCGTTCGACGACGGCGTGCTGGACCTGGTGGAACGCACCGACCAGGCTTAGTTCTCGGCGGCGGCCTTGATCCGGGCCAGCGATGCGTTCATGCCGTCGACGAGCTCCTGCTCGAAGCTCGGCACGCCGCCCATGAACTTGCCCACCAGGAACGTCGACATCGCCTTCGTGCCGTTCTCGGCGTTGCGGGTCTCGATCAGCCGGGTGCCGGCCTCGGTGGGCTCGAGTTCATAACTCCACACGGTGTTGTTCTCGTTGACCCGGAAGGCGAGCTTCTGCTCGGGCACCAGTTCGGTGATGCGGCAGGTCGTCGGCCAGAACAGCCGCCCGCGGCGGTTCATGTTGATGGTGCGCGCCCCCGGGCGCAGCCCGCCGAGAGCCTTCATGAACCGGCACTGCGGACTCCACTGCGGCATCCGGTCCAGGTCCGAGACCAGTTTCCACACCGTGGAAACCGGTGCGTTGATGTCGATCTGCGCTTGCAAAATCGGCGCCGCCATGACGTCGTCCCCTTCTCGTGGGTGTCGGGTCAGTCCAAGCCACTCTGTGCGCCGCGGGAGCCGCGACGCACGGCGTGACGTTGCCATAGAAAGATCGACGTGCCAAGGACGCCGACGCCCAGTCCCGCGATCGTCACCGGCCGCCACGACTCCAGCGCGCCGACGGTGAAGGCCAGCAGCGTGGCGATCAGCCAACCGCAGGTGATCACCACGATCACCGGCCACGGCGCGAGCAGCGCACGCGGCAGCGGGGGCGGTTCGGGCGGTGCGGTCATCGGACCCAACGTAGCCGATCGCCCACCAGGCGTCGGTAGTGTCGAGCGCCGTGGAAACCGGACCGGTCGACGTCGTCGACATCGACGATCCCGCCGATGCGCGCCTCGACGATTTCCGCGATCTCAACAGCGTCGACCGCAGGCCCGACCTGCCCACCGGCAAGGGACTGGTCATCGCCGAGGGGGTGCTGGTGGTGCAGCGCATGCTGGCCTCCCGGTTCCGACCGCGGGCGCTGCTGGGCACCGACCGGCGGCTCGGCGAACTGCGCGCGGATCTGGAGGGCCTCGGCGCGCCGTACTACCGCGTCAGCGCTGAGGTGATGGCCGACGTGGTCGGCTTCCACCTCAACCGCGGCGTGCTCGCGTCGGCGTCGCGGGCCGCCGAGCTGACGGTGCCGCAGGTGATCGAGAACGCCGCGACGATCGCGGTGCTCGAGGGCGTCAACGATCACGAGAACCTCGGCTCCATCTTCCGCAACGCCGCCGGGCTGGGGGTCGGGGCGGTGGTCTTCGGCAGCGGCTGCGCCGACCCGCTCTACCGGCGGGCCGTGCGGGTCTCGATGGGGCATGCGCTGCTGGTGCCCTTCGCCCGGGCCACGCAGTGGCCGCAGGAGTTGAACCTGCTGCGGAACAACGGCTTTCAGCTGGTCGCGATGACGCCCGACCCCGGCGCGCACACACTCGCCCAAGCGATCGGTGAGTCGGCAGGGCGCCGGGTCGCGATCCTGGTGGGCGCCGAGGGTCCCGGTCTGGCCGAGCACACGATGCGGGCGTGCGATGTCCGGGCCCGCATCCCGATGTCGCGCGGCACGGATTCGCTCAACGTCGCCACGGCTGCGGCTTTGGCGTTCTACGAGCGGGATAGGCTCGCGCCGTGAGTACGGGCGAGCCGACGCCGTGGGGCACCGGCCTGACGGTCGCGGCGTTCGTCGCCGCCGTGCTCGGCGCCGCCATCGTCGTGCTGAGCATCGGGTTGGCGCGGGTGCACCCGCTGCTGGCGATCGGGCTCAATCTCGTCGCCGTCGGTGGGCTGGCGCCCACGGTGTGGGGGTGGCGCCGGGTTCCGGTGTGGCGGTGGTTCGTGCTCGGTGCCGGCGTCGGCGTGGCCGGCGCGTGGGTCGGACTGTTAGCGCTGGCCGCCGCTGGAGCGCACGCCTAGCAGCACGTCCTCCCAGGCCGGCACCGTCGGCCGCTGCTTGCGCGGACGGGCCGGCTTGGCCGCAGGCACAGGCTGATCGACCTCCACCGCTTCGGCTTCGGCTTCGGGTTCGGGCGCCGGAGCGGGTTCCGGCTCTTCGAGAGCCAGCTGCGCCACCGGCGCGAGGGGCCGCAAGGGCCGCGCGTAATTCGGGTCGATCAGCTGGCAGGCCGCATCGTCGAACGCCGTCACGGTGCCGCCGTGCGCGCCCGGCGCATACCGGAAGTGCGCGACGTTGTCGGACAGTCCCGCCTTCCACGCCATCTGCACGGTCCAGCGGCCGTCCTCGTTGCGCCAGGCGTCCCAGTTCGTCGACTCCGGATCGAGTCCGCGCGCGATGAGCACGGCGGTCACCGTCTCCAGCAGCGTGAGCACCGACGGTCCGTCGGCCAGCACGGGATGCGCCGCGGTGGCCAGCTCGGCGGCGCGGGAGCGCTCCAGCAACACCGGATGGGCGAAGCGTTCGACCCGCGCGATGTCCGCGCCCGCGGCGGCGGCTACCTGCTCGACCGAGGCTCCTGCGCGGATCTTGGCTTGAATATCTTTGGGGCGCAGCATGTTCGGCACCTCGACATCGATCGTGGTCTGGTTCGAGGCGACCCGGTCGCCGCGCACCGCGGCCTTGAGTCGCTCGTCTGAGCGCAGGACGAACTTCTCCGCGGAGTCGTCGGATTCGCAGATGATCCGCTTGCCGTCGACGTCGAGTCCGACGACCTTCAGTTCCCGCATGGCGACCTCCTCCGGGCTGCGCTGAGCCCGATACGCGGTCACCCTACTGCGTTATCTGCCCGTTACCGCGGTGACACGCGGCAGTCGCTACAAGCGCTGCACGACCCAGTCGACGCAGGCCGTCAGCGCGCTGACGTCGTCGGGGTCGACGGCGGGGAACATCCCGACACGCAGCTGGTTGCGCCCGAGCTTGCGGTAGGGCTCGGTGTCGACGATGCCGTTCGCGCGCAGCGTCTTGGCGACGGCCGCGGCGTCGACCTGGTCGGTGAAGTCGACGGTGCCGACCACCGCGGACCGGAGCGCCGGATCGCTGACGAACGGGGTGGCGAAGTCCGAGGCGTCGGCCCACGAGTAGAGCCGCTCCGACGAGTCCGCGGTCCGCTTGGTGGCCCAGTCCAGCCCGCCGTTGCCCAGCAGCCAGTCGATCTGCTCGGCCAGCAGCACCAGCGTGCCGATCGCGGGCGTGTTGTAGGTCTGGTTCTTGACGCTGTTCTCGATCGCGATCGGCAGGGACAGGAAGTCGGGCACCCACCGGCCCGCCGCAGCGATGGCGTCGACCCGGGCGAGCGCGGCGGGGGACATCAGCGCGATCCACAGCCCGCCGTCGCCGGCGAAGTTCTTCTGCGGTGCGAAGTAATAGGTGTCGGCGGCGGTGATGTCGACCGGCAGGCCGCCGGCCGCGGACGTCGCGTCGATGACGACCAGCGCGCCGCCGGAGTCGGCGGGCCGCTGCACGGGAACGGCGACGCCCGTCGAGGTCTCGTTGTGCGCCCAGGCGATGACGTCGACCGACGGATCGGACACCGGCGCCGGTGCGCTGCCGGCGTCGGCTTTGATCACCACGGGATCGCCGACGAACGGGTTCTTGGCGACCGCCGAGGCGAACTTCGCGCTGAATTCGCCGTAGGTCAGGTGCAGCGAACGCTTGTCGACGAGGCCGAACGCGGCGGCGTCCCAGAACGCGGTCGACCCGCCGTTGCCGAGGATCACCTCGTACCCCTCGGGCAGGGAGAACAGTTCGCGCAAGCCGTCGCGGACCCGGCCGACGAGGTTCTTCACCGGGGCCTGTCGGTGCGAGGTGCCGAAGAGGTGGCCGGCCTCGGCGAGTGCCGTCAGTTGCTCGGGCCGGACCTTCGACGGGCCGCACCCGAAGCGGCCGTCGCGCGGCTTGAGGTTGTCAGGGATCGTCAGGTCCTGGGCCATGCCGCAAGCCTAGAACCGGGCCGCGGGATGGACCGAATCCGGTCACCGGAGCGCCGCTCGACGGTGATCTGGCTCACATGTGACGCGGGTAACGTGGTTGTCGCACACCGCGGAATTGACCCTGGTTAATTCCTGGGACCGCGGGTACTGTCACTGGACAGCGAGCATATGAATGTAAACCTCACTCGAGGCATGGAGGCTCACAATGGCTGTCAAGGAAGCGCGCACCAAGATCGTCCGGCGCTGGCGCAGGAACATGGACGTCTTCGACGACGCGGAGTACGTCAACACGCTGCAGACCCTGTCCGAGGGGTCGGTGCGGCGCAATTTCAATCCCTACACCGACATCGACTGGGATTCGCCCGAGTTCGCGGTGACCCCGAACGACGAGCGCTGGATCCTGCCGGCGACCGATCCGATCGGTAAGCACGAGTGGTACCGGTCGCAGTCGAAGGAACGGCAGATCCAGATCGGGATGTGGCGGCAGGCCAATGTCGCGAAGGTCGGTCTGCACTTCGAGTCGATCCTGATCCGCGGCCTGATGGAGTACGCGTTCTGGACGCCCAACGGATCCCCGGAGTACCGCTACTGCCTGCACGAGGCGGTCGAGGAGTGCAACCACACCCTGATGTTCCAGGAGATGGTGAACCGCATCGGCGCCGATGTGCCGGGCATGCCGAAGTTGCTGAAGTGGGTCCAGCCCGCCATCCCGTTGGTCGCCGGTCCGCTGCCGATCCCGTTCTGGTTCGGCATCCTCGCCGGCGAGGAGCCCATCGACCACACGCAGAAGAACGTGCTGCGCGAGGGCAAGGCGCTGCACCCGATCATGGAGCGCGTGATGGCGATCCACGTCGCGGAGGAGGCGAGGCACATCTCGTTCGCGCACGAGTACCTGCGTAAGCGCGTTCCGAATCTGCCGCGCCGCAAGCGTTTCTGGCTCTCGCTCTACGTTCCCGTCGTGATGCGGGTGCTGTGCTCGGCGATCATCGTTCCGCCGCGGGCGTTCTGGAAGGAATTCGACATCCCGCGCTCGGTGCGCAAGGAGATCTTCTTCAGGTCACCGGAATCCCGCCAGATGTTGCGCGACATGTTCGGCGACGTACGGATGCTGGCCCACGACACCGGTCTGATGAACCCGGTGGCCAAGCTGGTGTGGCGGATGTGCCGGATCGGCGGCCGCCCCAGCCGGTACCGCAGCGAGCCCCAGCGCGAGCACCTGGCCTCGGTCGCGTAGGCGCATGCCCCATGTGATCACCCAGTCGTGTTGCAGCGACGGGTCCTGTGTTTTCGCGTGTCCGGTCAACTGCATTCATCCCTCGCCGGATGAGCCGGGCTTCGCCACCGCCGAGATGCTCTACATCGACCCGGTCGCCTGCGTCGACTGCGGCGCGTGTGTGTCGGCCTGCCCCGTCGGGGCGATCGCCCCGGACACCCGGCTGACCGACGAGCAACTGCCGTTCCTCGAGATCAACGCCGGCTTCTACCCCGAGCGGGAGGGCAAGCTGCCGCCGACGTCGAAGCTGGCGCCGGTGCCGGACGCGCCCGTCGTGGCGGCCCGCGGCGGGGGACCGCTGCGGGTGGCGATCGTCGGCTCCGGGCCCGCGGCGATGTACGCCGCCGACGAACTGCTCACCCAGCGCGGCGTGCAGGTCAACGTCTTCGAGAAGTTGCCCACGCCCTACGGGCTCGCGCGGGCCGGTGTCGCGCCCGATCATCAGGCGACCAAGCGGGTGACGACGTTGTTCGACACGATCGCCGCCCGCCGGGACTTCCGGTTCTACCTCAACGTCGAGGTGGGATCGGACCTCACGCACGACGAGCTGCTCGAACACCACCACGCGGTGCTGTACGCGGTCGGCGCGCCCACCGACAAGCGCCTCGACATCGACGGCATGGATCTGCCGGGCACCGCGACGGCCACCGAGATCGTGGCCTGGTACAACGGCCACCCCGAGTTCGCGGACCTGTCGGTCGATCTGAGCGGCGAGCGGGTGGTCGTCGTCGGCAACGGCAACGTCGCCCTCGATGTCGCCCGCATCCTGACCACCGATCCGGATGCGTTGGCGCGCACCGACATCGCCGATCACGCTCTGGAGGCGCTGCGCGCCTCCCGTGTTCGGGAGGTGGTGATCGCCGCCCGGCGAGGGCCCGCCGCCTCGGCGTTCACCCTGCCCGAGCTGATCGGCCTGACCGCGCGCTGCGACGTCGTGCTCGACCCGGCTGACCACCAGCGGGTGCGCGAGGACCTCGCCGCCGCCACCGATGCACTGACCCGCAACAAACTGGAGATCCTCGCCAAGCTCGGTGACGCCACCGCGCCGATCACCCGGCCTCGGATCCGGCTGGCCTACCAGCTCACGCCGCGCCGGGTGCTCGGACCGACGCGGGTGACGGGCATCGAGTTCGAGGTGACCGGCTCCGATCAGGTGCAGCAGATCCCCGCGGGGTTGGTGCTGACGTCGATCGGCTACCGCGGCATGCCGATCCGCGGACTCCCGTTCGACGAGACCGCCGCCGTGGTGCCCAACGACCGCGGCCGGGTCACCGACGCGGGCACCCCGGTGCCCGGCAGCTACGTCGCCGGCTGGATCAAGCGCGGGCCGACGGGCTTCATCGGAACCAACAAGTCCTGTGCGGCGCAGACGGTGCACACGCTCGTCGACGACTACAACGCGGGGCTGCTCACCGATCCGGTGCACAAACCCTCAGCGCTGCCCCGGTTCGTGCGCGGCAGGCGACCCGCGGTGGTCGACGAGAAGGGCTGGAAGGCGATCGACCGCGCCGAGGTGGCGCGCGGTCAGGGCACCCGCCCGCGCGCCAAGTTCACCTCGGTGGACGAGATGGTGCGCGCCGCGGCCGAGGCGCCGGCCGAACCCGTGCACCGGCGGCTGCTGTCCGGCCTGGTGCGCTGAGACGACTACTCGGACCAGTCGGTCAGCACGTTGACGAACGGCGTGGGCTGCACCGACAACGCGCCCACATAGGGATGTTCGAGCGCGAAGATCAGGTACATCACGAACGCCAGCAGCGACGCGGTCAACCCCACCGCCAGCCCGTGCACCAGCAGGTCCCGGGTGCCGAACAGGTAGGTGAACACCATCAGCACGGCGCCGCCGCCGATGAGCAGCACCCACAGCTCCCCGGGCACCGAGGCGTCGCCGGTCGACACCCGCAGCTTGCGGTTGGCGCTCAGATCGTTGAGACGCACGATCGCGTGGTCGAAAAACGCGATCTCGTTGCGGGTCTCGGGCTGGACCTTCAGGTAGGCCTGCCAGACGTTGTTGAGCGCGTCGGACTGCTCGGCGATCGTCTCGCCGTGCCGCATCCGCGGGAACTCGTGGTCGATGACGTCGCGGGAGTAGGCGACGAGGTTCTGCTGCACCTCGGTGCGGTACGCGGCGGGCAGCGCGTTCGAGTCGCGCAGCAGGTCGGCGACGGCCGAGGCCTCCATACTGCTGGCGTCCTCGGCGTTGCCGAACTGCTCCCACACCACCACGACGACGAACGCGACGAGCACCGCGTACAGCACCCCGGCGACCTGAAACACCGCCGACGACACCGGATTCGCTGATTCCAGCCGGGTGTGGGACACCACCTTGCGGAACAGCACGAGCCCGCCGACGGAGATCCCGACGACGACAGCAATCCAGATCAGCCCCAGGACGACCGGGGGGAACTGCAGCAGCCAGAGCACAGCCCAGTATCACCGCGCGTGTCCGCCCCGCCCGGCAAACACACCGGCGGGCGGGCTAACTGCCGCTGCTCATCTGCGCGGCGATGTCGTTGACGTCGACGTCGCGCACCGATTCGGCGAGCGCCCAGTGGTGCCCGAACGGATCGCGCACCACGCCGTAGCGATCTCCCCAGAACTGGTCCTCGAGCGGGTTGACCACGACGGCGCCCGCGTCGAGCGCGCGCTGGAACCGGCCGTCGACGTCGGCCCCGTGCAGATGCAGCGTGACCGGCGTGCCGCCGAACGCATTCGGGGTGGACGATTTCCCGTCGTTGTATTCGGGGAAGTCGTCGTTGAGGAACACCATCGAGCCGTTGATCCGCATGCACGCGTGCATGAGCTTGCCGTCAGGACCGGGCAGGCGCACCATCTCCTCGGCGTCGAACGCCCGGGTGTAGAAGTCCAGTGCCGCGGCCGCGTCGTCGACGACGAGGTGCGGAACCAGCATCGGGGTGTTGTCGATGGCCATGGGGTCTCCTTCGCTGCGTGATGGCCGGGTGGCTGTCGATGCTGACCGGACCGCCACCGGAAACTCATCGGCGCCTCAGACCACCGAGAACCCCGCGGGCAGGCCGGCGCGTCCGGTCAGCGCCATCAGCACCGCCGGCCCGCTGCCCAGGTGCACCCCGATGCGCGCGGCCAGCGCCGCGGCCTCCGCCAGCACCTCACGGGGCGGTGTGCGGTCCGCCCCGATCGCCGCCGCGATGTCCAGGCCGTGCACTGCGATCTCGAAGGTCCGCGTCGGCAGGTAGGTGCTCAAGCGCAGACCCAGGCCGCCGATCACCTCGATGAGCGGATCGCCGGCCGTGTCGATGTCCGTCAGCACGCGCTCGACGAGCCCGTCGATCGTCGCGACGGGGTCGGGGCCGAGGTCCCGACCCGCCTGGCGGCCGCGTTCGACGATCGCGGCCGCGCCCATCCCGGCGGCGTAGTCGTTGATGCGGACGTAGTAGTCGGCGGGCTCGGTGACGTCCTCGTGCGGCGCGGGGGCCTGCAGATAGGTGCTCACCGTGATCAGCGACCGCGACGTGTGCCCGACCAGGTCACGGACCGACCACTCGCCGAGCCCCGGGCCGTTCCACCGGTCACCGGGCACATCGCGCACCAGGGATGCGAAATACCTTGCCGCCGAGGCGAAGACGGCCCGCGGGTCGGTCACTGCCGGTTCAGCTTGTCCCAGCCCTCGACCGCCTCGGGACTGCGCGGGGCGGGCCCGACGTAGATCGCCGACGGCCGCACCAGCTTGCCCAGCCGCTTCTGCTCGAGGATGTGCGCGCACCAGCCGGCCGTGCGGCCGCAGGTGAACATCGCGGGCATCATCGTCGGCGGCACCTGGGCGAAGTCGAGGATGACGGCGGCCCAGAACTCGACGTTGGTCTCGATCGCCCGGTCGGGCCGGCGCTCCCGCAGTTCGGCGAGGGCGGCCTGCTCGAGCGCCGCGGCGACCTCGAAGCGCGGCGCTTCGAGCCGTTTGGCCGTCGCTCGCAGCACCCGGGCCCGCGGATCCTCGGCCCGGTAGACCCGGTGCCCGAAGCCCATCAGCTTCTCGTTGCGGTCGAGGATGCCGCGGACCACCGCGCGCGCGTCCCCGGTCCGCTCGGCCTCCTCGATCATCGGGATCACCCGCGCCGGCGCACCGCCGTGCAGCGGACCGCTCATCGCGCCGATCGCGCCCGACAGCGCGGCGGCCACGTCGGCGCCCGTCGACGCGATCACCCGTGCGGTGAACGTCGAGGCGTTCATGCCGTGCTCGGCGGCGCTGACCCAGTACGCGTCGATGGCCTCGATGTGCCGCGGATCGGGGTCGCCCTGCCAGCGCGTCATGAAACGCGCTGTGACCGTGTCACATTCGTCGACCTTGCGCTGCGGGACGGCGGGCTGGTAGATGCCGCGGGCGGACTGGGCGACGTAGGACAGCGCCATCACCGACGCCCGGGCCAGCTGGTCGCGCGCGGTCTGGTCGTCGATGTCCAGCAGCGGCGAGTAGCCCCAGATCGGGGCGAGCATGGCCAGCCCGGCCTGGACGTCGACGCGGACGTCGCCGCTGTGGATCGGCAGCGGGAACGGCTCGGCGGGCGGCAGACCGTGCCCGAACCGGCCGTCGACCAGCAGGGCCCACACGTCCCCGAAGGTGACCCGGTCGGCGACCAGATCCTCGATGTCCACGCCGCGGTAGCGCAGCGCGCCGCCGTCCTTGTCCGGCTCGGCGATCTCGGTCTCGAACGCCACCACGCCCGCCAGTCCGGGGGCGAAATCCTTCGGCACCGCAGTCATGCGGTGATTGTCGCATCACGCCTCGTCGGCGCACCTGACAGTCGGGCTTCCGCGTAGCGTGATCGCGTGGGCACATCTGACGACCTCGCCCGGATGCGGGTGGAATACGGCTCGGTGGAGAAGGACGGCAGCTCCGATCTGGACGCGGACTGGCTCGACGTCGGATGGGTGGCGCTGCTGAACAGCTGGTTGGCCGAGGCCGGGCAGGCCGGGGTGGCCGAGCCCAACGCGATGGTGGTCGGCACCGTCGACGCCGCGGGAAGACCTGTCACCCGCACTGTGTTGTGCAAGAGCGTGACCGAATCGGGCATCACGTTCTACACCAACTACGAATCCGCCAAGGGCGAGCAGCTGGCCGCGCAGCCGTACGCGTCGGCGACGTTCCCGTGGTACGCCCTGGGCAGGCAGGTCCACCTGCGCGGCCCGGTGACCAAGGTTCCCGCCGCGGAGACCGCCGACTACTGGGCCAAACGGCCGCGCGGCTCGCAGCTGGGGGCGTGGGCGTCGGCGCAGAGCCGGCCCATCGCCTCGCGGGAGGCGCTGCGCGCCCAACTCGCCGAGGTCACCGAGCGGTTCGCCGGCAGCGAGACCGTCCCGGTACCGCCGCACTGGGGCGGCTACCTGATCGCACCCGACGAGGTCGAGTTCTGGCAGGGCCGGGAGAACCGGCTGCACAACAGGATTCGGGTTCGAGACGGGTCCGTCGAACGCCTTCAGCCGTAGTGGGCCGGCTCTTCGCCGACACCACACCCCTGCAGGCCCCCGACTTCCGCCGGCTGTGGCTGGCCGGGATCGTCACGGTCATCGGCGCGAACCTGACGATCTTCGCGGTGCCCGTGCAGCTGTACGCGCTCACCCATAGTTCGCTCTACGTCGGGTTGGCCGGACTCTTCGCGCTGGTGCCGCTGGTGGTGTTCGGGCTGTGGGGCGGCGCCTGGGCCGATGCGATGGATCGGCGTCTGCTGCTGGTCATCACCTCCTGCGGGCTGGCGCTGTCGTCGGTTCTGCTGTGGCTGCAGTCGGCGCTCGGCCTGAACAACGCGTGGGTGGTGCTCAGCCTGCTCTCGCTGCAGCAGGCCTTCTATGCGGTGAACTCGCCGACCCGCTCCGCGGCCATTCCGCGCATGCTGCCCGGGGGCCAGCTCCCCGCCGCGAACGCCCTGAACATGACGGTGATGCAGTTCGGCGCGATCGCCGGCCCGCTGCTTGCCGGCGTCATGCTGCACTGGGTCGACCTGTCCGCGCTGTATCTGATCGACGCGATCACCTGCCTCGCGGCGATCTGGGCGACGGTCCGGTTGACCCCGATGCCGCCCACGGTCACCGGTGACGACGCCCCCGGCTACGGCCTGGCCGCGGTGCTCGACGGGTTTCGCTACCTGGCGGGCAACCGGGTGGTGCTGATGTCCTTCGTCGTCGACCTGATCGCGATGATCTTCGGCATGCCGCGCGCGCTGTTCCCCCAGATGGCGCACGAGAGCTTCGGCGGCCCCGTCGAGGGCGGTACGACGATGGCGTTGCTCGCCGCCGCGATGTCGGCGGGCGCGGTGGCCGGCGGCATCTTCTCCGGATGGCTGCCCCGCGTGCAGCGGCAGGGGCTGGCGGTGGTGGTCGCCATCGTGGCGTGGGGTCTGGCGATGGTCGGCTTCGGCGTGGCCAGCGGCGCGGCGCACGGAGCGGCGGGCACCATGCTGTGGATCGCGTTGGCGTGCTTGGCCTTCGGGGGTGCGGCGGACATGGTGTCGGCGGCGTTCCGGTCGACGATCCTGCAGGAGGCGGCGTCCGACGAACTGCGCGGGCGGCTGCAGGGCGTGTTCACGGTGGTCGTCGCCGGCGGCCCCCGGCTGGCCGACGCGGCGCACGGCGCGGTGGCGGCCGCGGTCGGGACGACGGTCGCCGCGGCGGGAGGCGGCGTGCTCGTGGTCGTCGGTGTGGTGCTCGCCGTCCTCGCGGTGCCCGCATTCGTCCGTTACCGGGTTGCTCGGGTGCCCTGATCCGCGGTGCCGGCAACTGTCCGGCCGTGCCAGTTCCACCCTCGCCGCGCAGCCCGACGGACTACCATCCACCAGCGTGGATCATGGCAGGGCGGAGCCCGTCCTCGGGCTGCGGGAGCGCAAGAAACGCCGCACCCGCGCCACCCTGATGGACGCCGCGGTCGACCTGTGCGCACGCCAGGGCTACGACAGCACGACCGTCGAACAGATCGCGGCGATCGCCGACGTGTCGCCGCGCACCTTCAGCCGGTACTTCACCACCAAGGACGCCATCGTGCTGGCCTTGATCGACGAGATCCTGGAGACCGTGGCCAGGGAACTGGCGCGGCAGCCCCGCGAGATCTGCCACTTCGAAGCCATCCGTCGGGCCTATCTCGGGATGGCCGCGAACAGCAAGCGCCCGACGCCGGGGGGCCTGTCCTCGGATCGGTTGCTGCTGATCATGCGGATCCTGATCTCGTCGGGCACGCTGCAGCACGCCGCTGTCGAGTACCGCGCGCACCGCGTCGACGCCGCGCTGGCCGAGCGGATGGGCACCACCGTCGATGACCGGCGGGTGAAGATGATCTCCGCCGTGTGGAGCGCGCTGTTGATGACCGCGATGCTCGAACTCGCCGACAACCCCGCGACGACGGCTGGTTTCGACGTCGACGACGCGGTGGCGGCCTTCGAGGAGATCTACGCCGACTTCATGGTTGAGACGGCGGGGCTCGGGCAACCCGTCTGATGCCACTGTCAGCGACCCCCGCGGGCGTGCGCACGGGAATGGGACTACCTTCTGTAGTCAGACTCCACGATTCCCGATAGACCCGAGACCGAAGGGATCCCAGTGGCCGATAACGCCGAAGCCGGGAAAGAGCACGCCACCCTGTCCTACCCCGGTGGCGAGTTGGAACTCGACATCGTCAAAGCTTCTGAGGGCGCGGACGGCATCGCGCTGGGTTCGTTGCTGGCAAAGTCCGGCTACACGACGTTCGACGGCGGTTTCGTCAACACCGCGTCCACCAAGAGCGCCATCACCTACATCGACGGGGACGCCGGCATTCTGCGGTACCGCGGCTACCCGATCGAACAGCTCGCGGAGAACTCGAACTTCATCGAGGTCAGCTACCTGCTGATCTACGGCGAGCTGCCGACCGAGGAGCAGCTCGAGAAGTTCACCACCCAGATCCAGCGGCACACGTTGCTGCACGAGGACCTGAAGCGGTTCTTCGACGGCTTCCCGCGCAACGCGCACCCGATGCCGGTGCTGTCCAGCGCGGTGAACGCGCTGAGCGCCTACTACCAGGACTCCCTGGACCCGTTCGACCCGCAGCAGGTGGAGCTGTCGACCATCCGGCTGCTGGCAAAGCTGCCGACCATCGCGGCGTATGCCTACAAGAAGTCCGAGGGTCAGCCGTTCCTCTACCCGGACAACTCGCTGACGCTGGTCGAGAACTTCCTGCGGATGACGTTCGGTTTCCCGGCCGAGCCCTACGAGGTCGATCCCGAGATCGTGCGGGCGCTGGACATGCTGTTCATCCTGCACGCCGACCACGAGCAGAACTGCTCGACGTCGACGGTGCGGCTGGTGGGCAGCTCGCAGGCCAACCTGTTCACCTCGATCTCCGGCGGCATCAACGCGCTGTGGGGCCCGCTGCACGGCGGCGCCAACCAGGCTGTGCTCGAGATGCTGTCGAAGATCCGGGACGGCGACGACGACGTGGCGACCTTCGTCAAGAAGGTGAAGAACCGCGAGGACAACGTCAAGCTGATGGGCTTCGGGCACCGCGTCTACAAGAACTACGATCCGCGGGCCCGCATCGTCAAGGAGCAGGCCGACAAGATCCTCGGCAAGATCGGCGTGAAGGACGAGCTGCTCGACATCGCCAAGGAGCTCGAGGAGATCGCGCTGACCGACGACTTCTTCGTCGAGCGCAAGCTCTACCCCAACGTCGACTACTACACCGGCGTGATCTACCGGGCCATGGGCTTCCCGACGCGGATGTTCACGGTGCTGTTCGCGCTGGGCCGGCTGCCGGGGTGGATCGCCCACTGGCGCGAGATGCACGGTGAGCCGAACAAGATCGGCCGTCCGCGGCAGATCTACACCGGCTACACCGAGCGCGACTACGCCGACATCGGCTCCCGCTGACCCCGCCCGCCTTTGTCGCCCAAACCAACGTTCGGGCGGGAAAAGGCGAGTGATCTTCGCCATTGCGTCGAGTTCGACGCGCTGTGCGGCTTGCGATCATGACGGTTGTAGTTTCACAATAGTTGTGTGAATGAAACTGTCGGCACGCTGACGCCGAGACGCAAGACGATCGTGCTGGTGTCCTGCTGTCTGAGCCTGCTCATCGTGTCGATGGACGCCACGATCGTCAACGTCGCCATCCCCGCCATCCGCACCGATCTGTCGGCCTCGCCGGCGCAGATGCAGTGGGTCGTCGACATCTACACGCTGGTGCTGGCGTCGCTGCTGATGCTGGCCGGCGCGACGGGCGACCGCTTCGGCCGCCGCCGGGTGTTCCAGACCGGCCTGGCGCTGTTCGCGGTGGGATCGCTGGCGTGCAGCCTCGCCCCGACGATCGACACGCTCATCGGCGCCCGCCTGCTGCAGGGCATCGGCGGGTCGATGCTCAATCCCGTTGCGCTGTCGATCATCTCGCAGATCTTCGTCGGCCGTGAAGAGCGCGGGCGAGCCCTCGGCGTGTGGGGTGCGGTGGTCGGCATCTCGATGGCGCTGGGCCCGATCGTCGGCGGACTGCTCATCCAGACCGTGGGCTGGCGCTCGGTGTTCTGGATCAACCTGCCCATCTGCGCGGCCGCGCTGCTGCTGACCGCGATCTTCGTGCCCGAGACCAAGTCCGCGACGATGCGCAACGTTGACCCCATCGGTCAGCTGCTCGCGGTCGTCACGCTGTTCGGCGTCGTCTACGCGCTGATCGAGGGCCCGGTCCTCGGGTGGACGCACGCCCGCGTCGTCGGCGTCGCCGTCGTGGCGGCCGTCGCGCTCGCGGCGTTCCTGCGCTACGAGTCCCGCCGCCACGACCCCTTCCTCGATCTGCGCTTCTTCCGCAGCATTCCCTTCACCTCCGCGACCGTCTCCGCGGTGAGCGCGTTCGCCGCCTGGGGAGCCTTCCTGTTCATGATGTCGCTGTACCTGCAGGGCGAGCGGGGCTATTCGGCCATGCACACCGGCCTGATCTACCTGCCGATCGCGGTGGGCGCGCTGGTGTTCTCGCCGCTGTCGGGCCGGCTGGTGGGCCGCTTCGGGGCCCGTCCGTCGCTGGTGATCGCCGGCGTGCTGATCGCTGCGGCGTCGACGATGCTGACGTTCCCGACGGCCTCGACGCCGGTGTGGTCGCTGCTGGTGGTTTTCGCGGTGTTCGGCATCGGGTTCTCGATGGTCAACGCCCCCATCACGAATGCCGCGGTGGGCGGCATGCCGCTCGACCGGGCCGGGGCCGCGTCGGCGGTGACGTCGACGAGCCGTCAGGTGGGCGTCAGTATCGGTGTGGCACTCTGCGGTTCGGTCGCCGGGTCCGCGATGACGATGGCGGGCGCCGATTTCGCCGCGGCCGCCCGGCCGCTCTGGTTCGTGTGCATCGCCCTCGGGCTGATCATTCTCGCGCTGGGACTGTTCTCGACGTCGGCGCGGGCGATGCGCTCCGCCGAGCGGCTCGCACCGCTGATCGCGGGAACGCCGAACCGGGTGGACGCCCATGTCCGGTGACGACGGCCTCGCTGACACCGTGTGGCGCGCCCTGTCGTCGCTGGTGATGGATCACCGCGACGGGTGGAAGCGGGCGGTGGTCGAGCAGTCCGGGTTGCCGTTCAGCCGGATCCGAATCCTCAAGCGGCTCAGCCGCGCTCCGATGACCGTCAAGGAACTCGCCGCCGCGGCCACCATCGACGCCCCGGCAGCGACCGTCGCGGTCAACGACCTCGAGGACCGCGGGTTGGTGGTGCGCGAGGTGAACCCGCAGAACCGGCGCTGCAAAGTGGTGTCGCTGACCGACGCGGGCCGCGAGGTGGTGGGCAGAATCGACGCTGTGCGCGATCCGGCTCCCGACGTGCTCACCACGCTGGACGACGCCGACCTTCTGACGCTGCGCGCCCTGCTCGACAAGCTGGCCGGCGGCTAAGCCTCCAGAACCGCCATCGCGGCGTTGTGCCCGCCGATCCCCGACACGGCACCACCGCGACGAGAACCCGACCCGCACAGCAGGATTCGGTCATGCGCGGTGGCGACGCCCCACCGCTGCGCCGACGTTGCGAGGGGTTCGTCGTCCTCGGCGAACGGCCACGACAGTGACCCGTGGAAGATGTTGCCGTTCGTCATGCCCAGCGCGTCCTCGAGATCCGCCGTCGTCTTCGTCTCGATGCACAGCCGGCCCGCCGCGTCCTCCATGAGCACGTCCTGAACAGGTTCGGCCAGAACCGAATTCAGTGACGTCAGCACCGCGGAGGTGAGTGCGTCACGCGTCCGGTCGGGCGCACCCGACGCCGTCAGTCCATGCGGTGTGTGCAGTCCGAAGACGGTGAGCGTCTGCGCGCCCGCCTCACGCAACTCGTCGGACAGGATCGTCGGGTCGGCCAGCGAGTGGCAGTAGATCTCGCAGGGAAGAGGTTCGGGCACAGCACCTCCGGCGGCCTGCCGGTAGGCGGAGTCGAGTTGGGCGTAGCTCTCGTTGATGTGGAACGTCCCGCCGAAAGCCTGCTCCGGGGCCACGCTCTCATCCCGCAGTCGCGGCAGCCGGCGCAGCATCAGGTTCACCTTCACCTGGGCACCGGGCGCCACGTCGGGGACGGGTTCGCCCAGCAGCCGCGCCAGCACGGCCGGCGTGACATTCGCCAGAACCCGGTCGGCGACTACTCGATGCTCGGCGCCGCCGTGCCGGTAGTGCACCTCGCCGTCGGGAGTGATCGACTCCACCTCGGCGCCGGTGACGATGTCCGCCCCGAAGCCGGCCGCGGCCGCCGCCAGCGCGCCGGTCACCGCACCCATCCCGCCGATCGGCACGTCCCAGTCGCCGCTCCCGCCGCCGACGAGGTGGTAGAGGAAGCACACGTTCTGCCGCAGCGACGCGTCGTCGAGGGCCGCGAACGTGCCGATCAACGCGTCGGTGGCCATCACCCCGCGAACGAGGTCACTGCGCACCGCGGACGTGATCGCCTCGCCGATCGGACGGTCGACGATGGCCCGCCACGCCGCCTCCGCGTCGTGGCCGCCGGCGGCGATGACGTCGCGGCGCATCTCGGAGCGGGTACGCAGCGGTTCGGTCAGCGTCGGCCAGACGTGCGTCGTCATGGCACGGCAGCGCCGGTAGAACTCGTCGAACCGCGCCTCGTCGGTCGCGGCGCCGATCGCACCGAACGTCGACTCCGGCCCCACCAGCAGTCCGGTCCGGCCGCCGGTGGCCGGGTCGGGGGTGTAGGACGAATACCGCCGGCGCACCAGCCGGATCCGGGCGCCGAGATCGTCGACGATGCGCTGCGGCAGCAGGCTCACCAGGTAGGAGTACCGCGACAGCCGGGCGTCGACCCCCTCGAAGGCGTGCGTCGACACGGCCGCACCGCCGACATGATCGAGTCGTTCCAGCACCCGCACCCGACGGCCCGCTCTGGCCAGGTAGCCCGCGGCCACCAGACCGTTGTGTCCGCCGCCGACGATGACGGCGTCGACCCGGGTGTCGGTGCGAGCGCTCAGTTCAGGTAGCCCTCGACCTCGTCGGCGGGCCGCACCTGGGCGGCGCCGGGGTCGCCGCCGGTCTCGCGCAGCGCGCGGCGCTGGCGCAGCAGATCCCAGCACTGGTCGAGCTGAACCTCGACGGCGCGCAGCCGCTGATGCTCTTCGGACTCGTCGATCTCGTGATGCTGCAGCTTGTCGCGGAGTTCCTTCTCCTCCGCGACGAGCTGGTTCACCTGGGCGAGGATGTCTTCGTCGATGGCCACGCCTACAGTCTGCCCCCCGGCGGGATCTAATGATCGGGTGACTGTGCGTAGTGCCCTGGTGACCGGGGCGTCCGGAGGCATCGGCGTGGCGATCGCGGCGGCTCTGCGGGAGGAAGGCTTCGCGGTGACGATGGTGGGCCGCGACCCCGCCAAGCTCGAGGCCGCGGCGGCGACGGTCGCCGCGGCGAAGGGCCCCGCCGTGCGCACGCTCGCCGGGTCGGTGGCCGAGGAGGCGTTCCTCGACGAGGTCGTCGCGTTCCACGCCGCCGAACACGGGTCGTTGGACCTGCTGGTCAACAATGCCGGTATCGCCGGCAACCGGCAGGTCGGCGACATCACCGCCGACTTCCTCGACGCTCAGCTGGCGGTCAACATCCGCGCCGTCGTGCTACTGACCGCCAAGTGTCAGCCGCTGCTCGAAGAGGCTGTCCGCCAACGTGGTCGGGCGCAGATCGTCAACACGGCATCGAACGCCGGTAAGCGCGGCGAGGCCACGCTGTCGTCGTACTCGGCGACCAAGGCCGCCGTGGTGGGGTTCACCGAAGCGCTGCACGACGAGCTCTCGACGTCGGGCATCAAGGCCACCGCGATCTGTCCGGGCCTGGTGGACACCCCGATGGCCGACAGCTACCGGGACGCGATCGCAGCGTCGACGATGATCACCCCGCGCGATGTGGCGGAGGTGGTGCGGATGACGACTCGGCTGTCGGCGGCCTGCATCGTGCCCGAGGTGGTGCTGCTGCGCCCGACCGAGTGGTTGCAGCCCGAGGAGGTCCGGTCGGCGGTCTAGGGTGGCCGTCATGGCTACCAAACCCGAGATCGACTTCCCCGAAGGCCCGCCGCCCACCGAGCTGGTGATCGAAGACCTCGTCGTGGGCGACGGTCCGGAGGCGGTGCCGGGCGCCAACGTGGAGGTGCACTACCTCGGCGTCGAGTTCGACACCGGGGAGGAGTTCGACAGCTCCTGGAACCGCGGTGAGTCCATCGAGTTCCCGCTGCGCGGACTCATCCAGGGCTGGCAGGACGGCATCCCCGGCATGAAGGTCGGTGGCCGTCGCAAGCTCACCATCCCGCCGGAGCAGGCCTACGGTCCCGCCGGCGGCGGGCACCGGCTGTCGGGCAAGACGCTGATCTTCGTCATCGACCTTCTGGGCACCCGCTGACCCGCCGCCGAAACTGTATTCCGCGCGGCCAGAACGCCAGAAACGGCGCGTGGAATGCAGTTTCGGCGGAGAACTAGCGCGGGCCGGGCAGGCGAAGCAGCAGCCGCGCCCCGCCGAGGGGACTCGCCTCCAATGATGCGGTGCCGCCGTGCAATTCGGCCTGCTGCGCCACCAGGGCCAGCCCCAACCCCGAGCCCGAGTGCGACGCCGTGGAGCCGCGGGAGAACCGCTCGAACACGACCCGGCGCTCCTCCTCGGGCACCCCGACGCCGTCGTCGTCGATCGCGATCTCGACCCCGGCGCGCGAACTGACCGCCGAGAGCTGCACGCGGGTGGCGCCGCCGTGCTTGACCGCGTTGGCGATCGCGTTGTCGACCGCCAGGCGCAGGCCGGCGGGCAGCCCGACGATGATCACCGTCGGCGCCGGCACCAGGGACACCTCGAGGTCGGGGTAGACGCGCATCGCGTCATGGGCGGCCCGGTCGAGCAGCTCGGTGATGTCGACGGGCACGTGGTCGTCCTCGGTGGACAGTTCCCCCTGAGCGAGCCGCTCCAGCGCGCCGAGTGTCGCCTCGATGCGGGTCTGGGTGCGGATCACATCGCCGACGACCTCCTTGCGCTGCTCCTCGCCGAGGTCCAGCGTCGCGAGCACCTCGAGGTTGGTGCGCATCGCGGTGAGCGGGGTGCGCAGCTCGTGCGCCGACACCGACGCGAAGTCGCGCGCCGACGCCAGCGCCGCTTTGGTCCGGCCCTGCTCCTCCCAGACGCGCCCGACGAGGCCCTTGATCGCGTCGGCGATCTCGACGGCCTCGGTGGCGCCGCGGATGTCGATGTCGGGGGCCTCGTCGCCGGCGTCGATCTGGCGGGTCTGTTGGGCCAGCCTTTTGAACGGGCGCACCGCGAACGCCGCGAGCAGCCAGCCGCCGAACGTGGCCGCACCCACCGCCAGCGTGCAGATGATCAGCACCCGCCGGTGCAGGTTGTTGGTGTCGGTGATCGTCGCGTCGTAGGTGGCGCCGACTGCGACGGACATCGGCTCCGGGGTGGACAGCAGCACGGTGCGCACCCGGTAGCGCACCCCGTCGACGTAGGTGTCGGCGTAGCCGGGCTCCAGCTCGGGCAGCACGACCTTGCTGTTGGACGTCACCTGGCCGTCGCCGCGGCGCACGGTGATCACGGCGTCCTGGTCGTTGGGCGACGGCGGGATCTCGTCGAGGCCGCGCGGCAGGAACGGGATCGCGAATCCGGCCGCCTCGTCGAGACGGCGGTCGAGGCGTTCCTTGCGATCCTGGGTGATGCCGACCCACACGACGGTGCCGACGATGCCGACGACGATCGCCGCGGCGATGGCGGTGGCGAACGCGACCCGCGTGCGCAGCGACGGTGTGCGCCGGAAGATGCGGGACAGGGCGATCACGCTACTGCCGCCGGTTCTTCGCGCAAGCGCTCATCACTGCTGTCGCAGGACGAATCCGACGCCGCGGACCGTGTGCAGCAGGCGCGGCGCGCCATTGGCCTCCAGCTTGCGCCGCAGATAGCCGATGAAGACGTCGACGACGTTGGTGTCGGCGGCGAAGTCGTAGCCCCACACCAGCTCGAGCAGCTGCGCGCGGGACAGCACCGCGGTCTTGTGTTCGGCGAGCACCGCCAGCAGATCGAACTCGCGCTTGGTCAGGTCGACGTCGACGCCGTCGACGCGGGCGCGCCGGCCAGGGATGTCGACCTCGAGCGGGCCGACGGTGATGGTCTCCGACGAGAACGTCGCCGTCGATCCGCGCCGCCGCAGCAGCGCCTTCACCCGGGCCACCAGCTCGGCCAGCACGAACGGCTTGACCAGGTAGTCGTCCGCGCCGGCCTCCAGCCCCGCGACGCGGTCGTCGACCGACGACCGCGCCGACAGCACACAGACCGGAACGTCGTTGTCCATCGCGCGCAGCGCGGTCACCACGGACACGCCGTCGAGCACCGGCATGTTGATGTCGAGCACGATCGCATCGGGGCGCGTCTCGGTGGCGCTGCGCAGGGCCTCGGCGCCGTCGACGGCGGTGAACACGTCGAAACCGGACAGCCGCAGGCCGCGCTCGAGGGAGGCGAGCACGTCGGGATCGTCGTCGACCACGAGCACCCGGGGCGAGCCCACTGCACTGTCCATGCCCGCAATCTTGCCTGATGCGGGCCTCGAGCTGGGGGACCCTGGCCCGTTACCCGTCCAGCCCGTCGCGGGGCCGGGAGCTGCCGCCGAGGCGCCGTACCTCGGCCCGCAGCTCCTGGATCTCGGTCACCAGGACGTCGATGTGCTCGGTGGTCACGACGCGCGCCGCGGTGTCCTCGTCGGCCACGCGCTGCACGATCCACGAGGCGAGCGTCGCGGTGATCGAGCCCAGCAGGCTGATGCCGCCGATCATCAGCAGCACGGCGATCACCCGCCCGGTGGGGCTCACCGGCGTCAGGTCGCCGTAGCCGACCGTGGTGATCGTCGTCATCGCCCACCACAACGCCTCGCCGAAGTGGGTGATCTGGGCGCCGGGGTAGCCGCGCTCGTTCTGCAGGACGGCGAGCGACGCGACGTAGACCAGCAGCACCGCGCCGCCGACCGTGTACATCACCACGCGACCGCGGATGGCGTGCCCGACGGCGCGGTTGAGCACCGTGATCAACGTGACCAGGCGCAACAGCCGCAGGTGCCGCAGCACGGGCAGGGCGACGATCGCCAGATCGAACAGGTGACGGGAGAACCACCGCCACCGCTGCTCGGCGAGACAGAGCCGGACGGCGTAGTCGACGACGAACATCAACCATGACGCGATGCTGACGATTCGGACCGCGACGGCGGCCGCACCGGCGGGCGTGGCGAGGACCTCGACGCTGTAGGCGGCGAGGAACAGCACGGCCGCGAGCGCCAGCGGCCACTCGGCGCGCCGCTCCCAGGCCTGCAGTTTCGTCTCCACCGCCGGGCCGGGCGTGGTCATCACGGTCACCTCGGGCACGGGTCTGAACCCTATCCCGGCCGCCTGGGAAGTCTTCGACCTCACCCATTGTTGAGGTTCTACGGTGATGAGATGAGCTTGGAAACGGTTGCCCGGCAGTCGCTGTACCGGCAGACGCATGCCCGGGGCGGTGATCTGCGGTCGCTGGCGGACCGTCGGCTCTTGGCGCGGATCTGGCGATTCGCCGGCCGGCACCACCGCATGCTGTGGGTGTTCCTCCTGGTCAGCGTCCTGAGCGCGGTGCTGACGGTGGCGACGCCGCTGCTGGCCGGCCGCGTGGTCGACGAGATCACCGGTGGCGGCACCGTGGGCGTGGTCGCGCTGCTGGCGGCGGTGATCGCCGCGGTGGCGCTCGCCGAGGCGGCGATGTCTTTGCTGACGCGGTGGCTGTCGTCGACGATCGGCGAGGGCCTGATCCTGGATCTGCGCACGGCGGTGTTCGACCACGTGCAGCGGATGCCGGTGGCGTTCTTCACCAGGACCCGCACCGGCGCGCTGGTGAGCCGCCTGGGCAACGACGTGATGGGCGCCCAGCGGGCGTTCTCCGACACGCTCTCGGGGGTCGTCTCCAACATCGTCACGCTGACGCTGACGCTCGCGGTGATGATCAGCATCTCCTGGCAGGTGACGCTGGTGTCGCTGGTGTTGATGCCGCTGTTCCTCCTGCCGGCCCGGCGCATCGGCTCGGCGATGGCGACGCTGTCTCGCGAGGCCGCCGCCCACAACGCCACGATGAACACGCAGATGACCGAGCGGTTCTCCGCGCCCGGCGCCACGCTGGTCAAACTGTTCGGGGACACCGACGTCGAATCCCGCGAGTTCGCCGTGCGGGCGGGCCGGGTGCGCGACATCGGGGTGCGCACCGCGATGCTGCAGGCGACGTTCATGAACTCGCTGACGTTGATGTCGGCGCTTGCGCTCGCGCTGGTCTACGGGCTCGGCGGCGCCCTGGCCCTGGGCGGTCAGATGCAGGCCGGCGCGATCGTGTCGCTGGCGCTGCTGCTGACCCGGCTGTACGCGCCGCTGACCGCGCTCGCCAATGCCCGCGTCGAGATCGCCACGGCGCTCGTCAGTTTCGAGCGTGTCTTCGAGGTGCTCGACCTGGTTCCGCTGATCCGCGAACGGCCCGGCGCCGTCGCGATCCCCGACGGCCCGGTCACCGTGGAGTTCGACGACGTCCACTTCTCCTACCCGGCCGCCGACAAGGTCTCGCTGGCCTCGCTGGAGGAGGTCACCGAACTGGACGACCGCGGCGGCGACGAAGTGCTGCACGGCATCTCGTTCACCGCGCACCCCGGCCAGATGGTGGCCCTGGTGGGGTCGTCAGGCGCCGGGAAGTCGACGACGGCGTCGTTGCTGGCGCGGCTCTACGACGTCGATTCCGGCGCGATCCGGTTGGGCGGCGCCGACGTGCGCGACGCGACGTTCCCGTCGCTGAAGGACACCGTCGGCATGGTCACCCAGGACGGGCACCTGTTCCACGAATCGATCCGGGCCAACCTCGCGCTCGCAGCCCCGGAGGCGACCGACGCCGAGATCTGGGAGGCGCTGCGGCGCGCCCGGCTCGACGAGGTCGTCGCCGACATGCCCGACGGGCTCGACACCGTGGTCGGCGAGCGCGGATACCGGCTGTCCGGCGGGCAGCGTCAGCGGCTGACCATCGCGCGCCTGCTGCTGGCCGCGCCCCGCGTCGTCGTGCTCGACGAGGCCACGGCGTCGCTGGACTCGGAGTCGGAGGCCAAGGTGCAGCAGGCGCTGGCCGAAGCGCTGGCCGGCCGCACGTCGCTGGTGATCGCGCACCGGCTCTCGACCATCCGGGCCGCCGATCTGATCCTGGTCGTCGAGGACGGCCGCATCGTGGAGCGCGGCACGCACACCGAACTGCTGGGCCGCGGCGGCCGCTACGCCGAGCTGTACCGCACCCAGTTCGGGTCCGAGCGCCGCACCTGCGGCACGACCGGTCCGCACGCGCACCTGCCCTGCACCGCACATTCGGTAGACGAGTTAACCACTTGCCCGCAGTGGGAAGATGTTCTGAGTGGCTGAATTCGGAGACAACGCATTGCGCGCAGCGCCCGCGATCGCGCCGCCGCCCCGACGGGTGAGGCCGAGCTCGGACCTGTGGCGGATGCTGCCCTACCTGCTGCCGTACCGCGGCAGGTGGATCCTGATGTTCACCGTCGCCTTCGCCAGCCTCGCCGCCACTGTCGCGATCCCGCTGATGACCAAGGCCGTCATCGACGGGCCGGTGCGCCATCAGGACCAGCAGGGGCTGTGGACGCTGGGCGCGGCGGCGATGGGCGTCGGCATCGCCGAGGCCGTGCTGTGGTTCATCCGGCGATGGCTGGTGGCCCGCGCGACCATGGGTGTCGAGGCCGACATCCGCAAAGACCTCTACGCGCGGCTGCAGATTTTGCCGATGTCGTTTCACGGCCGCTGGCAGTCGGGCCAGTTGCTGTCGCGAATCATGAACGACCTCAGCACGATTCGACGTTTCATGTCGTTCGGCCTGACGTTCCTGATCCTCAACGTCCTGCAGATCACCGTCGTCACCGCGATCCTGCTGGCGATGTACTGGCCGCTGGGCGTGGTGGTGCTGGTGTCGATCATCCCGATCACGCTCACCGTGCTGCACTTCCAGCAGGAGTACACCCGGCTGTCGCGACAGGCGCAGGACCAGGCCGGCCACGTCGCCACCCACGTCGAGGAGGCCGCGCTCGGGCTGCGGGTGGTCAAGTCGTTCGGCCGCGAGGACTACGTCTACGACCGGTTCGACGAGCAGCTCACCGATCTCTACGACACCCAGGTGAAGCGGGTGACGGTGTCGGCGAAATTCTGGACGCTGCTGGAGATCATCCCGAACCTGACACTGATCCTCGTGCTCGGCTTCGGGGCGTACGCCGCCGGGCACGGCTACGTGACGATGGGGACGCTGGTCGCGTTCATCACGATGATGCTGTCGCTGGTCTGGCCGATCGCGTCGCTGGGCTTCCTGCTGTCGATGACCCAGGAGTCGTTCACCGCCGCCAACCGCATCGCCGAGATCTTCGACGCACCACGCGACATCACCGACGGTCCGCGCGAGCAGAGTCCGCGCGGTGGCCGCCTCGAACTCGTCGACGTCGGCTTCCGGTTCCCGGACTCCGAGGACTGGTCGCTGCGTCACGTCACCGTGACCGTCGAGCCGGGGGAGACGCTCGCGCTCGTGGGTGCGACGGGCTCGGGCAAGTCGGTGCTGGTGGGTCTGCTGTCCCGGTTGTACGACGTGACCGAGGGCGAGATCCGCATCGACGCGCAGGACATCCGCGAGCTCAGCCTCGACGCGCTGCGGCAGGCGGTCGCGACGGCGTTCGAGGATCCGACGCTGTTCTCGATGTCAGTGGCCGAGAACCTGCGCCTCGGCAAACCGGACGCCTCCGAGGAGGAGCTGCGTCAGGCCGTCGAGGTGGCCGCCGCGCAGTTCGTCTACGACCTGCCCTACGGCCTGGACACCCGCATCGGCGAGCAGGGCATGAGCCTGTCCGGCGGTCAGCGGCAACGTCTTTCGCTGGCCCGGGCGATCCTGGCCGGCCCGCGCATCCTGGTACTCGACGACACCCTGTCGGCGCTCGACGTCCACACCGAGGCGGTCGTCGAGGAAGCGCTGCGTCGTGTCCTGCACGCGGTCACCGGCGTGGTGGTGGCCCACCGCGCGTCGACCGTGCTGCTCGCCGACCGGGTCGCGCTGCTGCAGAACGGCACCATCACCCACGTCGGGACCCACGCCGAACTGCTGGCCGGGGTGCCCGAGTACCGCTATCTGCTGGCCGCCGACGACGAACTCGACGACGGCTGCGAGCGCGAGACCGATTGGGCGGGTGAGCCCTTGCCGCTGCCCGACGACGAGGATCGCCGCCCGACGCTGGAGCGCGAGATCCTGGAGCGACGGCCGTGAGCGTGGCACCGGACTGGCGCGGCCGGTTCGATGAACACGACGATCTGCCGATCGACGAATCGGTGCCGCGGCGCCGCGAGGCGCGGGCCCTGCTCGGCTCATTGCTGCGCCCGTACCGCTGGACGGTGCTGGCGCTGGCGATCGTCGTGGTGGTGGAAAACGTTGCGCGGCTGTCCGTTCCGCTGCTGGTGCAGAAGGGCATCGACAACGGGATCCCCCCGTTGCTCGACGGTGGTTCGGCGCGCACCCTGATGGTGATCGTCGGGGTGCTGTGCGGCGTGGTGCTCGTGCAGGCCAGCGCCCGAATGTTCTTCCTGCGCCGGTCGGGCCGCATCGGCCAGCGGGTGCTGCGCGAACTGCGCAGGCGGGTGTTCCGGCATTTCGGCCGTCTCGACATCGCTTTCCACGACCGCTACACCTCGGGCCGCGTGGTGAGCCGATCCACCAACGACGTCGAAGCGATCCAGGACATGCTGGAGACCGGTTTCGACTCTCTGATCACCGCGGTGCTCACGCTGTTCGGCACCTCGGTGCTGCTGATCACGCTCGACGCGAAACTCGGGCTGATGTGTCTGGCGGCGTTCCCCGTCCTGGTGGCGCTGGTGGCGTGGTTCCACCGCGAGTCGTCGCGGATCTACCGCGAGGTGCGCGAGATCTCCGCGCTGGTGATCGTCCAGTTCGTCGAGACCATGACGGGCATCAAGGCGGTGCAGGCCTACCGCCGCGAGCCGCGCAACCAGCAGATCTTCGAAGACATCGCCGACCGGTACCGGGTGATCAACGAGAAGACCTTCAAACTGCTGGCGATCTTCATGCCGGGGGTGAAGTTCGTCGGCAACATCACCACCGGCATGGTGCTGCTCTACGGCGGATACCGGGTGCTGCACGGGCAGATGACCATCGGCACGCTCGCCGCGTTCCTGTTGTACCTGCGGATGTTCTTCGAACCGATGCAGGAGATCTCCCAGTTCTTCAACACCTTCCAGTCGGCGTCGTCGGCGCTGGAGAAGTTGGCCGGGGTGCTCGCCGAGAAACCGGGGATCGCCGATCCGGCCGAGCCGGTCGAACTCGACTCGGTGCGTGGGGAGATCGCCTTCCGCGACGTCCGCTTCGAATACGTCCCCAACCGGCCGGTGCTGCCGGATCTCGACCTGGTGGTGCCTGCGGGTCAGACCGTCGCGCTGGTGGGAACCACCGGCGCGGGCAAGACCACGATCGCCAAACTGGTCACCCGGTTCTACGACCCGGGCGCGGGCAGCGTCTCCCTCGACGGGGTGGACCTGCGCGACCTCAGGCAGGCCGATCTGCGCCGTCACGTCGTGATGGTCACGCAGGAGAACTTCATGTTCGGCGGCACGGTCGCCGACAACATCCGCTTCGGGCGCCCCGGCGCCACCGACGAGGAGGTACAGGCGGCCGCCCGGGCCGTCGGCGCGGACGGGTTCATCGATGCGCTGCCCGAGGGCTATGACACCGATGTCGCCAAGCGCGGCGACCGGCTGTCGGCGGGGCAGCGGCAGCTGGTCGCGTTCGCCCGGGCGTTCCTGGCCGACCCCGCGGTGCTGATCCTCGACGAGGCCACGTCGTCGCTCGACATCCCGAGCGAGCGGATGGTGCAGCGGGCGCTGGAGACGGTGCTCGCCGAGCGGACCGCGATCGTGATCGCGCACCGGCTCTCGACGGTGCAGATCGCCGACCGGGTGCTGGTGCTCGAGCATGGCCGCATCGTCGAGGACGGCTCGCCGGAGGAGCTGACGGCGCGCGCCGACGGTCATTACGCCGCGCTGCACCGGTCGTGGGTGCAGTCCCTGGCCTGACATCAGGCTCGCCCGGCCATAGGGTTGTCCCGGGATGACTCTCAATCAGCTCAGGGCTTTCCTGGAGGCGGAGCGGCTCGGCTCGTTCACCGCGGCGGCCGACGAGCTCGCCATCGCGCAGGCCTCGGTGTCGGAGCTGGTGCGTCGGCTCGAGGACGAACTCGACACCCAGCTCTTCGTGCGGGGGAGCCGCCGGCTCACGCTCACCGCGGCCGGGCAGGAGCTGCTGCCCTACGCCCAGCAGGTGGTGCAGGCCGTCGACGGCGGTGTGCACGCCGTGCGTGCCCTCGGTTCCCTGGGCGGTGGCACCGCCACCTTCGGCATGCCGCGCAATGCGGACTACTACCTGCTGTCCAGCCTGGTCCAGACCTTCCACAAGCGATATCCCGCGGTACGGGTGCGCCTGGTCGGTCAGAACTCGGCGGAGACCGCGGCCGCGATCCAGGCCGGCGAGATCGAGGCGGGCATCCTGATCCTGCCGATCGACGACGAGGAGCTCACGGTGCGCCCGCTGCTGCGCGACGAGGTGTTCTACGTCAGCGCCGACGCCTCCCACACCGCCGCGCCGGTGACCATCGAGCAGTTCGCCGCCGCCGATCTCGTCCTCTACGACGCGCACTACGGCTGGAAGGACCCCACCCGTCGCCAACTGGCGGAGCGGGCCCAGTTGGCCGGGCTGCGCGTGGAGCCGTTGATCGAGATCGAACACGTCGAGTCGGCGCTGCGACTCGTGGCGGCCGGGATCGGGGACACGATCGCCAGCGGCGCGGTGATCGACAGCGACGCCTTCCCGCCGGGTCTGCACACCGTCCCGTTCGCCGAGCCGTTGTTCGACATCATCGCGCTGGCCCGGCACCGGGTCCGTCCGCTGTCCAATGCCACCCGCGAGTTCGCGCGCCTCGCCGAGGACACGATCCGCGACCTGCCTGTCGTCGAGTCGGGCGACCGCTCGTCGGTGCCGCTGATCGCCCCGCGGAGAAGCCACAGGAAAACCCTGTAGGAAGCGCAGGAAGTGTCCCTCTAGTCCTGTGCGCAAAATCGACCTAGCGTCATCGGTCATGCAGATCACCACCGAGGAAGCCCGCGCTCTGGGTCCGTTCACCTGGCTCAAGAAACCCGCGGTCGACGGCCCGCCGGCCCAGCGCGATCCGAAGGTCGTCGAGCGCGTCTCGCAGATGCTCGCCGACATCGAGCGCACCGGACTGGACGCGGTCTGCCGGTACTCCCGCGATCTCGACGGGTACACCGGGGCCCTCGAAGTGAGCGACGACGAGCTGCGCAAGTCGGGCGACGCCCTGCCGGCCGACGTCCGCGAGGCACTGGAACTCGGCTACGAGCGCACCAACCGGTTCGCATCGGCGCAACGGCAGCACCTCAGCGACTTCGAGATCGAGCTGGCACCCGGCGTGACCGGTGGCGTGCAGTACATCCCCATCGCGCGGGTGGGGGCGTACCTGCCCGCCGGCCGCTTCCCCCTGTTGGCGAGCGCTTTCATGACGGTGGGTGTGGCCAAGGCCGCCGGCGTGCCGACGGTGCTGGCGTGCACGCCGCCGTCCGGTGAACACGGAGTGCACCCCGCCGTCCTCTACGGCGCGTATCTGTCCCGCGTGGACCGCATGTTCGCCGTCGGCGGCGTTCAGGCCCTGGGCGCGATGGCGTTCGGGCTGCTGGGCGACGCGCCGGTCGACATGCTCGTGGGCGCGGGCAACGCGTTCGTGACCGAGGCCAAGCGGCAGCTGTTCGGCCGGGTGGGCATCGATCTGCTGGCCGGCCCCTCGGAGGTGGCGGTGCTCGCCGACGAGACCGCCGATCCCGAGTGGGTCGCTGCGGATCTCCTCGGCCAGGCCGAGCACGGGCCGAACTCGCCGGCGGCGTTGATCACCACGTCGGAGACGTTGGGGCGCAACGTGATCGATGCCATCGAGCGGCAGCTGCAGACGTTGACCACCCGGGAGATCGCCGGCGCCGCGTGGCGTGACTACGGCTCGGTCATCCTGGCCGTCGACCGCGCGCAGGCGGCGGCGATCAGCGACGTCCTGGGTCCCGAGCATCTCGAGGTGCAGACCTCCGACGACGACTTCTTCCACAAGGAGCTGCGCAACTACGGATCGCTGTTCCTCGGTCCCTGGAGCACGGTCGCCTACTCCGACAAGGGCATTGCGGGCACCAACCACGTGCTGCCGACCGGGAAGACATCGCGGTACAACGCCGGGCTGTCGGTATCGCGGTTCCTCAAGCCGCTGACCTACCAGCGCGCCGGCCGGGACGCCACCGCGCAGCTGGCACCGGCCGTGGAACGCATCTCCGCGTTCGAGGGCCTCGCCGCCCACGAAGCCACCGCCACCCTCCGGATCGAGGAAATTGGCCGCCACTCGGGCGTTTTCGACGGCACCCCCGCGGTCGAGCGCGGGCGGTGAGCTGACCGATGGGTGGGCGGATACGGGTGAGCGCGGTACCCGTCGACGTGACGGTCGGCGACGTCGAGCGCAATCTGGGCGCGATCCGCGATGCCCTCGGGCAGGGCGCGCGCAGCGGTCCGCACCTGATGGTGCTGCCCGAGTTGGCCACCAGCGGATACGTTTTCGCGGATCGGAGTGAGGCGTGGTCGTGCGCGCTGCGCGCCGAGGACGAGCTTCTGAAGTCGCTGGCGTCCGAACTGCCCTCCGAGACCGTGGTGGTACTCGGCTTCTGTGAACGCGACGGGGACGCGCTGTTCAACTCCGCGCTCGTCCTCGGCGCCGAAGGGGTCCTCGGCTGTTACCGCAAGTCGCATCTGTGGGGGACCGAGCACCGGATCTTCGACACGGGGCCGCACGCGGGCATGGTCGTCGACACCCCGATCTGCCGCCTCGGCGTGGCGATTTGTTACGACAACGAATTCCCGGAATTGCCAAGACGACTCGCGCTGAGCGGCGCGGAAATCCTGGCCCTGCCCGTCAACTGGCCGCTGGTCGACCGGCCGTCGGGTGAGCATGCGCCCGAGATCGTCCAGGCCATGGCGGCCGCGCGTTCGTCACGGCTGCCCACCGTCATCGCCGACCGGCACGGCAGTGAACGCGGGGTGGAGTGGACCGGCGGGACGTGCGTCATCTCGCCCGACGGGTGGGTGTGCGCCACGCCGGCCACCGCGAACACCGCGGCGTCCACCGAGCTCGACCTGACCCTCGACAAATCGATCGGGGAGTTCAACGACCTGTTCGCCGATCGCCGGCCCGAACTGTACGGGGACATCGCGGTACCCCGGATCCCTGTCCGCTCGACCTCCCGATCCGAAGCGAGGACCCATGTCCAGTGACTCGTCTGCCATCGAATCCAAATCCATCGACTGGGTGCCGCTCCAGGACCGTCGCGGAAAACCGTCGACCCTGTTCCCGCTCTGGTTCATGTCCAACGCGAACCTCACCACGCTGGCCACCGGCATGGTGGGCGCAGCGCTGGGGGCGTCATTCCTCACGTCGCTGGTGGCGATCATCCTGGGTGCGGCCGTCGGCACCGTCTTCACGGCGTTCCATTCCGCGCAGGGCCCACAGTTGGGGCTGCCGCAGATGATCCAGTCGCGTGCCCAATTCGGTTATCGCGGAGTGGTGGTGATCTGCGCGGTCGTCATCTTCAGCATCGTCGGCTTCAACGTGTTCAACCAGATCCTCGCGGCCGACGTGCTGACGCTGACGACCGGAGCGGACGTCCGCGATCTGTGGTTCGTGTGCATCACCGCACTCGCGTTGGCGCTGGCGATCTACGGCTACCACTGGATCCACCGCGTGCAGACCTGGCTGACGTGGTTGTTCCTCGCGACGTTCGGGGTCTTCACCGTCGTCGCGCTGATCGTCTCCGATCTGCCCGCCGGGCAGTTCGGCTTCGGCGGGTTCAGTTGGGCGGCGTTCCTGGTCCAGTTCGCCGCGGCCGCCGCATACGCCCTCGGCTGGGCGCCCTACGTGTCGGACTACTCCCGCTATCTGCCCCCGCAGACCAGCCCGCGAAAGGCCCTGTTCCACACCTACACCGGGGTGTTCGTCGGCGCCGCCTGGCTGATGGTGCTCGGCGCGTTCGTCGCCGCGCTGTTCGCCGACCTCTCCCCGCTGGAAGCCGTCCGACAGACCGCCGACGGCATCCTGCCCGGCTCGGGTCTGTGGCTTCTCGCCGCCGCGCTTCCCGGGCTGATCACCGTCATCACGGTGAACATCTACGCCGCGTCGATCGAGCTGATCACCGTGGTCGACTCGTTCCGCGCGGTGCAGCCCACCCGCCGGCTGCGCGTCATCTCCTGCACCGTGATCGCGCTGTGCGGCCTGCTCGGCGCCGTGCTGTCCAGTGGCGAGTTCCTCGCGAACTTCGGCAGCTTCCTGGTCGTGCTGCTCTACCTGCTGGTGCCGTGGACGTCGGTCAACCTGGTCGACTACTACTTCGTCCGCCGCGGCCGGTATGCCGTGCGCGAGATCTTCGTGCCGCGCGGCGGCGTGTACGGGACCTGGGGCTGGCGCGGACTGGCGGCCTACACCATCGGCATCGTCGCGATGATTCCCTTCGTCGTCACCGTCTGGTACACCGGACCGATCGCCGCGGCGATGAACGACGTCGACATCGCGCTGTTCGTCGGTCTGGCCGCCTCGGCGATCGCCTACATAGTGATGGCACGCTCCCTCGATCTGGCCGCCGAGCACGCCAAAGCCGAAGCGGACGCCCGCGAGCACGGCGTCGAGGCGGTGACGTTCGCGGGGCGTGTCGCGCCGATCGAAACCTAGGGGATGAGCCCGGCACGCCGCGCCTTGGAGACCGACTCGTGCCGGGTGTGCGCGCCCAGTTTCGCCGCGGCGCTGCGCAGGTAGCTCTTCACGGTCTCGGGTTTCAGCGAGAGTCGTTGGGCGGCCTCGCTGTTGGTACACCCCAAGGCGACCTGCGCCAACACGTCGAGTTCTCGAGGCGACAGCGGCGCGGCGCCGGGCGGTGCGGTGGCGAGCGCTCCGACAAGCCGGTCGGCCAGTTCGCGCAGCCGATTCTGCAGAGGCAGCGGAGAGGATGCGGCCAGGCCGCGCAGTTCGGCGTGCACCTCGCGGATACGTTCGGTGCCGGCGCCCGCCGCGCCGGCGAGTTGGGTTTCGCGCAGCCGCAGCCTGCGGTCCACCTCGTCGCGGATGCGCAGCTCCTCGGCCAGCGAATGCGCCGAAGAGACCAGCAGGTCGGCGGCTCTGCCGCCGAACGGCGACCCGGATCGGTGCGCGGCATAGAGCATCGCCCTGGTTTGCCCGTCGACCAACACCGGCACCGCGAGCACCGATCTGATGCCCTCCGAGAGCACCGGTGCGTCGTAGTCGTGCGTGATCGTCGCGGCATTGCGATAGTCGGCCACCGACATCGGACGGCCTGCCACCATGCTGGCCCCGCCCAGACCGGACTTCGATTGCACGGCAAGACCCCGCAGATTACTGGTCCTGGTGCCGACGAACTCGCTGAGCAGCAGCGTCTCGCGGTGCACCTCCCCGGCGAACAGCACCGGCGCCGCGCCCTCGGCCGCCATCCGGCGCAGCGCGCCGCGCAAGGCGTCGGTGTCGCGAGGGCGCAGCAGCGCCGACGGATCGGGCATCGGTCGTACCCTCTTTCGGGGGTGGCGGACGGGCGGGTGTGACCTGGATCCTATTGGTCATGACGACGAACACGGAGCGCTACCGCGAGGCGCGGGACCACCTGGTCGAGGTGATCGGCGACTACGACAAGGCCGTCGAGACGTTCGAGTGGCCGCGGCTGACCGGACGGTTCAACTGGGCGACCGACTGGTTCGACGTGGTCGCCGCGGACCGGCCCGACGACGTCGCGCTGTGGATCGTCGAGCAGGACGGCCGCGAGGTGAAGGCGACCTTCGGACAGATGGCGGCCCGGTCGGATCAGGTCGCGACCTGGTTGCGCGGCCTCGGCGTCGGGAAGGGCGACCGGGTCATCCTGATGCTCGGCAACCAGGTCGAGCTGTGGGAGTCGATGCTGGCCGTGGCCAAACTCGGTGCGGTGATCATGCCGACGACCGCGGCCCTGGGTCCCGACGACGTCGCCGACCGGCTGCGGCGCGGGCGCGCCGGGTTCGTCATCGCCAACGCGTCGGACGCGGCGAAGTTCACCGGTGTCGAGGAAACCTTCACCGGGGTCGCTGTGGGCGGAAAGGCGCCGGGCTGGCACAGCTACGCCGACGCGGGAGATGTCGCGCCGGCCGGGCCGTTCGATCCCGGCACGGCGCCCACGGACCCGCTACTGATCTACTTCACCTCCGGCACCACCAGCAAGCCCAAGCTCGTGGAGCACTCGCAGATCAGCTATCCGGTGGGCCACCTGTCGACGATGGCGTGGCTGGGAGTGCGACCGGGCGACGTGCACCTGGCGATCAGTTCACCGGGCTGGGCCAAGCACGCGTGGAGCTGCTTCTTCGCGCCGTGGATCGCCGAGGCGACGATCTTCGTCTACAACTACGCCCGCTTCGACGCGGCTGCCCTGCTCGAGCAACTGCACCGCGGTGAGGTCAGCACCTTCTGTGCACCACCGACCGTGTGGCGCATGCTGATTCAGGCCGACCTCGGCGAACGGCCACCGCATCTGCGGGAGGTCCTGGGCGCCGGCGAGCCGCTGAACCCGGACGTCATCGCACAGGTCGAGCGCGCCTGGGGGCTGACGATCCGCGACGGGTTCGGTCAGACCGAGACGACGCTGGCCGTCGGCAACACCCCGGGCCAGCCCGTGAAGTCCGGGTCGATGGGCCGGCCGATGCCCGGCGTCCCGGTCGTGCTCGTCGACCCGCTCACCGGCGAGCGGGCCGAGGAGGGCGAGATCTGCCTGGACCTGAACGCGACCCCGCTGAACCTGATGACGGGCTACCTCGACGACGAGAAGCGCAACGCGCTGGTGATGCGGGACGGCCTGTACCACACCGGGGACGTGGCCACCCGCGACGACGACGGCTACATCACCTACGTCGGGCGCACCGATGACGTGTTCAAGTCCTCCGACTACAAGGTGTCGCCGTTCGAGTTGGAGAGCGTGCTGATCGAACACCCGGCCGTCGTCGAAGCCGCGGTGGTGCCCGCCCCCGACGACACCCGGCTGGCCGTTCCGAAGGCCTACATCGCCCTCGCTGAGGGCTGGACCGCCGACGCCGAAACAGCAAGGCAGATCCTGCAGTACAGCCGCGACCATCTGGCGCCGTACCTGAAGGTCCGCCGTGTCGAATTCGCCGACCTGCCCAAGACGATCTCGGGCAAGATCCGCCGGGTCGATCTGCGCCGCCGCGAGCAGGACGCGCACAGCGCCGGCACGCCGATCGACACGGAGTTCCGCTACGAGGACCTGGTGAGGTGAGCACCGTGACCGAGTTGTCCTACGACGCCGGACCCACCGACGCGCCGATCCTGGAGGAGACGATCGGCGCGAACTTCGAACGTATCGCCGCCACGTTCGCCGACACCGACGCGCTGGTCGACGTCCCCACCGGACGGTCCTGGACCTACGCCGAACTCGACGCCGAGATCAATGTCGTGGCACGGGGTTTGATGGCCCGCGGTATCGCACCGGGGGACCGGGTCGGGATCTGGGCGCCCAACAGTGCGGAGTGGGTGATCGTTCAGTTCGCCACCGCGAAGATCGGCGCCATCCTGGTCAACGTCAATCCGGCGTACCGCACCCACGAGCTCGCCTATGTGCTCGAGCAGTCGGGGCTGCGCACGCTGTTCGGCGCGACGTCGTTTCGGTCCTCGGATTACGTCGCGATGGTCGCCGAGGTCCGTCCGCAGATGCCGACGCTGGAGGATGTGATCTTCTTCGGCACCGAGGACTGGGTCCGTCTGCGCGAGGACGCCGACCCGGTGGGTGCCGACGACCTGGCGCACAGGCTCGCCGGGCTGTCCCACCACGATCCGATCAACATCCAGTACACCTCGGGTACAACGGGTTTCCCCAAAGGTGCGACGTTGTCGCACCGCAACATCCTCAACAACGGCTACTTCGTCACCGAGCTGATCCGGCTCGGCGCCGGCGATCGGTTGTGCATCCCGGTGCCGTTCTACCACTGCTTCGGCATGGTGATGGGGAACCTGGGCTGCACGACGCACGGCGCCACCATCGTCATCCCCGCCGCCGGTTTCGATCCGGCGGCCACCCTGCGCGCGATCGCCTCCGAGCGGTGCACCGGCGTGTACGGGGTGCCGACCATGTTCATCGCGATGCAGCACCATGCCGACTTCGCCACGACGGATCTGTCGTCGCTGCGTACGGGCATCATGGCGGGCGCCGTGTGTCCGGTCGAGGTGATGAAGCGCTGCGTCGAGGACATGAACATGTCCGAGGTCGCCATCGCCTACGGGATGACCGAGACGTCACCGGTGTCGTGTCAGACTCTCATCGACGACGACCTCGACCGGCGCACGTCGTCCATCGGTCGGGCCCACCCGCACGTCGAGATCAAGATCGTCGACCCCGACACGGGGGAGACGGTGCCGCGCGGGGAGCCGGGCGAATTCTGCACCCGCGGTTACTCGCTGATGCTCGGCTACTGGCGCGACGACGAGAAGACCAGAGAGGCCATCGATCCCGACGGCTGGATGCACACCGGTGACCTGGCGATCATGCGGGAGGACGGCTACTGCAACGTCGTCGGCCGCATCAAGGACATGGTGATCCGCGGCGGTGAGAACATCTACCCGCGGGAGATCGAGGAGTTCCTGCACACCCATCCCGACGTCGAGGACGCCCAGGTGATCGGGGTGCCGGACGCGACGTACGGCGAGGAGATCTGCGCCTGGATCCGGATGAAGCCGGGCAGGGAGGCACTCGACGCGGCCGCGCTGCGCGAGTACGCCTCGAACAGGCTGGCGCACTACAAGATTCCCCGGTACGTGCACGTCGTCGACGAGTTCCCGATGACCGTGACCGGCAAAGTGCGCAAGGTCGACATGCGCAAGGACAGCATCGAACTGCTGGGCCTGGACCCGTCTTAACGGAACTCGGCGAAGAAGGCGCTGACGTCCTCGACAAAGAGCCCGGGCTGCTCGAAGGCGGCGAAGTGCCCGCCGCACGGCATGTCCGTCCACCGAGTGATGTTGTAATGCGGTTCGCACCAGGTGCGCCGGGGCGGCACGATCTCCTTCGGGAACGCCGCGATGCCCGTGGGCAGCGTCACCGGCGCACCGTCGCGAAAGCTGCCGAAGCTCTCCCAGTACAACCGCGCCGACGAGGCCGCCGAGTTCGTCAGCCAGTAGAGCATCACGTTGCCGAGCATTTCGTCGCGAGTGAGGACGTTCTCGGGGTGGCCGCCGCTGTCGGTCCAGGCCCAGAACTTCTCGACGATCCACGCCATCTGCCCCACGGGGGAGTCCGCCAGCCCGTAGCCGAGGGTCTGCGGTCGCGTGGCCTGCTGACCGGAATAGCCTGTGCCCCAACGCCGATGCTCATCGCGGCGCTGCAGTGCGACTGTTTCTTCGGGTGTGGGGTCTGCGAGGTTGCGGGGCGGACCCGCCGTCGGCATGTTCAGGTGGATGGCCACGCAGCCGCCTTGATGGCGGCCGATCTGCGTCGTCACCGCCCCACCCCAGTCGCCGCCCTGCGCGCCGTAGCGTTCGTAGCCCAGGCGGGTCATCAGCTCGTTCCACGCCAGGGCGATCCGCTCGACCCCCCAGCCGGTCGCGGACGGCTTCCCCGAGAAGCCGTACCCGGGCAGTGACGGGCAGACGACGTCGTACCCGGCGTCGGCGAGCGGTCTGATCACCTTGTGGAATTCGAGCACCGAGCCGGGCCAACCGTGGGTGATCAGCAGTGGGAACGCGTCGGTGCGGCCGCTGCGGACGTGAAGGAAGTGAATGGGCAACCCGTCGAACTCGGTCACGAACTGGTCGAATCCGTTGAGCTCGGCTTCGGTTGCGCGCCAGTCATAGTCCTTGGCCCAGTAGTCGGCCAGTTCGCGCGTGTAGGCCAGTGGGATGCCCTGGCTCCAGTCGTCGACGCATTCGGGCTCCGGCCACCGGGTGCGGCGCAGGCGATCGGCGAGATCGTCGAGGTCGGTATCGGGCACGGCGATGCGGAACGGCGTGATCTCGGCCATGGCTCATCCTGGCACTTGGCTAATCTTCGAGCTGTGTCCACCCCGACGTCGGCCCCGACGCTCGTCCTGATCGCCGCCACCACGCTGGCTGCCTGCATCGCGCTCGGCGGCGCCCTCTACGAGGTGCTCGTCGTCGACCCGTACTGGCCCCGCCGGCCGGGCATCATCCAGTCCCGCAACGGCGGCATCGCCCGGGTGCGGTTCTGGCTGCCCGCGCCGGTGATCTTCGAGGTTCTGCTAGTCGTCACGCTGATCGTGACCTGGGGCGACTCGGCGATCGGGGTGGCGCTGCTGGTGGCGCTGGTCAGCCACGCCGTGATGCGTCTGTGGGCGCTGTTCGACCTGATCCCGCAGGCGGCCGAATTCGAGAGAAAGGATCCGGCCGACGTCGACGAGGCGGCCGCGGTGCGATGGACGCGGCGCAACCTGCTGCGGGTGCCGCTGCTGCTGGTCACCTCGGGCGCGATGCTCGCCGCGTTGGCCCTGGCCTGACGGTTCAGTCGTCCTCGGGAAAGATCCGCGGCAACGCGTTGGCACTGCCGGAGAACGCCGGTGGCCGCTTCTCGCGGAACGCCGCGACGCCTTCCTTGCCGTCGCCGATGGAGGTGTAGAACATCGCCAGCGAGTCGCTGAGATGGGCCTCCAGCGGCGAGTCGGCGGCACCGTTGCGGTAGATGAGCCGCTTGGCCAGCGCCAGCGCCACCGGCGAACGCCCCGCCACGTAGCTGCGGGCCAGCTCGAGCGCCTCGGGCACCAGGGTGTCCGGACTGTGCACCGAGCGCAGCAGCCCGCCGCGCAGCGCGTCCTCGGCCGAGATGATGTCGGCCGAGTACACCCAGTCCAGGGCCTGCTGGATGCCGACGAGCCGGGGCAGGAACCACGACGAGCACGCCTCAGGCACGATCCCGAGCCGGCCGAACACGAAACCGATGCGGGCGGCCTCGGACGCCACCCGGATGTCCATGGCCAGCGTCATGGTGGCGCCGATCCCCACGGCGGCGCCGTTGATCGCCGCGATGACGGGCTTGGGCAAGGCGTGGATCGCGAGGGTGACCCGGCCGCCGGTGTCGCGGATTCCGCTGTGCAGGGGTTCGCTCGCGTAGTCGGCGTGCATCTGCTCCGGCGTCGGGGCCAGGCTCTCGTCCAATCCGAACACGTTGCCCGGCGCGGACAGATCCATCCCCGCGCAGAACGCCCGTCCGGCGCCGGTGACCACGACGGCGCGGATCGCGTCGTCGCGGGCGTCGACGGTGAAGAACTGCTCCAGTTCGCGGGCCATCGTCACGCTGAAGGCGTTGAGCTGCTCCGGCCGGGACAGGGTCAGCAGCGCCACGCCGTCGGCGTCCACGGTGCAGTGCAGGGTTTCGTAATCCACGTCGGCGAGGCTACCCACCGCACTGGCACCGGCCTGAGCGTCACGCCTCCAGTTCGCCGAGCACCTTGCTCTCGATCGCGGCGCGGGCGGCGGGCGGCATCACGATCAGCCCGGCCAATTCCTTCTGGGCCCGGCCGTAGGCGTTCTGCCGTTCCTGCGGAGTGGCGGCCTCGTCGCCCGCCAGCCGCAGCAGGTGCTGGGCGCGGGCCAGCCGGCCCTGGTCCTCGGCGGAGAAGTCGCTGCGGCGCCGGCGGATCGCCTCGGACTCGGCGGCGTCGAACGCGGCGACGTACTCACCGACCGCGTCGCGGTATTCGACCTGGGCGGCCCGGTCGCCGAGGATGTCGTCGAGCTGCGCGGGCCGCAGCAGGTCGGCGCGGCTCTTGGCTTTGTGGAACGCCAGCGTCAGCGGTTCCCGCATGTCGGTCATCACCGGGAAGTCCAGCAGCTTGGCGATGTCGACCTCATAGGAGAGCCAGCGCTGGTCGGTGGCGTCGTGCCGCTGCAGCACCTTGGCCATGTCCCGCCGGGTGCCGTCCGCGCGGGTCTGACCGGCCGCCTTCTCCCGCGCCAGCGCGACCTTGGTCTCCTGCTTGATCCGGTAGCGCTCCAGCCGCCGTTGAGCGCGCCGTTCGTTGGCGGCCGACACACCCCGCACCGCGCCGCCGATCACACCGCTGAGCGGAAAGATCAGCCACCAGAAGTTCCCGGCGAAATGCAGGAGCGACTCCACATGCCCAGAATGCCACCGCCGGGTGTGGTGGGATTGCCGAGTGTCGGACGCCCCAGCTCCCGAGCCCGCGATCGTCGCCCGCGGACTGACCATGCGCGGACCGTGGGGGCCGGTGTACGGCCCCGTCGACCTGGAGGTGGAGGCCGGCGGGGTGACCGTGCTGGTGTGCCCCGCGGGGTCGGGCCGCACCGCGCTGTCGATGACGCTGGCCGGCCGGATGCGGCCGAAGTCGGGCACGCTGTCGGTGTTCGGCCGCACCCGGGTGCAGGACATCTTCGCCGCCGCGGCGCTCGCCGGGATCGACGAACTCGACACCGTCTACGAGTCCGTCACCGTCTGCGACCTGATCACCGAGCAACTGCGCTGGGATGCCCGGTGGTACAGGCTGATTCGACGTGCCGACGAGTCCGACCTGGCGCGGGTGTGCGGGCCGGTGTTCGGTGAGCTGCCGCTGCCGCCGCTCTCGGAGTACGTCGAGGAGCTCACCGAACTGGACGGCCTGCTGCTGCGCATCGCGCTGGCCAACACCGCCCGCCCGCCGCTGCTGGTGGTCGGCAACCTCGAGCAGGTGACCAGTGACCACAACCGGGATCTGCTCGTCGGGCGGCTCGTCGACCTCGGCCGCGAGCAGACGGTCCTCACCGCCAGCGTCAACGGCGTCACCGGCCATCCGGTGCGTCAGATCCCGGTCGCCAACGTGTCCCGCGCCGAGCTCGCGGGCCAGCAGAAGGGTGGTGCCTAGTGGTGCTTGCCGGTATGTCGCTGGGCACCGACCTCAAGCGGTACTCGCGCGGTCTGATGCCCCGCATCGCTCTCGTCACGATCATCCTGATGCCGCTGCTGTACGGCGCGATGTATCTGTGGGCGTTCTGGAATCCGTTCGCCGAAGTCAACAAGGTGCCGGTGGCCCTGGTGAACGAGGACCGCGGCGCGCAGGCGCAGGGGCAGCCCGTGCGCGCCGGCGACGAGGTCGCCCGCGCGCTGATCGACTCCGGCCAGCTCGACCTGACCGAGGTGTCAGCCGCAGAGGCCACCGACGGGGTGGCCGGCGGCCGCTACTACTTCTCGATCACGCTGCCGGAGGACTTCTCCGAGCGGGTGAGCTCCCCGGCCGGTCCGGATCCGCAGCAGGCGCAGATCCGGTTCACGTTCAACGACGCCAACAACTACCTGGGCACCGTCATCGGGCAGAACGCGTCCCGCGAGATCCTCAACCAGGTGAACGCGACGATCGCCGAGCGCGGGATCGGCACCGTGGTGAACGGGCTGGGCGACGCCGGCCGCGGTCTCGACCAGGCCGCCGACGGCGCACAGCAGCTGGCGGGCGGGATCGTCACCGCCGACGACGGTGCTCGCAAGCTCGCCGGTGGCGCCGATACGCTCGAGTCCGGGTTGCGCAGCGCGCAGTCGGGATCGGCGCAACTGGCCGCGGGCACCCGGCGGCTCGCCGGTGCGGTCGACACCGCTACCGGGCCGCTGCTCGAATTCCTGGACCGGGTGGGCGGTCTCGGGTTGAACCCCGACGAGGTCGCCGGTGCCGCGCAGCACCTGTCCGGCGCGGTGCGCTCCACGACCGACCGGATCGCCGCGCTCAACGTCAACAGTGCCCAGGCCGCGGCGATCGTCGACCAGACCGTCGGATTCCTGCAGAACAACCCCGACCCCGCGGTCCGCGACGCAGGCAACGCCCTGGCGGGGGCGCAGCGGCTGCTCCGCGCCCAGGGCATCGACCCGGCGACCGACGACGGTCTGATCAGGCTGCGGGACAGCGCTTCTCGCCTGGAAACCGAGCTCGGCGACCCGAACAGCAAGCTGCGCACGTTCCTGACGCGGTCACTGAACGGCGGGTTGCGCGCCGATGTCGCGTCGCTGCGCGACGGGGTCGACCAACTGGATTCCGGTGCGCACCGCCTCGACGCCGGGCTGGTGCAGCTCGCCGCCGGCGGAGAGCAGCTGTCCTCGGGCGCGCATCAACTCGCCGACGGCACCGGCAAGCTCGCCGCAGGCGGCCAGGAGCTGGCCACCAAGCTGCGGGAGGGGGCCACCCAGATCCCGTCGTGGAACCCGCAGCAGCGCACCGCGGTGGCGCGCACGCTGGCCGCGCCGACGGGCCTCGATCTGCGCAACACCCATCCGGCGGCCACCTTCGGCACCGGCTTCGCCCCGTTCTTCATGCCGCTGGCGTTGTTCATCGGCGCGTTGATCGTGTGGATGTTGTTGACGCCGTTGCAGTCCCGGCCCATCGTCAACGGCCTTGGCGCGCTGCGCGTGGTGCTGGCCTCCTACTGGCCCGGACTGCTGATCGTGACCTGCCAGGTGGTGGTGATGTACGCCGTCGTCCACTTCGGGGTCGGGCTGCACGCCGAGTATCCGGTGGCGACGGTCGCGTTCCTGGTGCTCGTCGCCGGCGCCTTCCTGGCGCTGATCCAGGCGTTCAACGCGCTGTTCGGCGTCGCGGTGGGCAGGGTGGTGACGCTGGCGTTCCTGATGCTGCAACTCGTGTCGGCCGGAGGCATCTATCCGGTGGAGACCACCGCCAAGCCGTTCCAGATCCTGCATCCGTTCGACCCGATGACCTACGCCGTCAACGGGTTACGGCAGCTGACGGTCGGCGGTGTGGACGCACGCCTGTGGACCGCCATCGCGGTGCTCTCGGCGGTGCTGGCGGCGTCACTGGCGGCCAGTTCGTGGGCAGCGCGACGCAACCGGCAGTACACGATGGAACAGCTGCACCCGCCGATCGAGGTGTGATTTCGGTGCCGTTGGTCACGCGTACGTTGACCGATGACGCCCAAATCACGATTCAGAGAGGGGTGGTGTGAGGTGACCCGTGCGGACGACCGGCGGCTCAAGGACTTCGCCGGCACCGTGGTCTTCCTGCTGCTGCAGGGCTTCGTGTGGCGGGCCGCGATGTTCCTCACCCACGGCGGCGGGCCGGTGCTGCGCTACGGCGGGTTCGCGCTGCTGATGTTCACGGTCGCGGTGGCCGTGTGGCGGGTGGCGCGTGCGCGCCCGGCCGCGTGGATCGCCCTCGGCGCCGGCGTACTGCAACTGGTGATCGCGGCGCTCACTCTGCTCCTCTGACGCCGAAACTGTATTCCGCGTTGCGTTTTGGCCGATATCGCCGCGCGGAATACCGTTTCGGCGGGTGTCAGGGCAGGCCGATGCGGCGGTAGCGCTCGAACCGGGCGGTGAGCCGCTGTTCGGCGGGCACCGACCTCAGCGCGTGGAGCTCTGCGGCGATGGTCGCCGAGAGCCGCTCGATGAAGGCGCGCGGTTCGTCGGCCGCGTCGGGGTGCTCGGGCACCACGACGTCGACGATCCCGTTGGCCAGCAGATCCACCGATCGAACCCCTTGTGCGGCAGCGAGTTCGGCGGCGTGATCGACGTCGCGGTAGACGATCGCGCTGGCGCCCTCCGGCGGCAGCGGCGCCAGCCAGCCGTGCAGCGCGGCGAGCACGCGGTCGGCGGGCACCATCGCCAGGGCAGGGCCGCCGCTGCCCTGGCCGAGCAGCACCGACACCGTCGGGGTGTCCAGCGTGACGAGGTCGGCCAGGCAGCGGGCGATCTCACCGGCCAGCCCGTCCTCCTCGGCCTCGACCGACAGCGCCGGGCCCGCGGTGTCGATGACGAGCACCAGCGGCAACTGCAGGCCGGCCGCGAGTGCCATGCCGCGTCGCGCCTCGCGCAGGGCCGCAGGCCCGACCACACCGCCGACCACCCGCTGCTGGCCCAGCACGACAGCGGGCTGGCCGCCGAACCGGGCCAGCGCCAGCAGCGTCGTCGCCGCCTCGCCCTGCCCCGTCCCGGACAGCAGCACCCGCTCGGTGGAGCCGTGGCGCAGCAGTGCGCCGACCCCGGGCCGGTCCGGCCTGCGGGACACCTCGACCGACTCCCAGGCCGGGATGTCGGGCAGGGGTTCGGCCGGGGGAGCGGACGGGGCCTGCCCGGGTGCGTCGGCGACCACCGTGAGCGTGCGGTCCAGGGTGGCGCGCAGGACGTCGAGCGGCACGACCGCGTCGACGACACCGTGGCGCTGCAGGTTCTCCGCGGTCTGGACACCGGCCGGGAAGGGTTCGCCGTAGAGGTGTTCGTAGACGCGCGGGCCCAGGAAGCCGATCATCGCGCCCGGTTCGGCCGCGGTGACGTGCCCCAGCGAGCCCCACGAGGCGAACACCCCGCCCGTGGTCGGGTGGCGCAGGTACACCAGGTAGGGCAGGTGCGCCTGCTTGTGCACCTCGACCGCGGCGGTGATCTTCACCATCTGCAGGAACGCGACGGTGCCCTCCTGCATGCGGGTGCCGCCCGAGCTCGGGGAGGCCAGCAGCGGCAGGCGCTCGGCCGTGGCCCGTCGGACCGCCGCGACGATGCGCTCTGCGGCGGCCACGCCGATCGACCCGGCGAGGAAGTCGAACTCGCACGCCACCAGCGCGACCCTGCGGCCGAACACGCGGCCCTCCCCGGTCAGCACCGCTTCGTCCAGCCCGGTCGCGGCGGCGGCGTCGGCCAGTTCGCGACGGTAGGACTCCGAGGCCGCGACCCGCAGGGGTGGATCGTCCCAGCTGACGAACGAGCCCTCGTCGAGCAGGGCGTCGCGCAGCTCCAGGGCGCGGATCCGGCTCACAGGAAGAGGCTAATAGTCTGGGGGGATGATTGAAGCCACCCGAGACGGCAACGTGCTGACCCTGGAGATGCAGCGTCCCGAGCGGCGCAACGCGCTGAACGCCGAACTGGTCGACGGCCTGCGCGAGGCGATCGAGAAGGCGGCCGTCGACGACGTCCGCGCGATCGTGCTCACCGGCCAGGGGCACGTGTTCAGCTCCGGCGCCGACCTGTCCGGCGGTCAGGGTGTCGCCGACGAGCTGCCCGACAAGGCCAGGGCGCTCAACCTGGCGATCGACCGGGCTCCCTTTCCGGTCATCGGCGCCGTCAACGGTCCCGCGATCGGTGCCGGCGTCATCCTGTCGATGATCTGCGACCTGCGTGTGGCGGCGCCCGAGGCGTACTTCCAGTTCCCCGTCGCCAAGTACGGCATCGCGCTGGACAACTGGAGCATCCGCCGGCTGACGTCGCTGGTGGGTGCCGGACGGGCGCGCGGCATGCTGCTGGCCGCCGAGCGGCTCACCGCCGAGGCGGCCCTGCAGACCGGGATGGCCAACCGGATCGGCACGCTGGCCGACGCGCAGGCGTGGGCGCAGGAGATCGCGGGGTACGCGCCGCTGGCCCTGCAGCACGCCAAACGGGTGCTCAACGACGACGGCGCCTACGAGGATCCGTGGCCGGCACACCAGGAGCTGTTCGACCGGGCGTGGAAGAGCCAGGACATCATCGAGGCGCAGGTGGCGCGCATCGAGAAGCGCGCACCGAAGTTCCAGGGCGCCTGATGCTCGGCGCGGCGCTGCGGTTCGGGTTCGGCACGGCGTCCCTGCTGGCCGGGGGCTGGGTGCTGCGGGCACTGCAGGGCACCCCGGAGTCGCTGGGGGCCACCCCGGCCGAGATCGCACCGGTGGCGCGGCGCTCCCCGCAGTACCGCGACGGGAAGTTCGTCAATCTCGAGGCGCCGTCGGGCATGACGGCCGACCGCGAGGCGCAGCGGATGCTGCTGCGCGATCTGGCCAACGCCGGGAACGCGGGCAAGCCGCCGGCCCCGATCCCGCTCGCCGAACCGCCCGCGCCGCATCCGGCCGCCGGTCCCGCGGCGGCCAGCTGGTACGGCCACTCCAGCGCGATGATCGAGGTCGACGGCTACCGGGTGCTGGCCGACCCGGTGTGGAGCCGGCGCTGCTCGCCGTCGCGTGCCGTCGGTCCGGCGCGCATGCACGAGGTGCCGCTGCTGATCGAAGCGCTGCCCGCCGTCGACGCCGTGGTGATCAGCCACGACCACTACGACCACCTCGACATCGACACGATCGTCGCGCTGGCGCACAGTCAGCGGGCGCCGTTCCTGGTGCCGCTGGGTATCGGCGCGCACCTGCGCAAGTGGGGCATCCCGGAGAGCCGGATCGTCGAGCTGGACTGGAACGAATCGCACCGGATCGGTGACCTGACGCTGGTGTGCACCCCGGCCCGCCACTTCTCCGGCCGGCTGTTCACCCGCGACACCACGCTGTGGGCGTCGTGGGTGGCGATGGGGCCGTCGCACCGCGTGTTCTTCGGCGGCGACACCGGATACACCAAGAGCTTCGCCGAGATCGGTGCCGAGTTCGGCCCGTTCGACCTGACGCTGCTTCCGATCGGGGCCTACCATCCGGCGTTCTCCGACATCCACATGAATCCCGAGGACGCGGTCCGTGCGCACCTCGACCTGACCGACGCCGACGCCGGCCTGATGATGCCGATCCACTGGGCGACGTTCCGGCTGGCACCGCATCCGTGGGCCGAGCCGGCCGAACGCCTGGTCGCCGCCGCCGACGCCGAAGGGGTGCGGATCGCAGTGCCCATTCCGGGGGGACGGGTGGACGGCGAATCGACATTCGACCCGTGGTGGCGCCTGTAGACGGTGCCGACGGGTTACCGTTCGACCATGACACCCCGGGTGGCCGCGCTCGCGATGCTCACCGTGCTCCTCGCCGGGTGCGGCGCGGACGCAACGCCGCCTCCGTCGTCGCCATCGCCGACCGCCGAGCAGGCCGGGGACACCCCGCCTCCGCTGGTGCCCGCGATGCCGTTGCCCGCCAACGCGGTCGACGACGCGGTGGCGAAGCTCGACGGGCTGGCGGCCGACCTGATGCGCAAGTCGGGGATCCCGGGCATGGCGGTGGCCGTCGTGCACGCCGGAAAGACGGTGTACGCGAAGGGGTTCGGGGTCAAGAACGCGACGCTTCCCGACGATCCGGCCAATCGGGTGGATCCGGACACCGTCTTCCAGCTGGCGTCGGTGTCCAAATCGCTGGCGGCCACCGTGGTGGCCCACCAGGTCGGGGTGAAATCGGTGGACTGGAACACCCCGATCGTGGCGAAACTGCCGTGGTTCGCGCTGTCCGACCCTGCGGTCACCCCGATGGTGACGATCGGGGACATGATGTCGCACCGCTCCGGGCTGCCCGACCACGCCGGCGATCAGCTCGAGGATCTCGGCTACGACCGCAGGCAGGTCCTCGAGAAACTGCGCGAGTACCCGCTCGACCCCTTCCGGATCTCCTACGCCTACACCAACTTCGGCTTCACCGCGGGCGCGGAGGCGGCCGCGGTGGCGGCGGGCAGGCCGTGGGAGAACCTGGCCGCCGACGTGCTGTTCACCCCACTAGGCATGACGACGGCCAGTTACCGCTACGCCGATTTCGCGCAGCGGCCCGACCGCGCGGTGGGGCACATCCACCTCGACGGCTCCTACCAACCGCGCTACATCCGCAACGCGGACGCCGAGGGACCGGCCGGTGGGGCCAGCGCATCGGTCCAGGACATGACCCACTGGCTGGCCATGATGCTGGCCGACGGCAGCTATCAGGGCACGCAGGTGGTCGACCGCGCCGCACTGCTGCCGGCGGTGACCCCGCAGATCGTGTCGAGCCCCGCGACCGAACCGGCGATGCGTTCGGGCTTCTACGGATTCGGCTTCAACGTCGGCACCACGTCGGCCGCGCGGACCGAACTGAGCCACTCCGGGGCGTTCGAACTGGGCGCCGGCTCGAACGTGCTGATCCTGCCCTCGGCCGACGTGGCGATCGTGGCGCTCACCAACGCCACGCCGATCGGGGTCCCGGAGACGTTGACCGCCGAGTTCGCCGACCTCGTCCAGTTCGGCGAGATCCGGCAGGACTGGTACGGCCTGTACCGCAAGGCGTTCGAGACGATGGACGCCCCGGTCGGGTCGCTGGTCGGCAAGACCCCGCCGCCCGATCCGGCGCCGCCGGCGCCGCTGCAGACCTACACCGGCACGTACCGCAACGGCTTCTGGGGTGGGGCGACCGTCACCGAGGTGAACGGGGCGCTGCGGCTGCGGCTGGGCACCACTCTGGACGTGGAGCTGCGGCACTGGGACGGCAACGTGTTCACGTTCGCGTTCGTCACCGAGAACGCGCCACCGGGAACGGTGTCCACGGCGACGTTCGACGGCGACAAGCTGACGCTGGAGTACTACGACGAGGACGGCAAGGGAGTGTTCCTCCGATGACGGCTGTGGTCTCCGCGGGTCTCTCCGATGCCGAGGTCGCGCAGCGCGTCGCCGACGGCAAGAGCAACGACGTCCCGACCCGCGCGGCACGCAGCGTCTCGGAGATCGTCCGCGGCAACGTGTTCACCCGCATCAACGCGATCCTCGGCGTGCTCCTGGTCATCGTGCTGTCCACCGGTTCGCTGATCAACGGTGCGTTCGGCCTGCTGATCATCGCCAACAGCGCGATCGGCATCATCCAGGAGCTGCGCGCCAAACAGACGTTGGACAAGCTCGCGATCGTGGGCCAGGCGAAACCGTTGGTGCGCAGGCAATCCCGCACCGCGCCTCTGCTGCCCAGCGAGGTGGTGCTCGACGACGTCATCGAGCTGGGGCCGGGGGACCAGATCGTCGTCGACGGCGACATCCTCGAGGCGGCCAACCTGGAGGTCGACGAGTCACTGCTGACGGGGGAGGCCGATCCGATCGCGAAAGCCGTGGGCGAGCACGTGATGTCGGGCAGCTTCGTGGTCGCCGGCGGCGGTGCCTACCGGGCCACGAAGGTCGGCCGGGAGGCCTACGCCGCCAAGCTGGCCGAGGAAGCCAGCAAGTTCACGCTGGTGAAATCCGAACTGCGCAGCGGCATCAACAAGATCCTGCAGTTCATCACCTATCTGCTGGTGCCGGCCGGAGCGCTGATCATCTACACCCAGCTCTTCACCACCGACGCCGGCTGGCAGGAGTCGGTGCTGCGCATGGTCGGCGCGCTGGTGCCGATGGTGCCCGAGGGTCTGGTGCTGATGACCTCGATCGCGTTCGCGGTCGGCGTCGTGCGGCTGGGCCGGCGCCAGTGTCTGGTCAACGAACTGCCCGCCATCGAGGGGCTCGCGCGGGTCGATGTGGTGTGCGCCGACAAGACCGGCACCCTGACCGAGAACGGCATGCGCGTCAGCGAGGTCACCACCCTGGACACGTCGGGGGTGGCCGAGGTGCTGGCCCAGCTCGCCGCCGACGATCCTCGTCCCAACGCCAGCATGGCCGCCATCGGTGAGGCCTACCGGATGCCGCCGGGGTGGAGTTCGACGGCCACCGCGCCGTTCAAGTCGGCGACCAAGTGGAGCGGCACGTCCTACGGCGAGCACGGCAACTGGGTGATCGGCGCGCCGGACGTCCTCCTCGATCCGGCGTCACCGGCCGCCGAAGACGCCGAGCGCATCGGCGCCCAGGGCCTGCGGGTGCTGCTGCTGGGCTCCAGCGACCGCCCCGTCGACGATCCCGAGGCGCCCGGCACCGTCACGCCCGCCGCGCTCGTGGTGCTCGAACAGCGTGTCCGCCCCGACGCCCGCGACACCCTCGATTACTTCGCCTCCCAACATGTTTCGGTGAAGGTGATCTCCGGGGACAACGCGGTCTCGGTCGGTGCGGTCGCCGGGTCGCTCGGCCTCACCGGGGAGACGATGGACGCGCGCCGGTTGCCTGCGGAGCCCGAGCAGCTGGCCGAGACACTCGAGGAGTACACGACGTTCGGGCGGGTGCGGCCCGACCAGAAGCGGGCGATGGTGCATGCGCTGCAGTCCCGCGGCCACACCGTCGCGATGACCGGCGACGGCGTCAACGACGTGCTGGCCCTCAAGGACGCCGACATCGGCGTCGCCATGGGGTCGGGGAGTTCGGCATCGCGGGCGGTGGCGCAGATCGTGTTGCTGGACAACAGGTTCGCCACGCTGCCCTATGTGGTGGGCGAGGGCAGGCGGGTGATCGGCAACATCGAACGGGTCTCCAACCTGTTCCTGACCAAGACCGTGTACTCGGTGCTGCTCGCGGTGCTCGTCGGGCTGGCGGGGCTGTCGGCGAAGATCTTCGGCACCGATCCGCTGCTGTTTCCGTTCCAGCCGATCCACGTCACCATCGCCGCATGGTTCACGATCGGCATCCCCGCGTTCATCCTGTCGCTGGCGCCCAACGCCGAACGGGCCCATCCGGGTTTCGTGCGGCGCGTGATGACCTCGGCGCTGCCGTCGGGTGTGGCCGTAGGGATCGCGACGTTCACCTCCTATCTGCTGGCCTACCAGGGGCGGGCGGCGAGCCAGGTGGAGCAGACGCAGGCTTCGACCGCGGCGCTGATCACGCTGCTGGTCTCGGCGCTGTGGGTGCTGGCCGTGGTCGCCCGGCCGTACGAGTGGTGGCGGGTGGCGCTCGTCGCGGTGTCCGCGCTCGCGTACGTGGTGATCTTCTCCCTCCCCGTCGCGCGCGAGCTGTTCATGCTCGATCCGTCGAACGTCGTGACGACCTCCACCGCGGTGGGCATCGGGGTGCTCGGCGCGGTCGCCGTCGAGGTGATCTGGTGGGTCCAGGGCGCCGTTCTGGGCGAAACCCGCAGGCTGTGGCGCACGCCGGAGCGGTAAAGTCGGCCGCATGGGATTTCTGGACAAGGCGAAGGATCTTCTTTCCAAGAACGCCGACAAAGTGGACACCGTGATCGACAAGGCCGGTGACCTCGTGGACAAGAAGACGCAGGGCAAGTACGCGTCGACCGTCGACAAGGTGCAGGACGCCGCCCGCAAGGCCGTCGCCGACCAGACCGCGCCGCAGCAGCCGCAGCAACCGCCGCAATCGCACCAGACGCCCCCGCAGCAGCCCCCGGTGCCCCCGCAGCAGGAGCCCCCGACGGCTCCTCCGGTGTCGTAGGCCCGCCCGCGGTATGGCCAAGCTGTCTGTCTCGGTCGACGTGCCGCTGCCCCCCGAACGGGCGTGGGAGAACGCGTCGGACCTGTCCCGCTACAAGGAGTGGCTCTCCATTCACCGGGTGTGGCGCTCGCCGCTGCCCGACACCATCGACAAGGGCACCACGCTCGACTCGATCGTCGAGGTCAAGGGCATGCTCAACCGTGTGCGCTGGACCGTCGTGCACTACCGGCCGCCGGAGGCCATGACGCTCAACGGGGACGGCCGGGGAGGTGTCAAGGTCAAGCTGATCGGCAAGGTGAAGCCGGCCGAGCAGGGCTCGACGGTGCAGTTCGACGTCCACCTCGGCGGCCCCGCGCTGTTCGGGCCGATCGGCATGGTCGTCGCCGGCGCGCTGAAGAGCGACATCCAGGAGTCGCTGAACCGCTTCAAGGCGGTCTTCGCGCCGTCCTGATCCTGCGCGAGGCCTCACCAGTCCGCGCGAGCAGACGCGAACTCCTGTGAATCACCCCCAAAACGGGTGAGTTTGCGTCTGCTCGCGGCTAGGACCGCAGCGCGTCGGCGATCGGAGTGTCGCCCGAAATCAGGTCGAACGTGCGTCCCGCGGTCTGCGGCGCATCGAGCACACCCACGATCACCGCGGCGACGTCGGCGCGGGGCACTTCGCCGCGGTCGGTGCGCTCGGCGATGGTGACCCGCCCGGTCGGCGGGTCGTCGGTGAGCCGGCCCGGCCGCACGATGGTGGCGGAAAGCTCTGTACGAGAACGGATCTCGTCATCTGCGGCGCCCTTGGCGCGCAGGTAGGCGACAAAGACCTCGTCGGCCGCGTCGTCGGGGGTGTCGGCGTCGGCGCCCATGGCCGAGATCATCACGTAGCGACTCACGCCCGCGGCCTCGGCGGCATCGGCGAGCAGGATCGCCGCGTCCCGGTCCACGGTCTGCTTGCGCGCCGCCCCGCTGCCCGGGCCCGCACCCGCGGCGAAGACCACCGCGTCGGCTCCGCGCAGGTGGGTCGCCACCTCGTCGACGCCTGCGTGCTCCAGGTCGATCACGACGGGTTCGGCGCCCGCCGCGGTCAGATCGGCGGCGTGTTCGGGGTTGCGGATCAACCCGACGGCCGAGTCGCCCCGGGCGCTCAGCAACGCCTCGGTGAGCAGCGCGATCTTGCCGTGCCCTCCCGCGATGACGACGCGCACGCGAACCTCCTTCTCGTCGACAGACACCACCTGCGTGTCTACCACCGTCGGCGCGGGGTGAGTATGGAAGCCGTGTTGTCTCTCACCGGTCGACGTCGCCGCGACGTCTGCCGTTCCGTTTCGGTCCATGTTGTTGTGTCAATACTTGCGCCCGTGCGCCTGACCGCTGCTCGCCTCCTCACCCTGATCGCCACGGTGCTCGGCATCGTCGCCGCTCCGGCCGGCTTCACCGCCGCGGCGCCGGCCGCCGGGCAGGGACTGCTGTCCATCGGCGGCCTGCAGCGCACCTACCTCGTGCATGTGCCGCCCGGAGCGGCCAACGCTCTGGTGATCAACCTGCACGGGGCGGGGCTGACGGGCCGCGACCAGGCGGTGACGACGAACTACGACGCCATCGCCGACCGGTACGGATTCGTCGTCGCCTACCCCGACGGTGTCGACCTGAGCTGGGCCGACGGCCGCGGTGCGTCGGTGCCCGACCGGCAGGGCGTCGACGACGTCGGCTTCCTGTCCACACTCATCACCGAGCTGACCCGGCAGTACGCCATCAGCCCGGGCCGGGTGTTCGTGACGGGGATGTCGGCCGGTGGATTCATGGCCCAGCGGCTGGCCTGCGACCGGGCCGATCTGGTCGCCGCGGTGGTGCCCGTTGCGGGCACGCTCGGCGCGGCCGTCCCGTGCGCGCCGTCGCGGCCGGTGTCGGTGCTCGAGGTGCACGGAGACGCCGATCCGGTGGTGCCTTTCAACGGCGGCCCGATGGTCGGCCGCGGCGGGCCCAGCGTCATCGTCTCGGCCCCGGCGATGGCCGACCGGTGGCGGGCGATCAACGGGTGCCCACCGCCCGTCGTGACCCCCGGCCGAGCGGTGTCGACCGGCTGCGCGGACGGCACGGAGGTCGACTTCGTGACGATTCCCGGCGGCGGCCACGTCTGGCCAGGCGGCTGGCCGTTCGACGCCTCGCAGGCGAGCGCCGACTTCTTCGCCGCGCACGGGCGCTGACGTCAGGCCCTGGTGCGCTGCAGGGCGGGGAGCACGACGTCGTCGACGAGCGCGCGAACGGTCTCGTCGGTGGGCGGGCGTTCGGACATCAGACTGCGGAACACCAGATAGCCGGGCAGGACGTCCCAGATCTCGGGGTTGATCGCGGCGGTGCTGATCTCGCCGCGCTCGGCGGCCGCCGTCAGCACCTCTTCGATCATCGTGTGCCGGTGCCGGACGAACTTGTCCTGCATCGCGGCCCGCAGGCCCGCGCTGTGGGACATCTCGTTGAGGACCGCCCGCATCGTGCTCGCGTGCTCCCGGGAGTGCGCGGCCACCGCGGTGCCGATCGCGAGGAGATCCTCGCGCAGGCTTCCGGTGTTGGGGGCGACCGCCGATTCGCGGGTGCCCTCGATGAACGCCGCGAGCACGAGGTCGGCTTTCGAGGGCCACCTGCGGTACATCGTGGCCTTGCTCGCCTTGGCTTCGGTGGCGACGGCGTCGACGGTCAGCCGGTCATAACCGTGTGACTGCAGCAGCCGCAGCGTCACGGTCAGCAGTTCGGCTTCCCGCTCGGTCCAGCCATATTGGTCGGATCCCGAGTCGGGTGGCACGGCGCCGGACTTCGCCGAGTCGGGTACCACGCGCCCCACCATAAGCCTCTCCGCCGTCGCCGCGCCGGAACCGCCAGCGCTTGCAGCGGACAGTACCGTACCGTACCGTTTCGTTCCGGCCACTGGGGTGCGCAGCGGCCGTCGGGGCGATCGGAAGTGGGCTCGCGGATGAGCAGGGTGTCGGTCGGAAGAGTCGTGAGACAACGGTGGACGCTCATCGTGACCGTCGTCGTCGTCGCGATCGTCGGGTTCAGTGTCTACCGCCTGCACGGCATCTTCGGCTCGACCAACACCGTGTCACGACCCAGCGCCGACGCCCTGGAGAACACCGGCTACAACCCCAAGAAGGTCCGCTTCGACGTGTTCGGCTCACCCGGCACGGTCGCGACCATCAACTACCTCGACGCCGACGCCCAACCGCAGCGGGCCGACGACGTCACCCTGCCGTGGTCGACGACGTTGACCACCGACGACCCCACGCTGTTCGCCGACCTGCGCGCCCAGGGTGACGGCGCCGAGATCGGTTGCCGCATCACGGTCAACGGTGTCGTCAAGGACGAGAGGACCACCGACAACGTGAACGGATACATCGCGTGCCTGGACAAGTCGGCGTGAGCGAGCACCACGCCGTCGCCGAGCAGTCGAGGGTCGCGCGCCTGATCCGGGTGCTGTGCGTGCCGATCCTGCTGGTGTGGGTCGCCGTCGCGGCGCTGACCAACATCGCCGCCCCGCAGCTCGAGGTCGTCGGCGCCGAACGTTCGGTGTCGATGAACGCCCCGGATGCGCCGTCGATCATGGCGATGCGGCACATCGGCCAGGTCTTCGACGAGTTCGATTCCGACAGTGCGGCCATGATCGTGCTCGAGGGCGACAAGCCACTGGGCGCCGACGCCCACCAGTACTACGACACCCTGGTCAAGCGCCTGGCGCAGGACACCACCCACGTGCAGCACATCCAGGACTTCTGGGGCGACCCGCTCACCGCGGGCGGTTCGCAGAGCAAGGACGGCAAGGCCGCGCTGGTGCAGGTCTACCTCGCCGGCAACCAGGGCGAGGCCCTGGCCAACCAGTCCGTCGACGCGGTCCGCGAGATCGTCGCCGACGTGCCGGCGCCGCCGAGCGTCAAGGCCTACGTCACCGGTGCCGCGCCACTGATCACCGACAACTTCGAGGTCGGCAGCGCGGGCACGCACAAGGTCACCGCCATCACGTTCCTCGTCATCGCGATCATGCTGCTGATCGTCTACCGGTCGGTGGTGACGATGCTGATCGTGCTGGTGACGGTGGCCATCGAGCTGGCGGCCGCGCGCGGGGTGGTCGCGGTGCTGGCGAACTACGGGTTCATCGGCCTGTCCACCTACTCGACCAACCTGCTGACGCTGCTCGCGATCGCGGCCGGCACCGACTGGGCGATCTTCCTCGTGGGCCGCTACCACGAGGCACGCGGTGCCGGCGAGGATCGAAAACCGGCCTACTACACCATGTTCCGCGGCACCGTGCACGTCATCGTGGGCTCCGGGTTGACGATCGCCGGTGCGGTGGCCTGTCTGTACTTCACCCGGCTGCCCTATTTCCAGACACTCGGGGTGCCCGCGGCGATCGGCGTGCTGGTCACGCTGGCCGCCGCGTTGACGCTGGGGCCGGCGGTGCTCGTGATGGCCGGCCGGTTCGGGTTGATGGAACCCAAACGGGCGATGCGGACCCGCGGGTGGCGGCGCATCGGCACCGTGATCGTGCGCTGGCCGGGTCCGATCCTGGTGGTGACGTGCGCGATCGCGCTGATCGGGCTGTTGGCGCTGCCCGGATACAAGACGAGCTACGACGCACGGCCGTATCTGCCCGACACCGCCCCGGCGGTGGTCGGGTACGCCGCCGCCGAACGGCACTTCTCCGAGGCCCGGCTCAACCCCGAGCTGCTGATGATCGAGACCGATCACGACATGCGCAATCCGGCGGACATGCTGATCCTCGAGCGTGTCGCCAAGGCCGTGCTGCACACCCCGGGGGTGGCGCTCGTGCAGTCGATCACGCGCCCGCTCGGCACGCCGATCAGCCACAGCTCCATCCCGTTCCAGATCAGTGCGCAGAGCGCCAGCCAGATCATGAACCTGAGCTACCAGAAGGATCGCGCCGCCGATCTGATGAAGCAGGCGGCGGAGATCAGCAACACGATCGACATCCTCAAGCAGCAGCTCACCCTCCAGCAGGCCAGTGCGGCGGCGACCCACGAGCAGACCCAGGCCTTCCACGACACCGTCACGATCGTGACGGACCTGCGGGACAAACTCGCGAACTTCGACGACCAGTTCCGGCCGCTGCGCAACTACTTCTATTGGGAGCCGCACTGTTTCGACATCCCGATGTGCGCGGCGCTGCGGTCGGTGTTCGATTCGCTCGACGGCATCAGCGCGCTCAGCGATCAGTTCACCAGCATCACGGCGAGCCTCGACAAGCTGGACGCGCTGCAACCGCAACTGCTGGCGTTGCTGCCGCCGCAGATCGCGATCCAGGAGCGCAACCGCGACCTGACGCTGTCCAACTACGCGACCACCGGCGGCACCAACGCCCAGAGCGAGGAAGCGCTGCGCAATGCGACCGCGATGGGACAGGCGTTCGACACCGCCAAGAACGACGACTCGTTCTACCTGCCGCCCGAAGCGTTCGACAACCCGGACTTCAAGCGCGGTCTGAAGCTGTTCCTCTCGCCTGACGGCAAGGCCGCCCGGATGATCATCACCCACCAGGGCAATCCGGCCACGCCTGAGGGGATCTCGCACATCGACTCGATCCGCGACTCGGCGTTCGACGCGATCAAGGCCACGCCGCTGTCGGACGCGAAGATCTACGTCGCGGGGGTCGCCGCCACCTACAAGGACGTCCAGGACGGCGCGAAATACGACCTGCTGATCGTCGCGCTCGCGGCGCTCGCACTGATCCTGCTGATCATGATGTTCATCACCCGCAGTCTCGTCGCGGCCGCCGTGATCGTCGGCACCGTGGTGCTCTCGCTCGGTGCGTCCTTCGGGCTGTCGGTTCTGGTGTGGCAGTACATCTTCGGCATCCAGCTGTACTGGATCGTGCTGGCGCTGGCGGTGATCCTGCTGCTGGCGGTCGGCGCGGACTACAACCTGCTGCTGATCTCTCGGTTCAAGGAGGAGGTCGGGGCGGGCCTGAAAACCGGCAGCATCCGCGCGATGGCCGGCACCGGCGGCGTGGTCACCGCGGCCGGGCTCGTGTTCGCGGCCACGATGTCGTCGTTCGTCTTCAGCGACCTGGTGGTGCTCGGCCAGATCGGCACCACCATCGGTCTGGGTCTGCTGTTCGACACCCTGATCGTGCGGTCCTTCATGACGCCGTCGATCGCGGTGCTGCTCGGCCGCTGGTTCTGGTGGCCGCAGATCGTGCGGACCCGTCCGGCCAGCCAGATGCTGCGGCCGTACGGACCGCGGAGGGCGGTGCGCGACCTGCTCGGCGGCTGAGGCGGAGGGCGATCAGCGGGACGGCGCGAAACATGGCCGAAACATGATCGCCGCGTGCCCGAAACGCGGAGCCGACATTCTCGGTCGGGACCCGAAGGAGTGTCGACCGTGAACCAGCTCGATCCCGCCGCCACCGCATGGCTGCTGGCCAGCACCGCCCTGGTGCTCCTGATGACGCCGGGCCTGGCGATCTTCTACGGCGGCATGGTGCGCACCACCGGCGTGCTGAACATGATCATGATGAGCTTCATCGCGATCCCGCTGGTGACGGTGACGTGGCTGCTCCTCGGGTACAGCCTCGCGTTCTCCGGCACCGGCGCCGGCGGGGTGATCGGCGATCTGGCGCACGCCGGGCTGAGCGGAATCGCCCCCGACACGCTGCACGGACAGGTGCCGGAGCTGCTGTTCGTGACGTTCCAGCTCAGTTTCGCGATCATCACCGCGGCCCTGGTCAGTGGCGCCATCGCCGACCGGGCCAAGTTCGCGGCGTGGGTGGTGTTCGTCCCGGTCTGGGTGGTCGTGGTGTATGCCGTTGTGGCGCACTGGGTGTGGGCTCCCGGGGGATGGATGTTCCGGTGGGGTGTGCTGGACTACGCCGGTGGTCTCGTGGTCGAAATCGTCTCGGGTTCCTCGGCTTTGGCGCTTGCGCTGGTGCTCGGCCCGCGGATCGGCTTCAAGAAGGACGCCATGCGTCCGCACAATCTACCGTTCGTGCTGCTCGGTGTCGGGCTGCTGTGGTTCGGCTGGTTCGGGTTCAACGCCGGGTCGGCGCTGGCGGCCAACGGCACAGCCGCGGCGATCTTCCTCAACACCCTGGTGGCCGGCTGTCTGGGCATGCTGGGCTGGCTCACGGTCGAGCAGCTGCGTGACGGGAAGCCGACGACGTTCGGCGCGGCCTCCGGTGTGGTGGCCGGGCTGGTGGCGATCACCCCGGCGTGCGGCACCGTCAACACCCTGGGCGCGGTCGTGGTCGGGTTGGCCGCAGGCGTGGTGTGCGCCTTCGCCATCGGTCTGAAATTCCGGTTCGGCTACGACGATTCGCTCGACGTCGTGGGCGTGCACTTCGTGGGTGGGGTGGTCGGCGTGCTGCTCATCGGGCTGCTGGCCACCGATGTGATGACCGGCGGCGCGAACGGGCTGTTCTACGGCGGCGGCCTGGCGCAGCTCGGCAAGCAGGTGGTGGCCGTGCTCGTGGTCGCGGCGTACGCGTTCGCGGCGTCGTTCGTCCTCGCCACGCTGATCGACCGGCTGATCGGCTTCCGGATCAGCGCCGAGGACGAGGTGTCGGGCGTCGACTTCTCCCAGCACGCTGAAACCGCTTACGCCGAGGGCGTTCACGGGCACGGCGCGCCCCCGCGGTCCGGTCTGTTCGGTTCCTCCGGGGCCACCGCACCCCGGCCGTCGTCCTCGGAGGACGCCGCCGGCTGAACGCGCCGGGCCGCCGGTCGACGTTGCTGAGAGCAACACCAGACTTTCGACGGTGCGGTAAGTTACAGTGCCTAAGAAGTTGAACCAAAGGTCAGCCTCACGGCGCGTCCGGCAGTAGGGCCGGGTGCGGGTGGGCCGGATGTTGGGAGCGGTCCCGAAATGCTGACACCGACGGGGACGGTGCTGGATTGACCGACGTGGCAACGTCTGTGGACGTGGAGACAAGCCGTGCCATGCTGCGCCACATGCTCGTGGCCCGCGGCATCGACGACGAAGCCGTCCGGCTGCAGAATCAGGGCAGGGTGGATCTGTGGTTGTCCTGCCGTGGGCAGGAAGCCGCGCAGGTCGCCTCGGCGATGGCCATCGGCGACGCGGCGACGATCTTCCCCAGTTACCGAGACCACGCCGTCGCGGTCGTCCGCGGTATCGACGGTGTGGGGCTGGTCGCGCAGTGGGCCGGGCGCACCTTCTGCGGGTGGAATCCGCGTCGGCACCGGTTCTTCCCCTACACACTGGTGGTCGCGGCGCAGACGCTGCACGCCGTCGGGTACGCGATCGGGCGCCGGCTGCAGGACCGCGCCGAGACGGTCGTCGTCTATCTCGGTGACGGAGCCACCAGCGAGGGCGACGTCTCGGAGGCGATGAACCTGGCCGCGGTCGAGTCCGCGCCGGTGCTGTTCGTGGTGCAGAACAACGGGTGGGCGATCTCCAAGCCCAGTCACGAACAGATGCTGACCTCGATCGCCACTCGCGCGCGCGGCTTCGGCATCACCTCCTGGACGGTGCCCGACGACGATCCCGATGACACCTACCTGCAGTGTCTTACCGCGAGACGGCACGTGGAGAGCACCGGCACGCCGGCGTTGATCGAGATCCAGACCACCCGCACCGCCGGGCACAGCAGCTCTGATGCCCACACCGTCTACCGCGACCGCGACGAACTCGCGGCCGCCGCGTCGCGCGATCCGGTGCTGCGCTACCGGCAGCGGCTGCACGATGCCGGCCTGGTCGACGACCCCTGGCTGGACGACGTCGCGCACGACGTCGCGGCGCAGAGCAGGGCCATGGTGGAGGCCTTCGGGCGATGACCAGCGCACGGCCCCACTGCCTGGCCGAATCACTCAACGGCGCTCTGCGCGGGCTGATGGACGACGACGCGTCGGTGGTGCTGATCGGGCAGGACATCGGCCGTCTCGGTGGGGTGTTCCGCGTGACCCGGGGCCTACAGGAACGCTTCGGCGCGGGCCGCGTGCGCGACGCGGTGCTGGCCGAATCGTCGATCGTCGGTCAGGCGATCGGAATGTCCATCGCCGGCCTCAAACCGATCTGCGAGATCCAGTTCGACGGCTTCGTCTACCTCGCGATGAACCAGATCGTCACCCAGGCGGCCAGGATGCCCGACCGCTGGAACGGGGAGCTCGATCTGCATCTGGTGGTGCGGGTTCCGGTGGGTGGCGGCATCCGCGCGGTGGAGCATCACAGCGAGTCCAACGAGGCGCTGTTCGCCCACACCCCGGGCCTGCACGTCGCGTACCCGTCGGACCCCGAGGACGCGGCCGCCATGCTCGCGTACTCCTGCCGTCTCGGCTCGCCGGTGGTCTTCTTCGAACCCAAGCGGCTGTACTGGAACCGCCGACGCGCCCAGCGTCTCGAGGAACCGGTCTCGGCGCTCGGCGCGCGCGTCGTGCGCCGCGGATCCGACATCACCGTCGCCGGATACGGGGCGGTCCTCGAGGACGTGCTCGCCGCGGCCGACGCACTGGCCGGCACCGTCGACGTCGAGGTGATCGACCTGCGCTGGATCGCACCGATGGACGTCGACGCGGTGCTGACCTCCGTCGCCCGCACCACTCGGCTGCTGGTCGTGCACGAGGCGGTCGGATTCTGCGGTGTGGGAGCCGAATTGGCGGCCACCGTCTCCGAACGCGCCTGGCATCAGCTCAGCGCGCCGGTGCGGCGGCTGGCTCCGCCGCGCGCCACCTACCCGCCCGCCGACCGCGAGAACGACCATCTGATCGGCCGGCCGGAGATCACCCACGCGATCGAGGAGATGTGCCGGTGAGCGGCGCCGAGAACACCGTCGACATCCATGTCCCCGACTTCGGGCATGGCCTCACCGATGCCCTCGTGGTCGAATGGCTGGTGTCGGTCGGCGATGTGGTCGAGCGGGGGGACGTGGTCGCCGTGCTGGAGACCGACAAGAGCAGCGTCGAGCTGATGGCCGAGCGAGCGGGCACGGTGGTCGAGATCGTCGTCGGTGCACGGTCGATCACGACATCAGGTTCGGTGTTGTACAAACTCGACGAGCGACGGTGAAAGGTCGTAGACGATGGCATCCATCGATGAACGTATGAACACGATCGTGCTCAAGATCGTGCGACGGCGATCTCCCGAGGCCGGCGTCGAGGATCTCGGCACCGCGATATGGGATCTCGACCTGGACTCCCTCGACGTCGCCGAACTCACCGAACTCCTCGAGAGGGAATTCGGCGTCGAGGCGGACCTCGAGCGGCTCGACGAATGCGTCAGCCCCGCCGACATCAAGACGTACTTCCTGGGATTGATCGACGCGCCGTGAACGCCGGCATCGTCGACATCGTCACGGAGACAAGCGGAGAACACGTCCCCAACGCGTACTTCGATGCCATCGGACTCACCGACGAGTGGATCCGCCGCCGCACGGGGGTGGGTGCGCGCTGGTGGATGGACGAATCGGAACCGCTCGACGAGGTGGCCGCCCGGGTGTGCGCCCCGCTGGTCGCCCGCCACGGGGAGGGCAGGATCTCCGCGCTGCTGGTGGTGAGCAGCTCCGCCGGTGGCGCCGTGCCCGGTATCGCGCAGCGGGTGGCGACCAAGGCCGGCCTGCCCAACGACATCCTGGCTTTCGACATGTCGGCGGCCTGCAGCGGTTTCATCTACGGGCTGATCTCGGGGCTGTCGCTGTGCGACGCCGGCGACGGCGCCGGGGTGATCGTCTGCTGCGTCGAGGCGATGTCACGGATGCTCGACAAGACCGACCGCAACACCGGACCCCTGTTCGGGGACGGCGCCGCGGCGGTGCTCCTGCAACCGCGGCCGGAGTTCCGCAAGCACCGCTGGCACGCCGGGTCGGACGGCGCCGGCGCCGACCTGATGCGTGGACAGATCGGCAAGGGCATCGTGCTCGACGGCATCCGGGTCTACCACCGCGCCGTCCGGACCATGACCGAGACCGCGAAGATCCTGCGCGAGAACGACGTCGAACCCTCGATCGTGATCGGACACCAGGCCAACTCGCGGATCCTGCAGCGGGTGCGCGACGAGGCGGACATCGGCTCGGCCGTGTTCGTGGACTGTGTCGAGAACTTCGGCAACACCTCGGCGGCCTCGATTCCGTTGGCGCTGGGCGCGTCGCTGGCCGAGGGCACGATCCCGGCGGCCGGCAGGGCGTTGCTCGTCGCCTACGGCGCGGGGGAGGCGTGGGGCGGCGTGATGGTCGACTACGACCTCACCGGCACCCCGCATGGCTGACCGGCCCCAGGTCGTCCTGATCACCGGCGCGTCCCGTGGCGTCGGCGCGGAGGTCGCCCGCCTGCTCGCCCGCCCCGGGCGGCACCTCGTCGTGAACTACCGGGAGAAGGAGCGACGTGCCGCCGAGGTCGTCGACGGTGTGCGTGCCGCGGGTGCCGACGCGACGGCGGTGCGGGCGGATCTGTGCGACGAACCCGCCGTGGCCGCGATGTTCGACGACATCGACGAGCGGCTGGGCGGGCTGGATGTCTTGATACTCAACGCGTCCGGAGGGCTGGAGCGCCACGCCGAGCCCGGCTACGCGATGCGGCTCAACCGCGACGCACAGCTCGCGGTGGCCCGCCGCGCCGTCGCGTCGATGTCGGGGAAAGGGCTCGTCGTCTTCGTCACGAGCCACCCGGCGCACTTCTTCGGTCGGATGCCGGTTCCGATCGCCGGTTACGCGCCGGTCGCCGAGAGCAAGCACGCGGGCGAACACGCGCTGCGTGCCGAACTGGCAGCCGAAGATGTTGATCTGGTGGTGGTTTCGGGGGATCTGCTGGAGGGGAGCGTCATGCTGCGTCTGCTCGAGCGCGGTGACCGCGACGGGGTCGCGGCGCGGCGGGCGGACGGGCCGTTGCCGAGCGTGGAAGAGTTCGCCGCCGCGATCGTCGCGGCGGTCGACGCGCCACCGCCGGACGGCACCACCGTCTACGTCGGCGGATCCGGCTACGTCGACTGAGGCTTCGGCCGGGACGACCGTCGCCGGGTCGGCTTCTCCTCGCGGGGAGGTTCACCTGCGCCGCGGTTGGTGAACCGGCCCAGCGTCGACACACCCGGCATCGAGGACACCGTGCGGTAGACGTCGTTGCCGGTCGCGACCAACGCTTCGAGTTGGGGGAGCAGCGCATCCATCGTGCGCAGCATCGGGTCGGCGAGCGCGAGGTAGCGCTCGGCGCGATCGATCACGGCATTGAGTCGCTGGGTTGCGGTCGCGAGATTCTCGATCAGGTCCGGCATCTCGGCCGCGAGCTGGATGGAGGCAGGCGGAATGCGCAGGGCGGTCGATGCCACCGTCTGGGCGGCATCGGCCGCTGCCTGCGCAGCCGCTCTGATCTCTTTAGGGCTGGGAACCTTCTGTGTCATGGATCAACGATGCCGCACAACCTGGCGGCACCGGGGGCTTTGGCCGAACGTGTCGGCCGGTCAGAACCAGACTTTTCGACCACCGACCGGGCGGCCCACCGCACCGAGGATCCACAGCACGACTCCGACCACCACCAGGATTGCACCGATCGTGTAGAGGATCGACAGGCTGGTGAAGTAGCCGATCAACAGGAGGATGATGCCGAGCACAATCATGATCAGTTCCGATCTTCAGATGTAGGAGCGTTCGTCTTCGGTGCAGGAATTACCCATTCCGTCAAAACCAAACCGATCAATCCAGTCGCGCGCGTAACTCGCGTTTGAGCACCTTGCCGTAGCTGTTCTTGGGCAGCTCGTCGAGATACAGGTACCGCTTGGGCCGTTTGAACCTCGCGATGCGGTCGAGCAGGAGGGCGTCCAGCTCGGCGGGCGGCGCCTGCCCGACGATGAACGCCACCACGATCTCGCCCCACTCCGGATCGGGCGCTCCGACGACGCCCGCCTCGACCACGTCCGGATGCTCGAGCAGGACCTCCTCCACCTCGCGGGGATAGATGTTGCTGCCGCCGCTGATCACCACGTCCTTCGACCGGTCTCGCAGCGTCAGGTTGCCGGCGGCGTCGAAGGAACCCATGTCGCCGGTACGCAGCCAGCCGTCGCGCAGCGTGGCCTCGGTCGCCGCGGGGTTGTTCCAGTAGCCGGCCATCACCACGTCCCCGCGGCAGACGATCTCGCCCACCTCGCCGACGGCGGCGGGTCGCCCGCCGGCGTCGAGCACGGCGACGTCGACACCTGAGCGGGCGTATCCGACCGACCCCAGCACGGCGTCCGGGGCCCACCCGTGTTCGCCGAGGTGGTCGGCCCGGCGCAGTCCGGTGATCGTCATCGGTGCCTCGCCCTGCCCGTAAAGCTGGACGAAGACCGGCCCGAAGGCGGCCATCGCCTTCTTGAGGTCCTCGACGTACATCGGGCCGCCCCCGTAGACGATCGTGCGCAGGTGGGCGGGCCGGTCCCGGCCGGTCTGCACCAACCGGGCGACCATCGTGGGCGCCAGGAACGCGCTGCAGCCGGGGTGGGTGGCGCACAGGTCGAGGAACTCAGTCGGGTCGAATGCCCCCGATGCGGGCACCACCTGCCGGGCGCCGCGCGCGACGTACGGCGCGACGTACAGCCCCGAGCCGTGGGACATCGGTGCTCCGTGGACGAGGCTGCTGTGGTCATCGGGGGAGTCGAAGTCGGCCAGGTGCGCCACCGTCATGGCCATCAGATTGCGGTGGGAGAGCATCGCGCCCTTGGACCGTCCGGTGGTGCCGCTTGTGTAGAACAGCCATGCCAGGCAGGTCGGATCGGTGTTCCGGGGTGCGGCGGCCGGCGCCGCGGTGCAGCGCGATCGGTACTGCGGCCCGTCGAGGATCTCGATCGGGACACCGGTCACGGGTGCCAGCTGCGCGGCGATCGACGGCGAGGCGAAGACCAGGGCGGCGCCGGCGTCGACGAGGATCTGCTCGATCTCGCGGGGGTGCAGCTTGGCGTTGACCGGTACCAGGACCGCTTCGGCGGCCCAGGTCGCGAACATCACCTCGATGATCTCCGGTCGGTTCTCGCTGGCCACCGCGATGCGCGCACCCGGTCCGAGGCCGTGCAGCGTCGTCGCGATCCGCAGCGCACGCTCGCGCAGCTGCGCCCAGGTGTGCACCTGCTGTTCACCGAGATGGACCGCGCCGCGGTCACCGTGCCGCGCCGCGGTCTGATCCAGCAGCGAGAACAGGTTCACGGGGAGATCCACCGCGAGTTGAGCGCCACGTCGGACAGGTACTTCGTCGAGCTCCATCCGCCGTCGACCACGATCGTCTGCCCGTTGATGAAGCTGCCACCGTCGGAGCACAGGAACGCCACGGTGGCCGCGACGTCCTCCACGCGGCCGAGCCGCTGGTGCGGTGTCATCTCGGTGTTGATCTTGCGGAACCGCTCGTCGTCGAGCCGCGCGGCGACCATGGGGGTGAGCGTGACGCCGGGAGCCACGGCGTTGCAACGGATTCCGAGCGCGCCGTACTGGCAGGCGATATGGGTGGTCAGCGCCGTCAGCCCGCCCTTGGCGGCTGAGTAGGCCCCGCCGCGCAGTCCGCCCACCACGGCGAACGTCGAGGTGATGTTGATGATCGCCGAGCCCGGCCCCATGTGCGCGATCGCGTCGCGGGCGAGCCGGAACGGTGCGCGCAGCATGACGGCCAGGAAGCGGTCCAGCGTCTCGTCATCGGTCTCGTGCAGCGGTTTCGGGCTGCCGATGCCGGCGTTGTTGATCAGGAAGTCGATGCGGCCCCACCGCTGCAGCGCGGCCCCGACGATCCGCTGCGGCGCGTCGTCGTCGGTCAGGTCGACGGCCACGGTCGCGATGCGGTCCGAGCCCACGGTGTTCTCCAACTCGGCGAGCCGGTCCGGATCCCGTCCGGTGCCCAGCACCGCCATGCCCTGCTCGGCAAGCGTTGTCGCACAGGCGAAGCCGATGCCACTGCTGGCGCCGGTGACGATGGCCACCTGCATGTCACGCCTCCTCGGTCAGCGCAGCCCTGATGCGGTGCTTGAGCACCTTGCCCGCGTCGTTTCTGGGCAGCTGCTCGACGAGCACCACCTGTTCGGGCGCCTTGAATGTCGCCACGCCGCGACCGGTCAGGAACTCGCGCAGGGTGCCGACGTCGGGGTGGGCGTGGCCCTCCGGCACGATCACCGCGCAGGCGCGTTCACCGGTCCGGCCGTCGGGCACCCCCACGACCGCGATCTCGGCGACCTGCGGGTGGGTGATGAGGAGGTCTTCGATCTCCGTGGGCGAGATGTTCTCGCCGTTGCGGATGATGACGTCCTTGCGGCGTCCCGTCACCACCAGGTAGCCGTCCTGGGTCCAGCGGCCGAGGTCACCGGTGCGGAAATAGCCTGCGTCGTCGAAGGATTCGCGGTTGTCCTCGGCGTGCAGGTATCCGGTCAGCATCTGCGGGCCGCGGGCCCGGATCTCGCCGTCGACGAGCACGACGTCGGCGATGCCGGGACGGCCGTCGGTGTCGGCGGCGCGGTCGGCGTCGTCGAGGGACCCCACGGTCGTCACCGGCACCTCCGTCGACCCGTACACCCTGCTCACCGCAGCCTTGTCGAAGTATCCAGCGGCGCGGCGGATCAGTGACGGCGGTACGGACGCGCCGCCGCAGATGAACACCTTGAGGTCGGGCAGGCGGGTGCCCGCCCGCTCTGCTGCTGCGAGGATCCCGTCGAGGAACGGGGTGGCGCCCGCCATGTGGGTGCACCGGTGTTCGAGCATCAGGGCCACGGCGGCGTCGGCGTCCCAGCGGGGCATGAGTACCGCCTGGGTGCCCAGCAGCAGCGGGCACTCGAAGGCGTAGATCGATCCGCCGATGTGGGCGACCGGGGACGGCACCAGGAAGGTGTCCCCGGGCTCGATCCGCCAGTGGGTGCCGAGCTGGGTGATCAGCGCGTGAATCGAGTCATGGCTGTGCAGAACACCTTTCGGTCGACCGGTGGTGCCGGAGGTGTAGAGGATCATCCGGGTGGCGTGCGGATGCAGCGTCGGCAGGGTGCCGGCGGCGGATTCGTCGAGCAGCTCGGGCAACGCGGTGTGCGAGCCCGGGTCGCCGCGCACCACCACGACCTCCGGCGGCGAGGCCAGCTGCGCGCTGACCCTCTCGAGCATCGCGACGTAGTCGTGCCCCGCGAAGCGATCCGGGACGAACACCGCGCGGCTGTCGCAGTCGGACAGCAGATAGGACAGCTCGTGGTCGCGCAGTGACGGCAGGATCGGATTGGCCACCATGCCCGCCAGGGTGGCGCCGAGGTAGATCACGGCCGCCTCGGGCCAGTTCGGCACCATGAACGACACCACGCTGCCCGCGGGCATGCGGCCGACGAGCGCATGCGCCAGAGCGGTTGCCTGCTGCAGCAACTCGGCACAGCTGACGGTGCGTCCCTCGCCGCGGATCAGGATGCGGTCGGGCGTGCGGCGTGCCGCGTCGCGCAGACAGTCGGCCAGCGTCGGGCTCACGGGGTGTCCCGCACCCTGCGCATCGTCATCGAGTGCCGGAACCGGGCCGACGGGTGGGTGTTGACGGTCACCTGTGCGGTCTCGCCGTCGGAGGTGGTGTAGGTGCGCTGCATCTGCAGCGCGGCCGAGCCGGCGTCGACCGCGAGTGGTCCGGCCAGGTCGGCGGACAGCACGACCGCGCAGATCTGCTGGTGCACCTCCACCACGCTGACGCCGAACAGGTCCTCGATCAACGGGAAGATGGGGCCGCCGTGGTGCTGCAGCAACCGGCCCACCGCGGCGAAGCTGCGGTTGATGTAGTACTCGGTGCGGCAGAGGGGCGCGCTGTGCTCGTCGACGCGCCGATATCCGGTCACCACAAGCCATTCCGTGCCGCTCGCCAGCCCGGCCCGGGCGGCGATCTCGTCGTCGACGGTGAGCATGGCGTTGGTCTCGATCGCGAACCGGGCGCCCTGCGCGAAGGCCAGCAGATCGTCGATCGACATCACGTCCTGGGCGTAGGAGCTGGTGCCCGGCCGGGGCACCACGAGCGTGCCCGCCCGGGGCCGCGAGGACACCAGGTTGTCCTCGCGCAATCGTCGCAGCGCCTCCCGAACGGTGTAGCGGCTCACCGCGAACCGCTCGCAGAGTTCGTGTTCGGTGGGCAGGTGTGAGCCCACCGGGAACACCCCGTCGACGATCTCCTTGCGCAGAGTGCGCGCCACCTGCAGGTAGCGGTGGTCACCGGCGGTCGCGGTCATGCGTGCATCACCGCCAGCACGCTGCCGTCGCCGTCAGCCGAGACGTAGAGCGTGCCGTCCGGCGCCGCGGCGATCCCCGCGAACGGTCCCTGGGGCCCGGAGAACGGGGGCATGCCCCGCAGCGGTTTGGGCTGGACTCCCAGGGGTGGCCCGACGGGCAGGCCTGTCGCGATCGGTGTGCGCGCCGCGGTGCCGAGATCGACCTCGACGAGCTCTTTGGCGCCGGCGTCGACGACATAGATCCGGTTGTCCCGCACCGCGATGCCCTGCGGGCGGTGCAGGCCGTCGACGACGACCTCCGTGCCGCCGGAGGTGAGCCGCACGACGCGGCCCGCCCCGGACTCGGCGACCAGCGGTGCGCCGTCGGTGTCGAACGCGATGCCGACCGGATCACGCAGACCGGTCGCGATCGTCTCGACCGCGCCGCCGTGCAGACGATGCACCCGGCCGGTGCCCAGTTCGGCGACCACGACGCCGCCGTGGGCGTCGACGGCCACACCGTAGAGCTGATCGAATCCGGTTGCCAGATAATCGGTCTCACCCGCTCCGGGCCGGTATCGGGCGACCTGCCCACCAGAGGTGGTGACGACGAACTCGTCGGCGCCGACGGCGGTGACCCCGCGCAGGAAGCCGGGGTATCCGGGGGAGAACAGCATGCCGACCGTCTCCAGCGCCCCCGAGGGGCTCACGGCGTAGAAGTAGGTGCCGTCGGCGACGTGAAGGCGGCCGCCGGCGACGGTGAGGTCGAGCGGCCAGTTCAGCCCGCCCGGCAGCACGGTCGATGGTGTTCCGTCCGGGCCGATCTCGGTGATCTCGCCGGTGAAGTTCGACACCAACAGCCGCCCGTCGACGAAGGTGAGATTGTCGAGGCCCGGCGACAGCTGCGCCAGCACGGTCGTCGCGCCGGTACGCGGATCGATGCGCAGCACCTCACCGGTGGCCACCTGCGTGGACACCAGCAAGCCCTCGGCATCGAACTTCACCGCGTCCGGCACCCCGAGGCCGGCGGCGACGCGTTGCGGCTCACCGCCCTCCGGGTCCACCCGCCAGATCTCGTTGGCGGTCATCAGCGGGTAGTACAGCAGGCCGTCCGGGCCCACCTCCATCGCGTTGGGGGACGGCAGTTCGTCGAGCAGGACCCGGGGCAGGCCACCGTCGAGGGGGAGTTCCATCAGTCGGCCGCCGTCGCGGCATTCCCCGACGAACAACCGGCCCCGGTGCACGGTGATGCCGTTGGCGCACGGCAGATCGTCGCGCAGCACCCGGGTCCGCCCGCCGGGGTCACGGGCGCTGACCCGGCCGTCCATCACCTCGGTCGCGTACAGCGTCCCGTCATCGCCGAAGGCCACGTCGTCGGGCGCGACGATGTCACCGCCCAGGGCGCTGACGGTGTGCACCGCGCCCGTGGCGACGTCGAGTGCGCTGATCTGACTGCCCGTCACCTGGGCGATGTACACGCGTCCGTCGGGCCCGGTGCGCAGGCCGTTCGCGCCGTAGAGCCGACTGGGTGCGGTGACACGCCGGACCTGCCAGCCGGGCGCCGCAGCCGTCGGCTGCGCGGGGTACCGGGCGTTCATGCGTCCGCACGTTAGCAAGCCGAAGTAGTCCAGACAATAGCGCTCGAGACACCCTTGACGAGCCATATCCGCTGCGGAATAGTGTTCTCCGATATGCAGAGTCATGTTATTTGTCCGGACAAGAGGCGGCGATGAGCGGCGTTGCGCTGCAGCTGTCGGGCCGCGTGGTGGTGGTTTCCGGCGCGGGCGGCGGCGGCATCGGCACGACGGTGACGCGGATGGCGGCCCAGGCGGGCGCCACCGTGGTCGCGGTGAGCCGCTCGCGGACCAACCTCGACGAGCACGTCGTCCCGCTCGCGGACGCCGGGCTGGCGGTCCTGCCCGTCGTCGCCGACGCCTCGACCGACGACGGCATCGCGACGGTGCTCGACCATGCCCGCCGTGCGGACGGCACGCTCTACGGACTGGTCAACGTGGCCGGCGGTGCCGCCCCGGCCACGTGGATGCCGTCGCTGCGCGTCACCCGGGAGGACTGGCGCGCCCTGTTCACTGCGAACCTGGAGACGGCGTTCTTCATGAGCCAGGCCGTCAGCCGGGAACTGCGCAGCCAGGGAGCGGCCGGCTCGATCGTCTCGGTGTCCTCGATCAGCGGCATGAACACCGCGCCGTTCCACATCGCCTACGGCACCGCCAAGGCCGCGGTCGCGGCGATGACCCGCACGATGGCCGTCGAGCTCGCCGCCGACGGGATCCGGGTCAACGCCGTCGCACCCGGCGTCACCCGCACCGCGGCCTCGGCCACCTACGTCGACGACGATCCCGAACGGGATCGCACCGCGATCGCCATGGGGCGCCGGGGAACACCCGAGGAACAGGCCGGCGCGATCCTCTTCCTGCTGTCGGACCTGTCGAGCTACATCACCGGTCAGACCCTGCTCGTCGACGGCGGACTGAACCTGAAGTGGACCCACCTGGGCGCGGACAACACCTCGCTGTTCCTCAAAGACGAGTCCTTCCGAGACACCATCAGGAGCATGTGATGACCGACGTGGACGCCGCCGAGGAGCTGTCCGAACCGATGACCATCGGGGTCGAGGCCTACACCTCCGAGGAGTATGCCCGCGCCGAGCGGGATCGCCTGTGGCGCAAGGTGTGGCTGCAGGTGGGCCGCGTCGAGGAACTGCCCGAGGTGGGCAGCTACCTGACCTACGACATCCTCGACGACTCGATCATCGTCGTGCGCACGGGTCCCGGGGCGTCATGCTCGTCCTTCTCTGCCCACCACAACGTCTGCATGCACCGCGGCAGGCGGCTGATCGACACCCCCGAGGGCGCCAAGAATGCAGTCGGGCGGGCACGCAAGTCGTTCGTGTGCGGCTTCCACGGTTGGACCTACGGTCTCGACGGCGCCTGCACCCACATTCGCGAGCAGGACGACTGGCAGGGCAAGCTCACCGCGCGCAACACCCATCTCGCGCCCGTCCGCGTGGACACCTGGGGCGGTTGGCTGTTCGTCAGCATGGATCCCGACTGCGAACCGCTGGCCGACTACCTGTTCCCGGCCGCCAAGATCCTCGACCCGTTCGGCCTGGAGAACATGCGCTACAAGTGGCGCCGGTGGCTGGCCTTCGACTGCAACTGGAAGGTCGCGCTGGAAGCGTTCAACGAGACCTATCACGTGTTCACCACCCATCCGGAGTTCAACAGGTTCGGTGAGTTCAAGGGCTGGGCGAAAGCGCAGGGGCGGCACAGCAACATCGGCTACGACGCACCAAAGGGCATGGACGAGACCAAGTCCAAGATCCGCCTCGGCACCGGCGACCCGCGCATCTCGACCGCCGAGATGCAGATCTACACCATGGAGGAGACCAACGCGACCACCACGCAGACGCTGGTGAACGCCGCCAAACGACTGGTCGAGGAGCTGCCCGAGGGCACGCCCGCCGACAAGGTCCTGGAGCACTGGCTCACCTCCGCCCGCCGCGACGACGAGGCCCGCGGCGTCATCTGGCCGACGATCCCGGCCGACATCCTCGGCCAGAGCGGCACGGCGTGGCAGCTGTTTCCGAACTTCCAGATCGGCCAGGGTCTGACCAGCGCCCTGTGCTACAGCGCCCGGCCGGATCCGGGCTACAACCCGAACCGGTGCCTTTTCGAGGTCGCGGTGTTCGAGCTCTACCCGAAAGGGCAGGAACCCGAGACGGAATGGGTGTACACGCCCAAGGATTCACCGGACTGGCGGTCGGTATTGCCCCAGGACTTCTCGAACATGGCCGCGGTGCAGCAGGGCATGAAGTCCGCCGGCTTCCCCGGCACGCTGCCCAATCCCTACCGCGAGCGCAGCACCGTCAACCTGCACCACCAGCTGGCCAAGTACATGGGTACCGGAGCGCCCCGCACCCTGTGATTTCGGCGTGCTGAGTCGCGCTGGGCGCGACCAGCCGCGCCGAAATCACCCGAAAGGAGGAACATGTTGCCCTGCGGGCCCACCGACACCCCGGACGACATCGACATCGACGCGCTGCGGGAGAAGTACGCGCAGGAGCGGGCGAAGCGCCTGCGCCCGGAAGGCTCCGGTCAATATCTGGAACTCACCGACCACTTCGCCGACTTCTCCGAGGTCGATCCCTACACGCCGGTCTCGGAGCGGGACCCGATCGTCGAGACCGCCGACGTCGTGATCCTCGGCGGAGGATTCGCCGGACTCCTGGCCGGGGCGTACCTGAAGAAGGCCGGTGTCGAGGGCGTGCGCGTCATCGAGATGGCCGGCGACTTCGGGGGCGTGTGGTACTGGAACCGCTTCCCCGGAATCCAGTGTGACAACGACGCGTACTGCTACATCCCGATGCTCGAGGAACTCGGCTTCATGCCGTCGAAGAAGTTCGCCGACGGCGCAGAGATCTTCGGACACTGCCGCAACATCGGCAAGCACTTCGGCCTCTACGACGGTGCGCTGTTCTCCACACAGGTGCGGGAACTGCAGTGGGACGACCGATCCGAACGCTGGCTGATCACCACCGACCGCGGTGACGAGATCCGGGCGCGGTTCGTCGTCATGGCGCAAGGCTCGTACAACCGCCCGAAGCTGCCCGGTATCCCCGGCATCAAGGACTTCGCGGGCCATGTGTTCCACTCCGCCCGCTGGGACTACGACTACACCGGCGGGAGCGCCGACGGTGGCCTGCACAAGCTCGCGGACAAACGCGTGGCGCTGGTCGGCACCGGGGCGACCGGCGTGCAGCTGGTTCCCCATCTGGGTCGAGATGCCCAACAGCTGTATGTGTTCCAGCGAACCCCGTCCTCGGTGGACGAGCGGGCGAACACCCCGACGGACCCGGCGTGGGCCGCCTCCCTGCAGCCGGGCTGGCAGGAGGAACGCAAGCGCAACTTCCACAACTGGTCCCCGTTCGTCGGCGTGGTCTTCGGCGAGCCGGACCTGGTGTGCGACTTCTGGACCGAACTGGGCCGCAACATGTCCGCGCGCATCGCGGCCAGCGAGGACCCCGCCTCGCTCGGCATCGAACAGATCATGGCGATCCGCGAAGAGGAAGACTTCAAGATCATGGAGCGGCTGCGCCGGCGCATCGACACCCTGGTCTCCGATCCCGGTACCGCCGAGGCGCTCAAGCCCTACTACCGATTCATGTGCAAGCGGCCGTGTTCGAGCGACAGCTATCTGTCGGCGTTCAATCGACCGAACGTCACGCTGGTCGACGTCGCCGAAAGCCGAGGGGTGGAGCGGCTGACAGAGAATGGGATCGTCGCCAACGGCATCGAATACGAGGTCGACTGCGTCATCTTCGCGAGCGGTTTCGAGATCTCCACCGAGATCAGCCGCCGGTACGCGATCGACAGCATCGCGGGCCGCGACGGACTGTCGCTCTTCGACTACTGGCACGACTCCTACAAGACCCTGCACGGGATGACCAGCCGCGGGTTCCCCAACCTGTTCTTCACCGGATTCATCCAGGGTGGGGTGTCGGCCAACACCACCGCGATGTTCGAGCAGCAGGCGGAGCACATCGCCTACATCATCGCCGAAGCCCAGAACCGGGGTGCGACCACCGTCGAGCCGAGTCAGGACGGGCAGGACGCCTGGGTCAGGACCGTCCGGGAACTGGCGATCGACAACTCCGCTTTCGAACTCACCTGCACGCCCGGCTATTACAACAACGAGGGCCGTGGCAGCGCAGAAGGCAACGGATCCTTCCTCGGGGACTTCTACGCACCCGGGTTCTACGCGTTCGACGACCTGTTGGCCCAGTGGCGGGCCGCCGGCACCCTCGAAGGCCTCGAACTCCGTGGCTGAGATGAGGTTCGACGGGCGCGTCGCGGTCGTGACCGGAGCGGGCCGCGGGCTGGGCCGCTCCTATGCGCTGCTGCTGGCCGCGCGCGGAGCCGCGGTCGTGGTCAACGACTCCGGCGCCGGCCTGGACGGCGAGGGCGCTGACGCCGCGCCCGCGCACCGGGTGGCCCACGAGATCACCGAGGCGGGCGGGCGCGCCGTCGCGAGCACCGACTCGGTTGCCACCCCGGAGGGCGGCCTGGCCGTCATCGACGCCGCGGTCCAACGCTTCGGCCGCATCGACATCCTGGTGCACAACGCGGGCATCGTGCGACGGGCACCCCTGCGGGACATGAGCTCCGACGACTTCGACGCCGTACTCGACGTGCACCTGCGCGGGGCGTTCCACGTGCTGCGACCCGCGTTCGGGCCGATGTGCGACGCCGGCTACGGCCGGATCGTGCTGACGTCGTCGATCGGCGGCCTCTACGGCAACCACGACGTCGCCAACTACGCCGCCGCCAAGGCGGGGATGCTCGGGCTGGCCGACGTCGCGGCGATCGAGGGCGCCGCCCACGGCGTCACGGCCAACGTCATCGTCCCGGGCGCCGTCACCCGGATGGCCGAGGGCATCGACACCGCAGCCTACCCACCGATGGGCGCGGACCTGGTGGCCCCCGTCGTCGGCTATCTCGCCCACGAAGCCTGCACTCTCAGTGGGGAGATCCTGGTGGCTCTCGCGGGCCGGGTCGCGGTGGCCACGATCACCGAATCGCCCGGTGTGCACCGGTCCTCCTGGACCGTCGAGGACGTCGCCGAGCAGTTGCCGCAGATCCGGGACATGTCCGCGCCGGTCCGGTTCCCGGTGCTGCCCGACGGGCACGCCGATCATCTGCGCCACAGCTTCGCGATGGCCGGACACGGAGCCACCCGTGCCTGACACCGGACCGCTGGCCGGGCTGCGCGTCGTCGATCTCACGGCGATGGTGATGGGTCCCTACTGCACGCAGATCATGGCCGACATGGGCGCCGAGGTGATCAAAGTCGAACCGCCGCAGGGAGACAACACGCGCTACATCTCCGTCGGCCCGGCACCCGGGATGAGCGGGGTGTTCGTCAACGTCAACCGCGGCAAGCGCAGCGTGGTGCTGGACCTGAGGGGTGACGACGGCCGGGCCGCGCTGAGGGCGCTGATCGAGCGTGCCGACGTGTTCATCCACTCCATGCGCGCCAAGGCGATCGCCGCCCTCGGGTTCGGCTACGACGACGTCGCCGCGATCAACCCCGCGATCGTGTACACCAACTGCTACGGCTACGGCAGGCGTGGCCCGCACCGCGACCGGCCGGCCTACGACGACACCATCCAGGCCGAATGCGGGCTGCCCGCGGTCCAGCAGCAACTCACCGGGGAAGCCGACTACGTCGGGACCATCATCGCCGACAAGGTGGCCGGCCTGACCGCCCTGTACGCGACGACGATGGCGCTGTTCCACCGTGAACGCACCGGGCAGGGGCAGGAAGTCGAGGTCGCCATGTACGAGACCATGGCGTCCTTCATGCTCGTCGAGCACGCCAACGGCGCCATGTTCCACCCCCCGCTCGGGCCCGCCGTGTACCCGCGCACCGTCGCACCCAACCGCAGGCCCTACCGCACGAAGGACGGTTACGTCGCGGCGCTGATCTACAACGACAAGCACTGGAACGCGTTCATCGGTGCCGTCCGCCCGGCCTGGGCCTCGGAGCTCTACGCGACACTCGAGACGCGGGCCCACCACATCGACACGGTCTACGGGCTGGTCGCCGAGACCATGGCCGAGCGCACCACCGCGGAGTGGCTCGCGTTGTTCGGTGAGCTGGAAATCCCTGCCGCGCCGCTGAACTCACCCGATGCCCTGTTCGACGATCCACACTTGAACGCGGTCGGGCTGTTCGAGACCGTCGACACCCCGCACGGTCCGGTGACGTTCCCCGGCGTGCCGACGTGGTTCTCCCGCACACCGGGGCGGGTCCGCGGCCCGGCGCCCGAACTGGGCGCCGACACCGCCGACGTGCTCGCCGAACTCGGGCTGACCGCGGGCGGGCCGCGCTGATGGACTTCGACATGGGTCCGCGTGCCGCAGCGCTGCGCACCGAGTTACGCGAGCTGGTGGGCGAGCACATCCCCGAGGACTTCCTCGGCGCGTTCACCGACGACCCCGCCGATCTCGAGACGGCGCAACGGTTCTGCCGGACACTGGCCGACCGCCGCCTGCTCTGCTCGGCCTGGCCGCCCGAGTTCGGCGGCGGGGGAGCGTCGGTGTGGGAGCAGACCGTGGTGCGGGAGGAGATGTGGGCACACCACGAACCTCGCGGTGCGCAGTACATGGGCGTCAACTGGGTGGGCCCGATCATCATGCGCCACGGCACGCCCGAGCAGCAGCGCCGGCACCTCCCGCCGATCGCGGCGGGCGAGGTGATCTGGTGCCAGGGGTTCTCCGAACCCGAGGCCGGGTCGGATCTGGCGTCGCTGCGCACCTCTGCCCGGCGTGCCGAGGACGGATCAGACGGGTGGCTGGTGAACGGCCAGAAGATCTGGACGTCCTACGCCACGATGGCGCAGTGGTGCTTCCTGCTGGCCCGCACCTCGCGAGCCGAGAAGAAGCAGCAGGGCCTGACGATCTTCCTGGTGCCGATGGACGATCCGGCGATCACGGTACGACCCCTCGACACCATGCTCGGGCCCCACCACCTCAACGAGGTGTTCTTCGACGATCTGCGGGTCACCGACGCCGACGTGCTCGGCGCCGTCGACGCCGGCTGGTCGATCGTCGCCGACGTGATGGCGTTCGAACGGGTCGGCATCGCCCGCTACGCCCGCTGCGAACGGCTGCTCGCGGCCGCGCCCGGCGTGCTCGGGGAGCGGTGGGACACCCTGCCCGACGAACTGCGCGGCCGCTGGGTCCGCATGCTGACCCACTGCCGGCGCGCGCGACTGCTGGCGTACCGGGTGGTCGAGGCGCAGAGCAGCGGCCGCGTGACGCCCGCCGACGCGGCGGCCTACCGGATCGCGGTCACGACGCTGGACCAGGACAGCGCCGAGGTTCTGATGGATATCGCCGCCGAGGTGTGCCACGGCGACAGCGGGGCCCGCTGGTTCCTCGGCGAGGTCGAGGACCATTGGCGCTACGCCCAGGCGGCCACGGTGTCGTCGGGAAGCATCGAGATGCAACGGATCCTGTTGTCGCGCGCGATACTTGGCGGTGCCACGAAGTGATCCTCGATCTCAGCGACGACGCTGTGGAATTCGGTCGGCAGGCTCGGCACGCCTTCGAATCCGCGGGCGGCGACCAGCTGGTCGCGCGAGCGGAGGCCGCGCCGCAGACGCGCGAGGCGCTGGTGGGCCCGGTGCTGGCGGCCCTCGGCGCGTGGGAGCTGGATCCCCGCAGCGACGCAGACGATCTCGAGGCCGCAGCAGCGTTGTGCCGCAGCGCCGGCTACTGGGCGCTGCCCTATCCGCTCGCCGAGCGGCTCTCGGCGCCGGCCGATCTCGACGTGGACGGACTGATCGTCGTCGGGGGTGCGCGCCCCGCCGGGGCGGTGGCGGGCGTCGAATCGCGCTGGGCCGCCGTCAGTGTCGACGGCGCGCGGTACCGTGTCACCGGCCTGGGGCCCCCGCAGCCGGGCTTCGTCGCCGAACTGGAACTCTCACCGCTCGACGAGGCGGGCGGCCGCGACGTCGCGCCGGGTCTGGTGCTGCCGTGCTGGACGTTGCTCGGCATGCTCGATCGCGCTGTCGAGCTGACCGTCGCCCACGTGACACTGCGCACCCAGTTCGGCCAATCGCTGGCCTCGTTCCAGGGTGTTCAGTTCCAGCTCACCGACGCCGAGGTGGAGCGCACGGGGCTCGACATCCTCGCCAAACACGCGCTGTGGAGCATCGCGACCGATCAGCCCGGTGCCATCGAAGATGCACTGGCCCTGCGGATGGCGGGGCTGGAAGCCGCCGACGTCGTGTTCCGGGTCTGCCACCAACTGCACGGCGCAGTCGGCTTCTGCGACGAGACCACGCTGTCGTGGCTGTCGCGGTACAGCCAGCCGCTGCGCCGGCTGCCGTTCGGGTTGTCGGGCACCCGTGACCATCTGACCCGGGCGGCCGGCCACCACGGGCTGGCGGGGTTGTTCGCATGAGCGGCCTCGATGGTTTCCGCGACGAGGTGCGCGCCTGGTGCCGCGAACACATTCCCACGGACTGGCGCGAGTCCCAGACCGGCGTCGACGACGCCGAATTCGTCCGCTTCCAGAAGGACTGGTTCGCCACGCTGCACCGCGCGGGCTATGCGGTGCCACACTGGCCGGCGGAGTGGGGCGGCGGGATGAGCGTGGCTCGACAGGTCGTGCTGTACCAGGAGCTGGCCGCCCACGATGCGCCTCGGCTGGTGCTCGCCTTCGTCGGCATCCATCACGCCGCGGCCACGCTGCTGGCAGCCGGCACCGAGGAGCAACGCCGACGCCACCTGCCGGCCATCCTCGACGGCGAGATCTGGGTGCAGGGGTTCTCCGAACCGGAAGCCGGATCCGACCTCGCGGCACTGCGCACCACCGCACGCAAGTGCGGTGACGAGTTCCTCGTCAGCGGTCAAAAGCTTTGGGCCAGTGGCGGTCTGCACGCCGACTGGTGTCTGCTGCTGGCCCGCACCGACCCGGATGCCCCCAAGCGGCACGGCATCTCGTACTTCCTGCTGGACATGACCAGCCCGGGTGTGGAGGTGCGGCCGATCCGCAACGCGATCGGTGACTCCCACTTCTGCGAGATCTTCCTCGACGACGTGCGGATACCGGCGGTGAACCTGATCGGTGCCGAGAACGCCGGCTGGCAGGTCGCGCAGGCCACGCTGGGTGCCGAGCGCGGGATGACGATGCTCGAACTGGCCGAGCGACTCGGCAATGCGGGATTCCGATGGCTGGTCGAATCCGCCCCGGCCGACGATCCGGTGGTCGCCGACCGCCTCGCGGAGTTCGACACCGAGATCACCGGGCTGCGGGCGCTGTGCCGGCGCCTCGTCGAACACGGCCCGAGCGGGCCCGCCGACGCGTCGATCGTCAAGCTGTACTACAGCGAGCTGCTGCAGCGGCTGACCGGCTTCGGGGCCGAGATCGGCGGTCTCGTGGCCCACACCGTGGTGGCCAAACCGCTGTCGAGCGGATGGGAATCCCGTTCGTGGGTGCTCGATTTCGTCGGCTCGTGGGAGTGGACCATCCCCGGCGGCACCAGCGAGATCCAGCGCACCATCATCGCCGAACGCGGTCTCGGTCTGCCTAGAGAGCCGAGCGTGGCGTGACGACGTCCTTCGCCGAACACCACGACGAGCTGCGCGCCGTGGCCGGTCAGCTGCTGGCCGGGGATGCGGTGCCGGACTGGCCTGCGCTCGTCGACGCCGGCTGGACCGGTCTGGAAGTGCCCGAGCACCTCGGTGGCGCCGGTGCGACCTTCGCCGAGACCGCGATCGTCTGCGAACAGATCGGACGGGCCGCCGCCGCCACCGACTTCCTCGGCGGTGCCGTGCTCGCCGCCGGTGTGCTGACAGCCCTCCCGCCGACCGACATCCGGGACCATCTGCTCGGCACGGTCGCCACCGGGCCGGGCCGGTTCGCCGTCGCCATCGGCGACTTCCGCCTCGACGACGGCGCGGTGTCGGGCCGCGCCGAGTTCGTCCCCGACGCCGTTGGTGCCGAACGGATTCTGATCCCCGTCACCGGCGGCGTCGCGGTTGTGGGCTCGGCGGACGTCGCCGTCACCGCGCAGCCCGTCGTCGACGAGACCCGACGCCTGGCCACCGTCACGGCCGATGCCGCCCGCCCCCACGCCGTCCTGTCCGGATCCCCCGGCCCGCTCCAGGACCGGGCCGCGGTCGCGGTCGCGTGTGACAGCGTCGGCATCGCCCAGCAGATGCTCTCGCGCACCGTCGATTTCGTGAAGGTGCGCCACCAGTTCGGCCGGCCCGTCGGCTCGTTCCAGGCGGTCAAGCACGCGTGCGCCGACATGCTCGTCGGCATCGAGGTGTCGCGGCAACTCGTGGGCGACGCGGTGGCCGCGATCGCCGACGGCGCCGACGCCGGTGTCGCGGCCGCGATGGCGAAATCCCACGCGTGCTCGACCGCCGTCGACGCCGCGGGCACGGCCATGCAGCTGCACGGCGGCATCGGCTACACCTGGGAGGCCGGCATCCACACCTACCTCAAACGCGCTGCACTGAACCGATCTCTGTTCGGATCGACTGCAGCACAACGACGTCGCATCGCACAGAGATATTCGAAAGGGACATGACCATGGGCGTACCGGTGTACAAACGCATTCTCGACCTGTTCGAGGCCGAGGGTGTCAACACGCTGTTCGGCATTCCCGACCCCAACTTCGTGCACCTGTTCACCGAGGCCGACGCACGCGGCTGGTCGGTCGTCGCGCCGCACCACGAACTGTCCGCCGGCTTCATGGCCGAGGCGGCGTCGCGCATGACCGGCGCGCCGGGACTGTGCATCGGCACACTCGGACCCGGCGTCGCCAACATCGCCGGAGCGATGATGTGCGCACTCGTCGAGAACTCGCCCGTCATCTTCCTCGGCGGCCAGCGGGCCCGCATCACCGAGCGCCGGGTGCGCCGCGGCCGGATCCAATTCGTGCAGCAGGAGCGGCTTTTCGCGCCGGCGGTCAAGTTCAGCAGCTCGATCGAGTACGCCGATCAGACCGACGAGATCATCCGCGAAGCCATCCGCCGCTCGCTGTCCGGGACGCCCGGCCCGTGCTACGTCGAATACCCGTCGCACGTCATCCTCGAGGAGCTCGACGTGCCGGACCCGTTGCCGCCGCATCGGTATCGCCTCGTCAACCAGGGGGCGGGCGAACGCGAGGTGGCCCGGGCCGCCACCCTGATCCGCGAGGCCACCAGCCCGATCCTGCTGGTGGGCCACGGCGTACACACCTCACGCACCCAGCAGCAGGTCAAAGAGCTCGCCGACCTGATGAACTGCCCGGTCATCCAGACCTCCGGCGGCACCTCGTTCATCCCCGGACTCGAGGACCGCACGTTCCCCTACCTGTTCTCCCCGGCCGCCAACCAGGCCGTCGAGGAATCCGACCTGTGCGTCGCGCTGGGCACCGAACTCGGCGAACCCATGCACTACGGCCGGACCCAGCACTGGGCCGCCAACGACGCCCACCGCACCTGGGTGTACGTCGAACAGGACCCGGCCGCCATCGGGGTCAACCGCCAGTTCGACGTCCCCCTGGTCGGCGATCTGCGCGGAGTCGTGCCGCAACTCGTCGACGCGCTCAAGGACACGCCGCGCACCCCGTCGGCCACCCTCGAGACGTTGATCCGCGACGACGCCGAAGAGCTCGGCCAGCTCGCCGAGAGCGCGCCCACCGGACGGACGCCGGTGCACCCCGCGCGGTTCGTCGTCGAAGCGACGAAGGCGTTTCCCGACGACGGCATCATGGTCCGCGACGGCGGGGCGACCGTCATCTTCGGCTGGACCTACTCGCAGGCCAAACCGCGGGACGTGATCTGGAATCAGAACTTCGGTCACCTCGGCACCGGCCTGCCGTACGCCATCGGCGCCTCGGTGGCCGACGGAGGCAGACGCCCGGTCATGCTGCTGACGAGCGATTCGGCGTTCCTGTTCCATATCGCCGAACTGGAGACCGCCGCCCGGCTGAATCTCCCGCTGGTGTGCGTGGTGGGCGTCGACCACCAGTGGGGGCTCGAGGTCGGCGTGTACAAACGCACCTTCGCGCAGCCGTCACCGCAACCCGGTGTGCACTGGAGCAAGGACGTCCGGATGGACAAGGTCGCGGAGGGCTTCGGCTGCCACGGCGAGTACGTCGAGAAGGAGGACGACATCGGACCGGCGATCGCCCGCGCCTACGCCAGCGGCAAGGTCGGCGTCGTGCACGTGTGCATCGACCCGAAGGCGAACTCCGAGGAGATGCCCAAGTACGACCGATTTCGGACCTGGTACGCCGAAGGCACCCAGTAGACACGGCCCTTGAGGGAGAGTGGAAACCATGCGCGAATATCTCCAGTTCTACATCGACGGGCAGTGGGTGGATCCCATCCGGCCCAACAGCCTCGACGTCGACGATCCGACCACCGAGGAGGTCTCCGGGCGGATCGCCCTGGGGTCCTCGGCCGACGTCGACGTCGCGGTCCAGGCGGCGCGCCGCGCGTTCGCGACGTGGTCGCAGACCACCCGCGAGCAACGGCTCGACGTGCTGTCGGCCATCCTGACCGAGTACCAGAATCGCGCGGGTGACCTCGCCGACGCCGTCCACGAGGAGATGGGTGCGCCGACCTCCCTGGCGGCGGGGCCTCAGGTGAACCTGGGGCTCGGGCATCTGTCCACCGCGATCGACGCACTGAAGAACTTCGAGTTCGAAGAGCAGCACGGCAGCACGCTGGTGGTGAAGGAACCGATCGGTGTGTGCGGCCTGATCACGCCGTGGAACTGGCCCATCAACCAGATCGCGTGCAAGGTGTTCCCGGCGTTGGCCACCGGCTGCACGATGGTGCTCAAACCGTCGGAGGTCGCGCCCTACTCGGCGCAGATCTTCACCGAGATCCTCGACGCCGCAGGCGTTCCCGCCGGGGTCTACAACCTCGTCTACGGCGACGGCCCGGGTGTCGGCGCGGCGCTGTCCAGCCACCCTGACATCGACATGGTGTCGTTCACCGGTTCGACCCGGGCGGGTGTCGACGTCGCCAAGAACGCCGCGGCCACGGTCAAGCGGGTCACCCAGGAACTCGGCGGCAAGAGCCCGAACATCGTGCTCGACGACGACGACTTCGCCAAGAGTGTCGCCGCCGGCACATCGGTGATGATGACGAACAGCGGGCAGAGCTGCAACGCCCCGTCGCGCATGCTGGTGCCCAACTCGAGGATGGACGAGGCGATCGCGGTCGCCCGGGAGACCGCGTCGGCCGTCAAGGTCGGCGATCCGAACGACAAGAAGGCCATCGGGCCGGTCGCGTCGCGGGCACAGTTCGAGAAGATCCAGGGGCTGCTGCAGAAGGGCATCGACGAGGGGGCCACGCTCGTCGTCGGCGGACCCGGCCGCCCGGACGGGATCGAGACCGGCTACTACGTCAAGCCGACCGTGTTCGCCAACGTCACCAACGACATGACGATCGCGCGCGAGGAGATCTTCGGCCCCGTGCTGTGCATCCTCGGCTACGACGACCTCGATCAGGCTCTCGAGATCGCCAACGACACCGATTACGGTCTGGCAGGCTATGTTTCGGGCGCCGATCTCGACCAGGCACGGTCGGTGGCGCGGCGTATCCGCGCCGGCTCCGTCGCGATCAACCACGGGTTCGACATGAACGCTCCGTTCGGCGGCTACAAGCGCAGCGGCAACGGCCGCGAGTGGGGCCAGTTCGGCTTCGACGAATACCTCGAGATCAAGGCCGCGCTGGGGTACGCCCCCGCCTGAGAGCGCCGAATGCACGGTTTCTGACGGATTTCGGCGGAATTCCGTCAGAAACCGTACGCTCGGCGCTGTGTCCAGCGAAAAGTACACCTACGGAATCGATTTCGACCGCATCGAGGCCGTCGACATCCACACCCATGTGGAGATCGACAGCCACGGGCACCGGGCCTACGACGACGTGTTGGTCGAGGCCACCGCCCGGTACTTCAAGATGCCGTCGGGAATCGTCGCGGCCGTGGACGCCGTCGCGGACCTCTACCGACGGCACAACACCGCCGCGGTGGTGTTCACCATCGACGCCCGGCACGGTATGCGGCACGCACCCAACTCGATCGAAGATCTGGTCGCGGGCGCGGCACGCAACAACGACGTGCTGATCCCGTTCGGCAGCGTCGATCCGTGGCAGGGCCGCCACGCCGTGCACCGCGTGCACGAACTCGTCCGCGATTTCGGGGTCAAGGGCTTCAAGTTCCATCCGAGCATGCAGGCCTTCGAACCCAATGACCGGTCGTACTACCCGATCTACCACGCCATCGCCGAGGCGGGCGTGCCGGCGCTGTTCCACACCGGTCAGACGGGCATGGGCGCGGGTCTGCCCGGCGGGCACGGCATCAAGCTGCGCTACTCCGACCCGATGCTGCTCGACGACGTCGCCGCCGACTTCCCGGAGCTGACGATCGTGATGGCGCACCCCGCCGTACCGTGGGTGGACGCGCAGATCGCGATCGCCGGCCACAAATCGAACGTCTACATCGACCTGTCCGGGTGGAGCCCCAAGTACTTCCCGCCGCAACTGGTCCACGCGATGACCCGTCAACTGCGCACCAAGGTGTTGTTCGGGACGGACTACCCCTACATCCAGATCGATCGGTGGCGCCGCGACTTCGACACCCTCGACGTCGACCCGGCCGTGCTGCCGCTGATCTACAAGCAGAACGCGCTGCGCGTCCTCGGCGTCACCGCCTGAGCCGACGGGTCAGGACTTCTTCTCGAGCGCATCCGGCTTGTGCACCGCGTCGCCGCCGCTCTTGTCGCTGACGACCCGGTACTGCGGCTCGTCCTTCGACGCCCGCACCGTCCGGCCGGCGGCCTCGGTGTCGGAGGTGATCTTCTCTTCGACGGTGCCCTCGGCAGTGCTGCCGTGGCTCTGCCAGGTGACCTTGTCACCCTTCGTGAATTCCTTGCTCATGGCCGACGAATACCCGGCGGCCCGGCGATGACTCTGACCGAAATCTGACGCGTCAGGCCTTGACGAGGGTGAACTGGCCGAGTTCGCTGACGCCCCGGTTGAAGAAGTCACTGCAGCCCACCAGGTACTTCATGTACCGCTGGTACACCTCTTCCGACGTGGCGGCCACCGCCTCGTCGTGGTGGGCTTCGAGCGCCTCGGCCCACGTGTCGAGGGTGCGGACGTAGTCGTGGTTCAGGAACTGCGTCTGCTCGACCGTGAACCCCGCCTGCGCCGACAACTCGACGATGTTCTCCTCGCCGGGCACCGATCCGCCCGGGAAGATCTCCTTGGCGATGAACCGCATGAACTTCAGGTCGGTCATCGTGATCGGGATCCCCATCTCGGGCCACTTCTTCAACGGGTGGCCGAGGATCGCCTGCAGCAACATCCGTCCACCGTCGGGCAGCACGCTGCTGCACATCTTGAAGAACGGCTCGTAGCGCTCCTGCGGGAACGCCTCGATCGCCTCGATGCTGATGATGCGGTCGACCGGCTCGTCGAACTGCTCCCAGCCGCGCAACAGGATCCGGCGCGAGCGCTCGGTGTCCATGCCGTCGAGCAGTTCCTGAGCGAACTTGCGCTGGTTACGACTGAGGGTCAGCCCGACGACGTTGACGTCGTAGCGCTCGATCGCGCGCTTGAGCACCGACCCCCAGCCGCATCCGATGTCGAGCAGCGTCATCCCCGGCTCGAGGTTCAGCTTGCCCAGCGCCAGATCGATCTTGGCCATCTGCGCCTCTTCGAGCGACATGTCGTCGCGCTCGTAGTAGGCACAGCTGTACGTCCGCGACGGGTCCTGGAACAAACCGAAGAAGTCGTCGGAGAGGTCGTAGTGCGCCTGCACCTCCTCGAAGTGGGGCGTCATGTCCTTGCCCGTCCCGGGCGGACCCACCGCACTCTCAGCCATTCCCCGACCGACCTCCATCCCACTCCGTCACGAACGTGCCCAAATTACTACACCGACGTCAATGCCTGCTTCTCACACGTGAACTGCGCGACGTCGGTGTAGCCGTCGCGGAACAGGTTGGCGCAGCCCTGCAAATACTTGAGGAAGCGCTCGTAGATCTCCTCGGACGTGATCTCGATGGCCTCGTCCTTCTTGTTCTCGAGGTTCGACGCCCACGTGTCGAGGGTCTTGACGTAGTGCGGCTGCAGGTGCTGCTCGCGGGTGATCGTGTAGCCGGCCTTCACCGCGTGATCGCGCACCATCGACGCCAGCGGCAAACGGCCACCGGGATAGATGTAATCCATGATGAACTTGATGAAGCGCACATTCGACATGGTCAGGGGCAGTCCCTTGGCCTTGATCTCTTCATCCTCGGGAATGATGATCGTGTGCAGCATCATCACGCCGTCCTCGGGCATCCAGCTGTACGTCTTCTTGAAGTAGTCGTCGTACTTGTTGAAACCGAAGTGCTCGAACGCGCCGATTGACACGATCCGGTCGACCTGACCCTCGAACTCCTCCCACGGCTGCAGCCGGACCTCCATGGACCGCTTGCTGGTGGAGTTGGCGAACCAGTGGTTCTCGATGTGCTCCTTCTGATTCTCCGACAGCGTCAGGCCGATGACGTTCACGTCGTACTTCTCCACGGCCCGCATGATGGTCGCGCCCCAGCCGCAGCCGATGTCGAGCAGCGTCATGCCGGGCTTGAGCCCGAGCTTGCCCAGCGACAGGTCGATCTTCGCCATCTGGGCCTGCTCGAGGGTGTAATCGTCCTTCTCGAAGTAGGCGCAGCTGTAGACCTGGTTCGGGTCCTGCCACAGCTTGAAGAAATCGTTGGAGATGTCGTAGTGGAACTGCACCTCCTGCTTGTCGGATCCGCGCGTGTCCGATGCGGACTTCGACAGCCACTTCGACTGGGCCGTCCCCTTCGGCTGCTCGGTTTCCGTGTTCGACATTCGCCCCATCCTTCTGCGGTCATCTCCGACCTGCTGACGAGCAGGCCGGCCTTCGGGTATTCACCTGCGGCGCACGGCGCGGGTACGCTGCTGACCCGCCCGGCCACGAGAACTGGCTTCGCCGACCATACCTTTCCTCGCCGCGCGACGGCAGGCGGCGTGCGGAGGAATTCGATCGGCCATCGGAGCGAGTTCGGGCGAGGATGGTCGGTATGCCCGGCTCGATGATCTATCTCAAGGCCTGTATCAACGGGGCGCGCACGCCCGACGAGCACCCCGCGCTGCCCGTGACCCCTGATCAGCTGGCTGCGGATGCGGTCGCGGCGCACGCCGCCGGCGCCAGGGCGGTGCACCTGCATCCGAAGAACGCCGACGGCGTCGATTCACTGCTGGCGCCCGACGTCGGGGCCGCGGTGGCCGCGGTACGGGACGCGGTGCCGGGGTTACCGCTCGGGGTCACCACCGGCTACTGGGCGCTTCCCGATGCGACGCAGCGACTGCGCGCGATCGACGGCTGGTCCGTGCTGCCCGACTTCGCGTCGGTGAACTGGCACGAACCCGGCTCGCCGGAGCTGGCCGAGCTGCTGCTCAGCCGCGGCATCGGCGTGGAGGCCGGCATCTTCCATGCCGAGGCCGCCCAGTCGTGGGCCGCATCCGGGGTGGCGGCGCACTGCCTGCGCGTGATGGTCGAACTCGGCGCCGACGGTGACGTGACCACCGCCGACGAGGTGCTCGCGCTGGCGTCCGAGGCCGACTCGCCGGCGCCGGTCCTGCTGCACGGGCTCGACGACAGCTGCTGGCCGCTGCTCCGGCATGCGGGCGTTCGGGGGCTGCAGGCGCGGATCGGGATGGAGGACACGCTGACGCTGCCCGACGGTTCCCGCGCCGACGGTAATGCGGCCCTGGTGTCGGCCGCGGTCGAGCTGCTCAGTCGGTAGGCGCGCCGAGCGCGAAGTCGGCGAAGTCGAAGCCCGGGACGACGACGCAGCTCACGAGACAGGGTTGGTCGTCACGCGGACGGGCGCGCTGCCAGTGACCGGGTGGCACCACGTACTGCGGGGTCTCTCCGGCCATGATGTCGGCGCCCAGCAGATGAGTGGTCGCGGTGTCCTGCTCGGCGCCGACCTCGAGCAGCAGCGGGCCGCCCGAGTGGTACAGCCAGAGCTCGGCGCTGCGCACGGTGTGCCACGCCGACTGCTGACCGGGCATGAGCAGGAAGAGGATCGCCGTGCCGGCGTCGCGGCTGCCCGAGTAATCCGGCGGCAGAGCGGACTCCGGCACCGTCAGGTCGCTGCGCCACGTCTCGGTGTACCAGCCCCCCTCGGGGTGCGGGGAAAGCTCCAGCCGACGCGCCCATTCGGGGAGATCGCTCATCGGCCCACCCTAGTAGTCTTTGCCCATGTCTCGCGCCCGTCCCGGCTGGCTGGTGGCGCTGTGTGCGCTGGTCGTGGCCGTGAGCGCCTGGTTGCCCTGGCTCACGTCGTCGGCCGACGGGGGCGGCCGGGCCAACGCGATCGGCGGCGTGGCGGGCGTGATGCCGGTCCCGCCGCCGGGCTTCGGTGTGGGTCAGCTGGTCGTGCTGTTGGCGGCGTCGCTGGTGGTGGCCGGCGCGATGGCGGCCCGCGACATCTCCGCCCGGATGGCTTCGACTGTCGCGCTGGCGATTTCGGTGATCCTGGTGGTTCTCGCCTTCTGGTACTACCGGCTCTACGTGTATCCACCGGTGTCGGCGGGCTACGGCCTCTACGTCGCCGGCGGGGTCGCGGTGGCCGCGGCGCTGCTGTCGGTGTGGACGATGCTGGCGGCGTGGACGCGATCGGTGCCGACCACCGGCAGGGTCCGGTGAGCGGCTTCGTCGAACCAGTCACGCTGGCGGGGGAGCGCTGGGTGACGCTGGAACCCCTGCGCGACGATCATCTCGCGGAGATCGAAGCGCTCGCGGCCGACGGCGAACTCGGGCGCCTCTGGTACACCGGTGCGCCGAAAGCCGGTGCGGCCGCGGACTGGCTGCGGACGCGATTGGCGGTGCAGACGCCCGAGACCGGGCTGACGTTCGTGGTGCGCGGCCTCGACGGCGCGATGATCGGCTCGTCGAGCTTCATGAACGTCGACGGCCCCAACCGCAGGCTCGAGATCGGGAACACCTGGTACTCCGCCGCGGCTCGGCGCACCGGCGTCAACTCCGAGACCAAACTGCTGATGCTGGGCCATGCCTTCGACGAGTTAGGTTGTGTCGCAGTGGAATTCCGGACCCATTTCTTCAATGCGACCAGCCGTGCGGCGATCGAACGGTTGGGCGCGAAGTGCGATGGCATCCTGCGCAGCCATCAGCTGCTGGCCGACGGCTCGCGGCGCGACACGGTGGTGTACTCGATCCTCGACATCGAGTGGCCCGCCGTGCGGTCCAACCTGCGATTCCGGTTGGACCGCAACGGCTGAGCGACCGGACCGCTCAGAGTCGGTGACTCCGGTACACGTCAGGCCTGCGGCGTGGCGCTCCGTTCGGCGGGTAGCGGGGCAGTGCTCGGGGCGGGCGCCTGCCCGGGTCCCGGCGCCTGCGCGCTGGGGCCACCCTGGGCCGGCGGTGGCGGAGGCGCCTGCCCGCCGGGGCCGGCGGGTCCCTGCGGACCGCCCGGGGGTGGCGGGGGAGGACCCTGACGATCGGGCCCACCCGGACCGCCGGGGCCGCCATCCGGACCGCGGCCCGGACCACCGGGGCCACCATCCGGACCGCGGCCCGGACCGCCGGGGCCTTCGGGACCGCCGGGTCCACCGGGGCCGCCCGGGCCTTCCGGCCCGCCGGGTCCGTGGTGCCGTCCCGGCCCGTCGGGACCCCAGCCGGGGCCACCGCCGGGTCCACCGGGACCGCCCGGCCCGTCGGGACCCCAGCCCGGTCCACCCGGCAGGGGCGGCGCCGGCTGCGCGACGGACGCGGTGCCGACCGACAGCGACATCGTCGGGTGGGCGTCGAACAGCGTGCCGCCGAGGAACCCGATCACCAGACCGGCCGCGGCGGCACCGACGGCCGCACCGACCGGGTGTCGTCGAGCGGGCTCCCGCACGGCCGCCCAGCGTCCCTTCTTCTCGTCGGCCGCCACCGGAGTGGCTGCGGGTGCGGCGTACTGGGGTTCCGCATAGTACGGCTGCGATGCGGGGATGCGATCGGTCTCGTGGATGTCGTCGGTGTTGTTATCGTCCACCGGATCGTGTTGCGGGCGTTCGTCGTTGGCCATGAGAACTCTTTCGTCGTCGGAACGTGAACCGATCGCGACGCTAGAGCGCGGTCATGAAGCCAACCTGAAGAACGCCGCCCGCAGCGAAGTCTTCAGATTGGCTTCAGGCGGCCCCGGCCAGAATGGACCCATGGCCGCACCCGCTGACACCGACCGCGCCCCGGCGCGCGTGCTCGTGGTCGAGGATTCCGTCGCCATCCGGGAGATGGTCGTCGACGCCCTCGCGTCCGCCGGGTACGCCGCCGAAGGCCGTGTCGACGGCGAGGCCCTCGAGCAGGCGCTCGACGGCTACCGGCCCGACCTCGTCATCCTGGACATCATGCTGCCCGGCCGCGACGGATTCGTCCTCGCCGACGTCATCCGGCAGTGGGGGGACGTCGGGCTGATCATGCTGACCGCCCGCGACGGCCTCCCCGACCGGCTGCGCGGCCTCGACGGCGGCGCCGACGACTACGTCGTCAAACCTTTCGAGTTGCCCGAGCTGGTGTCCCGCGTGGGCGCGGTCCTGCGTCGCCGGGGCCGCCTGCCCGCCACCGTGCAGACCGGTGACCTCGTCGTCGACCGCGGCGCCGGCGTCGCGTCGCGCGCCGGCACCCGGCTGGAGCTGACGGCCACCGAATTCCGGCTTCTCGACTTCCTGCTCGACCAGCGGGGGCGCATCGTCAGCGCCCACCAGATCCTGAACGCGGTGTGGGGGTACGCCTCCTACGACGACAACCTGGTCCACGTCCACATCAGCAGCCTGCGGCGCAAGATGGAAGCGCACGGACCGCGGATCCTGCACACCGTCCGCGGCATCGGCTACCGACTGCAGGCCCCGGCCCGGTGACCCCGACCACCGCGACGCCGTCGCTGCAGCGCCGGGTGGTGATCGCCGTGCTGGCCTTCCTCGCCGTCCTGCTCGTGGTGCTCGGCGTCGTCATCGACCTGCTGATCGGCGCCCAGGCCCGACGGGATCTCAACGACCGTCTGCAGGCCGGTGTCAGCCGGGTCGACGCCCTGGCCCGGGCGGGCGCGCCGCCGTGGCAGTGGGCCGCCGAGGTCGACGGAGGCGGCATCCGCGCAGCAGTCGTGACCGCCGACGGCGAGCGCTACGGCGACCCGGCGATCAACCCCGACACCGTGATCGGCCAGGACGTGCCCCCGCCGCCTCCGCCCGGCCCGCCGGGCCGCGACCGGGGTCCCGGACGGCCCGACGGACCGCGCCCGCCGCCACCGCCGGACGCCACCGCGACGGCCGTCGACCACGTTCTGCCCGACGGCAGCCGGCTGATCCTGGTGGCCGACACCACCGCGACGTCGGCCCTGCTGCGGCAACTGCGCATCCTCATGGTGGTCGCCGGGATCGCCGTGCTCGCCATCACCGCGGTGGGCATCGCGCTGATCGCCCGCACCACCATGCTGCCGCTGACCCGGCTGACCGACGTCGCCGAATCGATCGCCGCGGGCGACCGCGGCCGCCGCATGCGCCCCGACCGACCGGGCACCGAACTCGGCCGCGCGGCAAAGGCATTCGACACCATGGTCGACGCACTGGAGTACTCCGAGAACCGGGCGCACAGCTCGGCGCAGGCCGCCGCGCACGCCGAGGCGTCGACGCGCCGATTCCTCGCCGACGCCGCCCACGAGCTACGCACGCCCATCGCCGGGATCCTCGCCGCCGCAGACCAGATCGTCTCCTCTGCCGTGCAGCGCGACGACCCGGAGTCGGACCGGCAGCGACACCGCGCCGAACTCGTGCTCAGCGAGGCCCGCCGGGCCGGGCGGCTGGTTGCCGACATGCTCGACCTCAGCCGCATCGACGCCGGCTCGCCGCTCGATCGGCAACCCTGCGACCTGGCGGCTCTCGCCGATGCCGAGCGGGAGCGCAGCGCCGTCCTGGCCCCGGGGCTCAAGATCCGGCGTAGCGGCGACGCCATGCTGCCGGTGCTCGCGGATCCTCTGCGCATCGCGCAGATCCTGGCCAATCTCGTCGACAACGCCCGCCGTCACACGCCCGCGGGCGGGACCGTCGCGATCGATGCGCGCGCGGTCGGCGGACGCGCCGTCCTCACCGTCACCGACACGGGCACCGGGGTGCCCGACGGTCAGCGCGACCGCATCTTCGAACGGCTCGTCCGCCTCGACGAAGCCCGTGACCGCGATCGTGGCGGCGCCGGACTCGGCCTGCCCATCGCCCGGGCGTTGGCGCGGGCGCACGGGGGAGATCTCGTCAACGTGCCGCACCGGCCCGGGGCGCGGTTCGTGCTCACGCTGCCGCTGTGGCATCCGGCGGACTGATGCCGGCGGCGGGTGCGGCCCAACGGTGCGAATCCGGTTCAAGCACAACGACCGTGGCGATTCCCCGACAGTGCCACCAACGAACGTCTGGGCGCCGGCGAAGTGCAGTAGGCCGCTACTGACGCTCCCTGCGACGGCGGGTGTCAGGGTCGTCACCACACAGAACCGTTGTGAAGCGCGCGTCGTTGCCTGTGTCCGGTGCCGAGGTTCGCCGAGCGGTCCTGAAGCACCGATTCGTGAAGGGGACGACCATGAACCACGGTAGATACATCGGTCGTGTCGGGGGACTCGCAGTCGCTCTCGGCATCGGCACCGCGCTGCTCACGACGCCATGGGCGGCGTCTGCCACACCGGCCGATTCGCCGGGTGCAGCCGCCTCCGCGGGCCCCTCGGGGGAAAGTACCGGTGCTCCACCATCCAAGAGAGGCGCCGTATCGGCTTCACCGACATCCAGGCGGTCGACGGCGGAGAACTCCACCGGGTCCACGTCGCGGTCGTCGATCGCTCGGACGTCGCGTGCGTCCGGTGGGGATGACTCCGTCGAGCGGCGGGTGAAGCACGTCAGACTGACGATGCCCGACCTCGCGGTGCCGCGGCTGGACTCCGTATCCGCGGATCCAACGGCACCCTCTGACACAAGGGATGGACGAGACGTTGCTGAAGCGGCGGGGACCGCAGCACAGTCCGGCGACGGCGCACCTGGCCCGGTGAGCCCGCGCGGCAGACAGGCTCGGAAGGCGTCGCCCAGCGACTCTCCTGCCCAGCCCGGCGATTCCCCCGTCACCTGGACCCTTTTCGCCCTCGCGCGCCGGGAATCGGCGGCAGAATCCGCCGATCAGTCACCGGTGATCCACTCGCCGTCCGCTCGGACCTCCACCTGGCAGGCCGGTGCCACCACGACGCTGATGCAGCCCACCGTCACATGGCCACCGGCCGATTTCATCGGCGAACCCTCGAAGGTGTCCACCACTCTGTCCGCGGCTTTCCAGCTGGTGGGAAACATCGGCAAGGCCCTGCATGTCGATCTCACGCTGCCGGTGACCCGGCTGCTGAGCAGAGCCCGCCCGCCGCACTGGACGACGGTGGGCCTCACCGTGCATCGCAGCAGATTCGAGGGAATGCCGGTGTGGACGTTGGAGGCGCCCAACCCTTCGGGCAAGGAGGTCGTCGGCGTCCACGGGGGTGGTGTCCTCCAGCCGCTGGTGTTCAACTGGCTGGACTACGCGTCGCTGGCGCGCGATACCGGCGCCACGGTGATCGTCCCGATCTACCCGTTGGTGCGACACGGCGGCACCGCGTCGACCATCGTGCCCACGATCGCCGACCTGGTCGGCGCCCAGATCGACCACATCGGGGCCGACCACGTCAGTGTCTACGGCGACTCAGCCGGCGGGGAGATATTGTTCTCCGCCGTCCAGGAATTGGTGCGCCGCGGTAGTCCTGTGCCGTTCCGCATGGTGCTCAGTTCCCCGGTGGTCGACGCCACCTTCACCGACCCCGCGATCCCCTTGGTCAACGACCCGGTGTTCACAGGTCCCGTCCTGTCGGACCTGAACAAGATCGCCCGGCGATACGCCGACGGACTCGACCTCGGTGATCCGCTGGTGAGCCCGCTGAACGGATCGCTGGCCGGACTGCCACCGACCACGGTCTACGCCGGAAGCAGGGACATCACCGCGCCCGGCATCATCGCTCTCAAGGACAAGGCGGCGGCAACGTCGGGTGCTGACTTCACCTTCGTCCTGCGCATGGGTGAGCCCCACGACTGGGCAATCTTCACGATCTTCCCCGAGACCAAGGCGGGTCGCCCCTACATGTACCAGCAGCTGGGCATCGCTCCCTAGCCGCGACAATGGCCCGCCGTCGGGATGCAACCGGCGAATACGGTTGCACCCCAACGGCGGAGCCGTCGGACTATTCGGCGTCGACCGTGGTCGGCGAGATGGACGCCTGGGAGCCGGCGTGGGTGATCTCCACCTTGCGGGGCTTCGCGCGCTCCGCCACGGGGATGGTCACCGTCAAGACGCCGTTCTCGTAGGTCGCCGAGATCGCGCCGGTGTCGATGCCGTCGCCGAGCGAGAGCTGCCGGCGGTAGCCGCCGAAGAAGCGCTCGTTGGCGAGCCACTGGGCCGATTCGTCGGACCGCGCGGTGCGGTGGGCCGAGATCGTCAGCGTGCCGTTGTCGACGTTGACGTCGACCGAACCGGGGTCGACGCCGGGCAGATCGGCGGTGAGCACATAGTGGTCGTCGATCTTGCAGAGGTCCATCGGCATGAAACGCGGAACGCGGTTTGATCCGGTCTGGCTGCTCAGCAAGCCCCGGGTCAGAGCGTCAAGGTCACTGAACGGATCAAAGCGAAGCACAGTAATCCACCTCCTACGTCACTCAGGGCCCGCCACCCTGGCGGGCGACTAAATCACTGTGCACCAGCGAGATTAGCACTCGTCATCGGAGAGTGCCAAGAACTTTCGGCCGGATTTTCTCCGGTTTCGACAGTGCCGGCGAGGGATGAGGGTCCAAAGGCCCTCCCCCCGCGCAGCGAACTGCGTTAGATAGGAGTGGTGCAGCGAGACGTCGTCGCGGAACCCGCGACCGGGGCCCGGCTCGAGGGGTCCGACGAGACGTCTCAGTTGCGCCGCTTCATCGACAGCCTGCCCGCGCTGGTCGGCTACTGGGACCGCGAGCGGCGCAATGTCATCGCCAACGCCGCTTACCTCGAGTACTTCGGCATGACCCCCGGTCAGATCCGTGGGCGGCACATCAGGGAGGTGCTGGGCGAGGCTGTGTACGCCCTGAACCTGCCCCACATCGACGGAGTGCTGGCCGGCCGGGAGCAACTCTTCGAGCGCACCCTGATCGATCAGAACGGCATGACCCGGCACACGCAGGCGTCCTACGTTCCCGACATCGTCGACGACGAGGTTCGGGGCTTCGTCGTCCAGGTCACCGACGTGACGGCCCGGGTGGAGGCGGAGCGGACGCGCGACGAGGCCGTGCGACTGTTCGAGATCAGCATGGCTCACGCGCCGGTCGGCACCGTGGTGGTCGACACGGCCGGCATTGTGCTGCAGGCCAATCCGGCCTTCTGCGCGCTGATGCGCTGCACCGAGCAGGATCTCGTCGGCGGCGATTTCCGCCGGTTCGTGCATCCCGACAACCTCGAGTCGGGGGAGGCGGAGTTCACCGCGCTGGTGAACGGGACGACGCCGCATCTGTCGTCGGAACGGCGGTACCTCAGGGCCGACGGCACAGCGGTGTGGCTGCAGCGGGACCTCGTGCTGGTGCCGGCGGCGCGCAACGGACAGGACGTGGCCGTTGCCCAGTTCCAGGACGTCACCGCGCGCAGGGCCGCCGAGGTCGAACTGGCCCGGCTCGCGGTGACCGATCAGCTGACCGGACTGCCGAACCGGCGTGCGCTGGTGGAGCGCCTCGAGCAGCACCACGCGGGGTCCCCGGACGAGCCCATCGGCGTGCTCTTCATCGACCTGGACGGCTTCAAACACGTCAACGACGTGCACGGTCACGCCGTCGGCGACGCCGTCCTGTCCGCCGCGGCACAGCGGCTCGCCGAGCTGGTCGAGCCGCCCAACAGCGCCTACCGCCTCGGCGGCGACGAGTTCGTGGTCGTGACCCCCGCGGCATCGGGGTCGGACGGGCAACCCACGCTTCTGAGGCGCATCACCACGGAATTGTCGGAGCCGTACCGAACCGCCACCACGCCGGTGCGGCTCGCCGCGTCCGTGGGCTACGCACAGGGCATCGTCGACGACGTCGAATCGCTCCTGCGGGCCGCCGACGCCGAGATGTACCGGCACAAGAGCCGCCGCCGGCGCTGACCGGTCACTCGCGCCCGCCGAGATCGACCTCGGCCGTCGCGACGACGCCGGCGGTCCGGCCGGGCGCGGCCTGATGGGCCCAGTAGAGGTTGGTGTGATCGATGACAGCCGGAACCGGGGGCGCGCCCCATGCGGTCTTGTCGCCGGCGGTGTGCGCGTCGGCCACGAGGTCGACGTCGTAGCCGCGCGTGAACGCGCCGTGTAGCGTACTGCGAACGCAGGCATCGGTTTCCGCGCCGGTCACCACGAGGCGACCGACCTGCCGGTCGGCCAGCGTCTGCTCCAGCGGGGTGTCCTCGAACGCGTCACCGTAGCTCTTGTCGATGATCGGCTCGCCGTCGGCGGGAGACAGCTCGGACACGATGTGCCAGCCGTCGCTGCCGTAGGGGAGCACGTCGTCGTGGTGGCGGACCCAGACCACCGGGGTGTCCGCGCGCCGCGCGCGCTCGACGAGATCGGCGATGTTGGCCACCACGGCGTCTCGCCGGTAGGCGCCGTCGACGACGACGTTCTGCACGTCGACGACCAGCAGGGCGGTGGCGGAACGGTTTTCGAGCGTGGTCATGCCGTCATTATCCGGGATCCGCGCAGCCGAACACAGCACTGATCGCACACCAGGGCGGGGTGGAACCGCCGCCCGCACCCGCGATGGGTCAGCAGCACCGCGGGTCCCTCGGGGTCGGGATACCAGCGTTGCGCCCACTCCAGCGCACACACCAGCACCGGGAAGAACGCGCGGCCCTTCTCGGTCAGCCGGTACCGGCCGCCGGTGCTGTGCAGGATCCCTTCGGCGGTGAACGTCGCGAGTCGGTGGGCGATGGTTCCGGGTGGGGCGCCCAGCTCGGTCTGCAGATCGGTGAACCGGTCGATTCCGACGAACGCGGCCACCAGCAGCGCGAAGCCCCACCGGTCGCCGATCACGCTCATCGTCTGCGGGAACAGCGCGCCCGCGCCGAGACGGCGCTCACCCGACCGGCGCCGGTGAGTCGTCGACGGCGTGGACCGGGCCCAGGAACCACTCGGACCCCATTGCGCCACAACGTCTTTCTCGGTCGACTGCGTGTCGCAGGCACGACAGGTCAGCGTCGGAGAGAAGTCGGCGCCGCACGAGGCGTGCCGCATCGCGGGCAACGGCGTCACGTGCTCGGTGACCCAGGTGCGCTCCCACTCCCAGATGGAGGTCAGCATCGGCCACAGCGACCGGCTCCTGGGCGTCACCGGGTACTCGGCACGAGACGGCCTGGTCTGGTACTCGCGGCGGGTCAGCAGATCCTCGTCGACCAGGGAACGCAGCCGCGCCGACAGCACGGAATGCGACACCGGGAGCGCGTCGGTGAAATCCCCGTACCGCGTGGCGCCGAGCAGCGCTTGCTGGACGATCAGCAGCGTCCACTCGTCACCGAGTGTTCCGAGCATCCGGGCGACGGCGTTCGGACCGCCCGTCACAGGCCGATCGCGGCGGCCGCGGAGTCGGCCTCGCGCCACCGGGGAAGGTCCGCCCCCGGTGCCCACGTCGAGTGAGTGCCGCTCGAAATTCGCTCCGGCAGTGCGAGGGTGCACACGGGGCCATCGCCGACGCGGGCCGCGTCGAACACCAGGCAGTAGGAGGCGTCGGCGTTCATGTCGGTGGTGAGCGTGACGAGGTAGCCGTCGTCCTCCGCGCGATCGCCGGCACCGCCGCCGGTCCGGGGCGCCATCGCGGTCTCGCTGCCGTACACGCCGTCGCCGAACGCGAAGCGCTCCTCGCGGCCGGTGTGCAGATCGTGTTTGAGCAGCCCGTCGAACAGGAACCAGGCCGGCTTGCCCGTCGCAGCGTAGGTGTAGCGATAGTTGCGCCCGGCGTGGTCGGGGTTGATCATGCCGAATTCGCTGATGCTGTCGGACAACTGCTCTTCGCGGACCTCACCGGTGACGAGGTTGAACCGCCAGCGGTGCAGCCGCGCCTGCATCCGGTCCAGCGCCAGGAACCGGAAGGCACGCTGCCACTTGTTCCCCATGCCGTTGTCGGCCGGCTCGGGATCGCCCTGGAAGAAGCCGTCGACCACGATCTCGTCGCCGTCCTCGTAGGCGTTGGGGAAGTGCAGCACGTAGGTCGGGTCGGCCTCGAACCACCTGATCTGCGAGACGTCGCCCCTGCGCGGGATGACCGCGAAACGCGACGGGGTGTCGCGGTGGAACCGCGGCAGATGCACGTTGTGCTCGAGCAGCGCGGGCTCCCAGAACAGCGGAAAGTCGTTGAGAATCACGTAGTTCTCGGTGAACGCCATGTCGTGGGGCAGTCGCGGGCCGGGCAGCTCGACGTCCACGGTGTGCACCACCTGCCCGGCATCGCTCACCACGCCGTAGCGCAGATACGGCGCCTGCTTGCTGTAGGAGAAGTAGAGCAGTTCCCCGGTGCGGGCGTCGACCTTCGGGTGCGCCGACACTCCCCAGTCCGACGGGAAGCCGCCGTTCCAGTCCTCCTTGCCCAGCGCGTCTCCGGTGCACGGGTCCATGCGGTAGAGATCGCCGCACTGGTAGTGACTGGTCAGCGCGACGCCGCGGTGCACGATCACATCGGTCGACGAGGCGTCTTTCATCAAAGTCCTTGCACCCCAGCCGTAGTCGCGGAGGGACAATTCGACCGGTTCGGCGATGCCGGGCCACAGCGGCCCGCCCGCCGCGTTCTCCTCGCGCAAGCCGTCGGTCTGGACGAATCTGTTGCGGTAGAACGCCTTTCCATCGCGGAAGCCGACGATGTGCAGCATGCCGTCACCATCGAACGGGTGGTAGTTCTTCAGCGCCGGGTGCAGCGGGTTCTCGGTGTTGCGCAGGTACACGCCGTCGAGATCGTCGGGGATGCTGCCCGCGACGACGGTCAGATCGTCGGCGTCCCACTCCGTGGTCTGCGGCCGCCAGGGTCCGGTCCGGTAGGGGTGGTCGTCGTCAGCCGGCAGTGTCGACAGGTAGGTGGCGACGATCTCCGGATGGGTGCGCAGGTTCATGCGTGACTCCCGACGACGAAGGTGACGGTGGTGGCGGTGCTGCCACCGAAGTTGAGCGTGCCGAACGTCTGTGCCCCGTCGACCTGATAGGCGCCGGCGGTTCCGCTGACCTGACGGGCGGCATCGAGCAGCATCCGCACCCCGGACGCGCCGACCGGATGGCCGCCCCCGATCAGGCCGCCGCTGGGATTGATCGGGCAGCGGCCGTCGGGATCGATGTCGCCGCTCTCGATGGCCTTCCACGATTCGCCCGGCGGCGTCAGCCCGATGTGGTCGATGGCGAGGTACTCGCTGGGGGTGAAGCAGTCGTGCACCTCGAACCCGTCGATGTCGTCGAGGCGCACCTGCGCGCGATCGAACGCGTCCTGCACGGCCGAGCGCACATGCGGCAGCACATAGGGCTGACCGGCGGAGCGGTCGAGTTTCTGCTGCAGGCCCAGGCCGACGGTGCGGTGCCCCCAGCCGTCGATGCGACCCAGTGGTCGCGCGGTCGGATGGTCGCGCAGCCAGTCGTCGGTGACCAGGACCAGGCCTGCGCCGCCGTCGGTGAGCTGGCTGCAGTCGAACCGGCGCAGTCTGCCCTCGATGGTGGGGTTGCTGACATCGTCGTCGGTCAGCGGTTCGGGCACGGCCCAGGTGCGGGTCTGCGCATTCGGGTTGGCGCGCGCGTTGGCGAGATTGCGGGCCGCGATGGCCCGCAGATGGGTCTCATCGAGGCCGTAGCGCCGGTCGTATTCGGCCGCGACCGTCTCGAACATGTGCGGCCACATGTACTTCGCGTCCGCACCTTCGTGGCCCGTCCACGCCGCGGTGCCCAGGATGGAGGTCGCTGCGTCACCGGGCACCGTCTTCTCCAGCTCCACCCCGATCACCAGGGCGGTGCGGTAGGCGCCCGAGCGCAGGTCGGCCATCGCGGCCAGCGTCGCGACGCTGCCCGACGCGCACGCCGCCTCGTGCCGGGTCGCAGGCACGTCCCACAGGCCGTCGTGGACGGTGGCCGGCATCGCGCCGAGGTGGCCCTGCCGGGCGAACAGCTCACCGAAGGCGTTGGCGACGTGCACGACGCCGATGTCGGCCGCGTCCAGCCGGGATGCGGCCAGCGTCGCGTCGACGACCTCCGCCGTCAGACCCGAGAAGTCCAGCCCCTCGCGGTCGAAGTTGCGCGCGAAGTCGCTCTGGTACCCGCCGAGGATCCACACACCGGGTGCGCTCATCTTCGGCACGCTACTACAACTAACGGAGTGACTGGTGCAAGTGCGGTCTCGTCGGCTGCAGGTCTGAACCGACGAGACCTAACAGGGGCCTTGGTCGACCGAGGCACCTGTCTGCGGGCCTGCATTGCCCGCAAGTCAGCAGGGCAAACCCCGCCCGGTGTACGGTTCCGTCGATGTGGGAATTACCAGGGTCATGACGGGGTCGACCAATCATGAGCTCGCGCAGCGGATGGCTGAGCTGGCTCGGGCGGTGGCAGCGCCCCGCAGTGTCGACGATGTCTTGAACGACGTCACCCGCGAGGTGATGGAACTCATCCCGAGCGCCGACGCGGCCGGGATCCTTTTCGTGGGCAAGGCAGGCCGGTTCGAGTCGGTTGCCGGCACCTCCGAACTGCCGCATGAGCTCGACCGGCTGCAGATGACGTTCAAGGAAGGGCCCTGCCTCGAGGCCGCCCTCGACGAGTTCATCGTGCGGTCCGACGACTTCGCCGCCGAGAATCGCTGGCCGCGGTATTCCGCCGCGGCCGCCGAGTTGGGGGTGCGCAGCGGCCTGTCGTTCAAGCTGTACACGACCGACCAGACCGCCGGCGCCCTCAACCTGTTCGCACAGGAACCGAACTCCTTCGGCGCCCCGGACGAGAACATCGGGGCGATCCTGGCCGCCCATGCCGCGGCGGCGATCATGGCGAGCCGGCAGAACGAGCAGCTGCAGTCGGCGCTGTCGACCCGCGACCGCATCGGGCAGGCCAAGGGCATCATCATGGAGCGCTACAACGTCGACGACGTGGCGGCATTCGACATGCTGCGCCGGCTGTCGCAGGACAGCAACACCAAGCTGACCGACATCGCGCAGCGGGTGATCGACACCCGCGGCACCTAAGTCATCGTCGAGACGGCGGTGCCGACGGCTCGGCACAGTGCGTCCACCAGGGGTCTGTGGTCGTCTCGTCGCCACGCGAAGACGAGTCGGCTGGGCGCCAGTCCGTTGACGGGCCGCACGACGATCCCGTCGCGTTCGATGAGCGGGACGTTGCCGGCCGAGACGAGGCAGACGCCGAGGCCGGCGCTCAGCGCCTCGACCGTCTCGTCGGTGCTCGAGACCTCGGCGCCGATGGTCACGCGTCGTCCAGCTCGAGACTCCACGGCCAACCAGTAGTCGCGCAACGCCCCGCTGCTCTCAGGGAGCGCGATGAAGGGCTCGTCGACGAGGTCGGCGAAGCGAATGTCGGTGGACCCCGCCAGCCGGTGATCGGCCGGGAGGGCGACCATGCGCGGTTCGGTGGCCACGATCAACCACCGGTACCGGCCGGGGTCGGGGAGCGGCAGCCAGACGAAGGCGGCGTCGGTGCGCTCGGCGCCCGGCGCGGTCAGTCCCCCGGTGGGGTCGTCCCACGGGACCTGGCGCATCCGGAGGGTGGCCTCAGGAGCGTCCTCGGCCAACCGGGCGCGCACGACCGGCAGCAGCCCGCGCCCGATGCCGGTCGAGAAGCCGACGACGAGCGTGGCGTTCTGGGTCGCGGTGGCGGCCGCGAGGTCGGCTTGCGCTGCATCCCAGCGCTGCAGGAGTTCCGTCGCGTGGGGTAGGAGCGACTCGCCGGCACGGGTCAGCTCCACGGACCGTCTGTCGCGGACGAAGAGCTTTGTACGAAGCTGACTTTCGAGTGTCCGGATCTGTTTGGACAGAGCCGGCTGACTGATGAACAACGCCTCGGCGGCGCGGGTGAAGTTCCGATGCTCGGCGACCGTGACGAAATATCGCAGATCACGGACATGGATGTCCATAACTCTTGGTTATCACAGCGGGTCTTGGACGACGACCCGCTGAAGCGCCGATCGTAGAAGTCACTGAGCCATCGATCATCGAGCAAGGGAGAACTCGCCATGGACGCAGGGTCTTCGAACCGGGTGTGGTTGATCACTGGGGCGACGAGCGGTTTCGGCCGAGCCCTGGCCGAAGCGGCTGTGCGTGCCGGCGACGTGGTGATTGCGGCCGGGCGCCGCGTCGAACGACTCGACGACCTGGTGAGCGCTCACCCCGATCAGGTGGAGGCGGTGCACCTCGACGTCACCGACAGTGCTTCCGGCGTCGCACTCATCGACGATGTCGTCGCCCGCTACGGGCGGATCGACGTGCTGGTGAACAACGCCGGCCGGACCCAGGTCGGCGCGCTTGAGGAAACGACCGACGAGGAATTGCGGTACCTCTTCGAACTCCACTTCTTCGGCCCCGCCGCGCTGACCCGCGCCGTGCTGCCCCACATGCGCCGTCGGGGAGGTGGCGCGGTCGTACAGATGTCGAGCGTCGGCGGCCAGGTCACCGCGCCGGGCTTCGGGGCCTACAGCGCAACTAAATTCGCGTTGGAGGGGCTCACTCAGACGTTGGCCCAGGAAGTGGATTTCGGTGTGCGCTTCCTCATCGTGGAACCGGGAGCTTTCCGTACCAGCCTGTTCGATCCAGGCGCGGCCTACCAATCACACGCGATGTCCGAATACGAGGCGACGGTCGGCCCGACCCGCCGGTACCTGTCGAGCGCCGGAACGCAACCCGGTGATCCCGCCAAGGCGGCCCAAGCGATCCTCACCGCGCTCGACGCCCCCACGCCGCCGCTGCGGCTGCCGCTCGGCGGCGACGCTGTCGACGGAATCCTCGAGCGTATCGATCTCCTTCGCGCTGAGGTTCTGGAGTGGGAAGCGCTCTCGAGAGACACCGCCCTCGACGAATGACGATTGTCCGCACAGCGTGCCCCGAGCAGCGAAGGCACGCTCAACTCCCTCATTGAGGGAGTGTCAAGAATCAGCCGAAGCAACTGTCAGCGATCACCCGAACGAGAAATGTCAGGCATCAGCCGACGCAATACACACCACACAGTGCCCCCGGCAGGATTCGAACCTGCGACACCGGCTTTAGGAGAGCCGTGCTCTATCCCCTGAGCTACGGGGGCGACGGTGGGAGCTTACCGGGCAATGGTGCCCCTCCTCACCCGGCTTTCTTGCGGCAAAAATGACAAAACATCGGTGAGGCGCCGGTAGCGTGCCGACGGTGGAGCTGACACTGCAACGCATCGGCGCCTGGTCGGGCAGCATCATGATCCTCCTCTACGGCGCCAGCTTCTCCGGCGTCGCGCAGCTCTTCCCGCCGCTGTCGCCCGCGGCGTCGGCCGACGAGATCGCCGCCTTCTTCGTCGACCACGAGCTCTGGATCCGCTTCGGCGTGTCCGGCGCACTGCTCAGCGCCGCTCTGGCACTGCCGTTCCTGGCGACGATCGTGCTGCGCATCCGGCGTGCCGAAGGCGGCTGGGGGATGCTGTCGATGACGCAGCTGATGGCCGCGACGGTGTTCGTGCCGGCGCTGATCTTCCCGCAGTTCTTCCTCGGCGTCGCCGCCTACCGTCCCGCCGAACGGTCGGCCGAACTCACCCAGGCCCTCAACGACGTGTTCTGGCTGTGGTTCATCGGGATCGTCGGCACGATCATCGTCCAGAACATCACCCTCGCGATCGCCGCGTTCACCGACACCGCCGAGCCGCCGACGTTCCCGCGGTGGTACGGCTACCTCAACCTCTGGGTGGCGACGCTGTCGCTGCCCGGCTGCGTCGTGGTCGTCTTCAACGACGGCCCGCTCGCGTGGAACGGGGTGTTCGCCTTCTACATCCCCGGACTGGTGCTCGTCGTGTGGCTCTTCGCCACCACGGCGGTGATGCTGAGGTCCATCACCGCCGAGCAGGCCGTCTCGGCGTGACCACGACCGCGCGGCGGGTGCCCGGCGAGAGCGGCACCTGGGTCTTCCTGTTCGGCGACATGGCCGTCTTCGGCGCCTTCTTCGTCACCTTCCTCGTCGAACGCGCCAGTGCGCCAGCGGTTTTCGACGCCGCGCGGACCACGCTGCACATCGGCGTGGGTGTGGTCAACACGCTCGTGCTGCTCACCAGTTCGCTGCTGGTGGTGCTCGCCTTGGGCGCGATGCGCGCCGGGCAGCGTGCCGTGGCGACCCGCGCCGTCGCCGCGGCCATCGTCTGCGGCATCGGGTTCATCGCGCTGAAGGTCTCGGAGTACGTCTCCCTCGCCGCGGCGGGACACGGCCCCGGCGCCAACCACTTCTACCTCTACTACTTCATCCTGACCGGTCTGCATCTCTTTCACGTCTGCCTCGGGCTCGGTGCGCTGACCTTCGTCCTGACGCAGACCCGCCGGGCCGAGCTGAGCACCACCCGGACCGCACTGGTCGAAGGCGCCGCCTGCTTCTGGCATCTGGTGGACCTGCTGTGGATCTTCCTGTTCGCCCTGCTGTATCTGGTGAGCTGACATGACCGTCCTCGGGCTGCTGAAGAACCGCGCCGGCCTCAGCTGGCTCATCCTGGTCGCCGCGACGCTGGTGTCCTGGGCGGTCGGCGCCGAACACGGCACCGGCTCGGCGGTGGGCGTCGTGGTGCTCGGCATCGCCGCGTTCAAGGTGCGTCTGGTCGGGCTCGACTTCATGGAGCTCAGGCACGCCCCGCTCGCGCTGCGCGCCGCGTTCGAGGGCTACTGCGTGGGGATGTGGGCCCTGCTCTCCGCGCTCTGCCTGTGGCTGTAGCGCGGGCTATCCGAGCGCCGCGATGACGTCCCCGAACGCCTCGGCGTGCCGGTCCTGGACGATCACGTAGTCGATGCCGTAGTGCTCCCGGTAGCCGCGGATCCGCTCGGCCATGTCCGCGGTCGATCCGGACAGCACGCCGGGGTGGCGCAGCAACTCCTCGTCGGACAGGCCCGGCAGGAAGTGGCGCGGGATCGTGAGGTCGGGCATGCCCGACCCGTCGAGCGGCACCGCCGTGATCGCGATGTTCAGCTCGAGGTCGTCGAAGCGGTCGCCGGCGGCGTCGCGCACGAACGCGATCCGGTCGGCCAGCGGGTCCTCCCCGGGGCTGGGTGCCCGGTCCCCGCCGGTGAGGCCGACGATGTCGGCCGCCTGAGCCGCGAGGCGCAGCACCCGGTCCCCGTTGCCGGCGATCATGATCGGCACGTCGGGCAGGTGTTCGGCCATGTACTCGCACGTCTGCCGCAGATGGTCGACGCGGGCGCCCGCGGTCGGGAACGGGATGCCGGCCGCCTCGAACTCCTCCTTCACGTATCCGGTGCCCAGGCCGAGGTCGAACCGTCCCCCCGACAGGTCGCGCAGCGCGGCGACGTCACGCGCCAGCAGCGCCGGCCGGTAGAACGCGGCGTTGAGCACGAAGGTGCCCACCCGCAGCGTCGAGGTCGCCATCGCGATCGCCGTCATCACCGGGAACGGGGCCGGTCCGCCGAGGTGATCGGGTACATGGAGTACGTCGTAGCCGAGATCCTCGGCCCGCCGGGCGGATTCAGTGATCTTGACCCGTGAGGTGCCCCGCATGATGCCGATACCGAATCGAAACTTCCTGGCCACGATCCGATCGTAGGGACAGGTTTGAAGCAGATACCGCGCGGGCACAAACGCTGCAGTCTTTTTCCGCGAAGATCCGGCCCGTCGTCGAACAATCCGACGGGCCGGATCAAAATTCAAGGCCGCACGCCGTGATGGCAGACATCCCCACGCTCGGCGTCGAGGAGGAGTTCCTCCTCGTCGATCCGGGATCCGGCGCGCCCGTGGCCCGCAACCGGGAGGTCGCCGACCACGCTGCCGAACAGGGGGTGGACCTGCAGCTGGAGCTGACCAGCTGCCAGGTGGAGACGGCGACGAAAGTGGTGCACACCACCGAGGGGCTGCGTGAGCAGCTGATTCACCTTCGGCGCACGGCCGCCGACGCCGCGCAGCGCGCCGGCGCGCGTCTGCTCGCGGTGGGGCTGCCCCCGACCTTGCCGCGGGAGTTCCCGCTCACCGACACGCTGCGCTACCGCGACATCGGCGAGCGCTTCGGCATGATCGCCCACGAGCAGGGCATCTGCGGATGCCACGTGCACGTCGCGGTGCCCGATCGGGAAGCCGCGGTCGCGGTGGCCAACCGGCTGCGGCCGTGGCTGCCGATGCTGCTGGCGCTCACCGCGAACTCGGCGATCTACCGCAACGCCGACACCGGCCATGCGAGCTGGCGCAGCGTGCTGTGGGCCCGGTGGCCCAGTGCCGGTCCGCCGCCGCACTTCGACTCCGCCGAGGAGTACGACGCCGCGGTGCGGATGCTGTGCCAGTCCGACGTCATCCGCGACGACGGCATGGTCTATTGGGACGTGCGGCCGTCGGAGGATTTCCCGACGGTCGAGGTGCGCGTCGCCGACGTGCCGGCGACGGTGGCCGAGACCGTGCTGTTCGCCGCGTTGGTGCGGGGGGCGGTGATGACGGCGCTCGCCGACGAGAAGCGGGGTGAACCGCTGCCGCCGCTGCCCCCGTGGGTGCTCAAGGCCGCCTACTGGAAGGCGGCCCGCGACGGGCTCGACGGTGCCGGTGTCGACCTGCAGGGCCAGATCGCCCGGCCGATGCGGGCGCTTCTCGAGCAGCTCATCGAGCGGCTCCGCCCCGCGCTCGAAGCGGCCGGCGACTACGCGTTCGTCAGCGACGGTCTCGCTGCCGTCGCCGAGCGCGGCAACGGTGCGATGCGGCAGCGACAGGCCTGGCGTCGACGCCACGACGTGGCCGACGTGGTCGCCGAGGCGGCCGCGGCGACGCTGGAGACCGGCTAGACCAGGGGCAGTTCGGCGAAGGCCGGGCCGGTCGGCTCCGTCGAACCGCCGGGCGGTTCGACGGTGAACGCCAGGCTGCGCGAGGACCCGAGGTCCGGCAGCACGGCCGTCGTCGACGGTGCCACCGCCTTGGCGTCCATGGTGCCCGCCGAGTGCGGGCCGTCCGCGGCGACCAGCCACATCTGGTAGACCGTCCCGGGCTTGGGCGGCGGCACGTTGTTCATGACCAGCACGCCGGAGTCCCGCTCGCGGGAGAACACCACGGTCGCGGTGCCCCCGCCGGGGATCTCACCGGACACCGTGCGCACGTCCGGGGCGGCGAACACCTGGTCGGCGGTCGATGTCGTGCTGTTCGGGCGCAGCGCGAGACCCACGCCGAGCGTGGCGAGGCCGACGGCCACCACGGCCGCGGCGGCCAACATGGATGTCGTCCACCGTCGGGGCTTCGGGGTGCGGGGGCGCAGGGCGCGCACCGGGTCGCCGGCGATCTGCGCGAGCACCTGGGCGCGCAACTCGGCGGGCGGCTCGACCGCGGTCGCCTCGGCGATCACCGCCATGGTCTCCCGCACGGCGCGGACTTCGGAGCTGAACGCCTCGGCGACGCCCGGCGGAGCGTCGCGGAGTCGGCGGTCGATGTCGTCGACCTCGGCGTCGCTGAGCGCATGCAGCGCGTAGGGCGTCGCAAGCGACAACAGATCTTCTGGGCTGGTCATGTCACCCCCAGGCATCGGCGAAGGCCGCGGATGGCGTCACGCATCCGCGACTTGATGGTGGCAAGGTTCGTCGCAAGACGCTCCGAAACCTGCACATAGGTCAGACCGTCGTAATACGCGAGCTGGATGCACTCGCGCTGGGTGTCGGTCAGGGAGCCCAGGCAGTTGGCGACCTGACGCCGTTCGTCGTCGAGGATCACCTCGTCGGCGACGTGATCGGCCGGCGGTTCGACATTGGCGGCGCCGTACCGGGATTCGCGGGTGCTCGCCGCCTGCTCGGACCGCACCCGGTCCACCGCGCGGCGGTGCGCCAACGTCATCAACCACGCCAGCGGCGAGCCGGCGGCCGGGTCGTAGGTGTGGGCGTTCCGCCACACCTGCAGGTAGACGTCCTGAGTCGTCTCTTCGCTGTACCCCGGATCCCGCAGCACGCGGGTGACCAGACCGAACACCCGGGAACGGGTCTGGTCATAGAACGCTGCGAAGGCGTCCACATCCTGGCGGGCCACCTGGCGCAGCAATGCGTCGAGTTCGGCGGTCACGAGCGGTAGCCTAGCGGCAACCGTCAGCGTGGCCTCGGAAGTGAGGTCGAGCGTACTGGTCATCCGGTGTCACCGGCTCTCATGAGTGATACACCTTCTCCCGCTCCTCGCTGGGATGGGGCACCACCGGGACGCGGCGCAACCGCAGCAGGGTGCCCTGCACCCGCATGCTCATCGCGTTGCTCAGCGGGGCCAACGGCGCGACCATCTGCATGGCGACGATCTGCGCGATTCCGGCCGACTTGCGGTGCCCGCGCAGCGTCGCGACGAACGCCGGATGGTGGTCACGGTGCAGGGAGATCCGCACGTCGAGGTTCTCGTCGGGCTGCGGCGCACTGACCAGGTAGTGGCCGTCGACGTCGTTGAACGGGGAGGCGTAGAGCTTCTTGGTCACCATCGCGGGCCGGTCGGCCGACGGCGGGAGCAGGTACGCATGGCGATCGCCGCAGGTGTTCTGCACCTCGGCGATGACGTAGCGCAGCACCCCGGCCGCGTCGTGGCACCAGTAGAGTGTCAGCGGATTGAACACGAACCCGAGTACGCGCGGTTGCATCAGCGCGGTGACGCGGCCGCCGCCCAGGTCGATGTCCTTGTCCGCGAGGAACGCGTCGACCCGGCCGCGCAAGGTGTCGTTCGGCGCCTCCCACAGGTGATCGGCGGGGTCGAAGGTCGCGAACGGCCTTAGCCAGCGCGGCAGCTGCGGCATCCGGTCGAGGTCGACGAACCAGCTGTAGCTGCGGTGCTCGAAGTAGTGGTGCACCGGCGCGCGACGCAGGTGGGTGATGCGGGTGCGGTAGAGCGCGGACGCCCCGCCTCGGCCGCGGGCGAGGGCCCCCGGCCGATCAGCTGCACACTGTTGATCCACATCCTGTATTCGGAGCGGTGGGGGACGTGGATTGTTCCGCGGCGCGCAGGGCGCGACGACTCAGCGAACGTGCCACGAGCGGGCCGCGGCGGCCAGCCCCTGCACCAGCGCCGACGTCGCAGGCGCGAGGCCGTCGTCACCGGGCAGTCCGCTGCGCGGGCTGATGCCCCGCACCCGCGACGACAGCTCGAGCTGGGCGCCGCCCCCACGCACCCGGTTGACCGGATTGTCCGGGTGCAGACCGCGCAGCTCACGGGGGATCGCGTCCAGCTCGGTGATGACCTGATAGCCCGGAACCGTGACGTGCGCGGCCAGGTGGCGGGCGAGTTCCCGGTGCCGCCCGCCGGCGAGCAGGTGGGTACTGCGACCCACCCGGCCGTAGCCGTGCAGCGACACCGCCACCTCGACGTGGGCCAGGAACTCGGCCAACCGCTCCGACTCGGCCGGGTCGTAGCGCGCCGACGCCAGATGGTGCGGATACCGGTCGGGGTGGGTGACGACGTAGAGCGACGCGCCCGCCGCGTCGGCGGCGCGGCGGGCGATGACGTCGGTCATCTGCTCCAGCCCGCCGCCGTGGATGGCCAGGAAGCCGAACCGCGACCGCAGCACGCAGTCCTCGGACACCCCGGGGGTCTGCAACAGCTCGGAAAGAGACTGCGGCGCCGCCGCATCCGGCTCACTGCGGCGCTGCGGCCAATGGGTGGGATCCCAGCGTTCCAGGAACTCGATCCACCGGGTCGGCAGGCGGTGGTGGCGGGCTCCCTCGAGGATCCGCTCGAGATAGCCGGGGCGCGGCGGGCCCGGCTCCACCCGGTGATCGATGTACACCCACGCCGTCTGCCTGCCGTGACGGGTGTGCACGGTCATCTCGTCGCGCCGGTACCGCACCGGCACCCCCTCGGCACTGTCGAGCTTGGCCAGGTCGTGGTCCGAGAGCCGCCAGACGACGCCATGCACGACCGCGCCGGGCGCCGGTTCCACGGTGGCCACCCCGCGCTCGTTGATCAGCCAGTCGTGGTCGGCCAACGTGGCCGGCTGCGGATCGGCGGCCCCGGGGCAGCGCTGCGCCATCTGACGGACGGACAGGTTGGATCCGTACGCGAAGTAGCTGTGCCGCCGAACCATTCAGCTGGTCAGGGTCAGGTAGATCAGCACCACGTTGAGCAGACTAATGAGGCCGGCGACGACCCAGCCCAGGACCGTGGTGGTTCGGGTGTTGACGTCGGTGCCCATCAGCGCGGGGTCACCGGTCAGCCGGATCAGGGGAATCAGCGCGAACGGGATGCCGAACGACAGCACGACCTGGGACAGCACCAGTGCTCGGCTGGGATCGACGCCGGCCGCGAGCACGGCCAGTGCCGGCAGCAGGGTGATCAGCCGCCGGGCGAGCAACGGCACCGAGCGGCGCAGAAGGCCCTGCATGATCATCGCGCCGGCGTACGCGCCGACCGACGAGGACGCGAGGCCGGACGCCAGCAGACCGATCGCGAACAGCAGGGCAACGGTCGGCCCGAGGGCGCTGCTCACCGCGTCGTGGGCGCCCTCGATGGAATCGGTGTTGTCCATCCCCTGCAGCGTGGTCGCCGCGACCAGCAGCATGGAGAGGTTCACGGCACCGGCGACGAGCATCGCGATTCCGACGTCCCATCGGGTGGCGCGCAGCAGCGCCGCCCGCATCGCGCCGGCCGGGGGATGACCGTGCCGGTCGCGGGTCAGCCCCGAGTGCAGATAGACCGCGTGCGGCATCACGGTGGCCCCGAGCATCGCGGCCGCCAGCAGGATGCTCTCCGGTCCGTCGAAGCGCGGTACGAGGCCTGCGGCAGCCTGTCCGAGGGGAGGCGGGGCCGCGATCAGGCTGGTGAAGAAGCCGATCGCGATGACCATCAGCAGGCCTGTGATGACCCGCTCGAAGACGTTCTGGCCGCGGCGGTCCCGGATCAGCAGCAGGATCAGCGACACCGCGCCGGTGATGACGCCGCCGATGAGCAGCGGCAGGTCGAACAGCAGGTACAGCGCGATGGCCCCGCCGACCACTTCGGCGAGATCGGTTGCCATGGCGACCAATTCGGCTTGCAGCCAGTAGGTCAGCCGGGTGCCCCTGCCCATCCGGGCTCCGACGGCCTCGGGCAGCGACCGGCCGGTGACGACACCGAGTTTGGCCGAGAGGTACTGCACGAGGCACGCCATCAGGTTGGCGACGACGATCACCCAGACGAGCAGGTAGCCGAACTGCGCGCCGGCGCTGACGTTGGCGGCGACGTTGCCGGGGTCGACATAGGCGATCGCGGCGACGAACGCGGGCCCGAGCAGCATCCAGAGCGGTCGTGCCCGGGCGTCGACGTCGGGAGCCACCTATCGTCCTTTTCCGTCCGAGTACTCGAAGAGAAAAGTTAGGTTAGCCGAAATCTCGCGGCCGCGGCAAGGCGCGGGCGCACCGGGTCGCGCCTCACGGCACGAAGCCGAAGCCTCCGAAGGGGTAGTAGCCGCCACCCTGCCAGCCGCCCCAGTTCCAGGGCGGCGGCGTCGCGGTGATCTGGGTGCTGCCGTTGGTCTCGCAGTACGTCAGCGTCTTCCCCACGTCACTGCACTTCGGCATCGCCCCTGCCACCGCTGAATTGCCGAGCGCCACAACGGCACCCGCCATCACGATCAGGGAACTGCGAAGGACTCGTCGCATCATGGTTCCGATCGGCTCCGAAAGCTGCGGCCGGTCAGAAGATGGCGGGGCCGTAACCCCAGGGGAAGCCGCCCTCCCACGGTTCGGCGTACACGCTGGGGGTGTCGTTGATCTGCGCGTTGCCCGGCGACTGGCAGTCGGTGTCCTCGCCGCCCTGGAAGCCGCCGCCGCCGCCGGTCTGCACACACGACGGCTGCGCGAGGGCAGCGGGTGCGGCGGCGATCGCGACGGAGGCACCGCCGGCAACAAGCAACGCAGCGAGGGTACTCAGGCGAGCCTTCATCTTCACAGTCCTTCCCAGCGTCTGGTCACCGCTTAGCGTACAGACCTTTGCCAGTTATGGGAGGTAAGTCGAGCGCGGTGACGATGCCCGGGGTGGCGTCGATGACGGCCGGAATCGCGTTCACCACACGGGCTGCCGTGGCCACCAGGCCGGCGTGGTTGTGGTCGCCGTTGGGGCTGCTCAGGCACAGATCCAGTGCGTAGGAGGGTTCGCCGGTGATCTCGATCCGGTAGTTGCCGCCGGGCTGCGCCGGCTGAGGCCAGTCCGGGCAGAGGTCGTCGCGAAGCCGGGTGACGTGTTCGAGGACGACGGCGACCTCACCGTCCTTCATCCCGCGGACCTCGAAACGGATTGCGGCAGTAGTTCCTTCGGCGATGTGGCCGGATGCGATGTCGAAGGCCTCCGGCGCTGGCACGCGCTCGTGGGTCTCGGTCACCTCGTCGAGTTCGATGCCGAGACCGGCGGCGAGCTGACGCACCACCGATCCCCACGCCAGGCTGAGCACGCCGGGCATCAGCAGCATCGGAGTCTCGTCGAGGCTGCCGCCGAACCCCATCACGTCGAACATCACCGTCGCGCTGTCATAAGTGTCGTAGTTGATGATCTCCATGCAGCGGATCTGCTCGACGCTCTGGCAGGTGCCGGCCAGGGCCATCGGCAGGAGGTCGTTGGCAAAGCCGGGATCGATGCCGTTGACGAACACGCTCGCGTTGCCGGCCTTCGCGGCCTCCTCGATCGGAGCCACCATCTCGTCGGGCAGCACTCCCCAGGGGTACTGCAGGAACACCGCGCTGCTGCCGACGACGTTGATCCCGGCGGCCAGGATCCGTCGGTAGTCCTCGAGCGCCTCGGTCAGCCGGTTGTCGGCCATCGCGGTGTAGACCGCGCACTCCGGTCCCGTGGCGAGCACGGCGTCCAGATCGGTGGTGGCCAGCACCCCGGTCGAATCCGGCAGTCCCGCAAGCTCGGCGGCGTCCTTGCCGGCCTTCGCCTCCGACGACACCCACACCGCGGTGAGCTCGAACCGGGGGTCGTTGATCAACTGGGTCAGTGCGTGCCTGCCGACGTTTCCGGTTCCGATGGCGGCGACTCGAATCGTCATGGATGTCCTCTACAGGTCGGGGATGGGCAGATCGAGATTGGGATAGGTGATGCCCCCGTCGACGTCGAGCGTCTTCCCGGTGAGGTAGGCGCCGGCGGGGGAGGCGAGATACACCGCGGCCGCGGCGATGTCGAGGGGATCGCCGAGCCGGCGCAGGGGCGTGGCCTGCTCCATCGGCGTCCGCAGGGAGTCGTTGCTGGCCACGATGTCGAGCGCGGAGGTCAGGATCGAGCCGGGGGCGATGGCGTTGACCCGGATGCGCGGTGCGAGGTCGAGTGCCGAGAGCCGGGTGTAGTGCGCCAGCGCGGCCTTGGCCGTGCCGTACGCGGCGAAACCGCGGCCGGCCAACCGCCCCATGGTGGAGGTGATGTTGATGATGCTGCCCCCGCCGGAGTGCTCGAGCATCAACGGCGCCGCGGCGATGGTGAGCGCGTGGGCGGTGGCGACGTTGAACGCGAACGCGTCGCGCATGTCCTTCGCCGACGTGTTCAGCAGGGCGTTGGGCATCGTGCCGCCGACGTTGTTGACGACGATGTCTAGTCTGTCGAACGCCTCCACCGCCTGGGCGGCGAGCGCGGCGGTGTCCTCGGACCGGGCGAGATCCGCGACGACGATGTGCGCCCGTCGTCCGGTGGCGCCGATCTGCTCGGCGACCTCCTCCAATTGGGTCTGTGTCCGGGCGGCGATCAGCACGTCAGCGCCTGCTTCGGCGAACGCGACCGCCATCGCGGCGCCGAGGCCCCGGCCCGCCCCCGTCACCACTGCCACCTGATCGTCGAGCCGGAAACTGTCCAGAATCACGGGCGTCACGCTAGCAAGCCCGCGGCGACGCCGTGGGTACTTTTTGGAACACGTTCTATTTTGTCGGTGCGGTCCGCGTGGGCCGGTCTCGCATCACCGTCGCCGGACCAGCGAGGAGATGCACGACTGCATCACGGCGAAGAGGAACGCCGTGCTGATGCCGAACAGCATGACGCCGTTGACCGCTTCCAGCGCGCTGATCATCCGCAACCGGGACGGCAACACCAGTCCTGGGATGTCGAGGGTGATCATGGTGCCCAGGGAGTACACCGACGCGTCGGCGAACGAGTCGAACGCACCGAGTAACCGGTACGCCGACGCCCAGAGCACCCCCTCCAGCCCGTGCACCACGGCCAAGACCACGGCGACGAATCCGATGGTGCCGATCACGATCGGAATCGCCCGCTGCGGGTCGAGCGTGTGCTTCTCGAGGCGGGCGCGGATCCTGTGTTCCATGCCGAACGCCATCATCACCACCGCGGTGCTGTGGACGGCGATGGTCAGCACGATGAGCGACAGGCCCACCACCCAGCTCGCCAGGTTCACCCGTTCTCGCCTGCCGGCTTATCTGCAGCGATCCAGGAAGTCGACCGCGGGTTGCTTGATGCTCGTCAGTTCGGCGCGAACCTGCGGGTTGGCGTCCAGATACGTCTGCACCTGCGGTTGCATCTCTTCGCGCGACTGGCCCTCGAGGGTCGCGAAGAAGTCGTTCACCGGCGGGTGGGTGAACAGATAGGCCGACGTGGCCGCGGCAACGCCCGCCCGCACCCCGGCCCAGTCCGCGGGCGTGCAGTTCGGCGGCTTGGGTGACGGTGGCTGAGCGGTGGCAGCAGCGGCGCCGCCGAAGAACATGGCACCGGCCAGTACGCCGGCGCCGACGGCGCCCGCCATGGTGCGTGGCCGAATTCGATTGGGGGACAACATCATGGGTTCTTCTCCTTCATGAGAGCGACGGTTCCGGCGGTTGGGGCGGAGGCGCGGCGTTGCGTCAGCGCCGTCCACCACGTCGGCCCCCGCCACCACCGGGTCGGGGTGCCGGTCCGGGACGGCCGACTCCCGGAGGTCCCGGCGCCCCGATTCCCGGAGGCCCGATCCCCGGAGGTCCGGGAACCGGGATGTCGAGGTCGAGGTTCACATCGACGAGGTCCGGGACGTAGACCGGCAACCATGGATCGACGTACACGGCCGGGGGCGGGGGGTACTCGCAGATCAGCGTGGTGAAGTTCCAGTACATGCCCGGTGGGCACGGCGGCGGTGGCGGTTGGGCGTGAGCGGCCGCCGGTGAGGTGAGTTCCATCAGCGGCAGGCATGCCAACACGACGGCTGACATGGCGCTGCGTCGTAGCCAGGGATTCATGGGGCATCTTCTCTCGATGGGCGATGCGTGAAGTTCTCGGCACTGCGCGCCCGGCGGGGCGTCCTCTCTCGTGTGCTGATCCGAACGGCGGCCCGGACGTGAGCGCCGGATCGGACGAGCAGCAGAACCGCTGACATCAGTGCAACTGATGCGACAGCGCATCGGATAGTGCCCATCGGGGCACGCCGGAGGGCCATTGGTCCTCCGACGCAGGCGGCCCGGACCAGCGCCGGCCGCCGTACCGCTATTTCTTGGCTGCGGCCTTCTTCGCCGGCGCCTTCTTGGCCGCGGTCTTCTTCGCCGCTGATTTCTTGGCGGGGGCCTTGGCCGCCGCCTTCTTCGCGGGCGCCTTCTTCGCCGGCTCCGTCGAGCCGCCCTGTTCCTTGCGCGCCTTGACGCTGGCCTCCAGCTTGGCCAGCAGATCCGAGACGTCCTCGGTGTCGTCGAGTTCGGTGGGCTGTTCCTCGGTGGTGAAGGCTTCGCCGCCCTCCAGCTTGGCCTGGATCAGCTCGTGCAGATGTTCCTGGTAGTCGTCGTGATAGCGGTCGGGGTTGAAATCATCGGTCATCGAGTCGACGACCTGGCTGGCCATCTTCAGTTCGGCGGGTTTGACCTCGACTTCCTTGTCGAGGACCGGGAAGTCGGGATCACGGATCTCGTCGGGCCACAGCAGCGTGTGGATCATCATCACGTCGCGCTTGCTGAAGTCCTTCACGCGCAGCGCGGCGAGCCGGGTCTTGTTGCGCAGCGCGAAGTTGACGATCGCGACGCGATCCGTCTCCATCAGCGTCTTGGCAAGCAGGACATACGATTTCGACGACTTGCCGTCGGGTTCGAGGAAGTAGCTGCGGTCGTACAACATCGGATCGAGGTCACTCGCGGGGACGAACTCGAGCACCTCGATCTCGCGGCTGCGCTCTTCGGGAAGGGTGGAGATGTCGTCGTCGGTGATGATCACCGTCTGGCCGTCGTCGGAGTCGTAGGCCCGTGCGATGTCGCGGTATTCGACCTCTTCGCCGTCCACCTCGCAGACGCGCTTGTAGCGGATGCGCCCGTTGTCCTTGGCGTGCACCTGGTGGAACTTGATGTCGTGATCCTGGGTGGCGCTGTAGACCTTCACCGGCACATTGACCAGGCCGAAGGCGATCGAACCCTTCCATATGGATCGCATCAGCTCAGTATGTCCGAAGACTCGGCCGCGTGGCGGAGGCTGGCGCGGTCGGGAAGGTCGGCGCCGGCACGGGTCACGGTGACCGCCGCGGTGAGCGTCGCGGTCCGGACCGCGGTGGTGAGCGCGTCGGTATCAATGGCGTGCAGCTGCGCGCGCCGCCCCGCGCCGAGCAGATCGAGCGACCACAACGCATCGATCAACCCGGTCATGAACGCGTCTCCGGCGCCCACGGTGTCCACCACCTGCACATTTCCTGCAGGTACCCGGACTTTCCCGGCGCGACACATCGCCACCGCGCCCTCGGCGCCCTCGGTCACCACCACCACCGACGGACCGGCCTCCAGCCAGGCCGCGGCGACCTCCTCCGGCGGCCGCTCGGGCTCCAGCCATCGCAGGTCCTCGTCGCTGACCTTGACGACATCGGCCCGCTCGAGCAACCGGTCGATGCGGGACCGTGCCGCATCCGCATCGTCGATCAGGGCGGGACGGATGTTCGGATCGAAGGTGATCGTCGCCGACGGACGGTACGTCTCGACCAGTGCCGCGGTGGCGAGGCAGCCGGGCTCGAGGACGGTCGCGATCGACCCGGTGTGCAGCACCGCCGGGGGTCCCGCCTCGGGCGTACCGCTGAGCCGCCAGTCGATGTCGAAGGTGTAGGTGGCCCGCCCGGCGGGGTCCAGCATCGCCCGCGCCGTCGGCGTCCGCTCGGCGGACAGGCTACCCGAAACCAACTGCACGCCAGAGGCTTCGACGTACTCACGGATCCGCTGTCCGCGGGAGTCGGCTGCGATGTGGGTGAGGAAGTCGACCGGCCTGCCCAGCCGCCCCAACCCGACCGCGACGTTGAGGGGGCTGCCGCCGACGTACTCACCGGTGACGTTCCCGTCGCGCTCGACGATGTCGATCAGCGCCTCGCCGATGACCAGTGCCCGCATCGTGTCGACGCTACCGGTCGGGGAACGGGTAATACCGTGATGTGGTGGATCGTGTGGGCCGGGTGAAGCTGACCAACCCGGACAAGGTGCTGTACCCGGCGACGGGGACCACCAAGGCGGAGATCTTCGACTACTACGTCGAGGTGGCCGACGCGATGCTGCCGCACATCGCCGGACGCGCGGTGACCCGCAAGCGCTGGCCCAACGGTGTGGCCGAGGGCTCCTTCTTCGAAAAACAACTGGCCTCCTCGGCACCGGAGTGGCTGGACCGCGGCACGATCGCGCACAAGTCGGGCACGACCACCTATCCGGTCATCGACACCGTCGAGGGGCTCGCGTGGATCGCGCAGCAGGCCGCGCTGGAAGTGCATGTGCCGCAATGGCGCTTCGTCGATCACAAGGTGGGCCCCGCGACGCGCATCGTGTTCGATCTCGACCCCGGCGAGGGGGTGTCGATGCGGCAACTCTGCGAGGTCGCCCACGAAGTTCGCGACCTCATCTCCGACATCGGCCTGCGCACGTACCCGCTGACCAGCGGCAGCAAGGGGCTGCATCTCTACGTCCCGCTCGACGACCCCATCAGTTCGCGCGGCGCGTCGGTGCTCGCCAAACGCGTGGCCGTGCAACTCGAGCAGACGATGCCCACGAAGGTCACCGCGACGATGACGAAGAGCCTGCGCGAGGGAAAGGTCTTCCTCGACTGGAGCCAGAACAACGCGAACAAGACGACCATCGCGCCGTATTCGCTTCGCGGACGGGATCATCCGACGGTCGCCGCACCGCGCACCTGGGACGAGATCGCCGATCCCGAGCTGCGCCACCTGACCTTCGACGAAGTGCTCGACCGGCTGGACCGCGACGGGGACCTGCTGGCCGACCTCGATCCGGCGCTGCCCGCACCCGATCGGCTCACCACCTACCGCGGGATGCGCGACACGGCGAAGACCCCCGAGCCCGTGCCCGCCGACGCGCCGCGGGTCGGCGCCAACGACGCGTTCGTCATCCAGGAACATCATGCGCGTCGGCTGCACTACGACTTCCGGCTGGAACGTGACGGTGTCCTCGTCAGCTGGGCGGTGCCGAAGAACCTGCCCGACACCCCGTCGGTGAACCACCTCGCCGTGCACACCGAGGACCATCCGATGGAGTACCTGACCTTCGTGGGCGAGATCCCCAAGGGTGAGTACGGCGGCGGCGAGGTCTACATCTGGGACACCGGCACCTACGAGACCGAGAAGTTCAACGACAACCCGCCCGACGGTCCCGCCCGCGGCGGCGAGGTCATCGTCACGCTGCACGGGGCGAAGATCGAGGGCCGCTACGCACTGATCCAGACCGACGGCAAGAACTGGTTGGCGCACCGGATGAAGGACCAGAAGCGCGCCGCGTTCTCCGAACTGCTTCCGATGCTGAGCACCGAGGGATCGGTCGAGCGACTTCCCGAGAAGCAATGGGCGTTCGAGGGCAAGTGGGACGGATACCGGGTTCTCGTCGAGGCGGACCACGGCACACTGGCCGTCCGGTCCCGCCGCGGCCGCGACGTCACCGCCGAGTACCCCCAATTCCAGGCGGTGGCCGCCGATCTGGCCGATCACCATGTCATCCTCGACGGGGAGGCGGTGGCTCTCGACGAATCCGGCGTCCCCAGCTTCCGCGAGATGCAGAACCGCAAGCGGTCCACCCGGGTCGAGTTCTGGGCCTTCGACATCGTCTTCCTTGACGGCCGATCGCTGATGCGGGCCAAGTACGCCGACCGCAGGCGGCTGCTCGAGGCGCTCGCCGACCAGGGCGGGCTCATCGTGCCCCCGCAGATCGACGGTGACGGCGCCGCCGCGCTGGCCTATGCGGCGGACAAGCGTTGGGAGGGGGTGGTCGCCAAGAAGCGGGACTCCACCTACCAGCCCGGACGTCGGTCCGCGGCGTGGGTCAAGGACAAACTGTGGAACACCCAGGAGGTGGTGATCGGAGGCTGGCGCGAGGGAAACGGCGGGCGCACGAGCGGTCTGGGTGCGCTGTTGCTCGGCATCCCCACCGAGGACGGCCTGCAGTTCGTCGGCCGGGTCGGCACCGGCTTCACCGAGAAGGAACTGGCCTCGCTCCGCACGATACTCGAGCCGCTGCGCACCGACGAATCACCCTTCGCCACAACACTTCCCAAACAGGACGCCAAGGGTGTCACCTTCGTCCGTCCGGAGCTGGTCGGCGAGGTCCGGTACAGCGAGCGCACGGGCGACGACCGGCTGCGCCAGGCGAGTTGGCGGGGTCTGCGGCCGGACAAGGAACCCGACGAGGTCGCATGGGAATCACCGCGGTAGATGCCCTATCGCAGGGAGCGCTCTCCCGAAGCGGGTTGTCACAGCGTGCTAGTGTGAGAGCTCCTCGCTAGTACAGCGTGCTAGTGCTGGCTTCCTGAAACGAATAGGCGCAGCAGAGTTGACTTCACCTTCTGATACGACGTCCCGGTTGTCCACGTGGCGGCCGTTCGGCCGGCTCGCATTGGTCGCCGGAATCCTCTTCTCGCAACTCAGCCGGTTCAGCGTGAGAACCAAGCTCAACGCCGCGCTCGCGTGCCTGCTGGCCTCGATTGTCGCGGCTGGGTGCAGTGGTGCCGTACAAGAGGTTCGCGACGTCGACCCCGTCGGATCCGTCGTCGACCCGACAATCCGCCGGCTCATGGCCGAGCACGCCATCCCCGGCATGGCCGTCGCCGTCATCGTCGATGGAAAGCCGCACTTCTTCGACTACGGTGTCGCATCTAAGAGCGAGGGTGCGCCCGTCGACGACGACACGCTCTTCGAAGTGGGGTCGTTGAGCAAGACCTTCACCGCCACGCTGGCCGGTTACGCCCAGGCGCGAGGGACACTTTCATTGTCCGACCCCGCCAGCACCCATTGGTCCGCTCTGCACGGCACGGCGTTCGACCGCATCAGCATGCTGCAGCTCGGAACCTACTCGGCCGGCGGATTGCCACTGCAGTTCCCGGCCGAGGCAGATACTCCCGAATCGATGCTCGGCTACTTCCGGCACTGGGACCCGTCCTATCCGCCCGGAAGTCGACGGCTGTACTCGAACCCCAGCCTGGGGCTGTTCGGCTACCTGGCGGCACGAAGCCTGGGCGGCAGTTTCGCCGATCTCCTGCAGAACACGCTGCTGCCCCAGCTGGGTCTCGACAACACCTACCTTCAGATTCCGAGCAACGAAATGGCTCATTACGCGCAGGGATACACGAAGACCGGCGCACCGACACGGGTGACACCCGGTGCCTTGGACGCCGAGACCTACGGCATCAAGACGACCACGCACGATCTCGTCCAATTCGTCACCGCCGCCATGCAGCCCGAGGGTCGAGATGACCCATGGCGCCGCGCGATCGAGACAACGCAAACCGGCTACTACCGGGTGAACGGCATGACACAAGGCCTGGGATGGGAGATCTACCCACAGCCCGTCACCGAAACCGCCTTGATCGCAGGTAATTCCGATGCCATGGCCTCCCAGCCACCGCCGATCGAGTGGCTGGACACACCGTCTCCCCCTGATCCGTCGGCACTGTTCAACAAGACCGGTTCCACCAATGGTTTCGGTTCCTACGTCGCCTACATCCCTCAGAAGCGCCTCGCGGTCATTCTGCTGGCCAACAAGAACTACTCGAACAGCGCACGTGTCGATGCCGCGTACCGGATTCTGGACAGCGTTGGCCACGTGGCGGAATGACCACGGCGCTCGGCGATGGAGATCGTCTCTTTCCGTGGTGGTTCACGTTCTGCGCTGCAGGATGCTGTCAGCGGCGATGCGGAGCGTATGGGCCTCGAGGGATAGCCGTTCACGGTCGCCGGGGAGGGCACGCTCGAAGGAAAGTCCATTGATCACGGTGTTGAGGAACCGCGCCTGCGCATCGAGATCGCCGGACGCGAGTGCTCCTTCGTCGCGCAAGGTGCTGAGCCACCGCGCGATGTAATCCAGGGTGAGGCGTTCGAGCGCGAGAAAGGCATGGGTCGCGTCCGCGGACGGTGGCGATGCGACGTACGCGTCGTGGAGTGCGCGCCAGTGCTCGCGTGCCCGCTCGCCCGTACCCACCTGTGACAGCAGCAGCTGCAAGCAGGCCACGAGACGGTCGCCCGGGTCCCTGGTGGTGTCGTGCATCGGGTCGTCGGGGATGTCGAGTTCGTAGAGTCCGGCGATGACGGTGTCGATCAGCGCCTGCTGCGTGGGGAAGAAGTGGCGGAGCGAGCCGGTGCTGACCCCGGCGCGCGCGGCGACGGCGCGCACACTCAGCCGGGAGGTCGGATCCTCTCCGAGCATCGTCGCCGCGGCGATCAGGATCTTTTCTCGCGTGCTGTGTTTCGTCGGCTCGCTCATCGGGTCGGCACCTCCCCTCCGTTCTTAGCACACTGTGCTACTTTGTGGACGGAACTAGTACAGTGTACTAGAGCTCAGTCGATCCGACGTCGGTGTGGCTCCGAGAAGCAGGTGAGAGTTCGGCTGCCGACCCGTGCGTGACGACACGACCATGGAGATATCGCATGCGGCTCGCGCCGACGGCAAGCGAGATGAGCGAAATCACCGAGCGCGCAGACGAATACGTCCTCGTTACGTGCTGACACCACGCCGATCATCGAAGGGGCAGACGATGAACACCAAGACCCAGTGCTGGATCCTGCGAGGTGATGATCCCGTACCCATGCCGCGGGTCCCGGTCGGCGTCGAGTATCACCGCGTGTACGCGGGAGCGCCTCGCGGCATCCTGCGTGGCATCGTGGCCATCGCGTTGCTGGTGATCGGGATGATCGGCTTCGCAGTGCTTCTGGACGCGATGTCGGTGATCGTCGACCGGGAGTTGTTCGGTCGCTCCGGTCCCTCGACACCTCTGAAGCAGGCCGCCGGCGCGCTGTCATTGGCCTTGTTGATCCCGTACTGCATGCTTCTTCAACGTGTGCTTTACGGCGTGCCGCCGAGGTCGTTGCACTCCGTTTCGGGGTGCTTCCGCTACGGAGTGTTCGGTCGAGCACTGCTGGCGTTCGGACCCCTGGTACTGATCGCGGTCGCCGTCGTCGTTGTGGGCGAGAGTGGCAGCGTTCCCTGGGCGACTGCGGATCTCGTGGCGTTCTTCGTCATCGGCATGGTGCTCATCCCGCTTGCTGCAGCCGGTGAAGAGTATGGACTCCGCGGCCTGATGTTTCGTGTCCTCGGCGGCTGGGCGCCGAGCGCGCGCTCCGGCGCGATCCTCGGCATCGTCGGGACGACGGTGCTGTTCTCGCTCGCCCACGGCACGCTCGATCCGTTTCTGCTGACGTCCTACCTTCTCCTGTTCTCGTCGACGGCGATCGTCACGTGGCGCACCGGCGGTCTCGAGGTCGCCGTCGTCCTCCACGGCGTCTACAACGTTGCGTTCCTCGTGCTCGGCACGACCCTGCACCTCGACATCGGTGCCCAGCTCGCGAATCGAGGTGACGCGGTCGGCTCGGCGGCGAACCTGGTGCCGAGCGCCGCGCTGGTCGTCATCACCGCGACGGTGTGGTGGATGACCCGCACGAGTGGACCTGCGCGCACGCCTGCGGCCCACCCGGCGGCGGGGCCCGAGCAGTGAGCCCGAGCTGGAACGAACGGCGGCTCGCCAGACGTGTGAAGCCAGGCGACGGGCGCCCGCTCAAGCCCTTCCGCTGGTGGCAGATGACGCGACGATCGGTGATGTCGATTCCACTCCCGGTTGACGGCCGACACGTCCTGCACACCATCGAGGTGAAGCACGGTGGCGACGCTCAAACTGGCGTCGTCACGGCGGGGCTCTACCTCGATGGGCAGCTCCGGGCACAGTCGAAGGTTCCCGCTCGATTCCCCGTCGCGCACGGCCACATCGAGGTCCGCACCAGCCAGGTCGGCCTGCGGCGCTGCCATTTCGTTGCCGACGACGGCACCGAGCGCCGACTCGATCCCGATCCGAAGTCCGCTGAGGGGCGGCGTATGCGTTTCGCACACGAGCATCCCCTCGCGAGTGGGTTCATCGGTGCGGTCTCGGTGCTGATGTTGCTCATCGGAGTAGGGCTCAACATGCTGCAGGCCGCAGGGCCGATTTCCGAGATTCCCCTCCTTGCAGAGAAATTCGGAACCTTCGAGTCGCCTCTGCATCTTCCGGTATGGCTCAACCTCGCGTTGGGATTCGGCGCGGTGGTCGGCGCCATGGAACGGGCAATGGGCATGCGCCACCACTGGCTACTCGACGGAGGTGCCGGCACCTGAAACTCGGACGGCCTGAGTGTCAGTTCGGTGCCGGTTGTCGAGAATGACTTTGCCCACGGTGCGCCCGGATTCCATGAGCTCGTGGGCGCGAGCGGCCTGCGCGATGGGCACGATGGTGTCGACCACGACCCGGACGGCGCCGCTGTCGAACAGCGGCAGCACATCTCGCGTCACCCCGGCGATGATCTCCGCCTTCTGATGAGCGGGCCGGGCTCGCAGCATCGTCGCCGTGACACTGGCCCGCTTGGACATCAGCAGCCCGAGGTCGAGCGGTGCCGGTGCGGTATCGCCGCCGATGATCGCCAGGTGCCCGTCGGGGGCGAGGCATTCGACGTTGCGGGCGAGATAATCCGCACCGACCACATCCAGGATCGCGTCGACTCCGCGGCCCCCGGTCGCGGCCAGCGTCGCCGCGACGAAGTCCTCGGAGCGATAGTCGATTGCGACGTCTGCTCCCATCTCGAGGCCGGCACGCGTTTTGGTCGGGCTTCCTGCGGTGGTGATGACGCGCGCCCCGATCGCCGAGGCCCATTGGATCGCGAAGGTGCCGATGCCGCCGCCCGCGCCGTGGATCAGCACCGTCCGGCCTGCGGTCAGCCGGGCGACCATGGCGAGGTTGGAGTAGACGGTGGCGGCGACCTCGGGGACGGCCGCCGCCTCGATGTCGCTGAGGCCGGCGGGGATTCGCATCACCTGGGTGGCGGGCACCGCGACTTCGTCGGCGTAGCCGCCGCCGTCGAGCAGCGCGCACACCCTGTCGCCCACCGACCAGGCCGTCACATCAGCACCGAGGTCGGTGATCGTGCCTGAGCACTCCAAGCCCAGGGGGCGCGGCGCCCGCGCCGGCACGGGATACCGACCCCGACGCTGCATGAGGTCGGCGTTGTTGACGCCGGCGGCGGCCACCCTGATCACCACCTCGCCGGGGCCAGGTCGTACCGGATCCACGGGCCGCCAGCGCAGGACATCGGGTGGACCGGGACGGTCGAACAACACTGCTGATGTCATCTCAGTTCCGTTCTCTCCCTGAGGGAGTCAGTCACGCGGTCACGGTCGAACGTGCCGCCGCCCAGCGGGCGATGCTCTGCGCGTACCGCGGCGTCTCGACTCGGCAGTGCTGTCCCGATGCTTCTTGGCGAGCCTTCGCGGCCTCGGTGAAGGTCTGTCCCTGCGCGCCGATGAACTGCAGGAAGCTCTCGGTGGGGTGCGACGTCACCGTGTTGGTGTAACGGCAGCGGTCGCCGTCGAGCCTCTCCATGCGCAGTTCCCAGATGACCTGCGTGGTGGTCCATCCCGAGGGAGTGAGGACGTCCGACAGCGACACCATCTTGCAGTAGTGCGGTTCTGCCACCTCGAATCGGTATTGCTGGATCACCAGGCCCGTGCCGATCATCTCGACGTTGATGGACATCGGTGTCCCGTCGTCGTCCACGGTGTAGCCGGCGGCCTTGTGATCGCCCGGTGCGCAACGTTGGTATTCGTGTGTCGGGAGGGTCTTCAGCCACGCGGCGATGTCGACGGCATCGAAGTCCACCGTGACATCGGCGGTGACGACCGCATGCGAAAGAACCAGATCGTCGCGAACATCGTTCTCCATCAATGACTCCTGCCGTAGAAGGTCGCTTGGTGCCGGCCGTCGCGGACTCTGCGATGAGGTGGCGTACCGACGTGTCCAGCTTGTCTGCGCGGGAGTGGGGCCCACAATGACGCTGTCACGACCCGTCAGGTAGTGCTAGCCCCCACCCCGCCGACTCGTCAGCTGCCGTAGAGGTGCAGCGCACGGGCTGCGGTGGTGGCGATGTCGCCGCTCAAGCCGACGATCGGCGGGCCGCCGGGTTGATGGATCACGTTCGACAGCACGATCACGTAGGTGTCCGACCCGGGGTCCAGCCACAGCGATGTCCCGGTGAAGCCGGTGTGGCCGAAGCTCCCCACCGGAAAGACGGTGCCGCGCGGGCGGGAATGGGCGGTGTCGATATCCCAGCCGAAGCCGCGCAGATCCTGTCCGGGTATCGCGGGATAGTGCACCGCCGCGGCGTCTTCGGCGTTCGCCGCATCGATCTGGCCCGCGGCGTGCCCGGGCTGCTGCGGGCTCGTCATCAGCTGTGCGGCTGACTGCGGCAAAGGGTACTCGCTCGGACGGCCGGCGAGCCGGTCGAGCAGGGCCTGTGCGTACAGTCCGATGTCGCCCACGGTGGAGAACACGCCGGCGCTACCGGTGGCGCCACCCATCCGCCGAGCCGTTGGGTCGTGAACGGTGCCGCGCAGCAGATACCCGTAATCGGGGTTGAGGCCCGGGGTGTCGCCGTCGTGGGCGGTGGGCGCGATGCGGGGCAGCAGATCGGTACTCCATGTCCCCGCCGGACACTCGCGTGCCGGGGACGCCTTCGGGTCGATGATCACGGCGGTGCCCCGCATCCGATGCGGGCCACAGGCTTTGGTGGCGGGGAGGTATCGGGTGTCGCGCATGCCCAGGGGGCCGAAGACGTTGTCTCGGGCGTACACGTCCACCGTCTGACCGGTGAGCTTCTCGACGATCGCGCCGAGGAGGATGAAGTTGATGTCGGAGTAGTGGAAGAGCTGTCCCGGTTCGAACACCACCCACGCACCCAGCGCACGGTGGATGCCGTCGGCCTTGTCGGCCCGGTCCAGTCCCCACGGCCCGTCGAGGCTCAGATCCCCGGCGATCCCGGACGTGTGGGTCAACAACATGCGCAGAGTCACGCGGGCCCGCCGGGGATCGGCGAGTGGATTGAAATCCGGCAGGTATGCCTGCACCGGGTCGTCGACGCGCAGGCGCCCCTGTTCGGACAGCTGCATGATCGCCGGCGCCGTCGCGAGGCTCTTCGTCAGCGATGCCAGGTCGAACATCGTGTCCTCGGTCATCGGCTCCGCAGGCGCCGGCGAGCCGTCCAGTCCCGGTTCGCCGTCGAGCTTGCGTTGACCGAAGGCCCTGCGGAACACGATCTTTCCCGCATGCCCGATCTGGACCACCGCCCCCGGCAGTCGGTGCGCGGCGATCGCATCGGTGACGAGGTCGGCGACGGGTGCGAGCTCGGGGACAGGTGTCACCGGCGGCGGCGGAACGGCCGACGGCGAGCTGCTCGGCGGTGTCGTTGTCGTGGACGTGCGGGTCGCCGATGGTGGCTGCGCTGCCGGCCCGCAGGACGGCGCGGCGGCGAGGGTGAGCAGCACCGCCGCCGCGACGCCGACCCGAGCGTGGCGCGACCGTGGCACCGTCACCCCGTCGACGGTAGCCGCTCGCATGTCAGCGATCGCGTCGCGGCGAGATCATCGCCGTCCGGACCGACATCCCGACGTCCCGGTGGCGCAGCGTCGTGATGCGGCGACCCGGCTGCACGGCCTGCTTCACCGCTGTCGTGCGCTCACCGAGAAACGCGGCGGTGGCGTCGATGTCGGTGACCACGTAGGTGATGCCCCACAGCGTCGCGGGACCCGAACCGGCGGTTCCCGGCGATCCGACCACCTCGATGACGACGTCGGAGAAGCGGAAGAAGATCTGGCGGATCGGCCGTCCGCCGATCTCGGCGTCGCGTTCCCGGCGCGGGTGCACGCCGAGGGCGACCAAGGCCCGGACCGTGCGGTCGAGGTCGGGCGACATCAGAACGACGTGGTCGATCGCGGTGACGCCGTTGGGATGCGCGGCCGGCGCAGGCGCGTCGGCCTGCGAACTGGCCGTGGGGATCCCGTCGACGTCGGCCGGCCGGCTGCCGGGCGGCAGGCCGCGCAGGGTCCATCCGACGATTCCCGAGCCGCGGCTGCGGCCGATCAGCCGGACGCGCACACCGCCGACGCGGCAGACGTGGTCGACGTCCGAATCGACGTCCGAATCGACACGGAATCCGGCCCGCGTCCACGCCTCGGCGGGGTCCGCGATGTGCAACGACTCGATTTCCAGGCTCACGGCGTCGCTCCAATCCACGGCTGTCGGTACCCGCGCCTAGCTTCGGGGGCATGAGAGACAGCGGTGCGGTGGCCGACGTCGTGGCGACGCCTGAACTGCTCGAGCAGATGCTGCGGCGGAAGCCGCCGTGCTGGCCGTGGGCCGCCTTCGCGTCGGTGCTGTTCCAGCACTGGGCGGCGCTCGAGGCGCGCAAGGTGAGCCAGGTGCTCGGCGGCCCGGCCGGCCCACCGACGGGCCGGCTCGACACCGGAGCCGAGGTCGCGGCTTTCGTCGCCCATCGTGTGCGCGCCGTCGACGAGATCGTCAGGGAGGCTGATGCGTTCCTGCGTTCCCCGACGTTCCTGGCGGTGTTCGGGGCGCCGGAGGACGACGGGACCGCCGACGGCCCGGGCATCGTGCGGGTCGGCCGGCGCGTGAGCGGCTACTACGAGCGGCTGCTCGAACTCGCCGAGGACTGCCGGCGCCAGGCGGTGACCGACCACGATGCGCCCTTGCTGGCCGACTGCATCCGGTTCGTCAATCAACCCCTGCAGGACTTCGGCGGTCTCATCAACGACGTCCTGGAACGATTGGAACACCAGCAGAAGCGGGTGGTGTCGGGCCGTCGTCCTCTGACGTACACCCCGCTTTCGCTGCAGGTCACCACCGACGACGTGCTGGTGTGGTCGATCCTGGACCGCCTGATCGACTGACATGGCGCGCTCAGGCGAGGGCGCCCAGCGCAGCCTGCATGCCCCGGGTGGCCAGCACGTCTGCCAACTCGTTGTCGCCGACGCCCGAGTGCCCTTTGACCCAGAACCACTCGACGCGGTGTCGCGCGCAGGCCAGCTGCAGCCGCTGCCACAGGTCGACGTTCTTGACCGGCTGCTTGGCCGCGGTCATCCAGCCGTTGCGTTCCCAGCCGACCACCCACTTGGTGATCCCGTTCCGGACGTAGGTGCTGTCGGTGTAGAGGTGCACCGACATCGGGCGGGTGAGCGCTTCGAGCGCCATGATGGGCGCCGTCAGTTCCATCCGGTTGTTGCTCGTCTGGCCGGGTTCACCCCCGCACATCTCGCGGACGTGCTCGCGGTGACGCAGCACTGCGCCCCAGCCGCCCGGGCCGGGGTTGGGTCGGCACCCACCGTCGGTGTGGATCACCACGGGCTCGGAGGTCATGCGCCGAGGATAGGCACCGGCGCCAACGGGTGGCTCGGCGACTCGCCGACCGATGCCGCGTCAGCGCCTCAACTCGGCGTCTCGGCGCGCGCACGGACCGCCGGGGCCACCCAGTCACTCAGGTAGGCGCGCAGCCCGTCACCCCGACGCGCCGGGCCGCCGGGATCGACGATGAACGACTGCAGCGTCCGGAGCATGAACTCGACGAGCCCGTCCAGCTTTTCGCCGTCGAAACCTGCTGCCGCCCAATCGATGTCGTATCTCTGCAGGATGGAGCGGCCGAAGCCGATCGCGACGTCGGAGGTCACGCCCGCGGTGAAGGCCGACGCCTTGCCCGGTTCGACCACCAGGCGCAGGTAGCGGTCGTGCGAGAGCTGTTCGAGCGTGTAGGCGATTCCCTCGACGACGGCCTGCGTCGGATCGCTGATGGCGCCGAGCTGCCCGGCGAGCCGATCGAGGAAGGCGTCGATCGACGACAGTGCCGTCGCTGCCAGCAGCGCTTCCTGGGTGGGGAAGTAGCGGTACACCGTCTGCCGGGTGATGCCCAGGGACTGCGCGACCGTCGAGATGGTCACGGGCTGGCCGTCGTCGATCGCCCGGCGGGCTGCGTCCAGGATGCGGCCGGCCGCCTCCTCGTCGTTGCGCGGGATGTCACCCGACCACCCGTGCCTGCGCATGCCCCGATCGTCGCATGACACCGTTCCGGATCTTGACAATACATTCTCTTGGAGTTGTATGGTCAGAAGTCATGAGCCTCCTGTCCGGATTGCCGGCCCCCTGCGACGACGACGTGCTGACCCGACGGGCGCTCGCGCACGCCCGCGCCCGCACCACGGATATGGCCGACCGTGAACTGCGCGTGCCGCTGCACTACTACCGCGACCCGAAGATCACCGACGTCGAGGAATCCCAGATCCTGCGCCGCGTCCCGCTGGCCATCGCGCCGTCGGCGCAACTGCCGCAGCCGAACGACTTCCTCGTCCGGTCCGTGCTGGGAACCTCACTGCTGGTCACCCGCGACCGCACCGGCGCCAGCCGTGTCCTGCTGAACTACTGCCGCCACCGGGGCGCCATGCCGGCCTGTGGAGCGGGCAACGCGTCGCGCTTCGTCTGCCCGTACCACGCGTGGACCTACAGGAACACCGGCGAGCTGTTCATGGTCCCGGGCCGGGCGGGCTTCGACTCGATGAACCAGAAGGACTACGGACTGGTCGAATTGCCGTCGCAGGAGAAGTACGGGTTCATCTGGGCGGTGCTGACCGCCGACGGGGCGATCGACGTCGACGCCCACCTCGGCACCGTCGGCGCCGAACTCGCCCGGTGGGACTACCCGTCCTACGGCTACCACGCCGACCGGGAATTCCAGTCCGATGTCTCGTGGAAGGGCGCGCTCGAGGCCTTCGCCGAGGGATACCATTTCCCGTTCGTGCACGGCGAGAGCCTGATCGGTCAGAACACGCTCGCCAACACCGCCGTCTACGACGAGTACGGTCGGCACCACCGCATCGGCTTCCCGTTCACGTGGATCGCGAACCTCGACACCGATGCGGCCGCACCGCGGGACCCGTTGACCAACATGGGGATCGTCTACTGGATCTACCCCAACCTGATCCTCGCCAACAGCCCTGTGGGCGTGGAGATCATCGACATCCTGCCCGCCGGTGAACCGACCCGCTGCACCGTCCGGCACAGCTGGATGGCCCGCGTCCCCGCCCACGACGACGACATGCGTGCTGTCTACGACGCCGTCTACGACGGCGTGCACGCCGCCGTGCGCGACGAGGACTTCGCGATGCTGCCGCAGTGCGGGCAGGGCGTGCGCCACGGCCAGCACGACCATATGATCATCGGCCGCAACGAGATCGCCGTTCAGCACATGATCAAGGTGTTCGCCGGCGAGTTGGGCGTCGCGCTCTCCTGAGCGCGTCAGTCCGTGTCGTCCTTCTTGTCCTTGTCGTGCTTCTCGTCGTTGTCCTTGTCGTCGTCGGACCGGTCGGAATCCTCGGAGTCCTTGTCGTCCGACGTGTCGTCCGAGTCCTCGGACTCACCGTCGGAGTCCTTGTCCGACGACGAAGCGACCAGTTCGAGCACCGCCCAGTGACTCGGCGAGAGCAGTACCGACCACTTGCCTTCCTCGCGGCCCAACTTGAGCACACCGTCGTCGAGCTCCCAGACGGTGTCGTCGTCGTGCGTGGATTCCTGCCCGTCGCTGTACGTGAGTTTGAATGCCATGGGCGCTGAATGCCCGAACGGCGTTCGTGTTAACCGCGCGATCTGCGCTGCAGCAATGCGGAGACCGTCAGGACCGCGATGCCGGCGACGGCGAGCACGGCTCCGGCTGCTGCAGGCGCCGTGTAGCCCAGGCCCGCGGCGATCACCAGACCGCCCACCCAGGCGCCGCTCGCATTGCCGATGTTGAGCGCCGAGTGGTTCAGCGCCGCGGCGAGTGTCTGCGCGCCGTGCCCGACGTCCATCAGCCGGGTCTGCAACGCCGGCCCGACCGCAGACCCCGAGGTGCCGATGGCGAAGAGGACGAGAAGTGCGGTCCACGGATTGTGCGCCGCCGCGACGAACAGCGTCAGCGCCACGGCGAGTGCCCCGAGCGACATGTACAGCGCCCGTATCACCGAACGGTCGGCCAGGCGACCGCCGACGAGGTTGCCGCAGAACATTCCGAGACCGAACACCATGAGCGCCAACGGGATCAGAGGCCGGGGCAGACCTGCGACGTCGGTCATGGTGGTCGCGATATAGGTGTAGACGGCGAACATCCCGCCGAAGCCGATCATGCCGACGAGAATCGCCAGCCACACCTGAGGGCGGCGCAGCGCGCTCAACTCGGCCAGCGGACTCGTCGACTGCATCGTCTGCAGGTGCTTGGGAAGCCAGCACCACAGCGCGGTCAGCGTGACCACCCCGATGCCGACGACGAGGCCGAAAGCCGCGCGCCAGCCCAGGGATTGGCCCAGCCACGAGGCCATTGGCACACCGAGGACCGTCGCGATGGTCAACCCGGACATCACATGCGCGACGGCCTTGGCCCGGTTCTGCGGCCCCATCAGATGGGCTGCCGCCAGCCCGGCCACGCCGAAGAACGCGCCGTGCGGCAGGCCCGCGGCGAAGCGGGCGAGGATCAGCGTGTCGTAGGAGGGTGCCACCATGCTGGCCAGGTTGCCGAGGGTGAACACCGCGATCAGTCCGAGCAGGAGCTTGCGCCGCGCCATGCGTGCCGTCAGCGCGGCGATGGCCGGAGCGCCCACCACCACACCCAGCGCGTAGGCCGAGATGATGTGGCCGGCTTTGGGTTCGGAGACCCCGAAGCTCGTCGCGATGTCGGGCAGCAGGCCCATGGAGACGAACTCGGTGGTGCCGATGCCGAAGCCGCCCAGGGCGAGCGCCACCACGGCCAGCCAGCGCACCACCGGATCGGGTGCGACCACGGCCACCGGGCCGACAGGACGTTCTTGCATGACGGTCACAGCGCGCGCTCCCTTCGAACGGTCGGCGTACTCAGCGTGACGGACACCGCGGCGAGGCGTCCGATGCGGTTCCAGTCGCGGCGCCGCACCGCATCGCGGGGCGCCAGCCAGTCGGCGATCACGCACCCGACATTGGGCGCCGCGAGGTATCCGGACAGATCGGCGGGGGTGAGACCGCCGGCGGCCGCGAAGCGCGCCCCGGGCGCGAAGGCGGCCAACGCCGCGAGGTGGCGCAGACCACCGAGCGCGGCGGCCGGATGCAGCACCATGTCGGAGTAGCCCTCGTCGAGGACCTCGATGGCGTCGAGCACCGTCGCGACACTCGGTAGGTGGGGCAGTTCGGCGGCGCGCATCGCGATCCGCAGCGCCGGGTCCGCCGCCGTCGCGACCAGGAATTCGGCGCCCGCGGCGCGGGCGAGCGCAGGCTCCCCGGCGGCGGTCAGGGCACCGGCTCCGACGACGATCTGCGGCGACTCCGAGCGGATGCGCTCGATCGCATCCCACACGGCCGGCGCATCGACAGCGATCTGCACCAGCGGCAGCCCTGCCTCGGCGATGGCGTCCGCGGCGCGCGCCGCAGCGAGCGGACTTCCTGCGCTGCGCATGCTGATCACGGGCATCACCGGGGCGACGTCCAACAACGATCTCGGCTCTCTCACCCCGATCACGATAGGTGCGTATTCGGTACTTCTCAACGCGACTTCTGCATTTTAAAAGCAAAAGTGGTTCGGGTTACGCTGCGCAGATGGCACTGTTGCGCACCGCCCCGGTGACCGCTGTGGGTGACCTGTATGCCCTCATCAGGGACAAGCGCGCCATCAGCCGCGCGGAGATCGGGGCGCTCACAGGAATGTCGCGCACCGCGGTGGCCGCGCGGGTGAGGGAACTCACGGCGCGCGGACTGGTCGTCGAGCAGGATCAGGCGCCGTCATCGGGCGGGCGGCCGGCCACGCTCGTGTCGTTCAACGCCGACGCCGGAATCGTCCTGACCGCTGCCATCGGTGGCAGTCGCGCGCGGCTGGCGGTGTGCGATCTGGCCGGCGACATCCGCGCGGCCGCCGACATCGACGAGGAGCCCGGCTTCGGTCCCGGTGACCTCATGCCGACGGTGGCGGCGCGGCTCGAGGCGCTGCTCGACGAGTCCGGTCACCGCGGCACGCGGATCTTCGGTATCGGGATCAGCCTGCCCGGCACGGTGGATGCGCAGCGCGGCTGCAGTCTCGATTCGCCGGTGCTGACCGGGTGGGACGGCGTGCCGCTCGCCCCGTACTTCGCCGCGCTCGGCGGGGCGCGCGTGGTGTTGGGAAACGACGCCAACGCGTTCGCCCTCGCCGAGTGGCGTGCCGGCGCCGGCCGCGGGCTGGACGACGTCCTGGTGATCAAGGCGTCCACGGGTCTGGGAGCCGGCATCGTGGCCGGTGGTGCCCTGCAGCGCGGGGCGCTCGGCGCTGCAGGGGAATTCGGACACGACAAGACGGCGGCCGCTGACGGGGTGCCGTGCCGGTGCGGCGACGTGGGGTGCCTGGAGGCGGTCGCCGGCGGCTGGGCCCTGGTGCGGGCGCTGAACGACGAGGGCAGGACGGTGCGCAGTCTGCGCGACGTCGTGGATCTGGCCCACAGCGGAGATGCGCTGGCTCGCAGGCTGATTCGTGAGAGCGGCCGGCACGTCGGCGAGGTTCTGGCCGGCGCGGTGAATCTGCTCAATCCCGCGGCGCTGGTGGTGGCCGGCGACGTCGCGGGCGCCTACGACATCTTCGTCGCCGGGCTGCGGGAGACGTTGTACGGCAACGCCACTGCGCTGGCCACCCGAAGCCTGCAGATCGTGCCCTCGCACCACGGCGACCGTGCCGGCGTCATCGGAACGGCCATGATGGTGCTCGACGACGTTCTCGCTCCCGGCGTCGTCGGCGCTCCGGTGTGACGGGGGTCAGCGCGGGGCGCGTCCCAGGAACGTGTGCACGATGTTGCGCTGCCAGCCCGGCACCGTCAGGCTGTGCACGTCGACGAAACCGTTGCGCTGCAGACGGTTCCGAAAAGCTCCGGCGCCGTCGAACTCGTTGACGCTGGTGCGCAGGTACCGGTAGAGGCTCGCGTCCCCGGAGCGCAGCCGCCCGGCCGGGATGATGATCGCCGCGCACACCGCGTTCCAGATGACGCCGGCGAGCCGGGAATCCCGCACCGAGTACTCGTGGGCCGCGAAGACGCCGCCGGGCCGCAACAGCGCCCGCAACTCCTGCAGCACCGGGTCGGGGTCGGTCAGGTTGCGCACCAGGTATGCGGCGAGGATGCCGTCCAAGGGGCCGCTGACCCCGGCGTCGGCGAGGCCCTCGGCGCGGCTGTGCACGAAGCGCACCGAGTCGGGCCACTGTTTCGCCCGGGCCTGTGCCAGCATCCCCGCCGATCCGTCGACGCCGATGATCTCGGCCTGCGGCGCCACCTGGAGCAGGGCCGCAGTCGACAGGCCGGTGCCGCAGCCGATGTCCAGCAGCCGCAGGCCGCGCCCCTGGTCGGGGATCTGCATGCGTTGCGCCGACAACAGGAGGTGCTCGTTGTAGCCGGGGTTGGCGCCGACGAGGCCGTCGTAGGCGCCGGCTCCCGCATCGAACGCATCCGGAACGTCGTACACGCCGCGTGTCATCGGCCGAACACTACCCAGTTTGCGGCGCGAACATGCAGAACAGGTATCGACGGCAACGTCAGACCTTCGCGATCACGTTCTCGGCGAACATCTCGAGGTTGCGCACCTTCGTGTCCAGCGGTTCGGTGTCCGGTCCGGTGATGTACGGGATCCGGAATCCGACGATGACGTCGGTGACGCCCTTGTCCTGCAGCCGCTTGATGCCGTCGGGGGTGTAGGCGTCGATCGAGATGACGTGGATCTGGAAATCCGGGTCGTCGGCGGTGCCCTGTTCCTCGCGGAACCGGGACAGCTTGGCCAGCAGGGCGTCGAGTTCTGCCGGGTCGCCGCCGCCGTGCATCCAGCCGTCGTTGCGTGCGGCGCGGCGCAGCGCGGCGTCGGCGTGCCCGCCGATGAGGATCGGGACCGGCCGGCTCGGCGCGGGCGTCATCTTCGTCTTGGGGATGTCGTAGAACTCGCCGTGGTATTCGAAGTACTCGCCGGTGGTCAGGCCCTTGATGATGTCGATGCACTCGTCCATCCGCTTGCCGCGCCGCGCGAACGGCACGTTCAGCAGCTCGTAGTCCTCCGGCCACGGGCTGGTGCCGACGCCGAGGCCCAACCGGTTGTCGAACAGCGCGGCCAGCGAGCCGGCCTGCTTGGCCACCAGGGCCGGCGGCCGGATCGGCAGCTTGAGCACGAAGTGGTTGAAGTGCAGCGTCGTCGTCACGGCGCACAGCGCGGCGGTCAGCACGAACGATTCGATGAAGGCCTTGCCGTCGAGGAACTCGCGGCTGCCGTCGGGCGTGTACGGATAGGTCGAGTCCGATTCGAACGGGTAGGCCACGCTGTCCGGAATGGTCATCGCGTGGTACCCCGCGGCCTCGGCGGCCTTGGCCAGAGGTACGTAGTACGTCGGATCGGTCATCGCCTCTGCAAAGGTGAACCGCACATCGCCTCCTGCTCGTCGCTGACCGAATACTAGAACGTGTTCCAGAACGGCGGGACGGCGATCGTCTTACAGGAGTGGAACGTCGATATCGGTCCCGGCGAGCGCGAACGGCGGCGACCCGGTGCCCGTCACGCTGTATCCCGCCTGCGGTGTGCGCTCGGTCAGGCGCGCGCGGGCCGTTCGACCGTCCACCGCGACGTCCACGTCGTGGGGGAGCTTCACGCCCTCTAGGTCGGCGAAAACCGTTCCGCGCCAGTGGTATCGACCGTCGATCGGCTCCATCCGGCCGGTCAGCCGCACTCGGGTCGCGTGATCGCACCCGTCGACGGTGACGGTGGCGGGCCCGTCGTAGACCTCGTCGTCGTCCCCGACGGCGGACTGCACCTCGAACGCCGACGGGATCTTCGCCCCCACGGCGCGCCAGTAGCGGCCGCTGCGGTGGTCTCGCGGCCGTCCCCGATCGGCGAACATGCGCTGGGTGGCCGCCCGGACCTCGATGCGTGATCCGTCGGTGCGGTCCAGGTGCTGCAGGCACTTGGCGATGTAGCTCTTCTGCGCCGCGGTGTCAGGGCCGGTGAGCAGGAAGTAGTTGGGGACACCGTGGACGGCCACCCCGAGGTAGGGCTCGAGCGCGCCGGCGGACGCCGGCGCCGAGGCGGGCAACGTGCCGTCGGTCGAGATCAGCACCCGTGCGGTGCGGCCGCCGGCGGTCCAGGTGTGGGTCTGCTCGTCGAAGTGGGCGTCCACCGCTGCGCTGACGTACATCACCGTCTCGATCACAGGAAGCCGCTGCGCTTCCACACCCGCCGGGCGATGGGCCCCATCAGGCCGACCTCGCCGAGGAACGCGGCGAGCGGAGCGAAGCCGAGCACCTGGACCTCGTGGCGGTGCGGACTGGTACGCGCGATGCGCCGGGCCTCACGCGCGTCGAGGCCCACACGCGCGTACTGCACGCGGTTGGTGAACAGGTGCCGGAAGAACAGCCCGCCGGCGCCGTGGATGTTGGCCACCCACAGTCGCGACAGCCGCCCCATGTGGGGGGCACGCTTGCGCAGTCCGTCACGGGCGAACTGGATGTGGCGGGCCTCCTCGGTCACGTGGATGCGCATCAGCCGTTGCACGAGCGGCTGCAGTTCGGGGTCGTCCATCATCTGCCGCTGCAGCGAGTCGAAGATCTCCTCGCCCACGAGCGCGGCCACCCACAGCAGGGAGCCCTGGAACGCGAACGGCAGTGCGTTGATGATGACCCGCTGATACCGCCTGGGCCGCACCGGCTTTGCGCCGATGCGATCGATCGCCTTGCCGAACATCACCATGTGTCGGGTTTCGTCACCGAGTTCGGTCAGCTCGTAGTGGGTGGCGCGGGCCGTGGGGTCCTGGTGCATCATCTTGCGCAGCAGCGCCTGGTTGAGGATGTTCTCGAACCAGATGCCCGCCGACAGTGTGTTGGCGAGTTCCTGTCGGGACAACTCGATCTGCTGCTCCCGAGTCATGCTGTCCCACAACGGTGTTCCGTACAGCGACACGGTCTTCGGTGGCAGGAAGAACTTGTCCGGATCCAGCGGTGCGTCCCAGTCGATGTCGACGACGGGTGCGAAGGACTTCTTGACCGACCCTTTGAGCAGGCGGTCGGCGAACGCGTCACGCGTCGGGGCAGCGGTCTGGGGTGTTGCTGGAGCGGACATCTCGAGCGTCCCTTCGTCGTGGTGCCCTCGACGGTAGGGAGCCGCGCAGCAACATGTCAATACCCTCGGTACCGCATACTTGCGGTACTGGTCGGATCGCCGGGCCGCGAGGCATGATGAAGCCTGTGACGCCGTTCCTTCTGCGCGCCGCGCTCACCGGGGTGGCGCTGTGGGTCGTGACGCTCGTCGTCCCCGGTATCGCCTTCGTCGGCGGCGACTCGACCGCGGCGCGGGTCGGGATCATCTTCGTCGTGGCGGTGATCTTCGGGCTGGTCAACGCCGTCATCAAGCCCATCGTGCAGATCATCTCGATCCCGCTCTACATCCTGACGCTGGGTCTGTTCCACATCGTGATCAACGCGTTCATGCTGTGGATCACGTCGTGGATCACCGAGCACACCACGCACTGGGGCCTGTTCATCGACGACTTCTGGTGGACGGCGATCTGGGCCGCGATCGTGCTGTCTGTCGTGAGTTGGCTGCTCTCGCTGATCGTCAGGGCAGACTGAGAGGTATGCCCGAACTGCCCGAGGTGGAAGCCCTGGCCGATCATCTGCGCCGGCACGCGGTCGGCCGAACCGTCGGTCGGATCGACGTGGCCGCGCTCTCGGTGCTCAAGACGTTCGACCCGCCGCCGTCCGCGCTGCACGGCCACGAGGTCACCGGGGCGAACCGGTGGGGCAAGTACCTGGGCATGCAGGCCGGCGAACTGCACCTGATCACCCATCTGTCGCGTGCGGGCTGGCTGCGGTGGTCGGACAAACTCGCCGCGGCCCCGCTCAAGCCGGGCAAGGGGCCCATCGCCCTGCGGGTGCACCTCGGCACGCCCGGCGAGGGGGCGGGGTTCGACCTCACCGAGGCCGGCACGCAGAAGCGGCTGGCGGTGTGGTTGGTGACCGATCCGATGGCCGTGCCGCAGATCGCGTCGCTGGGCCCGGACGCGCTGTCCCTGACCGCCGACGGGTTGGCGGACGCGCTGCGCGGCAACACCGGGCGCATCAAGACCGTCATCACCGACCAGAAGGTGATCGCGGGGATCGGCAATGCCTACAGCGACGAGATCCTGCACGTGGCCAAGTTGTCCCCGTTCGCGACAGCCAACAAGCTGACGGATGCGCAACTCGCCGCGTTGCACACCGCGATGATCGACGTGCTGAGCGATGCCGTCACGCGGTCGGTCGGGCAGCAGGCCGCCACGCTCAAGGGGGAGAAGCGCTCGGGGCTGCGGGTGCACGCCCGCACCGGCATGCCGTGCCCCGTGTGCGGTGACACCGTGCGCGAGGTGTCGTTCGCCGACAAGTCCTTCCAGTACTGCCCGACGTGTCAGACCGGCGGCAAGGTGCTCGCCGACCGCCGGCTGTCCAAACTGCTCAAGTAGCAGTCCTCGATTTCGGCGCACTTGTCTAACTCGGTTATCCTGCCCCGGTGACTCGGCAGAAGATCCTCATCACCGGCGCCAGTTCGGGACTCGGCGCGGGCATGGCCCGCCAGTTCGCCGCCCGGGGCCGCGACCTGGCGCTGTGCGCCCGCCGCGTCGACAACCTCGACGAGCTCAAGGCCGAACTGCTCGCGCGTCACCCCGGGATCACCGTCGCGGTGGCCGCGCTCGACGTCAACGACCACGAGCAGGTGCCCAAGGTGTTCGCCGAGCTCTCCGACGAGCTCGGGGGGCTGGACTGCGTGATCGTCAACGCCGGCATCGGCAAGGGCTACCCCCTCGGCGGCGGCAAGCTGTGGGCCAACAAGGCCACCATCGAGACGAATCTGGTTGCCGCACTGGTGCAGATCGAGACCGCGATGGAGATGTTCAAGGCGGCCGGCCGGGGCCATCTGGTCCTGGTGTCGTCGGTGCTCGGCAACGTCGGCGTGCCCGGACACAAGGCCGCCTACGCCGCGAGCAAGGCGGGCGTGACATCGCTGGGCGAATCGCTGCGTGCCGAATACCCGTCGGGCCCGATCAAGATCACCGTGCTGGAGCCCGGCTACATCGAATCCGAGATGACCGCGAAGTCGAACACCACGATGCTGATGGTCGACAACGAGACCGGCGTCAAAGCGATGGTGGACGCGATCGAGAAGGAGAAGGGCCGCGCCGTCGTGCCGGCGTGGCCGTGGTGGCCGCTGGTGGAGGTCATGAAGGTGTTGCCTCCCAGATTCACCAAGCGCTTCGCCTGAACGCTCCGGCCCACAGCGGCGGATGCTTTCATGGACCGATGCCCAACTTCGATCGACGCAGCATGATGGTGATGACCGGGATCGGCCTGCTCGGCGCGGCGCTCCCGAGCGCCCCGGCGCAGGCCGCACCCTGGCCCGGTCCACCGCCCGCCGCGCCGCCACCGGCCGGAAAGTACCTGTTCGAGGACCACTTCGACGGCCCGGCCGGCTCGGCTCCCGACCGCTCCAAGTGGGAGATCGCCACCGCGCGGGAGTCGATGCAGGACCCGACGTACTGGGAACTGCCCGGCAACGTCGGCCAGTACCGCGACGACCGGCGCAACGTCTACCTGGATGGCAAGTCGAATCTCGTCTTCCACGCGGCCAAGGACGGCGACACCTACTACAGCGGCAAGGTGTTCGGTACGTACCGCGGCGGCATCGGCCACAACTGGGAAGCCCGCATCAAGCTCAACTGCCTCACCCCGGGGTGCTGGCCGGCCTGGTACCTGGCCAACAACAGCCCGGTCAACGGCGGCGAAGTCGACATCATGGAGTGGTACGGCAACGGCTCGTGGGCACCGGGAACGGCCGTGCACGCCAAGCTCAACGGCGGCGAGCACGTCAGCCAGACCATCACCGTGGACAGTGCCTGGCACACCTGGCGGGTGCAGTGGGACGACGCCGGCATGCGGTTCTGGCGGGACTACACCGACGGTGCGGCGCCGTACTTCGACGTCCCGGCGCATGCGCTGCCGGACTGGCAGTTCAACGAGCCGGGGTACACGCTGTTCCCGATCCTGGACCTGGCCGTGGCCGGGTCCGGCGGCGGCGACCCGCGCGGCGGCACCTACCCCGCCGACATGCTGGTCGACTACGTCCGCGTCTGGTAGCGATTTCGGCGTGCCCGGTCGCGCTCACCGCGACCGGGCACGCCGAAATCACGCGGAACGGCCGCGCTCAGCGCGGTAGCGGCGCACCAGCGCGTCGGTCGACGAGTCCGACTGCTCGGCGGGGGAGCCGTCGTCGGTGAGCACCGGCAGCAGCGCCTTGGCCTGCGTCTTGCCCAACTCGACACCCCACTGGTCGAAGGAGTCGATGCCCCAGACGACGCCCTCGGTGAACACCTGGTGCTCGTAGAGCGCGATCAGCTGACCGACCACGGACGGCGTCAGCTTCGTCGCCAGGATCGACGTGCTCGGCCGGTTGCCCGGCATCACCTTGTGCGGCACCACGTCGGCCGGCGTTCCCTCCCCGGCGATCTCGTCGGCGGTCTTGCCGAACGCCAGCACCTGCGTCTGCGCGAAGAAGTTGCTCATCAGCAGGTCGTGCATGCTGCCGGTGCCGTCGGCGGTCGGCAGGTCGTCGGTCGGCTCGCTGAACCCGATGAAGTCCGCGGGGATCAGCCGGGTGCCCTGGTGTATCAGTTGATAGAAGGCGTGCTGGCCGTTGGTGCCGGGCTCGCCCCAGAAAATTTCGCCCGTACTCGTCGTCACGGCGGTGCCGTCCGCTTGCACCGACTTCCCGTTGGACTCCATCGTCAGCTGCTGCAGATAGGCGGCGAACCGCGATAGGTCGTTCGAATACGGAAGCACCGCACGGGTTTCCGCGCCGAAGAAGTTGTTGTACCAGAGGCCGATCAGGCCCAGCAGCACCGGCGCGTTGGCCTCCAGCGGGGCGGTGCGGAAGTGCTCGTCGACCAGGTGGAAGCCGGCGAGGAACTCGGCGAAGCGCTCCTTGCCGATCGCGGCCATGACCGCGAGCCCGATCGCCGAGTCCACCGAGTAGCGCCCGCCCACCCAGTCCCAGAAGCCGAACATGTTGGCGGTGTCGATGCCGAAGTCGTCGACCAGCTTCGCGTTGGTCGACACCGCCACGAAGTGCTTGCTCACCGCATCCTGGCCGAGCGCGTCGGTCAGCCAGCGCCGTGCCGCCGTCGCGTTCGTCAACGTCTCGAGCGTCGAGAACGTCTTCGAGGCGACGATGAAAAGTGTTGCGGCAGGGTCGAGTCCATCGAGCTTGGCGACGAGATCGGCGGGGTCGACGTTCGACACGAACCGCGCCGACACGCCGGCGTCGGCGTAGTGCCGCAGCGCCTGGTACACCATCACCGGCCCGAGGTCGGAGCCGCCGATGCCGATGTTCACCACCGTGGTGATCCGCTCGCCCGTCGCGCCGCGCCAGTCGCCGCTGCGCAGCCGGTCGGTGAAATCGCCCATCCGGTCCAGCACCTCGTGCACGTCGGCGACGACGTCCTGGCCGTCGACGCTCAACGCCGCGTCGCGCGGCAGCCGCAGCGCGGTGTGCAGCACCGCGCGGTCCTCCGAGGTGTTGATGTGCTCACCGGAGAACATGGCGTCGCGTCGCTCGGGCAGTCCCGCCGCGCGGGCCAGGTCCAGCAGCAGGGTCAGCGTCTCACGGGTGACGCGGTGCTTGCTGTAGTCGATGTACAGGTCGCCGACGGTCAGTGCGAGCTCCGTCCCGCGGGCGGGGTCGTGGGCGAAGAGGTCGCGAAGATCGGTGCCGCCGATCTCCTCGTGATGCCGGGACAGTGCCTGCCAGGCCGGTGTGGCCGTGATGTCGGAACCCATGAAAAGAACCCTAGTGCGGCCACTTGACCGAGGGTGTAAATGATGGAGTTATGGATACTGCCGCGTTGTTGAACTCCGTCCCCACCGGTCTGTGGATCGGTGGTGAGGAGCGCCAGGGTTCGTCGACCTTCGACGTGCTCGACCCGAGCGACGACCAGGTGATCACCTCGGTGGCCGATGCGACCCCCGACGACGCGCGGGCCGCGCTCGACGCCGCCTGCGCCGTGCAGGCCGAATGGGCCGGCACCGCGCCGCGCAAGCGCGGGGAGATCCTGCGCTCGGTGTTCGAGACGATCACCGACAGGGCCGACGACATCGCCGCGCTGATGACGCTGGAGATGGGCAAGGTGGTCGCCGAGAGCAAGGGCGAGGTCACCTACGGCGCCGAGTTCTTCCGCTGGTTCGCCGAAGAGGCGGTCCGCATCGACGGCCGCTACACCCCGAGCCCCGCGGGCACCGGCCGCATCCTGGTGACCAAGCAGGCGGTCGGCCCCTGTTACGCGATCACCCCGTGGAACTTCCCGCTGGCGATGGGCACCCGCAAGATGGGCCCGGCCTTCGCCGCCGGCTGCACGATGATCGTCAAGCCCGCCCAGGAAACGCCGCTGACGATGCTGCTCCTGGCCAAGCTCATGGACGAGGCCGGCCTGCCCAAGGGCGTGCTGTCGATCCTGCCGACCAGTAACCCCGGCGGCGTGACCGAGGCGCTGATCAACGACGGCCGACTGCGCAAGCTGACCTTCACCGGCTCCACCGGCGTGGGCAAGGCGCTGGTGAAGCAGTCGGCCGACAAGCTGCTGCGCACGTCGATGGAGCTCGGCGGCAACGCGCCGTTCATCGTGTTCGACGACGCCGACGTCGACGCGGCCGTCGAGGGCGCCGTGCTGGCCAAGATGCGCAACGGCGGTGAGGCCTGCACCGCGGCCAACCGGTTCCACGTCGCCAACGCCGTCCGCGAGGAGTTCACCGAGAAGCTGGTCAAGCGGATGAGCGAGTTCACCCTGGGCAAGGGTCTCGACCCGTCGTCCACGCTCGGACCGCTGATCAACGCCAAGCAGGTCGCCACCGTCGAGGACCTGGTCTCCGACGCGGTGTCGCGCGGCGCGACCGTCGCGGTCGGTGGCGTCGCCCCCGGCGGCCCGGGCAACTTCTATCCCGCCACGGTGCTGACGGACGTTCCTGCCGACGCGCGCATCCTCAAGGAGGAGGTGTTCGGTCCCGTCGCGCCGATCGCCGGGTTCGACACCGAGGACGAGGGCGTGGCCGCGGCCAACGACACCGAGTACGGGCTGGCCGCCTACGTGTACACGCAGTCGCTGGACCGGGCGCTGCGGGTCGCGGAGGGCATCGAGTCCGGCATGGTCGGCGTCAACCGCGGCGTGATCTCCGATGCGGCCGCGCCGTTCGGCGGGATCAAGGAGTCCGGCTTCGGTCGAGAGGGCGGTACCGAGGGCATCGACGAGTACCTCGACACGAAATACATTGCTCTGACGAAGTAGCGCGCGCCTTCCCGATCCGGCGTCGGGCAGTACATAAGCTTCCTTGCTCGACAGCAAGGAGGGCCGCGGGACGTGACTGCCGTGAGTGCGGCGCCGATCCGGGTGGGCCCACGCCGCTATGTCGGCCCGGGACAAGCCATTCCGGCGCTCGACGGGGTACGTGCGATCGCCGTCGCGCTGGTGCTCGCCGACCACGGCGGCGTGCCGGGGCTGCCCGGCGGCTTCCTCGGCGTGGACGTCTTCTTCGTGCTAAGCGGGTTCCTGATCACCTCGCTGCTGCTCGACGAGACCGCCCGCACCGGCCGGATCGGGCTCAAGGGGTTCTGGGTCCGGCGGGCGCGCCGGTTGCTGCCCGCCCTCCTCGTCATGGTCCTGGCCGTGGTGGCCCTGCGCGACCTGTTCGCCCCGGAGTCGACGGCGGGCCTGCGCGACGAGGCCGTCGCGACGTTCTTCTGGATGTCGAACTGGGCGTTCGTCGCCGCGCGCACCGACTACTTCTCTCAGGGTGCGCCGCCGTCGCCGCTGCAGCACACCTGGTCCCTCGGCGTCGAGGAGCAGTACTACCTGCTGTGGCCGCTGCTGTTGGCGGGGGTCCTCGCGGGCCTGGCCGCGGTGGCGTACCGACGCGGTGTGCCGGTGTCGACGCGGATGGTGCGCGCGGCGGTGTTCACGCTCGCGGCGCTCGGCGCACTCGGATCGGCGGCCGCGTCGATCCTGCTGTCCTCCGACGACTCGCTGAACCGGGTGTATTTCGGCACCGACACCCGCGTGCAGGCGCTGCTGGTGGGTGCGGCGGCCGCGGCGCTGCTGGTGCGGGACTGGCGCGGGATGACCGCCGGTCTGGTGACGTTGCGCTCCCGCTGGGCCCGCTGGCTGGCGTGGCTGTTGCCGGTGATCGGCCTGGTGGTGCTCGCCACGGCGGCGCACCTGGCAACGGGCACCGCCGAGGAGTTTCGCGGCGGGCTGTTGATCGTCGTCGCGCTGGCCGCGGTGCTGGTGATCGCGCCGGTCGCGCTCGACCAGACCGGGCCCGTCGCCCGCATGCTGTCGATGGGTCCGCTGGTGGGCCTCGGCGCGATCTCGTACGGCGTGTACCTGTGGCACTGGCCGATCTTCCTGGTGCTCAACGGCGAACGCACGGGCTCGGAGGGGTGGAAGCTGTTTGCGCTGCGGTGCGCGGCGACGGTCGCGGTCGCCGCGGTGTCGTGGTGGCTGATCGAGCAGCCCATCCGGGATTGGCGGCCGACGACGGTGCCGATGTTGCGGCTCGCGGCGGCGACGGCCGCGACGGCCGCGGTGGTGACGACGACCGTGCTGCCCGCCGGGGTGCCGTTCCCCAAGCCCGGCCCGGGGCCGCTGATCGACTCCGCGGCGCTGGTGGGCCCGGAGGTGCCGGTCGCGGTGACGCGTCCCGGGCGCCAGCGCGCCCCCGGCGACGTCCGCGTGGCGGTGTTCGGTGATTCGATCGCGTGGACGATGATGCGGTACCTGCCGGCGACGCCGGGGGTGGAGTTCGCCGACTTCACCACCATCGGCTGCGGCATCGCCCGCGGCGGGCCGTACACCTACGTCGGACAGGACCTGCCGCAGAAGCCGGAGTGCGACTCCTGGCCGGCGCGCTGGGCCCAGCGGATCGGCTACGAGAAGCCCGACGTGGTGCTGCTGATCGTCGGGCGCTGGGAGGTGGTCGACCGGATGAACGAGGGCCGGTGGACGCACATCGGGGAGCCGGGCTACGACGCGTATCTGCGCGGTGAGCTGACCCGTGCGCTGGACATCCTGGGCTCGACGGGGGCCCGCATCGTCGTCACGACGGAGCCCTACAACCGGCGGGCGGAGAAGGCCGACGGCAGCCTCTACCCCGAGGATCAGCCCAAGCGGGTCGACGCGTGGAATACGTTGCTGCGCAGCGTCGTCGAGCCGCGGCGCAACGTCTCGGTGCTCGACCTGAACCGCAAGCTCAGCCCCAACGGCTACTACCAGACCAAGGTCGACGGCCTGCGGGTGCGCAGCGACGGCGTGCACCCCACGCCCGAAGCGGTCGAATGGCTGACGCCGTGGCTGGTCGACGCGGTCAAGACCCGGTGATTTCGGTGTGCTCGGTCGCGCTCAGCGCGACCAGCCACGCCGAAATCGCGGGAACTCAGTGGCCGAGGCGGCCGCGGCCCAGGCGCAGCAGCAGCATCGCGAGGTTCTTGCCCTCGGAGCCGAGCACGCTGTAGCGCTCGATGACCTTCATCTCGCGGCTGTGCACCAGGCGGGTGCCGCCGGAGGCCATCCGTGCCTTGCCGATCATCTGCGAGACCTCGGTGCGCCGCTGGACGGCCTCGAGGATGGTCGCGTCGAGGCGGTCGATCTCCTGACGCAGCTCGTCGATGTCGGGTGTCTGCGCGGTGTCTGTCGTCATGTCGTCGTTCTCCGGATTCTCGTTGTGTGACGGGTCTGGTCTCATCCGGTATCGGGCCTCACACAAGAGACGAGCCCCGGATCCGGAAGCGGACCGCGGGGCTCTGGGAAGCAGCTAGACCACGGGCACCGCAGGCCGGTACCCGTAGAAAAATCGCCACTGCTGACAAAGCACTCAACGAGTGTGCCATCACCGGCCGTGCCAGCGCAAAGAGTGTCACCCCGCAGCGGTAGGTTTGGGACAGTATGTCGATCGCAACCGAAACCGACGAGCTCCTAGAAGGGCTCAACCCCCAGCAGCGTCAGGCCGTACTCCACGAGGGCACGCCGTTGCTCATCGTCGCCGGAGCGGGCTCCGGCAAGACCGCCGTCCTCACCCGCCGCATCGCCTACCTGCTCGCCGCGCGCGAGGTCGGCGTCGGTCAGGTTCTCGCGATCACGTTCACCAACAAGGCCGCCGCGGAGATGCGTGAGCGCGTGGCGCAGCTGGTCGGTCCGCGGGCCCGCAACATGTGGGTCTCGACATTCCACTCGACGTGCGTGCGGATCCTGCGCAACCAGGCCTCGCTGCTGCCGGGGTTGAACTCGAACTTCTCGATCTACGACGCCGACGACTCCCGCCGCCTGCTGCTGATGATCGGCAAGGACATGGGGCTCGACACCAAGAAGTTCTCCCCGCGGCTGCTGTCCAACGGGATCTCGAATCTGAAGAACGAGCTGATCGGCCCCGAGCAGGCCGCCGCCGAGGCGTCGGAGGCCGCCGAGGACCTGGCCCGCGTCATCGCCGAGGTGTACGGCGAATACCAGCGCCGGCTGCGTGCCGCGAACGCGCTGGACTTCGACGACCTGATCGGCGAGACGGTCGCCGTGCTGCAGGCCTTCCCGCAGATCGCGCAGTACTACCGGCGCCGGTTCCGGCACATCCTCGTCGACGAGTACCAGGACACCAACCACGCGCAGTACGTGCTGGTGCGCGAGCTCGTGGGGACCGAGACGGTCGACGGGCTGGCGCCCGCCGAGCTGTGCGTCGTCGGTGACGCCGATCAGTCGATCTACGCGTTCCGCGGCGCCACCATCCGCAACATCGAGGACTTCGAGCGCGACTACCCCAGCGCCACGACGATCCTGCTCGAGCAGAACTACCGCTCCACGCAGACCATCCTCAACGCGGCCAACGCCGTCATCGCCCGCAACGCCGGGCGGCGGGAGAAGCGGCTGTGGACCGACGCCGGCGAGGGGGAGCTCATCGTCGGCTACGTCGCCGACAACGAGCACGACGAGGCGCGGTTCGTCGCGCAGGAGATCGACGCGCTGGCCGATTCCGACGGCGAGTTCTCGTACAACGACGTCGCGGTCTTCTACCGCACCAACAACTCCTCGCGCGCCCTGGAAGAGGTGTTCATCCGGGCCGGGATTCCCTACAAGGTCGTCGGCGGCGTGCGCTTCTACGAGCGCCGGGAGATCCGCGACATCGTCGCCTATCTGCGGGTGCTCGACAATCCCGGTGACTCGGTGAGCATGCGCCGCATTCTCAACACCCCGCGCCGCGGCATCGGTGACCGCGCCGAGGCGTGCGTGGCGGTGTACGCCGAGAACACCGGCGCGAGCTTCAACGACGCGCTGGCGGCCGCGGCCGAGGGCAGGGTCCCGATGCTGAACACGCGCGCGGAGAAGGCGATCGCCGGGTTCGTGGCGATGCTCGACGAGTTGCGCGGCGGTCTCGACGGCGAACTGGGCGAGCTGGTCGAGTCGGTGCTGGACCGCACCGGCTACCGCGCCGAACTGGAATCCTCCACCGACCCGCAGGATTTGGCCCGCCTCGACAACCTCAACGAATTGGTCAGCGTCGCACACGAATTCAGCATCGACCTGGCCAACGCGCGGGCCCTGGCCGAGGAGGACGGCGCCGAGCCGCAGGACGAGGACGTGCCGGACACCGGGGTGTTGGCGTCGTTCCTGGAGCGGGTGTCACTGGTCGCCGACGCCGACGACATCCCCGAGCACGGCTCAGGGGTGGTGACGATGATGACGTTGCACACCGCCAAGGGCCTGGAGTTCCCCGTGGTGTTCGTGACCGGGTGGGAGGACGGCATGTTCCCCCACATGCGCGCCCTGGGCGATCCGGTCGAGCTGTCCGAGGAACGCCGGCTGGCCTACGTGGGCATCACCCGGGCCCGGCAGCGGCTCTACCTCAGCCGGGCGAAGGTGCGGTCCTCGTGGGGCCAGCCGATGCTCAACCCCGAATCCCGCTTCCTGCGCGAGATCCCGCAGGAGCTGATCCACTGGCGCCGCGTGGAGCAGCCCGCGTCGGCGTTCTCCGCGCCGGTCAGCGGCGCCGGCCGGTTCGGCACTCCGCGCCCGTCCCCGGGCCGCTCCGCGGCCGGGAAGCGGCCGCTGCTCGTGCTCGAACCCGGTGACCGGGTCACCCACGACAAGTACGGGCTCGGTCGCGTGGAAGAGGTGTCGGGCATGGGGGAGTCGGCGATGTCGCTGATCGACTTCGGCAGTGCCGGGCGCGTCAAGCTCATGCACAACCACGCGCCGGTCAGCAAGCTCTAACCCGATCGCGCCCAGCGGCCGGTGTCGGGCAGCAGCGCCAACACGATCGACGCCAGCGGCAGCACCGGCATGGCATAGACGAGTGCGGGCAGCGCGGCGCCGGCGATGAACAGGCCGGCGAAGATCAGCAGCGCCACCACCGCGCCGACGACGACCAGCAGCCGGCCCATCCGTCGCCGCAACAGCAGGGCGATCAGCCCGCCGATCGTGGCGGCGGCCGAGATCGCGGTGAGAAAGCCGATGGCCACGCAGAACAGCGGATCGGTAGCCGACCAGCCGGTGATGAGGTCCGTCGCGATCACCGCGGTCGCCCACCCCGACAGGATGCTGACGACAGCGGTCGCGATGGCCGTGCGGGGATGGCCGCGCGAGGACCGGGGCGGGCCGACGGCGACGGGCTGCGCGCGGGGCAGGTAGCCGGTCGCGGGCTCGTCGGCGGCCGGGAACTCACCGGTCGGGTGACGCCGGATGATGGACGTCTGCGGCTCCGCAGGCGACGGCAGCGGCTGTGAACCCGCGGTCAGCGGCTGCGACCCCGTGTTCAGAGGCGCGCGGCGCAGAATCCGGGTGTCGTCGGAATCGGGTGAATCAGTGGAGTCGCTGGCCACTCAGCCAACGTAGCTGCCGGGGGTGAGCCCCCGCTTGGCCAGCCACGGCACCGGGTCGATGAAGTCGGTGCCGTTCACGAGCACGGAGAAGTGCAGGTGCGGACCGGTGGAGTTGCCGCGGTTGCCGATCGTGGCGATCTGGTCGCCGGCCATCACGCGCTGGCCGACGCTGACCAGCCAGGTGTTGACGTGCCCGTACAGCGTGACCGTGCCGTCGGAGTGGCGCACCTTGACCCAGGCGCCGTAACCGGCGGTGGGACCGGCATCGGTGACCACGCCGTCCGCAGCGGCATAGATCGGCGTGCCGATCGAGTTGGCGATGTCGATGCCGGCGTGCAGCACGCCCCAGCGGTAACCGAAGCCCGAGGTCCACACGCCGCGGGTGGGCATCACGTACTGGGGGCGGGCCAGCCGCGCCTCGCGGTCGGCGCGCTCCTGGGCGAACGCTGCGGCCTTGGTGATCTCCTCGGCGTGCACCGCCGAATCCGCAGCGGGTGCGACGGTGACGACCTGCATGCCGTCGACCGAGCCGGTGATGACGCTCGCGCCACCGGTCGTCGTCGTATCGGCGGCGAGCACTGTCGCCGTGGGCTGCTTCTGCGCGGCGTTGGTCACGGTGTAGGCACCGGCGGCGGTGGCGCCCACGGCCATCGCGGCGACCATCAGGCGACCCTTGACGGGGACCTCGGTCTTGCGGTGCAGACCCTTGCGGCCCCGCATGTCGATGATGTCGGTCTTGGCCGTGCCGTCGCTGAGATCGGTGTGGCTGTCGCGGTATGCGCGGGTGGACGACGTGCGTGCCTCGGTGCGCGCCGCGCGGAACTCCGAGGGGACCAGGCGCAGCGGCTCCAGGTCGTCGGTGTCGAGCAGATCGTCGAGCTCAGGGGCGCGGATGACCTCGGTGTCCCTGTCGAAGGCGCCATAGGGGAGATCGTCCAGATCGCCCAGCTCGCCGAACTCGTCGAACGGGATGATGTCGGTGACTTCGGTCAGACCAGGTGCCGCGAGGGCCTCGGAGATACGAGGCGAACGATGCTGAGGCAACCTGAAATGTCCTTAATCCGTCGTGAGCCGTCGTGATCAGACCGTTATCTAGACCACAGGACGTTAACCAAAATCCAATCCAAGTGGCAACCCGAGACTTTAGTGCATACGAGAATGTGACCTGAATCACTATTCAGGCCTCGGTGAGATCCACCACATGACAGGTGGGCGGTGACAATCGTCAGCACTCGTGTCGATAAAGTTCCCCCGGAGCCCGTCGGGCACACATTTTTCCAGCCGCAGACAGACAGGGAAGTTCTGGGAGTCCATGGATCTCTTCGAGTACCAGGCGAAAGAACTGTTCGCCAAGCACAACGTTCCCACCACCCCCGGACGAGTGACCGACTCCGCGGAGGACGCCAAGGCCATCGCCGAGGAAATCGGCAAGCCGGTCATGGTGAAAGCCCAGGTCAAGGTCGGGGGCCGCGGTAAAGCCGGTGGCGTGAAGTACGCCGCCACGCCCGACGACGCCTTCACCCACGCCCAGAACATCCTCGGTCTCGACATCAAGGGACACGTCGTCAAGAAGTTGCTGGTGGCCGAAGCCAGCGACATCGCCGAGGAGTACTACATCTCCTTCCTGCTCGACCGCGCCAACCGCACCTACCTCGCGATGTGCTCGGTCGAGGGCGGCATGGAGATCGAAGAGGTCGCCGCCACCAAGCCCGAGCGGCTGGCCCGCATCGCCGTCGACGCCACCAAGGGTGTCGACGAGGCCTTCGCCCGTGAGATCGCCGAGAAGGGCCACCTGCCCGCCGAGGTGCTCGACGCCGCGGCCGTGACGATCGCCAAGCTGTGGGAGGTCTTCGTCGGCGAAGACGCCACGCTGGTCGAGGTGAACCCCCTGGTGCGCACGCCCGACGATCAGATCCTGGCGCTCGACGGCAAGGTCACCCTCGACGCCAACGCCGATTTCCGCCACCCCGAGCACGCGGAGTTCGAGGACAAGGACGCCACGGATCCGCTCGAGCTCAAGGCCAAGGAGAACGACCTCAACTACGTCAAGCTCGACGGTCAGGTCGGCATCATCGGCAACGGTGCGGGTCTGGTGATGTCCACCCTGGACGTGGTCGCCTACGCCGGTGAGAAGCACGGCGGCGTGAAGCCCGCGAACTTCCTCGACATCGGCGGCGGTGCGTCGGCCGAGGTGATGGCCAACGGACTCGACGTGATCCTGAACGACAGCCAGGTCAAGAGCGTGTTCGTCAACGTGTTCGGTGGCATCACCGCCTGCGACGCGGTGGCCAACGGCATCGTCAAGGCGCTGCAGATCCTGGGCGACGAGGCCAACAAGCCGCTCGTCGTGCGGCTCGACGGCAACAACGTCGACGAAGGCCGGCGCATCCTCGCCGAGGCCAACCATCCGCTGGTCATCCAGGCGGACACCATGGACTCCGGCGCCGACAAGGCCGCCGAGCTGGCGAACAAGTAAGGGACACAACAGATGTCGATCTTTTTGAACAAGGACAGCAAGGTCATCGTCCAGGGCATCACCGGCGGCGAGGGCACCAAGCACACCAAGCTGATGCTCAAGGCGGGCACCCAGATCGTGGGTGGCGTGAACGCGCGCAAGGCGGGCACGACCGTCAAGCACGAGGACAAAGACGGCAACGAGGTCGATTTGCCGGTGTTCGGCAGCGTCGCCGAAGCGATGAAGGAGACCGGCGCCGACGTATCGATCGCCTTTGTGCCGCCGGCCTTCTCGAAGGACGCGATCATCGAGGCGATCGATGCCGAGATCGCGCTGCTGGTGGTCATCACCGAGGGAATCCCGGTGCAGGACACCGCCTATGCGTGGGCCTACAACAAGGACAAGGGCGAGAAGACCCGCATCATCGGCCCCAACTGCCCGGGCATCATCACCCCCGGCGAGTCGCTGGTCGGCATCACGCCGAACAACATCACCGGCAAGGGCCCGATCGGTCTGGTGTCGAAGTCGGGCACGCTGACCTACCAGATGATGTACGAGCTGCGCGATCTCGGCTTCTCCACCGCGATCGGCATCGGTGGCGACCCCGTCATCGGCACCACGCACATCGACGCGATCGAGGCGTTCGAATCCGATCCCGAGACCAAGGTCATCGTGATGATCGGCGAGATCGGCGGCGACGCCGAGGAGCGTGCCGCCGACTACATCAAGGCCAACGTGTCCAAGCCGGTCGTCGGGTACGTCGCGGGCTTCACCGCCCCCGAGGGCAAGACGATGGGTCACGCCGGCGCGATCGTGTCCGGATCCTCGGGCACCGCCGCCGCCAAGAAGGAAGCGCTCGAGGCCGCTGGCGTCAAGGTCGGCAAGACGCCGTCGGAGACCGCCACGCTGGCCCGGGAGATCTTCGAGAACCTGTAGTTCTTCCGCCGAGCCTGCGGCCAGATCGTCCTTCCTACGGGATCGACGATCTGGCCGCAGTCTCGTCTGGGCCCGGCTGCGTCAGCCGTAGTCGCGCAGGGTCATGACCGCGCCGACACACGTGGCGACGGCGGCGGCGACGTAGATCAGCGCTGACAGCCACGTGGTGTGCACCGAGGCGGCGACCCAGCAGGACAGGAATGCGGCCGCGAGGAGGCAGGCGCCGTAGAACACCGTTCGTCGAGGATGCTCGCCACGCGCCATGGGCTCCGAGTACCCGCTGTGCGGCCACCCCGTGCGACGAACTGGAACTTGTTCTATTAGCCTGACGAATTAACAGTTGTCAGGAGGTTCGTCATGCCGGTTGACCCGCGCACTCCGATTCTGGTCGGTGTCGGCCAATTCACCGAACGCATCGACGACCCGGACTACCGCGGCATGTCGGCCGTCGAGCTCGCGACCGAGGCCGCCCGGGCCGCGCTGGACGACACCGGCGCCGACGCCGATGCGCTGGCCGCCGCGGTCGACACGGTGTTCGGGCTCCGGCAGTTCGAGATCTCCGGGCCGATGCCCGCGACGCTGGGCAAGTCCACCAACTACCCGCGGTCGGTGATGAAGCGCCTCGGCGGCGACCCCGCCCGTGTGGTGCTCGAACCGGTCGGCGGGCAGGGCCCTCAGAAGCTGGTGACCGAAGCCGGCAACGCCATCGTCGCCGGCGAGGCCGACATCGTGATCATCATGGGTTCCGAACCCGGCTCGACGGCCAAGTACTTCGCCGATCGAGACGACAAGCCGAACTTCACCGAGACCATCGAGGGCCAGCTCGAGGACCGCGGCCACCAGATCTTCAAGTACATCGACGAATACACCGTGCAGCACGGCCTCACCGGGGCTCCCGTGCAGTACGGCCTGCTCGACAACGCGCGCCGCGCGCGACTCGGCCTCGGCGTCGACGAGTACCGCCACGCCATGGCGGAGCTGTTCGCGCCGATGTCGAAAGTGGCTGCCAAGAACCCGTTCTCGTCGTCCCCGGTGGAACGGTCGGTGGAGGAGATCGAGACCGTCACCGACGAGAACCGGATGATCTGTGACCCCTACCCCCGGTATCTGGTAGCCCGCGACACCGTGAACCAGGGCGCGGCGCTCGTGCTGATGTCGGTCGAGGCGGCGCGCAGGCACGGTGTGCCGCAGGAGAAGTGGGTCTTCGTCCATGGGCACTCCGATCTCGCCGAGCAGGCGCTGCTGAGCCGGGTCGACCTCGGTGCGAGCCCTGCCGCCGTTAATGCGGCCCACGAGGCGTTGCGGGTGGCCGGCCTCGGTGTCGGCGACATCGCGACCTTCGACCTCTACAGCTGCTTCCCCTTCCCGGTGTTCGTGATCTGCGAGGCGCTCGGACTCTCCGGCGACGATCCTCGCGGGCTGACGCTGACCGGCGGTCTGCCGTACTTCGGCGGCCCCGGCAACAGCTACTCGGCGCACGGCATCGCCGAGACCGTCGTCCAGATGCGGGACAAGCCAGGGCGATTCGGCTTCGTCGGCGCCAACGGCGGCATCATGAGCAAGTACTCGGTGGGCGTCTACTCGACCGAGCCCGTGGCCTGGCGGTCCTCGCGCAGTACGGAGTTGACGGCGCAGGTGGCCGAGTTGCCGACGGTGCCGGTGACGAAGCAACCCGCCGGCACGGGGGTCATCGAGACGTACTCGGTGCGCTATGACTGGCCGGTGCGCACCGGCATCATCGTCGGACGACTCGACGACGGATCCCGGTTCATGGCGACCACCGAGGACCGCGACCTCGTCGCGCTGATGTCCGACGGCGATCCGCTGGGCGCCAAAATCGTTGTCACGGCGACGGACAGCGGCAACCGTGCGGTGTTGCGCTAGAACAGCGTGGTCGTCGTCGGGGTGAGGACGAAGCCGTGGCCACCGACCCGGCAGGCGATCAGGTCGTCGGCGCCCACCGCGCACACTGCATCGCCCTTGCTGGCTCGCACCTTCTGGAGTGGCGCGAGCACGGGCGGCGGGTCATGACTGTCCGCCGCCAGGTCTGGGTCACCCGTCATCGATTGGATCGTCGCGGGCGTAGAGACGCGGGCCGAGACCGACCAATCACCGGGGCCCCGCCCCGGGATGGAGCCCCTGCAGCCCACCTGCTCGTACTCGACGTCGGGATAGGCGTTGCTTCCGCAGATGAGCCCGCTCGGGGTGGAGAAGGAAAAGCCCTGTACCCGAGGAATGTTGATCAACTCATACCGACCTGAGGTGTTCTCGGCGTAGGTCGACAGGTCGGGAAAGCCGATGCCCGGAGGTGGGGCAGCGGTCACTGCCGACGTCGACGATGACGACGTGCTCACCGGTGTGGCTGCCCCCTCGTTGTGTGACGCACATCCAGCAATCGTGGCTGTCGCGGCGATCAGCAAGGCTGCCACCACTCGGCGCTGTTCGGTCAGCACGGTGAAATTCTGCGCACGGATCATCGCGATCGACATCAGGCCCCCAACCGGTGTTCTCGGCCAGCCTAAGACGCGCGCCGGAGGGCTCGGCGCACCGAATCAGACGAGCGCGCTCAGCTTGCCGGCGAGCCGCTCGACGTAGGCGGCGACGTCGTCGGGGCTGCGGTCGGGCAACCCGAAGAGCACCTCGGTGACCCCGAGCTCGCGCCAGCGCGCCAGCTTGTCGGGGTCGGGCTTGAAGTCCAGCGCGACGATCTGCGGCGCGCCGTCGCGCCCGGCCGCCGCCCAGGTGTCCTGCAGCAGCTTGACCGGGGCGTCGATGTCGAAGTCCCGGGGTGTGGTGATCCAGCCGTCGGCCGACTTCGCGATCCACTTGAAGTTCTTCTCGGTGCCGGCCGCACCGACGAGCACCGGAATGTGGGTCTGCACGGGCTTGGGCCACGCCCACGACGGACCGAACGAGACGAATTCACCGTCGTACTCGGCTTCTTCCTGCGTCCACAGCGCGCGCATGGCTTCCAGGTACTCGCGCAGCATCGTCCGTCGGCGGCCCGGCGGCACATTGTGGTCGGTGAGTTCATCGGTGTTCCAGCCGAATCCCACGCCCAGCGAGACGCGGCCGCCGGAGAGGTGGTCCAGCGTCGCGATCGACTTGGCCAGCGTGATCGGGTCGTGTTCGACGGGCAGCGCCACCGCGGTGGACAGCCGCACCCGCGACGTCACCGCCGCGGCGGTGCCGAGTGACACCCAGGGGTCCAGGGTGCGCATGTAGCGGTCGTCGGGCAGGGTCTCGTCCCCGGTGGTCGGGTGCGCGGCCTGCCGCTTGATCGGGATGTGGGTGTGCTCGGGCACGTAGAACGTGGAGAAGCCGTGCTGGTCAGCCAGCGTGGCCGCCGCGGCCGGAGTGATTCCGCGATCGGAGGTGAACAGCACCAACCCAAAGTCCATACCGAGAATTAGAACGTGTTCCAATCTGCGTCCGCAAGGGGGGTGGCCTGCGTACCCCGGCGCTGTCCCCGCTGGTGAGTCGCGTAGCGCGCTACTCACGACCCGGCGGGCTCGTGGCGGAACAGTTCGAGGCATGGACGGATCGACGACGAAGCGGATGCGAATCCGCGAGTGGGTGCGCCGGTACCTGCCGTGCGAGATCGCGGGAACCGTCGGCGAGTTCGGTGCCGCCGCGCTGGTCTACCTCGCCACGGATTCTCTGGGCGCCGCCGCGGTGGCCGCGTCCGTCGGTGCCTCCGGCGGCTACTACGCCGCGGCCTATCTGAGCGCGCTGCGCTGGAGTTACCGCGATCAGGCCTGTCGGCCGGCCCTCGCGCGCCTCGTGATGGCGGCCCTGCTCGCACTGCGCAGCGTCGCGATCGAGTTCGGGCCCGCCGAAGTGATCGACAGCATCGCCGTACGCCCGCTGGCCTTCTATCTCGGACCGGCGCTGTTCGGCAACGTCGCGGCCGGCTGGATCTTCGGCAAGGTCGTCTCCGACGTCGCGTTCTACACCTGTGCGGTGTTCAGCTACGAACGATTCAAAGCGATTCTCGCGCAAAATGTTCCAAGAATCGAGGAGGGCAATCGTGAATCCGCGACGACGATCCCGGCTGCGTGAAGACCTGCGCCCCAACGCGGCACGCTGGGAACAGCTGGCCAGAACACACGGCACGCCCCTGCTGGTTCTCGAACCGCACCTGGTGGCGCGGCGGCTACGGCAGTTGCAGACCGCGCTGACCGGGTTCGGGGTGCACTACGCAGTCAAGGCGCTGCCCCATCCGGTGGTGCTGTCGACGATCGCCATCTGCGGGGGCGGGTTCGACGTCGCCACGCGCGGGGAGGTGGACCTGCTGGGCCGTCTCGGGCTACCGATGCACCGCTGCATCCACACCAACCCGATCAAGAAGCCGGCCGACATCGACCACGCCTACGCCGCCGGGGTGCGCACCTTCGTGGTCGAGAACGCCGCCGAGGTGCAGAAGTTCCGGGGACGGCCCGCCGACATCGATGTGCTGGTCCGGTTGGCGTTCCGCAACCCGGCCGCGAAGTCCGATCTGTCGTCGAAGTTCGGCGTCGCGCCCGCGGAGGCGGAGCTGCTCGTCAAGCATGTGCTGGCGGCGGGTGTGCGGTTCGCCGGGTTCAGCTTTCACGTCGGCAGCCAGAGCAGTTCGGTCGAACCGTACCGCCGCGCCCTGCAGCACACGCTCGACCTCGCCGACCACGTCGAGGACACCCTGGGGGTGCCCGCGCGCGTCCTCGACATCGGCGGCGGCTTCCCGGTGAGCTATCGCGAGGACGAGCCACCCATCGGGGCGGTCGGTGCGATCGTCGACGACGTGCTGGGGCGGCGTCGGCACGACTTCGCGCTGCTGTGCGAGCCCGGCCGGTTCCTGGTGGCCGACTGCATGACCCTGCTGGCCAGCGTGGTGGGCACCGCGGAGCGCGACGGGCAGGTGTGGCACTACCTCGACGACGGGCTGTACGGCAGCTACTCGAACGTCATGACCGAGGACGTCCACCCGCCCATCCTCGCGCTCGAGGAGCTGCTGCGCGCCGAGGCGGCGTTCGACCCGGTGACCCTCGCCGGACCCACCTGCGACAGCGCCGACGTCATCGCGCGGGACTATCCGATGCCTGCCCTGGGCATCGGCGACCTCGTCGTGAGCCCGATGATGGGCGCCTACACCGCGGTCACAGCGTCCCGGTTCAACGGCATCGAGGCCACCCCGATCGTCATGGGCTGAGTTCCGGTCACCGCGATCCATACCGATGACCGGGGCGCGGCCGGCCGGTTCGATGACGGACCATGACGACCGAACGCATCGCCGACAACATCTCGTTCGCCTACTGGGTGCCCAACGTCAGCGGCGGCCTGGTGACCAGCGACATCGAGCAGCGCACCGACTGGAACTACGAGTACAACGCCAAGCTGGCGCAGACCGCGGAGAACAACGGTTTCGAGTACGCGCTGTCCCAGGTGCGCTACGAAGCCAGCTACGGCGCCGAATACCAGCACGAGTCCACCAGCTTCAGCCTCGCCCTGCTGCTGGCCACCCAGCGGTTGAAGGTCATCGCGGCCGTCCATCCGGGGCTCTGGCAGCCCGCGGTGCTGGCCAAGCTCGGCGCCACCGCCGATCAGCTCTCCGGCGGCCGGTTCGCCGTCAACGTGGTCTCCGGCTGGTTCAAGGACGAGTTCACCCACCTGGGTGAGCCGTGGCTCGAGCACGACGAGCGGTACCGCCGCAGTGCCGAGTTCCTGCAGGTGCTGCGCAAGATCTGGACCGAGGACGAGGTGGACTTCCGCGGCGACTTCTACCGCATCCACGACTTCACGCTCAAGCCGAAACCGGTCAACACCCCCGAGCGGCCCAACCCGGAGATCTTCCAGGGCGGGAACTCCACCGCCGCCCGGCGCAACGGCGGCCGGTACGCGGACTGGTACTTCTCCAACGGCAAGGACTTCGACGGTGTCACCGAACAGATCGTCGACGTCCGGGATCACGCCAGGGAGGTCGGCCGCGAGGTGAAGTTCGGCCTCAACGCCTTCATCATCGCCAGGGACACCGAGAAAGAGGCGAAAGAGGTCCTCCGCGAGATCATCGCGAAGGCGAACCGGCCCGCCGTCGAAGGTTTCGGCGCCGCCGTGCAGCAGGCCGGCAACGCGACCGCGGACAAGACCGGCATGTGGGCGGATTCGACCTTCGAAGATCTGGTGCAGTACAACGACGGATTCCGCACGAAACTGATCGGCACGCCCGAGCAGATCGCCGAACGCATCGCGGCCTATCGCAAACGTGGAGTCGATCTGATCCTGGGCGGATTCCTGCATTTTCAGGAGGAGATCGAGTACTTCGGCTCCCGGGTGTTGCCGCTGGTCCGTGACATCGAGGCCGCCGAACGGGACGCGATCGACCCGGCTGTGCTCGTGTCGGCGTAGCCGCCTGCGCGGCTGCGCGGGCGTGACAGGCGCACCCCGGTGTGCGCTAGCGTGGTTCAACGAATCGCTCAGGCGGTCCGTCGGGATCGCAGTCGCCTGCGTCGACGTCGTCGATGCGGTGCCCGCACAGCACAGGAGAGGTCATGTCGTACCCCCAAGGCGCACCCGGAGGCTCCGGATACCCGCCCGCCCAGCAGCCCACGACGCAGTTCTCCGCGCCGACACAGCAGTTCGCGAAGATCGGCGAGCCCGATCCGGCGGCCGGCGGACCGAGCAAGCTCCCCGGCTATCTGAGCGCCGCCGTCGCCGCGCTCGGACTGCTCGTCTACCTGTCGTATTTCGCGCCGCAGTTCACCGTGACCTCGTCGGACTTCCCGGGTCTCGGCGAGCTCAGCGGAAGCTCGGTCGGGTTGGGCTTCGCGGTCATCGCCGCCGTGGTGGCCGCCCTGTTCGCCGGTGTCGGCCTGCTGCCCCGGCAGCGCAACTACGTCGCCGTCGCCGCGGTGGCGTCCGTGCTCGGCTTCCTGCTCGTGATCTCCGAGGTCATCAACAAGCCCAGCGGCACGACCGTCGACTGGGGGCTGTACCTGCTGATCGCGTTCACGCTGCTGCAGGCCGCGGTCGCCGTGGTGGTGCTGCTGTTCGACTCCGGTGTGATCACCCCGCCGGTGTCGCGGCCCAAGTACGAGCAGCCCCAGTACGGCCAGTACCCCGGGTCGTACTACGGTCAGCACCCCGGTCAGCCGCAGCACGGCGGGCAGGGCGGCGGCCAGCAGCAGCGGCCGGGCTACCCGACGCCGTACGGCGGCTACCCGAGTGCCGGGCCCTCGACCGGCGGTTTCCCCGCCGCCTCGCCGTCTTCGGGTGGGCAGCCCGGCGCCCAGTCGGGTCCGCCGACCCCGCCCACCGGCTACCCGACCTACGGTCAGCCGCCGTCGAGCAACGCGCCGACGACACAGGTACCCACGCAACACCAGTCGTCGCCGACCACTTCGCCCGGCCAGTCGTCGTAATCTCAAGCCGCGCATGCGCGACCGTCGCGCGCCCGAGCGTCTTGGAGGAGCGGCCCACCTGTGAACAGTCCCCCGCGCGCGGGTGGTGCGCCAGGACCAGCCGGGACACGCCAGGCGCGTGAACTGCTCCGGGTGGCGTTCGGGCCGTCACTTGTCGCGCTCGTCGTCATCGCCGCGGTGGTGCTGTCCCAGCTGCTGATCGCCAACAGCGACATGACCGGCGCGTCCGGCGCCATCGCCAGCATGTGGCTGGGCGTGCACCAGGTGCCCGTGTCCATCGCGGGCAGCGCCCTGGGCGTGATGCCGCTGCTGCCGGTGATGGCGATGGTCTACGGCACGGCGCGGACCACCGCGGCGGCGGTGACCAGCACGTCCTGGTTCGTCACGCGGTGGGTGGTGGCCTCGGCGCTGGGCGGGCCGGTGCTGATCGCGGCGATCTGTCTGGCCTTCATCCACGACGCCGCGTCGGTGCTCACCGAGTTGCAGACCCCGGACGCGTCACGGGCGCTCGGCGGCGTGTTCGTCGTGCACGCGATCGGCGCCGCGCTGGGCGTCGGATCGCGGGTGGGCCGGCGTCTGCTGCGCTCGACACCGCTGCCGGCGTGGCTTCCCGACGCCTTCCGTGCCGCGTGGGCCGGTGTGCTGGCCCTGCTGGCGCTGTCGGCCGCGGTCGTGTCGGGCTCGCTCATCGTCCACTGGTCGACGATGCACGACCTCTACTCCATCACCGATTCGATGTTCGGCCAGCTCAGCCTGACCGTGCTGTCGGTGCTCTACCTGCCCAACGTCGTGGTGGGCGCCGCGGCGGTGGCCGTCGGCTCGAGCGCGCACATCGGGCTGGCGACGTTCAGCGCGTTCACGGTGCTGGGCGGTGACGTGCCGGCACTGCCGGTGCTCGCCGCGGTCCCGACGCCGCCGCTGGGCCCGGTGTGGGTGGCCCTGCTGATCGTGGCCGCCGTGGCCGGGGTCGCTCTGGGGCAGCAGTGCGCGCGCCGCCCGCTGCCGCCGCTGCAGGCCCTGGCAAAGGTCCTGGTCGCGGCCCTCGTCGGCGCCGCGGCGATGGCGCTGCTGGGCTATGCGGGCGGCGGAGAGCTCGGCAACTTCGGTGACGTCAGCGTCGACCAGACCACGTTCGGGCCGGCGGTGTTCGTCTGGTTCGCGGGGATCGGTGCGCTGACGGTGGCGATGTCGGGCGGCTTCCAGCCGCGGGTGCGCCGGCCCGCGCCGGTGATCGAGGAACCCGAACCCGAACCCGAGCCGGAGCCGGTGGCCGAGGAGGCCGACCCGGACACCGTCGAGATCGCGCCGGAGGCCGTCGTCGCCGTCGACGAACCGGCACCGCCGATCGCGGAGAGGACGGCGCCCGAACCGCTGCCGGCCGACCTCGACGCCGAGGACCCCGAGGACCACTTCATGGCCGACGACGACATGCGTGGCGGCCGCGACGGCACCACCCACTAGGCTTCCTGCCGTGCAGCCAGAGGTCCGGGTTCCCCCGAGCGCGCCGGCGCGGCTCGTGGTGCTCGCCTCGGGCACGGGCTCGCTGCTCGCCTCGCTGCTGAAGGCCGCGGTCGGCGACTACCCGGCCCGCGTGGTGGCCGTCGGCACCGACCGCGACTGTGCCGCGCTGCAGATCGCCGAGGCGGCGTCGGTGCCCACCTTCACCGTGCCGCTGCGCGCGTATCCGGACCGGGCCGCGTGGGACGCCGCGATCACCGAGGCCACCGCCGAGCACACCCCCGACCTGGTGGTGTCTGCGGGCTTCATGAAAATCCTTGGACCGGAGTTTCTTTCGCGCTTCCCGGGGCGGGTGGTCAACACCCATCCCGCGCTGCTGCCCGCGTTTCCCGGCGCACACGCCGTCGCCGACGCCCTGGCCTACGGCGTCCGCGTCACCGGGTGCACCGTGCACCTCGTGGACGCGGGAACCGACACCGGCCCGATCGTCGCGCAGCAGGCCGTGCCCGTGCTCGACGGCGACGACGAGGCGACGCTGCACGAACGGATCAAGGTGATCGAACGAGAACTTCTGGTGGATGTCCTGGCGGCGCTGGCCACCCGCGGCGTCACCTGGACGGGACGAAAGGCGACCATAGGATGACCGACGACGACGGCAGGCGGCGCATCCGTCGCGCCCTGATCAGCGTGTACGACAAGACCGGCCTGGTGCCGCTGGCGCAAGGCCTGCACGAGGCCGGGGTCAGCATCGTGTCCACCGGTTCGACGGCGAAAACCATTGCCGACGCGGGTGTTCCGGTCACGCCGGTGGAGGAGGTCACCGGCTTCCCGGAGGTGCTCGACGGTCGGGTCAAGACCCTGCACCCGCGGGTGCACGCCGGGCTGCTGGCCGACCAGCGCAAGCCCGAGCACGTCGCGGCGCTCTCCGATCTCGGGGTCGAACCCTTCGAACTCGTTGTGGTGAACCTGTATCCGTTCACCCAGACCGTCAACTCCGGCGCCGGGGTCGACGAGTGCGTAGAGCAGATCGACATCGGCGGTCCGTCGATGGTGCGGGCTGCGGCGAAGAACCATCCGAGCGTCGCGGTGGTCGTCGAACCGCTCGGCTACGACGGCGTGCTGGCCGCGGTGCGCGCGGGCGGTTTCACCCTCGCCGAGCGGAAGAAGCTGGCGGCGTTGGCTTTCCGGCACACCGCGGAGTACGACGTGGCGGTGGCGTCCTGGATGGAGTCGGTGCTGGCCCCCGGCGAAGACACCGCCCAGGCCGGCGACGTGGCTTTGCCGCCGTGGTTCGGCGCGACGTTCCGCCGAACGGCGGTGCTCCGGTACGGCGAGAACCCGCACCAGCAGGCGGCGCTCTACAGCGATGACGGCGGCTGGCCGGGGCTGGCGCAGGCCGAGCAGCTGCACGGCAAGGAGATGTCCTACAACAACTACACCGACGCGGATGCGGCCTGGCGCGCCGCGTTCGACCACGAGGACATCTGCGTGGCGATCATCAAACACGCCAACCCGTGTGGCATCGCGGTGTCGTCGGTGTCGGTGGCCGATGCACACCGCAAGGCCCACGAATGCGATCCGCTGTCGGCGTTCGGCGGCGTCATCGCCACCAACACCGAGGTCAGCGTCGAGATGGCCGAGACCGTGGCGGGCATCTTCACCGAGGTCATCGTCGCGCCCGCCTACGAGCCGGGCGCGGTCGAGGTGCTGCGGGGCAAGAAGAACATCCGCATCCTGGTGGCGTCCGAGCCGCAGCCCGGCGGCACCGAGTTCCGTCAGGTCAGCGGCGGCCTGCTGGTGCAGCAGCGCGACGCCGTGGACGCGCCGGGCGACGACCCGGCGAACTGGACGCTGGCCACCGGCACGCCCGCCGACCCCGCCGTGCTGGCCGACCTGGTGTTCGCGTGGCGCACCTGCCGGGCGGTCAAGTCCAACGCGATCGTCGTCGCCAAGGACGGCGCCACGGTCGGCGTCGGCATGGGTCAGGTCAACCGCGTCGACGCGGCACGGCTCGCGGTCGAGCGGGCCGGTGATCGCACCCAGGGCGCCGTGGCGGCCTCCGATGCGTTCTTCCCGTTCCCCGACGGACTCGAGACGTTGATGCGGGCCGGCGTGACGGCCGTGGTGCATCCCGGTGGTTCGGTGCGCGACGACGAGGTGACGGCGGCCGCGGCCGAGGCCGGGGTGACGCTGTACCTGACCGGGGCGCGTCACTTCGCGCACTAGGAGTGCGCCGTCGACGGCGGTGATAGTGCGCAAAATGCCAGCGTGGCGCTGTGTGTTGCGGACAGACACGCCCGCTCGCGGAGAACAGTCGTAGCGTGGAGTGGTGACATCACCTAACGACCTTCCCCGTACCGTCGGTGAGCTGCGTGCCTCCGGGCATCGCGAGCGCAGCGTCAAGGCCGAGATCCGGGAGAACCTGCTGGCGGCGCTGAGCTCAGGCGCAACGGCAGAACAGATCTGGCCGGGCATCCTGGGGTTCGAGGACACCGTCATCCCGCAGCTGGAACGGGCGTTGATCGCCGGCCACGACATCGTCCTGCTCGGCGAGCGCGGCCAGGGCAAGACCCGGTTGCTGCGCGCACTGAGCGGTCTGCTGGACGAATGGACCCCGGTGATCGCGGGCGCCGAACTCGGCGAGCACCCCTACAGCCCGATCACGCCGGAGTCGATCCGGCGGGCCGCCGACTCGGGCGAGGACCTGCCGATCAGCTGGCGTCACCGCAGCGAGCGCTACACCGAGAAGCTCGCCACGCCCGACACCAGCGTCGCCGACCTGGTCGGCGATATCGACCCGATCAAGGTGGCCGAGGGCCGCAGCCTCGGTGACCCCGAGACCATCGCCTACGGGTTGATCCCGCGGGCACACCGCGGCATCGTCGCGGTCAACGAGCTGCCCGACCTGGCCGAGCGCATCCAGGTCGCGATGCTCAACGTGATGGAGGAGCGCGACATCCAGGTCCGCGGCTACACACTGCGACTGCCGCTCGACGTGCTCGTCGTCGCCAGCGCCAACCCCGAGGACTACACCAACCGCGGGCGCATCATCACCCCGCTCAAGGACCGGTTCGGCGCCGAGATCCGCACGCACTACCCGCTCGAACTCGACGCCGAGGTCGGTGTCATCAGCCAGGAGGCACACCTGGCCGCCGAGGTCCCGCCCTACCTGCTGGCCATCCTGGCCCGGTTCGCGCGGGCACTGCGCGAATCCACCGCGATCGACCAGCGCTCCGGCGTCTCGGCCCGCTTCGCCATCGCCGCGGCAGAGACCGTCGCCGCGTCCGCGCGGCACCGCGCCGCGCTACTCGGCGAACAGGACCCGGTGGCGCGCGTCGTCGACCTCGGGACTGTGATCGACGTGCTGCGCGGCAAGCTGGAATTCGAGTCCGGCGAGGAGGGCCGCGAGCAGGCGGTGCTCGAGCATCTGCTGCGGCGCGCGACGGCCGAGACGGCCCAGCGTCTGCTCGGCGGCATCGACGTCGGCCCGATCGTCACCGCGGTGGAGAACGGCTCGCCGGTGACGACGGGGGAGCGGGTGTCCGCCCGCGAGGTGCTCGCCGCCCTTCCCGAGGTGTCCGCGGTGGCCGAGATCCAGCGCCGCCTCGAGGCGTCCTCGGAAGGTCAGCGCGCCGCCGCGATCGAATTGGCGCTCGAGGCACTGTATTTGGCCAAGCGGATCGACAAGGTGTCGGGAGAAGGCGAAACCGTCTATGGCTAAACACTTCTCGCGCTACTCGCGATACACCGGCGGACCGGATCCGCTGGCGCCGCCGGTCGATCTGCGCGAGGCGCTGGAGGCCATCGGCCAGGACGTGATGGAAGGCACCTCGCCGCGGCGGGCGCTGTCGGAGCTGTTGCGGCGCGGGTCGAAGAACATGCCCGGCGCCGACAAACTGGCCGCCGAGGCCAACCGGCGGCGACGGGAGTTGCTGCAGAACAACAACCTCGACGGCACGCTGGCCGACATCAAGAAGCTGCTCGACGAGGCCGTGCTCGCCGAACGCAAGGAGCTGGCCCGCGCGCTCGACGACGACGCCAGATTCGGCGAGCTGCAACTGGATTCGCTGTCACCCTCGCCCGCCAAGGCGGTGCAGGAGCTCGCCGAGTACGAGTGGCGCTCGCCCGAGGCACGTGAGAAGTACGACCAGATCAAGGATCTGCTCGGACGCGAGATGCTCGACCAGCGGTTCGCCGGCATGAAGGAGGCGCTGGAGAACGCCACCGACGAGGACCGTCAGCGCGTCAACGACATGCTCGACGACCTCAACGAGCTGCTGGACAAGCACGCCAACGGAGAAGACAGCCAGCAGGACTTCGAGAACTTCATGGCCAAGCACGGCGAGTTCTTTCCCGAGAACCCGCGCAACATCGACGAGCTGCTCGACTCGCTGGCCAAGCGGGCCGCGGCCGCGCAGCGCTTCCGCAACAGCCTCTCCGAGCAGCAGCGTGCCGAGCTGGACTCGCTGGCGCAGCAGGCGTTCGGTTCACCGTCGCTGATGAACGCGCTGAACCGCTTGGACGCCCACCTGCAGGCGGCCCGGCCGGGCGAGGACTGGGACGGTTCGCAACGGTTCTCCGGCGACGATCCGCTGGGCATGGGGCAGGGCGCGCAGGCGCTGGCCGACATCGCCGAGCTCGAACAGCTCGCCGAGCAGCTCTCCCAGAGCTATTCGGGCGCCACGATGGACGATGTCGACCTCGACATGCTCGCCCGTCAACTCGGCGACGAGGCCGCCGTGAACGCGCGCACCTTGGCCGAACTGGAACGCGCGCTGATGAATCAGGGCTTCCTCGACCGCGGTGCCGACGGGCAGTGGCGGCTGTCGCCCAAGGCCATGCGTCAGCTCGGTCAGACGGCGTTACGCGATGTGGCGCAGCAACTCTCGGGTCGGCACGGCGAACGCGACACGCGGCGGGCCGGCGCGGCGGGTGAGCTCACGGGTGCGACGCGGCCCTGGCAGTTCGGCGACACCGAGCCGTGGAACGTCACCCGCACACTGACCAATGCGGTGCTGCGCGAAGCCGGTACGGGTACCCGCACCGGCAGCATCAGCCTGACCGTCGACGACGTGGAGATCTCCGAGACCGAGACCCGCACCCAGGCCGCGGTCGCGTTGCTCGTCGACACGTCGTTCTCGATGGTGATGGAGAACCGCTGGTTGCCGATGAAGCGCACCGCGCTGGCCCTCAACCATCTGGTCAGCACCCGGTTCCGGTCCGACGCGTTGCAGATCGTCGCGTTCGGCCGCTATGCGCGCACCGTGACCGCCGCCGAACTGACCGGTCTGGAAGGCGTCTACGAGCAGGGCACCAATCTGCACCACGCGCTGGCGCTGGCGAGTCGGCACCTGCGGCGGCACCCCAACGCGCAGCCGGTGGTCCTCGTCGTCACCGACGGTGAGCCGACCGCGCACCTGGAGGACTTCGACCGCAACGGGAGTCCTGCGGTGTTTTTCGATTACCCGCCGCACCCGCGCACGATCGCGCACACCGTGAAGGGTTTCGACGAGGTGGCGCGGCTGGGTGCGCAGGTGACGATCTTCCGGCTCGGCAGCGATCCAGGGCTCGCGCGGTTCATCGACCAGGTGGCCCGGCGGGTGGGCGGCCGTGTCGTGGTACCCGATCTGGACGGTCTGGGTGCAGCGGTGGTCGGCGACTACCTGGGGTCCAAGCGGCGGCGATAGGTCAGGCGGTGGACTTGCGCTTCTTGCGCTTGACCGCGACGCTGCCCCACAGCGCGAACCCGGAGATCCGCACACACGGCGCGCCGGGTGACCCCTCGCCCTCGATGTTCTGGTCGAAGCTGCCCATCACCGCGATGCCGCGCAGGTCGACGTTGACCTCCGGCGGCACCAGGATGGTCTGCCCGCCCATGATCGTGTAGCACCGGATCTCGACGTCGTGCGCGGTGAAGTCGGCGTACCGCAGGTCGATCACCCCGCCGCCCCACAGCGCGAAGGTGGTCAGCCGGTTCGGGACGTTCCAGCGGCCGCGGCGCTCGTAGCCGCTCAGGATCGCCAGCAGGGTGCTCGACGGCGCGGGCCGGCAGGTGCCGCCGCGACCGCGGGTGACCGCGCCCGGAAGGTCGGCCGACAGGCGGTCCAGCTCGTCGTAGGTCTGTGCTGCGTACGCCCTGGCCAGCCGGTTCTCGAATTCGGTCAGGCCGATCTTCCCGTTCGCCGCGGCATCGGTGAGCAGCTGCGCCACCTGGATACGGTCGGTGTCCGCAGCCCGCATCGACCTGCTCCGCGACGCAGGGGTACTCATCGTGACCTTTTGCTGTTCGCGCATCCGCACATCGCCCACCAGGCTACGACGATCGTCGGCACATGCAAGCGCCTTGGCCAAACTGTGAGGTCTCAGCCGGCCCAGCGCGGGGGACGCTTCTCCAGGAACGCGAGCATGCCCTCGCGGGCCTCGTCGGAGACGAACAGCGCGGCCGAGCGCTCCGTCAGCTCGTCGGCCCGCCGGTCGAAGTCGGCCAGGATCGCCGCGGTGGTCAGCGCCTTCGATTCGGCCAAGCCCTGCGGGGAGCCCAGCGCGACAGCGGCGGCCAGGTCGGTCACCGCTGCGTCGACATCGTCGGCGGCGACGGTCACCAGCCCGATCTGTGCGGCGACGTCGGCGCCGAACTTCTCGCCGGTGAGGAAGTACCGGCCGGCGGCACGCGCCGTCAGCTTCGGCAGCAGCGTCAGCGAGATGATCGACGGCGCCACCCCGATCCGCGCCTCGGTGAGCGCGAACGTGCTCGCCGGGCCCGCCACCACGATGTCGCACGCCCCGACCAGGCCGAACCCGCCGGCCCGCACGTGCCCGTCGATCGCGCCGATCACCGGTATCGGCGACTCGAGAAGGCGGCGCAGCAGTCGCGTCATCTCCCGGGCGCGGTCGACAGCCAGCTCGGACGGGTCGCGGCCCGCGGCCTCGCTGAGGTCGGCGCCGGCGCAGAACGTGCCGCCGGTGTGCCCGAGCACCACGACCCGCACCTCGGGGTCGGCGGCGGCCCGGTCGAGTCCGGCGTGCAGTTCCTCGATCAGGGCGGTGGACAGTGCGTTGCGGTTGTGCGGCGAGTCCAGCAGCAGCCGCGCGACTGCACCGTCGCGCGCGTAGGTGATGAGAGGCATCAGTAGGACCGGGGGAGTCCGAGCGATGTCTGGGCGATGAAGTTGAGCACCATCTCGCGGCTGACCGGAGCGATGCGGGCCAGCCGCGACGCCACCAGCACCGACGCGATGCCGTACTCCTTGGTCAGCCCGTTGCCGCCGAGGCACTGCACGGCCTGGTCGACGGCGCGCACCGACGCCTCGCCCGCGGCGTACTTGGCCATGTTCGCCGCCTCGGCGGCACCCACGTCGTCGCCGGAGTCGTACAGGCCGGCGGCCTTCTGCATCATCAGCTTCGCCAGCTCGATCTCGATGTGGTTCTGCGCCAACGGATGCGACAGACCCTGGTGTGCGCCGATCGGCGTCTTCCACACCTGCCGGGTCTTGACGTAGTCGACCGCCTTGTCGATCGCGAAGCGGCCCATGCCGACCGCGCTCGCGGCGCCCATGATCCGCTCGGGATTGAGCCCCGCGAACAGCTGGGCGATCGCGGCGTCCTCGGATCCGACCAGCGCGTCCGCGGGCAGCCGGACCTCGTCGAGGAACACCTGGAACTGGAACTCGGGGCTGACGATCTCCATCGGGATCTTCGTGTACGTGAACCCCGGGGTGTCGGTCGGGACCACGAACAGCGCCGGCTTCAGGTTGCCGGTCTTGTGATCGGCCGTGCGGCCGACGACGAGCACCGCCTGGGCCTGGTCGACGCCGGAGATGTACACCTTCTGGCCGGACAGGATCCAGTCGCTGCCGTCGCGGCGCGCGGTGGTGGTGATGCGGTGGGAGTTGGAGCCGGCGTCGGGTTCGGTGATCGCGAACGCCATCGTGATCGTCCCGTCGGCGATACCGGGAAGCCAGCGCTTCTTCTGGTCCTCGGTGCCGTACTTGGCGATAATCGTGCCGTTGATCGCGGGGGACACCACCATCATCAGCAGCGCCGACCCCGCCGCGGCCATCTCCTCCATGACCAGGCTGAGCTCGTACATGCCGGCGCCCCCACCGCCGTACTCCTCGGGCAGGTTCACCCCGATGAAGCCGAGCCGGCCCGCCTCGGCCCACAGCTCGTCGGTGTGCTGCCCGGCGCGTGCCTTCTCCAGGTAGTAGTCCTGCCCGTAGTTGGCGGCCATCGCGGCGACCGCCTTGCGCAGGGCCTGCTGTTCCTCGGTCTCGATGAATCCGGTCATGGGGCCTCTCCTGAATCGACGCGCGCCAGCACGGCGCCTACCTCCACCTGGGTTCCGGCGGTGACGTTGAGTTCGGCCAGCACCCCGTCGGCGGGCGCGGCGATGGTGTGTTCCATCTTCATCGCCTCGAGCCAGACCAGGGGCTGCCCCGCGGTGACCGTGTCGCCGACGGTGGCGCCGACCCGCAGCACCGAGCCGGGCATCGGGGCCAGCAGTGAGCCGTGTGCGACGGCGTCGGCGGGGTCGGGGTATCTCGGCAGCGCGACGAGATGCACCGCGGCACCCGGTGAGTCGACGAACACGTCGTCTCCGTACTGGGCGACCCGAAACGGCCGATCGACCGCACCCACGGTCAGCACCACCTGCTCGGGCGTCGCCGACACCAGCGCGATGTCGTCGTGACCGGTGATCCGCACACCGTCGCGGGTGAAGCGGTAGATCGCCTCGTGGGTCTGGCCGTCGTCGTCGGCGTAGCTCTTGGCCTGCCCGGCCGACGCGAGATTGCGCCAGCCGCTGGGCACTCCGGCGAAAACTGTTGCGGTGGAGCGGTTGTGGGCCGCATCGGCGAGTGCGGCCGCGACGGCCGACAGGCTCACCGTCGCGGCGTCGGCGACGGGCGCGGCGAGCGCGTCCAGCCCGTGGGTGTCGAAGAACGCCGTGTCGGTGGCGCCGGTGAGGAACGCCGGGTGGCGCAGCACATTGACCAGCAGGTCGCGGTTGGTACGCACGCCGTGCAGTCGGGTGCGGGTCAGCGCGTCGGCCAGCAGCGCCGCCGCCTGGGCGCGGGTCGGTGCCCAGGAGATCACCTTGGCGATCATCGGGTCGTAGAACACCGAGATCACCGAGCCGTCGACGACCCCGGAATCCAGGCGCACCCCGGCCCGACCGTGCGAGCCGAACTGCGTGCTCGCCGTCGGGACGTCGAAGCGGTGCACGGTGCCCGCCTGCGGCTGCCAGTTCTTGGCGGGATCCTCGGCGTAGAGCCGCGCCTCGATCGACGCGCCGGTCGACGCCGGGGGCTCGGGATCCAGCGGGGCGCCGTCGGCGACCGTCACCTGCAGTTCCACCAGGTCCAGCCCCGAGGTGAGTTCGGTGACCGGGTGCTCCACCTGCAGACGCGTGTTCATCTCGAGGAAGAAGAACTCGCCGGCATCATCGGCCATGAACTCCACGGTGCCCGCCCCGGTGTAGCCGATCGCGGTGGCGGCCAGCCGCGCCGCTTCGAACAGCTTGTCCCGCATGCCGGGTGTGCGCTCCACCAGCGGTGAGGGAGCCTCTTCGATGATCTTCTGGTGGCGGCGCTGGATCGAGCACTCCCGCTCACCGACCGCCCAGACAGTCCCGTGCGCGTCGGCCATCACCTGTACCTCGACGTGATGGCCGGCGTCGAGGTAGCGCTCGCAGAACACCGTCGGGTCACCGAACGCCGACTGCGCCTCCCGCTGCGCGGCCTCGACCTGGGCGGGCAGGTCGGCGAGATCGCGCACGACGCGCATACCGCGGCCGCCACCGCCCGCCGACGCCTTGATCAGCACCGGCAGCATGTCGGCGGTCACCGTGTCGGGGTCGAGCTCGTCGAGCACCGGCACGCCGGCGGCGGCCATCATCTTCTTGGCCTCGATCTTCGAGCCCATGGCCGCGACCGCCGTGACCGGCGGGCCGATCCACGTCAGACCGGCGCCGATCACCGCGGCCGCGAAATCCGCGTTCTCCGAGAGGAATCCGTAGCCGGGATGGATGGCGTCGGCCCCGGCGGCCTGCGCGGCCGCGATCAGCTGGCCGGCATCGAGGTAGCCGCGGGTGCCGTCGAGCCGGACCCGGGCATCGGCCTCGGCGACGTGCGGCGCGGCGGCGTCGGGATCGGTGTACACCGCGACGGTGCCGATCCCGAGGCGGCGGCAGGTGGCGAAGACGCGCCGCGCGATCTCCCCGCGGTTGGCGACCAGAACTCGGGTGATCATCTCGCTCTCCTCGCGAATTCGGCGTGGTTATCTACGCTCAGCGACGGAAAGCACGCCGAAATCGCAACCATAGGGGCCCTCACATCCGGAAGACGCCGAAGTTCGACGTCCCCTCGATCGGTCCGTTCGCGATGGCGGACAGGCACATTCCGAGCACGGTGCGGGTATCGCGCGGATCGATGACACCGTCGTCGTAGAGCCGGCCGGACAGGAACATCGGCAGCGACTCGGCATCGATCTGCGCTTCGACCGCGGCCCGCAGCGCGGCATCCGCGGCCTCGTCCACCTGCTGCCCGCGCGCCTCGGCGGCGGCCCGGCTGACAATCGACAGCACACCCGCCAACTGGGTGCCGCCCATGACCGCCGACTTGGCACTCGGCCAGGCGAACAGGAACCGGGGATCGTAGGCGCGCCCACACATGCCGTAGTGCCCCGCGCCGTAGGACGCTCCGATGAGCAGGCTCAGGTGCGGAACGGTCGAGTTCGAGACGGCGTTGATCATCATCGAGCCGTGCTTGATCATGCCGCCCTCCTCGTAGTCCTTGCCCACCATGTAGCCGGTGGTGTTGTGCAGGAACAACAGTGGCGTGTCGGAGCGGTTGGCGAGCTGGATGAACTGGGTGGCCTTCTGCGACTCCTCGGAGAACAGCACACCCCGGGCGTTGGCCAGGATGCCGAGCGGATACCCGTGCAGCGTCGCCCATCCGGTCACCAGCGAGCCGCCGTAGAGCGGCTTGAACTCGTCGAACTCCGAGCCGTCGACGATGCGCGCGATCACGTCGCGCGGGTCGAACGGGATGCGCAGATCCGGCGGCACGATGCCGAGCAGTTCTTCGTCGTCGAACAGCGGCGCGGTGAACGGCTTCGGGGCCGGGCCCTGCTTGCGCCAGTTCAGCCGTGCGACGATGCGGCGGCCGATGCGCATCGCGTCGAGTTCGTCGACGGCGAAGTAATCCGCCAGACCCGATGTGCGGGCATGCATCTCGGCCCCGCCGAGGGACTCGTCGTCGGACTCCTCCCCGGTGGCCATCTTGACCAGCGGCGGCCCGGCGAGGAACACCTTCGAGCGTTCCTTGATCATCACGACGTGGTCGGACATCCCCGGGATGTAGGCCCCGCCGGCGGTGGAGTTGCCGAACACCAGCGCGATGGTCGGGATACCCGCGGCCGACAGCCGCGTGAGGTCGCGGAACATCTGTCCGCCCGGAATGAAGATCTCCTTCTGGGTGGGCAGGTCCGCGCCGCCGGACTCGACGAGGGAGATCACCGGCAGCCGATTCTGCAGCGCGATCTGGTTGGCGCGCAGGATCTTCCGCAGCGTCCACGGGTTGCTGGTGCCGCCCTTGACGGTGGGATCGTTGGCGACGATCAGGCATTCGACGCCGCTGACGGCGCCGATGCCCACGACGACGCTCGCACCCACCGTGAAATCGGTGCCCCACGCGGCGAGCGGGCTGAGCTCCAGGAACGGCGAGTCGGGATCGACCAGGGCCTCGATGCGTTCGCGGGCGGTCATCTTGCCGCGGGCATGGTGACGGCTGACGTACTTCTCCCCGCCGCCGGCCAGTGCCTTGGCGTGTTCGGCCTCGAGTTCGGCGAGTTTGGCCGACATCGCCTCGGCCGCCTCGCGATAGGCGGATGACCGGGTGTCGATCGTGGAGGAGAGGTTCATGCCTGGAAGCCCAGCGTCTTGGCGGCCAGCCCGGTCAGGATCTCGGTGGTGCCGCCGCCGATGCCCAGGATGCGCATGTCGCGGTACTGCCGCTCGATCTCGGACTCGGCCATGTACCCCATGCCGCCGAACAGCTGCACCGCCTGATTGGCCACCCATTCGCCGGCCTCGACCGCGGTGTTCTTGGCGAAGCACACCTCGGTGATCAGATTGGTCTCGCCCGCGAGCTGCCGTTCGACGACGCTGCGGGTGTAGACGCGGGCCACGTCGATGCGGCGCGCCATCTCGGCGAGCGTGTTCTGCACCGACTGGCGCGCGATCAGCGGCTTGCCGAAGGTCTCGCGGTTGCGGCACCAGTCGACGGTCAGGTCCAGGCAGCGTTGCGCGCTCGAATACGCCTGCGCGGCAAGGCCGACGCGCTCGGAGACGAACGCCGCCGCGATCTGCAGGAAACCGGTGTTCTCGGGGCCGACGAGGTTGGCCACCGGCACCCGGACGTCGGTGTAGGACAGTTCGGCGGTGTCCGACGACCGCCAGCCCATCTTGTCGAGCTTGCGGCTGACCTCGAAACCGGGGGTGCCCTTGTCCACGACGATCAGCGAGACACCGGCAGCACCTGGTCCGCCGGTACGCGCCGCGGTGACGACGTAATCCGCTCGCACCCCCGAGGTGATGTAGGTCTTGGCGCCGTTGAGCACATAGTCGTCCCCGTCTCGAAGAGCCCGGGTGGTGAGGTGTCCGACGTCGGAGCCGCCGCCGGGTTCGGTGATCGCCAGCGAGCCGATCTTCTCGCCGCGCAGAGTGGGACGCACGTACTGGTCGATCAGCCGCTCGTCACCCGAGGCGATCATGTGCGGCACTGCGATGCCGCAGGTGAACAGCGACGCGAACACGCCGCCGGGCGCGCCCGACTGGTGCATCTCCTCGCAGATGACCACCGCGTCGGCGCCGTCGCCGCCCTCACCGCCGGCCGCCTCGGGGAAGCCGGCGCCGAGCAGGCCCGCGCCGGCGGCTTTGCGGTGCAGGTCGCGGGGGAGTTCGCCGACCCGCTCCCACTCCTCGACGTGGGGCAGCACCTCGCGTTCGGCGAAGGCGCGCACCGTCTTTCGCAGATCCTCCCGCTCCGGGGTGGTCCAGATGTTCACGGCAGCAACTCCTCGGGGATGTCGATCGTTCGGCTGCGCAGCCATTCGCCCAGCCCTTTGGCCTGCGGATCGAAGCGCGCCTGATAGGCGACGCCCTGACCCAGGATGTCCTCGATGACGAAGTTCACCGCGCGCAGGTTGGGCAGCAGATGCCGGGTCACCGGCAGCTCGGCCGCCTCGGGCAGCAGCTCACGCAACCGCTCGACGGTCAGCGCGTGCGCCAGCCAGCGCCACTCGTCATAGGTGCGCACCCACACCCCGACATTCGCGCTGCCGCCCTTGTCCCCGCTGCGGGCCCCGGCGATGGTGCCGAGGGGGACGCGTCGGGTCGGGCCGAACGTGCCGGGCTCCGGCAGTGTGGCGTCGGGGACCGGCTCGAGCTCCAGGGTCTCGGCGGCCGGCGCGATGTCGACCCGGGTGCCGTCGGCGTGCACGGCGACGTGGGGCACCTGCGCGGCGGGCACGTAGCCCGCGGTGAAGACCCCGTACACCTGCCCGTCGCCGGGCGGCGCCGTGCTGGTGAAGCCGGGGTAGCTGGCGAGGGCCAGTTCGACTGCGGCCGAGGAGAACTGGCGGCCGACGGTGGCGGCCTCGGCGTCGCGGGCGACACAGCGCAGCAGCGCGCTGGCGGTCTGCTCGGTGTCGGCGTCGGGGTGGTCGGTGCGGGCCAGCGACCACTGCAGCTCCGCGGGTCGCACCGTCAGGCTGTCCTCGAGCTGGCGGCGCACCAGCGCGGCCTTCGCGTCGATGTCGAGCCCCGTCAGCACGAACGTCATCTCGTTGCGGAACCCGCCCAGGCTGTTGAGGCTGACTTTGAGGGTGGGCGGCGGCGGCTCGCCGGTGACGCCGGCGATGCGGACGCGGTCCGGGCCGTCCTCGGACAGCTCGATGCTGTCCACGCGCAACGTGGCGTCGGGGTTGGCGTAGCGGGCACCGCCGATCTCGTAGAGCAGTTGCGCGGTGACGGTGCCGATCGTGACCGCGCCGCCGGTGCCGGGGTGTTTGGTGATGACCGAGGAGCCGTCGGCGTGGATCTCGGCGATCGGGAAGCCCGGTCGGGTCATGTCGGCGATCTCGCCGAAGAAGGAGTAGTTGCCGCCGGTGGCCTGGGTGCCGCATTCGATGACGTGGCCGGCGGCGACGGCCCCCGCGATGCGGTCGTGGTCGGTGCGGCTCCATCCGAAGTGCGCTGCCGCGGGCCCGACGGTGACCGACGCGTCGGTCACCCGGCCGGTCACCACGACGTCGGCGCCCGCGTCGAGGCAGTCCACGATGCCCCACGCGCCGAGGTAGGCGTTGGCGGTGAGCGGCCGGCCCAGACCCAGCTCGTCGGCCCGCGCAAGAAGGTCGTCGCCCTCGACGTGCGCGACCGATACAGACAGACCGAGCCGGTCGGCCAGCGTGCGTACGTCCCGGGCGAGGCCCGCCGGGTTGAGGCCGCCGGCGTTCGCGACGATGCGCACCCCGCGCTCCTGGGCGATGCCGAGGCATTCCTCGAGTTGGCGCAGGAACGTCTTGGCGTAGCCCCGGTCGGGGTTCTTCATGCGGTCGCGGCCGAGGATGAGCATCGTCAGCTCGGCGAGATAGTCGCCGGTCAGGACGTCGAGCTCGCCGCCGGTGAGCATCTCGCGCATCGCCGACAACCGGTCGCCGTAGAAGCCGGAACAGTTGCCGATCCGTACGGGCACGCGATCCGACACCGTCGTCACGCACTCTCCCGTCGTCGAGACTGACCTGGTCGACCAACCAACCGGTAGGTTAGCGGGTACCGGCGGTAGCACGTCAACCCCTCGCCGCCCTCGAGTGTTTCGCGCCGCCCGGCGCTCCCGCCGGAGTTTGGAGCCCGTCCGGCCCACCGGCTATCCTGGTGACCAATTGCCAGGGTCCGGCAGGTCCGCCGCCCGCAGGCAGTGTCCCGGACACCCCGATAGATGGAGAGCTCGATCATGGCTGTGCCGAAGCGCAGGATGTCGCGCGCGAACACCCGTAGCCGGCGCGCGCAGTGGAAGGCCACCCGCACCGAACTCGTCGGCGTCAGCGTCGCAGGTCAGCAGCACAAGGTGCCGCGGCGTCTGCTCAAGGCGGCCCGGCTCGGCCTGATCGATCTCGACCGCCGCTAACCGCGACGCCGCGTAGCGAAAACGCTCAGGTTCAACGCGGCGCGCCTCTCAGCACTCTCTCAGACACGGGGTTGAGACTGTGGCGGTGCGGATACTTGTCGTCGATGACGATCGCGCGGTGCGCGAATCCCTGCGCCGCTCCCTGTCCTTCAATGGATACTCGGTCGAACTGGCGCAGGACGGCCGCGAGGCGCTCGACCGGATAGCCAGCGACCGCCCCGATGCGGTGGTCCTCGATGTGATGATGCCGCGCCTCGACGGGCTCGAGGTGTGCCGTCAGCTGCGCAGCACGGGCGATGACCTCCCGATCCTGGTGCTGACCGCCCGCGACTCGGTGTCCGAACGGGTCGCCGGGCTGGACGCCGGCGCCGACGATTACCTCCCCAAGCCGTTCGCGCTCGAGGAGTTGCTGGCGCGCATGCGCGCGTTGCTGCGCCGCACCAGCCCCGAGGACTCCAGCGAGTCGGCCGCGATGACCTTCGCCGACCTGTCCCTCGACCCCGTCACCCGTGAGGTCACCCGTGGCGACCGGTCGATCAGCCTGACCCGCACCGAGTTCGCGCTGCTGGAAATGCTGATCGCCAACCCTCGCCGGGTGCTGACCCGCAGCCGCATCCTCGAAGAGGTGTGGGGCTTCGACTTCCCGACCTCGGGCAACGCGCTCGAGGTCTACGTGGGCTACCTGCGGCGCAAGACCGAAGCCGAGGGGGAGCCGCGGCTCATCCACACCGTGCGCGGTGTGGGATACGTGCTGCGCGAGACCCCGCCCTGATGCAGCCGCATCCGGATGCCGGATGGCCGGGGCAGCCGCCTGGACCGCATTCGGTAGGGAGCACGGTGTCGCTGCGATGGCGGGTGATGCTGCTCGCGATGTCGATGGTGCTGATGGCCGTGGCGCTCATGGGGGTCGCCGTGTACGCGGTGATGTACCAGACCTTGTACGACGACATCGACCAGCAGTTGACGTCGCGCGCCGACATGCTCGAGGAGAGCGGATCACTGGCAGTCGACCCGGGCAAGATCGTCGAGGGAACCGCCTACTCCGATATCAAGGCAATGTTCGTCATTCCCGGCCGGGCGGTCTACGCCGCGAACCAGGACGGGCAGATTCCGACACTGGGTGACGATGAGAAAGCCGTCATCGCCGGTAAGGAGCCGAGTTCGCTGCGCACCGTCAGCCATAATCGGCTGCTCGCGCGGCACTTCTCCGACGGCACGACATTGTTGATGTGGAAGAGCCTGGCGCCGACCGGCCAGGCGCTCAAAAAGCTGGGCACCGTGCTCTTCTGGGTCGGTGGCATCGGGGTGGCGATCGCCGCGATCGCGGGCGGGATGGTGGCCAGCGCAGGGCTACGGCCCGTCGGCCGGCTCACCCAGGCGGCGGAACGCGTCGCGCGCACCGACGACCTGAGACCGATACCGGTGGTGGGGCACGACGAACTCGCCCGGCTCACCGAAGCTTTCAACATGATGCTGCGGGCCCTGGCCGAATCACGGGAGCGCCAAGCCAGATTGGTGACCGACGCCGGTCACGAGCTCCGCACCCCGCTGACGTCGCTGCGCACCAACGTGGAACTGCTGATGGCCTCGATGAAGCCCGGCGCCCCCCGCATCCCGGAAGAGGAGATGGCCGACCTGCAGGCCGACGTGGTGGGGCAGATCGAGGAGTTGTCCACTCTGGTGGGCGATCTCGTCGACCTGACCCGTGAGGACGCCGGCCGCGTGGTGCACGAGACGGTGGAGATGGCCGAGATCATCGACCGGTCGCTCGAGCGGGTTCGTCGGCGGCGCAACGACATCGAGTTCGACGTGTCGATCACGCCCTGGCAGGTGTACGGCGACGCCGGGGGGCTGGGCCGCGCGGTGCTCAACCTGCTCGACAACGCGGCCAAATGGAGTCCCGCGGGCGGTCGGGTCGGTGTGCGCCTCTCGCAGATCGACCCCGGACATGCCGCGCTCGTCGTCTCGGACATGGGGCCCGGAATCCCGCCGCACGAACGCGATCTCGTATTCGAGCGGTTCTACCGGTCCGATGCGGCGCGGGCGATGCCGGGCTCGGGCCTGGGTCTGGCGATCGTCGCTCAGGTCATCTCCAAGCACGGCGGCACGCTGACGGTGACCGACACCGTGTCGGGCGGCCAGCCGCCGGGCACCTCGATGCACGTGGTGCTGCCCGGACGCCCGTCGGTACCGAGCGGTGACGCGACACGCGGGGACCGTTCCTCGCGGTGACGCACGCCGCCAGCGACGATGGGGGGTACATGACCGGGCGGAACTCTGTGGGTGTACCGATCGATCTCTCAGGGCATTCTCAGCACGTCTGGGCACTGTAGGACCCGCACCGTTCGTTGTAGCAACAACAGACCTACTCGAGGAAGACACCGCAGCGACATGACCAACCACCCGAGGTACTCACCGGCTCCGCAGCCGGGTCACCAGCCCGGAATGCAGGGCCAGGTGCCGCACGGACAGGTCGGCCCGCAGCGCTCCGGATCCTATGAGCAGCAGGGCGGCTGGGACTGGCGGTACGCGACCGAGCAGCAACGACAGGCCTACCGGTCCCCGTACGACCCCTACCCGGGTGCCCCGATGCCGGGCCAGTATCCGCAGCCCGGGATGCCGCCTGTCGCTCCGCAGCCGCGGAAGCGCTCGCGCGCAACGGGATTGGCGATCGGTGCGGTGGCCATCGCAGTCGTCTCCGCCGGTGTCGGTGGCGGTGTCGCGACACTGGTGCACCCCGACCACACGCTGGGTGGCATCAGCGCATCAGGCGCGGCGCCGAGCGTGCCCGCGGCCAGCGTGCCGGCGGGCTCGGTCGAGCAGGTCGCCGCCAAGGTGGTGCCCAGCGTCGTCAAGCTCGAGGTCAACGAGGGCCGGCAGTCCGAGGAGGGATCCGGGGTCATCCTGTCCACCGACGGGCTGATCCTGACCAACAACCACGTGGTCGCCGCGGCGGCCGGGACGCCGGGCGGTCCGGCCGCTCCGGAGACGAAGGTGACGTTCTCCGACGGCAAGACCGTGCCGTTCGACATCGTGGGCACCGATCCCGGCAGTGACATCGCGGTGGTGCGCGCCAAGAACGTCTCGGGGCTGACGCCGATCGCGATCGGCTCGTCGGCGAATCTCCGTGTCGGGCAGGACGTCGTCGCCGTCGGCTCGCCGCTCGGCCTGGAGGGCACCGTCACGACGGGCATCATCAGCGCGCTCAACCGTCCTGTCGCCGCCGGCGGTGACGCGCAGAACCAGAACACGGTGCTCGACGCCATCCAGACCGACGCCGCGATCAATCCCGGCAACTCCGGCGGCGCGCTGGTCAACATGAACGGCGAACTGGTCGGCATCAACTCGGCGATCGCCACCATGGGCGCCGATGCCGGCGCCGCGCAGGGCGGCTCGATCGGTCTGGGCTTCGCGATCCCGGTCGACCAGGCCAAGCGGATCGCCGACGAGCTGATCCAGACCGGCAGTGCGTCGCGCGCGTCGCTCGGCGTGCAGGTCGGTAACAACGCCGGCGGCGACGGCGCCAAGATCGTCGAGGTCACCCCCGGCGGCGCCGCGTCCTCGGCGGGGCTGCCCGCCGGTGTCGTGGTGACCAAGCTCGACGACCGGGTCATCGACAGCGCGGACGCCCTCGTCGCCGCCGTCCGCTCCAAGGCCCCGGGAGACAAGGTGTCGCTGACCTTCCTGGATCAGGCCGGAAAGCCGCAAACGGTCGACGTCACGCTCGGCAAGGCGGCCCAGTGACGACGGCACCCGGCCGCTCCCGCCCGACTCTGCTGGTGGCTGCGCCGTTGTCCGTGCCGGGTTATACGGTTGTGCCCATGGAACAGCCGCACACGTTGGTCGGCCGGGCACTCGTCGTCGTCGTCGACGACCGCACCGCCCACGGGGACGAAGAGGATCACAGCGGACCGCTGGTCAGCGAGCTGCTGGGGGAGGCCGGCTTCGTCGTCGACGGCGTGATCGTGGTGTCCTCCGACGAGGTCGAGATCCGCAATGCGCTGAACACCGCGGTGATCGGCGGCGTCGACCTGGTGGTGTCGGTCGGCGGCACCGGGGTCACGCCGCGCGACGTCACCCCCGAGGCCACCCGTGATCTGCTCGACCGCGAACTGCTGGGGATCGCCGAGGCCGTGCGCGCGTCCGGGCTCGCGGCCGGCACGGCCGACGCCGGGCTGTCCCGCGGACTCGCCGGCGTCTCCGGTAGCACGCTGGTGGTGAACCTGGCGGGCTCGCGCGCCGCGGTCCGCGACGGCATGGCCACCCTCGGGCCGCTCGCCGCGCACATCATCGCGCAGCTATCCAGTTTGGAGATCTAAGCGCCGTGGACTGGCAGCGGCTAGTCCCCACGCGGGTCGGCAGGGCACTCCCGCCGGCCCGCGTTCGCGTGTGGTCAACGCTGCCGCGACCTGCACTGTTAACGGCAGGTGAACAGACCCCGGCTCACGAATGTGATCTTCGTCACACAGGATCGGCCCGATGACCGAACCGACCCGTCCAACGCGCGATGTAGTTAACAAGATCTTCGGGAATCCCCTGCCTGAGACCCCGATCGAGGAACGAGATCCGCAATCGCCGGACGACGACTCCGAGCGCGATCGGTGGCTGCGGGACAACGTTCCGCCGCATCACGGCTGACCAGTAGGTTCGTCACAGCCCCAATTCAGGAAACTGCTGTAACGGCGGCCACACCGGATGCGAAGAGCTTGATGCGGGGTCAAGATCAGCGACGGTTTTCAACGGCCCATCCCCGTCGTCGCGAGGAGGGGGTGCTGGATCGGCGGGGAATCGCCAGCAAACGTCGCATGCGTTGTGCCCTTCATGACACCACCGGGGCGTACGCGTTGCCGGTCGGATGCCTCCTCGTTATGTTCCTCGTGTCATCGAGATGAGTGATTCGTAAGAACGACATGTGGACTTTTTAATTCCACTCACATGAAGTTCTTGCGAGGTGTGTGGTGTAGCTGTTGGCCAGGCACGAACACCGGTACCCCGCCAGGGGGGCCGTTCTATGGAGCAAGGGAGAACATGAAGGCAATCAGTCGGGTGCTGATCGCGATGGTTGCGGCCATCGCGGCGTTGTTCGTGAGCACTGGCACCTCTCACGCAGGGCTGGACAATGAGCTGAGCCTGGTCGACGGCCAGGGTCGGACGCTGACGATCCAGCAGTGGGACACGTTCCTCAACGGTGTGTTCCCGCTCGACCGCAACCGCCTCACTCGCGAGTGGTTCCACTCGGGCAAGGCGGTGTACAACGTGGCCGGCGAGGGCGCCGACGACTTCGAGGGGACGCTGGAGCTCGGCTACCAGATCGGCTTCCCGTGGTCGCTGGGCGTGGGCATCAACTTCAGCTACACGACTCCGAACATCGCGTTCGACGCGCAGGACTTCGTGAGCCCCGGCGCGATCGACCTGTTCCCCGGTATCTCGACGCCGCCGCTGTTCCCCGGCGTGTCGATCTCGGCTGACCTGGGCAACGGCCCCGGCATCCAGGAGGTCGCCACCTTCACCGTGGACGTGACCGGTCCCAACGGCGCTGTCGCGGTGTCCAACGCGCACGGCACGGTGACCGGCGCTGCCGGTGGTGTGCTGCTGCGGCCCTACGCGCGGCTCATCTCGTCGGCTGGTGACAGCGTCACCACCTACGGCGAACCCTGGAACATGAACTGACCCCTTAAGGCATCGCTCCACGGGGCGCGGCGAAGTGCCGGTCGATGAGACCGGCACTTCGTCGTCCTCACTCCACTCTTCGAAGGATGAACATGAAGGCAATCAGTCGGGTACTGCTTGCGATGGTTGCGGCCATCGCGGCGTTGTTCGTGAGCACTGGCACCTCTCACGCGGGGCTGGACAATGAGCTGAGCCTGGTCGACGGCCAGGGTCGGACGCTGACGATCCAGCAGTGGGACACGTTCCTCAACGGTGTGTTCCCGCTCGACCGCAACCGCCTCACTCGCGAGTGGTTCCACTCGGGCAAGGCGGTGTACAACGTGGCCGGCGAGGGCGCCGACGACTTCGAGGGGACGCTGGAGCTCGGCTACCAGATCGGCTTCCCGTGGTCGCTGGGCGTGGGCATCAACTTCAGCTACACGACTCCGAACATCGCGTTCGACGNCCCTACACGACGCTCTTCCGATCTGGCGAGGGCGCCGACGACTTCGAGGGGACGCTGGAGCTCGGCTACCAGATCGGCTTCCCGTGGTCGCTGGGCGTGGGCATCAACTTCAGCTACACGACTCCGAACATCGCGTTCGACGCGCAGGACTTCGTGAGCCCCGGCGCGATCGACCTGTTCCCCGGTATCTCGACGCCGCCGCTGTTCCCCGGCGTGTCGATCTCGGCTGACCTGGGCAACGGCCCCGGCATCCAGGAGGTCGCCACCTTCACCGTGGACGTGACCGGTCCCAACGGCGCTGTCGCGGTGTCCAACGCGCACGGCACGGTGACCGGCGCTGCCGGTGGTGTGCTGCTGCGGCCCTACGCGCGGCTCATCTCGTCGGCTGGTGACAGCGTCACCACCTACGGCGAACCCTGGAACATGAACTGACCCCTTAAGGCATCGCTCCACGGGGCGCGGCGAAGTGCCGGTCGATGAGACCGGCACTTCGTCGTCCTCACTCCACTCTTCGAAGGATGAACATGAAGGCAATCAGTCGGGTACTGCTTGCGATGGTTGCGGCCATCGCGGCGTTGTTCGTGAGCACTGGCACCTCTCACGCGGGGCTGGACAATGAGCTGAGCCTGGTCGACGGCCAGGGTCGGACGCTGACGATCCAGCAGTGGGACACGTTCCTCAACGGTGTGTTCCCGCTCGACCGCAACCGGCTGACCCGCGAGTGGTTCCACTCGGGCAAGGCGGTGTACAACGTGGCCGGCGAGGGCGCCGACGATTTCGAGGGGACGCTGGAGCTCGGCTACCAGATCGGCTTCCCGTGGTCGCTGGGCGTGGGCATCAACTTCAGCTACACGACTCCGAACATCGCGTTCGACGCGCAGGACTTCGTGAGCCCCGGCGCGATCGACCTGTTCCCCGGTATCTCGACGCCGCCGCTGTTCCCCGGCGTGTCGATCTCGGCTGACCTGGGCAACGGCCCCGGCATCCAGGAGGTCGCCACCTTCACCGTGGACGTGACCGGTCCCAACGGCGCTGTCGCGGTGTCCAACGCGCACGGCACGGTGACCGGCGCTGCCGGTGGTGTGCTGCTGCGGCCCTACGCGCGGCTCATCTCGTCGGCTGGTGACAGCGTCACCACCTACGGCGAACCCTGGAACATGAACTGACCCCTTAAGGCATCGCTCCACGGGGCGCGGCGAAGTGCCGGTCGATGAGACCGGCACTTCGTCGTCCTCACTCCACTCTTCGAAGGATGAACATGAAGGCAATCAGTCGGGTACTGCTTGCGATGGTTGCGGCCATCGCGGCGTTGTTCGTGAGCACTGGCACCTCTCACGCGGGGCTGGACAATGAGCTGAGCCTGGTCGACGGCCAGGGTCGGACGCTGACGATCCAGCAGTGGGACACGTTCCTCAACGGTGTGTTCCCGCTCGACCGCAACCGGCTGACCCGCGAGTGGTTCCACTCGGGCAAGGCGGTGTACAACGTGGCCGGCGAGGGCGCCGACGATTTCGAGGGGACGCTGGAGCTCGGCTACCAGATCGGCTTCCCGTGGTCGCTGGGCGTGGGCATCAACTTCAGCTACACGACTCCGAACATCGCGTTCGACGCGCAGGACTTCGTGAGCCCCGGCGCGATCGACCTGTTCCCCGGTATCTCGACGCCGCCGCTGTTCCCCGGCGTGTCGATCTCGGCTGACCTGGGCAACGGCCCCGGCATCCAGGAGGTCGCCACCTTCACCGTGGACGTGACCGGTCCCAACGGCGCTGTCGCGGTGTCCAACGCGCACGGCACGGTGACCGGCGCTGCCGGTGGTGTGCTGCTGCGGCCCTACGCGCGGCTCATCTCGTCGGCTGGTGACAGCGTCACCACCTACGGCGAACCCTGGAACATGAACTGACCCCTTAAGGCATCGCTCCACGGGGCGCGGCGAAGTGCCGGTCGATGAGACCGGCACTTCGTCGTCCTCACTCCACTCTTCGAAGGATGAACATGAAGGCAATCAGTCGGGTACTGCTTGCGATGGTTGCGGCCATCGCGGCGTTGTTCGTGAGCACTGGCACCTCTCACGCGGGGCTGGACAATGAGCTGAGCCTGGTCGACGGCCAGGGTCGGACGCTGACGATCCAGCAGTGGGACACGTTCCTCAACGGTGTGTTCCCGCTCGACCGCAACCGGCTGACCCGCGAGTGGTTCCACTCGGGCAAGGCGGTGTACAACGTGGCCGGCGAGGGCGCCGACGATTTCGAGGGGACGCTGGAGCTCGGCTACCAGATCGGCTTCCCGTGGTCGCTGGGCGTGGGCATCAACTTCAGCTACACGACTCCGAACATCGCGTTCGACGCGCAGGACTTCGTGAGCCCCGGCGCGATCGACCTGTTCCCCGGTATCTCGACGCCGCCGCTGTTCCCCGGCGTGTCGATCTCGGCTGACCTGGGCAACGGCCCCGGCATCCAGGAGGTCGCCACCTTCACCGTGGACGTGACCGGTCCCAACGGCGCTGTCGCGGTGTCCAACGCGCACGGCACGGTGACCGGCGCTGCCGGTGGTGTGCTGCTGCGGCCCTACGCGCGGCTCATCTCGTCGGCTGGTGACAGCGTCACCACCTACGGCGAACCCTGGAACATGAACTGACCCCTTAAGGCATCGCTCCACGGGGCGCGGCGAAGTGCCGGTCGATGAGACCGGCACTTCGTCGTCCTCACTCCACTCTTCGAAGGATGAACATGAAGGCAATCAGTCGGGTACTGCTTGCGATGGTTGCGGCCATCGCGGCGTTGTTCGTGAGCACTGGCACCTCTCACGCGGGGCTGGACAATGAGCTGAGCCTGGTCGACGGCCAGGGTCGGACGCTGACGATCCAGCAGTGGGACACGTTCCTCAACGGTGTGTTCCCGCTCGACCGCAACCGGCTGACCCGCGAGTGGTTCCACTCGGGCAAGGCGGTGTACAACGTGGCCGGCGAGGGCGCCGACGATTTCGAGGGGACGCTGGAGCTCGGCTACCAGATCGGCTTCCCGTGGTCGCTGGGCGTGGGCATCAACTTCAGCTACACGACTCCGAACATCGCGTTCGACGGCCAGGACTTCGTGAGCCCTGGTGTGGTCGACCTGTTCCCCGGTATCTCGACGCCGCCGCTGTTCCCCGGCGTGTCGATCTCGGCTGACCTGGGCAACGGCCCCGGCATCCAGGAGGTCGCCACCTTCACCGTGGACGTGACCGGTCCCAACGGCGCTGTCGCGGTGTCCAACGCGCACGGCACGGTGACCGGCGCTGCCGGTGGTGTGCTGCTGCGGCCCTACGCGCGGCTCATCTCGTCGGCTGGTGACAGCGTCACCACCTACGGCGAACCCTGGAACATGAACTGACCCCTTAAGGCATCGCTCCACGGGGCGCGGCGAAGTGCCGGTCGATGAGACCGGCACTTCGTCGTCCTCACTCCACTCTTCGAAGGATGAACATGAAGGCAATCAGTCGGGTACTGCTTGCGATGGTTGCGGCCATCGCGGCGTTGTTCGTGAGCACTGGCACCTCTCACGCGGGGCTGGACAATGAGCTGAGCCTGGTCGACGGCCAGGGTCGGACGCTGACGATCCAGCAGTGGGACACGTTCCTCAACGGTGTGTTCCCGCTCGACCGCAACCGGCTGACCCGCGAGTGGTTCCACTCGGGCAAGGCGGTGTACAACGTGGCCGGCGAGGGCGCCGACGATTTCGAGGGGACGCTGGAGCTCGGCTACCAGATCGGCTTCCCGTGGTCGCTGGGCGTGGGCATCAACTTCAGCTACACGACTCCGAACATCGCGTTCGACGGCCAGGACTTCGTGAGCCCTGGTGTGGTCGACCTGTTCCCCGGTATCTCGACGCCGCCGCTGTTCCCCGGCGTGTCGATCTCGGCTGACCTGGGCAACGGCCCCGGCATCCAGGAGGTCGCCACCTTCACCGTGGACGTGACCGGTCCCAACGGCGCTGTCGCGGTGTCCAATGCGCACGGCACGGTGACCGGCGCTGCCGGTGGTGTGCTGCTGCGTCCGTTCGCGCGGCTCATCTCGTCGGCGGGTGACAGCGTCACCACCTACGGCGAACCGTGGAACATGAACTGACTTACACCCTTTCAGTACGAGAGCGGCCTCTGACACTGTCAGGGGCCGCTTCTCGTTGTGTCGCACCGTTTGCGCATCGGCTCATGGTGCGACCGCTCCCTGTGGCCAGCCTGGCAATCGGTTACCAAAATGCTTGTGAGCCCGGCGGGTACGAGGGATCCACCCTTATGTTTTCTTTCGTCAACGATGAACGAATCGTGAGAATGGCATGTGGGATTCCTCATTTCCGCTCGTGTCGCTCTTGCGAGGTGTGGTGACAGAACGCCAGGCATGGACAACTCGGATCCCCGACCCGGGGTTCCGTTCACATAAGCAAGGGGAGACATGAAAGCAATCAGTCGGGTGCTGCTAGCGATGGTTGCGGCCGTCGCGGCGTTGTTCGTGAGCACTGGCACCTCTCACGCAGGGCTGGACAATGAGCTGAGCCTGGTCGACGGCAAGGGCCGCACCCTGACGATCCAGCAGTGGGACACCTTCCTCAACGGCGTGTTCCCGCTGGACCGTAACCGGCTGACCCGCGAGTGGTTCCATTCCGGCAAGGCGGTGTACAACGTCGTCGGCGACGGCGCCAAGGACTTCGCCGGCACCTTGGAACTCGGGTACCAGATCGGTTTCCCGTGGTCGCTGGGCGTGGGCATCAACTTCAGCTACACCACCCCGAACATCGCACTCGACGCACAGGATTTCGTCAGCCCCGGCAACATCGACCTGTTCCCCGGTATCTCGACGCCGCCGCTGTTCCCCGGCGTGTCGATCTCGGCCGATCTGGGCAACGGTCCCGGAATCCAGGAAGTCGCGACGTTCTCGGTGGACGTCGAGGGTGATCACGGCGCGGTGGCGGTGTCCAATGCGCACGGCACGGTGACCGGCGCTGCCGGTGGTGTGCTGCTGCGTCCCTACGCGCGGCTGATCTCCAAAGACGGTGACAGCGTCACCACCTACGGCGAACCGTGGAACATGAACTGACGCTCTGCATCTGTCCACGACGCGGCCCCCGGCATCAGCCGGGGGCCGCTTTCGTCTGTGCCTCTCCATGGCGCCGATGATCCGCGGCCCGGCTGTGGCCCCGCTGCCAGTTGGTTACCAAAAGGCCTGCGATGCAAGCGGTGTGCCCGCATTCCCGCTTACGTTCGATTCCTCAGCGGGGAGAGATCGATCAACAGTCACTTTCGACGAGGCCAGGGAGAGCATGAAGACATTGATTCGGGTACTGGCCGTTTTCGGCGTCAGTGTGGCGGCACTGTTCGTGAGTGCGGGAACTTCGCATGCGGGGCTCGACAATCAGTTGAGCCTGGTCGACGGTCAGGGCCGGACGTTGACGATTCAGCAGTGGGACACTTTCCTCAACGGGGTGTACCCGTTGGACCGTAACCGGCTGACCAGGGAGTGGTTCCATTCCGGCAAGGCCGTCTACAGCGTCGTCGGTGACGGTGCCAAGGACTTCGCGGGCACTTTGGAACTCGGGTACCAGATCGGCTTCCCGTGGTCGCTGGGCGTGGGTATCAACTTCAGCTACACCACCCCCAACATCGCGCTCGACCAGCAGGACTTCATCAGCCCGGGGCGTGTCGATCTCTTTCCGGCCATCTCGACCCCGCCGCTGCTTCCCGGTGTTTCCTTCTCGGCCGACCTGGGTAATGGACCCGGCATCCAGGAGGTCGCGACGTTCTCGGTGGACGTGAAGGGAGACCATGGCGCGGTGGCGGTCTCCAATGCGCACGGCACCGTGACGGGCGCGGCGGGGGGCGTGTTGTTGCGCCCGTATGCGAGGCTGATCTCGTCGGCGGGTGACAGCGTCACCACCTACGGGGACCCCTGGAACATGAACTGACGCAACGGCTCGCCGCACAGGAAAACACAAGGTGAAGTGGATGATTTTCAACATCGCACTAGCTGCGCACGAGCGGTCGAACACTGGTAATCTTTCCGGAGAAAGCTTCATCCACATCAGAGAGAAGGGACGGCCGGTGGCCGATTACGGTACTTCCGTTTCCGCGCGGTTGGCGAAGCCGATCGCAATGGGGCTGAGCGGTCTTGCCGCCGCCGCCGCGCTCATGACGATCGGTGTGGGCACCGCCAGCGCCGATGACATGTCCGCTGATCCGTCGACCCCGGGCAACGGCCGCGAGGCCGACGGCGCCGTCCGCTCGCCCGACGTGTCCAACGGTTCGTCCGGCGTCTACGCACAGGGTGAGGTCCGCACCTCCGGCTTCGGCGAGGCGCTCGCCTCGCAGGGCGGCGAGGTTCGCACCTCGACCCGTGGTGTCCCCGGCACGAAGGCATGGGTGTTCTCCGGCGCCGCCGGCGACATCAGCGCCTGCGTCTACGACGGCCCGTGGTGCGCGAACTGGATGGCGATCCCGTTCGACATCAACAACCCCTGATCCACGTACAGCGAGAAGGCCCCCGGCGAGAGCCGGGGGCCTTCTTGTTTCGCCGGGCTGACCGTCACTCACGGTCGGCGCTGGTGTGCACCGCGGTATCCGGGCTGGGGCCGGTTCCCGGGCCGCTGACATGCTTGCCCGACGAATCGCCGTTGGTCTCGCGCAGCAGGTCGCGGATCTCGGTGAGAATGGCCAGCTCGGTGTCCTGCGCCTGCTCCACCTCTCCGCGTTCCCGCAGCTTCTTGTAGGGCAGCACGATCACGAAGTAGACGACCGCAGCGACGATGACGAAGTTGATGGCCGCCGAGAGCACCGCATTGAAGTCCACGAATTGGTCTCCGCCGAGCGGGATCTTGAGAATCCCGTACTCCTTGTCGGGGCTGGCGCCGATGCGGTCGATGAGGGGCTGGATGATGCTTTTGGTGAAGGCGGTCACGAGGGCCGTGAACGCGGTGCCGATGACCACCGCGACCGACAGGTCGATCACGTTGCCGCGGGCGAGGAAATCCTTGAAACCCTTCAGCATCGAAAGGTCCTCTCAGTCGAAGTGTCCTTGCTGTCAGGGAGCTACGTTAGCCGTTTCTGCCAGCCGCCGTTGAGATTCTGCCACCGGAATTATTGGCTTGACCTGCGGGTTTAACGGGTCAGAACGAACAGAACAGTGAACATCGGGACCGAAGAGCAGGGACAGCGACATGACGAACTACACCTTCACCGCCGCCGCGGCGGCCGCGCTGACCGCAGCCACACTCGGACTGGCCGCCCCGGCGCTGGCGGCGCCGACCGCCGTGAGCGCCGAGGACACCATCAGTCAGCTCGAGGCCGAGGGGAACCGCGTGGTGGTGACCCGGCAGTCGAGCGCTCCGCTCGACGAGGCGACCGTGGTCAACCTGACGACGGGCCCCGACATCTGGAAGAGGGTGTGGGACGCCAACTTCGACGATCAACACCTGACCCGCACCGGGAACATCATCTACCTCACGGTCAAGTGACGGCGCTCAGTGCATCGTCAGCGTGACGGCCTGCACCAGGGCGGCCCCGGCCACGGTCTTGGCGGCCGCGGCCGGCAAGGCCACCAGCACAACGCGATTGCCGCTCTGCGCGCCGATCCCGGTGGCTTTCGCCGACACCAACACCACGACGGCGTCGGTCGCGATGACCCGCGCCTGCGACTCGGCGTCGGCCGAGGCGGGCGCGGAGACGACATCCACGATGTCGCCCGGTCGGAGGAGATCGAGCAGCGCGGCATCGGCGAGCGGGAGCGCGACGATGCGCGCATCCGGGCCGGCGGCCGATTCCGCCAGCCGCGGGCCGAGTAAGCGGACGTCGGTCAGCGTCTCGCCCCTGCGGGCGGGGCCGGCCAGAGTGCTCCCGACGACCGCGTCGACGTTGCGCTGAGCCCCATCGGGAATCGTTGCCGCCGAGAGGGTTTCGAGTCGGACGTCGGCGGCGCTCAGCTCGGCGCCGGGCGAGAGATCCCGATCGGCGACCACCACCTCGACCCGATCGGCCCGCGGATCGTCACGCCACGCTGCTGCGGCCGCGAGGAGGACGAGCGCGCCGGCGAGGACGCGGCGGGCGGCCACCGTGCGCGACCAATCGGGCCGCAGTGCACGGGCCAGCCGGTGCAGCGACGTGGGGTTCAGCGAGGTGGCCATGCGGCCACGCTAGGACCGGAGCAGAGTCCCGGTCAGCAGCGTTCTTCGCCGCCTGTGGATAACGGCGTCAGCTGGAGGCGGCGGCGGCCGGCGTCGAGGAGGTGCTCGACGAACTGGACGAACTCGAGCTGTCCGACGAGGACGATGACGAGGACGACGAGGACGACGACGACTCGGTGCCGGTGCTGGACTTGCCGTTCGAACTCGAGGACGTGCTCGAGCTCTTGCCGGACTCGCGGCTGTCCGTGCGGTAGAAGCCGCTGCCCTTGAAGACCACGCCGACCTTGCCGAACACCTTGCGCAGGCGGCCGTTGCACTGCGGGCACTCGGTCAGCGAGTCATCGGTGAAGGCCTGCACGACGTCGAATTTGTTGTCGCACTCGGTGCACGCATACGAATAGGTGGGCACAGAAACCTCCGAGGTCGTCAAACTTCTTAGCACTCTACCGACTCAAGTGCTAGAACCGCCAGCGGGCTCCGGTCATTCCCTTCCCCGTTCGAGCTCGACCACCCCGCGGTCCGGCGTGACGGCGTGCGTCATCGGGACATCGTGCGGGTCCGCGGGCAGCCGGTCGACGAACTCCTCGTCGCGCACGACCGCGATGAGCGCGGCGGCGGGGCCCGCCAGCCGGAGCGTGCGGTCGTAGAAGCCAGCGCCGCGGCCCAGCCGGGCGCCGCGACGGTCCACCGCGAGGGCGGGCACCAGCACCGCGGCCGCGTCGGCCACCGCCTCGGGCGGCAGATGTGGAGGCGGCGGTTCCCGCAGTCCGAACGGCGCCGCCACCAGCGTGCCGGGCCGGTAGCGCCCCCACCGCAGCGGCCGCGGCCCCTCGACCGGGTCCTCGCGGGCGACCGGGAGCAGCACGATTGCGTCATGCACCATCAACTCGTCGAGCAGGTCGGCCGATCCAGGTTCGGTGCCGACGGGGACGTAGGCGCACACCGTCGCGCCGCGCGGGATCCACGCCACCAGATGGCGCGTCAGCGCCGCCGCCTCGGCGGCGCGGGACGCCGGCGTCGACGCCCTGCGTGCGGCCAGGATTCTGGCACGTACCTGTGATTTCGTCTGTTGCACGGCGTAGCCTTCCGCGTGCCGGGTAAGGAGAGAACAACCGACCCCGAGAGGTTAGTGTGTGAACGATGAATCGGCCTGAAGTTCCCATTCCGCACACCGCGGTGGTTCCCGCCGCGGGGCTGGGAACCCGTTTCCTGCCTGCCACCAAGACGGTGCCCAAGGAACTGCTGCCGGTCGTCGACACGCCCGGGATCGAACTGGTGGCCGCCGAGGCCGCCGAGGCCGGCGCCGAACGTTTGATCATCATCACCTCCGAGGGCAAGGACGGCGTCGTCGCCCACTTCGTCGAGGACCTGGTGCTCGAGGGCACCCTCGAGGCCCGCGGCAAGAAGACGATGTTGGAGAAGGTGCGTCGGGCGCCCGAGTTGATCAAGGTCGAATCGGTGGTGCAGGCCGAGCCGCTCGGCCTGGGGCACGCGATCAGCTGCGTGGAGTCCAGCCTCGCTCCCGACGAGGACGCGATCGCGGTGCTGCTGCCCGACGATCTGGTCCTGCCCACCGGCGTGCTGGAGATCATGTCGAAGGTGCGCGCCAAGCGCGGCGGTTCGGTGCTGTGCGCGATCGAGGTCGACAGCGAGGACATCAGCGCCTACGGCGTGTTCGACGTCGAGACCGTGCCCGACGCCGCCAACCCCAACGTGTTGCGCGTCAAGGGCATGGTGGAAAAGCCCAAGGCCGAGGACGCGCCGTCGCCGTATGCGGCGGCCGGACGGTATGTGCTCGACCGGGCCATCTTCGATGCGTTGCGGCGGACGCAGCGCGGTGCGGGCGGCGAGATCCAGCTGACCGACGCGATCGCGCTGTTGATCGAAGAGGGCCATCCCGTGCATGTGGTGGTCCACCGCGGATCTCGACACGATCTGGGAAATCCCGGAGGCTACCTGAAGGCTGCGGTTGACTTTGCCTTGGAGCGAGACGACTACGGGCCCGAATTACGCCGCTGGTTGGTCGAGCGGCTGGGGCTCGGTCCGGACAAGACCGAGCACTAGCGGCCACCGATCACGCGCGTCTTCTGCGGAGCGCGTAGGCGCTCAACAGAAGAAAGGCGTGCTGTGCGTTCGGTGGAGGAGCAGCAGGCTCGGGTCGCCGCGGCCGCGGTGGCTCCGCGGCCGGTGCGGGTGGCGATCGCCGAGGCCCAGGGTTTGATGTGCGCCGAGGAAGTGGTCACCGAGCGACCGCTTCCCGGCTTCGACCAGGCCGCGATCGACGGCTACGCGGTGCGCAGCGTCGACGTCCTGGGCATCAACGGTGGCGACGGCGAGGACGGCGAGGAACCCGAGAACCGGGACATCAGCCTGCCCGTGATGGGCCTGATCGAGGCCGGCTCGCGGACCCCGAGCCGGCTGCAGCCCCGGCAGGCGGCGCGCGTACAGACGGGCGCGCCGATGCCGACGCTGGCCGACGCGGTGCTGCCGCTGCGGTGGACCGACGGCGGGGAATCCCGGGTGCGCGTGCTGCGCGGCGTCCGGTCGGGTGCGTACGTGCGTCGCACGGGCGACGACGTACAGCCCGGCGACGTCGCCGTGCGGGCCGGCGCCATCATCGGGCCGGCGCAGGTCGGTCTGCTCGCGGCGGTGGGTCGCGAGCGGGTGCTGGTCCACCCGCGTCCGCGGCTGTCGGTGATGTGCGTGGGTGGCGAGCTGGTCGACATCTCCCGCACGCCGGGCAACGGGCAGGTCTACGACGTGAACTCCTACGCGCTGGCCGCCGCCGGGCGCGACGCGGGCGCCGAGGTCAACCGCGTCGGCATCGTGCCCACCGATCCGGCACAGCTGCGCGAGGTCGTCGAGGGTCAACTCAGCCGGGCGGAGGCGGTCGTCATCGCCGGCGCGGTCGGGGGAGCGGCCGCCGAGGGGGTGCGCGCGGTGCTGTCCCAGCTGGGCGACATGGAGGTGACCCGCATCGCCATGCACCCCGGCTCGGTGCAGGGCTTCGGTCAGCTCGGTCCCGACGGGGTCCCCGTGTTCCTGCTGCCGGCCAATCCGGTCAGCGCGCTGGTGGTGTTCGAGGTGATGGTGCGTCCGCTGCTGCGCCTGTCCCTCGGAAAGCGTCAGCCCATGCGGCGCATCGTGCAGGCGCGCGCGCTCTCGCCGATCACCTCGGTGGTGGGCCGCAAGGGCTATCTGCGGGGGCAGCTGATGCGCGATCAGGACACCGGCGAGTACCTGGTGCAGGCGCTCGGCGGGGCGCCCGGCGCGTCGTCGCACCTGCTGGCGACGCTCGCCGAGGCAAACTGCCTGGTCGTCGTTCCCGGTGACGCCGAACAGATCCGCACCGGCGAGGTCGTCGACGTCGCGTTCCTGGCGCAGCGCGGCTGAGCGCGAGCCGGCGCACCGTGATGAATCTTCTGGGTTCCCGTTCCCAGCACCCGGGCTGGCCGCAACCTGTCGGCCCCCTGCGGGTGGCGGCCGGCGTGGTCCGGTTACGTCCCGTCCGGCTGCGCGACGCCGCGCAGTGGAGCCGGATCCGGCTGGCCGACCGGAATCACCTCGAACCCTGGGAACCGTCGACGGATCTGGATTGGCAGTTGCGCCATGCAGTTTCGTCGTGGCCGTCGGTGTGCTCAGGGCTGCGCGCCGAGGCCCGCAAGGGCCGCATGCTGCCGTACGTCATCGAGGTCGACGGGCAGTTCGCCGGTCAGCTCACGATCGGCAACGTGACCCACGGCGCGCTGCGGTCGGCGTGGATCGGCTACTGGGTGGCCAGTGAGTTGATCGGTGGCGGTATCGCCACCGCGGCACTGGCGCTCGGCCTGGACCACTGCTTCGGTCCGGTGATGCTGCATCGTGTCGAAGCGACCGTGCGCCCGGAGAACGCACCCAGCCGCGCGGTGCTGGCAAAGGCCGGCTTCCGCGAGGAGGGGCTGTTGAAGCGCTACCTCGACGTCGACGGTGCGTGGCGCGATCACTTGCTGGTGGCCCTGACGATCGAGGAGATCAACGGGTCGGTGACCTCCGCGCTGGTGCGTGCGGGCCACGCGTCGTGGGCCTGATCGCCGCTTCGCGGCGGGCGCTGTTGCAGATGTGACACGTGTGACGTTTGGTGCTTGTACTCAGCGAATTACAGGTGTGTAATTGTCACGGCGCGCCGCTCACGGATGCGCTGGTCGAACAGACCTAGCCTGATGGGGAAAGGAGCAGGCGCCATGCCAAGCATCCCCCAATCTCTCCTCTGGATCTCCCTCGTCGTGCTCTGGCTGTTCGTGCTGGTGCCGATGCTGATCAGCAAGCGCGACGCGGTGCGTCGCACGAGCGACGTCGCATTGGCCACCCGCGTGCTCAACAGTGGCGCCGGGGCCCGCCTGCGCCGTCGCGGCGGCCCGGCTGCGGGCCACCGCAGCGATCCCGACTGGCAGCCCTCCGAGGCCGGCGACGATCTCGCCGACGAGGAGCCGGGTCGCTCGGTGGTGATGGTGGCCGCAGAGACCCGCGACGCGGACGAGCCCGACTACCTCGACGTGGACGTCGTCGAGGATTCCGGTGCCCTGCCCGCCGCCGGAGAGGCCGCTGACGAGCCGGTCGTGGTCGCCGAATCCGCCCAGCCCACACTCGATTTCGACACCGAGGACGACCTCGACGACGCCGAGGACCTCGCCTCGGCCGATGACGACGATGACGTCGACGAGTACGCCTACGACGACGACCCCACGGACGACGAGGAACCGGCGGACGCCGATCTGCGCGTCGCGGACTCCCTGACCGAGGCGCGCCGGCGGCGTCGCGAGTCGGCCACCGCCGCGGCGGTGACGGCGCGTAAGTACCGCTTCCGGGCGCGCACGCTCGCGGTGATGGCGGTGCTGATCCTCGCCAGCGGCGTGGCCGCGTTCACCTGGTCGACGACGATGTGGTGGACCTGCGGCGCCATCGCCGCCGTCACGCTGCTCTACCTGGCGTACCTGCGCCGGCAGACCCGCATCGAAGAGCAGGTCCGCCGCCGACGGGCACAGCGGCTCGCGCGCTCGCGCCTCGGCGTCGAGAACACCGGCGACCGCGAGTTCGACGTGGTCCCGGCCCGGCTGCGCCGGCCCGGCGCCGCGGTCCTCGAGATCGACGACGAGGACCCCGAGTTCGAGCACCTCGATCGCGTCCGGTTCGCGCGCCACTACGACCTGCCGCGAGCGGCGGGACAGTAGCCGCCAGGCGATTTCGGCGGCCGACCCGGGGCTGGTAGCCTGCTACCGGTATCAGGGGCTATGGCGCAGTTGGTAGCGCGACTCGTTCGCATCGAGTAGGTCAGGGGTTCGATTCCCCTTAGCTCCACTTCCGGAAAGCCTCGGCCATCGGCCGGGGCTTTTCTGTCGGTCGGCGGGTGGCGCATTCGGCGCGAGCCGGCGGCGGCGGGGCAGGAATTCCAGCGTCAGCAGCACCGTCAGCGCGGGCAGCAGCTGGCGCATCGACAGCACCGCGTAACGCTGCCCACCCAGGGTCCGGTACTTCCTGAGGTAGCGGTACAGCGACTCGAGCCGGATGAGGCCGTCGCCCAGATGGATCAGCCAGAAGAACAGGCTCTGCACCGGTCCGCGGTCCCGGTTGTCGAAGATCTCGGGGAAGGCGGCGAAGGCCAGCGAAACACGCCGCGCACCATGGCTTCTGGCCCAGTCGATCATGTCGACGCTGAGGCGTTCGTCGATGCCGTTGGGCGCGTCCGGTGCCCGCCAGGACACGTCGAGCGAGACGTCGTTGCCGCCGCCGGCCGTCGCATAGCGCGCGAACGCCTGCACCCGACCGTGTCGGTCGCGCCCGATGATGATCTGCACGCCGGGGTGGCGACCTTCCAGGGCGCCGTCGAGGATCATCGAGAACCCGCGTTCGCCGTGGGCTCTGCGGTGCGAGGTGTAGAGGACATCGGTCAACTCGGCACGCTGCACGTCGTCGAGGTCCTGTTCGCCCACCACCTCCGTGGTGATGCCGGCGTTGTGGGTGCGCTGCACCGCCTGGCGCAGATTCCGGCGCGCACGTCCGGCGAGGCTGAAGCTCGCCACGTCGATGACGACGTCGCGCCCGAACGGGACCGCCCGCATCGAGCGCCCGGCGGCCGCCCACAGCGGCAGCCGACGCTCGCTGCACCCGAGTACCGCGATCCGCCAGCCGCGCATCCGGCACATCGAGACGAAACCCGCTGTCACCGAACTGAACTCGCGCTCGTCGCCGATTGGATCCCCGCTGGCCACGGCGAAACCCATCCGGGTCCGGTAGGCGATGGCCGCGCGCCTGCTGTCGCTGAAGTGGTAGCTCTTGAGCGAGTGCATCGCGAACGGGGCCAGCGCATCACCGTGGGTCGCGTCGACCAGCCGCCAGACTTCGGGCAGGGCCTCGGGCTGCGGCCGCGAGCGGGTGGGCCACATCAGCAGCAGCCCGGACGCCGCGATGACGACGTTGCCCACGCCGGGAGAGAACAGCACGTGCAGCGCAGAGCCTGCGAGCACCGCCGCACCGGCGAGCGCGGCGTGGCGGCCGGTCACCGGGCGGCCGAGGAAGATGCCGCGCGCGATGAACAGCGTCGCCGCCAGCACGGTCACCGACCACGCCAGCCGGTCATCCTCCCACCCGAGATGATGCCGGTCGTGTGCGACCGCGACGGCCAGCCAGGTGACGGCCGCGAGCAGGGCGCCAGCTCCGATGCTGCGCCCCACCGGCGTGTCCACGGCGACCTCAGCCGACATCGGTGCCTCCTCCGTGCTCCCAGCGTCGCGTCTGCCCCTCGTCGACCGTAGGGCCGAACGTCCCACCCGCGCCGGATTCGGCCACCTGCCCTCCGGCGCACCGTGGGTACCCTGGACACCAATGGTCGTCTCCCATGTCCTCGCCCCGCTGTGGCGTGTACGCATCACCGTCGCCTATGCGTCGGCGCTGTTCGCCATCGCGTCGCTGCTGGTGGCGCTGGGTCCCGGAGCGCAGCACCGCGTCGTCGCGCTGTGGAGCACGAACCTGCACAATCTGGCCGAGGGGCGGCTGGGCACGCTGCTCGCCAGTGCCTTCGTCACCGGCGAGGGACAGACCTACCTGCTGCTGCCCGGGCTGGTGTGTCTGCTCGCCCTGGCCGAGCTGCTCTGGCGGAGCCGACGGCTTGTCCAGGTGTTCCTGCTCGGACACGTCGGGGCGACGCTGATCGTTGCTGCCGGCCTGGCCTTGGCGATCAAGGTCGGCTGGGTGCCGATCACGGTCAGTCACGCCGACGATGTGGGCCTGAGCTACGGGGCCGTCGCGGTGCTGGGAACCCTGACGGCGGCGATCCCGGGCCGGTGGCGCCCGGCATGGATCACGGGCTGGCTGACCGTCGCCTCGGTGGTCGTCGTGCTGGGCGGCGGATTCACCGCCGCCGGACATACCGTCGCGCTGCTGCTCGGCATCGGGCTGTCGTCGCGGGTGCGCCGGGGGTGGCCGGTCAGTGTGCACTGGACGGTGTTCCGCAGGGTGCTGCTGGTAGGAGGCGCCGCGTTCGGGTTGCTGCTGCTCGTCGGTGTGGCCCTGCCCAGCGCGCTCGTCGCCGTACCCGTCGGCGCCGCGACGGCGTCGCTGGCGGCCTGGGTCGCGCGATCCAAGACGCCTCACAGGTCCCAGCCGTAACCTTGTGGTCTGCGGACGCGATGCAGTCAGCAGGTTCTTTCGAGGATGAGGTGACGCGATGAGAGCACGACTGCTGCTCGTCCCGACTGTCGTGGCGCTGCTGATGGGCATGCTCTGCCCCACCGCGCAGGCCGACGTCGACGACGGTGCGGCGTCTGGCGCACGGGTCGCCGTGCTCGCCGGCGCGCTCGACAAACCCGAGCGGACCATGCAGCAACTGCACGGCTCGTTGTGCGCGCCCCCGAACGTCTGCGAGCCGCTGAACTACATGAACGTCGGGCTTCTCGGGCCGGCCATCGGTCAGGCGAGTCTGGACGACGGGGTGACGAGGCTGGATCAGTGGATCCGGAACACCCCGGGACCGAAGGTCGTGTTCGGGCACTCCCTGGGCGCCAATGTCATCTACCGGTGGCTGCGCCAGTTCTCGTTCGATCCGACGGCGCCGCCGCCGAGCGAGCTGCGGTTCGTCACCACCGGCGCTCCGGAGCGCCGCGGCACCGGCTTCGTCTACACCGACCCGGAGGGCAAGAACCGGTGGCGGGCCGCACAGGGATTCGGGATCCCGGCCGACACCCCGTACCGCGTGGTCGACATCTGCCGCAAATGGGACGGGTTCTGCTACTACATCCCCGGCGACGAGCGCTCCATCGACGGACAGGCGAGCAAGCGGCACACCGACTACTCGGACATCAACATCGACGACCCGGCCAACGAGGTCTCCGTCGAGGGCAACATCACCGAGGTCCTGGTCCCGACCCCCGGTCTCGGCTGATCCGGCTCAGAACGGGCTGCTGTTCTGCTGCCACTCGGCGGACTCGGGACGAGCGCCGAACCGGCGCACATAGTCCTCGTGCATCTGCGCCTGCTTCTTGCGCTTGATCACGTCGACCAGATTCGGGTCCAGGCCGTGCACGGCGAGCCGATGCCGCCGCCAGGGCTTGTTCAGGGCCAACGCCATCAGCACGGCCCAGAAGTAGATGGGTGCGGTCATCTCCAGGTGCATGTACAGGTTGACCGGGATGAGCCAGAACGGCGCCAGCACGAAGATCGGCGGAATCGAGTACCGGATCATGTGCCGGCGCACGGCGCCCTCACCCGCGAGGTCCTCGGCCACCCAGCGTTGCATCGAGGCGGGCAGGCGCCGCCCGTAGATGTAGGTGAGGTACTGCCAGAGATTCGGCTTGTCGGCGGACATGGAGGGCTCCTTGTGGGTGGGTTCAGGACTGGAGGGCGCCGGCCGCGAGCGCGGCGGTGTTGACGCGAGTCAGCGCCTCGCGCAGCTGGTGCAGTTCGTCGAGGTCGACGCCCAGGCGCGCGACGACCGCGGGCGGGATCTCGAGGGCCCGTTCGCGGAGTGCGACGCCCCGGTCGGTGAGCTCGACGTCGGTGGCGCGTTCGTCGGTGGCGCTGCGGGTGCGGGTGATCAGGCCGAGCGCCTCGAGGCGTTTGAGCATGGGGGAGAGTGTGGCCGATTCCATCTGCAGCGCGGTGGCTATCTGCTTCACCGACAGGGGTGCCCGGCCGTCGCCGGGCTGCTTGCGGTGATCCCACAGCGCCAGCATCACCAGATACTGGGGGTGGGTCAGGCCCAGCGGCTCGAGCAGCGGCCGGTAGATCGCCAGCACCGCGCGGTTGGTGGCCGCCAGCGCGAAACAGACCTGCTGTTCCAGGGCCAGGGGATCCAGATCGGCGGGAGCGGTCATGAACCTATAGTGCCCTAATAGTTAGTGCCCTAGCAATATGGCTGTGGTCACAGCGCGACCGAGATCTCCTTGCCGGGACTCGGCGCGCGCCCGTAGCCTCGAACCGTGTCCGGTGTGACCGCCGTCCGTGCCGATGATCTCGCCGCTCTCGACGTGTTCGCCGGTGTCCAGGTGGACGCCCTGGTACCGCTGGCCGAACAGCTGCGACCGTTGTCGGCGGCCGCCGGGCAGGTGCTCATGCAGCAGGGCGAGCTCGCGGTCAGTTTCCTGTTGATCGGGTCCGGTCATGCCGAGGTCAGCCATGTCGGCGCCGACGGTCACGACACCGTCGTCGATCTCACGCCGGGGCTCATCGTGGGCGAGATCGCGTTGCTGCGCGACGCCCCGCGCACCGCCACCGTGGTGGCCACCATCCCCCTGACCGGCTGGGTCGGTGGCCGGGAAGCGTTCGCCACCATGCTGGAGATCCCCGGCATGATGGACAAGCTGGTGCGCACCGCGCGCCAGCGGCTCGCCGCGTTCATCACCCCCATTCCGGTGATCATGCGCGACGGCAGCGTGCTCTATCTGCGTCCGGTCCTACCGGGCGACAGCGAACGCACCACCGAGGGTCCGGTCGAGTTCTCCAGCGAGACCCTCTACCGCCGGTTCCAATCCGTCCGGTCGCCGACGAAAGCGCTGATGGCCTATCTGTTCGAGGTCGACTACCTGGATCACTTCGTCTTCGTGCTCACCGACGGAGTGGACGGACCGGTGGTCGCGGACGCCCGGTTCGTGCGCGACGCGAACCATCCCGAGGAGGCCGAGATCGCGTTCATCGTGGGCGACGCCTATCAGGGGCGCGGCATCGGCACGTTCCTGATGCGGGCCATCTCGGTGGCGGCCCACGACGACGGTGTGCAGCGCTTCACCGCGCGCGTGCTGTCGGACAACCATCCGATGCGCTCGATCCTCGACCATTTCGGCGCGTCCTGGCACCGCGACGATCTGGGCGTCGTCACCACCGAGATCGACGTCCCGAAACCCGCTGAGCTGCCGTTTGATTCGGAGCTGGTGCGACAGATCCGCGATGTCGCGCGACAGGTGATCCGGGCTGTCGGATGACGGAGGCGCACCGCAGACCGCCGCTCAACAAGGACACCCGCGTGTGTATCTCGCTGGCCGGGCGGCCGAGCAACATCGGCACCCGGTTCCACAATCACCTCTACGAGGTGCTCGGTCTGGACTTCCTCTACAAGGCGTTCACCACCACCGACATCGTCGCCGCAATCGGCGGTGTGCGCGCGCTCGGCATCCGCGGCTGCTCGGTGTCGATGCCGTTCAAGGAGGACGTGCTGAGCCTCGTCGACGAGGTCGAGCCGTCCGCGCAGACGCTGCGGTCGGTGAACACGATCGTCAACGACGACGGCAGGCTGACCGCGTCGAACACGGATTACCTTGCCGTGCAACAGCTCATCGACGACAACGGGCTCTCGTCCGAACAGTCGGTGCTGATCCGGGGCAGTGGCGGCATGGCCAGCGCGGTCGGTGCAGCCTTCGCCGACCGTGGCTTCGCCGGCGGCACCATCGTCGCCCGTAACGCCCAGGCCGGTCGCGCGCTGGCGCAGCGGCTGGGATACGAGTACCTGCCCGATACCCGCGGTCCGTGCACGCGCATCGCAGACATCGTCGTCAACGTCACGCCGATCGGGATGGCCGGCGGCGCCGAGGAGCGCGACATCGCGTTCGACGACGCCGCAATTCGCCACGCGCACACCGTCTTCGACGTGGTGGCACTGCCCTCGGAGACGCCGCTGATCGCCGCCGCGCGTGCCGCCGGGGTGGACGTCATCACCGGCGCGCAGGTGATCGCGCTGCAGGCCGCCGAACAGTTCGAGCGCTACACCGGGGTGCGCCCCACCGCCGAGCAGATCGCCGAGGCGTCGGCGATCTCGCGGGCCTGACCGGTCACGGCGTGATCTTGGCCTGATCGTCGATCGTCGACGTAGCGTCCATCAACGGATACGCCTGATCCTCGGTGCCGTCGGCGTTGAGCTGCAACACATAGAGCGCGTCCTGACCGGGGATCACCACGGTCTTCTGGGCGACCATCCGCGTCACCCCGTCCTTGGGGTAGGTGCCGCCGATCACCGTCGCCTCGAACCCGCTGAGCTTGTTCGGCTGTCCGCCCCCGGGTCCCTCGAACCCCGGCAGATTGCGGACGTCACCCGGGGCCGCCTCGAGCACCTTGGCCGGGTCGACGTTGCCGGTCAGCTTGAACACCTTCGTGATCAACGTGGGCGGATTGGCCGCCATCGCCGGGTCGGCGGTGAACGCCATCGCCGAGTACGCGCCCTCGGGCGTGTTCGGACCCATGTCCTCCCACCCCTTCGGCGTCGGGAGCTCGATGGTCGGCGACCCGGGGTCGCCCGGGCGCACCGGGGTCTCGACGATGTTGTTCTCCCGGATGTAGTCGGCGAGCGTCGGCGCCGGGGCGGCCGCCTGGGCCGACGTCGTCGGTGCGGCGCTCGATGACGCCGCCGAGGCGGACGAGGTGGCGGAGGAGGAGGAGCTCGACTCCGTGGCGGCGCTGTCCGATCCGCAGCCGGACACTCCGACTCCGAACGCGACGGCTGCGATGGCGATGACGCCGGCCCGCAGAGGGATGGTCATGTCGTCTCCTGTCGGCGAATGGGCAGCGCGAGCATAACCGGCCGGGCGGGAGAACTCACCGAATTCCCGCGGGGCGGTTTGCCGAAAAGGTTCCGGACCTGGGCTTCGAATAGCAAGATCCCCAGTACCGACGTGAAGGTTGGGGGGTCGGGCCATGAACATCGTCGTTCGCTCGCTGTCCGCGCTCGTTCTGGTGACGGGTGCCGCGGTGCTGGCCGTGTGGTCGACACTGGCGTCCGCGGCGGTGACGCTGACCGCCGCGACGACCGCGCTCGTGATGGGCGGCACCTTTCACCCGCTGATGGAACCCCGGGACTCGCCCGACTTCGTCGCGGCCTACCTCGACAAGGCGGTCGACGGTCATCTCAACCCGGCGTTCCCGGCCGGCGGCCCGGTGACGAACGCGGTCGCCGTCTACGGCCCCGAGGACTTCTTCCCGCTCGGCCGGCTCACCTTCGACAGATCCGTCGCGGCGGGGCGGGCCAACCTGAGCCGGTGCCTCGCGGCGGCGCCGGATTGCGTGTTCAACCCCGACGTCGGGTCGGTGGCCCCGCGGCCCGATGATGCGGTCCTGGTGTTCGGATACTCGCAGAGCGCCGTGATCGCCTCGTTGGCCAAGCGGGACCTGATATCGGTGTACCAGCCGGGTGATCCGACCGTGTCCATGATGGTGGTCGCCAACCCGATGCGGCCCAACGGCGGCATTCTCGAGCGCTTCGCGGGCTGGTCCACCATCCCGATCCTGGGGGTGTCCTTCGACGGCGCCTCGCCCACCGACAGCGCCGATCTGGGCGACGGCCGGTACGCGTACCCCACTGTGGACATCGTCCGGCAGTACGACGCACTGGGCGGCGACTTCCCGCTGCGTCCGCTCAACCTACTCGCGACGCTGAACGCGCTGATGGGATATGGGCTGCAGCACGGTGAGGCGGTCGACGTGCCGTTCGGTGACGCCGCCTATCAGGGCCGCGAGGGTGACACCACCTACTACATGATCACCGCCGACATCGTGCCCCTGCTCGAACCGCTGGCACCGTTCGTGCCGGCGCCGATCCTGCGTGCCGTCGACGCGCCCCTGCGGGTGCTGATCGAGAACGCCTACGACCGCGACATCGGACCCGGCACTCCGACCCGCGCGCGCTGGTGGCCGGTGCACCACGTGGCCCGCCTCGCCCGCGACCTGCTGCGGTCGGTCCCGGTGGCCGTGGACAACCTCGTCGAGGGCTTCGGCGGACGCCGCATCCTCGGCACCGACGCGCCCGGCCCGTTCGGTGTCGGGGGTCCCGACCTGCCCGCCGCCGAGGGGCCGTCCGAGGCCGTGTCCGAGCCGTCGGACACCGAAACCGCGCCGCAGCGCAAAAACCGCACACACCAACGACTTTCGCGGCACGAGAATGCCGGCAGGCCCCACCGTGCCGAGGTGTCCGACGACGTGCCGGCAGCCTCGACGGAGCCCGACACCCGGCACGACGAGACGGCCGACGCCGCCGAACCGCGGAAGGCGGCCGACGCCGAGCGCAGCGACCCAACACCGGCGGCGGACACGGCCGACGCCGCCTGAGTGTTGGTCGGCCGAGCCGCCCACCACCGTGATATCAACAGCGCGTGAGGCTCCTCGCCCTCGGTGCGGTGGTCGTGTGGTGCACGGCCTGCGGCTCACCCGGCCCGCCGCCGTCCAGGACCACCCCGGCCGCGCCGACTGTGACCGCCGTCAACCCCGCCAGGGTCGACCGCAGCCGGTCAGCGTTGCCGGAGGGCTACGAGGTGAGCGCCTACACGGGGCGTCCCGCCCCCGTCGCGCTCTGGGGACTGCGCGATCCCGCTGACGCCGATCCACCGCAGTGCGCCGCGCTGGCCTCGCCGGCCGTCGACACCGCGACGGCCAGGGGATGGTCGGCGTCCGGGGCGGGCGGTATCGCCTATGCCGTGGTCGCCGCCGCTCCCGGCGGGCCGGGACCGCTGCCGGACGACTGCGCGCGGTGGACGGTGTCCTCGGGTCCGACGACGGCCACCGTGCGCGAGGTGCCCGCGCCGGACGTCGATGCGGCCCGGACCGTCGGTCTGCGGACCGACGCCACCACGGTGGTCGAGGGCGGTACCGAAACCCGTTCGCACGCCGACACCTTCATCGCCTACCTGGGTGACTACATCTGCGTCGTCGCGCTCGTCACCGATCCCGGCTCGCCGCACCCCGCTCTCGGGCCGGAGTTCGCCTCGCACCTGCTGACCGAAACGGTGTCGGCGCTGCGCGGGTGAGCGCCGGCGCGCGGGTACATTGGCGGCGATGTCGAACACGAAGCGGTGGGTGCTCCTGTTCTGCGCGGGACTGCTGGCATCCTGCAGCAGCCAGCCGTCGGACGACTTCTCGCACGCCGACATCACCCGCGTGAAGAACCTCTCGACGGAGTTCGCGGCGCCCTACGCGGTGAAGACCGCAGGTCCTGCCGCCATCGATCCGAGACTCCTCGGACCCCAAAAGCTCCCTCCGGGAGTGACTTTCGACCCCGCCGAGTGCGGCGAGACCGCTCAGCAGCAGAACGTGCCCGCCGACGTCAAGGGCAACATGGCGGCGCTGACCGCCGAGGGCGACGGGGTGCGCTACGTCGCGATCGCCCTCGAGACCTCCGAGCGGGTGCCCGTGTCCACGCCGAGCGACAAATGCACGAAGGTGACGTTCACCGGGGCCGGGGTCCGAGGCCTCGTCGAGGTCGTGGAGGCGCCGCAGATCGAGGGCGTGCACACGGTGGGCACCCACCGGGTCCTGCAGACGGTCACCGCCGAAGGTCCGCGCACCGGTGAGATCTACAACTACGTTGCCGACTTCGGGACTTTCATCGTGATCGTCACGGCCAATCCGCTCGTCCAGGCCGACAGGCCCGTCGCCCACATCGACACCGGGCGCGCCCGCGACCTCGTCGCCCGCGCCGTCGACCTCGTCAAGGGTTAGCGCACGTCGTAGGGGCGGAACTGAATGCTGATCCGCGGCCCGACGGCCCGGGTGGTCTTGGGGATCGCGTGCTCCCAGGTGCGCTGGCAGGAACCGCCCATCACCAGCAGGTCGCCATGGCCGTGCCGCAGCCGCAGCGACGGGCCGCCGCCGCGCGGGCGCAACGCGAAAACCCTTGTGGCGCCCAGCCCGACGATCGCCACCATGGTGTCCTCGGTCCGGCTGCGGCCGACGTTGTCGCCGTGCCAGGCGACACTGTCCGAACCGTCGCGGTACAGGCACAGGCCTGCGGTGACGAACGGCTCGCCCAGCTCGCCGGCGTAGGCGTCGTTGAGGCGGCGACGCAGCTGCTTGAGCCGCGGGTGCGGGGGCGGCTCGTCGACCAGGTGGTGGAAGCTGACCAGGCGCGGGACGTCGAGCACCCGGTCGTACATCTGCCGGCGCTCGGAGCGCCACGGGATGCTGTCGCGCAGTTCGGCGAACAGGGTGTCGTCGGCCACGCCGTCCTGGGACAACCAGCCCGACCGCACTTCCAGCCACGCGCCGTCACCCAGCTCCCGCCGGTCCGCCTGGTCGAACAGAGAGCTCTGCACCGCCTGCTCCATGGCGGGCAGTCTATCGCACAGACGTTCGATGACGTCAGAGGCGGGCGGCGCCGGGGCCGTGCTGGGCGAGCACGTCGTCCGGGTTGGCCAGCGCGCACGTCTTCAGGCTGAGGCACCCGCAGCCGATGCACCCGGTGAGGTTGTCGCGGAGTCGCTCGAGGTGCACGATGCGCTCGTCGAGGTCCTCGCGCCAGCCCGCCGACAGCCGCGCCCAGTCCTTGCTCGTCGGTATCCGATCGTCGGGCAGCGTCGCCAGCGCCTCGCGGATACGGGACAGCGGGATGCCCAGGCGCTGGGACATCCGGATGAATGCGACGCGGCGCAGGGTCTCACGCGCGTACCGGCGCTGGTTCCCGCTCGTGCGTCTGCTCGCGATGAGACCCTCGCGCTCGTAGAAGTGCAGCGCCGACACCGCCACGCCGCTGCGGACCGACATCTCGCCAGGAGTGAGCTCGTGCGCCCTGTCCATGACCTCAACCCTAGTTGAGGTGAGTTTTGGCGCTACGGTGCTAGATGTGACGGACGTGGCGCTGGGATGCAACTCGGAGGTCGGCACGCTGCGGACGGTGATCCTGCACCGTCCGGGGGCCGAGCTGAAGCGATTGACGCCCCGCAACAACGACACGCTGCTGTTCGACGGGCTGCCGTGGGTGAGCAGGGCGCAGGAGGAACACGACGCGTTCGCCGCGCTGCTGCGCTCCCGCGGAGTCGAGGTGCTGCTGCTCGGTGACCTGCTGACCGAGGCGCTCGCCCACAGCGGGGCCGCGCGCATGCACGGGATCTCGGCCGCGGTCGACGCGCGACGGCTGGGTGTGCCGCTGGCGCAGGAACTCTCGACGTACTTGCGAACCCTCGATGCGGGTGCACTCGCGCACGTGCTGATGGCCGGGATGACATTCGACGAGTTGCCCTTCGGCGAGCACGAGCTGTCGCTGGTGCGGCGCATGCACCACGGCGGCGACTTCGTCATCGACCCGCTGCCCAACCTGCTGTTCACCCGCGACTCGTCGTTCTGGATCGGGCCGCGGGTGGCCATCACGTCGCTGGCCATGCATGCGCGGGTGCGCGAGACGTCGCTGACCGACCTGATCTATGCGCACCATCCGCGGTTCCTCGGGGTGCGCCGCGCCTACGAGTCGCGGTCGGCGCCCGTCGAGGGCGGGGACGTGCTGCTGCTGGCGCCCGGCGTGGTCGCGGTCGGCGTGGGGGAGCGGACGACGCCGGCGGGTGCGGAGGCGCTGGCGCGCAGCCTCTTCGACGACGGCCTCGCGCACACCGTGCTGGCGGTGCCGATCGCGCAGGAGCGAGCGCAGATGCACCTGGACACCGTGTGCACGATGGTCGACACCGACGCGGTGGTGATGTATCCCAACATCGTCGACTCGCTGACCGCGTTCCCGATCCGCCGTTCCGCGGGCGGGGTCCGCATCGACCGGGCCGCCCCGTTCGTCGAGGCCGCGGCCGACGCGATGGGCATCGGCAAGCTGCGGGTCATCGACACCGGCCTCGACCCGGTGACCGCCGAGCGCGAGCAGTGGGACGACGGCAACAACACGCTGGCCGTCGCGCCGGGTGTGGTGGTGGCCTATGAGCGCAACACCGAAACCAATGCGCGCCTGGAGGATTCGGGCATCGAGGTGCTCGCGATCTCGGCCTCGGAACTGGGCACCGGCCGCGGCGGACCACGCTGCATGTCATGCCCCGCCGCCCGCGACCCGCTCTGACCGTTCTGCCGCGGAAGCGCATTCCGGGCTGCGATTTCCGCGTGGCAGCGACCAGGAATGCTATTCCGCGGGCAAGTCGGTCAGCGCCAGGACGGTAGCCAGATCTGCATGTTCCACGTGCTCTGGGAGATCGGCAGCCCGGTCAGGATCGGATACATCCACGCGAAGTTCGTGATCACCAGCGCCACATAGCAACTCACCACCAGCAGGCCGAGCGTTCGGCGCTCGGCGGTCTGTCTCGGGGCGTGCAGGATGTCGCCGAGGATCATCGCGATCATCATCACCAGGAACGGCGCCATCGTCGCGGCGTAGAAGAAGTACATCTGCCGGTCGATGTCGGCGAACCACGGCAGGAAGCCCGCGCTGTAGCCGACCAGCAGCACCGCATACCGCCAGTCGCGTTTGACGAAGGCCTTCCACAGCACCCAGCCCAGCACCGGGACCGCGATGAACCACATCGCCGGGGTGCCGACCAGCATCACCGCTTTGACGCAGGACTGCGCACCGCAGCCGGGCACATTCTGGTTGTCGATCGCGTACAGCACCGGCCGCAACGACATCGGCCACGTCCAGGGCTTGGACTCCCACGGGTGGTGGTTGCCGTCGGCATTGGTCAGGCCGGAGTGAAACCGGTACGCCGCATAGGTGTAGTGCCACAGCGATCGCAGCGCATCGGGGATCGGCAGCACGCTGTCCGGTCCGATCGAGCGGCCGACCTCGTAGCGGTTCACCCCGGTCTCCGAGGCGAACCACATCGCGTACGAGCCCAGGTACACCCCGAACGGAATCAGCACCATCGCGTACAGCGACGGCCCGACGTCGCGGCGCACCGCGCCCAGCCACGGCCGCGGCACCCGGTACTGCTTGCGCGCCGCGACGTCGAACGCGACGCTCATCGCCCCGAAGAAGAGCACGAAGTACAGGCCCGACCATTTGGTGGCGCAGGCCAGCCCGAGCAGGACACCGGCCCCGAATCGCCACCAGCGCACGCCCAGCCGCGGACCCCACGGTGTCTCGGCGATCCGGCCGTCCAGCAGCGCGACGTGCATGCGCTCCCGCACCTGGTCCCGGTCGACGATCAGGCAGCCGAAGGCCGCGACCACGAAGAACACCAGGAAGATGTCCAGCAGGGCGGTCCGCGCGATCACGAAGCTGACGCCGTCGGCGATCAGCAGCAGCCCGGCGATCCCGCCGACCAGCGTGGACCGGCTGATGCGGCGGGTGATCCGCACGACGAGCAGCACCAGCACGACGCCGCAGAGCGCGCCGGTGAAGCGCCAGCCCACACCGTTGTAGCCGAACAGCGCCTCGCCCAGCGCGATCATCTGTTTGCCGACCGGCGGGTGCACCACCAGGCCGTAGCCCGGGTTGTCCTCGACGCCGTGGTTGTGCAGCATCTGCCAGGCCTGCGGCGCGTAGTGCTTCTCGTCGAAGATCGGCGTGCCCGCGTCGGTGGGCGACCCCAGGTTGAGGAAACGGGTCACCGCGGCGAGCGCGGTGATGACGGCGGTCATCGCCCAGCCGCGCCACCGGTCGAGCGGGCCGAAGTCGGCGACCGGCACCAGGGGGCCCGGAGAGATGACGGGGACCGCGCGCTGGTCGACGACGAGCTCGTCGGGCGGGGCGGTCACGCCTGCGATCGTAGGCTGTGGGGCATGGCCGCTGGACGACTGCTCATCGGTGCCACGCCGCTGGGTCAGCCGTCGGACGCGTCGACCCGCCTGATCCGGGCGCTGGCCACCGCTGATGTGATCGCCGCCGAGGACACCCGCCGGGTGCGCACGCTGGCCAACGCGCTGGAGGTGCGCCCGGTCGGCAGGATCGTCAGCCTCTTCGACCAGAACGAGGCGTCACGGGTGCCGGCGCTGCTCGACGACATCCGCGGCGGCGCGACGGTGCTGCTGGTCAGCGATGCCGGCATGCCGCTGATCAGCGACCCCGGCTACCGGATGGTCGCGGCGTGTGTGGAGGCCGGCCTGCCGGTGCAGTGCCTGCCGGGCCCGTCGGCGGTGACGACGGCGCTCGCGGTCGCCGGGCTGCCGTCGGAGAGGTTCTGCTTCGAGGGCTTCGCGCCGCGCAAGCAGTCGGCGCGCACCTCGTGGTTGCAGACGCTGGCCGCCGAGCCCCGCACGTGTGTGTTCTTCGAATCGCCGCGCCGGCTCGGTGACTGCCTGCGGGACGCGGTGACGGTGCTGGGACCCGACCGTCGCGCGGTGGTGTGCCGGGAGCTGACCAAGACGCACGAGGAGATCGTGCGCGGGACGCTCGGGGAGCTGGCGGAGTGGGCCACCGGCCCGGTGCTGGGGGAGATCACCGTCGTGCTCGCGGGCGCGACGCCGGTCGCGGACCCGGACAGCCTGGTGGCGGAGGTGAACCGGCTGGTCGCCGAGGGGCTGCGGGTCAAGGATGCGTGCGCCCAGGTGGTCGCGGCGCATCCCGGGGCGCCGTCACGCCGGGAGCTCTACGACGCGGTGCTGCGGGCCCGGGACTGACGACGCGAGGATCGGGGCCGCCTTGTGCAGGCACTCCTCCCATTCGCGCACCGGGTCGGAGTCCGCGGTGATGCCGCCGCCGACGCCGAGGACCGCGCTGCCCGACGGGGTGAACTCGACGGTGCGGATCGCGACGTTGAGTTCGCAGCCGGCGACGGGCGACGCCAGACCGACGGTGCCGCAGTACACGCCGCGGCGTCGCGGCTCCCACTGCCGGAGCAGATCGCGCGCCCGCTGCTTGGGGGTGCCGGTCACCGACGCGGGCGGAAACGTCGCCTCCAGCAGCGCGCCGGTGGGGACGTCGGTGGGCACCCGCGCCGCCACCGTCGACACCAGGTGCCACACCCCGGGGGCCGGACGGACCGCGAGCAGTTCGGGCACCGTCACAGACCCCGTCTGCGCGATGCGGCCGAGGTCGTTGCGCACCAGATCCACGATCATGATGTTCTCGGCGACGTCCTTGACCGACGCGCGCAGCGCGGCCGGATCCGCGTGCCGGGGCAGGGTGCCCTTGATCGGGCTCGACGTGACGGCCTCTCCGTGCCGGCGCAGGAACAGCTCGGGGGACAGCGACGCCACCGCGCCCCAGTCGCCGGCGAGGAACGCCGCGCGGGCCGGAGCGGTCCGCGTCACCGCGTCGACGAAGAAGTCGACGGGGGCGCCGTCGAGCGTGCCAGTGAACTGGGTGCAGACGCACGCCTGGTAGACCTCGCCGGCGGCGATGGCCTCGAGGCAGTCGCGCACGCCGCGCTGGTGCGCCGACCGGTCGGCGTCACCCCACGCGATCGTGGCGCCGCGCGCGCTGACCGGCTCCCGCAGCGCCTCGGTGACCCAGCCGGAAAGCGTTGCTCCGGAGAGGCTTTCATGCCACCAGGTGCCGTCGGCGGCGCACCGCAGCACACAGTCCGACCAGCCGCCGGCCGCCTCGGGAAGCCGCGGTCCGCGGCCGTCGGCTCCCGGGTCGGGGTAGGACAGATAGCCGAACCACCCGCCGCCGACCGCGCCGTCCGCGTGCGCCCCGACGGGAACGGCGAACACCTCGCCGGGTGCGACCTCGGACAGCGTCACCGACGGGGCGATCACCGCCCGCGAACCGAACCACTCGCCGGTCAGTGCCGCCGGTGGGGCGAGGCCGCGCCGCGACGCCGCGGCGGCCAGTGCAGCGAGGACCGTCGGGGCGCTGCCCAGCTCGCCGAGTCGGTCGATGCGCACCGGGTCATTATCGGCCGATGCGTCGCGGCACGGTCACCGTGGCGAGTTTCTCCGGATTGCGCATCGCGTAGAAGTTCGCGATCCTGCCGTCGACCACCTCGATGAGCACCACGCCTTCGAGGTGCTCGCCGGTGTAGAGGACCAGCGCGGGCGCGCTGTTGTAGATCGCGGGCTCCACCCGGCCGCCGGCGCCGCCCAGCCGCACCAGGCCCATGACCAGCCGGGCCACCCGCTCCGCGCCCGCCACCGGGCGGCGGGCCGCACTGGCCTTGCCGTCGCTGTCGGCGGTCCACACCACGTCCGGGGCGAGCATCGCCATCAGGCCGTCGAGGTCGCCGGTCGCGGCGGCGGTGAAGAACCGGGTGGTGAGTTCGGTGGAGAACTGCGGGTCGACGGGCTCGAACCGCTTGCGCCGGGACTGCACGTGCTCGCGGGCGCGGTGGGCCATCTGCCGGACGGCCGCGGTGGACTTCCCGATCGTCGCGGCGATCTCGTCGTGGTCGAACCCGAACACCTCGCGCAGCACGAAGACCGCACGCTCGTCGGGGCTCAGCGTCTCCAGGACCACCAGCATCGCCATCGACACCGACTCGGCGAGCACCACGTCGGCCGACGGGTCGACATCGGTGAGCAGCGGTTCGGGCAGCCACGGCCCGACGTAGGTCTCCTTGCGCCGCGACTGCGCCCGCAGCGCATTGAGTGCCTGCCTGGTGACGAGCTGGGCGAGATAGGCCTTGGTGTCGGCGACGGTGGCCAGCTCGACGTGTGCCCACCGCAGATAGCTCTCCTGCAGCACATCATCGGATTCGGTTGCACTGCCGAGGATTTCGTAGGCGATCGTGAACAGCAGCGGCCGCAGCGCGGTGAACCGCTCGGCGTGTTCGTCGCTCATCGGACGCCGATCGCCTCATCGGCGGCCGGTGCGGTGCTGCGGTCGGGGCCCTTGCGCGTGCGGTAGGAGCCGGGCTCGGCGGCCTCGCCGGCCATCCATTTCACCGTCCACCGGCACACCTGCTCCTTGATCAGCGCGCCGGTACGGCCGCCGAGGTAGAGCGCGATCGGGGTGTCGTCGGCGCGCTGGACCTGCAGGGTGCCCGCGCGTCGGCCGACGCTGATGCACTGCGCGGTCATCGGCACCGACACCGTGGCAGGAGACTCGCCGGCGATGCGGGCGAGCACGGTCTCGGCCGCCAGCACGCCCATCGGCAGGCTGGCCTGGCAGCTCATCCGGTAGGCCCGCCGCGACGGCGCCGCGGAGTCGCCGGCGGCGACGATGCGGTCGTCGTCGACGCTGGTGTACGTCTCGTCGGTGACCACGCGACCCATCCCGTCGGTGGTCAGTCCGCTGGCGGCCGCCAGGCCGGGCACCCCGAAGCCGGCGGCCCACACCGTCACCGCGCTCGCGATGATCCGGCCGTCGGCCAGCGCGACGTGGTCGGGTCCGACCGCGGTGACCGTGGCGGCGTCGCCTTCGACGAGCACCACGCCGAGCTTGTGCAGGCGCTTGGTCACCGAGCGGCGGCCAGGCCGGCTCAGCGACGGCCCGACGACCGTGCTCACCAGTGTCACCGGGCGGCCGGCCTCGGCCAGTTCGGCTGCGGCTTCGATGCCGGTCAGGCCACCGCCGACGACGACGATCGGCGCCGGCAGCGCGAGGTCGGACAGCCGGGCCTTCAGGCGCGCCGCCGGTTCCCACTCGCTCAGCGAGAACCCGAACTCGGCGGCGCCCGGCACCGACGCCGGCACGGCCCCGGTGCTGCCCGCCGCGTAGACGAGGTAGTCGTAGTCCAGCGTCGCGCCCGAGGCCAGCACTATCCGGCGCGCGGCGGTGTCGATCCGCTCGACACTGTCGACGGCCAGCCGTACCCGATCGTTGAGCACCCGCTCGTAATCGACCGCCGCGTCGCCGGTTTCGGCGACCAGCTGGTGCAGCCGGATCCGCTCCACGAAATGTGGGCGGGGGTTCACCAGGGTTACCGCCAGATCGTCACGTGACGTCAGCCGGTTGGCGGCCATCACACCGGCGTAACCGCCGCCGATCACGAGAACGCGGAACTGTCGTGCGGTCATGAGGTCTCCTTTGTCCGAAGGCGTGTGACCTCAAGACACCGGCGACCGTCCGGGTGTGACACGACGTGATGCGTATCACACCGCGGTCTGGTAGCGCGGAAAAACCCCGGCCGGCGCGGGCAGCGCGACGCCCGGGACCAGCCGGACCGAAACCGCCGGGAAATCCCGCTGGTCGGCGGGCTGGCCCAGCAGGTCCAGCAGCCGGGCCATCGACTCCGGCATCACGGGTTGGCTCAGCAGCGCGGCGATGCGCACCACCTCGAGCGTCGTGTACAGCACGGTCGCGAACCGCTGCGGATCGGTCNCCAACTTCTCCTCGCTGACATCACCTTCGACGTCCTGGGTCTCGAACCCCAACGCCGAGAAGTAGCGGTTGGCCGCGCCCAACATCGACCAGATCGCCTCGAGCGCCAGGTGCATCGCCGTCGCCGCGTAATGCCCGCGCACCCGCTCGAGAAGCCCGTCGGCGAGCGCGAGCATCTCGAGGTCCTCCGGCGTGAAATCGCCGGGCTGCGGGACCACGCCGTCGAGGTTCTTGGCGACCATCGACAGCGAGCGCTGCGCCAGGTTGCCGAACTCGTTGGCCAGATCGGCGTTGATCCGGGCGATGATGCCGTCCTCGCTGTAGCTGCCGTCCTGGCCGAACGGGACCTCCCGCAGCAGGAAATAGCGCACCTGATCGACGCCGAACGTGTCGACGAGGTCGTTGGGGTCGACCACGTTGCCGACGGACTTGCTCATCTTCTCGCCGCGGTTGAACAGGAAGCCGTGCGCGAACACCTTCTTCGGCAGCGGGATGCCGGCCGACATCAGGAAGGCCGGCCAGTACACCGTGTGGAACCGGATGATGTCCTTGCCGATCATGTGCAGATCGGCGGGCCAGTAACGGCGGTACAGCTCGGAATCGGTGTCCGGGAAACCGACGCCGGTCAGGTAGTTGGTCAACGCGTCGACCCACACGTACATGACGTGGTCGGGGTGGCCGGGCACCGGGACACCCCAGTCGAACGTGGTCCGCGAGATCGACAGGTCACGCAGCCCGCCGGAGACGAAGCTGACCACCTCGTTGCGCCGCACCTCCGGCTCGATGAACTCCGGGTGCTCGGCGTAGAGCGCCAGCAGCCGGTCGGCGTAGGCGGACAGCCGGAAGAAGTACGTCTGCTCCTCGGTCCAGGTCACCGGGGTGCCGGTCTCGATGGAGACGCGAACCCCGTCCTCGCCCACGACGGTCTCGTTCTCGGCGAAGAACCGCTCGTCGCGCACCGAGTACCAGCCCGAGTAGTTGTCGAGGTACACGTCGCCCGCGTCGACCATCCGCCGCCAGATCTCCTCCGACGCCGTGAAGTGGTCCGCGTCGCTGGTCCGGATGAAGCGGTCGAACGACACGTTCAGCTTGCGCTGCAACCGCTCGAAGACGTCGGAGTTGCGCCGCGCCAGCTCGATGGTCGGCACCCCCTCGCGGGCGGCGGTCTCGGCCATCTTCAGCCCGTGCACGTCGGTGCCGGTCAGGAAGCGGACGTCGAAACCGTCCAGCCGCTTGAAGCGCGCGATCGCGTCGGTGGCGATGTATTCGTAGGCATGGCCGACGTGCGGGTCGCCGTTGGGATAGGCGATCGCCGTGGTGATGTAGTAGGGCTCGCTCATTTGTGCTTCACCCTAAGGTGTGGACGGTGAGCTCCTCCTCCCGACAGCGGCGCGAGCCGCCCCCCGTCCCCGAGCCGCTGACGCCCCTGATCGACGCTCACACCCATCTCGACGCATGCGGGGCCCGCACCGCCGACGATGTGGCGGCCGTTCTGGACCGCGCCAACTCGGCGGGCGTGCAGGCCGTGGTCACCATCGCCGACGACCTCGATGCCGCCCGGTGGGCCGCCGGCGCGGCCGAGTGGGATCCCCGCGTCTACGCCGCGGTGGCGCTGCACCCCACCCGGGCCGATGCACTCACCGACGATGCCCGCGCCGAGTTGGAGCGCCTGGCCGCGCACCCGCGGGTCGTCGCGATCGGGGAGACCGGCCTGGACCTGTACTGGCCGGGGCGGCTGGAGGGGTGCGCGGAGCCGGCGGTCCAGCGTGAGGCGTTCGCGTGGCACATCGACCTGGCCAAGCGCAGCGGGAAGCCGTTGATGATCCACAACCGCGACGCCGACGACGAGGTGCTGGACGTGCTGCGCGCCGAGGGCGCCCCGGAGACTGTGATCTTCCACTGTTTTTCCTCCGGCCCGGCCATGGCGCGCTCCTGCGTCGACGCGGGCTGGCTGCTCAGCCTGTCGGGCACGGTGAGCTTCAAGAACGCGCGTGAGCTGCGGGAAGCGGCCACGCTGATCCCCGTCGACCAGCTGCTGGTCGAGACCGACGCCCCGTTTCTGACCCCGCACCCCTTCCGCGGCGCGCCGAACGAGCCCTACTGCCTCCCTTACACTGTTCGAGCGTTGGCCGACGTGGTCGGCCGGGCGCCGGAAGAGATCGCCGAGCAGACCTCGGTGACGGCGGAGCGAGCGTACGGCCTGCAGAGTTGCCGCCCGTAGGCCTTTTCGTTACCGTCTTGTGATAATCCACGCGCGTACAGAAGCTGCGCGCGTCCTGAAGTTGGGGTCGACGACATCGTGAGTGCCATCACCAGACTTCATCAGACGCGTTCGCCGATCCTGCGGGTCCTCGTCGCGGCGACTTTGCTGGCGCTGATCTTCGCGGGCGGAACGGCCGTGCTGTCCCACAAAACGGTGACACTGACTGTGGACGGCGCGTCGATGACGGTGCCGACGATGAAGAGCCGCGTGATCGACGTCGTGAAGGAGAACGGCTTCGGCGTCACCGACCGCGACGACCTCTTCCCGGCCGCCGACACCCCCGTGCACCAGTCGGACACGATCGTGCTGCGCCGCAGCCGGCCGCTCGAGATCTCCACCGACGGTGGCGGGACCGAGCAGGTCTGGACGACCGCGTCGACCGTGCAGGAGGCGCTCGCCCAGCTTCGGATGACCGACAAAGCGCCGCTCGCGGCAAGCCGCGGCAGCCGTGTCCCGCTGGGTGGAATGGCGCTACCAGTGGTGAGTCCCAGGACCGTTCAGCTCGACGACGCGGGTGTGACGCGGACCGTCCGACTGGCCGCACCGAACGTCGCGGCCCTGCTCGACGCCGCAGGCGCCCCCCTTCAGCAAAGTGACACGGTGAACCCAGCACCCTCGGCTCCCATCGCGGATGGCATGCGGATCACCGTCACCCGGGTGCGGATCGACAAGGTCACCGAGCGGCTCCCGCTCGCGCCGAACAACCAGCGCATCTCCGACGTGTCGCTGAACATGAGCCGCCAGATCGTCGAAGACCCCGGAATGCCGGGCACCCAGGACGTCACTTTCGCGATCGCGCGGGTCAACGGCGTCGAGACAGGCAGGCTGCCAGTAGCCAATGTCGTTGTTGTTCCGGCCAGGGACGGGGTGTTGCGCATCGGTGCCAAGCCGGGCACCGAGGTGCCCCCGGTGTCCAACCCGGGCCAGTGGGACGCGCTGGCGCGTTGCGAAGCTGGAGGTAATTGGGGCATCAACACCGGTAACGGATTTTTCGGTGGCGTCCAATTTGATCAAAACACCTGGGAGCGCAACGGTGGTCTGAGGTATGCTCAGCGGGCAGATCTGGCAACCAGAGAAGAGCAGATCGCAATTGCTGAAGTGACCAGGGCACGCCAAGGGTGGGGAGCGTGGCCGGTCTGTAGCGGGAGGATCGGTGCGTCGTGACAATTCGACTGCTCGGGCGAACTGAGATTCGTCACCTGGCAAAGTCCATTGACTTCCGGCCGCGCAAGTCTTTCGGCCAGAACTTCGTGCACGACGCCAACACCGTGCGCCGCATCGTGTCCGCATCGGGGGTGAACCGGAACGATCACGTGCTCGAGGTCGGCCCTGGCCTCGGGTCGCTGACGCTGGCGCTGCTCGATCGCGGCTCCCGCGTGACGGCCGTCGAGATCGACCCGGTGCTGGCCGAACAGCTACCCACCACGGTCGCCGATCACTCGCACAGCGAGATCAACCGGCTGCACGTGCTCAACCGCGACATCCTCACCTTCCAGCGTGAGGACCTCACCGACGAGCCCACCGCCCTGGTCGCGAACCTGCCCTACAACGTTGCTGTTCCTGCGCTTCTGCACCTTCTCGCCGAGTTCCCGTCCATCCGCACCGTCATGGTGATGGTGCAGGCCGAGGTCGCCGAGCGGCTGGCCGCCGAGCCGGGTGGCAAGGACTACGGCGTGCCCAGCGTGAAGGTGCGGTTCTTCGGCAACGTGCGCCGATACGGCATGGTGTCCCCGACGGTGTTCTGGCCGATCCCGCGCGTCTACTCCGGGCTGGTGCGGATCGACCGCTACGAGACCTCACCGTGGCCGACCGACCCGGAATTCCGGCAGCAGGTCTTCGAGCTCATCGACGTCGCGTTCGCGCAGCGCCGCAAGACCGCACGCAATGCGTTCGCCGAGTGGGCGGGCTCGGGCAACGAGTCAGCAAGCCGGCTTCTCGCCGCGAGCATCGACCCGTCCCGCCGGGGCGAGACGCTGGGCGTCGCGGACTTCGTCCGGCTGCTGCAGCGCAACGCCGATTGGCACGTCGTGCCCAAGCCGGCGCCGGCGGTGACTGCCGAGCCCACCGCCGACGGGCTCGAGTCCCACATCACGTCTTCGTAGGACCCGGCTTCTTGCTGTCCTTCGTGCTGTCGGCACGCAGGTATTCGTCCATCAACGGCGTCTCCGCGACGATCGGGTAGTTGCCGGTGATGCCGACCCGCTCGCGGGCCATCTCCATCACCCTGGTGCGCACCGCGAACCAGCCGATCACCAGCGCCGGAACCAGCACCACCAGCGCGACCAGATTCCAGTAGTTCTCGTAACACATCAGCGCCGTCACCCCGACGAGGAACACCAGGGTGGCGTAGCTCGTGTACGGCGAGCCCCACAGCCGGAAGCTCGGACGGGCCAGGATCCCCTTCTTCGACCAGCGGTACAGCTGGATCTGGCAGATGACGATGGTGCCCCACGACGCGATGATGCCCAGGGCCGACAGGTCGAGTGCGATGTTGAACGCCTCGGCCGGCACCACCAGGTTCAGGAACACGCCGACCACGGTGAACACCGCCGTCAGCGCGATACCGGCGAACGGCACACCGCGCTTGGTCATCCGGGCGGTGAACTGCGGCGCGCTCCCGTTCAGCGCCATCGAGCGCAGGATCCGTCCCGTCGAGTACAGGCCCGCGTTCAGACTCGACATGGCGGCGGTCAGCACGACGAAGTTCATGATGTCGCCCGCCGCGGGCACGCCGATGCTCGAGAAGAACGTCACGAACGGGCTCTCGCCCTGCTTGTAGCTGGTGTAGGGCAGCATGAGCGCCAGCAGGATCAGTGAGCCCACATAGAACACCGCGATGCGGAACACCACGGAGTTGATCGCCTTGGGCATCACCTTGGCGGGGTTCTCGGTCTCACCGGCCGCGGTGCCGACCAATTCGACTGCGGCGTAGGCGAATATCACGCCCGAGGTGACGAGCACCAGCTGCAGCGCGCCGGTGGGGAGGATCCCGCCGTTGTCGGCGACCACCGACAGACCGGTCGGCTGACCGTCGACGGTGAACCGGCCCGCGAGGAACACGATGCCGACGACCAGGAAGGTCACCAGCGCGACGACCTTGATCAGCGCGGCCCAGAACTCCATCTCCCCGAACAGCTTGACCGAGATCATGTTCACCGTCAGCACGATGATCAACGCGATCAGCGCGATTGTCCACTGCGGGGCCGCCTTGAACGCACCCCAGTAGTGCATGTACAGCGCGATCGCGGTGACGTCGACGATCGAGGTGCAGGCCCAGTTGAAGAAGTACATCCAGCCGGCTACGAAAGCCGCCTTCTCGCCCAGGAATTCGCGTGCATAGGAGACGAACGATCCCGAGGACGGACGGTGCAGCACCAGCTCGCCGAGCGCGCGCAGAATGAAGAACACGAAGACGCCGCACACGGCGTAGACGATGAACAGTCCGGGGCCGGCGGTGTTCAAACGGCCGCCCGCGCCCATGAACAGGCCGGTGCCGATCGCGCCGCCGATGGCGATCATCTGCAGCTGGCGCGGCTTGAGGCCCTTGTGATAGCCCTCTTCCTCGTGGGCAAGGGCCGAGTTGTCGTACTGCACGGCAGATTCCATGGGCGGGACGCTAGCCCCGTCGTGTCACGGCGGAATTCGCCGACGTTAACGCTGGGTTACAGAGTGGCAGAACGCGATTGACGTTTCAGTCGCGCAGAATGCGGGTAATCAGCGCCATCAACTCGGTGCAGCTCTGATAGCGGTCGGCGGGTTGCTTCGCCAGCGCCTTGGCCATCACGGAGTCGAATGCGCTTGGCAGCCAGTCAATTCGACGGGACAGCCGGGGTGGAACGCTGTTCAACTGCGCGGCCGTCAGGCCCATGCGGGTGGCCGCGGTGAACGGGGGTGCTCCGGTGACCATCTCCACGAGGGTGCACGCCAGCGCGTACTCGTCGGTGGCGCCGCTGACCGGCCCGCCGGTCAGCAGTTCCGGCGGCGAGTAGGGCAGCGACGCGGTCACCTCGCCTGCGTGCGGCCGCGGCTTCTCGTTGCGGGTGTGCGCGGTGCCGAAGTCGACCAGCACCGCGCCGTCGGCGTAGAAGTCCGCGTGGCACAGGATGTTGGCGGGTTTGACGTCGCAGTGCACGACGTCGCGACCGTGGATGTCGTCGAGGGCGCCGGCGATCTGGGTCAGCGCCGCAAGGCGGTTGGGGATGGTGGCCAGCCTGGAGACCGGGCCGCCGGCGAGGTGTTCCATCGTCAGCCATCCCGGGCCGTGGTCGTAGACCTCGACGACGTGCGGCTGCGCCATGGCCCGGGCGACGGCGAACTCGCGATCCAGCCGGGCCTGCGCGTCGGCGGGTTGGGCTCGGTCGGCGAGCACCTTCAGCGCGACGGTGCGTTCGGGTGGCCGGGTGTCACGGGCCCGATAGACGGTCGACGAACCGCCGCGGCCGATGACGGCCTCCACGATGTAGCGGCCTTCGAAGCGGTCGCCCGGCGAAAGCACGCTTCCAGAGTAGGGTTCGCCCGCGTCACGTCGCGGCGTTAGGGTCGTGCGATGTCCGCGCGCGACGGAAATACGGCTACGGAGTGGGTTCCCACCGGTTCGGTGACGGTCCGCGTGCCCGGCAAGGTGAACCTCTACCTCGAGGTCGGCGACCGCCGCGCGGACGGCTACCACGAGCTTTCGACCGTGTTCCACGCCGTGTCGCTGCTCGACGAAGTGACGGTCAGCACCTCGGATGTGCTGACGCTCGAGGTGGCGGGTGAAGGCGCCGAGTCGCTGCCCACCGACGACCGCAATCTCGCCTGGCGGGCGGCCGAACTGATGGCTGAGCACGTCGGCCGCGCCCCGGACGTCGCGATCGCCATCGACAAGACCATTCCGGTGGCCGGCGGCATGGCGGGCGGCAGCGCCGACGCGGCCGCGGTGCTGGTGGCGATGAACGAGTTGTGGGAGCTCGGGGTGCCGCGGCGTGACCTGCACGCGTTGGCCGCGCAGCTGGGCTCCGACGTGCCGTTCGCGCTGCACGGTGGTACCGCGCTCGGCACCGGGCGCGGTGAGGAACTGGCAACGGTGTTGACCCGCAACACCTTTCACTGGGTTCTCGCGTTCTCCGACGGCGGTCTGTCGACCGCGACGGTGTTCTCCGAGATCGACCGGCTGCGCGAAGCGCAGGACCGCACGCTGCCGCCCCGGCTGGAGTCCGCGGAACCGGTGCTGGCCGCGCTGGCGTCGGGCGATCCGGCCGAACTCGCGCCGTTGCTGGGCAATGACCTGCAGCCCGCCGCGCTGACGCTCGACCCGTCGCTGCGCCGCACCCTGCGCGCGGGCGTCGAGGCCGGCGCGTTGGCGGGCGTCGTCTCCGGGTCGGGACCGACCTGTGCGTTCCTGTGCACGTCGGCCCGGTCGGCCGTCGACGTCGGCACCGAACTGGCCGGCGCCGGCGTGTGCCGGACCGTGCGGGTGGCAAGCGGGCCGGTGCACGGCGCGCGGGTCGTGCCGAGCCCGTCGGCCTCGGTGTAGGAGTCCGCGGGACCGGATCACCAGAACTGTGACAAACGCCTCAATACACGCGCACGTTTGGCAGTTACTTAAGAGTCTCCTAAGATGAGCGACGGTGAGAGCTAGCGGTCGAGCAGTGGACGCGAATTCCTCCGTCGCTACCGACGGTGGGCGTCCAAACGGATCCGGCCGCGCCGCGGCGACATCACCGATTCGAGACAAAACCGCTGCCCAAACGTGTGCGCGCCTCCATGCGAAGGTCGTTCAACAGGCGGAACATGGCAAACGCGCATGTGCACAGGGGCAGATGTCGGCGAGGAGGTCGTCGTGAGCAAGTTCACCGAGAAGATGTACCGCAATGCCCGCACCACCACCCGGGGCATGGTCACCGGCGAACCCCATGAGCCGGTTCGGCACACCTGGGGCGAGGTGCACGAGCGGGCTCGGCGCATCGCCGGTGGACTCGCCGCAGCGGGCGTCGGGCGCGGGGACGCGGTCGGCGTGCTCGCCGGCCTTCCCGTCGAGATCGCTCCCACGGCCCAGGGCCTGTGGATGCGCGGTGCCTCGCTGACGATGCTGCACCAGCCCACCCCTCGCACGGACCTGGTGATGTGGGCCGAGGACACGATGAACGTCATCGGCATGATCGAGGCCAAGGCCGTCATCGTCTCCGAGCCGTTCCTGGTGGCGATCCCCGTGCTGGAAGAGAAGGGCATCACGGTCCTGACCGTCGAGGACCTCCTGGCCGCTGAGCCGATCGATCCGATCGAGGTCGGCGAAGACGACCTGGCGCTGATGCAGCTGACGTCTGGTTCGACCGGGTCGCCCAAGGCCGTGCAGATCACGCACCGCAACATCCACTCCAACGCCGAGGCGATGTTCATCGGCGCGCAGTACGACGTCGAGACCGACGTGATGGTGAGCTGGCTGCCCTGCTTCCACGACATGGGCATGGTCGGCTTCCTGACCATCCCGATGTACTTCGGCGCCGAGCTGGTCAAGGTCACGCCGCTGGACTTCCTGCGTGACACGCTGCTGTGGGCCAAGCTCATCGACAAGTACAAGGGCACGATGACCGCCGCCCCGAACTTCGCCTATGCGCTGTTCGCCAAGCGGCTGCGCCGGCAGGCCAAGCCCGGTGAGTTCGATCTGTCGACGTTGCGGTTCGCGCTGTCGGGCGCCGAGCCCGTCGACCCCGCCGACGTCGAGGACCTGCTGGACGCGGGCAAGCCGTTCGGCCTGAACCCCGGGGCGATCCTGCCGGCCTACGGCATGGCCGAGACCACGCTGGCGGTGTCGTTCTCGCCGTGCAATGCGGGCCTGGTGGTGGACGAGGTCGACGCCGACCTGCTGGCCGCGCTGCGCCGCGCCGTGCCGGCCACCAAGGGCAACACCAAGCGGCTGGCCGATCTCGGCCCGCTGCTCACCGACCTCGAGGCCCGCGTCATCGACGACCACGGCAACGTGATGCCGCCGCGCGGCGTCGGGGTCATCGAACTGCGCGGCGAGTGCGTGACGCCGGGTTACATGACGATGGGTGGGTTCATCCCCGCGCAGGACGAGCACGGCTGGTACGACACCGGTGACCTCGGCTACCTGACCGAGGACGGCCACGTCGTGGTCTGCGGCCGCGTCAAGGACGTCATCATCATGGCCGGCCGCAACATCTACCCGACCGACATCGAGCGCGCGGCGGGCCGCGTCGAGGGCGTGCGGCCGGGGTGTGCGGTCGCGGTCCGCCTGGACGCCGGGCACTCGCGGGAGACCTTCGCCGTCGCCGTCGAGTCCAACGCCTGGCAGGACCCCGCCGAGGTGCGCCGCATCGAGCACCAGGTCGCCCACGAGGTGGTCGCCGAGGTCGAGATGCGGCCGCGCAATGTCGTGGTGCTCGGGCCGGGCAGCATCCCGAAGACGTCGTCGGGCAAGCTGCGCCGCTCGACCTCCGTCTCGCTCGTCACGTAGCCCCTCCATCCGCGAGCGAGCGTGTCTGCACGCGACACGCCGCGTCCAGACGGCATGTCACGCACGCTCGCGGCCGCTCATCGTCCGGGGCGGCAGGTACTCGCCGACGAGTTCACGGTTCCACCACCGTCGGTCCTCGCGGAGTTCGCGCCAGGACGTGAAGCGGTACTCGTACAGTCGGGCCCGCACGTAGCGCGGCGGCGCGTCGGGGAACGGGTTGTGGCCGAACAGTCGCAGCGTGGCGGGGTCGCCCCGCAGCAGCCGCTCCATCAGCGGTCCGAACCACTCCCGCGCGTAGGCCGGCGACAGCGCGGCGAACCACATCAGCCAGTCCAGCCGCAGGTGGTAGGGCGCCCACTGACGCGGCATCCGGTGCGGATCTCCCGGTTTGCCCCGGAAGCCGTACTCCCTCCACACCGCATCCGGCGTGGGCCGGGCCGCATCGGTGCCTTCGATCACCACCTCGTGGCGCACGCGCCCGACGGTGCCGAACGCCCCGTAGGTGTTCACCAACCGCAGCGCGTTGAACGACGCGTTCATCTTCTGCGTGCGGCCGATCATGTTGGCCACCGGCCAGTAACTCAGCACCACGGTCGACGCCGCGCCCGCGATCACCAGGGCGGCGAACCACCCCGGTGTCGCCGTCGGTGAGGGGGCCGCGGGTGCGGGCAGCACCGTGGCGAACGCGGCCCGGTCGATCGCGCTGAACGCGAGGAGGATCGTCAGCCAGTTCAGCCAGGCGAAGTTCCCGGACGCCACCAGCCACAGCTGCGTGACGATGACGACCGCCGCCGCGATCGACGCGACCGGTTGCGGGAAGAACAACCCGAACGGCACGACCAGCTGGGCGACGTGATTGCCGGCCACCTCGACGCGGTGCAGCGGCCGGGGCAGGTGATGGAAGAACCAGCTCAGCGGCCCCGGCATCGGCTGCGTCTCGTGGTGGTAGTCCAGGCAACTCAGGTCACGCCAGCACGGATCGCCGCGCAGTTTGATCAGCCCGGCGCCGAACTCGACGCGGAACAGCAGCCAGCGCAGCAGCCACAGGGTCAGCAGCGGCGGTGCGGTCTCGTCGTTGCCCAGCAGCATCATCAGGACGCCGGCCTCCAGCAGCAGCGACTCCCAGCCGAACCCGTACCAGCGCTGGCCCACGTTGACGATCGACAGGTAACCCACCCACAGCGTCAGCCACGCCAGCGTCGCCACCCACAGCGGGACCGCGTCGTCGGCTCCGGCGACGATCGCGCCCGCCAGTGCCGCGCCGGCCCAGCAGACCGCGGCGAAGAAGCGGTCGGAGTAGTGCAGGTGAAAGATGCTGGGCGCGATCCGGAACGGCACCCGCGCGACGAAACGCGGTATCGGCAGCATGCCGTCGCATCCGAGCAGCGCGCGGAACTGGCGGCCCGCACCGAGGAACGCGATCAGGCACACCGCCGCCACCCCGCGCTGCAGCACCTCCCGGGCCAGCCAGTATCCCGGTGCGGCGAACCAGTCCGCGTGCACGGTTCCAGTCAACGCCGTCGCCTGCCGCGGCAAAAGCATTGGCCGGATGTCGGTCGGCGCGGATACCGTCGAGGCCATGGACCCGGCCATCGAAGCGATCGACCTCGTCAAGCGGTTCGGTGACCACACCGCGGTCGACGGGGTCAGTTTCGCCGTCCCGCCGGGCAGCGTGCTCGGTCTGCTGGGACCCAACGGTGCGGGCAAGACGACCACGGTGCGGATGATGACGACGCTGACCGAACCCACCAGCGGCACCGCGCGGGTGGCGGGATACGACGTGCGCGCCGAGCCCGACCAGGTGCGCCGCCACATGGGGCTGACCGGTCAGGTCGCGACGGTCGACGAGTTGCTGACGGGCCGCGAGAACATTCGCATGATCGGCGGCCTCTACGGCATCCGGCGCCGAGCGCTGGAGAAGCTGGGAGATCAACTGCTGCAGCAGTTCTCGTTGACCGAGGCGGCCGACCGGGTGGTGAAGTCCTACTCGGGGGGCATGCGCCGCCGGCTGGATCTCGCGGTCAGTCTGCTCGCCTCTCCGCCCGTGCTGTTCCTGGACGAGCCGACCACCGGTCTCGATCCGCGCAGCCGCAGCGAGTTGTGGGAGGTGCTGCGCGGGCTGGTGGCCGAGGGGCACCACGCTGCTGCTGACCACGCAGTATCTCGAAGAGGCTGACCAATTGGCCGACAACATCGTGGTGATCGACCAGGGCCGCATCATCGCCGAGGGGTCCCCGTTGCAGCTCAAGCAGCAGGCCGGCCGGGCCAGCCTGGTGATCACCGTCGGCGACGCGGCCGATCTGCCGGCAGCGCAGGAGTTGCTGCGCCGCACCGGGGCCGAGGTGTTCGTCGACGCGGCGGCGCGCCGGCTGACCGCGTCCGCCGACGGGCTGGACGACATGATCGTTGTCGCCGGCTGGTTCCGCGACAGCGGCATCGGCGTCGACGACATCGGGTTGTCCCGGCCCAGCCTCGACGACGTGTTCCTGAGCTTGACCGGCCACCGTACCGACGAATCCGAGGAGGTCGGCGCATGACCGCGCTGGACACCGAACACCCCGCGGCCGTGCGCGTCGACCGGGTGCCGACGCGCCCGACGAATCTGGTGCAACAGTCGTGGATCATGGTGAAGCGCAACATGATCCACACCAAGCGGATGCCCGAGATGCTCAGCGACGTGACGGCGCAGCCCATCATGTTCGTGCTGCTGTTCGCGTTCGTGTTCGGCGCGTCGATCACCAACACCGGGGGAGCCTCCTACCGGGAGTTCCTGCTGCCGGGCATCCAGGCGCAGACCATCGTGTTCTCGGCGTTCGTGGTGGCCTCGGGCATCACCGCCGACGTGGAGAAGGGCATCATCGACCGGTTCCGCTCGCTGCCGATCTCCCGGTCGTCGGTGCTGATCGGGCGCAGCGTCGCGAGCCTGATCCATTCGTCGCTGGGCGTGGTGGTGATGGCGCTGACGGGGCTGGCGATCGGCTGGCGCATCCGCGGCAGCATCGCCGAGGCGGTGCTGGCGTTCGCCCTGATCCTGGTGTTCGGCTTCGGGATGATCTGGTTCGGCATCCTGGTCGGATCGCTGATGCGTACCGTCGAGGCGGTCAACGGCGTCATGTTCACCGTGCTGTTCCCGGTGACGTTCCTGGCCAACACCTTCGTGCCGACGGAGCCGATGCCGCACTGGCTTCGGGTGATCGCCGAGTGGAACCCGGTGTCGTCGCTGGCGCAGGCGATGCGCGAACTGTGGGGCAACGGCGGGCCGGCAGCCCCCGATGCGCAACTGCCCCTGCATCACCCGGTGCTGTCCACCATCCTGTGGTCGCTGGCGCTGACCGCCGTCTTCGCGCCGTTCGCGTTGGCCGCCTACCGTCGCCGCACGTCGGGGTAGTACCGCTCAGCTGAGTATTGTGTACCATACTCAGCATGGCGCAGAAGTTGCCCCCGCGGCTGGCCGACCATCCCACCGTCCGGAAGGTGCAGGCGCACCCGTCGCGCCCGCCCGGCGTGATCGACGCGGGCTGGTTGCGCGCGATCTGCCGGGAGGCCGGCGTCGACGACGTCGGGTTCGCCCGCGTCGCCGATCCGGCGCTGGCCTCCGAGGTCGAGCACGTGCAGGCGGCGCTGCCCGGCGCCGTCAGCTACCTCTCGCTCGTCGTCAAGATGAACCGCGACAACGTCCGCTCGACCGCACGCAGCGTCGCCAACCAGGAGTTCCACCGCAGCGGCGAGATCATGAACGAGGCCGCCCACCGCATCACGCGCATCCTCCAGGACGCGGGGTACCGCGTGGTCAACCCGTCGGCCACGTTCCCGATGGAGATGGACCGCTACCCGGGCCGCATCTGGGTGGTGGCGCACAAGCCGGTCGCCGTCGCCGCGGGCATGGGCGTGATGGGCATCCACCGCAACGTCATCCACCCGCGATTCGGCAACTTCATCCTGCTCGGCACGATCCTGGTGGCCGCTGACATCTCCACTTACGATGCGCCGCTGGACTATTCGCCCTGCCTGGAATGCAAGCTCTGCGTGGCGGCCTGCCCGGTCGGGGCGATCAAGAAGAACGGCGACTTCGACTTCGTCGCGTGCTCGGTGCACAACTACCGCGAGTTCATGGGCGGCTTCACCGACTGGGTGCAGACCGTTGCCGACAGCGAGGACGCCGAGGACTTCCGTTCCCGGGTCAGCGATTCGGAGAACGCGTCGATGTGGCAGAGCCTGTCGTTCAAGGCGAACTACAAGGCGGCGTACTGCCTGGCGGTGTGCCCGGCAGGGGAGGAAGTGATCGAGCCCTACCTCGACGACCGCAAGGGGTTCATGGATCTCGTCCTCAAACCCTTGCAGGACAAGGTCGAGACGCTGTATGTGCTCCCGGGTTCGGAGGCCGAGGCGCACGCCGTCAAGCGGTACCCGCACAAGCCGCTGAAGCGGGTCGACAGCGGCATCCGGGGTGTTCGCGGCCGGTGACGTATCGCGGCGAACGGTCGCGGGATCGCCGGCGCAGAGGTTAGATGAGGCTGGCTGCCGGCCAGACGCTGTGCCTGCGCCGAGGTGGCCGCTGGAGGAGGAACGAATGGTGTGGATCCGTGGCCTGTCGGCCGGACTGCTGTGCGCGGTCGCGCTGGCGCCACCCGCGTGGGCCGGCGGACCCGGGGGAGTGGTGGACACCGGTGTGGTGTCCCGGGCCGTCGGATCCGGAGTGCGGGACGGAACGCTGATCGGATTCACGGCCACCGGCCCCACCAACGAGATGGCCGCCTCCGCGGTGATCGCCGCGTGCCAGGCGGCCGGGGCGGAGCAGTGCAGCAGCGACGAGCAGACCAACGACGTGTTCTGCATCGTGTCGGTCGGGGCCGACGACGGCAGCGGCATCGTGTCGGGCGGCGCGGGCGCCACCCCGGAGGCGGCACGCGAGGACGCCTTCCGTCATGTCGGCCAGGCGAATCTGACACTCGATCCGGCTGCCCGCATCCTCGCGTCGTCCTGCCCGTGACTCACGCTCTCGGAAGTGGAGTGACCATGACCAGTCTCTCGAAGTACGCGTCGGCGGCACTGATCGCGAGTGCCGTTGCCGCCGGCCTCGTTTCGGCGCCGACGGCCGCCGCGCAGGCGACCTGCCAGGAGGCCGGCGGCCTGACCCGGTGCGAGACGAACGGCAGCGTCTCGATCAAGACGGTGCCGGGAACACGGGCGCCCAACGTGGCCGACCAGATCCCGCGCAACAACAACCGGTCGGGCATCGTCCTGACCTGGTAGCCGGTCAGGCCCAGGCGTGCACCACGTTCTGGGCCGGCTCGAGGCCCTGGCCGATCAGCAGTTCGACCGCGTCGGCGGCCTGCTCGCAGATGGTCGCGATCTCGGGGCGCTCCCGGGAGTTGAACGGTTCCAGCACGAACGACGCCCCCGACTGCCGTCCCGGCGGCTTGCCGATGCCGACCCGGACGCGGTGAAAGTCGTTGCTGCTCAACGCCGCTCCGACCGAACGCAGGCCGTTGTGGCCGGCCACCCCGCCGCCGTACTTGAGCCGGATCCGGCCGAACTCGATGTCGAGTTCGTCGTGGACGATGATCACGTCCCGCGGGGCCACCGAGTAGAACTTGGCCAACGGGCCCACCTGGCGCCCGGACTCGTTCATGTAGACGCGCGGTTTGGCCAGCACCACCGGGCGGCCTGCCAGCCGCCCGGTGGCCACCTCGGCCCCGGACTTCTTGTGCACCTTGAACGTCTCGCCGATGCGGTCGGCGAGGATGTCGACGACGAGGAAGCCCAGGTTGTGCCGGGTGAGCGCGTACTGCGGGCCGGGGTTGCCCAGGCCGACCACCAGCTGGGGTTCGGCCACGACGACGGCGTCCTACTCGGAGTCGCCGGCGGACTCGCCCTCGCCGCCCTCGGCCTCGGCTTCGGCCTCGGCGGCCTCGGCGGCCTGCTCCTCGATCGACTCGCCGCCACCCTCGGCCTCGAGCTCCTCCTCGGTCGGCGCGGTCACCACGTTGACCACGAGCAGCTCGGGGTCGGACACCAGCGTCACACCCGAGGGCAGCTCGACGCCGCCGGCCAGGATCTGGGTGCCTTCCTGAGCGTCCTCGACCGACACGGTGAGCTGCTCGGGGATCGACTGGACGTCGGCCTCGATCTCGATGGAGTTGGCTTCCTGGGTGACCAGGGTGCCGGGGGCGGCGTCACCCTCGACGGCGACGTTGACCTCGACGGTCACCTTCTCGCCGCGGCGCACGACGAGCAGGTCGGCGTGCTGGATGTTGCGACGGATGGGGTGGATCTCGAGCGACTTGGTCAGCGCGAGCTGCTCTTTGCCGGCGATGTCGAGCGTGAGCACGGCGTTGGTACCGGCGTTACGCAGCACCGCGGCGAAGTCGTGGCCGTCGAGCTCGAGGTGCTGGGGCTCGGTGCCGTGGCCGTAGAGGACCACGGGAACGCGGCCCTCGCGGCGGGCGCGGCGCGAGGCGCCCTTGCCGGTCGCGGTGCGGACCTGGGCGGTCAGATTGTTCGGGGCGTTCTTCGCCATGTTCGGTACTCCTGTGCCGGTGGTGTCGGACACGGCCAGGGTCACACGAACTGCAGATGCTCAGTTCCCGTCGATAACGGCGGCCCGTCAGCTGGCCACCCTCGCCGTGATGCGTCGACCAGGGTAGCCCAGCACCCGGCTACAGCGGAAATTCGACCTCGGTGAGCTGCTCGGACAGCGTCCACAATGCGGCGGCCTTCGCGCGGTTGCGGGCGGCGGGGGTGCGCCAGGCCGCGCCGGTGCGGCCGCGCATCGCGAACCGGGGGCCGACGAACGTGTCGCCGGGCAGGTCCTGCGCGGTGGCGTAGAGCGTCTGGCGGGCGCCGAAGTCGGCGTCGGTGGCGAAGAACTGGTTCCCGGCGTCGTAGACGCGGCTGCCGAACCGGCTGCCGGTCTGGCCCTGCAGGTTGGTGGCGGAATAGCCGGGATGGGCGGCCAGCGCCCGCACCGGTGAGCCGGCCGCGGTCAGCTTGCGCTGCAGTTCGCTGGTGAACAGCAGGTTGGCCAGCTTGGACTGCGCGTAGGCGGGCCACGCCAGGTAGGGCCGGGACTTCCAGTTGAGGTCCTTCAGGCTCAGGTGGCCGAAGACGTGCATGAACGACGACACCGTCACCACCCGGTCGGTGAGCCGGGGCAGCAGCAGGTTCGTCAGCGCGAAGTGGCCCAGGTGGTTCGTGCCGATCTGGCTCTCGAATCCGTCGGCGGTCAGCGCGTACGGCACCGCCATGATGCCCGCGTTGTTGATCAGCACGTCGACCCCGGACACGCCGTCGGCGAACGTCCGGATCGACGACAGGTCCTGCAGATCGAGTTTGCGCACCTCGACGTCACCGGTCATGCCGTCCGCGGCCGCCTGGCCCTTGTCGGTGTTGCGCACGGCGAGGATGGTCCGCGCGCCGACGCGTGCCAGCTCGCGGGCGGTGACCAGGCCCAGTCCGCTGTTGGCGCCGGTGACGATCACGGTGCGGCCGGTGAAGGAGGGAAGGTCCGCGGCGGTCCACTGGCTCATGGCCACCACCCTAGAGTCGCGCCGAACGTGCATTCCGGCAGGCCCTCACTCGAACTTGCTCTGACGGAATGCCATGTCGGCGGGGACGGGAGGGGACGTCAGCGGCTGCTGGGTTTCGGCACGGTGACCGAGAAGCCGCCGATGATGGCCTCGATGTCGCCGGCCTGCTCGGCGGCCTTGTCGGCGAAGCCGGTGACGGTGAACTGGATCAGGTAGCGCTGCGACTTCGGCGGCGCGCCGGTGGCGATGACGATCCGGTTGTAGCTGTGCATCCGCGCGCCGTTGAGGTCGTAGCTGCCCTCGATCATCGACGACGGGAAGCCGTCGAACGGGGCCGTCGAGGCGCCGAGTTGTGTGAAGTTCTGACTCATCTGGGCGTCGACGTTGGCGTGCGTGAGCGCCTCGGCGACGTTGAAGTCGCCCTTGAGCTCGAACACCATCAGCATCGCGGTCGGGTACGTGTCGCCCTTGGCGATCATCCGGGTGCCCGGCGCGAGGTTGGTGTTCTGGTAGGGCCGCCAGCCCGGCGGCGACGGCATCGTCACCGTGATGTCGGTCAGCCGGTCGGGCGCGACGGGCTGACCGGCGACGCCGGCCTGCTCCAGGTAGGCGGCGATCGGCACGGGCGCGGCGCCGGGCGCCGTGGAGGTCGGCGCGGCGCTGGGCGCACTGGTGGTCGACCACACCGCCTGGTAGTCGGGCGCTTCGGGCGCGCAGCCGACCACGCTCAGCATCACCGCGGCAGCCGCGGCCACCCGGCGAACCGTCACAGGATCTCGCGAACGTTGTCGATCGGGCGCGCCAGCCGGGTGCCCTTCGGCGTCACGACGAACGGGCGCTCGATCAGGATCGGGTGCTCGGCGAGAGCGTCGAGCAGTTCGTCGTCGGAGGCCGACGCCAGCCCGAGTTCGGCGTAGAGCGGTTCGCGGGTGCGCACCGCGGCACGCACACCGATGCCGGCCTCGGCGATCATCGTGGCGAGCTCGGAGCGCGACGGCGGATTCTTCAGGTAGAGCACGATCTCGGGGTCGATACCGTTGTCGCGCAACAGGTCCAGCGTCTTGCGCGACGTCGAGCAGCGGGGGTTGTGCAGGATGCGCGCGCTCATGCCGATCCGTCGAACAACCCTGTCACCGAACCGTTCTCGAACACCGCGCGAATGGTGTTGGCCAGCAGCGGCGCGATCGAGAGGACCGTCAGCTGCGGGAACATCTTGTCCTCGCCGATCGGCAGCGTGTTGGTGACGATGACCTCGCGCGCTCCGCTGTCGGCCAGCCGTTCCCGGGCCGGGTCGGAGAGCACGCCGTGCGTCGCGGCGATCACGACGTCGGCCGCGCCGTCCTCCTTGAGCAGACGGACCGCGCCGGCGATGGTGCCGCCGGTGTCGATCATGTCGTCGGTCAGGATGCAGGTCTTGCCGCGCACGTCACCGACCACGCGGTTGGACTTCACCTGGTTGGGAACCAGCGGGTCACGGGTCTTGTGGATGAATGCCAGCGGGACGCCGCCCAGGGAGTCCGCCCATTTCTCGGCGACGCGCACGCGGCCGGAGTCGGGGGAGACGACCACCATGTCGTGGTCGGCGTAGTTCTCGGCGATGTAGCCGGTCAGCAGCTTCTGTGCCCGCATGTGGTCGACGGGGCCGTCGAAGAAGCCCTGGATCTGGTCGGTGTGCAGGTCGACGGTGACGATCCGGTCGGCGCCCGCGGTCTTGTAGAGATCGGCGACCAGGCGGGCGGAGATGGGTTCGCGACCGCGGTGCTTCTTGTCCTGCCGCGCGTACGGATAGAACGGCAGGATCGCGGTGATGCGCTTGGCGCTGCCGCGCTTGAGCGCGTCGATCATGATCAGCTGTTCCATCAGCCACTGGTTCAGCGGCCAGGGATGGCTCTGCAGCACGAACGCGTCGCAGCCGCGCACCGATTCGTCGAAGCGGACGAAGATCTCGCCGTTGGCGAAGTCCCGCGCGGTCTGCGCGGTGACGGCGACGTCCAACTCCTTGGCGACCTGCTCGGCCAGTTCGGGGTGCGCCCGACCCGAGAAGAGCATCAGATTCTTGCGGTTGTCGGTCCAGTCGTGGCTCACAGCGCTGCCCTCGGCTTCTCGTCATCGATGGGGGGATCGATTCCCGGGCCATCGTACGTAGCGGTGACTCGCGCACGCTGGCGGGTTACCAGAATGCCAATAAAGGGCGACGAAACGCTACTCGCCGGTAGTTTCGGCGGCCGCCCGGGCTGCTGCCGCAGCCTGTGCCGCCGCGCTGCCGGGGCGTTTGCGTTCCACCCAGCCCTCGATGGTGCGCTGCGGTCCGGCGGAGACGGCCAGCGCGCCGGGCGGTACGTCGTCGCGCACGACGGTGCCCGCTCCGGTGTAGGCGCCGTCGCCGATCGTCACCGGGGCGACGAACATGGTGTCCGATCCGGTGCGGACATGGGAGCCGATCGTGGTGCGGCTCTTGGTCTCGCCGTTGTAGTTGACGAAGACGCTGGACGCCCCGATGTTGCTGTGGTCGCCGATGTCGGCGTCACCGACGTAGGTCAGGTGCGGCACCTTGGTGCCGGTGCCGACGGTGGCGTTCTTCACCTCGACGAACGCCCCCAGCTTGCCGGCCTCTCCGAGCACGGTGCCGGGACGCAGGTAGGTGAACGGGCCGACGGCGGCGTCGTCGCCGATCACGGCGAGCTGGCCGTGGGTGCGCACCACCGACGCGCGGTCGCCCACCTCGACGTCGGTCAGCGTGGTGTCGGGGCCGATCTCGCAGCCGGCGCCGATCTCGGTGGTGCCGAGCAGCTGGGTGCCGGGCCGCACGACGGTGTCGCGGCCGATGGTGACCTCGACGTCGATCCACGTGGTCGCCGGGTCGATGATCGTCACGCCGGCGCGCTGGTGCGCGGCGACGATGCGCCGGTTCAGCTCGGCGCCCAGCGCGGCGAGCTGCACGCGGTCGTTGACGCCGGCCACGAGTGCGGGGTCGTCGACGTGCCGGCCGAGCACCGGGTGGCCGTCGCTGCGCACGATCGCGAACACGTCGGTGATGTAGAGCTCCTGCTGGGCGTTGTGGGCGCGCAGCCGGCTCAGCGCCGAGCGCAGCACGCCGGCGTCGAACGCGTACACCCCGGCGTTGACCTCGGTGATCGCCTGCTGGGCCGGGCTGGCGTCGGCCTGCTCGACGATGCCGATCACCTCGCCGTCCTGGGTGCGCAGGATCCGGCCGTAGCCGGTGGGGTCGGCGGTCGTGGTGGTCAGCACCGTGGCCGCAGCGGCGCCCGTGGTGTGGGTGGCGATCAGCGCGGCGAGGGTGTCGGCGTCGAGCAGTGGAACGTCGCCGGAGGTCACGACCACCACGCCGGTGAAATCGTCGGGCAGCGCCGCGAGCCCGCATCCGACCGCGTGCCCGGTGCCGCGCTGCTCCTCTTGGACGGCGATCTCCACGCGTCGCCCCACGGCAGCGCCGATCTCCAGCGCCGCCGGGGCCACCCGCTCGCGGTCGCGGCCCACGACCACGACCAGATGCGTCGGCGCCACCGCGGCGACCGAGCGCACGGCGTGGGCGAGCATGCTGCGCCCGGCGAGGGTGTGCAGCACCTTCGGCGTGTCGGAATTCATGCGGGTGCCGGATCCCGCGGCCAGAATCAGGACGGCTGCGTTGCCTGCGTCGCCCATCGGTGTCGTCCTTCCCCTGCGCGAGCGTGCGTGTCTGTACCCGACACTCCGTCCGCGGGTGTCACTGTGCGCACGCTCGTCGCGAGTGAGTGCTCCGTCGCCAGGACTCGAACCTGAACTATCTGAACCAAAATCAGAGGTGCTGCCGATTACACCACGACGGACCGGTGACCTAATACGCGTGAGACTCTAGCTCAACGGGAGATCAGGAACCCGGGTGCGCGAACGTGCTCGACTCAGGCCGGTGGGTGCCGAACGGGACGGCCGTCAGGAGGGTCACACGCTGACTGCGTCCGGTCGGCAGCCGGTAGCTGCACTGCCGGCCGGGCGTCGCCCCGAGGAGCGCGCTGCCCAGCGGCGAGTAGACGGTGTAGACCTCCAGTTCGTCGTCGGTCGTGCCGCGGGTGCCGAGCAGGAACGTCTCGGTGTCCCCGGTGTCGTCGAACCGGACCGTGAGAACCATGCCGGGTTCGGCGACGCCGTCGTCGGGCGGGATGCGGGTGTGGCCTGCCCTGCTTAGCAGTTCGTGGATCTCACGGATGCGGTGTTTGCGGGCGAGCCACGCGTCGACGACCTGGTCGGTGCGGGCCTCGGCGTCCGCCGCGTGCGGCAGGGTGAGCAGGCCGGCCAGTTCGGCCTCCAGCGCAGTGCGGGTGTGCGGCGTCATCCAGACGCTGTCGTGGGTGGTGGGCATGGTGGTGTCCTTCCGGTGTGGTGATCGTCGTCAGGGGCGGGTCGGATCGGCGCCGCCCCTGACGACCGGGAACCCTCGTGCGAGGGGAGGTTCAGCTTCGTCGCAGCGGATCGAACGCCCGCGCCGCCTCGGGGTGCTTGCCCGTGACGATCTGCTCAGCGAGCAGACGGCCGGTGGCGGGGCCGTGCGCGAGGCCCCACATCCCGTGCCCGCCCGCGACGTACAGACCGCGGTCGACCTGCCCGATCAGCGGCATACCGTCGTCCGTCACCGGCCGGGAGCCGACCCATTCGTCACGGCGTTCCCGCCAGCGCACCCCGTCGAGCAGCGGGGCGGCGGACGCGACGATCGCCTCGATCCGGCGCCGGAACAGCGGCTCCTCAGGGCGTCGGAACTCCATGGTCCCGGCGACGCGCAGTCCCGTGCGGTACGGCGTGCACGCCACGCGCGCCTCAGGCAGATAGATCGGACCGGGCAGCGGTAGGTCCACCGGAACCGTGAAGGAGTAGCCACGGCCCGCGTGCAGCCCGACGCGGATCCGACGGCCCCACAGGGCGGCCAACCAGGCGCCGGTCGCGACGACTGCGGCATCGGCGTGCAGCGGTTCCCCGGCGCGCACCTCGACGCGCACCCCGCCGGGCACCGGAAGCACCCGTTCGACGTCCCCGGTGCGGATCGTGGCGCCGCGCTCGACGACGGCGCGGGCCAGCGCCTGGGTGAACCGGCCCGGGTCGACGAAGCGCTGGCCGGAGACTTTGACGACGGTGGCGATGTGCGTCGACGCCACCGGTACGTGGGCGCGCAGCGCTCCGCCGGTCAGCGTCGCGACGACCGGCTTGTGCGCCCCCTGAATGCGGTCGAGGTCACGCCGGAAGGCGACCGCACGGTCGGCGTCGCGGAACGCGACGGCGATGGAGGTGTCGGTCACCGGGGCGTCCACCCCGTTGGCCACCAGCACGTCGAAGGTCTCGAGTGCCTCATCGTTGAGCACCGCATTGGCCCGCGCCGCCCGCTGCCAGACGCTGGGCCGGCAGTTCGTGGCGAACCGCACCAGAAACCGCGCCAGGGCGGGGTCCGCGCGCAGCGGGATGTGCAGTGCGGCTGTGGGATCGGCCATCGCGCGCAGCCCCTCGCGCAGCACGGACGGCGAGTTCAGCGGCGCCGTCAGCGCCGGGGACACCCAGCCGGCATTTCCCCACGACGCTCCCGCCGCGACGCCGGTGCGGTCGACGACGGTCACGTCGACCCCGCGGTCCTGCAGGAACCACGCCGTCGACAGCCCGACGATGCCCGCGCCGACGACGACCACAGACCGGGGACCGCCATCCATCCCGGACCTGCCCGACATCGCATCCTCCTTCTCCGGTGACCGATGACTCCATGGTCGGGTCCCGAAGAGACGCAGTTGTTGTGCCAGCGGGACAAGCGAGCGGGCGCACAGTGTCGGATCTCGACAAAGAGGTCAGTCACGGACAGCGAGTTCGATCATCATGGCGAACCGCTTGTCGGCATCGTCGAGCTGCAGATCGGTGAGCTCGGACATGCGGCGAATGCGGTACCGCACGGTGTTCTCGTGGACCCCGAGTCGCAGCGCGGTGCGGACAGGGTCGCCGTGTTCCTGCAGCCACGCGCGCAGGGTGCCCACATAAGCCGTGCCGTGCGCGGCGTCATGCGCCCTCAACTCGGAGACGGCCCCGCGGTGCGGACGACGGCCTACGCCTGCCGCCGTCTTGAGGCGTTGCAGCACCACGTCGTTCCACGACTCGTCGTAGGCCGGCGGATCGGCCACACCGGTGCCCTCGTGCAGTGCCAGGCACTCGTCGGCTTCGCTGCGCGCCACCGCGAGATCGGTGGCGGTCGCCGGTGCGCTGATTCCGGCATGGACCGTCAGCTGGCGGGGCAGTGCCGTGAGCAGCGCGGTCACCCAGGCGCGGGCGATCGCTGCCTCGTCGGCCGCGAGCACGGTGTACACCGTGGTGTCGGCCAGGGCGCTGCGCGACGGGCGCGACCAGCCGAAGCCGGCGGTCGCGAGCTCGAACGTCTGCAGCAGCGCCGCGTGCCGTTCGCCGCCGTCCTGGGCGCGCAGCGCGACCACCCGCAACGCCGAGGGCGGCAGTCCCAGGCGGCTGGCCAGGGTCGCCGAGTCGGCCGGCGCCTCGAGCAGCCGGATCACCAGTTCCGACTCGACCTGACGTTCCAGGTCGGCACTGGCTCGGGAGCGCAGCAGATGCAGGGCGACGGTGTGCGCGCCGTCGGCAAGCGCCCTTCGCTCTTCGCCGGCGAGTGCGCGGGGCGTGGCGACCCACACCGAGCCCAGTGGATCCCGGCCCGCGCGTGCCGCGACGACCATCCGGCCGGTCAGCCCGGCGCCTGGATCGGCCGGCACGAACAGGGGCTCGTCGGACACCGACAGGTGGGCGAACACCCCGGCGGCCTCGAGGCGGGCGCGCACGTCCGGAGGGGCCTGGCGGGCGAGGATCGTCGCCGCGCGCGCCGGGTCGGCGTCCTGCTGGCCGCGCGAGAACGCCAGCACCCGTGACTGCCGGTCCTCGATGACGACGGCGCCGCCGACCGCCCCGGACAGGCTGTCGGCGAGAGCGAACAGGTCCGTCGGCCCTCGGCCCGAATCGGTCTCCCGCCCTTCCAGGACGAGGCCGTAGACGACCGCGGCGAACTCGCTCCACGACATCGCGGAGTCGATGACCACGACAGCGATGTCTCCGATGGCGGCGACGGCGCGGCCGGCCGCGCGGGTGAGCACGACGACCGCGCCTGCGGCGGTGGCCCAGTCCAGCGCCTCGGCCTGGCTCGACGCGCCCACGGCGAGCAGTACGTCGCCCGGCATCGTGCGTCCGTCGACGACCTCGGGCAGCACGACGCTGCGCAGCTCGGTCGACCGGTCCGCCGTGCCGGCCTGCCAGCGGGCGCCGTAGCCGCCGAGGACGTTGATCAGCCGATCCAGCGTGATCACGGAGCTTGACGGTACGCCGGGGCGCCGCGGTTTAGGCTGGGACGCGTGGCCGCAGCCGACAAGGAAGTCCGCGCCCCCCGCGCCCGGATGACCGGCAGCGAGCGCAGGCAGCAGCTGATCGAGATCGCCAAGTCGCTGTTCGCCGAGCGTGGTTTCGACGGCACCTCCATCGAGGAGATCGCGCTGCGGGCGAATGTCTCCAAGCCGGTGGTCTACGAGCATTTCGGCGGCAAGGAGGGCCTCTACGCCGTCGTCGTCGACCGCGAGATGTCCGCGCTGCTCGACGGCATCACCGCGTCGCTGACCAACAACCGCTCCCGGGTGCGCGTCGAGCGGGTGGCGCTGGCGCTGCTGACCTACGTCGAGGAGCACACCGACGGCTTCCGCATCCTGATCCGGGACTCGCCGGCCAGCATCACCTCGGGCACCTATTCGACGCTGCTCAACGACGCCGTGAGCCAGGTGTCCTCGATCCTGGCCGGGGACTTCTCCCGGCGCGGCCTGGACCCGGACCTCGCGCCGCTGTACGCCCAGGCGCTGGTCGGTTCGGTGTCGATGTCGGCGCAGTGGTGGCTCGACACCCGCGAGCCGAAGAAAGAAGTGGTGGCCGCGCATCTGGTGAACCTGATGTGGAACGGCCTGACCCATCTCGAGGCCGACCCGCACCTGCAGGACGAGTAGCGGGATCGGTCGCGCCGTCGGCGGGGCCTACGATGGGGGCATCATGACCGCATCGGGGACCCTTCATGTCCACACCCCGATCGCGGGCCTCGTCGAGCTTGCGCTGCGGGACCCCTCTTTGCAGGAAGTCACGCGCCGTGCCGCCGACCGGCCCGCCGATCTCGATCTCGTCGGCCCTGCCAGCGCCCGGCTCTTCGTGGCCGCCGCGCTCGCGCAGGCCGGCCCGCTGCTCGCCGTCACCGCGACGGGGCGCGAAGCCGACGACCTGACCGCCGAGCTGAAGGGCGTGTTCGGCGACGCGGTCGCGATGTTCCCGTCGTGGGAGACGCTGCCGCACGAACGGCTGTCGCCCGGCGTCGACACCGTCGGCGCGCGAATGATGCTGCTGCGCCGCCTCACCCATCCCGACGACGACCGTCTGGGCCCGCCGCTGCGGATCGTGGTGACCACCGCGCGGTCCCTGCTGCAGCCGATGGCCCCCGACCTGGCCGACATCGAACCGGTCACCCTGACCGTCGGCGCCGATGCGGACTTCGACGCCACCGTCGCGCGCCTGGTCGACCTGGCCTACACCCGCGTCGACATGGTCGGCAAACGCGGTGAGTTCGCCGTGCGCGGAGGCATCCTCGACGTGTTCCCGCCCACCGCCGAGCACCCCGTGCGCGTCGAGTTCTGGGGCGACGAGGTGTCCGAGATGCGGATGTTCTCCGTCGCCGACCAGCGGTCGATCCCGGAGATCGACGTCACCACCGTGATCGCGGTGCCGTGCCGCGAGGTGCTGCTCACCGCCGAGGTGCGCCAGCGTGCGCAGGCGCTGGCGACCGAGCATCCGGTGCTGGAGAACAGCGTGCCGGGCAGTGTGCCCGACATGCTGGCGAAGCTGAGTGAGGGCATCCCGGTCGACGGCATGGAGGCGCTGCTGCCGCTGCTGCGCCCGACCGACCTGGTGACGCTGCCGTCGCATCTGCCCGCCGGGACGCCGCTGCTGATCTGCGATCCGGAGAAGGTCCGCAGTCGCGCCGCCGATCTGATCAAGACGGGGCGCGAGTTCCTCGAGGCGTCCTGGTCGACGGCCGCCGTCGGCGGCGACGCTCCGATCGACCTCGAGGCGCTCGGCGCGTCGGGGTTCGTCGGTTTCGACGACGGACGCGATGCGGCGCGGGCCGGTGGACATCCGTGGTGGACGCTGAGCCAGCTCACCGCCGAAGCCGGCCTGGCCCTCGACATCAGGCCGGCGCCGTCGGCGCGCGGTCAGCAGCACAATCTCGACGAGATCTTCGCGATGCTGCGCGCCCACGTCGCCACCGGCGGCTACGGCGTCGTCGTCACCCCCGGCACCGGCACGTGCATGCGGGTGGTCGAGCAGCTCGGCGAAGCCGACACTCCCGCAACGGTTCTCGAACCCGGCGCGATGCCCCGCGAGGGCGTGGTGGGCGTGGTGAAGGGTCCGCTACACGACGGCGTGGTGATCCCCGGCGCCAACCTGGTGGTGATCACCGAGACCGATCTGACGGGCAACCGGGCCGCCGCCACCGAGGGCAAGCGACTCGCGGCCAAGCGGCGCAACGTCGTCGATCCGCTCGCGCTGACCGCCGGGGATCTCGTGGTGCACGACCAGCACGGCATCGGCCGGTTCGTCGAGATGACCGAACGGGTTGTCGGCGGCGCCCGTCGCGAGTACCTGGTGCTCGAGTACGCGTCGGCCAAGCGCGGTGGCGGCACCGACAAGCTGTACGTGCCGATGGACTCGCTGGACCAGCTGTCGCGCTACGTCGGCGGTGAGGCGCCGACGTTGAGCCGCCTCGGCGGCAGCGACTGGGCGAACACGAAAACCAAAGCGCGCCGGGCGGTTCGGGAGATCGCGGCGGAGCTGGTCACGCTGTACGCCAAGCGGCAGGCCTCTCCCGGGCACGCGTTCGCCCCGGACAGTCCCTGGCAGACCGAGATGGAGGACGCGTTCGGGTTCACCGAGACCGTCGACCAGCTCACCGCCATCACCGAGGTCAAGTCCGACATGGAGAAGCCCGTTCCGATGGACCGGGTGATCTGCGGCGACGTCGGCTACGGCAAGACCGAGATCGCGGTGCGCGCGGCGTTCAAGGCCGTGCAGGACGGCAAGCAGGTCGCGGTGCTGGTGCCGACGACGCTGCTCGCCGATCAGCATCTGCAGACGTTCAGCGCGCGCATGACCGGGTTCCCCGTCACCGTGAAAGGCTTGTCGCGCTTCACTTCTCCGTCGGAATCCAAGGCCGTGCTGGAGGGGATGAAGGACGGCTCGGTCGACATCGTGATCGGCACGCACCGGCTGCTGCAGACCGGGGTGACGTGGAAGGACCTGGGACTGGTCATCGTCGACGAGGAGCAGCGCTTCGGCGTCGAACACAAGGAGCACATCAAGTCGATGCGCACCCACGTCGACGTGCTCACGATGAGCGCCACCCCGATCCCGCGCACGCTGGAGATGAGCCTGGCGGGCATCCGGGAGATGTCGACGATCCTGACCCCGCCCGAGGAGCGGTACCCGGTGCTGACCTACGTCGGCCCGCACGACGACAAGCAGGTCGCGGCCGCGCTGCGCCGCGAGATGCTGCGCGACGGGCAGGCGTTCTACATCCACAACCGGGTGCGTTCCATCGACCAGGCCGCCGCGCGGGTGCGCCAGCTGGTGCCCGAGGCGCGCGTGGTGGTGGCGCACGGGCAGATGCCCGAGGAGCAGCTGGAGCGGACGGTCGAGGGTTTCTGGAACCGGGAGTTCGACATCCTGGTGTGCACCACGATCGTCGAGACCGGTCTGGACATCTCCAACGCCAACACGTTGATCGTGGAGCGCGCCGACACGTTCGGGCTGTCGCAGCTGCATCAGCTGCGCGGCCGCGTGGGGCGCTCACGTGAGCGCGGATACGCGTATTTCCTGTACCCGCCCGAGGTTCCGCTGACCGAGACAGCCTATGACCGGCTCGCGACGATCGCGCAGAACAACGAGTTGGGCGCGGGCATGGCCGTCGCGATGAAGGACCTCGAGATCCGCGGCGCGGGCAACGTGCTCGGCGCCGAGCAGTCCGGCCACGTCGCCGGGGTGGGTTTCGACCTGTACGTGCGGCTGGTGGGCGAGGCGGTCGAGGCCTACCGGGCGGCCGCCGACGGGAAAACCGTTGCCACGCCGGAGGAACCGAAGGATGTGCGGATCGACCTGCCGGTCGACGCGCATCTGCCGCCTGACTACATCGGCAGTGACCGGTTGCGGTTGGAGGCCTACCGGCGGCTGGCCGCCGCGCAGGACGACGCCGCGGTCGACGCGGTCATCGAGGAGCTCAACGACCGGTACGGTCCGCTGCCCGAGCCGGCGCAGCGCCTGATCGCGGTGGCGCGTCTGCGCCTGCTCGCCCGGGCGCACGGGGTGACCGAGGTCGGTGCGCCGTCGGCGTCGACGGTGCGGATCTCGCCGCTGACGCTGCCCGATTCGGCGCAGTTGCGGCTCAAGCGGCTCTACTCGGGTGCCACCTACCGCGCCACCACCTCGACCGTGCAGGTGCCGATTCCGCGGGCCGGCAGTGGGGTGGGGGCGCCGCGCATCCGCGATCTCGAGCTCGTCGCCTTCGTCGCGGGTCTGCTTCTCGCCATCGACGGGAATCCGCAGGCGCAAGTTGATATAACCAAGTTCGGAGGTGGCTCATGACGGTTGTCCTGGTGGACCCGCGCCGCCCCTCGCTGGTACCCGTCGAGGCGATCGAGCTGCTCTCCGGTGACGTGCAGTACACCGAGGAGATGCCGATCAAAGTGCCGTGGTCGCTGCCGTCGGCACGGCCCGCCTACGAGGGCGATCCCGCGCCCGTGCTGCTGTCTTCCGATCGCGACCACCCGTCGGTGGCCGCGCGGCTGGCCGCCGGCGAGCGGGTGATCGCCGCGCCGGAGCCCGCGCCCGGCGAGCATCTGGTCGACGCCGTGGCGATGATGGACAAGCTGCGCACCGCGGGCCCCTGGGAGAGTGAGCAGACCCACGACTCGCTGCGGCGGTATCTGCTCGAGGAGACCTACGAGCTGTTCGACGCAGTGCACGGCGGAGATCTGACCGAGTTGCGCGACGAGCTCGGCGACGTGCTGCTGCAGGTGCTGTTCCACGCCCGAATCGCCGAGGACGCGCCGGAGAACGCGTTCGGCATCGACGACGTCGCCGACGCGCTGGTCCGCAAGCTCGGCAATCGCGTGCCCGCGGTGCTCGCCGGCGAGTCGATCTCGCTGGAAGATCAACTGGCACAGTGGGAAGCGCGCAAGGCACTGGAGAAGTCCGCGCGCCAGTCGATCATGGACGACATCCCGACGGCGCAGCCCGCGCTGGCGCTTGCGCAGAAGGTGCTCGCCCGCGCCGAAGGCGCCGGCTTCCCGCCGGAGCTGGTGCCCGACGCGCTCACCTGGATCACCGTGACAGCCGATTTCGATGCCGAGAACGCCTTGCGCTCAGCGGTATTGGAGTTCATGGCCGATGTGCGTGCCGCCGAGCGGTCCGCGGCCGCGGCGCAGCGCGGCGATGACGTCGCCGAGGAGCTCGACGACAGCCCGCACGCGGTGATCTCCGCCGACGAATGGCGTGCCCACTGGCCGCACGAGATCGTCGACGACGAGCCCGAGGCGGAGGCGGAGCCCGAGGAGACTGAGCGCCAGGCCGAGGAGCCCCAGCGCGAGGGCTGACCGCGACGAGATCCACCTTGTCAGCGATCTGGTCGGGTGGATTCGAACTTTCTCTGCAGAACGTGGATTTCGTGCGTTCCGGATTCTCGGCAGTCTCAGGTATTCACGTTGTGCACCCGTGCGCTCGCACTTCGCCTGCACATCGTGCAGAGGTGTGACGGCTGATGTCGGCCCGACCGCGTTCACGCCCCTCGTCGATCTCGGTCACGCGCGCGCGGTGGCCACCAGCTGTTCGCTCGTCGCCCACAGGTCCAGCGCCGTGGCCGTGTCGTAGGACTCCTTCGACGACGGAATCGCCCGGCTACCTTCGAAATACGTTCCGGTCACGCCGTCGAACGACGGGTCGACGGTCAACGCGGCCAGTCGCGCGCCCGACGTCGCGATGCTGTTGACGTTCGGCAGGACGCGCAGCAGCGGGAACAGGTAGCGCCAGGCCAGCCGGCCCAGCGGGGTGTACTCCCGCGCCAGGCCGGACCCCGGCATCAGGCCGGGATCGAACGCGGTCACCGTCACACCGCGGGCACCCTGGTCGAGTCTGCGGTCGAGCTCGTAGGCGAACAGCATGTTGCACAGCTTCGACGTGGTGTATCTGCGGCGGCCGTCCTTGTCGTCGGGGTTCCCCGGTAGCGCGAGATCTGCCGCCGAGGTGAACTGCGGTGCCGGCATGCCGGTGAACTTGTCCGGGTCGTGTGTGCCGCTGCTGACCACCACGATTCGCCCCGGGGTGGCGAGATGGTCGAGAAGTGTTGTGACAAGGGCGAAGTGGCCGAGGTGATTGACGCCGAACGTCATCTCGATGCCGTCCGCGGTCACCTGGCTGGTGTCTACCACCTGCAGCCCGGCGTTGCAGACGATGGCGTGCAGCGGTGGCAGGTCGGCCCGGGTGAGGGCGTCGACGAACCCGCCGACCGAACGCAGCGACGCCAGGTCGCAGGGCAGCACGGTGCACCGGTCGGCGGCACCGAGGCGGTCGACGGCGTGCGCCCCACGCAGCGGATCGCGAACCGCGAGCACCACATGCCACGAGGAGTCGCAGTTCAGGATGGTTCGCGCACATTCGAAGCCGAGGCCGGTGTTGGCGCCGGTGATGATGACGGTGCGACGGGTCATTGCTCCTCCAACAGGATCGGGATCAGGGCTTCGACGGCCTGGAACAGCCGGCGGTACATCCGGTCGACGTCCGTCGAATCGGGCTCCAGGTGATCGGCGAAGAACACGCCGTCGGACACGGCGACGGCGAACGCGCCGAGTTCGGCCACGATGCGTTCAGCCCGATCGGGTGCGACGTCGGCGGGGAGCAGCGGCGCGATCGCTTCGCAGAACCCGGTGATCGCCTTGTCGCGGACGCGGCGCACGGCGGCCGCGACCGCGGGATCGTCGATGCGCTCCAGCGCGAGGATGTAGGTCAGCCGCAGGAACTCGGGGTGCTCCGCCAGAACCTTCGCGGCGGCGGAGCGCCGCTCCTCCAGGTCAGGACCGTCGGCGCCGTCCGGCGCGCGGCGGGGGATCTGCGCGAAGAAGCGCTCCGCGCCACGCTCCATGACAGCCGCCAGCACGCCGTCCTTGGAGCCGAAGTGCCAGTAGATGGAGCTCGCCGGGAGGCCACACTCTCTGCGGATGTCGCTGATCGACGTGCCGGCGTATCCCCGGGCGGCCATCAGCCGCTCGCTCACGTCGAGGATCTGCTCGCGGGACGCGGCGCCCTGCTGCCGGCGCTGAGTGGGTGACTCGGCCATGCTCCTCCTTGTCTGTAAGGAACGTTACAGACAAGGTACACAGCCGTGAGCGATACGGCGAGAGTCGTGCGCAGGAGAAGGCGTGCGAGAGGCGCCGAGATCGACGAAATGGCGGCGTGCTCTCGCGATTGTTCGCCCGTGTGCCGGTTTGGGCGAAAAGGGGACGCGAAAAAGGGGACGCGAGAACGGAGCGAGCTCAGTCGAACAGCGTCGAGCCCCAGAACGTCGACGTGTCGCCCTCGCGGATGCCCGGTGGGCAGGCGAACAGCGCGGAGCTCGTCGGCGTGATGTATTCGTTCAGCGCGTCCTTGCGCGACAACGCATTCTGCATCGGGATGAACTGCGTGAGCGGGTCGCGGACGAACGCGATGAAGAACAGCCCGGCGTCGAGGTGGCCGAAGCCGTCCGAGCCGTCGGTGAAGTTGTAGCCGCGGCGCAAAATCTCGATGCCGCCGAGGTTCTCCTTCGACGCCAGCCGTACGTGGGCGACCTCGTCGATCAGCGGCTTGTCCTTCTTGTCCTTGAGCGTGAAGTTCAGCTCGTCGAACTCGTCGGACTGGCCCATCGGCGCGCCGCTGCCCTTCTGCCGGCCGATGACGCGTTCCTGCTCGAGCAGCGTGGTGCGGTCCCACTGCTCGATCCGCATCCGGATCCGCCGCGCCACCAGATACGTGCCGCCGGTCAGCCAGGCCGGGCCGTCGCCGTCGCCGACCCAGACGAAACGGTTCAGCTTGTCGGTCTCGTCGGAGCGCAGGTTCGCCGTTCCGTCCTTGAAGCCGAACAGGTTTCGCGGCGTGGTCTGCTCACGGGTGGTCGACGACGTGCGGCCGAAGCCGAGCTGGGAGTAGCGCACCGCGACGGTGCCGAAGCCGATGCGGGCCAGGTTGCGGATCGCGTGGACGGCGACCTGCGGGTCGTTGGCGCAGGCCTGCACGACGATGTCGCCGCCGCTGCGGGCCGGTTCGATCTTCTCGTTCGGGAACTTCGGCAGGTCGACCAGCTGCGCGGATTTCTTGTCCGCGATGCCGAACCGGTCGACGCCGTCCTTGACGAAGAACGACGGGCCGAACCCGATCGTCAGCGTCAACTGCGACGGCGGCAGGCCGAGCGCCTCGCCGGTGTCCGTCGGTGGGGCATAAGGGTTCTGGCCGGTGGCCCCGTTCTTGAACGCCTCCTGGCCCTGCGTCATCCGCTCGGCCATCTCGGTCCAGTCGGCCAGCATCTTGATGACGTCGTCGCGGCTGTTGGTCGTCACGTCGAACGTCGCGAAGTGCATGCGGTCCTGCGCCTCGGTGACGATGCCGGCCTGGTGCTCACCACGGAACGGGACCGCGGTCTCCAGATGGACGGCGGGCGCGGCCGCGGTCGCGCGGCCGGCCAGCGCTCCGGCGCCGGCCGCGCCGACCACCGCGGCGCCGACTCCGGCCGCGCCGAACAGCTTTCGCCTACTCAGCCCCTGCCGTGCAGGCACGGGCTCATTGGGGTGCGATGACACCCTGCACCTGGCTCACCTCTTTGCTCAACGCGTCGATCGCGCGCGAGAGCTCCTGACGTTCGGGCTCGGTGACGCTGTCGTAGCCGACGAATCCGTCGCCCTGCCGGTACTTCTCGAGCAGCTTCTCGGCCTCGGCGAACCGCTGGTCGACGCGCTTGCCCAGATCGGCGTTGCGCTCGTCGAGGATCGGCCGCACCGACGCCACAGCGGTCTGGCTGCCCTGCAGGTTGGCGTTGAAGTCCCACAGGTCGGTGTGGCTGAAGATGTCCTCTTCGCCGCTGATCTTGCTGGTGGCGATTTCGTCCAGCAGACCCTGTGCGCCACCGGCGATCTGGGTGGAGTCGATCGTGTAGTCGGGCGCCTTCACGCCGGCGTCGAGTTCCTTGACGTCGGCCACCAGCTGGTCGGCGATCGCGTTGGTGTCGGGCTGCAGCCCGCTGACCCACAGGTCCTTCTCGAGCCGGTGGAACCCGGTCCACTTCTGGCCCGGCTCGAGGTCGGCCTCCCGCAGGTCGATGCGCGGGTCGAGGTCGTTGGGGAACGACTCGGCGACGGGCTCGATGCGCTCGTAGTAGGTCCGCGCCGTGGGGTACTGCGCCTTGGCGGCCTCGATGTCGCCGGCCTTGATCGCGGCGACGAACGACTCGACGGCCGGGATGAGGGCGTCGCTCTGGCTGTTGACGTAGCGCTTGTAGCTGTCGGCGGCTTCCTTGAACTTGCCCTCGGTGTCGATCTCGACGGCGTCGCCGGTGACGGTGAAGTCGCCGCGGATGCCGTCGCCGATCATGCCGGGCTTGCAGGCCGTCTGATAGGTGCCCGGTTGAGAGAGCTGGACGACGAGCTTGCGCTGCAGGCCGGGGGAGATGTTCTCCACCTCGCCCATCACGCGCTCACCCTCGCCGTAGACGTAGAACTCGGTCACCTTGTTGCCGTTGTTGGTGATCACGAACGTGTTCGTCCCGGTGGTCCCTGCGGAGCCGGACAGCTGGCACGAGGTGTCGGAGGCGTCGACGGTGATCTGGGCGGGCGCTTCGGAGCCCTCGGCGGCACCTGCGGACTCCTCCTTGGCCTGGCAACCGCTCAACGCCAGGGCGGCCAGGGCCGCGGTGAGCACGACGGGGTGAACCTTCACGTGGTGGACCTTTCGGGATCGGGTTGGGGAGCGGGTCGGGCCGGGCGGGCCGGCGCCGGGGTGGGACGCAGGAACAGGGCGAGCACGACGGCGAGGTAGGCCAGCCAGCTGACCAGCTGCAGCACCGTCGGGGTGGGGGTGACGTTGAAGACGCCCTGGATCACCTCGCCGTACCAGGAGGACCAGTTGAACCAGGTGGTGATGTCGAAGGCCTTGGTGGCCAGGCCGGGGAGCCAGCCGACCGTCTGCAGGGCACCGATGCCGTAGGCGAGGATGCCGGCGGCGACGACGATGAGGAAGACGCCGGTGTAGGTGAAGAACTTGGCGAGGTTGATGCTCAGCGCACCGCGATACATGCCGTAGGCGATGACCCCGGCGATCAGCACGCCGACGACGAGTCCGACCAGCGGCCAGTTCGTCGTCGCCTCGGCGTACCCGACCATGAACAGGGCGGTTCCACGCCTTCGCGGCCGACCGCGAAGAAGGCCAGCAGCGCGACGGCCAGCGGGCCGGTCTCGAGCGCCTGGGCCATGTCGTTGCGCAGTTCGCCCGACATCCCGGCGGCGGCTCTGCGCATCCAGAGCACCATCGTGGTGACGATGACCACGGCGATCAGGGACGCGACTCCCGCGATGGCCTCGGCGGCCAGGCCGGTGATGGTGTTCTCGCCGAACTGGATGACGAGGAACACGGTCAGCGTCAGCGCGATCGCGGCGCCGACGCCCAGCCACACCCATCTGAGCGCGTCGCGACGGTCCGACTTGACCAGGAAGGCGACCAGGATCGACACCACGATGGCTGCTTCCAGGCCTTCACGCAGGCCGATCAGGCCGCTGCCGAACAGCTGGGAGGTGATGTTGGGGGATGCCGCCAGGGTGGTCGAGGACATGCTGACCGGCAGGTCGGTGATCATGCTCATCGAATCGTCCTCGCTACGTCTGTGGCACCTAGCCTTGCCTAAGCAAAGCAAGGTGTGGCTCACCTTGCTTAGCGTTGCGCTAAGTGAATGTACACCGCCCCTCCGCGGCCCGGGATGAGTCTTAAGTCCTTTGGTGCGTGGCAGCATGGCTAGGAACCAGAGTGGGTTGAGGAGTCCGGTGACACGGGTGCGTTGGCTGCAGGCGGTGGCCGTGATCGGCGCGACAGCGCTGCTCCTGGCCGCCAGCTGTTCCTGGCAGCTCGGCAGCCCGATCCCCGACGGGGTACCGCCGCCGGCCGGTGATCCCGTCCCTCAGATCGACACCTATGCGAAGGGCCGGCCCGCCGATGCGCTGCACGAATGGGCCGCGCAGCGCGCCCCGGCGCTGGGCATTCCGGTGACGGCGCTGGAGGCCTACGCCTACGCCGCCCGCGTCGCGGAGGTGGAGAACCCCGACTGCCACCTGAAGTGGACGACGCTGGCGGGCATCGGCCAGGTGGAGAGCCACCACGGCACCTACCGCGGCGCGACGATCGCGCGCAACGGCGATGTGAGGCCGCCGATCCGCGGCGTGCTGCTCGACGGCACCGCCGGCAACCTGGAGATCCTCGACAACGACTCGGTCAGCCACGACCCGGCCGTGGAGAGTAAGGGTGACGAACCGTTCGCCCGGGCCATGGGGCCCATGCAGTTCATCCCCGAGACGTGGCGGCTCTACGGCGTCGACGCGAACAACGACGGGCAGATCAGTGCCGACAACATCGACGATGCGGCGCTGTCGGCGGCGGGCTATCTGTGCTGGAGCGGAAAGGACCTGGCGACTCCGCGCGGCTGGATGGACGCGCTGCGCGCCTACAACCACTCCGACCAGTACGCGCGCACGGTCCGCGACTGGGCGACCGCCTACGCCGGCGGACACCCGCTGTAGAGCACGCCACGCGAACGGCCACCCTCTAGGCTCAGTGCTGATCGTTCGTCCGAAGACCAAGGAGGCAGTCGTGCCCATCATCGAGCAGGTCGGAGCCCGCGAGATTCTCGACTCCCGGGGCAACCCGACGGTGGAGGTCGAGGTGGGTCTGCTGGACGGCACCGTCGCCCGCGCCGCCGTCCCCTCGGGCGCCTCCACGGGCGAGCACGAGGCCGTGGAGCTGCGTGACGGCGGGTCGCGCTACCTCGGCAAAGGTGTCCAGAAGGCCGTGGAGGCGGTGCTCGACGAGATCGCCCCGGCGGTGATCGGCCTGGGCGCCGACGAGCAGCGGCTCGTGGACCAGGCGCTGGTCGACCTCGACGGCACCCCCGACAAGTCGCGGCTGGGCGCCAACGCGATCCTCGGCGTCTCGCTGGCGGTGGCCAAGGCCGCGGCCGACAGCGCCGCGCTGCCGCTGTTCCGCTACGTCGGCGGCCCGAACGCGCACATCCTGCCGGTGCCGATGATGAACATCATCAACGGCGGTGCGCACGCCGACACCGGCGTCGACGTCCAGGAGTTCATGATCGCCCCGATCGGCGCGCCGAGCTTCAAGGAGGCGCTGCGCTGGGGCGCGGAGGTCTACCACGCGCTCAAGTCGGTGCTGAAGAAGCAGGGCCTGGCCACCGGGCTGGGCGATGAGGGCGGCTTCGCCCCGGACCTGCCCGGCACCAAGGCCGCGCTGGATCTGATCGGTACGGCCATCGAGGCGGCAGGCCTGAAGATCGGCAGCGACGTGGCGCTCGCGCTCGACGTCGCGGCCACCGAGTTCTACACCAAGGGCACCGGCTACGCGTTCGAGAAGGAGACCCGCTCCGCCGAGCAGATGGCGGCCTTCTACGAGCAGCTGATTGGCGCTTACCCGCTGGTGTCGATCGAGGACCCGCTGTCCGAGGACGACTGGGACGGCTGGGTCGCGCTGACCACCGCGATCGGGGACCGGGTGCAGCTCGTCGGCGACGACCTGTTCGTCACCAATCCCGAACGGCTCGAGGACGGCATCGAACGCGGCGCCGCCAACGCGCTGCTGGTGAAGGTGAATCAGATCGGCACGCTGACCGAGACGCTGGACGCGGTGTCGCTGGCCCACAACGCCGGTTACAAGACGATGATGAGCCACCGCAGCGGCGAGACCGAGGACACGACGATCGCCGATCTCGCGGTGGCGGTCGGCAGTGGTCAGATCAAGACCGGCGCGCCGGCCCGCAGCGAGCGCGTCGCCAAGTACAACCAGCTGCTGCGCATCGAGGACGAGCTCGGCGACGCCGCCCGCTACGCCGGCGACCTGGCGTTCCCGCGATTCGAAGGCGGAGCGAAATAGCCTGTGCCCGAAGCGAAACGGCCCGATCCCCGGCGGCGCACGTCCCGGCCCGCGAAGCCGGGTAAGCCCGGCGACGCCGGACGGGCCAAGCCGCGCGGCACATCGGTCCGGCGCGAGCGCCCTGCTGCCCAACTCCCCGCGCCGGAACGCGAGCCCGGGCAGGAGCTCGAGTTGCAGCCGGCGGGGACGTCGATCCGCGAGTCAATCGCCGCGTCGGTGGAGGCGGCCGCCGATCAGCGGTTCGGGTCGACAGCGCGGCGCGCAGCGATCCTGGCCGCGGTGGTGTGTGTGCTGACCCTGACGATCGCGGGTCCGGTGCGCACCTACTTCGGGCAGCGCACCGAGATGAAGCAGCTGCAGGCCTCGGAAGCCCAATTGCGGGACCAGATCGCCGATCTCGAGGCGCAGAAGGCCAAGCTGGCCGATCCGGTGTTCATCGCGGCGCAGGCGCGGGAACGGCTGGGCTTCGTGATGCCGGGGGAGATCCCTTATCAGGTGCAATTGCCGCCCGGGGCCACACAGCCCGGCGCGGCGCCGGAGGGCCAGACCGCGGTCACCAGCTCCGACCCCTGGTACACCGCCCTGTGGCACACCATCGCCGATGCGCCGCACGGACTTTCGCCCACCGCGCCGCCGCCCGTACCGCCGGCACCGCCCGGGCCGCCACCACCGCCGCCGCCCGGTGGTTGAGCCCGAGGATCTCGAGATCGTCGCGCGGCAGTTGGGCCGGGAGCCGCGCGGTGTGCTCGAGATCGCCTACCGCTGCCCCGCCGGCGATCCCGCGGTGGTCACGACGGCGCCGAGACTGCCTGACGGCACCCCGTTCCCGACGCTGTACTACCTCACGCATCCGGTGTTGACGGCCGCAGCCAGCCGGCTGGAGTCCTCGGGGCTGATGCGCGAGATGACCGAGCGACTGGAGCACGATCCCGAACTGGCGGCCGCCTACCGCCGGGCGCACGAGTCGTATCTGGCCGAGCGCGACGCGATCGAACCCCTGCACACCACGTTCTCCGGCGGCGGCATGCCCGACCGGGTCAAATGCCTGCACGTGGTGATTGCACACGCGTTGGCGAAGGGCCCCGGCGTGAACCCGTTCGGTGACGAGGCGTTGGCGATCTTGGCGACCGAGCCGGCGATGACCGGCATTCTCGATCCGGAGGTGTGGACGCATGGCTAGGGTGGCCGCCGTCGACTGCGGGACCAATTCGATCCGGCTGCTGATCGCCGACGTCACCGACGGTCGGCTGGTCGATGTGCACCGCGAGATGCGGATCGTGCGACTGGGTCAGGGGGTGGACGCGACCGGGGAGTTCGCCCCCGACGCGCTGGCCCGTACCCGCGCGGCGCTGAGCGCCTATGCGGCGTTGATGCGCGATCACGACGTGACCGCGGTGCGGATGGTCGCGACGTCGGCGGCCCGCGACGTCAGCAACCGCGAGGAGTTCTTCGCGATGACCTCGGAGGTGCTCGGCGCCGTGGTCCCCGGTTCGGTGGCCGAGGTGATCACCGGCGCGCAGGAGGCGGAGCTGTCGTTCCGCGGCGCGGTCGGTGAATTGGACCCGGCCACTGCGCCTTTCGTGGTCGTCGATCTCGGGGGCGGCTCGACCGAGGTGGTGCTCGGCTCGACCGAGGATCCGCGCGTCGTCGCATCGTCGTTTTCGGCGGACATCGGCTGCGTACGCCTGACCGAACGCTGCCTGCACTCCGATCCGCCCACCGACGACGAGATCGCGGCGGCGCGCGCGGTGGTGCGGGAGGCGCTCGGCGAAGCGCTGCGGGTGGTGCCCGTCGAGCAGGCCCACACGTGGGTGGGGGTGGCGGGCACGATGACCACGCTGGCCGCGTTGGCGCGCCGGATGACGACCTACGATTCCGACGCGATCCACCTGTCGTCGGTCGGCTTCGAGGACCTGCTGCCGGTGTGCGCCGACCTGCTGGCGATGACGCGCGCGCAGCGCGCGGTGCTGGGCCCGATGCACGAGGGCCGCGTCGACGTCATCGGCGGGGGCGCACTGATCGTGCAGGAGCTCGCCGAGATGCTGGGTGAGCGCGCCGGCATCCACACGCTGGTGGTCAGCGAGCACGACATCCTGGACGGGATCGCGCTGTCGATCGCGTAGGGCTCAGTGACTGGCCGCCCGCCGCATCCGCGGCCGGCGCTTGGTGGGGTCGTGCTGCCCGGCGAGGGTGATCGCGAGCAGCACCATCACGGCGCCGACGCCGGCGTGCAACCAGTTGTCGGCGCCGTTGAGCGGCAGGACGTGGGCGTCGCTGCCGCGTTCGACGAGCAGGCCGTAGAGCCACAGCGCGAGGTAGATCAGGCCGCCGACCAGGAGGTAGGCGCGTGCCGCGGCATAGGTGCGGGCGCCCGCGAACCCGGCGACGCCCACAACGATGTGGACGATGTTGAGCAGGGCCGACACCGCGAAGGTGCCGAACAGGAGCGCGCCGGGGCGTTGACCGGCCCAGCTGAGCTGGTCGACGCCGGAGGTCACTCCGGGGACGAAGCCCAGCACGCCGAGCACCGTCAGCGCGACGGCGACGATCAGCGCGGCGCCCTGAACTGCCATGTACTTAGGGCGGTCTGTCATGCCGTCTCCCTTCACGTCGTCGTTATTGACGTGCGTGCTGGAGAGGTACCCATCGTGGCGCCGGGATAACACCCGGGCGGCGGTCAGGGCCGCAGGATCGGGGCGAGCTTGTCGAGCACCGTCGGGTCCTCGATGGTGGAGGGCACGGGTTCGTCGCGGCCGGTGGCCAGCCCCCGCATGGTCTTGCGCAGGATCTTGCCCGACCGGGTCTTGGGCAGGGCGGGCACGACGTCGACGAGACGGAACGCGGCCACCGCACCGATCTCGTCGCGCACCAGCTGGATCAGCTCGTCGGCCAGTCCCACGGTGGACGCGCCGGACTTGACCACGACGAGCCCGCGCGGCGCCTGGCCCTTGATCTCGTCGGGCACCCCGATCACCGCGCATTCGGCGACGGCCGGGTGGGTGGCCAGCACCTCCTCGATCGCGCCGGTGGACAGCCGGTGCCCGGCGACGTTGATGACGTCGTCGATGCGGCCCATCACGAACAGATAGCCGTCCTCGTCGAAGTGGCCGCCGTCTCCGGTCAGGTAGTAGCCGGGGTGCTCGGTCAGGTAGGACGCCTCGTAGCGCGCCTCGGCGTTCCACAGCGTCGGCAGCGTGCCCGGAGGCAGCGGCAGCCGGATGCAGATGGCGCCCTCCTGCCCGGGCCCGCAGCCGTATCCGTCCTCGTGCAGGATGCGGACGTCGTAGCCGGGCATCGGGACCGTCGGTGACCCCGCCTTGATCGGAAGCGGCTCCACGCCAACGGGATTGGCGGCGATCGCCCAGCCGGTCTCGGTCTGCCACCAGTGGTCGATCACCGGGACGCCGAGCTTGTCCGACGCCCAGTGGTACGTGTCGGGGTCGAGGCGCTCGCCGGCCAGGAACAGGTACTTCAGCGCCGAGCGGTCGTAGTCGGCGAGGTACTTGCCCTCCGGGTCCTCCTTGCGGATGGCGCGGATCGCGGTCGGTGCGGTGAACAGTGCCTTGACGTTGTGCTCGGAGATCACCCGCCAGAACGCGCCGGGGTCCGGGGTGCCGACGGGCTTGCCCTCGTAGAGCACCGTCGTCGCGCCGAGAAGCAGTGGCGCATAGACGATGTAGGAGTGGCCGACCACCCAGCCCACGTCGGAGGCCGCCCAGAACACCTCGCCGGGGGCGATGTCGTAGATGTGGCGCATGCTCCACAGCAGCGCGACGGCGTGGCCGCCGTTGTCGCGCACGATGCCCTTGGGTTTGCCGGTGGTCCCGGAGGTGTAGAGCACGTAGAGCGGGTCGGTCGCGGCGACCGGAACCGGGTCGACCGGTTTCGCGGTGGCCATCACGTCCGTCCAGTCCAGGTCGCGGCCCTCGACCAATTCGCAGCGATGCCGATCCCGCTGCACCACAACGCAATGGCGCGGGGGATGGCTGGTCATGCCGATGGCCGCGTCGAGCATCGGCTTGTACTCGACGACGCGGGTGGGTTCGATGCCGCAGGACGCGGAGACGATCACGGTCGGCTGCACGTCGTCGATGCGCACCGCGAGTTCGTGCGGTGCGAAACCGCCGAAGACGACCGAGTGCACGGCTCCGAGTCGGGCGCAGGCCAGCATCGCGATGACGGCCTCGGGGATCATCGGCATGTAGATGACCACCCGGTCGCCCTTGTCGACGCCGAGATCGCGCAGGGCACCGGCGAAGCGCGCGGTCTCGTCGAGCAGTTCGCGGTAGGTGTAGGTGCGCTGGGTGTCGGTGACGGCGGAGTCGTAGATCAGGGCGGCCTGCTCACCCCGGCCCGCCTCGACGTGGCGGTCGAGCGCGTTGGCGCAGGTGTTGAGTTCGGCGTCGGGGTACCAGCGGTAGAACGGCGGGTGGCTGTCGTCGAGGATCCGCTGCGGCGCGCGAGACCAGGTCACGGCGGTGGCGGCGTCGGCCCAGAAGGCTTCGGGGTCGGTGATGCTGGCGTCGAACAGGTCGCGGTACCCGGGCATATCAGCACCGTAAACCCTCCCCGTTAGTCTCAGGGTCATGACGAACCAACCCCCGCCGATCGGAGGGGTCCGCCGGAGTCATGTGACTGCCCGAGGGGTGCGTTTTCATGTGACCGAGGCCGGGCCGGAGGATGGCAGACCGGTATTGGCGCTGCACGGCTGGCCGCAGCACCACTGGGCCTACCGCGACCTGTTGGCCGATCCGCCGCCCGGGCTGCGGATCATCGCCCCCGACCTTCCCGGGTACGGATGGTCAGGCCCGGCGCCGCACAAGTGGGCCAAGGAGGACGTGGTCAGCGATCTGGTGGCGCTGATGGACGCGCTGGGTCTGGAGCACGTGCTGCTGGTCGGCCACGACTGGGGCGGTTACATCGGCCATCTGCTGGCCCTGCGGGTACCCGAGCGGATCGACGGCTATCTGGTGCTCAACATCCCCCATCCGTGGGTGTCGGCCAAGGCGTTGGCCCCGCACCTGTGGCGGTTCCTGCTCTACCAGCCGTTCGTCGCGTCCATCGGGGTGCCGCTGCAGCGCCGCACCCCGTACCTCGAGCGCGTCATCTTCGGCATGGCCGCACCGGGGGTGGACCGCCAGACCGCGAAGGTGTACGCCGACGCGTTCCGCGATCCGATGGTCGCGCGCACCGCGCGCGATACCTATCGAACGTTCCTGCTGCGCGAGGCGCGGGAGAGTGCGCGCAACCCGGAGCGGCGCCGGTCCACGGTGCCGACCCGGGCACTGTTCGCCAGGAACGACACCGCCATCCACGCGTCGTTGGCGGCGGCCGAGACCGCCCGCGCCGACGACTACACGCTGGAGTTGGTCGACGGTGGGCACTTCATTCTCGACGAGCAGCCGGAGTTGGTGCGCGCCAAGCTGATCGCGCTCGCCAACGAGGTGCCTGCGCGGTAGTTTCCGTAAAAGGTGGGCACCGGGGCGTCAAGATGTCGCAAGGGGCGCCCACTGGTCACGCGTGTCGGCGTAGACCGAGAGCATGGCTGTTCTCGACCTTCCGCGTCCCGCCCATCGCCTCCCGTCGTCGATCCGGTGCATTCGGCGGATCCTGCCGACGGCCGCGTGCGGCATTCCTGCGCGGGCTCTCGGCGATCCGGCGGTGGCCGCCTGGGTACGCGCCCACGGCATCACGGTGATCGTGTGTGGCGACGACGAGGTGGAGCAGGTCGGGCGGCTCGGCATCCGGCCCGAGCATGTCGTCCTCCGATGCGGTCTGTCGACGGCGACGATCGGGAACGCGGTCGGCGCCGGAGTGGTCCGATTCATCGTCGCGGCCGATCGACACGTTGACGTCCTCACGGGCACCGGGCGCCCCGGAATCGGGGTGTACATCGACGAGCAGGGGCCGGGGGTGATCGGGGAACGCCGCATCGACGTCATCGGGCTGCACGCCGATGTCGATGACTCCGACGGCGCGCTGGAGTGGGGAGTCGCGGCAGAGCGGATGCTGTGCCGGATGTCGGTGTTGCGCACCTGCGGGCTCGCGCTGGGGCGGATCAGCCTGGCCGGCGGGGACGCCGGCGCGTGGGTGTACGGCACCGGAGCGACGAGTCGGGCGGCCACCGCCGTCGACGACGCATTGACGGAGGGTTGCGCGCGGTGGAGATTGCCGCGTCCAGCGGTGCTGCTGGGACCGCGGGTCGCATGAGTCAGCGGCCCACCAGCCCTGCGGCCCGGGCGCGGGCGACGCTGTTCTCCCATGCGCATTCGCCGACGGCCAGGACGACGAGCGCAGTGAGCAGCGCCAGCGTGGAGACCGTCCACGACAGCAGGGGAGACGCCGATCCCGGGGTGGCCAACAGCATCACCGCCAGGCTTGCGGGCAGCGCGAGGACGGCTGCGCACCCGAGCAGTCGGGTGTCGATCGTGCGAGACATGACTCAACGGTGCGACCCGCCGCTGAGAACATGCTCACTGTCGGCTGTGGAAAACGTATGTAATTCCCGGATCAGGCGGGGGGAGGTTCCTTGGTGAGCGCCTGGTAGCCGCGGGCGCCGGCCCGCTGGAGACTGGCCCGGACCAACCCGACGATCAGGCCCTGGAGTGCGCCCACCAGCAGCACCGATCTGGTCGAATAACTCAGGTCTTTGGGGTCCGGCGGTTCGGGATCGTTCTGGCCCACACGCTTCCAGATCTGACCGAAGATCTGGCCGGCCAACAGGCCACCGCCGACGCCGGTGGCGACCGACAGCGGGGTGTACAGCTTCTGTGACAGTTTGCTCATGACGGGCCTCCTGCCCGGAAAGATACCCGGGCCTGCCGTCGCCAAACGCGACGCATCGCGCGGTGGCGGGTGGGAGGATCGGCGCCGTGGGTACCGATCATCCCGCCGACGATCAGGGGTGGGACCAGCGCGAGCGCCAGGAGACGGAAACCGAACGGCTGGACCGTAATTGGGCCAGCCTGCTGCAGGAGCTGCGGGTCGTGCAGACCGGGGTGCAGCTGTTGACCGGTTTTCTGCTGACGCTGCCCTTCCAGCAGCGCTTCACCATGCTCGGCGACGCGATGCAGAAGGTCTACCTCGCCACGGTCAGCGCGGCGGTGCTCTCCACCGCGCTGTTGATCGCGCCGGTCGGCATGCACCGGGTGCTGTTCCGGCGGCACCGGCTGGGCACGCTGGTGTCGGCCGCGCACAGCTGCGCGTACACGGGTCTGCTGTTGCTCGGGGTGGCCGTCACCGGGATGACGGTCATCATCTTCGACGCCGTCGCCGGCCTGACCCCGGCGCTGGTCGCGGGCGGCTGCGCACTGCTGTTGTTCGCCGGGTTCTGGTTCGTGCTCCCGCTGGGCATGCGCGCCGCCGACCCGTAGCCGCGCGCCCCGAAAGCCGGCGGCGAAACCCTGCCCGGCTGAGCGTGTTCCGCGCCGGTGGTCAGCCCCGGTCGGGAAGAACGCCCTGTGGCCGTTCGGCGTTTGAACCGCTCGTCCGCGGGTATCGATGCCGGTCATGAAGGCTGTCACCTGGCACGGTCGGCGCGATGTGCGCGTCGACACCGTCGACGATCCGAAGCTCGAGGAGCCGACGGACGCGATCATCGAGGTCACGTCGACCAACATCTGCGGATCCGATCTGCACCTGTACGAAGTCCTGGGGGCGTTCATGCACCCGGGCGACATCCTCGGTCACGAGGCGATGGGCGTCGTTCGTGAGGTGGGTTCCGGCGTCAGCGATCTCGCCGTCGGAGACCGCATCGTGGTGCCGTTCCAGATCTCCTGCGGGCACTGCTTCATGTGTGACGAGCAGCTCTACACGCAGTGCGAGACCACCCAGGTACGCGAGCACGGCATGGGCGCGGCGCTGTTCGGATACTCCGAGCTCTACGGTCAGGTGCCGGGCGGGCAGGCGCAGTACCTGCGGATACCGCAGGCGCAGTTCACTCACATCAAAGTCCCTGAGGGACCGCCCGATTCGCGCTTCGTGTACCTCTCCGACGTGCTACCGACGGCCTGGCAGGGCGTCGCGTACGCCGGCATCCCCGACGGCGGTTCGGTCACCGTGCTCGGGCTGGGGCCGATCGGCGACATGGCCGCCCGCATCGCGCAGCACCTCGGTCACCGGGTGATCGCCGTCGACCGCGTGCCGGAGCGGCTGGCCCGGGCCACCGCGCGCGGCATCCAGACCATCGACATGCGCGAACTCACAGGGTCGGTCGGCGACGCGGTGCGCGATCTGACCGACGGGCGGGGCACCGACTCGGTGATCGACGCGGTCGGCATGGAGGCGCACGGCTCACCGATCGCGCAGGCGGCGCAGACCGCCACGGCGTTCCTGCCCGACTTCATCGCCAAGCCGTTCATGCAGAAGGCCGGGGTGGATCGCCTCGACGCGCTGTACTCCGCGATCGACTGCGTGCGCCGCGGCGGGACGATCTCGCTGAGCGGCGTCTACGGCGGCATGGCCGATCCGATGCCGATGCTGACGCTGTTCGACAAGCAGGTGCAGTTGCGGATGGGGCAGGCCAACGTCAAGAAGTGGGTCGACGACATCATGCCGTTGCTGACCGACTCCGACCCGCTGGGTGTCGAATCGTTCGCCACCCATGTGCTGCCCCTCGAGCAGGCCCCGCACGCCTACGAGATCTTCCAGAAGAAGCAGGACGGCGCGGTCAAGGTCATGCTGCAGCCCTGAGCTCGGCATGACGGCGCGAACGTGAGAAGGAATTCGGCGGGATGCGACTGGCGCGCAGCAGGCTGGACACACCGGGGATCGTGCGCAAGCGGCGGGGCAAGGGTTTCGCCTACTACGGGCCGGACGGGGAACTGCTGGCCGACCCGGACACCGCGCAGCGGATCAAAGAGCTGGTGATCCCGCCCGCGTGGAAGAACGTGTGGATCAGCCCGCGGCCCAACGGGCACATTCAGGCGGTGGGCACCGACGCCGCCGGCCGGCGGCAGTACCTGTATCACGCGAGGTGGCAGCAGGAGCGGGCCGAGGAGAAGTTCGACCGCGTGCTCGAGCTGTCCACGCGGCTGCCGGAGTGGCGTGCGCGGATCGCCGGTGACCTCGCCGGCCGCGGGCTGACCCGCGACCGGGTGCTCGCGCTGGCGCTGCAACTGCTCGATCGCGGCTACTTCCGCGCCGGCGGTGAGCAGTCCGCCGAAGAGCACGAACACTATGGGCTCGCGACCCTGCTCTGCGAGCACGTGACGTTGAAGGAGGACGCGGTCGAGTTCGACTATCCGGCCAAGAGCGGAGTGCAGCGGACCGTCGAGATCGACGATCCCGAGGTGGTGCGCGCAGTCCGCTCGCTGATGCGGCGCACCGAACGCACCGAGCGCCTTCTGGTGTGCCGCACCGGGCCCAGCGGGTGGGTCGACGTGAAGGCCGACGACCTCAATGCGCGGTTCAAAGAGATCGTCGGCGACGAGTTCACCGTCAAGGATCTGCGCACCTGGCACGGCACCGTCCTGGCGGCTGCGGCGTTCGGCGACGCGAAGCCGGCGACCTCCAAGACCGCGGCCAAGCGGGAGACCTCCGCGGTGATGAAGGAGGTGTGCTCGGAGCTGGGGAACACCCCGGCGGTGGCGCGGGCGTCCTACGTCGACCCCCGAGTGGTCACCGGGTACGAGCGCGGGCTGACGATCGCCTCGGCGACGCGGCGCGCGGAGAAGATCGGCGAGCCCGATCGCGCGCAGGAGATCGTGGAGAAGGCGACGCGTCAGTTGATCCACAGGGTAGCCCGCGGATAGCGGCGTGTTTGGCGGCCCGCCGGGGCGGAAAACCTACTGGGAGCTATCAGGTTTCTAGGAGGTAGTTCTATGCCGAACTCATCGATCAAGAACGAGAAGATGTACGAGGATCTTCGGCGCGAGGGGAACTCCAAGGAGAAAGCGGCGCGCATCTCCAACGCCGCGGCTGCGCGCGGCGCATCGTCGGTGGGACGCAAAGGCGGGCAGTCTGGCTCCTATGACGACTGGAGTGTCGGTGAGCTCAAGCAGCGCGCCAAGGAGCTGGGGCTCTCCGGGTACTCGCGGTTGACCAAAGACAAGCTCATCTCCGAGCTGCGCAACCACTGACGCAACGTCAGTCCTGCTGCGCGCGCGCTTCGGCGCCGGACTCCTCGGTGTCGATGTCGTCGTCAGACCCGGCCCGCCCCACGTAGGGACCGTCGGACTGATCGTCGTCGCCCTCGCTGGCCCGTGAGCCGGCCACCTTGGGGTCCGCGTCGACGTCGGATTCGGCCTTCTCGGAACGGGGGTTGCTCATCAGTGCCTCCTGTGACGGGTCGGGGACGGCATGCCCCAACGCCCCGGGTTCAAACGCGCGGCAACGATTACTGAGTTGTGAACACGACGGCCGAACCGTTATGCGGGTGATGGCCCGGGTATCGCTACATCACGGAACGAGGCGAAACCTCGCTTCAGGCGCCCGTACGCGCCCACCACCCAGATGACGAGTGACGCCCGAGTTCTCAGGAGGAGCGCACATGCCGGACACATCGCACGATCCCGTCGACCACGCCCGCACCACCCGGCAGCACGCCGGCGAGACGATGAAGGCAGGCGTGAACGCGCCAGGGCTGATCGGTGTCGGCCTCGGGGTGCTGGCCCTGGTGGTGGGGCTGTTCTCGTTCGCCAACGGATCCCGCACCACCGGGGTCGTCGCCGTCGTCCTTGCGCTGGCACTCGCCGGCGCCGGGTTCGCCTGGCTGGCGTCACGGCACCGCAAAGTGCAAGAGAAGCAAGTGGATTGGCACCGGGAAAACCCCGACGCGCCCTACGAGCCGCCGACGAGCTGAGGCCGCTCAGCGCCCAGAGGTGAAGCGCTGCAGGAAGCGTTGCGTCCGCTCCTGACGTGGCGAGTCGAGAACGTATGCTGCGGAGCCGGATTCGACGATCTGCCCGTCACTGAGGAAACACACCGTGTCGGCCACGTCGCGGGCGAAAGCCATCTCGTGAGTGGCCATCACGATCGTGGCTCCCGACCCCGCGAGCTCACCGACCAGGGTGAGCACCTCGCCGACGAGCTCGGGATCCAGCGCGCTGGTGATCTCGTCGAGCAGCAGCAGCTTCGGCTCGTAGGCGAGCGCGCGGGCTATGGCGACGCGCTGCTGCTGGCCGCCGGAGAGCTTGTCGGGATAGGAATCTGCGTGCGACGCCATGCCGACGCGCTCGAGCAGATCTCGGCTGCGCTGCTCGGCCTCGGTTCGGCTGCGGCCGTGCACCACTCGCGGCGCCAGAGCGACATTGCTCAGTGCGGTCATGTGTGGGAACAGATTGAACGACTGGAACACCATGCCGATGGCCTGGCGAGCCTGTTCGGCATCGACGCGCGGGTCGCTGATGTCGCGGCCACCCAGGATGATCTGTCCGTCGTCGATCTCCTCTAAGAGGTCGATGCAGCGCAACAGGGTCGACTTGCCCGAACCCGACGCGCCGATGAGCACCACCACCTCGTGTTCGGCGACGTCCAGATCCACGCCCGCCAGCACGGTGCGGTCGTGGTAGGCCTTGACCAGGCCGCGCACCTGCAACAGCGGCTCGACGCCGGTCACAGCGCGCCCTGCCTCGTCGCCGAGCGCCGCGCCGCCCAATCCGCCAGCCGGGCCGACGGCACCGCGAGGGCGACGAACAACAGACCGGCCACCACGTACGGCGTGAAGTTGTAGGTGGTGGCGGACTGGATTTGGGCGGCTCGCACGGCGTCGACAGCGCCGAGCACCGAGATCAGCCCGCAGTCCTTCTGCAGGGCGACGAAGTCGTTGAGCAGTGCGGGGGTCACCCGGCGGGTGGCCTGGGGGAGCACCACCAGCCGCATGGTCTGCCGATACGTCAGGCCCAACGAGCGTGCCGCCGCGAACTGCGACGGATGCACGGATTCGATGCCGGCCCGCAGCACCTCGGCCACGTAGGCCGAGTAGACCAGCACCAGCGCGAGACCACCCAGCAGCACGGGGCTGGTCGGCAGGCCGGTGAGGCGCAGACCGGGCAGTCCGAACCCGACGAGATAGAGGCAGATGAGCAGCGGCAGGCCGCGGAACAGGTCGACGTAGCCGGTGGCCAGCGCGCGCAGCGGGAACCAGACCGGCCCGCGCAGAGTCCGCAACGCGGCGAGCGCCAGCCCGACGAGCAGCACCAGGATCTGGCAGACGATCAGCACGCGGATGTTGAGCCACAGACCGGACAGCAACGCGGGCAGGCTGTCCCAGCCGACGCGCAGGTTGAAGAACGAGTTCTGGACGCGCGACCAGCCGGGCGCCGAGGTGACGGCCACCAGCACGACCGCGGCGAACACCACTGTCGACAGCAGCGCGATTCCCGTGGATCGGCGCGCCCGCGCCTGCCGGTAGGCGACGCGGTCGATGCCGACGGCCGTCACGACAGGACCGGTGCGTTCCCCGCCTGCGCGAGCCAAGTCGTCTGCAGTTTCTCGAGTTCGCCGCGGTCGCGGAGCTGGTCGACCGCCCGGGAGACGCATGCGGTCAGCGGGCTGCCCTTGTCGAGGACGATGCCGAACTGTTCCGGCTTGTCGGAGCCGGCCGGAAGCTGGCCGACGATGACGCCGTCGGTCAGTTCGGACTGGATCTGGAAGGCGGTGGGCAGGTCGACGACGAGGCCGTCGATCTGCCCGTTGCTGAGCGCGGCCTTGGCGTCGTCGTTGTTGTTGAACACGGCGACGCCCGGGTCGATCTTCTGCGCGGCGGTGTAGCTGGTGGAGCCCACCTGGGCGCCGAGCTTGAGTCCTTTGAGGCCGTCGACGGTGGTGACTTTGGCTGCCGGCGAGGACTTCAGGGCGACGACGGTCTGCGTGACGTCGTAGTAGGGGGAGGAGAAGTCGACGGCCTGCTTGCGTTCGTCGGTGATCGAGAACTCGTTGAGGTCGGCGTCGAACTGCTTCGGCCCGGGTGCGATGGCCGCGTTGAAGGGGACGCGGACCCAGGTGACGTTCTCGCGGGCGTAGCCGAGTTCGGCGGCCACCGCGTAGGCGACGGCCGACTCGAAACCCTTGCCGTTGGCGGGGTCGTCGTTGTCGAACCACGGCGCGTAGGCCGGCTGGTCGGTCGCCAGGGTGAGGGTCCCCGGCTTCAGTGTGGTGAGTTTGTCCTTGGTGCAGGCGTCGGCGCCGGCGGAGGTCGACGACGCGGTCGACGAGTTCTCGTCAGCGGGGGCGCAGGCGCCGAGCGCCATGGACGCGGTGGACACGGTGAGAAGCGCGCAGAGGACACCAGTGAGGCGATGCATGCGCGGCATCATTGCGCATCTGGCTCTCTACCGCCACGGATCGAGGCGACGTGATCGCTAGTCGCTCTGAGGGTCGCTAATGGCCGCACGGCCCCGGGGCAGGCGTTGTAACGTTCGGCACGTCCGCCGCGTCTGCCCCGAGGAGCACTGTGGCCGCCACCGACGCACCCGCTCACGACCGGCCGTGGCGCCGTCCCGAATCCCTGCGGTACGCGCTGGGTCGGTTGCGCAGCATCGTCCGGCCGCCGGTCGAGGTCTACAGTCCCGCGCCAGGGTCGGTGATCGTGCACCAGGACGTGCCGGTGACCACCCGCGACGGCACCGTGCTGCGCGTCAACGTGTACCTCCCGCCGGGCGGTGACCGGTGCCCCGTGGTGCTGTGCGCGCACCCCTACGGGAAGGACAACCATCCCCGGAAGCGGACGCGGCTCCCCGGCTATCGCATCCCTTTTCAGTACCGTGCGCTGAGACAACCGGCGCTCGTTCGCTTCTCGGCGCTGACCGGATGGGAGGCGCCCGATCCGGCCTGGTGGACCGCGCACGGATTCGCGGTGGTGAACTGCGACCTGCGCGGCGCCGGCACCTCCGACGGTGTGGGCTCGGTGCTGTCGGACCAAGAGGGCGACGACGTCTACGACCTGATCGAGTGGGCGGCGGAGCAGTCGTGGAGCACCGGCGCGGTCGGGATGCTCGGCGTGTCCTACCTGGCGATCTCGCAGTGGAAGGCGGCCGCGCTGCATCCGCCGCATCTGCGCGCGATCGTCCCGTGGGAAGGGTTCACCGACGCCTACCGCGACCTGATGCGGCCGGGCGGCATCAAAGAGATCGGGTTCGTCAAGCTGTGGACCCGCGAGCTGCGCAACATCCGCCTCACCTACGACGTGGGGGAGGAGAACACGAAACATCCTCTGCGGGATGACTTCTGGCGCTCGCTGGTGCCAGAACTCGGGAGCATCGAGGTGCCCGCGTTGATCTGCGGGAGCTTCTCCGACAACAACCTGCACACGCGCGGGTCGGTGCGCGCCTTCGAGAACATCTCTTCACCCGACCGGCATCTGTTCACGCACCGCGGCGGCAAGTGGGCCACGTTCTATTCGGAGGAACCGCTGCGCACCCAGTTGGCCTTCCTCGATCGCCACCTGCGCGGCGGGGAGGCCGCGCCGCCGCCCCGCGTGCGGCTGGAGGTCCGCGAAAGTCGGGACCAAGTGGTGGACGTGCGCAGCGAATCCAGCTGGCCGCTGCAGCGGACGACGTGGACGCCGCTGTACCTGACCGACGGCGGATTGCGCGGAGAGCCGGCGCCGGACGGCGGCTCGATGAGCTTCGACACCCGCTCGTCTGGACTCAGATTCGGATGGATGGTGCCGCGGGATGTGGAGCTGACGGGCCCAATGGCGTTGCGGCTGTTCGTGAGTGCGGATGCCGACGATGTGGACCTGTTCGTGGGCGTGGAGAAGTGGCGCGGCGACACCTACGTCCCGTTCGAGGGTTCGTACGGCTTCGGCCGGGACCGGGTGAGCACCGGGTGGCTGCGGGCGTCGATGCGGGCACTCGATGAGGAGCAGTCGCGGCCGTTCGCGCCGGTGCACACGTTCACCGACCCGCAGAAGTTACGGGCGGGAGAGGTGGTCGAGGTCGACATCGCGCTCGGGCCGTCGGCCACCCTGTTCCGGCGCGGAGAACAGCTTCGGCTGGTGATCGCCGGGCGGTGGCTGTGGCCGCGCAACCCGCTCACGGGACAGTTTCCCGGTGCCTATGAGCGGCGGTCGCGGGGGAGCGCCACGGTGCACTGGGGCCCGGAGCGGCAGGCGCGGTTGCTGGTCCCGGTCATCGACTGAGCTCGGCGCGCGCCGAGCGTGCGTCCTGGGCGGCTTTGCGGCCTGTCCGGCGCCGTGCGCGCACGTTCGGCGGCACGAGCGGATGTCTAGGATCAGGCGACGGCCCCCATAGCCCAATTGGCAGAGGCAGCGGACTTAAAATCCGCCAAGTGTCGGTTCGAGTCCGACTGGGGGCACCGCAGGCAGTGCCGCCGGGGCCGGCGGCTTGTCAGCCCTCGGGTTCCGCCCTCGTGAGGATCAGCGTCGCCTCGTTGTAGGGGAACAGGCGATAGAAGGGCCGATAGCGCGGCGAGACGAGCGGCTCGGCTGCCTCCTTGCTCACCATTTCAGGATCCGACAACCGGATGGCCTTGCCGCGCTTGTGCAGCACCGTGGGCCCGCCGGCCAAGACGTTCTTCAGCCAATCCGTCTCCAGCCCGTAGCCGATGAGGATCGCGAAGCCGTCTCGGGTCTCGAAGACCAGCAGGGGTGTCCGGTAGTGCCTGCCCGACCGGCGCCCGACATGCTCGAGCGTGCCCAACCCCGGGAGCCACGGGGTCATCGACCGGGCAACGGGATTGGTCACCCGTCTGTTGAATTCCGCGACTCGACGAGGCATGCGCATGTCATCCCCCCTCCGTCGGCTCGAGCTGTGCGGTCGCCGTCAGCGGTGCCGCGCGCGGCCGCGTCCCCGATCCCCCGAATCAGATCGTCAGGCGCTGTCCCGCAGATCCGTTCCGATGACGCGCAGGCGCGGCGGTCCATCATCCTTCGGGCGGCGCGACCCGATGCGAACGAATCCCGCTTCACGGACGACCCCCAGGGGCCCGGGTCCGGTGAACCGGGCGAGGCCGGATGCGTGAAGCGCGTAGCCCGCCTTCGCCTGCCGGAAGCCGACCAGGGTCCCGAGGCCGGTCAAGCTGGTCAGGCCGAGAAGTCCGAGGGCGGCGGCGGTGAACAGCGCCCACAGCGACACGTTGCGAATGAACGTGCCGACGCAGGGAGAGCCCAGAAGCCCCAGGCGAGAATGCGCCTGATCGGTGAGTGCTTTTGCGATCGCGGGCAGCGACGACGTTTCGGCCGCCAACGTCATCGACATCCTGTTCAGCATGGCCTGATCGATCGGCAGGTCGCCCATTTGCATTGCCTGAAGGGCGGCCAACGGCATCCCTTGCAGAGCGTCCAGCGTCGTTGTCAGCCACGGAAGCTGCGTCGCGAGAAACGCTGTCGTGGAGGTGTTTTGGAATACCGCGCCCACCAGCCGGGTGTCTCGGCCGTCGAAGCGATTCAGTACGGGTGCCCCGCTCGAGCCGTTCAGCTGTTGCTGGATCAGCCACTGAAACTGAAACCATGTCAGCAACGCGAACCACTGCAGTATGCCGGGCGGTGCGACTGTTACCGAGGCGAGCGGCACCGTCATGGGAACCGCTGTAACGACCACGGGCGCAACGACACTCGGCTCGAAAGCGGGCAGATCAGGCTGGCCGAGGGCGGCGGCGACAGTCTCCACGACGGAGGTGACGCTGGCGGCGGGCGTGGGATCGACGGCGGGCGCAGGATCACTCGCGGTGATAGTGCTGACCGGGTCTGTGGTGGTGGTCGCTGTGGAGTCGTCTGTCACCGTGGCTGCTGGCGTCGCGGGCGCCGATGAAGCCGACCCCGAGGACGAATCTGCCTCGGGTGTCGAAGAACTGGGGCCCGCGGTAGATCCGGTGTCCTGAACAGGGGGAGTCGGGTCGGTCGTCGGGTTGTCTTCGGCCGGGATGGTCGGGGTGTCCGGCGTGGTGGTCGGCGGATCTGGAGGGGCATCGACGGGGGTCGCCGTTGAGTTGTCTTGCGCGGGAGGGCTCGGGTCGCTTGACGGGCTGTCGGCGAGCGACGGATCGTACTGCGTCGGAGTCGACGACTCCGTCGTGCTGTCCGTTGCGGAAGGCGTATCGCCAGCCGGTGACTCAACATGGTCGAGTTGTTCCTCGGCACTGGTGAGCCGAGATGTCTGGGAACTCTCGGCGGCGTCGGCTTCCCGCGCCTCGGTCCCTGTTTGTGAGGTCTCCGCTGTCGTGGCCGATCGCTCGGGCGACGTGCTTTCGGTGCGGTCAGTGTTCTGGGAGCTGTCTTGGCTGCTTGAGTCGGTCGCGTTCGACGTGGCGGTTCCAGTGTCGGCATAGGCGACGGCTCCGCCGCCGCCCACGACGACGAGCATCGAGAACACGGCCCCGCCCGCGGCTACCACCCGCCAGTCCGGCAAGGTGGCTTGGCTGCGTTCCCGGCCCCGCGGCCTCATCGCTTCATCCAGATCCCGTGCGTGGCTCGAGGAGGGCCCGATCAAGCGACGGGATCGTCGGCGAGGTGCTCCCTGCGCCGCAATTCGTCGACGGTGTCCGCGACATCGCGCTGCGCCTGGGGTGACAGTCCGATCGTCCGTGCCGCCACCCGGCGGACACCTTCGTCGCGCAGGCCGGCCAGCAGGGTCAACTCTTGGTCGAGCTTCGCGTAGTAGGAGTCATCGGTGAAGAAGGCAGGTCTGATCCGGAAGAAGTTGGCCAACGCGGCCATGGTCGTGGGGGACGGATTGGTCCGGGTTCCCGATCGCAGCTGCGACAGGTACGGAGCCGACATCGTCAGGCCTTCAGCCTTCAGCGCCGCGACGACTTCGGCCGAGGTGTGCGGTCCGCGCCCTGGCGGATACACCGTCTCGAAGAGTCGGTTCAGTCGTGCTGCGAATGTATTCATATCTGCTCCCACCCGGTCGGCGGCGTCCGGCCCGCCGATTCAGGATAGGTACCAGATTCCCCGTCGCCAACCTCTTGGCGAAGTCGACAGCCGTAAATCGCACCGCCGGCGTAGTTCCCATCAACGAGGCACTTGCTTACGCAAACACATCCCGCTACCCGCCTCACGATAATGGCAGGTCAGCCACCTGTTCCGGCGTCACCGTGACTACTCCGCGACAGCGTCTCCGGGATTCACCAGGTGAAGAGGCTGCCGGTCACGAAAATTGCCGTGCGGCGCGTCAGAGCGCAATCGTGTGAGTCGACCGGGGCGCCGCATCATGAGTGTGCGGGCATGCGCGCAGGCTGGCGTTCGCGTCGTCGACCAGATGCTGCCGTCGCGCTTGCTCCACGTCGTGGACGTTTCGGGCGCGCGTAGCAGCATCTTGAGCCGCCCGGCCAACGTCTGCGGCCTCGCCGAGGAGTTCGTGAAACTCCGGCAGCCGGTCGCAGACCTCCTCGACGGTGGTGCGCGTCGCGATCAGTCGTGACGGGTCGTCGGGGGAGACTTCCAGCCCGATCGATCGGTGAGCGACCAGTTCATGGCTCTCGTGGCGTGTCAACGGTCGGCACAGCCGCAGTGTGACGTCGTAGCGGTGACCATCCTGTTGCGGCAGTTCGATTTCGACGATCGACAGGTGTGTTGCCGGACGCACCGTCGGGACCAGAGTGTCGGAATGCGCCGGCTTCATCGGGTCCCGGCTGTCGGTTGCTGCGTGCTGTCAGCGGTCGGGCTGCTCTGCGGGGACGGGGTGGCCGGATCGAGGGTGTCTGCGCGATCGAACTTTTCGTTGAGGTCGTTGCGTGAGCTGACGGCCTCGCGTTCATGGCCGGCGGCCTCCTGTTGCAGACCTTTGGCCTGCGCAGTTCTGATGTCGGCCTCGGCCTGGGCGGCGCGTGCTTTGGCTGCGGTCTCCTCGGCGCGGGCTTCCCGCTGGGCGACGTGACGACTCTCGTCCCTGGCCTCGCCGCGGATGGATTCGGCTTCGGTATGGCGGTGCTGGTTGCGCTTGTTGCGGGCCACCCAGGCGAGGGCGGCGATGAGCAACAGCGCTATGAGGACGACGACGACGATCAAGACAATCGTGTTGGTGGTCATGATGGGTTTCCTTCAGTTGGATAGTCGATGGAGGTCAGCGTGCAAGACAAAGCTGCGCAACGATTTTCGTGGCGCACACCACGTGAGGACCGCTCTGCAGCGGGGCTGTCAGCGCCTGAACACGTCTTTGAACTTCTCGCCTGACTGTTTGGCATTGCCTTTGGCTTGTTCCACGCGCCCCTCGGTGCGAAGGCGGGTGTTTCCGGTGGCGCGGCCGAAGATCTTCTTGACGGCGCCGCGTGTGGCTTCGGCCTGATGAGCGATCGTCTTACCGATGGTCATGTCGGCTCCTTCGATTATTCGGGGTCTGTGTGGTCATCCGCAGCCGATGGGCCGCGAGACGCCTAGCGCGTCTGGTCGACGGTTGCGGCACGGCTTCGACCACCCCACCGACGTCGTAAACCGTTGCCGCGCGGCGAGCTTCCGGAGATGTCCGGTTCGGCCGCGTGGGAGGTCGGCGCAGCGGCGGGCTGGTGGCCGTCGAGGAGGTTGGCTCTGTCGCGGTTGATGAATGCGTTCTCCCGCTGCGACCGGGCGAGTAGACGACGGGCGTCTCGCCCTCGCTCGGCAGTGCGGCGTGCACCCGCCAACAGGATTCCGAGGCCGACCGCCGCCACCGCCCCGACGACCATCCCGAACAGGAGCAGCGTTCCGGTCGAACCCGTGACGTGGTAGCCGAAGACGGAGAACGTTTCGGTCAACTGATGTGTCGGACCGGCATTGCTCAGGACCCCGACGGTGCCGACGATCGCTGCGGCCCCGAGAAGGATCAAACCGATGATGACGATCATGGGGTGCCTCGAAATCTGTAGAGGTCCAGTACACACCCGTCCCGATCGGGTGTCAACACCGTTGGCCAACGCCGTTGATCTATGGTGTTGACGGACCGTGAACTAGACAGGAGACCGGCACATGACCGCACCGACAGACGGCGTCATGAGCATGCCCGACGGCGAGGGTGCTTCCGCGGCTCCGGCCGACCGCCGGGACACCACGATTTCGCGGTCTCTGATCCTCCGAACCGCCTTGGTGATCCTCGACCGCGACGGAGAGAGCGGACTGTCCATGCGTCGCCTCAGCGAAGCGCTGGGGCGCGACCCGACGGTGCTGTACCGCCACGTTCCCAACAAGGGCGCCGTTCTCGACGGGGTCGCCGAGCTCATCCTGAGTCAACTCACCGTGGACAGCGCCGATCCCGACTGGGTCAACCAGTTACGCCTCGTTGCTCACGATTTCCGCCGGCTGGCGCTCGCCCATCCCAATGCGGTCCCGCTGCTGGTGACCCGGCCCCTCGCCACTCCCCTCGGGCAGCGGCCCGCAGGAACGCTCCGGCCGCTGGAAGGCGTTCTGGCCCTGCTCATCACCGCGGGTTTCACCGGAGTCGACGCCCTGCACATCTACCGCGTCCTCTTCGGTTACCTGCACGGCCACATCCTGGACGAGCTGCAGGAGATCGTCGAACGGCCCGAGGAAACCGATCATGTTCTGCGCCTGGGTCTGCACCGACTCCCGCTGGCCGAGTTCCGCCACCTGCGTGAGCTGGCACCGGTGCTCGCCTCGTACGAAGGTGCCGCTGAACTCGACCGCGGCCTCGACCTTCTCCTGGCGGGGCTGACCGCAACCCTCGATCGCCGGCACTGACCCGACCGATCTGGTCATCGAACGCCTGCGACCCACAGTCCGAACCCCGCTCCGCGACGAATACGGTGCGTGGGACAGCCCCGGATCCGACACCGCCTGCGCGCATCTCTTGCCGCATTCAACTTGGTGACGGCGCTGGCCGGGATCGTTGTCCTGCTCAGCCTCCACGTTCGGGTGGAACGGCGTGCCGGCCCGCCGGTGCTGCCCGACCTCTACTACCTCACCGAGAAGATGCCGGTCGACCAGCGCACGGTGCCCGCGTTACCCGGCGCGCGATGGGGCACCATCATCGGCGCACCGCAGGGTGGTCCTGCCCCCGTCACCCCGCCGGAGTGTGGCATCTTTCAATCCGAGGGGGAGGCCACACAGAAGGTGCTGGCTCTGCGCTCTGCCAACGGGGCCGCGATCGGTGTCGAGCTGGCTCTGACGCCGCGCCCCGTCGACGTGGCCGGTCTCGTCGAGAAATGCGCGACGTTCTCCATGACCACGCCGGCCCTGCGTTCCACGACCCGCCTGGACGCTGCCCAGTTCGGTCCGATCCCGCCTGAGGCGATCAGCGTGCAGATGCACACGAGAACCACGACGGCCACGCAATCCCTCGCGTGGGATATCGCCATGATCGTGGGCACTCATCGCGGAATACTGGTGACCGCGGAGTACACGCCCGGACCGCACGGTGACTTCGATCCGGCCCTCGCGGCGAAGCTGCCTGCTCTGTACCGAGCTCAGCTGGCGCGACTGGACAAGTTCTGAGTGCTCTGAATGACGTTGTGCATCAGGACCACTCGGCGAGAACCCGCATCTTGCCCGCTTTGACCCCCGCCTCCCGGCGCAACCTCTTCAACTCGGGGGCGAAGGCGTTGCGCTCGTTGTCCTGAAAGTTCAGAGGCAGCTGGAGCGCTTTGATCAACTTTGCTTCGAGGTGCCAGGGTTCCGGGTGGAGCACCCACGACACCGCAGCGTTCTCGGCCATCCACCGGGTCAGGATCGCTTCACCGCCGGCGAAGGTCTGGCGCTTACCGGAACCGACCCGGCGCAGCGCGAAACCCAGTTCGCCGCCGAGCAGCACCCCCAACGATTTGCGCAGCGTCGAACCGTCGGCTCCGGCATTGCCCGCACCGAAGTGGTAGCGAATGCGTTTACGGAGGTCCTGCGGGGTCTGCGGTTTACCGTCGGCCCGTGGCGGGCCAGGGCTCACGCCGACATAGAGCAGGGTCCAGCCGTCACGCTCTTCGCAGCCCGACGTGTCGAGGCCACCGGGGATCTCCCGGAACCACCATCCGTGCGCCCCCGCCTGCGCGGGAACGGGGTCGGATTCGGAGAACACCTCTTCGCGTGTGTAACGTTGTGCCGCAAAAAAATTCGCGACAACGTCCGCGTTGCGCCTCTCGGACATCCTGCCAGCCATGCTGCCCAGCCTAGACGCTGTGGTCGGCAGGCCCCAGAGTCGCGGCGTCTCACCGAGGCCTCTCCCGCAGACCGTCCGCGCGTGGACGGCATCAGACGCAGACTTCCATTCAACGGAAGCCGAACGTGGCCCCCGTCACACGATCCTGCTTGCGTACAGGCATGTCCCTCGAATCCACGTCCCGGACGCCACGACGCTCGAGATGGCCCGTCGTGCTCTGCTGGCTCGCGGTCGCCCTGGACGGTTACGACCTCGTCGTCCTCGGCGCCGTCATCCCCACGCTGGCCAAACAGTCCGCACTCGGCTTCACCAATGAATCGCTGACGCTCGCCTCGACGCTCGGATTGGCCGGCGTCGGCCTGGGCGCCGTCGCCGTCGGCCCTCTCACCGACCGGTTCGGCCGGCGCAGCACGCTGCTGACCTGCATCGCGCTGTTCTCGGTGTGCACCCTGCTCACGGCGGTCGCGCCGACGATCCTCTGGTTCATCGTGTTCCGCGTGGTCGCCGGGCTGGGCCTCGGCGCGTGCCTGCCGACCGCGCTGGCGTACATGAGCGAGCACGCCGCGCAGGGCCGTTCCGGCACGGCGATGACCCGGCTGATGACCGGCTATCACGTCGGCGCGGTGATCACCGCCATCCTCGGTCTGCTGCTCATCACGTCGATCGGCTGGGAGTCGATGTTCGTCGTCGGCGGCCTCGCCGGCCTGGCCGTGCTCCCGCTGATGTGGTGGAAGCTGCCGGAGTCGGAGACCTTCCTGGCCGCCCGCGCCAGCCAGTCCGCCGAGAAGGTCAACCGGCCGCGCGACGTGGTCCGCGGGCGCTACCTCGCCGTCAGCATCGGGCTGTGGACGGCCTCGTTCATGGGCCTGTTGCTGGTCTACGGTCTCAACACCTGGCTGCCCTCGATCATGGGCGCCGCCGGTTACTCCATCCAGGGCGGTATCGCGCTGCTGCTGACCCTCAATGTCGGTGCGGTCATCGGTCTGCTGATCGCGGGCCTGATCTCGGACCGCAAGGGCAACAAACCCACCGTCCTGCTCTGGTTCGGTGTCGCCGCGGTGGCGCTGGCGCTGCTGTCCATCAAGATCGGCAACACCGTGATCGTCTACGCCGCAGTGCTGTTGGCCGGCATCTTCGTGTTCAGCGCCCAGGTGCTGGTGTACGCGTTCGTCAGCGAGCTCTACCCGCCCGAAATCCGCGGCACCGCACTGGGATTGGCGGCCGGTGTGGGCCGCGTCGGCGCCATCGTCGGGCCGTTCCTCGGCGGGGCCCTGGTCAGCCTCGGCATCGCCTACCCGTGGGGGTTCTACGCGTTCGCGCTGGCCGCCCTGCTGGCCATCGCCGCGCTCGCCACCGTGCCCGCGAACCGCACCGCCGCAATGGCACCATCGTGAGATGGGGGACAGCCGCGCGCAACAACCCGCCGTCACGGTCGCCGGCCGGGCGTTGTCGCTGCTCGCCGCCTTCGACGAGGAACACCGCCGGCTGACGCTGACCGAACTGTCGGACCGCACCGGCCTCCCGCGTCCCACCGCGCACCGCCTGATCGCCGAACTGGTGTCCTGGGGTGCGCTGGCACGAGATGCCGCCGGCCACTACGTCGTCGGGCGCCGACTCTGGGACGTCGGCATGTTGGCGCCGGTGCAGCGAGGACTGCACGACATCGCCTCGCCGTACCTGCACGACCTCTACGCCGCGACGCACGCGACGGTGCACCTCGCCGTGCGCGACGACCTGACCGCGCTCTACGTCGACCGCTTGATGGGCCACGCCTCCGTGCCCGTCGTCAGCTCGATCGGCTCGCGACTCCCGTTGCACGCCACAGGAGTCGGCAAAGTGCTGCTCGCGCATGCGCCGCAGTCGGTGATCACCCGGGTGCTGGCCGACCTCCCGCCCGTCACGCCGTACACCGTCACCCAGCCCGGACGGATGAACCGTCAACTCGCCCGGGTCCGCGAGCACGGTTACGCGGTCACCCGTGAGGAGATGAGCCTGGGCGCCTGCTCGCTGGCCGTCCCGATCGTCGCCGACGGTGCGGTGGTGGCCGCGCTCGGCATCGTGGTGCCCAGCCTCGAGTCCCATCTGACGCGGTTGACCGCGGCGCTTCGGGTCGCCGCCGGGGGAATCGGTCGCTCGCTCGACCTCGAGCGGCGCATGACTTCCGGTCAGTGAAAGCCGAGAGTGGTCCGGGTCACGATGCGTTGCGATGCTCGAACCATGTCTTCCCCGTCGCCGACCGTGACCCGCACCCAGGTGGCCGTCGTCGGCGCCGGCCCCGCGGGCCTCATGCTGACGCACCTGCTGCATCTCGCCGGAATCGACTCCGTCGCCATCGACCTCCGCGCACGCCGGGAGATCGAAGAGACCCACCGCGCAGGCATTCTCGAAGAGGACAGCGTCCGGCTCCTGGTCGACAGCGGCGCCTCGACGCGGGTGCTGACCGACGGCGTCCGCCACGACGGCATCGAGTTGGGTTTCGGCGGCGCGCTGCACCGGATCGACTTCGCCGACGGATGCGGATCCTCGACGCGGCTCTACCCGCAGACCGAGATCTTCATCGATCTCGCCGACGTACGCGCCCGTGACGGCGGCGACGTCCGCTTCGGCGTCACCGAGGTGGCGGTGGCCGATTTGACCGGCCGTCCCACGATGTCGTTCACCGACGCCGACGGCACCCGGCACGAGGTACGCGCCGACATCCTGGTCGGCGCCGACGGATCCCGCAGTGTCTGTCGCCGCGCCGTGCCCGAAGATCAGCGGCGCCAGTTCTTCCGCGAATATCCGTTCGCCTGGTTCGGGATCCTCTGCGAAGCCCCGCCGAGCGCAGACGAACTCATCTACAACCACTCCGAGCAGGGCTTCGCGTTGATCAGTCAGCGAACGGCCCAGCTGCAGCGGATGTACTTCCAGTGCGCACCCGACGACGATCCCGACGCGTGGAGCGACGACCGGATCTGGACCGAACTGCAGAGTCGGCTGCAGGCCAACGGGCACACCCTCAAAGAGGGCCGCATCATCGACAAATCGGTGCTGCCGTTCCGCAGCTTCGTCCAGGAGCCGATGCGCTACGGCGCGATGGCGCTGGCCGGGGACGCCGCCCACACCGTCCCGCCGACGGGCGCCAAGGGGCTCAACCTCGCGTTGGCGGATGTGCGGGTGCTGGCCGAGGCGGTCCAGACCGCGCTCGGCTCCGGAGATCTCGACGCGTTGGACGCCTACTCCGAGCGGGCGCTGGCCCGCGTCTGGAAGGCTCAGTACTTCTCGTACTGGATGACGACCCTGCTGCACCGGCTGCCCGACGCCGAGCCGTTCGATGTGCGGCGCCAGATCGGGGAGCTGTCGGCGCTGGCGGAGTCCGCCGCGGGGTCCAGTTATCTGGCACAGGCCTACTGCGGGTGGCCTGCGCATTCTCGCGATCGCCGGTGACTCCGCTGGTCGCGCAGCAGATCCCACGCTTTCATCAGCTTTGCCTCGAGATGCCACGGCTCCGAGTTCAGCAGTTGACTGTTCTGTCGGCGCGCCAGGGTTGCGATCCGTTCGCGGCGCGCGATGATACCGGTGTGGTTGATGATGCCAATGTGACTTCCGGGGTCCCGACGTCGGAGACGCTCGACGAGTCTGTCGCCGCCGTCACCGCAGATCGGCCCGCAGAGCCGCCCGCGGAACCCGGGACCTCTGCCGCGGTCCGCCCACAGCGGACGTGGTCGATGCCGAAGTCCCCGGTGACCCGCGAGCAGGCCGACGCGGCCGGCCGCGCGGCGCTGCGCGCGGCCAGGAGGCTCGTCGGGTTCGTGCTCGGCTTCGCCCGGGCGCTGGCTCGCGCGGTCACGGGGGCCGGTCGGCTGATCGCAGCAGTGCCCCCCGCGGTGCAGCTCTTCGCCGGCGCCGGCGTGCTGATGCTGTCCGGCATCGTCGGCGCGATCGCACTCGGCAACACCCTCGGGCTGCTCTGCACCGTCGTCGTCATCCCGGTGTGCGCCGGCGTCCTCGGCGCTCTCACACACCGCTGGTACAACGGCCTCGCCGCGGAGGCGACACCGCGGGCCGACGCGCAACGCCCGGAGCCGGCCACCTCAGACCTGCAGCGGTCGGTCCACTACGTCGACCGGAAACTCGCGGTGGCTCTGACGTCTCTCGGCACCGAACGTCACCAGCAGGCGGTGATAGCACTCTTTCAAGCCAAGACGGCCGTCGAGCTCACACTGGGCACAGAGAACGACACCGCAAGCTGCAGCGACCTGTCGCTTCGCGCAGACGACTACGCCCTGCGGCCACGGATTCGAGCCGGGACCGAGCCGACACCAGCTCTGCGAGAAAGCGATTCGTTGGCGGCGTCGTGACCGGAGCAGCCATCACGGGCCAGGTCGCCCTCATCGAAGACGACCACACGTTGGTCATCAATCGCGGCAGCGAGGCCGGGGTGCGGCCGGGAATGATCTTCGTGGTGAGTTCCGCCACCGGCCCGACGGTGACAGATCCCGAAACCGGCAAAGAGTTGGGGAGATTGAGCCGGGAGAAGCTGCGGGTGCGAGTCTTCGATGCGCAACCACTGTTCGCCCGTGCGCACACGTTCGCCGCGACCGGTGACTTCTACGGTCTGCTCGGGATCGCGTTCATGGCGCCGTCCCGCGAGGACGCCGTGACCGTGGACGTGGGTGACACCGTCGAACTCCTGCGCGAATCGGCGGATGGACGGTCCGAACGGAACGGAACCGACCGGTAGGGCGCTGGTCCCGCCGGTGGCGGCGATGTGCTCACCTTTCGTGAGGAGTCACGAAAGGTGTTCCCGTGCAATGCTTCCAAGCCGCCACGTCGCGAAAGATCTCTGTAATACCGCCCTGCCGCCCGGCGTCGGTACTGTCGGGGTGAGAAGACGTTGACGACGAGGAGGGGCACATGATGGCGGGAACCGATGCGCGGACATCAGCGAGGCCGTTCCTCCTCACGGCCCGGGGCTTCGCGCTGGCGTCGGTTGCCGTGGTCGTCGTCCTCTTCCTCACCGCCGGCGCCCTGGTGCAGGACCACCGACTCGAGGACGTCCACGGCGGCGCCGCCATCGCACTGCACGTCGTCACCGGAGGCCTGATGACGGCCTTGGCGGGCTTCGCCTACGCCCGCGGCCGCGGGTGGTGGGCGGCCGTGGTCGCCGGGGTGATGTTCGTCTATTCGTTCGTCCAGGCGAGCCTCGGCGGCGGTGGCACGTTGAACCTGCACATCCCCGGGGCGCTGATCATCGTCGGGGCCACGGTGTGGCTCACCGCGTGGTTGTTCTCGCCGTCGGTCGTCGGCGGCCGTTGACCGGTCAGGCTGCCTCTTGCCGCGGCACGATCATCGTCGGCACCGGAGCGTGCCGCAGTATGCGGGCCGCAGCCGAACCGAGGAACACCTGAGCTGCGGGCCCGGCCGCGCCGGAGCCCAGCACCAGGATGTCACCCGCGGCCCACGGAACAGCGTCCACCGCGTCCCGCCACGTCGCCCCGGCACCGATCACGACCTCGGCGTCGAAGGTGTCGATGTCTGAACGCACCTTCTCCAGTTGAGCCGTGATCTCCTCCTGGGTCCGCTGCGCCCACTGTTTGACGACAAGGTCTTCGGCACCTGTTTCGATGGCGCCGCTGAACATCGTCACCGGTCGCACGGTGAACGACGCGATGCGCAGTCGCGCCGACCACCGCTGCGCCAACTCCGCACTCGCGGCGACCAGTCCGACCGCGTCGGCCTGCCCGCCGTACGCGGCCGTCAGTCGCTCGATCTTCCCGCGCTGCGCGGGATAGCTGCGCGGCGCGATGGCCACCGGAACCGCTGCGGTGTGCACCAGGCGATCGGTGACACTGCCGAGGGCGACCCTGCCGAGCAGGCCCGTCGACGACGAGCCGACCACCACGACGTCGGCGTTCCATTCGGCCGCGAGCTCGGTCAGGCCTTCGGGGACCGAGGCGGCCTGGTGCACGACGTGCCACACGTCCAGATCGTCGGGAAGCTGGTCGACCATGCGCTTGAGAGACTTCTGCGCCTGCGCGCCAACGTAATCGAGGTACTCGTTCTCGACCGGGTCCAGCTTCGGAGGCCATGGCCGCTCGACGATCGCCACCGCGATGATCCGGTCGCCTGTGCAGCGGGACAGCTGCGCCGCCAGATGCAGCGGCGCCGACGCCTGACCGCTGGCGTTGACGCCCGCGACGATCGTCATCGGGGAACCTGGTTGCCCACCGCTGACTTCGCGACGACGTGCGTGACCGGCACCTTGAATTGAGACCGGGCGCGGTCCACGACGTCGAAGCGCTGCCAGATCGACAGTTCCGGCGGCAGCGTCGCGATCACGATCTGGTCGGGATCGAACGTCTCGACGGCATGATCCAGCGCCCGCAGCGGGCGGTAGTCGCCCAATTCGCCCTGCGCGTCCAGGTTTTCGCTGCGCAGCGCCGACAGCGTGGCGTCGAGCCGGGCCTGCGCGGCCTCCTGGGTGGCCTCGGTGACGTCACGTGGTCCGTGCGTGGCCGCGGCTCCCGTGTCGACCGGGCTGGCAGGCACCACCACCAGGTACTGCGCGTCGCGGTCGGCGCCGATGCGGGACAGCTCCGCGAGCAACTCATGCGAGTCGAGGGTCTGATTCGCGAGCACGAGAACGCGGTGCGGTGCGGCGGTCGGGGTCTCGACGGGTTCGAGGGGACGCTTGTTCACGAACCACTTGTTCGCGGCGAACAGCAGGATCACCACCGCCCACGACAGCAGACTCAGCACCAGTTGCGACCGCAGCGCCTTGTCGATGAACATCTGGACGAGGATCGCGACGATGCCCAGCGCGGTGAGGATGGACAGCACAGGGAACAGCCACATCTTCACGCGCAGTTCGGAATCCGGGGTGCGGTAGCGCAGCACGATCTGCGAGATCGCGATGAGCAGGTAGACGAACAGGATGATCGCGCCGCTGGAGTTGAGCAGGAACGCGAAGATGGTGTCCGGCGACAGAGCCGCGGCGATCACGCATAGGAACCCGATCACCGACGACGCGAGTATCGCGTTCGCGGGGACCCCGCGACGGGTCACCTTGACCAGGGCGGGCGGGGCTTCGCGCCGTGCCGCGAGCACGAACAGCATCCGCGACGCGGTGTACATCCCGGAATTGAGACAGCTCAGCACCGCCGTCAACACCACCGCGTTCATCACGTGGTCGGCGTAGGGGATCCCCATCTTGGTGAAGGCGGCGACGAACGGCGACGCGGACACGGCGTCGTCGTTCCACGGAAGGATGGTGACCAGCAGGAACACCGCGCCGACGTAGAAGATCAGGATGCGCAGGATCACCGAGTTGGCGGCCTTGGCGACCGCACGCTCCGGGTCGGAGGACTCCGCCGCAGCGATCGTCGCTATCTCTGCGCCGACCATCGAGAAGATCACCGTCACGATGCCGACGGTGATGGCGCCCAATCCCAGTGGCGTGAACCCGCCGTGACTGGTCAGGTTCGAGAAGTCCGCCGACTTGCCCGGCCACAGTCCGAAGACGTACGCGCCGCCGAGGGCGATGAACGCGATGATCGCGGCCACTTTGATGCCGGCGAACCAGAACTCGAACTCGCCGTAGGACGAGACGGAGAACAGGTTGGTCGCCGTCATCAGGATCATGAACACCAACGCGGACAGCCAGAGGGGGACGTCGATCCAGTACTGGATGATCTTGGCCCCGGCGATGGCTTCGAAGCCGACCACGATGACCCAGAAGTACCAGTACAACCAGCCCACGGAGAAGCCCGCCCAGTGCCCCAGCGCACTGCGCGAATAATCCGCGAACGATCCGGTGGAGGGGTTGGCCACGGCCATCTCGGCCAGCATCCGCATCACCATGATGATCAGCACGCCGGCCATGCCGTAGGTGAGGAAGGCACCGGGACCGGTGCCGCCGATGACGACGCCGGACCCGACGAACAGGCCGGCTCCGATCACGCCGCCGATGGCGATCATCGTCAGTTGGCGCTGGTTGAGCGCCTTCTTCAAGGTGGGTGTCGCGCTCACAGGGACCTCCAACTCCGACGGAACCCAAACCCTCAACCTACGCCCATGTGATGCGAGTCACATAGCTTCAGCGATCGCGGATGTGACGGACCTCAGCCGTGCAATCCCGGAAGGGCGGCCTGCGCCGAGAGCGTGAACACCAGGCGGACGGCCTCGATCACCAGAACCAGCAGCAGCAACCTGAAGACCCACTTCGCGGCGTGTGGTCCAAGCGCGAGCCGAGCCCCGAGCAGTGCACCTGCGACGCTGCCCACGGCCAGCAACGAGGCGATGTGCCAATCGATTTCACCTCGGTCCCAGAAGACGAGCACCGACACCAGTGCGGCCGCGCCCAGAGCCACCACCTTGATGCCGTTGGCCTCGCGGATGGCGAAGTGGGCGACCAGGACCAGGACCGCCAGCGCGTAGGCCCCCGAGTCGACGGCGATCAGTCCCGCCCACGCCCCGACGAGGCCCATCAGCAGCATGATGAGGGGGCCCCGATTGGGTGGCTGCACGGTCCGATCGGCGGCCAGCCAACGCGCCGGATTGGCCAACAGCAGGACGAAGGCGAACGCGACGGCGATCGTGACGAGGGCGGTGGTGTTCGCATCGCCAATCATCGACGCGAGGAGGGCACCCAGGATGGCGCCGAGTACCGCGGGCACGGCGAACCGGATGCCGTCGCGCCACAGCAGGTGCCCGGCCCGATGGAAGCGCCACGCGGCGATGGCGCATCCGATGACGATCGGGACGCGGTTCGAGGCATTCGCCACGACCGGTTCCACGCCGACCGCGATGAGAATCGGAAGGGTGACCGCCGACCCACTGGAGGCGACGGTGTTGAGAAACGCGCCGACGAAACCGGCGAGGATGAGGAGGGCGGCGGAAGTCACGGTTCCCGCCGGGGCAGGGACATGCCAGTATTAACGCATAGGTCAATAGCGCCGGGCCGCGGCTTGGAGAAAATCTCAGCGGGCGGGTGGGGTGCGCTCTTTACCGGTCCGTCGCCTCAGGTAGACGAAAGACGTTGACTATCAGCGCTTTTTGTTGTCGAACAACGTCTCCGTCGTCGACTTCTTCGCATCCGCTTTGGCGTTCTTGGCGGCGCGTTTCTCCTTGATCGATTTGCCGGAACTCTTGGACATCCCTTGGCGGGGAGATTTATCGGACATGAGGAGCCCCTTGCTTTGCGGGGGCCTAGGCGGTCCCGATGACTCGACCGTACTCCTCGGCGGGCGCAACCGACCCGATCCGGTGCGAATGCGCGTACGCTCGGGAACATCGGGCGGCTCGGTCACTGAGCGAAACAGGCCCGACTGAAAAGGAATTCCCATGGCATCGCCACCGTCGATCCGTTCACCGTACGACCTTCGCGTCGACCTCGTCGCAGACACCATCACCGAGCATTCCAAGCTGAAGAGTGAGGCTGCGCACGACCTCGCGGTGCGAATCCTGCACACGCTCAACGCCATTCCCGAGAAGATGCGCTGACCGAATGACCGTCAAGGTCACGCTGCCCGACGACCAATTCGACACCTACATGCGCTTCGGCGATACCTACCTCGAGCACCCCGACGGCAGCCTCGAGGTGTTCCGCACAGGTGCCAGATCGCTGAGCTACGGCTCGACGGAATGGATCGGTGTGGAGGGCGATCAGCGGCGCTCGAAGGTGCGACTGTTCCGGCGCTGATCTTCCGGGACCGTCCCTGCGGCTGACCGGCCCAACTTGTCAGACCCCTCTGTGATGATGGTGGCATGTCCTCGCCGGCAACGTCTTTGGTCGCTTCGCGGCGTATCGATGAGCGGTTGGACGTGTTGTTCGACGAGCTGTGGCCGAGCTGACCGGTCAGCGCAACGCGATCGATGGCCGCATCGTGTCAATCATCGCCGAGATCGACCGCGACGGGCTGTGGGCCGCCACGGGTGCCCGCTCGGTGCACAACCTGGTGGCCTGGAAGACCGGGGTGTCCCCGACCCGGGCCAAAGTCCTCGCCGCGGTGGCCCACCGGATCGAGGAGTTCCCCCGCTGCGTCGCCGCCCTGCAGGACGGCCAGCTCTCCCTGGATCAGGTCGGCGCCATCGCCGAACGCGCCGCCACGGGCTCCGACGCCCACTACGCCGAGCTGGCCCGCACCGCCACGGTCAGCCAGCTGCGTACCGCCCTCAACCTGGCCCCCAAACCGAAACCCGACCCCGACCCCGAACCCGAGGCTGAGGTGGTCCCCGAGCCCGAACCGGTGTGCACCATCAGCCACACCTCCGACGAGCAGTACGGCTACTGGCAGATCCGGCTCCCGCACCTGGAATCAGCGGCGCTCGACGCGGCATTGCAGTCCCACAAAGACGCCCTGATCGCGCAGTGGAAAGCGCTCGACCCCACGGCCACCCGCCCCCCGATGCCCACCACCGGCGACGCGTTCCTGGCACTGATCAACGCCGGCTGGGACGCCGACGCCGCCGCCCGCCCGCACGGGCAACGCACCACCGTCGTCGTGCACGTCGACGTCCAAGACAAGATCGCCGCCCTGCATCTGGGGCCGCTGCTGTCCGACGCCGACCGGCAGTACCTGAGCTGTGACGCCACCTGCGAGGTGTGGTTCCACCGCGACGGGCAGATCCTCGGCGCGGGCCGGTCCACCCGGGTGATCAACCGGCGGCTGCGCCGCGCGCTGGAATACCGCGACCGCTGCTGCGCGGTGCCCGGCTGCGGCGCCACCGTGGGTCTGCACGCCCACCACCTGCGGCACTGGGAAGACGGCGGACCCACCGACCTGGACAACCTGGTCCTGCTCTGCCCCTATCACCACCGCGCCCATCACCGCGGCACCATCACCATCACCNCCGGCACTGGGAAGACGGCGGACCCACCGACCTGGACAACCTGGTCCTGCTCTGCCCCTATCACCACCGCGCCCATCACCGCGGCACCATCACCATCACCGGACCCGCCGGCCGGCTCGTCGTCACCGACCGCGCCGGCCGAGCCCTGACCAACCGATCCCTGGCCCGCCCACCCACCACCACACCACCGGACGTCGCCCCCTGCCGCGGACCCACCGGCGAACGCGCCCACTGGTGGTGTTACGAACCCTTCGACCCCCAACAACCACCCTCGACGAACTAGTTCGAGCCCCCGCGCGAACCGTTAGCCACTTTGCGAAAACTCCGCGGGCCGGCGCACGGGCGCCTCGCCGATGAGCTAGCGTCTGCCGCCGTGAGCAAACTGACGATGGCGACCATCGGCTTTGCCGGGCTGCTGGCCTGCGCACCCATCGCCCACGCGGGCACGCCGGTGGCGCCCGTCCCGCTGCAGCAGGGTTCTGACTGCGATCCGAACTATTCGGGGGCCTGCGTGCCGATCGCCAGCGACGTCGACTGTGCCAGTGGCTCCGGTAACGGGCCCGCCTACGTCCAGGGTCCGGTGACCGTCATCGGTAACGACATCTACGAGCTCGTTAGAGACGGCAACGGCACCGGTTGCGAGTCCTAGCCGCAGCGATCAGGGCGAGCGGGGCAGCTGCGCACCTTCAGCGCGGACGGAGCCGCGGCGCCGCGGGGTCTGCTCCGCGGCGAGCGGAGTAGCGATGTCTTCCAACGACTTTCCTTCGGCGTCCACGGCCAGGAACCAGGCGACCAACCCGCCGGCGATCATCACCGCCGCACCAAGCAGGTAGCCCAGGAACAACCGGAACGGCTCGGACCCGTCGCCGATCAGGGCGCCGTAGATCACCGGTCCCAGCGCGCCGAAGCACTGCGCGATCGCGAAGAACACCGCGATCGCCTTCGCCCGCACCTCGAGCGGGAAGATCTCGCTGACGGTCAGATACGCCGAGCTGGCCCCCGCGGATGCGAAGAAGAAGATGACACACCACGCGATGGTCTGCGTCAGCGCGTTGAGCGCTCCGGCGTTGAACAACACGGCGCTGAACGCCAACAGCAGCCCGGAGAGAATGTAGGTCCCGGCAATCATCTTCCGGCGGCCGATGGTGTCGAAGAAATGACCGATCGTCAGCGGCCCGGCGAGGTTGCCCACCGCGAAAGCGATCAGATACAGCGGCGTCGACTCCGACGGCACCCCGTAGAACTTGCCCAACACCAACGTGTACGTGAAGAAGATCGCGTTGTAGAGAAACGACTGGCTGATCATCAGCGAGGCACCCAGTATCGAGCGGCTCGGATACTGCCGGAACAGCACCCGGGTCAACGCCAGGTAACCGATCTTCTCCGTCGGCCGCAGCTCGATCGCCCTGCTCTCGTCGACGGGCGGTAACGAGGCGCCGGTGGATTTCACCTCGCGTTCGATGTAGGAGATCGACTCCTCGGCTGCCGCCTCCCGGCCGTTCATCACCTGCCAGCGTGGGCTCTCCGGCAGATGCCGACGCACTACGAGGATCACCAGGCCCAGCACCGGCCCGATCAGGAACGCCAGTCGCCACCCCACGCTGAGATCCATCGCCTTGAGGAACACGAACGTGCCCAGCGTGCCGAGTACCGCTCCCGCCCAATAGGTTCCGTTCACCGCGATGTCGACCCGGCCCCGGTAGCGCGCCGGGATCAGCTCGTCGATCGCCGAGTTGATGGCCGCGTACTCGCCGCCGATGCCCATGCCCGCGATGAACCGGGTGACGTACAGGAACGCCACCCAGCCCGCGCCGTTGCCGAGCGTCAACGCCGTCAGCGCACTGCCGAGAAGATAGACCCCCAGCGTCACCATGAACAGGTTGCGGCGACCCAGCTTGTCCGAGAGCCGTCCGAAGAACAGCGCCCCGACCACCTCGCCGGCCAGATACACCGTCGCGAGGAGCCCGACCGCGGCCGACGAAAGACCAAGTGTCTCGGGCTGACTCAGCGTGTCGGCGACCGCGCTGGCGATCGTGATCTCCAGACCGTCCAGAATCCAGGCCACCCCGAGGGCGATCACCATCCGCGTGTGGAACGACGACCACGGCAATCGGTCGATCCTGGCCGGAATGAGACTGCGGATCGCTCCGTCGGTACTGGTGGGTGATGCCATGACCGCCTCCTCGCCGCGCCCTGCTCGAAAGCGGGACTTCCCACCAGAATGCGGTCGGAAACCCCCGATTTCTGCGCGGGCGTCAGCAGGGGTGCTCACAGGCCCACCCGGACTTGACTACGGTGGCGGGATGGCATCACCACGCGTCGCCGTCGTCGGAGCGGGACTGTCCGGCGCCGCGTGCGCGCAGGCGCTGGCGCAGCGCGGCATCGCCGTCGAGATGTTCGAGCGGGGACGCGCGCCCGGCGGCCGGATGGCGTCACCCACCGTGCAGGGACGCCGCGTCGACGTGGGCGCCGCCTACTTCACGGTCAAGGACTCCGGGTTCTCGGCCGTCGCCGACGGCTGGGTCGAGCGCGGCCTGGCTCATCCCTGGACCGACACCTTCGACGTGCTCTCACCCGACGGGCGCGACGCCACCACGGGGCCGGTCCGCTTCGCCACCTCCGGTGGACTGCGGTCCCTGGTGCGCGACCTGGTGCCCGAGGGCATCCGGTTCCAGACGGAGATCGCCACGCTCGACGAGCTCGACCACGACGCGGTGGTGCTCGCGATGCCCGATCCGCAGGCGGCACGGCTGGCCCCCGACGCGTGCGCGTGGGTGGACTACGAACCGGTGATCGCCGTCGCCGCAGGCTGGGGTCAGCGCTCGTGGTCGCTGGCCGACGCCGCCTTCGTCAACGACGACCCCGACGTGTCGTTCATCGCCGACGACGGGTCCCGGCGCGGCGACGGCGCCGCTGTGCTCGTCGCCCACACCACCGCGTCGCGGGCCTGCCGGCATCTCGACCAGCCCGCCGACGCGGTGGCGCCCGTGCTGGCCGCGTTGCGCCGGTTGCTCGACATCACCGCCGAACCGTCATGGACGCACGTGCACCGCTGGACGTTCGCCAAACCTGCCGACACGCACGGCGACGCCGAGTTCGCCCTGATCACCGGTGACCGCCTGCTGGGGGTGTGCGGCGACGCCTGGTGCCCGTCGGGAGCGCCGCGCGTGGAGTCGGCGTGGATGTCGGGCCGGCGGCTCGGCGCCGCGGTCGCAGATGCGGTGGAAGGGAACACGCGATGAACGTCGTTGAGCTGTGGCGCTTTCCGGTCAAGTCGATGGGCGGAACCCGGGTCGACACGCTGCGGATCGACCGGCGGGGCGTGCACGCCGACCGGCTGTGGGCGGTGCGCGACGTGGAGAAGGGGGTGACGGCCTCGGCGCGACGGATCCCGGTCCTGCTGCAGTGCTCGGCCCGCTATGCCGCCGAGCCCACCGAGGACGCCGGTCCCGGCAATGTTCCGGCCGTCGTCATCACCATGCCGGACGGGCGCGAATTCGACGGCGTCGATCCGGAGGCCGATGCGGCGCTCAGCGAGTTGGTGGGCCGCGAGGTGCGTCTGGTGGCGCTGCCGGCGCCGAAAGACACCAGCGCGCATCGCATGTCGCTGCAGACCTCGCTGGACAACTTCGCCGCCGATCAGGTCCGCCGCGACTTCGGGCTGGGCGACACCGACGAGCTGCCGGACACGTCGGTCTTCTCCACGCGTCAAATGGTCACGCTGGCACGCTATTCCACCCCACCCGGCACGTTCGTCGACCTCAGCCCGGTCCATGTGCTCACCACGGCGAGCCTGCGCAGCCTGTCGGCCGACGGAAACCCCTACGACGTCCGGCGCTTCCGGCCCAACGTGCTCGTCGACATCGACGCCGACGGCTTCCCCGAATCGGCGTGGGTGGGCGGCGAGGTACGGCTCGGCGCCGTCGTGCTGTCGGTGACCAACCCGACCATCAGGTGTGTGGTGCCCACCCGCCCCCAACCGGGCGTCGAGCTCGACACCTCGCTGACGCGCCGGCTGGCCGAGCGCACCGACCGCTTCCTCGGCATCTACGCCGACGTCGCGACGCCGGGCACGGTGCGCGTCGGCGACGACGTGAGTGCTCGACAGGCAGAGCCGCCCGGGGTGGTGCAGCGCGCGACCGCGGCCGCCGGCAAGGCGGCCACCCGCGGTCTGCAGAAGGTGCTCGAGGCGACGGTGCTGCGCACCAGGAGCTGACGGGCGGTGTAACGGCGACCGCACCCCGACCGACCTCACCTGTGACCACTGTGTCGCAAGGTGCTGCCGAGACGGATGAACGGAGGCCAGACGGTGAGTCGACGAGATACCACCCTGTCGTCGTTCGCGCGGGGCCAGTGCCTGCGCCTGCCCCCGCCACAGGAGGACGCGTGGAGCTGGCAGCTGCGCGGCAGCTGCCGGGGATACCCGGCCGAGACGTTCTTCCCGGAGTGTTATTCGCGATCCGAGCAACGCAAGCGGGAGAACGCCGCGAAAGTCATCTGCCGTCAGTGCCCGGTGCTCGAGCAGTGTCGCGCCCATGCGCTGCGCACACCCGAGACCCACGGTGTGTGGGGGGCGATGACCGCCGGCGAGCGGGCGCGAGCGCTGCTGCGGCGACACGAGTACCTGCCGGCGGTCAGTCCTGCTGGAGTCGACCATCCGGCGTGACGTGGGCCGTGCCGTCCTCGTGCGCGCCGGGCAGATCCGGCATCTCGTGGCGGCCGCCGGCCGACCGGCGCCGGGACGACCACACCAGCGCGCCCACCGTGGACACGCCGGCGACGATCGCCGTCCGCCAGAGCAGTTCGCGCGGGGACGTCGTGCTGTCGGCCATGCGCCGAGAATGCCCACGACCGCGCGGATGTAATCCCTAACCGCTGCCGGTGTGCCGGAGATGGTCCGGCTGGCTCACCCATCCCGGCGGCACATCGACCGACAGCGCGAGGTGCACGAAGCGGCCGACCGCGGCCGCCGTGGCACGGATCGGGCACCACTGCAGGGTGTAGGGCAGGTACCGGGCCGGGGACAGAGGCCGCAGCACCACACCGGCGCCGGCGCCCGCCACGGCGGCGGTGGTGAGCACCCAGTCGATCTCGGTTTGGTCCGGCCACCGATAGGCCGACAGATCGGTGTCGGCGAATTCGACACTCGGGGGCCGGATTCCGGCGTCGTCGAGAACCTCCTGCAACGCCAGCGACCATGCGGGGAACAGGGCCTCGCTGTGCATCCCCAGTGTCTCGGTCGCCAGGTCCGCCAGATCCAGCGTCTCGCGGTCGGCGAGAGGATGACCCTCGCGCAGCGCGACCATCACCGGTTCGGCGCAGAACACCTCGCTGAGGATTCCGGGCGGGTCGGTCACCGGCCCGCACGTGATCGCGATGTCCAGCGCACCTTCGCCGATCGCGCGTTGCAGATCCGGCAGCCACATCCGGCGCACCGCCAGGTCGACCTCGGGGGCCGCCCGGTGCAGCGCGTCGGCCAGATGCGGCGCCAGCACCGGCGCGGCCGGCGGCGTGATGCCCAACCGGACGGTGCCCGCGTCGCCGTCGGCCAGGCGCCGGATCGCCGCCGCCGCGCCTTCCACGTCCTCGAGAATGGCCCTCGCGCGGCCGAACAGCTCGACGCCGGCCTGCGTCAGCGCCACCCGGCGGGTGGTGCGGGTCAGCAGGGGAGCGCCGACCTCGCGCTCCAACCGGCGGATCAGGTCGCTCAGCGTCGGCTGACCGATGCGCAACTTCTCCGCGGCGCGCCCGAAGTGCAGTTCCCCGGCCACCGCGACGAACGCCTCCAGCTGGCGCAATTCCACCCGCTGATCGTAGGCAGATGATGCCCATTGATCGACCGGCACGATCAGACCGATCGCCGATCGCCCCTTTTTCCGCGGCCCCGATCCCGCCAGGCTGAAAGCCACAGCACCGGCGCGGCCCGGTCCACGACACCTTCGAAGGGGAGCGCCATGTCCGACACCGTCACCCGCTACCACACCGCGACCATCGACGGGCTCGACGTGTTCTACCGCGAAGCCGGCGACCCCGCCCGGCCGACACTGCTCCTGCTCCACGGGTTTCCGTCCAGCTCGCACATGTTCCGTGAGCTGATCACCGCGCTGGCCGACGAGTACCACCTCGTCGCCCCCGACCACATCGGCTTCGGTCAGTCCGCCATGCCGTCGGTCAACCAGTTCACCTACAGCTTCGACCGGCTCACCGAGATCACCGAGAAGTTGATCGAGCACCTGGGCCTCGAGCGCTTCGCGATCTACATCCACGACTACGGCGCCCCGATCGGTCTGCGCATCGCCAGTGCGCGGCCCGAGCGGATCACCGCGATCATCAGCCAGAGCGGCAACGCGTACACCGAAGGCTTCACGCCGTTCTGGGACCGCCTCTTCGCCCACGCGCAGGACCGCGCCGCCAACGAGGACGAGGTGCGTGAGTACTTCACCCTGGAGACCACCCGGTGGCAGTACACCCACGGCGTTCCCGCCGACCGGCTCGACCGGATCGCCCCCGAGACGTGGCAACTCGACCAGGCCGGGCTCGACCGCAAGGGCAACGACGCCGTCCAGCTGCAGCTCTTCTGGGACTACCAGTTCAACCTCGACGGTTACCCGGCGTTCCAGGAGTACTTCCGCACCCACCAGCCGCCGCTTCTGGTCACCTGGGGCCGCAACGACGAGATCTTCGGCGCCGCAGGGGCCGAGGCCTTCAAGCGCGACCTCCCCGACGGCGAATACCACCTGCTCGACGCCGGGCACTTCGCGCTGGAAACCCACGGCGACGAGATCGCCGGCTACATCCGCGACTTCCTCGGCAGACAGGAATCGCTGTGAACTACGACGCCGCGGACACCGCCGTCGTGGTCATCGACCCCCAGGTCGACGTGCTCAGCCCGGCGGGCAAGAACTGGGAGGTGCTGGGCGCCAGCGTCACCGAGAACCGGACCGTCGAGCATCTCGTCGCGTTGCTCACCGCCGCGAAGGCGGGCGGCTACGGGGTGTTCGTCTCCCCGCACTACTTCTATCCGACCGACCACCGCTGGCTGTTCAACGGGCCGCTCGAATCCGACGAGCTCCGCACCGGTACGTTCGCGCGGCGCGGCGCACTCACCCTCGACGGCTTCGCGGGGTCGGGAGCGGACTGGCTCGAGGAACTCGAGCCGCTGATCGACGACGGGTCCACGGTGGTGGCCAGCCCGCACAAGGTGTGGGGTCCGCAGACCAACGACCTGGTGTTGCAGCTGCGCAAGCGGCGCATCGCGACGGTGGTGCTGTGCGGCATGCTCGCGAACATCTGCGTGGAGTCGCACCTGAGGGACCTGCTGGAGCAGGGCTTCGAGGTCGCCGTGGTCCGCGACGCGACGGCCGGACCAAGGCATCCGGTGTTCGGCGACGGCTACCAGGCCGCTCTGGTCAACTACGGATTCCTGGCACATGCCGTGCCGACGACGAGCGAGGTGGTCGCCGCGATGACCGCCGCACAGGAAGGCGCGAGCAGTGAGTGAATCCCGGCCACCGTTCCCCCCGTTCGACCTGACCTCTGCGCTGCAGAAGGTGCAGGCCGCCGAGGACGCCTGGAACACCTGCGATCCCCACCGGGTCAGCCTGGCGTACACGCCCGACAGTGCTTGGCGCAACCGCGACCAGTTCCTCACCGGCCGCGACGCGATCGTCGAGTTCCTCACCGCGAAGTGGCAGCGCGAACTCGACTACTCACTGCGGAAAAGCCTGTGGGGCTTCCGGAACAACCGCATCGGCGTGCGATTCCAGTACGAATGCCGCGATGCGTCGGGGCAGTGGTGGCGCAGCTACGGCAACGAGCTGTGGGAGTTCGACGACCACGGACTGATGCGCCGGCGCGAGGCCAGCATCAACGACATCCGGATCGAGGAATCGCAGCGACGCTACTTCGGGCCGCGCCCCGAATCCGAACACGGTCACGAAATCCCGCTCCAGTGATCGTCATTCGCGTCTCGGAGGCGCCATGAGCAAGCGCTACGGCGCCATCGCCTTCACCGACGACGTCCGCGCGGTGCAGGCCGAGCACGGCAGCGAGACCTTCTACGGTCGCAAGGCCGACGCGGGTGCGAGGTCACCGGGTCCGGATCCGCTGACCGAGGACGAGAAGGAGTTCCTGGCCGAACGGGACGGCTTCTACCTCGCCTCGATCGGCGAGACGGGCTGGCCCTACGTGCAGTTCCGCGGCGGAACAGCGGGATTCGTGCACGTGCTGGACGACCGCACGATCGGCTGGGCCGACTTCCGCGGGAACCTGCAGTACATCAGCACCGGGAACATGGCCGGTGACGACCGTGTCGCGCTGATCGCCGTCGACTACGCCCACCGGCGCCGGCTGAAGATCTTCGGCCACGCGCGCATCGTCACCGCCGACGAGGACGCCGACCTGCTGCACTCCCTGTCCGACGACAGCTACGACGCGGTGGTCGAACGTGCCGTCGTCGTCGCCGTGGAGGCCTACGACTGGAACTGCCCGCAGCACATCACCCCCCGCTTCACCGTCGCCGAACTCGACAGCGCGCTGGCGCCGACCCGCAGCCGGCTCGCCGCACTGGAAGCGGAGAACGCCGACCTGCGCAAGCGTCTCTCGCAACGGAACAGTTGACGCGACCGACCCCCATAACCGGATCAGGCGCGCGCCCGTGGGTCTAGCCTCAACCTGATCATCGTCGACAGGGAGGTCAGCATGCGAGCCGGTTGGACGGGGCGTACCGTCCCGGAAGCGGCGGGGTGGTGGACGCACATCGGCCGCCGCGTGGTCTATCTGGTCGGGGTTCTCCTCGTGGTGGGAATGGGTTCGGTGCTCTCGGCCGCCCCGGACGCCCACGCGCAGGGCCAGACGTACACCGTCGCGACCGACACCACGTTCGCGCCGTTCGAATTCCAGGACAAAGAGGGCAATTTCGTCGGTATCGACATGGACCTGATCCGGGCGATCGCCAAGGACCAGGGCTTCACCGTCGACATCAAGCCCCTCGGATTCGACGCGGCGCTGCAGGCCGTGCAGGCGAACCAGGTCGACGGTGTCATCGCGGGCATGTCGATCACCGACGAACGCAAGAAGGTCTTCGACTTCTCCGATCCCTACTTCGAGTCCGGCATCCAGATGGCGGTGCTGAAATCGAACAACGACATCAAGTCCTATGAGGACCTCAAGGGCAAGCGCGTCGCGGTCAAGAACGGCACGCAGGGCTCTGATTTCGCGAACTCGATCAAGGACAAATACGGCTTCGAGGTGGTGTCGTTCGCTGACTCGTCGTCGATGTTCGACGAGGTGCGGACCGGCAACTCCGACGCGGTCTTCGAGGACTACCCGGTGCTGCTCTACGGCATCGCGCAGGGCAACGGCTTCAAGACCGTGACACCGAAAGAAGACCCGACCGGCTACGGCTTCGCCGTCAACAAGGGCCAGAACCCCGAGCTGCTGACCAAGTTCAACGAGGGCCTGAAGAACCTCAAGGCCTCCGGCGAATACGACAAGATCATCAGCGCCTACCTCGGGGAAGAGGCCACCACCGACGACAACTCGTTCCTCGGGCTGATCAAGAGCACCTTCCCGCTGCTGCTCGAGGGCCTCAAGATGACCGTCATCCTGACGGTCGTCTCGATCTTCTTCGCGCTGATCCTCGGCGTCATCTTCGGGCTGTTCCGGGTGTCGCGGGCCATCTGGCTGCGCGCCATCGGCACCACATTCGTCGACATCTTCCGCGGCACCCCGCTTCTGGTGCAGGCGTTCTTCATCTACTTCGGCATCCCGTCGGCGCTCGGATTCCAGATGTCCGCGCTCACCGCCGGCATCATCACGCTGTCGCTGAACGCGGGCGCCTACATGACCGAGATCGTCCGCGGCGGCATCCTGTCGGTCGACAAGGGGCAGATGGAGGCGGCGCGCAGCCTGGGCATCGGCTACCTGCCCACGATGCGCAAAGTGATCCTGCCGCAGGCCATCCGCACGATGATCCCGTCCTACATCAACCAGTTCGTCATCACGCTCAAGGACACCTCGATCCTGTCGGTGATCGGCATCGCCGAACTGACTCAGACTGGCCGGATCATCATCGCCGGCAACTACCAGTCGTTCAACATGTGGCTGATCATCGGCATCATCTACTTCATCGTCATCATGGCGCTGACCAAACTCTCGGACCGACTCGAGAAGAGGCTCGTGAAATGAACCAGCTCGTCCCCGACGCCGCGACGGAATCGAAAGGCGCGGTGAAGATCCGCATCGAGGGGCTGAAGAAGTCCTTCGGTGATCTGGTGGTGCTCGACGGCATCACCACGACCGTCAAGGAGGGCGAGGTCGTCTGCGTGATCGGGCCTTCCGGCTCGGGCAAGTCGACGTTCCTGCGGTGCCTCAACAAACTCGAGGACATCACCGGCGGCACGGTGGTCATCGACGAATTCGATCTCACCGACAAGAAGATCGACCTCGACAAGGTGCGCCAGCGCATCGGCATGGTGTTCCAGCACTTCAACCTGTTCCCGCACATGACGGTGATCGACAACGTCACGCTGGCCCCGCTGCTGACCAAGAAGATGGACAAGGCCGCGGCCGAGAAGCGCGCCATGGAACTGCTGGGCCAGGTGGGTCTGGCCGAGAAGGCGCACGTCAAACCCGCGACGCTGTCCGGTGGGCAGAAGCAGCGGGTGGCCATCGCCCGGGCGCTGGCGATGAACCCGTCGATCATGCTGTTCGACGAGGCCACCAGCGCGCTCGACCCGGAGATGGTCGGCGACGTGCTGGAGGTGCTGCGCACGCTGGCCGCCGAAGGCATGACGATGGTGGTGGTCACCCACGAGATGGGCTTCGCGCGCGAGGTGGCGTCCCGGGTGATCTTCATGGCCGACGGCAACATCGTCGAGGACGACACGCCCGCCGAGGTGTTCGACCACCCCAAACACCCTCGGCTGCAGGACTTCCTGTCGAAAGTCTTATAGCCGCGCACTCCGCGGGAATTTCTCGCCGGAGTTGGTGTTGACTGGGTGCGTGACCGAGCAACCGCAGCTGAGCCCCACTGATTGGGTCCGCGAGCAGACCGAACGCATCCTGGCGCAGGGCACCACCGACGGCGTGCAGGTGTACGACCGTCCCGTCGTCCTGTTCACCACCACCGGGGCCAAGTCCGGCCAGAAGCGCTACGTGCCGTTGATGCGCGTGGAGGAGAACGGCAAGTACGCCATGGTCGCCTCCAAGGGTGGCGACCCTGCCCACCCGGCGTGGTACCACAACGTCAAGGCCCATCCGGCCGTGACGGTCCAAGACGGCGAGCAGGTCAGGGAGATGACCGCGCGCGAACTCTCCGGTGAGGAGCGGGAGCACTGGTGGGCGCTCGCGGTCGAGAACTACCCGCCGTACGCCGAGTACCAGACGAAGACCGATCGGCAGATCCCGGTCTTCATCGTGGAGTAGCTCGCCGCCTCCTGGCTAACTCCGGTCACCCGGCTTGAGGACCTAAGTCTCTTAGCTGCGACCGGCTTCCGCATCCACACTCACTTCCATTGGTCAAAAAGTGGCCGTGAGTGAGGACCCGGATGCGACTACGCGCGCGCTCGGCGGCAGCAGTGGTGCTGGCTGCAGCGATCACCGTTCTGTTCACCGTGGTGTCGGTCGTCGTGTCGGCGTCGGCCGGTGCCGGTACCGCGCTGATCATGGGCGGGAACGCGCATTCGCTGAGCGTCCCGCAGGACACGCCCGAATACATCAAGGGCTACGTCGACGGGGCGGCCGTCGAGTACCTCGCCCCGAGCGGTCTGTGCGGTCCGTCGTGCTCCCTCGTCGCGGTCTACACCCCTGAGCAGTTCAGATTCGTGACCGGCATCTTCGATATGACGTTCGATGAGTCGGTGGCGGTCGGTCAGGCCAACCTCGACGATTGCGTCGGAGGGACTGCCTGCACGGTCACCCTCGCTCCGTACACCGAGACCGGATCGCAGCCGGTGGCGGACGGCTCGTACGTGATCTTCGGGTACTCGGAAAGCTCCACCATCGCGAGCATCCAGAAGCTGCAGTTGATCGCGCATCCGGTCGCCCCGACGGTCGACTTCCTGCTGGTGGCCAATCCGAATCGGCCCAACGGGGGCATCCTCGAGCGGTTCGTCGGGGCGTACATCCCGATCCTCGGGGTGACGTTCAGCGGAGCCACCCCGACCTTCTCGCCTCAGCCCACGCCGCTGACCACGGTCGACGTGGCGCGGCAGTACGACGGCTGGGCTGACTTCCCCACCAATCCGCTGAACCTGCTGTCCGACGTCAACGCGTTCGCCGGAACGGTTCTGTTGCACGGCAAGTACTTCGGCGTCGGCACGCCCCAACTGCAGGGTCAGTACCAGGACAGCACCTACTACCTGATCCCGACGCCCGTGACGCCGCTGTTGATGCCGTTGACGTGGATACCGCTCGTCGGGAAACCGCTCGCGATCGCCCTGGATCCGGCGACGCGCGTACTGGTGGAGACGGGCTACGACCGCACCATCAACCCCGGACAGCCGACGCCGGCCAAACCCTTCTACGTCCCGAACCTGATTCGAACCGCCAGGAACTTCGCCGTGGCGATCCCGACCGGATGGGACGACGCGATCAGTTACGTCACCGGCGATCCCGGCTGCCGACCGTTCCACACCGCGATCCCGTCGAGTACTTACGGAGTCGGGGGACCGCCGACGTACACCGGAGCGGTCGACCCCTACGGCGACCCCACGCCGTATCTCGAGCCGTCCGTCCCGGCGAGCACGGCGGCTGCGCAGCCCACGGACGCCGCCCCGCCGGCCGAACTCGCGGGCGAAGGAGCAGGGGACGGGCCCGCCGGCGACACCGACGCATCGCCCCAGCCCGCGGACGCGACATCGGAAGACCGGCCGACCGAGGCGCCGTCTCGGGCCGACGCGGCCGAGCGCGACGCGGAGACGACGGGGAAGCACAGGTTGTGGGGTAGCCACCTGTCGGTGAACCGGGCCGCACGTCATTTGCCGAGAGCGGATGTCGCGGTACCTCGCCGAGATTTGCGCATACGTCAATTCATGTTCGGTCATCCGCCGATCTCGCCGCCTGCAAACAGGCCGAATGGGGTCATGCCAACGCGAAAGTGACGAATCTGTGAGCCGATCGGGCGATTTGCTACGGGTCCGGTCACATTCCGGTTACGGTGATTGCTGCTGTCAATCCGTGATCCTTGCTGGCTCCCCGGCGGGGACGCTTCCGAAAGGGGCGCCATGCCTTCCGTTCGTCCATTTGTCACGGCGGGTGTGGCGCTGGTGGGCGCCAGCGTCATCGCCGTCTCACCCGTCACCCCGACGCAGCCGCAGATCCGGACCGTCGGCATGGACGTCGCCCTCGTGGCCGCCACCACCAACGACTTCTGCCAGGGGGTCTCCGGCACGCTCTGCCAGACGGCGGGCGCCGAACAGCTCACCGCCGCACCGGCGGCGGCGGCCGCACCGAGCGGTGCGCCCAACCTGTTCAACATCCCGGCCAACCTGTTCATCGCGCTGGCCAACGTGCCCTACAACTTCTTCAACGCCCTCGGGCAGGGCGACGTCAACCTCGGGGATCTCCCCGACAGCGGCTTCAGCTTCACCAACTCCCGGGACGGGATCGACCTGAACCAGACCGGCGTGGTCGGCCTGACGGCGGACCTGGAGTACGGCGGAAGCTGGTGGGTGTATCACCCGTTCAACGTGCTCGGCACCGACTCGGCTGACATCGCCCGCTACCAGTCGCTGGTCAACGTGCTGCTGCCGTTCCCGGCACTCTCGGTCGGCCTGGGCAACATCCTCGCGACGGTGGCCGCCTCCCAGCTGCCGATGAACGTCGGCTGCACGGGCACCAACGTCGGCGGCTGCGACCACCCCGAGCAGATCCTGTCCACGATGTTCGACCTGCGGCACATCGTCGCGCTGTTCTCCCCGGGCGGTTACACGTTCCCCGCCGTCAAGAACCCGATCACCTGCAGCTCTGACGGGCTGTGCGACATCAAGGATCCCGACGGGGAGCCCGAGCCGTGGTCCGAACAGAACTACGCGCTCAACCTCTTCGATCCGTTCGAGAACTTCTACAACAGCCTGCTCGAGACACCGGACTTCAGCCAGATCAAACTGCCGACGCTTCAGATGATCGTCGGCACCATCACCGGCCTGCTGCGCGGGCTCAACACCGCGTTCAACCCGTTCGTCGTCGGCACCCAGTGCGGCCTGTGCTCGCTGTTCGTCAAGGTGCCGCCGGGCGAGACCCGCCCGGGCCCGATCAATCCGGGTGCGGAGATCCCCGGCAAGCCGGGCACGCAGACCGCGACGCTGGTCGCGGCCACGGACACCGCAGCGGCCGCTGCGCCGGCGGTCGAGCAGCGTGGTGGGGCATCGAGTGACGACGCGAAAGCCCCGGCGCGCGAGGAGGATTCGACGCCGGAGGAGACGGGCGGCGACACGACGTCGGCCGAGACGGTCTCCGATACCGAAGAGCCTCAGCAGGGCGACGTCGACGAGACCGACGACACCCAGGACACCACCGGGGCCGACGACGTGACGCCGGAGCCCGACGTCACCGAGGACACGGCTGCCGGGGACGACGCCTCCGACGCGTCGGACGCGGGCGACGCAGGTGATGACGCCTCGTCGGCCGCCGACGACGGCAAGGCCGACGACAACAAGGCCGACGACAAGAAGGACACCGGCAGCACCAGCGGCTCAGGGTCCGGCACCACCGGGGGCACGTCGTCGTCGGGGACGACCGGCAGCACGTCGGGCTCCGACGACTGAGCGGCTCCGATCAGGAAGCCGCGGCGTCGGCGGTGTCGGCCCCGGCGGACGGTCGGGTGCTCGAGGCGGCCGGGCGCTGCGGTTGCCGGCGGTCGGCCTGACGGGTGGTCCGGCGTTCGGCGGCCTCGGCCTGCCGGTCCTTAAACCGGCTGCGGCGCTGCTCCTGCCGGTCCGTCGCCGGCGCCTGGGCGGCGTCGGTCGTGTCCGTCGCGTCGGCTGTCGCGGCGGTGGTCTGATTGCGCTTGTAGGCCCGGTCGACGATCGGTCGCAGCTTGGCGTCGAGTGCGGCGATCCTGTCGGGGTCTGCGCCCTTCGACAGCATCGGCTGTAGCAGCGGCAGCACCGGGGTGGGGATCAGGATGCTCGTCGTCACCCCGCCCCGGGAGTTCGGCTCCGAGACCGTGATGTGGTCGGCGGGCACCTGCGAGATGTCGTAGTAGGCCATCGGCACGTGCAGCAGGAAGCCACCCATCACCGCGTTCATGACCGCGAGCCCGTTGAACGGATTGTCGGGAAAGTCGGCGATGCCGTCGTACTCGGCCTTGACCACCTTGAGGTTGTACTGCGTCTCGGGCAGCGGCTGGTATCTCACGCCGGTCCCGCGGTACCACCGGGCGCTGATGCCCCCGTACACCGCCGCGTCCAGCTCCGCCGGCGACGGCGGGTTCGGATCCTGGTCCAGCATCCGCAGCACGTTGTAGACCACCGGCGAGCCGGCCGAGACGCTGCCGATCGTCTTGGGGCCCGGGGTGGCGTACACGGCGGCGTAGAGGTTCTCGGTGCCGACGTCGACGGAGTACTTGAATCTGTTCACCTGACCCGGGAAGGCGACATTGACCCGCGTGTAGTCGGCGAAGTAGCCGCCCATCGCGGTGGCCATGTCCTCGTCGGTCAGCACGTGATATTTGCCGGCGCCGCCGACGAGCAGCGCGGTCGCGGCCTGCGCGGTCGCGGGGGAGACGGCCAGCAGGCACAGGCCCAGCAGGATGACGAGTCTTTTCATCGAAGGTCCCCTGTCCTCCGGACCGCTCCGTTGCGGTCATCTGATCAGTGTCGCTCCGACCGCCTCTTCGTGGGTGAGTTTGCGGGGTTCGATTCAGCGCTGCGCCGACGACGGCGCGACGGGGACGTCGAAGGAGGTGTCGGGGTAGACCTCCGGGGTGAGCGTGAAGTGCCACCACTCCTTGTCGTAGTTCTCGAACCCGTGCTGCTTCAGCCCGTTCGTCAGCAGCAGGCGATTCTCGAGCTGGCTGCCCTGCACCCGCGGATCCAGGGTGTGGGCCAGCGTGTCGAAGCAGTCGTATCCGGTGCCCATGTCGATGCCGGCGTCGGCGAAGCGCTGCCCCGCCGGGGCGGTGCAGTCGACCAGCGGCTCCCCGGCGACGTAGACCGGTTCGGGCGGGGCGGGAAGTGCGACCAGCGTCAGGTCGACCGTGCTGGCCCTGCTGTGGCCCGACTTCTCGGCGATGTAGCCGTCGGCGAACAACCGGCTCTTGTCCACCCGCGGGTAGAACTCCGCCTTCATCTGCTGATCGGCGAGGTCGCGCGCCCACGCGACGAAGTCGTCGACCGCACGTTGCGGGCGGTAGCAGTCGTACACCTTGAGCGAGTATCCGCGGCTGAGGAAGTCGCGCTGCGCGTCGCGCAGCGCCTCGGCCGCCGGGCGGGCCAGAAGGCACAGCGGTGCGTCGTAGCCGTCGACCCTGCGGCCGGTGAAGTTGTGCTCGGTGGCATACCGGATGCCGAGCAGGATCGACGGGTCGACGTCGCTGAGCGAGACGAGGTCGGGGCCCGCCACGGGGTCGGGTTGGGCCGATACCGGTGGGGCGCCTGTGCCCGCCGTGAGAACCGCGCACAGGGCGAGTGCGGCCGTCACTCGGCGGCCCATCAGCTGAAGTGAGTTCGGGGGCGCGGCAACGGTTCTCCGTCCACGGTGAGATCCACCTTCTCGTTGTAGAAGGCCACCAGGTTCGCGATCGGGGCCACCGCGGGCAGCGGCGTGTGATAGGTCCAGGCGATGTCGGTGTGCACCGTGCCGTCCACCTCGGCCGACCAGTAGCCCGAGGTGACGCCCTTGTACGGGCACAGCGTCTGCGTGTCCGACAGGTGCAGCACCTCGAACGAGATGTCCGTCCGGTCGATGTAATACCTTGTGGGCAAGCCTGTTTCGAACAGCAGCACGGGGCTGTGGGTGTCGGCGACCGTGACCCCGCCGATCGCGACCGTGACGTGCCGGTGTGAGCGCAGCGCATCGACCCGCGCGTACGGGTTGCGGGGGTGGCCGTAGATCGGCTCGTCCTCCTCGAACCAGTCCAGGGCGTCCCACGCGAAGCGCACCATGCCGGCGACCGGACCGTCACCGTCGTCGAACACCCGCGCAGCCGACGGGATAGTCCTCCCGGCGCCGGTGAGGGCGAACGTGTGCGACGGGCCGAGTTGCACGCGCTGCGGATGGTTCTCGTCGACAAGGACGTCGGCCGCGACATCGGAGAGCGGGATGTAGTACTGCGGGTAGTACGGCAGCTCCCACACGTACCGCGCCGCGATGGTGTCGAACACCGGTTGGCCGCCCAGGAATCCGCGCACCCGCCGCGGTACCGGTTCCACGCGCCCCCGCGCGGCGGCGGGTGGCGGATAGTTCGGCGGGGGTGCGGCGTCCATGCTCACCGTCGGTCTCCTTGTCGTGGTCCGATCTGCGAAACTGTATGCCCGGCTGTCCCAGCGGCGAAGGAGAACACATCCCGTGACCGCGCGCGGCTCGCTCGTCATCGCGGTGACGGCGATCCTGGCCGGAGTCGTCATCGGTGTCGTCGGCGGCGCGTTCCGCTGGTGCCTGCAGACCGCCGAGCGGCTGCGCCTGGACCTGGTCGGCTGGGCGCATCAGCTACCGGGTCCCGGCTGGCTGATCCCGGTGGCCGCCGCGGCGGCGGGAGCGGCCCTGGCGGCGCTGATCGTGCGCCGGCAGCCGCTGGCGGCAGGCAGCGGTATCCAGCATGTCGAGGCCGTCTACCACGGCCATGCGCGCCCACCGCTGATCGGACTCATGTTCGGCAAGTTCGTCGGCGGCGTGCTCGCGATCGGTTCCGGACTGGTGCTCGGCCGCGAGGGCCCGACCGTGCACATGGGGGCCGCCGTCGGCGCGCAGGCCGCCCGGGGTGCGCGCCTGGGCGACGCCGACATCCGGATGATGCAGACCGCGGTGGGCGGCGCCGGCCTCGCCGTCGCCTTCAACGCGCCGATCGCGGGGGTGCTGTTCGCCGTCGAAGAGGTGACCAAGGCGTTCCGGCTGCAGATGGTGCTGGCCACCACGCTGGCGTCGGCCACGGCGGTCGGCTGCTCCCGGCTGATCCTGGGCAACCACCCCGACTTCGCGGTGGCGAGCATGGCCGCCCCCGCGCTCGCCTGGCTGCCGCTGTTCCTGGTGTTCGGCGTGCTGACCGGCCTGCTCGGCGCCGTCTACAACCAGACGGTGCTGTGGTTCCTCGACCACGTCACCGCGGTCGCGCGCATCCCGGCCATCGTCAAGGCGACGGCGATCGGGGCGCTCGTCGGGCTGGCCAGCGTCGTGGTGCCGCTGTCGGTCGGCGACGGCCAGACGCTGACCCAGCTGCTCCTGGGTGGGCACACCCTGGTGCTCGCCCTCGTCGCGGGATACCTCGCGATCCGCTTCGTCGCCGGTCCGCTGTGCTACTCGGCCGCCCTGCCCGGCGGCCTGTTCGCGCCGCTGCTGGCCGTCGGTGCGCTGTGGGGTGTGCTGTTCGTCGGCGTCTTCGGCCTGGTGTGGCCGCACGACGTGACATCGCTGGCGATCCCGATGGCCATCGTCGGGATGGCGGCGTTTTTCTCGGCGACGGTCCGCGCGCCGGTGACGGGCATGGTCATCGTCATCGAGATGACCGCCACGACAGCGGTGACCGTGCCGATGCTGGGCGCCACCGCCGCCGCGGTGCTGGCCGCACAACTGGTCGGGTCACCGCCGATCTACGACAGCCTGCGCGAGCGCATGCTGCCCGAACGCCCGGCCGGCGGCGTTCCGGACGATCAGGACGGGCAGTAGGTCTGGGTGGCCGCGCCGACGAAGAACCCGCTCTGCTCGACCGTCCAGCCGGCTGGTTCGCTGATCTCGACGGCCACCTGCTCGGGCGCCTGCCCGGCGCCGACGTAGTCGCAGACCGCCGACGCGAGGTTGATCGCGTTCTCCTCGCTGGAGAACGGGATGCCCTCGTTCTGGATCACGTTGATGAAGACGTCGTCGTTCGGGTCCGCCACCGCGGGGGCCGCCAGTGCGGTGGCCAGACCGGCGGCGGCCAGCGCCGCTGACATGATTCCTGTGCCGCGCATGGCGCACCTCCTGGGAATTTGCTGACGGCGTGACATTACGCCGCGCGCTGTGACGGAGTCGTTATTTTCCGGAAATACCCGGACATTTCGTGCAGTCGGAAAACCAACGCGATCAATGCAATGGTGTCGTTCGTCGAAAGGCCCGGTTGATGCTGACCACAGCACCGGCCACCTCGGTGGACGAATGCCCGCAGCCGATTCTCTCCAATGGCGACGATCGGATGCCCAATTCCCTGCCGGTGCCTGCCAGGGGCGAATAGGCATTCCGTGCAATGGGATTCGCCAGTGCCTCCGGGGCCCCGGCCGGGCAGAGGACCTCGGTCGCCATCTGGAGGGAACAAGGTCCTCACTGTGCCGCGGCCCGTGTGCTCAGTGGCCGACCGGCCCTAGGTTGGTGAGCGGGAGCACACGATGAATGAATTCATGCGCAACACCGACGCGTTCACCTGGTCGATGGAAAGCGATCCACGGCTCAGGTCGACGGTGGTCACGGTCCTCCGCCTGGACCGGACGCCGGACTGGGACGACGTCCGCCAACGGTTCCTCCGGCTCAGCGGCGAATTGCCGATGTTCCGGCAGAGGGTGGTGGCGTCACCGCCGCCGGCGCCGCCGCGCTGGCAGGACTGCGAGGAATTCGACCTCGACTTCCACATGCGCCGCATCGGCGCCCCCGGAACGGGATCGTTCGACAGCGTCCTCGAACTGGCCCGGCTGGCGCAGATGGAGGACTTCGACCGCGCCCGACCGCTGTGGAAGATCACGCTGATCGAGGGACTCGCCGACGGCGGCGCGGCCGTGCTCTGCACGTTCCACCACGCGCTGACCGACGGGGTGGGTGGTGTGCAGATCGCGATGGCGCTGTTCGGGCTGACCGACCTGCCGCCGCAATCCGACGCCACCGACGAGGTCGCGCGCCAGCCGTTGTTCGGGGAGTACTGGGACACCGCGCGCTACAGCGCCGGGCTGGTCGGGGGAGCACTCGCCGGGGTGGCGACGCAGGTGCCGCGGCTGCTCGTCGACGGGATCCGGCACCCGGTGCAGGCCCTCGGCTCCGTCGCCGAGATGGCCACCTCGGTCTACCGCGTGGTGCGGCCGGTGAACCAGACGGGCTCGCCGCTGATGAAGCGGCGGACCCTCACCCGCCGCCTCGACGTGCTGGAGATCCCGATGCCGCCGCTGCGGGAGGCGGCCCATCGCAGCGGAGGCGCCCTCAACGACGCGTTCGTCGCCGGGGTGGCGGGCGGGCTGCGCATCTACCACGAGAAACACGATGTCGGCGTCGGCGACCTCCACCTGACGATGCCGATCAGCCTGCGGGCCGACGACGACGCCCCCGGCGGCAACCGGATCACGCTGATGCGGTTCGACGTCCCGGTCGGGGTCAGCGACCCCGCCCAGCGCATCCGGCAGATCCACGAGAGAACCGACCAGGTGCGTCACGAGAAGTCGCTGCCCCACACCCAGTTGATCGCCGGCTTCCTCAACCGGATGCCGCGCTGGTACATCGGTTCGATCCTGCGGCACGTCGACTTCCTGGCCAGCGACGTGCCGGGGATCCCGGTCCCCGTCACCCTGGGCGGGGCGAACGTGGTCATGCAGTACGCGTTCGGGCCGACGATTGGCTCCGCCGTCAACGTCACGCTGCTGACCTACGTCGACACCTGCTCGCTGGGCATCGACGTCGACACCGGGGCGATCCCCGACGTCGACCTGTTCACCGAGTGCCTGCGGGCCGGCTTCGACGAGGTCCTCGCGCTGGCCGCGGACTGACGCCGGATCAGTTCTCGTCGGGGATCTCGTTGCGGGTCTGCCAGCCGGCGGGTGCCTCGGGATCGTCGTCCTGATGGTCGAGCTTGTCCTGCAGCTCCCGCTGTTCGTCGCTGGCCTTCGTCGCGTCCTCAGGCGTGGGCGGCGGCGTGTTGTTCTGTTCCACGGCCACCTGTTTTCTCCGTTGGCCGCAGATCCAAACCCCGACAGAATGGCAGCGTGACGGAGACACCGCTGTTCTGCGGCATCGCACTCGCCGAGCGCATCGAACGTGCCGAGGCCGGATTGATCGCGTCGGCGACCGCAGCCGCCGGGACCCGCGGCGGCTGGGGCATCGCGATGCCCGTCGCCGGCGGCGTGGCCTGCTGCGCCGACACCGGATCACCGATGAACAAGGTGGTCGGGCTGGGGTTCGCCGGACCACCGGACGCGGCGGAGCTCGACGAGATCGAACGGGTCTTCACGGCCCGCGGTGTCGCGGTGGCCGTCGAGCTGTGCCAGCTGGCGGACCCGGCGGTCGCGGCGGATCTGACCGCACGCGGCTACCGACTGGTGGGTTTCGAGAACGTCCTGGGCCGGGCCCTGCCCGGCGACCTGTCGCCGCGCCCGGCGGCGGGCGTAGAGGTCCGCCGCGCCGAGGCGGGGGATCTCGGGGACTGGCTCGACGTGATCATCGACGGATTCGCCCACCCCGACGGAGCCGGAGTGCCCAGCCACGAGACCTTTCCGCGGGACGTCATCGAGCGGGCCGAGCTCGACATGGAGCAGGCCGGAGCGGTGCCGTACCTCGCGCTGTGCGACGGTGCGATCGCCGGCGGCGCCAGCATGCGGTGCGACCAGGGCATCGCCCAGCTCACCGGTGCCGCCACCGCACCCGCCCACCGCCGCCGCGGGGTGCAGGCCGCACTGCTCGAACGCCGGCTACGCGACGCCGCCGAGAGCGGGTGCGACCTCGCCGTCGTCACCACCGCTCCCGGCTCGGCATCGCAGAAGAATGTGCAGCGCAAGGGTTTTCATCTTCTGTACACCCGCGCGGTGCTGGTCGGGAACGTCACGTCGCACCGGAAGTGAGGTCACGCCGCCGCATCTGCGGCGAGTACTTCACGGGCGGCGCGCTCCCCCGAGCGGACAGCTCCGTCGACGAAGCCGTACATCACCGCCGACGTCTCGGTGCCCGCCCAGTGGATGCGGCCGCAGGCCGGCCGGAGCGCGTGCCCGAACTCGGTGAGCACACCCGGTGGCGCGTGGCTGATCATTCCGCCGCCGGAATACTGCTCCGCTGTCCAATCCTGCTGTGTGAACTCGATGGGGACAGATGCTTTCGGTCCGAAGCGGTGCGCGAGCGCGTCGATGATCGCCGCTCTGCGGTCGGCCGGGGCCATTCTGCTGAGCGTGCGTGCGGTGGGTCCCTCGGTCACGATGGCCAGCACACCGGGCCCTTCTTCGTGCATCCCGGCGTCGATGGTGACCGCGGCAGCAGTCCCGGGTGCCGCCGACTGCCCGGTGAGACCGTCGGCGCGCCAGAACGGTTCGTCGTAGAGGGCATGGCACTTGAGGACCGCGCCTGAGGGCATCCGCTGATGTAGCAGTGACCGGTCCACCGGAAGCGCGGGTTCGTAGACGATCTGCCCCGCGATGGCGACCGGGACCGCGACGATGACCCGTGAACCGCGAACTTCCCGACTGTCGCACCGCACGGTGACACCCGCGCTGTCCTGACTGATCGATCGCGCGGGGGCGCCAAGAGACAGCACGTCGGCCAGGCGGTCGGCCATCGGGCGGTAGATCGCGCCCATCCCGCCGACCGGACGTGCGTCCTCGGCAGCGCCCTCCACACCCAGCACGAAGTCCGGGCCGCCTGCGCTGGCCAATTGGAAGACCACGAACAACAGGGACAGCTCCGAGGCGGCTGACGTATAGGAACCAGCGAGCGCCATCTCCAGCAGGCGTCGCGCCTGCCGAACCGGTACGTGCCACTCGAGCCACTGCGCGAGCGTCGTCGCATCCCACCGAACTGCGCGGGCCGCGTCCCAGGGAGCCTCCACCGGGATCGACGCGCACATTCTCCGCAGTTCGAGGAACGCGGTGGCGAGGTTTCCCGACACCCACGGGCGCATGGACCATGGAATGGTGCCGCCGTAGCGGTGGGCCTTGCCGTCGACGAGCATCATCGCCTGCCCATCGACGTACTGCTTGTAGGACCTCACGCCCAGTTCGGCCATCAGCGCATGGATCCGGTCCTGGCCCGGACCGACCCAGGTGCCGCCGTGATCGATGTAGCTGCCGTCGGCGCGTGTTTCGGTGAAGGTGCGGCCACCTGGCCGGTCCCGCGCCTCGATGACGAGCACCGAATGCCCGGCCTGGGTGAGTCGCAACGCGGCGGTGAGGCCGGCGAATCCCGCGCCGACGACGATGTAGTCCGCGTCCTCCATGAACGTCTCCGACCTCAACGGGATGAGACATTCTGCCTACGCCTGACCAGTCGGTACGTCAATAGTTCCCGTCCCGTCACTGACGGATCAGGGTGTCCGAAATTTATCGGTAGTGCAGTCAAACTTATTGTCGGACAGGCACTTTCGAGATGCGCGAGTTGCGCGTCCGGCAGGGGCCAGGGTAGGCTGACCGAAGCGAAGGGGAGTAGCCCCCAATCGGATGGTCGACATACTGGCCCCGCGGTCTGCGCGTCGGCCCGGCCATCCGGACCGGATCGATATCCGGTGGGCGAGACCTTCGGCCGCACAGACCGTTTCGGTTGTCGGCCGGAGGCGTGTACCCACCTCCGAACGGCAGCCACCTGACTGAGGAGTCGCTGGTGATCGCCGCACTGCTGTTGAGCTTCGCCGTGATCTTCGTGGCCGAGCTGGGCGACAAGAGCCAGCTCATGGCGATGATGTTCGCGCTGCGCTACCGCTGGTGGGTGGTGCTGACCGCGATCCTGGCCGCGACCACCGCGGTGCACGTGCTCTCCGTCGCGATCGGGCATTACCTCGGGGCCGCGCTGCCCACCCATCTGCTGGGCCTGCTGGCCGGCGCGATGTTCGTGTTCTTCGGGCTGTGGACCCTGCGCGGGGACTCGCTCAGCGACGAGGAGGCCTCGCGCGCCCAGCGCGCCACCGCGCCCGCGTTCTTCGTCGTCACCTCGGCGTTCATGCTCGCCGAGCTCGGTGACAAGACCATGCTCGCCACCATCACGCTGGCCGCCGACAACAATTGGCTGGGCGTGTGGATCGGTTCGACGATCGGCATGGTCGCCGCCGACGCGCTCGCCATCCTGGTGGGTGCCGTGGCGGGCAAGCACCTCCCCGAGCGGTTCATCCAGATCGCGGCCGCCGCACTGTTCGTGCTCTTCGGCGCGTTCATGGTGATCGAGAACGTCTTCCCCGCGGCGCCGGTGCTGCTGGTCGCCGGTTGCGCTCTGGCGATCGTCGCCGTGCTGGGAGCGATCCCCCGCGCGCTGCCCGAGCGGCTGCGGCCCCCCGTGCTGCGGTCGGCCCGCCAGGAACCGGCCCACGTGTCGGAGCCGGTGTCGCCGGGGTCGACGGGCGTGCGGGACTGACTTCTCAGATCGGCGAGACCGAGCGGATCGCGATCTGCTCGGTCTCGCAGTGCCGGCACGTCAACGGGCGAACCTTCAGGCGCACGTTGGCGATTCGCAACGCTCGCTGACACATGGGGTAGGGGCAGCCGCACGACAGCGTGACCCACCACTGCGCCGGATGCGCCAGGGGTCCGCAGAAGCGTCGGCAGGTGCACAGGATGTCGGGCTCGAAATCCAGTTCCGCCAGCGACGGTTCCAGCATTGTGGTCACGGCCCCCAAGGCTAAAGTGAAGGTCGAGACTTGTGCGGGAGGCGCGCGCGGGCAGTTCGCGCGGGTACGTGCAGCGCTGCGGGCGAGGCCCCGGGAGGCCCCGCCCGTTCGCCCGCTCCTACAGGCGGATCCAGCGGCCCAGGAACCAGAAGCCCCAGCCGTCGCCGTTGCCGGCCGGCAGCGGCCGCACCTGCTGGCCGTTGTACTGGAACGGCTGATGATCCTGGCGGCCCTGATCGATACCGCGGTGCTGCCAGTCGCCGTTCTGCTGCGGAGCCGGCTGGCAGGCCGGGGCGCCGGGCCGGCCGCAGGGCGCACCCGGTTCGGCGCCGGCGATCCCGGAACCCGCGGAGAGCAGGCCCGCGAGTGCGATTCCTCCGGCGATCGCCGAGGCGCCCAGCGTACGGGTGAAGGTCATGTGTCGCTCCGTTCGTCATCTGTGTCGTGCATGGCATGGCGCCACACGAGCGACGACGTTAAGGACGCGGCTTGGGTGGGCGATGTGCACAACCTGGGTGCCCGCTTTGCATCCGGTCACGAATCGAATTCAGAACGGCTACAGCACGATTCATGTGCGACCGGTCACATGCGCGGCCGTGTCGCCCGGTAGCCGGACGGTCTCGATTAGCGAGAGCGCCAGCACCGCGCCGAGCACCACGAACGTCCAGGAGAAGGAGGTCAGGACCGTCAGCGTCAGGGCGGCCACGGCGATGCCCAGGCCCGCCGCGAGTTCGTGCACCGCGGCGTTGAGGGTGTTCGCATGCGTGAGCTCCTCGCCTTCGACGTCGGCGAAGGCCAGGCTGGCGTAGGCGGTGAAGCCGATCGACCGCAACGCCCCGCTGACGTAGAGGATCAGCACCATCACCGCGACCGGCACGCCCGGCCGCAGCACGGCCAGCATTCCGAACCAGCCCACCGAGACGATCCCGGTGACCAGCAGGACACGCTTGATCCCCCACCGGCGCATCAGCGGCGTGGTGGCCGGCTTGATGGTCAGATTGCCCAGGAACAGTGCGGTGACCATCAGACCCGCCGCGAACGGCGACCAGCCGAACTCGAGCTGGAACAGCAGCGGCAACAGGAACGGAACGGCGGTGACGACCAGCCGGTACACCGCGCCGCCGGTCACCGAGACCCGCAGCGTCCGTACCCGCAGCACCGCGGGACGGATGAGAGGCGACGGGCTGCGACGCAGATGCCGGACCGAGATCGCCAGGAGCACCGACCCTGCCAGCACACCGGTGGCCACCGCCGGCCACGACGTTCCGTCGGCCCGCACCTGTTCCACGGCGAGGAGCGTCGCGCCGATACCGGCTCCGAGCAGGAGCAACCCGCGCCAGTCGAAGGGCCGCATCGGCGGGACCGCGGGTTCACCGCGGATCAGCTTGAGCGCCAACAGGAATCCCACCAGTCCGATCGGGATGTTGACGAAGAAGATCCACCGCCAGGACCCCAGCGTGGCGATCGCGCCGCCGAGGGCGGGCGCCACCACGGGCGCGGCGAGCGCCGGCCATGTCAGCAGCGCGATCGCCCGCACGAGGTCGGTCTTGGCGCTGAAGCGCAGCACCGCCAGCCTGCCCACGGGGACCATCAGTGCGCCACCGATGCCCTGCGCCACGCGCATGCCGACCAGCATCGGCAGCGACGTGCTGAGCGCACACCCCACCGACGCGACGGTGAACACCGCGATCGCGGTGAGGAACACCGGACGGATGCCGAACCGGTCGGCCAGCCATCCGCTGCACGGGATCAGCACCGCGACCGTCACCAGGTAGGCCGAGATGGCGACGTTGACGTCGATGGCGGCCACCCCGAAAGACGTTGCGATGGCCGGGATCGCGGGCGCGATGATGCTGGCGTCCAGGATCTCCATGAAGAAGGCGCCCGCAACGAGCAGTGCCATCCCCCTGGGGAACGAGGGGGATGGCACCGACTCCGTCATGGGCTCCCAACCTAGCCACCGGCCGGCCGGGCCGACGGCCGGGTCAGCGTGTGCAGTTCAGCGTCACGGTCACCTTCGGCTTCGGGAAGGTGGTGAACACGTTGATGTCGTCGTCGTCGATCGGGATGATCTGCGCCGGGCGGGAGAAGCTGTTGACGTTCGTGACCTCGCACTCGTCCAGCGGGCCGCTTCCGATGCGGTTGACGCGCACGTCGGCACCGGAGGCCTTGAGCTGGTTGATGGTCGCCACGGCGTTGCCGCCGGTGTCGGCGCTCGGTGCGGCATGCGCCGGCACAGCGAACGCCACCAGCGCGCCGAAGGGCAGCAGGCCGGCGGCCACGAATGTCTTCATACGGAAACTCCTTGCGTCGAGGGCTCGTTGAGCGGTCACAACCGATGACACGGCGGCACGGGCCGTTCGGTTCAACGCGCGCGCAAAAGAAGTGAATTCCGCCCGGGCGGTGTGTCAGAGGGCGTCGGCGAAATGGGTGTCGACGATGCCGCGGGCGAGGGGATAGCCCTGCAGCGCCGCCGAGGCCTTCTCCGCGAGTTCGGCGACGACCGCGACGTCGAATCCGCGGGCGGTGACGACCTCGGCGATCCACCCCGCGGTCTCCGGCACCGGCCGGCTGTCACCGGTCAGCAGCACCGCCGACACGGCGTGCAGCAGCTGGTTGAGCGCGTCCATGGCGACCTCGGCGTCGGCGCGGTCGGGCAGTGCGCGTGCCGTCACCGACCAGCCGGCCGCGAGGCCGCCGACGATCTGGCGATGGTCGTGCTCGAGGTCGGCCTGCTCGGCCACGGCGTCCGCGGGCAGCGGCATCGCGGGCGGGACCACGGCGGGCAGATCGGCGACCGCGGCCAGTGCGCCCTGCGCATCGGCCGCCCACGCTGTCGCGCCCAGCGCCTTGGCCCGCACGTCGTCGACGCCGAACGCCGGACCGCCGACCAGGATCGGTACCCCGGCGGCGGTGCTCGCCTCGATGAACCGGCGGGTGGCGGACAGGGAGCCCAGCATCGAGCAGCTCACGGCCACGGCCTCGGGCCCGGAGTCCTGCAGGTACTGGTTGAGCCGTGCCGGGGAGGTCGCCGCACCCATCAGCACGCTGTCCCAGCCGTCGCTGCGCAGCGTGCAGTCGATGATCATGGCGGGCAGCGCGTGCCATTCACGTTCGGCGCAGGCGACCAGCACGCGTCCGCGGGTCGGGGCGGCGCGCCGCACGTGACGGCTCACCGCCTTGGTCGCGGCGACGGCCATCGCGGTGGCCGCGTGCTCTTCGGCGATGGTCCACTCGCCGCGCTGCCAGCGCTCCCCGTTGTCCCGCTGGACCGCGGCGATGACGTCGGTCAGCACCGTCACCGGATCCATCCCGTCGTCCAGCAGACGGGTCATCAGCGACTGGACGGCTTTGGTGTCCCGGGATGCCACAGCCCGCAGGTAGTCCTGCATGCGGTCACCGTCGGCTAGCTTCCGCATGTCACCGCCAGCAGCGCGATGTCGTCGTGCGGCCGGCCGTCGACGTATTCGACGACGTGCTGCTCCACCGCCTCGCAGACCACGTCGGGCGACGCGCCGGCGTAGGCGGGCAGCAGGGCGAGCAGCCGGTCGACCCCGAATTGACCCTGGGCGCCGTGCGCTTCGTCGACGCCGTCGGTGAACATCAGCATCGTGTCGCCGCGGTGCAGGCGCACCGAGATCGTGCGGTACTCGATGCCGGGGACCATCCCGCAGGCCGCGCCGAAGATCTCCAGCTGTTCGACGTGTCCGTCGGCGCGCAGCAGGATCGGGGCCGGATGCCCCGCCGTGGCCAGCTCCACGTCGGCGTGGGCGCCGTCGGCGGCGACGTCCACCCGCGCGCACAGAACGGTGACGAACAGGTCGGTGTCGGCTTCGTAGAGCACGCTGTTGAGCGCCCGCAGCAGCGCTGCCGGGTGGCGATCGAAATGCGCTGCGGTGCGGATGCTCTGGCGGGTGCGTCCGGTCGCGGCCGCGGCGACGACACCCTTGCCGCAGACGTCGCCGACGGTGATCAGCCAGTCCCGGCCCGACCCGAGCACGTCGTAGAAATCCCCGCCCAGGTCGATGTGCTCGGCGGCGGGGCGGTACCGGGCGGCGAGCCTGAGGTGGTCGACGTCCGGCAGCGACGGCGGCCGCAGTGCGCTGCTGAGCACCGTGGCGATCTGTCCGCGTTCCTCGTAGAGCCGGGCGGAGTCGAGCGCGATCGCGGCGCGGCCCGCGAGCCGGGTGGCGAACTCGAGATCGTCGGCGTCGAAGCCGCCGCTGCGGGCGAGCAGCAGCGCGCCGAGGGTGGCGCCGCGCGCGTTGAGGCCGACGGCCACCAGCTGCTCCAGGCCGAGCGCGAGCAGTTCCCCGCGCAGCAGCGGTTGCGGCAGGATGCCGGCCAGGGCCGGATCGCGGGTGTCGGTGGTGACGTCTGTGTTGCCGGTGCGCAGCAGCCGGTCCAGCCGGGTGCCGGCGATCGTCGCGAGCGGAACGGTCGCGGTGAACCCGACCGCTTCGCCGCCCTGCAGGCGCAGCACGCCCGTGCGCGCGTCGGGCAGCGCCAGCACCGCCCAGTCGGCGAGCTCGGGTTTGAGCAGCGTGAGCAATCGCATCGCTGCGCGTCGGGGGTTCAACGAGCCGGCAAGGCCGCTCTCGACCTCTTCCGCCAATTGCATGCGCGTACTGACTGCCCACCTCCGGTTCGCTCGCCGCCGCCAGACCACCCTCACGGTAGTCGCCGCAGACGTCGGTTTGCGCGGGTCGACGAGGTTGGCACGCGCACTCGCCCCGGCACTCCGATAGCCTGTACCGGTCGTCGCTCCCGACGCCGCATCTTCTCAGGTTCAGACTGCAGCCTTCCGACATACCCGACCCTCCGCGGGCCGGGACGAGACGAGGCTCTCCGACGTGCAGCAATTCACCGAACACCAGGTCGACGACGTTCTCGTCGTCGCCGCCTCCGGTGCCGTCGACATGCTGACCGCCCCCGCACTGCAGGACGCGATGACGGCGGCGGCGGACCGAGGGCCGGCCGGCCTGATCCTCGACATGACCGAGGTGGAGTTCCTCGGATCAGCGGGGATGCAGGTCCTGATGACCACGCGCAAGCAGCTCGGGGCCGGGACGCGGTTCGCCGTGGTGGCCGACGGGCCGGCGACCAGCCGGCCGCTGACCATCACGGGCATCTCCGACTACATCGAGATGTTTCCCTCGCTCGAGGTCGCGCTGAAGAACTTCGCGGATTGAATGTTTGGGATTCTGTCGCTTCGGGAACAGACGCAACGCTGAGCGGCCGGGCCGCTCCCCGGAACGGCCGGCGTCGTCCCGGGCAGAACACTGCAAAGGGAGCGCTCCCGTGGGTGACAACAATTCCGGTCCCGAAGAAGCCGTCAAGGGCGTCGTCGAAGGCGTCAAGGGCAAGGCCAAAGAGGTCGTCGGCATCGTGACCGGCCGTGACGACCTGCAGCGCGAGGGCGAGGCCCAGCAGGACAAGGCCGACGCCCAACGCGAGGCGGCGCAGAAGGAAGCCGAGGCCGAGAAGGCCCGCGCCGAAGCCAAGGCCAACGAGGCGCGGCAGAGAGCCGAGCAGTCGTAGTCTCGGCGCCGTGATTCCCGTGCCATGACCGTCACGTCCATCCGCAGCAGGTCAGCCGACAGTCGAAGCTTCTGCGTCGCTTCGACGTCGCTGACTGTTGCGTGCCGGACGCGCGGTCGGGGGCGGGACAAGGAGGCGACGGTCGCGGTCGCCGGTGAGGTGGACGCGGCGAACGCCAAACACTTCGCGCACGCGGTCCGCGAGGCCGCGGGCGCCTCCCGCGCGGTGGTCGTCGACCTGACCGACGTGCCCTTCATGGCGTTCGACGGCGCATCGGCGCTGTACGCCATCAGCGCCCATTTCTCCCGGGAGGACGTCGCCTGGTGCGTCGTCGGTAGCCCGGCGGTGGCCCGCGTTCTGCAGCTCTGCGACCCCGAGGGTCTGATTCCGCAGGCGGTGGTTCCGATGCTCAGGGGCGTCGAGCCGGCCTGACCCCCGCGTCGGGGAGCGGTTCCAGCGAATTCCGCACGCCGCAGAGGGTGTCCGCGCGGCCACTTTGCTGGTGTGTCGTGGTGTGATTTGGCGCTCACTTTTGCCGCCAAACATAAGAAACCGTGTTTCGGCCGATTTCGTCACATGTTCGCCGGGCAGTTGCGGATCGGTCGACACGCGCTGTTCACCGCCGGTTTCCGAATTGCCATCTGCAGATAACAACTGGATAACGAAGAGAATCCTAAGCATGTCCTGAGAGTCCGCGCCCGCCTGAGGCAGGTGGGGACCTTTGGCACCTCTGACCTTGATTTTCCGTCGTTAGACTCGGCTCAGACCGCGCCCGAGAGGGTTGCTGACAGACGAAATCGATCCCGGGGATGTTGTTCCCGGCGGAGGTGAGTTCTACAAATGGCTAACTTTGCGATGCCCACGGGGCGGATGCGTCAGGACAGCGCGAGTGTGTCCGCTGAGGTTGCTGTGACCGACGATGCCCTCGTGGACGCTGTGGCGGCCGACGTGGTGCTCGAGCGGGAGATCGCCCTGGGTCACGGTCCGGTCGGCGACCTCGCCGCGGGATCCGGCGCCGTCGCCGTGGCCGCCCCGGCCGACGACACCGTCACCCTTCTCGATCCGGCCACCCTCGCTGAACGCGCCGTCGTGGCCCTCGGGGGCGAGCCGACAGCCGTCGTGGTCTCCGATGACCGCGCCTACGTCAGCACCGCGTCGGCCAACCAGGACGCCGTCGCCGTGGTGGACCTCGAGGCAGGACGGGTGACCGCGACGTTCCCGGTGGCCTCCGGAGTCACCGCACTGGCCGTCAGCCCCGACGGCAAGCGCGTCTACGCGGGCCGCACCAGCGGTGACCACGTCGAGGTGACCGTCATCGACATCACGGCCGAGCGCGCCGGAACCATCGACATCGGACAGGGCCCGGCGGCCAACATCGATGCCCTGGCGATGGACCCTCGTGGCCGTCGGCTCTTCGTGGCCGTGACCGACGACCGCGGCAGCCAGCTGATCGTCGTCGACGCCGAGACCACCCGGGTGCAGCGCGTCGTGCCGGTCGGATCCCCGCTTCGTGACCTCGCGTGCGCGGGCGACACCCTGTACGCGCTGACCTCCGACCGTGCCGTCGGTGGTGCGGTGCACGTCATCGACCTGTCCGTCGCCACGGTGACCGACACGGTGGTCGTCGGCGGTGCCCCCACGCAGCTGACGCTGAGCCCCGACGAGACGCGCGCCTACGTCGTCGACTACGACCGCGTCATCGTGGTGTGCACGGTGAGCCTGGAGATCGTCGACGCCCTGACGGTCGCCGCGCGGCCGTCGTGTGTGGCGCCGTCGGCCGACGGCAGCCGGCTCTTCATCGCCGACTACTCCGGGCGCCTCAGCGTGTTCTCGGTCGAGTCGACGATCGGCATCCTGTACTCGCAGTTGCTCGCGACCGACCCGATCGCGCTGGCCGTCCCGCGGGCGCGCCAGCCCGTCACGGTCTAGGGCGCTCAGCGCCACTGGTAGCGGGTCTTCGGCCGCCCGGCCTTGCCGTAGTCGGTGTTTCGGCGCACCGTGCCCTCGTCGGCGAGGCGCTCCAGATAGCGCCACGCCGTCACCCGGGACACCCCGATCTGCTTGGCGACGTCATCGGCGGTGACCCCATTGTCGCCGGAATCCCTTACCGCCCTGGCGATTTCGTCGTTGGTGCCGGGCGCGACGCCCTTCGGGGCGCTGGTGCGGTCCGGCCCGATCCGCAATTCGGCCAGTGCCCGGTCGACCTCGGCCTGGCTGGCTGCGTCCGTGCCGGCGGGCAGCGCCTCGCGGTAGCGGGCGTACCGCTCGAGGCGGTCGCGGAAGGCGGCGAACGTGAACGGCTTGAGCAGATAGGCCAGCGCACCGTGGCCGACGGCCGCCCGGACCATCTCCAGGTCGCGCTCCGAGGTGATCGTGATGATGTCGGGAGCCGGCCGCAGGCCCGACAGCGCCGAGGCCAGTGCGATCCCGTTGGCGTCGGGGAGTCCGATGTCGAGCAGCACCAGGTCGATCGGGTCGTCCGACGCCGCCGCCTCCGAGGCCGCCCGCATCGCGTCACGCGCGGTGTGCGCCACCGCGGCGACCGAAAAGCCCTGCAGGCGGCCGAGATACGTCTGGTGCGCGTCGGCGATCAGCGCCTCGTCCTCGACGATGAGCACCCGGATCACGCGGAAGCCACCGTCACCGTCACCACCGAGCCGTACGACACGTCGGCGGTGAGCTGACCGCCGTGCCGCTTGACCACCTGGGCCACCAGCGCCAGCCCCAGACCGTGCTGCTCGGCGTCGCTGCCCGACTTCGTCGAGTATCCGCGCCGCATCGCATTCTCGAACGTCTTCGGGTCCATGCCTTCTCCGCTGTCGGCCACCCGGATGAGCAGTCGGGTGTCGCTCTGGTTCACCGTCACCTCCACCCACGGATCGGTCTTGTCGCAGGCGTCCATCGCGTTGTCGATCAGGTTGCCGAGCACGGTGACCATCTCCGAACCACTGAGCGCGTGCCCGTCGCCGGCAGGCAGGTGGGTCTCCTCGGTGACGGTCAGCTCGATACCGCGCTCGTCGGCCTGCGCCGTTTTGCCCAGAAGCAGTGCCACGAGCGCCGGTTCGCCGACCGCGGTGGACAGCCGATCGACGAGTTGCTGGGACAGTTCGAGTTCCGCCGTGGCGAACCGGACCGCCTCGTCGGCGCGCCCCATCTCCACCATCGTCACGATGGTGTGCAACTTGTTGGCTGCTTCGTGCGCCTGAGACCGCAGTGAGTCGGTGAGCACCTTCAGAGAGTTCAATTCGCCCAGCGCGCCCTGCAGTTCGGTGCGGTCGCGGATCGTCACCACCTCCGACGACCGCCCGGCCGACGGCACCGGGGAGCGGTTGACCACCAGCACCCGGTCGTCGGTGACGTGCACCTCGTCGCGGGCACCGGGGGCGAAGGACCGCAGGAACTCCGGCAGATCCGAGCGGTCGACGTCGCCGGCCGGGAGCGAGAGCAGCCGGCGCGCCTCGTCATTGACCAGGGCGACGCCGTCGCGGTCGAGCACGATCAGCCCCTCGGACACCGAATGCAGGATCGCGTCGTGGTGGTCGTACATCACCCGCAGCTCGTCGGGCCGCAACCCGCGGGTCTGCCGCAGCAGGCGGCGGCGGATGCCCCACACCCCGACCAGCGACACCGCGAGCGCGCCGACACCGACGGCCGCGATCACCGGCCACTGCGAACGCCACCGCTCGGCCAGGCTCTTCTGCAGGATGCCCGCGGCCACCAGGCCGACGATCCGTCCCGACGAATCGCGCACCGGTGCCACCGCACGGATCGACGGTCCCAGCGTGCCCGTGTACGTCTCGGTGAACGTTTCGCCGCGCAGCGCCGGCTCGATGGTGCCCAGGTAGGCGCCGCCGATCTGGGACGGGTCGGTGTGGGTGAACCGCGTCCGATCCGGCGCCATGATCGTGATGAACGCGATGTCGGTGTGCGTCCGCACGGTCTCGGTGACGGGCTGCAGGACCTCGGTGGCCCGGCCCGATTCGATCGCGGCCGCCGTGGACGGGGCGTCGGCCAGCGACGTGGCGATGCCGACCACCTGCTCCCTGGCCGCGGCGTCGCCGTCGCGGCGGGCGTCGATCAGGGCGAGTGTGCTGCCTGCCGCGACGATCAACGCGATCACCAGCACCTGCAGCGCGATCGCCTGACCGGCCAGCGACCGCGGCCACGCCGCCCGCATCCGCCCCATCGCGCCGCGTCTCCTCTGAACGAAATGCACTAAAACGTGACCTGGCTCACGCGCTCACCGACCATCCTTTCAGACCACTTCGCGACATCGACTCTGGAGGAAGCACATGAGCACCACGATGAACAGGCCGGCTCACGAGCCAGGGCCGGCCGACGCGCCCAAGCGGCGCGACCGCACCCACTGGCTCTACATCGCCGTCATCGTCGCGGTGCTCGCCGGTGTCGGGGTCGGCATCCTCGCACCGGAGGTGGGCAAGAGCGTCGGCGTACTCGGCACGATGTTCGTGGCGCTGATCAAGATGATGATCGCGCCGGTCATCTTCTGCACGATCGTGCTGGGCATCGGATCGGTGCGGAAGGCGGCCACCGTCGGCAAGGTCGGCGGGCTGGCGTTCGTGTACTTCCTCGTGATGTCGACGTTCGCGCTGGCGATCGGCCTGGTGGTCGGCAACCTGCTGCATCCGGGAACGGGACTCCACCTGTCCGAGAGCGCCGCGGGCAAAGGCGCGGAACTGGCCGACAAGGCGCACGAGGCCGGCGGCCTGATGGACTTCGTGCAGGGCATCATCCCGACGTCGCTGTTCTCCGCGCTGACCGAAGGCAGCGTGCTGCAGGCCCTGTTCGTCGCGCTGCTCGTCGGCTTCGCGATCCAGGGCCTCGGCCGCGCCGGTGAGCCGATCCTGCGCGGCGTCGAGCACCTGCAGAAGCTGGTGTTCAAGGTGCTGGTGATGATCCTGTGGCTGGCCCCGATCGGCGCCTTCGGCGCGATCGCCAACGTCGTCGGACAGACCGGCTGGGCCGCGGTCGGACAGCTGCTGACGCTGATGGTCGGGTTCTACATCACCTGCGCGATCTTCGTCTTCGGTGTGCTCGGTGCGCTGCTGCGGGTGGTGTCCGGGGTGTCGATCTTCAAGCTGGTGCGCTACCTGGCCCGCGAATACCTGCTGATCGTGTCGACCTCGTCGTCGGAGTCGGCGCTGCCCCGGCTGATCGCCAAGATGGAGCACCTCGGCGTCGACCGCTCGACCGTCGGCGTGGTCGTGCCCACCGGCTACTCGTTCAACCTGGACGGCACCGCGATCTACCTGACCATGGCCTCGCTGTTCATCGCCGGCGCACTGGGCGACCCGCTGTCGCTGTCCGAGCAGATCGGGCTGCTGGTGTTCATGATCGTCGCCTCGAAGGGCGCGGCCGGCGTGACCGGTGCGGGCCTGGCAACCCTCGCGGGCGGTCTGCAGGCCCACCGGCCGGACCTGCTCGACGGCGTGGGACTGATCGTCGGCATCGACCGGTTCATGTCCGAGGCGCGTGCGGTCACCAACTTCTCGGGCAATGCGGTGGCCACGCTGCTGGTCGGGTCGTGGACCCACACGGTGGACAAGGCCAAGGTGTCTGCGGTGCTGGCCGGCCAGGATCCGTTCGACGAGCTGACCATGCTCGACGACGACCACGGCTCGCGCGCTCAGGAGCCGCAGCACGAGAAAATCCCTGCCGCGGTGTAGTGCGCGCAGGAAAGTCCCGGCCGGATCCCCTCCGGCCGGGACTTTTCTTCGTGGGTGAGCGGTCGCGGGCTCAGTGCGAGCAGTCGAGCGAGACCGAGATCGACTGGTGCACCACCACATCGATGACGTCGACGTCGCGGCCGCGCCCGTTGCGATCGACCACGCGCACCGGCTGGGTCACCTGCTGCGGATTGCGCACACTCAGCACCGTGCAGTTCTCGAGCGGGGCGCTGCCGACCCGGTCGATGTTGACCGTGTAGCCCGCGCTGCGCAGTTGTTCGATCACGATCGACGGGTTCTGGTCCTCGGCGGCCGCCTGGCCCGCCGGGCTCAGGGCGACCCCGAGTGCCGCCGCCACCGCCATCCATGCCCATCGCATGGTCTACCTCCGTCAACCCCGCCCCTGCTGGTGATATCGCTTACAGGAGGTGACACGTTTCGCGAGCCGCGCGGGTTCAATCGGCCGGACCCCTAGCGCTCGGCGCGCTGGTAGGCCGTCACCACCGCCGCCCCGCCCAGTCCGATGTTGTGCTGCAGCGCGGCGGTGACGCCGTCGACCTGACGCTTGTCCGCGTCACCGCGCAACTGCCACGTCAACTCGCTGCATTGCGCCAGCCCCGTCGCACCCAGCGGATGGCCCTTGGAGATCAGCCCGCCCGACGGGTTGACCACCCAGCGTCCGCCGTAGGTGGTGTCCTCGTCGTCGATCAGCTTGGGCGCCTCGCCGGGCCCGCAGAGTCCGAGGGCCTCGTACAGCAGCAGCTCGTTGGCCGAGAAGCAGTCGTGCAGTTCGATCACCTGGAAGTCCTGCGGGCCCAGCCCCGACTGGTCGTAGACCTTCTGCGCCGCTTGCACATTCATGTCGTAACCGATGATGTTGGCCGCGCTGCCGTCGAACGTCGACGCGAAGTCGGTGGTCATCGCCTGCCCGACGATCTCGACCGCCCGGCCGGCCAGGTCGTGCCGCGCCACGTAGTCCTCACTGGCCAGCACCACGGCCGCCGATCCGTCCGACGTCGGCGAGCACTGCAGCTTGGTCAGCGGGTCGGAGATCATCTTCGCCGCCCGGATGTCGTCGAGGCTGTACTCGTCTTGGAACTGGGCGTACGGGTTGTTCACCGAATGCTTGTGGTTCTTGTGGCCGATCTTCGCGAAATGCTCGGCGGTGCTGCCGTACGTGCGCATGTGCTCGCGACCGGCCGCGCCGAACATCCACGGCGCCACGGGGAACTGCATGGCGTCGATCTCGTTGAGCGCCAGGATGTGTCGCTTCAGGGGCGATTCCCGGTCGTCGGCGCCGCCCCCGAGCGAGCCGGGCTGCATCTTCTCGAAGCCCAGCGCCAGCACGCAGTCGGCGAGCCCGCCGCGAATCGACTGCGCGGCCAGATACAGCGCGGTGGATCCGGTCGAGCAGTTGTTGTTGACGTTGACGATCGGGATCCCCGTCATCCCCAGCTCGTAGAGGGCGCGCTGGCCCGATGTCGAGTCCCCCGAGCAGTAGCCGACGTAGCCCTGCTCGATCTCGGTGTAGGCGACCCCGGCGTCCTCGAGCGCCTTGGTGCCGGACTCCCGCGCCATGTCGGGATAGTCCCAGCCCTCGCGGCGGCCCGGCTTCTCGAACTTCGTCATTCCCACGCCGACGACGAACACTCTGTTCATCTCTGCCATCCCTTCGTCAATCGCGCCCGACCCGCCGTGCGCTGGTGTACACCTGAAGGTAGAACACGTTCTAGTTTCGATCCAGCGAACGCGAGGAGGCGACATGGCGCTGCGCGTCGTGCAGTGGGCGACCGGCGGCGTCGGGGTCGCCGCGATCAAGGGCGTGCTCGAGCATCCCGAGCTCGAACTCGCCGGGTGCTGGGTGCATTCGGCGGCCAAAGCCGGCCGCGATGTCGGTGAGTTGATCGGCACCGGACCACTCGGCGTCACCGCCACCGACAGCATCGACGAGATCCTCGCCCTCGACGCCGACGCGGTGGTCTACTCGCCGCTGATCGCGAACCCGGAGGAGGTCATCGCGCTGCTGCGGTCCGGCAAGAACGTCGTCACGCCGGTCGGATGGCTGTATCCCAGTGAGCGCAGCGGCGCCCCGCTGCGCGAGGCGGCGCTGGCCGGCAACGCGACCCTGCACGGCACCGGCATCGCCCCGGGCGGCATCAGCGAGAAGTTCCCGCTGATGCTCTCGGCGATGTCGACGGGCGTGACCTTCGTTCGCGCGGAGGAGTTCTCCGATCTGCGCACCTACGAGGCGCCGGACGTGCTGCGTCACGTGATGGGGTTCGGTGAGACGCCCGACAAGGCCCTGACGGGCCCGATGCAGAAGATGCTCGACGCCGGGTTCATCCAGGCCGTCCGGATGTGCGTCGACCAGCTCGGGTTCCATGCCGATCCCAAGGTGCGGGCCACCCAGGAGATCGCGGTGGCCACGGCCACCATCGACTCCCCGATGGGGCCGATCGAGCCGGGGCAGGTCGCCGGACGGAAGTTCCACTGGGAGGCGCTGGTCGACGGTGAGCCGGTGGTGCGGGTGACGGTCAACTGGCTGATGGGGGAGGAGCACCTCGACCCCGCGTGGTCGTTCGGCCCGGCGGGGCAGCGCTACGAGATGGAGGTGCGCGGCAACCCCGATTTCACCGTGTCGGTGACGGGCTTCCAGTCCGAGGTCGGCGGCGAAGGACCGGAGTACGGCGTGGTCGGTACGGCCGCGCACTGCGTGAACTCGGTGCCGGCGGTGTGTGCGGCGCCGCCGGGGATCGCCACCTACCTGGATCTCCCGCTGATCAGCGGCAGGGCGGCGCCCGGTCTGTAGGTGACTACCATCGCGGTATGCCCGGAGCCGCGCGCTGATGTGCCGACTGTTCGGGTTGCACGCCGGCTCCCCGGTGCCGGCGACGTTCTGGTTGATCGATGCGCCCGACAGCCTGGCCGAGCAGAGCCGGCGCAACCCCGACGGCACCGGGCTCGGATACTTCGACGCGACCGGCCGGCCGGTGGTCGACAAGCAGCCCCTGGCCGCCTGGGAGGACGCGGAGTTCGCCCGGGAGGCCCGTGAGGTGACGGCGACGACCGTCCTCGCCCACGTGCGCTACGCCTCCACCGGTGGCCCCGACGCGGCCAACACCCACCCGTTCCTGCAGGACGGCCGGCTGTTCGCCCACAACGGTGTGGTCGAGGACCTCGATGTGCTCGACGCCCGCCTGGCCGAGCTGCAGGTCACCGATCTGGTTGCGGGACAAACCGATTCGGAACGCGTGTTCGCGCTCATCACCGCCTCGGTGCGCGTCCGCGGCGGCGACGTCGGCGCCGGCCTTATCGACGCTCTGAACTGGCTCGCCGCCCACGTGGGCGTCTACGCGCTGAACATCCTGCTGTGCACCGCGACCGACATGTGGGCCCTGCGCTATCCCGACACCCACGACCTGTTCGTCCTCGACCGTCGCAGGCCCGCACGGCATGCACCGTTCGAGTTGCGCAGCAGCAGGATTCGCAGCCGGGCCGCACGGCTCGACGATGCGCCGTCGGTGGTGTTCGCGACCGAACGGATGGATGACGACCCGGCCTGGCGCCCGTTGCGCGACGGCGAACTCGTCCACGTCGGGCCCGGCCTCGACATCACCTGCGCCACCGACGTGGTGGCGCCACCGGCGCACCGCCTGACGACGGCGGACTTGAACGCGGTCGCGGCAGCGAGCCAGAGCGCCGGCTGAGGGAAGGGATCACGATGACAGACGTGGAGGTGCCGACGCCGGCGGGGCCGATCCCCGCCGCGCTCGCGGTTCCGGTGGGACAGGGCCCGTGGCCGGGCGTGGTCGTCGTGCACGACGCCTTCGGCCTGACCGCCGACATCCGGCGTAACACAGCGAGATTCGCCGAGAACGGCTACCTCGCCCTGGCGCCCGACCTGTATTCGCGGGGGAGTTATGTCCGCTGTGTCAGGACGGTGCTGCGCGCGCTGGCGCAGCGGCGCGGTCAGGCGGTCGACGACCTGCAGGCCGCACGCGCACTGCTCGCCGACCGCGGGGACTGCACCGGCAAGGTCGGGATCGCCGGCTTCTGCATGGGCGGCGGATTCGCCCTCGTGATGGGCACCCAGGGCTTCGACGTGTCGGCGCCGTTCTACCCGTCGATCATGCGCGACTACGGGTTCCTCGACGCCGGCACCTGCCCGGTGGTCGCCAGCTACGGCAGGAAGGATGTGCTCAACATCGGTAACGCACCCCGGCTGGAGAACGTGTTGCAGCGCAACGGTGTTGCGCACGACGTCAAGGTCTACCCCGAGGTCGGGCACTCGTGGGCCAACGAGCTTCCCGGGCAGCCGTTTCTGCGCATCGTCGGGTTCGGTCACGACGCCGACACCACCGATGACGCATACCGCCGCATGTTCGCCTTCTTCGACACCCACCTCGCGACGTGACGGCCGACAAGCGCGCCCTCGTGCTCGCCGGCGGCGGCCTGGCGGGAATCGCCTGGGAGACGGGAATTCTGGCGGGTATCGCCGATGTCGAGCCGGCTGCGGCGTCTGCGCTGCTCGACTCCGACGTGGTGCTGGGCACCTCGGCGGGGTCGACGGTCGCCGCGCAACTGGGCAGCGGCCTGCCGCTGGAGGAGTTGTTCGCACGGCAGGTGTCCGACGAGGCGGGCGCGGCCGAGATCCATCCCGGGGTGTCGGTCGACACCATCACGGAGCTCTTCCTCGACGCGATGCTGACCCCCGGCGCCACCCGCGAGCAGAAGCTGCAGAAGATCGGCGCCGTGGCAGCGGCCACCGACACCGTCGCAGAACCGGTGCGCCGCGCGGTGATCGAGCACCGGCTGCCATCGCACGACTGGCCGGCACGCGACCTGCGCATCACCGGAATCGACATCGCCACCGGGGAACTCGTGGTGTTCGACCGCGCATCGGGAGTCGGGCTGGTCGACGCGGTGGCCGCCAGCTGCGCGGTGCCGGGGGCGTGGCCGCCGGTCACCCTCGGCGACCGGCGCTACATGGACGGCGGCGTGCGCAGCACCGTGAACATGTCCGCGGTCACCGACTGCGACACCGCGATCGCCCTCGTGCCGTCCGGCACAGACACCCCGTCGCCGTGGGGAAGTGCCACCGTCGAGGAGATCGCCGCGTTCGCCGGGTCCACGTTGGCGGTGTTCGCCGACACCGACGCGCTCGAGGCATTCGGCCCCAACCCGCTGGATCCGGCCTGCCGGGCACCGTCGGCGCACGCCGGCCGCGCACAGGGTCGCCGGGAGGCCCGGCGGGTCGCCGACTTCCTAGGCGTCTGAACCGGATTCGGACACCCTGGCCTCGAGGGTGTCGAGTGCGACGCTGGCGAGCTCCTGGCCGATGTCGATGACCTCGTTGGCCCGGTGGAAGTCCAGGCTCCGGCACACCGTGCGCGGCACCTCGACGAGCAGATCGGGCGGATAGGCCGCCAGCGTGTGGCGGGCCAGCGCCGCCTGGGCGATGTCGATGGTCCGGTTCATCACCTCGAACGCCCCCAGTTTGGGCACGAGGTGACCGGCCGGTTCGGTGACGGGCTCGTCGTCGCCCACCGCGAACCGACCCAACACGGCCCGCCCCGTCGGGGTGTCGAGCAGCGAGCGGGCGGCCTTGGTGTCCAGCAGAGACGACGAACTGCGCCACATCCGGTTGAGCCAGTCCCCGGTGGGCTGCCGCGACTCCTGCTGGCGGCGATGCGTTTCCGGGTCCTCGCCGGAGAGGCTGACCGCGATGGTGACGTCGGCCGTGACCGCCGCGATCGGCGCCATCGGCAGCGGATCGAGGATGCCCCCGTCGGCGAGCAGCCGCCCGTCGAGCACATGCGGGGTGATCACGCCGGGAATCGCGATCGACGCCCGGATGGCGTCGTCGACCGGGCCCCGCTGCATCCACACCGACTTGCCGGTGATCAGGTCGGTGGCCACCGACGTGTAGGGGATCGGCAGCGACTCGATGGTGACCTCACCGAGGATCTCCCGGACGGCGTCGAGGATCTTCTCCGCCCGCAGCACCCCGGCCGACGTGATCGACGGGTCGAGCAGGCGCAGCACCGCGCGCTGGGTCAGCGAGCCCGCCCAGGACGTGTACTGGTCGAGCTTGCCCGCCGCCTCCAGGCCACCCACCAGGGCGCCCATCGACGAGCCGGCGATGCCGACGATCTCGTGGCCGCGGTCGTGAAGTTCGTTGATCACGCCGATGTGGGCGTAACCGCGCGCACCCCCGCTGCCCAGAGCCAATGCGACCCGCATGCGCTCATTCTGGCGCGTGAGATTCGGCGCTGACGGGCAACCCTGTCACTCATGATCGGACAACTGCGTTCTGTCGTCGTCGACTGCCCCGACCCGCAGGGGTTGGCGGCCTTCTGGGCCGAGGTGCTGGGCGGCGCCGTCACCGAGGAGGAGCCGGACTGGGTCGTCGTCACCGACCCGTCGGGGCGCCGGCTGGCGTTCCAGCTCTCACCCGAGCACCGGCCGCCCCGGTTCCCCGACGCCCACGCCTCTCAGCAGATCCACCTCGACGTCGTCGTCGAGGACGTCGACGTCGCTGAGCGTGAGGTGCTCCGGCTGGGTGGCACGCGCGTCACCGACGCCGAGGGGGAGGACCATTTCCGCGTGTTCCGCGACCCCGCGGGTCACCCGTTCTGCCTGGTGTGGGGCATCGACGCCTGACGGTCATCCGCACAGCGCGTCGGCGGCGGCCTCCACCGCGACGATCACCGCGGACTGCTGCCCGGCCGACAGCTCCGACCACTTCTTGTCGAAGTCGCCGGGACCCACCGTCGGCGCGCTCTGCAGCATCTTCAGATACGGCTCGATCTGTGTTTTCGGGTCACCGCCGCGCTGGTCCATCCACGTCCGCGCGGCGGTGCAGGCCTGGAAGTAGTCGTCCTCGGTGGACTCGGCGGGCGCGCCCACCTTGGTGGTGACGCCGCCCGGGGAGACGGCGACCGCGTCGGGCGCCAGCGACGGCGACGGCGTCGGCGACGCCGCCGCCGACGACGAGGCCTCGGGCGTGGACGACGACGGGGCCGCGGGCTCGGGAGCCGAGGAACATCCGGCGCAGGACAGCACGCCCGCGACGGCGACAGCGGCGACCCGGACAACAGGACTGGGCATGCCGCCAATGTAGGCAACCGGCCGCGGGCGCCGAACTGCGGGTATTCAGATTCACCGTGAGGTTATCTGCCGGCCCTGGCGGGACGGCGAAACTCTGTGGAACACTGGCCCCGTGATGAACGAGACGTCGTTGGAGTGTTGTCCGGCCTGACGCCGACCCCTCCCACCCGTTCGTCCCTTCCTGGAGTATCCCCATGGTTCTCGCGCCTACCCGGCTGCGCCCTGCCGACCTGCTGCACGCCACCGACCGCTACGCCGCCGACGTACTGGGCGGGCGGTACGACCGGCTACTGCCGGCCGGCGGAACACCCACCACCGAGCGCTGGTTCACCCGGCTGCACGGCGACGACGAGCTCGACGTGTGGCTGATCAGCTGGGTGCCCGACCGCTCGACCGAACTGCACGACCACGGCGGCTCCCTCGGCGCGCTGACGGTGGTGTCGGGTGCGCTGCAGGAGACCCGATGGGACGGCGAGCAGCTGCGGCACCGCCGGCTCGCGGCGGGGGACCAGGCCGCGTTCCCACTCGGCTGGGTGCATGATGTGGTCTGGGCCCGCGACACGATCAGCGTCGCCGGACCCGCTCCCACCTTGAGCGTGCACGCCTACTCCCCGCCGCTGACCGCGATGTCCTACTACGAGGTCTCCGAACGCAACACGTTGCGCCGCAAGCGAACCGAATTGACCGACCAGCCGGAGGGAAAGTAGATGGGCAGCCGCATCGACGTGGTTCTGGAGAACGCACGCACGAAGATCAACCGGTTGTCCGCCGACGAGCTCCCGGCCGCGCTGCGCCGCGGCGCGATCCTCGTCGACATCCGACCCGCCGCGCAGCGCGCGATCGAGGGGGAGGTGCCCACCGCGCTGATCGTGGAGCGCAACGTGCTCGAGTGGCGCCTCGACCCCACCAGCGACGCCCGGCTGCCGGAGGCCGTCGACGACGACGTCGAGTGGGTGGTGCTCTGCTCGGAGGGCTACACCTCCAGCCTCGCGGCCGCGGCTCTGCAGGAGATCGGACTGCACCGCGCCACCGACGTCATCGGCGGCTACCACGCGCTCAAGGGCGTGCTGGTCTACTAGCTGTTCTCGTCGGACCGCAGGAGCGGCCGCAACCGCTCCGTCTTCTCCTGAGACCACCCCGGCGGCAACAGGATCGACGCCCACGCGTCGGCCACGTCGCGGACATACACGTGGCCGTGCCCGTCGGGTACGTTGACCGCGACGGCCATGTCGGCCGACACCTGCAGGAACGTCACAACAGGAATCCACTCCATGTCGGGGGAGACGTCGTAACCACGCGGTTCCCGCAGCCAATCCGGTTGAGCGAACAGCAGATCCGGGTTCCACCACGCGATCGGATCCGAGGCGTGCTGCAGGTACACCGCACGCGGCTGCTCCCACGGATCGTGCGGACGCTGCAGGTCTTTCGGCTCGGCCACGAAGCGGACGTTGGCGCCCTTGTCGTAGATCGGGAGCCACTCCGGAGACCCGGGGTCGCGGTTGTGGGTCAGGTCGGTCCAGATCGTGTTGTTGAACGTGGGCCCACTGAACAGCGCGCCGTCGGTGCGGGCGATCAGATTGTTCAACGCGAGGAACGGCGCCTCACCGCCGAACGAGCCGAGGCTCTCCCCGAACACCACCAGCTTGGGCCGCCGGGCTTCGGGCATCTCGCGGATCAGCTCGTCGACCGCCTCGAACAGGGCCTGCCCCGCCTGCCGGGCGTTCTCCTTGTCGACGAGGAAGGACAGCCAGCTGGGCAGGAAGGAGTACTGCATCGACACGATCGCGGTGTTGCCGTTGTACATGTACTCCAGCGCCGAGGCCTCCGCCTCGTTGATCCATCCCGTCCCGGTGGTGGTCGCGACCGCAACCACGGCCCGGTCGAGTCCGCCGGTGCGCTGGAGCTCCAACGCCGCCAACTGTGCGGTGGCCTTGATACCGTCCGCGGAATTCAGGCCGGCGTAGGCGCGGATCGGCTCGGTGGCCGGGCGGCCGTTGAACGCGCTGAGCTTCTCCACCGACGGACCGCCGGAGATGAAGATGCGGCCCTGATGGCCCAGCGACTCCCAACTCACCAGCGATTCGGGACCACCCGAGCGCAGCGCGGTGTCCGGCGGCGCGTTGTCGGGATCGGTCTCGTCGTTGACCGCCGCGAACGTCTTGTTGATGGTGCTCATCGCGAACCGCACCACCACGCCGTTGAGCAGCGCGACCGTCAACGCCAGCAACAGCGTCACCACGATGACCGCCGAAACCCGGGGCGGGGCAACACGATTGAGCTGACGGACGAGGTAGCGCACCAGTCTGCCGATCAACTGCCCGATTTCGACGAACACGAACAGCGTGACGACCGAGATCGCCGCGGCCAACGGGTAATCGCCCAGCGTCAACCGCGGGACGCCCATCAGATCGCGGACGTCGTCCTGCCATTCGTGGAACCAGACGATCGCCAGCACCAGCCCGATGACGCCGACGACCAGCAGCACCCACCAGGCCCAGCGCGGCGCCGGCGGGCTGGAGTCCTTCGACGCCATGTAGCGCCCCAGCCACACCGCGAACACGCCGATGCCGTACCCGATCGCGCCCGCGCCGCCGCTGACGAGGCCCTGGAACAGCGGGCCGCGGGGCAGCAGCGACGGCGTCATCGACAGCCACAGCAGGACCAGACCCACGGCGGTGCCGGTGAACGTGTAGCGCCGGACCCACCACGGCTTGCGGGGCGCCGGCGCCGGCGCCTCCACCTCGGTCGCGGGGACGGTATCGGTCACCAGGGCACTTTAGCGGTGCGTGAAGTTCGGCGAACGCTTCTCGGTGAAGGCGGCCATGCCCTCGGTCTGGTCGTCGGTGGCGAACGCCGAGTGGAACAGCCGGCGCTCGTAGAGCAAGCCCTCCGCCAGGGTGGATTCGAACGCGCGGTTGACCGCCTCCTTGGCCATCCGCGACGCGGACAGCGACATACCGGCGATCGTCTGCGCGACCGAACGGGCCTCCTCGAGCAGGGTGTCGGCCGGGACGACGCGGGACACCAGCCCGGCGCGCTCGGCCTCCTCGGCGCCCATGTTGCGGCCGGTCAGGATCAGGTCCATCGCCTTGGCTTTGCCGATCGCGCGCGTCAGCCGCTGGGAGCCGCCCATCCCCGGCAGCACACCGAGCTTGATCTCGGGCTGGCCGAACTTGGCGCTGTCGGCGGCGATCAGGATGTCGCACATCATCGCCAGCTCGCAGCCGCCGCCCAGTGCGTACCCGGCCACCGCCGCGATGGTCGGGGTGCGGGTGGCCGCGAATCTGCCCCAGGCCGCGAAGAAGTCGGAGGAGAAGACGTCGGCGAACGACAGGTTCGCCATCTCCTTGATGTCCGCCCCGGCCGCGAACGCCTTCTCGTTGCCGGTGACGATGATCGCGCCGACGCCCGGGTCGGCGTCGAGTTCGGCTGCGGCTGTGGTCACTTCGGTCATGACCTGGCTGTTGAGCGCGTTGAGCGCCTTGGGCCGGTTCAACGTGATCGTGGCGACCCGGCCGTCGCGGGCGACGAGGATGGTCTCGTAGTTCTCTGCGGTCATGGCTGCTCCTGGTCGAAGGTCAGATCGGGGTCGGCGGAGGCGAAGTACGCGTCGACGTCCGCGGCGATCACGGCGTCGAACGACGCCGGCGACCACTGCGGGTTGCGGTCCTTGTCGATGAGCTGCGCCCGGATGCCCTCCACCAGATCATGGGAACGCAACGCCGCGCAGGAGGTTCGGAACTCCTGGCGCAGCACGTCTTCCAGTGTGGTCAGCGACGCGGCCCGGCGCACGGCCTCCAGTGCGACCGACAGGGCCAGCGGAGAGCGGGACGTGATGAGGTCGGCGGCGTCGTCGGCCGGCCCCTCCCCGTGACGGCGCAGTGCGTCGACGATGTCGGCGACGGTCGCACCGGCATAGCACTCGTCGATCCAGTCGCGCTGGGCGAGCAGCGTGCTCGGCGGTGGCTGATGCGCGAACGCGGCGACCGCGTGGTCGACCCCGTCGGCTTCCACGGCACCGAGGAATGCCTCCAGGTCGTCGTGGGGGACGAAGTGATCGGCGAAGCCCATCGCGATGGCGTCCGCGCCGCTGAACGGGGCGCCCGTCAGCGCGGCATGCACGCCGAGCAGGCCGGGCGCCCGCGACAGGATGAAGTTGCCGCCGACGTCGGGGATGAACCCGATGCCGACTTCGGGCATCGCCATCTTGGTGGTCTCGGTGACCACGCGGACGCTGCCGTGGGCGCTGATCCCGACGCCGCCGCCCATCGTGATGCCGTTCATGACCGCGACGTACGGCTTCGGGTAGCGGCCGATGAAGGAGTTCAGCAGGTACTCGTCATGCCAGAAGCTACGAGCCTCGGCGCCGTCGGCCTTGGCCGAGTGGTAGATCGCGACGACGTCGCCGCCGGCGCACAGGCCCCGGTCTCCCGCCCCGGTCACGACGACGGCACGGACGTCGTCGTCGTCCTGCCACGCGGTGAGCGCCGCCGAGATCGCGGTGACCATCGGATGGGTCAGCGAGTTGATGGCCTTGGGCCGGTTGAGGGTGAGGTGGCCGACGCGGTTGCTCACACTTACTAGGACATCCTCGTTTTCCTCCACGGGAGCAATCTAGATCGTCACCCCGGATCGCGTGGGCCCGGGTAAGGTTTCCTGTGAAGAGCCTGGGAACTGTTCTGTGGAACCGGGAACCGTCCCGGCCCGCCGATCGTTCAACCAATGTTCGGCACAGGCCGACACACGACATCAGGAAAGGAACCGACGGTGCGCGAGAGCAGCAACCCGGTATTTCGCACGCTCCCCAAGGGGCAGCAGGGCGGATACGCGCAATTCGGTACCGGAGCCGCCGGCTACGGTGCGCAAGCGGTACACGCCGATCCCTACACTGCCTACCCCGATCAGCAGCAGCGCGGTGTCTCGCGTCCGCTGACGATCGATGACGTCGTCACCAAGACCGGCATCACGCTGGCCGTGCTGTCCGCGGTCGCCGTCGTCTCCTACTTCCTGGTCGCCCAGAACGTGGCGCTGGCGATGCCGTTCACGTTGGTGGGCGCCTTCGGCGGCCTCGCGGTCGTGCTGATCGCGACGTTCGGCCGCAAGCAGGACAACCCGGGTGTCGTACTGACCTACGCCGCGCTGGAGGGCCTGTTCCTCGGCGCGTTCTCGTTCGTCGTCGCGAACCTGATGGTGTCCGGGGTCAGCGCGGGTGCGCTGATCAGCCAGGCGGTGCTCGGCACCATCGGCGTCTTCGCGGGCATGCTCGTGGTCTACAAAACCGGCGCCATCCGCGTCACGCCGAAGTTCACCCGCTTCATGGTCGCGGCCATGATCGGCGTTCTGGTGCTGATGCTCGGCAATCTCGTGCTCGCGCTGTTCGGCGTCGGCGGCGGCGACGGCCTCGGCCTGCGCAGCGGCGGCCCGATCGCGATCATCTTCTCGCTGGTGTGCATCGGCATCGCGGCGTTCTCGTTCCTGCTCGATTTCGATGCCGCAGATCAGATGATCCGCGCCGGCGCGCCGGAGAAGGCGGCCTGGGGCATCGCGCTCGGCCTGACCGTGACCCTGGTCTGGCTCTACATCGAGATCCTGCGCCTGCTGAGCTACTTCAACAGCGACTAGTCTCGGCTCGAGACAGGGGCGCTCACTGCGGTGGGCGCCCCTTTTTCATGCGCTGGTGGGCTCGAGACTGCTCACAGATCGCGTTTCATCCCCAGATCGCAATCTGCCCGCAGTCTCGTCGGCTCTATCGGCGTTCCGGCGTGCGACGTTGGCTGGGTGACACCCCGCAATTGGCCCTTCGTCGGCAGTGAAGCGATCGCAGAAGGTCTCGTCAGAAAGCACGAGCTACGGTCGATCTATCAAGCGATCTACCCGGATGTCTATGCACCCGCCGAGGTATCGCTGACTCTCGAGCATCGCGCGAAGGCGGCGTGGCTCTGGTCCCATCGCGAAGGCGTCATCGCCGGGCTGACGGCGTCGGCTCTTCACGGCGCGCGATGGGTCGATCCCACACTCCCCGTCGAACTCGTCTGGTCGAACGCGCGTCAGCCGCCCGGCCTCCTCACCTCCGACGTCCGCCTGCGACCAGAGGAATACACGAACCTTGACGGCCTACGGGTCACCACCGTCGTCCGGACTGCATATGACCTCGCCCGGCGAGGCCGTCTCGACGACGCGGTCGCGCGACTCGACGCCCTGGGTAATGCGACGGGACTGCGTGCCGACGACGTAATGGCCTGCGCGCGGCGGCACCGCGGGGCTCGTGGACTGAGACAACTCGAGACCGTTCTGGACCTTTACGACCCTGGTGCGGCTTCACCGAAGGAGACATGGCTGCGCCTGCTGGTTGTGCGAGCGGGTCATCCGAAACCACAGACGCAGATCCCCGTCCAGAGTCTGGACAGCCGACGGAAGTACTACCTGGACATGGGGTGGCCTGAGGTCACGATCGCCGTCGAGTACGACGGTGAACACCACCGCACCGACGACGCGCAATACGCCAGGGACATCCGTCGTTCCGAGGACCTTCGAGAGCTCGGATGGCTCGTCATCCGTGTCATCAAGGCGGACCGACCGTCCGACATTCGAGCGCGGATCGAGCGCGCCTGGGCATCGAGACTGCGGGGAAATCGAGAAATCTCGTGATCTGGCGATCTCCCCGCAGTCTCGGCGCCAAAACTAGGAGAGGCGCTCCACGACCATCGCCATGCCCTGGCCGCCGCCCACGCACATCGTCTCGATGCCGAACGTCTTGTCGTGCGTGGCGAGGTTGTTCAGCAGCGTGGCGGTGATGCGGGCGCCCGTCATCCCGAACGGGTGCCCCAGCGCGATCGCCCCACCCGAGACGTTGAGCTTCTCGAGGTCCATCCCGAGTTCACGCGCCGAGCCGAGCACCTGCACGGCGAACGCCTCGTTGATCTCGTAGAGGTCGATGTCGCCGATCGACATCTTCGCGTTGGCCAGCGCCTTCTTGACCGCCTCGATCGGGCCCAGGCCCATGATCTCCGGCGACAGCCCCGACACCCCGGTCGACACGATGCGGGCCAGCGGCGTCAGCCCCAGGTCCTTGGCCTTCGTGTCGCTCATGATCACCACGGCGGCCGCGCCGTCGTTGAGCGGGCACGCGTTGCCCGCGGTGATCGTGCCGTTGGGCCGGAACACCGGCTTGAGCTGGCTGATCTTCTCGTAGGTGGTGCCGGCGCGCGGGCCGTCATCGGTGGTGACGACGGTGCCGTCGGGCAGCGTGACCGGCACGATCTCGCGCTCGAAGAAGCCGCTCTTGATGGCCTCCTCGGCACGGTTCTGCGACCGCACACCCCAGTGGTCCTGGTCCTCGCGGCTGATGCCGGTGAAGGCGGCGACGTTCTCGGCGGTCTGGCCCATCGCGATGTAGACGTCCGGCAGGTTGCCGTCCTCGCGCGGGTCGTGCCATTCGCTCGCACCCGCGGCGGCCTGCTCGGTGCGGGCCATGGCGTCGTTGTAGATCGGGTTCTTCGAATCCGGCCATCCGTCGGAGGTGCCCTTGAGGAAGCGCGACACGGTCTCGACGCCGGCGGAGATGAACGCGTCCCCCTCGCCGGCCTTGATCGCATGGAACGCCATCCGCGTGGTCTGCAGCGACGACGAGCAGTACCGGTTCACCGTCGTGCCGGGCAGGAAGTCGTAGCCCAGCTGCACCGCCACGGTGCGACCGATGTTGAAGCCGGCCTCACCGCCGGGCTGGCCGCAGCCCATGATCAGGTCGTCGATGTCGCGCGGGTCCAGGGCGGGCACCTTGTCCAGCACGGCCTTGACCATCTGGGCGGCCAGGTCGTCGGGCCGCATGGACACCAGCGATCCCTTGTTGGCCCGGCCGATCGGGGAGCGGGCGGTGGCGACGATGACGGCTTCGGGCATGACGACTCCTCGGTAGACAGCGAGTTCTCTGCTGTGAACCTAGCTCGCAGCCACCACGATCGGCGCGGGCACCCCGGTCGAGCGGCGCCACAACCGGCTGAGGTTGGAGACCCGCGACAGCAGCGACGCGCCCTCGGCCGAACGCGACTCCAGCGCCGGATCACCGGCTGCCGACTCGCCGAGGGCCTCGCGCAGCGCGGGCAGCAGCTGCTTGGCCGCGAGCGCGTAACCCGCCGCCGACGGGTGGAACATGTCGGAGGAGAACATCTCCTCCGGAGCCTGCTGAAAGTGCGGGGCGAGCAGGTCGGAGAACGGCACCGGGACGCCGCCGGCCGCGCGGACGGCGCCCGCCTGCACCCGCGCCAGCCGCAGTCCGCGGCTGCGGGCCACCCAGCGCAGCGGCTGCGGGATCGCCTTGATCACCCCGAAGTCCGGGCAGGTGCCGACGACGACGACCGCGCCGCTACCGCGCAACCGCCGCACGGCACGGCCCAGCCGGCGGGCCGACGGGCCGATGCCGTTGGGGGCGGTGATGTCGTTGGCGCCGATCATGATCACCGCAGCGTCCGGCGGGGGACCGGCGACGAACATCGCGTCGATCTGACCGGACAGGCCCTTGGACGTCGCGCCGACGATGGCCTTCGTGCTCAACCGGATGCGTTTCCCCGACTCCTCGGCCAGGCCCCGCGCCAGCAGCACGCCGGGCACCTCGTCGGCGGTGGCGCAGCCGTAGCCGGTGGCCGTGGAGTCGCCGAAGATCATCAGGTGCAGGTCGAACGGCACCCCGCGATGCCAGCGCTGCGGAGGGCCGTCGTCACCGGTGTAGACGCCGTCGGCGCGCGGCGGGATGTCCCACGACTTGGGGATGACGCGCCGGGCCTGATCGGCCTGCCCGGTCAGCAGGTTGCGGGCGCCGACATAGAACGAGCCCGTCGACGCCAGCGTTGCCACGGCCGCCAGGGCTACCGTCGACCGACGCGGCGTGCGGACGTGAGGAGCACGGTGGCTGATGCCCACGTCGTCAGTTTAGGTGCGATTTCGGCCGGTTCGCGCGTTGCACGGGCAATCCGCGGTCACGGTGCGGTATCAACTCCGGTATCAATGACGTTTAACCGATTGTGATAATGGTTACAGATGCCAAGCTAAGTAACGAGCTGGTCTGAGTATCTTGGCTTGTCCTGGGACTACAACGGCGTAGGAAGTGGTGGCGATGACGGCACCGAGTAAGATCCCGAGTTCTGCACACCTCGGTGTCAGACCAGGTCGAGGGCACAAACCGCGCCGCTTCCCGGTCAGTGACGGTGCGCCCGTCGAGGTGGTCGAGGACGGCCCGAGCATCGCCGGCCGGCTGATGGGCCTGGCGGCGATGGCGACGATCAAGCCGTTCCTCTCCGTGGGCAGCTACGCCCCCAAGTTGCCTTGGCCGTGGGGTCTGGTCGACTTCGCGGCGCGGGTCATCCGCCCGGTGCCCGGCACCGTGCGCGCGACCATCGGCCTGCCGCACTGCACCGCGCAGCTGGTCCGCGCCTCCGGTGTGCTGCCGGCCGACGGCAAGCGCAGCGTGATTCTCTACATGCACGGCGGCGCATTCCTGACGTGCGGGGTGAACACCCACGGCCGGCTGGTGACCGCGCTGTCCCGCTACGCCGATGCGCCGGTGCTCGTCGTGAACTACCGGATGATCCCCAAGCACTCCGTGGGCACCGCCCTCGACGACTGCTTCGACGCCTACCGGTGGCTGCGCGAGACCGGTTACGAGCCGGACCAGATCGTGCTCGCCGGTGATTCGGCCGGCGGCTACCTGGCGCTGTCCCTCGCCGAGCGCCTGCAGTTCGAAGGTGTCGAGGGCTACGGCGCCGAGACACCCGCGGCGATCGTCACGATGTCCCCGCTGTTCGAGATCGACAACGAGGCGCGGGCCGACCATCCGAACATCCGCAGCGATGCGATGTTCCCGCCCAAGGCTTTCCACGCGCTGGTCGAGCTGATCGAGCAGGCCGCGGCCAAGCGGGTGGTCGACGGCAAGCCCGAAGAGGTCTTCGAGCCGCTCGACCACATCGAGCCCGGGCTGCCGCGCACGCTCATCCACGTGTCCGGCTCGGAGGTTCTGCTCAGCGATGCGCGTAAAGCCGCCCGGCTGCTCGCCGCGTCGGGCGTCCCGGTGGAGGTCCGCATCTGGCCCGGTCAGATGCACGTCTTCCAGCTCGGTGCGCCCGCAGTGCCGGAGGCCAACCGTTCGATCAAGCAGATCGGCGAGTACATCCGAGAGGCCACCTGGTAGTCGTTCACCGGGCCTGAGACGATGGACGCATGCGGATCGCCCGGCACGTCAGTGAGCTCATCGGCAACACCCCTCTGGTGCAGCTGAACTCCGTCGTCCCCGAGGGGGCGGGCACGGTGGCCGCCAAAGTCGAATACCTCAACCCCGGCGGCAGCTCCAAGGACCGCATCGCGATCAAGATGATCGACGCCGCCGAGGCCAGCGGCGAGCTCAAGCCCGGCGGCACCATCGTCGAACCGACTTCGGGCAACACCGGTGTGGGGCTGGCGCTGGTGGCCCAGCAGCGCGGCTACCGGTGCATCTTCGTGTGCCCGGACAAGGTCAGCGAGGACAAGCAGAACGTGCTGCGCGCCTACGGCGCCGACGTCGTGGTGTGCCCCACCGCCGTCGCGCCCGATGACCCGGACAGCTATTACAGCGTGTCCAACCGGCTGGTCAATGAGATCGAGGGCGCCTGGAAGCCCGACCAGTACTCGAACCCGATGGGCCCGGAGAGCCATTACGAGTCGACCGGCCCGGAGATCTGGGCCGACACCGACGGCAAGATCACCCACTTCGTCGCGGGCGTCGGCACCGGCGGGACGATCACCGGCGCCGGCCGCTACCTCAAGGAGGTCTCCGGCGGCCGGGTCAAGGTCATCGGCGTCGACCCGGAAGGGTCCGTGTACTCCGGCGGCACCGGGCGCCCCTACCTCGTGGAGGGCGTCGGCGAGGACTTCTGGCCGTCGGCCTACGACCCGTCGGTGCCCGACGAGATCATCGCGGTCTCCGACGCCGACTCGTTCGACATGACGCGGCGGCTGGCCCGCGAAGAGGCGCTGCTGGTCGGCGGATCGTGCGGGATGGCCGCCCACGCGGCGATCCAGGTCGCCGAACGGGAGGGCCCCGACGCGCTCGTCGTCGTGCTGCTGCCCGACGGTGGACGCGGATACCTGTCGAAGATCTTCAACGACGGCTGGATGTCGTCGTACGGTTTCCTGCGCAGCCGGCTCGACGGGTCGGTCGCCGAGTCCACGGTCGGAGACGTGCTGCGCGGCAAGTCGGGCGCACTGCCCGACCTGGTGCACACGCATCCGTCGGAGACCGTGCGCGACGCGATCGGCATCCTGCGTGAGTACGGGGTGTCACAGATGCCGGTCGTCGGGGCCGAACCGCCGGTGATGGCGGGGGAGGTCGCCGGCAGCGTCTCCGAACGCGAGTTGCTCTCCGCCGTGTTCGAGGGACGTGCGAAGCTCGCCGACGCGGTCTCCCAGCACATGAGCCCCGCGCTCCCGCTGATCGGCGCCGGCGAGCTGGTCAGCACCGCGGCCAAGACGCTGCGGGAGTGCGACGCCGTGATGGTGGTCGAGGAGGGCAAGCCGGTCGGCGTGCTCACCCGCCACGATCTGCTGGGCTACCTGTCGGACACCAGCTCGCGCCGCTGATCGACGCCGTCTTTAACGGCTGGCAAACACTTCGACACGCGCTGCGCCCCACACGGAGCAGCCGATAAAACCCCTGCTCGCAGGCTTTTCTCAGGTATGGTGTTCTCGCTTGTCCCAGCTAAGCAACTGACTGGAAGGCACCATGACCGATCAACCACCCCCTGCGAACCACCCGCCGCCACCACCACCGGGCGGATATCCGCCGCCACCGCCGTCAGCCGGAGGCTTTCCGCCGCAGGGGATGATGGGTTACCCCGCGGCACCGGCGGGCCCCGCGGCGGGACTACCGAAGTCGGCGTACACGCCTTGGCTCAGCCGGGTGCTGGCCTGGCTGATCGACTTCATCCCGTTGCTGATCCTCGAGGGAATCGGGGTGGGCGTTCTGCTCGGCACGCAGGAGACCGCCTGCGTCACCGACAATTCCGAGTACGACCTCGGCGAGTTCTGCGCCAGCGGCGCCTCGACCACGGGTCAGATCGCGATCGCCGTCACCGCGATCCTCGCTCTGGCCTACTGGGTCTGGAACCTGGGCTACCGGCAGGGGACGACGGGGTCGAGCATCGGCAAGGGCGTCATGAAGTTCAAGATCGTGAGCGAAAAGACCGGGCAGCCCGTCGGTTTCGGTATGTCCTTCGTTCGCGAGATCATCTACTGGGTCATCGCGGGGCTCTGCGTCGGCATCATCTGGTTGATCGCCGTGCTGTTCCCGCTGTGGGACGAGAAGCGTCAGACGCTGGTCGACAAAGTCCTGAACCACGTTGCGTTGCCGATCTGATTGAGGAGGGAAATTCGATGACAGACACTCCAGGCGGTTACCCGCCACCGGGTGGATACCCCCCGCCGGGGGGATACCCGCCGCCGGGCGGCCAGCCGACCCCGCAGGGCGGCTACACCCCGCCGCCGCCTCCGGGCGGCTATCCGCCGCCCCCGCAAGGCAATTACCCGCCGGGCGGCTTCCCGCCGCCGCAGCAGGGCGGCTACCCGGCGTCGGCCCCCGCGCAGGTGCTGCCGAAAGAGAGCTACACACCGTGGATCTCGCGGGTGGCCGCATGGTTCATCGACAACATCCCGGTGTTCATCCTGGCCGGCATCGGGCAGGCCATCGCGATCCTGACCGGTGACAACAACTGCGAGAGCCTCAACGGCGGCTACTCCTGCACCTCGAGCTACTCCGTGGTGGGGTCGCTGGCCACCTTCCTGGCCTCGGCGCTCTCGCTGGCCTACGTCGTGTGGAACTACGGCTACCGCCAGGGCACCACGGGCTCGAGCATCGGCAAGTCGGTGATGAAGTTCAAGGTGGTCAGCGAGAAGACCTGGCAGCCCATCGGTTTCGGGTTGTCGATCGTGCGCCAGCTCGCCCACCTCGTCGACGCGATCATCTGCTACATCGGCTACCTGTTCCCGCTGTGGGACGCCAAGCGGCAGACGCTCGCCGACAAGATCATGACGACGGTCTGTGTGCCGCTGGCCCCGCAGGGTCAGCACTCGCAGCCGCCCACCCACCACTACTAGAGCGGGTCGGGGCCGGCGTCAGCGAAACGCGCTGACGCCGGTCAACGCCTGACCGATGACCAGTTGGTGCACCTCCGAGGTGCCCTCGTAGGTGAGCACCGACTCCAGGTTGTTGGCGTGCCGGATCACCGGGTATTCCAGCGTGATTCCGTTGGCGCCCAACAAGGTTCGGCACTGCCGCGCGATCTTGATGGCTTCCCGGACGTTGTTCAGCTTGCCGACGCTGACCTGTTCGGGCCGGATGCGGCCCTCGTCCTTGAGGCGGCCCAGGTGCAGCGCCAGCAGCTGCGCCTTGCCCAATTCCACGGCCATGTCGGCGATCTTGGCCTGCGTCAACTGATAGCCGGCCAGCGTCTTGTCGAAGACCTGCCGGCTGCCGACGTAGTCGAGGGCCGACTCGAGGCAGTCCCGGGCCGCCCCCACCGCGCCGAACACGATGCCGAAACGCGCCTCGGACAGGCAGCTCAACGGACCCGAGAGTCCCCGGGCGCCCGGCAGTCTCGCGTCCTCGGGCACCCGCACGTCGTCGAGGCTGAACTCGGAGGTGACCGACGCCCGCAGCGACATCTTGTGGGTCATCTCGCGGGCGCTGAAACCCGGGGTCGACGTCGGCACCGCGAAGCCGAGCACGCCGTCGTCGGCGCGAGCCCACACGATCGCGACGTCGGCCACCGAGGCGTTGGTGATCCACATCTTCGACCCGTTGAGGATCCAGTCCGACCCGTCGCGCCGCGCGGTGGTGCGCATCCCGCCCGGGTTGGAGCCGAAGTCGGGTTCGGTCAGCCCGAAGCAGCCGATCAGTTCACCGGCGGCCATCCCGGGCAGCCACTGCTCGCGCTGCTCCTCGCTGCCCCAGTGGTGGATGGCGAACATCGCCAGCGAACCCTGCACCGAGACGAGGCTGCGCAGCCCGCTGTCCACGGCCTCGAGCTCCTGACAGACCAGGCCGTAGGCCGTCGCGCTCGACCCGCTGCAGCCGTATCCGGTCAGGTGCATGCCGAGCAGACCCAGCTTGCCGATCTCGACGGCGAGGTCGCGCACCGGCACCTGTCCGGTCTCGAACCATTCGGCGATGTGCGGGCGCAGCCGTTGCTCACCGAACTGGCGCACCATCGTGCGCAGGTCGATGTCCTCGGCACTCAGCAGCGAGTCGAGGTCCAACAGGCTTTCGATCGAGGTGACGCCTTCGGTGGACATGGATAAGTTCTACACCGCTACCCTGGGCCACCATGAGCGAGCAGCGCAGCGCAGCCGACCATTTCCGCGCCCTCGGCCCCGCCACCAAGGCCATTCACGCCGGATACCGGCCCGACCCGGCGACCGGAGTGGTCAACCCCCCGATCTACGCCAGCTCCACGTTCGCCCAGGACGGCGTCGGTGGGCTGCGCGGCGGCTTCGAGTACGCGCGCACCGGCAATCCGACCCGCTCGGCGCTCGAGGCCGCGCTGGCCGCCATGGAGTCGGCGTCCTACGGGCGGGCGTTCAGCTCGGGCATGGCCGCCACGGACTGCGTGCTGCGGGCGGTGCTGCGGCCCGGTGATCACATCGTCATCCCCGACGACGCGTACGGCGGCACGTTCCGGTTGATCGACAAGGTGTTCTCGCTGTGGGGCATCAGTTACACCGCGGTCGCGCTGGGCGACCTGGACCTGGTGCGGGCGGCGATCACCGACCGCACGAAGCTGATCTGGGTGGAGACGCCCACCAATCCGCTGCTGTCGATCGCGGACATCTCCGCGATCGCGGCGCTCGCCGCGGAGAAGAAGGCCAAGGTGCTGGTCGACAACACCTTCGCCTCGCCGGCGCTGCAGCAGCCGCTGACGCTGGGCGCCGACATCGTGCTGCACTCGACCACCAAGTACATCGGCGGGCACTCCGACGTCGTGGGCGGCGCGCTGCTCACCAATGACGAGGCGCTCGACGAGGCGTTCGCCTTCCTGCAGAACGGCGCCGGCGCCGTGCCGGGTCCGTTCGACGCGTACCTGACCATCCGCGGCCTGAAGACCCTGCCGTTGCGGATGCAGCGGCACAGCGAGAACGCCGCGGCCGTCGCGGAGTTCCTCGACGGGCATCCCGCCGTCGCGACCGTGCTCTACCCGGGCCTGCCGGGCCACCCCCACCACGACGTCGCCGCCAAGCAGATGAGTGGCTTCGGCGGGATGGTCTCGGTCCGGTTGAAGGGCGGCCCGCAGGCCGCGCGCGATTTCTGCGCCCGCACCGAGATCTTCATCCTCGCCGAATCGCTCGGCGGGGTGGAGTCCCTGATCGAGTACCCCGGCGCGATGACGCACGCCTCGACCGCCGGATCCCAGCTGGAGGTGCCGGACGATCTGGTGCGTCTGTCGGTCGGGATCGAGGACGTCGCCGATCTGCTCGGCGACGTCGAGCAGGCCCTGTCCTAAGACAGCTGCGCGAGCGCCTGGCGGACCGCGGATGCGGTGACGGCCAGGTTCACCTCGGCCATGCCGGTGGGTGACTCGTCGACCCAGCTGCCGCTGGCGATCTCCCCGGCGCGGGCGTGCACCCAGCGCCAGCCCCGGTCATTGAGGCTGAGCAGCGCGCCGAGCCCGTCGGCGGCGTGCAGCACCGTGATGATCGCCGCTGCCGGTGCAGCGGGCGGCCTGCGGTCGAACAGCGCCGCCAGCACCGCGTCACGGGCCGGCCCGACCCGGCGTCGGTCGGTCAGCGGGTAGGCCTCGCGCCGACGAAAACCTCTGCCCGGCAGGCTGACTCGACGGATATGACCCATCCGCTCGAGGTGTTCGAGGAGGCGGCCCTCGGTATGTCGGGCCAGGGCCTTGATCGCGTCGGCCGGCCGGCGCGGAGTGGCACGCAGGTAGTCGAGCGCCGGTGCGATGACCGGATCGGACGGCCCCGCGGCGTCGAGCGCCACCAGGCGGCCCGGCGGGACGGGTTCACCGTCGACCGACGGGCGCACCCGGCAGGAGTACGCGATGTCGAGCAGGGTCGCGGCGGCCAGCACGTGGCCACGCCGCGGATTGTCCAGCCCGGGCTGTGCGGACCCGTTGTCCAGCAGAAGCAACAACAGGTCCTCGGCGATCTGCGCCACGGCGGTCAGCCGTGATACGGCTCCGCGGAGACCAGCGTCACCTTGACCGTATTGCCGTTGGGCACCGTGTAGGTGCGGGTCTCGCCGACCTTGGCGTCGATCAGCGCGCCGCCCAGCGGGGAGTTCGGCGAGTAGACCTCGAGCTTGCCGTCGCTGACGCCCTCCTGCCGGGTGGCGATCAGGAACGTCTCGGTGTCGCCCTCGTCGTCGTCGTAGTAGACCTTGACCACCGAGCCCGGCAGGGCGACGCCGGACTGCTTGGGGGCCTCGCCGACCTTGGCGTTGTTGAGCAGTTCCTGCAGCTGACGGATGCGGGCCTCCTGCTGGCCCTGCTCCTCGCGGGCGGCGTGGTAGCCGCCGTTCTCGCGGAGGTCGCCCTCTTCGCGCCGGTCGTTGATCTCGGCGGCGATGACGGGACGATTCGCGATCAACTGGTCCAGTTCGGCCTTCAACCGGTCGAAGGCCTCTTCGGTCAGCCAGGTGACCTGGGTATCGGTCATGTCGGCGCGCTCCTGTCGTCGTCGCTTTCAGCGCTGTGTGCGTGAAAAGTTCTCCGGTTCACGGCGCCGGGGCTGTCGCATGTGTATCGCCGCATCCGTCGCCGGTCGATCGGCTCTCAAATGCAGCAATACACGGCCCCAGCAGGAACCGTGTATCGGTCCATGATAGCACCGGGGGGATACCCGGTTTTCACGTTTTCGCAGTCCGCAGTTGGTTGCGGGACCGTTCAGGACGGTCCGACCAGGTACTCCGGCACGTCGCTGCCGCAGCCGTAGACGTCGCCGACGACCGCAGGCGCGCTCGTCTTGACGACCGTCTTGACCTGCACCGTCTTGGCCGGGGACGGGGCCACCAGCAGTTCCCGGCGGCCGACCTCGTCGCCGTCGTAGGACCGGGCCCGCACGATGCACACGACGGGCGCCGACGGGTCGTCGCGGGTGACGCTGACGGTCACCTCGACCGTGCCGGGGTCGACGACCCGGTAGCCGCCCAGTTCGCCCTTGACGTCCGCGGAGCCCAGGCGGGTGAATGCGACGGCGGCGATCGCCACGCCCAGGGCCACCACGAGGACCGTCGCGGCGATGACGATCAGGCGGCGCTTGCGTCGGCTGGGTCCCTGGGAGCCGTAGCGCTCTGGAGGTCGATCCAGGGGACGATCGATCATCTCGTTTTGCATGCCCGTCGTTCGGATAGGTGTACTAGGACTGGAACTATAGAACCCGTGGGTTCTGTTGAACCTGATCGTGAGTGTCCATGCAGGTGAGCAACTAAGAGGAACCAGGTTGAGCGAACTGCGGTTGATGGCCGTACACGCGCACCCCGACGACGAGTCCAGCAAGGGCGCCGCGACGATGGCGCGGTACGTCGACGAGGGCGTGCGGGTGCTGGTCGTGACGCTGACGGGCGGGGAGCGCGGCGACATCCTCAACCCCGCGATGGATCTGCCGGAGGTGCACGGCCGGATGGCCGAGATCCGTCGCGAGGAGATGGCCAAGGCGGCGGCGATCCTCGGCGTCGAGCACCACTGGCTGGGCTTCGTCGACTCCGGACTGCCCGAGGGTGACCCCCTGCCGCCGCTGCCGGAGGGCTGTTTCGCGCTCGAACCGCTCGAGGTGCCCACCGAGGCGTTGGTCCGGGTCATCCGGGACTTCAAGCCGCACGTGATGACCACCTACGACGAGAACGGCGGCTACCCGCACCCCGACCACATCCGCTGCCACCAGGTGTCGGTCGCGGCCTATGAGGCCGCCGCCGATCACCTGCTGTACCCGGATGCCGGCGAGCCGTGGAGCACCCACAAGCTGTACTACAACCACGGGTTCCTGCGGCAGCGCATGCAGGTGCTGCAGGACGAGTTCACCAAGCACGGCCAGGAAGGCCCGTTCGCGAAGTGGCTGGAGAACTGGGATCCCGAGGAGGATCTGCTCGCCAAACGCGTCACCACCCGCATCGAGTGCTCCAAGTACTTCACCCAGCGCGACGAGGCTCTGCTGGCGCACGCCACGCAGATCGACCCGAAGAGTTTCTTCTTCACCACGCCGATGGAGTGGCAGCAACGGCTGTGGCCGACCGAGGAGTACGAACTCGCCCGGTCCCGCGTCCCGGTGCGGCTGCCCGAGACCGATCTGTTCACCGGGATCGAGGGACGAGAATGAGCCGATGCTGACACTGCTCGCGACCCAGGTGCTGGCCCAGGACGGGCCCCAGCAGACCGGACCCGATTTCGGCAAGGCCAGCCCGTTCGGGCTCATCGTGATCGTGCTGCTGCTGATCGGCGTCTTCCTGCTGGTGTGGTCGATGAACCGGCACCTGCGGAAGCTGCCGAAGTCGTTCGACGAGCAGGACGCCGACCCCGATCTCGCCACCGACAACCCGGCCGACCCGGGGGCGGCCCGTGAGCCCGGCTCCGGGACGTAACACCCTCGGGTCGTCGACCAGCCCGTATCTGCGCCAGCACGCCGACAATCCGGTGCACTGGCAGCAGTGGACGCCCGGCGCGCTCGCCGAGGCCGCCGAGCGCGACGTCCCGATCCTGCTGTCCATCGGCTACGCCGCCTGCCACTGGTGCCACGTGATGGCCCACGAGTCGTTCGCCGACCCGGAGGTGGCCGCGCTGGCCAACGCGCATTTCGTTCCCGTCAAGGTCGACCGGGAGGAACGTCCCGACCTCGACGCCGTCTACATGAACGCGACGGTCGCGCTGACCGGGCAGGGCGGCTGGCCGATGACGTGTTTCCTTACCCCGGACGGCAGGCCCTTCTTCTGCGGCACCTACTACCCGAAAGCAACCTTCCTGCAACTGCTTTCGGCCGTCGAGGAGACGTGGCGGACCCGGCGCGCCGAGGTCGAGCAGACGTCGGACCACATCGCCGGGGAGCTGCGCGCGATGACCACCGGCCTGCCGGGCGGCGGGCCGGAGGTGACCGCCGGGCTGTGCGACGCGGCGGTCGAAGCGGTGCTGGCCGACGAGGACGCCGTGCACGGCGGCTTCGGGACCGCGCCCAAGTTCCCGCCGTCGGCGCTGCTGGAAGCGTTGGTGCGGCACCACGAACGGACCGGTGCGGCGGCCCCGCTGGCGACGGCGGCCCGCGCCTGCGAGGCGATGGCGCGCGGCGGTCTCTACGACCAGCTCGCCGGCGGCTTCGCCCGCTACAGCGTGGACGCCGCATGGGTGGTCCCGCATTTCGAGAAGATGCTGTACGACAACGCCCAGCTGCTGCGGGTCTACGCGCACTGGTCGCGGTTGTCACCGAATGCGTTGGCGCGCAGGGTCAGTCACGAAACGGCCCGGTTCCTGCTCGATGAGCTGCGCCGCGACGGCATGTTCGTCTCGTCACTGGATGCTGACGCGGCGGGCCAGGAGGGCCTGACGTACGTGTGGAGCCCGGCCCAGTTGCGCGAGTCACTCGGCGAGGCCGACGGGCGTTGGGCCGGGGAGCTTTTCGACGTGAGCGACGCCGGTACGTTCGAGGGCGACGCGTCGGTGCTGCAGCTGCGGGCGGACCCGGACGACGCCGCCCGGTACCAGAGGGTCCGCACGGTCCTGCGCGCCGCACGCTCGACGCGTCCACAACCGGGCCGCGACGACAAGATCGTCACCGCCTGGAACGGGCTCGCGATCACCGCGCTGTGCGAAGCCGGCGTCGCCCTCGGGGATACCGAATTGGTCGACGCGGCAACGGGTTGCGCGGAGGCGCTGCTGGCCCTGCACGTGCGGGACGGCCGGCTGCGGCGGGCCAGCCTCGGCGGAGTGGTGGGCGAGAGCGCTGCGATCCTCGACGACCACGCGGCGCTGGCCACCGGGTTGCTCACGCTTCATCAGCTGACCGGAGAGGACAGTTGGCTGGCCGCGGCGGGTGACCTGCTCGACGTCGCGCTCGACCATTTCGCCGACCCGGAACATCCCGGGCGCTGGTACGACGTCGCCGACGACGCCGAGCAGTTGCTGCTGCGGCCCGCCGATCCGCTCGACGGCGCCACGCCCTCGGGTGCGTCGTCGATCGCCGAAGCACTGCAGCTGGCCGCGCATCTGGCCCCCGCCGAGCGCGCGCAGCGCTACGCCGCCGCCGCCACGGCGACGCTGTCGGCCGCCGCGCCGCTGCTGGTGCGGGTGCCGCGCTCGGCCGGGCACTGGCTGGCGGTGGCCGAAGCGGCGGTGCGCGGGCCGATCCAGATCGCCGTCTCCTGTGACGACCCGGCGACCTCGGAGCTGCTGGCCGCCGCCCGCGCCCTGGCGCCCGGGGGAGCGATCGTCGTCGGCGGGGGTCAGGACTCGTCGGAACTGCTGCGCGATCGGCCACGGGTGCGCGACGCCGACGCCGCCTACGTGTGCCGCGGACGGGTGTGCGACCTGCCTGTTGTCACCGCCGCGGATCTCGCTGCCGCCCTGAGGCCGTCCGTGTAGCGTGCCGCTCATGAGCTTCGAGCCCGACGTCTTGCAAGGTTTCGTCCAGCGCTACCTCGACACGGTCGCCGGCGGCACCGCCGACGAGGTCGCCGCGCTCTACACCGAGGACGCCACGCTGGAGGATCCGGTCGGCGGCGGCGAGGTGCACATCGGGCGGCACGCCATCGCCGGCTTCTACAAGGGCATGGAAGGCGATCACGAGATCACCACCGAGCTGCTGACGTTCCGGGCGGGCGGGCACGAGGCCGCGTTCGTGTTCGCGATCACGGTGGGCGGCGCGATGCGCATCGAGCCCATCGAGGTGATGACGTTCGACGGCGACGGCAAGATCACGTCGATGAAGGCCTACTGGGGCCCGCAGAACATCACCCCGCTGTAGCGAATTCGGCGTGCTGAGGTGCGCTGAGCGCGACCAGCCACGCCGAAATCACTCAGAAGACGGCGAACCACATCGCGATGTAGTGGCAGATCGCCGCGACGGCCGTGCACGCGTGGAAGAACTCGTGGTGGCCGAACGTCGTCGGCCACGGGTTCGGCCACTTCAGCGCGTACAGCACCCCGCCGATGGAGTACAGAGCACCGCCGACGATCAGCAGCACCACCGCCGCCACGCCGGCGCCCTGCATGATCGGTCCGATGAACCACGCCGCGACCCACCCCAGCAGGATGTACAACGGCGTCCCGACCCACCGCGGCGCGGACGGCCAGAACATCTTGAGCAGCACCCCGGCCAGCGCGCCGCCCCAGACGATCCACAGCAGCACCTCGCCGCTGCGTTCCGGCAGGGCGAGCACCGCGAACGGTGTGTAGCTGCCGGCGATGAAGATGAAGATCATCGAGTGGTCGGCACGCTTCATCCACTTGCGCGCGGTGGGGGACGTCCAGTTCACCCGGTGGTAGACGGCGCTGACGGTGAACATCGCGACGATGGTCAGCGTGTAGATCAGCGTCGCGACGCCCGCCCGCGTCGACTGCAGCGACCACGACACCGCCACCAGCGTGGCGCCGCAGATCACCGCCACGGCCGCGGAGTACACGTGGATCCACCCCCGCAGCCGCGGCTTGCCCAGGAACTGGGTGACGCCGTCGGCGACGGCCTCGGGCAGGTCTTCGGCTCCCCGCGATTCGTCCTCCGTGTTCCGAGGATCGACAGACGTGGGCATGTCACCTCCGCTGACCGGCTTGGGGTTTCCGTGGGCCACAGTAGTCTGGATCCTCGTGGACCTCATTCCGCGGCGGCTCAAGGAACCGGCTTACCGGCTCTACGAGATGCGGCTGCGTCAGGGGCTCTCCCGGCAGAAATCCGAGCTTCCCCGGCATATCGCCGTGCTGTGCGACGGGAACCGCCGCTGGGCACGTGAACTCGGTCACGACGACGTCGCCTACGGCTACCGCGCCGGCGCCCACAAGATCGCCGAGATGCTGCGCTGGTGCGCCGACGCCGGCATCGAGATGGCGACGGTGTACCTGCTGTCGACCGAGAACCTGCAGCGCGACCCAGACGAGTTGGCGTCGCTGATCGAGATCATCACCGACGTCGTCGAGGAGATCTGCGCTCCGGCCAACCAGTGGAGCGTGCGCACGGTCGGCGACCTCGAGCTGATCGGCGAGGAGCCGGCCCGGCGGCTGCGCGAGGCCGTGCAGTCCACCGACGGCAACGGCGGGGCGTTCCACGTCAACGTCGCCGTCGGCTACGGCGGCCGCCAGGAGATCGTCGACGCGGTGCGCGCGCTGCTGTCCAAGGAGCTCGCCAACGGCGCCACCGGCGATCAGCTGATCGAAGCGGTGACCGCCGAGGCCATCTCGGAGAACCTGTACACCTCCGGCCAGCCCGATCCCGATCTGGTGATCCGCACCTCCGGCGAGCAGCGGCTCTCTGGCTTCCTGCTCTGGCAGAGCGCGTATTCGGAGATGTGGTTCACCGAGGCGTACTGGCCGGAGTTCCGGCGGGTCGACTTCCTGCGGGCCCTGCGCGACTACAGCGCCCGGCACCGGCGTTACGGGCTGTAGAGGACACCGGTCGTGATCGGCCTGTCCGCTCTGGTGTTCGCACTGAGCTGGTGGCTGGGGCTGTACCTGCTCGCCCGTGACCCGCGCAAGACCGTGCTGGTGCTCGCCGCCGTCGGGCTGACCAGCTTCGCCGTCGTGGTGGCGCTGGACGCCGTCCGCACCACCGGCGGCATCGACGCGCTCGGCCGTGTCGAGGTCTATCTGGTCGCAGTGCCCGGCATCGCCTGGTTCGCGGTGCTGCTCGAGTTGTCGCGGCCGCGGGACTCGTGGCGCAGCCGGGCCGGCGAGGCGGCGCTGGTCGGCGCCGCCGCGGTCGTCGCGTTCAGCGGCGCCGCGATGGCCGGCGGTGTGGAGGGTCCGCTGCGGCTGGGCCACTGGGTGCTGTTCGCCGCGGTCTCGGTGCCCGCGCTGGGCGCCATGGTGTACGCGATCGTGCGCCGCAACCAGCCCCGCCCGGTCGTCGGCTTCGTCGTCGTGGCCACGCTCTTCTTCGCGCTCGGCAACGCGATCCTGGTCATCCCGCTCGGCCTGGTCCCGAGCTGGCTGGCGTTGGCGTCCACCGGCTTCGACGTCGCGCTGCTCGGCGTCGCGGTCGCGATGGGGGACGCGTTCGACGAAGGTCAGGCGCTGCGCAACGACATGCTGCGCTCGTTCATCGGGACGACGGTGGTGGCGGCGCTGTTCGGCGGGCAGGTGCTGATCGGGCTGGCCGTCTCCGGACAGACCACCACGCTGGCGGTGCTGCTGTTCACCAGCCTGGCCGTGGCGATCGCGGTCAACGTGCTGGCCGACCCGCTGGCCGGGCTGCTCGACCGGCTCGCGTTCTCCCGCTCGCCGGATCTGCGGGCCGAACGCGCCGCGCTGCGCAGCACCGAGGCCGCCCTGCCGCTGCGCGCCGCGGGCCCGCTGGACGGGATGGACGAGGAGACGTTCGTACGGGTCACCCGCCGCGCCCTCGGGCACTACTCCGATCTGTCCAAGCTGGTCGCCAGTCCGCTGACGGCCCTGCCGATCATCGACGACCGGTTGGCTCGCCGCGGCGCCCCCGATCAGCCACTCGAACGGGCGAACGAACTGCGCGCGCTGCTCGCCGAGCGGATCGCCGCCCTCAAGCCCCGCGACGGCGCCGACTTCGGCACCACCGAACAGTGGCGCCACTACAACGCGCTGTACTTCCCGTACGTCGTGGGTGTGCGGGCCTACGCCCAGAACGCCACCGCCGCCGGCCTGGACCCGGTGGCGCGCCAGGCGTGGCAGTGGCTGGTCACCGAGGTGCCGCAGCGCTCCCTGCACAACTGGCAGAACGCCGCCGCGCGCGTCATCGCCACCGACCTCAAGAGCAGCCTGGTCGCCGCCCGCTGACCCCGCTGACCTGCGGTTGGCAGCAGTTGGCAGTAACCGGTGTCGATCTGGCAGCGGCATCTGCGAACCCTGAGTGACATGACCGCCGTCACCCACCGCCCCGCCGGGGTCACCCCGTCGCAGGACCAGTTGCTGCGCGTCGCGTTGCGCGCCGACGCGACGATGTGCGCCGGCCTCGGCCTGTTCGTCGCGATGGCCGCCGACCCGCTGGGCCGCCTGATCGGGCTCACCGCCACCGCCGCCTGGCTCGGAGGAGCCGCGCTCGTCGCCTACGGCGCGGCGCTCTACAGCGCGGCGCGGCTGGCCGGTATCCGCCGGGTCGGCGTCGCGGTGCTCGCCGGCAACGTCGCCTTCACCGCCGCCGTGGCCGTCGTGCTGGTGAGCGGCGCGCTGCCGCTGACCCACGCCGGCGTCGCCGCCGCGCTCGGATTCACCGCAGCCACCGTCGGGCTGTCGTGGCTGCAGTACCTCGGGGTGCGCCGGTTGGCGTGACCCCCGCATGAGCCGGTCCGGAGTCGCCGTCGGGAGAGGTCACGGCGTCGACTCCGGCACCGGTCGATCCGAATGTCCCCACCCAGAAAGGAACCGTCATGACCGCTGCACTCACGTCCCGCCTCAACACCTCCACCGACTCCCTGCTGCGCTTCGCGATGCGGGCCGACGCCGTGCTCAGCGGGTTGACCGGCATCGCGCTGCTGATCTTCGCGCCCCGGGTCGCCGAGATCTCGGGCACCACCGCGGCGTTCGAGTACGCAACCGGCGCCTTCTTCGTCGTGTTCGCGGCCGCGGTGCTGGTGCTCGCGTCGCGCCCGGCGATCCGCACGTCGGGTCTGGTGATCGCCGTCGGCAACCTGCTGTTCAGCGTCGCCTCCGTGGTGCTGGTGCTGGCCGACGTGTTCCCGCTGACCACGACCGGCGTGGTGCTGGTCCTCGGCACCGGGGTCTACACGCTGGTGATGGCCGAGCTGCAGTACCAGGGCGTGCGACGGATCTAGAGCTTGCGCAGCCGCAGCCGGTTGATGGAGTGGTCGGCGTCCTTGCGCAACACCAGCGTGGCCCGCGGCCGCGTCGGCAGGATGTTCTCGATCAGGTTCGGCCGGTTGATCGAATGCCAGATGTCGCGGGCGGCGAACACGGCCTGCTCGTCGGTCAGCGTGGAGTAGTGATGGAAGTGCGATGCCGGGTCGGCGAAGGCGCCGGCCCGCATCGACAGGAACCGGGAGATGTACCACTCCTCGATGTCCTCGATGCGGGCGTCGACGTACACCGAGAAGTCGAACAGGTCCGAGACCATCAGCGCCGGCCCGGTCTGCAGCACGTTGAGTCCCTCGAGGATCAGGATGTCCGGGTGCGTGATGATCTGCTTCTCGCTGGGCACGATGTCGTAGAGCAGATGTGAGTAGACCGGGGCGCACGCCGCGTCGGCACCCGACTTGACCGCGGTGACGAAGCGCATCAGCGCCCTGCGGTCGTAACTCTCCGGAAAACCCTTGCGGTGCATGAGGTTCCGGCGGGAGAGCTCGGCGTTGGGGTACAGGAAGCCGTCGGTGGTGACGAGGTCGACCCGGGGGTGGTGTTCCCAGCGCGCCAGCAGCGCCTGCAGCACACGCGCGGTCGTCGACTTGCCGACCGCGACACTGCCGGCCACCCCGATCACGAACGGCACCGGCCGGTCCGGGTTCTGCTGCGGCTCCCCGAGGAAGTCCGCGGTGGTGGAGAACAGCGCCTGCCGGGCGGCGACCTGCAGATGGATCAGCCGGGCCAGTGGCAGGTAGACCTCTTCGACCTCGAGGAGGTCGATCTTCTCGCCGAGGCCGCGCAGCCTGACCAGCTCGTCCTCGGTCAGCTTGAGCGGCGTCGACATCCGAAGTGCCTGCCACTGACTTCGGTCGAACTCCACGTAGGGGCTGGGTTCGCTCAGCCGCGCCATGGCCCCAGTCTTGCAGTTAGCGTGGTGGGTATGGACGCCGGTACTGGTTCTGCGCCCCTGATCCGCGACTACCTGATGCTCGGGCTGCGGTTCGACCGCATCGAAGAGGGCTACGTCGACTCCTTCACCGGCGACCCGGCACTGCGGCGTGCGGTCGCCGACGAGCCCGCGCCCGATCCGGCCGGGCTGGCCCGTGAGGCACGCCGGTTGCTGAGCGAGCTGCCCGCCGGACTCGACGGCGACCGCGCCGCGTTCGTGGGTGCACACCTGCGCGCGCTGGAGTGCGCGGCCCGAAAGTTCGCCGGCGAGGACGTCGGTTTCGTCGACGAGGTCGAGGCCTACTTCGACGTCCGGATCACCAAGGGCGACCCGGAGCGCTACCGGGAGGCCCACGCCAAGCTCGACGACGCGCTCGGCGGCACGGGACCGCTCGCCGAGCGGATCGGGGCGCACCGGGTGGCCGAGGAGATCCCGCCGGCGCGGCTCGAGGAGGCCATCGGTGCGTTCTCCTCCGCGCTGCGCGACCGCGTCCGCGCGACGTTCCCGCTGCCCGACCGCGAGACCATCACCTACGAGGTGGTGACCGACAAGCCGTGGTCGGGGTTCAACTACTACCTCGGCGACTACCGGTCCACGGTCGCCGTCAACGCCGATCTGAAACAGCAGATGTCCAATCTGCCGCGGCTGGTGGCCCACGAGTCCTATCCCGGGCACCACACCGAGCACTGCCGCAAAGAGGCAGGACTGGTCGAGGGCAAGGGGCAGGCGGAGCAGACGATCTTCCTGGTCAACACGCCGCAGTGCCTGATGGCCGAGGGGCTGGCCGACCTGGCGCTGTATGCCGCCGTCGGGCCGGGCTGGGGGAGCTGGGCCGCCGACATCTACGCCGATCTGGGGCTGCGGTTCGACGGCGCACGGGCGGAGACGATCTCGGAGGCGACGGCCGCGCTCGCCGACGTCCGCCAGGACGCCGCGCTGATGCTGCACGACGAGCACCGCGACGTCGACGACGTCGTCGACTTCCTCAAGCGGTGGCTGCTGGTCGGCGACGAACGCGCCCGGCAGATGCTGCGGTTCCTGTCCTCGCCGCTGTGGCGGGCGTACACCAGCACCTACGTCGAGGGTTACCGGCTGCTGCGCGGCTGGCTCGACGACCGCCCCGACGGCGTGACGCTGACCGATCGCTTCACCACACTGCTGGACGAACCGCTGATCCCGTCGTCGCTGCGGGCCGCCTGAAACGCCCGATGTGGTTTCTCGGGGGCGCCCGTCGCGGACTACTCTCGTGGGCATGACCGCCGAGTCCGTCACCACCTCTGGCCAGGGCGCCGAGTACGCCGACACCGCCAGCGAGGCCTACCGGGCCGCGCTGCGGGTGATCGAGAGCGTGGAACCCCGCATCGCCGAGGCCACCCGCAAAGAGCTTGACGATCAACGTCATTCGCTGAAGTTGATCGCCAGCGAGAATTACGCGTCGCCGGCCGTGCTGCTGACGATGGGCACCTGGTTCTCCGACAAGTACGCCGAGGGCACCATCGGGCACCGGTTCTATGCCGCCTGCCAGAACGTCGACACGGTCGAGGCGCTGGCCGCCGAGCACGCCCGCGAGCTGTTCGGCGCCCCGTACGCCTACGCGCAGCCGCACTCGGGCATCGACGCCAACCTGGTCGCCTACTGGGCGATCCTGGCCACCCGGGTGGAGACACCGGGCCTGGCCGAGTTCGGCGCCAAGCACATCAACGACCTGTCCGAGGCGGACTGGGAGACGTTGCGCGCCAAGCTGGGCAACCAGCGGCTGATGGGGATGTCGCTGGACACCGGCGGTCATCTGACGCACGGTTTCCGGCCCAACATCTCCGGCAAGATGTTCCACCAGCGCCAGTACGGGACGAATCCGGAGACCGGGTTCATCGACTACGACGCTGTCGCCGCCGCGGTGCGCGAGTTCAAGCCGCTGATCCTGGTGGCCGGCTATTCGGCGTATCCGCGCCGGGTCAACTTCGCCAAGATGCGCGAGATCGCCGACGAGGTGGGCGCCACCTTCATGGTCGACATGGCGCACTTCGCCGGCCTGGTGGCGGGCAAGGTGTTCACCGGTGACGAAGACCCGGTGCCGCACGCGCACGTCGTGACGACGACGACGCACAAGTCGCTGCGGGGCCCGCGCGGCGGGCTGGTGCTGGCCACCGAGGAGTACGCGCCCGCGGTCGACAAGGGTTGCCCGATGGTGCTCGGCGGACCGCTCTCGCACGTGATGGCCGCCAAGGCCGTCGCGCTGGCCGAGGCCCGCCGGCCCGAGTTCCGCACCTACGCCCAAGCCGTCGCCGACAACGCCCAGACGCTGGCCGACGGGTTCGTCAAGCGGGACGCATCTCTCGTCACCGGCGGCACGGACAACCACCTGGTGCTGCTCGATGTGACGTCGTTCGGGCTCACCGGCAGGCAGGCCGAGTCGGCACTGCTGGACTCCGGCATCGTCACCAACCGCAACGCGATCCCGGCCGACCCGAACGGCGCGTGGTACACCAGCGGCATCCGGTTCGGCACGCCGGCGCTGACCACCCGCGGGTTCGGCGCCGACGACTTCGACCGGGTCGCCGAGCTCGTCGTCGACGTGCTGTCCAACACCCAGCCCGCAGCCGGGCCCAACGGCCCGTCGAAGGCCAAGTACACGCTGGCCGACGGGACCGCGGAGCGGGTGAAATCCGCCGCCGCCGAACTGCTCGACGCCAACCCGTTGTACCCGGGTCTGACCCTCTAGCGACACGGCGCGGGAATTTTACGATCCCCACAGAATTGGGTTAATGTAACCGCATGGCACAGAAACCTGTCGCTGATGCGTTGACCCTCGAGCTCGAGCCCGTCGTCCTGGAGCAGCTACGGCGCCACCTCGACACCGAGGACGCCTGGTTCGCGCACGACTACGTGCCGTTCGACCAGGGCGAGAACTTCGCCTTCCTCGGTGGCCGGGACTGGGACGCCTCGGATGTGACGCTGCCCAAGAAGGTCACCGACGCCCTCGAGATCCTGCTGATCACCAAGGACAACCTCGCCGGGTACCACCGCGAGCTGGTCGAGCACTTCATCCTCGAGGACAAGTGGGGCCGGTGGCTGGGCCGCTGGACCGCCGAGGAGCACCTGCACGCGATCGCGCTGCGCAACTACCTGGTGGTCACCCGCGAGGTGGATCCGGTCGCGAACGAGGACGTCCGTGTCGCCCATGTCATGAAGGGCTACCGCGCCGACACCTACAGCCAGCTCGAGACGCTGGCCTTCATGGCGATGTGGGAGCGCAGCCATGCCGTGTTCTGCCGCAACCTGGCCGCCCAGATCGACGAGCCGGTGCTGCGCGGGCTGGTCGGTCGGATCGCGAGCGACGAGGAACGCCACGCCGAGTTCTTCACCAACGTGGTCGCCCACTGTGTGAGCTCCTCGCGGCAGGAGACCGTCGAGGCGATCGCCACCCGCGCCGCCGCGCTCGACCTCGTCGGCGCCGACATCGACGCCTACGCCGACAAGGTGGCCACCGTCGCGGAGGCCGGCATCTTCGACCGTGCCGCGCTGCGCTCCGCCGTCGCCGACTCGCTCGCGGCATGGGGACTCACCGACGAACCACGGTTCGCGGAGTTCACGAGCTCGTAACCGGCACGCCGTTTCGTCCCGGCGCGCCTGCGAGGCGCGGATGCTGCACCGGGAGTAGCGTCGTTTTCGATGGCTAGCGACATGCTCTGCTATCCGGGCGGTCCGAATTCGTTTCGACGAAAGGGCCGGCCCCGGTCCTTTCGGCCGCGCTCGTGTCCACCGAGATGTTCGCGTGGGGCACCGCGAACTCGCGCAGCCTCGAGGAGCGCTACGTGACCGATTCTCCCGTCCGCACCTACGTGCTCGACACCTCTGTGTTGTTGTCCGATCCCTGGGCCATCACGAGGTTCGCCGAGCACGAGGTCGTGGTTCCGCTGGTGGTGATCAGCGAACTCGAGGCCAAGCGGCACCATCATGAACTCGGCTGGTTCGCGCGCCAGGCACTACGGATGTTCGATGATCTACGCCTGGAGCACGGCCGCCTCGATCAACCCATTCCCGTTGGGACACAAGGCGGTACGCTCCACGTCGAGCTCAACCACAGCGATCCGACCGTGCTGCCCGCGGGCTTCCGCACCGACAGCAACGACGCCCGCATCCTGACCGTCGCCGCGAACCTGGCCGCCGAGGGCAAGCGGGTGACGCTGGTCAGCAAGGACATCCCGCTGCGCGTCAAGGCCGGGGCCGTCGGGCTGCTCGCCGACGAGTACCACGCCCAGGACGTGATCACGTCGGGCTGGACCGGGATGGCCGAGCTCGAGGTGGGCTCCGAGGACGTCGACGCCTTGTTCGCCGACGGCGAGATCGACCTGCAGGCCGCCCGGGATCTGCCCTGTCACACCGGAATCCGGTTGCTGGGCAGTAACTCTCACGCACTGGGCCGGGTCAATCCCGACAAGCGGGTGCAGCTGGTCCGCGGTGACAGGGAGGTGTTCGGCCTCCGGGGAAGGTCAGCCGAACAGCGTGTCGCCCTGGATCTGCTGCTCGACGAGTCCGTCGGCATCGTGTCGCTGGGCGGCAAGGCCGGCACCGGCAAGTCCGCGCTGGCGCTGTGCGCCGGCCTGGAGGCGGTGCTGGAGCGCCGCACCCAGCGCAAGGTCGTGGTGTTCCGGCCGCTGTACGCGGTCGGCGGCCAGGATCTGGGCTACCTGCCGGGCAGCGAGAGCGACAAGATGGGCCCGTGGGCGCAGGCCGTCTTCGACACCCTCGAGGGGCTGGCCTCCCCGGCGGTGCTCGAGGAGGTGCTCTCGCGCGGCATGCTCGAGGTGCTGCCGCTGACCCACATCCGCGGCCGCTCGCTGCACGACTCCTTCGTGATCGTCGACGAGGCACAGTCGCTGGAGCGCAACGTGCTGCTGACCGTGCTGTCCCGGCTGGGCAGCGGCTCGCGGGTGGTGCTCACCCACGACGTCGCCCAGCGGGACAACCTGCGCGTCGGCCGGCATGACGGCGTCGCCGCGGTGATCGAGAAGCTCAAGGGCCACCCGCTGTTCGCGCACATCACGCTGCTGCGCAGCGAGCGCTCACCGATCGCGGCGCTGGTCACCGAGATGCTGGAGGAGATCAGCCCCGGCGCCCTGCCGTGACGCGAATCGGGCGCGGGCACCGACGCTGAGCGTCGTTGCGCGCGCCCGATTCGCAGGGTGGGTGGGTAAGCTGCCCCCGTGCGTACCCGTCCCGACAGCCTGACCTGGCGTTACACCAGGACGGTGCTCGGCGTCGCCGCCGCCGTGGCGGTGCTGGTGGTCGGCGGCCTGACCGGGCACGTGCGGCCGGCCAACGCCGACGACGTGAACTGCGCACAGGTCAAGTGCGTGGCGCTGACGTTCGACGACGGGCCCAGCCCGTTCACCGACCGCCTGCTGTCGGTGCTGCGCGCCAACAACGCCGAGGCGACGTTCTTCCTGATCGGCAACAAGGTGGCCGCCAACCCGGCCGGGGCCCAGCGGATCGCCGACGCCGGCATGGAGATCGGCACCCACACGTGGGAACACCCGAACATGACGACGATCCCGCCGCAGGACATCGCCGCCCAGTTCAGCAAGGGCATCGACGCGATCCAGGCCGCCACCGGTCAGCGCCCCACGCTGTCGCGCACCGCCGGCGGGCTGGTCAACGACGCGGTGCTCGCCGAGGCCGGCCGGCAGGGGCTGGCCGACATCAACTGGGACGTGATCCCGTTCGACTGGGCCAACGACAGCAACACCGCCGCGACCCGCGCGCTGCTGATGAGCCAGATCAAGCCGAACTCGGTGGTGCTGCTGCACGACACCTACTCCTCGACGGTGGATCTGGTGTCCCAGTTCATCCCGGTGCTCAAGGCCAACGGCTATCACCTGGTGACCGTCAGCCGCATGCTCGGCCCGCGCGCGCCGGGCAGTCTCTACGGCAGTCGCGAGAACGGTCCGCCGGTCAACGAGCTCGTCGACATCCCGGCCGACCAGATCCCGCCGCTGCCGGACACGCCGTCTCCCGCGCCGATGCCGAATTTCCCGATCACCGACATCCCGGACCAGAACTCGGGCGGCCCCACCAACGGCGCGTAACCGCTACTGCCTGCGGCGTTCCTCCATCAGGTACCACCCGGCGGCGGCGGCCCCGGACACCGCGAGCACGCGGTCGGCGCCCCAGGCGCGCCTGCCTGTCGAAAGGTCGAGCAGAGACGCCAGTCCGAGCATGACGAAACCCGTCGTCAATGCGGGTTGGCTGGTCGCCGTGGTCACGAGCGCTGCAGAATCGCGGTCGGCAGGCAACATCGCCTCCTGGGAAAGCCTGGAACAGGGTGTGGCCCTTATCTTCTGCCCACCGCCGCGATTCGTCAGGCGATTCGACTGATTCGTCGCCGTCAGCGCCCGTCGTGCACCTTGGCCATCTTCAGCACGTCCAGCCGGCGGTCCAGCTCCTCCTCGGAGAGCTTGTCGCCGATCAGACCGCGGTCGATGACGGTCTGGCGGATCGTCTTGCGTTCCTTGAGTGCTTCCTTGGCGACCTTCGCGGCCTCCTCGTAGCCGATCGCCGAGTTCAGCGGCGTCACGATCGACGGCGACGACTCGGCCAGCTCGCGCAGGTGCGCGTCGTTAGCCACCAACCCGTCGATGCACTTGGCGGCGAACAGCTTCGACACGTTCGACAGCAGCGTGAACGACTCGAGGACGTTGCGCGCCATCATCGGGATGTAGACGTTGAGTTCGAAAGCGCCGGACAGGCCGCCGACGGTGACGGCCGCGTCGTTGCCGATCACCTGCGCGGCCACCTGCGTGACGGCCTCGGGGATGACGGGGTTGACCTTGCCCGGCATGATCGAGCTGCCCGGCTGCAGGTCGGGCAGCTGCAGCTCGCCCAGCCCGGTCAGCGGACCCGACCCCATCCAGCGGATGTCGTTGGCGATCTTGGTCAGCGACACCGCGATCGTCTTCAGCGCGCCCGACGCCTCGACCAGCCCGTCGCGGGCGGCCTGAGCCTCGAAACTGTCCACAGCCGTGCGCAACTCGGCGATCCCGGTCTGGTCGACCAGCACCTCGACGACCTTGGCGCCGAACCCGTCGGGGGCGTTGAGGCCGGTGCCCACCGCGGTACCGCCGATCGCGAGCTCACCGAGCCTTGGAAGTGACCCGCGCACCCTTTCTATGCCGGCCTGGATCTGGCGGGCGTACCCGCCGAACTCCTGCCCGAGCGTCACCGGCACGGCGTCCATCAGGTGGGTGCGGCCGGACTTGACGGTGGTGCGCCACTGGCGGGCCTTGGCCTCCAGCGATTCGTGCAGCACCTCCAGAGCCGGAATCAGATGGCGCACTGCGGCTTCGGTCGCCGCGATGTGCGTGGCGGTGGGGAACGTGTCGTTCGAGCTCTGCGACATGTTGACGTCGTCGTTCGGGTGCACCGTCACCCCGTTCGCCGCCGCGATCGATGCGATGACCTCGTTGGTGTTCATGTTCGAGCTGGTGCCGGAGCCGGTCTGGAACACGTCGATCGGGAACTGGTCGTCGTGCTGTCCGTCGGCGATCTCGGCGGCCGCGGCGATGATCGCGTCGGCCTTCTCCGGCGCCAGCAGGCCCAGGTCCTTGTTCACCTGGGCGCAGGCGCCCTTGAGCAGGCCGAGCGCGCGGATCTGGGTGCGCTCCAACGGCCGGAACGAGATCGGGAAGTTCTCCACCGCGCGCTGGGTCTGGGCCCGCCACAGCGCGTTCTTGGGCACCTTCACCTCGCCCATGGTGTCGTGCTCGATGCGGTACTCGGTGTTGTCGACGGCGTTGTCGGCCATGGGCTCCCTGTTCGTGTTGTTGATGGGGGTTGGGCTAGGGCAATGGATAGGCGGCGGACTTGTCGCCGGTGAAGTCGACCGCGGAGTACTCGTTGAGCTTCGAGAGCCGGTGGTAGGCCTCGATCATCCGGACCGTGCCCGACTTCGAGCGCATCACGATCGACTGCGTGGTGGCGCCGCCACCGGAGTAGCGGACACCGCGCAGTAGGTCGCCGTCGGTGACGCCGGTCGCGGAGAAGAAGACGTTCTCGCCGGAGACGAGGTCCTCGGTGTGCAGGACGCGGTCCAGGTCGTGTCCGGCGTCGACGGCTTTCTGCCGCTCGGCGTCGTCGGTGGGGGCGAGCACCGCCTGGATGGCGCCGCCCATGCAGCGGATGGCCGCGGCGGTGATGATGCCCTCGGGCGTGCCACCGATGCCGGCGAGCAGATCGGTGCCGGAGTTGGGCCGGCAGGCCGAGATGGCTCCGGCGACGTCGCCGTCGGAGATCAGTCGGATGCGGGCACCGGCGTCGCGCACCTCGGCGATCAGCTGGGCGTGCCGCGGCCGGTCGAGCACACACACGGTCAGGTCGGCGACGCTGGAACTCTTGGCCTTGGCGACCCGGCGGATGTTCTCGCCGATCGGCGCGGTGATGTCGATGACATCCACGGCGTCCGGGCCGACGGCGATCTTGTTCATGTAGAACACCGCCGACGGGTCGAACATCGCGCCACGCTCGGCGACCGCGAGCACCGAGATGGCGTTGGGCATGCCCTTGCTCATCAGCGTGGTGCCGTCGACGGGGTCGACCGCGAAGTCGCACTCCGGGCCGTCGCCGTTGCCGACCTCCTCGCCGTTGTAGAGCATCGGGGCGTTGTCCTTCTCGCCCTCGCCGATCACCACGACGCCGCGCATCGACACCGAGTTGACCAGCTCCCGCATGGCGTCCACGGCGGCTCCGTCGCCGCCCTCCTTGTCACCGCGTCCCACCCAGCGGCCGGCCGCCATGGCGCCCGCCTCGGTGACCCGCACCAGTTCCAGGGCCAGGTTGCGGTCCGGGGCTTCACGTCTCGATGGCGTCATGCGCCAGATTCTCCCACTAACCGCCCCCCGTTCGGGAAGAGGGATACTGGCAGACATGACGACGCCGCCCGACTCCGGTCACGCCGCGGAGCGCGAGAGCACCGACCCGGCCGAAGCGGGCTACGCCGTGCCCGTGGCGAGGCCGGCGAAGTCCCGCCTGCTGCAGGACGGCCGGGACATGTTCTGGTCGATCGGCCCGCTCGTGGTGGCCTGCGTGATCCTCGCCGGCGTGCTCGGGATGTGCTCGTTCGCGCCCACCGGCCCGGGCCCCGGCCCGGTGCCCGACTACGACGCCCCCGCGGCACTGCAGGCCGATGCCGATGCGCTCAAGATCCCGATCCGGGTGCCGCTGCTGCCGCGCGACTGGCGGGCGAACTCCGGCAGCCGCAAGGGCATCGACGGCGGGCGCACCGATCCGGTGACCGGGCAACCGGTGCGCGCGGTGGCGTCGGTGGTCGGCTACCTGGCCCCGAGCGGGATGTATCTGAGCCTGACGCAGAGCAACGCCGACGAGGACAAGCTCATCGCGTCGTTCGGGCCGGATCTGGTGCCCACCGGGACCGAGGACGTCGACGGCGTGCGCTGGATCGTCTACCAGGGTGGCGAGCGGGACGGCAAGGCGGCCGAGCCGGTGTGGACGGCGCAGGTGCGCGGCCCCACCGGACCCGCGCAACTCGCGCTGACCGGCGCCGCGGGTACGGACGAGTACCGTACGCTGGCGGCTGCGACGCAGTCCCAGTCGCCGCTCACCGTGACCTGACCGACGGAGCCGCCATGACCTCCCCTGACCCCAATGTCGCCGGCCGGGCGGCTCCGGAAGCAGACCTGTCCGGCTGGGTCGCCACGCCGTTCACCGCCTCCGGCTACACCCATGACGTGTACCGCAAGGGCGAGGGACCCGGGGTCGTGCTGATCCCCGAGATGCCCGGGCTGCATCCCGGTGTGCTGGCCCTGGGCAACCATCTGGTCGACAACGGCTTCACCGTCGCGGCGCCGTCGCTGTTCGGCACCCCGGGCGCGCCCGCGCTCGGTCCCGGTGCCGTCCCGGTGCTGCTGAAGGGTTGCGTGGCCAAGGAATTCGCGGCGTTCGCGACCAACGCCGACCGGCCGGTGGCGCACTTCCTGCGCGCGCTGGCCCGCGACCTCAACGAGAAGACGCCGGGCAAGGGCGTCGGGGTGATCGGGCAGTGCTTCACCGGTGGTTTCGCGCTCGCCGCCGCCGTGGACGACAGCGTGCTCGCGCCGGTGATGAGTCAGCCGTCGGTCCCGCTGCCGCTGACGCCGCGGCACAAGCGCGACCCGGGGGTCTCCGAGGCGGAGATGAAGGTGATCGAGCAGCGCGCTGCCACCGAGGGTCTGTGCGTGATGGGGTTGCGGTTCAGCGAGGACGCCATGTCGCCGGGGGAGCGGTTCACCACGTTGAAGAACCGGCTCGGCGACGCGTTCGAGGTCATCGAGATCAGCTCCAAGAAGGGCAACCCCGACGGCATCGGACGGATGGCGCACTCGGTGCTGACCGACCAGGTCCGCGAGGTCGACGGCCACCCCGCCTACGAGGCACGCAAGCGTGTCGTCGAGTTCCTCACGTCTCGTCTGACGTGACGGCCGGCGCCGGCTCACCGGGCTTACCGGGGAGCAGGCGGCGCCACCACGGGACCGTGCGTTCGGCCTCGTCGTCGGCGGGGTCGGCCCGGGTCCCGGTGATCGAGTCCAGCGGCGCACCCTGGTAGACGGCCAGGTAGACGCTGATCGTCGTGACGATGACGATCATCAGCACCGGGCCCAGCACGATGCCCCAGAAGCCGAACATCTTCAGTCCGGCGAACACCGCCAGCAGCATCAGCGCGGGATGCAGGTGCGCGCTCTTGGGCACCAGGATCGGGCGGAGAAGGTTGTCGATGCTGGTGACCACCACGATGTGGAACACCACGACGAAGACGCCGCCGGCCACGTTGCCGAAGACGGCCAGGCCGATGCCGAGCGGGATCGTGACGATGCCGCTGCCCAGCGGGATGAACGACAGCGCGGTCAGGAAGATCACGAACATGAAGAAGCCGTCGTGCAGGCCGGCGATGTAGATCGACACCGCGCCGGCGACGCCCTGGCACACCGCGATGATGAACTGCCCCTTGACCGTGGCGGAAACCATCGCGCCGATCTTGGCCAGGTAGATGTCGGACACCTGCGGCCCCAACGGATTCAGGTCGCGGAACAGGTCGACGACCTTGCCGCCGTTGGTGACCAGTGCGAGGAAGACGTAGAGGAACAGGATCAGCGCGGTCACCGTCGACGCGATGCCGCCCACCGAGTTCCGCGCGAAGTCCAGCGCCACCTGCCCGGCGCCCTGGCCGACCTTGGTGGCCGCCTGGCGCACCGAGTCCGGTGTCAGCGTGATGTCCAGGAACGGTACGCGGGCGAGCAGCGCGTTGGCCGAGTCGAGCAGCCGCTGCGCCAGCGCGGTGAAATCGGTCTGTTCCGCCCAGTGCCCGATGCTGGTGACCATCTGACTGATCTGCAGCACCGCCAGGAAGATCACCCCGGCCAGCGGAATCGCGACCGTCGCGACCGCGGCCAGCAGCGTCACCGTCGCCGACAGGCCGACGTTCATCGACGTCCGCAGCCGTTGGTAGAGCGGGGTGAACAGGTAGGCGAGCACCGCCGCCACCGCGATCAGCAGCAGATAGTGGCGCAGGAAGTAGGCGCCGAACCCCAGCGCGACCACCGTCACCACGGCCAGGGCGCGCTTCTGGGTCACGCTGAAGCTGCCGGTCACGGCATGCCCGTCACGGCGACTGGTCCACCAGGCGCATCACGTGGCCCAACACGTCGGGATAGCGCTTGAGGTGGGCGCCGCCGTTGATGTCGAGCACCTCACCGGTCAGCCAGGACGACCGCGGATCACACAGGTAGACAACGGCATTGGCGATGTCCTCGGGGGTGCCGGCCCGGCCGAGCGCGGTGTTGTCGATGTAGTCGTCGACGACACCGGGGATCGCGGCGGCCGGCGCGGTCAGCGGGCTGTGCACGAAGCCGGGGGCGACGGCGTTGACGCGGACACCGCGGGCACCCATCTCCAGGGCGGCCACCTGGGTCAGCATCGCCAGCCCCGCCTTGGCGGCGCAGTACGCACTCATGCCCGCCGCGGGCTGCCGGCCGTTGAGTGAACCGATCTGCACCAGCGCGCCGCCCGCGCGCAGGTGCCGGCCCGCGTGCTTGGCGACCAGGAACGCCCCGGTGAGGCAGACGTCGACGACGGACCGGAAATCCTCGGCGGCCATGTCGGTGATCAAGCCGACGGTGCTGAAACCCGCGCAGTTGACCGCGATGTCGATCGGCCCGTCGAACAGACGCTCCACCGAGGCTTCGTCGGTGACGTCGACGTACGCCGCGGTGTGCGGACCGCCCAGTTCGGTGGCGCGCCCCTGCGCCGCGTCGCTGTTGACGTCGGCCACCGTGACCCGGCAGCCGTCGGCCGCCAGTGCCTGCGCGGTGGCCCAGCCGATGCCCGACGCCCCACCGACGATCACGGCGATCCGGTCGCTGGCGTCGATCATCGAACACTCCTGACGGCCGGAAACGAGAACGTGTTACAAGGTCACACCTGGGCGGCCAAAACGCAATAGCGCCGCGGGTTTGCGGGCTGGCACACTCGTGCGGGTGACGGAGCTGAAGAGATCAGAGTCGGTGTCGGTGGCCGTGCCGCCGGACGAGCTCTACGCACTGGTGTCCGACGTGACCAGGACGGGGCAGTGGAGCCCGGTGTGCAAGGCCTGCTGGTGGGACGAGGGCGACGGACCCCGCGTGGGCGCGTGGTTCACCGGCCGCAACGAGCTGCCCGAGCGCACGTGGGAGACCCGCAGCCAGGTGGTCGCGGCCGATCCGGGCCGCGAATTCTCCTGGGAGGTCAACAAGGGCTGGGCCCGGTGGGGCTACACCCTCGAACCCGAGGGTGACGGCACCCGGCTGACCGAGCACTGGGAGTTCCTGCCCGCCGGGCTCGAGGGGTTCCGCGAGCGCTACGGGGACACGGCCGACGACGAGGTCGCCAAGCGCAGCGAGGCGGCCCGCACGGGCATCCCCGCCACGCTCGCGGCGATCAAGGAGTTGGCCGAAGGAGCCTGAGGGCTACCAGTGCGACGCGCGGCAGCCGGCGGCGAGGTTGTGACAGTGCTTGCCCTCCTTGCACCTGCTGCACGAGCACCGGCATTCGTGGTCGGATCGGCGCTGGGGTGTGTGCTGTTCCATGTTTCTCCTCGGTGGTCGAACCGTCATCGTTTGACGCAGCGGAACCCGATGTGGCTCATGCCGGTGTCGACCGGTTGCGGACGCCGGGCTGCGGGCCGGTAACGCATGCAGTAGCTGTCGGCGCACAGGAACGAGCCGCCCTTGATCACCCGGCGGGGCACCGCGAACTGCGGCTGATCGGGGTCGTATGTGTCTGCGGCGCAACAGGGTTGCGCGTCGCGAGTGGCGCCGTACCAGTCGCTCGTCCACTCCCAGACATTGCCGGCCATGTCGAAGAGCCCGTAGCCGTTGGGCGGGAACGATCCCACCGGGGTGCTCTGCCCGTAACCGGTGTCGGGCAGATACGGGAACTCGCCGTGCCAGTAGTTGGCCAGCCGACGTTCTCGACCCTCGGGCTCGTCGCCCCACGTGTACACCGCGTGGGCCAGTCCGCCCCGGGCGGCGACCTCCCACTCGGCCTCGGTCGGCAGGTCGTACCCGGCCCACCGGGCATAGGCCACCGCGTCGTCGAACGCGATGTGCACCACCGGATGGTCTTCACGGCCGCGCAGCGACGAGCGGGGTCCGCGCGGATGGTTCCAGTTCGCGCCCGGTGTCCAGCGCCACCACAGATTGAGGTGGCGCAGGTCGACCGGGCCGTCCGTGCGCCGGAACACCATCGACCCCGGCTGCACGTTCTCCGGCGGCGCCCCCGGGTAGTCGCGCGGATCCAGGGGGCGCTGCGCGACGGTCACGTGGCCGGTCGCGGCGACGAACTCCTCGAACTGTGCGTTGGTGACCGGGTGGGGCTGCATCCAGAACCCGTCGACGGTGACCTGGCGCGCGGGACCCTCTTCCCGATAGTGCTCGTCGGACCCCACCACGGCGGTCTGGGCCGGGATCCACACCAGGTCGTCAGTCACCGAAGACCGACGCCCAGTCGTTCTTCATGCTGACCACGGTCCATCCGTACGCTGACGCGTGGTCGAGCAGGCGCTCGGCTCCTGCCGTGTAGGAGAATTCGCGGCGGTCGTCGTCGTGCAACACGACCAGTCGCAGTGCACTGGCGTCGGGCCGGCCCGAATACATCAGCATCTCGTCGTCACCGTTGGAGTTGCCTGCCGACAGGATCGGTCGGCGGCCGATCCGGCTCCAGATGCGCACCGGTTTCTCCGGCCCGTCGTCGAACACATCGAGCGTGGGCTGGATCAGCAGATCGCCGTGGCCGCTGGGGTCTTCGGTGAACCTGAGCCCCTGCGCGCTGCCGACGACGCGTTCCGGCGGGATGCCGTAGATGGCCTCGGTGACCGGGCGCATGAAGTCGCGGGCACCGCCGGAGACGATGTAGCAGCTGAACTGATGCTCCTCGAGGTAGCGGAGAAGCTCCACCATCGGGGTGTAGACACAATCCCGGTACGGCCGGCCCAGTGTCGGGTGCGTCGCCTCGGCGAAGAAGGCGCTCACCAGCGCGGCGTGGTCCTCGACGGCCATCGACTCGCGCAGCGATATCACCGCAGCGGCAAGGACTTTCAATGCCGTGTCATCGCCCTGGTAGTGCCGTGTGATCGCGGCCCCGAACCAGCCCAGGTCGGCGCTGCTCGCCGCCAGGTACGGCTGCTCGCGGGCGAGGCCGGGATCGGCGGCGGCTTTGGCAGCGAGCCTGCGGATGATGAAGTCGAGTTGGATGTAGGCCGGCTTCTCACACCACAGCGTGCCGTCGTTGTCGAACACCGCGACGCGTTCGGCCGGTGCGACGTCCCGCTCGACGCGGTCCACGAAGTCGACGATCGCCGACTTCGTGATCCCGTCGTTCCAGGAGGCGAGTGGGGCCACGCTCACCCGCCGCGGCTGGCCAGGAATTTGTTGAGTTCCTCGACCGCGTTGTCGATCGTGAACGACGCCGGCTCCTGTCGGGGTGGGAACTCCTTGAACGTGTCCAGGAACTGGGTCGCGATGGCCGACCCGTAGAGCACGAGGAAGATGCGGTCGATCACCCAGTCCCAGTAGGTGTTCGACGTGATGTCGGCTCGCTCGTAGGGGTCGGTGCGCAGGTTGAACAACTTCGGTGCGCGCAGCGGAGTGAACGGTTCGAACCAGATCTGCAGCGTGCCCTCGCACCGCTGCTCCTGGAAGACGACCTTCCAGTTCTCGGCGCGGATGCCGAGCACGTCGCAATCGTCGGAGAAGTAGATCATGCCGCGCCGGGGGCTGCGGTCCACCTCCCCGGTCAGATAGGGCACCAGGTTGTAGCCGTCGATGTGCACCTTGTAGGTCATGTCGCCGATCGTGTGTCCGGCCTTGAGCTTGTCGATGATGTCGGGGTCGCCGGCGGCGGCCAGGAAGGTCGGCAGCCAATCATGATGTTGCACAATCTCGTTGGACACGCTGCGGGGCGCGATCCTGCCGGGCCAGCGGATAAGCTCCGGGATGCGGAAGGCGCCCTCCCAGTTGGTGGCCTTCTCGCTGCGGAACGGGGTGGTGGCGCCGTCGGGCCAGCTGTTGGCGTGCGGACCGTTGTCGGTCGAGTAGATGACGATGGTGTTCTCGGCGATGCCGAGCTCGTCGAGGGTGTCCAGCAGCGTGCCGACGTTGCGGTCGTGGTCGATCATCGTGTCGTGGTACGGCGACTGCCAGCGGCCGGCCTGCCCCAGGCTCTCCGGCTTGGTGTGCGTCCGGAAGTGCATGTGCGTCATGTTCATCCACACGAAGAACGGGGTGCCCGCATCGTGCTGCCGGCGGATGAAATCGACGCAGGCGCCGGTGGTTTCGTCGTCGATCGTCTCCATCCGCTTCTTGGTCAGCGGACCGGTGTCCTCGATGCGCTGTTTGCCGACCGGGCCGTAGCGTTCGTCGACCTCGCCGGAGTCCTCCTCGGTGGCCCAGGAGTGGATGACGCCGCGCGGCAGCAGCGCCTTGCGCAGCAGGGGCGCCTCGTCGGCGGTCGGGTAGTCGGGGTTCTCCGGTTCCTCCTCGGCGTTGAGGTGGTACAGATTGCCGAAGAACTCGTCGAATCCGTGGGCGGTCGGCAGATACTTGTTCAGGTCGCCGAGGTGGTTCTTGCCGAACTGGCCGGTGGCGTAACCCATCGGCTTGAGCAGTTCGGCGATCGTCGGGTCTTCCTTCTGCAAGCCGATGTCCACTCCGGGCATGCCGACCTTGCTCATACCGGTGCGGTACACGCTCTGCCCGGTGATGAACGACGACCGGCCCGCGGTGCAGCTCTGTTCCCCGTAGGAATCGGTGAACAGCATGCCCTCGTCGGCGATCCGGTCGATGTTGGGCGTGAAATACCCCATCATTCCCCGGCTGTAGCAACTCAGGTTCGAGATGCCGATGTCATCTCCCCAGATGACCAGGATGTTGGGCTTCGAGTCAGGCATGCGCAATCCCCTTCTTGAATTGTCTTAGCCGTCAACAGCGGGTCTGACCCTAGTCTTTGGCGAGAAACGCGTGCAGTTTTTCGACGGCCTGGTCGACGCTGAAGCTGGCGGGCGGATGCCGGGGCGGAAACTCCTTGAACGTCTCCAGGAACGCGGTCGCCATGGCCGTCATGTAGAAGATGAAGTAGTCGTGATGCAGGAGCCAGTCGTAGTAGGTGTTCGACGTGATGTTGGCGTACTCGTAGGGGTCTGTGCGGAGGTTGTAGAGCAGGGGCACCCGCAGCGTGGTGAAGGGCTCCGCCCAGATGCGCAGCGTGCCCTGGCAGCGCTGCTCCATGAACACGGCCTTCCAATTCTCGAACCGCATGGCGACGAGGTCGCCGTCGTCGGAGAAGTAGAAGAATCCGCGCCGGGGGCTGGTCTCGACCTCGCCGGTCAGGTAGGGCAACAGGTTGAAGCCGTCGATGTGCACCGTGTACTCGGTGTTGCCGTCGGCGCCGGCCCTGTGGCCCTTCTTGAGCTTGTCGATGATGTCGGGTTCACCCGCCGCGGCCAGGAATGTGGGCAACCAGTCGTGATGCTGGATGATTTCGTTGGAAATGCTGCCCGCCTTGATCTTTCCCGGCCAGCGGATCATCTCGGGTACGCGGAACGCGCCCTCCCAGTTGGTGTCCTTCTCGCTGCGGAACGGGGTGGTGCCGCCGTCGGGCCAGGTGTTGCGGTGCGGCCCGTTGTCGGTGGAGTAGACGACGATGGTGTCCTCGGCGATTCCGAGCTCGTCGAGGCAGTCCAGGAGCCGGCCGACGTGGCGGTCGTGGTCGATCATCGTGTCGTGGTAGGCCGACTGCCACAACCCGGCCTGGCCGCGGCTCTCCGGCTTGGTGTGGGTGTAGAGGTGCATGTGGGTGGTGTTCATCCACACGAAGAACGGTGTGTCAGCCTCGTGCTGGCGCGTGATGTAGTCGATGCAGGCGCTGACCGTCTCGTCGTCGACGGTTTCCATCCGCTTGGTGTTCAGCGGCCCGGTGTCCTCGATGACCTGCTTGCCCACCGGGCCGAACTTGGGATCATCGGGTTCGGTGGACACGTCGTCGGTGGCTCGGCATTTGAGGACACCCCGAGGCAGCGCGAAGTCGTGGAGCCGGGGGAACTGGTCGGCGTGTGGGTAGTCGAACTGTTCGGGTTCCTCTTCGGCGTTGAGGTGGTAGAGGTTGCCGAAGAACTCGTCGAAGCCGTGCACGGTCGGTAGGTGCTTGTTCTTGTCGCCGAAGTGGTTCTTGCCGAACTGGCCGGTGGCGTACCCCAGCGGCTTCAGCAGTTCGGCAATCGTCGGATCCTCGGCGGCCCAACCGATATCCGCACCGGGAACGCCTACTTTGCTCATTCCCGTCCGGTAGACGCTCTGCCCGCTGATGAAGGCGGCGCGACCGGCCGTACAGCTTTGCTCTCCGTAGGAATCGGTGAAGCGCATCCCTTCGTTGGCGATGCGGTCGATGTTCGGAGTGCGGTAGCCCATCAGGCCGTCGCTGTAACAACTCAAGTTGCTGATGCCGATGTCGTCGCCCCAGATGACCAGGATGTTGGGTTTTCCGTCCGGCATTGCGCACCCTCGTTCGTCGCCCTGCCTCGAGCCTAGGGCGACTCCGCGCGCCGGTCGGCCGTTTCGGGCGCCGCGGTTGACTTTCCTGTATGGAAAGAGGACTCTACTTTCCACATGGGAAAGTGAGGAGGCGATCATGGAGGACGTCACACCCAACGACGCGCGCGCCGCGCTCGACGCGGTCGAGCACGCCACGGTGCGGGTCGCGGCGGAAGTCGGCCTGCCGCAGTGGTACTGGTGGCTGCTGGCGGCGGGCTGGCTGGTGCTGGGCACCCTCGGCGACATCGGCCCGCAATGGCTCGCCGTCGCGGCCACGGTGGCGTTCGGTGTGGGGCACTCCACGATCGCGTCGCGCCGCCTCGATGGGCGCCGCCGGACCGGCCGGCTGCAGGTCAGCTCCGCCATCGCCGGCCGCCGCACGCCGGCCGTCGTGATCGGCATGCTGGTGGCGCTCGTCGTTCTCACGATCGCTGTCGGCTTCGCCCTCGACGCCGACGGCGCCCGTCATCCCGGGATCGGCGCGGCGGTGCTCGTCGCCGTCATCGTCGGCCTGGGGGGAGACGCCATGCTGCGGATGCTCCGCCGCCGGGTCGGGGCATGACGGCACCACGCTTCGACGAGCTGATCCATCCCAGCACGCGGCTGACGCTGGTGGCGACCCTGGCCGCCGCCGATTGGGCCGACTTCGGCTATCTCAAAGACGTTCTGTCCCTATCGGATTCGGCGCTGTCCAAGCAGCTGTCGGTGCTCGAGCAGGCCGGATACGTCCTCACCGAACGTCGCCTGGACGGCAGCCGCCGCAAGGTGCGCGCTCAACTGACCGCGGCCGGTCGCACCGCTTTCGACGGCCATGTCGCGGCATTGCGGGTCATCGTCTCCGGCGGCGCTCAGCCCTCGGGCGGGGCCGGCACCGCGGCGTGTACCAGCGGCTCGCCCGAGGCGGCCTTCATCCGGTCGAACAACTCGACGTAGTAGGGCAGGCACTGCTGCAGCGCCTGCTCGGTGGTGAACAGCGGCCGGTAGCCCAGATCCCGCTCGGCCTTCGCGATCGAGAAGTAGTTGTCCAGGTAAAGGCGTTCCACCGCAAGCGGTTCCAGCAGCGGCTTGGGCAGGCCGAAGCGGAAGTGCAGGAACTGCCACGCCTTCATCGCGAACCACACGAGCCGGCCCGGTACCCGCACCGTCGGCCACGGCTGGCCGCACGCCTCCACCACGGGGCGGGAGAACTCGAACATGTTGATGGGCTCGCCGTCGTTGACGAAGTAGGCCTGGCCGGGCGCCGACCCGCCGGGCACCAGGTGCTCGGCGGCGAGGATGAAGCCGTGAATCAGGTTGTGCACGTAGGAGTTGTCGAGCTTGACCTTCTCGCTGCCGACCAGAACCTTGACGTGGCCGGCGAGCACGCTCTCGAACACCTTGCGGAACATCGTCTGGTCGCCACGGCCCCAGATACCGCTGGGCCGGATCGAACAGGTCAGCATGCCGCCCACCCCGTTCTGCGACAGCACGAACTTCTCCGCGACGACCTTGGTCTCGGTGTAGAGGTCGTTGAACCGCTCGGTGTAGGGCAGGGTCTCGTCGCCGCCGGAAATCCGCTGACCGCCCATCACGACGCTGTTGGACGCGGTGTAGACGAACCGCTGGGCGCCCGCCGTCTGCGCGGCGCGCACCAGGTTCTCGGTGCCGGTGACGTTGACCGCGAAGCTGCGCTTGCGGTACTCCTCGGTGACCGAGGCGCCGCCCATCAGGTCAATGATCGCCGCGGTGTGGATGACGGTGTCGATCCCGGCGACGGCGTGCGCGACGACGTCGGGGTCGGTGATGTCGCCCTCGACGGTCTCCAGTCTGGGATGCGCCGGCAGCGGCGAGGGCGCCCGGTCGAACGACCGCACGTCGTGGCCCCGGTCGAGCAACGCGGTCACCAGGTTCGCGCCCACGAAGCCGGAGCCGCCGGTCACCAGGACCCGGCCGAGTTCGGTCGTCAACGATGCATCACCCATGCGGGCAGACTAACTGAAACGTGTTCCAGTTTTCCAGCCCCGGCGGCGGAGAACCCGCGAGCTCAGCCTTCGCCGTCGTCGCCGGCGGCCAGCGCATCCTCGACACGCTTACGGGCTCCAGCTAAATGTGCTTCGCAGCATTTTGCCAGTTCCTCGCCACGCTCCCACAATTTCAGCGACGCATCGAGGTCGAGGCCGCCGTGCTCGAGCTGCTGCACCACCTCGATCAGCTCGTCGCGGGCCTCTTCGTAGCCGAGCTCGCTAATAGGCTTCATTCTTCGTCTCCCGCCCCGCCCTCGCTGACGGCCGTGATCGCTCCGTCGGACACCCGCACGCGCAGCCGCGTCCCCGCCGGCGCGTCGGCGACGGCGTGCAGCACGTGCGGAGCACCGTTCGCCGGCACCGCCTGCACCACCGCGTACCCGCGCGCCAGCGTCGCCGCCGGCCCCAGAGTGGTCAACCGCGCCGCCAGGTGGCCCACCCGCTCGGTCTCGGCGGCCAGCAGCCGTGTGATGTCGCGGCGCGCGGCCCGGCGGGCCCGGTGGATCTCGTCGGCGCGGGCGTTGATCGCCTCCAGCGGCCGGGCCAGCACCGGCCGGCTGCGCAGCTGGGCCAGCGTGTGCTGCTCGCGGTTGACCCAGTTGCGCAGCGCCCGGGCGCTGCGCCGGCGTAGGTCGTTCACCAGCGCCTGCTCGGCGGCGGTGTCCGGCACGATCCGTTTGGCCGCGTCGGTGGGGGTGGCCGCACGCAGGTCGGCGACCAGGTCGCAGAGCGGGTTGTCGGGTTCGTGGCCGATCGCGCTGACCACCGGCGTGGTGCAGCGGACGATCTCCCGGCACAGCGTCTCGTCGGAGAACGGCAGCAGATCCTCGACGCTGCCACCGCCGCGCGCCAGCACGATCACGTCGACCTCGGGGTGGGCGTCCAGCGCGCGCAGCGCCTCGACGATCTGCGGGACCGCGTTGGGCCCCTGCACGACGGTGTTGCGCACCTCGAACCGCACCGCCGGCCAGCGGCCCGAGGCGACCGCCATGATGTCGTGTTCGGCGGCCGAGGCGCGGCCGGTGATCAGCCCGATGGTGCCCGGCAGGAACGGGATCGGCCGCTTGAGGCGGGGATCGAACAGGCCCTCGGCGTCGAGCAGCCGGCGCAGCCGCTCGATACGGGCCAGCAGTTCGCCGACGCCGACCGCCCGGATGTCGCTGACGCGCAGCGAGAAGGTGCCGCGACCGGTGTAGAAATTCGGCTTGCCGTAGACGATCACCTGCGTGCCGTCGGTCATCTTCACCGGGGCGTTGGTCACCAGGTCCCGCGGGCAGGTCAGCGACAGCGACATGTCAGCGGCCGGATCACGCAGCGTGATGTAGGCGGTGTTGGAATTCGGCCGCAGCGTCAGCTGCGCGATCTGCCCCTCGACCCACACGGGGCCGAGCTTGTCGATCCAGCCGGCGACGCGGATCGCGACGCCGCGGACGGGAAACGGATTCTCCGGCGACTGCCCCGGGGCGCTCACTTCGCCGACGCGCGGGTGATCCTGTTGGCCAGCAGCGTCTGGAACGGGGCACGCGCCTTCGTCGACTCCTCGTAGCTCAGCAGCGCCTCGAGGTCGGCGATACGAAGCGAGGTGAGCCTCGCGCGCAGCTGGGCCAGCGTCAGGTTCTCGTAGTCGATCTCAGTGACGATCTCCGGGGCGTCGGACGCCGCCGACGACGTGGCGGGCGCCGCCGTGGTGTTCGGGCTCTCCGGCTCCTCGCTGAACAGCGCGAAACGGCCCTCGGTCAGCCGCTCGCCGTCGCGCACCGGCAGCGGGACCACGTCGCCGTCGGTCTGCGGCCCGTCGGACAGATCCTCGTCGAACGTCGCCCACTCGGGTTGCTCGTCCTTGGGCGGGAAGATCGTCTCGAGGGTCTCGTCGCCCTTGATCACCAGGACCGCGACATCCTGCTGCACCTTCATGACGATCTGGGCGATCTGGCTCGCGATGGTCATCGGGTACATCAGGATCGTCTGCGGGAGCTTGCGGGTTTCCTCGATGGCGGTGACCGCAGCACCCACCAGCAGACGAACCCCGTACGGTGCAGTTGCCATGGCGACAGCCTACGGCTGGGCGGCGGGGGTGGCGGATCAGTACCCTGGGACGCATGCCGCCGACTGTCAACATGGGGATTCCGGGCGCCAGCCGATCCGCGCTGGGCACGGACCCCGGCCGGGACACCGGCAAGCGGGTGCTGCTGGCCGAACCCCGGGGATACTGCGCCGGCGTGGACCGCGCCGTGGAAACCGTCGAGCGTGCGCTGGCCAAGCACGGCGCGCCGGTGTACGTGCGCCACGAGATCGTGCACAACCGCTACGTCGTCGACACGCTGACCAAGGCCGGTGCGGTGTTCGTCGAGCAGACCGACGAGGTGCCCGAGGGCGCGATCGTGGTGTTCTCGGCGCACGGCGTCGCCCCCTGGGTTCACACCGAAGCCGCCGAGCGCAACCTGCAGACCATCGATGCGACCTGCCCGCTGGTCACCAAGGTGCACAACGAGGCCAAGAGATTCGCCCGCGACGACTACGACATCCTTCTCGTCGGCCACGAAGGCCACGAAGAGGTGGTCGGCACCGCCGGTGAGGCGCCCGACCACGTCCAGGTCGTCGACAACCCCGACGCCGTCGAGAACGTGACCGTCCGCGACCCGGACAAGGTGGTGTGGCTGTCGCAGACCACGCTGTCGGTCGACGAGACGATGGAGACCGTGCGCCGGCTGCGGGAGAAGTTCCCGACGCTGCAGGATCCGCCCAGCGACGACATCTGCTATGCGACCCAGAACCGCCAGGTGGCGGTCAAGGCGATGGCGCCGGAATGCCAGCTGGTGATCGTCGTCGGGTCCCGCAACTCGTCGAACTCGGTGCGGCTGGTCGAGGTGGCGCTGGGCGCCGGCGCGGACGCGGCGCACCTGGTCGACTACGCCGAGGACATCGATCCGGCGTGGCTGTCGGGGGTGACCACGGTCGGGGTGACCTCCGGCGCGTCGGTCCCCGAGATCCTGGTGCGCGGGGTGCTCGACCGGCTGGCCGGCTACGGCTACGACACGGTGCAGCCCGTCACCACCGCCAACGAGACACTCGTGTTCGCTCTGCCCCGGGAGATCCGTCCCGCGCGCACCTAGCGGGTACGTTCGGGCTCTGTGCGCCCTCTGCGAACAGTCACCGTCGTCCTGCTCGTCGCCACCCTCCTGCTCGCCGGCTGCAGCGATGCCGGTGACCGCCTGCGCACCACGGTGGCGGCGTTCGCGGACGCGCTCAGCCGCGGCGACGCGGCCGCTGCGGCGGCGCTGACCACCGACGAGGCGGCGGCCGGAAAAACCCTCGGGGCGCTGTTCGACAGCCTCGGCAAGGATGTCCACGTCGGCGTCGGCGCAGTCGACGACAACGACGGCGCCGGCACGTTCACGCTGGACACCACGTGGAAGTTCGGTCCGGACAAGCAGATCCGGTGGAGCTACACCGGCAACGGCCGGGCGACCGCCGACGGCGACGCCTGGAAGATCCAGTGGGACGCGGCGGCCGTCGCGCCGGGCCTGGACAAGGGGCCGCTGACGTTCAGCACGCTCGTCGCCCAACCCGCGGCGCGCGTGCTCGACCGGACCGGCGCCGAACTGCTCACCCAGCACGTCGTCACCCTCGTCGACGTCGCGCCCGGAGCCGACGCCAATGCCGTTGCCGCACTGCTCAATCCGATCGCGCCGACGATCACGCCCGCATCGCTGAGCGGGGACCTCGCCGCCGGCAAACCCGTCACCGCCGTCACGTTGCGCGACGACGACCTGGCCCCGATCGAGGCCCAGCTGACCGCGCTGCCGAACGTCACGCTGCGACCGCAGACCAGGCTGCTGGCCACCGACCGCACCCTGACTTCGCCGACGCTGTCCGGGCTGTCCGAGCTGTGGCAGCAGCGGATGGACGCGGCAGCCGGTTGGGCCGTGACGGCGCAGACCGCGGCCGGCGCGCAACGCGTCGGCGGCGCGGACGCGAAGCCGGTCGGCGACATCTCCAGCACGCTGGACATCGGCATGCAGCGCGCCGCCGAGGACGCGCTGGCGTCGCTGCCCACGCCCGCCGCACTGGTCGCGATCCAGCCGTCGACGGGCAACCTGCTGACCGTCGCGCAGAACGCCCCCGCCGACGCGCAGGGACCCATCGCGCTGACCGGTCTGTATCCGCCCGGATCGACCTTCAAGACCGTGACGGTGTCGGCCGCGCTGCAGGCCGGCCAGGTGACCCCCGACAGCGTCGTCGGCTGCCCCGGCACGGAGAACATCGAGGGCCGTCAGATCCCCAACGACAACGACTTCGACCTCGGCCAGGTGCCGCTGCACACCGCGTTCGCCCGGTCGTGCAACACCACGATGGGCCGGCTCGCGGTGAACCTGCCCCCCGACGGGTTGACCAAGGCCGCCGCCCAGCTGGGCCTGGGCATCGACTACACCGCGCCGGGCATGACGACCGTGACGGGTTCGGTGCCGGTCGCCGACACCTCCGCGCTGCGCGTGGAGGAAGGCATCGGTCAGGGCAAGGTCACCGCGTCGCCGTTCGGGATGGCGCTGGTGGCCGCGACGCTGGCCCACGGCTCGGTGCCGGCGCCGGCGATCGTCGCCGGTCAGCCCGGCAAGGCCGACCGCACGCCCGAACCGCTGCCCGCCGGTGTCGACGAGCAGGTGCAGGCCATGATGCGCGAGACCGTCACCGGCGGCACCGCCACCCAGTTGCAGGACATCCCGGACATGCTGGGCAAGACCGGCACGGCCGAGTACATCGACGATCAGCACGCCCACGGCTGGTTCGTCGGGATCCGGGGTGACCTCGCGCTGGCCGTGTTCGTCAGCGACGCAGGCAGTTCCACCCCCGCGGTCGATGCGGCGGGACGCTTCCTGCGGGCGTTGTAGTCTTCCGGTGCCCGCCGTCACGGGCTCGGGAGATGGTCATGACACGTCAGCCGCTGGACGCCAACACCCGCCTCGCTGCCGAACGGACCCGCCTCGCCTACGAGCGCACGCTGATGGCATGGATCCGGACGGCAACCGGGTTGATCGCCTTCGGGTTCACGATCTACCAGATCTTCCGATACCTCGCGGCGTCGGAGGGGTTGCGGGCGCCGCTCGTCAGCCCGCAGGTGGTCGGCGTGGTGATGATCGTCGTCGGCCTGGTGTCGCTCATCCTGGCGTGGGTGCAGCACCGCCGCGCGATGGCGACCCTGCGCGCGGATTTCGGTCCCATGCCCGGCTCGCTGGCCGGGATTCTGGCGGCGCTCATCGCCGGACTCGGAGTGGTCGCGCTCCTCGGTGTCACCGCGAGGCTGTGAGCATGGCCGGCCTACCGCACCCCGCCTGGGTGGGCGTCGTCAGCGCGATCGTGCTCGTGCGTCGCCCGCCGGCCCGTCAGATGTCGTATTCCCAGCGGTCCGCGTCGGCGTCGCGCGGCGCCCGCCTGCGGCTGCGGTACTCCGGCTCGTCGGTGTCGTCGCCACCGCGGTAGCGCACCCGCGAGATCGGGTGATACGCGCCGGGGGACAGGGGTGCGTGCGGTTCGAGCGGTTCGTAGCCGCCCCGGCCCTCGTAGCCGTCGTAGTCGTCGTAGCGGGGGCGGCGGGCGGGGCGGGGACGTTCGGACCGCTGCGGACGTTCCCGCTCGCGCCGCTCCGCCGGTGGGACGCGCGGTTCGCGAGGTTCGCGGGGTTCGCGCGACGACGACCTGGCGCGCCGACGTGACTCCGTCGGCGGTTCGTCGGCCGGGCGGGGCCGGCGCCGGCGGGGCCGGTCCAGGTCGACGACCGGTTCGATGATCTCGGTCTGCGGGGGCCGCGCGTGCCGGGACCGCGACGGCGCCGCGCGCTTGGTCGGACGCTCGCCGCGGGCCGAGGAGCCCTTGGTTTTGGCCGCGCCCGTGCGGCGTTCGGCGGTGCGGCGGCGTCGGGGGGCTTCGTCGACCGCCTGCGCGGCCTCGGCGGCCTCGTCGGCTTTGGTGGCTTTGGGGGCTGTACCGCCGGCCACCAGCGACGAGAGCTTGGCGGACATCCGGCCGCGGGCCTGCCGGCCGGTCGCGGTGGCGTCCTTGCCCGGCGAGGCGCCCAGGTAGCGGCGGGCGATGCCGATCACCAGCACGGCCGCCGAGGTGAAGAACATCAGCGGGAAGCGCTCTATCAGCGGATAGCCGCAGTTGATCAGGATGTCCTTGATGCCACGGATCTCGCTGCTGTGCATCAGGAAGTACGCACCGGGCACGATGACGAACAGCAGCAGCGGAGGCTGGATGACCGCGGTGAACAACCCGGCGCGCCGCACGGCGAGCACCGCGACGAGGCAGCCCATGACGTAGAACACAGAGAACACGGATGTCAGCGCGCCGCCGCCCGATCCGGCGTCGACGGCGAAGCCGATCGCGCAGCCGACGACCGCGATCAGAACCGCACCCCACCAGGGAACTCCCGGGATGTTGGGATGTGCGGAGCGGAGTTCGGCCGGTATCGCCGAGCGCGCACGCTGTCCTGACACACGTCGACCGTACCGGCTGGGGCAACCTCACGCCGCCAGCGGACGGGGGCGTGCCGACCGCATCTGGCAGACTGTGGACTCCGTGGGCCTGAATCTGGGAATCGTCGGACTGCCGAATGTGGGCAAGTCGACCTTGTTCAACGCGCTGACGCGCAACGACGTGCTGGCCGCCAACTACCCGTTCGCGACGATCGAACCGAACGAGGGCGTGGTGGCGCTCCCGGATCCGCGCCTCGACAAGCTGGCCGAGATGTTCGGCTCGGAGAAGACCGTGCCGGCGCCGGTGACGTTCGTCGACATCGCCGGCATCGTCAAGGGCGCGTCGGAGGGGGCCGGGCTGGGCAACAAGTTCCTGGCCAACATCCGCGAGAGCGATGCCATCTGTCAGGTGGTGCGTGTCTTCGCCGACGACGACGTGGTGCACGTCGACGGGCGGGTCGACCCGAAGTCCGATATCGAGATCATCGAGACCGAACTCATCCTGGCCGACATGCAGACCCTCGAGCGCGCGCTGCCGCGGCTGGAGAAGGAGGCCCGCACGCACAAGGACCGCAGGCCGGTCCACGAGGCGGCGGTCGCGGCGCAGGAGGTGCTCGACAGCGGAAAGACGTTGTTCTCGGCGGGTGTCGACGTGACGCTGCTGCGCGAGCTGAACCTGATGACGTCCAAGCCTTTCCTGTACGTGTTCAACGCCGACGAGTCGGTGCTCACCGATGCGGCGCGCGTCGCGGAGTTGCGCGAGTTGGTGGCGCCCGCCGACGCGGTGTTCCTCGACGCGAAGATCGAGGCCGAGTTGCAGGAGCTCGACGAGGAGTCGGCGGCCGAACTGCTGGAGTCGATCGGGCAGACCGAACGTGGCCTGGATGCGTTGGCGCGGGCCGGTTTTCACACGTTGAAGCTGCAGACGTATCTGACGGCCGGCCCGAAAGAGGCGCGGGCGTGGACGATTCACCAGGGCGACACCGCGCCGAAGGCGGCCGGGGTCATCCACTCCGATTTCGAGAAGGGCTTCATCAAGGCCGAGATCGTGTCCTTCGACGACCTCATGGAGGCCGGCTCGATGGCCGCCGCGAAGGCCGCCGGCAAGGTCCGCATGGAGGGTAAGGACTACGTGATGGCGGACGGCGACGTAGTGGAGTTCCGCTTCAACGTCTGACGTCGAAAGCCGAGGCTCAGCGCGGTATCGCCGACCACGACGACCACCGGAGGCGCGTATGGCGACAGCTCCCGAAATCACCGCGATCCTTGGCGGTAGCCGCTTCACACGCTTCGATGTCCTCGAACGAGAACGTGAACGGGCGGGACGCGCACTGTCGAAACTGGGCGCGCCAGTCTCCTCTGGAGACGTCGACCAACTCCGTGACGCCCTCCGCAAGCGCAAGGCGGAACTGGGCCATAGCGGTATCGAAGCGGCGCTCAGCCGTGACGTTCGCTGGTCGACCCGAGTGGCGCGATTGACCGCGACAGCGTCACGCGGCCGCCGAGCGTTGAGCACGATCGAGTTGGTCGCCTCGCAGGGATCGGCGAACGCCTTTGCGGAATGGTTCGATCGACGCACCAGCACGGATGACGAGGCGGCCATGCTTGCCGCTCATCCCGACCACTTCCTGTTCCGCACCGATGCTGACGGTCGTCAGGAGGTGTGGGAGACGAATGGGGGATCACCCTTGGCGGCAAGGTTCTTCATCGACTACGACGACACGTCGTCACTGCGGACTCCTGTGGATCGCGACTATCCCGTCCAGCTCGCGGGCGTGGCACGACTGCGAGACGGTGTGGCGATCGGCGGAGTGCGCCACCAGTTCCGCGACGAGGGGGAAGGGTTCCGCGCTCTGCTGACAGTGGAGTTCCCGGCTCTCACCCTGCCCACGATCCTCCGTGGGCACCGTTGGCACCTCGCCATCGAGTTCTCGAACTGGATTGAAGCCAGCGGTTGCGGATGAAGGGTGATCTGGTGGAGTTCCGCTTCAACGTGTAGGCGGAAGGGCCGGACCGGGCTCACGCCGACGGTGACGTGGTGGAGTTCCGGTTCCACCAGCGTCTGGGCAGGTTCGGATTTGCCGACGCGGCGAATGGGATCTCACTGGTAGCCTAATCCCATGGAAGCTGTCATCGATTCCGGCGGCCGAATCGTCTTGCCCAAGCAGCTGCGCGACGCACTGGGGCTGACCCCCGGATCAAAGGTGGACGTCTCGGCATACGGCGGTGGATTGCAGATCACCCCCGGCGGCAGAACTGCTCGGATCGAGCGAGATGCCAACGGACGTCTGGTAGCCCGCGCAGACACTGAAGTCAGCGACGAGATGATGTTCGCGCTGATCGACTCGGGACGACGTTGACAGCGGTGTCCGTGACGGCGGTCGACACCAGTGTCGCGGTGCCGTTGGTGATGGCGTCGCACCGACACCACGCGATCGTCGCTGCGTGGGCCGAGAGTCGAACACTGGGTCTTTGTGGGCACGCCCTGGCGGAGACGTACTCGGTCCTCACCCGGCTGCCCGGCGACGCTCGCGTAGCTGCTGCCGATGCGGTGACGTTGATCGATGGGAACTTCACCGTGTCGTTGCAGCTCGGTGCGCGTGCCTCGCGATCCGCACATCGCGAGTTCGCCCGGCGAGGTATCGCGGGAGGTGCGACATACGACGCCTTGGTCGCGTTAGCAGCGCGCGAGCACGGCGTTGTCTTGGCCACGAGAGACGCCCGCGCCAGGTCCACCTACGAGGCGTTGGGTGTTGTCACCGAGGTGCTCGCGGCTCGTTCATGACGTTGTTTGACGTTGCAACGTCGTGGAGTTCCGCGCAAGGCGACGCACCTGTGCAATGAGCCCGGTGGGTGGGAAACTGCGGTATGCCCTCCGGCGGCACGTCACCCCTTGTCCTCCTGCACGGGCTTGCCATGTCGGGCAACGCTTGGCGCGAAGTCGTGCCGCTCGTAAGTGCCCATCACGACACATTTGTGCCTACCGCTGCCGGACACCGCGGCGGCCCCTCGGTGACACGGCGCCCCGCGTCGATGACCGAGATCATCGATGCCGCTGAGCGGTACCTGGATGACTGTGGGCTCGATCGTCCCCATCTTGCTGGAAATTCGATGGGGGGCTTCGTGGCTATCGAGTTGGCCCGGCGTGGTCGTGCCGCGACCGTATGCGCCTTCTCTCCGGCCGGCTTCTGGACATCCGGCGACGGTTTCCAGCAGCTGGCCTTCGGCAGGCTGCAACGAGGCATCGCGCTGGGGCGTTTCACGCGCCCGCTCCTACCGTTGATCTACAGGTCCCCGACGTTGCGTCGGCTCATCCTGCGCGACATAGCCTGCCACGCGGATCGGATACCGGTGGCCCGCGCCCTGGAGTTCATCGACGACGGCATCGGGTGCGAGGTCCTCGGCGAGCTGTGCGCGGCGGTGTGGCGGATCGAAACACTCGATCCGGCACCGTGTCCCATCACGGTCGCTTGGGGTGAGAAGGAGACTCTGCTGCCGGCCGGGGTCCTCGAGAAGATCGAACCGATCCCGCAGGCGTCGCTGAAGGTACTGCCGGATGTCGGACACGTACCCATGGTGGACGATCCGGGACTGGTGGCTCGCACCATCCTGACCACAACTGGTGCACTCCCCGAGTAAGCGTCACAGGGGTTGCGTGAGCTGGTGTAATGATCGCCATGTCAATTGCCGAACGTGCGCTTGCCGCGGTGGCTCGCCAGCTCGGTCAACCCTCCGGGCTCGCGGGCCGGGCTGTCGGACGCCTCCTCAACCGTGGCAACCGGTCGGTTGTGGTCGCTGCGGTCGCCGCCACGGATTGCGGACCAGGCGCCGACGTCGCCGACATCGGATTCGGAGGAGGGGTCGGACTCGACACCCTGCTCGGTCGCGGTGTCGCGGTTGTTCACGGCGTCGAGATGTCGGAGACGATGCTCGCTGAGGCGAAACGCCGGTTCTCTGAGCCCATTGCTCGTGGCCGATTACGTCTTCATTCCGGTCGGATGGAGGATTTGCCTTTCGACGACTCCGCTCTGGACGCGATCATCTCGACCAACACGATCTATTTCGTACCGGACCTCGCCGCAGCTCTGAAGGAGCTGGCGAGAGTGCTGCGGCCGGGTGGGCGCCTGGTGCTCGGTGTTGGCGACCCGGGGCAGATGTCGAAGATGCCCTTCACCCGCCACGGATTCCGATTGCGTCCCATCGACGAACTGGTGCCGGCCATCCGCGAGGCAGGCTTTGATCGGATCGAGGACAAGCGCGTGGGCGACGGCCAGGGCGCAGCCCATCTTCTGGTAGGCGAGTTGCCGGGCTGACGTGGCAACCGTCGCACTGCTGGGTAATCTCCGAGCCGTCTACCGATCACGGAACTCGACAACCATGCGCTGACGGCCCTGAGGCCAGAGGCCAAGCTCATCGATCGTCGACTGAAGTCGCACAACAGGCAGTACTTTGAGGGCGGCCAACCGCAGACGTTCTTCCACGCTCTCGCGGTGGAGAGCGAGGGCGCGGTGAAGGACGTTCTGATCGGCGTCGTCGTCTTCGCCATCATTTTCGGCGGCGCTTTGGTAGGGATGTTCCTCGCCAAGGTTCTCCCGGATCCGCACCTGAGCGCCGAGTCGCGCGATGCCATTCGGACCATCATGGCCACGCTCGGGACGCTGTCGGCAGTGGTGCTCGGGCTCCTCACCGGCTCGTCCATCAGCTCACTCGCCGAGAAAGAGGGCGAATTACGTGCTGCCGGGGTGCAATTCATCATGCTCGATCGGACTCTGGCCGAGTACGGGCCGGAGACCGCGCCCATCCGAGCGCTGGCCAGAGATCTGTTGGCAGAACGAATAGGTCAGATCTGGCCGGAGGAGGGCGGCGCTGTGTCCCTGACGGCGCTCGGCAGCGGCGCCGGCATCAACTTGGTCCAGCGAGACCTCTTCGACCTGTCACCGCGGACGGAACAACAGCGGTGGCTGCGGTCCAACGCGCTGGAGGCCACCAACACGATCGCGCAGTCGCGGTGGACGACTATCGAACAAATCGGGAGCCGGTTCCCGTGGGCTTTCTTCGTCGTCGTGGTGTCGTGGCTGGCATTGATCTTCGCCAGTTTCGGGCTGTTCGCACCGCGCAACGCGAGCGTGATCGCGGCGTTGCTGGTCGCCGCGTTCGCACTCGCCGGCCCGATCTTCATGATGCTCGAGATGGACCAGCCTTATGGCGGGCTGGTCAAGATCCCCAGCACGTCACTGCGTGTCGCGCTGGACCAAATGGGTCGATCCTGATTCGTGTGACTGCGATGAGCCTCGGCTGTCGGCTCTAGACTCTCTGGGTGGGTTTCGCCGTTTCGCCTGAGGCATATGGCCGATTCATGGGCCGATACGCCGAGCCCCTTTCGAAGCTGTTCGTGGCGTTCGCGCGACTCGGCAAACACGACAAGGTGCTCGACGTCGGCTGCGGGCCGGGCGCCCTGACGGCACATCTGTTGTCGGTCGGAGCCGAAGTCTCGGCGATCGACCCTTCACCGCCGTTCATCGACGCGATCCGCACGCGCTTTCCCGACATTGACGCCCGTCTGGGTAGCGCAGAGGAACTCCCTTTTCCCACTGCATTTTTCGATGCAGCTCTCGCGCAATTGGTCGTCCATTTCATGACGGATCCGCTGGTGGCCGTCAGGCAGATGGCGCGCGTCACCCGGCGTGGCGGCGTCATTGCCGCGTGCGTCTGGGACGGCCCTACCGGCGCACTGGCGCCGTTCTGGGATGCGGTTCATCGGATCGACCCCGGCGGCGAGGATGAGGCGCTTCTTTCGGGCGCGCACCGAGGTCACCTGACTGAGCTTTTCGAAGCCGCTGGCCTACGCGATGTGGACGAAGTCGCCCTTGCGGTCGAGTTTGTGCACCCGACATTCGAGGAGTGGTGGGAGCCCTACACGTACGGGGTGGGTCCCGCCGGCGACTACGTCCAGCGACTCGATGGCGATCGTCGCGCAGCCCTCAAAGCCGTGGCCCGTGATCGCCTTGGTGGCGGACCGTTCACCGTCACCGCCAACGCGTGGGCCGCCCGTGGAACGGTATGAGCTCGGCGCGGCGGTATTCCGTCTCGACTGCAGCGGTTGCGGCGACCCTCACCTTCGCGCGTTGTCGGGGTCCACGGTGTCGAGCAGTTCCTGCAAGACCTCGCACGCCGCCTCGAATCGGTCGGCGCCGACGATGCCCGCCCACGCCGCCTCGATGTCGGCCACCCGGGCCCCGGCGTCGCGCATCAGGCGCTGTCCGCGCTCGGTGAGGATGATGAGCTTCGCCCGCCGATCGCGGGTGTCGGCGCTGCGGGCGAGATAGCCGAGACCGACGAGGTCGTTCACCAACTCCGATGTGGCCGCCAGGCTGAGCTGAGCACGGCCGGCGAGCTCCGTCAGCCGGATGTTCCCGGTGCCGATGTTGCCGAAGATCTGCAGGTGGACGTCTCGCACGTCGGCGTAACCGCGATCCGCGCGCGCGACCCCCAACTCCCGTCGGAACTCTCGGAGCAGCCTGACGAGCAGCTGGCCGATCGCCTGGCGGTCTGCCGGCGGATCCGTTGACATCCCCACAGTACGAGACGATACTTCGGAACACGAAGCTTCGGGTTCCGAAGTATATGGAGGTGGCCATGTCGACGATGGTGGCGACGCCGCTCGGCCGCCTGCATGTGACCGACGTCGGAGCCGGTCCTGCCGCGATGTTCTGGCACAGCTTGTTCGTCGACCAGGCCTCGTGGCGTCTGGTGATCGACGCGCTCGGCCCGGGCCGCCGCGTGCTCCTCGTCGATGCGCCGAATCATGGTCGCAGCGACGCCGTCGATCGAGACTTCACGATCGACGACTGTGCGGTCGCGGCCGCGGCGGTGCTCGATCAGCTGGGGATCACCGAACCGGTCGACTGGGTGGGCAACGCTCTGGGCGGCCACATCGGAATTACCTTTGCGGCCCGGCGACCCGATCGGGTGCGGACCCTGGTGACCATCGGGACGCCGGTCGAAGGATTCGGCGCAGTCGAGAAGTGGACGCGGATCGTCCCACTCGTCCAGCTCTACCGGGTCTTCGGGTCCGCGGCCGTCGACCGCCTCCTCACCATGGCACTGCTGGGTTCGGAAGCCATTGCCGCGCAACCCGATCAGGCTCGGACGACGATGGCGGCGTTCCGAAGCGCCAATCGTCACGCGATGCTTCGGGCAATGCGGTGTCTGATGGTCCGCCGGCGTTCGCTGCGCCATGAGGTCGAGCGCGTCACCTGTCCGACGCTGCTCCTCGTTGCTGAGGGCGGTCAGGAGGGATGGTCGCCGCGCGAGTCGGCTGCCGTCGCACGCCGTATGGACAACGCCGTGTCGGAGACGCTGCCGGGAGCCGGCAACATCGCCCCGCTTCTGCTTGCCCCGGAACTCGTCGCCGAACGGCTGCAACGGTTCTGGGCGTCTGCGTCATGATGCGCACAGCGGCACGCCGCGTGGGTCACCCTCCGCTCAACGCCTGCCGCAGTGAAGGATTCGCGGCGTCGAGCAGGATCGGGAGCGCGGCCGGTAGCGACCCGGTCTCGTTGACCATCATCACGACGACGTCGCCGGTCCGCACGTTGAAGGCGGCGAAGCTCTCCCAGCCGATGATCTGGCCGGTGTGGCCGACCCAATCGTCGCCCCAGTGGATCAGACCCAGCCCGTAGACGTCGCCGTCATGGACGGTCGTCGGGCCGCCGACGCGGGCCGCGCCCAGCTGCTCGCTCAGCAGCGTCGACCCGAAGCCGGTCCCGGCCCACGTCCCCAGATCGCGCACGGTGGAATACATTCCGCCCGCGGCACCGCCCCACGACGGCGACCAATCGGTGACGTCGGTGCCCGGCGCGACCGTCGCGCCCACGTCGTTCAGCGACGCGGCGCCGGGGTCGAAGACGTAGCCGTGCGTCGCCGGCGCGGGCACCGTCGCGTCCGCCGGGGTCGGCAGCGCGGTCTGGGTCAGACCGGCCTCGGCGGCGGTCTGGTCGATGGCGTCCTCGACCGACTGACCGGACACAGCGGCGATCATCTCGCCGAGGATGATCGTCGCCGTCGACGTGTAGCCGGGGGTACCCGGTCGCGCATTGGGCATCTTCTGCGAAAGCTCGACGATCTGCTCGGGCGTCCACACTCTGCGGGGATCGTCGATCACTGCCGAGAAAACCGCGCCCGTGTTGGCGTAATCGGCGATGCCCGAGGTCATGTCGATCAACTGGGTGACCGTGATCGGTGCGAGCGCAGGGTGGCGCCCGGCGAGGTCGGGGAGCACGTCCGCGATCGTCGAGGCCAGCGACAGTCGGCCCTGGTCGACCAGGCGAAGCGCCGCCGCCGTCGTGAAGGTCTTGGAGATGCTGCCGATGCGGCTGCGGTCGTCGACGGTCGCGGCCGTGTCGGGCAGCGCCGCCTTCCCGTAGGCGCCGAGGTGATAGCCCTTCCGGGCATCCCACACGCCGACCCAGACGCCGGGCAGGTTCGCACCCAGGGTGGCGATGATCTGCTCGCCCGCGGCATCGATTGCGGCGGCATCCGGGGCGGACATCGGCGTCGTCGTCGGCGGCGGACCTGTCCACCGTCCGGTCGCGGTCGCGCTCGGCGCCGTCGAGGCGGCGACGAGCACGGTGATGGCGGCAGCGCCCAGAGCCCTGCGGATCGCCGTCCTCGTCACCCGCGGGATGTTAGTGGCCTGTGACTGTGCCACGGAGGCTTCCGGCCGGACCGTGAGGCATCGAGCGGTGACGAGACTGACATTGCCCCGGTGACGTGCCCTGTGAGAACTTCGTAACAGAGCCTTAACACGAGGCTTCCGGACGAGGGGTGCCGTACCCGGTGCGCGACAAGACGGCCCGGGAGAAGCGTCATGTCATGGGTCGTGCTCGTCGTGTCGGGCGTCCTCGAAGCGGTGTGGGCGACGGCGATGGGCAAATCCGAGGGATTCAGCAGGCTGTGGCCCAGCCTGGTGTTCGCCATCGCGATGGTCAGCAGCATGGCCGGGTTGGCCTACGCGATGCGGGACCTGCCGATCGGCACCGCGTACGCGGTCTGGGTCGGCATCGGCGCCGTGCTCACGGTCGTGTACGCCATGGTCAGCGGCCAAGAACCGACGTCTCTTTCGAAGGCGGTCTTCGTGGTGATGATCATCGGCGGCGTCGTCGGGCTGAAAGTGGCCCACTGACGCGCTGCCCAGGTCAGCGCGGAGTGAGCCGCATGATCGGGATCTGCCGACCGGTCTCGGACGTCTTCTCGCGGTAGTCGTCGTACCCGGGGTACACCTTCTCGGCCAGCGCGAAGAGGCGGGCGTACTCCTCCGGGTCGGTGACCTCCGTGGCCGTGAACGGCTCGTCGCCGAACTCGCACTCCGGATGCACGGTGAGGTTGAAGTACCACGACGGGTGCCGGCGCTTGCCGTAGTTCGACGCGATCAGGATCACGTCGGATCCGTCGTGGAAGTACGTCAACTGGGTCTGGCGCCGCTGGCCCGACTTCGCGCCGGTCGACACCAGCGGCGCGTTGATGATCGGCCCCATGTTGACCCGGCCGCCCGTCAGCCGGAAAAGGTAGGGGTCGGTGCGGCGGGCGACGTGCCGTGCGAACAACTGCCCGACCGGTGACCGGCCGAAGCGCACACCGCGCTCGTACGAGCGCCCGCGTGTGCGATTCGGGTCGACATAGCGAAGCGGCATACCGGCAAGCTACCCGAGCCCGCTCAGCGGTAACCGCGCCGGCGAGCGCCCACCCGGCGGTGCGCCGAGCGGTGCAGCTGGCTGGCCGCCACCAACGCCATCAATGTGACCGCCTGGCGAGCCAGGGCCGGCCGCTGGATGCGCTGCTGCCAGGTCGGCGTGCGCCGCGTGGCGCGACGCCCCACGAGATAGCCCAGCAACCCGGACATCGCCATCAGTGAGATCACCACGACGGCTGCCATGAGGTCCGAGCCTGCACGACGGCGGTCGCGGTCAGGTCACGAACGAGCCACACCTGAACGGCCGATGGCCGCCTGGATTCTCCAGACGGCCATCGACGCTGACGACAAATCAGGCGGCGTACCCGATGAACAACCCGTTCCACCAGATGCCCCACGAGTTGCTGCCCGGGTTCCACACCAGTGGCTGCGGGTCGCGGATGCCCAGGTCGAGCCAGTTCCACGGCCGCCACACGGGAGGCAGGCCGAAGCGGACCGGGTCGCCCCACTGACCCGGCGGAACGCCGGTCAGGCCCAGGACGGGCGGGTTACCGTTCTTCACCTGTCCGGGCGGGCCGAACGGGTTGTGTCCCGGCGGGTCGCCGGGCAGCCAGATGTCGTCGTTGCCGTGCCCCGGCTTCGCCTGAGCGATACCGGCGCCGACGCCGACAATGGCCGATCCCAGTGCTGCGGCAGCTACCGCACCTGCTGCGAATCTCTTGAACTGAGTCATGAACCCTCCTCAGAGTCGCTGTTCAACGCGCCGGTCGCCATGAATGCGTGGCCCCGGCCGGAACGACCCCCCGTACCGGATCTCAGAGTAGCCACAGTCTGAAGCGACCAAACGCTCCCTAGGGTTTAGCGCTCAGCGCTCCGATGCTGTTACCGGTCTTGTTGGTGAACCACATCACAGCGGGGTCAGGGCCGGGCTTGATGTCGAACGGCCCGTCGACGTCCGGCGGTGCACCGAAGAACTCCCACGACCCCGACTCCGGGCGGTGTCCGACGATGCTGTTGGCCGCGGTGTCGACGAACCACACCCGACCGTCCTCCCCGGCACAGACACCGTCGGGCTCCCGCAGCCGGAGGTCGGTCGCATGCCGCAGGGTGGCCGCCGGGTCGCGCGCATCGAACGACAGCAGCCCGGCCGGCTCGCGGGTGGTGAGCCAGAGCAGGCCGTCGGGAGTCTGTGCCCACGCCCGCGGAAGCGCGGGCAGTGCGCCGAGGGTCGTCACCGTGTCCGTGGCCACGTCGAGCGTGCCGAGCGTCCCCGCGACCGAGTTCACCCACCACACCCTCCCCTCGGGTGTGACGAACAGCGCTGCGGGAGCGGCGATGTCGGGATCGGCGACGATGCGCAGCGATCCGGCGGGATCGGTCGTGCGGGGATCGAGCGAGCCGATGGCGTCGATGCCCCGCAGCGAGAACCACATTCGCCCGTCGGGGCCGGCCTTCAGTGCGACGGGGCGGCTGCCGTCGGGCAGTGCGTACATGCTGATCGTCGACGCCGGATCCGCCGCGCCCGGGTCGATCGCGCCGAGGGCGTCCGAACCGAGGCTGGTGAACCAGACCCGGCCGTCGGGCCCGGGGAAGATGTTGGCGGGGAATCGGATTGCACCCGGAGCCGCGGCGAAGAGTTGCACGGTCCCGTGGTGTATCCGGCCCACGCGATCGTCGCCGATGTTGGTGAACCAGACGTCGCCGTCGGCGGCGATGATGCCCGACGGCGCGTTCAGGCCGGGGTCGCGGAGGGCGGTGATCGACGGCACGGCGCAGCGCCAGGACGTCCGGCTCAGCCGGCCCGGTACTCCACGACCGGGTCGCGGCTCTGCAGGGTCTCCCCGGCGATCACGACGAGTTCTGTGGGGGACAGCCGGTAGGTGGTGCCGTCGTTGCGGGCCTCGAACCCGGCGGGGATCGGTCGCACGTCGTCGAGGCGCAGCGACGCGCCGTCCTGCAGTCGGACGCCGCGGTAGCTGTAGTCGCCTGCGGCCGTCTCGCACACGACGATCGCGGAGCGCTCGGTGCGGGCGATGGCGACGGCGCGTTGCGTGGTGTCACAGCGCGCCGGGGAGTCGACGAAGCCCTGGCTGTCCGTGGCCGGTGCGGCGGCCTGCGGCCGCGGCGGCGCGGGCGCAGGCAGGGGCTTGGGGGTCGTGGTGACCCACTGCGACACCGTGGGCGGTTGCGCGGGAACGGACTGCATCTGCGTCGGGGCCGACGAGCGGGCCTGGTACAAGAAGAACGCGATGACGAGGGTGCCCAGGGACGCGACGACGATGGACAATGCCGACAGCCGCGACTTCCGCGTCGGGCCGGTCGGCGGGTCGTGTGCAGGGGCGTTGGCGGTGACCGTCGGCATGCCTGCGCTCCCTCGTTGCACGTGTGCTCGCCACCAGCAAAGCACTGCCGGTGCGGGAAACCCGGTATCCGGATCGGCGTTTCGCGCAGCAGCCGGCTACGCAATCACCGCGATCTCGTCGCCGAGGCGGTGGCCCGCCGCCAGCGGCAACTCGTCGCCGCTCCAGAACTTGCCGGGATCGAACCAGTTCGCGTGCTTCTCGGTGCGCAGCAGACCCATCTGCTCGTAGGTGATCGCCACGGTCTCGGCGCAGTAGGCCGTCTCCAGCCCGGTCTTCGCCTGCTCGGCCTTGCGCCGTTCGGCTGCCCGGCGAACACGGTTGTGCAGCAATGGGATTCCCCGGGTGAAGTCGCTGACCGTCGGAACGCGGCCGCGCAGCCATCGGCCGGTCAGGCGGGCCGTGGACGGGAACGGGGTGCCGTCCATGCGGGCGATCACGCGCAGCATGCGGTCTTCCTGCTCGCGGCTGGCGTGGGGGATGAGCTGACGCAGCCAGCAATGCTGACCGTAGGTGTGCACCCAGCGCTCGACCGCCGCGCGCAGATCGTTGAGCTGGACGCCGCGGTGATGGGTGCCTGTCCACAGGTCGAGCAGCTTGTCGCCGAGTTCGGCGTGCCAGATCAGCGGCGGCAGATCGTCGATGGCGACCGTCATCCCGACGTGGTTGACCGGGCTGTTGGTCATCGACTGGATCGCTCGGTCGGGTCCGGAGTGGCCGCGGAACAGCCAGATGTCGCCCGTGCGCGTCTCTTCCAGGGCGCGCTCGAGGGACACCGTGCTTGGATTCATGCCCGCAGCTTAGGCAGACTGCAGGCATGCGCGGAATCTGGAAGTGGGTGGGGCTGGCCGGTGTCGCCGGTGTCGTCGCCGGCGGGGTGCTGGTGGCGCGCGATCAGCGGCGGCGCAACGCCTACACCGCCGACGACATCCGCGCCCGGCTGCACCAGCGCCTGGACGAAGCGGAGAACCGGCCGGACTAGTCCCGTTCCGCCGCCACGGAGTAGAGGGTGTGCGAGCCGGAGAAGCCCTTCAGGTCGGCGTCGCGGCCCTGGTCCACGGTGATGTCGTCGCACGGGTTGACCGCGTCGCGGACGGCGGAACTGATCAGGATCTCCCCGCCGTCGGCCTGGGCGGCGACCCGCGCGGCCATCGCGACGTTGCGGCCGAACACGTCGTCGCCGCGCAGCACCGATTTGCCGGTGTGGATACCGATGCGCACTCGGAAGTCGTTGCGCTGCTTGGCCATCGACTGCTGAATGTCGAGTGCGCACCGCACCGCCTGCTCGGGCCGGGCGAACGCCACCATGAAGCCGTCACCCTGGCTCTTCACCACATGACCGTGGTGGTGGTCGACGTGACGGCGGACCGCCTTGTCGTGCTTGCCGATCAGCCGCACCCACGCCCGGTCGCCGATGCGCTCGTTGAGCGCGGTGGACCCCTCGATGTCGGAGAACATGATCGCCAGCCTGCCGTTCGGCGAGAGCCGGGCCAGGTCCGGCCGCTCCACCTCCGCCCAGTCCGCGAGCTCCTCGATCGAGGAGCGCACCGCCGCGCCGAAGCCGTCGCGGCGCAGGATGTTCGCCGTCTGCCACACCGTCTTGACCGCCCGGGTTCCGCCGGAGACCAGCATCTGCCGGGTGTCGAGGCGGCTGCGCAGGTCGTCGGCCTCGGCCTCCGCGGCCCGGACCCGCCGCCACATCACACCCAGCGCTATCGCCTCACCCACGGCGATCGCCGCGAGCGCCACCGCCACGATCTGCATCCCGGTCACGGCTCCAGTATTGGATGCTGGGGGCGTGACGAACGCGAAGGCCCCCTATTACGAGAGCCGGTTCCTGCGCGCCAACGCCGCCGACGGGTCCCGCGCGATCTGGCTGCGGGAGACCCTGCTGCTGCCGACCTCCGGTGAAGCCAGCGCCGACGTCTGGGTGATGGTGTTCGACACGGCGGGCCACCGCGCGCACAAGCAGACCTATCCGGTCGCGGACGCCACCTTCGGCGACGACCCGTGGGACGTTCGGATCGGGCCGACCAGTTTGGACGACGCGTCAGCCACCGGCACGGTGCCCGGGCACGGGTACTGGGAGTTGACGATCACCCCCGGCGGTCAGGAGCCCGTGCGGGTGCTGTCCGCGCGGGCATACCGGGCGCGGATCCCGACGGCCAAAACCGTGGTGCGCCACCCGCAGGCCCGGTTCGATGGCCGCCTTCTGCTCGACGGCGCCGACGTCGACGTCGACGGCTGGACGGGCAGTGTGAATCACAACTGGGGGACGCGGCACACCCCGGCGTACGCGTACGGGCAGGTGTGCGCCTTCGACGATGCGCCCGACTCGACGTTGGAGATCGTCACCGCGCGGGCCGCCGTCGGGCCGGTGCTGCTGCCCGGGGTGACCCTGTTCGTGCTCCGCCACGCGGGCGAGGAGTTCGCCGTGCGCACCATCTCCGGCAGCCTGCAGACCCACGGCCGGTACAGCCCGTTCACGTGGACCTTCGGAGGGCGGGTCGGGGAGCAGATGATCGAGGGGGAGATCACCACGGTGCCCGCGGACGTCATCGGTCTGACCTACACCGACACCCACGGCGGCACCAAGTACTGCTACAACTCCGCGCTCGCGCGGTGTCGAATCCAGTTGGCGGGCAGGGGGATCACCCGAACCGAGCTGACCAGCAGGCAGGCGATGTTCGAGATCCTCACCGACGATCCGCTCGCCGACGTCCCGCTGCTGGCATGACGAGGTAGATGCCGACCGCCAGCAGCGCCGAGCCGACCGTGCTCAGGTCGACGCCGCTCGCGATGTCGGCCAGCGGACCGACGTAGAGCGTGGTGTTGACCGCGAGCACTCCGAACACCGCCCCCGCCGTCCACGCGGCGACCGCAGGCAGATTCCAGCCGTGGGTGAACCAGTAGCGTCCCCCACGCCGGCCGTGGGCGAAGGCCTGTAAATCGGTGGGGTCGTAGTCGGGTGTTCGCAGCGCGCCGACGGCCAGGATCGCCACCCACGGGGTGATGACGGCGTTGAGCGCCACCGTCGCCGCGGTCACCGACTCGACGGCGTCGAACACGAACACGCCCACGAACAGCAGGCCGATCGCCACCGCCGCGGTGATCGCGGTGGTGTGGGTGCGTTTCAGTTGGGGCGCAAGCCCTTCGAGATCCAGGCCGCTGGCGTAGACACACAGCACGCCCTGGCCGAGTCCGCCCAGCACGGAGATCACCACGATGGGCAGGACGTACCAGGCGGGCGCCGCGGTGACCAGGTCATGCAGATACGATTCGGTCGGATCGGCGAACGAGGCGGCGGTGAACGCGCCGAACAGGCTGGGCGCCACGACGCCGACGAACATGCCGACGCCCAGCGCCGCGCAGATCCGTCCGTTGCCGTAGCGCCGCGCGGAGATCCGGCGGGTGTAGTCCCCGATCGTCGGCCCGTAGGAGATGGGCGCCGCCGCGAACAGCACCGCCGACAGTGTCCAGGTGGGCCAGAAGCCGCCAAGCGCGTAGTCGCCGCCGACTGCCGAGGCGTCGAACCGCCCCGCGAAGGCCGCCACCCCGAGGATCATCAGGACGCCGACGACGGGCACCACGATCTTCTGCATCGCGACGATCGTGGCGTGCCCGTACAGCGCGACCGTCGCCATGAGCACCGCGAGGACCGCGTAGGACAGCCCCCGGGCGGGCGCGGTCTCCGGGGTGCCGAGGATCCGGTGCGCGGCGGCGACGATCGCGTCGCCACTCGTCCACACCGTGACCGCGGCGAACGCCAACGCGATCAACAGCGCGATGGCCGACCCGATGAACCGCCCGCGGATGCCGAAGAACGCGCCGGAGGACACCGTCATGTTGGTGCCGGTGCGCGGGCTGATGACGGCCGTCGGGACGACGGCGAGCGTGCCGAGCGCGGTGCCCACCACCATCGAGGCGACCGTCTGCCAGAACGACAGACCGAACACGATGGCGAACGCGCCGAACACCACGTTGGTCCACGTGAGGTTGGCGCCGAGGAACACCGCGCCCACGTTGCGGGGCCGCGAGTCGCGCGCCTCCTCGGGCAGGTATTCGACGCCGGCCGCCTCGACGGCCCCGACGCGGTCTTCTGTGTCGGCGACGACGGCGGGGACGGGCTGGACGGCGGTCATGGCGGCTCGCTTTGTTGAGGGGTACATCAATAGTATTGATGTAGTGTTCAACAAGCCCCGCCGTTCGTCAAGAGGAGGAAGTCCGGTGACCCCCCGCGACGCGAAACGAAAACTCCCCGCCGAGCGGCGGAGTGAACTGCTGGGCAGGGCCGTCGAAATCGCGCGCGCCGAGGGCCTCTCGGCGGTCACCCTGCGCCGCGTCGCCGCCGACCTGGGTGTCACGCCGGGGTTGGTCAGTCACTACTTCTCCGCGGCCGAGCATCTGACGGCAGCCGCGTTCCGCGCCGCCGCGCAGCATGACCTCGACGCGGCGGGCGCGCGTGTCGCCGCGCAGACCACGGCGACGGCGAAGATGCAGGCGCTGATCGACTACGTGCTGGACGACGACGGTGACGAGGGCAGCGCCCTGTGGCTGGAGACGTGGACCCTGACCCGGCGCAATCCCGTGCTCGCCGGCGAAGCCGACGAGCTCACCGGCCGGTGGGTGACGCTCCTCGCCGACATTGTCGGCGCCGGCGTCGCCGCCGGTGAGTTCACCGTCGCCGGCCCCGTCGACGCGGTCGCGCGCCGCCTGCTGACACTCATCGACGGGCTGGGTTCGCAGAAGGTCGTCCGCTCGGTGCCCGCCGCCGAGGCCAAGCAGATCGCGCGCACCTACCTGGGATCGGAACTGGCCGGGGTCACCAGCCCTCGGTGAGCACGCGGTCGAGGGCGTCGACGTAGAAGTCGGCCCCCTCGACGTCGATGCACAGCGGTGGTTTGGTCTTGAGGATGTTCTGGTGATCTCCGGTCGGTTGGATGATCACGCCGAGGTCGAGCATGCGCTCGCAGATCGCCGCCGTCTCGGCCGTCGCGGGCTCCAAGGTCGCGGCGTCGCGGATCATCTCGACACCCAGGTAGAGCCCCACACCGTGCACGGTGCCGATCAGCGGATGCCGGTCGCGCAGCCCCTCCAGGCGCGCCTTCAGATGCGCACCCACGCGACGGGCGTTGTCCTGCAGTCCCTCTTCGGCGAGCACGTCCAGCACCGTCATGCCGATCGCGCACGAGAGCGGGCTGCCGCCGGTGGAGGAGAAGAAGTAACCCTGGCTGGCGAAGCCCTCGGCCACCGCGCGGCTGGTGATCACCGCTCCCAGCGGATAGCCGTTGCCGACCGATTTGGCCACCGACACGATGTCGGGCACGGCGTCCTGCTGCTGGAAGCCCCAGAACCATTCGCCGAGGCGGCCGTAACCCACCTGGACCTCGTCGGAGATCGCCAGACCGCCGCCGGCGCGCACCGCGGCGTACACCTGCTGCAGGTAGCCGTCGGGCAGCGCCATCCCGCCGGCGTTGCCGTACACGCTCTCGCAGATGAACCCCGCCGGTGGCCGGCCCTCGGCGATCAGCGCCTCGATCTGGGCGACCGCCTCGCCGGCGTAGCGGGTCGCCTCGGCGCCGCGGTACTTGCCGCGGAAGCTGTTGGGCGACTCCACGGTGTGCACCCAATCCGGCCGGGTGGCAAGGGCATTCGGATTGTCGGCGGTCGATGTCGACACGGCGTCGGTACCGTAGGTCCACCCGTGGTAGGCCTCTCGGACCGCGACGACGTCGCGGCGCCCCGTCGCCGCGGTGGCCAACCGGATCGCCAGATCGCTGGCCTCCGAACCCGAGTTGACCAGGAACACCGTGTCCAACGGGTCGGGGAGCAGGCCGGCCAGCCGCTCGCTGAACTCGACGACCGCCTCGTAGTTGAACCGCGAGTTGGTGTTCAGCTTGCGCAACTGACGGGCCGCGGCCTCGGCGATCCGGGGATGCGCGTGGCCGAGCACGGTGACGTTGTTGACCATGTCGAGGTAGCTGCGCCCCGCGGTGGACATCAGGAAGTGGCGGCGGCCGCGTTCGATCTGCGGGGGTTGGCGGTAGTAGAACTCCTGCACCGGAGCGAAACTCGCGTCCCGCCGGGCGAGCAGATCACCGGTGTCGGCGCCGGCCTGCAGCGGCGCGAGGCCGAGCAGCGGCCTCGGGTCGCAGAGCTGGGCGAGCCATCCCGGCGCCAGATCCGTGCTCACGAACGGCGGCGCATCGGGTGATCCGAGCGGCCGCACGCTCATCTCGATCCGGCCCTCGGCGGACGCGAGGGGGTCCCCGGCGCGCACGCTGCCCGACGCCGCGGGCTGCGCTCCAGCCAGGTGCAGTTCGAACCCGTTGCCGCGCAGCGTGATCCGATCAGCCGACGTCTCGACCTCGCCGTCCCACGGCGCGACGAGGGTGGTGGCCCCGGCATCGGGGGCGATCCACACGCTGATCCCGGTGGCGACGACGTCGGGGCTGTCCTGGCTCAGCCGCGGTGCGCGGCTCAGTCGCGCCTCCCCGAAGCGGGTGACGGCCAGTGCCGCACCGCCGTGCAGCGCGGCGCGGGCCGCGGTGTCCTCGACATCGGACCTGAGGACCCCTGCGGTGTCGAACGCATCGTCGTAGACGTCTGAGGTCGTCGACAGATCCAGGGTGACGACCTGCTCGGGCGGCGCGGCGATCATCGGAACCGCCACCGGCAGCTGCGTCGTCGTCCGCGAAAAGCCCAGGTCGGCCTTGATCGTCGCGCTCATCACGTCCATCGGCACCGACGTCGCGACCTCGAAGATCCGGGACTCGGCGTCAGACTGCTCGGTCAGGTAGTCGTTGCCGGGGTCGAGCACCACCTGTTGCGCGCCGCTGACGATCAGCACCGCGGCGCGCAGCACGATCATCGGCCACAGCGCGCCGCACTCGGCCTCCGACAGCGGCCGCACCGCGTGGAAGGCGCGCACCGCGGGCAGGATCGATGCCACCGAGCCGCCGACGTGGCCGAGCACCGACGACGCGGTGATCGCGAGTTCGGACACCGCCCAGGTGTACGAAAGGTCGCCGAAATCGATGATGCCGTCCGGGCGGGGAACACCGTCGACCCACGACACCACGATGTTGGCATCGGTCAGATCGATGTGCGCCGCCTGGCGCGGCAGCGCGGGATCGAGCGGTGCGATGCGCGACCAGGCCGCATCCGCCGCGGATTCCAGCCGTGCGCGCAGGCCGGCGTCGTCGACGTAGCGGGCGAGCCTGTCGACCACCTCCTTGGCGAACCGCAGGTCCCACTGCAGGATTCGGTCCAGCCCCGGATGGCTGAAGTCTGTCAATGCCCGGCTCACCCGGCCCGACACGTCGCCCAGTCCCGCGACCACCGAGGGCGTCAGATGCCCGGCGTCGACGAGCGTACCGCCGGGCAGGTAGCGCAGCAGCCGCACGTAGGCGGTCCCTTCGACCAATCCTTCGACGGGAGTGCACAATTCGCCGGACCTGTTGGGCAGCGGAACCGACACCCGCAACGTCGGCTCGGCGTCGGCGATGTGGGCGGTGGCCGCATCCTGGGCGGCCAGCTCGGTCGCCGTGAACGCCGGGTTGGCGATCTTGAGCACGCCCACCACCTCGCCGTCGGTGCCGATGACGAAGTTCTTGTCCTGCTGGCTGCCCAGCGAGGTGGCCCGTGCGACGAGGCCGTATCGGGTGGCCACGAGTTCCTCGGCCTGGGCTTCGGTGACCTGGGGAGCGGGAAGTTCCTGCTGCTGCAGGAAATTGAAGCCCGCGGTGTCGTGCGCGCTCACGGCCGCAGCACGAACGAGACGACGGCGTCGGAGAACGCGTCGTTGTCGTCGCCGGCAGCGGTGTGCCCCGCCCCGGACAGTTCGACGAACTCGGCGCCCGGCACCTTTTCCAGGAAGTCGGCCACGGCCTTCTCACTCACCACGTCGGACAGTTTCCCCCGGATCAGCAGGATCGGGATCGTCAACTCGATGGCCGCCTGCTCGAGCAGTTCGACCCGGACGAACGGATCGTCGTCGGGCGCGGTCAGGAACGCCGGGTCCCAGTGCCAGTACCACCGGCCGTTGCGGTGCCGGAGGTTCTTCTTCAGACCCTCGGGGTTGCTCGGCCGTCTACGGTGCGGCAGGTACGCCGCCACCGCGTCGGCGGCTTCGTCCAGCGAGCCGAACCCGTGCACGTGGCTGAACATGAAGTCGCGGATGCGCGCGCTGCCGTCCTTCTCGTACCGCGGGACGACGTCGACGAGGACCAGTCGGGTCACGGTGTCGGGGCCGGCCTCGCGAGCGGCGAGGATGCCGGTCAGCCCGCCCATGCTGGCCCCGATCAGCACGGTCGGGCGGCCGATCTGCTCGAGCACCCGCCGGGTGTCGGCGCAGAGCGCCTCCACGGTGTACCGGGCGTCGGGGGAGCGGTCGCTGTCTCCGTGGCCGCGGCTGTCGAGGGCGACGACGTGCAGCCCGCGGGACGCGAGCACCTGCCCCGTCTTCTTCCAGGAGAACCGGTTCTGCCCGCCGCCGTGCAGCATCAGCACCGAGGGCTGCGACGAATCGAAGCCGTCGGTCGTGGTCGGGTGGTTCCATTCGTCGGCGGTCAGGCTGAGTCCGTCGGCGCCGCGGAACGTCGCGATCGTCGAATCGCTGCTGGTCATGCTCACAGGCGTCCTCTCACTGGCCCCGGATGTGAGGGTAGGCGAGCACACGAGTTGCGCCGATCTCGGGTCCTGATGGCCGATGATGTCCCTAATATTTTCGTTTGTGCAAATTGATGCCGGCCACGACGACGATCGTCGCCGCATCATCGAGGCCGCCTACCGGTGCCTGTCCGAGCCGCACCGGGGCCCGATCCGCATGTCAGTGATCCTGCGGACGGCGGGCGTGTCCAGCCGGGCGTTCTACCGCCACTTCCGGTCGAAGGACGACCTGTTCCTGGCTCTGCTCCGGCAGGGGGCCGACGACATCGCCGCCCGGGTGGACCGGGTCGCCGCCGAGGCGGTCGGCAGTCCGGCCGATCAGCTCGCCGCGTGGATCGGCGAGGTCTTCGATCTGATGGTCGATCCGCGGCAACGGATGCAGATGTCGGTGATCGACTCCGAGGAGGTCCGGACCGCCCAGGGCTACCGGGAGCTGCGCGAACAGTCGCACGCGGGCCGGGAACGCTCGCTGACCGAGATCCTGCGACGCGGGCGGGCCGACGGCTCGTTCCCGCTCGCCGACCCCGACCACGACGCGGTCGCGATCAGCGCGCTGGTGAGCCGGATCATGACCAGCGTGACCTCCGACGATCTGCAGGCGGTCAAGCAGGCCCAGAGCCGGCTGCTCGACTTCGCGCTGCGCGCGGTGGGAGCGGTTTCGCGTGGGTGAGCCTGCCGCGATGACTGCTCGCCGGATCGACGGTCTCCATGGGGACAGCACCCCGACCACCAGGAGGCCGCCATGCCCGCCATCACCCCGTCGCTCTGGTTCGACGACGACCTCGAGGACGCCCTCGCGTTCTACACCGCCGTGTTCCCCAACTCCTCGGTCGAACGGGTCGACCGGTACACCGACGCCGGGCCCGGCGCACCGGGCGACGTGCTGGCCGCCTACTTCACCCTCGACGGTCAACCATTCATCGGCATCAACGGGGGCCCGGCGTTCCGGTTCACCGAGGCGGTGTCGTTCACGGTGCACTGCCGCGATCAGGCTGACGTCGACCACTACTGGGAGCGACTCGTCGACGGGGGAGAGGAGTCGGCGTGCGGCTGGCTGAAGGACCGGTACGGGCTGAGTTGGCAGATCGTGCCGGACCGGCTCGTGGAGCTGACCGCCGACCCCGATCCCGCGCGGGCGGGTGCGGCGACGAAAGCGATGCTCGGCATGCGAAAGATCGTCATCGCCGAACTCGAGGAGGCGGTGGCAGCTGTGTGAAGTGGCTTGTCGCCATGCAGCGGCAATGGTTCGTGTTGCCGTACCACATTTTGGTGATATACGGTCTGCCGGCGTCCTTGCAGATGTACCGTCAGCCCACACACAACAGGGGGTTGGTCAGTCGGAGGGCCGTCGCGGTGAACTGCATTCGAGGAAGGACCGGTTGAATGGTCGCTTCCGATGCCCTCGCCAAGCCCGTACGCGCTTTCGGCGGCTTCTTCTCGATGGCCCTCGACACGTTCGTGGCACTGTTCCAGCCGCCGTTCGCGTGGCGTGAGTTCATCGCCCAGTCTTGGTTTGTCGCCCGCGTGTCGATCCTGCCGACGCTGCTGCTGACCATTCCCTACACCGTGCTGCTGACGTTCATCACGACGATCCTGCTGACCGAGATCGGCGCCGCGGACTTCTCCGGGACGGGAGCCGCGCTCGGCACGGTCCGCCAGATCGGGCCGATCGTCACCGTGCTGGTGGTCGCCGGCGCCGGGGCCACCGCGATGTGCGCCGACCTGGGCGCCCGCACCATCCGTGAGGAACTCGACGCACTGCGGGTGATGGGCATCAATCCCATTCAGGCTCTTGTGGTTCCCCGCGTGCTGGCCGCGATGGTCGTGTCGCTGGCGCTGTCGGCGACCGTGATCCTCGTCGGTCTGACGGGGGCCTATTTCTTCGTCGTCTACATCCAGCACGTCTCCCCGGGCGCGTTCGCGGCGGGCCTGACGCTGCTCATCGGCACCACCGACGTCATCATCGCGTTGGCGAAGGCCGCGTTGTTCGGCCTCTCCGCCGGTCTGATCGCCTGCTACAAAGGCATTTCCGTGCGCGGCGGCCCGGCCGGCGTCGGTAACGCCGTCAACGAGACCGTGGTGTTCACCTTCATGGCGCTGTTCGCGATCAACATCGTCGCGACGGCCGTAGCGATCAAGATCACGCTATGACGGTCTCGCGGCCCCATTCCCAGTTCCCGTGGCTCAAGGCCCGGTACCAGAGCGTGGCCGGACCATGGAACGACATCGGAACGCAGGCCAAGTTCTTCGGCCGCACGCTGCGCTCGGTGGGCTACGTCTTCACCCACTACAGCGTCGAGCTGATCCGGATCATCGCCCAGATGGGCCTCGGCGCAGGCGCGTTGATCGTCATCGGCGGCACCGTGGCGATCGTCGGATTCCTGACGGTCACCACCGGCGCCCTGGTGGCGGTGCAGGGATACAACGACTTCTCCACCATCGGTGTCGAAGCGCTGACCGGATTCGTCTCGGCCTACTTCAACGTGCGGCTCATCGCGCCCGCCACCACCGCCATCGCGCTGTCGGCGACCATCGGCGCCGGCGCCACCGCGCAACTCGGCGCCATGCGGATCAACGAGGAGATCGACGCCCTCGAGGTGATGGGTATCCGCAGCATCGCGTTCCTCGCCTCCAGCAGGGTGATCGCGGGCTTCCTCGTGGTGATCCCGCTGTACTGCGTCGGTGTGCTGATGGCCTTCTGGGCGGCGCGTTTCGGCACCACGGTGCTCTACGGCCAGTCGACCGGCGTGTACGACCACTACTTCAAGACGTTCCTCAACCCCACCGATCTGATGTGGTCGTTCGGGCAGTGCATCGTGCTGTCGGTGATCATCATGCTGGTGCACACGTACTACGGCTACACCGCGCGCGGCGGGCCGGCAGGCGTGGGCGAGGCCGTCGGGCGGGCCGTCCGATCCTCGCTGATCATCTCGGCGTCCGTGCTGGTGCTGCTCTCCCTGGCCGTCTACGGCCAGTCCGGCAACTTCAATCTGGCGGGCTGACATGGACACTCACGACGAAGGGCTGCACCCGGCGTGGTACACGCTGATCCTGCTGCTGCTGATCGCGGTTGCCCTGTGGCTGACGTTCGCGCTGTTCTTCGGCACCTTCAAATCGCATGAGACCGTCACGCTGACCTCCGACCGCGCCGGTCTGGTGATGGAGACCAACTCGAAGGTCAAGCTGCGCGGCGTCCAGGTCGGGCGGGTCTCCGCGATCGAGGGCGGCAGCGAGCCGGTGGCTCTCAAGCTCGAGATCGACAAGGACAAGATCGGCCACATCCCGGGCAACGTCGAAGCCCAGATCCGGGCGACCACCGTGTTCGGCGCCAAGTACGTCGACCTGATCTATCCGCCGGATCCGAAGGGGCAGTTGCAGGCCGGCCAGGTGATCCGGTCGCGCAACGTCACCGTCGAGGCGAACACGGTGTTCCAGAACGTGGTCGCCCTCATCGACCGCGTCGACGTCGCGAAGCTGAACAGCACGCTGTCCGCGCTCGCCGACGGGGTCCGGGGTCTGGGCCCGCAGATCGGAGAGGCCACCACCGCCGCGAATCAGGTTCTGCTGCAGCTCAATCCGCGCAGTGACACGATCGCCGAGGACTGGCGCACGCTGAAGCGCTTCAACGACACCTACAGCGCCGCGGCGGGGGACATCGTCACCACGCTCGACGCGCTGAGCACCACCAGCACGACGATCTCCGACCGGGCGACGCAGCTGGACACGCTGCTGATGTCGACGATCGGCCTGTCCAACAGCGGTATCAGCCTGTTGGCGCCGAATCAGGCCAACCTGATCAAGGGCATCAACGTCCTGCGGCCCACCACCGACCTGCTGTACAAGTACAGCCCGGAGTACACCTGCCTGCTGACCGGCGCCAAGACGCTGCTCGACACCGGTGGCTACGAGGGTCCGGGCGGCAACGGCCGCACCCTCGTGCTCGACGTCGGGCTGTCGCTAGGCGACGACCCGTACCACTACCCCGACAATCTGCCGGTCATCGGGGCCAAGGGTGGGCCCGGCGGTAAGCCCTCGTGCGGCTCGCTGCCCGATGTCGCCAAGAACTGGCCGGTGCGGAACCTGGTGACCAACACCGGGTGGGGCACCGGTATCGACTGGCGCCCCAATCCGGGCATCGGGTTCCCGGCCTGGGCCAATTACCTGCCGACCACCCGCGCCGTGCCCGAACCGCCCAGCATCCGCAACCTGTTCGGCGGACCCGCCCCGGGGCCCATTCCGTATCCGGGCGCCCCCGCCTACGGTGCGGACCTCTACGCCCCCGACGGCTCGCCGCTGTGGCCGGGGCTGCCCCCGGCCCCGCCTCCGGGCGCGCCGCGGGACCCGGGACGCACGCCGGGCTCCGAACCGTTCATCGTCGCCAACCCGGCGCAGATGCAGCCGACCCCGCTGCCACCGGTTCCGCTTCCGCGCGAGGCTGCGCCGTCCCCATGACCACCATCGACTCCGCACGGAAAGGCAACCTGCGATGCCAGGCCTGACGACCTCGATACGGCATGACGCGTGGCGTCTCGCCGTGTTCCTGGTCGTGTGCCTGCTCGGTGTCTTCGGCCTGTTCGCCGTCTTCGGGCAGATGCGCTTTGGGGAGAAGACGCACACCTACCGGGCCGAGTTCACCAACGTGAGTGGCCTGGAGAACGGCGACTTCGTCCGGATCGCCGGTGTCGAGGTGGGCAAGGTCGAAAAGGTTGCCATCCAACCGGATACGACGGCGCTCGTGGAGTTCAGTGCGGACGACACGGTGGTGCTGACCGAGGGCAGCAGGGCGGTGATCCGCTACGACGACCTGATTGGTGGGCGGTTCCTCGCGCTGGAGGAGGGCGCCGGCAGCACCGCGACGCTGAAGCCGGGCGGCACCATCCCGATGGCCCGCACCGCGCCGGCACTCGACCTCGACGCGTTGATCGGAGGCTTCCGGCCGCTGTTCCGGGCGCTGGATCCCGACCAGGTGAATGCGCTGTCGGGGCAACTGATCTCGGCGCTGCAGGGACAGGGCGGGACGATCAACTCGTTCCTGGCCCAGACCGCGGCGCTGACCAGCACGCTGGCCGACCGGGATCAGCTGATCGGGCAGGTCGTCACCAACCTCAACGTGGTGCTGGGGTCGCTGGGCGACCAGAGCGACCAGCTCGGCAAGGCGGTCGACGGGTTGTCCGGTCTGGTCGAGACCCTCAAGGACCGCAGGCAGGACATCAGCAGCGGGCTCGCCTACACCAACGCGGCGGCGTCGAGCATCGCGGACCTGCTGGCGCAGGCGCGGGAGCCCTTCACCAAGACGGTGAAGGAAACCGACCGCGCGTCAGCCATCGTGGTGGCCGACAAGGACTACTTCGACAACCTGCTGAACACACTGCCCGACGCGTACCAGGCGCTGGCGCGCCAGGGCATCTACGGCGACTTCTTCAGCTTCTACCTGTGCGACATCGTGCTCAAACTCAACGGCAAAGGCGGCCAACCCGTGTACGTCAAGGTGGCCGGCCAGTCGACGGGGAGGTGCGCGCCGCGGTGAGATCCTTCAGTGAACGCAATCAGCTGGTCATCGGCACGATCGGGCTGCTGGTGACCATCGGCATCGTGGTCGGCTCGCTGAACTACGACCGGCTGCCGTTCTTCCAGGGCCGCGAGTACTCGGCCCTGTTCGCCGACGCCGGCGGCCTCACCACCGGTCAGGACGTGCTCGTGTCGGGGTTCAAGGTGGGCACCGTCAAGTCCATCGACCTGGACAACTCGCGCGCCCGGATCACGTTCACCGTCGCCAAGGACATCCGGCTCGGTGACCGTACCGAGGCGGCGATCAAGACCAAGGGGCTGCTGGGCACCAAACTGCTCGAGATCACCTCGCGCGGCGAGGGTCAACTGAACACCCAGATTCCGTTGGACCGCACCACGTCTCCGTACCAGCTGCCCGACGCGCTGGGTGATCTGGCGTCGACGATCAGCGGCCTGAACACCAACCAGTTGTCGGACTCGCTGCGGGTGCTGTCGGCCACGTTCGCCGACACCCCGCCGCAGTTGCGCGTCGCGATCGACGGCGTGGCGCGGTTCTCGCAGACCCTCGACGAACGCGACGCCCAGCTGCGCGGCCTGCTCGGCAACGCGAACAAGGCGACGACCGTACTGGCCGAGCGGAGCAACCAGATCGTCGGCCTGGTCAACAACAGCAACGCGCTGCTGGCCGAACTGCAGAATCAGAGTGCGGCGCTGGATCAGATCTCCGGCAACATCTCGGCGCTCAGCGACCAGCTGCTCGGGTTCATCAACGACAACCGCGCGACGCTCAAGCCGGCGCTGGACAAGCTCAACGGCGTGCTGACGATGATCGACAACCGCAAGGAGCGCCTGCAGAAGTCGCTGCACCTGCTGCAGCAGTACTCGATGTCGCTGGGGGAGTCGGTGTCCTCGGGCCCGTTCTTCAAGACCTATGTGGCCAACCTGCTGCCCGGCCAGTTCGTGCAGCCGTTCGTCGACGCCGCGTTCTCCGACCTCGGCCTCGATCCGAACGTGCTGTTGCCGTCGGAGCGCACCGACCCGCAGGTCGGTCAGCCGGGCACCCCGGCGCTGCCGGTGCCGTTCCCGCGCACCGGGCAGGGCGGCGAGCCGCGGCTGACCATCCCGGATGCCATCACCGGCAATCCGGGCGACCAGGGCTGCGGTCCGCCCGGGTTGCCGTTGCCCGGACCCACCGGCTGCTATCCCTACCGCGAGCCGCCGCCGGCGCCGCCGCCGGGCGGCCCGCCGCCCGGACCGCCTGCCGAGGCGCCGCCGAACCTGCAGTCGGTTCCCGGACCCACCCCGCTGCCGCAGGTGGTGCCCGCGCCCGGTGAAGCCCCGCCCGTCGCACCGACGGAGGGAGGCCAGTGACGCGAGTCCCGCGCTACCTCCTCATCGCCGCGCTGGTGGTCATCCTGGCCGGCGGTGTGGTGGTGCTGCTGCGCAACACCGACCGGGTCAACCGCACCCACGTCACCGCGTACTTCGAGAACACCAACGGCATCTACGCCGGCGACTACGTCAGCATCGTCGGGGTGCCCGTCGGCAGGATCGAATCCATTGAGCCGCAACCGGAGTCGGTCAAGGTCACGTTCTGGTACGACAGCAAGTACAAGGTGCCGGCCGACGTCAAGGCCGCGATCCTGTCCCCGACGCTGGTGACCGCGCGCAACATTCAGCTCACCCCCGCCTACACCGATGGGCCGGTGCTGGGCAACGACGCGGTGATCCCGCGGGAACGCACCGCGGTCCCGGTCGAATGGGATCAGGTTCGCGAGCAACTGGCGAAGCTGGCCGACAGCCTGCAGCCCACCGAGCCGGGCGGCGTCAGCCCGCTGGGCTCGGCGATCAACACCACCGCGGACAACCTGCGGGGCCAGGGCGCCAACATCCGCGACGCCGTCATCAAGCTCTCCCAGGCGATTTCGGCCCTCGGCGATCACAGCACCGACCTGTTCTCCACGGTCAAGAACCTGGCGATCCTGGTGTCGGCGCTGCAGGACAGCACCGACGTGATGCGTCAGCTCAACCAGAACCTCGCCAGCGTGACGAACCTGCTCGCCGACGATCCCGACGAGGTCGCCAACGCCGTGCGCGATCTCGACAACGTGGTCGGCGAGGTCCAGACGTTCGTGGCCGACAACCGCGAAGCGCTGGGCACCACATCGGACAAGTTGGCCGGCGTGACCCAGGCGCTCAACGACAGCCTCGGCGACCTCAAGCAGTTCCTGCACGTCGGACCGAACACGTTGCAGAACTACGTGAACATCTGGCAGCCCGCCCAGGGCGCCGTCAGCAGCGTGCCGATGATCAACAACTTCTCCGATCCGATCTCGTTCCTGTGCGGCGCCATTCAGGCGGCCTCCCGCCTGGGCGCCGAGGAGTCGGCCAAGTTGTGCGTCCAGTACCTGGCGCCGATCATCAAGAACCGCCAGTACAACTTCCTGCCGGTGGCGCAGAACGTCTTCGTCGGTGCCAGCACCCGGCCCAACGAACTCACCTACAGCGAGGATTGGCTGCGGCCCGATTACGTTCCGCCGCAAGGTGCTTCGGCTCCGCCACCCCCGGCCTCGGGCCCGGGGCCCGGTCCCGGCCCGGCACCGGCGCAGGACGCGCCACTGCCGCCGTCGATGGGTCCCCTGCTGCCCGCCGAGGCGGTGCCCACGACGCCCAATCCGGCTGACGGCCTGCAGGGCCTGATGGTGCCCCCGGGAGGGACGCCATGAGGCGCGCGGTGCGCGGCGTGACCGTCGCGGTCGTGTCGGTCGGGCTGCTGTCCGGCTGCGCGGGTTGGCGAGGACTGAACACGATTCCGCTGCCCGGCGTCGAGGGCGGCGGGCCGGGGGCGTTCACCATCGAGGCGCAGATGCCGGACGTCAACGCGATCGAGCCGAACTCGCGCGTGCGGGTCGGGGACGTCAACGTCGGCCACGTCCGCAAGATCGAGCGTCAGGGCTGGCATGCGCTGGTGACGATGGAGCTCAACGGCAACGTCGTGCTGCCCGCGAACGCGACGGCCACCCTGGGGCAGACCAGCCTGCTGGGGTCACAGCACATCGAGCTCGCGCCGCCCACCGACGTGGCCCCCGCGGGCCGACTGCACGACGGCTCGCTGATCCCGCTGTCGTCGTCGGGGTCGTTCCCCACCACCGAGCAGGCGCTGTCGGCGGTGGCGATGCTGCTCAACGGCGGCGGCATCGGCGACATCCAGGACATCACCGAGGCGCTGAGCGTCGCGTTCGCCGGCCGCGAAGGCGACCTGCGCAGCCTCATCGAGCAGCTCGACCTCGCGATCGGCTACCTCGACGACCAGAAGCAGGACATCATCGCCGCGTCGGAGAGCCTGAACAACCTGGTCGGTCAGTTCGCCGACCAGAAGCCCGTCGTGGACAAGGCGCTCAGGACGATCCCCGATGCGCTCTCGGTGCTCAAGGACCAGCGCAAGAACCTGGCCGAGGCGCTGACCCAGCTGGGCAGGTTCAGCGCGCTGGCCGCCGACTCGGTCAACCAGACCAAGGAAGCCCTCGTCGCCGAACTCAAGGCCCTCGGCCCGACGGTGGAGCAACTGGCCAACGCCGGCCCCGCGCTCACCCGCGCGCTCAGCTTCCTGCCGACGTTCCCCTTCCCGAAGGAGACGCTGACCAACTGGATGCGCGGCGACTACGCCAACCTCACGCTGGTCCTCGACCTGACGCTGAGCCGCATCGATCAGGGCATCTTCACCGGGTCGCGGTGGGAATGCGACCTGACGTGGCTGGAACTGCAGTGGGGCCGGACCATCGGGCAGTTCCCCAGCCCGTGCAACGCGGGTGGCCCCGGCACGGCGGGCAACCCGCTGGTCGCTCCGTACCGATTCGACCAGGGGCGGTGACATGCGGATAACCCGTCGAATCGTCATCCAGATGTTGATCTTCGGCGTCATCGCGACGACCGCGCTGGGGATCATGGTGTTCGCCTACATGCGACTGCCCGCCTTCTTCGGCGTCGGGCAGTACCAGGTCACGATGAAGCTGGCCCAGAGCGGCGGCCTGTACCCGCGCGGCAACGTCACCTACCGCGGCGTCGAGGTCGGCGAAGTGAAAAGCGTTTCGCTGACCGACACCGGGGTGTCGGCGGTGCTGTCGCTGAACTCCGACGTCAAGATCCCCGCCGACGTCGACGCCGAGGTGCACAGCGTCTCCGCGGTGGGCGAGCAGTTCGTCCAGCTGCTGCCGCGCAGCGCCGATGGCCCGATGCTGCGCAACGGCGACGTGATCCCCGAGGACCGCACGACGGTGCCGACCGACATCAACACCGTGCTGGACGCCACGAACCGAGGGCTGGAGGCGATCCCGCAGGAGAACCTGCAGACGGTCGTCGACGAGGCGTACACCGCGGTCGGCGGGCTCGGCCCCGACCTGCGCCGCCTGGTCACCGGGAGCTCGAAGCTCGCCATCGACGCCCGCAAGAACCTCGACTCCCTGATCACCGTCGTGGACCAGTCGAAGCCGGTGCTGGACAGCCAGATCGACACCGCGGACTCGATCCAGGCGTGGGCGGCCAACCTGGCCAACGTCTCCGGTCAGCTGCAGCGGCAGGATCCGGCGCTGAGGGGCATCCTCGACAAGGGTCCGGGCGCCGCCGAGGAGGTGCGCGCGCTGTTCGACCGGCTGCAGCCCACCCTGCCGATCGTGCTGGCCAACCTGGTGAGCGTCGGTCAGGTGCTGGTCACCTATCAGCCGAGCCTCGAGCAGCTGCTGGTGCTGTTGCCGCAGGGCACCGCGGTCACGCAGGCCGTCGGTGTGCACAAGCGCAACACCAAGCAGGACTACATGGGCGATGCCCTGAACTTCAATCTCAACCTGGCGATCCCGTTGTTGCCGGCGCCCATCCCGCTGCCCCCGCAGGCGATCCCGCCGCCCTGCACCACCGGCTTCCTGCCGGCCCAGCAGCGGCGGGTGCCGACCTTCGAGGACTACCCCGACCGGCCGCCGGGCGACGTGTACTGCCGGGTGCCCCAGGACGCGCCGTTCAACGTGCGCGGTGCCCGCAACCTGCCCTGCGTGGAGAACCCCGGCAAGCGCGCGCCGACGTGGCAGGAATGTGAGAGCAACGAGAACTACGTGCCGCTCAACGACGGCTACAACTGGAAGGGCGATCCGAACGCGACGGCGTCCGGTCAGGCCGTTCCGGACATCCCGCCGAACATCTCACCGACACAGTCGTCTCCGCCGCCGGGACCCGCGCCGCCACCCATAGCTGCCGCCGAATACGATCCGGCGAGCGGCACGTACGTTGGACCGGACGGACGTGTCTACACACAGTCCAACCTGGCCAACGGTGCCGCAGAGGAGAAAACATGGCAGACGATGCTGCTGCCCCCGAAGGGGAACTGACGGAGACGACCCCGGAGCCGGACACCACCGTCGAGCCGACCGACACCGACGAGACCGCCCTCGAGGCGGACGACTCCGAGGACACCGACGCCGACGACGCGGAGGACGCGGACGACGCGGACGACGCTGAGGTGGCGGCGCCGCGGCGCGCGCCCTGGTCGCACGTCAAGATCGCGCTCGTCGCCGGCCTGGTCGGTGTGCTCGCGCTGGCGGGGTTGACCGGCTGGCTGGGTTACCGCACGTGGGAGTCGCAGCGCGCCGAGTCGGCCCGCGAGCTGTTCCTGCTGGTGGGCCGACAGGGTGCGCTGAACCTGACCACGATCGACTACGAGCATGCGGACGCCGACGTGCAGCGCATCCTCGACTCGGCGACGGGCACCTTCTACGACGACTTCCAGAAGCGGGCCCAGCCGTTCGCCGAGGTCGTCAAGCAGGCCAAGTCGAAGTCCGAGGGCACCATCGCCGAGGCCGGCCTGGAGACCTCGACCGACAACGAGGCGCAGGTGCTGGTCGCGGTGACGGTGAAGACGAGCAATGCCGGCGCCCCCGAGCAGCAACCGCGGGCCTGGCGGATGCGGATCTCGGTGGAGAAGCTCGGCGACGAGGCCAAGGTGTCGAACGTGGAGTTCGTGCCGTGAGCAAGGACAAGACAGAGGTCAGCGAGCCCACCGACATGAGCGCAGACGTGAGTACGGACGTCACCGACGAGACGACGAACGCCACCGAGGCCGACGCCATCGAGGAGACCGAGACCGCCGAGGAGACCGAGGCGGCGGAGGACTCCGAGGCGGTGGAGGACTCCGGGGAACCCGGGGATGCCCCGAAGCGACGCAGCGCCTGGACGCGCGTCGTCGCGTTCGCGGTGTTGCCGGCCATCGCCCTAGGCCTCGCCCTCGGCGCCGGCTACCTGAAGTGGCGGGACAACACCGTGCGCGACGGGGAGATCGCGGCCGTGTCGTCGGTACAGGCAGCCAAGGACAGCACCATCGCGCTGCTGTCGTACACGCCCGACAAGGTGGACCAGCAGCTCGGCGATGCCCGCAACCTGCTCACCGGCGAGTTCCGCGATTCGTACACCTCGCTGACCAACGACGTGGTGATCCCTGGCGCCAAGCAGAAGCAGATCTCCGCGGTCGCCACGGTGCCCGCGGCGGCGTCGGTGTCGGCCAGCCCGCAGAAGGCGGTCGTGCTGGTGTTCGTCAACCAGACGGTGACCGTCGGCGCGGACGCTCCGACCGACACCAACTCGAGCGTGCGCGTCACCCTCGAAAAGGTCGGCGATCGCTGGCTGATCTCCTCGTTCGACCCGGTGTAGCGCTACGTCGACCGGCCGGGATGGCTGCGGCCGAGCAGCGGCAGCAGCAGCCGGTGCGGGGCGTAGCGGTACAGCAGGGCCGCCGCCCGGTTGGGCGTGCCCGGCACGATGACCGAGCGCCCATCGGCGAGACCGTCGACCGCGACGCGGGCCACCGTGTCCGCCTGCTCCCACAGGAAGGGTGGCAGCATCTTCTCGGCCTCTTCGTCGGGAATGCCTGCCGCCGCGCCGAATCCGGTGCGGACCGGACCGGGGCAGACCACGGCCGCGGTCACCCCGGTGCCGCGCAACTCCTCGCGCATCGCCTCGGTGTAGGACAGCACGAATGCCTTGGCTGCGCCGTAGGACGCCTGGAACGGCACCGGCCCGAACGCCCCGACCGAGGCGACGTTGAGCACCGCGCCCCGCCCGCGCGCCACCATGCCCGGCACCAGCCGGGTGCTCAGGTCCACCACGGCCGCGACGTCGACCTCGATCAACCGCAGTTCGTCGGCCGGATCCACCTTCGCGACCGCGCCGAGGTTGGAGAGCCCGGCGTTGTTGACCAGGATGTCGACGGTCAGCCCCAGCGCGGCGACATGGTCGGGCAGCGCGGCCCGCTGGGCGGCGTCGGCGAGGTCGGCGGGCAACACATGCGCCTGGGTGCCCAGCGCGGCGGCGAGTTCGGTCAGCTTGTCGGCGCGCCGCGCGACCAGGATGACGGGGTAGCCGCGGCGGGCGAATTCACGGGCGATCTGCTCGCCGATGCCCGATGAGGCGCCGGTGACGAGCACCGCCCCGGTCTTCGACACCGACGGCAGCAGCGACATGCGGCACAGCCTAGCCTTGGCCGTATGACGGTGCGCCGGCTCGCCCCGGTCGACGCGCAGACGCTGTGGATGTCGGCGGTCGTCCCGAACGACCAGTTCCTGCTCTACGGGTTCGGCGGTACGGCCGCCGATCCCGTCGGAGCGCTCGACGAGCTCCGGCATCGGGCCGACACGTGCACCGACCTGACCGTGCGGGTGCGCGACACCGGCGGACGGCGCTACCCCGTGTGGGAGAGGTGCGCCGTCGACGCGCAGCAGTTCGTGACCTACCCGGACGACACGTGGGCCGGGTGCCTGGTCGCCGTCGCGGGGCTGGTCGCCGACCAGCTCGATCCGTGGACGCACCCCTGGCGGCTCCACGTCTTCCCCGTCGTCGACGACGTACCCGGAGCGGGTGCGGGATGTGTTGCGATCCTGCAGATCTCGCACGCGCTCGCCGACGGTGCCCGATCCTCGGCGCTGGCGGCGTGGCTGTTCGGCCGGCCCGGCGCGGTGCCGGCGGTGCCACCGCCGACTGGAGGCGGGTTCGTCCGCCGGTCCGTCGCCGCCGCGCGGGCGCACCGCCGGCTGGTGCGCGACACCGATGCGGGACTCGTTCCGCCGCAGTCGCTGTCCCGGCCGGCCCTGCGCAGCAACAGGCGTCCCGCCGGCGCGCTGTCGGTGCGCACGCTGATCCGGCGGCGCGACCAGTTGCCCGGGCCGACAGTGACCGTCGGCGTGCTGACCGCCGTCTCGTCGGCGCTCGCCGGGCATCTGCGCGAACTCGGCGACGACCCGACGCTGCTGGGTGCGGAGGTGCCGATGGCCGCACCCGGTGTGCGCCTGGCGAACAACCACTACGGCAACGTCGGCGTCGGATTGCACCCGCATCTGCCGGCTGACCGTCGAGCCCAGGCGATCGCCGCCGACCTGTACGGGCGCCGGCGACGCGCGTCGCATCCGGCGCTGGCGGCCGAGGCCGCGGCGTTCGCGGCGATCCCCGCGCCGGTGTTGCGTTGGGGCGTCGGCCATTTCGATCCGGACCGGCGTTCGGACACCGTCACCGGCAACACCGTCGTCTCCAGCGTCCACCGCGGCGCCGCCGATCTGTCGTTCGCAGGGGCGCCCGTCGTGCTCACCGCCGGCTTCCCCGCGCTCTCGCCGATGATGGGCCTCACGCACGGCGTGCACGGCATCGGCGACACCGTCGCGGTCAGCGTGCACGCGGCGGAGTCGGCGATCGGCGACGTCGACGCCTACCTCGACCGGCTAGACCACGCGCTGCGCTAGACGCTTTCGGCGGCCCTGGTCAGCGCTGACTGCAGAGACTGCATCGCTGCGCCGCGGTCGTCGCCCATGCCCACGAGAGTGTCGATCACCAGCGGGCCGAGGATCTGCGAGAGGCCGTGGCCCTCATGCCCGAAGAAGCCGGCCGTCTCCAGCATCACCGCCCCGTGGTTGAGGCTCCACAACCGACCGGCCACCGCGAGTTCGTCGTCGTCGCGGATCCGTCCGGCCGCCATCATCCGGTGGACCGCCCGGTGCAGCGCCCCGAACGACAGCGCCCACTCGGCGCGATTGCTCGCGCTGCCCGTGACGGTCAGGTCCGTCCGGAACCGCGCGATCGACGCCGGCGCCGTCGTGCCGAACATCAGCTGATAGCGCTGCGGGTTCTCCTGCGCGAAGCGGTAGTACGCCAGCCCCATGACGAGGAAGTCGGCGACCGGGTCGTCGGTCTGGGGCACCTCGGTGAGCGCCTGGGCGAATCGCTCGAACACGTCGACGGCGATCGCGTCGAGCAGGCCCGTCATCCCGCCGAAATGGGTGTAGACGGCCATGGTCGACGTGCCGGCCTCGGTGGCCACGTTGCGCGCGCTCAACGACCCGATGCCATCACGCTCGAGCAGGCGGACGCCCGCCGCGATCACCTCTGCCGACACCGCGCTCATGATTGCCATGCTGCCATAACGGTGTTATACAGAGAGCGCTATAACGCTGTTATCAGGGGAGTGTCATGGACAACCGCTATCTGAGCGGCGCCTTCGCGCCACTGGCGCAGGAGTACACGCTCACCGACCTCGAGGTCACCGGATCGCTGCCCGACTTCCTCGACGGGCGCTACCTGCGCAACGGGCCCAACCCGATCGGGGAGATCGATCCGAAGCTCTACCACTGGTTCGTCGGCGACGGCATGGTGCACGGCATCCGGATCCGCGACGGCAGGGCAGAGTGGTACCGCAACCGCTGGGTCCGCGGACCGGCGACCGCCCGCGCGCTCGGCGAGCCGGTGCCGACCGGTGACTTCCGGGTCTCGCAGATCGGCGCGAACACCAACGTCATCGGGCACGCGGGAAAGACCTTGGCGCTCATCGAGTCCGGCGTCGCCAACTACGAACTGACCGACGAACTCGACACCGTCGGGGTGTGCGACTTCGACGGCACCCTGTCCGGGGGCTACACCGCACACCCCAAGCGCGACCCCGACACCGGCGAACTGCACGCCGTCTCCTACAGCATGAATCGCGCCGACAGCGTGCAGTACTCGGTGATCGGCACCGACGGACGGGCGCGGCGCACCGTCGACATCCCGGTGACGGGCAGCCCGATGATGCACGACTTCTCGCTGACCGAACGCCACGTGATCCTCTATGACCTGCCGGTCACCTTCGACGTCCATCAGGCGGTGGAGATGACGGTGCCGCGCGCGCTACGGCTGCCGGCCCGGCTGATGCTGAGCGCCCTGATCGGCCGGGTTCGTATCCCCGATCCGATCGCCGCCCGGATGCCCACTCCTGCGTCGGCGGATCGTCGATTCCCGTACTCGTGGGACCCGGACTATCCCGCGCGCATCGGCGTCATGCCGCGTGAGGGCACCGGCGCCGACGTGCGGTGGTTCGACGTCGAACCCTGCTACGTCTTCCACCCGATGAACGCCTATGACTCGGGGGACACCGTGGTGCTCGACGTCATCCGGCATCCGAAGATGTTCGACACCGACCACCTGGGGCCCAACGAGGGCCCCCCGACCCTCGAGCGCTGGACCGTGGACCTCGTCGACGGCAAGGTGCGGGAGTCGCGCGTCGACGACCGTCCCCAGGAGTTCCCCCGCGTCGACGAACGGCTCGTCGGTAAGCGGCACCGTTACGGGTACGCGCCCTGCTTCGGCGACGGGAGCGGAGCCGAGACGCTGCTCAAACACGACCTGATCGGCGACAACTCGGTGGCCCGGTCGTTCGGCGACGGAAAAGCGGTCGGAGAGTTCGTCTTTCATCCGTCCTCGCCAGACGCCGACGAGGACGACGGCGTGCTGATGGGCTTCGTCTACGACCGGCAGGCCGACCGCAGCGAGCTCGCGGTCCTGGACGCGCAGACCCTGGAGGACATCGCGGCGATCAAGCTGCCGCACCGGGTGCCCGCCGGCTTCCACGGCAACTGGGTGCCCGCCTGACGGTCCCCGGCGGGCGCGCCGACGTGACAGATGTTCTAGATTTTGTTGCATGACTGCCTACGACGTCGGAGTGCTCATCCTGCGGGTCGTCCTCGGCCTGACGATGGCCGCGCACGGCTACAACAAGTTCTTCGGCAAGGGCGGGCTGGCCGGCACCGCCGGCTGGTTCGACAGCATGGGCATGAAGCCGGGCATGTTCCACGCCCGCATCGCGGCCACCACCNCCCGGCGCTTCGTGCGCAGGCACGCCGAGGCGCTGCGCGAGCTGCCGGTCTGGCTGGTGTGCAGCGGTCCGCTCGACGACTCCGCCGCGCAACACGACCTGCCGCCCACCGCCCAGGTCGCCGACATCGCGGCCATCGGCGCGGGCAGGATCAGCCTCGACCACCTGCTGTTCTCCGGCACCGGGCTCGACGACTTCCTGCACGGGTGGTGGGGCCTGCTGATCGCGCTGGTGCTGGGCCTGGCGGGCGGCATCGGCCAGCTGGTGATCTTCTACCGCCCCCCGGCCAAGACCGGCGCGTAGTCCGCCGACTGTGCGTCGGGGTACGCCGGGTGCGGCGTGTCGCGGAGGAAACCGCACAATCGCGCCGAGGGGAACTGGAACACGTTCTAGTCTTGTCAGCCATGGGGTTTCTGAAGCAGGACGCACCGGTCGTCGACTACGCCGAATGGAGCAAGGGAACTCGCGCGGAGCGGATCGTTCCGATGGCCCGGCACTGGGCCGAGGTGGGCTTCGGCACACCGGTGGTGATGCACCTGTTCTACGTCGTCAAGATCCTGCTGTACGTGCTGTTCGCGTGGCTCGTGGTGCTGACGACCCGGGGCATCGACGGGTTCACCGACGTGGCGGCCTGGTACCACGAACCGATCGTGTACCAGAAGGTCGTCTTCTACACGATGCTGTTCGAGATCGTGGGCCTGGGCTGCGGCTTCGGCCCGCTGAACAACCGGTTCTTCCCGCCGATGGGTTCTGTCCTGTACTGGTTGCGGCCCAAGACCATTCGGCTGCCCCCATGGCCGAACCGGGTCCCGTTGACCAAGGGCGATGCGCGCACCCCGGTCGACGTCGTGCTCTATGGCGCGCTGCTGGTGATGCTGGTCGTCGCTCTCTTCTCCGATGGCACCGGGCCCATTCCTGAGCTCGGCTCCGAGGTCGGGGTGCTGCCGGTCTGGCAGACCGCGACCATTCTCGGCCTGCTTGCGCTGGCCGGCCTGCGCGACAAGGTGCTGTTCCTGGCGGCCCGCGGTGAGGTGTACGGCGCCCTGGCCGTGTGCTTCCTGTTCACCGGCGCCGACATCGTCATCGCCGCCAAGCTGGTGTGCCTGATCATCTGGATGGGTGCGGCGACGTCCAAACTCAACAAGCACTTCCCGTTCGTCATCTCGACGATGATGAGCAACAACCCGGTCATCCGGCCGCGGGCCATCAAGCGCCGGTTCTTCGAGCACTTCCCCGACGATCTGCGCCCTGGCCGCGCGTCGCGATGGCTCGCGCACGTGTCCACTGCCATCGAGATGCTCGTGCCGCTGGTGCTGTTCTTCTCCCACGGCGGCTGGGTGACCGCGATCGCGGCGGTCGTGATGCTGTGCTTCCACTTCGGGATCCTGTCCGCGATCCCGATGGGGGTGCCGCTGGAGTGGAACGTCTTCATGATGTTCAGCGTGCTGGCGCTGTTCGTCGGCAACGCCGGTATCGGTCTCGGCGATCTGCACAGTCCGTGGCCGCTGGTGCTCTTCGCGGTGTCGGCCGGCACGGTCGCGATCGGAAACCTGTTCCCGCGCAAGGTCTCCTTCCTGCCGGGGATGCGGTACTACGCCGGCAACTGGGACACCTCGCTGTGGTGCATCAAGCCGTCGGCGGACGCGAAGATCGCTGCGGGCATCGTCGCGATCGCCAGCATGCCCGCCGCCCAGATGGAGAAGTTCTACGGCAGCCGGGAGACCGCCGAGATGTACCAGTACATGGGGTACGCGTTCCGGTCGTTCAACACCCACGGCCGCGCCATGTTCACGCTCGCGCACCGGCTGACGGCCGGCCACGACGAGGCCGACTACGTGCTCACCGACGGGGAACGCATCTGCAGCACCGCGATCGGCTGGAACTTCGGCGACGGCCACATGCACAACGAGCAGTTGATCGCCGCGCTGCAGAAGCGCTGCCGGTTCGAGCCGGGGGAGGTGCGGGTGCTGCTGCTCGACGCGCAGCCGATCCACAAGCAGCGCCAGGAGTATCGCCTCGTCGACGCGGCCACCGGGGAGTTCGAGCGCGGCTACATCATGGTGGCCGACATGGTCACCCGGCAGCCGTGGGACGACACCGTCCCGGTGCACGTGACGTGGCAGCGCAGTAGCCACCAAGACGCGGCCGACGCGCCGTAGCTCAGCCCATCACGTCGCGCACGGGCACGTTCTCCAGCCCGGTGAGCAACAGTTCGCGGGACACGTCGAGGTGCTTGCGCCAGTGCGCCTCGGCGCCCGCGGCGTCGCCGGCCCGCAGGAACGCCATCAGCTTGCGATAGGAACGCATCAGCTTCTCGTAGTCCGCCTTGGACACCGGGCGGCGCTCGTTGAACACGAAAGCCGTGTGCCGCACCGTGATCTCGTGCAGCATGCCGGCGACGATGCCCAGCGTCGCGTTGCCCGACAGCTGCACCACCCGCAGATGGAACGCCCCGGTGTTCTCGGCCAGCCGCTCGGACTGCCAGCCGTCGGCGACCAGTCCCTCGAGCAGTGCGTCGAGTTCCTCGAAGGCCTCGGCGGAGCCGGACTCGGCGAGCAGGCGCGCCGCCAGCGGCTCGATGCCGGCCTTCGCCGTGAGCAGATCGGCGATCGTGGCGCCGGACAACTCGAGCAGCAGCCCCGCGGGACGGGCGACCACCTCGGGGCCGGGGACCCGCACCCGGGCGCCGGTCCGCGATCCGCGGCGCACCTCGACGAGCCGCTCGGACTCCAGCACCCGCACCGCCTCGCGCAGCGTGGGCCGGCTGACGCCGAAGTGCGCCATCAACTCGGCCTCGTTGGGCAGGAAGTCACCATCGGTGAGCTGGCCCTCGACGACCATCCGGCGCAGCGTGCCCGCGACCAGCTCCGCGGTCTTCGGCGAGCGTACGGCGGTACCCGAACCGGTCGAGTCCGGGCCGATCATCGGCGCCAGCCGGGTACTCCGCGTCACGACAAACTCCTGAGAAGGCCACCGAACGTCACGGTGAGCTGTGCAACTCAGTAAACCATGTCGGCGCGCTGTGGTCTTTCGTGCCGGCATCGCGACATCGCATGGCAGGGTAACGGCCATGCCGGAGGAACTGACCGCCGAGGAGGCCGCGGCGCGGCTGCATCCCGCCGACACGCTCGGCATTCCTCTCGGCCCGGGACAGCCGCCGGCGTTCCTGCGCGCCCTCGGCGAGCGGACCGACTGGACCGCGCTGTGCGTCTACGGTGCGCTGCTGACCGTCGGGACCGAGCTGTTCAGCCGCCCCGGCGTGCGCTATCTGTCGGGCTTCTTCGGGCCGCTCGAGCGCGCATTGCGCGACGCCGATGCCGGCGTGGAGTTCATGCCCGCCGACTTCCGCCGCTTCGCGCCGCTGCTGGAACGCCAGTCGCCGCGCGTGATGACCACGGTCGCCACCCCGCCCGACGCCGACGGATGGTGCTCGCTGTCGCTGCACGCCGGCGGCACGGTCGCCGAATTGCGCCGTGCCGGTGCGGATCCCGACCGGGTGCTCGTCGTCGAGGTGTCCGACGCCTATCCGCGCACGGCCGGGCTGGGCGAGCGGTACCGGCACGCGCTGCACGTCGACGAGATCGACGTGCTGGTCGCCTCGACGGACGCACCGCTGGCGTTGCCGTCGCCGCCGCCGACCGACACCGACACCGCGATCGCCCGCAACGCCGTCGCGTACATCGACTCCGGCGCCACGCTGCAGACCGGCATCGGGTCGATCCCGAGTCAGATCGCCGCGCTGCTCGCCGACGGCGACCACGGCGACTTCGGCCTGCACAGCGAGATGTTCACCGACGGCTGCCTGCGGCTGCACCGCGCGGGCAAGGTGACCAATGCGCGCAAGGGCCAATTCGACGGGGTCAGCGTGACGACGTTCGCGCTGGGATCGGCCGACCTCTACGCCTGGCTGGACGACAACGACGATGTCGCCTTCCTGCCCGTCGACGTCGTCAACGCCCCGGAGGTCATCGCCGCCAACGCGAACATGGTGTCCATCAACGGGGCGCTCGCGGTCGACGTGTACGGCCAGGTGGTCGCCGACACCATCAGCGGCGACCAGTTCAGCGGCATCGGCGGCGCCGAGGACTTCGTGGCCGGTGTCGGCCTGGAGCTGTCGGACCGCTCGTTGATCTGCCTGCCGTCGACGTACGACGACGGCGGGGTGGCGCGGTCGCGCATCGTGCCGCGCTTCGACGCCGGGTCGGTGATCACCACACCGCGTCATCACGTCGACGTGATCGTCACCGAGTACGGCGCGGCCGAGCTCGAGGGGCTGACGGTGCGGGAGCGGGGGGAGGCGCTCGCGGCGATCGCCCATCCGCAGTTCCGCGACGCGCTGGCCGACGCGGCCGACCGGGCCGCGCGCGGCCGCTGACCGGTGCTCTGACGCGGTCATGACGTCTACCAACCAGTAGGTTGACCTAGTAAACCTTGTTCGTTTACGTTCGAGGCACCATCTCAATGAAGGAGTATCTCCATGCCTGAAGCCGTCATTGTCGAAGCCGTACGGTCACCGGTCGGCAAGCGCAACGGTGGGCTGTCGGGAGTGCACCCGGCCGAGCTGTCCGCGCAGGTGCTCAACGGCCTCGTGGAGCGCGCCGGTGTCGATCCCGCGCTGGTCGAGGACGTCATCTGGGGTTGTGTCATGCAGGCCGGCGAGCAGGCGCTGGACATCGCCCGCACCGCGCTGCTGACCGCCGGATGGCCGGAATCGGTGCCCGGGGTGACCGTGGACCGCCAGTGCGGGTCGAGCCAGCAGTCGGTGCACTTCGCCGCCGCCGGTGTGGTGGCCGGCCACTACGACGTCGTCGTCGCCGGTGGCGTCGAGTCGATGTCGCGGACCCCCATGGGCTCGTCGCTGGCTGGTGGAGGCAACCCGTACCCGGCCGGCTTCAAGGACCGCTACCAGAAGACCCCGAACCAGGGCATCGGCGCCGAGATGATCGCCGAGCAGTGGGGCCTCGACCGCACCGCGCTCGACCAGTTCTCTCTCGACTCCCACGAGAAAGCCGCTGCGGCACAGGATTCCGGTGCCTTCGACGACCAGATCGTCGCGATCAAGGATGCCGACGGTAATCCCGTACTCAAGGACGAGGGCATCCGCCGCGGCACCACGCTGGAGAAGATGGCCCAGCTCAAGCCCGCGTTCCGCGAGGACGGCGTGATCCACGCCGGCAACAGCTCGCAGATCTCCGACGGGTCGGCCGCGCTGCTGTTCATGTCGGCCGAGAAGGCCAAGGAGCTCGGGCTCAAGCCGCTGGCCAAGGTGCACACCGCCGTGCTGGCCGGCGCCGACCCGGTGATCATGCTGACCGCACCGATCCCCGCGACGCAGAAGGCGCTCAAGCGGTCCGGGCTGTCGATCGACCAGATCGGCGCGTTCGAGGTCAACGAGGCGTTCGCCCCCGTGCCGATGGCGTGGCTGAAGGACATCGGCGCCGACGAGAAGAAGCTCAACCCCAACGGCGGCGCGATCGCGCTGGGCCACCCGCTCGGCGGCTCCGGCGCCCGCATCATGACCACGCTGCTGTACCACATGCGCGACAACGGAATTCAGTACGGCCTGCAGACCATGTGCGAGGGCGGCGGCCAGGCCAACGCCACCATCCTGGAACTGCTGTGACGGCAGTCGAAGCCCCCGGTGCCCTCGTCGAGCGCCGGGGCCACGTCATGGTCGTGACCATCAACCGGCCCGAGGCGCGCAACGCGATCAACGCCGCCGTGTCGATCGGGCTGGGCGACGCCCTCGAAGAGGCGCAGAACGATCCCGACGTGTGGGTCGTGGTGGTCACCGGGTCAGGGGACAAATCCTTCTGCGCCGGAGCGGACCTCAAGGCGCTCTCGCGCGGGGAGAACATCGGCCACCCCGACCACCCCAAGTGGGGGTTCGCCGGCTACGTCCGCCACTTCATCGACAAGCCGACCATCTCGGCGGTCAACGGCACCGCACTGGGCGGCGGCACCGAACTGGCCCTGGCCAGTGACCTCGTCGTCGCCGGGGAGAGCGCGAAATTCGGTCTGCCCGAAGTGAAACGGGGCCTGATCGCCGGCGCCGGCGGGGTCTTCCGGATCGTCGAGCAGATTCCCCGCAAGGTCGCGATGCAGATGATGCTGACCGGCGAGCCGATCAGTGCCGCCGACGCGCAGCGCTGGGGTCTGGTCAACGAGGTCGTGGCCGACGGCACCGTGCTGGACGCCGCACTCGCGCTGGCCGAGCGCATCGCCGTCAACGCACCGCTGGCCGTGCAGGCCAGCAAGCGGGTCGCCCGCGGTGCCGACGACGGCGTCGTCACCGACGAGGAGCCCGACTGGAAGCGCACCATGCGCGAGGCCGTCGCGGTGTTCGGCAGCGAAGACGCCAAGGAAGGGCCGCTGGCATTCGCGCAGAAGCGCCAGCCGGTATGGAAGGCGCGGTAAGCCAAAGTGAGGGAGAAACCATGAAGCGCACCATCTACGACGCCGAGCACGAGGCCTTCCGCGACACCGTCCGCGGATACATCGAGAGCGAACTCGTGCCGAATGCCGAGAAGTGGGAGGCCGATCGCATCGTCGACCGGTCGGCCTACGTCGCGGCGGGCAAGCACGGCCTGATCGGGTTCAACATGCCCGAGGAGTACGGCGGCGGCGGTTCCGACGACTTCCGGTTCAACGCGATCATCGACGAAGAGATCGCCAAGGCCGGTGTGCCCGGACCCGGGCTGAGCCTGCACAACGACGTCGTCGCGCCCTACTTCAAGGACCTCACCACCGACGAGCAGAAGGAACGCTGGCTGCCCGGCATCACCACCGGCGAGACCATCATCGCGGTCGCGATGACCGAGCCGGGCGCGGGCAGCGACCTCGCGGGCATCCGCACCTCCGCCGTGCGCGACGGGGACGACTGGATTCTCAACGGGTCCAAGACCTTCATCTCGTCGGGCATCAACAGCGACCTCGTCGTCGTCGTCGCCCGCACCGATCCCGAGGCCGGGCACAAAGGCTTCACCCTGCTGGTCGTCGAGCGCGGCATGGAGGGCTTCAGCCGCGGCCGCAAGCTCGACAAGATGGGGATGCATGCGCAGGACACGGCCGAGCTGCACTTCGAGAACGTCCGCGTGCCGAACGCCAACGTGCTGGGCAAGGAGGGGCGCGGCTTCTACCACCTGATGCAGAACCTGCCCTCGGAGCGGCTGTCGATCGCGATCTCCGCGATCGCCGGCGCGCGCGAAACCTGGCGTCAGACATTGCAATACGCCAAGGACCGCAAGGCCTTCGGGCAGCCGATCGGCAGCTTCCAGCACAACCGGTTCCTGCTCGCCGAGATGGACACCGAGCTCGACGTCACCGAACAGTACGTGGACCGGTGCCTGCAGGCCATCGTCGACGGCGAGTTGACCGCGGTCGAAGCCGCCAAGGCGAAGTGGTGGGCGACCGAGGTCGCCAAGAAGGTCGTCGACCAGTGCGTGCAGCTGCACGGCGGCTACGGCTGGATGATGGAGTACCGCGTCTGCCGTGACTACGTCGACGGTCGCATCATGACGATTTTCGGTGGCACGACCGAGATCATGAAGGAGATCATCGGCCGCGACCTCGGCCTGTAAACGCGAATTCGGCGTGATCGGTCGCGCTCATCGCGACCGATCACGCCGAAATCGCAAAGGGGTCAGCCGATCGGAGCCTCGGCGGCCGGCGCGGCCGACGTCTCCGCGGGCAGCGGCGCGGGCTCGGTGGTGGCCGTGGCGCTCGCGGTGGCGGTGGAGCTGGTCGACGTCGGCGTCACCGGCGCCGGCGCCTCGGCCGGGTTCAGCACGTGATCGACGAGGTAGATCCGCGCGTTCTGCGCCTGGATGCCACCGCAGACCACCTTGGTGGTCTCGTTGATCTTGATGTCGCCGCCGGAGCCGGTCACCTCGATCTCGGTGCCCTCCTGGGTGGGCCGCTGACCCTTCACGTCGTCGGGGCCGAGCAGGCCGAGGAACACGTGGTAGTACAGCAGGCTGGTCAGCGCGGCCGGATCGGTGCGCAGCACCTCCTGCTGCTCGGGCGGCAGCTCGGCGAACGCCTCGTTGGTGGGGGCGAACACCACGAACGGCCCGTTGTCGAGCACCGGGGCGATGTTCACGGCCGGGTTCAGCTGGCCCGACACCGCGGCGTTGAACGAGCTGATGTCCGGGATGCTGGCCAGCACCTTGCTGACGGGCACGTTGGCCAGGCTCTTCCAGTTCGGCACGGCCTTCTTGAACGGATCGCACTGCGGACCCTGCGGGTCGGGGATCTCGGCCGTCACGGTGGTCGTCGTCGGCTCGGCGTAGGCGTTGACGGCCAGCGGAACCGACAGGGCGATCGCGGCGGCACTCGCTGCGATGCCGATGACGTGGCTGGTGCGGGTCTTCACGTTCTGCTCCTCATGCTCGTCAGGTCGCCTGGCATGCTATGCGCACGAATTGGTCACGACCAAGTCGAGAATGTGTCGCGAACCGGTGGACAACCGTTACAGAACCGGCTCTGAGCAGGGCTTTCGTCGCTCAGTGTTCGTCAGGCAACACCGCGGCCACGACACCGGCCAGATCGTCGGCGGTCTGGGTGAACGTCGCCGCTCCCGAACTGGCCTGCACCATCGCCCCGACGAGGCCGAACTCCAGCGTCTCGGCCACCTCCGGCCACGCGCCCGACCCCAGCACGGTGCGCACGCGGCGCTGCAGTTCGGCGTGGATGCGGCGCCGGATCGCCCGCACCGACGGCTCGGTGGAGATCAGGGCACTCGAGCAGGCCGCGGCGAAACCGGGTTCGTCGGCCAGCAGCATCACCAGCTGCCCGAACAGCGCCACCACCCGCGTGCGGGCCGGTAGCTCCACGTCCACCGAGAGCGGTGCGTCCCGCAGCACACCCAGGTACAGCTCGGCGACGATCGCGTCGGGGGAGCGGAAGTACGCGCACACGTCGCGGTGCGGCACGCCCGCGCGCTCGGCGACCCGCCGGGTGGTCAGGTCCGCGAACGGCCGCTCGCGCAGCATCTCGGCCGTCGCGTCCAGCACGCGGCGCACCACCTCGTGGTCGTCGCGGTCGTGCTCGCCGTAGGACCGCAGATAGACGACGTTCTCGGACGCGTCCGGGGTCACACCGACGAGCGTAGTGTCGTCGCGCTCGGGGTGCAGAGGCGTTCGGAGAGATCCCACAGCGTCAGCGCGCGGGCCTCGTCGACGGCGTACGGGGCGGCGTCGCGGACCGCGCAGTCGGACAGGTAGACGCCGCCGAGTTCGACCACCTCATCGCTGACCGCGGCCCACACCTGGGTCGCCGCGCCGTGGTCGGGAGTGGTGAACGCCAGCTTGCTGCGGCCGCGCTGCGCCAGGGCGGCGAAGTCGTCCTCGTCCATGTAGCGGGCCAGCGACGTCGCCACCACGCCGGGGTGCACCGCGTACGAGCGCACGCCGCTGTCGCGCAGCCGGCGGTCCAGCTCGACGGCGTGCAGCACGTTGGCCGTCTTCGACGCACCGTAGGCGGCGAACTTGTCGTAGTCGCGCCGTTCCCAGTTCGGGTCGTCGAGGTCGACGTCGCTGAGCCGGTGCCCCTCCGAGGACAGCACCACCACCCGCGCGCCGTCGGCAGCCACCAGCGCGGGGAACATCAGCCGGGTCAACTCGAAGTGACCCAGATGGTTTGTGCCGAACTGGATCTCGAAGCCCTCGGTGGTGCGCTGAGGCGGGGTGAACATCACGCCGGCGTTGTTCATCAGCACATGCACCGCGGGGGTCAGCTCGCTGATCTCGGCTGCGGCCGCGGCCACCGACTCCAGCGAGGTGAGGTCGAGGTGCACGCTGGAGAGCACCGCCGCGGGCACCTGCTCGCGGATCCACGCCTCGGTGTCGGCGAGGGCGGCGGTGTTGCGTGCCGCCAGGATGATCCGCGCCCCGGTGGTCGCGAGGGCGCGGGCCGATTCGCGGCCCAGCCCGGACGAGGCGCCGGTGATCACGATGGTCTTGCCGGTCAGGTCGATGCCCTCGACGATGTCGAGAGCCGTGGGGGTTGACGTCGCTGTCACGACGTGAGGATCGCACGCGTCGCCGCGGCGCGGACGGGCCGCCCTACGATGGCGCCATGCCGGAGCCCCTGATCCTTGCCCTCGCCGGACACGCGCCGCAGTTGGACGCCCAGAGTTGGGTCGCGCCGAACGCGACACTGATCGGCCGGGTGGTGCTGGCCGAGTCGGCCAGCGTCTGGTACGGCGCGATCCTGCGCGCCGAGGCCGAGACCATCACCGTCGGTGCCGGAAGCAACATCCAGGACGGGGTGACCGTCCACGTCGACCCCGGCTTTCCGGTCAGCGTGGGCGCCGGTGTCACGGTGGGCCACAACGCCGTACTGCACGGGTGCACGGTCGGAGACGACTGCCTCATCGGGATGGGCGCGGTGATCCTCAACGGCGCCACGATCGGCGCCGGGTCGCTGATCGCCGCCGGGGCGGTGGTGTCCCAGGGTGCGGTGATCCCGCCCGGGCACATGGTCGCCGGGGTGCCCGCCAAGGTGCGCCGGGAGCTCGGCGACGCCGAGAAGGAGGGCATCCGCACGAACGCGCTGCTCTACCAGGAGCTGGTCAAGCTGCACCGCGACGCGGGCAGTGACGGAGCCGTGACGTAGGCAACGCCGCCGACGGGTTCTGATCGAGGCGGTTGGGGTACAGCCGTACCGTGGTTAACGTGCGGACTTTGGTCACCGGCGCGACGGGATACATCGGCTCCCGCCTCGTCACGGCTCTGCTGGCGGACGGCCACGACGTCGTCGCCGCCAGCCGCAACCCCGGCCGGCTGGCCGATTTCGGGTGGCACGACCGGGTTTCGACCGTCGCGCTCGACGCGCACGACGAGGACTCGGCGCGTCAGGCGTTCGCCGATGCCGGCCCCGTCGACGTCGTCTACTACCTCGTGCACGGCATCGGGCAGCCCGACTTCCGGGAGGCCGACAACCGGGCCGCGGCGAACGTAGCTGCCGCAGCGAAGGCCGCCGGCGTGCGCCGCATCGTCTACCTCGGAGGCTTCGTCCCCGAGAGCCCCGACGGCGGGCCGCTGTCCGAACACCTGACCAGCCGCGCCGAAGTCGCCCACGCGCTGCAGATCGACGGCGGACCCGACGTCGTGTGGCTGGGGGCGGCGATCGTGCTGGGCGCCGGGTCGACGTCGTTCGAGATGTTGCGCTACGTCGCCGACCGGTTCCTGGTGCTGCCGATGCCGGAATGGTCGGCCAACCCGATCGACCCGATCTCGATCCGCGACGTGCTGTACTACCTCGTCGCCGCGGCGGACGAGACCGTGCCGGCCGGGTCCTACGACATCCGCGGGCCCGAGACCACCACCTACGGCGACCTGCTCCGCACCTACGCGCGGATCGCCGGGATCTGGCGCGCACCGGTGCCCGTCTACGGCATCGACACCAGCCTCGTCTCGATGGTCACCGGAGTGGTGCTGCCCGTTCCGGGCGGGCTGGCCTCGGACCTCGTCGAGTCGCTGGACTTCCCGATGATGGCCACCAACGACGGGCTGGACGGCGTCGTGCCCGAACCGCCGGGTGGGCGCACCTCCGTCGAGGACGCGATCCGCGCGGCGGTGACGAGTCCCCGGCGCCGGCCCGTCGACAAGCTGGCCGATCCCCATCACCTCGCCGACACCGACCCCGACTGGGCGGGCGGGGACGCGTTGCGCTTGCGCCAACTCGCCTGCACGGTCACCCCGCACGCCGTGCAACCGGTCCTCGGCCTCCTCGGTCTGGTACCGGGACCCGTTGCCGCCGCCGTCCGCACCGGACTGGATCATGTGATCGGACTGGTGCCGAAGGGAAGCCCTGCGTGAACAACTCGGAGCACACGCCGCTGTCGGGCGAGATCAAGCAGATCGCGCGCACCAAGGCGCCGGCGTTCAACGAGCCACCGTCGATGATCACCCGGCGCAAGTTCGTCGTCGGGGTGTTCCTGCTGATCGGCGCCGCGCTGCTCGGATACTCGTTGAGTCGCCCGCCCGGCGACAGTTCGTTCGTGTGGCTCACTCTCGCGCTGGCCGCGGTGTGGGCCATCGGTGCGTTCCTGTCGGGCCCGCTGCACTTCGGACACGTGAGCTTCCGCGGCCGCAACCAGCGGCCCGTCATCACCGGCACCGGGGTGGGGCTGGGCCTGGGCGCGGTGTTCGTGCTCGGCGCGCTGATCGCCCGTCAGATACCGCCGGTGCGCGACTACATCACCAGCGTGCTCGAGTACGTCAACACCGGCCCGCTGTGGCTGATCGTGTTCATCACCGTCATCAACGGGCTGGCCGAGGAGATGTTCTTCCGCGGCGCGCTCTACACCGCGTTGTGGAAGTACAGGCCGGTGCTGGTGTCGACCGTGCTGTACGTGATCGCGACGGCCGCCACCACCGGCAACCCCATGCTCGGCTTCGCGGCGATCGTCCTCGGCACCGTGTGCGCGCTGGAGCGCCGCGCCACCGGGGGAGTGCTCGCCCCCATGCTGACCCACTTCTTCTGGGGTCTCGTCATGGTGCTCGCACTGCCCCCGATGTTCGGCGTCTAACGCTCCTCATCTCAAGGGGTGCGCGACCTCGTCGCGCCGCATCCCGGCCGCCCACATCGCGACTGCGGCCAACACCAGCGGGACCAGACCCGCGGTGAGGAAGATCGTCTGCATCGACACGACTTTCGACAGCGGACCGACGATCGCGAACGACACCGGCATGAACGCCAGCGACACGAAGAAGTCCAGACTCGACACCCGGCCCAGCATGTCGGAGGGAACCCGCCGCTGCAGCAGCGTGCCCCAGATGACCATGCCTGCCCCGTCGGTCACGCCGATGACGAAGGTGGCCAACGCCATCACAGGGAACGACGATGTGACGCCGACGACCGCGAGCGGGACCGAGCCGACGCTCCACATCACCATCATGACGCTCAGGTACCGGCGCGGCAGCCGCCGCGACGAGACCGCCAGCGCGCCCAGCGCACTGCCGATGCCGAAGAACGCCAGGACGAATCCGTAGGTGCGCTCGCCGTCGGCGAACCGGTCGGCGACGACGAACGGCAGCAGCACCTCGATGGGGCCCAGCACCACCAGCACGAAGATGCTCGCGAACAGCAGGGTCCACAGCAGCCACGGCGTGCGCCACACGAAGTCGAACCCCTCCCGCAGGTCGCGCAGCAGCCGCTGGGACGGAACAGCCTCTGCGGCAACGGGTCTCGCTGCCGGACGGGTGGCCAGCAGCAGCACCAGGCCGACCGCGAAGAGCGCGGCCACCGTGACCGCGCCCACGGCCGGGAACGTCGCAGCGACCAGCAGTCCGGCGATCGCCGGCCCGGCGGCGCGCTGGAACACCGGCCGTACCACGCCTTCGACGCCGTTGGCGGCCAGCAACTGCTCAGCCGGCAGGATCTTCGGCAGCAACGCGCTGTAGGCCGGGAAGAAGAACGCCGCCGCGACGCCCAGCGCACCCGCCGCCACGGCCAGATGCCAGATCTGCAGAGCGCCAACGAATCCCAGGACGGCGACCGTCGACACCACCGCGGTGTTGACGGCCTCGACGACGATGATGATCGCCCGCTGCGGCAGCCGGTCGGCGGCCAGCCCGCCGACGAGGACGAAGGTGACCAGACCCACGCCCAGGCAGGTGGCGACCAGCGACAACGACGTGGGGTCGTCGTCGAGCGCGATGACCTGAAGCGTCATCACCACGGCCCACATGCCCTCGGCGAAGATCGACAGGGACACGGCGGCGATCAGCAGGCGGAACTCGCGGAACCGGAACGGCGCGAGCACACGCCAGCCGGGGGCTGCCACCGGCTGCTCGATGTCGTAGTGCGTGCTCACCCACCGATGGTGGCGGATGCGGGGGTCGCGCGTCGAACGATTTTCCGTCCGCCGCGCGGCGTCGACATCGACGAAATGGTGCGAACTACTCGCACGTCGTCGCCCGAACGTCGGTGTGGGCGAACGAGGGTCAGGTGTCGGTGAAGGTGGCCGGGCGGCGCTGCTGGAAGGCGCGGGTACCTTCGCGGAAGTCGTTGCCGTCCAACAGCATCAGCTGACCACGCTTCTCGCGCTCGAGCGCGTCCTCGAGTTCGGTCAGCGTCGCGGCGTTGATCGCGTCCTTGGTCTTGCGCAGGGCGACGGCCGGTCCACCGACCAGCGTGGCGATCACCGCGTCGACCTCGGCGTCGAAATCGTCGGCGGGGTACACCGCGCTCACCAGCCCCCACGCGAACGCCTCGGTGGCCGGGATGCGTTCGGCCAGCAGCGCCATCCGCATCGCGCGGATGCGGCCGACCGCGGCGGCGATCAACGCCGAGGCGCCACCATCGGGCATCAGCCCGATCTTCGTGAACGCGAGCATGAAAAAGGCCTTCTCCGAAGCCAAGACGACGTCGCAGGCCAACGCCAGCGACGCGCCCACGCCCGCCGCGGCGCCCTTCACCACCGCGACCGCCGGCTGGGGCAGCCGCACGATCGCCCGAATGCAGCGGTTGGCCGCGTCGAGCACCTCGGCCGGAGTGCCTGCGGCACCGGGGTTCGCGTGGTCGGACTCGCTGATGCCCGCTCCCGACGAGAAGCCGCGGCCCGCTCCGCCGATGCGCACCACGCGGACCCGGGGGTCGTCGGCCGCGCGTTCCAGCGTCTCGGCGAGGGTGCGCAGCATCGGCGCGGTCAGCGAGTTCAGGCTGTCCGGACGGTTCAGCGTCACCGCCAGCACACCGCCGTCGAACTGCACGCGGAGGTCGTCGATGCCGGTGTAGGACTCCGTCGTCGTCATAGTCTGGCACCCTAGGTCGGCCGAGAAGGTTATACAAGTAAGCTATGTCGCGGCCGACGGGCGATGACGACGAAGGGCGGTTGGAGATGGCTGGACCTCTGCAGGGATTGCGTGTCGTGGAGCTGGCCGGCATCGGCCCGGGTCCGCACGCCGCGATGATCCTGGGCGACCTCGGCGCCGACGTCGTGCGCGTCGAACGGCCCGGCAAGGGCGGCGGCGCCCCGAGCCGCGACTACCTGCTGCGCAACCGGCGCTCGGTGGCCGCGAACCTCAAGGACCCCGACGACCAGAAGATGGTGCTCGGCCTGATCGCCAAGGCCGACGTGCTCATCGAGGGCTTCCGGCCCGGCGTCACCGAGCGACTGGGGCTCGGCCCGGACGACTGCGCGAAGGTCAACGAGCGGCTGATCTACGCCCGGATGACCGGGTGGGGCCAGGACGGTCCGCGCGCCCAGCAGGCCGGGCACGACATCAACTACATCTCGCTCAACGGCACGCTGCACGCGATCGGCCGGGCCGGTGAGCGGCCGGTGCCTCCGCTGAACCTCGTCGGCGACTTCGGTGGCGGGTCGATGTTCCTGCTGGTCGGGGTGCTGTCCGCGCTGTGGGAGCGGGAACGCTCCGGCAAGGGCCAGGTCGTCGACGCCGCAATGGTCGACGGCAGCAGCGTGCTCTCGACGATGATGTGGGCCTTCCGCGGCATGGGGATGTGGAGCGACGAGCGCGGGGTGAACATGCTCGACACCGGCGCGCCGTACTACGACACCTACACCTGCGCCGACGGCCGCCACGTCGCGGTCGGCGCGATCGAGCCGCAGTTCTACGCCGAGATGCTCGCCGGCCTCGGTCTGGCCGACGCCGACCTGCCCGACCAGAACGACATGGCCCGGTGGCCGGAACTGCGGGCCCGGCTCACGGAGGCGTTCGCCGCGCACGACCGCGACCACTGGGCGAAGGTGTTCGCCGGCACCGACGCCTGCGTGACGCCGGTGCTGTCGTTCGCCGAGGTGGAGTCCGAACCGCACAACACCGAGCGCGACACCTTCTACAGCGAGAACGGCTATCTGTATCCGGCGCCCGCCCCGCGGTTCTCGCGCACGGCGCCGACCGCGCCGAAGGCGCCCGGAGTGCCGGGCGCCGACACCGAAGCTGTTCTGCAGGACTGGGTTTAGGAACAACGAAAGGAACCGATCTGTGGAGATCAAGGACGCCGTAGCCGTCGTCACCGGAGGTGCGTCGGGGCTCGGGCTCGCGACGACGAAGCGCCTGCTCGACCGGGGTGCCTCTGTCGTGGTGATCGACCTCAAGGGCGCCGAGGCCGTCGCCGAACTGGGCCCGCGCGCCAAGTTCGTCGAGGCCAACGTCACCGACCCCGAGCAGGTCACGGCCGCGCTGGACGCCGCCGAGGAGATGGGTCCGGTGCGCATCGACGTCAACTGCGCCGGCATCGGCAACGCGATCAAGACGCTGGGCAAGGAAGGCCCGTTCCCGCTCGACGGGTTCCGCAAGGTCGTCGAGGTGAATCTGATCGGCACGTTCAACGTCATCCGCCTGGCCGCAGAACGCATCGCGAAGACCGAGCCGATCAACGGCGAGCGCGGCGTCATCGTCAACACCGCCTCGGTCGCGGCGTTCGACGGTCAGATCGGGCAGGCCGCGTACTCGGCGTCCAAGGGCGGCGTGGTCGGTATGACGCTGCCGATCGCCCGTGACCTGTCGCGCGAGCTGATCCGCGTGGTCACGATCGCGCCGGGCCTGTTCAAGACCCCGCTGCTGGGCTCGCTGCCCGAGGAGGCGCAGGCCTCGCTGGGCAAGCAGGTGCCCCACCCGGCCCGCCTGGGTGATCCGGACGAGTACGGCGCGCTGGCGGTGCACATCGTGGAGAACCCGATGCTCAACGGGGAGACGATCCGGCTCGACGGGGCCATCCGGATGGCGCCGCGATGACATTGAGGACGAAGTTCACCGAGACGTTCGGTGTCGAGCATCCGATCGCCCAGGGCGGGATGCAGTGGGTGGGTCGCGCGGAACTCGTTGCGGCCGTGGCCAATGCGGGCGCGCTGGGGTTCCTCACCGCGCTCACCCAGCCGACGCCGGCCGATCTGGCCAACGAGATCGCCAAGACCCGCGATCTGACCGACAAGCCGTTCGGGGTGAACCTGACGATCCTGCCGGCGATCAACCCGCCCCCGTATGACGAGTACCGGCAGGTGATCGTCGACGCCGGCATCACGATCGTCGAGACGGCAGGGTCCAACCCGGCGCCGCATCTGCCGATGTTCCACGACCACGGGATCAAGGTGCTGCACAAGTGCACCTCGGTGCGGCACGCGGTCAAGGCGCAGAGCCTCGGCGTGGACGGCATCAGCATCGACGGGTTCGAGTGCGCCGGGCATCCGGGCGAGGACGACATCCCCGGGCTGGTGCTCATCCCGGCCGCAGCGGACAAGATCGAGATCCCGATGATCGCCTCGGGCGGCTTCGCCGACGCCCGCGGGCTCGTGGCTGCGCTGGCGCTGGGTGCCGACGGCATCAACATGGGGTCGCGGTTCATGTGCACCGTGGAGTCGTGCATCCACGACAACGTCAAGCAGGCGATCGTCGAGGGCGATGAGCGGGGCACGGAGCTGATCTTCCGGAGCCTGCACAACACTGCGCGCGTGGCGTCGAATGTGGTGTCTCGGGAAGTCGTGCAGATCCTCAAAGACGGCGGTCAGTTCGACGACGTCAAGGATCTGGTGGCCGGAGTGCGCGGCCGGCGGGGGTTCGATGATGGCGACGTGGACGCCGGCATCTGGACGGTGGGAACGGCGATGGGACTGATCAACGACGTGCCGACGGTCGGCGACCTNGCGTCGAATGTGGTGTCTCGGGAAGTCGTGCAGATCCTCAAAGACGGCGGTCAGTTCGACGACGTCAAGGATCTGGTGGCCGGAGTGCGCGGCCGGCGGGTGTTCGATGATGGCGACGTGGACGCCGGCATCTGGACGGTGGGAACGGCGATGGGACTGATCAACGACGTGCCGACGGTCGGCGACCTGGTGTCGCGCATCGTGACCGAGGCCGAAGACCTGATCAGAGGCCGACTGGCCACGATGGTGGCCGAGACGTCGGCCGTCTAGACAGCCTGACCGAAAGAGCGCGCGTCCGTGAGGGCGCGCGCTCTTTTGTCACACTGCGGTGGGCAGAGTCTGCTCGTCGTCGAGCTGTTCCGACGTCAGCCCCTCGACGAGGACATCGCCGTGGTAGAGGGCGTCGAAATCAACCTTGATGACATCAGCACTGGTGTCGTCGATCCACATGTACTGAACAGTAACCATCACCTCTAAGGAATCATTGAGTCTCGATTCGGAAAACTGTGGCAATTCTTACCGCTGGGTAGGGTCGGCGCCGGGCGGGGTGGTGAGGTGGATCGGATTCACGCCGTACAGCGCCACCCAGGTGACGACGGCGGCGACCACCGCCACCACCAGCAGTGCCACTTTCACCCGCGGTGACCAGCGCAGACGGTCGGTGAGGCGCGCGTCGATCGCATAGCGGCCGGGTCCGGTGAACAGCAGCGCCGCCGCGCCCAGCCCGAGCAGGAACGGCACGTTGAACGGTTCGGACCAGAACGCCGCCGCCGAGACGTTGACCGCCCAGGCGCACAACATGGAGCTCAGCACGGCGCAGGCGCCCAGCGGCGTGAGGACGCCGAGCAGCAGGGCGACGGCGCCGAGGGTCTCGGCGCCGGTCACCATCAGCGCGGCGAGGGTGGGGAGCCGCCATCCGGCCTCGGTCATGAACCCGACGGTCGTCGAGAAGTCGAAGGCCTTGATCAGGCCGGCCTGCAGCACCGCGGCGCCGATACCGAGGCGCAGGATCAGCAGGCCGACCGCCACGGTCCGGTCCACCGGTGTCGGGGCCGTCTCTGTGATCGAGGGGCGCGTGAGTTCGTGGGTCATGTCGGGTGGACTCCCGTCGTCGCCGAATGTCATCGCAGGCATTGACCCCTTTCTGTTATCGCTGTTAACTTAGCGGCGATACGTCAGGAGACCCCGATGCTGCAGCGAATCGCACTGTTGGCCATCGCGGCGCCGCGTCGCATCCTCGCCGTCGCACTTCTCGTCATGATCGCCTGCGGCGTCTTCGGGATCCCGGTGGCCGGTCAACTGTCCGCGGGCGGCTTCGCCGATCCCACCTCCGAGTCCGCCCGTGCCTCCCAGATTCTCGTCGACCGGTTCGGCCAGGGCGACATGGACCTGTTGATCAGCGTGCGCGCCGAGGGCGGGGTGGCCGCCGCCCGGACCGTCGCCACCGACATCGTGTCCCGTCTCTCGGAGTCGCCCCACGTCGGTGAGGTCACCTCCGCGTGGACGGCGCCGCCGTCGGCGGCGTCGGCGTTGATCAGTGAGGATGGCAAGACCGGTCTGATCGTCGCCGGCATCACCGGTGGCGAGAGCGCCGCGCAACGGTACGCCGAGGAGCTGACCGACGCGCTGGTCTACGACCGCGACGGCGTCACCGTGCGCGCGGGCGGTGTGGCCATGACCTACGTCCAGATCAACAGTCAGACCGAGCGGGATCTGCTGCTGATGGAATCCATCGCGGTTCCGCTCAGCTTCGTCGTGCTGGTCTGGGTCTTCGGCGGGTTGCTGGCCGCGGCGCTGCCGGTGGCCGTCGGCGGCTTCGCGATCCTCGGATCGATGGCGGTGTTGCGGGCGTTCACGCTGGTCACCGACGTGTCGATTTTCGCGCTGAATCTGTCCATCGCGATGGGCCTGGCGCTGGCGATCGACTACACGCTGCTGATCATCAGCCGCTACCGCGACGAGCTGGCCGCCGGCGCCGACCGGGACCGCGCGCTGGTGCGCACGATGACGACCGCCGGTCGCACAGTGCTGTTCTCGGCGATGACCGTGGCGCTGTCGATGATCGCCATGGTGGTCTTCCCGATGTACTTCCTGAAGTCGTTCGCCTACGCGGGGATCGCCGTCGTCGCCTTCGCCGCCGTGGCGGCCATCGTGGTGGCGCCCGCGGCGATCGTCCTCGCCGGGGATCGGCTCGACGCCTTCGACGTCCGCACGCTCGTGCGCCGGGTGCTGCGCAGACCCGAACCCGCGCCCGTCCCGGTCGACCGGATGTTCTGGTACCGGTCGACGAAATACGTTCAGCGGCGGGCGATCCCGATCGGTGTCGCCGTCGTCGCCCTGCTCGTGCTGCTGGGCGTGCCGTTCCTCGGAGCCACGTGGGGCTTCCCCGACGACCGCGTGCTGCCGCAGTCGGCATCGGCCCGCCAGGTCGGCGACGACATGCGCGAGAACTTCGCGGTCGATTCGTCGGCCAACGTCACCATCGTGCTGCCCGACGCCCGCGACGTCACCCCGGCAGAGCTCGACGGATACGCCGCCGAGCTGTCGAAGGTCGCCGACGTGTCCACCGTCTCGGCGCCGGGAGGCACCTTCGTCGACGGTGCGAAGGTCGGTCCGCCGTCGGCGGCGACCGGTGTCGCCGACGGCAGCGCCTTCCTCACCGTCGGCAGCACCGCGCCACTGTTCACCGACGCCTCCGAGATCCAGCTGAACAGGCTGCACGCCGTCGAACCGCCCGGCGGTCGGGAGGCGATGCTGACCGGCCTGGCGCAGATCAACCGCGACAGCTCCGACTCGATCACCTCTCGGCTGCCGACGGTGCTCGGCATCATCGCGGCCATCACGTTCGTGCTGCTGTTCCTGCTCACCGGCAGCGTGGTGTTACCGCTGAAAGCGTTGGTGCTCAACGTGTTGTCGTTGACCGCGGCGTTCGGCGCGCTGGTGTGGATCTTCCAGGACGGCCACCTCGGGGCGCTGGGCACCACACCCACCGGCACACTGGTCGCCAACATGCCGGTGCTGCTGTTCTGCATCGCGTTCGGACTGTCGATGGACTACGAGGTGTTCCTCGTCTCCCGGATCCGGGAGTACTGGCTGGCGTCGGACCGCAGCACGGCCGCCAACGACGAGAGCGTCGCACTCGGCCTGGCGCGCACCGGCCGGGTGGTGACCGCGGCGGCCCTGCTGATGTCGATCTCGTTCGCGGCGCTGATCGCCGCGCAGGTCGCGTTCATGCGGATGTTCGGGGTGGGCCTGACCCTGGCCATCCTCGCCGACGCGACTCTGGTCCGGATGCTGCTGGTGCCCGCCTTCATGCACGTGATGGGACGGTGGAACTGGTGGGCGCCGGCGCCGCTGGCCCGACTGCACGAGCGGATCGGCCTGCGTGAAGGCGGCGACGACGGGCCCGCGCCACCGGTTGCGCCCGTGGCGTCGGTGACCGAGGGGCAGCGGTGAGCACGGCGCCGCTGCGGCGGCGCCGTGCTCCGCGCGGCTCCGGCGACCAGTTGCGCGACGAGATCCTCGACGCCGCAACCGGGCTGCTGCTCGAGACCGGTGATGCGAAAGCGGTGTCGATCCGGGCGGTGGCCCAGCGCGTCGGCGTCACCCCGCCGTCGATCTACCTGCACTTCGCCGACAAGGACGCGCTGCTCGACGCGGTCTGTGTGCGGTACTTCGAGAAGCTCGACGACGAGATGCAGGCCGTCGCCGCGGCGGCCGGCACGTCGCCGATCGACGTGCTGCGCGCCCAAGGCCTGGCCTACGTCCGGTTCGCACTGAAAACCCCTGAGCTGTACCGCATTGCGACGATGGGGCAGGGCCAGCCCGGCAGCGACGTGGACATCACGTTGACGAGCTCGGCGTTCGTGCACATGCGCGCCGCGGTGCAGGCGTTGATCGACGAGGGCAGCTACCCGCCCGGTGACCCCACCACGATGGCGCTCGAACTGTGGACCGCGGCGCACGGCGTGGCGGCGCTGCTGATCTCGCGGCCCTACCTGCCGTGGGGTGACGTCGAGGAGTTCGCGGGCCGGGTGCTGCGCGCGGTCTGCTGCGGACAGATGGTGGCGGGCGCCATCGCCCCCGAGGATCCGCCACGCGAGACCGTGGCCTGGCTGAGAGAGGTCGTCCATGAGCACAACCTTCGATAACCCGTTCTTCGCGCGGGTGTGGACGGCGATGTCCGCGCGGGAGCCGCAGTCGCTGCGGCGGTTGCGCCGGGAGAATCTCGCCGGGCTGACCGGCCGCGTACTCGAGGTGGGTGCGGGCACCGGAACCAACTTCGCGTTCTATCCCGCCACCGTGACCGAGGTCGTCGCCGTCGAGCCCGAACGCAGGCTCGCCGCGCTCGCCGCGCGGGCGGCCGCCGACGCACCGGTACCCGTCACGCTGACCGCCGACACCGTGGAACAGTTCCGCGACGGCGAACCGTTCGACGCCGTGGTGTGCTCGCTGGTGCTGTGCTCGATCGACAACCCGGACAGTGTTGTGGCGCAGCTGTATTCGTCGCTGCGGCCGGGAGGGGAGCTGCGCTACCTCGAGCACGTGGCCGGCACCGGCGCGCGGGCCCGGCTGCAGCGCGTCGCCGACGCCACCCTGTGGCCGCGGCTGGCCGGCAACTGTCACACGCACCGCCACACCGAGCAGACGATCGCCGCGGCGGGATTTCAGGTGCAGGGACGCCGGGAGTGGACGCTGCCACGGTGGGCGCCCGTTCCCGTGGCGGAGTTCGCGATCGGCCGGGCCGTCAAACCCGCGGAGCCGACGGAGCGCTAGCCGATCAGGGCGGGCAGGCGCTGCAGCAGGCCGGGCAGCGCCGCGCCGGCCTTCTCCCGCAGGCTCACCGTCGCGGTGCTCGTCAGCGGCGTCGGCTCGGGGTTGACCTCGATCACCGGGGTGCCGCTGGCCACCGCCAGCTCCGGCAGTCCGGCGGCCGGATAGACCACCGAGCTGGTGCCCACCACCACGACGACGTCGGCGTTGATCACCGCGTCGACCGACTGCTGCCACGCGCGGTCGGGCAGCGCCTCACCGAACCACACGACGTTCGGCCGGATCAGCCCGCCGCAGGCGCACCGCGGCGGGTCGACGGACTCCACCGGCTCGGGCATGGCCGGCACCTCGCCCAGGTACGCGGCTCCGCAACGGTCGCAATGGAATTCGAAGAGGCTGCCGTGCACGTGGTACACCTGGTTGCTGCCGGCGCGCTCGTGCAGGTTGTCCACGTTCTGCGTCACGACGTGCACGTCGGCGTAGTCCTCCCACGCCGCGACGGCCCGGTGGGCGTTGTTCGGGGCGACCGCACCCATCATGTGGTGGCGCCACAGATACCACGCCCACACCCGATCGGGATGGGAACGCCAGCCGTCGGCGCTGGAGATCTCATAGGGGTCGACCTCGGCCCACAGCCCCGTCTCGACGTCACGGAACGTCGGCACCCCGCTCTCGGCCGAGATACCGGCGCCGCTGAATACCGTCACCTGCACCCCACCAAACTAGCGGCTGTGGGTGATACTGGGCACGTGGCCGAGTTGGGGGATTGGGTGCGCGTTGATCCACACGCTGCCAGGCCGCTGTTCGACCAGCTCAGAACGCAGATCATCGCCGGAATCCGGGACGGGCAGCTGACCCCCGGAACCCGACTGCCGACGGTCCGCGAACTGGCTGGTCAGATCAACCTGGCAGTGAACACCGTGGCGCGCGCGTACCGGGAACTGGAAGCAGCGGGGATTCTGGAGACGCGGGGCCGGTTCGGCACCTTCGTCGCACGTTCGGACCCGGCCGACTCCGCGATGGCGACCGCCGCGCACACATACGTGTCGACGGCCAAGGCGCTCGGGGTCGGCAAGGGTCAGGCGATGCGGTACGTCGAGGCCGCGTTCGGCTAGGCCGGACGGGTCAGCCGAACTCCAGCAGGATCGTCAGCGGCCGCAGCGGGTCCAGCAGCGGGATGCGCTGCCACGTCCACATCAGGGCGTTGAGCACCCGCCCGCGGGCCGGTTCGGTCGGCAGGTCGTGCACCGCCCGCACCCCGGGGACCGTGTTGACCAGGTCGGCCGCCTCGGCGACCGTCAGCGAGAACGGCATCGGCGGCACGCGGTAGCGCAGCGACGTGCGCATCCCGCGCCGGGCCAGCGCCGCGAACCCCGACGGTGCCAGGTCGAAGATCATCTGACCGCCGGGGAAGCGGGCGGCGCAGGCTTTCATCAACGCCATCGCCTCCTCGGGCTGCAGGTACATCAGCAGCCCCTCGGCGGTGATGAACACGCCGTGCTGCGGATCCACCCGGTCCATCCAGCTGAAGTCCAGCGCCGACTGCGCGCACAGCTCGATCCGGTCGGAGGCGGGCAGCAGTTTGCGGCGAAGGTCGATCATCGGTGGCAGGTCCACGCTGAGCCACCGGAAGTCGTGGCCGACATCGGACGCGTCGAGACGGTAGAAGCTCGTCTGCAGCCCCTCGGCGAGCGCGACCACCGTCGCCTTCGGGTGGTCGAGCAGGTAGCGCCGGGTGTGCTTGTCGAACAGCTTGGCCCGCAACGCCATATCCTGCCTGCGGGTGAAGCCGAACTTGGCGAAGTCGAAGTCGATCGAGTCCACCAGGTGGATCGCCATCGGGTCGTCGATGATCGCGTCGGGCCGACGAGCCTCGCTGGCGCGCACCACCAGCGTCATCAACGCGGTTTCCGACACCCCCGTCAGGTCGGCGGTGTGTTTCGGTGTCTGGTTCATCCGGTCCTCTCTGCCTAGCCGCGCAGGAGCTTGTCGATCGTGCGCAGATTGCGGGTGGTGGTCGACGACTTGTAGCGCTTCTTGCCCATCGTCTTGCCGATCGCGCTGTCGAGGGTGCTCGTGCGCGGGACCTGCCAGTAGAGCACCCCGGCGCCGACGGCGATCTTCTCCTCGGGCCCCGGCTCGTCACCCAGGCCGCCGAGTTCGGCAAGCACGTCGTCGTCGCTGACGAACGTGACGTAGGAATGGTGGCCGTCCACCTCCCGATCGAACGGATAGGCGGCGGAGATATCGGCCAGCGTGTCGAGGTCGTAGACGAGAACCCAAGCCTCGTAATCGAATTCGTCACGCAACGCCTTCTCGGCCTTGGTGCGGACGGTGTTGGCGCCGGCTCTGCTGGTGAGCAACACGTTGCCGCTGGCGAGCACGGTCTTGACGTCTGTGAACCCGGCGGTCTCGAGGGCCTGCGCGACGGCGGGCATCTTCAGGTTGACGCCACCCACGTTGACGCCGCGCAGGAACGCGGCATACCGCGTCACCGCGCACCCCTGGGAAGTGTTGATCGGCCCATCTGTTCGATCATCCCACTCCGGGCGACGGACGTAGGCTCAGGTGATGACCCGCGATGTGTTCGACGACAAGCTGCTGGCGCTGATCGCCGGGAACTCGCTGGGCGTGCTGGCCACCCTCAAACGCGACGGACGCCCGCAGCTGTCGAATGTGTCGTACCACTTCGATCCGCGTGCGCTGACCATCTCGGTGTCGATCACCGAGCCACGGGCCAAGACCCGCAACCTGCGCCGCGATCCGCGCGCCGCGATCCATGTCAGCTCCGACGACGGCTGGGCCTATGCGGTGGCCGAAGGCGACGCCGTGCTCACCCCGCCCGCCGCGAATCCGAGCGACGCCACCGTGGAGGGGCTCGTGGCGCTGTACCGCGACATCGCCGGCGAACACCCGGACTGGGACGACTACCGCCGCGCGATGGTCGACGACCGTCGGGTGCTGATGACGCTGCCGATCGCGCACCTGTACGGGATGCCGCCGGGCCGCCGCTGAGCGGGCTACGCTTGCCGCCATGGCAGCCAAGGAGTCGGCAGAGTCGTCCGGCGCTCCGGAGGACGAGAACAAGCGCAAGTTCCGCGAAGCGCTGGAGCGCAAGAAGGCGCAGGCGGGCGGCGGGGCGGCCCACCGCGACGGCGGCGCGAAACAACCGCGCGCCCACGGCCCGCTCGAGAACCGGCGCGAATTCCGCCGCAAGAGCGGCTAGAAGCGCTCAGACCCGGGCGGGCTGGCGCTCCCGGAGCAGGATCGCCACCAGGCAGACCGCGGCGAGCACGGCGACCGACACGGCGAACACGACGCCGGAGGTGCGCAGTCCCCATGCCTGCGCGGCCAGTCCCTCCCCGACCACCGGGACCGCGATCGCCACGTAGGCGACCACGAAGTAGGTGGAACTCACCTCCGCCCGCCGCTCGGCCGGCGTGCGGTCGGACACCGCTGCCAGGCCGCGGCTGAAGCTGATGCCCTGGCCGACACCCGAGATGACGGCCGCCGCGATCAACCCCGGCAGCGACGAGAAGTGCAGGGCAACAGCGAGAATCGCCATACCGGCGATCAGGATCGCGCAGCCCGCCGCGACGGCGCGGCCCGGATCCATGGTGCGTGCCGGGACCTGTGCCACCGCCGAGGTGAGGAAGACGGATCCCGCGATGACGCCGGCCACCGCATGGTTGCCGATGCCGACGACCTCGGCCACGAACGACGGTGCGACGGCGGCGAACAGGCCGGTGACGGCGAAGCCGGCGAACGCCGCCAGCGCGGCGACCACGAACACCGACCGGGCTTCGGGCGGCACCGCCAGCCGCTGCACGCCGAGCGTGCCCTCGCGCGGCGAGGTCTCCGGCGAGCACAGCACCGCGACGGCGGCCGCCGCACACAACACGAGGTGGACGATGAAGCTCAGATCCAGAGGCCGCGGCGCGTACTGCACCAGCACACCGGCCAGGACCGGGCCGGTCCCCAGCCCGCCGATGTTCACCACCGACGCCACGGCCGCGGCCCGCGACCGCCACGCCGGCGGCGCCGCCTCGATGACCGCCGCGGTGGCCGTGCCGGTGAACAATCCCGCCGACAACCCCGAGAGCACGCGGCCGATCAGCAGTTCGGGCACCGAGTCGGCCAGCACGAACACCACCGCGCTGGCCGCGGCGAACGCGATCCCGGCCAGCAGTACCGGCCGCCGGCCCACTACGTCGGACCACCGGCCGAAGCCCAGCAGGGCGGCCAGCACGCCGCCGGCGTAGGCGGCGAAGATCAGCGTCGTCGTCAGCACATGGAAGTGCAGGTCCTCGGCGAACAGCGCATACATCGGGGTGGGCAGCGTCGTGCCAACCATGATCGCGGCGAACGCGTAGGCCAGCAGGGCCATCGAATAACGGTGCACGGACAGTGTCAGCCAGGACATGCCCGGCAGTATTCCGCCGAAACTGCATTCCGGCAGGCCGCTACTCGCGTTTCGCCTGCCGGAATGCAGTTTCGGCGGGGGAGGGGGTCAGTGCGCGACGGCCTTCTCGGCGCCGATCCCGGTCAGCGAGCGCACCTCCATCTCGGCGGCGACCTCCGGGTCCTCGTTGTCGGGAGACGTCAGCGTCCCGACGATGCCCAGGATGAACGCCAGCGGGATCGACACGATGCCCGGGTTGGCCAGCGGGAACCACGCGAAGTCCGCGCCCGGGATCATCGAGGTCTTCGCGCCCGAGACCGCGGGGGAGAAGACGATCAGCACGATGGTCGAGATCAGCCCGCCGTACATGCTCCACAGCGCGCCGCGGGTGTTGAACCGCTTCCAGTACAGCGAGTAGATGATCGTCGGCAGGTTGGCCGCCGCGGCGACCGCGAACGCCAGCGCCACCAGGAACGCGACGTTCTGACCGTTGGCCAGGATGCCGAGCCCGATCGCGAACACGCCGAGCACGACCGCGGTGATCCGCGACACCCGCACCTGCTCGTCCTCGGTCACCTTGTGCGACTTCAGCACACTGGCGTAGATGTCGTGCGCGAAGGAGGCCGACGCGGTGATCGTCAGGCCGGCGACCACCGCGAGGATCGTCGCGAACGCCACCGCCGAGATCACGCCGAGCAGGATCACCCCGCCGAGTTCGAAGGCCAGCAGCGGCGCCGCCGAGTTGACTCCTCCTGCCGCGCTGAGGATCCGGTCCGGGCCGACCAGAGCGGCCGCACCGTAACCGAGCACCAGCGTGAACAGATAGAACGCGCCGATCAGAGCGATCGCCCAGACCACGCTGCGCCGTGCTTCTTTGGCCGTCGGCACGGTGTAGAAGCGCATCAGCACGTGCGGCAGACCCGCGGTGCCGAGCACCAGCGCCAGTGCCAGTGAGATGAAGTTGATCTGCGAGGTGAGCGAGCCGCCGTACTGCGCGCCGGGGGCGAGGACGTCGCGCTTGGCGACGCCTTCGGTGGTGGCGCCGCTGATCGCGGACTGCGCCGAGCCGAGGATCTCGGAGAAGTTCAGCCCGAACTTGGCGAGCACCATCACGGTCATCACGCCGGCGCCGAAGATCAGCAGGACGGCCTTGATGATCTGCACCCAGGTGGTGCCCTTCATGCCGCCGACCAGGACGTAGACGATCATCAGGACGCCGACCACCGCGATGACGACCGACTGGCCGCTGCGGCTCTTGATGTCGAGCAGCAGCGCGACCAGACCACCGGCGCCGGCCATCTGGGCGAGCAGGTAGAACAGCGACACCGTCAGCGTGCTGGTGGCGGCCGCCATCCGCACCGGCCGCTGCTTGAGCCGGAAGCTCAGCACGTCGGCCATCGTGAATTTGCCGGTGTTGCGCAGTAATTCGGCCACCAGCAGCAGTGCCACCAACCACGCGACGAGGAAGCCGATCGAGTACAGGAAACCGTCGTAGCCGTAGACCGCGATGGCCCCGGCGATGCCGAGGAAGCTGGCGGCCGACAGGTAGTCACCGGCGATCGCGATGCCGTTCTGCGGGCCGGAGAATCCGCGCCCGCCGGTGAAGAACTCGTCGGCGGTGGCGTTCTTCTTACTCGCCCGGATCACCACGATCATCGTGATGACGACGAACAGGCTGAAGATGCCGATGTTGGCGATCGGGTTGCCGATCGTCTCCGACTGGGCCAGCAGGGTGGTCATTTGATCTCACTCTCGAGTTCGGCGCGGATCGCACTGGCGCGCGGGTCGATCTCGCGGTTGGCGAACCGCACGTACAGGCCGGTGATCAAGAACGTCGTCAGGAACTGGCCCAGCCCGATGATCAGGCCCACGTTGATGTCTCCCCACACCCTGGTGGCCATGAAGTCGTGCGCGAAGGCGCCGAGGACGACATAGGTGGCGTACCAGATGAGGAAGAAGGCCGTCATCGGAAACACGAAGCGGCGCAGTCTGCTTCGCAGCTCCTGGAACTCCGGGCTGGCCTGCACCTGCAGGTAGCGCTCCCCGGAGATGAGCTCCGGGTTGGCTTCCTTACGGATCGGAAGGTCGGTGTCGGACACGGTGGTGTGCTCCTGACTGCTGTGAACCGGCTGTGACGAGGACGGTAGTTGAGATGCAGGTCACAAAAACAGGCTCAATCGGACGCAGACGACGAGGTCGGGCGCCTGTGCGGTGAGCGGTCGGTCGACGGCGACGAGCGGCTAGCCCTTGGGCACGCGTTCGATGACCATGCCCAGGTTCTCCGGGAGGTGCATCCGCGCGAACGTCTGCGCCACATCGGTGGGCACCGTCGCGCGGGTGAGGCGGCTGACCACGATCATGGTCGCGAACGCGAGCGGCACACTGACTGCCGCCGGGTACCCGATCAGCACGGCGGGCCACCCCCCGGCCAGCTCGTCGTCGACGCCGCCGGCCACCGCGACCGTCACCGCCACCCCCGACAGCAGCCCGCCGATGGCGAGCCCGCATGCGGCGCCGGCCGCGGTGAGACCGCGCCACCAGATGCCGAGCACCAGCAGCGGGCACAGCGTCGACGCCGCGACGGCGAACGCCAGCCCCACGCTGCGGGAGAGCTCCAGCCCTCCCGACGCCGCCAGTGCCAACGGGATCGGGATGACGCCGCCGATCACCGCGGCGACCCGGAAATCGCGCACCCGGCCCGCCAGCACGTCGGTGGCCAGCGCGCCGGCGAAGCTGACGAGCAGACCCGACGACGTCGCGAGGAACGCCGCGATCGCCCCCGCGGCCACCAGCGCGGCGAGCAGCTGCCCGGCCGGCCCGCCGATGGCCGAGCCCGGCGCCAGCAGCACGGCCGCGTCGGCGGCGCCGGTGATGAGCAACTGCGGTACGTACAGCCGCGAGAACACCCCGAGCAGTGTCGGGAACAGATAGAACAGCGACAGCAGCGCGATCACCGCCAGCGCCGTGCGCCGCGCTGCCCGGCCGTCGGGGTTGGTGTAGAACCGCACCAGCACATGGGGCAGACCCATCGTGCCCAGGAACGTCGCGACCATGATGGACACCACCTGATACAGCGGATGGTCCCCGCCCAGGCCACCGCCCGAGCCGATCCAGTCCGCGCCGGTGCTCGGCGCGCCGGCCACCACCGGCGTGGCTGCGCCGGACGCCAGCGTCAGCGTGCTTCCCGCGTTCAGCGTGTGGGCGCCCGGGGCGCCGATGGGGTCGCCGTCGACCGACCGCCCGTCCAGGGTGCCGGTGACCGTGATGCCCGCGGGTGCGGCGACCTGGACGACGACGTCCGTGTCGATCGCGACGGTGGTGGTCTGCGGCACGGTGGGCGGCAGCGGGCCGCCCAGTTCGCCGCCGCGATCGGAGAAGAACAGCCCCGCCAGCGCGAGCGCGGGGATGGCGACCGCGGTCAGCTTGAGCCAGTACTGGAAGGCCTGCACGAACGTGATCGAGCGCATGCCGCCGGCGACCACGTTGGTCAGCACGATCGCGCCGACGGCCAGCGGTCCGAGCCACACCGGCGTGCCGAGCAGGGTCTTGAGCGTCAGGCCGGCACCCTGGTACTGCGGTACCAGATAGAAGATGCAGATCACGACGACGACCAGCATCGCGATCTTGCGCAGCCGCGCGGAGCCGAGCCGGAACTCCGCGAAGTCGGGAACGGTGTAGGCGCCCGAGCGGCGCAGCGGCGCGGCGACGAACAGCAGCAGCCCGAGATAGCCCGCGGTGAAGCCGACCGGGTACCACAGGGCGTCGGCGCCGTACTTGGCGATCAGCCCGGCCACCCCGAGAAACGAAGCGGCCGAGAGATATTCGCCGGAGATGGCGGCGGCGTTCCACTGCGATCCGACGGTGCGGGACGCGACCAGGAAATCGGAGGTGGTGCGGGAGAAGCGCACCCCGTAGGCGCCGATCGCGATCGTGGCCAGGGCCGCGGCCAGCAGCGCGGCGGCGGTCAGCGGTGATCCGGTCACGGTTCGGAGTCGACCACGCCGACGAAGTCGCGCTCACCCTGCTCGGCGAGGCGCACGTACGCCCAGCCGATGCCGTACAGCAGCGGATACACCAGCCCGGCCAGCACCAGCCAGTTCAGCCGCAGGCCGAACACGGTGACCGCACCCAGTGCGGGGAACAGCGCGTTCAGCACGGGGATGGCCCCGACCAGACACACCACCACCGCGCCGAGGCGCAGCGCCAGGCCCAGCTGCGCCCGCACCAGCCCGCGCACCAGGGCGTCACCCACCTGCGTCTGTTCCTGCACCTCGACGCGGGTGCGCACCATGCGGGCGCCCCGGCGGTGCGCCAGCACCACCCGTTGGCGTTGCGGCCGTTCACTCATCGGCGCCTCCAGCGGGTCGCAGGCTGCGCATCGGCGTCCGCACCACGCGGTCGCGCAGCTCCCGGGCCTGACGCCGGCTGACTGGCAGCTCGATGCCCGGGGAGGCCCCGTTGGCCCGCAGCCGGACGAGCACCGCGCCGTCGACGGTGCGCAGCCCGGTCACGAAACGCAGCGCGACGAGATAGGAGCGATGCACGCGCTGGAAACCGTGGTCGCGCCAACGGTTTTCCAGCGTGCTGAGCGGGATCCGGACCAGGTGGGCGCCGGACGCGGAGTGCAGCCGGGCGTAGTCGCCTTCGGCCTCCACCCAGCCGATGCTCGCGCGGGGCACCAGGTGCGTGATCCCGCCGAGTTCGGCCGGGACGACGTCGGAGTCGGCGTCGTCCCGCTCGGGTGCCGGTTCCTCGGCGGGCTGGGCCGAGGTGACGCGGCGTACCGCCTCGTCGAGACGGTCCTCGCGGATCGGCTTGAGCAGGTAGTCCACGGCGCCGACGTCGAACGCGGCGACGGCCTTGTCGTCGTGGGCGGTGACGAACACGATGGCCGGCCGCTGCGCGTAGTGGGCGAGTACGCCGGCCAGTTCGATCCCCGACAGGCCCGGCATGTTGATGTCGAGGAAGACCGCGTCGATGCGGCGGTGGTTGAGTTCGCGCAGCGCCGAGGTGGCGTCGCCGGCGCGGAACACCTCGCCGATGCAGGGGTGCCGGCCGAGCAGGTACGCCAGCTCGTCGAGGGCGGGCTCCTCGTCGTCGACGGCCAGCACGGTGAGCGGCTTGGTCATTGGTTGCCCACTCCGAACGCCCCTCCGTCGGCCCGCACACCGGACCGGAACTTCGGCACCCGCATGACCACCTTGGTGCCCGCGCCGATCGCTGTCTCGACCACCAGACCGTAATCGTTGCCGAAGGCCGCCCGCAGGCGATGGTCGACATTGGTCAATCCGACGTGGGCCGAGGCGCTGTCGGCGCCGTCGGACAGCGCGTCGCCCGGACCGGAGCGCAGCGCGTCGGGATCCATCCCGACGCCGTCGTCCTCGACCGTGATCACGCAGTCGGAGCCCTCGTCGCGGGCGACGAGTTCTATCGAGCCGCTGCCGCGGCCGGCGAAGCCGTGCCGAACGGCGTTCTCCACCAACGGTTGTAGCGCCAGAAACGGAACCACGACGGTGAGCACCTCGGGAGCCACCTGCAGCGTCACCGTCAATGCGGTGCCGAACCGGGCACGCTCCAGCGTCAGGTAGCGGTCGATGTTGCGCAGTTCCTCGGCCAGGGTGGTGTACGGGCCGGCCGCGCGGAACGAGTAGCGGGTGAAGTCGGCGAACTCGAGGATGAGTTCCCGCGCGCGGTCGGGGTCGGTGCGCACGAACGAGGCGATGGTGTTCAGCGCGTTGTAGATGAAGTGCGGGCTGATCTGGGCGCGCAGCGCGAGCACCTCGGCCCGGTCCAGCCGCGCGCGCGACGCGTCGAGTTCGGCGAGCTCGACCTGGCTCGCCGCGTACCGGGCCACCTCGCCGACGGCGCCCAGCATGCCGGGACCGGGGGAGTACGTCGTCACCACGACCAGCACGCCCAGCCGGTCACCGGCGTCGGTCAGCAGCGGTTGGGCGACGACGGCCGTCGTCGCGGCGTGCGTCATGACCCGACGCTCACCCGACAGCGACTCCCGCGCGGCACCCTCGCAGGCGGCGATCACGTCGGCATCCCAGACGCTGTCGTCGTCGGGATCGCGGGCGAGCAGGTGCCCGTCGCCGTCGAACAGTGCGAGTCCGTCGGTTCCGGTCAGGCCGCGCAGAAACGGCGCCGCCGTGCCGGCCGAGGACGTCGTCAGACCCTGTCGCAGGGCCCGGGCGGCCAGCGACGCGGTGTGCAACGCGGCGTGCACGGCCCGCTCCGTCGGGGTGGCCACCACCCGTCGGGTGCGCACCGCCAGCACCACCGCGGCGACCGCGACGACGATCAGCGCGGCGGTCAGGGCGATCGCGAGCTGGCCCGACATCGATTCATGCTCCTCGCGTGCTGGTGGGCTCACCTTAGACCGGCGGCGTGAGGGTATCGCCGGTGATCCGGCGAATCACGTCGGACTCGGCCGGTCTACTTCTGCGTTGCGCGCCGCCGAATCTCCTTGACGGCAGCCCAATTCACTGTTGGACGCGTAAGCCCGCGCTTGTCGAGGTATTTCTGACCGGAGGTGTGGGTGCTCCTCAGGAACGACACCATCTGCAATCTCGACGGCGGCGTGAACATCTCGCTCACGAAGACCCAATCACCGTCGCGCGCAAGGAGGCGGCCCCTGATCTGTGTCGAGTCGAGGTGCCATAGCTTGTCGTCATGGAAGTGGCAGAGCAAGTTCGCCGGACTCTCCACCGGCTGCAACTCCGTCGGGAGCGTCACGTGCAGCTCTCCGCTGGTCGCGTCGTAGTCGCGGGTTCTGACCCTCACGCTCACCGGGTAGCCGTCGGCGTCGAAGGCCGTCAACACCGCCTCCGGAAACCTGGTCAGCCGCTTGGCTGCCTCAGCCCACACGGCGGATCTCGTTCGGATCGAGTTCCTCGGGCCGCTGGGTGAAGTCACGCGTCGGCCAGTACAGCGCACGACGGGGTGTCACGTAGATCAGGATGCGCATGTAGTACGACCACCACAGCCGGCGGCCCAGCCAGGTGCTCCACAACGCGCCGGCCGGCTGGCGTCGGAACAGTGTCTCGGCCAGCGCCGCCAGCTCCGGTTCGGTTGCGATGTCGCTGACGATGCGATCCTCCGCGGTGGCGTCGCCCTGGATCAGCACGGCTCCCGGCTCGGTGACGCCGCTGCCGCGCGGTTCCGAGAACAACATGCTGACTTTCGGGCTGCGTCGGATGTTGTAGGCCTTCTGGGGGAGTCCGATGCTGGTCCCGGTCAGCAGTCGGCCATCGTCGAGCAGCCGCGGACTCACGGGCCAGGTCTGCGGCGAACCGTCGCGCGCCACCGTGGTGAATTCGCACGTGAAGTAGTTCTCGATGATGCCGATGGCAGGCGATGCCACAGGAGGAGACTACGTCGTCCGTGGTCTCCGGTCACCGAGTTCGCCCCGAATAGACGCCGATCGGTTCGGCGTCGAGTCGGGTGAACAGAGGAGCCGGTGATGGCCTCCACCGAGGACAGACTCAACGCATTTCTGGGCAAGGCGATCGGGGATCTCGGGGCGTCGGTGAGCGAAGTTCTGATGTTGATCGGCGACGAGCTCGGCCTGTACACCGGCAGAGGAGCTGACCGGAGACAGTGAGTGAGTCGGGACATCTCACAGCTCTCCGGCACGCCGGTACAGTCGACGTCACCTTCACCCTCGACACCCTGAACCGGCGGCGTTGCCGAACTGTTCGTTCGACCGGCCTCAGCGTGAAGAGAGAATTGTTGTGAGTTCCTCGGTGCTGGGGACCTTTCCGGCGAGGACCAGTTGCCCGTCGACCACCAAGCCCGGCGTTTGCATGAGTCCGTATCCGGCGATCTGTGCATAGTCCGTCACCGCCTCGATGCCGGCGTCGATGCCAAGTGAGGCAAGAGCTTCCCGGGTGTTCTTCTCGAGGTTGCGGCAGTTGCGGCAGCCGGGGCCGAGAATCTTGATGATCATGAGGAAATCCGTTCGGTCGGTTGGTGATGCGACATGTGGCGTGGCCGCTGTCAACTGAAGAGGTTGAACAGGAATCCGATGAGCATGATGCCGATGGTGACGGTGCCGAAGAAGAGGCCCAGCAGTGCGGGTTTCAAGACGCGCCGCAGCATCACCGCCTGGGGCACGGACAGGGCGATGGTGCTCATGATGAAGGCCATGACGGTGCCGAGCGGGACGCCTTTCGCCCACAACGCCTCCGCGATCGGCACGACCCCGGCACCGTTGACATAGAGCGGGGCGCCGGCGACGGTGGCGACGACCACGCTGAGCGGATTGTCCGGTCCGGCAAAGCGAGTGAAGAAGTCGGCGGGCACCCACCCGTGGATGGCGGCGCCCACCGCCACACCCGCCAGCACCCATACCCACACCGAGCGCAGGATGTCCTTGGTTTCCGCCAGCGCAGCCCCGGCGCGTTCGGCCAGCGAGGGGACGCGACCCTCCATGCGCAGCGCCGCCACTTGCGTGGTGTACACGACGTCTTCCACCCAGCGGGACAGATCGAACCGCGAGAAGATCCAGCCGATGGCAAGCGACAGTGCGCTCCCCGCCGCGACATACGCGGCGGCGATGTGCCAACCGAACTGTTGCCCGATCAGGATCGCGGCGATCTCGCTGACCAGTGGGGAGGCGACGAGAAAGGTCAGCGTGATCGACAGCGGTATTCCGGCGGCCACGAATCCGATGAACAACGGGATGGAACTGCATGAGCAGAACGGGGTGACCACGCCCAACACCACCGCCAGTATCAGGCCGACGAACAGACCGCGGCCCTGTAGGTACATCCGGGCCCGATCCAAATCCAGGCTGGCGCGCAGCATTCCGACGACGAACATCAGCCCGGCCAGCAGCAGCAGGATCTTGACCGAGTCGTAGACGAAGAAGTGGGCGGCGCCGACGGCGCGGTTGCCGAGGTCAAGGCCCAGACGGTCGGCGAGAGCGTCCCACAGGTACTCGTTGAGGGCGTAGGCCGCCGTCCAACCGAGTGCGGCTGCCGCCAGCATGGCGACCGTTGACACACCCGGGCCACACACGCCGCCACCGCTTTCGTGGCCGGTCACCTGAGCCATCGCCGACCACCTCCACAGGCACTTCGTGCCGCCGCGGCGCCAAAGCCATGAACCCCTCGGGGTATTGCGACGTTACTCCGCCGGCTGGCAGATTCGCTCCGAATCCGGGGCCGTTCATCGACAACCCCGTCCGCTCCTGATCGAAAGCCCGGCGCAGGGCTGGCGTTGCCGGACTCAGCGACGGCCTTGGTGCTCGTCCCCGTCCTGCTGATGAGGCGAAGCCGTCGTCAGCGACCCGGCGTCACGGGGCGGGCTGTGATGGGTCTCGTACATGCGCAGCGCGACGATCAGGCCCGACGCGGCGGTCAGCGCGGCCACCGTCCAAACGGCGGCGCGGATGCCGAGGAGGTCGGCGACCAGGCCGGCCACGAGCGCGCCGACCGCGAAACCGCCGTCGCGCCACAACCGGTAGGTGCCGACCGCCCGGGCCCGCCAGGCCGGGTGGGCGACGTCGCCGATCGCGGCCAGCAGGGTGGGATAGACCAGGGCCGTGCCGACGCCGAGCAGCACCGCGGCCGCGGCCCAGATCGTGAAGCGGTCACCCCAGGGGACCATCGCCAACGCGAGCGCCTGCAGCCACATTCCGGCCGCGATCATCCATTTGCGCCCCCATCGATCCGACAGCGCCCCGGTGACGAGCTGTCCGACTCCCCAGACCGCGGGATACAGCGCTGCGAGCACCCCGATGCGCCCCACCGACAGTCCGGCGCCGGCGAACAGGATCGGGAAAAGTCCCCACGCCAGGCCGTCGTTGAGATTGTTCACCAGTCCGGCCTGGCTGGCCGACGACAGCGCCGGTTCTCGAAAGCTCGTCTGAACGAACACCTCCCGGTTGCTCAGCTGGTCGTGCAGGTGGTCGTGGCGACCGTCGGCGCGCGCGACGTGGGCGGCTGCCTCCAGTCGGGCATGCCCGAGGGTCTCCCGCACGAACACGCTCGACAACCCCAAGCCCAGTGACGCGAACGCGATGCCCAGGAAGAACGGCGCCGGACGCAGCCCATAGCGCTCGGCCAGGTAGCCGGTGGCCAGGGCGGTCAGCGCCACCGCGCCGTAGCCGGCGGCTTCGTTGAGGCCCATCGCGAGGCCACGGCGATCAGGCCCCACCAGGTCGATCTTCATCACCACCGTGGTGGACCACGTCAGCCCCTGACTGACTCCGAGCAGCACGTTTGCGGCGATCACCCACGCCCACGAAGGGGCCCACATCAACAGCAGCGGGACCGGAACCGCGACCAGCCATCCGAGGACCAGGACCGGCTTGCGCCCGAACCGGTCGGACAACGTGCCCGCGAAGTAGTTCGTGGCGGCCTTTGCCAGGCCGAACGCCAGGATGAAGGACAAACCGGCGGAGTAGGCCTGTAGGCCGAACTCGCGCTCGCCCAGCAGCGGCAGCACCGTGCGCTCCTGGCCCAACATCCCGCCGACAAGGGCGTTGACCATCACCAGCAGGGTGAACTGAGCCGCGTTCTGCCGCAACCCCAGCGCAACGGTGCGGTGAACTGCAGTTTCCTTGTCTGTCGTGCGCATGGATACCTCCTGAGCGGGCCGGTCGCCGAGTCGGCAATCTGCCCGCGGGTCAGCTTTTCGGCACCACAACCAGGATACCCCCATGGGTATATCTGGTACAGTCGAACGTCCTCGGGCGATTCGTCGGATCGCTTCTTTCTTGGCCACAGGAGTCGCCATGCCAACCGTGCAGGAAGTCGACATCGCCACCTTCGCGCGCGCCCGCGAATCCGGCGCGCCCGTCCTGGACGTGCGCGAGGACCACGAGTTTTCGCGGGCGCATGTACCCGGCGCACAATGGATACCGCTCGGCGAGCTGCCCGCGCGGGTGGCCGAAGTGCCCGCGGGCACGACCGTCTATGTCATCTGCGCGTCCGGGAACCGCAGTAAGCGAGGGGCGGAGATCCTCCAGGAGTCCGGCCGCAGCGCCGCATCGGTCGCCGGGGGCACCGCGGGGTGGATCCGCGCCGGGCACCCCGCCGAGTCCGGCTGAGCGCTGCGGGGTGCGGGCCCGTTGCGCGGCCGTCGGTGTCCGGAATACCCCTGGGGGTATCCTGCGTTGTTGACGGTGACGCCGGAAATCCCGGCGCTGACACGCACCACTCAACAGAATCGGAGGAACCTGCAATGAGCACAAGGAACGTGAGCTTCGATGATTTCGAGTCCACGATCGTCGACAACCCGATCGTCCTCGTGGACTTCTGGGCCTCATGGTGCGGACCGTGCCGGGCTTTCGCGCCGGTCTACGAACGCTCCTCGGCCGCGCATCCCGACGTCGTGCACGCCAAGGTCGACACCGAGAAGGAACTCGATCTCGCCACGGCTCTTCAGATCCGGTCCATCCCGACCGTGATGGCCTTCCGCGACGGAGTCCTGGTGTACAGCCAGCCCGGAGCGATGCCTCCCGCAGCGCTCGAGGACCTCATCACGCGTGTGAAGGGGCTCGACATGGACTCCGTGCGGGCCACGATCGCCGCGCGAAAAGCCGCCACAGCATAGACATTCGAACTGGAAAGGATCCGCCAATGTGTTACCCCGTCACCTGTCGCCGATGCGGCAAGACAACCTGGGACGGCTGCGGCCAACACGTCGCCGACGTCCGGCAATCCGTGCCTGCGTCGCAGTGGTGCACCTGCTCTGACCGAGCCGAAGCGCCGAAGCCGAAGCGCAATCCGCTGTTCGGCCGCTGACCGCTGGGCGCGTTGCCACCGCCCCGTGGGGGCCCGCTCGGAGTGCGAACCCTCGCGCGCCACGGTGGTGAATTCACCCCTGTGGTCTGCGGTCACCGAGTTCCCCCCGAACGGACGCCGATCGGTCTAGCGTTGAGTCGGGTGAACAGAGGAGCCGGCGATGACCTCCACCGAAGACAGACTCAACGCATTTCTCGGTAAGGCGATCGGGGATCTCGGGGCGTCGGTGAGTGCGGTTCTGATGTTGATCGGTGACGAGCTCGGCCTGTACACCGCGCTCGCGGGGCACCGTCTGTCGGCAGAGGAGCTGGCCCAGAACACGGGGACGAATCCTCGGTACATCCGGGAGTGGCTCGCGAATCAGGCTGCGGGCGGCTATGTCGAATACGACGAAGCCGAGGACATCTATTACCTGACTGCCGAGCAGGAACTCTGCCTCGCCGATCCGGCGGGTCCGGTCGATCTGGCGGGTGCCTACCAGATCGTCCAAGACCTGTTCTACGTACGTGACCGTGCGGTGGAGAATTTCCGCAGCGGCAACGGGATGGAATGGGGCGAGCATCATCGGTGCCTGTTCTACGGCACCGAGCGGTTCTTCAGGGCCGGCTACAACGCGAATCTGATCGCGTCGTGGTTACCCGCGCTGGACGGCGTCACCGACAAGCTGGCTGCGGGCGGCAAGGCGGCCGATGTCGGTTGTGGTCATGGCGCGAGCACAATCCTTATGGCGCAAGCATTTCCGAATTCGCAGTTCGTCGGCATCGACTATCACGGCGCGTCGATCGACACCGCGCGTGAACGCGCGGCACAGGCGGGAGTCGACAACGCGAGCTTCGAACTCGCCGATGCCACGTCCTACCGCAGCGCCGACTACGACCTCATCGCGTTCTTCGACTGCTTGCACGACATGGCGGACCCGTCCGGCGCGGCGCGGCATGCCAGGCAGGCGCTCAAACCCGACGGACACTGCCTGCTGGTCGAACCGTTCGCCGGAGACAGCGTCGCGGAGAACCTGAACCCGGTCGGCCGACTGTTCTACGGCGCGTCGTCGCTGATCTGCGTGCCGGTGTCGCTCGCACGGCAGGGACCGGCGCTGGGCGCCCAGGCGGGGGAACGGCGATTGCGGACGGTGATGGTCGACGACGGTGGATTCACCCGGTTCCGGAGGGCGACCCAGACACCGTTCAACCTGATCTTCGAGGCCCGGCCCTGAACATGCCGACCTCGGATCGCGTCGGATGAACCATCGCGCGCCACCGTGGTGCATGGGCACGCGACGTAGTTCTCGATGATGCCGATGGCGGGTTATGCGGGAACGCGCAGCTGATCCAGGTAGGTGACGACGGCACCTAGCGCGGCGTGCGTGCCGCTGTCGACTCGTTCGCTGCCCATCACCCGAATCATGGGCGAGTCGACGGTCTGCGCAAGGTCCGCCAACGAGACCCTCTGATCATCGTCCTGGCTCATGATTGCACCTCCGGCTTCCCAATTGTCCGGTGCGCGCTGCGATCTCGGGAGTCGGGTTGAACCGAACGGCCGCCGGTCGAGCGACTGCGACAGCCGGTGGTCCGTGCTGCTCGCTTTCTGCAAGACAGCGACGGAAGGCCTCCTGAAAGCCGGCGAGCAGTTCCCGCCGCCTCTCGATATCCCCCTTCAGCCGCATGACGTCATCATGGGTGAGTCGATCCGAGTGCTGCAGACCGACTCGGTCGTCGTCGATCAGTTTCTGGGTGATCTCGATGTCTCTACGAATGAAGGCGCACAGATCGGTGCACCACGGCTGGTCCATGGCGGTTCCTTCCTGCTGGCAGGCCGAGAACGCCATCATGACCGTCAGGAACCACATGATCATGCGTAGTCGACTACTGCCTTTTCGGGAGGGGGGATCGATGGGCTACCGCAGTCGAGGCGAGCAACGCCCACGTTGCACATCGACGCCCGGCAACGTCGTGGTTACCGATGCGCTGGTCGTCGTAGGCTCTGGACATGACTGCCAATCTCTGCCTCACGCAGGAGCACGGGGCTGACCAGCTGCTCTCGGACAATCCATTCGCGCTGCTGGTCGGCATGCTGCTCGATCAGCAGATCCCGATGGAGGTCGCGTTCGGCGGGCCGAAGAAGATCGCCGACCGCATCGGTGGTTTCGACGCCGCGACCATCGCCGACTACGACCCCGACGAGTTCGCCGCGCTGTGCTCGCAAACGCCTGCGATACACCGGTTTCCGGGGTCGATGGCCAAGCGGGTGCAGGCGCTGGCCCAGGTGATCGTCGACGAGTACGGCGGCGACGCGACCGCGCTGTGGTCCGACGGCGCGAACGGCGCCGACGTGTTGCGCCGCCTCAAGGCCCTGCCCGGCTTCGGCGAGCAGAAGGCCAAGATCTTCCTGGCGCTGCTGGGCAAGCAGTACGGCGTGACGCCCACGGGGTGGCGTGCGGCGGCCGGCGACTACGGCAAGGCGGGCACGCACATGTCGGTGGCCGACGTGAAAGACGCCGGGTCGCTGCAGAAGGTGCGCTCGTACAAGAAGGAGATGAAAGCGGCCGCGAAAGCGACGAAGGCTAAGGGCTGATCTCGCTGTCGCTGACGGCGTCCAGGGCCGCCAGGTCGGTGAGCACCCCGGCCACCACCCGACCCGTCGCGCTCGCCGTGTCGAGCCCGGTTCTCAAGCAGCGCAACGTGATTCCGCGTGTCGTCAGGTCGGCCACGGTCTGGGCGACCTCGGCCACCGAACGGCCCAGCTGTTCAAGGGCCACGACCACCACGACGTCACCGGACCGTGCATAGCTGAGCAACGCCAGCAGCCCCGCCCGCATCTTGGCCGCCGAACCGGCCGTCCTGTCGGTGAAGATCCGCCGCGGGTCCACGCCCGCGGTGGCGAGTTCGGCCAGGTGCTCCTCCAGGTCGCCGCAAGGCCGGCCGGCTGTCGCATAACCCAGCGTGACCGTCACCGTTCCAAGGTCTCACGGCACGGGCGCGCCCGGTGGAAAAGACGCGCCGTCGAACCGCTCCGACGTCACGAACTCCGCGACGGGCCTGCGGGTCAACCTGCGCACCTGATGCTGCGGCCTGCCCAGGGGCACCACCGCGGCGACGGCGTGGTCGGCGGGGATGCCGAGGAAGTGCTGGACCCGCGGCTCCTCGGCGACCGCCATCGTGGTGAGCACGCCGCCGAAGCCCTCGTTGCGGGCGGCCAGAAGCACGTTCCAGACGAAGGGGTACACCGATGCCCCGGCGATCAGCCCGATGCGGTCGAGGTCCTGGTCCATCGCGGCCACCACCCCCAGATCGACGCACACCACCAGCACCACTGCGGCGGTGAGCAGCGGCCCGGTCATGTCCGCGGGCACCTCGGTGGCGGCCAGCTGCTCGGCGGACACCTGCATGGGGTGCAGCGGATTCCACGGCGCCTCACCGTTGGCGGACTGGGCGAGGTAGCGGCGGGCGCCCGTCTCGCTGAGCGCCGCGAGCGCCGCGCGCGTGTCCGGGTCGCGCAGCACGATCACGCGCACGCCCTGACGGTTGCCGCCGGTCGGTGCGAACCGTGCGCGGTCGAGGATCCGGTGGAGCACGTCGTCGGGCAGCGGGTCGCCGGTGAAGCGCCGGACCGCACCCGTCGTCCGCATCACCTCATAGATGTCCATGTGTGCCATTGTGAAGTCATGAAGACTCACTTGAGCTGCCCGTGCGGCGAAGCGATTCAGGGCAAGGACGAGGACGACCTGGTCGAGAAGGCCCAGGCGCATCTGTCCGAGGTGCATCCCGGCCGCGAGTACGACCGCGACGCCATCCTGTTCATGGCCTACTGACCCGACCGCGGAAGCGCATTCCTGGCTGTGAAACGTCGGCGTTGACGACCAGGAATGCGCTTCCGCGGCGCGGGGGAAGAGCGGTCAGGGGACGACCGTGGAGCCGATCGTCGGCATGAACTGGCACTGCTTCTCGGTCGTGGTGACCTGACCGAAGACCGTCGACATGATGCTGCCCGAGCCGGTGTCGGCGATGGCCGTCAATGTCGTCGGGCCGTTGGGATTCATGTCCGGCCGCGGCTTGAGCGTCACGCTGCCCGACTTGCCGGTCGTCAGGTTCACCCAGGTGGCGTTCAGCGGCAGCTTCTGCTCCGCCGCGGGACCCGGTGTGCCGACCGCGGTGAACACGTACGCGGTCTGGCCGGGGCCGGGGCCGGGCAGCGGGATCGTGGCCGGGCCCGCCACCGAGATGGCGGTCGCGAGCACGTTGCCGCCGTCGGCGAGGCAGCCATTGCTGATCGACGGATACAAGAAGTCCTGCGTCACGGGCGCATTCGGGCCGAACCCGGGCGGCCCGGGTGTCGTCGCGGCGGCTGGCGTGGCCGCCGGGTCCGGTGTCGTCGCCGCGACGGGCGTGGCCGCCGGGTCCGGTGCTGGCGGTGCGGCAGGGTCGGCGGCCGGCGGAGCCACCGGGTCGGGTCCGGGTGCGGGCGGCGGACCGGGCAGCGCCTGCGGCGTCACGACGTGCGCCACCTCAGGGGCCGCGTCCGGGACCGGGCCGACGGCGTACTGCGGGTTCACGCCCGCGGGCAGGTGCGCCTCGGTGCCCGGCACCGCACCCGTCGCCGGCACATGCGCGACGGGCTGCACGAACTGGTTGACCGCCGTCGCGACGTCCCGCGAGGGCGCCGGGGCGGCGGCGTCCCCGGCGAACACCGCGGCCGCGGCCATCAGCATCGAGGCGGCATTGGCCGGATCGGCGGCGGCCTGCTGGATGACGGGCCCGATGCTCTGCACCGCGGGCAGGCCGGGGGCCTGCAGCCCGTCGATCGGCAGTGGCGCCGCCGGGTCGGCGTGAGCGACGCCGGTCACGCCGACCGCCAGCAACGCGGTCGATGAACTCACCGCCAGTGCGGTGGTGAGCATCGTCCTGATCGTTGACATGGTCCCCCAATGCAATTCGTGTCGGATGGTTGGCGAGTCGGGCGTCAGGGCAGGGCCGAGAGCGGGGTGAACAGCGGCTCCGTCGACGGCGCGCCCGCGGGGGCGGCTGCCGGTGCCGCGGCGGCCGGTGCGGCGGTGCCACCGGTGGGCAGCAGGCCGGCCAGCGGGGACCCGCCGGGCAGCAGCGACGCGAGGCTGCCGGGCGCGCCCAGCACGTCGGTCAGCCCGGACAGCGGCGACGCGGCGGGCGTGCTGGCAGGCGGGACCGTGGTGGTGTTGCCGGCCGGCACCGTGCCGGGGGTGGCCGTCACCGTCGGCATCGCCGCAGGCAGCGTGGTGGGCAGCGCGGCGACGGCGCCGGGCAGGGCATTCACGCTGGGGGGCAGCGTCAGCGACGCGGTGGCTCCGGGTGCGGGGGCCAGCGGTGCCGTGGCGGCGCCGGTCGCGGCGGTAGCGGCCGGGGCGGCGTTGCCCATCAGGTTGGCGAAGCCCTGCATCAGCTGGGTCGCGGCCGCCGGGTTGGCGGCGAGTTGCTGCAGGAACGGGAGGCCGGGCACGCCGGGGGCCGGCGCGGGCGCCGGAGCCGGGGCGGGCGCGGGCTGCGCAGCCGCGGTGGCACTCAGGGCGACAGCAGCCGAAACCGCTCCTGCCGCAGCGATCATCGTGGTGGCGAACAGTTTCCGGGTGCGGTGCATGAGGTCTCCCAATCGATGTAGTGGCATGCCTGAACCCGAAGCTAGCCTGTTACTAGAGTTACTCAAGTGACATGTGTGGCATTTATGCAACCGTTACGGAGGTGAAGGCGGATGGTGACCGATCGCTAGAGTTCTCGGCATCGACACCATCGACGCGACACCCGGCTCGCGGTGGGCGGCCCGGCTGTCCGCCGCCGCGCCCGTGCTGCTGGTCCTGAGCATCGGCGCCCGGCTGGCCTGGACCTACCTCCTGCCCAACGGCGCCAACTTCGTCGACCTGCACGTCTACGTCGGCGGCGCGGCCGCCCTCGACCACCCCGGCGCCCTCTACGACTACGTCTACGCCGACCAGACCCCCGACTTCCCGCTGCCGTTCACCTATCCGCCGTTCGCCGCGGTGGTGTTCTATCCGCTGCATCTGCTGCCGTTCGGGCTGGTCGCGTTCCTGTGGTCGGTCGGCATCGTCGCGGCGCTCTACGGCGTGGTGCGACTGAGCCAGCGGCTGCTGACCGAGTCGTCGGCGCCGGGCGGCCGGCGGACCGCGATGCTGTGGACGGCGGTCGGCATCTGGACCGAACCGCTGCGCAGCACCTTCGACTACGGCCAGGTGAACGTCGTTCTGGTGCTGGCCATCCTGTACGCGGTGTACAGCAACCGGTGGTGGGTGTCGGGGCTGCTGGTCGGCCTGGCCGCCGGGATCAAGCTGACGCCGGCCGTGTCGGGTCTGTACTTCGCCGGGGCCCGCCGGTGGGCGACGGTCGCGTTCTCCGCCGTGGTGTTCCTCGGAACGGTGCTGCTGTCGGTGGCGGTGGTGGGCGAGCAGGCGCGCTACTACTTCACCGACCTGCTCGGCGACGCCGGGCGCGTCGGCCCGGTCGGCACGTCGTTCAACCAGTCGTGGCGCGGCGGCATCTCCCGCATCCTCGGCCACGACGCCGGCTACGGTCCCGTCGTCGTCGCCGGCATCGTGGTGACGGCCGTGCTGGCGGTGCTCGCCTGGCGCGCGGTGGGCGGGGCCGCCGACCGGCTCGGTGCCGTGGTCATCGTGTCGCTGTTCGGGCTGCTGCTCTCGCCGATCTCGTGGACCCACCACTGGGTGTGGCTGATCCCGCTGATGATCTGGTTGCTGCACGGACCGCTGCGCGCCGAACCCGGCGCACGCGTGCTCGGCTGGGGCTGGTTGGCGCTGACGCTGATCGGGGTGCCGTGGCTGCTCAGCTTCGCCCAGCCGACCATCTGGGTGATCTCGCGGCCCTGGTATCTGGCGTGGGCCGGCCTGGTCTACATCGTCGCGACGGTGGCGACGCTCGGCTGGATCGCTAGCCGAGGAGGCCGTCGATCTCGCGCGCCATCGCCAGATCCTTGTCCGTGATACCGCCCTCGGAGTGCGTCACCAATGTGAACGTCACTGTGCGCCAACGGATGTCGATGTCAGGATGATGGTCGGCGGCCTCCGCGTGTTCGGCCACCCGGCGCACCGCCTCGATGCCGTCGAGGAACGCGGGGAACTTCACGCTGCGGCGCAGTGCGCCGTCGGCGCGCTCCCAGCCCTCGAGCTCGGACAGAGCGGCGTCGACTTGGTCGTCTGATAACACAGCCATGCCCTCGACGGTATACCGGCCCGGGATATCCTCGCTGCCCATGTCCACCCTCGTTGTCGTCGCCGGAGCGCTGATCGAGCGGGGCATGCTGCTGGTCGCGCAGCGGGCGCGGCCCCCCGAACTCGCCGGGCGCTGGGAACTGCCCGGCGGCAAGGTGGCGCCGGGGGAGAGCGACGCCGACGCGCTGGCACGGGAGCTCCACGAGGAACTGGGCATCGATGTCGCCGTGGGCGAGCGTCTTGGCGTCGACGTCGCCCTGAGCCCGACGGCGACGCTGCGGGCCTACCTGGTCACCCGCGCCGGCGGCGACCTGCATCCGCACGATCACCGCGCGTTGCGCTGGGTCGCCGGTGACGACCTCGACGGGCTGGCGTGGGTGCCGGCGGACCGCGCGTGGCTGCCCGAACTGTCGACGCTGCTGCGCACCTAGAGTTCGCCCCCGCGGTGCGCAGCGCACACTAGTGTCCCGATCCATGCGGGTGCTGAGGTTCATCTGGGGAGGTGTGCTGGCCTTCGACCGCGTCGGGTCGCGGATCCCGCAACTGATCCAGATGTGGCTGCTGGAGCTGTTCTTCGCGATGCCGCTGACGTTCTTCGTCGCCAAGCTCATCGACATTCACGGCGCGTTCGGCGTCCCCGGCACCGGGGAGGCGATACCCGCGGTGTTCTGGGGCGCGCTCGCGGTGTCCCTGGTGGCCGGATTCTTCTTCGTGCGCAACCTGATCCGCCCCCGGGTGGTCGCCGGTTCGTGGACGCCGCCGGTGCGCGCCGATGTCGGGGACTACACCGTCGCGGTCGGCAACCCGCAGTGGACCGCGCACTACGTCTACCTGACCAGCCACCCGTCCTATGCGCTGCTGCTGTTGCTGACGGCGCCGATCCCCGCGGTGATGGTGCTCGCCACCCAGAACCACGGCGACAGCACGTTCTACTTCCGGGTGGCCGGCTTCGTCGGTCTCATCGTGCTGGCGCTGATGGCGATCGCGCGGCTGCTGGCCTGGTACGTCTTCCGGTTCGGGCGCAGCGCACTCGACCGGCAGATCGCCGCCGCCGGGATGTCGCAGCAGCGGCTCTCGTGGGAGATCGCCTGGAAGCCGGTGCTGATGCTCACGGTGGTGATGTACGCGATCGTCGGGATCCCCTGGGATTCATGTTCGCTCAGCAGCACCGCACCATCGCCGCCCTGCCCGTCGTGCGGGTCGCCGACGCCGCGCACCCCGGCGAATACCGGCGGGTGGAGGGTGAGCTCGCGTCCGAACCGGTGTACTGGGCGCCCCGCGGTACCGGGCGTGGCGGCAACAACTTTGCGGGAGCCGTTGTGCTGGTTGATCTTTCGTCGGGCGGTCAGGCGCTGCTGCTGGCCGAGTCGATGTCGGTGCCCGACTTCGTCGGTGCGATGGCCGACGCGCACGGCAGTACCGTGCACACCCAGGGCAAGGTCATCGACGAGATCACCGAGGACCAGGTCGAGTACTACGGTTTCGACGTCGACGCCTTCCCCCCACCCCCGACTGACGGCCGGGTGATGGTGCTGCTGTCCTACCCCTGATCGCGGCTGACGCCACCGGTCGAGCGGTCGTGCGCGCGCAGCCCGATCGCGAAGGCGGTCTGGTCGTCGAAGCTCAGCGGGTCCCGTCCGGTGATCTCGTGGATCCGGCCCAGCCGGTGGCGCACGGTGTTGGTGTGCAGGAACAACTCGCGGGCGGTCTCCGACAGTGACCCGTTGGCGGCCAGGAACGCCCGCAGGGTGCGGACGTGCTGGGTGCCGCGGTCCCGGTCGAGCCGCTCGAGCGGCTCGATCAGCTGGGCGACGAACGGCGTCAGCTGCGCGCCGGGCAGCTGCTCGATCAGGCTGTCGAGCGTGCTGAGCTGGTCCGGACCGATGCTGCCGCCGTGCTGGTGGGCCAGACTCAGTGCGATCCGGGCCTGGGTGATCGCGGGGCCCAGCTCGGTGATCGGCACCTCGGCGGAGTGCCCGGAGGGCAGCGACAGCGTCTCGGCGGCGGGGTCCACCGGCCCGGTCTCGGTGAGCACGAGACACACATCGGGGGCGTCGCCGACCAGCGCACCGGGGAACGCGAGGGACAGCAGCGCGCCGGCGCCGCCGGGCCAGGCCGAGCACCGCACCGTCGCCGACGGCGCGGGCGGCCAGCCCACCAGCTGGTGCAGCGCGTCGGGAAGGAGCATCCGGCGTTCCACGAGGGACAGCAGCTGACCCACCCGCTCCCGCGTGAGTGCGGCCTCGATGTCGTGCTCGACCTGGGCGGCCTGCACGAAACGTCCGATCAACTCCAGCAGCGCAGGGTCGGGCCGGGCGCCGCGACCGATCCACACCAGCGTGCCCAGCTCGGGAATCGGCACCGTCGCCTCGGCGGTGTCGTCAGCGGTCGGCGGCCGTGTCTCGTGCTCGTCGAGAATGAAGTAGCAGTCCATCATCTCGCCGGCCCGGTCGAGCAACCGGCGTACCGACTCGCGTCGGCGCAACGCCGAGATCATCTCCGGCACAAGGGTATTGGTCGCACGCGCGACGGCGATCTCGGTGCCGAGCCGGTAGTCGGCGACGAACCGGCTCACCGTCTCGAACGGCACGCTCTGCGGCGCCACCAGCACCGGCAGGCCGTGCGCGCGGCAGCGGGACAGCAGCTCCGCGGGGACGTCGTCGTGACCGTCGCCGGTGCCGAAACACACGCCCGCGGCGCGGGAGCGGGCCAGGGCATCGGCGAACGTCCGGCAGTCCTGCGGGGTCTGCAGCAGCAGGCCGACAGTGCAGACCAGCTCGCCCCCGCGCAGATAGCGCGCCGGATCCCGCAGTTCGGTGGTGTGCACCCAGCTGATCGGCCGATCGAGGTCCTGCGCGGCGCCCGGCGGCTCGATCAGGCCCAACGGGGCACCGGCCAGCAGGTCGCGCACGGTCGGCGCGGCCGCGCCGACGTCCCGCGGGTCGGTCATGGGGCCGAGCGTAACGCCGTCGTCACATCGACGCCGCGCTCCATTGTGCGATCCTCCAATGCGCGACCCCCCGGCCGGTGCGATCGCAGCGATTTCGACACAGGCGCTGGTGATCATGCGGATGCGGATCGATAGTTGCACCCAACCTGCACCGGAATTGGGAGCACACATGTCGTCATCGGTAGACAGCGTCGACTCGCCGTACGCACTGCGGCGAGAGTTCTCGCTCTGGTCGGCGTTCGCGTTCGCGTTCGCCTTCATCTCCCCGATCGTCGCCCTCTACGGCATCTTCGGGCTGGCGCTGACCGCGGCCGGCCCGAGCTTCTGGTGGGGCTTCCTCCTCGTCTTCGGCGGCCAGCTACTGGTGGCGTTCGTGTTCGCCACCCTGGTGTCGCGCTGGCCGCTGGAGGGGTCGATCTACCAGTGGTCGCGTCGGTTGATGGGCACCGGATACGGCTGGTTCGCCGGCTGGTTCTACATGTGGACGCTGGTGATCGCGATGGCCACGGTCGCGCTGGGCGCGGCCGGGTTCATCGCCAACATCGCCGGTGTCGAGGCGCCCTCGGGCGGTCTGCGCGCGGGCATCGCGGTGGTGATCCTGTTGTGCGGCACCGGGATCAACCTGATCGGCCGGGGCGCGCTGAAGGTGTTCATGACGGCCAGCATCGTCGCCGAGGTGCTCGGCTCGATCGGGCTGGGCACCTGGCTGCTGCTGTTCCACCGCAACAACTCGCTGTCGGTGCTGTTCGACGGCGGCGGCGACGGGGCCGGCACGTGGTCCTACCTGTCGGGGCCCTTCCTGATCGCCGTGGCCTTCATCGGGTTCTCGTTCGTCGGATTCGAGAGTGCCGGCGCGATCGCCGAGGAGGTGCACGAGCCGCGCCGCGATCTACCCAAGGCCGTGCTGTTCTCGCTGACCTTCATCGCGATCGTGGTCGCGTACTCGAGCCTGGCGATCATCCTGGCCATCCCCGACATGGCCGCGGTCACGGCCGGATCGGTGGCCGACCCGGTCTACGACACCCTGACCGCGGCCCTGGGCGCCGGCATCGCCAAGCCGGTCGAGGTGCTGTTCGTGGTCGGCTTCCTCGCCAGCTTCCTGGCGCTGCAGACCGCGGCCTCCCGGGTCATCTGGGCGTACGCCCGCGACGGTGCGCTGCCCGCGTCCGGTGTGCTGGCGCGGCTGGGCGGAACCAGCCGGATGCCGGTGGCCGCCATCGGGGTGACGACGGTGGTGGGCGGTGCGCTGTTCGCGCTGTCGATCGTCGCCGGCGACATCTACTCCCTGATGGTCAACTTCACCACCGGCGGCTTCTATCTGGCGTTCCTGTTCCCGCTGATCGGGTTCCTCGTCGTCCAGCTCCGCCGCACCTGGACCGCGCCGTCCTTCTCCCTCGGCCGTCTCGCGCTGCCGGTCGGCGCTGTCGCGGTGGTGTGGGCGGTGCTGCAGATGCTCAACATCTCCTGGCCGCGCGCGGTATACGAGCAGCGGTACCTCGACTGGTCGGTGTGGATCGGGGTGGCGGTGCTGGCGCTGCTCGGTGCGGCGATCTTCGCGGCCGTCCGGTCCCGCATCGTCGCGGTCAGCGTCATCGAAGAGGCCGAAGCGGCGGACGAAGCCGCCGACGAGACGCGGCGGTACACGTGAGCGAGCGCCCGGCGGCGATCGTGACGGGTGCGGCCAGCGGCATCGGCGCCGCCGTCGTCGACGCGCTGCGTGGCCGCGGATTCGCCGTCGCCGGAATCGATCTCGTCGAGGCGGGCGGAGTCGACCACGCGGTGCGCGCCGACGTCTCCGAGCCCGCGCAGGTCGCGTCGGCGGTCGACGACGTGCGCGGACGGCTCGGACCGGTGCACGCGGCCGTCAGCGTCGCGGGCCACTACGAGATGGCGCCGGTCGACCAGATCAGCGTGACCGCGTGGCGACGCATGCTGCGGGTGCACCTGGGCGGCTTCGTCAACCTCGCGCGCGCCTGCCTGCCCGACCTGACGGCGCACCGCGGCGCGCTGGTGGCCATCGCGAGCGAGCTCGCCGTCGGCGGAGGCGATCACGACGCGCACTACGCCGCGGCCAAGGGCGCCCTGCTGGGCGCGGTGCGCAGCCTGGCCGCGGAGGTCGCCCCGGTGGGCGTGCGGGTGAACGCCGTCGCCCCCGGACCCACCGACACGCCCCTGCTGGCGGCCGACTCTCCCTGGCGCGCCAGCGAATACCTGGACACCCTGCCGCTGCGTCGGCTCGCCCTGCCGCATGAGGTGGCCCGCTGCGTCGAGTACCTGGTGTGCGACGCCGGCTTCAGCGTCGGGGACGTGGTCAACGTCAACTCCGGAGCGGTGATATGACGACGTCACTGACGGGCCGCGTCGCCCTGGTCACCGGCGCCGCGCAGGGGATGGGCGTCGCACACGCCCGGCGGTTGGCCGCCGCGGGCGCCACCGTCGCGGTCAACGACCTTCGCGAGAGCGCCGCCCTGACCGAATTGGCCGACAGCATCGGGGGATTCGCGGTTCCCGGCGACGTCTCCGATCCGGCCGAATGCGTGCGGATCGCCGACACCGTCGCCGACACCGCCGGCCGGCTGGACGTGCTGGTCGCCAACCACGCGTACATGACGATGGCGCCGCTGCTCGAGCACGACGACGCCGACTGGTGGACCGTGGTCGACACCAACCTCGGCGGCACCTTCTTCCTGGTGCAGGCGGTGCTGCCGCACATGCGGCGCCAGGGGGAGGGTCGCATCGTGGTGATCGCCAGCGAATGGGGAGTCACCGGCTGGCCCGAGGCGACGGCCTACGCCGCGTCCAAGGCGGGGTTGATCTCGCTGGTGAAGACGCTCGGCCGCGAACTGGCGCCGGAGCGCATCATCGTCAACGCCGTCGCGCCCGGCGTCACCGACACCCCGCAACTGGAGGTGGACGCCGCCGCGGCGGGCGTCGACCTGGCCACCGTGCACGCCCGGTATGCCGAATCGATTCCGTTGGGCCGCATCGGATCCGCCGCCGAGATCGCGGCCGCCGTGGAACTGCTCGCCGACTTCGAGGTGTCGGCCGTGGTGGGACAGGTGCTGTCCTGCAACGGCGGGTCCACCCGGTCGCGGGTGTGAAAGGAGAGCACGTCATGCAGCAGGGATCCCATGTGCGCACCGCGAGCGGCACGCTGGGGCAGGTCGATGCCCAGCAGGTGCCCCGTTACGCGGGACTGGGCACGTTCGCGCGGCTTCCGCAGCGTCACGAGGTCGAGCGCTACGACATCGCGGTGGTGGGCGTTCCGTTCGACAGCGGCGTGACCTACCGACCCGGGGCACGCTTCGGTCCGGCCGCGATCCGGCAGGCCTCGCGGCTGCTCAAGCCCTACCACCCGGCACTCGACGCCACACCGTTCACCGCGGCGCAGGTGGTCGACGCCGGCGACATCGCGGCCAACCCGTTCGACATCTCCGCCGCGGTCGACCAGATCCGCGACGGCGTGGCGGCGTTGCTGACCGAGGACGGCCACCGGGTGGTGCTCCTCGGTGGCGACCACACGATCGCGCTGCCGTCGCTACAGGCGCTGCACGCCGTGCATGGTCCGCTCGCGCTGGTGCACTTCGACGCGCACCTCGACACGTGGGACACGTATTTCGGGGCACCGTGCACGCACGGCACGCCGTTCCGGCGCGCCGCCGAGCAGGGGCTGCTGGTGAAGGACCGGTCGGCGCACGTCGGGATCCGGGGGTCGCTGTACGACCGCGCCGATCTGCTCGACGACGCCGAGCTCGGGTTCACCGTGGTGCACTGCCGCGACATCGACCGCATCGGCGTGGACGGCACGATCGAGCGGATCCTGGAGCGGGTGGGCGATCATCCGGTGTACGTGTCCATCGACATCGACGTCCTCGATCCCGCGTTCGCGCCCGGCACCGGCACCCCGGAGATCGGCGGGATGACCAGCCGCGAGCTGGTCGCCGTGCTGCGTGCGATGCGGGAGCTGCCGATCGTCGGCGCCGACGTCGTCGAGGTCTCGCCGGCCTACGATCATGCCGAGGTGACCGCCGTCGCGGCGGCGAACCTCGCCTACGAACTGATCACCCTGATGGCGGGCCGATGACCGAATTCGCCTGGCCGCGCGGCAAGGTCGCGGCGGCGGCGTTCACGTTCGACGTGGACGCCGAGTCGGCGGTGTTGTGGGACGCCTCGGGCGACTGGGAGTCGGTGGGCGCCCGGATGAGCGTGATGAGCCATCAGGCCTACGGCCCGCTCGTCGGCCTGCCTCGCATCCTGGGCCTGCTCGAGCGGCACCAGATCGCGTCGACGTTCTTCGTGCCCGGCCACACCGCCGACCGTTACCCCGAGGCGATCCGCGCCGTCGTGGCGGCCGGCCACGAGATCGCCCACCACGGCTATCTGCACGAGCAGCCCACCCGCCTGTCGCTGGAGGGTGAGATCGACGCGCTGGACCGGGGATTGGCGGCGCTGGCCGATGTCGCCGGGGTGCGGCCGGTGGGCTATCGGGCGCCGATGTGGGACCTGTCCTGGCGCACGCCCGCGCTGCTGGTGGAACGCGGCTTCCTCTACGACTCCAGCCTGATGGACGCCGACCATCCCTACGAGCTCGCCGTCGGTGACGACCACCTCGTCGAGATCCCGATCCAGTGGGCGCTCGACGACTGGGAGCAGTACTGCTTCCTGCCCGACGTCTCGGGCAGCGGGCTCATCGAATCACCGCGCAAGGCACGGGAACTGTGGCAGCTCGAGTTCGACGCCCTGCGCGGGGTCGGCGGCTGCTGGGTGCTGACCAACCATCCCTTCCTGACCGGAAGGCCCTCGCGCGCAGCCGAACTCGACGACCTCATCGGCTACGTGGCCGGTCACGACGACGTGTGGACCACCAGCCTCGGCGAGATCGCGACGCACGTGCGCTCGCTGGGGCTGGCGCCGCGCAGCATCAGCCCGCCCGACGTCCCGCGGTGAGGCCGCTCTAGAACCGCAGTCGGTCGTCGAGCACGTGCACCGGGGCGTCGCGGTGGCGCGCCGCATAGATCGGGTGCAGCAGGCTCGGATGCTCGCAGTGGGGGCAGGACACCCTCGGGTCTCGCCGGGAGTTGAACGCGAGGTGATGACAGGCCGAGCACCGCACCACGTACAGCGCGCCGATCCAGTTCAGCAGACCCAGATAGATCGCGAGCGCGGCCAGCGTGGCCAGCGCCGTGATGAGGGCAACGGTCAGTACCTCGTAAACCGTCATATCGGCCTACCTTCTCGATGTAACTGCCTGACGGATTCCTCCACGGTACGCCGCTGACCAGGCGCGGATCAGGCCTTTCGCGCTCTCTTGAAGACCTTCTCCAGGTCCTTGCCGCGGATGCCGTTGTGCTCGGCCCTGCTGACCTTGTGCAGCACCACGGGGCACCGCTTGCAGCGGGGTTTACTGCGGCAGCACTTCTTCTTCGGGGTGAGCTCGGTGAGCTTGCGGGCCACGTGACGGGTGTCTCTCGTTTTCGCGATCGGTGCACGGCACTGCGACAATCACGGGCGTGACTGCACGCCCCGATTTCCGCAACGTCGCCATTGTGGCCCACGTCGACCACGGCAAGACCACGCTGGTCGACGCGATGCTGCGCCAGTCCGGGGCGCTGACCCACCGCGGTGACGACGCGATCGAACGGCTCATGGACTCCGGTGACCTGGAAAAAGAAAAGGGCATCACCATCCTGGCCAAGAACACCGCGGTGCACCGGCACCACCCCGACGGCGGCATGACCGTGATCAACGTCATCGACACCCCGGGCCACGCCGACTTCGGCGGCGAGGTCGAGCGGGGCCTGTCGATGGTCGACGGCGTGCTGCTGCTGGTCGACGCCTCCGAGGGTCCGCTGCCGCAGACCCGGTTCGTGCTGCGCAAGGCGCTGGCCGCGCACCTGCCGGTGATCGTGGTGGTCAACAAGACCGACCGGCCCGACGCCCGCATCGCCGAGGTCGTCGAGGAGAGCCACGACCTGCTGCTCGACGTCGCCTCCGACCTCGACGAAGAGGCGCAGGCGGCGGCCGAGAAGGCGCTCGACCTGCCCACGCTGTACGCGTCGGGGCGCGCCGGCATCGCCAGCACCACCCAGCCCGCCAACGGCGAGAACCCCGACGGGGAGAACCTCGACCCGCTGTTCGATGTGCTGCTCGAGCACATCCCGCCGCCGCAGGGCGACCCCGAGGCGCCGCTGCAGGCGCTCGTCACCAACCTCGACGCGTCGGCGTTCCTGGGCCGGCTCGCGCTGATCCGCATCTACAAGGGCCGCATCCGCAAGGGCCAGCAGGTCGCGTGGATGCGCGAGGTCGACGGCCACCCCGTCATCACGACCGCGAAGATCACCGAGCTGCTGGTCACCGAGGGTGTGGAGCGCACCGCCACCCAGGAGGCCGTCGCCGGTGACATCGTCGCGGTCGCCGGGATCCCGGAGATCATGATCGGCGACACCCTGGCCGACCCTGACCACGCGCACGCGCTGCCCCGCATCACCGTCGACGAACCGGCGATCTCGGTGACCATCGGCACCAACACCTCCCCGATCGCGGGCAAGGTGTCCGGGCACAAGCTCACCGCACGCATGGTGAAGAGCCGGCTGGACGCCGAACTCGTCGGCAACGTGTCGATCAAGGTCGTCGACATCGGCCGCCCGGACGCCTGGGAGGTGCAGGGCCGCGGCGAGCTGGCGCTCGCGGTGCTCGTCGAGCAGATGCGCCGCGAAGGCTTCGAGCTGACCGTCGGCAAGCCGCAAGTGGTCACCCGCACCATCGACGGGAAGCTGCACGAGCCGTTCGAGGCGATGACGATCGACTGCCCGGAGGAGTTCGTCGGCGCCATCACCCAGCTGATGGCCGCCCGCAAGGGCCGCATGGAAGAGATGACCAACCACGCCGCCGGCTGGGTCCGGATGGACTTCATCGTGCCCAGCCGTGGCCTGATCGGGTTCCGCACCGACTTCCTGACGCTGACCCGCGGCACCGGCATCGCCAACGCGGTGTTCGACGGCTACCGGCCGTGGGCGGGGGAGATCCGCGCCCGCCACAGCGGCTCGTTGGTGTCCGACCGCAGCGGTCAGATCACCCCGTTCGCGATGATCCAGCTCGCCGACCGCGGGCAGTTCTTCGTCGAGCCCGGCCAGGAGACCTACGAGGGCCAGGTCGTCGGGATCAACCCGCGCGCCGAGGACCTCGACATCAACATCACCCGCGAGAAGAAGCTCACCAACATGCGGTCGTCCACGGCCGACGTGATGGAGACGCTGGCCCGTCCGCTGGAACTCGACCTCGAGAAGGCGATGGAGTTCTGCGCCGAGGACGAGTGCGTGGAGGTCACCCCGGAGATCGTGCGCGTGCGCAAGGTGGAGCTGACGGCGTCGCTGCGGGCGCGGGCCAAGGCGCGGGCCAAGCAGGCCAATTCGTAGCCGGCCGTCGGCACGCGGCGGCCGCCGATCCGGCGGTCGATACGCTGGCAGCGTGCCGACCGCCCGCCGTGTGCTGACCTGCGCGGTCGCGGTGATGGCGCTCCTGGCGGGCTGCACGGTGAGTCCACCGCCCGCGCCGCAGAGCACCGACACCACCGAATCCACCGCTCCGCCGCCGACGAAGGCGACGCAGATCATCATGGCGATCGACTCGATCGGTCCGGGCTTCAACGCCCACCTGCTCTCCGACCAGTCGCCGGTCAACGCCGCGATCAGCTCGCTGGTGCTGCCGAGCTCGTTCCGGCCGATCCCGGATTCCCGCACCCCGACCGGGTCGCGCTGGGAGCTGGACACCTCACTGCTGGAATCCGCCGAGGTCACCAGCCAGGACCCGTTCACCGTCACCTACAAGATCCGCCCCGAGGCGCAGTGGACGGACAACGCGCCCATCGGCGCCGACGACTTCTGGTACCTGTGGCGGCAGATGGTCAGCCAGCCCGGCGCCGTGGACCCGGCCGGCTACGACCTGATCACCGGGGTGCAGTCGGTGGAGGGCGGCAAGACCGCAGTGGTCACCTTCGCCCAGCCGTACCCGGCCTGGCGCGAGCTGTTCAACGACATCCTTCCGGCGCACATCGTCAAGGACGTGCCCGGTGGGTTCCCCGCCGGCCTGGCGCAGGCGTTGCCGGTGACCGGTGGTCAGTTCCGGGTGGAGAGCATCGACCCGCAGCGCGACGAGATCCTGCTGGCCCGCAACGACCGTTACTGGGGCAAGCCGGCCACCCCGGATCTCATCCTGTTCCGGCGCGGCGGCGCCCCGGCCGCGCTGGCCGACTCGATCCGCAACGGCGACACTCAGGTCGCCCAGGTGCACGGCGGTTCGGCGGTGTTCGCGCAGCTGTCCGCGATCCCCGACGTCCGCACGGCGCGCATCGTGACCCCGCGCGTCATGCAGCTGTCGCTGCGCGCCCAGCAGCCCGCGCTGACCGATGTCCAGGTGCGCAAGGCGGTTCTCGGTCTGCTCGACGTCGACCTGCTGGCCGCGGTCGGTGCCGGCGACGACAACACCGTGACGCTGGCGCAGGCGCAGGTGCGTTCCCCGTCCGACCCGGGCTACGTGCCGACGGCGCCGGCGGCGATGACGCGCGAGGAGGCGATGGCGCTACTGGGCGCCGCGGGTTACCGGGTGGACCCCGCGCCCACCTCCACCCCCGGCCAGCAGTCACCCGGATCGACCCCGCCGGAGAGCAACCGCGGTCAGCTGACCAAGGACGGTGAGCCGCTGACGCTGGTGCTCGGGGTGGCCAACAACGATCCGACCGCGGTCGCGGTGGCCAACACCGCCGCCGACCAACTGCGCAGTGTCGGCATCGCGGCGTCGGTGTCGGCCCTGGACCCGGTGGCGCTCTACGGCGACGCGCTGGTCAACAACCGCGTCGACGCGGTGGTCGGGTGGCACCAGGCCGGGGGCGATCTGGCGACCGCGCTGGCGTCGCGCTACGGCTGCCCCGCCCTGGAGGCGACCGCCATCCCCACCGCGACGGCGCTGCCGTCCACCGGTGACAGCCCCACCCCGTCGCCGTCCCCGACGCCGGCCCGGCCGTCGACCCCGGCGACGACGCCGACGTCCGCGCCGCCGGCGCCGGAATCCGGTCAGCTCGTCCAGGCGCCCAGCAACATCACCGGAATCTGCGACCGCGCGATCCAGCCGCGCATCGACGCGGCGCTGCAGGGCACCGCCGACATCGGCGAAGTGATCGACGAGGTCGAGCCGCGACTGTGGGACATGGCCACGGTGCTGCCGATCCTGCAGGACACCACGATCGTCGCCGCCGGACCGAGCGTGCAGGGCGTCAGCCTGACCGGGGCGGTGCCGGTCGGGATCGTCGGCGACGCCGGGCAGTGGGTCAAGCTGCCGCAGTAGCGGACCGTCGGCGCCGCCGCCGCAGCGCCGCCAGGCCGGCGGAGGTGAACGCCGCGAGCGCGAACACCGCCAGCAGCCAGACCGGCGGGCGCGCCAGCTCCCAGACGAACAGCGTCGCGAACAGCGGCGAGCGCTGGGTGATCGCCAGCACGCCCGCCGCGCACGTCAGCGACACCGCCGCCACCGGCAGCGCGGTTCCCGCCCCCGCGTTGAGCGCGAGCGCCACCAGCGAGCCCGCCGCCGCACCGGTCGCCAGCGCCGGGGTGAGCATCCCGCCCACCGCGCCCGCCCGCAGGAACAGCGCCGTCAGCACCGGCTTGAGCACCAGGATGGCGGCCGCCGCGGTGAGCGTGAGCCCGCTGTTGACGCTGACCTCGAGCACGCTGCGGCCGTTGCCCGGGAGCTCGGGCAGCCAGATCGAACACACGCCGGTGAGCAGTCCGGCCGCCGCGATCGCCGGAATCAGCGCGGCCGACCGCGGCGCGGTCGCCGGCCGCGCCGCGGTGGTCAGGCGGTCGAACGCCAGCCCGACCGCGACCGCGAGCGGCGCCAGCGCCAGCGCGAGGAACCCGAATAGGTAGGACAGGTCTGCGTCCGGCCACACCAGCGGGTGTTCGAGGTGGGTGACCGGCGCGGCCACGGCGACGGCCAGGCTCGAGGTGATCAGGGCCGTTCCCCAGGCCCGCGGATGCCATGTGCCGAGCAGGATCCGCGTCGCGAACAGCGCGCCGCCCAGCGGCACGCTGTACACCGCACCCAGTCCCGCGCCCGCCGCGCAGGCCAGCAGGATCTCGCGGTCGCGCGCGGTGAGCGCCCACCGCGACGTGCCGAGGTCACCCCAGGCCACGGCGAGCTGCCGCGGTGCGCCCTCGCGGCCGAGCGACGCCCCGGATCCGACGAGCAGCACCTGCAGTCCCGCGTCGACGGTCAGGCCGAGCCGGCGCACCGGCCGCTCGCCGGCCAGCACTGCGGACATCCCCTGGACCGGGCGCCGGCGTCGCAGCAGCCACCACCCGAAGCCCGCCAGCGCGCCGCCGACCATCGGGCCGAGCGCGCGGCGCAGGTCGCCGCTGTTCTCCACGCCGGTGAGCAGCGTGCCGAACGTGTACCGGTAGGTGAGGTGCTCGACGGCGTGCAGCAGCAGTGTCGTCGCTGCGCCTGCCACACCGGCGAGCAGACCGATGAGCACGACGGCGCACCCGTACTCGACAGCGCGGCGGCTCACCAGGGGAATCTAAGGCAAGCTGAGCGCATGGAGACGCCGCGGCTTCTTTTCGTGCACGCCCACCCCGACGACGAGACCCTGACCACCGGCGCGACCATCGCCCACTACTGCGCGCGCGGCGCGCAGGTGCAGGTGCTGACCTGCACGCTCGGCGAGGAGGGCGAGGTCATCGGCGAGCAGTGGGCGCAGCTGTCCGTGGACGGCGCCGATCAGCTCGGCGGCTACCGGATCGGGGAGCTGACCGCCGCGCTGGCCGCGCTCGGGGTGGACCGGCCCCGCTTCCTCGGCGGCGCCGGCCGGTGGCGGGATTCCGGCATGGAGGGAACCACGCCGCGGCATCGGCAGCGGTTCGTCGACGGGGACGTCGAGGAGCAGACCGCTGCGCTCGCCGCCGTCGTCGACGAGCTGCGCCCGCACGTCGTCGTCACCTACGACCCGCAGGGCGGGTACGGCCACCCCGACCACATCCACGCCCACCGGGTCACGATGGCCGGCGTCGCCGCGTCGCGGTGGCGGGTGCCGAAGGTGTACTGGACGGTGATGTCGCAGACCGCCCTGACCGCGGGACTGGCGGCGCTGACGAACGTGCCCGACGGGTGGATCACCGTCGACGCCGACGTCCTGCCGATCATCGGCTACGCCGACGACGCGATCGACGCGGCGCTCGACGTCGCCGCGCACGTGCCCGCGAAGCTGGCGGCGCTGCGGGCGCACGCGACGCAGGTGCAGGTGTCGCCGGACGGTACGGCGATGGCGCTGTCCAACGGCGTCGCGTTGCCGGTGCCGTTGGTGGAGCATTACACCCTGGTCGAGGGCGTTGCGGGGGAGCGCGACGACCGGGGCTGGGAAACCGATCTGCTGGCCGGGCTGAGCCTGGGGTGAGGGCGGGGCCGACGGGGTACAGTGCCCTCAACTGCACGGCGCGCGCGGAAGGCATGCACATGGATCCGGATCTCGATCCCAACCTGCAGCACTGGCAGGACCGCCTGGACAACTTCCAGTGGGTCGTCGGTTCCCTGGTGTCCGTGCTCGACAGCATTCCGACCTGACGGCGCCGACCGCGCCGGGGCCCGATCGGCTCCGGCTCCTCGTCCTGGGTGTGCTCGCGCTCGACGGTGTCCTCTCCGCGCTGATGGCCGTGTTCTTCCTGCCGCTGCGCATCGGCGGCGTCCCCGTTCCGATCAGTGCGGTGCTCAGCGGTGCGCTGAACGTCGGGCTGGTGTGGGTGGCGCTGCAGTGGACCACGTCGCCGCGGCTGGCGGCGCTGCCGTTGTGGACCTGGCTGGCGACGGTGCTGCTGTGCACCTTCGGCGGTCCCGGCGACGACATCGTGTTCGGCGGTTCCGGACTGATGGAGTACGCGTCGGTGCTGCTCATCGCCGTCGGTGCGCTGCCGGCGGGCTGGCTGCTGAGCCGGCGGCGGGTCGCGGCCCCCAGCACCGGGGCGGGCGCCCGGACGCGCGCTCGTTGACTACTGTGGCCGGTATGCCAGGCGCCTGGATTCGTCGAATGTGTGACGCGCGGAAGATCCGCGGCCATGCCGGGGTTATGAGGAAGTGGCTCTGAACCCCCAGCGCGGCACCGACCTGCCCAGCCCCAGCGTCCCCCCTGTCTCGAGCGCGCCGTCCGCGGCCGCGCTGCGGAGGGTGTTGCGCCGCGCGCGTGACGGCGTGGCGCTCAACGTCGACGAGGCCGCGATCGCCTTGACGGCGCGCGGCGACGACCTGGCCGACCTGTGCGCAAGCGCGGCGCGGGTACGCGACGCCGGCCTCGAGGCCGCCGGCCGGCGCGGCGCCACCGGCAAGCTGCCGGTCAGTTATTCGCGCAAGGTCTTCATCCCGGTGACGCACCTGTGCCGCGACACCTGCCACTACTGCACATTCGTCACGGTGCCGGGTCGGCTGCGGGCCGCGGGCAAGGGCGTGTTCATGGAGCCCGACGAGATCCTGGAGGTCGCCCGCCGCGGCGCCGAATTGGGCTGCAAGGAAGCGTTGTTCACGCTGGGAGACCGGCCGGAGGCGCGCTGGCCGGAGGCCAAGCAGTGGCTCGACGAGCGCGGCTACGACTCGACGCTGGACTACGTGCGGGCCATGGCGATCCGGGTGCTCGAGGAGACCGGGCTGCTGCCGCATCTGAACCCCGGGGTGATGAGCTGGTCGGAGCTGTCCCGGCTCAAGCCCGTCGCGCCGTCGATGGGCATGATGCTCGAGACGACGTCGCGCCGCCTGTTCGAGACCCGCGGGGAGGCGCACTACGGCAGCCCCGACAAGGACCCCGAGGTGCGGCTGCGCACGCTGGCCGACGCCGGCCGGCTGTCCATCCCGTTCACCACCGGGCTGCTCGTCGGCATCGGTGAGACGCTCGCCGAACGCGCCGACACGATCCACGCGATCCGGCGCTCGCACAAGGAATTCGGTCACGTACAGGAAGTGATCGTGCAGAACTTCCGCGCCAAGGACCACACCGCGATGGCCTCGGTGCCCGACGCCGGGATCGACGACTTCCTGGCCACCCTGGCCGTCACACGCTTGGTGATGGGGCCGAAGATGCGCATCCAGGCCCCGCCGAATCTGGTGTCGCGGCAGGAGTGCCTCGCGCTGATCGGCGCGGGCGTCGACGACTGGGGCGGGGTGTCACCGCTGACGCCCGACCACGTGAACCCGGAGCGGCCGTGGCCGGCGCTCGACGAGCTGGCCGCGGTGACCGCCGAGGCGGGATACGACCTGGTGCAGCGGCTCACCGCGCAGCCGCAGTACGTGCAGGCCGGCGCCGCGTGGATCGACCCGCGGGTGCAGGGGCACGTCAACGCGCTGGCCGACCCCGACACGGGCTACGCGCTCGACGTCAATCCGGTCGGGCGGCCGTGGCAGGAGCCCGACGAGGCCGCCGAGTCGCTGGGCCGCACCGACCTGCACACCGCGATCGACTCGCAAGGGCGGCTGACCGAGACGCGCAGCGATCTGGGCAGCGCGTTCGGGGACTGGGAGTCGATCCGGGAGAAGGTCAGCGAGCTGGCCGCCCGTGCCCCCGAACGCCTGGACACCGATGTGCTGGCCGCGCTGCGCTCGGCCGAGCGCGATCCCGCCGGCTGCACCGACGACGAGTACCTGGCCCTGGCCACCGCCGACGGTCCCGCGCTGGAAGCGGTTGCCGCGCTGGCTGATTCGTTGCGTCGGGACACCGTCGGCGACGATGTGACGTTCGTCGTCAACCGCAACATCAACTTCACCAACATCTGCTACACGGGCTGCCGGTTCTGCGCGTTCGCGCAGCGCAAAGGCGACGCCGACGCGTACTCGCTGTCCACCGACGAGGTCGCCGCCCGGGCGTGGGAGGCGCACGTCGCCGGTGCCACCGAGGTGTGCATGCAGGGTGGCATCGACCCGGAACTGCCCGTGACGGGCTATGCCGACCTGGTGCGCGCGGTCAAGAAGCGGGTGCCCTCGATGCACGTGCACGCGTTCTCTCCGATGGAGATCGCCAACGGGGCGACCAAGAGCGGCATGAGCATCCGCGAGTGGCTGACCGCGCTGCGGGAGGCCGGACTGGACACCATCCCGGGGACCGCGGCGGAGATCCTCGACGACGAGGTGCGCTGGGTGCTGACCAAGGGCAAGCTGCCGACCTCGCTGTGGATCGACGTGATCACCACCGCGCACGAGGTGGGGCTGCGATCGAGCTCGACGATGATGTACGGGCACGTCGACCAGCCCCGGCACTGGGTGGGGCATCTGCGGGTACTGCGCGGAATCCAGGACCGCACAGGCGGATTCACCGAATTCGTGCCGCTGCCGTTCGTGCACCAGTCCTCGCCGCTCTACCTGGCGGGCGGGGCGCGGCCGGGGCCGACGCATCGCGACAACCGCGCGGTGCACGCGCTGGCGCGGATCATGTTGCACGGCAGGATCTCCAACATCCAGACCAGCTGGGTGAAGCTCGGTGTCGAACGCACCCAGGTGATGCTCACCGGTGGCGCCAACGATCTGGGCGGCACGCTGATGGAGGAGACGATCTCGCGGATGGCGGGCTCGGAGAACGGCAGCGCCAAGACCGTCGCCGAACTGGTCGCGATCGCCGAGGGCATCGGCCGTCCGGCACGGCAGCGCTCGACGGACTACAGGCCGCTGGCCGCGTAACTTTTCCCGCGCCTGTCGTGGCGCCGATTCACAGCTGCGACTGGTATCACAGTCACTGTGAAGCTGCGGCGCGTGTTCACCGGCGACCGGCTCGATCTGCAGTCGCTCGACGCCGACGGTGCGTGGCACGCCACGCCGGACGATGCGGCGCTGGGCGGTCGGGTGTTCGACGCGGACTGGGAGCTCGCGTGCGCGCAGCGCCATCACCAGGCGTCGGGCAATGTCCTGCCTTTTGCGCCCGCGTCGTTCCGCGACTTCATGCTCTACGAGCGGCACGCGATCGACGCGGCCCGCGGTCTGGTGCGCCGGTTCCATCCGGGTCAGTCGCGCGCCACCGGTGTCGTCGAGAAGCTGACCCGCACACCGTTCCCGCTGTTCAGACCCAAGCCGCTGTTCTACCGGCAACCCATCTACTACATGTCCAATCATCTGAGCTTCGTGCCCAGCGGTACCCCGGTGGCGGTTCCGTCTTACTCGCGCGCACTGGATTTCGAGCTCGAGGTGGGGTTCGTGCTGCGCGCGCCGCTGCTCGACGCCGGACCCGCGGAGGCGCTCGACGCGATCGGGGCCTTCGTCGTGGTGAACGATTTCAGCGCCCGCGACGTACAACGAAGCGAGATGGCAACGGGACTGGGGCCGCAGAAGGCCAAACACTTCGCCTCGTCGATGTCGGTGCTGGCCGTGACCGCCGACGAGATCCTGCCGCACATCGACGAGCTGACGGGATCGGTCACCGTGAACGGCACGACGGTGGCCACGGTGTTCAGTCGCGGCATGCAGTGGACGTTGGGCGAGGTGCTCGCGCACGCATCCCGGGACGAAAGACTCTATCCCGGTGAATTGTTCGCCATGGGAACCTTGCCCGGTGGAAGCGGCATGGAGACGGGCCACTGGCTGCGCCCCGGCGATCGACTGACGTTGGCCATCGACCAGATCGGCGAGATCAGCCATTCCATCGTGAGTTCTGAGGAGACCCCATGACCACTCTTGCCGGCCTGCCCGCGCACGCTCTGCTCGTCCACGGCGTCGTCGTGCTGGCGCCGCTGACGGCGATCCTGGCCATCCTGTGCGCGGTCTGGCCCGCAGCGCGGCAGCGCTTCGTCTGGCTGGTGGTGGCGCTGGCGGCGATCAATCTGGCGCTGACACCGCTGACCACCTCGGCCGGTCAGTGGCTGTACAACCAGGAAAGTGAGCACCGGCCGATCCTGGAGAAGCACGAGGAGCTCGGCGAGACGATGATCTACTACTCCGTCGCCCTGCTCGTGGTCGCCCTCGCGATCGCGGTGTTGCACGTGCTGGCCCATCGCACGGACAAGACGCGGACCGTGGCCACCGTCGTCGTCGCCGTGGCGGCTGTCCTGGTGGGAGCGTCGGCGATCGTCGGTGTCGTCGGCATCGGACATTCGGGCGCCGAAGCCAAGTGGGGCGCCGAATAGGCCCTGTGGCGGACGTCACCGGCCCTGCGCCGTTCGGTTTGCCGCCTGCCCGCCGTCTCAAGGGCAGTAACGGAAATCGAAGGAGTGGCAATCATGGGAGATCTGTCCGACAAGGCTCAGGAATTCGCCGGTCGCGCAAAGGAAGCCGCCGGTGACGTCACCGGTGATGACACCCTGCGCGCCGAGGGCGCCGCGGACAAGACCGAGGCCGAGGTGAAGCAGAACGTCGACGACGTGAAGCAGGCCGTCACCGAAAAGGCCTCCGACATCGCCGATTCCGCGCAGGACAAGGCGGTCGAGGTGAAGCACGCGGTCACCGAAACGGCCTCCGACTCGAGGTTCGTCGCCGTACTGGCCGTGGTCGGCGCCGCCCTCGTCGCGGCGCTGCTGCTGCGGCGGCGGAGTCGGACTGCGTCCTCGGGGTCCTCACGGTCCTCGGGCAAGCGACACAAGGGCCGCGCGGTCGCGACGAAGGCCGTGACCGCCGGACTGAAGGAAGCCATCGTTCGGTGACCGACTCGGGCCGCATCACCGATGCGGCCCGAGTGCAGGGCCTCAGGCTTGCTTGAGGGCCTCGATCTCGAGGGTGATCGTCACCTTGTCGCCGACGACGGCCCCGCCGGTCTCCAGCGGCATGTCGATGTCGATCCCGAAGTCCTTGCGGTTGAGCACCACCGAGGCCTCGAAGCCGGCGACCTCGCCGTGGCCCATGCCGGGGTTGACGCCGTTGAACTCCAGTGTCAGCGAGATCGGCTTGGTGACGCCCTTGAGCGTGAAGTCACCGTCGAGGACGTAGTGGTCACCGTCGGCGCGCACCGCCGTCGAGGCGAAGGTCGCGACGGGATGGTTCTCGACGTCGAAGAAATCAGCGGCCCGCAGGTGCGCGTCGCGCTGCTCGTTGCGGGTGTTGACGGAGTCGACGGCGATCTCGGCGGTCACCGACGGGGTGCCGTCCTCGGCGACGGTGATGGCGCCGCTGAACGTGTCGAATTCGCCGCGGACCTTGCTGACCATCAGGTGGCGTACCGAGAAGCCGACCGATGAGTGGACGGGATCGATCGCCCAGGTGCCGGTGGGCAGGGCGGTGGCGACGGAAACGGGGCTGGTCATGGGTGTTCCTTCCGGGAGCGCGTCGGCCGATCCGACGATCACGCCCGGATAAACGGACCGCAGTCCGAATTCATTCCCGGCGACGTCGCCGCGTTGTGGACGGCGTCGATGTAAGACTTGTCAACATGGCGGCCACGTCGTACCACCACGGCAACCTCAGGCAGACGCTGCTCGACCACGGCGTCGCGCTGGCCCGTGCCGGCGGCCCCGACGCGGTGGTGCTGCGCGACGTCCAGCGCCTGGCCGGGGTCAGCAACTCGGCCGCCTACCGGCACTATGCCGACCGCCGTGCCCTGCTGGGCGCGGTACAGATCCACGCGATGGGACAACTGGGGGAGGCCATGCGCGAGGCGGTGGCGGCTGTGCCCAACCGAGGGCCGCGCGACCGCCGGGCACTGGCCCGACTCAGGGCGACAGGCCGCGCGTACGTCGACTTCGCGCTCGCCGAGCCCGGATTGTTCCGCACCGCGTTCGCCAAGGACGGACCCGACCGCGCCGACGAGGACGTCGACCCGTCGCGGCATCCGTTCCAGATCCTGACCGGCTGCATCGACGACCTCGTGGAGGTCGGGGTGCTGTCCGCGGACCGGCGCGCCGGTTTCGACGAGGCGGCGTGGGCCGCGGTGCACGGTCTGGCGGAGCTCTTCCTCGACGGGCCGCTGAGCCATGCCGGCGCCGAGGAGAAGCGGTTGATCAGCGAGCGGCTTCTCCAGGTCGTCGAGGACGGACTGCGGTCGGCGCCGCGCGCCTGACTTCTATGTTGACAGCGTTAACTCAGCCTGCCATGCTCACAGGTGTTAACACTGTCAACATCAAGGTGGCCGCCATGTCGCTGACCGCAGTCCCGCCCCGGCACCGCATGGCCGCGCCGTCGAAACCGATTGCCGCACTGGTCGTCACGCTGGTGGCCGCGCTGGCCATCAACGTGGAGACGACGATCGTCAACGTCGCTCTGCCGACCCTGAATTCGGAACTGGGCGCGTCGACCCGCGGGCTGCAGTGGATCGTCGACGCCTACAACCTGGCCTTCGCCGCGCTCGTGCTCGCGGGCGGCACCGTCGGCGACAAACTCGGTCGGCGACGCACGCTGATCGCCGGTCTGCTGCTGTTCGCCGCGGCGAGCGTCGGTGCGGCACTCTGCACGACGACCGACGCGCTGATCCTGATGCGGGTGGTGATGGGCGTGGCCTCGGCGCTGATCTATCCGACCACGCTGGCGATCATCACCGACACGTTCCGCGACCCGCGTCGGCGCGCCGCAGCCATCGGGGCGTGGGGGGCGGTGACGGGCCTCGGGGTCGCCATCGGCCCGATCCTCGGCGGAGCGCTGCTCGAAAGCTTCTGGTGGGGAAGCCTTTTCCTGGCGCTGGCGCCCATCGCGCTGCTCGCCGCGCTCGCTGCTCCGTGGGCGATCCGCGCGGCGGCGCCGGCCGACCGGACCCGGATGGACCTCGGCGGGGTGGCGGTGTCGGTGATCCTGCTCGGCGCGCTCGTCTACACGATCATCGAGGCACCCGCCCGCGGATGGGGCAGCGCCGCAACGCTCGGGGGCTTCGCCGTCGCGCTCTGCGCCGGGCTGGTGTTCGTCGGATGGGAACGCCGCCGGCCGGATCCACTGATCGACGTGTCGCTGTTCGCCAACCTGAGGTTCAGTGCCGCCAGCGGTGCGGTCACCGTGGCGTTCTTCGCGCTGTTCGGATTCATCTTCCTGATCACCCAGTTCATGCAGTTGCTCCAAGGGTTCAGCCCCCTGGGTACGGGCCTGCGCATCCTGCCCGTCGCGTGCTCGATCGCGATCGGCTCGGTGCTCGGCACCCAGCTCGCGGTCACCCGGGTCGGCACGAAAGTGGTTGTCGCAGTGGGCTTGTTGATGATGGCGGCGTCGTTCGCGTGGATCTCCACGATCGACCTCAGCGTCTCCTACCTCGAGATGGCGGCGCAGATGGTGCTACTCGGGGGCGGGCTGGGACTGACCTCCGCGCCGGCGACCGACTCGATCATGGGGGTGGTGCGGCCCGAGCAGGCCGGCGCGGGCTCGGCCGTCAACGACGCCACCCGCCAGGTCGGCGGAACCCTCGGGGTCGCGGTGATCGGCAGCATCTTCGCCACGCTCTACACCGGCGGCCTCGGCGACACCCCGGCCGTCGCTCTGCTGCCGCCGGCGCTGCGCAGTCTGGTCGGCGAAGGGCTGGCACAGGGTCTGGGCGTCGCGGCGCAGGCGCCCGAACCTGTCGCGACGGCCCTGCGCGCCGGTGTCACCGACGCGTTCCTGTCCGGTCTCGGGGCGGGCTGCCTGACCGCGGCCGCCGTGTGTCTGGCCGGTGCGGTGTTCGTCGCGGCGTTCCTGCCCGCCCACCCGCGGGCCGAGCTTTCGGCATGACGCACAGGCGTGTGGTGCTAGGCGTCCAGTAAATGAGACGTTTAGTATCTGTAACCACGCGCAACCCCTAACCCGGTTGCGCGTACGAGTTAGGGCACACTGACACGCGCGTCCAACAAACGGCAGGGATACTTGCCACAACGGTCGCGCCCATCAGTGCGCTTGCCGGGACAGCCCCACCGGACAGGTAGTTCGAGAGGACTTAGGAGAAGTTCGTGACGTACACGATTGCCGAGCCCTGCGTCGACGTCAAAGACAAGGCATGTATCGAGGAGTGCCCGGTCGACTGCATCTACGAGGGCGCACGCATGCTGTACATCCACCCGGACGAGTGCGTCGACTGCGGCGCCTGCGAGCCGGTGTGCCCTGTCGAGGCCATCTACTACGAAGACGATGTGCCGGACCAGTGGAGCAGCTACACCCAGATCAACGCGGATTTCTTCAGCGAACTCGGCTCGCCCGGCGGCGCGTCGAAGGTCGGCCAGACCGACAACGACCCGCAGGCGGTCAAGGACCTGCCCCCGCAGGGTGAAGACTGAGCACGATCCCACGGCCTAAGGCGCGCCGGCCACTGCGGTCGGCGGCGCTGCCGGTGTTCCCCTGGGACACCCTCGCCGACGTCACGGCGACCGCCCGCGCACACCCCGACGGCATCGTCGACCTGTCGGTCGGCACGCCGGTCGACCCGGTCGCGCCGGTGATCCGGGAGGCCCTGGCCGCCGCCAGTGCCGCGCCCGGCTATCCGACCACCGCGGGCACCGCCGCGCTGCGCGAGGCCGCGGTCGCCGCGCTGGCCCGCCGGTACGGCATCACCGGTCTCGCGCCTGACGCGGTGCTGCCGGTGATCGGCACCAAGGAACTGATCGCGTGGCTGCCCACGCTGCTCGGCCTCGGCGCCGCGGACACGGTCGTCGTCCCCGAGCTCGCCTATCCCACCTACGAGGTGGGTGCGCTGCTCGCCGGTGCCGCCGTCGTGCGCGCCGATTCGCTGACCCAGCTCGGGCCGTCGGTGCCCGCGCTGGTGTACCTGAACTCGCCGAGCAACCCGACCGGCAAAGTGCTCGGCGTCGAGCACCTGCGCAAGGTGGTCGGCTGGGCCCGGGAGCGCGGCGTGCTCGTCGCCTCCGACGAGTGCTACCTGGGGCTGGGCTGGGACACCGCGCCGCTGTCGGTGCTCCACCCCGACGTCTGCGACGGTGACCACACCGGTCTGCTGGCGCTGCACTCGCTGTCGAAGACGTCGTCGCTGGCCGGCTACCGGGCCGGGTTCGTCGCCGGGGACTCGGCGGTGGTCGCCGAGCTGCTCGCGGTGCGCAAACACGCCGGCATGATGGTGCCCACTCCGGTGCAGGCCGCGATGGTGGCCGCCCTCGACGACGACGGGCACGAACGTGAGCAGCGCGCCCGCTATGCGCGCCGCCGCGAGCAGCTGTTGCCTGCGCTGCGCGCGGCGGGTTTCACCGTGGACCACTCCGAGGCCGGGCTGTACCTGTGGGCCACCCGCGGCGAGCCCTGCCGCGACACCCTCGCCTGGCTCGCCGAGCGCGGCATCCTCGTCGCGCCGGGGGAGTTCTACGGCCCCCGCGGTGCGCAGCACGTCCGGGTCGCGTTGACCGCCACCGACGAGCGCATCGCCGCCGCGGCGGCCCGCCTGACCTCCTAGCGCGAACAGACGCAAACTCCGGCAGACAGCGCCGCGATCACGCGAGTTTGCGTCTGCTCGCGGTCAGATCAGGAGGGTTCGGTGGCGCGCAGCGCCAACGCGAGCACCAGCCGGTCGTCGGGGTCGTCGAGCGAGGTCGCCAGTAGCTTCTCCACCCGCCGGATGCGGTAGCGCACGGTGTTGGGATGCACGTGCAGGCGCTGGGCGATCGCCCCGATGTCACCGAAGCCGTCGAGGAAGGCGTGCAGCGTGGTCGCCAGCATCGGCTCCTGCTCGCGCAACGCCCGCACCCGCGGATCGACGAGCCGCGGCTGCGCCGCCACCTGCGAGACGATCTCGTCGAGCAGCACCGTCGTGCGTGCCTCGTCGACCGTCGTGACCTGACCGATCGCGCCGGGATGGCGCTGTGCGCTGTCGAACACCCGATCCACCTCGGCCCGCGCCGCCGCCGCGGCGGCCACCCCCGCCAGCGGGCAGGCCGTCACCGCCCGCACCTCGAGGTCGAGCTCGCGGCGCAGCGCGGCGACCAGGCCGCGGGCCCACGACGTCACCGACGCGGCGCCGGTGACCTTCGGCAGCACCACGAACACCCGGTCGCCGGCGCTGACCACCTGTGCGTCGGCGCGAAAAGCAGTCGCGCTCAACGCGATCACATCGGCGGGCACCGAACGGTCCAGGCCGCGGAACCCGACCACTGCCGCGCGCGCGTCGGCGGGGATACCCAGATCGCGGGCCAGTGCCGCCACGTCGTCGGCGTCCGTGCCGGCGAGGCCCAGCAGCTGCTGCACGCGCGCGGTGTGCTGCGACGGCGCCGCCGCCAGCCGCGCCATGATGCGCGCCGCCAGCACGGCCCCGCCCCGCAGGATCTCCTCGACGTCGTCGGCCAGCGGCGCCGACCCCTGCTGCAGCCAGATCGTCCCGGCGAACCCCGGCCGCTCCCGGTCCTCGGACGGAAGATGCACGCCGACCGCCAGCCGCGGCCGCAGCCCCAGTTCCGGCCGCTCGGCGACCCGCACCACCTCCGAGCCGGCGCGCAGCGCATCGAAGATGCCCCACTGGCCGATCCACTCCAGATGCTCGGGCGGACCGGAGCGGCCCAGGATCGTCAGCCGGCGCAGCTCGTCGGCCTCCCCGCTGGACGCCGAGTACGCGAGCATCCGGCTGTCGGCGTCCTCGATGCACACCATGCCGCGGGTGCGGTCGGCGATCGACTGGGCCAGCCCGAACAGGTCGGTGCCCGAATCATGCTGCGGGTCAGCGCGATCACCGTGGTGCTCGAAGGCGTGGTTGACGAGGCGGTACAGGTGTTCCCAGCGGGCCTGCGGTTCGACGGCGACCACCGCGGCGCCCAGTGCGGCCGCACGGCTCACCGCAGCGGCGGTGGGTTCCTTGACGAAGATCGCCGCGGGTCGGCCGGTATGCCGTTCCAGCCATCCGACCGCTTCCACGTCGGAGACCCCGAGCAGGAAGAACACGTCGGCCGGCCCCGGGCCGACGGCCAATCCCAGACGCACGTCGTCGGCGTCGACGAGCGCCACCGAGCTGACCGGCATGTCCAGCCCGCGCGGCGCCTCGACGAGCGTCACCATCGTGCGGTCCAGCGCCAGCAGGAGCTGACCCAGGCCGAGGCCCGTCGATGTCGCCGCCATGGCGCCTCCCTCTTGTGTGATCCAACCAACAATTCTGCCAGGCGTTGTCCGATCGGCCATCGGATACCGCGGCCGAAGTGGGCATGCTTGGGCACATGGATGCGATCACCGACGTACCGCTGCCCGCCAACGAGCCCGTCGGGGACTTCGCCCCCGGCTCCCCGGAACGCGCCAGGCTGCTCGACGCACTGACCCGGCTCGCCGCCGAGCCGATCGACCTGCCGCACGTCATCGGCGGGCGGCACCGCATGGGTGCCGGCGACCGGATCGACGTCGTGCAGCCGCACCGGCACGCCGCGCGGCTGGGCACACTGACCAACGCCGACCACGCCGACGCCACCGCCGCCGTCGAGGCCGCGCTCGCCGCCAAGGCCGACTGGGAGGCCACCCCGTTCGACGAGCGCGCCGCGGTGTTCCTGCGTGCGGCCGACCTGCTCGCCGGACCGTGGCGGGAGAAGATCGCCGCCGCCACGATGCTCGGCCAGTCCAAGTCCGCCTACCAGGCCGAGATCGACGCGCCGTGCGAGCTCGTCGACTTCTGGCGATTCAACGTCGCGTTCGCCCGGCAGATCCTGGCCGAGCAACCCGTCAGCGGACACGGGGTGTGGAACCGCACCGATCACCGCCCGCTCGAGGGCTTCGTCTACGCGATCACCCCGTTCAACTTCACCGCGATCGCCGGCAACCTGCCCACCGCCCCCGCTCTGATGGGTAACACCGTGGTGTGGAAGCCGTCGCCCACGCAGACGTTCGCGGCGTACCTGACCATGCAGCTGCTCGAGGCGGCCGGTCTGCCGCCGGGTGTCATCAACCTGGTCGCTGGTGACGGCAAGGCGGTGTCCGACGTCGCGCTGGCCGACCCGCGGCTGGCGGGCATCCACTTCACCGGGTCCACCGCGACGTTCCAGCACCTGTGGCGCGAGGTCGGCACCCACATCGACCGCTACGACACCTACCCGCGGCTGGTCGGGGAGACCGGCGGCAAGGACTTCGTCGTCGCCCACTCGTCAGCGCGGCCGGATGTGTTGCGCACCGCCCTGATTCGCGGTGCGTTCGACTACCAGGGGCAGAAGTGCTCGGCCGCATCGCGGGCGTATGTTCCGCGCTCGGTGTGGCAGCAGATGGGCGACGACTTCCTCGGCGCCACCGAGGCGCTGCGCTACGGCGACGTCACCGACCTGACGAACTTCGGCGGCGCGCTGATCGACGAGCGGGCGTTCGCCAAGAACGTGGCCGCGATCGAGCGGGCCAAGGGCGCGGCGGGTGTCACGGTGGCCGCCGGCGGCGAATACGACGACAGCGAAGGCTATTTCGTTCGCCCCACCGTGCTGCTGTCCGACGACCCGACCGACGAGGCGTTCTCCACCGAGTACTTCGGGCCGCTGCTGGCCGTGCACGTCTACCCCGACGAGGACTACGACCGCATCCTCGACGTCGTCGACGGCGGGGCGCGATACGCGCTGACCGGCGCGGTGATCGCCGACGACCGCGCCGCGGTGCTCACCGCGCAGCAGCGACTCCGGCACGCGGCGGGCAACTTCTACGTCAACGACAAGCCGACCGGCGCCGTCGTGGGCCAGCAGCCTTTCGGTGGCTCACGGGCCTCGGGCACCAACGACAAGGCCGGCTCGGCGTTGAACCTGACGCGGTGGACGTCGGCCCGCTCCATCAAGGAGACCTTCGTACCCCCCACCCACCACACCTATCCCCACATGGAGGGCTGAGCCATGGGCGTGTTCGGACAGTTCGCGCGACCGGTCATCCTGGCCGCCGCCAAGCAGGACGGGCTGCGCCGCGCCGCCGAACGGGTCCCGCTGACCCGGCGGGTGGTGCACCGCTTCGTTCCGGGCGAGGGGCTCGACGACGTGATGACGGCGATTGTGGCGCTGCGGGATTCGTCGCGGCTGGTGTCGATCGACTACCTCGGTGAGGACGTCACCGACGCCGACGCCGCCGACGCGACGGTGCAGGCCTACCTGGGCCTGCTCGACGCGCTCGCCGGCCGGTCGGAGGCGGCGGAGCCGCGGGTGCGTCCGCTCGAGGTGTCACTGAAGCTCTCCGCGCTGGGGCAGGCGTTGCCGCACGACGGCGAGAAGATCGCCCTGGAGAACGCGCGCACCATCTGCGAAGCCGCGCACCGCGCCGGGGTGTGGGTGACCGTGGACGCAGAGGACCACACCACGACGGATTCGACGCTGTCGATCGTGCGGGATCTGCGGGTCGACTTCGACTGGGTGGGCACCGTGCTGCAGGCCTATCTGAAGCGGACCAAGGCCGACTGCTCGGAGTTCGCGGCCTCGGGGGCCCGAATCCGGTTGTGCAAGGGCGCTTATGACGAGCCGGCGTCGGTGGCCTACCGCGACACCGACCAGATCACCGACTCCTACCTGGGGTGCCTGCGCATCCTGATGGCCGGCCGCGGCTACCCGATGGTGGCCTCGCACGATCCGGAGATCATCGCCGCGGTGGCGCCGATGGTCCGCGAGAATCAGCGCAGCACCGACGATTTCGAGTACCAGATGCTCTACGGAATCCGCGACGGCGAGCAGCGCCGGCTGGCCGACGAGGGCAACCACGTACGGGTCTACGTGCCGTTCGGCTCGCAGTGGTACGGCTACTTCGTGCGCAGGCTCGCCGAGCGTCCGGCCAACCTGACGTTCTTCCTGCGGGCGTTGACCGAGCGGCGCGCTCAGGCCGGGTAGGCGGCGACGGGCATCACCACGGTGCCCTTGCAGATGCCGTCGAGGATCTCGGTGCGCCAACTGCCGTACATCGAGCCGTCCAGCGTCGGCGCGTAGAACACCAGTGAGCGCGCCGGAACGTACTCGCGGGGCACGTCGTCGCCGCGGAAACACTCCCACTGCCAGTTGTAGTTGAACACCCACTGCTTGCCGTCCCACGTGTACCGGCTCGGCTGGGGGATCGTCGGATTGCTCGGCGCCGGACCGTCGTTCGCGGTCGCCACGCAGGTGCCCGCGCACGAGGTGCTGAAGGTGTACTGCGCGCGGAAATCCGGTTCGGGCTGGCGGGCCGCGATGCTGGTGCCCAGCTTGTTCGACGCGAAGGTGATCACCGTGTAGCGCCCACTCCAGTCCGGCGGCGCCGCCGTGGCGGTGGCGCCGGGGCAGACACAGGCCGCCGCGACGAGCGTCGCCGCCGCCAGTGCACTCCGTCGGGCAGACATGGTCCCTCGCAATGGTTCTCCAGTGACCTCTGCAACGTATCCGCCCGCGCCGCCGCGGTGCCCCACCGACACGACACCCACGGGCACGGTTGCGTCACGGGTTGGTCTCGTCGGCGCGCGTCAGTGTCCCGCGAGCAGCAGCAGCGTCCAGGCGGCCATCGACTGCGCGTCGGTGATCACGCCGTCGCGCATCATCTGTTCGATCTCGGCGCGCTCGAACCACGCGCTGCGCATGTCCTGCTCTTCGTGTTCGCGGTCGTGCGGCCCCTCGATGATCCCGGTGGCCAGGAACACCCGACCTCGTTGGCTGCTCATCCCGGGCGCGACGTCGAGCATGCCGAGTTCGACCAGCGATGCGGCGGTCAGCCCGGTCTCCTCGCGCAGTTCGCGGGCCGCCAGGGCGGCCGGCTCGAGATCGGCGCGGTCGGGCGCGGTGCCCTGCGGAAACTCCCAGCGCCGCAACCCCAGCGGATAGCGGAACTGCTCCACCAGATGGAAGCGGTCCCCGTCACGGGGGATCACCAGCGCGTACGTCGGCTTGTCGACCACCGCGTAGATGCCGCTGCTGCCGTCGGGCCTGCGGATGTCGTCCTCACGGATCGTCAACCAGTTGTTCTGGTACACCTGGCGGGAGGCGAGCGCCCGGATCGAATCCATCGCATCAGTATGACCGGCGGGTAGCCTCAGTTCTCGTGCTGCTGGCCTCCCTGAACCCCGCGGCCGTCGCCGCGGGCGCCGACATCGACGACGCCGTGCGCATCGACGGCGTGACGCTCAGTCGCAGCGATCTGGTGGGCGCGGCCACCTCGGTCGCCGAACGGGTGGGCGGCGCCGCCACGGTCGCCGTGCTGGCCCGCCCGACACCGGCCACGGTGCTGGCCGTCGTCGGCTGCCTGATCGCCGGGGTGCCCGTCGTCCCCGTGCCCGCCGACGTGGGCGCCGCCGAGCGCCGGCACATCCTCACCGACTCTGGCGCCCAGGCGTGGCTGGGCGAACGACCCGACGACACCGACGGCCTGCCGCACATTCCGGTGCGGCTGCACGCCCGGTCCTGGCACCGCTACGCCGAACCGCCACCGGACGCCACCGCACTGATCGTCTACACCTCCGGCACCACCGGCCTGCCCAAGGGCGTGCTGCTCAGCCGCCGGGCGATCGCCGCCGACCTCGACATGCTCGCCGCGGCCTGGCAGTGGACGGCCGAGGACACCCTCGTCCATGGGCTACCGCTGTACCACGTGCACGGCCTGGTGTTGGGCCTGCTCGGATCGCTGCGCATCGGCAACCGCTTCGTCTACACCGGCAAGCCCACACCGGAGAACTACGCCCAGGCAGTCTCCGAAGGCGGGTCACTGGTGTTCGGCGTGCCCACCGTCTGGTCGCGGATCGTCGCCGACGGCGACGCCGCCCGCGCGCTGGCGCCGGCCCGGCTGTTGGTCTCCGGCAGTGCGCCGCTGCCCGTGCCGGTGTTCGACGGGCTGGCCGCGCTCAGCGGGCACCAACCGGTGGAACGGTACGGCAGTACCGAAGCGCTGATCACGTTGAGCACCCTGGCCGCCGGGGAGCGCCGTCCCGGCTGGGTCGGGCTGCCGCTCGAGGGGGTCACCACCCGGCTGGTCGCCGAGGACGGCACCGCCGTGCCGCACGACGGCGAGAGCATCGGGGCGCTGCACCTGCAGAGCCCGACGTTGTTCGACGGCTATCTGAATCGCCCCGACGCCACCGCCGAGGTGCTGGACGCCGACGGCTGGTACCACACCGGCGATGTCGCGGTGATCGACGCGGGCGGGATGCACCGCATCGTGGGCCGCGCGTCGGTGGATCTGATCAAGAGTGGCGGCTTCCGGATCGGTGCGGGCGAGATCGAGACCGTGCTCCTCGGCCACGCCGGGGTGGCCGAGGCCGCGGTCATCGGGGCGCCCGACGCCGATCTCGGGCAACGGATCGTCGCGTTCGTGGTCGGCGATGCCGCCCCCGATGAGTTGATCGATCATGTCGCACAGCAGCTTTCGGTGCACAAGCGGCCGCGTGAGGTTCGCGTCGTGGACGCCCTGCCACGCAACGCGATGGGGAAGGTCTTGAAGAAGGAACTGCTGCAATGGGTCTGAGGTTCTCCGAGGTGTGCATCGACGCTCACGACACGCAGGCGCTGGCGGCCTGGTGGGCGCAGGTGCTGGGCTGGCCGGCCGAGGACACCGACGACGGCGACGTCGCGCTGCGGGCCCCGGCGGGCGCCGGCCCCGACTGGCTTTTCCTCGCCGTGCCGGACGAGAAGGTGGTGAAGAACCGGATCCACTTCGACTTCACCCCCGACGACCAGGACGCCGAGGTCGCCCGCATGCTCGAGCTCGGAGCGCGCCGGGTCGACATCGGCCAGGGTGACGAGAGCTGGGTGGTGCTCGCCGACCCCGAGGGCAATGAGTTCTGCATCCTGGTGGGCGACGAGTGAGCTGTGTGCGCGCGCTCGCGGCGATCGGCGCAGCGCTGGCGGTCACGCTGACCGCGTGCGGCCAGTCGCCTCAGGTGATGCTCGTGCAGACCAGCATCGTGCTGCCCCCGCCACCGCCCGAGCCGGCAACGCCGCCCGGTGACCAGCTCGCGATCGGTCCGGCCGCCGTCGACACCACCGGCGGCTGGCTGCCCGACGGCACCACACTCTCACCGTTCGATGTCACGAATCCGATTCTCTCGCAGATCGATCCGGCACTGTTGACCGCTGTGCAGAACGCCGCGCGGGCTGCCGAGGCTTCGGGTATCGAGCTGCGCGTCACCTCGGGCTGGCGCTCGAAAGGCTTCCAGCAGAGGCTGTTCGACGACGCGGTGGGGACCTACGGCAGCGTCGCGGCGGCCGCGCAGTTCGTCGCGACCCCCGAGGTGTCCAGGCACGTCACCGGTCAGGCCATCGACATCGGACCGCCCGAGGCGGATCAGTGGCTGATCGCCAACGGCAGGCAGTTCGGGCTGTGCCAGATCTACGCCAACGAGATCTGGCACTTCGAGCTCGCCGCCGACGCGCAGGGCAACTGTCCGCCGCTGCGGCCCAACGCCGCGGGCTGATCTACGGCTGAGCCGGAAAGGCATTGCGGGACAATGCGACGACGGCGGTACCCACGCCGATCAGCGCGATCGCGACCCAGGGCAGCATGCCCAGGCCGGCGGTCTCGAGTAGCGCGGCGCCGATCGCCGATCCACCGGCGATTCCCACGTTCGACGTGGCGTTGACCCAGGCACCCGCGCGTTCGGGGGACACCGCGTGGGTGCGTACTGCGCACGCCTGATACAGCGACGGCACCCCGCCGAACGCGCCGCACCAGATCGCCGTCGCGGCCAGCACGCCGGCCATCACCGGCCACGCGACACCCAGCGCGGCCACCGCGATCATCGTGGCGCAGAGGATGATCAGCGTGGTTCGACGCGGATTGCGATCCAGGCCGCGGCCGGCGTACCACAGTCCGACCAGCCCGCAGGCGCCGCAGCCGAGCAGGATCGGGCCGATGAACGCCGCATCCACGCCGCTGCCGATGAGCAGCAGGCTGATGAAGGTGTAGGCGGTGAAATGGCCGACGAACACGAGCATGTTGGACGCCGACACGGCCACCAGTCGGCCGCGACGGCCCGGCTCGCGCGCTCCGGTTTCGCTGGTGTTGGCCACGGCCGGCAGCACGGCACCGATCCACGCGAGGGTGCCGACGGCCGCGACGGCGAGCACCACGAACGGCGTGCGCCAACCGGTCGCCGCGCCGAGCGACGTCAGTAGCGGCACGCCCAGCACCAGGCCGGCCGAGACGCCGCATCCCGCGATCGCGAGCGCCCGGCCGACGAGGGCCCGCGACACCAGCCGTGGCGTGTACCCGATCAGCAGCGAGAAGAACAGGGCGTGGGTGAGACCGCCGACGGTCCGGCCCGCCGCGACGACCGCGAACGACGGCGCCAGGGCGACCGCGGCATTGCTCACCGCGTACCCCGCCACGGTGGCCATCAGCAGCGGCTTGCGGGCGAACCGCGAGGTGACCATCGTCAGCGGCACCGCGAACACGGCCACCATCACCGCGTACAGCCCGACGAGCAGGCCGGTCGTGGCATCCGACACCCCGAACGCCGCGCCGAGGTCGGGCAGCAGACCCACCGGGAGCATCTCCGTGGTCACCGCCAGGCACGAGGCCAGCGCCAGCGAGAGCAGGGCGGGCAGGGCGTCGCGGAGTCCGCGCGTCGCGGCCTGATCGATGGTCACACTCACGCGGTGTGAATATACTCAACGGCCGAGTTTAAACCAAAGGATTATGTGCGCCATGGCCTCTTCGCAGTCGGGACGGCTCCGCTGGCACAGTGCCGCCGAGCTTCTCGGGGTCGTGCGCGCCGAGCCGGGCGTCACCCGGGCCGCGGCGGCCGCGCACCTCGGGATGGGCAGCGGCGGGGCCAGTGAACTGATCTCCCGGATGCGCGCTGCCCGGCTGCTCGACGAGGCGCCCGCTCCGGCCCGGGGCCGGGGCCGGCCGACGACAGTGCTCGGCGCCCACGACCAGGGACCGCTCGTGCTGGCGGCGGAGTTGCGGGCCGCGGACTGGCGGCTGGCGCTCGCCGGCCTCGACGGCAGACCCGACGTGGTGGCCCGACACGACTATCCTGGCGACCTCGACGACGCGCTCGGCCGGCTGGCCGGCGCGATCGGCACCGTCTACCGCCGCCATGCCAACCGGCTCACGGCCGTCTCGGTGTCGGTGGCGGGAACGGTCAGCGATGCCCGGCTGGTGCAGTTCACCTCGCGCGGGCGCCGCGATGTCGACCTGTCGGTGCTGACCGCGAAGATTCCTCGCCGCGCCGACATTCCCGTCCTGGTCGGCAATGACGCCACGCTGGCCGGGCTCGCCGAGGCCCGCACCGGGGCCGCGCGCGCCGCGACGACCGCGCTCCACCTGATGGTCGCCAAAGGGGTCGGTGGGGTGCTGGTGGTGCACGGCGAGCCGGTGTCCGGGGCGCACGGCGCAGCGGGGGAGTACGGCCACATCCCGTTCGGTGATCCGGCGTTGATCTGCCCCTGCGGTGCCCGCGGCTGCTGGGACCTCACCGTGGACGGCCGCGCGATGGCGCGTCACCTCGGCGTCGACGAGCCCGCCGACCCTGTCGACTATCTGCGCGGGCTGCTCGGCCGTCGGGATGTCAAGACGCGCAGAGCTTTTCGGAAGGTCGCGGCCTCGCTCGGCCGGGGCGCCGGGGCGCTGGTGAACCTGCACGATCCGCAGGTGGTGACGCTCGGGGGTGCGGCGGCGCTGCTGCGGGCCTGTGCCGCCGAGGAATTCGAGGCCGCCTACCGCGATGCCCTGATGGCGTTCCGCAAGGAATCGCCGCCGCCGGTGCTCGACGCGCAGCACGGCGAGGACGGACCCTTGCACGGTGCGGTGATCCGGGCGCTCGACCATGTCACGACGCCCGACGCGCTGGCCGCATGGGCGGCGCGCCACCGTGCATGACGGGCTGTTCAGTTGGCGTGCAGGGCCTCGTTCAGCGTGATACCGGTGCCGTCGCGCTTGACCACCTCGACCGCCCCGGTCAGCGAATTGCGGCGGAACAGCAGGTTGTTGGCGCCGGAGAGTTCGCGGGCCTTCACGCTCTGCCCGTCGCCGGTGACCACCTTCGTGCCGGCGGTGACGTACAGGCCGGCCTCGATCACGCAGTCGTCGCCCAACGAGATCCCCAGGCCCGCGTTGGCGCCCAGCAGGCACCGCTTGCCGACGGAGATCACTTCCGTGCCGCCGCCGGACAGGGTGCCCATGATCGACGCGCCGCCCCCGACATCGGAGCCGTCGTCGACGACGACACCGGCCGAGATGCGCCCCTCGACCATCGAGCTGCCCAGCGTGCCCGCGTTGTAGTTCACGAAGCCCTCGTGCATCACCGTGGTGCCGGCGGCCAGGTGCGCGCCGAGCCGGACCCGGTCGGCGTCGGCGATGCGCACCCCCGAGGGCAGGACGTAGTCGACCATTCGGGGGAACTTGTCGACGCCGTAGACGGTGACCTGGCCGCGCCGGCGCAACCGCGCCCGCACGGTCTCGAAACCCTCGATCGCACAGGGCCCGTAGTTGGTCCACGCCACGTTCGTCAGCACGCCGAAGAAGCCGTCGGCGTTCAGCCCGTGCGGCGCCACCAGCCGGTGTGACAGCAGATGCAGCCGCAGGTACGCGTCATAGGCGTCGACGGCCTTGTCCTTCAGCGACGCGATCACCGTGCGCACCACGACCGTCTCGACGTCGCGGTCCTCGTCGCGGCCGGCGAGCTCCGCGAGCTCGGCGGGCACCTCGACGACCGACAGCCGCACCGTGCCGGGGGACTCCCCGTCGCCGCCCAGTTCGGGAGCCGGGAACCACGTGTCGAGAACCGATCCGTCGCCGGCGATCGTCGCCAGGCCGACACCTGATGCAGAAGTCACGGTGTCTCAGGCTACCGGTGCGCCTAGCATCGCTTCACGGTGTCCCGACCAGCTCAGGAGGCGAACCACGAGCACCGACGTGACGTTGCGCCAACTGCGCTACTTCGCCGTCCTCGGCCAGGAGCTCAACTACCGGCGCGCCGCCGAGAAGCTGTTCATCACCCAGCCCGCGCTGTCCACCGCGATCAAACAACTCGAGCACCACTTCGGTGTCGTGCTGTTCCGGCGCAACACCCGCGAGGTCGCGCTCACCGACCTCGGCGCCGCCTGGCTGCCGCAGGTGCAGCAGGCCCTGTCCGGGGTGGACGCGGTGGTCGACAACCTGGTCACGCTGTCGGGCACCCGGCTGGGGGTGCTGCGCGTCGGCTACCTCATCGGCACCGGCGCCGACCTGCTGTTCCGGCTGGTGCGACACTTCGAGGCGGCCTACCCCGACGTCACCGTGGAACCGATCGAGTTCGACTTCGCCGACCCGACGGCGGGCCTGGCCGACGGCACCACCGAGGTCGCGATCATCCGGCCGCCGGTCGACCTGCCCGAGCACCGCATGCTGATCCTGGACTCCGAGTCGTGGGTGGCCTGCCTGCCCCGGGATCACCGGCTCGCGGGGCGCCCCGAGGTCTCGATCGTCGAGCTGCTCGACGATCCGATCGTGTGCGCGCCGCTGACGGCGGGCACCTGGCGCGACTACTGGCTGGCGATGGACGTGCGCGGCAACCGGCCGCCGACCATCGCCGCGGTGGCGGCCACCTACGAGGCCGAGACCACCGCGATCGCCCGCGGGCTCGGCATCAGCTTCACCACCTCGTCGGTCGCCCGGTTCTACGACCGGCCCGGCATCGCGTACGTCCCGATCAGCGACCGGCCGCCCAGCCACACCGCGCTGGCCTGGAACCCCGGCAATCTGACCCCGCAGGCCGATGCCCTGGTCCGGCTCGTGCAGGAGCAGTGGAGCGGCGGCGAGCCGTCGCCTGAGCGGCAGTGATAAACGCAGGTTATGACTAGATCAAAACATCGAACTTCCGGTGTCGGCGAGATGGCGGTTGTCTGTCTGCAGGTGTTCATCCCCACGGCTTGACCTGGAGCGACCATGACCGACGCAGTGATCCGACCCACTCATTCAGAATCGACCGCCCCGGCGCCGAACGCCGAGGACGCGGTCCTGGCCGAACTGGGCTACACCCAGAAGCTGGACCGTTCGGTCGGCACGCTGGCCTCGTTCGCGATCGGATTCGCGACGATCAGCGCCACCACCGCAGTGTTCACCGGCTTCGGCGCCGGTTACTTCACCGCCGGCGCACCGTTCGTGTGGACGCTGCTGCTGGCCGGCGCGGTGTTCGCCCTGTGGACGTTCATCGCCGCCGATCTGACGGCCAAGCTTCCCCTCGCCGGCTACTCCTATCAGTGGATCAGCCGGATCAACGGCCCCAATCTGGCATGGTTCACCGGCGTCATCGCGCTGTTGGGCTGGGTCTGCGGCATGACAGGCGTCGGTTTCATCCTGTCCGGCTACCTGGGCGGGCTGTTCGGCTGGAGCATGAGCCAGAGCGCGCAGATCCTGCTCGCCATCGCGGTGGTGTTCGTCTGTGTGCTCATCAACATCTACGGCGTGCGGTTCGCGACGATGGTCAACAACATCGGCGTCAGCCTCGAACTGGTCATCACCGTCGGCGCCACCGCACTGATCGCGATCATCGCGTTCTCCTCACCGGAGAACCACCAGCCGATCTCGACCCTGTTCACCGGCGGGCAGTCCGGTGACAAGGACTCCTACATGCTGGCGTGGCTCGCCGCGGCGCTAGGACCGTTCTTCGGTCTGATCGGCGTCGAATCCGGGGCCGACGTCGCCGAGGAGACGAAGAACGCCCGCCGCGTGGTGCCGAAGACCATGTTCTACGCGCTCATCACCTCGATCGTCATCGAGTTCCTGATGTACGTGGTGTACGTGCTGGCCATCAAGGATGCCGCTGCGGTCGAGGCGAATTCGGCCGCCCCGATCGAGGAGATCATCACCCAGCAGGCCGGTCCCGTCGTCACCAAGATCGTGGTGGCCGTCGCGCTGACGAACATCCTGGCGTGCCTGCTGGCCAACATCCTGGTGGCCACCCGGCTGACGTACTCGATGGCCCGCGACAACATGCTGCCGTTCTCCCACGTATGGCGCCACGTCTCACCGAAGAGCAAGGCGCCGACGTACGCGGTACTCGGATTGGGCTGCCTGTCAACGGTTCTGCTGCTCTCGGCGCTGGTCAACGAGAAGGCGTTCAACTACATCATCGGTATCGCGTCGCTGCTGTTCTTCTTCGTCTACATCCTGCAGACCATCGGCCTGATCGTCGGCTACCGACGCGGCACCATCCCGCAGGGTGAGCCCGGCACCTTCGACCTCGGCCGGTTCCGGCTTCCGCTCTACGTGACGGCGCTCGTGGTGTTCCTCGCCGTCGCGGTGGCCCTGCTCTTCCTCCCGCAGTTCACCAGCAACAAGTGGGTGTTCCTCGGCATCGTCGCCGTCGCGGCGCTGTGGTGGGCCACCGGCCTGAAATCGCGCCTGGCGCGCGGTGACGCCGGCGCGACGTACGCCAAGAACAACAATCTCTGAGCGCCACCCCTGATAACCGAAAGGCATTGTCTCCCATGACCGCTGTTGATACAGGAATGTCCAACCTCGTCGCCGTCGAGCCCGGCGCCATCCGGGAGGACACCCCGCCCGGCTCGGTGATCCAGTACAGCGACTACGAATTGGACACCTCGAGCCCGTACGCCGGCGGTGTCGCCTGGATCGAGGGCGAGTTCATCCCCGCCGAGGACGCGCGGATCTCGATCTTCGACACCGGCTTCGGGCACTCCGATCTGACCTACACCGTCGCGCACGTGTGGCACGGCAACATCTTCCGGCTCGGCGATCACCTCGACCGGCTGCTCGACGGCGCCCGCAAGCTGCGCCTGGACGCCGGGATGAGCAAGGACGAACTCGCCGAGATCACCAAGAAGTGCGTGTCGATGTCCCAGCTGCGTGAGTCGTTCGTCAACCTGACCGTCACCCGCGGCTACGGCCGCCGCAAGGGCGAGAAGGACCTGTCCAAGCTCACCCACCAGGTGTACATCTACGCGATTCCCTACCTGTGGGCGTTCCCCCCGTACGAGCAGATCTTCGGCACCACCGCCGTCGTGCCGCGGCACGTCCGGCGCGCCGGGCGCAACACCGTCGACCCGACGATCAAGAACTACCAATGGGGCGACCTCACCGCGGCCAGCTTCGAGGCCAAGGACCGCGGCGCCCGCACCGCGATCCTGCTGGACTCCGACGGCTGCGTGGCCGAGGGTCCCGGGTTCAACGTGTGCATCGTCAAGGACGGCAAGCTGGCGTCGCCGTCGCGCAACGCACTGCCCGGGATCACCCGCAAGACCGTGTTCGAGATCGCCGACGCGATGGGCATCGAGGCGACCCTGCGCGACGTCACCAGCCACGAGCTCTACGAGGCCGACGAGATCATGGCCGTCACCACCGCCGGCGGCGTCACACCGATCAACACCCTCGACGGCGAGCCGATCGGCGCCGGTGCGCCCGGTCCGATGACCGTGGCCATCCGGGACCGGTTCTGGGCGCTGATGGACGAGCCGTCGCCGCTGATCGAGGCCATCGAGTACTGACCGCTCACCGCGACAGCACGAGCGCGACCGCCACTGCGAGACCGAAGGCCGCCGTCCCGTAACCGAGAACCAGGACCTCCAGCGACGGCGCCTCGACGGTGGTCGATCCGGTCCTGATGCGGCGCGACCGTCGATACGCGAGACCGAGCACCACCAGCGCCATGAGCCCGGCCACCGCCGCCAGCACGGTCCGCCCCGCAACGGGCGGGCCGTGGTGGCGGATCAGCATGAGTGCTCCGCCGACGAGCAGGCCCAGGGAACTGCGCTCCCACGACAGCAGGGTGCGCTCGGCCGGCAGCCCGGGCTTGGCGGTCTCCGGGGTGGGCACGTCAGCCCCCCGCCGGCGGCCAGACCAGCAGGACGACGAGGACGCCGAGCGTCATGACGAAGATGCCGGTCCCGAGAAGCATCGGGATGCGGGTTCGGGGCAACTCGGCGCCGCTGCGCATGGCCTCCTGAACGATGCGCCAGCGCCGGACGGCGACCACGGCGAGCACGCCGCCGGCCAAGGTCAGCGTCACGCTCAGGATGTGCCGCACCCCGGCGATCCCGAACGCCGGCACGAACTGCACGATCGCCACCCCGCCCGCGATCAGGGCCAGCGCAGTGCGGATCCACGCCAGGAACGTCCGCTCATTGGCGAGGGTGAACCGGTAGTCCGGCTCCTGCGGCGTCGGCGTCATTCGGCTGGGGCCTCCCTTGCCGGCGGACGCGTCCGGCGCTCTCACGCTAGCGAACCGGCTAACGTGGTGTCTCGTGCTCGACCTCCACGGTGATCCGATCGCGCTGACCGCGGCGCTGGTGGACATCCCCAGTGAATCCCGCCACGAGCAGCGCATCGCCGACGAGATCGAGACCGCGCTGCGCGAGCAGACCACCGGCTTCGAGATCGTCCGCAACGGCGACGCGGTGCTGGCCCGCACCGACTTCGGCCGTCCCTCGCGCGTCCTGCTCGCCGGCCACACCGACACCGTCCCCGCCGCCGACAACCTGCCCAGCCGCCGCGACGGCCGACTCCTCTACGGCTGCGGGACCTCGGACATGAAAGCCGGCGACGCGGTGTTCCTGCACCTGGTCGCCACCGTCGCCGAACCCGCGCACGACATCACGCTGGTGATGTACGACTGCGAGGAGATCGAGGCGTCGGCCAACGGCCTCGGCCGCATCGAGAAGGAGATGCCCGACTGGCTGACCGCCGATGTCGCCATCCTCGGGGAGCCGTCGGGCGGACTGATCGAGGCCGGCTGCCAGGGCACCCTGCGGGTGGTCATCAGCGCCACCGGGACCCGCGCGCACTCGGCTCGATCCTGGCTGGGCGACAACGCGATTCACAAACTCGGTGCCGTGCTGGCCCGGCTCGAGGCCTATCAGGCCAGAAGCGTCGACATCGACGGCTGTGTGTACCGCGAAGGCCTTTCGGCGGTGCGGATCGACGGTGGCGTCGCCGGCAACGTCATCCCCGACGCCGCCTCGGTGACGGTGAACTTCCGCTTCGCGCCCGACCGCAGCATCGAGCAGGCCTACGCGCATGTGCGCGAGGTCTTCGACGGCCTCGACGTGGCCGTCGAGCTGACCGATGCCGCGGCGGGCGCGCTGCCCGGCCTGAGCCGGCCCGCGGCGGCCGCGCTGGTCACCGCCGCCGGGGGAGAGGTCCGGGCGAAGTACGGCTGGACCGACGTGTCCCGGTTCGCGGCGCTGGGCATCCCCGCGGTCAACTACGGACCGGGTGACCCGAACACCGCGCACCGCGCCGACGAACACGTCGATGTCGATCAGATCACCGCGGTCACCGAGATGTTGCGGCGGTACTTAATCGGTTGACGGGTCCGGTTACCCTGGTCCCATGCTCTCGCGCTGACGACTCCGTCCCGCCGTCTTTTCCCCACGAGTACGTCTCGAGAGCTCCCCATGTCATCGATCGTCCTGTCCCATGTCTCGTTCTCCTGGCCCGACGACACCCCGGTGTTCACCGACCTGTCGTTCTCGGTCGGCCCCGGCCGCACCGGGCTCGTCGCGCCCAACGGCGCGGGCAAGAGCACGCTGCTCGCACTCGTCGCCGGTGAGCTGACCCCCGCCGCGGGCACGATCACCGTCGACGGCACCGTCGGCTACCTGCCCCAGACGCTGCCGCTGCTCGATGACCGCACGGTCGCCGAACTTCTCGGCGTGGCCGGCGTGATGGCCGCCCTCGACGCGCTCGCCCGCGGCGATGCCGGCGAGCAGGTGTTCGCCGCGATCGGTGACGACTGGGACGCCGAGGAGCGGGCCCGCGCCCAGCTCGACCGCCTCGGGCTCGGCCACATCGGCCTGGACAGGTCCCTGCGCACGCTGTCCGGCGGTGAGGTGGTCACCCTCGGGCTGGCGCGGGAGCTGTTGCGGCGCAGCGATGTCCTGCTCCTCGACGAGCCGACGAACAACCTGGACCGCGACGCCCGCGGCCGGCTCTACGAGGCGCTCGACGACTTCAGTGGCTGCCTGCTGCTGGTCAGCCACGACCGGGTGCTCCTCGACCGCGTGGACGGCATCGCGGAGCTGCGCGGTAACGAGATCACCCTCTACGGAGGGTCTTTCAGTGCATACCGGGATGCCGTCGAGAATGCCGATCAGGCCGCCCGCAGTGCGGTCCGGCAGGCCGAGCAGCAGGTGCAGCGCGAGAAGCGGCAGCGTCAGCAGGCGCGTGAGCGCGCCGACCGGCGCGCCGGAACGGCGCGGCGCTCACTGCCCGACGCGGGCCTGCCCAAGATCGTCGCGGGCGCGATGAAGCGACGCGCGCAGGAGACGGCCGGGCGCACCGACGACGTGCACGCCCGGCGGCTCGACGACGCCCGCGTCCGGCTCGACGAGGCCGAACGTGCCGTCCGCGACGACGACGCACTGGTCCTGGATCTGCCGGACACCACGGTCCCGGCAGGCCGGACGCTGGTGCAGCTGAACGATGTTCGACTCGGACGCGGCGGACGGCAGGTGCTCGCCGGGGTGAACCTGACCGTGCGCGGTCCCGAGCGGATCGCCCTGACCGGACCCAACGGCAGCGGGAAGACCACGCTGCTGCGGACACTGCTCGGGGAGGTCACCCCCGACGGAGGCACGGTCGAACGCTTCGGCGGCCGAATCGCCTATCTGTCGCAGCGGCTGGACCTGCTCGACGACGGGCGCACGGTCGCCGACAACCTCGCCGCGGCCGCCCCGACACTGTCGGTGACCCGGCGGCGACATCTGCTGGCGCAGTTCCTGTTCCGCGGCGACGCCGTCGAGCTCCCGGTCGGCGCGCTGTCGGGCGGAGAGCGGCTGCGCGCGACGCTGGTGTGCGTGCTGTTCGCCGAACCGGCGCCGCAGCTGCTGCTGCTCGACGAACCGACCAACAATCTGGACCTGGTCAGCGTCGCCCAGCTCGAAGCCGCCCTGACCGCCTACCGGGGCGCGTTCGTCGTGGTCAGCCATGACGACGCGTTCCTGGCCGGGATCGGCCTCGACCGCACCCTGCGCATCGCCGACGGCGTAGTGCGTTGAGCCTCAGCTGTTTTCGGCGGCGGCCAGGGCGGACCGACCGAACGCGCAGTCGACGGTGACGCACAGCCGGCGCAGCGTCTCCACGCCGCGCGGGTCACCCAACTGCACGGCGTCGGCGGCCGCCCGCAGCGCCACCGCGTGCTGCCCGCCGCGTTCGGCGGCCTTGACGGCGTCGCGCACCGCGGCCACCGCGCCGTGGCTGTCGCGGCGCGCCGATGTCGTCCACGCCCGGGCCAGGGCCAGCTCCGGGGCGAACAGCATCGACTTCAGCCCGTGCCGGGACTCGGCGCGCGCCAATGTCTTTCCCGCCTCGACGGTCTCCCCGAGCCGGCCCAGCGCCTGCGCCAGCAGCATCCACGCCAGCGGCCCCCAGGAGTATCCCGTCGGCGCCAGCGTCACGGCCGCCTCCCGCAGCAGCGGCACCGCCCGCGCCGTCTCGCCGGTGGCGATCAGCACGTCGGCGGTCAGGACCTCGCCGATCGCGCGGCCGGGCTGCCTGCGCTGCGCGAAATCGGTGAGCCGCTGCGCCAGTGCCAGCGCCCGGTCGGGCTCACCGGTGAGCAGCAGCGCCGTGGTCTGACCGAAGCCGCTGGTGAACCGCAGCAGCCCCGGCTGCCCGGCCGACATGGCCCGCTCGGCCAGCGCGTCGACCTCGGCCAGCCGGCCCATCCGGGCCGCGCACAACGCCGCCGCCGAACCCGCCCACCCGATCGCGGTCTCGTCGGCCGTCACCGAGTCCAGCACCTCGTGAGCGAGTTCGGTTGCCCGAACGAGGTTTCCGGCGTTCATCGCGAACGTGGCCGACAGCGCGTCGAGCGTCGTGCGGGCCGCCGCGGAGCCGACCTTGCTGCGGGTCGCCTGCAGGAACGCCGTCGCGCGCTCCGGTTCGGACAGCATCCAGAACTGGTTGGCCGCGGTGGGCAGCGCCCAGGCCATCAGCTCCTCTTCGCCGAGCGCGGCGGGATCGATCTCGGCGAGCACCGCGTCGGCGTCGCGGCCGCGGCCCTGCCACGCCAACGCGTACCCGACGGTCAGGCGGGCGTCCAGCCCGGGTTCCCGCGCGAGCGCGGCCCTGCCCAGCCGTTCGCTGAGCTCCAGATCACCCAGCCGCAACGCATCCCGCGCGGCCGCGCACACCTCGGCCACCGGCTGCGGCCGGTCGCTGTCGATCGCCAGTGTCGCCAACCGGAGCCGGGCGACGACGCCGCGCGGGCCCGCCGCCGCCAGACGCCCCACCACCGCCGAGCGCAGCCGGCGTAGATCAGGGCCGCCGAGCTCGCCGCGCACCGCGTCGCAGAACAGCGGATGCGCCGGACGCACCCCGTCCTCGTCGACGGCGATCGCCCCCGCCTGCGCGGCCTCGTCGACGGCGTGCGCGCTCGTCAGCACCGCCACGTCCTCGAGGCTGAGCGGCTCGTACACCGACAGCACCTCCAGCACCCGGCGGGAGGCGGCAGGCAGCGTGTCGACGAAGTCGGTGACGTGCGCCATCAGCCGCTCGTCGTCGTGGCCCGGCGGGTCCAGGTCGATGCGGGTCACCAGGCCGTCACGCCACAGCGCGGCGATCTCGGCGGGGGCCTCGTTGTCGGTGGCGGACAGCAGTATTCGCACCGTCGCGCTCACCGCCAGCTGATAGACCAGTGCCGCCGACAGCGAGTCGAGCAGGTGCGCGTCGTCGATCACCAGCAGCCGGCCGTCACCGAGACTCTCGCGGGCGACGCGCAACACCGCGGCGGTCTTCCCGGTCTCCGGCACCTCGAGGAGGTGCTCGAATGCGGCGAACGGAAGGGGCCGGCGCGCCGAGGTGGCACGCACCCAGTCGACCCGCGGGAAGCCCGACCCCAGGCGCTCGACGGCGCGGCGCGTCAGCCAGGTCTTGCCGACGCCGGCGGGTCCGATCAGCGCCGCGCCCGACCGGTGCTGCACCCCCGACTCGAGTTGTGCCAGCGCAGGTTCGTCCGGTGCAGTCACCCAGGGGACAGGCGCGGGCACAGGCACCGCCGGAGTCTATGGCTAAGTTTTAGCTCGTGTCCCAAGAACCTGACCGTCGATGGGCCGTCTGCGTCTATTGCGCATCGGGCCCCACCCATCCCGCCCTTCTCGACCTCGCGCGCCGGGTCGGCACCGGCATCGCCGACCGCGGCTGGGCGCTGGTGTCCGGCGGCGGCAACGTCTCGGCGATGGGAGAGGTGGCCGCCGCGGCCCGCTCCCACGGCGGCCACACCATCGGGGTCATCCCCAAGGCGCTCGTGCACCGCGAGGTCGCCGACACCGAGGCCGACGAACTCGTCGTCACCGACACCATGCGTGAGCGCAAACAGGTGATGGAGGACCGCGCCGACGCGTTCATCGCGCTGCCCGGCGGCATCGGCACACTCGAGGAATTCTTCGAAGCCTGGACAGCGGGCTATTTGGGTATGCACTCCAAGCCGATCGTGATGCTCGACACTCTCGGGCACTACGACGGACTGCTGGCCTGGCTACGCGGGCTGGTCGGAAGCGGGTACGTCGCCGAGGGCGCGCTGGCGCGTCTCATCGTCGTCGACGACGTCGACTCCGCTCTGGCCGCGTGCGCGCCCGGCTAGGGTGACCGACACAACGACCATGAGGAGCGGGGAATGAGTGGGAAGTCCGGCAAACGGAGCAGTGTCGGGGTACTCGACATCGCGGGCCAGGTACCGGGACTGCTGATGGACACGCCCACGATCCTGCAGGGGGTCGTCACCGGATTCCTCGCCCGCCCGACGGCGAAGACGTCCATCGGCAAGGTGTTCCAGGATCGGGCGGGCCGCTACGCGGACAAGGTCTTCATCAAGTTCGAGGACACCGAGCTGACCTACGGCGAGGCCAACGAGACCGTCAACCGCTACGCCGCGGTGCTGGCCGCGGGCGGCGTCGGGCACGGCGACGTCGTCGGCGTCATGCTGCGCAACTCGCCGGACTCGGTGCTGCTGATGCTCGCCGCGGTCAAGTGCGGCGCCATCGCCGGGATGCTCAACTACCACCAGCGCGGCGACGTGCTCTCCCACAGCCTCGGACTGCTCGAGGCGAAGGTGGTGATCGCCGAGGTCGACCTGGTCGAGCCGATCAACGAGAGCGGCGCCGACACCTCCGGCCTGGTCACCGTCGACGAGATGAAGCAGCTCGGCGCCACCGCACCGACCACCAATCCGGCCACCACCTCGGCGGTGCTCGCCAAGGACAAGGCGTTCTACATCTTCACCTCCGGCACCACCGGGATGCCGAAGGCCAGCGTGATGACGCACTACCGCTGGCTGCGCGCACTGGCCGGCTTCGGCGGCCTGGGCATGCGGCTGAACAGCAGCGACACGCTGTACTGCTGCCTGCCGCTCTACCACAACAACGCGCTGACGGTCGCACTGTCGTCGGTGCTGAACTCCGGGGCGACCCTCGCGCTGGGCAAGTCGTTCTCGGCCTCGAAGTTCTGGGACGACGTCATCCGCTACGAGGCCACCGCGTTCGTCTACATCGGTGAGATCTGCACCTACCTGCTGGGCAAGGAAGAGAAGCCGACCGACCGCCAGCACAAGGTGCGGGTCATCGCGGGCAACGGTCTGCGCCCGGCCATCTGGGACGACTTCACGGAGCGGTTCGGCATCAAGCGGGTTTGCGAGTTCTACGCGGCCTCCGAAGGCAACACCGCGTTCGTCAACGTCCTCAACATCGACAAGACCACCGGGATCTGCCCGACTCCGGTCGCGTTCGTCGAATACGACCAGGACACCGGCGAACCCAAGCGCGACGACAACGGCCGGCTGCGCAAGGTCAAGAACGGCCAGCCCGGTCTGCTGCTGTCCAAGGTGAGCAACTTCCAGCCCTTCGACGGCTACACCGACAAGGAGGCCACCGAGAAGAAGCTGGTGCGCGACGCGTTCAAGGAGGGCGACGTCTGGTTCAACACCGGCGACCTGATGCGCGCCCAGGGCTTCGGGCACGCCGCGTTCACCGACCGGCTCGGCGACACATTCCGGTGGAAGGGCGAGAACGTCGCCACCACCGAGGTCGAGGCGGCGATCTCGACCGATCCGCAGGTCGAGGAGGCCACGGTCTTCGGCGTCGAGGTGCCCGGCGCGGGCGGCCGCGCCGGGATGGCGGCGGTGCAGCTCAAGGAGGGCCAGGAGTTCGACGGCAAGTCACTGGCCAAGGCGGCGTTCGACAAGCTGCCCGGGTACGCGGTGCCGCTGTTCGTCCGGGTGGTCGAGGAGCTGGCGCACACCTCGACGTTCAAGTCGCAGAAGGGCGACCTGCGCAAGGAGGGCTACGGCAAGGCCTCCGGCGACGACGACGATTCCGAGGACGTCGAGATCGACGATCCGATCTACGTGCTGTCCGGCAAGGACGAGGGGTACGTGCCGTTCTACGACGAGTACCCCGAAGAGGTCGCGGCGGGCAAGAAGCCCAAGTAGAGAGTGATTTCGGCGTGCTTGTCGTCGCTCAGCGTCGATAAGCACGCCGAATTCGCGGGTCCGTAGCCTGGTAGGCGTGCAGTCGACGTTTCTCGGGCGGCCGGTGGCCGGTGATCGGGCGCTGATCATGGCGATCGTGAACCGCACGCCGGACTCGTTCTACGACCGTGGCGCCACGTTCACCGACGAGGCCGCCAAGCAGGCGGCCCACCGCGTGGTCGCCGACGGCGCCGACATCGTGGACGTCGGTGGGGTGAAGGCCGGCCCGGGGCAGACGGTCGGTGTGGGCGAGGAGATCGCCCGCGTCGTGCCGTTCATCGAATGGCTCCGCGGCACCTTCCCCGACCAGCTGATCAGCGTCGACACCTGGCGCGCCGAGGTCGCCAAGCAGGCGTGCGCGGCCGGTGCGGACCTGATCAACGACACCTGGGCGGGCGCCGATCCGGACCTGCCTGCCGTCGCCGCCGAGTTCGGCGCGGGCCTGGTGTGCTCGCACACCGGCGGCGCGGTGCCCCGGACCCGGCCGTTCCGGGTGAACTACGGGATCACCGAGCGCGGCGTGGTCGACGACGTGCTCGCGGAGGTCACCACGGCCGCCGAGCGCGCGGTGGCGCTCGGGGTGCGCCGGGACGGCATCGTCATCGATCCGACCCACGATTTCGGCAAGAACACTTACCACGGTCTTAGTTTGTTGCGCCACGTAAAAGAGCTTGTAAACACTGGATGGCCCGTCCTGATGGCGCTGAGCAACAAGGATTTCGTCGGGGAGACTCTGGGGGTGGGACTCACCGACCGCCTCGAGGGCACCCTGGCTGCGACCGCGCTCGCCGCCGCCGACGGTGCCGCGATGTTCCGGGTGCACGAGGTGGGCCCCACACGTCGGGTACTGGAGATGGTGGCGTCGATCCACGGCGTCCGTCCACCGCAACGCACGGTGAGAGGACTGGCATGACGGTGTTGTCTGATCGCGTCACGGACACGGTCGCCGATGGGATGGCCGAGCACCGCTGGCTGACCGACCACAGCTGGAGCAGGCCGTCCTGGACGGTCGCCGAGCTGGAAGCCGCCAAGAAGGGCCGCACGGTCTCGGTCGTGCTGCCCGCGCTCAACGAGGAGGAGACGGTCGCCGGGGTGGTGGAGACGATCACGCCGCTGCTCGGCGGGCTGGTCGACGAACTCATCGTGCTGGACTCCGGCTCCACCGACGACACCGAGATCCGCGCGGTCGCCGCCGGCGCACGAGTGGTGAGCCGCGAGGTCGCGTTGCCCGAGGTGGCCCCCCAACCCGGCAAGGGCGAGGTGCTGTGGCGCTCGCTCGCCGCGACCACCGGCGACCTGATCGCGTTCGTCGACTCCGATCTGCTGGACCCCGATCCGATGTTCGTGCCCAAGCTGCTCGGCCCGCTGCTGACCGCCGAGGGCGTGCACCTGGTCAAGGGGTTCTACCGGCGCCCGCTCAAGGTCAGCGGCCGCGAGGACGCCAACGGCGGCGGCCGCGTCACCGAGCTGGTGGCCCGCCCGCTGCTGGCCGCGCTGCGGCCCGAGCTGTCCTGCCTGTACCAGCCGCTGGGCGGCGAGTACGCCGGCACCCGGGAGCTGCTGACGGCGGTGCCGTTCGCGCCGGGCTACGGCGTGGAGATCGGTCTGCTGGTCGACACGTACGACCGGCTCGGACTCGACGCGATCGCGCAGGTCAACCTCGGGGTGCGCACCCACCGCAACCGCCCGCTGACCGAGCTGGCCGCGATGAGCCGTCAGGTCATCGGCACGCTGCTGCAGCGCTGCGGTGTCCCCGACTCCGGGGTGGGGCTCACCCAGTTCTTCGCCGACGGCGAGGACTACACGCCGCGGACGTCGGCGGTGTCGCTGGACGACCGTCCGCCGATGATCACACTGCGCCCGCGCTGAGGTTCGGTTTGTCGGGAGCATCCGGCAGTATCGACGTGTGACGCTCGTACTGCTCTACCTCGTGGTGCTCGTGCTGGTCGGGATCGTGCTGTTCGCGATCGGCAGTGTGCTGTTCGGCCGCGGCGAGGTGCTGCCCCCGCTGCCGAAGGCGACGACGGCCACCGTGCTGCCCGCGGCGGGTGTCACCGGCGCTGACGTCGACGCGCTGAAGTTCACCCAGACGCTGCGCGGCTACAAGGTCGCCGAGGTCGACTGGGTGCTGGAGCGGCTGGCCCGCGAGATCGACGATCTCCGCGGTGAGCTGGCGGCGATCCGGGCGTCCGAGACGGCGGGCGGCGAGGGGTGACCGAGGCGCCACCGGACGACCGGATCCGGTGCGGCTGGATCGACCGGTCACGTCTGTCGGCCGACGATTTCGTGCTCTACCGCGATTACCACGACACCGAGTGGGGACGCCCGCTGCGCGACTCGGCCGCGCTGTTCGAGCGGATCAGCCTCGAGGCGTTCCAGAGCGGGTTGTCCTGGCTGATCATCCTGCGCAAGCGGGACAACTTCCGGGCGGCGTTCGACGGCTTCGACGTCGGCCGCGTCGCCCGCTACACCGACCGCGACGTCGACCGGTTGATGGCCGACCCGGGCATCGTGCGCAACCGGTCGAAGATCGAGGCCACCATCTCCAACGCCCGCGCGGTGGCCGACCTCGCTGACGCCGGCGACGACCTGGCCGAGCTGTTGTGGTCGTTCGCCCCCGCCGACCGCGCCACCCGGCCGCGGCCGGGAGATCTGTCCGCGGTCGCCGCCGTCACCGCGGAGTCCACGGCGATGGCCAAGGAGCTGAAACGGCGGGGCTTCCGCTTCGTCGGCCCGACGACGGCGTACGCGCTGATGCAGGCCACGGGCATGGTCGACGACCATGTCGCCGACTGCTGGGTGCCCCGCTCGTGACCGCGGAGGCGGTCGCGCGCACCGCGGTCCTCGTCGCCGCCATCCGAGCCAAGGAGTCGCGGCGGGACCGTCCGCTGTTCGAGGACCCGTTCGCCGCGCGCCTGGCTGGTGACGCGGGCCGGGAGATGCTCGCGCGCATGGTCGCCGAGGCGGGGGAGCAGTCGACCGCCCAGATCGTGGTGCGGACCCGGTTCTGGGACGAGGCGCTGCTGCGTGCCGCGCAGACCGCACGGCAGGTGGTCATCCTGGCCGCCGGGCTCGACGCCCGTGCGTTCCGGCTCGCGTGGCCGCCGGGCACCACCGTCTTCGAGGTGGACCAGCCCGCCGTCATCGCCGCCAAAGACGGCGTGCTCGCCGACGAGCAGCCGCGCTGCGCCCGGGTGACCCTCGGCGCCGATCTGGCCGGCGACTGGAGTGCCGCGGTGACCGCCGCCGGCCTGGATCCCTCGCAGCCCACCGCGTGGCTGATCGAGGGTCTGCTGCAGTATCTCGACGGCGACGCCGTGCACCGGTTGTTCGACCGGGTGGACGCGCTGTCGGCGCCCGGCTCGGTGCTGCTCTACGACATCGTGAGCGCGACGCTGCTGACCGCACCGGCGATGGCGGGTCTGCTCGCCGCGATGGCCGCGCAGGGATCGCCGTGGCTGTTCGGCAGTGACGCGCCGGGGGAGCTGGCCGAATCGCTGGGCTGGCGGGCCACCGTGACCGACGTGGCCGAGCCCGGCGCGGCGTTCGGCCGATGGCCCGCTGCGGCCACCGGCGGCGGCTTCTTCGTCGAGGCCCACAAAGGTCCGGACGCGCAGCGATAGCGGGTCTTGACACACGAGCTGGCCCGGATAGGGAACAATGGACGTCTAGAGCAGTTCAGAGCCGATGCGGTCAGCATTCGACGTCATGGCTCGTACGACGAATCGGGCCCTGACGGGCACGCCCATTGTGGAGGAGGCACTCGATGGCGGCGATGAAGCCCCGGACCGGCGACGGTCCACTGGAAGCAACCAAGGAGGGGCGCGGCATCGTGATGCGGGTACCACTGGAAGGCGGGGGCCGACTTGTCGTCGAGCTGACCCCGGATGAGGCAGCCGCCCTCGGCGACGAACTCAAGGGCGTCACCAGCTAGCGCTGCACCGCTCTACGACGAGACCTTGCGGTAGATCTCCAGGGTCTGTTCGGCGATCTGTGCCCACGAGAACTCGTCGATGCAACGCTGCCGGCCCGCGGCGCCGAAGTCGCGGGCCCTGTCCGGGTCGGCCACCAGCGCGTTGACGCCCTCGGCGAGTTCGCGTTCGAAGGACGCGGTGTCGTCGGGGTCGTAGTGCACCAGCAGGCCGGTGCGGCCGTCGGCGACCACCTCCGGGATGCCGCCGACATCCGAGGCCACCACGGCCGTCCCGCACGCCATCGCCTCGAGGTTGACGATGCCCAGCGGTTCGTACACCGACGGGCACACGAATGTTGTTGCTGCGGTGAGGATTTCGCGGATCTTGGCGGTCGGCAGCATCTCGCGCACCCAGAACACGCCGGTGCGCGCGCGGGACAACTCCTGCACCGCCGAGGCCACCTCCTCGGCGATCTCGGGGGTGTCCGGGGCGCCCGCGCACAGCACGAGCTGGACCTCCGGGGCGAAGTGGTGGGCCGCCTTCACCAGGTGGGCGACCCCCTTCTGCCGGGTGATGCGGCCGACGAACGCGACGATCGGGCGAGCGGGGTCGACGCCGAGCTCGGCGAGCACCGACTGCCCCGGCTCGGGCTCGGCCGGATACCAGACGTCGGTGTCGATGCCGTTGCGTACGACGTGCACCCGGTCGGGGTCCAGACCCGGGTAGGTCCGGAGCACGTCGTCGCGCATCCCGGAGCTGACCGCGATCACCGCGTCCGCGGCCTCGACGGCCGTCTTCTCCACCCACGACGAGATGCGGTAGCCGCCGCCGAGCTGTTCGGCCTTCCACGGCCGCATCGGCTCCAGCGAGTGCGCGGTCAGCACGTGCGGCACGCCGTAGAGCAGAGCCGCCAGATGCCCGGCCATGCCGGTGTACCAGGTGTGCGAATGCACCACCGTGGCCTGCGAGCTGGTGTTGACCATGTTCAGATCGGCCGACAAGGTCGCCAGCGCGGCGTTGGCGCCCGCGAGCGCCGGATCGGGCGCGGCGACGGTCACTCCGGGCCGTGGCGCGCCCATACAGTGCACGTCGACCTCGCACAGATGCCTCAACTGCGCCACCAGTTCGGTGACATGAACGCCCGCACCGCCGTACACCTCGGGGGGATACTCCCGAGTCATCATCGCCACCCGCATGGTGTGACCGTACCCAGAATCCCGGGCGGCTCGCGTGGCATCACCAATTGTCTTGATGGACAGCCCGAGAACCCGCCAAAGACCGGCAATAGCTGGCCCCTGTCCCAACCGGCCGTTAGGTTGGGTTCATGAGGGAAGCGCCACACGTGCTGGGCATCGTCCTCGCCGGCGGGGAGGGTAAGCGGCTGTACCCGTTGACGGCGGACCGGGCCAAGCCCGCGGTTCCGTTCGGAGGCGCTTACCGGCTGATCGATTTCGTGCTCTCGAACCTCGTCAATGCCCGGTTTCTGCGGATCTGCGTTCTGACTCAATACAAGTCGCATTCGCTGGATCGCCACATCTCGCAGAACTGGCGGTTGTCGGGGCTTGCCGGGGAGTACATCACGCCGGTGCCGGCCCAGCAGCGGCTCGGGCCGCGGTGGTACACCGGATCGGCCGACGCGATCTACCAGTCGATGAACCTGATCTACGACGAGGACCCCGACTACATCGTGATCTTCGGTGCCGATCACGTGTACCGGATGGATCCGGAGCAGATGGTCCAGCAGCACATCGAGAGCGGCGCGGGTGCCACGGTCGCCGGAATCAGGGTTCCGCGCGCCGAGGCGAGTGCGTTCGGGTGCATCGATTCCGACGACTCGGGCCGCATCCGCGGGTTCATCGAGAAGCCGGCCGACCCGCCGGGGACACCCGATGACCCCGAGCAGACGTTCGTGTCGATGGGCAATTACATCTTCACCACCAAGGTGCTGATCGACGCGATCCGCGCCGACGCCGAGGACGACGACTCCGACCACGACATGGGCGGGGACATCATCCCGCGGCTGGTGTCCGACGGTATGGCCTCGGTGTACGACTTCAACAACAACGAGGTGCCCGGCGCCACCGAGCGTGACCACGGCTACTGGCGCGACGTCGGCACGCTCGACGCCTTCTACGACGCGCACATGGACCTGGTGTCCGTGCACCCGATCTTCAACCTCTACAACAAGCGGTGGCCCATCCGCGGCAGCTCGGAGAACCTGGCGCCCGCGAAGTTCGTCAACGGCGGATCGGCGCAGGAGTCCGTCGTCGGCGCCGGCAGCATCATTTCGGCTGCGTCGGTACGCAACTCGGTGCTCTCGTCGAACGTCGTCGTCGACGACGGCGCGATCGTCGAGGGCAGCGTGATCATGCCCGGCGCCCGGATCGGCCGCGGCGCGGTGGTGCGGCACGCCATCCTGGACAAGAACGTGGTCGTCGGGCCCGGCGAGATGGTCGGGGTGGATCTCGAGAAGGACCGCGAACGGTTCTCGGTCAGCGCCGGCGGCGTGGTGGCGGTCGGCAAGGGAGTCTGGGTCTGACGTCGCGCCCGACAGAGGAGCCGGGCCACCGTCACACCGCACCGTCGTTCTACGGCGCCCTGTCCCACATCGTGCGTGATTCGCTGAGATGCCGGCGGGCTCTCATCTGTCTCGAGGACGGATCCGTCCACGGCGGCGCCCCCGACGAGGGTGTCGCCCCCGAACTCTGGCCCGGGACGGTGACGGTGATCGCGGACGCCAAAGCCTCGGATCAACCACTGGCCGCGGCGTTCCCCGACGCCGAATTCGTCGCCGCCGTCCCGATTACCCGCGACCGCGCGGTCGCCGGCATGCTCTGCGTGACCGATGCGGCCCCACGACTGCACGACCCCGAATTGGTGGGTCTGCTGACCCGCTTCGGGCACTTGGCCTCGCTGCACCTGCAGCGCGGCGCCGACGCGGACCTTTTCCGCGTGGTGGCGGAGAACTCGGCGGACACCCTGATCCGGGGCAGTCTCGACGGCGTTCGTCGCTACGTGTCGCCCTCGATCCGGACCCTGCTCGGTTACGAGGCCCACGAACTGGTGGGCCTGCGCGCGCGAGACAACGTCCATCCCGACGACCTCGACGAGTTCGCCGCGCAGATGGCTGCACTGGGAGACGGCCGCATCGACACCTTCACCACCGAGCACCGCCAGCGCCACAAGGACGGCTACTGGGTTTGGCTGGAGGCGTTCGTGAGGGTCACCTGCGATGAGGCGACCGGTGAACGAGACGGTTACGTGGTGTCGGTGCGCGACACGTCGCGGCGTAAGGAGCTCGAAACGCAGTTGGTGCACAACGCGTTTCATGACATGCTGACCGGTCTGCCCAACCGTGCGCTGCTGTACGAGCGGCTTGCGCAGGAGATCGACCGGGGTGGCGAGTTCGCGGTCCTGTGTCTGGACCTCGACGGGTTCAAATCGGTCAACGACGAACTCGGCCACGCGGTCGGCGACTCCGTGCTGGTCTCGGTGGGGGAGCGGCTGCTGTCGTGCGTCGATCGGCCCGACATGGTGTCCCGCCGCGGCGGCGACGAGTTCGTGATCATCCACGTTCCCGACCGTGCGGTGTCCGCCTCGGCCGAGGCGCTGGCGCAACGCCTGATCGACGCGGTGGCATCGCCCCTGGCGATCGCGGGATGGTCGGGAACCATCGGCCTGAGCATCGGGATCGCGGTCGTGTCGGGGTCGTCGCGTGACGGGGAGGCCGTGCTGCGCGCCGCCGACGAAGCCATGTATTCGGTGAAGGCCGCCGGCCGCAACGGGTACCGCACCGCCGGGACCGGTGAGGTACCCCATGTGCGTCGCCGGCCTGTCGGCGATACGTAGGCCGGCCCGGTGACCGCGTCCGTCAGCGGGAACCGTGCCCCGCCGCGGGTCTGCGCCTCCGGCGCCGGATCAGCCGGAACGCGGCCCAGCCGAGCGCGACGATCGCGACCAGCACCAGCACCGGCAGCAGGATCGCGAGCACCACGAGCACCACGCTGACGATGTCCTCGACCGTACTGAGCACCGGCGCCGCCATGCCGGCCGTCGCGACGTTCGCGGCAGGCCGCACCGTCGATTTGGTCAGCGACACGACCAGCGCCACGACGACGCCGAGGGCGACGGGAATCCACTGTCCGGACTGGGCGAAGGCGCCGGGGTCGGTGACGGCGGCGGTCTGCGCTGCGGTCCCCGAGCCGAACACGATGCCGCCCGCAGTCGGCCGGACGAAGGTCTGGACCGCGTCGTTGATCGTGTCGAGCGCGGGCACCTTGTCGGCCACGACCTCGACCGCGAGCAGCACGGCCACGATCGCCATCACCCAGCCGTTCTCCAGCCAGGCCCACCCGGCGGGCAGCGAGACCAGGTCGGTGAACCGGGCGAGCAGCCCCAGCGCCAACAGCGGGATGTAGGCGTTGAGCCCCGCGGCGGTCGCCAGCCCGAACCCGGTCAGCAGCTCCATGGCATCAGTATGGGCGCCGCGTCACCACACGCCGGGAATCAGCCGATACCGCACCTGACGGGTGTACTCGGCGTACCCCGCCAGGTCGGCGCTCAGCGCCTTCTCCTCGTCGAGCAGGCGCGCAGCCAGCACCGGCACCGACGCCACCACGGCGGTCAGACCCCACAGCGAGCCCAGCGCCGGGGGAGTGCCGAACATCATGATCAGGGAGCCGGCGTACATGGGGTGTCGCACAACGCCGTACAGACCGGTGGAGACCAGCGGCTGGCCCTTCTCGACGGTGATGCTCGCGCCGGCGTAGTGGTTCTGGACCACCACCAGCTGAGCGCTGAGCAGTCCGACGGCCACCAGCACGTCGCCGGCGATCACCAGCCACAGCGGCACCGACGACCAGCCGAAGCGCCAGTCCAGCGCACTGATCACCATCACCGCGATGCCTGCCAGGAAGGTCGCGGTGATGATGACGCGCTGTACGGGCCGGGTTTCGGCCGTCGGTCCGGCCTTCATCCGGCGGGCCAGCGCGTCGGGGTGGCGGACCGCCAGATAGACGCTGGGCACGAACGTCGACACCGCGAACACCGCGACGAACACCCAGGCCTGCCAGTAGTAGAACGTGCCCGCGGGTAGGAACAGGACCAGCCCGAAGAACGCCAGCCCCAGCACGGTCGAGGTCGCGGTCTGCACGGCCAGTTTCACGGCGTCCTCCTCAGCGTAGGTCGCGGCGACGAAAGGCGATGGCGCCCAGCAGGATCAGAGCCGCGTCGAGGGCCAGCAGCCACAGCAGCGGGGCAGGGGTGAAAGCGCCGATGCCGACATGCGGGATGTGGGTGAAGGGTTCGAGGTCGAGCAGCCACTGCGGTGAGCCGGACAGCGAGCCGAGCATGAACACCGCGATGAACGCGACGAGCACGCCCCAGCCCACCGGTGTGAAGCGCGGCAGTGCACCGAACAGGGCCACCGTGACGGCGGCGAGCAACCACACCGCGGGCAGTTGGACGGCCGCCGTGCCGAGCACCCTCGGCAGCGTGCCGCCGATGTCGCCCGCGCTGGCCCCGTAGGTGAGCCCGGTGACGAGACCGGCGACCAGTAGCGCCACGGCGGGGCCGCCCAGCGCGAACACCAGATGGCTTGTCAACCAACGGGTTCGGCTGACCGCGCCGGCCAGCACCGTTTCGGCGTGCCCGCTGGACTCCTCCTGGTGCAGCCGCAGGGTCAGCGAGATCGCGAACGCCGCGGTGATCATGCCGAGCATGCTGAACGCGACCGCGATGAACGCCTGCTCCATCGCATCGGTGCCGCCCAGGCGTGCGACCACGTCGCGGGCGATCTGGCTGCTGCCGATCTCGTCGCCGATGCCGTGCACGATGCTGCCGATGATCGCGCCGTAGAGGCCCAGACCGACGGTCCAGACGATCAGCGACCCGCGGTCCAGCCGCCAGGCCAGACCCAGCACCCCGTGCAGGCGGCGCCCACCGCGCGGCGGCCCCAGGCGCTCGGCGAGCAGTCCCGCGCCGACATCGCGTCGGGACAACAGGACGTAGGCGAGCACGAGAAGGACCGCGGTGAGCGCCATATGCAGGCCGAGCACCCAGAACCGGTCGCCCGCATAGGGGCGCACCTGCAGCGACCAGCCCAAGGGTGACCACCACGTGAGCACCTGCGTCCCGGCGCCCGCGTCACCGACCGCCCGCAGCGTGAACGCCATCCCGAGCGCGGCGAACGCGACACCGCGCGAGAACCGCGCGCTCGAGGACACCTGTGCGCTGACCGCAGCCACCGCGGCGAACACCAGCCCCGAACAGGCCAGTGCGGCGCCGAACGCCAGCGACCCGGTCGCCGGGACGTCCTGGGTCAGCAGGCCCGCGGCGCCGATGACGCCCGTCAGCACCGAGGCGCCGCCGGCGAGCAGCAGCGCCGCCGTCAGGCCGGCGTACCGGCCGACCGCGGTCGAGTCGAGGAGTTCGCCGCGGCCGTTCTCCTCGTCGGCGCGCGTGTGGCGGATCACGGTGAGGATGACCGCGACGGCGATCAGCACGTGGAACATGCCGGCCTTCCAGATCCCCACCGCGCCGAGGCTGTCGTTGAAGACCTGACCATAGAGTGCGCGCTGCGCGGGGCTGGCCATGATCGACGCGGCGAACGTCGCGCGATCAGCCGCCGTCGGATAGACGGCCTGGATGCTGCCGACGTACACCGTCGACAGCGGCACCGACAGCAGCAGCACCCACAGCGGCAGCACCACACGATCGCGCCGGGCGTAGAGCCGAAGCAGGCCAAGGGTTCCCGTCAGAGCGGTGCCGTGCCGGGGCGCTTCGTGCGCCGGCCGGTGCGGGCGCTCGAGCAGCGTGGTCATGCGGTCACCTGCTCGGGTGTGTCCGAGGTGTCGTAGTGCCGCAGGAAGAGCTCCTCCAGCGTGGGCGGCTGGCTGATCAGGCTGCGCACCCCCGCGTCGCCGAGGACGCGGATCACCTCGGCCAGGCTGCCGCTGTCGACCTGCGCGCGCACGGTACGGCCTTCGACGCTGACGTCCTCGACACCGGGGATGCGGCCGAGATCGACGGCGTCACCGATCATCTCGGCCTTGATGGAGGTGCGGGACAGATGCCGCATCGAATCCAGCGTGCCGCTCTCCACGGTGCGGCCGGCCCGGATGATGGTGACCCGGTCGCAGAGGGCCTCGGTCTCGGCGAGGATGTGGCTGGACAGCAGGACGGTGACGCCGCGGTCGCGGGCCTCGCCGACGCACTGCTGGAAAACGTTCTCCATCAACGGGTCCAGGCCACTGCTCGGTTCGTCGAGCAGCAGGAGTCCGGCGTTCGACGAGAACGCCGAGACCAGGGACACCTTCTGCCGGTTGCCCTTGGAGTAGGTGCGCGCCTTCTTGGTGGGGTCGAGATCGAACCGCTCGATGAGTTCCGCGCGCCGGGTCTCGTCGATGCCGCCCCGCATGCGGGCGAGCAGGTCGATGGTCTCGCCTCCGGTGAGCGTGGGCCACAGCGTCACATCGCCCGGCACGTAGGCGAGTTGGCGGTGCAGCGTGACGGCGTCGGTCCACGGGTCGCCGCCGAGCAGACGGACGGTGCCCGCGTCGGCGCGCGCCAGCCCGAGCAGGATGCGGATCGTCGTCGACTTGCCGGCGCCGTTGGGTCCGAGGAAGCCGTGCACCTCGCCCTCGGCGACGGTCAGATCGAGGCCGTCGAGGGCGCGCACGGCGCCGAAGTTCTTGATCAGTCCGCGGATCTCGACGGCGGGGGAGGGGTGGTGATCAGTCACGGTGATCTCCTTGGGTGGGGGTGAACGGAATGCCCTTCTCGCGCTGGGCCAGAAAGGCGTCGTACATCGTCGAATCGGCCATCAGGCCGTGGGTGTAGAGCTCCAGGGCGGGCAGCACCATGTCCTCGGCGTAGTCGCGCAGCACCGCGCGCAGGTCCGTCGGGTTCTCGTGCAACTGCAGGTAGAGCAGGAATCCGCCGCCGTTGGCCATCGCGACGAAGCGGGCGCGCGCCTTGGGGTCGACGCTGGGCTTGATGGTGCCGGCCCGCACGCCCTCCTCGATGTACTGCTCGGCGTTGTCGATCATGCTGCGCCACAACATCTTCGCGAGCTCACCGCCGCTGCTCATGCTGCGCACCAGGTACGCCATCATCGGGGCGTAGTCCTCGATCTCGGCCATCTGCGCCAGCCAGGTCGTCGGATCGGAGCTGCGGATCGTCTCCGTCTTGCTCGTCCGTACGGTTTCGGCGACGTAGTCGTCGCAGGCGCGGTGCAGCTTCTCCTTGGACCCGAAGTGGTGGATGACCAGGCCGGGGCTCACCCCGGCGGCCGTCGCGATGGCCCGCACGCTCACCCCGAAGCCTTCGCGGCCGAACAGGTCGATCGCGGCGTCACGGATCCGTGCCGCCGCGGTGAGATCGTCCGCTGAACGCATGTTCAACATGCTAAACACGCGTTTAGTCTGCGGTCAAGGCTTCACCGCGGAAGCGCATTCCGGGTTGCAAAAAGAGCTGGTCAGCGACCAGGAATGCGCTTCCGGGGGAAAGGGTCAGTCGCGGGCGGCGGCGAGCAGACCGTCGCCCAGGGGGATCAGCACCGGGGTCAGCCGCTCGTCCTCGGCGATCAGCCGCGCGGCCTCCCGCACGGCAGCGACTTCGGCGTCGTTGGCCGTCGCGTCACCGGCCCGGCCGCCCAGCGCGGCCCGGTGCACGACGATGACACCGCCCGGCCGCAGCAGCCGTACACCCTCGACGACGAACTGCGGCTGGTCGGCCGGGTCGGCGTCGATGAACACCAGGTCGTAGGACTCGTCGGCGAGCCGGGTGAGCACCTCCTGCGCACGCCCGCCGATCAGCCGTGTCCGCCCCGGCCCGACGCCGGCTTCGGTGAACGCCTGCTTGGCGATGCGCTGGTGTTCGGGCTCGACGTCGATCGTGGTGAGCACGCCGTCTTCGCGCATCCCCGAGAGCAGCCACAGACCGCTGACGCCCGCACCGGTGCCCACCTCGACCACCGCCTTGGCGCTGGTCAGCTTCGCGAGGACGCACAGCAGGGCGCCGACGGCCGGGGTCACCGCGCCCGCGCCGATGTCGACGGCGCGTTCCCGCGCGGCGGCGACGATCGCGTCCTCGGAGATCGAGTGCTCGGCGTGCCTGACGATCGCCTCGGCCGGGCTGGGCCGGGATCCGGAATCGCCGGCGCCGCCTGCGGGCTCGTCGGTGGTCGCCATGCCCGCGAGCGTAGAGCGTCGGCGGCGACGCCGGGACGTCGACACGCCCGTCCCCGGAATTCGCCCGCCGCGGCCCTGTCCCGCACCGTTTCCGCAGGTCGAAAATGGGTAGCACTCTTTCTCAGGAAATGTTCAGTTTGCTCATATGCCTGGCACACCAGCACAGGAGAACGTGATCGCATGACAGACGGCGCGCACCGCGACCAGATCGGACTGCCCGACGGCGGGAAGAAAGCGTCGCTGCGCCGTGTTGTCGACATGGAGCGGTCTCTCGACGACCGCGGTCCGCACGACATGGAGGATCCGACGACCACCACTGTGACCGGCCCTACCGCCGCTCCCGTTTCGATGGCACACCTCGAGCAGTTCACCGATGCCGAATGGGTGGAGACGACCGACGAGCTCACCGGCACGGCGGTCTTCGACGCCACCGGTGACCACGCCGCGATGCCCAGCTGGGACGAACTGGTCCGCCAGCACGCCGACCGGGTGTACCGGCTGGCCTACCGTCTGTCGGGCAACCAGCACGACGCCGAGGACCTGACGCAGGAGACCTTCATCCGGGTGTTCCGCTCCGTGCAGAACTACCAGCCCGGCACGTTCGAAGGCTGGCTGCACCGCATCACCACCAACTTGTTCCTCGACATGGTCCGCCGCCGCGGCCGCATCCGGATGGAAGCGCTGCCCGAGGACTACGAGCGGGTGCCCGCCGACGAGCCCAATCCGGAGCAGATCTACCACGACTCCCGGCTGGGCCCCGACCTGCAGGCCGCGCTCGACTCCCTGCCCCCGGAGTTCCGCGCCGCCGTGGTGCTGTGCGACATCGAGGGGCTGTCCTACGAGGAGATCGGCGCGACGCTGGGCGTCAAGCTGGGAACCGTGCGCAGCCGCATCCACCGCGGCCGCCAGGCGCTGCGCGACTACCTGGCCCGGCACCCCGACACCGACGTGCGCGACGCGGCCAGATCGGCCTGACGTTCGTCGGCGGGTTCACAGCATGCCGCGCTACATTCGAGGAATACCCGTCGATACGACATGACCGGAGAGGAGTCAGGTGGTGTTCGATCCCGGACACGCGTTCCGTCGCGCTTTCTCCTGGCTCCCCACCCAGTTCGCCTCGCAGAGTGACGCCCCGGTCGGGCCGCGTCAGTTCGGTTCCACCGAGCATCTGTCCACCGAAGCCGTCGCCGCATTCGTCGACGGCGAGTTGCGGATGAGCGCGCACCTGCGCGCCGCGCACCACATGTCGATGTGTCCGCAGTGCGCCACCGAGGTCGACGCTCAGCGTCAGGCCCGCGAGGTGCTGCGTGACGCCTGCCCGGTGGCGATGCCGAGTTCACTTCTGGGCCTGTTGTCCCAGATCCCGCAGCACGCACCGATCGAGCACCCGGAACCGGCCGACGCCGCGCAGTGGGCCGACGGCGCGCCGCGCGCCCGTCGCAAGCGTCGGTAGGGTGAGGGCGCGTCGACCGGACATGCGCGTCGGGGAATCGCCGGCACCGTGATCGTGGTGCGCTGGGTACGGAAAGGGCACGAATGGTGCACGAAAGGCTGATGTACGGGTGACCAATCTGGACCAGACCGGTCGGGAACGTCTCGAACCGCGCCCCGTGTCGCGTCCGCCGGTTGATCCGGCGGCTCAGCGCGCCTTCGGCAGGCCCGACGGCGTGGACGGCTCGTTCGTCAACAAGGGTCAGGCGCGCGATCAGGGCGAGTACGCCCCCAAGGACCAACCGCCGGACCCGGTACTGGCCGAGGCCTTCGGCCGGCCGTACCAGGGCGGCGACTCGCTGCAGCGCCACCCCACCGACTCGGGAGCCCTCGACGCCGAGCGCGACGGCGCCGGCGACGACGCCGACGATCCGTGGCGCAACCCGGGCGCGCCCGTCGGGCTGGGCACCCCGGCGCTCACCCACAGCGCTCCCGCCGCGGTCAGCGCGCCGGCCGGCAAGTTGGGTGTGCGCGACGTGCTGTTCGGCGGGAAGGTCTCCTACGTCGCACTGGGCGTGCTGGCCATCGTCGCGCTGGTGATCGGCATCGCCGGCGGCCTGGTGGGCCGCAAGACCGCCGAGGTGGTCGAGGCGTTCACCACGTCGAAGGTGACGTTGGAGACCAGCGACAACGGCGAGCCGCCGCAGGGTCAGTTCGCGAAAGTGGCTGCCGCCGTTGCCGATTCGGTGGTGACGGTGGAGGCGACCAGCGACACCGAGGGGGCGCAGGGCTCCGGGGTCATCGTCGACGGCCGCGGCTACATCGTGACCAACAACCACGTGATCTCCGAGGCGGCCACCAACCCGAGCAAGTTCAAGATGTCGGTCGTCTTCAACGACGGCAAAGAGGTCCCCGCCAACCTGGTCGGCCGTGACCCGAAGACCGACCTGGCGGTGCTCAAGGTCGACAACGTCGACAACCTCGTCGTGGCCCGGCTCGGGGACTCCGAGAAGCTGCGTGTCGGTGAAGAGGTGATCGCCGCCGGTGCCCCGCTGGGCCTGCGCAGCACGGTCACCCACGGCATCATCAGCGCGCTGCACCGGCCCGTGCCGCTGTCCGGCGACGGGTCGGACACCGACACCGTCATCGACGGCGTGCAGACCGACGCGTCGATCAACCACGGCAACTCCGGCGGCCCGCTGATCAACATGAACTCCGAGGTCATCGGCATCAACACCGCAGGCAAGTCGCTGTCGGACAGCGCCAGCGGGCTCGGGTTCGCGATCCCGGTCAACGAGGTCAAGCAGGTCGTGGAGACGCTGATCCAGAGCGGCAAGATGGCGCACCCCACCCTGGGGCTGACCGCGCGCTCGGTGAGCAACGACGTGTCCAAGGGTGCGCAGATCGCCAACGTGACGGCGGGCGGTCCGGCCGAACGGGCCGGCATCCTGGAAAACGACGTCGTCGTCAAGATCGGTAACCGTGAGGTCGCCGACGCCGACGAGATGGTCGTCGCCGTCCGTCAGCTCAAGATCGGCGAACCCGCCCCGGTCGAGGTCGTCCGCGACGGCCGTCGCGTCACCTTGACGGTGACCCCCGGCGCCGACAACAGCACCTAGGCCATGTTCGCCAACGTCGGCTGGGGCGAGATGCTGGTCCTGGTGATCGCCGGGCTGGTGATCCTCGGGCCTGAACGGCTGCCCGGCGCGATCCGCTGGACGTCCGGTGCGGTGCGCCAGGCGCGCGACTACATCTCCGGTGCCACCAGCCAGCTGCGCCAGGATCTGGGCCCGGAGTTCGACGATCTGCGCGAACCGCTGTCGGAGCTGCAGAAGCTGCGGGGTATGACGCCGCGCGCGGCGCTGACCAAGCATCTGCTCGACGGGGACGACTCGATCTTCACCGGCCGCTTCGACACGCCGAGCACGCCGGAGAAGCCGCAGACGCCACCGGAGAAACCGCAGTCGGGGCCCGGTCCGGTCGACAACTCGGGGCCGACCCGATTCGACCCGGACGCGACCTAGCGACTAGCGGCCGGCGGGGTCCAGACCCAGCGACATGCCGGCCAGCCCGCGCTTGCGGCTGGACAGTGAGTCCGCGATCTTGCGCAGTTCGACACCTGCCGGCGAGTCAGGTGCGCTGAGCACCAGGGGCACCCCGGTGTCCCCGGCGGCCACCAGCGCCGGATCGAGCGGCACCTGGCCCAGCAGCGGGACGTCGGCGCCGACCGAGCGCGTCAGGCTCTCGGCGACCTGGCGGCCGCCGCCCTCGCCGAACAGCTGCATCGTCGACCCGTCCGGCATCAGCAGCCCGGACATGTTCTCGACGACGCCGGCGATGCGCTGACGGGTCTGCAGTGCGATCGCGCCCGCCCGCTCGGCCACCTCTGCCGCCGCGAGCTGGGGAGTGGTGACCACCAGGATCTCCGCGCCCGGGATCAGCTGCGACACCGAGATCGCGATGTCGCCGGTGCCCGGAGGCAGGTCCAGCAGCAGCACATCGAGGTCGCCCCAGTAGACGTCGGCGAGGAACTGCTGCAGCGCGCGGTGCAGCATCGGTCCGCGCCACACCACCGGGGTGTTGCCCTGGGTGAACATCGCGATCGAGATCACCCGCACGTCGTGGGCCACCGGCGGCAGGATCATCGAGTCGACCTGCGTGGGCCGGTCGGTGGTGCCCATCATGCGGGGCACGGAGTGGCCGTAGATGTCGGCGTCGAGCAGGCCGACCGACAGGCCGCGGGCGGCCATCGCGGCGGCGAGGTTCACCGTGACGCTGGATTTGCCGACGCCACCCTTGCCGGAGGCCACCGCGTACACCCGGGTCAGCGAGCCGGGCTGGGCGAACGGGATCACCGGCTCGCGGGAGTCGCCGCGCAGTTGCTTGCGCAGTTCGGCGCGCTGCTCGTCGTTCATCACGTCGAGGGTGACCCGCACGGCGCCGGTGCCGGGCACATCGCTGGCGGCCCGGGTGACGCGGTCGGAGATCTCCGTCTTCTTCGGGCAGGCCGACGTGGTCAGGTAGATCTCCACGTGCACGGATCCGTCGTCGTCGACGGTGACGTTCTTGACCATGCCGACATCGGTGATGGGGCGCCGCAGTTCGGGGTCGATCACCTTGGACAGCGACGCGCGCACAGCCGCGGTCAGGTCAGCAGTATTCGCAGGCATCACCTGCGAGTGTAGGCCGCAGGTGACCGTCCTCCGGCGGCGGCCGAGTGCTCAGGCGGCCGGGCCGGGTGCCGGACCCAGTGCCGGCGGAAGCGCCGGGCCGGGGGCCGCCGGAGCGGCTGGGGCGGCTGGCGGGGGCGGCGCCCACGGTGCGACCGGCGGGGCGGCGGGAGCCGGAATGACGGGTGCCGCGGCGGGAGCGGGGGTGTTGGTGATGCAGAACACCGCGCACTCGGGCTGCTGCTGGGCCGGCGGGGGCGTCATCCACGGCGGCACCCAGGCCGGCGGCGGGGGCGCTACGGGTTGCGGTGCGGCCTGCGGGGCCGGCGCGGGGCCGGGCAGCGGGCCGAGCGACTGTCCGGGCGCAAAACCGGGCACGTTGGTGCTGATCAGGCTGGCGACGTCGGTGCGCTGCCCGAGTTGGAGCAGGGCCAGCGGATCGTTGGCGGGCAGGCCGGCGGCGTTGAGCGGCAGGCCGGGCCCGAGCCCTTCGGGCCGGTCGAGGTGGCTGTCCCCGAGGGCGGGCACCTCACCGGTGATCGGGGGCAGGTCGACGGGCACCACCCCGGTGGCGTACGACGCGGCCCAGGCCAGCACGTTGCGGGCGTAGGCCATCGAGTTGTTGTAGCGCAGGATCGCGCTCAGGACATCGGTCTGGCTGCGCAGGTTCAGGCCGCCGCTGCACAGGTACCGGGCGGCGGCCAGCGACGCGTCGAAGACGTTCTGCACGTCGGCTTTGCCGTCGCCGTCCCCGTCGGCGGCGTACCGCGACCAGGTGCCGGGCAGGAACTGCATGGGTCCCAGCGCCCTGGCGTACACCACGCGGTCGGTGTTGCGGCTCTGCACGATGACCTCGTTACCGGGCAGGCTGCCGTCGAGGCTGGGGCCGTAGATCGGCCGCACCGCGGTGCCCCGCGCATCGGTGGCACCGCCGTTGGCGTGCATCGACTCGATGCGGCCGATGCCGGCCAGCAGGTTCCAGCTCACGCCGCAGCCGGGCGCGGCCGAGGCCATCTTGGTTTCGGCGTTCCGGTAGGCGGCCAGCGCCATCGACGGGATGCGCAGCGTGCCAGGCGAATTGACGACGACCGCGGGCGGGGGAGCGGACACCGTGGCTGCGGCGATGCGCATCGGGGTCGGGGTCTTGGCCACCGCCACCACCGACACGCCGGATTCGCCGGGCGACGATGCGACGGCCGCCAGCGGCATCACCGCCGCATCGCGGGTCGGGGCGTTGGTCGACGGTGCGGAGGCGCCGACGGCGCCGGCGAGCACCAGGGGGGTCAACACTGCGGCGACGCCGAACGCCGGCATCCGGACGATGCGTCCGGCGCGACTCCTCGCTGCTCCGAGGGCCGCTCCTGCCCCTATGTGCACTCAACCGTCCTAGCTGTGAGATCGCCTGTGAACCCCGTCACCATACCTATTCGGCTACGACCGTGTAACAGCATTGGCCACAGCTGTCTCATCCGGATTTCCGGGACCGCCGCTCACCGTCGGGTTTGCTCGATTCGCCGTCGCCCGCGGCATCGTCGGGACGGAGCTCGAAGATCATCTCGCGGATCTCCTCGAGCTCGCGGCGCAGGTAGTCACGGGTGGCCACCTCGCCGACCGCGAGCCGCAGCGCCGCGAGTTCGCGCGCCAGATACTCGGTGTCGGCCTTGGTCTGCTCGGCGCGGCGGCGGTCCTCTTCGAGCGACACCCGGTCCCGGTTCTCCTGGCGGTTCTGCGCCAGCAGGATCAGCGGTGCGGCGTAGGCCGCCTGGGTGGAGAACGCCAGGTTCAGCAGAATGAACGGGTAGGGGTCCCACTGCCAGGCGAACGCGCCGATGTTGAGGAACACCCACACGATCACGAAGATCGTCTGGATCGCCAGATAGCGCCCGGTCCCGAGGAAGCGCGCGATCCGCTCGCTGACCCGACCGACCGCCTCGACGTCCAGCCGCGGCGCGAACGAGCGGGTGCTCTTGGGCGTGTCGAGGCGCTGCCGAGCAGATACGTCGCTCATATCGGCCTCTCGGCGGTCGCGATCTCGTGCTCGGCTTCTCGTTCCCGCCAGTCGTCGGGCAGCAGGTGGTCGAGCACGTCGTCCACGGAGACCGCGCCGAGCAGGTGACTCTCCTCGTCGACGACCGGGCCGCACACCAGGTTGTAGGCGGCGAAGTATCGGCTCAACGCGCCCAGCGAATCCTCCGGCCGCAGGCTGGGCAGGTCCTTGTCGACCATGCCGCTGACCAACTCGGCGGGCGGCTCGCGCAGCAGCCGCTGCAGGTGCACGCAGCCCAGGTAGCGTCCCGTCGGGGTCGCGGTCGGCGGCCGGACCACGAACACCAGCGACGCCAGCGCCGGTGTCAGATCCGGATCACGCACGCGCGCAAGGGCTTCGGCGACCGTGGTGTCGGGCGCCAGGACCACCGGCTCCGACGTCATCAGACCGCCGGCGGTGTTGGGGGAGTGGCTCAGCAGGCGCCGGACATCCTCGGAGTCCTCCGGATCCATCCGGCGCAGCAGCTGCTCGGCGTCGGCCGGGGTCATCGTGCCCAGCAGGTCGGCGGCGTCGTCGGGATCCATCGCCTCGAGCACGTCGGCGGCACGCTCGGTCTTGAGCTGCCGCAGCAGCGCGACCTGCTCGTCCTCGGGCAGCTCCTGCAGCACGTCGGCGAGCCGTTCGTCGTCGAGCGCGTTGACCACCTCGTGGCGCCGCTTGGCGGGCAGTTCGCGGATCGCGTCGGCCACCTCGATGGGGCGCTGCCCCTCGAACTGCTCGAGCAGCTGAGCCACACCCTGATCCGGCATCGCCAACCCCGACGGCGTGAGGCCCTGGACGTGCTGCCAGTCGACGGTGTGGACATTGCTGCGCCGACCCAGCCGCCGCTGCGGGCGGACGGCGACCCTGGTGACCATCCAGTCGCGCGTGCGGGTCTGCTCGATGCCCAGATCCACCACGACGACGTCGATCCCGGCCAGTTCGGTCAGGTCGGGGTCGTCGACGCGCACCCGGGTCTCGAGCACCTGGCCCAGCACCAGCACCTCGCCGGGACGCTGGGAGAAGCGGCGCAGCGACACACTGCCGGTGGACAGCGTGACCGCCCCCGGCTCGATCGCCGTCACCCGCAGAATCGGCACGAAAATCCTTTTGCGCGTCAGCAATTCGATGACCAGGCCGAGAACTCGAGGTTGTTGCCGGACCAGGCTGATGCTGATCACCACGTCGCGCACGCGGCCGATCGATTCGCCGTCGGGACCCAGCACCACCATTCCCGCGAGCCGGGCCGCATAGACCCTGTTGACCGACGCCATGGTTGTCAGAGTAGAGAGTGGGGTTGTGGAAAACCGGTATCGACCCCGTCGAACGTGCCTGTCCGTGCCGGGCAGCAGCGCGAAGATGATCGAGAAGGCCAAGACACTGCCCGCCGACGAGGTGTTCCTCGACCTCGAGGACGCGGTGGCCGCCGACGCCAAAGCCCAAGCGCGCGAGCAGGTCGCGGACGCGCTGGCCGCACCGGGATGGGCGGGACAGCTGCTCGGTGTGCGCGTCAACGACTGGACCACGCCGTGGACCCACACCGATGTGATCGACGTGATCGGCCGGGCGGGGCCGTCGATCGACATCGTCGTGCTGCCGAAGGTGACCGACGTCTCACATGTGCATGCGCTCGATCTGCTGCTCGGTCAGGTCGAGGCCGCGCACGGTCTGCCGGTCGGACGCATCGGCATCGAAGCCCAGATCGAGGACGCCCGCGGGCTGACGAACATCGAGGAGATCGCCGCCGCCCCGCGCGTGCAGGCGCTGGTGCTCGGTCCCGCCGACCTGATGGCCAGCCTGAACATGCGCACGCTGGAGGTGGGGGAGCAACCCGAGGGGTACGACGTCGGCGACGCCTACCACCACGTGCTGATGCGGATCCTGATCGCGGCGCGCGCCAACGGGATCAACGCGATCGACGGACCGTATCTGAAGGTGCGCGACGTCGAGGCCTTCCGCCGGGTGGCCGGTCGGGCCGCGGCGCTGGGTTTCGACGGCAAGTGGGTGCTGCATCCCGACCAGATCGCGGCGGGCAACGAGATCTTCAGCCCCCGCCAGGAGGCCTACGACCACGCCGAGCTGATCCTCGAGGCCTACGAGTGGCACACCTCCCGGGCGGGCGGGGCCCGGGGTGCGGTGATGCTGGGCGACGAGATGATCGACGAGGCCAGCCGCAAGATGGCGCTCGTCATCGCCGGCAAGGGCCGAGCGGCCGGTATGCGCCGCCTGGGCGAGCGGTTCGTCCCCCCGAGCGGCTAGGGCGCCCACTGCCAGTTGCCGGCGTACAGCAGCGTCGTGAGGGCGACATAGAGGACACCGACGATGATCAGCAGCGTGCTGATCACGACGGCTGCCGCGGCGAGCCCGAAGCCCTTCTGACCCGTGCGCCGGGTCTCGCGCATCGCGATGATTCCCAGCACCAGGCCCACGATCGAGGGCAGCCCGCAGCAGATCAGACCGCCCAGCGCCGTCGCCAGCGCGGCGATGGCCTTGCCGTTGGTGCCCGGCGGCCGCGCCGGATACCCCGGATACGCCGGATACGACGGGTACGACGGGTACGACGGGTACGACGGATAGGCCGGGTACGGCACGGCGCCGTAGCCGGGCGGCGCTGCACCCGGATACACCGGTGGATAGACCGGCGGCGGCAGCCCGGCGTCGTCGTAGGGCTGCTCGGGGCCGCTCGTGGTCATCGGTGCCGCTTCGGAAAGGTCAGGAACTGAAGACGTAGATGTTCCACACCAGGCTGATCACCAGCGATACCGCGCCGACCGCGATACCGGCGACCGCCAGCCCGTGACCGGCCTGACGGGTCTGCTTGATCTGGTTGAGCGCGAGGATGCCGAGCACGATCCCGATGATCGAGCCGATACCGCAGCACACCCCGACGATCGAGGCGACCAGCGATGCGATCGCCATTGTGTTGGTGCCCGGGGGAGCTTGCGGTGCTCCGTAGCCGTAGTCGGCGTTCGGGTAGCCGCCCATCGGCGGCGGCGGGNACCCCGACGATCGAGGCGACCAGCGATGCGATCGCCATTGTGTTGGTGCCCGGGGGAGCTTGCGGTGCTCCGTAGCCGTAGTCGGCGTTCGGGTAGCCGCCCATCGGCGGCGGCGGGTACCCGCCCGGCGCGGTCCCGTAGGGCGGGGGCGGCGGGTAGGACGGACCCCCGTAGCCGGCGCCCGGGTAGGGCGACGGGCCGGTGTTCTGCTCCGGGTACGGCGGTGGGTAGCCGGACGGGGGCGGGGGATAGTCCGTCGGCGACGAGTACTGCGGCGGCGCCGGGTTGTACGCCGGCGGCGGCGTGTAGTCGGGGGGAGTGGCGGACTGCTCGATCGGCGGAGCTTCGTAGCCCGCGGACGACTGCTCGGACCCGCCGGCAGGGGAGTCGGAACGGTCGTTTCGGCCTGCGTCGTCGCCCGAACTTGTCATGCTGATCAACCTAGCGTACGTACAGGTGAGCCGAGAGGAACGCGCAGCGGGGCACCTTTGGCCCGTCCCGGGCGTTGACAGAGCAACGAGGTTCTTTGCGGATCGAAGGAGTGCACGACCATGACCAGCCCGTTCCAGCCAGGCCAGACACCGGGTGCTGCCGCGTCGGGCCGTGGCCGTCCGGTGGGTCTGCCCACCCCGCCCAAGGGGTGGCCCATCGGGTCCTACCCGACGTACGCCGAAGCCCAGCGCGCGGTGGATTACCTGTCCGACCAGCAGTTTCCGGTCGAACAGGTCACCATCGTCGGCGTCGACCTGATGCAGGTCGAACGGGTCACCGGCCGACTGACCTGGCCCAAGGTGCTCGGTGGCGGCGTGCTCACCGGCGCGTGGTTGGGCCTGTTCATCGGCCTGATCCTGGGCTTCTTCAGTCCCAGCCCCTGGGGGTCGCTGATCACCGGTCTGATCGCCGGTGTGTTCTTCGGCCTGATCACCTCCGCGGTGCCGTACGCAATGGCCCGCGGCACACGGGATTTCAGCTCCACGCTGCAACTGGTGGCCGGGCGCTACGACGTGCTGTGTGACCCGCAGAGCGCGGAACGGGGCCGGGATCTGTTGGCCCGTTTGAAGATCTGACGTGGCCGATGTCCTGGTGACGGTGCGGGCGACGCTGCTCGACCACTTCGCGACGGAGCCCGACGAGGCCAGCGTGACCTTCCTGGGTGCCGACCGGATGGTCATCCTGCGTTTTGGCGGCCCCGAAGACGGTGCAGCGCACTATGTTTCGCTCGGATGTTCGGCGCACCCGATGGGGGATCCGGCCGACCTGATGGCCGATCCGGTGCGGGGTCCCCGGGCGGAGGTGATGGTGTCCCTGCGCGGCCCGTCGCCGGTCGGGCTGGCCCGGTCCGTGGCGGTGGTCGCAGCTGCGCCCGCCGTCGAGGGCCTGGTGCTCGAACCCGACGCGCTGATCGACCTGGAGACCCCGCTGTGGCAGGGCGCGCCGTTCACCGCGTTCCTGTTGGGCCGCAGCGACATCGACGACGTCGCGCTGCCCGCGCCGTTGTCGCCGGTGAGCGTGCTGTCGGCGGTGCCGATCACCGCGACCGAGGCCGCCTGGGTCCGGCTCAAGGGCGCGCCGGCGATGCGGGAGGCTTGGGAACAGGACGGCGTCGACGTGACCGACCCGCGCCGACGGGCGGCCAGCCCGGCCTGACGGGGCGCTACAGCCAGTGGTTGTGCCGGAACGTGCGGTACAGCAGCAGGCACACGGTGACCATCACCAGCAGCACGGCGGGATACCCCCACGTCCAGTGCAGTTCGGGCATGTTGTCGAAGTTCATGCCGTAGATGCCCGCCATCGCGGTCGGCACCGCCGCGATCGCCACCCAGGCCGAGATCTTGCGCATGTCGACGTTCTGCTGCATGGCGACCTTGCCGAGCGCCGCCTGCACCAGGGAGCTGAGCAGTTCGTCGAAGCTGGCGATGCGGTCGGCCGCCTTGATGGTGTGGTCGAGCACGTCGCGCATGTAGCGGCGGATCTCGACGTCGACCAGGTCGTCGTGGTGGGTGCCGATCCGTTCCAGGTCGGTGGCCAGCGGGCTCACCGCACGACGCAGCTCGACGACCTCACGCTTGAGCAGATAGATGGTCTCGATGTCGGTCAGCGGCCGCGGCGAGAAGATGTCCTCCTCCATCGCGTCGATGTCGGTCTCGATCAGATCGGTGACGTCGAGGTAGGTGTCGACCACGCTGTCGGCGATCGCGTGCATCACCGAGTAGGGCCCCAACCTGAGCGAGGCGGGCGTGGCCTCCAGCCGCTTGCGCACCCCGGCGAGTCCGCCGTGTTCGCCGTGGCGCACGGTCACCACGAAGTCGGGGCCGACGAAGATCATGATCTCCCCGGTCTCGACGATCTCGCGCACGTTGGCGATCGACTCGTGGTCGACGTACTTCACCGTCTTGAGCACGAGGAACAGCATGGTGTCGTAGCGCTCGAGTTTGGGTCGCTGGTGGGCGTGCACGGCGTCCTCGACGGCGAGCTCGTGCAGACCGAACACGTCGGCCACGGCCTGCATCTGGTGCTCGTCGGGTTCGTGCAGGCCGATCCAGACGAACGCCGGCCGGCCCTCGGCCTCGATCTGGTGCACCTTGTCCAGCGCCGCGGCGTGGGTGTACTTGCCGGGCAGCCGGTTGCCGTCGCAATAGACGCCGCAGTCGACCATCGCGCGCGCGACCGGCACGTGGATGCGGCGGGCGTCCGGATCGTCGGGGCGGGGCCGGCCGCCCTGACGCATGAGCGACGGCGGCAACGCGCGAAACGACGGCATGCGCAGACCTCCCTCCGGGCACGCCGTGCCCTCCAGCTAGTCGGATCGTACGCGGGGAGCCTGACCGAAACCTCTCAGCGACGGCCAACCCGGTCCTGAGAGAACGGGTGGTCGGTTACCCTGACGCCCGTGGCGGACAGTGTGGTTTCCCCTTCGCGTGAGCCTTCGGCGGCGCGGACCCCTCAGGTGGTCGTCGAGGATCACGAGATCTTCGAAGCGCACGAGGGCGGCAAGCTCTCGGTCGGGATGAGCTCGCCGCTGGACACCCAGCGGGCGCTGTCGATCGCCTACACCCCCGGGGTGGCGAAGGTCAGCCGGGCGATCGCCACCGACAAGACACTGGCGGCCCGCTACACGTGGGCGCACCGGCTGGTCGCGGTGGTCAGCGACGGCAGCGCGGTGCTCGGACTCGGCGACATCGGCGCCGCGGCGTCGCTGCCGGTGATGGAAGGCAAGAGCGCGCTGTTCAAGGCCTTCGGCGGGCTGGACTCCATCCCGATCGTGCTCGACACCAACGATCCCGACGAGATCGTCGAGACGCTGATCCGGCTGCGTCCGACCTTCGGGGCGGTGAACCTCGAAGACATCTCGGCGCCACGCTGTTTCGAGATCGAAAAGCGGGTGATCGAGGCGCTCGACTGCCCGGTCATGCACGACGACCAGCACGGCACGGCGATCGTCGTGCTCGCGGCGCTGCACGGCGCGGCCACGGTGCTGCAGCGGGACATGCACACGCTCAAGATCGTGATCTCCGGCGCCGGTGCCGCCGGGATCGCCTGCGCGAACATCCTTCTGGCCAAGGGCATCGGCGACATCACGGTGCTCGACAGCAAGGGCATCCTGTCGTCGGCCCGCAGTGACCTCAACCCGTTCAAGGCCGAGCTGGCCACCCGGTCGAACCCACGCGGCCTGCACGGCGGGCTTGCCGAGGCGCTCGACGGCGCCGATGTGTTCATGGGGGTGTCGGCGGGGCTGGTGCCCGAGGAGCTGATCGCCACGATGGCCCCGGGCGGCATCGTGTTCGCGATGTCCAACCCCGACCCGGAGATCCACCCGGACGTGGCGCGCAAGTACGCTGCGGTGGTCGCGACCGGACGCAGCGACTTCCCGAACCAGATCAACAACGTGTTGGCGTTCCCGGGCGTGTTCCGCGGGGCGCTCGACGCCGGCGCCCGGCGCATCACCGAGAAGATGAAGGTCGCGGCGGCCGAGGCGATCTTCTCGGTCGTCGGCGACGATCTGGCCGTCGACCACATCGTGCCCAGCGCACTGGATCCGCGCGTGGGCCCGGCGGTGGCGGCGGCGGTGGCCGCCGCGTCCGAGGACTGAGTCGGCTGCGCAGGACATCGCGGCTGGCGGCCGCACTGGCCGTGGCGGTGCTCGTCGGCGCCTGCGGGGCGCGGCCGGGACCGCCCCCGGTCCCGGTGGCGGCGAGCGCTGAGCCGGAGTCGCAACTCGTCGCGCACCTCTACGCGTCCGCGCTGGGCTTCTACGGCAGTCCGGCACAGGTCCGCACCTCGGAGGATCCGTTGGCGGGGCTCGACTCGGCCGAGGCCGCCGTCGTGCCGGGATTCACCGGGCGGCTGCTCGAGCGGTTCGACCCGGACGCGCCTGCCCGCTCCGACGTCCAGGTGTACCGCTCGCTGCTCTCCGCGCTGCCCGAAGGCGTCGCCGCCGGCGACTACACGGTCTCGGCCGAGGACAAACCCGCCGTGGCGGTCACCGACGCCGCGGCCGGAGAGTGGGGCCGGGACGTGTCGGCGTTCGCGCGCCGCTGCCCGGACATCTCGGTCGGCGCGGTGACCGGCGCGCCGCGGCCGTCGTCGCTCGGCACGTGCACACTGCCCCGCGCCCGTGAGTTCGCCGATGCGACAGCGCTTTTCGCGTCGCTGCGGGCCGGGGAGGTGGACGTGGCGTGGACGTCGACGGCCGCCGCCGATGTGCCGTCGGACGTGGTGGTGCTCTCGGACAAGACGTCCCTGATCCGCGCCGAGAACCTGGTCCCGCTGTACCGGCGCAACGTGCTCAGCGAGTCACAGGTGCTCGCGCTCAACGAGATCGCGGGTGTGTTGGACACCGGGTCGCTGGCCGACATGCGGCGCAAGATCGCCGAGGGCGCCGACCCGGGCCTGGTCGCCGGGCAGTGGCTCGACGCCCATCCGCTCGGCACCAGCAACTAGCAGCGATCAGCCGAAGAAGGAGAACGGCACCCCGTCGGTCAGCGCGGTGACCGCCCGCGGGCAGAAGATCTGGATCGCCAGTCCGGTGAACATCGTCGCCGGCCCGAGGGGGCGGCCCAGTTCGTCGGCCACCTTCGCGGCGACGTTCGCGGCGTTCTGTCCCGGTTCGGCCAGCATCGGGCACACCTGTTCGCCGACGCGGGTGGCGGTGCCGGCATCGATGTCACCGAGGCGGTAGTGGTCGAGCGACGAGAGGAAGACATCGGTGGTGGAGTCGGCCCGGGCGGGGGCCGCCGACGCCATCGTCACGGTGGCCGCCGCCGCGATCGTCGCGGTGGCCGCCACCAACGTCGCCACGGCCGGGAACTTCAACGTCATGCCTTTATTGTCGTCGATGGGACGCGCGGCATTACGCGTTCAGGCCCGCCCCCTGCGGATACCGGTACCCGCGGTACCGCTATGGTGGGCCGAACTGGACACACGTCGAACAACAGGAGCGGATATGCAGGGCTTCGCCGGAAAGGTGGCCGTCGTGACCGGCGCCGGCTCGGGCATCGGTCAGGCGCTGGCGATCGAACTGGGCCGCTCGGGCGCCCACGTCGCCATCAGCGACGTCGACACCGAGGGCCTGGCCGCCACCNGTCAGGCGCTGGCGATCGAACTGGGCCGCTCGGGCGCCCACGTCGCCATCAGCGACGTCGACACCGAGGGCCTGGCCGCCACCGAGGAGCGGCTCAAGGCGATCGGGGCGCAGGTCAAGGCCGACCGCCTCAACGTCGTCGAGCGTGAGGAGTTCCACCTCTATGCCGACGGCGTCGCCGAGCACTTCGGCAAGGTCAACCAGATCTACAACAACGCCGGCATCGCGTTCACCGGCGACGTCGAGATCTCCCAGTTCAAGGACATGGAACGGGTGATGGATGTCGACTACTGGGGCGTCGTCAACGGGACGAAGGCGTTCCTGCCGCACCTGATCGCCTCCGGCGACGGTCACGTCGTCAACGTCTCCAGCGTGTTCGGGCTGTTCGCCGTGCCGGGGCAGGCCGCCTACAACTCCGCGAAGTTCGCGGTGCGCGGGTTCACCGAGGCGCTGCGCCAGGAGATGGCACTGGCCGGTCATCCGGTCAAGGTGAGCTGCGTACATCCCGGCGGCATCAAGACCGCGATCGCCCGCAACGCCACCGCCGCCGAGGGCCTCGACGCCGACGAGCTGGCCAAGACGTTCGACAAGAAACTCGCCAGCACCACCCCGGAGAAGGCGGCCCGGATCATCCTCGACGGCGTCCGCAAGAACAAGGCCAGGATCCTGGTCGGCAACGACGCGCGGATGTTCGAGTACGTCATCCGCTTCGTCGGCGCCGGCTACCAGGGCCTGTTCCCGCGGGTCGTCGCCCGGTTGACCCCCAAGCAGTGACCCGAGGGGTCAGGCGAACGCCTCGTCGATGATCTCCTGCTGCTCGACGGCGTGCACCTTCGACGACCCTGACGACGGCGCCGACATCGCCCGCCGGGAGATCCGCTTGATCCCGGCGAGGTGGTCGGGCAGCAGCTCGGGCAGCGTCAGCCCCATGGTCGGCCACGCACCCTGGTTGGCCGGCTCCTCCTGCACCCAGAACTTCTCCCTGGCGTTCGGGTAGCGGTCCAGCGTCTCGGCGAGCCGTCGCCGGGGCAGCGGCGCCAGCTGCTCGACGCGCAGGATCGCCACGTCCTCGCGCTTGTCCTTGGTCTTGCGCGCCGCCAGCTCGTAGTACAGCTTGCCGCTGGTCAGCAGGATGCGGGTGACCTTGGACCGGTCGCCGTCACCCTCGTCGTAGGTGGGTTCCTCGAGCACCGAGCGGAACTTCTGCTCGGTGAACTCCTTGAGGTCGCTGACCGCGGCCTTGTTGCGCAGCATCGACTTCGGCGTGAACACGATCAGCGGCCGGTGGATCCCGTCGAGGCCGTGACGGCGCAGCAGGTGGAAGTAGTTCGCGGGGGTCGAGGGCATCGCGATCGTCATCGACCCCTCGGCCCACAACAGCAGGAAACGCTCGATGCGGCCCGACGTGTGGTCGGGGCCCTGCCCCTCGTGACCGTGCGGCAGCAGCAGCACGACGTCGGAGAGCTGACCCCACTTGGCCTCACCGGAGCTGATGAACTCGTCGATGATCGACTGCGCCCCGTTGACGAAGTCGCCGAACTGCGCCTCCCACAGCACCAGCGCGTCGGGGTTGCCCACCGAGTAGCCGTACTCGAAACCGACCGCGGCGTACTCCGAGAGCGCCGAGTCGTACACCATGAACCGGCCGCCGGTCGGGTTGCCGTCGGAGTCGACGGTCAGCAGATCCAGCGGCGTGAACTCCTTGCCGGTCTTGCGGTCGATGATCACCGAGTGCCGCTGGGTGAACGTGCCGCGGCGGGTGTCCTGCCCGGTCAGCCGGATCGTCTTGCCCTCGGCCAAGAACGTCCCCAGCGCCAGCAGTTCGCCGAACGCCCAGTCGACCTTGCCCTCATAGGCCATCTCGCGGCGCTTCTCGAGCACCGGCTTGACGCGCGGGTGCACGTTGAACTCCTCGTCGAACGCCAGGTGGGCGTCGCCGATGCGTTGCAGCAGCGACTTGTCCACCGCGGTCGTCATGCCCGCGGGCACCATCTGGTCGGACTCGACGGAGTGGCTGGGTTCGATGGCGTGCTTCTCGAGTTCGCGGACCTCGTTGAAGACCCGCTCCAGCTGCCCCTGGTAATCGCGCAGGGCGTCTTCGGCTTCCTTCATCGAGATGTCGCCGCGGCCGATCAGCGCCTCGGTGTAGCTCTTGCGGACCCCGCGCTTGGTGTCGATGACGTCGTACATGTTGGGCTGCGTCATCGACGGGTCGTCGCCCTCGTTGTGCCCGCGCCGGCGGTAGCACAGCATGTCGATGACGACGTCCTTCTTGAACTTCTGCCGGAAGTCCATCGCGAGCTTGGCCACCCACACCGCGGCCTCGGGGTCGTCGCCGTTGACGTGGAAGATCGGCGCGCCGATCATCTTCGCGACGTCGGTGCAGTACTCCGAGGAGCGCGAGTCGAACGGCGAGGTGGTGAAGCCGATCTGGTTGTTGACGATGATGTGGATCGTGCCGCCGGTGCGGTAGCCGCGCAGCAGCGCCAGGTTGAGCGTCTCCGCGACCACGCCCTGCCCGGCGAACGCCGCGTCGCCGTGCAGCATCATCGGCACGACGGTGAAGTCGTTGGACCCGTTGGTCTCCTCGCCGGTGTCGAGCATGTCCTGCTTGGCGCGCACGATGCCTTCCAGCACCGGGTCGACGGCCTCGAGGTGGCTCGGGTTGGCGACCAGAGACACCGCGATGTCGTTGTCGCCGAACATCTGGATGTAGGTGCCGGTGGCGCCGAGGTGGTACTTGACGTCGCCGGAGCCGTGCGCCTGCGACGGGTTCAGGTTGCCCTCGAACTCGGTGAAGATCTGGCTGTAGGGCTTGCCGACGATGTTGGCCAGCACGTTGAGCCGGCCGCGGTGCGGCATGCCGATGACGACCTCGTGCAGCCCGTGCTCGGCGGCCTGGTCGATCGCCGCGTCCATCATCGGGATGACGGTCTCCGCGCCTTCCAGCGAGAACCGCTTCTGCCCAACGTATTTGGTCTGCAGGAAGGTCTCGAACGCCTCGGCGGCGTTCAGCTTGCTCAGGATGTACTTCTGCTCGGCGACCGTCGGCTTCTCGTGCTTGATCTCGATGCGGTCCTGCAGCCACTGCTGCTGCTCGGGCTCGAGGATGTGGGTGTACTCGACGCCGACGTGGCGGCAGTACGCGTCGCGCAGCAGGCCCAGGATGTCGCGCAGCTTCTTGTGCGTCTGGCCGGCGAACCCGTTGACCTTGAACTCGCGGTCGAGGTCCCACAGCGTCAGCCCGTGGGTGTTGACGTCCAGATCGGGGTGGCTGCGGAAGCGGGTGTTGTCCAGCCGCAGCGGATCGATGTCGGCCATCAGGTGGCCGCGGTTGCGGTAGGCCGCGATCAGCTCGATGACGCGGGCGTTCTTGTCCTCGATCGAGTCCGGGTTGTCGATGCGCCAGCGCACCGGCTCGTAGGGGATGCCGAGCTCACGGAAGATCTCGTCGTAGAACTCGTCGTCGAGCAGCAACTGGTGGACGGTGCGCAGGAAGTCGCCCGACTCCGCGCCCTGGATGATGCGGTGGTCGTAGGTCGACGTCAGCGTCATCAGCTTGCCGATGCCGACCTCGTTGATGCGCTCCTCGCTGGCGCCCTGGAACTCCGCCGGGTACTCCATCGCGCCGGCGCCGATGATCGCGCCCTGGCCCTGCATCAGCCGCGGCACCGAGTGCACGGTGCCGATGGTGCCCGGGTTGGTCAGCGAAATCGTCACGCCCGCAAAGTCTTCGGCGGTCAGCTTGCCGTCGCGGGCCCGGCGCACGATGTCCTCGTAGGCCGCGATGAACTGTCCGAACCGCATGGCCTCGCAGTTCTTGATCGACGCCACGACGAGCTGGCGGCCGTTCTTGCCCACCAGGTCGATCGCCAGACCCAGGTTCGTGTGGGCCGGCGTCACCGCGGTGGGCTTGCCGTCGATCTCGGCGAAGTGCCGGTTCATGTTCGGGAACTTCTTGACCGCCTGCACGATCGCGTAACCCAGCAGGTGGGTGAACGAGATCTTGCCGCCGCGCGTGCGCTTGAGGTGGTTGTTGATGACGATGCGGTTGTCGATCATCGCCTTGGCCGGGATGGCCCGCACGCTGGTGGCGGTCGGCACCTCCAGCGACGCGGACATGTTCTTGACGACGGCCGCCGCGGCGCCGCGCAGCACCTGGGTCTCGTCGCCGTCGCTCGCCGGCGCGGCCTTCTTCTCGGGAGCCTTCTCCGGGGCCTTGGCGGCCGGAGCCGGTTCCTTCTTCTCCGGAGCCTTCTGCTGCGTCTTCTCGGACACCTTCGGCTTCTCCGGAGTTTTCTCGGCGGGCTTCTCGGGCGCTTTGTCGGGCGCCTTGTCCTTCGGCGTGCCGTTACTGCTCGCGGCCTTCGGCGGCGGCGCCGGCGCGGGTTCGGGCGGACTCACCGGGGTCGACCGGCGCGGGGCGGAGGAGCCGTTGCCGCCGGCGGTGGCGTCGGTGGTGGGTTCGGGGGAGTAGTCGACGAGGAACTCGTGCCAACTCGGGTCCACCGACGAGGGATCCTCGCGGAACTTGCGGTACATCTCTTCGACCAACCACTCGTTCTGACCGAATGGTGAAGGTGAATTCACGGCTGCTGTTCGCCTCAATTCTTCGTTCCCGGCCAGTGCTCCGCTGCAGCCGGCCACCCCTTGTTGAACCCGGTGTGCGGTCACCCGCGTTTCCGCCGTATAAAGGCTAGCGCTTCTGCGATCGGCGGGACCAGGCAACGTCCTTATGGTCATTGCGGACACGTCGAGCGGCGCACGGGGTGCCGCTCAACGGTCTGCGGAGCGCGCTCAGGCGCGCGGTGCGGGCAGCAGATGCAGGGGCGCAGGCCACCGCGGCGGCGGGGCGCCGAACGCGTTGCGCGCGTTCGCGACGATCTTCTTGCCCATCATCCGGTTGCCGACGCCGCCGACGACCGCCCCGATGCCGACCGGCAGCATCTTGCCGAACATCATCACGCCGCGCTTGAGCGTGTAGCGCTTGACGAAGTATCGGAGCAACCGGTTGTTGAGCTGGGACACCGCGGGCAGCGGCAGCGACGCCGCGCCGTCGGACAGCCAGCCGCCGCTGGTGCGGCCGCGGCCGAGCAGGTCGGCCACCGCCCCCTTGCTGTCCTCGCCGACGAGCACCGCCAGCACGAGCGCGCGGCGCCGTTCCCGGTGGTCGGCGGGAATGCCGTACACCTCGGCGACGGCCAGCACGTAGACGGCCGTCGCCTCCAGGAACACGACGGTCTCGCCGGCCACCGCGGACATCGCCACCAGCGTGCCGATCCCGGGGAAGGCGGCCGCCGAGCCGACGGCCGCGCCGCTGGCCATCACCGCCGCCATGTAGTGCTTCTCGAGCTTGCCGACGATCTCGGCCGGCCCGGCTTCGGGGTTGGCGGCCCGCAACCGTGCGACATAGGACCGGACGGCGGGCCCCTGGACCCGCGCTCCACGCTCGATGATCTGGCTCAGCGCCTTGGCCGCGGCGCCGGGGTCCTCGTCGTTGACCGCGAGCTCCTGGCTCTTGGCCCGTGACCATGCACTCATCGGCGACCTCTCGTCGTGCGAACCTCCAGGCTAGTCCCTGGAAACACGCAGACAACGAACGGCGGTTCGCGCGGGGTGCCGCACCGTGACGGCGGTCACTGTTCGCCGTGAGGGGAAGGATTTATCGGGAAGCCGCGCTAACCAGTTGCATGGCAGTATCCCCAGACGTGGACGTGACGCCGCTGGACACCGCACCCGCGGCCCAGCCCGGCCGGATCCGGATGATCGTGGTGCTGGGCCTGCTCGTGGCACTGGGCCCGCTGACCATCGACATGTACCTGCCCGCGCTGCCGAAGATCGCCGACGACCTGTCGGTGTCGTCGTCGGTGGCGCAGTTGACGTTGACCGGCACGCTGGCCGGCCTGGCGCTCGGGCAGCTGATCATCGGTCCGCTGTCGGACTCGCTGGGCCGCCGTAGGCCGCTGATCGGCGGCATCGTGCTGCACATGCTGGCGTCGCTGCTGTGCCTGTTCGCCCCGAACATCGCGGTGCTGGGCATCGCCCGCGGGCTGCAGGGCGTCGGCGCCGCGGCCGGCATGGTGGTGGCGATCGCGGTGGTCGGCGATCTGTACAAGGACAACGTCGCGGCGACGGTGATGTCGCGGCTGATGCTGGTGCTCGGCGTCGCACCCGTGCTGGCTCCGTCGCTGGGCGCCGCGGTGCTGCTGCACGCCTCCTGGCACTGGGTGTTCGCCGCCCTGGTCGTCGCCGCGGGCGCGTTGCTGGTCATGGCCGTGCTGGCGCTGCCGGAGACCCTCCCGGTCGGGCATCGGCGGCCGCTGAAGGTGACCGGCATCGCCCGGACCTACGTCGAGCTGCTGCGCGACACCCGGTTCGTGATGCTGGTGCTGGTCGGCGCGCTGGGCATGTCCGGGCTGTTCGCCTACATCGCGGGCGCCTCGTTCGTGCTGCAGGGCCGCTACGGCCTCGGGCAGACGGCGTTCGCGCTGGTGTTCGGCGCGGGCGCGATCGCGCTGATCGGGTCCACCCAGTGCAACGTCGTGCTGCTGCGGCGCTTCTCGCCGCAGCAGATCATGGTGTGGGCGCTGGCCGCGGCAGCGCTGGCCGGTGTGGTGTTCGTCGCGGTGTCCGCGGCGCACATCGGCGGACTGTTCGGGTTCGTCCTGCCGGTGTGGGCCATCCTCGCCGCGATGGGGCTGGTCATCCCGAACGCCCCTGCGGTCGCGCTGACGCGCCACCCCGACGCCGCGGGCACCGCCGCGGCGCTGCTGGGCGCGTTCCAGTTCGGGATGGGCGCCGCCGTCGCGCCGGTCGTCGGCGTGCTCGGCAACGACGAACTGGCGATGGCGGCCGTGATGGCCACCGGCGTCATCGTCGCGCTGGGCGCACTCCTGCTGACCGGCGAGCACCGTGCCCCCGCCGCCGACCCGGACGCCGTCGCGGCGGGCGCCGACTTGTCGTGAATCTCGCCGGTCCGTAGCGTCGGCCGAAACCGTAGCCATTCGTCGATTGATGCCCAGTTGTCTTCCACCATGCTCGAATCCGTGACGCCGCGCGCGCCGGGGGTGAACCCCTGGCACGCGCTGTGGGCGCTTCTCGTCGGCTTCTTCATGATCCTGGTCGACGCGACCATCGTCGCGGTCGCGAACCCGGCGATCATGGCCAACCTGGGGGTCGGCTACGACGCGGTGATCTGGGTGACCAGCGCCTACCTGCTGGCGTATGCGGTGCCGCTGCTGATCGCCGGGCGCCTCGGCGACCGGTACGGGCCCAAGAACGTCTACCTGCTCGGGCTGACGGTGTTCACGCTGGCCTCGCTGTGGTGCGGGCTGGCCGACACGATCGGCGTGCTGGTCGCGGCCCGCGTGCTGCAGGGGGTGGGCGCGGCGCTGCTCACCCCGCAGACCCTCTCGGTGATCACCAGGACGTTCCCGGCGGAGCGGCGCGGTGTCGCGATGAGTGTGTGGGGGGCGACGGCCGGGGTGGCCACGCTGGTGGGGCCGCTGGCCGGCGGCGTGCTGGTCGACCACCTGGGGTGGCAGTGGATCTTCTTCGTCAACGTGCCGGTCGGCCTGATCGGGCTGGCGCTGGCCGTGCGCCTGGTTCCGTCGCTGCCCACCCAGAGCCATCACTTCGACCTGCCGGGTGTCGTGCTCTCCGGGGTCGGCATGTTCCTGATCGTGTTCGCGCTGCAGGAGGGTCAGTCGCACGACTGGGCGCCGTGGATCTGGGCCACAATGGCGATCGGTGTCGCGGTGATGGCGGCGTTCGTGGTGTGGCAGTCGGTCAACCGCGGGGAGCCGCTCATCCCGCTGGTGATCTTCGGGGATCGCGACTTCTCGATGTCCAACATCGGTGTCGCGACGATCGGGTTCGTCGCGACGTCGATGATCCTGCCGCTGATGTTCTACGCCCAGGCGGTGTGCGGGCTCACGCCGACGCGGGCGGCGCTGCTGACCGCGCCGATGGCGGTGGCGACCGGGGTGCTGGCCCCGGCGGTCGGCAAGATCGTCGACCGCGCACACCCGCGCCCGGTCATCGGCTTCGGGTTCTCGGTGATGGCGATCGGGCTCACGTGGCTGTCGGTGGAGATGACGCCGACGACCCCGATCTGGCGGTTGGTGCTTCCGCTGACCGCGATGGGTGTGGGGATGGCGTTCATCTGGTCGCCGTTGGCCGCCACGGCCACCCGCAACCTGCCGCCGCAGCTGGCCGGCGCCGGATCCGGGGTGTACAACACGACGCGGCAGGTCGGCTCGGTGCTGGGCAGCGCCGGTATGGCCGCGTTCATGGCGTCCCGGCTCTCGGCGGAGATGCCCGGCGCGGCCGACGCGGCTCCGCAGTCCGAGGGCTCCGTCGCGCAGCTGCCCGGCTTCCTGCACGCCCCGTTCGCGGCCGCGATGTCGCAGGCGATGCTGCTGCCCGCCTTCATCGCGTTGTTCGGTGTGGTGGCCGCGCTGTTCCTGATCGGCATGGTCGGCACCCGGTTCACCCCGGCCGCGCCGGAGGCCGAGCCGGACGATCGCGTCGACGATGACGGTGACTTCGCCGCCGATGACGACGAGTACGTCGAGTACGTCGTCGACTGGGGCGGCACCGATTCCGGGCCCGATTCCAGCGCCGAGGCCGACACCGACGTGCTGAGCCGGGCCACTCCCGAGCCGCCGGCCGGCGCGGACGCCGAGACGACGACCCACGAGTGGCGCACCATCCTCGATCAGCTGCTGGCCGAGTCGGCGCCCCGCAACGGGCACAACGGATCTCCCGTCGACGGCGACGCGAACTCCTACGGCAGGCACTCGCGCGGGCCGGAATCCGCCTAGCCGCGCTCCATCAGGGCTTCGAGCTGCGCGTTGGTCTTCGTCAGCGCCGACGTCAGCGCCCCGAACGCCCGGTCACGCACCCGCGGCTTGTCGGTGAAGTCGGGGAACAGGTCGCGCAGCACGTTGAGCCGGCACGCCTTCAGCCAGTCCATCAGCTCGGGGTCCTTGAGCCAGCGCACCTGAGCTTCGTTGTCGGAGAGCAGGATTCGCAGCCAGTCGACCGGCGCGTCGGGGTGGGGGATCGGCGCGCACAGGTCGTTGCGGGCGGCGTCGTCGGCGTAGCCGGCTTCGACGTGGGCGATGAACGCCGAGCTGAACACCTGCTGGCATCCGCGCACGCTCTGCAGCGTGATCCGGTCACCGTCGAACACCGGCACCGACGGGGGGCGCGGCAGCCCCTGGGTCGTGCAGTCCACGTACAGCGACGGCGCCGGCACTTCGAGTTCGCCGTCGCGCAGCACGATGCGGTCGTGCTCGGCGCGTTCCAGGTGGCCCTGCCGCACCACGTCCTGGATCAGACGCAGTTGCTCGAGTTCCCCGGCGGAGACGATGGCGCAGTGGTACATGGTCGGCGTCCTACTCGGATCCAGCCGGAAGACGGTGCCGTCGGCCTCGAGTCGCAGGAACAGGTCGTCGATCGACGTCGCCTCGGCGATCGCGGCCATCCGGGAGGCGATCGACTCCCGCATCGTCTTGACGAACCGTTCGCCGGGCTGGATGTGGGCGCGGTTGAGCAGCCACGAGTCGCGCGGCATGATCCACCGCAGTCGCTCGGGCCCGACGCCGGAGCGCATCAGCCAGAGGCAGCAGTCCATGCCGGTCTTGCCGCCGCCGACGATCGTGTAGTGCTCGCGGCCCGCCGCCCGGCGCGGCAGGTCGTTGGGGGTGACGACGTCCACGCCGTCGTCGACCGAGAACGGCGCCGAACGCATCGACTGCACGACCGTCAGCAGGTACGTCGCATCGACCACCCGGCGCCGCACCGCCACCGTGTGCTCGGCGCCGTCGAGGGTCCGAAACCTGTTGTCGCCCAGATAGTGCGACGACGGGAAGTACGACAGCCGGCCGGTGGGCAGCAGCTGGTGGCGCATCACCTGGTCGTAGTAGGCGCACACCTCGTGTCCGGTGGCCAGCTCGAAGAAGCCCGCGTTCGGCCCGGCCTCGTCGATCCAGTCTTCGTTGCCCAGCGCCCGCGAGTTCACGCCGTAGTACGCGGACGGCTGATGCAGCCGCACGAACGGATACACCCAGTTCCAGTGGCCCCCGGGCTGGTGGTTGTCGTCGACGAGCACGATCGTCGCGTCCGTCTCGGTGAGCATCGTGTCGACGAACGCCATGCCCATCGCGCCCGCGCCGATGACGAGATAGTCAGCCTCGATGCTGGTCATCGCCGACACGCTACGTCACGCCCCCGCGTCAGCCGAACAGCACCGCGGGGTTCAGGTAGCCGGTGGGGTCGAAGGCCGCCTTGACCGCCCGCATCGCCGCGATGTCGGCGTCGGTGCGCGACATCGACACGTACTCGCGCTTGCGGGTGCCCACCCCGTGTTCGGAGCTGACGTTGCCGTCGTGCCGATCGATCAACGCCATCATCGCGGTGTACAGCGCGTGCTCGCGCTCACCGCTCAGCGTGCACCGCACGATGTTCAGGTGCAGGTTGCCCTCCCCGACGTGCCCGAACAGTACCGGGATGGCGTCGGGGGCGTGCTCGGCGACGAGCTCGGCGGACTCGGCCGCGAACGCCGTGATCGACGAAAGGGGCAGCGACACATCGAATTTCAGCGGCGGACCGTAGACGCCGAGCACATCGGCGACCGCCTCGCGTACCTGCCAGAGCCGCTGCTGGGCGGCGCCGTCGATTCCCACGGCGGGCTCGCCGCACAGGTCGGCCTCCGACAGCGCCTCGGCGAGCCGGTCGGTCAGGTCGGTGTCCCCGGCCAGCTCGATCAGCAGCTTCCAGGCGCCCTCGACGGGGGCGGCCACGCCGGCGTGCTCGGCGGTCAGCGCGCTGGCCCGGGCGTCGATGAGCTCGAGCGCCGCGATGCCGTCCATGTCGCGGAACAGGCGGGCGGTCGCGATCAGTGCGTCGAGGTCGGCGTATCCGCAGATCGCGGTGACCCGCTGCCGCGGGGTGGGGTGCAGGCGCAGATCCAACCCGGTGATCACCCCGAGCGTGCCTTCGGCGCCGACGAACAGCGACGCCAGGTCGTAGCCGGTGTTGTCGCTGCGCACCTGGCTGTGGCGGTGCACCACCGATCCGTCGGGCAGCACCACGTCAAGCCCGAGCACCTGTTCGCCCATGTTGCCGTAGCAGACGGTGCGCAATCCGCCGGCGTTCGTCGACGCCATGCCGCCGACCGTGGCCGAGTCGCGCGCCGCCAGGTCCACCCCGAACACCAGTCCCGCCGCCGTCGCGGCCCGTTGCACCTCGGCCAGCGTCACCCCGGCGCCGACGTGCACCCGGCGCTCCACCGTGTCGACCTCATCGATCTCGCGCAGCCGTTCGGTGGACAGCAGCACGTCGTCGTGCTCGGGCACGGTGCCCGCCACCAGCGACGTCCGGCCGCCCTGCACGGTCACGCTCACCCCGGCGTCGCGGCACGCCGTCAGCACCGCCGCGACCTCCTCGGCCGATCCCGGCCGCACCAGCACCGCCGCGTGGCCCCGGTAGCGCCCGGTGTAGTCGACGCTACGGCCGCCGAGCACGTCGGGATCGGTGCTCACCTGCGAGGCGCCCACGATCGCGGCGAGCCGTTCGGTCAGCGCTTCGGTCATCGGCCCGGTGTATCACATGAGCTCAGCGCCAGGAACGCGCCCAGCTCGACCAGGCGGTCGGGCGTGCCGGGCAGGTAGTCCGTCAGCTGCGCCGACCGCACGATCACCGCCAGGTACTTCGCCCGGCTCACCGCGACGTTCAACCGATTCCTGTTGAGCAGGAACGCGATTCCGCGGGGCACGTCGTCGATCGACGACGCCGTCATCGACAGGAACACCACCGGCGCCTGCTGACCCTGGAACTTGTCGACCGTGCCGACCGCCACGTCGGTGAAGCCGGCCGCGTCGAGGTGGCTGCGCATCAGCACCACCTGCGCGTTGTAGGGGGTCACGACGAGCACGTCGCGATGCCCGAGCGGCCGGGTGCCGTCCTCGTCGGTCCACGGGGTGCCGAGCAGCTCCCGCAGCGTGGCGACGATGGCCGCGGCCTCCTCGGGGCTGTCGGTGGCGTTGCCCTGATGGTCGACGGCCAGGGTGCGGACTCCGGGCGCGACGCCGTCGAGGCGGCGGGCGGCGGTGACGTCCACACGGGAGTGCAGCCGGTTGTCGTAGGACAACCGGGACACCGCGCGGCACACGTCGGGGTGCATCCGGTAGGAGCGGTCCAGGAAGTAGCCCCGTTCGGACGGCAACGTGTGATGCCCGTCGACCAGCCACGCCAACGCCGACCCGTCGACCGGCTCGGGATGGGTGCCCTGGCTGACCTGCGGCAGTTGTTGCGGGTCGCCGAGCAGCAGCAGGTTGCGCGCCGCGCGCGCCACCGCGATCGTGTTGGCGAGACTGAACTGGCCCGCCTCCTCGACGACGAGCAGGTCCAGCGATGCGGACGGAACACGACGGTCGTTGGCGAAATCCCATGCGGTACCGCCGATCACGCAGCCCTCGTGGTCGGCGATGAACGCCGGATAGTCCTTCTCGTCGATGTCCCGCCACGGTGCGCCCGCGGACTTCTTCTTGCCCACCCGATCGGCGTCGACACCCGCCCGCAGGATGCCGGCGAACAGGTTCTCCACGACGGCGTGCGCCTGCGCGACCACCCCGACCCGCCAGCCGTGGTCGACGACCAGCGACGCGATGACCTGCGCGGCGGTGAACGTCTTGCCGGTGCCGGGCGGGCCGTGCACCGCGAGGTACGACGCGTCGAGATCGAGCAACGCGGCGGTGATGTCTTCGACGATGTTGCCGCTGGCGCCGGTGCCGGGCAGGGCGGCGCCGCTGAGAGTGCGCGGCGCACGCCGCAGCAGCAGATCGGTCATCGCGCCCGGACGGAGCCGGGGAAGCGCGTCGGCGACCTCCTGCGCGGCGGTGGCGATCGACTCGGCCAGCGGCTTGGTGCTGATCGGCGGTCCCGGGGTCAGCGCGAACGGCACCTGGGTGAAGGCGTCGCCGCCTTTGGGTTGCCGCTCGATGACGGTCACCTCGGTGGGCGCCTCGACGTTGTCGCAGTCGACGACCGTCACGGTGCCGTAGCCGCGGCGGTCCGGGTCGTCGGCCAGTCCCGCCGGGGCGGGCGGGTCGTAGAGCGCGTACATGTCGCGGTCCAGATCGCCGTTGGCGATCTCCCCGCGAAGGATCAGGCGGCGCTGCGGTTTCCGGGCCTTCGGCGGCTGGTGCCAGTCCTCGGCGATCTCGTGGCTGTCGACGAGGAACACGCCGCTGCTGTCGGACCACTCCTCCACCGGGTTGTTGACCCGGTCGAAGTGCCCCCACCAGAACGGTTTGTCCTCACGCTTGTGGAAGCCCTTCGCGGCGGCGATCAGCGCGACCGCCGTCTGCTCGGGCGTGCGCGGCTCCACACCGTCCCCGGCGAACTTGCGCAGCCGGCGCTCGACGGCGTCCACCTCGACCGCGTCGGGCTTGGCGCCGTCGACCGGCACCGGCCCGCGCGGCGGCACCCCGCACTCGATGGCGCGCGCCACCAGCCAATCCCGCAGCCGGCGGGTCGACCGGCAGTCGTAGCGGTTGTACTCCTCGATCTCCTTGAGCACCGTCGCGGCGTCGTCGGCGTGACCGGCGTCGCGCAGCTCGCAGTAGCGGGCGTACTCGGTGATCGACGCAGTGGCCGTGGTCACTTCGCCGTCGCGCAGCTCGTTGCCCATGTAGAGCGGCTCGAGCGACTTGATGCTGTAGTTCTCGGTACCGACGCGAATGCTCTTGCGCACCAACGGATACAGGTCGAGCAGCACGCCCTCGCGCAGCAGCTCGTCGACGTCGTGCTCCCCGACGCCGTAGCGGCCGGCCAACCGCAGCAGCGTGCTCTTCTCGTAGGCCGCGTAGTGGTAGATGTGCATGCCGGGGTAGCGCCGCCGCCGCTTGCGCACCAGGTCGAGGAACGCGACCAGCGCCGCGCGTTCCTCGGCGCGGGTGTGGGCCCACAGCGGGGAGAACTCGTCGGCGACGGTCAGAACACCCCAGAGGTATTCCAGGCCCCACTCGTGTCCGTCGGCGGTCCACAGCGGGTCGCCCTCGAAGTCGAAGAACAGGTCGCCCTTGTCGGCGTCGGGCAGCACCATCAGCGGTTGCGGATCGACCAGCCGATAGGGCGGTTTGCCGTCGGGCCGCTCGGCGATCTGCAGCCGGGCCTGCGCGGTCAGGGCACCGACGGTGCGGGCCGAGAGTTCGGCGACCGGGCCGTCGTGGGCGGCGAGGTCGCGCACGGTGGTGATGCCCGCGTCGAACAGCCGGGCCCGTTGGCTGACCCGCATGCCGGCGACCAGCAGCAGATCGTCGCGGGCGCGAACCTCCTGCTCACATTCGGCGCAGCGGAAGCAGGCGCGCACCGACTCGTCCTCCCAGGCCACCGACGCGTCGCCGGCCAGGTGGTCGTTGAGCAGGCGCTGCAACGCGGCGCGGCGGGGTCGGTACACCGGCAGCAGCTCGTCGACGGGGTAGCTGACGGTCGCGCCGTCGCCGAGCACGAGGTCCACCTCCGGCGCCACGGGCACCCCGGCCGCGGTGAGGGTGTCGACGTAGGCCGCCAGCTGCAGCAGTGCCTCGACCTTGACCGAGCGGGCGAGCTTGGTGTCCCGGAGGCGGTAGCGCGGCCCCTCCTCGGAGTCTTCGAGTAGCAGGAAGTCGGCGAAACCGACGAACCGGCCGTCGAACATCGCGGCCTGGAAGATCACCGGCGCCCTGCGCTCGATCGCGCGCAGCGTCTGGTCGGCGGCCGCGGTCAGGCCGGCGAGGGTGTAGTCGGGCCGGCCGATGACGGTGACCTCGCTGTCGCGGCGCAGCGCCTCGAGGTGCCGCTGCTCGTGCTCGTCGCCGAGTTGCGATGTGCGAGCCAGCAATTCGTCGTCTCCGGATACCGCGGGCCCGCGACCGAGCTTGACGTCGAACGCCCGCAGCAGCGCGTACTCACAGCGCGCGGCCGCGGCGAGGTCGGAGGCGCTGTAGACCACGCGGCCCTCGATGACGAACACGTCGCCACTGTAAGGCAGGGGTCCGACGCCCTCGTTCTCCGCGGAAGCGCATTCCTGGTCGCTGCCGGGCCTAAATCGCAGCCCGGAATGCGCTTCCGCGGCGGGGGCAGCGGCGGGTCAGCGCGGCGTGTTGCCGATCAGCTCGACCCCGCTGCCGTTCCAGCGGAACTTCACGATGCTGTCGAGGCCGGGCACGCCGTTGGAGTACTTCAGCGCCACGGTGTCGCCGGTGGTGCCGACGCTGTCGAGGCCGTTGAAGCCGTAGGTGTCGGGCACGCCGGTGGGGATGAACTTGCCGCGGTGGAACATCACCGCGCGGGTGTTGGGGTTCTGCGAGTTCGTGTTCGCCTTGACGATCACCGCCGACAGTTGCGCGCACTCGTTGTAGTTACCGGCCACCGGTTCGGGGCTCCACGCCTGGTTGCTGCGCGGATCGCGGGGTAGTTCGGAGACCGCCTTGGCGATCTCGGGCGCGGCCAGGTCGGTGGCGCACGGGTCCTCCGACGCCGTCGGCCCCGGCGGCGGACCCAGGGGCGCCGGCGCGGACGATGGGGCAGCCGCGGGCGGTGACGCCGCTGTGGGTCCGGGGGTTTTCGACGCCGTCGAGTCCCCGGAGCCGCACCCCGCGAGAACGAGAGCGGCGGCGCCGACGACCGCTGCCCATTTCACAAGTGGCGACCGTACCGTCCGCACCCTGGGGGTGGCCAACAGGCGCGCGGTGCCGTGAGACCTGTGAGGGGCACTAGACTGCCACCACGATGACCACCTCCGATACGGCCCCCGACAGCGTGGATCTGCCCGGTGAGACGACCTTTGCCGACCTGCAGATCCACCCCGCGGTGCTGCAGGCGGTCAACGATGTCGGCTACGAGTCGCCCTCACCCATCCAGGCGGCGACGATCCCGGCGATGCTGGCCGGCTCCGACGTCGTCGGCCTGGCGCAGACCGGCACCGGCAAGACCGCGGCGTTCGCCATCCCGATCCTCAGCAAGATCGACACCTCCAGCCGCACCACCCAGGCGCTGGTGCTGGCCCCGACCCGGGAACTGGCCCTGCAGGTCGCCGAGGCGTTCAGCCGGTACGGCGCGCACCTGAACGTCAACGTGCTGCCGGTGTACGGCGGCAGCTCCTACGGCCCCCAGCTGGCCGGACTCCGGCGCGGCGCCCACATCGTGGTCGGCACGCCCGGCCGGGTGATCGACCACCTGGAGAAGGGCACGCTGGACGTCAGCCACCTGGACTACATGGTGCTCGACGAGGCCGACGAGATGCTGCAGATGGGCTTCGCGGAGGACGTCGAGCGCATCCTGGCCGACACCCCCGAGTACAAGCAGGTCGCGCTGTTCTCGGCGACCATGCCGCCGGCGATCAAGAAGATCACCGCCAAGTACCTGCACGACCCGGTCGAGGTGACGGTCAAGTCGAAGACCCAGACCGCGGAGAACATCACGCAGCGGTACATCCAGGTGTCGTATCCGCGCAAGATGGACGCGCTGACACGGCTGCTCGAGGTCGAGCAGGGCGACGCGATGATCGTGTTCGTCCGCACCAAGCAGGCCACCGAGGAGGTGGCCGAGAAGCTCAAGGCCCGCGGGTTCGCCGCGGCGGCCATCAACGGCGACATCCCGCAGGCGGTCCGTGAGCGCACGATCAACGCGCTCAAGGACGGCTCGATCGACATCCTCGTCGCCACCGACGTGGCCGCGCGCGGTCTGGACGTGGAGCGGATCTCGCATGTGGTGAACTTCGACATCCCGCACGACCCGGAGTCCTACGTGCACCGGATCGGCCGCACCGGGCGGGCCGGCCGCTCCGGGACGGCGTTGCTGTTCGTGACGCCGCGCGAGCGCCATCTGCTCGGCGCGATCGAGCGGGTCACCCGCCAGAAGCTCGTCGAATCCGAACTTCCCTCTGTCGACGACGTGAACGAGCGGCGCGTGCAGAAGTTCACCGACTCGATCACCCAGGCGCTGGCGGCGCCCGGCATCGAACTGTTCCGCACGCTGGTCGAGGGCTACGAACGCGATCACGACGTGCCGATGGCCGACATCGCCGCCGCGCTGGCGCTGCAGAGCCGCGACGGCGAAGAGTTCCTGATGACCGAGCCGCCGCCGGAGAAGCGCCGCGAGAAGCGCGACCGGCCGGACCGGCCCGATCGCGACGATCGCGGTCCCCGCAAGTCCCGGGAGCGGCGCAGCGATCTGGCGACGTATCGCATCGCGGTCGGCAAGCGGCACAAAGCCATGCCGGGTGCGATCGTCGGCGCCATCGCCAACGAGGGTGGCCTGCACCGCAGCGACTTCGGCCACATCGCGATCAAGCTTGACTACTCGCTGGTGGAGCTGCCGGCCAACCTGTCCCGGGAGACGCTGAAGAAGCTGGAGAACACCCGCATCCAGGGCCAGCTGATCCACCTCGAACCCGATCGCGGGCCGAAGGCGCGCCGCAACTCTCCCTAGCGCCCGATGACGCTGTCCCGAGACGCCGACGCCCAGGGCGGCCTGGAGTCGGTGACCCCGACGGGCCGGGTCGACTCGCTGACCGGAATCCGTGCGGTCGCCGCGCTGCTGGTGGTGCTCACCCACGCCGCGTACACCACCGGCAAGTACGGGCTGGGCTACGTCGGGCTGATGTTCTCCCGGATGGAGATCGGGGTGCCGATCTTCTTCGTGCTCTCGGGATTCCTGCTGTTCGGTCCGTGGGTGAACGCCTGCGCCGCGGGCGCGCCGGCGCCGTCGGTGCGGCGCTACGCGTGGCACCGGGTGCGCCGCATCATGCCGGCCTATGCGGTCACTGTCGTCGCGGCCTATCTCATCTACCACTTCCGCACGGCCGGGCCGAACCCCGGACACACCTGGGAGGGGCTGGTGCGTAACCTGACCCTGACCCAGATCTACACCGACAACTATCTGTATTCGTTTCTGCACCAGGGTCTTACGCAGATGTGGAGCCTCGCGGTCGAGGCGGCGTTCTACGTGGCGCTGCCGGCGATGGCCTACCTGCTGATCGTCGTGCTGTGCCGGCGGCGCTGGCGGCCGGGCCGGCTGCTGGCCGGGCTGGGTGCCCTGGCCCTGATCTCTCCGGCCTGGCTGACGCTGGTCCACAAGACCGACTTCCTGCCCGACGGCGCCCGGCTGTGGCTGCCGGGATACCTGGCGTGGTTCATCGGCGGGATGGTGCTCGCGGTGCTGGCGCCGATGCGGGTGCGCGCCTACGCGCTGGTGTGTCTGCCGGTCGTGGTCGTCAGCTACTTCATCGTGTCGACGCCGATCGGGGGCGAGCCGACGACGTCGCCGGCGCTGCTGTGGGAGGCCCTGGCCAAGACGGTGTTCTACGCCGTCATCGCGACGCTCGTGGTCGCGCCGCTGGCGCTGGGACCCCAGCACGGCGTGTACGCCCGATTGATGGCCAGCAGGCCGATGGTGTTCCTCGGTGAGATCTCCTACGAGATCTTCCTGATCCATCTGGTGACGATGGAGCTGGTCATGGTCGAGGTCCTGCACTACCCGATCTACAACGGCTCGGTGTGGCTGCTGTTTCTCGGCACGCTCGTGGTCACCGTTCCGCTGGCATGGCTGCTGCACCGCGTCACCCGCGTGCGACCCACCGTCCGATCGAGTTAGGTTACCCTCGCCTAATGGCGACGGTAAGACAGTCCCGCGGTTTCGCGGGGGCGGTGCTCAAGCTGATGCGTGCGGGCGACTACGAACTGACGGTGACGGATCGCCACCAGATCGGGCCGCACTACCTGCGGCTGAGCTTCGCCGCGGGCGGCCTGCTGGCCGACCGGGCCGTGCACCCGACGATGTGGATCCGGCTGTGGTTCCCCGACGGCGAGCGGCTGCACCAGCGCGGCTACACCCTGGTCGATCCCGATCCGGCCGCCGACACCGTCGACGTCGAGTTCGCCCTGCACGACGGTGTCGCCGCACGCTGGGCGCAGCAGGCCGAGCCGGGGGACACCATCGAGGCGACCGTCCTCGGCAGCAACTTCGCACTGCCCACCCCGGCGCCGGCCGGGTACGTCGTCGTCGGCGACACCGCGTCGCTGCCGGCGATCAATTCCCTGCTCGACGCGATCGGGGACGCACCCGCCCACGTCTTCCTCGAAGCCGCCCATGCCGAGGACCGGCTGCTGCCGGTGCGGCACCCCGCGACCTGGGTCGACCGTGACGGGGACGCGCTCGTCGACGCGGTCGCCGCGGCGGCCTTCGACGCTCCCGACCACTTCGGCTGGGTCGCCTGCGACAACCGCGCGACCCGCGCGGTGGCCCGGGTGCTGCGCGACGACTACGGGATGGCGCGCAGATCGGTCAAAGCGCAGGCCTACTGGGTGGCCTGACCGGCTTCGCGGGCCGGCAGCACGATCGGCACGACGAACTCCTCGAGCATGCTGCGCTCGTCGGCCTCGTCGTGTCCTGGGAAGACGAGCAGCGACGTCATGACGCGGACCAGCCAGCGGGCCCGGTGCTCGATGGTGTGCGGTTCGTCGGGTCCCAGCGAGATGACGAAAGCTTCGGTGAGGGCCTTGATGACCTCCGACTGCTCGGCCATCTCGCCGCCGATGGGCCGTTGCGTGGTCGCGAACCACGACGCCAGCGCCGGGCTGCTGCGGACGTTGCGCAGCGAGGAGAGCATGCCCTCGATGAGCCGTTCGCGCGGGTCGACGATCGACGTGATCTGCTCGGTCATCTCGCGGTAGAGGCGGTAGCTCTCGCGGTGCACGTAGGCGGTGTAGAGCGCATCCCGGTTCTCGAAGTAGCGGTACAGCGTCGCGCGGGAACATCCTGCGGCCGAGGCGATCTCGTTCATGCCGACGGTGGCGGCCTCCTTGTGGACGAACAACTCGCCGGCCGCGTCGAGGATGCGGTCGGCCGCGACCTCGGTGCGGCGCGAGGCCAGCCAGTCCCCGGCCATCAGCTCGTCACCGTGAACGGCACCGACAGCGGGCGGCGCACGTAACTGCCGCCGGCCCAGACGATTCCGGCCTCGTCGACCTCGAAATCCGGGATGCGGGTGAGCAGTTCGTGCAGCGCCACTCGTGACTGCATCCGCGCGGCCGCCGAGCCGAGGCAGAAGTGCGCGCCGTGGCTGAACGTGAGGATGTTGCGGGGGTGCCGGGTGACGTCGAGTTCGTCTGCTTCCGGGCCGTATTCGCGTTCGTCGCGGTTGGCCGAGCCGTAGAGGAAGAGCACCTTGCGACCCTCGGGGATGGTGCGCTCGCCGATCGTGACGTCGCGGGTGGCCGTGCGCGCGAGGCCCTGTACCGGCGAGGTGAGCCGCAGGAACTCGTCGACGGCATCGGGGATCAGGCCCGGATCGGCGGTGAGCAGCCGGCGCTGATCGGGCCGCTGGTGCAGCAGTTGCATCGAGCCGCCGAGCATGCCGGTGGTGGTGTCGTTGCCGCCGGTGACCATGGTGAACGTGAACGCGAGGATCGACAGCACACCGGCGATATCGCCGTCGGCGCCGACGCCCGCGGCCACCAGGTGCGAGACGGTGTCGTCGGCCGGATCGGTGCGCCGCCGTTCGATCAGCGCGGTGAAGTAGGTCATCATCTCGCCGAGCGCGTCGCCGAGGCTGTCCAGGGCCCCGGCGACCCCGCCCTCGGTCGTGTTGGCGGCGACGATCGCCTCGGTCCAGCCGTCGAACTTCCCACGATCGGCTTCGGGCACGCCGAGGTAGTGCGCGACGACCATCGACGGCAGCGGCTTGAACAACTCGGCGACGATGTCCCCGCCGCCGTGGGCGCGCAACCTCTCGATGCGCTCGACGACGAACTCACGGACTTTGGGCTCGACCGCCTCGACCTGACGGGGTGTGAAACCCCGTGACACCAGCTTGCGGAACTCGGTGTGCACGGGCGGGTCCTGCATGACCATCGGCGGGTTGTCGGCCATCCCGATCATCTCGAGTTCCCCGTAGTTGACCGTCAGGCCCTGCGCCGACGAGAAGGTCTGGTGGTCCCGCGCGCCGGCCCAGATGTCGGCGTGCCGGGACAGCACGTAGTAATCGTGGTCAGGCCTGTCCTCGGGTACGACGTGATGCACCGGATCGTGGTCGCGCAGCGCGCGGTACATGTCCCAGGGCGCCGGCCAGGTGGCCGCGGAGGCCAGCTGGAAGCGCGCGGGCGAACCCTGAGACAGAATCGCGGTCATGTCTTATGGGTACGACAGGTACCGCATCTGTGTCAAGGGTCAGATGGCCGCACCCGGGTTCAGGATGCCGTCGGGATCGAGCGCCGCCTTGATCCGCCGGTTGAGCTCCATCACCTCGGGGCCGAGCTGGCCGGCGAGCCACGGTCGCTTGAGCCGGCCGACACCGTGCTCGCCGGTGATCGTGCCGCCCAGCCCGACGGCGAGGTCCATGATCTCCCCGAACGCCTGCTGGGCGCGCTTCTCCATGTCCGCGTCGGCGGGGTCGAACACGATCAACGGGTGGGTGTTGCCGTCGCCCGCGTGCGCGATCACCGAGATCAGCAGGTTGTGGTTGGCGGCGATCTTCTCGACGCCGGCCACCAGTTCGGCCAGCGCGGGCAGCGGCACACCGACGTCCTCGAGCAGCAGCGAGCCCCGCGCCTCCACCGCGGGGATCGCGAAGCGCCGCGCCGCGACGAAGGCCTCACCCTCCTCGGGATCCGAGGTCGAGAACACCTCCTTGGCGCCGTGCTCGGTGAACACCTCGGCCATGTACTCGGCGTCCCGCGCCCCCGCCGGGCCGCGGTCGTCGCTGGCGGCGACCATCATCGCCGCGGCGTCGCGGTCCAGACCCATCCGCAGTTTGTCCTCCACCGCGTTGATGGCCGCGGCGTCCATGAACTCCAGCATCGAGGGCCGGATCTTGCCGGTGATCGTCACCACGGCGTTCGCGGCGGCCTCGACGGAGTCGAACGTCGCGACCACCGTGCACGCGCCGTGCTGGGCGGGCAGCAGCTTCAACGTGACCTCGGTGACCACCCCGAGCGTGCCCTCACTGCCGACGAACAACTTCGTCAACGACAGTCCCGCAACGTCTTTCAAACGGGGGCCGCCCAGGCGCACCGCGGTGCCGTCGGCCAGTACCACCTGCATGCCCAGCACGTAATCGGTGGTGACGCCGTACTTGACGCAGCACAGCCCGCCCGCGTTGGTGGCGACGTTGCCGCCGATGCTGCAGATCTCGTAGGACGACGGGTCCGGCGGATACCAGAGCCCGTACTCGGCGACCGCCTTCTTCACCTCGGCGTTCAGCAGCCCGGGCTGCGCGACGGCGGTGCGGGTGACGGGGTCGACGGAGATGTCGCGCATCTTCTCGGTGGACAGCACGATTCCGCCGTTCAGTGCGGTGGCCCCGCCGGACAGTCCGGTGCCCATGCCGCGCGGGACGACGGCGACGCGGTGCGCGCTGGCCCACCGCAGCACCGCCTGGACCTCCTCGGTGCGGCGCGGACGGACGACGGCCATCGGGGTGCCGGCGCCGGGATCGGCCGCGCGATCGTGCCGGTAGGACTCGAGGATGTCGGGATCGGTGACGACGGTGCCGTCGGGAAGAGCGGAGATCAGTTCAGCGAGCACGTCGGAGACCACCTGTCGATGCTAGAAGAGTCACGGGACCATCCACGACAGCACGGAGGCCTGCAGTCCGGACAGGATGCACATCAGCGCCAGGAAGCCCAGGCTCCACAGCACCACGCGACGGAAGATGTCGCCCTCCTTGCCGTTCAGTCCGACCGCGGCGGCGGCGATCGCGAGGTTCTGCGGGGAGATCATCTTGCCGAGCACCCCGCCGGAGCTGTTCGACGCGGCCATCAGCAGCTCGGAGAGCCCCGCCTGGTGGGCCGCGGTCACCTGCAGCGCGCCGAACAGCGAGTTCGCCGACGTGTCGGAGCCCGTGACCGCGACGCCGAGCCACCCCAGGATGGGGGACAGCACGGCGAACGCACCGCCCGCACCCGCCATCCAAGTGCCGAGCGTGATCGTCTGACCCGACAGGTTCATCACGAAAGCCAGTGCGAGAACGGCCATCACGGTGACGATCGCCCAGCGGAGCTGATGCAGCGTGGCCCCGTAGGCCTTGACTGCGCGCGGCACCGAGAGTCGCAGCGCCACCATGGTGAGGACACCGGCGACGAGCATCTGTGTGCCGGGGGTGGTGAGCAGGTTGAGGGTGAACTTGGTCAGCGAGGACGGGTCGCCGTCGGCGTCGACGACGTTCAGGCCCGGCCAGGTGAACGCGAACGTCGCACCATCGAGCAGGTGCTTGACCGCGGGGATCTGACACACCACGAAGACCGCGATGATGATGCCGTAGGGCGCGTAGGCGCGGACCACATCGGCCCGCGCATCGGGCTCCTCGTGCGCGACGCGGCCGGCGCGTGCGGCGAACTCCGGTGTCGGTTCGTCGGCCGCGCCGCCGGCCACGACCGCGGGGTGCGTTTCCGGCGATCGCCGCGGCTGCCAGACCCGGACCAGCGCGACCACCGCGGCCGCCGACAGCAGAGACGCCACCACGTCGGCCAGCGGTACGGACAGGAAGTTCGACGTCGCGTACTGCGCGATCGCGAAGACCACGCCGCAGATCAGTGCCGCGGGCCAGGTGTCGCGCACACCGCGGCGGCCGTCGACGATCAGCACCAGGACCAGCGGTACGAACAGCGCGAGGATCGGGGTCTGCCTGCCGACCATCGCGCCGAGGGTGTCGGCGGGCAGCTCGGTGACCCGGCCCAGCGTGATGATCGGGGTGGCCATCGCCCCGAACGCCACCGGAGCCGTGTTGGCGACCAGCGCGAGCACCGCCGCCTTGATCGGCCGGAATCCGAGCGCCATCAACATCACCGACGTCACCGCCACCGGAGTGCCGAAGCCCGCGAGGGCCTCGAGCAGCGCGCCGAAGGAGAACGCGATGATGACCGCCTGGATGCGCTGATCGTCGCTGACGGAACTGAACGACCGCCGCAGGACGTCGAAATGTCCCGTCTCGACGGTCATCTGATACACCCAGATGGCGTTGATGACGATCCACAGGATCGGGAAGAAGCCGAACGCGGCGCCTTCCGTGCCGGCCAGCAGGGTCTGGCCGACCGGCATGCCGTACACGGCCACGGCGATCACGATGCTGACGGCCAGCGAGATCAGCGACGCCACCCAGGCCGTCATCTTCACCGCCCCGAGCAGGACGAACAACAGCAGCAGGGGCACGGCTGCCACCGCGGCGCTCAGTGCGAGCGATCCCCCGACCGGATCGAGAACTTGCTGGTACACGGCTGACCTCGATTTGTGGCGCTGATCACATTTCATCGAGGGCTACCCAGCAGGTCGGTGATCTAACCGACCACTGTCGGCGCTGCGGAAAGTTACGTACTGCATTACTGAGGGCGGGGCCGCGACGGAGCCCGAGGATTTACCTGACCGCGGACACGCCGCGGGCTCCGGCCGTACCTCCGATCCGCCTCCGAGGAGACGCGATGACCCTCATCGACGACGCCCCCCGCAACGGTCGTGCCGACGCGTCAATTCTCCTTTCCAACAAGGGAATTCCTCGTCCCGTGGCCTTGGCCACCGCGGAGTTCAAGGCGGCGATGCTGGCCGCGGACAAACTGATCATCTCCGGCCGGGCAACCGGTGAGCAGGTGCAGGCCCGCGTCAGCGCCGCCTGCGATGCCTTGTCGGAGCAGGTCCGCACGCACCTGCGGGCCGGTGACCCTGCCGTCGACGACATCGGCGCTTTCGTGCACGGCGAGACCTACCCGTACCTCAGCCTCAGCGCGCTGGTCGACCGCTCCTACACCAAGCCCCGCGGGTACGCCGGTGACTTCCTGACCTTGCAGATGGTGTACGACGACCAACCGCAGGGCGTACGCAGGCTCGGCCCGTACGTCGACCGGTGGTTTCTCGGTATCGCGGCCTCATGTGCGGTCAAGAACCGACGAGGGTTGTTGCGCGACATCATCGTCGACACCGCGCGGACCCGGCCGGGCGCGCCGACCGCGATCACGAGCCTGGCCTGTGGGCCGGCCCGGGAGATCTTCGATGTCCTCGGCGAACCGGAGCACCCGGACATCGTCGCCACCTGCCTGGACATCGACGATCAGGCGTTGACCTACGCCGGGGCCATCGCGCGCAGCCTCGATGTGACGGAACGGGTTTCGCTCGTCCAGGCCAATGTCGTCAAACTGGCCCTCGGGCACAACACACTCGGGTTGGCCGATCAGGATCTCGTGTATTCGATCGGCCTCATCGACTACCTGTCCGACGGTCTCGTCGTGCGGCTGCTCACCTGGATTCACGGGGTTCTGCGCCCGGGTGGAACCGCTGTCGTTGGCAACTTCGATGTCGACAATCCGGACAGGGCGTTCATGGACCATCTGCTGGATTGGCGCCTCATCCATCGGTCGCCCGCCGACCTCGAAGGCCTGTTCGCGCAGTCGGCGTTCGGGGATACGCCCGTCGAGGTGCAGCGCGAGGCCACGGGGATCAACCTGTTCGCGGCAGCGCAACGCGCGGCGTGACGCCACCGGTCCGCGCTCGCCGCTAGCTCGTCGCCGGCCGGTCGAGTTCGCGCAGCGCCGGCAGGAACACCGCAGCCACCCCGAGCGCAAGCATCGGCAGCGACAGCGCCAGGAACGTCGCATGCAGCCCGGCGGCGTCGGCGAGCGGCCCGGCCAGGATCAAACCCAGCGGCCCGGCCGCATATGCCAGCGATCCCATCACCCCGACCACGCGGCCGCGCAGGTGCTGCGGCGCCCGGGTCTGCATCACGTAGTTGTAGATCGGCGCGATCGGGCCGTAGACGAATCCGACGACCGCGCACAGCACCAGGATCACCGGCAGCGGCGGCAGGAACGCGATGACCGTCATCGCCACGCCCAGGGTCAGCACCGCGGTCAGCATCACCGTGCGCCGGCGGGTGTACTTCGACATCACCGCGTAGCCCAGCGCACCCACCAGGCCGCCGACGCTGAGCGCCATCAGCACCCAGCCCAGCTGGGCGGGTTCGTTGCGGTCGGTGAAGTACTTGGGAAACAGCACGCTCTCCATCGGCATGTAGAGCCCGGTCGCGGCCAGGTCAACGAACGCCAGGGTGCGCAGCACCTTGTTGCGCCACACGAAACGCAACCCCTCGACGATGCCCGCCCACACCCCGTCGCTCATCGCCGTCGGGTCGGGCCGGCCCGCGCCTTCGAGGCGCAGCACCGCGATCGCCGCGATCGACAACACGAACGCCGCGGCGGTCACCCACATCGTGTTGATCCCGCCCAGCGTCGCGATGAGCAGACCGCCGATCCCGGGCCCCACGATGTAGGCCAGGTTGAACACGGCCTCGTAGACGCTGTTGGCGTGATCGAGGGTCCAGCCGGCGCGGCCGGCCGCCTCGGGCAGCATCGTCTCCCGGGCCGTCATGCCGGCAGGATCGAAAAGTGCTCCGAGAGCGGCCAATCCGGCGAGCACCGCGACGTTGACGGCCTGCGCGCCGAACAGCAGGGCCAGCACCGGGACGGTGGCCACCGACAGCGCCGACAGCGCGTCGGAGATCATCGACACCCGGCGCCGGCCGAGGAAGTCGACCGCGGCGCCGGCGATCAGTGTCGCGGCGAGCAGTGGCAGCGTGCCGGCCATCGCGACGATCGACGCGTCCAGCGCGGATCCGGTGCGCTGCAGCACCAGCCACGGGAACGCGACGATCGAGATGCCGTTACCCGCGCCCGCCATCAGCGCGGCGAACAGGATCAGCAGCAGCGGGCCGCGCCGATTCATGGGCGCACGGTAGCAAGTCTCGGGGCGGCTACCACGTCGCCGCGACGTTCGCGGCGATCTGGTCGGCGATCTTGACCGCCGTGTCGGCGGGGTTCGCGCTGCAGGTGTTGACGTCGATGATGATGTTGTTGCGCTGCATCAGCGCCCGTCCGCAGCCCCACCCCGGGGCGGCGGCGTCGCGCTGCATCGCGACGGTGCTCAGCACGTGGTCGGCGTTGCGGATCTCGCCGACCGTCCACTGCGACTCGCTCTGGGTGTGGGTGTATTCGTGGCAGGCCGGCCACTGGTTGGCCGACGCGTCGAAGAACTCGGCGGCCTTCTCCAGGTAGGGGAACATCACGACGGCCTGCTTGGAGTAGTGCTTGAACGCGTCGCCGTCATTGAAACTCTGGTCGCGCTCGGCGCCGAAGCCGCTGTTGGCGTACACCTGGGCTTCGGCGGCGCCGTCGATCGCCAGGCACTCCGGCGGGGCCATGATCGCGCTGTTGTCCGACATCGCGGACTGCGCCTCGGTGACCGCCATCGGCGCGCCCATCGTGGCGGAGATCTGCTCGGGGCGCAGCAGCAGACCGGCGAGTTCACGCTCCATCAGCGGGCGCGGGATCATCGTCCTGGTCGGCGTCGGCGACTCGGCGTTGCTGATCGTGTCGCCGCACCCGGTCACCAGGACGCAGATTCCCACCACCGCGGCGCTCGCTCGTCGCATGAACTTCTCCCCACCTCACCCCGTGGCCAATGTCTCTCAGGCGATCCATGGTGCGGGACGTGCGGCGCCGCTCGGCTGAGGCGAAGCGTGTTTCGTGGTAACGATGAACCGTGCGATCTGGTAACGAACAGGTGGACCGGTGAGTTTGCCCCATCCGCGCACGGGTGCGCTGTTCGACTCCCCGGTGCGCCCGGGTTCCGGATGGCCGGGCGACCCCGCGAACACGCGCACCGTGGTCGCCGGGACGCCCGCCGACGTCGCCGCGCTGGCGCAGGCCGCCACCACCGTCACCCAGCTCGACGCCGAGGTGTCGGTGTGCCGGGCCTGCCCGCGGCTGGTCGCCTGGCGGGAGGAGGTGGCGACGGTGAAGCGCAAGTCGTTCGCCGACCAGCCGTACTGGGGCCGGCCGGCCCCGGGCTTCGGCGCCGAACAGCCGCGGATCCTGGTCGTCGGGCTCGCGCCTGCAGCCAACGGCGCCAACCGCACCGGGCGGGTGTTCACCGGCGACCGGTCGGGCGACTTCCTGTTCGGGTCGCTGCACCGCACGGCCCTGGCCAATCAACCGACAGCCACCGACAGCGCAGACGGGTTGGTGCTCAACGACATTCGGGTGGCCGCAGCCGTGCGCTGTGCACCGCCGGGTAACGCTCCGACCCCGGCTGAGCGCAGCACCTGCGCGCCGTGGCTGGACGCGGAGTGGCGGCTGATCGGCCCGCACGTGCGGGTGATCGTCGCGCTCGGTGGCATCGCGTGGCAGGCCGCGCTCGCGATGATCCGCCGGGCCGGCGGGGCGGTGGGCACGCCGGCGCCCAAGTTCGGTCACGGGGTGACGGCGCCCCTGTCCACGCCGCAGGGGGAGGTGGTGCTGCTGGGCTGCTATCACCCCAGCCAGCAGAACACGTTCACCGGCCGGCTGACCCCCGCGATGATGGACGACATCTTCGCCCAGGCCAGGGCGATGCCGGCGCGTTGATCACGCCGATCGGGAACGTCGCGACCCCTCGGCGCGTTGCACAATCAATGCGCCTTTCCGTCCTCGACCTCGTTCCCGTGCGCTCCGACCAGAACACCTCCGATGCGCTGGCCGCGACGACACGCCTGGCCCAGACCGCCGACCGGCTCGGCTACACCCGCTACTGGGTGGCCGAGCACCACAACATGCCCTCGGTGGCGGCGACCAGCCCGCCGGTGCTGCTGGCCCACCTCGCCGCGCACACCACGGCGCTGCGTCTCGGTTCCGGCGGGGTGATGCTGCCCAACCACGCACCCCTGGCGGTCGCCGAGCAGTTCGCGCTGCTCGAAGCGGCCCATCCGGGACGCATCGACCTGGGCATCGGCCGCGCCCCCGGCTCGGACCCGGTGACGTCGATGGCGCTGCGCGGTGCCGCCGGCCGGGACGACCGGGACATCGAGGCGTTCCCCGAGTACCTCGACGACGTCGTCGCGCTGATGAGCGCCCGGGGAGTGCGGGTGGCATTGCCGCGTGACCTGATGCGCGACAACTACATCCTCAAGGCCACGCCGGCCGCCGCGTCGGAGCCGACGCTGTGGCTGCTCGGGTCGTCGATGTACTCGGCGCACCTGGCTGCGGCCAAGGGTCTGCCGTACGTGTTCGCCCACCACTTCTCGGGTCAGGGCACCGCGGAGGCGCTGCAGACCTACCGCGACGAGTTCCGGCCCAGCGAGCTGACCCCCGAGCCTGTCACGTTCCTCACCGTCAACGCCGTCGTCGCCGAAACACACCACGAGGCAATGCGTCTGGTGCTGCCGAACCTGCAGATGATGGCGCGGCTGCGGACCGGGGTGCCGCTGGGCGCGGTGGACCTGGTGGAGGACGCCGAGACGCAGCACCTCGGCCCCCGGGCGCAGGCCGTCATCGACGCGGGTCTGCGCCAAGCTGTCGTGGGCAGCCCGTCCGAGGCCGCCGAGCAGGTACGTGCGCTGGCTGCCTCGTTCGACGTCGACGAGGTGATGATCCACCCGGTCGCCTCGGCGCACCGCGGCACCGATCCGGCGGCCGCGCCGGCCCGCGAGGCCACCCTTGAGCTGCTCGCCAAGGAGCTGTTCTAGCTCTTCGGTGTCAGCCGCACCAGCGGGATCTTGCGGCTGGTCCGGCTCTGGTAGCCGTTGTACCGGTTGCTGTTGTCCCGGTTGACCAACTCCCACAGCCGCGGATAGTCGGGATCGTCGGCCGGCACCGGCGTGGCTGTGACCGCCAATCGCCGTGGCCCGATGTTGATCTCGATGTCCGGTTTCGCCTTGAGGTTGTGGTACCAGCCCGGCGCCCTGGGGTCGCCGCCCTTGGAGGCGACGACGTAGTAGTGGCCGCCGTCTGGGAAGTACGACAGCGTATTGGTCCGCTGCTTGCCGGTCTTCGCGCCGACGGTGTGCAGCAGCAGGCTCGGCGGTACGCCGGGCAGTGGGATGCGGTGACCGATCCGGCCGTTGGTGCGTTTATACAGGCTGTCGTGCACCATCAGCAGCCGGGTGCCGATGTTCTGCTCGATCCACAGAGCGATGTTCATCTGGTCAATCCAACTCGGCGGTGTCGATCTGCGCCAGTGCCTCGCGCAGCAGCCGCCCGGTCTCCTCGCGGTCGTTGTCGCGGCGCACCAGCATGCCCTTGGCGAAGGACAGCTTGTCGCCGTCGCGGCGCGGTACGACGTGCAGGTGGATGTGGAACACCGTCTGGAAGGCCGCTCTGCCGTCGTTGATCGCGATGTTGTTGCCGTCGGCGTGCAGACCCGAGGCCCGTGCCGCCTTCGCGATGCGCTGGCCGAGCACGGTCATCGCGGCCACCGTCTCCGGCGGGGTGTCGGTCAGGTCGACGGTGTGGCGCTTTGGGATGACCAGCGTGTGGCCGCGGGTGAAGGGCCGGATGTCGAGGATCGCGAGGTAGTCGTCGTCCTCGTGGATCCTGATGGCGGGAGCGGCACCCTCGACGATGGCGCAGAAGACGCAGGACATCCCGCCACGCTAGTGGACGTTCTGCTCGGCCCATTCGCCCAGCCGACGGTCCCGCTCCTCGGCGGAGACGTCCTCGATGCGTGTCATCACCGTCCAGCGGACCCCGAACGGGTCTCTTAGGGAGGCGAATCTGTCGCCGGTGGCGAAGTCCTGCGGTTCCTCCCGCACCGTCGCACCTGCGCGGCGCGCCCGGTCCACGACGTCGTCGACATCGCTGCAGTACAGCGCGATCGAGAACGTCGCCACGTCGGCGGAGGGGTCGGGCGCGGTGATCTTGTAGGCCTCGGCCGGATCGCCGAGTTGCAGACGGCCGGAGCCGAAGTCGAGTTCGGCGTGGGCGACGGTGCCGTCGGGGCGGTCCATCTTCTCGACGACCGTGGCGCCGAACGCCGCGGTGTAGAAGTCGATGGCCGCAGTGGCGCCGTCGACGCAGAGGAACGGGGTCAGGCTGGTGTATCCGGAAGGGATGGGGTGTGCAGACATGCCCCCGAGTTTCGTAGCCTCGATGCCATGGGGGCTTGGAAAAAGGCGACAGTCGAGCCGCCGACGCGCGGTGTGGTCGGCCGGTCAGCGAGTTCGTCGCTGTACGACCTGCAGCGTTGGGCGCCCAGCAGCGACACCGCGCGGTTCGTCGAGCACTTCTGGTCGGTCACGTGGGACCTGCGCGGCCGGTCGCCGGTCGAGAACACGGTGATCACGTTTCCTTCGCTGCATCTGACCCACGAATGGGGTTCCGATCGCGTGCGACATGGCTTTTCGCTACCGGCCACGCTGGTGCACGGCGTCGTGGCGCACGTGTTCCGCACCACCCTCAGCGAACGGGGTGCCGTCGTCGGTGCGCGGTTCCGGCCCGGGGGATTCACCGCGAGGTTCGGCGGGGACGCCGCGGCGATGACGGGCCGGATCCGGGCTGTCGGGGACGATCTGTTCGGCGGCCCCGTCCACATCGCTGATGACGTGAACGATGCTGCAGGGCAATGGGATCGGCTGATCGGTGCGGCGCCTGAGCCGGACTCGACCTATCGGGCGGTGACCGGCCTGGTCGACCGGATGCGCGACGACACCGGCATCCATCGGGTCGAGCAAGTGATGGCGCTGTCGCCGTGGAGCGCACGCACGACGCAGCGTGTGTTCCGGCGCTACGTCGGGGTGCCGGCCAAGTGGGTGTTGTGCCGCTACCGGCTGCAGAACGCCGCGCTGGAGATCGAGAGCTGCGCCGACGTCGATTTCGCGGATCTGGCGGTCCGGCTGGGGTGGTACGACCAGGCCCACTTCATCAACGACTTCCGCGCGATGCTGGGGTGCACGCCGGGGGAGTACGCCGTCGCGCACGCTCGCCTCACGCCGTGATCGCGCGCCAGGCGGCGAGTTTCGTCTCGACGGTCCAGGTGTGGGCCGGGCTCGTCGAGGGGAGCCGCGTGTACTGCCGCGGCCCCGTCACCTCCACCAGCCGACGGTAGTTGCGTTCGGCCGCCGCCCCGTTGAAGTAGACGTGGCTGATTCCCGGGTGCGCGGCGTAGAAGTCCGCGAAGTCGTTGGCCACCATGCTGTCCGGTTCGACGGCGGCGTCGAGGCTGCCGATGCGGCGACAGGACTGCAGGACATCCCAGACGGCGACCCCGGCCCCGGTGAGCCGGCGGACGCGGTCGTCGTAGGGCGCCGCGGCGTCGAACCCGAAGAGCTCTGCGGTGATCCGCCAGAACCCGTTGCGCGGATGCGCGTAGTACTGGTCGGCCTGTAGCGACACGACTCCGGGCATGTTGCCCAGGATCAGGATCCGGGCGTCGGCCGTCGCGAGCGGCGGAAAGCTGCGCACCGTCGGTGAGGTCATGACTCCTGTGTAGCGCACGGTAGGTTGAGCCGGTGACCGACGACGTCGATCTCGAAGCGACCGGGCTGCTCGACGGGCTCGAGGGCAGCGCGCGGGCCGAGCGTGCCGAGCTGATCCCCTGGCTGCTCGAACGGGGCGTGACGATCGAGCAGATCAAGGCGAGCACCTCGCCGATGCTGCTGGCGTCGCGCCGTGTCATCGGCGACGACGGCGTGTACGTGTCGGCGCGGGAGGCGGCCGAGAAGCACGGCGTCGAGTTGGAGCTCTTCGAGCGGATCCAGCGCGCGATGGGGTTGCCGCGGGTCGAGGATCCCGACGCGGCCGTGCTGCTGCGCGCCGACGCCGAGGCGGCCAAGTTCACCCGCGACTTCCTGGCCGCCGGGATCGATGCCGACGAGCTGGTGCAGATCACCCGGCTGCTCGGCGACGGTCTCGCGCGTGCCGCGGAGGCGATGCGCTACGCGGCCTTGGCCGCCGTATTACACCCGTCAGCAACGGAATTGGAGATCGCCAAGGCGTCGGAGTCGCTGGTGGCAGGGCTGGCGCCGCTGCTCGGGCCGTTGATCCAGGATGTCCTGCTGCTGCAGCTCCGGCACGCCATCGAGACCGAGGCCGTCAACGCCACCGAACGCGCCGAGGGGCAGCACCTGCCGGGCGCGCGACTGGTCACGATCGCGTTCGCCGACCTCGTCGGATTCACCCGGCTCGGGGAGGCGTTGCCGCCCGAGGATCTCGAGCGGCTCGCGCAGCGGCTCGCGGACATGACGCGGGAGGTCGCCGTCGCGCCGGTGCGCTTCATCAAGACCATCGGCGACGAGGTGATGCTGGTCAGTCCGGAGCCGGCGCCGCTGCTGGAGGCGGTGCTGCGACTGGTCGACGCAACCGACGGCGACAGCGACTTTCCGCGGCTGCGCGTCGGCGTGGCCACCGGAATGGCGGTGAGCCGGGAGGGGGACTGGTTCGGCAGCCCGGTGAACCTCGCCGCCCGCGTGACCGGCGCTGCCCGCCCCGGATCGGTTCTGGTGTCCGAGTCCGCGCGTGAGGCGATCGGCGACGACGAGCGGTTCGTCTGGTCGTTCGCCGGCGCCCGGCACCTGAAGGGATTCAAGTCCGACATCAAGCTGTTCCGGGCGCGGGGCGCTGGGGCGGACGGAGAGTAAGCGCAGGGCTGAATTGGCGCCGCGAACCTCTCAAAAATCTTTGGCCACTTGCGTTTCTGCTGTCACAAATCGCGGCGGACATGTCGGTGGTTCGAACTAGTGTTCGATATGTGGGGGAAGTCGCGAGTGCGGTGGAGGCGATCCGTTCGCAGATCGCGATGCTGCACGACGCCTGCGACACCCTGTCCCACCGCGAGCTCGTGGAGCTGCTCGCAGAGGTGACGACCGTGCTGCGCAGCGTCCCGGCGTTGGAGCATCGGGTGTTGGCCCGGCTGACCGCCGAGACGGAGCCGCGGTGCCTGGGTGAGTCGTCGTGGAAGAAGGTGCTCACCACCGCGCTGCGCGTCTCTGATCGTGAGGCCAAACGCCGGCTGGAGCACGCCGCTTCGCTGGGCCCGCGCCGAGCGATCAGCGGGGAGCCGTTGGCGCCGGTGTGGGAGGCCACCGCCGCCGCCCAAGCCCGTGGCGCCCTCGATGCTGAGCATGTGGCGGTGATCGCGACCTTTCATGACAAGCTGCCCGGCTGGGTGGATGTGGGCACCCGGGCCGCCGCGGACCGCCAGTTGGCCTCGGTGGGTGCGGGCCTGAAGCCCGAGGACTTGAAGAAGGCGGCCGAGCGGTTGGCGGCGAAGATCGATCAGGACGGTCCCGAACCCACCGACGCCGAACGCGCCCGCCGCCGTGGTGTCACCCTGGGTGAGCAGCAGGCCGACGGGATGAGCAAGCTGTCGGGCTGGGTGACTCCGGAATGGCGGGCGGTCTATGAAGCCCTCGAGGCCAAACTCGCCGCCCCCGGCGCCTGCAACCCCGACGACGACACCCCCTGCATCGACGGCCAGCCTGACGAGCAGCAGCGCCGCGCTGACACCCGCAGTCCGGCGCAGCGTCGCCACGACGCCTGGCTCGCGGTCGGCCGGATGGCGCTGTGCTCCGGGGAGCTGGGCCAGCACAACGGATTACCCGTCACCGTCATNGGCGCAGCGTCGCCACGACGCCTGGCTCGCGGTCGGCCGGATGGCGCTGTGCTCCGGGGAGCTGGGCCAGCACAACGGATTACCCGTCACCGTCATTGTGTCCACGACCTTGCAGGAGTTGGAGAAGGGGGCGGGGGTGGCGGTCACCGGCGGCGGCTCCCTGTTGCCGATGGGTGATCTGATCCGGATGGCCTCGCATGCGTTCCACTATCTGGCGGTGTTCGATCACCACACCAGCCAAGCCCTCTACCTCGGCCGCACCAAACGGATCGCCTCGCCGGCGCAACGGATCGTGCTGCACGCCCGGGACCGCGGCTGCACGAGGCTCGGCTGCACCGTGCCCGGCTACTGGTGCCAGGTTCATCACCTCACCGACTGGAAGAACGGCGGACGCACCGACGTCGACACCACGACCCTGGCCTGCGGCCCGGAAAACCGGATGATCGAGACCACCAAGTGGACCACCCACCGAAACACCAAAGGCCGGACCGAATGGGTCCCCCCACCCGACCTCGACCGGGGTCAGCATCGCGTCAACGGCTACCACCACCCCGAACGTTACCTCCTGCCCGAAGACGACCAGGGACCGTGAGGTACGTTCCCCGACAATCCTTTCGGTGGGCGCGAGCGATGCGCAGCTCGCACGCGCCACACTGCGTTCCGGTCAGCGGGCCGGCGTGAAACCGCGCAGCCGCAGGCTGTTGCTCACCACGAAGACCGAACTGAACGCCATCGCGGCGCCGGCGATCATCGGGTTGAGCAACCCTGCGGCGGCCAACGGCAGCGCGGCGACGTTGTAGGCGAACGCCCAGAACAGGTTGCCCTTGATCGTCGCCAATGTCCTGCGCGACAACCGGATGGCATCAGGCACGGCGCGCAGGTCGTCGCGCACCAGCGTCAGGTCGCTCGCCTCGATCGCGACGTCGGTGCCGCTGCCCATCGCCAGACCGAGGTCGGCCTGCGCCAGCGCCGCCGCGTCGTTGACGCCGTCGCCCACCATCGCGACGACCTTGCCCTCACCCTGCAGGCGCACCACGGTGTCGACCTTCTCCTGCGGAAGCACTCCCGCAATGACCCGGCTGATCCCGACCTGCGCGGCCACCGCGCGGGCGACCGCCTCGTTGTCTCCGGTCACCATGATCGGCTCCAGTCCCAGCTCCTTCAGCAGCGAAACCGCTTCTGCCGACGAGGCTTTGACAGCATCGGCCACCGTCAGCACACCACGCGCCCGGCCGTCCCAGCCCACCACAACCGCGGTGCGGCCGTCCGACTCGGCCGACTGCGCGGCTGCCGTCAGCTCCGCAGGGATCTCGAACCCGCGCTCGTCGAGCAACCTGATCCGGCCCAGCACCACGGCCCGCCCGTCGACGGTGCCCTGCACGCCGAGGCCGCGCAGATTCTCGAACGCCGTCACCGCCGGCAGGTCCCCGAGCTTGTCCCGCGCCCCGGCGGTGATCGCCCGCGCGATCGGATGCTCCGACGCACTCTCCGCCGCACCGGCGATGCGCAGCACCTCGTCGGGCTGCTCGCCGTCAGCGGCGACGACATCGTCCAGCGTCATCGTGCCGGTGGTCACCGTCCCCGTCTTGTCGACGATGACGGTGTCCACCCGCCGGGTCGACTCCAGCACCTCCGGGCCTTTGATCAGGATCCCCAGCTGCGCACCGCGGCCGGTGCCGACCATCAGCGCGGTCGGCGTCGCCAGCCCCAGCGCGCACGGGCACGCGATGATCAGCACCGCGACCGCCGCGGTAAACGCGGCCGCCACCGGCGCGCCCGTGCCGAGCCAAAACCCTAGTGTCGCAACGGACAACGCGATCACGATCGGGACGAACACCCCGGAGATCCGATCGGCGAGGCGCTGTGCCTGAGCCTTGCCGTTCTGCGCGTCCTCGACCATCCGCGCCATCTGCGCCAACTGGGTGTCGGCGCCGACCCGGCGCGCGCACCACGAGGACCCCGTCGACGTTCACGGTCGCACCGACCACCTCGTCGCCAGGCGCCACCTCGGTGGGCACCGACTCCCCGGTCAGCATCGAGGCGTCCACGGCCGAGCACCCTTCGACCACCACGCCGTCGGCGGCGATCTTCTCGCCGGGCCGCACCACGAACTCGTCGCCGGAGTTCAGCTGGTCGATCGGAATGCGGTGCTCGGCACCGTTTCTGCGGACCGACACCTCCTTGGCGCCCATGTCGAGCAGCGCCCGTAGAGCCGCGCCCGACTGTCGCTTCGCCCGTGCCTCGAAGTAGCGGCCCGCCAGCAGGAAGGTCGTGACCCCGGCTGCGGCCTCCAGGTAGATGTTGCCGCTGCCGTCGGTGCGGGCGATCGTCAGCTCGAACGGGTGCGTCATCCCCGGCACGCCCGCGCTGCCCCAGAACAGCGCGTAGATCGACCAGCCGAAGGCGGCGAGCGTGCCCACCGAGATCAGCGTGTCCATCGTCGCGGCGCCGTGCCTCAGGTTCGTCCATGCGGCCGCGTGGAACGGGAACGCCCCCCAGACCACGACCGGCGCCGCGAGCGTCAGCGACAGCCACTGCCAGTAGGTGAACTGCAGCGCGGGCACCATCGCCATCGCGACCACCGGAACCGTCAACGCCAGGCAGATCAGCAGGCGGCGGCGCAGGGCCGCAGCGGGGTCGTCGACGGCCGCCTCAGCCGCGGGAGCCTGCTGCGGCAGCGATGCGTGATACCCGGCCGCCTCCACCGCGGCGACGAGCTCGTCGGGCGTCACGGCGCCGCCGTACTCGACGCGCGCCTTCTCGGTCGCGAAGTTCACCGTCGCCGTGACGCCGTCGAGCTTGTTGAGTTTCTTCTCGACCCGGGCCGCGCACGAGGCGCAGGTCATTCCGTCGATCGCCAACTCGACCGAGGTCATGGGTGGCCCCCGTCGTGCTGGTGCGACACCCCGGCCGGGGCGGCCGGCTCGGGGCCGACGGCATGCCCGAACCACAGTGATACGGCGAACACCGCCGCGAGCAGCGCGGTGAAGGCGGCGATTCTCGTCGTGGCCGACATCGCGGTCAGCTCGCCAGCTGGTAGCCGGCCTCTTCGATCGCGGACCGGAGATCGGCGGCGACGATCGGAGCGTCGCTGGCGATCGTGACCGTACCGTGGGAGAGGTCGATGTCGACGTCGTGGACGCCGGGGATGTGGCTGAGTTCGGCGCGCACCGAATTGGCGCACCCACCGCAGGTCATACCCTCGACGCTGATGGTGGTGGTGGTCATGGGAGGTCCTTTCCCGGGGCCGTGTGAAGCGCCCGCCCACACATGTGTACCATACCCCCCTAGGGTATGCAATCAGGTTTGAAGGGAGCGCGACAATGATGTCCACACGCAGACTGCAGGCCGCAGCGGCAGCAGGGGGAGCCGCCCTGGTTCTCCTGCTGACGGGATGTACCGACAGCAGCAGCACCGAGGATGCCGGTGCGTCGGCCTCGCACGATCACGGGTCGATGTCGCAGACTGCCGATCCGGCAGCGGCGCACAACGACGCTGACGTCTCCTTCGCCTCGGGCATGGTTCCCCACCATGAGCAGGCGATCGTGATGAGCGACATCATCCTCGCCAAGCAGGGCATCGATCCCCGCGTGGTCGAGCTCGCCAACCAGATCAAGGCCGCCCAGGGCCCGGAGATCGCGACGATGCAGAAGTGGCTCACCGAGTGGGGCGCCCCGGTGATGAACCACGAGGGCCACGACATGAGCGACATGGGCATGGGGATGATGAGCGACCAGCAGCTCGAGCAGCTGCGGCAGGCCCAGGGTGTCGACGCCACGCGACAGTTCCTCACCGGCATGATCGCCCACCACGAGGGCGCTGTGCGGATGGCGCAGACCGAGCTCGACACGGGCAAGGCCGAGGACGCCAAGAAGCTGGCCCGCGACATCATCGACGCCCAGCAGCGCGAGATCGCCACGATGAAGCAGATTCTCGGATCCCTCTAGATGCGGGTGCTCGTGCAGCGGGTGACGTCCGCGCGCGTGACGGTGGCCGGCGAGGTGGTCGGCGAGATCACCCCGGCCACCCAGGGGCTGCTCGCGCTGGTCGGCGTCACCCATGACGACGAACCGGCCAAGGCGCAGCGTCTGGCCGAAAAGCTCTGGCAGTTGAGGATTCTCGACGGCGAAAAGTCGGCCAGCGACATCGGTGCGCCGATCCTGGTCGTCAGCCAGTTCACCCTCTACGGCAACACCACCAAGGGTCGGCGGCCGACGTGGAACGCCGCCGCGCCCGGGGCCGTCGCCGAGCCGTTGGTCGACGCGTTCGCCGACGCGCTGCGCGCGCTGGGGGCGCACGTGCAGACCGGCGCGTTCGGCGCCGACATGGCCGTCGCACTCGTCAACGACGGTCCGGTGACGGTGCAGCTGGAGCTGTGAGCTACTGCGTCGTGGTGATCTGCACGCCTTCGGACGGCTGGACGATCACGAATCCGTTGCCGTAGAACGACACCTGGACGGCCTCGCCCGATCCGCGGCCGATCAGCGCCCCGGCCTTGAAGCTCGTCTTCAGCTGCGTTTGCAGGTTGGCCGACCACGCCACGACCGCATTGGTGTCGGCGAAGGTGGGGGCCTCGGCGGCGTTGAGCACCACGGGCGGCCCGTCGGTGGTGAGCGCCACCCAGCCGGTCCCGCGCAGCGTGGTGTTGAACAGTCCGCCGGTGGCGATGCTGCCGCCCTTCACGCGTTCGATGTTCCAGTCCAGGCTCGACGAGAACGCCAGCACGTTCTTGCCGCTGATCGACAGGCCGGAGTTGGTCAGGTTGAGCAGGTGGACGTCGTAGGCGCGCTCGGCGAGAAAGACGTCGCCCTGCCCGGCGCACCGCATCAGCGGCAGTCCCTCGCCGGTCAGCGCCTTTTTGATGAACTTCGAGGCCCCGCCGCCCTCGAACGCGAACTCGACGTTGCCCTGGTAGGCGACCATCGAGCCCTGCCGGGCCATGAACGGTTCGCCCAGTCGGACGCGGAGCAGCTTGGCGTTCTGGTTCGCGATCGCCTTGGCTTCCTTCTCGCTGAACCTGCCGTCGACGAGATCGCCGGTGATTCCGGCGAATCCGTCACCGCCGCCAGGGCCCTGCTGGACCTGTGCCTGGACCTGCGCCTGGCCGGGCGCAGGACCGGACTGCGGGCCCGGTGCCTGGCCCAGCGGAGCATGCATCACCTGTCCGCCCTTGGACACCTGATCCGTCCACCGCTGCCCGTCGAACCAGCGGTAGTCGTAGCGCCCCTCCGGGTCGGGCTGCCAACTGCCTTGTCCGGGTGCTGTCACCGTCGCCACCTCCCGTGTTCTGGTGTCCTCACCCTATGCCGAGTCGCGCCGGCATCCTGGGATGATGGCAAAGGAAATCGACCGCCGGTGCGCGCAGTGGTGATCAAACGGGGTTGACGCACCCTAGCGATCGAGGGTGGAGTCCGGGGTGGTGCCGTAGGTGCGGGCGTAGAGAGACCGGAAGCGGCCGAGATGCCAGAACCCCCACCGGTGAGCGATATCGGCCACCGAACCCGTCCCCGGATCTGTGCGGACGAGCTCGTGATGCGCGTTGTGCAGCCGCATCTGCCGGAGATACTGCACAGGCGTGACCTCACGGTGCCGGCGGAACAATTCACCCAGCGTGCCCGGCGACACACGTGCCGCGCCGGCGATTTCGGCGGGCGAAATGTCCTCGCCGACGTGGTCTTCGATGAAGGCGGTGGCACGCCGAAGCGCATCGTGGTTGTCGTCGTCGCGGGCCGTACACGGCGCACCGTTGAGGGTATTGGGGAAGGTCGCAAGCACGCCGGCCGCCACATAGCGCGTCACGGCGCCGGCGACCAAGGGTTCGCGCGCCGCGCGAGGATTGCTCAGGACACTGTGGCGGATGTGGTCGATCACGTCGACGAGATGGTCGTTGGCCGCCGGACTCAACGGCCGCGAACTGGTGAGCGCCGCGACGTGAGCGGTCGGGGCGTCGAGGTCGCCGGCGGCCTCGGCGAGACAGCGGCGGGGCAACGTCAGCACGTGGTAACGCGGCTGCTCGGTCCTGCCGATCAAGGGGCGCCCCTCGACGGCACCGAAGGCGACGACTGTGCCCGTTCCGTACTGGTGACTGTCCTTGCGGCAGGACATGTCTTCGAGCACCCCGGACCGCACCCGACACAGCAGCACGCTTTCCGGTGGCTCCATCACGAAGTCCATGCCGAATGCGAACTCCGCGTCGTCGACCGCCAGCGGGCCGACGTAGCTGCGCCACATCCGGCTGCGGGCATTGTCATGCGGCTGGGATGTGCTGAGACGAATGTTCCCGAACAGGGCGCTCAGCGAGTGTTCGACCTCCTGGAGATCCGTCGTGTTGATGACGAAGTCGCCGGCGGTGGCGTCGGTGTGAGGTTGGTTGTGCATGTTGACCCCGTGCCCCCGTTGTCACTGCAGATGCCGGCAATCAGACCGCCGCGGGCTGTGTCTGGTTGCTGGCTAGGGGCCAACTCTACACTTCTGCTGTGCCTTGATCCCCGATCTGGCGCGAAAATCCTTAGCTGAAATGCGTCGCAACCGTCGGGAGGCTGCCGCGGCGGCCCAGCGAGAGTTTCCCCTTTTCGCCGTCGGTGAACGACCGCATTCCCGCGACTGCAACGGTGTAAGCATGTAATCATGAGACACCAACCCCACAGCCGTAGGTCGGGCCGCTCCGGCGGCTGGCAGCAAGCCGACCAACCCGATGCCCGTGACGCCGCCGAGTGGTTCGCCGGCCGCCTGCCCACCGAATGGTTCGCCGGTGACCCCGAGGTCGTCGTCGACCGCGAGGAGATCACCGTCGTCGGCCGCCTCCCCGAACCCGACGGCGAGCCCGACAGCGAGGCCCGCGCGTCCGGTCGCGCCGCACGATTCCGCGAACAGACCCGCGGTGAGCGCATGCGCATCGCCGACGAGGCCGAGGCGCGCTACGGCCGCAAGGTGGCCTGGGGCGTGACGGTCGGCGACGAGCGAATCCTGTTCACCCACATCGCGGTACCGGTGATGACCCGGCTCCGTCAGCCCGAACGCCAGGTGCTCGACACCCTCGTCGACGCCGGCGTGGCCCGGTCACGCTCGGATGCGCTGGCGTGGTCGGTGCGCCTGGTCGGTGAACACGCCGACGAATGGCTCGGCAAGCTGCGTGACGCAATGCGTGAGGTGGACGACCTGCGCTCGTCGGGTCCTCAGGTCTGATCCACCTTCTCGACGGCCACGAACGTCGAGTTCAGCGCCGGGGTCTGCGACAGCGGATCCACCGGCTCGGCATCGACCAGCAGATTGCGGTTGACGCCGAAGGACTCGGCGGGCGTGCCGCCGCGCGGATCGTAAACCCTTGAGCCCCAGCCGTGGTCGATGATCACCACGCCGGGCCGCGGCTCGTCGTCGACTGACGCGGTGAGCTCGATCCGACCGACGCGCGACGTGACGCGGACCCGGTCGCCGTCGGTGATGCCGAGGCGACGCGCGTCCTCGGGGTGGATCACCACGTCGGTGCCCTTGCCCGAGGGATGCAGGCCCGGCAACTCGTTGAGCCAGGAGTTCATCGAGTGCCTGCGGCGTCGGTTGGCCAGCGAGAACGGGAACTCCGACGGGGGATCGGCCGGCGGTCGGGCGAGCAGGTCGCGGGCGCGGGCCACGAACTCGGCAGGCGCAAGGCGAACCTTGTGGTCCGGGGTGCGCAGCGCGCCGCGGAAGTGCCCGAACTCCCGCGGGCCCAGTACCCAACCGTGCGGGTGGGCGCGCACGTCGCGCCATCGGAGCCTGCGGCCGTTGACCTTTCGACTCGCGGCCAGCACCAGCCGGTCGATCCATTGCGGACCGAACTCCAGCCCGCGGACGCCCGAGAGGCGGGCGGCCCTCCGGGTGGCGCGGATGACCGTGTTGAGACCCGGCACGCGAAACAGCGGACGGCGCATGGCGATCGCGAGGTCGACGAAGATGCGCCACTCCTGACGCGCACCCGGCGGGGGCTCGACGGCCTTCGCGCCGTACTGCACGTACGGCTCGTCGTGCATGTTGCTCGTGAACGCCAGCAGGTCATCGCGTTCCAGCCAGTGCACCGCCGGCAGCAGCCAGTGCGCGTGCCGGTGGCTCTCCCGCTGCACGAAATCGATCGCCACCAGCAGATCCAGGTCGGCCAGCGCCCTGTCGAGCGCAGCCCCGTCCGGGCCCGACACCACCGGATTGCCGCAATTGATCAGCAGCGCCCGGATCCGACCCCTTCCCGGCGTGGTGATCTCGGCGGGGAGTTCCGACAGCGCGTGCCCGCCGGCCACCATCGGCCGCCCCGACAGCCGGTTGCGGTGCGCGCTGGCGCCTATCCTGCTCGACATCCGGATCGTGTCGACGTAGCCGGGTTCGTAGCGCCGACCACCGGGACGGTCCATGCGTCCGGTGATCACGTTGAGCGCATGCCCCAGCCACTCCCCGACGGTGCCGGTCAGGTGCATCGACACGCCGGTACGGGTGACCACCATCGCGGCCCGCGCGGTAGCGAAATCGCGTGCCACCGTCTCGATCTGAGCCCGCGGCAGCCCACACCGCAGCGCCAGGTCGTCGAGATCCGCCTCGGCGGCCAGCGCGCGCAATTCCTCGACTCCGGTGGCCAGGTCGGCGCAGTCCTGCCGATGCTCCAGACCACCGTCGAAGATCACCTTCATCATCCCGAGCAGCAGCGCCCAGTCCTGCGCCGGCCGGACCGGGAGATGGAGATCGGCCTTGGCGGCCGACTCGGTGCGTAGCGGGTCGACCACGACGATCGTGGCGCCCTGGGCCTGCCGGTCGAGTGCCCGCCGCCAGCCGCCGGGCACCGTCTCGAGCCAGTTCCAGGCGCTCACAGCGGGATTGGTGCCGACGAGCAGGAAGTAGTCGCAGTTGTCGATGTCGGAGACCGGGGCCATCAGCATGGAGCCGTACATGGCCTCGGCGACCACGTGCATCGCGTTCTGGTCGATGGACCCGACGAAGTACCGGCTCTGTGTGCCGATCGCGTCGAGCCAGCCGTTCATGAAGATGATGTTCGACGACGAGAAGCCGGCCGGGTTGCCGTAGTACACCCCGACGGCGTCGGGGCAGTCCGCGTCGATCGCCGCGGTCATCCGGGCTGCGATGTCGGCGATGGCCTCCTCCCAGGTCGCCTCGACATAGTCGTCGCCGACCCGCCGCATCGGGGCGACGATGCGGCGCGGATGCTCGACCAGCGCTGCCGCGGTGCGGCCCTTCGCGCAGAAGTCGCGCCACGTGTGCGGGTTCTGCTTGTCGGGCGAGATCTTCAGCACGCGGTTGCCGTCGACGGTGACCTCGACCCCGCAGGACGCCAGGCAGTACCGACAGAACGTGTGCACGGTCCGGGTCATACCGTCATGCTGCCGGAAGCACATCGCTTAATCCGGCGATCGGCACTCAGGCCTGGATCATCGTCCAGTATTCCCCGCGGCGGGCCATCAGTTCGGCGTGCGTTCCGCGTTCGACGATCCGGCCGGACTCCATCACCAGGATCGTGTCGGCGTCGCGGATCGTCGAAAGCCGGTGCGCGATGACGAAACTGGTGCGGTCGCGGCGCAGCGAGGCCATCGCGTGCTGGATCAGCACCTCGGTGCGGGTGTCCACGGAACTGGTGGCCTCGTCGAGGATCAGCAGCTGCGGCCGGGCCAGTACGGCGCGCGCGATCGTGATGAGCTGACGCTCGCCCGCGCTGATGTTGGTGCCGCCGTCGGCGATGCGGGTGTCGTAACCGTCGGGCAGCGTGTGGACGAAGCGGTCGACGTACGCCGCGGTGGCCGCCTCGATGACCTCGTCGCGGTCGGCGTCGGGACGCCCGTAGGCGATGTTGTCGTAGACCGTGCCGGCGAACAGCCAGGTGTCCTGCAGCACCATGCCGATGCGGGACCGCAGCGAGGCGCGGCTGACCGAGGTGATGTCGACACCGTCGAGCAGGATCGCGCCGGCGTCGACGTCGTAGAACCGCATCAGCAGGTTCACCAGCGTGGTCTTGCCCGCGCCGGTCGGCCCGACGATGGCGACCGTGGTGCCGGGCTCGGCGATCAGCGAGAGATCCTCGATCACCGGCGCACCCGGACGGTACGCGAACGACACGTCGCGGAACTCGACGCGGCCGCCGGCCGGCCCGCCGGCGGGAAGCTCGCGCAGCGACGCCGGCGGCTCCTCCTCGGCGTCGAGCAGATCGAAAACCCGCTCGGCGCTGGCGATCCCGGACTGCAGCGTGTTGTACATGCCGGCGATCTGGGTGAGCGGCTGGTTGAACTGGCGGACGTACTGGATGAACGCCTGGATCCCGCCGAGCGTGATCTGCCCGGTGGCCACCTGCAGGCCGCCGACCACCGCCACCGCCACGTAGCTCAGGTTGCCGACGAAGTTGGTCGCGGGGGAGACCAGGCCCGACAGGAACTGCGCGCCGAAGCTCGCGTGGTACACGTCGTCGTTGAGTTCGCGGAACTGTTCCTCGGCCAGCGCGCGGTGACCGTAGGTGGTGACCACGGTGAAACCGCTGTAGGTCTCCTCGATGTGCGCGTTGAGCTTTCCGGTGTTGGTCCACTGCGCCACGAACAACCGGCGCGACCGCCGAGCGATCGACCGCGTGATCCACAGCGACAACGGAACCGTCACCACGGTGAGCACGGTCAGCAGCGGGGAGATCGTCAGCATCATCACCAGCACGGCGACCACGGTGAGCACCGAGGTCAGCAGCTGGGTGATGCTCATCGACAGCGACTGCTGCAGGTTGTCGACGTCGTTGGTGACCCGGCTGAGCACCTCGCCGCGCTGCCGTGAGTCGAAGTAGCGCAACGGCAACCGGTGCACCTTGTCCTCGACGTCGGAGCGCAGCGCCACCATCGTCTTCTGAACTACGACGTTGAGCAGCCGTGCCTGGAGCCAGACCATCAGCGCGGCAACGAGATACAGCCCCAGGGCCAAGGCGAGCGTGCGGGCCACCGCACCGAAGTCGACGCCCTGTCCCGGTACCACGTTCATGCCCGACAGCAGGTCGGCGAACGTGGTGTCGCCACGCGCCCTGGCCGCCTCGACGGCCTGCTCCTTGGTCAGTCCCGCGGGTAGCTGCCGGCCGATGACCCCGTTGAACAGCAGGTCGGTGGCATGCCCGAGGATCCGCGGGCCGATGACACCGATCGCGATGCCGCCGATTCCCAAGAGCATCACCGTCATCGCCAGTCCGCGGTGCGGCGTCAGCCGCCTCAGCAGCCGCAGCGCCGAGGCCGTGAAATCGCGTGAGCGGGCCTGTGGGGGTTCAGCCATCCGCATGGAACGGGCCAGCGGTCCGCTCATGCCGTCCCCACCGACTGGGAATCGGCGAACTGCCGGTAGGGCTCGCAGGAACCGATCAACTCGTCGTGGGTGCCGGCGCCGACCACCCGCCCGTCGTCGACGACGACGATGTGATCGGCCTCGGCGACCGTCGAGATGCGTTGCGCCACCATGATCACCGTCGCTCCCGCGGACACCTCCCGCAGGCGGGACCGGACCGTCCGGTCGGTGTGCACGTCCAGCGCGGAGAACGCGTCGTCGAACAGATAGAGGCTGGGTCTGCGGATCACCGCCCGTGCGATCGCCAGGCGCTGCCGCTGCCCGCCGGAGAAGTTCATGCCGCCCTGCGCGACAGGTTGGTCGAGACCATCGGGATGGGCGGCCACGAAGTCGTCGGCCGCGGCCACCCGCAACGCCGCCCACATCTCGTCGTCCGTCGCATCGGACTTCCCGAAGCGCAGGTTGTCGGCGATCGTGCCGGAGAAGAGGTAGCCACGCTGGGGGACCAGGCCGATCGCCGCCCAGAGTGTCTCGATGTCCAGGTCGCGCACGTCGACCCCGTCGACGCGCACCGCGCCGTCGGTGACGTCGTAGAGCCGGCAGATCAGCGACACCAGTGTCGACTTCCCCGACCCCGTGGACCCGACGATGGCGGTGGTCCTGCCCGGGCGCGCGGTCAGCGAAACATCCTGCAGCACCGGCCGATCGGCCCCCGCATAGCTGAACGTCGCGCTGTCGAACCGGACCTCGCCGGTGATCGTCTCCGGTGTCAGCGCGGCGGCCGGAGTGGTGATCGCCGACCGGGTGGACAGCACCTCGGTGATGCGTTCGGCGCACACCGAGGCCCGCGGGATGATCACCAGGATGAACGTCGCCATCAGGACCGAGAAGAGGATCTGCATGAAGTAGGACAGGAACGCGATCAGCGAACCGACCTGCATCTGGCCGGCGTCGATGCGCAGGCCGCCGAACCAGATCAGCGCGACACTCGAGACGTTGATCACCAGCGTCGTCACCGGCAGCATCAACGCCTGCCACCGTCCGGCCTCGATCGCGGCGTCGGCCAGCGCATGGTTGGCCTCGGCGAAACGGTTGCGCTCGTAGCCTTCCCGCGCGAATGCCCGCACCACCCGCAACCCGGTGAGCTGTTCGCGCATCACCCGGTTGATGCCGTCGATCAGCCGCTGCAGCCGACGGAAGATCGGCAGGAGGTGCGAGACGATCCAGTAGTTCGCCAGCGCCAGCACCGGGACACTGACGAGCAGCAGCCACGACAGCCCCGCGTCCTGGTGCACCGCCATCGCGATGCCGCCCACACACATGATCGGGGCCGTGATCAGCATGGTGGCGGTCAACTGCACCAGTAGCTGGATCTGCTGCACGTCGTTGGTGGTGCGGGTGAGCAGCGACGGAGCGCCGAAGCGCGCGGTCTCCTCGGCCGAGAAACCGGTGACGTGGTGGAAGATCAGCGACCGCAGGTCGCGTCCGACGCCCATGCTGGCCCGCGAGCCGAAGTAGACCGCTCCCACCGCGCACACCACCTGCAGCGCGGACACCCCGAGCATCACCGCGCCGAGTTCGACGATCCGGCGCAGGTCGCCCTGGGCGACACCGTCGTCGATGATCGCGGCGTTGACGGTGGGCAGATACAGCGTGGCGAGCGTGCTGATCACCTGCAATGCCGCCACGATCGCCAGCAGCGGGCGGTACGGACGGGTATGCCGTCGGAGCAGGCCGAAGAGCATCCCGCTACTGTCGCACACCCGCCGACGCCGGTGCCCGTCCGGCGGGCGCACCTGAGAATCGGCTGAACTTGCAGGTCAATCGGCCTGTCGGTGGTTGACCCCGGAGCCTGCCGCTACAGTGCATGGCGTGACCGGAAGCCAGCGTGGACACCGACGGCCGATGAGGGCCGTCGTTGCTGCCGCGGCCATGATCCCCGTGCTCGCGGCGTGCTCGAACGATCAGCCGTCGTCGCCGACCGTTCCGTCGACCGACGCGCCGCCGCAGGCGGCCAAGCACGGACCGTTCTTCCCGCAGTGCGCCGGCATCAGCGACGAGGAGATCGCCAAGCAGACCCAGGTGCAGGGACTGACCAACACGGCGCAGAACTCGGTGGGGTGCCAGTGGCTGGCCGGTGGGTCCATCGTCGGCCCGCACTTCTCGTTCACCTGGTTCCGCGGCAGCCCGATCGGCCGCGAACGCAAGACCGAGGAACTGTCGAGGACCAGCGTCGAGGACATCAACATCGAGGGCCACGACGGCTTCATCGCCTCCAACGACGATCCGACCCTCGGCACCAACCTGTGCGAGATCGGCATCGGCTTCGACGACGACTTCATCGAGTGGTCGATCAGCTACGCCCAGAAGCCGTTCCCGGATCCATGCGACGTGGCCAAGGAACTCACCCGCCAATCGATTGTGAACTCCAAATGAGCATGCGCCGGGGAAAGGCCGCGGCGGCCTCTGCAATGGTCACCGCGCTGGCGGGCCTGGTCGTGTTGACCGGATGCACGCAGACCGTCGAGGGCACCGCCGCCAAGTCCGGTTCCGGGGACGTGCCCCGCAACAACGACTCGCAGCGCCAGTACCCGAACCTCCTGAAGGAGTGCGAGGTCCTCACCGAGGACATCCTGGCCCAGACGGTCGGGGCGGATCCGCTCGACATCCAGAGCACGTTCGTCGGCGCGGTGTGCCGGTGGCAGGCCGCCAACCCGGCGGGTCTGGTCGACATCACCCGGTTCTGGTTCGAGCAGGGCGACATCGAGAACGAGCGCAAGACCGCCCAGCAGCTCAACTACCAGATCGAGAACCGGTCGATCGCGGGCATCCAGTCGTTCGTGATGCGGCCCAACGACCCCAACGGCGCCTGCGGCGTGGCCAGTGACGCCGCCGGAGTGGTGGGCTGGTGGGTCAACCCGCAGGCTCCCGGCATCGACGCCTGCGGCATGGCCATCAAGCTGATGGAGCTCACGCTCGCCACCCGCGCCTAGCGGGGCACGTGGAAGTCGACGAGTTCGGCCCCGCCGAGCCCGAGCCGCCCCCACGGCGCGGCGGTGCGCAGCACCGCGATCGCCGACGTCGGGTACTTCGCCGAGATCTTCTCCGCGACAGCGCTGTTGCCACTGTCCTCCTCGGCCAGTCCGAGCGCCAGTGACGACATCACCGGCTCGTGCCCGATCACCAGCAGCGCGGCCACGCCGTCGTCGACCGCGTTGATCTCCTCGATGACGATGCCGGGCGTCGCCTCGTAGAGGCGTCCCGAGAACCGTGCGGGCGCGGCAATTCCGGTGCGCTCCAGGGTCTGCCGGGTCCGGGTGGCCGTCGAACACAACACCGCGTCGATTTCTCCGAGGCGTTCCCGGATCCAGTCGCCGGCCAGCTCGGCCTCCCGGACGCCGCGCGGGGCGAGGGGACGCTCGTGATCGCCCACCCCGTCGGGGTAGTCCGATTTGGCGTGGCGCAGCAGCACCAGGGTGCGTGTCGGATCGCTCATCGCAGATAACGGTAGTCCATCCGGTGCGCGTCCCGGGACTTGTCGGCGGCCCGCCCTAGACTTCCCGCAGCGACCACGCCGACGACGGAAAGGACGGTCATCCGATGCGATTTCTGCACACCGCCGACTGGCAGCTCGGCATGACGCGGCACTTTCTCAGCGGTGAGGCCCAGCCCCGGTATTCGGCGGCCCGGCGCGGCGCGGTCACCGCACTGGGCCCTCTCGCCGCCGAGACCGGCGCCGAGTTCGTGGTGGTCGCCGGGGACGTCTTCGAGCACAACCAGCTCGCCCCGCGGGAGGTCAGCCAGTCGCTCGAGGCGATGCGCGGTATCGGGGTGCCGGTGTACCTGCTGCCCGGCAACCACGATCCGCTCGACGCCGCGTCGGTCTACACCAGTGCGCTGTTCACCGCCGAGCGCCCGGACAACGTGATCGTCCTCGACCGGCCGGGCGTCCACCAGGTGCGCCCGGGGCTGGAGCTGATCGCGGCGCCGTGGTCGTCGAAGTTCCCGACCACCGATCTGGTCGCCCAGGTGCTCGACGGTCTGCCCGGCGACGGGGTGACGCGCATCGTGGTCGGGCACGGCGCGGTCGACATCCTGGTGCCGGACAAGGACCGGGCGTCGCTCATCGGGCTGGCCGCGCTGGAGGCGGCGCTGGATCGCGGCGCGGTGCACTATGTCGCGTTGGGCGACAAGCATTCTGTGTTCGAGGTGGGTTCCTCGGGGCGGGTGTGGTATTCCGGTGCGCCGGAGGTGACGAACTTCGACGACGTCGAACCGGATCCGGGCAACGTGCTGGTCGTCGACATCGACGAGTCCGACACCGGCAGGCCCGTGCGGGTCGATCCGCGCCGGGTCGGCACGTGGCGGTTCGTGTCGATGCGCCACAGCGTGGACACCCGCCGCGACGTGGCCGACCTCGACATCAATCTCGACCTGATGCCGGACAAGGAACGCACGGTGATCCGGCTCGGGCTGACCGGGTCGTTGACCGTCACCGACAAGGCGGCCCTGGACGTCTGCCTGGACCGCTATGCCCGGGTGTTCGCCGCACTGGTGCCGTGGGACAGGCAGACCGACATCGCGGTGATGCCCGCCGACGGGGAGTTCGACGGCCTGGGCATCGGAGGGTTCGCCGCCGCCGCGGTCGACGAACTGGTCGCCACCGCGCGCACCTCGGGAGAGGGCGCCGAGGACGCACGCGCGGCGCTGGCCCTTCTGTTGCGCCTGACCGAGGGGGGAGCAGCGTGAAGCTGCACCGGTTGACGCTGACCAACTACCGCGGAATCACCCACCGTGACATCAGCTTTCCCGACAGCGGGGTCATCGTCGTCAGCGGCGCGAACGAGATCGGCAAGTCGTCGATGCTCGAGGCGCTGGATCTGCTGCTGGAATCGAAGGACCGGTCCACCAAGAAGGACGTCAAGCAGGTCAAGCCCACTCACGCCGATGTCGGCGCCGAGGTGACGGCCGAGATCTCCACGGGTCCTTATCGTTTCGTCTACAGGAAACGCTTCCACAAGAAGCCCGAGACGGAACTGACCGTGCTCGCGCCGCGGCGTGAACAGCTCACCGGCGACGACGCGCACGACCGGGTGCGCGCGATTCTCGCCGAGACCGTCGACCTCGACCTGTGGCAGGCGCAGCGGGTCATCCAGTCGGCGTCGACGTCGGCGACCGATCTGTCCGGCTGCAACGCGCTGTCGCGGGCGCTGGACGTGGTCGCCGGCCAGGTCGACGAGACGCCCGTCGCCGGGGCCGGCCCGGTCGACGCGCTGCTGGTGGACCGGATCGACGAGGAGTACCGCCGCTACTTCACCGCGACCGGGCGGCCCACCGGCGAATGGCTGGCCGCCACCACCCGGTTGCGCAGCGCCGACGAGGAGGTCGCCCGGTGCGCCGCGGCGATCGCCGAGGTCGACGACGCCGTCCGCCGGCATGCGACGCTCACCGGCGACCTGGCCGCGTTGGCCACCGAAAAGACCGCTGCCGCGGCTGAACTCACGGCAGCGCGCACCGCGGCCGAGGCGATCGCCGTACTGACCGGTGAGCTCGCCCAGGCCAGGGTGCGCGCGGGGGCGGCGGACTCCACGTATGCCGCATCGCTGGCGGCCCTCACCGAGCGGCGGCGGACGCGCGCCGAGATCGACGAGCGCACCGCGGCCGTCACCCGCCTGCAGCAGGAGGCGGAGACCGCCGCCGACGACGCCGACACCGCGCGCGAGATGCGGGTGGCCGCCGACGAGACGGCGCAGCAGGCCCGGACGCTGCTCGAGGCCTGCAAGCAGCGCGTCGACGCGGCGCACGCCGCGGTGGCCCTGCTGGCCGACCGCGAGGACGCCGATCGCCTCGCCGCGCGGATCGCCACCATCGAGCGTCATCAGCGCGAACTCGACTCCACCACAAGGGATCTCGCGAAGATCACGCTCACCGCCGAGCTGATGTCGACCATCGAGAAGGCGGCCGCCGCCGTCGACCGCGCCGCCTCGGCCGTCGACCTGACCTCGGCCCGCATCGAGATGATCGCGGCCGCCGACGTGGACGTCGCGGTGGACGGCGAGGCGGTGACCCTGCAGCCCGGCCAGAGCTGGTCGGCGACGGTGACGGGCGCGACGGAACTCGACCTTCCGGGCGGCCTGACGGTGCGCGTGGTGGCCGGCGCCACCGCCACCAGCACCCAGGCGGCACTGGACCGCGCGACCGAGACGCTGGGCGCCGTACTGCGCGAAGCCGGGGTGCCCGACCTCGACGCGGCCCGGGCGCTCGACGCCCGCCGGCAGGAACTGCAGGCGGCGGGCAAGCAGGTGCGGGCGATCCTGGGCGCACTGTCCGCCGAGGATTCACTCGAGGCGCTGCGGGCCCGGCTGGCCGACGTGCGGAGCCGGCTCCCGGCCGAGGACGGCCTGTTCGACGCGACCACCGCCGCGGTGCAGGACCCCGCCGCGCAGCGGCGGGAGCTCCTCGAGGCCACCGCGGCCCACCAGCAGGCTCTCCTCGACTGCCAGACCCACACCAAGGTCGCCGAAGCCGCCGCCACGCTGGTGGCCGAACGCGAACTGCGGGCCGCGCGCATCAGCGAGAAGCTCGCCGTCGTGGCCGAGGAACTCGCCGCCGCGGGGCGCCGGCTGGCCGAGGTCCGCGCCACGGCCAGCGATGACCAGCTGGCCGTCACGGCTCAGGCCGACGCCGACGCGGCGGCCGCTGCCGCGGCAGAGGTTGCCCGGCTCACCGAGGAGCTGGCCGGCCACGCCCCGCAGGAGGTCGCCACGCGCCTCGACGAGGCGCAACGCGCGGCCACGAGCGCCGCCGCCCGCCACGACGAGGCGGCCGAAGCCCTGCGCGAGGTCGCCGCGCAGCTGAAGGTGTTCGGCACCGAGGGCCGCAAGGGCAGGCTCGATGCCGCCGAGACCGAACGCGAACGGGCCCGCGCCGACTACGGGCGGGTGCAGCGCCGGGCCCGCGCCGCCCAGCTGCTGCGGACCGTGATGGGCCGGCACCGCGACGCCATGAGGTCGCGCTACGTCGATCCGTTCCGCACCGAGGTGGAACGGTTGGGCCGCATCGTGTTCGGCGAGACCTTCGAGGTCGACGTGGACAGTGCGCTGCGCATCGGCCAGCGCACCCTGTCCGGGCGCACGGTGCCCTACGAATCGCTGTCCGGTGGCGCCAAGGAACAGCTGGGCATCGTGGCCCGGCTGGCCGGGGCGGCGCTGGTCGCCAAGGAGGACAGCGTGCCGGTGGTGATCGACGACGCGCTCGGCTTCACCGACGCCGAGCGGCTGACCCGGATGGCCGAGGTGTTCGATGCGGTGGCCGGCGACGGGCAGGTGATCATCCTGACCTGCAGCCCGCAGCGCTACGCGGGGGTGCAGAGCGCGCGCCACATCGAACTGGCCTCGTAGCGGCGCGGCTAGACTTCGCGGTCGTGGATGCCGACTACGTGGTGGTGGGGACGGGTTCGGCCGGCGCGGTGGTGGCCAACCGGCTCAGTGCCGATCCCTCCGTCCGGGTGGTGGTCCTCGAGGCCGGCAAGCGGGACCGCGACCCCTTCGTGCACATCCCGGCCGGCTTCTCGAAGCTGATGCGCGGTCCGCTGGACTGGGACTACCTGACCGAACCGCAGCAGGGCCTGGCCGGCAGGCGGGTGTACTGGCCGCGGGGCAAGATGCTCGGCGGGTCGTCGTCGATGAACGCGATGATGTGGGTGCCCGGCTTCGCCGCCGACTACGACGCCTGGGGCGAGCAGGCGGGCCCGTCATGGGACTACGCCCACCTCGAACCCTATCTGCGCCAGGTGGAGTCCGGTCCGCTCGTCATCTCCGAGCAGCGCAGCCCGCGCGCCTCGACCGCCGCGTGGCTGACCGCCGTGCGGGAGTGCGGCCACCGCGTCGAGGAGCCGACGTCAGCTCAGCCGCAAGGCTTTTGCCAGACCAGGGTCACGCAGCGGCGCGGCGCGCGGTGGAGCAGTGCCGACGCCTACCTGAAACCGAAGACGGTCCGCAAGCGCAAGAACCTGACCGTGCTCACCGAAGCGACCGCGAGGCGGGTGGTGTTCGCGGGGGACCGCGCGATCGGGGTCGAGTTCGACCACAAGGGCGGCCGCACCGTGGTCACCGCCCGGCGCGAGGTCGTGCTCTGCGCCGGGGCGATCAACACCCCGCAGTTGCTGATGCTCTCCGGCGTCGGCGACCACGACCAGCTCGCCCGCCACGGCATCACCACGGTCGCCCATCGACCGGCGGTCGGTGCAAACCTGCTCGACCACCTCGTCGTCCCGCTGGGCTTCGACGTGCCCTACGACACGCTGTTCGCCGCGGAGAAGCCGCTGGAGCTGCTCAACTATCTGCTGCGCCGCCGCGGCATGCTCACCTCCAACGTGGGGGAGGCGTACGGCTTCGTCAAGAGCAGGCCCGAGCTGGAGTTGCCCGATCTGGAGCTGATCTTCGCTCCCGCACCGTTTTTCGACGAGGCCATCGGCGATCCCTACCTCAACCACGCCGTCGTGATGGGCCCGATTCTGCTCACCCCGGCCAGCAGCGGTGTGATCGCGCTGCGCTCGGCGGACCCGTACGACAAGCCGCTGATCGATCCCCGCTATCTGACCGACCCGGCCGGCGCCGACCGCGAGGCGTTGATGGCAGGTCTGCGGATGTGCGCCGACATCGCGAGGTCGCCGGCGCTGCGCGGCACCATCGGCCGGATCGCCCGCCCGCTGGACGCGACCGAGCTCGACGACGACACGTTGGCGCGTGCGCTGGAGACGGTGTCGCACACCCTGTATCACCCCGTGGGCACCTGCCGGATGGGCACCGACGACGCCAGCGTCGTCGACCCGGAGCTGCGGGTGCGCGGCGTGCGCGCCCTGCGGATCGCCGACGCATCGGTGATGCCGACGCTCATCCGCGGCCACACCCACGCGCCGACGACGGTCGTCGGTGAAAAGGCCGCCGACCTGATCCGCTCAGCTCACTGACTGCAACCGCTGCGGCGCGTCGAACGTCACCGGTCCCAGGCCGAGATGGTCGCGCAGCGTGTTCCCGGTGTACTCGGTGCGGAACAGCCCGCGCCGCTGCAGCTCCGGGACCACCGCGTCGACGAAATCGTTGAAGGTGCCCGGTGTCTGGGCCGCCGACACCATGAACCCGTCGGCCTCACCGGCCCGGAACGACTCCTCGATCTGGTCGGCGACCTGGCTGGCGGTCCCCACGAACTGCGGCAGCAGCACCCCCTGGGCGTACCAGTTCCCGATGTCGCGCAGCGTCAGGTTGTCCCGGTTGGCGACCCGTCGGGCGGTGTCGAACAGCCCCTGGGTGCCGCTGACGGTGACGTCCTCGACCGGGGCGTCGAGGTCGTAGACCGAGAAGTCGTGGTCGGTGTGCACCGACAGCGTGATCAGCCCGGAGATCGGGTCGGCCAGTTCGTTGTGGAACGCCTGCTTCTCCCGGGCGATCGACTCGGTCTCCCCGATGAAGGGGATGAACGCCGGGAAGATCAGCACCCGGTCGGGGTCGCGGCCGAGGTCTGAGGCGCGGGACTTGATGTCGTCGTAGTAGGCGCGCCGGCCCTCGGGCGTCGGGTCGATCTCGAAGATCGCCTCGGCCCACCGCGCGGCGAAGTCCCGGCCCGTCGCGGACGACCCGGCCTGGATCAGCACCGGACGGCCCTGCGGCGAGTGCGGCACGTTCAGCGGTCCGCGGGTGCGGAAGTACTCGCCGTCGTGGTCCACGCGCCGGATGCGCGCCGGGTCGGCGAACACGCCGGACTCCTTGTCCAGCACCAGCGCGTCGGGATCCCAGCTGGACCACAGTTCCAGTGCGGTGCGGACGAATTCGTCGGCCCGCTGGTAGCGGTACTCGTGGGCCAGGTGGTCGTCGTGCCCGAAGTTCTGCGCCTCACTCTGCGTCAGCGAGGTCACGATGTTCCACGCCACCCTGCCCGCGGTGATGTGGTCGAGGCTGGCGAAGATCCGCGCCAATTCGTACGGGTGGAAGTAGGTCGCCGACTTGGTGATCGCGACCCCGAGCTTGGAGGTGACCGCCCCGATGCTGGCCGCCACGATCGAGGGATCCAGGGTCGCGGTGGCCTGCGTTCCGCGCCGCAGCGGTTCGGCGATGTCGTCGCCGTAGCGCACCGGCGCGGCCAGCAGGTCGGCGAAGAACACGAAGTCGAACTTGCCGCGTTCCAGGATGCGTCCGATCCGGTGGTAGTAGTCGGGTGTGGTGAACCGGGTGTCGCTGGCGGGATGACGCCAGGCGGCGTGGGAGTGGGTGACCTGCGAGGCGATCTGGAATCCGCCCAGGTGCAGTTGTCGGCTCATGATGAGGGTCCTTTTCTGCGATTTCGGCGTGCTTGGTCGCGCTCACCGCAACCCAGCACGCCGAAATCGCGGTTCAGAAGTAGGCGTTGGCGGGCAGGGCGGTGCCGTGCAGGAGGTTCTGGCCGATCGCGCGCGCCTTCAGTCCCACCGGGTTGTGCAGCGTGATGGTGCGGATGTTGCGCCAGTGCCGGTCGAGGTTGCGTGTCCTGCTCGACGCGCTCGCCCCGCCCAGCTCGAGCAGCCGCGTCGCCGCCTCGGGCGCCACCGCGTCGAGGTGGACCTTGACCTTGGCGACCTTGAGCTGCGCCTCGGTCGCCAGGTCGGCGTCGGGCACGCCGGTGGCGGTCTGCGAGTCGGTGGCGGCACCGATGGCGGCGGCCGCGTCGAGCACGGCCGCGCGGGCGATGAACGCGGTGCTCGCGATCTCGCCGAGCTGGCGCTGCAGCAGCGGATCCTCTGTGGGCCGTTCGGCGACGGCGTGGCTGAAACTGCGCTCCCGGGAGCGCAGCAGTGCCACACCGTCGTCGACCACCGACTCGAGGATCCCGGCCACCACGGCGTGGATGAACAGCTGCAGCGACGCGTACTGCACCGTCGGCTCCGGTTCGGCGTCGTACGGCGAGTCGCTCAGCAGCTCGTCGGGGGCCACCGCCACGTCGCTGAACACCGTGGTGCCGGTACCCGTGCGGCGCTGCCCGAAGCCGTCCCAGTCGTCGATCAGCCGCACCCCGGTCCGGTCGGCGGGCACCACGACGGTGGCCACCGAGTCGTGGTCGGTGGTGGCGGCGACGGTCAGGTAGTCGGAGAACAGGGTGCCGGTGCTGTAGAACTTCTCCCCGTCGAGGCGGTAGCCGCCGTCGGCGGGCAGCAACCGGGTGTTGAACACCAGGCTGCCGACCGCGTTGGCGCCCTTCTCGCTGAACGCGTTGCCGAACGTCTTGCCCTCGGCGACCTTGGCCAGCCACGCCTGCGAGGTGGGCTCGTCGGCGGTGCGCAACCTCTCCTCGACGAACCAGAAGTGGGTCCGGAAGATGTGCGCCACAATCGGATCCGCGCGCGCGACGTCGATGATCGTGGAGAACAGTTGCGGCACAGTCAATCCCGGACCGCCGAAGCGTTCGGGTAGGCGCAGGGCGCCGAAGCCGGCCCGCTTCAGCGCGATCACCTGGTCAAAGGGGTTCTCGTCGTTGCGATCTCGATCGCTGGCACCGGCGCCGATCTCGGCGAGCAGCGCCGCGAATTCGGCGGAATCGGGGAGCAGTGCGTGTGCGTGGTCCACGGAGGTCATGGGATCAATGTGTACCGGCGGGCCGCGGCGCAGCGCACGTCTTTGGATCAGCCCGAACCGAACCGGTACCGGTGTGACCGACCTGCGGGAACGGGGCACAATGGGGCGCGATGACGATGAACGCCAAGCGTCGCCGGGCGCACGCCAAGCTCGCCGCGCTGCCGGGGGTCCGGCCGGTGCGCCGGCCGTTCGGGACCGGTGCCGCGACCGGCGGTGACGACGAGTTCGACGTCTACTACGTGCGGGCCGGCCGCAAGTCCGCCCACCCGCTGCTGGTCATCCCGGGTGGGCCCGGTGCCGCCTCGGTCGCGCTGTACCGGGGGTTCCGGCGGCGCGCCGCGGTCGCGGGCCTCGACGTGATCATGGTCGAGCACCGCGGCGTCGGGCTGTCCCGGCACGACGACCGGGGCGCCGACCTGCCGCCGGAGGCGCTGACCGTGCGGGCCGTCGTGGACGACCTCGCCGCCGTGCTCGACGACGCCCAGGTCGACAAGGCCGTCGTCTACGGCGCGTCCTACGGCACCTACCTGGCCGCCGGGTTGGGGGTCTCCCATCCGTCGCGGGTGCGCGCCATGGTCTTGGACTCGCCGCTGCTGTCGTGCGCCGACATCGCCGAGGTGCGGGCCCAGACCCGCCGGGTGCTGTGGGACGGCGTGGGAGACGGCAGCGGGCCCGGAACCGCGGACCTGGCCGCCAAGGTGCGCCGGCTGGTCGGTGACGGGGTGGTGACGTCCAAGGACGTCCAGCTGATCGGCGACATGTACGGCGTCGCGGGCCCGGAGGTGCTGTGCCGGCAGCTGAACCTGCTGCTGGCCGGTCACGACTGGTTATGGGCGGCGGTCGGGTTCGGAGCGCGCAACCTCCTCGAACGCAAGACCCCGTACCAGCACGAGCCGGACCTGGTCGAACGCATCGCCTACCGGGAGCTGAACTACGGCGCCGAACCCGACGGCAAGCCCCTGGACCCGGCCATCGCCCTGCGCGAGATGGCCGGCGGCGACGTCGAATTCGAGGCCGAACCCTACGACCTCGCGTCGGCGATGCCGGGCTTCAGCTGGCCCACCGCGGTGCTCTCGGGCGGGCGCGACCTCACCACTCCGCCGGCTGTCGCGCGCCAGGTCGCCGGCTTGATTCCCGACTCGGTGCTCGTCGATCTGCCGACGGCCGGGCACAGCATGCTCGACACCCGCGAACACGCGGCCCTGCAGGTGTGCCGGGCCGTGGTCGGCGGGAAGATCCACGAACTCCCCTCGCGCGGGGCCGAACTCGACCGGCTGCCGGCCAATCTCAGCGTGCGGCTACTGGTGGCCGCGATCCGGCTGGCCGCCATGGCGGAGGGCAGGGTGCCCGATGCGGTACCGCGGGTGGTGCGCCAGGTCAGTCCTTCATGAACCCGACGGCCGTGTAGTTGATGTCGCCGATGCCGGCCGGGCCGTAGTTGGCCAGCGTGCTCTTCACCGCGACGTTGCCCGGCGCCTGGAACAGCGGCAGGCTGAACACCTCCTGCCAGAGCATCGTGTCGAGCTCGTTGGCCAGCGTGCGGGCCTTGGCCGCGTCCAGCTCGGAGAGGGTCTGTTCGATTTTGGCGTCGATCTCGGGGGTGCCGATCTTGCCGTAGTTGCTCTCGCCCCGCGACGCGTAGATCTGGCTCAGGCCGGACAACGGAAAAGCATCGCCGCCCCAGGCGAATTGGACGACATCGAAGTTGCCGGGCGTGACGAAGTCGGGGAACAGCTTGCCGCCGGCGGCAGGGACCAGCTGGAGGTCGACACCGATCTGCGCCAGGTTGTTCTGCGCGATCGTCGCGATCTGACGCGTGCTCTGGCCGTCGTAGAACACGTTGCGCACGGTGAGCCGGCTGCCGTCTTTTTCCCGGAACTGGCCGTTGAGTCGCCAGCCCAGTGCATCGAGTTCCCGCTTGGCCCCTTCGGGATCGAAGCCGATGGCGTTGTCCTGGTAGCCCTCCTGGCCCGCCACGTAGATGTGGTTGTTCAACGGCACCGGCTTGTCGACGAGGCCGTTCTGGGCGACGTTGACGACGGCCTGCCGGTCGATGCCCTTGGCGATCGCCATCCGCAGCGCCGGGTCCGCGAGGATCGAACCGGGCGCGCCGTTGAACGTCAGGTGGTACCAGCTCGCCGAGGGCGCCCGCCGGATCGCGATGCCGGGCGTGCGGCGGGCGATGGTCAGCTCGTCGAGGGACGCGACGCCGGTGGCGTCGAGCGCGTTGTTCTGCAGCGCGGGGATGCGGGCCGCGTCGTCGAGCACGCTGTAGGTGACCGAGTCCAGCAGCGGGGGCGTTCCCCACCACTTCGGATTGCGCGTCAACGTGATCCGCTGCGCCGCCCGGTCGACGGTGCCGACCATGAACGGCCCCGCCGAGGGCGGGGGAGTGTCGCGGAACCCGGTGTTGAACGCCTCGGGTGTCCCGGTCAGTTCCTTGGGGAACAGCATGCCGTTGCCGGCGAACATGCCTTTCCAGTCCGCGTAGTGCTTGGCGAACGTGACGATCGCCTGCCGATCGTCGACACCCTTGGTCACCGAGGCGACGCGCTCACTCCCGTTGGGCGCGGCGAACAGGAAGCTCTTGTCCTTGCCACTGGTCGCATTGATCTGGGCGGCGATGTCCTCCCAGGTGACGGGCCTGCCGTTGCTCCACACCGCCTTCGGGTTGATGGTGTAGGTGACGACCTGCGGATCGGTGCTCGTCAGCTCGACATTGGTGAAGAAGTCGCTGTTGACGGTCATCTGCCCGTCGGGCTTGATGAAGAAGGCGCGCGGCAGCGTCCAGCGGTACATCGAGCCGATCTCGCCGAGGTTGCCGTCGATGTGCAGGTTGTTGAAGTTCGCCGGGAAACCGGTCAGGGCAAGCCGGAGATTTCCGCCCTGCTGGAGCGTCGTGGGGTCCTGCGGGTTGATGTCGGCGGTCGCGCCGAGTTCGGCATTGCCACCCGCGGACGGGACCGGCTGCGACGAGCCGGAACAGCCCGTCAGGACCAGGGCCGCGGTCAGCCCGACGGCGAGCAGTCGCAGAAGCAGGGTCATGCGGACAGACTCTAACCGGGATCGGGCTGCGGCCGGGGGACTGCCGCGAGCAACCGCCGCGTGTACTCGTCGCGCGGGTCGCCGAACACCGACTCGCTGCTGCCCTGTTCGACGATGCGGCCCCGGTGCATCACCGCGACGTCGTGGGCCAGGTGCTTGACCACCGACAGGTCGTGGGAGACGAACAGGTAGGCCAGGCCGAACCGGTCCTGCAGGTCGAGCAGCAGATTGATGATGCCCGCCTGGATCGACACGTCCAGCGCCGACACCGGCTCGTCGAGCGCCAGGATCTTCGGCTGCAGCGCCAGCGCGCGGGCGATGCCGATGCGCTGCTTCTGCCCGCCGGAGAACTCCGCCGGGTAGCGGCCGGCGTCCTCGCGGCGCAGTCCCACGAGCGTCAGCAATTCGGCGACCCGCTCGTCGATGGCTGCTTTGTCGGATCCCTTGGCCTGCAAGGGTTCTGCCAGGACATCGAAGACCGGCAGGCGCGGGTCCAGCGATGCGACCGGATCCTGGAACACCACCTGCAGGTCGCCGCGCAGGGCCCGGCGGCCGGCACGGTCGAGCGTCGCGACGTCGGCGCCGAGCACCTCGATGCTGCCGTGCTGCGGCGCGGCCAGTCCCAGGATCTGGTGCAGCGTGGTCGATTTGCCCGATCCGGACTCGCCGACGATGCCCAGCGTCCGGCCCTGCCGCAGCGTCAGGTCGACACCGTCGACCGCACGGACCTCGCCGACCTTGCGACGCAACACCACACCCTTGGTCAGCGGGAAGGTCTTCACCAGGTCGCGCACCGCGAGCACCACGGGCCGCTCGCCGCTGTCCGCGGCGGCCGGTGCCGGTGCGGTCGACACGCTGAAGATGTCGGCCGCGCTGCGACCGGAGACGTCCGCGTGCCGGATGCACGCGACCCGGTGGTCGGGCCCGACGGTTTCCAGCGCCGGCTCGGCGGTACTGCATTCTTCGACGGCCAACGGGCAGCGCGGTGTGAACGGACAGCCTGCGGGCAGCGCCGCCAGCGACGGGGGAGCGCCCGGGATCGGCACCAGCCGCGCGCCCTGCGGCGCGTCGAGGCGCGGGACCGAGCCGAGAAGGCCTGCGGTGTAGGGCATTCGGCGCTCGGTGTAGAGGTCGGCGACGGGTGCCGTCTCGACGGCCCGGCCCGCGTACATCACGAGTGCCCGGTCGGCGAATTCCGCGACGACGCCGAGGTCGTGGGTGATGATCAGCACCCCCGCGCCGGTGACATCGCGGGCGGTACGCAGCACGTCGAGGATCTGGGCCTGCACGGTGACGTCCAGCGCGGTGGTCGGCTCGTCGCAGATCAGCAGGTCGGGATCGTTGGCGATCGCGATGGCGATCACCACCCGTTGGCGTTCCCCGCCGGAGAGCTCGTGCGGGAACGCCCGGGCCCGCTGCGCGGGCTGGGAGATGCCGACCAGCTCCAGCAGTTCGACCGCACGGGCACGGGCGGCGCTACGACTCACGTCGCGGCGATGGATACGGATCGCCTCGGCGATCTGGTCACCCACCGTGTAGACCGGGGTCAGCGACGACATCGGATCCTGGAAGACGGTGCCGATCTTCGCGCCGCGCACCCGCGACATCTCGGCGTCGGACCCGGTGAGCAGTTCCTGACCGTGCAGCCGCACCGACCCGGACACCTCGGCGTATTCGGGCAGCAGCCCGACGACGGCCATCGCGCCCGCCGACTTGCCCGCGCCGGATTCGCCGACCAGGGCGACCACCTCGCCGGAGTCGACGTCGTAGTCCAGGCCGCGCACCGCGGCCACCCGTTCGGTGTCGGTGGGGAACGTGACGGTCAGCCCGCGCACCTCGAGCAGGCTCATCGGCGTGCCCCCCGCCGCCGGGCCGGCCGCACCCCCGGGTCGAGCGCGTCGCGCAGCGCGTCCCCGATCAGGTTGGCGCACAGCACGATCAGCACCAGCACGCCGGCGGGGAACAGGAACACCCACGGGAACGTCGTCACCGAACCCGTGCCTGCCGCGATCAGCGTGCCCAGTGACACGTCGGGCGGTTGCACCCCGAAACCGAGGAAGCTGAGCCCGGTTTCGGCGAGGATCGCGACCCCGACGTTCAGCGTGGTGTCGATGATCAGGATGGACGCCACGTTCGGCACGATGTGGCGGGCGATGATCCGCCGGTTGCTCACCCCCATATAGCGTGCGGCGGCGACGAATTCGCGGTCGCGCAGGCTCATCGTCAACCCGCGGACCATGCGCGAGCTGATCATCCAGCTGAACGCGGCCAGCAGCACGATGAGCCAGACCACGGTGCCGCTGCCCCGGGTGCTCGGGGTGACGATCGCGATCAGGATGAAGCCCGGCACGACGAGCAGCAGGTCGACGAACCACATCAGCACGGTGTCGCGCCAGCCGCCGAAGTAACCGGCGACGGCGCCCACCGTCGCGGCGACCAGCGTGGAGATGACCGCCACGCAGACGCCGATGATCAGCGATTTCTGCATCCCGCGCAGGGTCTGGGCGAGCAGGTCCTGACCCAGCGCGTTGGTGCCGAACCAGTGCTGGGGCGACGGCGGCTGCTGCAGTGCGTAGTAGTCGAGGTCGGTGTAGGAGTAGGGCAGCAGCGGGGGCAGCGCCCAGCAGCCGACGAACAGGACGATCAGCACCACCATCGACACCATCGCCGGCCGGTTCGCGCGGAAGCGACGCCACACCAGCGTGCGTCGGGTGACGAACTGCGGTGCGGTCACGAGACACGCACCCGCGGATCGAGGGCGGCGTAGATGACGTCCGACAGCAGTCCGCCGAGCAGGATCGTGGTGCCGGAGAACACCGTGAACGCGACGACGATGTTGGTGTCCTGGGCCGAGATGCCCTGCACGAACCACTCGCCCATGCCGTGCCAGCCGAAGATCTTCTCGACGAACACCGCGCCGGTGACCAGACCGCTGATGCCGTAGGCGAACAGCGTGGCCATCGGGATCAGCGCGGTGCGCAGCCCGTGCTTGAACAGCGCCTGACGACGGGTCAGCCCCTTGGCCCGCGCGGTCCGGATGAAGTCCTGCCCGAGCACGTCGAGCATCGCGTTGCGCTGATAGCGGCTGAAGCCGGCGATCGAGGCCAGGGCCAGCGTGGCGGTCGGCAGCACCAGGTGCTGGAGCCGGTCGACGAACTGGTTCCATCCGCCGCCGACCGCGTCCGACGACGTCTCGCCGGTGTACTCGAACAGCTGCACGCCGAGCACCGAGTTGACCTTCAGCGCGCCGAGGATGAGCAGGTTGGCGACCACGAACGTGGGGGCGCTGATCACCAGCAGCGAGAGCACCGTGATCACGCGGTCGGACAGTCGGTACTGCCGGACCGCGCCCCAGGCACCGACCACGACGCCGATGATCGTGCCCAGCACCGAGCCGATCACGACGAGCCGCAGGCTCACCCCGACGCGCCGCCACAGCTCGTCATTGATCGGTTGGCCGGTGACCGTGGTGCCGAAGTCGCCGCGCACCGCGCCGGACACCCACTGCGCGTACCGCAGCGGGATCGGCTGATCCAGACCGAGTTCGGCCGCCTTGGCGTCGATCACCGCCTGGGGCGGGCGCGGGTTGCGCTCCAGCAGGCTGTCGAGCGGGTGGAAGGTCAGCGAGGTCAGGCTGAACGCCAGGAACGACGCGAGCCCCAGCAGCACCAGATAGTTCAGCAGCCGACGCGCGAGGAAGCGGGTCATCCGGCGGGTCCGCCTCGGCGCAGCATGGGCACAGGTTAGGAGATGTGACCGCCGGTCAGCGCGTCGACGCCCGTCACCGCGGCGCGGCGGCCCCCGGCGGACCCATGCCGGGAGCCTCCCGCGGGTCCAGGATCTCGGTGATCCGGACGGCGCCGGCCTCGCCGTCGCGGACCGCGCGGATCGTCACCTGATCGTCGACGGCCGGGGCGCGCAGCCCGGCGTCGATCGTGTACTGCTGGCTGAAGCCGTCGGCGCTGCGCACCGTCACCGACGTCGGCGCCACCGCCGTCACCGTGCCGGTCTGGATCAGCAGCGTCGTGAACCCGCCGTCGGTGGCCGGCACCACGAACTGGCCGTGCAGCGCCGGACCCCGGGTCTCACCGGGCCCGCCCTGACCGTCCGGCGGTCCACCCGGCGGGGGAAACCCGGGCGGGCCGAACGCATGGCTGCCCATCGGGCCCGCCCCGTGCGCCGACTGCCCGGTCGCCGCGTAGATCGCGGCGCCACCGAGGCCGGCGATCACCGCCGCGATACCCACCGCCACTACGGTCTCCCGTGCTCCCCACCGGCGCGGTTCGGGCTGCGGGGCGCCCCAGGCGGCGTCGTCGAACGTCACGTGATCAGCACTCATCCCACCACGATGACGGTCCAAGATGTGTGCGGGCTGTGCGCCGGGGGTTCACAGCGCGCGCATAGGAACGACACAGTCGGCACCTAGCGCGCGCGCCCATAATGGGGCGGTGGCCAACCCTCTGGACACCGGGACGACCGGTACCGACGCCGCCCGGGTGGCGATGCGCCGCGCCGACGGCAGCCCGGTGCACGTCCTCGTCGTCGATGACGAACCGGTGCTGGCCGAACTCGTGTCGATGGCGCTGCGCTATGAGGGCTGGGACATCTCGACAGCCGGTGACGGCGCCACGGCGATCGCGCTGGCGAAGGACAATCCACCCGACGTCGTCGTGCTCGACGTGATGCTGCCCGACATGAGCGGTCTTGACGTGCTGCACCAGCTGCGCCGTCAGATTCCCGGCCTGCCCCTGCTGCTGCTCACCGCCAAGGACTCGGTCGAGGATCGCATCGCCGGGCTGACCGCCGGTGGCGACGACTACGTCACGAAGCCGTTCAGTATCGAAGAGGTGGTGCTGCGGCTGCGGGCGCTGCTGCGCCGCACCGGGGTGAGCACCGAGACGGGCGGGGCCACCATCGTCGTCGGCGACCTGGTGCTCGACGAGGACAGCCACGAGGTGACCCGAGCGGGTGAGGTCATCACGCTGACCGCGACCGAGTTCGAGCTGCTGCGGTTCATGATGCGCAATGCCAAACGGGTGCTGAGCAAGGCCCAGATCCTCGACCGGGTGTGGAGCTACGACTTCGGCGGGCGGTCCAACATAGTCGAGCTGTACGTGTCCTACCTGCGCAAGAAGATCGACAGCGGCCGCGAGCCGATGATCCACACGCTGCGTGGCGCCGGGTATGTCCTCAAGCCCGCGCGCTGAGCGGTCGCGCCTGCGCGTGATCGCCTCGCCGCGCAGCTGGTCGTTGCGCGCCCGGCTGCTCGTCACCCAGGTCGTCCTGCTGGCCGTGGTCTGCGCCGGCATCGGCCTGGCGACCGAGTTCGCGCTGCAACGCTTCCTGATGAACCAGCTCGACGAGCAGGTGGTCGAGGCGGGCAGGCGCTCGTCGGTGATCTACCAGTTCGGCCCGCCCCCGCCGCCGCCGGACATCGGGACCTCCGACGGGACGATGGACCCGCCCCTGCCCCGGCCGTCGCGGCGCCTGATGATCCGCGACAACGAAGGTCCCGGCCCGGAGTTCCTCAACGCGCCCGGGCAGGCCATCCTGACCGTCGGCGCCGTCGTCGCAGGCGGGCGGGTGCTCGACGCCGGGATGATCACCACCGACGGCGCCCGCGCCGCGATCCCCGCCGCCGCGGCCGCGCAGCTCGCCGAACTGCCGGCCGACGAACGCCCCGTCACCGTCGACCTCGACGGCCTGGGCCGCTACCGGGTGGTCAGCTTCCCCGCGCACCACCCCGGCCAGTCCGTCGTCGCCGGGCTGCCGACCAGCGACGTCGACGACACCATGCTGTGGGTCGCGGCGATCTTCTGCATCGTCGCCGCAGTCGCGCTGGTCGGCGCCGGCACCGCCGGCGTGGTGATCATCCGTCGTCAGCTCGCCCCGCTGGCCCGCGTCTCGGCCGCAGCGCAGCAGGTCGCCGACCTCGAACTCGACCGCGGTGAGGTGCGGTTGCCCACCCCGATCGTCAAGGTCGATCCCGCCGCGGCGAACACCGAGGTCGGGCAGCTGGGCTCCGCGCTGAACCGGATGCTCGACCGGATCGCCGGGGCGCTGTCGGCGCGCCACGCGAGTGAGACCCGGGTGCGCCAGTTCGTCGCCGACGCCAGCCACGAGCTGCGCACACCTTTGGCCGCGATCCGCGGCTACACCGAACTGGCGCAGCGCAAGCACGACGAACTGCCCGACGACGTCGCCCATGCGATGAGCCGTGTCGAGTCGGAGACCGAGCGGATGACGCGCCTGGTGGAGGACATGCTGCTGCTGGCCCGGCTGGACACCGGCCGCCCGCTCGAGCGGGAGCCCGTCGACCTCAGCCGCCTGATCGTCGACACCGTCAGCGACGCGCACATCGCCGGCCCCGACCACACGTGGGAACTGGATCTGCCCGACGAGCCGGTCGCGGTGCCCGGCGACGAGGCGCGGCTGCACCAGGTGCTGGCCAACCTGCTGGCCAACGCCCGCACCCACACCCCGCCCGGCACGACGGTGACGACGTCGCTGACCGTCGACGACCGCGGTGCCGCCGTGCTGACGGTGCTCGACGACGGCCCGGGGATTCCGGTGTGGCTGCAGCCGGAGGTGTTCGAGCGGTTCGCGCGCGGGGACTCGTCGCGGTCCCGGCGGGGCGGCAGCACCGGTCTGGGTCTGGCCATCGTGGCCGCGGTGGTGCGGGCGCACGGGGGCACGATCGTCGTGCACAGCGTGCCCGGCCGGACGGAATTCGTGGTCACGCTTCCCGGTGATTCACAGCCAAGGCACAGCGGAGGCCCATCAGAGGCCTAGCGGGGCCGCCGATGATCGACCTGTGACCTTGCTGATGTCGGCCGAGCAGACGCGAACTCGGCCGATCCGGGCCGCAGGAGCACGAGGTCGCGTCTGCTCGCCCGCCCTGGTCGCGCTGCTGATCGGCACCGCCGTGCTGTACCTGTGGGACCTCGGCGCCTCGAAGTGGGCCAACGCGTTCTACGCCGCCGCGGTGCAGGCCGGTTCCACCGATGCCACCGCGATGCTGTTCGGCTCCAGCGATGCGGCCAACGCGATCACCGTCGACAAGACCCCCGCGGCGCTGTGGGTGATGGACCTCTCGGCGCGGCTGTTCGGCTTCAACCCCTGGAGCATGCTGGTGCCCCAGGCGCTGATGGGCGTGGCGGCGGTGGCGCTGATCTACGCCGGCGTGTGCCGGCTGCTCGGGCCCGGGGCCGGCCTGCTGGCCGGCGCGATCCTCGCGCTGACGCCCGTGGCGGCGCTGATGTTCCGCTTCAACAACCCCGACGCACTGCTGGTGCTGATGCTCGTTGTCTCCGCCTACTGCACGCAGCGCGCCTGCGAGAAGGACGCCAGCCGGTGGTGGCTGGTCGCGGCGGGCGCGGCCGTCGGGTTCGGCTTCCTGGCGAAGATGCTGCAGGCGCTCCTCGTGCTGCCGGCGCTCGCCGCGGCCTACCTGCTCGCCGGGCACCGGCCGCTGCGCACACGCCTCCTCGACACCGTCGTCGCGGCGCTCACGGTCGTCGTGTCGGCCGGGTGGTACGTCGCGCTCGTCGAGCTCTGGCCGGCCGCGGCCCGGCCCTACATCGGCGGCTCGCAGCACAACAGCATCGTCGAACTGGCCCTGGGCTACAACGGTGTCGGCCGGCTCACCGGCAATGAACCCGGCGGGCTGGGCAACCTCAATCACGACGTCGGGTGGGGCCGGCTGCTCGGCTACGGGATGGGCGCCGACATCGGGTGGCTGCTGCCCGCCGCGGCGATCTGCATCGCCGCCGGGGTCGTACTCACCCGGCGCGCTCCCCGCACCGACCCCACCCGCGCGGCGCTCGTGCTGTGGGGCGGGTGGCTGGCCGTCACCGCCGTGGTGTTCAGCTTCATGAACGGCATCGTGCACCCCTATTACACCGTGGCGCTCGCGCCCGCGATCGCCGCCGGCATCGGCATCGGCGCAACGTTGTTGTGGCGCAACCGAACCGACATCCGCGCGGCGACGGCGCTGGCAGGCACGGTCGTGGTCACGGTGGTGCTCGCCGCGCAACTGCTGTCCCGCACCGCGGACTGGATGCCGTGGCTGCGGGCGGCCGTCGCGGTCGGCGGTGTGGGAGCCGCGGCACTGATCCTCGTCGCGGGTCGGCTGGGTCCGGTCGCCGCGCGCGTCGTCGCGGGCGTGGCCGTCGTGTCGTGTCTGGCCGCGCCCGCCGCGTACGCGGTGGCCACCGCAGCGACCCCGCACAGCGGCGCGCTCCCGTCGGTGGGCCCCGCGCGCGGCGGCGGTTTCAGCGGCGGTGGGCTGTTGAGCTCACCGACGCCGCGGCCCGACCTGATCAGGGTGCTCTCCGCCGACGCCGGCCGCTTCACCTGGGCCGCCGCGGTGGTCGGGTCCAACAACGCCGCCGGCTACCAACTGGCCACCGGCGCACCGGTGATGGCGGTGGGCGGGTTCAACGGCACCGATCCCTCGCCGACGCTCGACCAGTTCGTCCGTGCCGTGTCGGAGGGCCGGATCCACTACTTCATCCAGGGCCGGGTGATGACGATGGGTCGCTCCGACGCCAGCGAGGCGAAGGAGTCGGTCGCGATCCGGAACTGGGTCGACGCGCACTTCCCGGCCCAGACCGTCGACGGCACGGTCATCTACGACCTGACCGCCGACATCTCACAGCCGGCGCATAGCGCGGGCCAACGATGAGCACACCTGCGCGGCCGACCATGGACGTCATGACAGACATCGAGCTCGTGGCCGAGACACGTTGCGGCCGAATTCCGTTCGAACGCCGACCGCATGCCGCGCGGACCGCGCGCGCCACCGGGGCGCCCGTGCTGGACGTCGTCGTTCCCGTCTACAACGAACAGGTGGCGCTGTCCGCCTCGGTGCGCCGGCTGCACCGCTACCTGCGCGACGCGGTGCCGTTCCCGGCGCGGATCACGATCGCCGACAACGCCAGCACCGACGACACCCCGCGTATCGCCGCGGCGCTGGCCGCGGAGCTGACCGACGTGCGGGTCGTGCGCCTCGAGCAGAAGGGCCGCGGCCGCGCGTTGCACCACGTGTGGTCGACCTCCGACGCGGCCGTGCTCGTCTACACCGACGTCGACCTCTCGACCGACCTCGCCGCGCTGGGACCGCTGGTGGCCCCGCTGATCTCAGGGCACTCCGACCTGGCGATCGGCACCCGGCTGGCACGCGGCGCGCAGGTGACCCGCGGCCCGAAGCGGGAGATCATCTCCCGCTGCTACAACTTCATCCTGAAATCCACGCTGTCGGCCGGCTTCTCGGATGCGCAGTGCGGATTCAAGGCCATCCGCGCCGACGTGGCGGCACGCCTGCTGCCGCACGTGGAGGACACCGGCTGGTTCTTCGACACCGAGCTGCTGGTGCTCGCCGAGCGCAGCGGTCTGCGCATCCACGAGGTGCCCGTCGACTGGGTCGACGACCCCGACAGCCGCGTCGACATCGTGGCGACGGCCGCAGCCGACCTGCGGGGCATCGGCCGGCTGCTGCGGGGCTTCGCTACCGGCGCCATCCCGGTGAACACCATTGCGGCGCAACTGGGTTCGTCTCGTGAATCGGCACCGCCCAGCTCACTGTTGCGGCAGGTGGTGCGGTTCGGTGCGGTCGGCGTCGCCTCCACCGCGGCCTACGTGCTGCTGTTCGTCCTGCTGCAGGGCGCCGTCGGCGCGCAGCTGGCGAACCTGTTCGCGCTGCTGCTCACCGCCGTCGGGAACACCGCGGCCAACCGTCGCTTCACCTTCGGAGTCGCCGGGCGTGCCCGGCTGGCCCGGCATCATCTCGAGGGGCTGCTGGTCTTCGGCATCGCCCTGACCATCACCAGCGGAGCCCTGAGCCTGCTGCACGCCACCGCTGCGGCACCCCACCGCATGGTCGAGCTCGCCGTGCTCGTCGCGGCCAATCTGCTCGCCACCGTGGTCCGCTTCGTCCTGCTGCGTGGCTGGGTCTTCCACCCGCGCCGCACCGTCACAGAAGGAATCGCCCGATGACTCTCACCGCTGACACCCCGGTGAGCACCACGTCCGCCCCTCCGCCCGAGCGGTCGAACCGCTGGACACGTGCCGGCCTGGTGGCGCTGCTGGCCGGCACCGCGGTGCTCTACCTGTGGGGCCTGGGCTCCTCGGGCTGGGCCAACGACTTCTACGCCGCCGCCGCGCAGGCCGGCACCCAGAGCTGGAAGGCATGGTTGTTCGGCTCGCTGGACGCGGGCAACGCGATCACCGTCGACAAGCCGCCCGCCGCCATCTGGGTGATGGCTCTGTCCGGCAGGCTTTTCGGCTTCAGCCCGTTCACGATGCTGCTGCCCCAGGCCCTGATGGGCGTGGCGTCCGTCGGCGTCCTCTACGCCGCGGTGCGTCGGGTCAGCGGTCCCGGTGCGGGCCTGCTCGCGGGCTTGGCGCTGGCGGTCACGCCGGTGGCGGCCTCGATGTTCCGGTACAACAACCCCGATGCGCTGTTGGTGCTGCTGCTCGTGGTGGCCGCGTACCTGATGGTGCGGGCGATCGAGACCGGCGGCACGCGCTGGGTGGTGGGCGCCGGTGTGGTGCTCGGCTTCGCGTTCCTGACCAAGATGCTGCAGGCGTTTCTCGTGGTGCCCGGTCTGGCGCTGGCGTTCCTGGTCGCCGCGCCGGTCGCGTTCTGGCCCCGGGTCGGCAAGCTGGCTGCGGGGGCGGCCGCGATGATCGCGACCGCGGGCCCGTTCCTGGCGCTGGTGAGCCTGTGGCCCGCCGACTCGCGGCCCTACATCGGCGGCTCAACGGACAACAGTCTGTTGCAACTCGCGCTGGGCTACAACGGGATTCAGCGCGTGATGGGCCGCGAAGGGGGGATGCCCGGCGGAGGCGATCGCCCCGGTGGGGGAGCGGCCCTGTTCTTCGGCGGTGAGCCCGGCATCGGCCGCATGTTCGGGGCGTCGTTCGGCGCCGAGGCGTCGTGGCTGCTGCCCGCCGCGCTGATCGGACTTCTCGTCGGCCTGTGGTTCACCCGCCGCACCGCCCGGACGGCGGCCGTCCGCGCGAGCCTGCTGCTGTGGGGCGGATGGTTGCTGGTCACCGCCGTCGTCTTCAGCTTCATGGACGGGACGATCCACCCGTACTACACGCTGGCGCTGGCGCCCGCGGTGGCGGCGCTGGTCGGCATCTGCGTGACCGAACTGTGGCGCGGCAGGCGGTTCTGGGCGTCGCGCGCGGTGCTGGCCGCGATGTCGGCGGTCACCGGGGTGTGGTCGTTCATCCTGCTCGACCGGGCTCCCGACTGGCAGCCGTGGCTGCGGTGGGTGGTGCTGGTCGGTTCGATCATCGTGGCCGCGATCATCGCCGCCGGTGTGCACCGGCTCGGCCGGCTCACCGTCGCGGTGGCCGCCGCGGCCATCCTGCTCGGCGGTGCCGGGTCGGCGGCGTACGCGATCGAAACCGCGGCGCACGCCCCCAGCGGGCCGGGCGCCATGGCGGGCCCGGCGGCTGCCCACGCCGACTTCGGCTTCGGCGGCCCGGGCGGCCAGGGCGGCCTCGGCGGCCCCGGTGGCCCCGGCGGCTTCGGGAAGGCGGTCTCCGAGAACACCGCACTGCAGAACCTCGTGAAGGCGACCGACAATCGCTGGGCCGCGGCCAGTGTGGGCTCCATGACCGCGGGCAGCCTGGAGTTGCAGACGGGCACCTCGGTGATGGCGATCGGCGGCTTCACCGGCAGCGACAACTCGCCTACGTTGGCGCAGTTCCAGGCCTATGTGGCCGACGGGCAGGTGCGCTACTTCATCGCCGGCGGACACCGCGGCCCGGGCGGCGACTCCGGCGCGGCGGCGGAGATCACCGCGTGGGTCGAGAAGACCTTCACCCCGATGGACGTCGGCGGCACCACGGTCTACGACCTCGCGCGCTGACCGAGCGTGAAGGTGTCGTCACGCTGGGCGTCCAGCGTGAAGGCACCTTCACACTCGCCGCGAGACCTTGCGCGCTGACTGATTCTTACCCGTGACATGGCGCGGCCGTCCCCCTACGGTCGCGCCATGTCGGTGACAGACGAGTACCTGAAGAACAACGAGGAGTACGCGAAAGCGTTCTCCGGCCCGCTGCCGCTGCCGCCCAGCAAGCACGTCGCGGTGGTCGCCTGCATGGACGCGCGGCTCGACGTGTACCGCGTCCTCGGGCTCTCCGACGGCGAGGCGCACGTCATCCGCAACGCCGGCGGCGTCGTCACCGACGACGAGATCCGCTCGCTGGCGATCAGCCAGCGTCTGCTCGGCACCCGGGAGATCATCCTGATCCACCACACCGACTGCGGCATGCTGACCTTCACCGACGACGAGTTCAAACGCGCCATCCAGGAGGAGACCGGCATCAAGCCGGAGTGGGCCGCCGAATCGTTCGGTGATCTCGCCGAGGACGTCCGGCAGTCGCTGCGCCGCATCGAGGCCAGCCCGTTCGTCACCAAGCACGAGTCGCTGCGCGGTTTCGTGTTCGACGTCGCGACCGGCAAGTTGGACGAAGTCACGCTGTAGCCGACGCGACTGTGGGCCTCGGGGACGCCTGGGGCCGGTCTCGCGTGCGCAGCACTCACACTCGCGCTCACCGTTGACACATCCGCCGGTCGGCGGCTACATTCCCCGTTGATGATCGTAAATCTGGTCAAATCAACCAACTTTGCAGGGAAATGATGACCGCGACCGAACAGATCGCCCCCACCGCGGGGCGCTACGAGCTGAGCCACCTGCGCGCGCTGGAGGCCGAGGCGATCCACATCATCCGGGAGGTGGCCGCCGAATTCGAGCGTCCGGTGCTGCTGTTCTCGGGCGGCAAGGACTCCATCGTCATGCTGCACCTGGCGATCAAGGCGTTCCGGCCCGGCCGGCTGCCGTTCCCGGTGATGCACGTCGACACCGGCCACAACTTCGACGAGGTGCTGCAGGCGCGCGACGAGCTGGTCGCCGAGTCGGGCGTGCGCCTGGTGGTGGCGAAGGTGCAGGACGACATCGACGCCGGCCGGGTGGTCGAGACGATCCCGTCGCGCAACCCGATGCAGACGTTCACGCTGTTGCGCGCCATCCGGGAGAACAAGTTCGACGCCGCGTTCGGCGGCGCGCGCCGCGACGAGGAGAAGGCCCGCGCCAAGGAGCGGGTGTTCAGCTTCCGCGACGAGTTCGGCCAGTGGGACCCGAAGAACCAGCGGCCCGAGCTGTGGAGCCTCTACAACGGCAGGCACCGCAAGGGCGAGCACATCCGCGCGTTCCCGCTGTCCAACTGGACCGAGTTCGACATCTGGTCCTACATCGGCGCCGAGAAGATCAAGCTCCCGTCGATCTACTACGCGCATCAGCGCAAGGTGTTCGAGCGCGACGGGATGCTGCTGGCGGTGCACAAGTTCCTGCAGCCCCGCAAGGACGAGCAGGTGGTCGAGAAGACCGTGCGGTTCCGCACCGTCGGTGACGTCACCTGCACCGGCTGCGTCGAGTCGGCTGCGGCGACGGTCAGCGAGGTCATCGCCGAGACGGCGGTGTCCCGGCTGACCGAGCGGGGCGCGACCCGTGCCGATGACCGGATCTCCGAAGCCGGGATGGAAGACCGCAAGCGCGAGGGGTATTTCTGATGGCCGGGGCGAGCGCAGCGACGGGATTTGTTGAAGCTTGCGCGAAGAACAAAGGATTCTGATGGCGACCACACTGCTGCGCATCGCGACCGCCGGTTCGGTCGACGACGGCAAGTCCACGCTGATCGGCCGGCTGCTCTACGACAGCAAGGCCGTCATGGAGGACCAGCTGGCTTCGGTCGAGCGCACCTCACGCGAACGCGGTCACGACTACACCGACCTGGCCCTGGTCACCGACGGGCTGCGGGCCGAGCGGGAACAGGGCATCACGATCGACGTGGCCTACCGCTACTTCGCCACGGCCAAGCGGAAATTCATCATCGCCGATACGCCGGGCCACATCCAGTACACCCGGAACATGGTCACCGGGACGTCGACCGCGCAGCTGGCGATCGTGCTCGTCGACGCCCGCCACGGTCTGCTAGAGCAGTCGCGACGGCACGCGTTCCTGGCGTCGTTGCTCGGGATCCGCCACATCGTGCTGGCCGTCAACAAGATGGACCTGGTCGACTGGAATCAGGAACGGTTCGAGAAGATCCGCGACGACTTCCACGAATTCGCGGCGCGCCTGGACGTCCAGGACGTCACCACGATCCCGCTGTCGGCGCTCAACGGCGACAACGTAGTCACCAAGTCCGACGTCACCCCGTGGTACGACGGCCCGGCGCTGCTCAGTCATCTCGAAGACGTCTACATCGCGGGGGACCGCAACCTCGTCGACGTCCGGTTCCCGGTCCAGTACGTGATCCGGCCGCAGACCCGCGAGCACGCCGATCACCGCAGCTATGCCGGCACCGTGGCGAGCGGCGTGATGCGGCCCGGCGACGAGGTCGTCGTGCTGCCGACGGGCAAGACGTCGCGGATCACCGCGATCGAGGGCCCCGGTGGCCCTGTGCAGGAAGCGTTCCCGCCGATGGCGGTTTCGGTCAGCCTGGCCGACGACATCGACATCTCGCGCGGTGACCTGATCGCCCGCCCCAACAACCAGCCGCGCGTCACCCAGGATTTCGACGCGACGGTGTGCTGGATGGCCGACGAGGCGTCGCTGGAGCCCGGCCGGGACTATCTGATCAAGCACACGACCAGGACCACGCGCGTGCGGGTCACCGCGCTGGACTACCGGCTCGACGTCAACACCCTGCACCGCGACAAGACCGCGACGGCGCTGAAACTCAACGAGCTGGGTCGGGTGTCGTTGCGCAGCCAGGTGCCGTTGCTTCTCGACGAGTACAGCCGCAATGCCGCGACCGGATCGTTCATCCTCATCGACCCGAACACCAACGGCACCGTCGCGGCGGGGATGATCCTGCCGTACCTGAGCGCGCGGACAGCGAGCCCGAACACCGTGCGGCACCAGTCGCTGTGCACCGCCGAGGACCGGCTGTCCAAGGGCCGCACCGTGTGGTTCACCGGCCTGTCGGGCTCCGGTAAGTCCTCGGTCGCGATGCTGGTCGAGCAGAAGCTCCTCGAAAAAGGCGTTCCCGCTTATGTTCTCGACGGGGACAATCTGCGCCACGGCCTCAACGCCGACCTCGGCTTCTCGATGGCCGACCGCGCCGAGAATCAGCGCCGGCTCGCCCACGTCGCGGCCATCCTCGCCGACTCCGGCCAGGTGGTGCTCGTCCCGGCGATCAGCCCGCTCGAGGAGCACCGCGCGCTGGCGCGTGAGGTGACCTGCGCGGCGGGGCTGGACTTCTTCGAGGTGTTCATGGACACTCCGCTCGAGGACTGCGAGCGCCGCGACCCGAAAGGGCTGTACGCCAAGGCCCGCGCCGGGGAGATCACCCATTTCACCGGCATCGACAGCCCCTACCAGCGACCGAAGGACCCGGATTTGCACCTGACGCCCGAGCATTCCCTCGACGCACTGGCCGACCGGGTCATCGAGCTGCTGGAAACCACTCCGTGACCGCGACCGATCACGAGGTGGCCGCGCGGCTGGCCACCGAGGCGGGCACGCTGCTGCTCGACGTGCGCGCCGAGTTCGCCGATGCGAGCTCCGACGAGCGGAAGGCGGCGGGGGACAAGCGGTCTCACGACTTCCTGATGGAGGCGCTGGCCGCCGAGCGGCCCGATGACGCGGTGCTCTCCGAAGAGGGTGTGGACGATCCGGTGCGGCTGTCGGCCACCCGCGTGTGGATCGTCGACCCGTTGGACGGCACCCGGGAGTTCTCCGAACTGGGCCGCACCGACTGGGCCGTGCACGTGGCGCTGTGGGAGTCCGGTGAGCTCGTGGCCGGCGCGGTGGCGCTGCCGGCCCAAGGCATCACGCTGGCCACCCCGACGGTGCCCGCGCCGCCCGCCCAACCCGGGGCGCCGCGCGTCGTCGTGTCGCGGACCCGGCCGCCGGCCGTCGCGCTGGAGGTCAAGGACGCCCTCGACGGCACGCTCGTCGAAATGGGCTCGGCCGGTGCGAAAGTCGCGTCGGTGGTGCAGGGCCTCTCGGATGTGTACGTGCACGCGGGCGGTCAGTACGAGTGGGACTCCGCGGCGCCCGTCGCGGTCGCCCGGGCGGCCGGGCTGCACACGTCCCGCATCGACGGCTCGCCGCTGATCTACAACCAGCGCGACTCCAAGCTGCCGGACCTGATCGTGTGCCGGCCCGAGCTGGCCGATGCGGTGCTGGCGGTCACGGCCCGGCGGTAGGCTGCGGACGTGGCTGAACCCCGTTCGATGCGCGCCCTGTCCGGCCTGCCGCTGACCCCGGTCGGCCTCGACGAGTCGGTGCTGGTGATGATCGACTGCCAGAACACCTACACCCACGGGGTGATGGAGCTCGACGGCGTGGACGCCGCGCTCGACGAGGCCGCCGAACTGCTCGACCGCGCCCGCACGGCGGGTATCCCGATCATCCACATCCAGCACGACGACGGCCCCGGCTCGCTGTACGACATCCACGGGGAGACCGGTGCGATCGTCGACCGGGTCGCCCCGCGCGACGACGAGCCGATCGTGGTGAAGAACTATCCGAACGCGTTCGTGCAGACCGAACTGTCCGACCGGCTGGAGTCGCTTGGCGTGCAGAACCTCGTGCTCGCCGGGTTCATGACGCACATGTGCGTGAACTCGACCGCGCGCGGCGCGTTCAATCTCGGGTACGCGCCGACCGTCGTCGCCGCGGCGACCGCGACGCGCGCGCTGCCCGGTCTGGACCAGGAGACGGTGCCCGCCTCGGCGATCCAGGCGGCCAGCCTCGCGGGGATCGCCGACCTGTTCGCCGTGGTCGTGCCGAAAGCGGCGGACATTCCCGGATAGCCTGGGCCTATGCGGATGTCGGCGAAGGCGGAGTATGCAATCCGCGCGATGGTTCAGCTCGCCACCGCTGACGACGGCGTCGTGGTCAAGACCGAGGATCTGGCCAAGGCGCAGGGCATTCCGGCGCAGTTCCTGGTGGACATCCTCTCCGATCTGCGCACCGACCGGCTGGTGCGCAGCCACCGCGGCCGCGACGGCGGGTACGAGCTCTCTCGGCAGGCCACCGAGATCAGCATCGCCGATGTGCTCCGCTGTATCGACGGCCCGCTGGCCAGCGTCCGGGACATCGGGCTCGGCGACCTGCCGTACAGCGGCCCCACCGCCGCGCTGACCGATGTGTGGCGGGCGCTGCGGGCGAGCATGCGGTCGGTGCTCGAGAAGACCAGCCTCGCCGACGTCGCCGCCGGGCACCTGCCCGACCACGTCCGGGTGCTGGCCGACGACTACCGCGCGCAGGAGGAGCAGCGCGGACGCTCCGTCACCTAGCAACTCAGAAGGGAAGGGTTATGGCCTTCGATTTCCGTGACCTCGCCGCGCCGGTGTCGGTGGCTCCGATGGCGGGCGGCCCCTCGACACCGGAACTCGCTGCGGCGGGCACCAACGCCGGTGGGCTGGGTTTCGTCCCGGGGGGCTACCTCAGCGCGGACACGTTCGCCGAGCGCCTGACCGCCGCGACACGACTCGCCTCGGGTCCCATCGCTGCCAACCTGTTCGTGCCGCAGCCCAGCGCCGGCACCGTGGACGCGATCGACGCCTACGCCGCGGAGCTGGCGCCCGACGCGCAGCGATACGGCGCCGCGCCCGGTGAGCCCCGCTTCGACGACGATGCCTGGGCCGGCAAGCTCGAGGTCCTGCTCGACGTGCGGCCGGCGGTGGCGTCGTTCACGTTCGGCCTGCCCGACGCCGACGAACTCACGCGACTGCGCGGCGCCGGCATCACGGTCGCCGGCACGGTGACCACGCTGGACGAGGCCCGCGTGGCGGCCGATCGCGGCGTCGACGTGCTCGTCGCGCAGGGGCCCGCGGCGGGCGGGCACCGTGGCACGTTCGACGCGACGGCGCGGCCGTCGGAGGAACCCCTCGACGATCTGCTGGCCGGGATCGCAGCTGCCGTGGACCTGCCGGTGGTGGCGGCCGGCGGGTTGATGACCGCCGCCGACATCGCGCGGGTGCGCCGGGCCGGCGCCGTCGCCGCGCAACTGGGCACCGCGTTCCTGCTCGCCTACGAGGCCGGCAGCAGCCCGGTGCACCGGGCGGCGCTGACGAATCCGGAGTTCACCGAAACCGTTGTCACCAAAGCGTTCTCCGGTCGCTACGCGCGCGGGCTGCGCAACCGGTTCGTCGACGAGCACGAGGCGGGCGCCCCGTTCGGCTACCCCCAGGTGCACTATCTGACGAGCCCGCTGCGCGCGGCCGCGGTCCGCGCGGGCGACCCGCACGGGGTGAACATCTGGGCCGGGACCGGGTTCCGGCTCGCCGAACCCGGTCCCGTGGCGGCGATCATCGCGAAGCTCACCGGCGGCTAGCGCGTCGATTCGACGGTGACGTCGCCGGTTTCGGAGCGGACGGTCACCACGGAGGCGGCAGCGCGGGGATCGCGGGTCTGCGGTACGCGCACCACGGTGGAACCCCACGGTTGGCCCGTCGACGCATCGACGACGTACGGTCCGGGCTGTGGCAGGGCGACCGTCACATCGCCGTTGTCGGTCCGGGCGTCCAGCGTCTTGGGCGCGCCGGCGAAGTCGACGTCGATGTCACCGGTCTGGGTGGTGGCCTTGAACGTCTCGGACACCGACACCGCGTCGCGGGTGTCGACGTCGCCGTGGGAGTTGCTGATGTCGATGTCGCGGGCCGAGCCGCTCAGCACCACAGCACCGTCGCGGGTGCGGGCCACCAGCTGGTCGATGTCTGCCTGCAGCATCACCACACCGGTGTCCTGCTGCGTCGTCACGGTCGTGCGCCGCGCCAACTCGGCGGGCAGGACGAGCGTGATCTGCGACGCGCGACCCCAGTCCAGGATCGGGGACTGCTCGGCGTCGATCGTCACGCGCGCCGAGACGCCGTCGGCGTCCACCGCCAACGGATCGGACCCGGCGCGGGCCGAGTTCACCATCGTCATGTCGACGCGCGGCTCGCGCGCGTCCCGGTCACTGGTGATGCGGACGATGACCGGAACCGAGCCGGTGTCGACGGCAATCGAGCGCAGCGTCGCCGGCAGAGCCACGCTGTCGGTCACGACGCGGAACGTGCTGACCCCCCAGGCGAAGACGCCCAGGGACACCACGGTCCCGACGACGAGCACCGCGGCGGCGACGACCAGCACGGCGCGCAGCGCGGTGCGTCCGCCCGGGGACAGCGGCGGGGGAGGGGAGGGAGGGGCGATGGTGGTGGTCACGGGCGAAGTCCTTTCCACGCGATCAGGATTCGAGGTATCTGAGCACCGCGAGGACACGGCGGTTGCCACTGTCGTCGGGTGCCAGGCCGAGCTTGGTGAAGATGGAGGCGATGTGCTTCTCGGCCGATCCGACCGACATGTGCAGGGCTGCGGCGATGGCCGAGTTCGTCTTGCCCTCGGCCATCAGCTGCAGCACCTCGTGCTCGCGCGTGGTCAGCGCGTCCAGCGCATTGCGGCGGTGCGAGCGGACCAGGATCTGCGACACCACCTCCGGGTCGAGCACGGTGCCACCGGCCCCCACGACGGCGACGGCGTCGAGGAACGCCGGGACGTCGGCCACCCGGTCTTTGAGCAGGTAGCCGAAACCCCTGGTGTCCGAGGCGATCAGGTCCGCGGCATAGCGCTCCTCGACATAGTGCGAGAGCACCAGCACCGGTGACTCCGGGTTCTGGCTGCGCAGCAGCGCCGCGGCGCGGATGCCCTCGTCGGTGAACGTCGGCGGCATCCGCACGTCGAGGATCGCCAGGTCCGGTCGCGTCTCGTTCACCAGCCGCAGCAGGTTGGTCGCGTCGGGCACACCGGCGACCACCTCGTGTCCGGCGTCGGTGAGGATCCGCTCGATGCCCGCCCGCAGCAGCGCCGAGTCCTCGGCGATCACGATGCGCATGGCAGCACCGCGGTGATGACGGTCGGGCCGGTGACGGGGCTGGACACCCCGAAGGTGCCGCGTGCCGCACGCACGCGTTCGTCGAGGCCACGCAGCCCGGTGGCGTCGGCGCCCGCATCGTCGGCGACGATCCGCGCGCCCCCGCGACCGTCGTCGAACACGGTGACGTGCAACAGGTTTGCCGCCTCGTCGAGCCGGACGGTGACCGCGGCCTGCGTCGCGCCGGCGTGCCGGGTGACGTTGGTCAGCGCCTCGGCGACGACGAAGTACGCGCACGCCTCCACTTCCTCGGGCAGCCGCCGGGGCAGGTGCACGCTGAGCGTCGTCGGCACCCCGGAGTTGGTGGCGCGCTGCACCACCGCCGACAGCGCGGCGTCGAGGCCGCGGTCGGACAGGATCGTCGGCGCGATGCCGCGGACCACGTTGCGCAGTTCCACCAGGGCGGTCTTGGCGTCGTCGTGCGCCTCGGCGATCAGCGCCTTGGCCGCGGGCAGATCGGTGTCGAGTTTGGTCTGGGCCAGGCCGATCGTCATGGCCAGCGACACCAGCCGCGGCTGCACGCCGTCGTGCAGGTCGCGCTCGATGCGATGGCGTTCGGTCTGGGCGGAGGTGACCGCACCCTGCCGGGCGTCGGCCAGCGCGCTGACCTGGTACTGCAGAGCGGCCGTCGGCGAGGGTGACAGCAGCCAGCGGTCGATCGTCGCGTCCAGCGCCGGGGCGAAGATCAGCAGGACCACCGCGACGGCCAGCGCCACCACGGCCAGCAGCCAGGCCACCGGGGTCGGCAGGAAGGACAGCCCGGCGTCGGCGTCGCTGTTGCCGATCGCGATGGCTGCTGCGGGAGCCAGGAACGCGAACGCCAGCAGCGCCAGCGCCAGAGCGGTGACCAGGATGTCGTAGGTCATCCGAAGATAATGGTGCGCCACCGTTTTCCAGAACCGGGCGCTGCTGACGTCCAGCAGCAGTTGGTGTGCCCATCGTTGGAAGCCGGTGTGCGGGGACAACCGCCGCGGCGGAATCCCGATGCCCATGCCGAAAACCGCTTCGCTGCGCACCCGTTCGACACGGTCGACACCGCGGATCAGGTAGACGAACACGACGGCGGCCAGCACGAAGCCGATGACGCTCGGGATCGACGAGACGCCGATGACGAGCAGGCCCAACGGGATCCAGAACCAGACACTTCCCAACGCGGCCCCGATGACCATCGAGGCGGTCGGTACGAGACCCAGGCCCCGCACCCGCGGTGGCGCCGGCGCGGGCGCCGCCACGTCGGCGGACCCGGCGCCGATGATCTCCTCGGTGTCTGCTGTTGCGGTCATGTCACCAACCTAGGGACCCGGGTGCGCCCGCGACACAGCGTTTTCCCCAGACTCCTCTGGGGGCTAACCCCCGGCTCGCCATACTGTCGTGGTGACCGACAGGGCCGGCTCGCAGCCGGCGATCCTCAGTTACCTAGGGCCGAACTGGTTCGCCTCGGTGATGGGCACCGGCATCGTCGCGACCGCCGGCGCCACCCTGCCGGTGCAAGTACCCGGCCTGCGGGGTTTCGCCCTCGCGGTGTGGGTGGCGTCCGCGCTGTGGCTGGTCGTGCTGCTGATCGCGATGGTCGGCCACTGGGTGCGCACGCCGGCGGTGGCGCGCAGCCACGTCCGCAATCCGCAGATGGCGCACTTCTACGGGGCGGCGCCGATGGCGCTGCTCACCGTGGCCTCCGGGGCGCTGCTGGTCGGCAGGGATCTCGTCGGTGAGCGCGCGGCGGTGGACGTGGCGTGGGCGCTGTGGACGGCGGGCACCGTCGGCGGGCTGATCACCGCGATGAGCATCCCGTACCTCATGTTCACCCAGTACCGGGTGGAACCCGATGCCGCGTTCGGCGGCTGGCTCATGCCCGTGGTGCCGCCGATGGTGTCGGCGGCCACGGGTGCGCTGCTCATCCCGCACATGGCCCCGGGCGCGGGCCGGGCCACCATGTTCTATGGCTGTTTCGCGATGTTCGGGCTGTCCCTGGTCGCGTCGCTGATCATCATCACGATGGTGTGGAGCCGGCTGGCGCACTTCGGCACCTCCGGCACCGCCCGCGTGCCGACCCTGTGGATCGTTCTCGGTCCGCTCGGCCAATCCATCACGGTCGCAGGACTTCTCGGCACGGACGCGGCGCTGGCCGTGGACCCGCGCCTGGCCGACGGTATGAGCGTGTTCGCGGTGCTCTACGGCGTGCCGGTGTGGGGCTTCGCCGTGCTGTGGATCGGGCTGGCCACGGCGCTGACCGTGCGCACGATGCGGCGCGGGATGCCGTTCGCGCTGACGTGGTGGAGCCTGACGTTCCCGGTGGGCACGTTCGTCACCGGGACGACGCAGCTGGCCGCGCACACCGGCCTGCCCGCGTTCCGGGTGGCGGCGGCGATCGCCTACCTGGGCCTGCTCAGCACCTGGCTGCTGGTCGCGGTCCGCACGCTGCGCGGCGGACTGGGCGGCGGGCTGTTCGCACCGCCGGCGCCGGGCCCCATCCGGGCGGCCAAGGACTGATCAGCCGCAGTCACTGGTATGACCACTTGACCTCCTGGCCTCTTTGGGTCAGGGTGTGGGTATGGCTCTTCGACCCGTGCACCGACGCTCGGTACCCGAGGACGTGTTCGACCAGGTGATGTCCGACGTGCTCAGCGGGGAGATGCAGCCCGGTGAGACGCTGCCCAGCGAGCGGCGCCTGGCCGAGGTGCTGGGGGTGTCCCGGCCGGCGATCCGGGAGGCGCTCAAGAGGTTGGCGGCCGCGGGGCTGGTCGAGGTCCGACAGGGCGGCTCGACGACGGTCCGGGACTTCCGGCGCACCGCCGGGCTGGATCTCCTGCCGCAACTGCTGATGCGCGGCGGCGAGCTCGACCTCGCCGTCGTCCGCAGCATTCTCGAGACCCGGCTGCACAACGGCCCCAAGGTGGCCGAACTGGCCGCCCGGCGCCACGGCCCCGACACGCGCGAAGCCCTCGAGGCCGCGGTGCGCGCTCTGTCGGAGGAGACCGATCCCGTTGCTGCGCAACGGTATGCACTCGACTTCTGGGATCTCATCGTCGACGGCGCCGATTCGATCGCCTTCCGGCTGATGTTCAACACGCTGCGGGCCACCTACGAGCCCGCACTGCCCGCCCTGGCCGCGGTGATGACCGGAGAGGTCGGCCAGGTCGACGCCTACCGGGCCCTCGCCGAGGCGGTCCTGTCCGGCGACGCGACAGCTGCCCGCGACAACGCCCACCGCCTGCTGGAGCCTGCGACCACCGCCCTTCTGGATGCGCTGAACGAACTGGAGGAGAGCCGATGACCACCCCCGCCCGATCGCTGCCCACCCCTTCCGGACGCCGACACGTCACGCTCGGGGACGCCGCACGCGAGTTCGGGCGCTACCCGACGCCGTGGATGATCGGCGCGACACTGGTGATCGCCGCGGGGATGCGCATCACGCTGGGCGACTGGACGTGGGCCGACGCCGCCGTCCCCGTCGTGATGCTCGCCGCCTTCCCGTTCGTCGAATGGGTGGTGCACGTGTGCATCCTGCACTGGCGTCCGCGGCAGATCGGCGCCGTGCGCGTCGACCCTCTGCTGGCGCGCAAACATCGCGAGCACCATGGCAATCCGCGTGACATCGCACTGATCTTCATCCCGTGGCAGGCGCTGCTCTGGGTACTTCCCGTCGCCGTCGCCGTCGCGCTGCTCGCGTTCCCCCGCGCACCACTGGGCGTGACGTTCCTGACCGTCCTGGCGGTGCTGGGCCTGGGCTACGAGTGGTGCCACTACCTGGTGCACAGCGACTACAAGCCCAAATCAGCTGTCTATCGGGCGATTTGGCGCAACCATCGCCAGCACCACTTCAAGAACGAGCACTACTGGTTCACCGTCACCAGCGCGGGCACCGCCGATCGCGTGTTGGGCACCTATCCGGATCCGGGGACGGTGGCCACGTCGCCCACGGCGAAGAATCTGCACGGGCAGCCGTCCTGACGCCGTCCACCGGCGTGTCAGAATCGCCACGTGCGAATCGGGATGACGATGCCGGTGATGGAACCCGACCTGGACCGCGCGTTGCTGCGCGACTGGGCGAGGCTGATCGACGACGGTCCGTTCTCGTCGCTGTGCTGGGGTGAGCGGATCGCGTTCGACAATCCCGAGAGCCTGACCCTGCTGGGTGCCCTGGCCGCGTGGACGGACCGGGTGCGGCTGGTCACCACCGTGGTGATCCCCCAGCTGCACGACCCGGTGATGCTCGCCAAGGCGATGGCCACCGGCGACATGCTCAGCGGCGGCCGGCTGACCGTCGGCATCGGCGTCGGCGGCCGGCACGAGGACTACCGCGCCGTGGGCGCCGATCCGGCGACCCAGACCATGCGCCAGATGGCCGACCGGGTCGCGGTGATGCGACGGGTGTGGGCGGGGGAGAAGGTCACCGAGTCGACGCTGCCGGTGGGGCCGCCGCCCGTGCAGCACGGTGGCCCCGAATTGCTGGTCGGCACAACGGGTCCCAAGACCCTGCGCAGCGCGGCGGGCTGGGCCGACGGACTGGCGGGTATCACCCTGGACCTCGACGCTGACGCGCAGAACGCGCTGTTCGACGTGGCTCGTGACGCATGGCGAGCGGCGGGCAGGGCCACGCCGCACCTGGCGACCTCCTTCTGGTTCGCCGTCGGCGAGGGCAGCGCGCCACGCGAGCAGGTGCACCGTCACCTGCTGCGCTACATGAACTGGATCCCGTCGGACATCGTCGACGCGATGGCGCCGACGACGGGATGGGCCGGCACCCAGGACGACCTGCGTGCCGTGCTCACTCGGTTCGCCGACATCGGCACCGACGAGATCCACCTGATCCCGACCAGCAGCGATCTCGACCAGGTGCGCCGGGTTGCCGAGGTGGTCGCCGACCTCAGGTGATCGCGGTCGCCGCGCTGCTGCCCTGCCCCTTGCGCAGCGTGTCGAGCAGCTCGCGGTAGGGGCCCACCAGATAGGCGATATCGCCGGCCTGCAGCTGAGAATCGCGGCGCGGATGCAGTTCCCGGGCGCCGTCGCGGCCGACGATCGCGATGACGCGGGTCTGCGTCGACAACTCGGCCATGCGGATCCCGTCCAGCTCGCTTCTGGCTCCGACCCGCACCCCGCCCACCATGAAGGAGGCCTGGCCCACCGAGAAGGTGCCGAACACGGTCAGCCCCAGCGCCGCCCCGATGAACCACGGAGCCGCCAATTCGACCGTGGAGAGCACGTTCTCGAACCGGAACCGGTGGGCCACCGCCGCGCCCAGCGCCCGGTCGAACACGCGCAGAACCACCGGCACGTCGACGGGCCGGTCCTTGGAACGTTCGCGGGACACGATCGCCGTCTCGATGTTGACCATGTCGTCGTCGGTCAGCACGGCCACCGCGACGGCGTCGTCGATACGCGCCGCCTCCAGTGTCGACGGCAGCGTCGCGTCGCCGAAGATCACCGGAATCCCGAGATCGGCGGCCGCGGAAAGGTAGCGGTTCTCGTCGTTGAGTTCGATGACGGCGATGTCGTGGCCGGCGGCCTTGAGGTCCGCGGCGACCCGCACGCCGAAGGAGCCCAGCCCGACCACGATCATGTGGTCCTGCATTTCGCGCACCTTGCGCCGGCCCGCCGAGTACGCCAGCCGCCGCGAGAGCAACACGTCGGCGATGAAGGCCACCAGCACCGCGGTGGTGGTGATGCCCGCGAACATCAGCACGATGCTGAACAAACGCAGCCAGGTGGGCTGGCCGCTGAAGCTGAAGTCGCCGTAGCCGACGGTCGCGATCGTCTCGGACGAGAAGTAGAGGGCGTCGACGAAACTCATGCCCGGCATGTCGTAGGTGAGCCACAGCAGAAGGGTGGATCCGAGGAGCAGGCCCAGCGACGCTGAGAGCGCCCGGTAGAAGTTCGGGTTCACGTCCTCGTGGAAGGCCCGCGCAGCGTGGCCGATTCGGGTCAGCGGCGAGCGGTGCGACCCCGATGCCCGCACTCCGGCCGCCGGGCCGTCGGCGGCCAGTTCGTCCTCGGTGCCGATCACGGCGACCCAGTCACCCTCGTCGACACGCAGATCGCGACCGGGACAGGCTGCCACCTCACCGGGGGTCGGCGAGTGCTGGCCGCGCACGACGGCCACCGGCGCCAGATCGCCGTAGATGTCGCGCAGCGTGCCCGAGCGCGGGGTGGCCGCCCCGGAGACGACGAACCGGAGGTCGCCGGCGGCGATGGAGTGCGTGGTGCGCTGCAGACACGCCTCGACGACCGACGGTGCGGCCAGATCGGCGACGTCGAGGACGGCGCCCGGCCCGTTGCCGGCCGCCATCGCCTCGCGCAGCACACCGTTGGCCAGTCGGGTCACCACCCGCACGGTCGGACTGAGACGACGCGCCAGCAGCGCGATCTCGAGGTTCGCGGCGTCGTCGGGTCCGGCGCAGACCACCGCTGCCGCCGCGGTGATGCCGGCCGCCGCCAGCTGATCGGCACGGTCGACCACCGTGACCGTGGCGCCGGCGCTGCGCAACTCCTCGGCGATGCGCACCGCCAGCGCGTCGGCACCGCTGACGATGGTGTGGCCGACCATTGCAGCAGGTTACGCAATGTCGACGTGAAGGGCAGGCCGAAACCCGACCTCAGATCGTCACGACCTCGTATCCGTCGAGCTGACCCACCAGCGTGTGCAGGTGGTCCTGCGACGAGCCGAGCATCTGCTCGATCGCCGTCAGCCGGGCGGCGTAGTGCCCCACCGGGTACTCCGCGGTGACGCCGATGCCGCCGTGCAGCTGGATGGCCTCCTGGCTGATGTGCCGGCCGGAGCGCCCGATCTGCAGCTTGGCCCGCGCGGCGATGGTCGGGTCCAGATCGCCGTCGGCGATCGACATCGCCGCGTAGAGCGCCATGCTGCGCGCCAGTTCGAGGGAGACGTACATGTCGGCCGCGCGCTGGGTCAGCGTCTGGAACTTGTTGAGCGTGACGCCGAACTGCTTGCGCTGGGTCAGGTACTCCGTGGTCAGCCGCAGCGCCTCCTCCATCGCGCCGAGGGCCTCCGAGCACAGGCCCGAGGTGAACCGCACGAGCGCCCGCTCGATCGCGGCCGACGCGTCCACCGCCTCGCCGAGCGGCTCCGCGGCCGTCTCGTCGAGGTCGATCTCGGCGCCCCGCTGACCGTCGAAGGTGCGGTAGGCCCGGCGCTGCACCGCGCCGGCGTCGACGAGGAACAGCCCGGTGCCGCCGTCGGGAAGCGCCGCAGTGACCACCAGGGTGTCGGCACAGTCACCGGCCAGCACAGGATTCTTGCGACCGCTGACCGTCCACGAATCACCCTGACGCGCAGCGGTTGTCGAGACAGTGGCGGTCGGCCGCCGCATCCCCGGCTCGGTGTGGGCGAAGGCCAGCAGCCGCTCGCCGGCGGCGACCTCGTCGAGGAGGGCGCGTTGCTCGGCGGTGCCCACCTCGGCGATCACCGCGCCGGGTCCGAGCGCCGCGTGCAGCAGCGGCTCCGGGGCCAGCCTGCGGCCGGCCTCGGTGAGGACGGCGTGGATCTCGATCTGGCCGCCGGCGTCCTCGTCGAATCCGAGGCCGAGCACTCCGACCTCGGCCAGCTGACTCCACACCTCACGGTTCCAGCCGAGCTCGGTGTCGAGCGCCTTGAGTCGGCTCTCGGGATCGTAGGCGCGCGTGAGCATTTCGCGGGTGGTGTCGCGCAGCAGCGTCTGTTCTTCGCTGAGTTGGAAGTCCATGATGTCCGCCTTGTCTCTACAGTCCGAGGATGGTCGACGAGATGATCGTGCGCTGCACCTCGTTGCTGCCGCCGTAGATCGAGGTCTTGCGGTAGTTGAGGTAGCGCGGCGCGCTGTGCTGCGCCCAGTCCGGTGACGCGATCTCGGCGCCGTTCGGGAACGGCAGGATGTCGGGGCCCGCCACCTCCATCATCAGCTCGGTGGCGAGCTGCTGCAGCTGGCTGCCACGCAGTTTCAGCACCGACGACGCCGGGTTGGGCTTGCCGCCCTTCGACCCCGAAGCAACCCGCATCTGCGTCAGTTCCAGTGCCAGAACGTCGTTTTCGGCCTCGGCCAGCCGGGCGGCGAACAACGGGTCCTCGAGCAGGCCGTTGGCCTTGGCCCGCTCCTTGACCTCGGCGAGCTTGACCTTCGTCCGGCCGACCTGGGCGATGCCGGTGCGCTCGTTGCCCAGCAGGAACTTCGCGTAGGACCAGCCCTGGTTCTCCTCGCCGACCAGGTTCTCGGCGGGCACCCGGACGTCTTCGAAGAACACCTCGTTCACCTCGACGCTGCCGTCGACCAGTTTGATCGGCCGCATGGTGATGCCGGGGGTGTCGAGGTCGATGAGCAGGAAGGAGATACCGGCCTGCTTCTTCGGGGCGTTGGGGTCGGTGCGGACCAGACAGAAGATCCAGTCCGCGTACTGGCCCAGCGTCGTCCACGTCTTCTGCCCGTTGACCACGTAGCTGTCGCCGTCGCGCAGCGCCGTGGTGCGCAGCGACGCCAGGTCGGAGCCGGCCTCGGGCTCGGAGAAGCCCTGGCACCACCAGATGTCGAGCGCGGCGGTCGGCGGCAGGAAGCGCTCCTTGACGGCCTGGGAACCGAACTCGGCGATCACCGGCCCGACCATCTTGGCGTTGAAGTTCAGCGGCTCGGGGACGCAGGCCAGCTGCATCTCGTCGAGCCAGATCTGATGCTGGGTCGGCGTCCAGTCCTTGCCGCCCCACTCGACCGGCCAGCTGGGCACCGCCAGGCCGTGGTCGTTGAGGATCTTGTGCGTCGTGACGATGTCGTCCTTGCTGATCTCCGTGCCCGCGCGGCTGCGTGCTCGGATCTCGGCCGGGATCTCCGTCGCGTAGAAGGTGCGAAGCTCGTCGCGAAAGGCGGCTTCCTCGGGTGTCAGTGCCAGCTGCATGGCGGCCTCCTGCTCCATCGATGGACCTGCATGCAGACTAACCACTTGGTTGGTCGGTGCCCTCGCGGGTGCGGACATTGCCATCGCTCGATGCGTGTTATTGCCCCGAGCGTCAGTTTGCGGCGTAGCCTCACCAGGTGTTCGACCAGGGAACTCGTCAAGGAGGGGATTTGACCATGCGCACACTCGCCACGACCGTGGGTGCGACGGCCATGATCGTCGGCTCGCTGCTCGGGACGCCCACGGCCGGCGCGGCACAGGTCGCCGCCCCGGCGCCGGCTCCGATTCCGGCGCCCGCGCCGCAGCGCCCGGTGGTGCAGATGTTCGACTGCGCGGGAACCACCGGCTGGATGGGCTGCGGCCCGGGCTGGTTCTGGCGCGACGGGTGGCGCGGCTACGCGTGCTACCCCTGCTGATCCGACCGTCCACCGACCAGCAGGAGAGACACATGAAGACGATGTCCACATTTGCCCTCGGGGGAGTCGCCGCAGTGGCGGCGACGGTCACCTTTGGTTTCGGATCAGCCTCTGCCGCACCGGATTACGGGACTCTGCCGGTGAATCCGAACGTCATCACCGATTCGACGGCGTACGTTCCCACGCCGCCGGTCTCCGACCCCGACGGCCAGCAGGGCGTCCGGCAGGAGTTCAACCATCGTGACGGCAGCCGCGGGATCACCACGACGATCCTCGTGCTGCCCTCCGCGCAGGCGGCGACCGACGCGATGAACGCCTGGCGCGACGGGCTCGGCTCCGTCGTCACCAACCCGACGAGCGGACCGGTTCCGGTGGGCACCGGGGGGACCTGGGTGACGGGGGTGTCGCCGAACGGCACCCAGTCGGTGGGGGTCCTGATGTTCACCCGCGGCAACGCGGCGGTCGACGTGCAGTTCGACGGTCCGCTCAACGACCCCGTCCCGCCGGATCTCGCCACCCAGTACGGCGATGACCAGGTCGCCGCGATCGATCGGCAACTCGGGACATAGCTCGGCCCCGGCGGGCGATGAACCGATCGGGGCCGTGAATCGTGCCCCCTACATCAGCGTCGATGTAGGGGGCCACGATGAAGCCACGCAGCGCCACGAACGCCGGTGTCGCCACCACGGGGATCTGCGCCCTGGCGGTCGCCACCGTGATCGCCGGTCCGCCGGTGTCGGAGCGGCCCGATCCGCTGCCGCTCACCCGCGAGGTCATGTTGACGGCCGCAGCGGTACCGCCCGGTGGTCTGCTGGCGAGCCTGCTCATCAACCAGGTCCGGTACTGCGCGATCATCTGCCCGCTCGTCGTCGACACGGCCGTCACCGCCGGCGTGACGACGCTGGCCGTACCCGTGAGGTTTCTGACCGCCCTGCAGTCCGGCGATCTGCTGCAGGCCCTCGGCGCGGCCGCGGCCTCGGTCACGGGGCCCACCAATGAGGCTGCGCAGGCTGCGATCCTCGCCGATGGTTCGCGCGTCGCACCCCGAGCGTTCAACGCGCTCGAGGTGGGTGTGGTGGGTCTGCTCGACGTGCTGCCCGCGACGGCCGAAGGGATTCCCGGTGTCGCGCGGGCTCTCCAGGCCGCGCGCGAGGATACCTTCACCGCATTGAACGCGCCGATCGTCGCGAACCCGGCGCCGACCGCACGGCCCGACGGGGTCCTGCAGGTCGTGGTGGTCGAGTCGCTCAATGTCGTTGGTGCCGTGATCTTCCCAGCGTTCAACGAGATCTTGTCCGCGGTGTTCGACGCTCCCGACGCGTTCGCCCGGGAGCTCGCCGACTCGGGAAACCTCGGTCGCGCGGTAGGCGCGGGGGTGCACAACGCCGCGGGCCATGTTCACGCCGCCGTGTCCGTGGTGGGCCAGACGGTGCGCACGGGACTGCAGCACGTCGCCACCGCGATCGGGGACGCGCGCGCGGAACGAGGCGTCGCGGTTCAGCGGCGCGACCACCGTGGCGCGGATCGGGCGGGCACGCACCACGCGCGGAGCGTTCGGGCGCCCCGGACGGAAAAGGTGGCGGCGTCGCCCGGCAAACGACTGGCTGAACGTGCAGACAGGGGCCGGGGCCCGCGTCCAGCGCGCCGACACTGATCCGACGATGCCCTGAACGCTCGTTGCCCAGTGGTTGCGACCACAATATTTTCTCGGTGCAAAGCTAATTGGTCGATCTTGAAACTACATCTTTCAAGCTGCGGATTAACGGGTCGAGGCGTGGAACCAGCAATAGCTAGCAAATCAAACCAAACTGAGAAATTCTCAGAAACGTGTTTGACATCGCTGTCAAAAGTCCATCCAGGCTCACGAACAGATGGCCCCGCGTCACCAGGGCGGGGTCGCGGCCGAGCGCAGGAGAAGGAACCATGGCTAATCACGGACTGACCCCTGAGGAGCTGCAGGCGGAGGTCGGTATCGCGCTACCGGCTAAAGAGGTCGTGTCGATCATCGACGTCAACGCCGACATCAACGTCGGCATCGACGCGGCGTCACCGATCGACCTGTCCGCGGCCGCGAATCTCAATGTCGCCGCGCCCATTCAGGCCGGCGCCGGCGCCAACGTGCTGACCTACGGCTCGGGTGCCGACGCCACGGTCACGCACTCCGCCGACGGCGGCGTGGTGATCATGCAGTCGATGGACGACGTGACCGCCGACGCCACGTCGTTGCAGGACAGCGGCATCGACCAGGCCGGCGACACATCGACGGGAACGGTGACCAGCCCCGGCACCGGCACCGACACCGGCACCGACACGAGCACCGACACCGGGGCGACCGTCGACACCGGCACCGGAACCTTTGCCGACGGCGCGCTTCTCAACGTCGACGTCAACGTCGACCTGAACGCCGACCTCGCGGCGCCGATCGCCGGCGCGGTCGCGGCCAACGCGAACGTGGCGGCCCCGATCAATGCCGGCGTCGCGGCCAACATCGGCTCCATCGATTCGACGGCAGACGCGGTGTCGATCCAGGACGCCACCATCACGCAGAGCATGAACGACGTCCACGCGACCGCGGATTCCGATCAGACCTCGAGCATCTCGCAGGGCGGCACCAGCAGCACGGCTGACGGCGCCACCAGCAGCGCCGGCACGACCTCGAGCGGCACCTCCGGCACCAGCGGCGGCTCCAGCTCTGCTGCCTGACGGCACACGCTGACGCGGTTCGACGATCGAGGAGTGTCCAGGTGACCGTGACGAGCGAGGGGTCGGCGCCTCCGCAGGAGGTGCTGCGGCGGGCGGACGGCGTCGAACTGATCGGGGAGATGGCGGGATCGGGCTACAAAGTCCCGCCCTCCCTGGTCCGCCGCGCCGACGGCCAGACGATCCAGCTCACGCCGCTGCTCTACGCGATACTGCGTGAGATCGACGGCGCACGAACCGCAGACGGGGTCGCGGCCGCGGTGTCCGAGGCCACCGAGCGCACGGTCACCGACGACAACATCCGCCACCTCGTCGACAAGCAGTTGCGCCCACTGGGCCTGCTGGTCCTGCCCGATGGGCGCCAGCCGGCGACCAAGAAGCGGAACCCGTTGCTGGGTTTGCGTTTTCGCTACGCGGTGACCGAACCCGACCGCACCCGGCGACTCACCGACCCGTTCCGGTTCCTGTTCCGGCCGTGGATGGTCGTCCCTCTGCTCGCGGTGTTCGCGGTCGTGTGCTGGTGGGTGTTCTTCCGCAAGGGTCTGGCGCACGCCGCCTACGACGCCTTCGAGCGCCCCGGACTGCTGATCCTCGTCTTCGTCGTGACGATCATGTCCGCGGGCTTCCACGAATTCGGTCATGCGGCCGCGGCACGGTACGGGGGCGCCACGCCGGGTGCCATGGGATTCGGGGTCTACCTCGTCTGGCCGGCGTTCTACACCGACGTGACCGACACCTACCGCCTCGGTCGACGGGCCCGGGTGCGCACCGACCTCGGTGGGCTGTACTTCAACGCGATCGTCGCGGTGGCGATCGCGGGCCTGTGGTGGTGGCTGCGATACGACGCGCTGCTGCTCGTCGTCGCGACGCAGATCCTGCAGATGCTGCGCCAGCTCGCGCCGATGGTGCGGTTCGACGGCTACCACGTGCTGGCCGACCTGACCGGTGTCCCCGACCTCTACTCGCGGATCAAGCCGACGCTGCTCGGGTTGCTGCCGTGTCGGTGGGGTGACCCGCACGCGCGCATGCTCAAGCCGTGGGCCCGCATCCTGGTCACGGTCTGGGTGCTGGTCGTGGTGCCGATGCTGCTGTCGGCGATCGCCGGTGCGATCCTCGCGCTGCCCCGCCTGCTCGGCTCCGCGTGGTCGGCCCTGGGCACCCAGCGCGACGTGCTCACCAGTTCGTGGGCCGACGGCGACTTCATCCAGGTCATCGCCCGGGTGCTGGCCATCGTGGCGATCGTCATTCCCGTGGCCGGCGTGCTCTACATGCTGGTCCGGTTCTGCCGGCAGACCGCACTGGGTGCGTGGAAGACGACGGCCGGCAAGCCGGTGATGCGGGTGCTCGTCGTGCTGGCCGGTGCGGTGGTCGCCAGCGGGGTCGCCTACGCGTGGTGGCCGGGGGAGTCGAACTACCGGCCCATCCAGCCGTGGGAGCGGGGCACCGTCGGTGACATCGCCTACGCGCTCGGCATGGAGCGTCTCGGTACGCCACCCCTGCGGTCGGAGCCCACCCGGCCCGTCGCCGCGACGCGGACGATCGCGCCCGGACAGCGCGGTGTGATGCAGGTGATGTGGGATACCCGCACGGCGCTGCCGACGGCGGGGCAGCCGCGGTTGATGGTCGTCATGATTCCCCGGATCTTGCGCGGCGGTGGCGGACCCGCCGGCGTCACGACGGTGGCTGACAAGGGCTGGGTGTTCCCGGTCGACAAGCCGCTGACCCCCGGCCCCGGCGACAACCAGGCACTGGCCGTGAACACCCGGAACAACACCGTGGTCTACGAGGCCGCCTTCGCCCTGGTGTGGCAGACCGACGAGAATTACGCCGAGAACATCAACGACGCGGAAGCCTATGCGTCATGCCGCAATTGCGGTGCGGTCGCCGTGGCCTACCAGGTGGTGTTCGTCATCGACGGCGACGACACCAACGACAACGTGGCCACGCCGCAGAACCTCGCGGGCGCGCTGAGCTACGACTGCATCAACTGCCTGACCTACGCGCTGGCCCAGCAGCTGTTCATCACCCTCGACGAGCCGCTCTCGCCCGCGGCCATGGCGAAGATCGACCAGGTGTGGGCGCGGGTCGGTGCCTTCCAGAAACAGATCGAGGCGGGCCAGGTGAAGCTCGACGACATCCAACCGCAGCTGCAGGCGTACACCGACGAGATCAAGGCCATCGTCGAAGAGGATCAACCCGGCACGTTCTCGACGTCCACGGTCGTGGCCACGACGTCCGCGCCCGCCGCCCCGACGTCCAGCGCGGTGCCGAGTGTGTCGGCGACCGCGGTGGCGACGCCGACCAGTGGAGTTCCGGAGCCCAGCGCCGGCGCCGAAGCGTCACCGAGTGAGACGGCCGCCCCGTCGACCTCCGCGGCGCCGACGACGACGGCGGACTCGACGTCGACCGTCGTGGTGTCCGACCCCACCGCAACGGCCGACCCGACCGCGACGGCCGGGTCGACGGGAACGGCGTCGTCGGCGGACACCACGTCCGGGGGCACGGCCTCGGACGGAGGCACGGCGAGCTCGCCGTGACGCGGCCGACGCGCGAGACTGCCGTCAGATCGCGATCCGGCGCGAATCCGCGATCTCTCGGCAGTCTCGGCGACAGTGCGTGGTGGGGTCGCGCCGAGGCCGGTGTCCCGGCTGACGGATCGAATTGACGTTCATGTAGCGCTCACCGCGTGTTCACGCCGTCATGAGCCACAACGATTAGCGTCGGCCGATGCAGGCAGAAGCACGGGCCGACGGCGCCCACCAGACCTTCCAGAATGCTCTCCTCCTCGCCCTCACTGAAGGCCGGAAGCCAAGTCGTACAGCGCAATTCAGTGAACGAACGTGGCGAGTCGTCGATGCAGTCGCGCTCGCGCATCCGGACGCGACGGCCACACTGATCAGTGATGCGTATGACTCGTTCGAACTGGATTGTGACGAGGTCGTCCGAAACATGGCCACCAGGTGAACGGAGTGCGACGATGCTCGAATGGTCGATTCAAGCGAATGGACGGCTATCCAGCACGTGGTCGAGCGGCTGACGCAGCGGTACCCCGCGCTGGAGCCGGACACTGTCATGACGGTGGTGCACCGGTCCCATGCTCGTTTCGATGGACGCCCGGTGCGTGATTTCGTTCCACTGTTCGTCGAGCGGCGTTCCCGCGAGGAGCTCGCGAAGATCGGCGCCCTTGCGAAGATCAGCGCCTAGGAAGGTTCGGCTACGTCGTCCGGTTGCAGCGCGAAGCGCCGATCGAGCCGGTCGATCATCTCGTCGAGTCGGATGAGGTCGTCCTCGGCTCGGTGCATTTCGGCGATCGCCCTGCTGGTGCTGTCACCGTTGCGGATGAGCTCGCGCCGGTTGCCGATACGGTCGATGACCTGACGCCGTTCCGCCACGAGTTCCCGGCGCAGGCTCCACGCTTGCTGCAGGTCCGCTCTCCGGGCGGCGTCTCGGCCGTCGATCTCCATCATGGACACGGTAATGACCCACGCGCGGGATGTTCACACGCTCGAATTTTCGTTGGGTGCCCCCGGCAGGATTCGAACCTGCAGACGCGGTATCAGCAAACATTCGTTGTGACCAGCAATTACGTTGCTAGACAACAGCTTACGGACCTTCGCGCTTCACTCACTTCGCGCATCCTGCTCAGGTAGGATGGACCCGCATAGGTAACGGATGGGTAGGAATCCGCAAACTACCTGTTCAAAGCATCGGGCCGCAGGGGAGGATGGCAATGTGCATGTCTGATTATTCGTTTGCTAATCAATCGGGGGCTTGGGGCTAGTGCAGACAGATCGCCGGATTTCGTGGAACAGAACGTTGGCGCGTGAGTATTTCGCCGCTGCCTTAAAAGATGCCGTTGAACTGGGCCAATGGCCCGATCCACGGTATCTGTTGAACGCTGACGTTGGCGATGCCGTAGGAGCAGTTGCCGATTCTTTCCCGCAGATCGATCAGTCCCTTGTTGCGGCGGCTGAACGCACCTTCGCGACCTATCTAGAGCGTCATGCGGCCATCTACGGGGAAGATTGATGAGCGGGAAATCTGGGCACCGGGCGTGGGGCCACATCAAAAAGCAGCGGACCAAGACGGCGAGCTATCAGGCATCGTTCATCGGTCCCGATCAACGGCGGCACTACGCCCCGCACACCTTCTCGGCGCGGATGAACGCCGAAGCGTGGTTGGTCAGGGAAAAGGATCTGATCGAATCTGCCACCCGAACGGGGGAACGGTGGAAACCGCCCTCAGAGCGCGTCCAAGAGAGAAAAGCTGAAGTTCTGCTGTTCGGTACCTACGGCAAGAAGGTCATCGATCAGCGCAAGCTCAGCCCTAGAACGCGGATCGAGTATGAGGCCAAATGGTCCGCGCTCATCGAACCGACCTTCGGCAAGGTGCCGGTAGCCGATATGACCCCTACAGCGGTGCGCGGTTGGTTCTCGGGTCTTGACCAAACCAAGGAACGGCGCAACAGCCACGCCTATGGGGTCTTGAACATGATCTGCAATACCGCCGTCAAAGACGGCTTGCTTGAGCGCAACCCCTGCATGATCACCGGCGCAATGAACACGAAGGCCAAAGAGAACGTCAAGATCCCTACGACGGCAGAACTGCACGCTATTGCCGACAAGCTGGGAGCCAGCGAAAACCAAGGGCGGTTCAAAGCGCTGGTTGTGTTGGCCGGCTGGTGTGGTCTGCGCTACGGCGAGGTTTCCGAACTTCGGCGCAAAGACATCACGCCTGATTGTTCGGTTGTAACGATCACTCGCGCTGTAGGCCATCGCGGCGGCGAGTGCATCCTTGGTCCGACAAAGACAGGGGAGACCCGTAGCGTCACGATTCCTCCCCATATCAGACAAGACGTCAAAGACCATCTGGCGTCATACGTCGGCAAGGATTCCGATGCGCTGCTGTTCACTCCCTCGCGTGGCGGGTGCCATCTCAATGACCGCGTTTTCAATAAGGACGTATTTCAGAAAGCCGCCAAGGCGGTGGGGCGTGAAGATCTGTCCGCACATGACCTGCGACGGTTCGCGGGGTCGAAGAATGCTCAGGTGGCGACGTTGACGGAGAACATGGCTCGCCTCGGTCATAAGGCAGTAAAGGCATCGTTGCTCTATCAGCACTCTCAATCGGGCCGCGACGCCGAGATTGCAGCCGATTTGTCGACACAGGCGTTAAGAGAGCTAGGCGTCTGAGCGCCGACGGTAGCATCGGCATTGTGGCAGACGCTGACATCTTGAAGGACTTGCGGGAACGGGTTCTCGATGAATCCGAATCGTTGGACGGCCTATTGCGCAAGTCTCTCGCGCTGGGCACTGTCACGGGATCGGACGAACTGCGGGCATGGGCGAACAACGAACTAAAAGGTTACGCGGATACAGCGGCGATTCCTGAGTATCGGCAACTTCCCGCACCGTTGTTTGTGGACAGCACTAGTGGGCCGATGTCCACGACGGGTGAGCAGATCAGTCGCGGGCAAGTTCTAAGCGATCTACAGCGGTATGTGCCTGAAAGTCTGTATCTAAGGCACCCCATTAAAGAACTGATGCATATGGCATCGCTCGAAAAGTCAACGCGGATGGCCCCCGACACCTTCTCGTCCGTTGCTGCCTTGTGGACTCAACAACTACAGCAAGAAAACATGTTCCAGAAGATCGATGCGCTGTACTACAAGGTTCTGCCATCAACCTTCGGTGGCGTAGTCGATACCGTCCGAACAACGCTAGTAGAGATGGTCTTCGACATGACCAAAGATGTCCCGCTAGATAAGCTGCCTAGTCAGGCCAGAGTGGATCAGGTGGTACAGGTGCACGTTGGCTCAACTAAGTACGAAGTGAACATCAGCGGGTCCAATTCCGGCAACATCGGACAGGGTTCGAACTTTTCTCAGGTCCAAAACAGCTCGTTACCAACAGAACTAGTGGATCTTCTTGAACGCCTTCGCGCAGGCTTGACGGAGATTGAGAACTCTGACGAGAGAGCCGAAGCCGAGCAGGCAATAGAGGATTTTGAAGAGTCCGTGTCAGAGGACAATCCGAAGCAAGAGAAGATCAGACGTCGCTGGGCAATACTTGAGCGCGTAGGTACGGCACTCGGAAGCGCAGTGCTCACAGAAGCGGTTAGACAGGGCGCCCCTGTTGTTGCGGACCACCTTCAACTGTTGATCTAAAGCCGTCCCAAAGAACGGATAGATCTGGAGGTATGCGGATGCCGAGCCGCTGGAAAGATTCCGATTTACTCAGTGCCGCAGTCTTTATCTGGGGAGTCGCAATACTGCTAAGCGTGCTGCTCGGTTCCGCCGTCATGCTTTCGATGACGTCGCCGGATTCCGACCTTGTTGACGTTGTGGTGGCGCTTGCAACCGTTGGCTCAGCCTTGGCCAACATCGCTTTAACCGTCGCTGCGTTGCTTGCCCTGCGAAGTATTGGAGAGTCGCGCCGCGATCGGAACGCGGCGGCAATGACCGACCTCTCCCAACGCTGGGATAACGAACACTTCCGGGGTGTACGTGACAAGATTCAAGAGTTTTCTGGTCTGGGCGCGGATGCTGGAATACGGCTCAAGGACAGAATGATTGAGCTTCGAAGCAACGGCGGGGCGGATTACCGGAGGCTTCTGACTGAACCCGGCTTTCTCGAGGACCTCGCAATATCGATCAACTATGGTGGGATCTACTTCGACATCGTCAAAGACTCACTCGGATACATAGTTTGGGATCGGTGGTGCCTGTGGCAGCAGACGGTTGTGGATCTCCGAACGCAGAAAAATGAGCCCACAATCTTCGAGCATTTTGAGGGACTGGCATACCGCATGAAGGCTGAAATGCCGAACCTCCCAGATCTAGATAAGTGGGATGGGCCCAAGAGTTAAGCCCTTCCCGGCGGGATAGGTAACGGATAGGTACGCCGGCAATCGATATAGCCAAGTGTAGAGCTCAACACTCTAACCCCCGCAGGTTTAGCACTTGCGGACCTGTTCAAAATCTTGCTGATCTGCCTGGTGGCAGCGCCTTGGGCCGTCTTGAGGGCATCGCGTAGGGATTCTGACGGGAGCTCTGTTCATTGGCGAGCCTGATCGCGTCCTCTCCGGTCACTACGCCGACCCCGAAGGGTGATGGCCTACCCCGCCTAGGTTCGCGGTCGTGCGGGGCTGCTGGGGGCCAGGAATCCCCATCGCGCCAGCTCGGGTCAGACTCAGATCGGACAGGATCAGCACCGTCCACCGGGGCGGGTGGTGGTTCGTTGTAGCCGAAGGAATCAATCTACGAATTCCTTTGCTCTGTAATAGATTCCGACGCTTCAAACCCTCGTGCTCTGCGACTCTCTGCATAGCTACCCGACAAAACATCGTCAAAGATTTGCTCGTGCGGCTTGATTGGCCCAACTTCAACTTGAGCGGCAGTCTTCACCCCAGCACGATCTAGCGCACTGTTGGTTGCGCCCAATTGGACCGCTTCACTGCCAGCATGTTTGGCTAGGCGAATCAGATTGTCTGCCATATCAACTGAGCCGTTCTGCAAGCGTGCTAGTGCAGCGGCTCTAACGTGGGGAGCCGCACCGCCATGGGTATAACAGACCTTAGCCCCCGATATCGCTAAACGTTGGCAGCGTTGACCTTTCGTGTTCTTGGCGTGGCATCTCTTCGCCTGTGTTTGGGGAGAGACTTTCATCCACCACTCTTCGCTCCACTTGGCCGGTTGGCCGATGACCATAGGATCAGATGATCTAGGTCCCTCATCGGTCTTGCCCTCAACAACAGCCGGAAGATTAGGTGTCTCTTGATCTTTGAGCTTCTTCTCTAGTGCCCGTAACTTTCGCTTTCGTTCCTGCACTGCGACCATTTCCCGCTGGTAATCCTCAGTGCTCAGATCATCACTGGCATACAGATCCTTGAGTGCTTTGACCCTCTTGCCCAACACAGCCCGCTGCCGCGCAATATCTTTCGCATTCATCTATACCTCTCTCTTAATACAACTCAAACTGCTAACTTTCAATACAGAGAACATCGAATCAAACTGGCATCTAATCGCGTCTATGCAGGTCAGAGGGTCTGCATGAGCCCACCAGGGCGGTTGCCACAGTCCGTTCCGGGTTTATAGATACCCAACACCACACAATAAGAAGGCACCTGTACCCATCTATCTATATCCCCGGAACGGTCCGAAACCGCCCATCGATATCCCCGGAACAAACTCTGACCTGCGGTTTTCAATCTTCTATGCCAGAACATCGGGGCCGAAACTTTCGCTCAAACTGAACCGCCAAACCTGTCTTGAGTTGCCGCTTTGCAGTGGCTCTTCGGACTCGTCCTGTTCGACCATTCCCAGAGCGACCAGAGATTGAATCACGCGGTCAATCGTCGCGGCGGGTTTTTGTAACCGTTTGCGAACATCGTTCGTACGTGACCGGGGGTGCTGAGCTAGGTCCTCAAGAACCAACAGCCGTAGAGGCGGTATACAGTCCCGAGCGCTGCGGATCACCAAAGACATTGCAGCGCTTCGATTCAAGCCAATGACACATGAGCCGCGAAAAAGCTGCGTCAGTTGCTTGCTGAGCCGCGCTGGCCCTTCGGGGGCGTGCGAATCGATGACATCACCCTTGTAGTTGGTCTCTACAGCGGTGCGCGCGTATGAGGCAAAGTTGGCTGCGGCTAAGATCCGTTGCTGATCAACGGCATTGAGCTTAGGGACGACTCTCGGATTGACGTTCTCAATCACCTTCGCAACGAGACCGGAGAGCTTGGCGCGCATGGTGTACTCATCGCCGGTGTTTTCGATAGCTTGGGCACCGTGAGCCAACCGTGCTTCAAGATCTGTGGAGTCGATACGTAGCAGGATGAATCGATCACCCATTTCCGCGACGACGGCATGGTGCTTGTCCCACGCGGTAGTAACAGCCCCAACGACAATGACACGGCCCTTCCAGTGCAACCGCGAACCGCCGTCAGTTCCCTTACCTCTGTGCCATTCGCCGTCATAGATCTCGCGCAGCGCAGCAAGGATCGGCGCTCTGGTACTCGGATTCATGCTCAAGATTGATGTGACGTCTTTAAAGACGATGATTCCCGACTCGCCAACTTCGCGAAGGATTCCGCCGGTGGCGTTCGGGTCCTTGTCATCCTTGCCCGTAGCCGACAACAGAGCGGCTTCGGTGGTCAGCGTGGATACCGGCACCACCCGTTCACAGTTCTCCAGCCTGGTCACTGTCTCAGATTTGGCCGTAGAAGCACCGGAGACAAGTAGAAGCCACAGCGGATCACCTGAGAGCTTTTCGACCGCCGCAGCCGCCAACGTGGCATCAATCGCTGCGAGATCGTAGTGCTGTCCAAACCACCGTCGAAACTCTGCATGCAGTTCATTGAGCAGGTTCCGCTGCGCTTCTACGTCCTTGCGCACCTGTCGGGGATCTGTCATTTTCGGGCCTGTCGGGGTCTTGATGGCCTGGACGGCCTGCACAGCGGAGTTGGGAGAGCGGGTATCTGTGCCGAAGGTGCGAGCCATGATTTCGCGCCGTTTGGTCGGGTCATCCCGGTTGGCCGCTTCGACAGCGAAACCCAACATGCGGTCGAAATCTTCGGGGCTGTGGTTGGAATCCCCAGAGATAACGGTTAGCCACTTTTTGCGCAAGATGCCCACCGCCTCGGCGGCGCTGTAGGCCTGAGTGTGTGCTTCTTTGAGGGTTAGGCACAGAACATCGGTCATAGCGTCATGCCGGTTCTTAGACCGTTTGTCGCTGATACCGGTTTCGGTATAGGAACTCACCAGCCGGTCAAACCGCTTAATTGCTAGTCGCAGGCAATAGGCCAGGTTATCGCCCTCATTGCCAGGGTAAGCAGCGAGGAATGCCCCTACGTCACTGTCTCCGGCTTTCGGCGCTGGGACGAGAAACTGTGACGGTTCAATATTCAGCGCTGGAACCGCGCCAGCATGAGAGCAGCGATACAAACCGCCGTTGGCGTGCGGTGTGGGTTCAACCACGATGATCGTGTTGCCGGATCGAATTTCGCCGGCCTTTGTGCCATCAGGTAGTCGCAGAGCGCCAGCGGTGTAGGTATCGCGAGAGGCGAAGATATAGTGACCGCGCTGAGAATCTGTGCCCGCTCTGCTGCGATGTATCAATCCGGTCTGCAATGGGGCCAGGTCTTGCGGCAGTTCGTCTAGATCGACATCAAAGACAACAATGCCTGATCGCCCGGTATGGATGCCGATTCCTGCGGTTGGATGCTTGCGCCACCAATCCGCGACCGTAGCGACATCGCAAGAGGATTTCGCAGGCCATCCGATACCAAGCACAGATCCGGCGTTCTTTGTACCTGCTTTGATCGGTACGAGATAGAACCCTGCTTCGGCATAGGCGCCAACCGCCTCGGCGACCGCCATCCGCGATACGTCAGGCCAAATCAGTTGCCGTGCAGTGGTATCGGGACGTACAGTAGTCATCGATCGATCCGTTCTGAGGTCATGATCCCTGCCTCCCTTCGCATTTCGGTCACCTCTGAAATCCCACAGCGTTCAAGCCCCCGAAGATCTAGCCGCCTTCGGGGGTTTGTTCGTCTTTCTAGGAGAACGGATCGTTCCAGTCATCGCCGAAGATGGGTCGGATCGATTCACCGTCGAACGGATCTAGATACGGCAAGAGCTTCGGCCCGTCATCATTCCAGGGCATCGGGCCTGTGCCTACATAACCTTGTGCAGTCCAGCCGTCGACTTTCATACGATCCCGGCACTCTTCGCAGATGTAGACGATAGGAATGCTCTCGCCCCGTTTAATTGCGAAGGGCTGCAGATCGATCCACGAAGACCGATCTTCATAGAAGTCACAATCTGGCTGATTGCGAGCGCCACACACCGTGCCGCTATGAAGTTGGGCTGCGGCTACTTTGCGCCATAAACTTGCATCATCGAGCGGGGCATGGATATAGACCTCGGTTTCGCCTTCGGTATAGCCCAAGACGTAAGCATGAAAGTACCCCGCCTGCGGATATGCCTCGTCATAGTAAGGGCACCAACGGGTATCGGTCTCAACTCTGACGTTGCACTCTCCCGGGCGTCTGATCTTGCTCATAACATCGCCACCTAGGGCCTGCGCCAACGGATTTGCGTCAGCGACACTGAGCCGTCCGAAAGAGAACCGTGCTCGATCAGCGGTCAAAACGTTGATCTCAGAAAAATTCTCAATAATCGGTATATCGAACTCTGGCCGTTTATTCAACTCACGCGTGACATCATTAATGCGTTGATTAAGTTCACCCATCAAACTCATTGGTTGTATCTCCTATTCAAAGCTTCTCGATGAATGAATCGATCTGATCTGCCGTCCAATAGCGTTCACGCTTGACCTTCTTGGCAGGCTTGGGCATTTTGCGGGTTGTGTAGAGGTGGTAATCGATTGTGTCGGAATCGATATCGATACCCGTGGCTGCGATTCGCGAGAGCACTTCATCCATTTTGAAGAATCGTTGTGGCGGTATAGTTTCCGCGACATCTATCGTCATGAGTCCATTCCTTAGCAATAGAAATGCCCATGCAACAATCGCGGCTGCATGGGAACTGGCTCGACGGCCTTTGAGTGCGCCAATGTGGCGACGCACTTAGCCTACTCCGAAAGTCACTAGGGCACAATGCTATTGAAGCGCAGATGACCTTGACGCCACCGGCTCTGATGGCTGATACTAAGCCCTAGGAGCATGGTGCCAGCCCTGTAAGACTGCCTCCAAGGTCAGTGCCGCCGCAGAGCGGAGAGAACCGCCGTCGCGCAGACGAATTTGTGGGTTTCCTAGCCTTTCCCGCTGATTCGTCTGCGCATCACGGTTTCCTTTGAAACTTTGCGAGAGAGGCGAAAATGACTGTTCGAGAGCGTAGTTGGCCGATTCTTCCCGTTGGTGCAGACGGCGGCATTCAGCTTGAATCCGATGCGTTGCCGAGAGTTACCCACACTGTCGACGGCGTTGACCTCAATGTGATTTGGGCCGAAGTTGAGGCAGTCGTCAAGAAGTGGAACGCCAACCGTTCGGCACTATCGGCGCTGCTGGCCTTCTTTCACACCAATTCGGCTGACGCGATCCCCCAGAGCAGCGATTTGGACAAGTTCGAAAAGGCCACCGAGTTGGGTGTGCCAGAGGCTCTGAGGCCACCGAGCAACTACCTGCTCTTGGGCTACACCTTCGATGACTACGACAAGGCGAGCCGTTTCTCGTGGCGAGCGCTTCGGGACATGACGGCCGATCAGGTGCGTGCAACGCTCAATTACGCCCTTGAGGCAGATAACCGGCTTGTGAATGGCACTGTGCTGCAACGGCTTTTTGATCCTGCGCAAGAGGAAAACGAGAACGGTACCCCTGTGTACGGTATGTGGACGGGCAACGACGGCATCAAACCGCCGAGTTATCTGGGCAAGACGTTCGCGGCCAACCACAATCATTACCTCACGTCTGGCGCTACACAGGTTGACTCAGCAGATGTTGAACTTTTGATCAAATCCGTTGTGGAGCATGGTTTTGGTCTTGACCCCGGTAGTCAGATTCTCTTGCTGGTCAATCCTGCACAACTGGAATATATTTCAAGCTTCCGTGCTGGGGTCGAGAATGCGAGCGGTGTGGTTGCCAATCACGATTTTGTGCCAAGTCTCGGTGCGCCGGCATTCTTCACACCGAACCCGATTGTGGGCGACCGCGCACCCAAAGACATTGAGGGACTGCGGATCGCGGGCAGCTACGGTCTGGCGTGGATCGTCGCACTCGATGACATTCCCGAGAACTACATGGCCACAGTGGCAACCTATGGCAACAACAGCCCCGGCAACGCTATTGGCGTCCGAGAGCACGTGAACCCCAACTACAAGGGTTTTCGGGTCATCCCTGGTCCGGTGCCGGGATACCCGATCAGTGAATCCTTCTACACTCGCGCCTTCGGGGTAGGAACGAGGCGTAGAGGTCAAGCCGCCGTGATGCAGATCAAAGCATCGGGCAGCTATGAGGCACCGGAGATCTATCGCTCATGAGAAGCGGACCGAAAATTTTCCGCCCTAACCATGAGCCGCCTCTCGATCCGTACTGGCTAAGGCGTTCAGAAGACCAGGACGCAACAGAGTTGTGCTGGGGTGACGGCCTGGTGCCAGAAGGGCTAGAAGATGCATGGCCCAACCAAGGCGGTACGTATCGGGGCAAGTCTCCTGCAATGGGTCAACAGGTCAACGTCGGTCGCGGCCTTTAAATGTAGCCACACTGCAACGCTAGTCGGGATAGGTCTTGAAGTACCCTGCGACGTCGGGGTAGGTCTCTGGGCAGTTCCACATGGTCGCCGAAACGACCGTATCGGGTGGCAGACCGTAAGCCTTTACATAGCTGATCGCCTGTCCGATGCTGACGGAGTCAACGCCGCTTGCGAAAAAGTTGCAAACCTTGTCACCGTTCTTGTAGGCCCAGACCGCATCGGTCTGCGGACTGGCGTGCGCAGTCGCGCCAGAGGCTAGAAGCGCTGCAGTCGTTGCGATGGCAAGTTTTGTCTTCATTGAACGATTCCCCCTCAAATCGGGATCTTAGATTGCTTTCAAAGGTGCGCGTGTCGGCTTGCCGCGTGTGGCGAGCACTTGCATAGATGCCCCGTGCTCGGGCTGTAGCTCCCGCAGGCTTACGGAAACGCCCGCCAGGTCCAGCCAGACCCGTACTTGTGGCAAATAGCAGGGCTGCGAGTATTCAAATCCTTCTTTGAAGAACGAATACCCGCAAGTTATATGTATCGGCCCCTATAATGCCGACATGGACAAAATTGTCATAGGATGCTTCATGACAGAGCTAGAAAATCTCGGCAACTCGATGGAAATAGCTTCGCAACAATACAATGAAGCTATACGCCTGATAGATGAGCCCGGAGAGGCGAACCACGTCGAGATCATTTCTCGTATTCTTTTCGCCGGTCAGTCCATACTCACCGTTGCAGCACTGGTCTCGAAAGTGCTAATTCCGCCTCCGAAACGACCGAATGGTTGCAAGTGCGAGTTGACGCCGGAGCAAGAGCAGAGCTACCAGCTGATCAAACACCGCTGTAAAACTCTCAGAAAAGCCCTGGGTATAAAGGGTGAACTTCCGCCGGAAATCAACAGCCGAAGTGTTCGTAACCAATTCGAGCACTTTGACACTCGATTAGATGATCATTACGCGAAATATTCGCACGGTGAGTATAAGCAGCGGGTAGTCGCGACTGCGGATGCTTTTCCCATTGAACTCGCTATGCGCCATGTTGACTATAAAGCTCATACGATTTCGGTCTTCGGCGAGACTGTCTCCTTACAGGCCGTGAGAAATGCTGTATGTGATATCGGTGGTAGGGCTCAGCGCTGGGTGAGAGAGAACATCGACTAGATAGAGTCACTTGGAAGACACCCGGTCTAAGTAGGCATCGATCTCTGCCGCGTCTACCTTTACCAGTCGGCCCACCTTGTAGGCTTTGAATGTTCCGGCTGCAATAAAAGACCTAACGGTGTTGGGGGAGACGTTGAGCAGCGCAGCCGCCTTGGTGGTTGAGATCAGCTGACGCTTAGGCATCGTCGCATTCCTCAGCGAAAATTTGCCGGATTTCGTGTTCGCTTTTGCCGGCTTCGCGCCAGACTTCTTTAGCATAATACTCAAGACGAGTGTAGTGATCAGGCGTAGCCGTACCGCATATGTCGATATTCATCAATAGCTTAAAACGGCCTTGGATAATTTGTGCCTGTCGGTCGTTTTCGGGTCCTTTGAGCCGGTTTCCGTCAGTGTCTATAATTGATCCAGCTAGCGTATGCTTTAATAGGTCTATTTCCGACAAATCCTCTGAGAATGGTGGAAGTTCATTGGCGATGATGCAAACTTCATTGAGCTGCTCTGGATTCAGGCCATTAGCAAATCTGTAAGGCATAGGTATTTCTTTTCAGGTAGCACAAATGGACAGGGGAACAACACCAGTCCTTTGGCACCTAGCGCTACGGACGTACGCTCTGCCCTGAATTTCTAAGGTGAAAATAGCTGGTGACGCCATTTTCTAGCTAGCGGATAAAGCACCGCATTGCGAATTCAAGTGCACGTTCGATAATAGCGTATTGCGCGAAATTGCACCAGCTTCGCGAACCACCAAGGCGGGGTGGGTTGCCCGCGACAGCAAACGAATCCGGCACCTGCAAACCTGATCGGGATAGGTAGCGGATAGGTAGGGTCTTCGATCTGGCCTCTGTCGCAAACCTTGGAAGGCACCATATTGGCTGGTCAGGATGGTTTTGGCGACTTGCTAGTTATGGTGCCCCCGGCAGGATTCGAACCTGCGGCCTTCTGCTCCGGAGGCAGACGCTCTATCCCCTGAGCTACGGGGGCGCGTGACGAGACTGCGCCGTTCGGGCGTGGCTAGCGTAGCGCATCCACGAGGGGAAACGGATTCGGGTCGGGAAGGCCCCAGACCATAGGATGGTCCCTCGTGACCCCCGCCGATCTGGCCGAGCTGCTCCGCAGCACCGCTGCCGCGGTGCTCGACGCGCACGGCCTGGACTCCTCCGCGCTGCCGGCCACCGTGACCGTGGAGCGCCCGCGCAATCCCGAGCACGGCGACTACGCCACCAACCTGGCGCTGCAGCTCGGCAAGAAGGTCGGCGCCAACCCCCGCGAGCTGGCCGGCTGGCTGGCCGCCGCGCTGGCCGAGCAAGCCGGCATCGCGGCGGCCGACGTCGCCGGGCCCGGGTTCGTCAACCTGCGCATCGAGGCCTCGGCGCAGAACGTCCTGGTTGGCGACGTCATCGCTGCAGGTACGGGCTACGGAACGTCCGGCGAGTTGAGTGGGCGCAGGGTCAACCTGGAGTTCGTCTCCGCCAACCCGACCGGTCCCATCCACATCGGCGGCACCCGCTGGGCGGCCGTCGGCGACGCGCTGGGCCGGCTGCTCAGCACCCAGGGCGCCGAGGTGGTACGGGAGTACTACTTCAACGACCACGGCGCGCAGATCGACCGGTTCACCAACTCGCTGATCGCCGCGGCGAAGGGCGAACCGACACCCGAGGACGGCTACGCCGGCTCCTACATCGGCGACATCGCCGCGCAGGTGCTCGCCAAGGAACCCGACGCTCTCAGCCTGCCCGACGAGCAGATGCGGGAGACCTTCCGCGCGATCGGCGTGAACCTGATGTTCGACCACATCAAGGCCTCGCTGCACGAGTTCGGCACCGACTTCGACGTCTACACCCACGAAGACTCGATGCACACCTCCGGTCGCGTCGACCAGGCGATCGCGAAGCTGCGGGAGAACGGTTCCATCTACGAAGCCGACGGAGCGGTGTGGCTGCGCACCACCGACTACGGCGACGACAAGGACCGGGTGGTCATCAAGAGCGACGGCCAGCCCGCCTATATCGCCGGTGACCTCGCCTACTTCCTGGACAAGCGCCAGCGCGGCTTCGATCTGTGCATCTACATGCTCGGCGCCGACCACCACGGCTACATCGCCCGTCTCAAGGCCGCCGCGGCCGCGCTCGGCGACGACCCCGACACCGTCGAGGTGCTCATCGGCCAGATGGTCAACCTCGTACGCGACGGCCAGCCCGTCCGGATGAGCAAGCGGGCCGGCACCGTGATCACCCTCGACGACCTGGTCGAGGCGATCGGCGTCGACGCCGCGCGCTACGCGCTGATCCGCAGTTCGGTCGACACCCCGATCGACATCGACCTCGCACTGTGGTCGTCGGCATCGGCCGAAAACCCGGTCTACTACGTGCAATACGCGCACGCCCGGCTGTGCGCGCTGGCCCGCAACGCCGCCGAGTTGGGCATCGCGCCCGACACCGCGCACCTCGACCTGCTCACGCACGACAAAGAAGGCACGCTGATCCGCAACATCGGCGAGTTCCCGCGCGTGCTCGCCACCGCCGCGGCGCTGCGTGAACCGCACCGGGTGTCGCGCTACCTCGAGGATCTCGCCGGGGACTATCACCGCTTCTACGACTCCTGCCGCGTCCTGCCTCAGGGCGACGAGGAGCCAGGTGAGCTGCACGCCGCGCGGTTGGCCCTGTGTGCGGCCACCCGCCAGGTCATCGCCAACGGACTGGGCATCCTCGGCGTCAGCGCCCCGGAGCGGATGTGATCGCCCATCCCGCCGGCCCCCGCCACGCCGAAGAGGTCCACCACGCCGGCGCCCCGGATCGCCCGCAGACCGCAGACGAGGTCGCCGCGCTCGCCCCGAATGTGTGGCCCCGCAACGCCGTTCGCCGTGACGACGGTGTCGTGACGATCGCCGGTGTGCCCGTGTCCGACATCGCCGCCGAGTACGGCACCCCGGTGTTCGTCATCGACGAAGACGACTTCCGCGCCCGCTGCCGCCAGATCTCGGCGGCGTTCGGCGGCGGCGATCACGTGCGCTACGCCGCGAAGGCGTTCCTGTGCACCGAGGTGGCGCGGTGGATCGCCGAGGAGGGCCTGTCGCTGGACGTGGCCAGCGGCGGCGAGCTGGCGGTCGCGCTGCACGCGGGCTTTCCCGCGGAGCGAATCGCCCTGCACGGCAACAACAAATCGATCGACGAGCTCACCGCCGCGGTCAAGGCGGGCATCGAGCACGTGGTGGTCGACTCGATGACCGAGATCGAGCGGCTGGACACGATCGCCGGTGATGCCGGTGTCGTGCAGGACGTCCTGATCCGTGTCACGGTGGGCGTCGAGGCGCACACCCACGAGTTCATCTCCACCGCGCACGAGGACCAGAAGTTCGGGTTGTCACTGGCCAGTGGTGCGGCAATGGCGGCCGTGCGCAAGGTGTTCGAGGCCGACCACCTGCGTCTGGTCGGGCTGCACAGCCACATCGGTTCCCAGATCTTCGACGTCGCCGGCTTCGAACTGGCCGCGCACCGCGTGATCGGGCTGCTGCGCGACGTCGTCGCCGAGTTCGGTGTCGACAAGACCGCCCAGATGTCGATCGTCGACCTCGGTGGTGGGCTGGGCATCTCGTATCTGCCCTCCGACGATCCGCCGCCGATGGAGGACCTCGCGGCCAAGATCGGGTCGATCGTCGAGCAGGAGTCGGCCGCCGTCGGCCTGCCCGCCCCGAAGCTCGTGGTGGAACCGGGACGCGCCATCGCCGGCCCGGGCACCATCACCCTGTACGAGGTCGGCACCGTAAAGGACGTGGCCGTCGCCGCGGACCGGCAGCGGCGCTACGTCAGCGTCGACGGCGGGATGAGCGACAACATCAGGACCTCGCTGTACGGGGCCGAGTACGACGTCCGGCTGCTCTCCCGCGCCGGAGATGCCGCCCCGGCGCTGTGCCGGGTCGTCGGTAAACACTGCGAGAGCGGCGACATCGTGGTGCGCGACGCGTGGCTGCCCGACGACGTCCGCCCGGGCGACCTGCTCGGCGTCGCCGCCACGGGCGCATACTGCTATTCGATGTCGAGCCGGTACAACCTGATCGGCCGGCCGGCCGTGGTGGCCGTGCGCGACGGGCGAACACGCCTGATCCTGCGCCGGGAGACGGTCGACGATCTGTTGAGTCTGGAAGTGAGGTGACGCGGTGAGCGACGACAAGGGCCGCGAAATCGGGGTGGCCGTGCTCGGTCTGGGCAACGTGGGCAGCGAGGTGGTGCGCATCATCGAGCAGAGCGCGGCCGACCTGACCGCGCGGATCGGGGCGCCGCTGGCGCTGCGCGGCATCGGGGTCCGCCGGGTCGCCGACGACCGCGGCGTGCCGGTGGAGCTTCTCACCGACGACATCGACGAGCTGGTGTCCCGCGACGACGTCGACATCGTCGTCGAACTGATGGGACCCGTCGAACCCGCGCGCAAGGCCATCCTGGCCGCGCTCGAGCGGGGCAAGTCGGTGGTCACCGCGAACAAGGCGCTGATGGCGGTGTCGGCCGGAGAGCTGGCGCAGGCCGCCGAGAACGCTCACGTGGATCTCTACTTCGAGGCCGCCGTCGCCGGCGCCATCCCGGTCATCCGGCCGCTGACCCAGTCGCTGGCCGGTGACACGGTGCTGCGGGTCGCCGGCATCGTCAACGGCACCACCAACTACATCCTCTCCGAGATGGACAGCACCGGTGCCGATTACGGCAGCGCCCTCGCCGACGCCAGCGCGCTGGGCTACGCCGAGGCCGATCCGACCGCCGACGTCGAGGGTTACGACGCCGCCGCCAAGGCGGCCATCCTCGCCTCGATCGCGTTCCACACCCGGGTCACCGCCGACGACGTCTACCGCGAGGGCATCACGAAGGTGACGTCGGCCGACTTCGCGTCGGCGCGCGCGCTGGGCTGCACCATCAAACTGTTGGCGATCTGCGAGCGGCTCACCAACGACGAAGGTCAGCAACGGGTTTCGGCCCGGGTGTACCCGGCCCTGGTGCCGTTGGACCATCCGCTGGCGTCGGTCAACGGTGCCTTCAACGCCGTCGTGGTGGAAGCCGAGGCGGCCGGCCGGCTGATGTTCTACGGCCAGGGCGCCGGGGGAGCACCCACCGCGTCGGCCGTGCTGGGCGACCTGGTGATGGCCGCCCGCAACCGCGTTCAGGGCGGCCGTGGCCCCCGCGAGTCCAAATACGCGAAGCTGCCCGTGGCGCCCATCGGGTTCATCCCGACCCGCTACTACGTCAACATGAACGTCACCGACCGCCCCGGCGTGCTGTCGGCCGTCGCGGCCGAGTTCTCCAAGCGCGAGGTGAGCATCGCCGAGGTGCGCCAGGAGGGCATGGTCGACGAGGGCGGCCAGCGCTGCGGCGCACGCATCGTCGTGGTGACCCACCAGGCCACCGACGCCGCACTGTCGGAAACCGTTGCGGCACTGGCCGATCTGGAGGTCGTGTCGAGCATCAACAGCGTCCTGCGGATGGAAGGGACCACCGAGTGAGCACCACCCGTGCCGTGCACCAGCCCTGGCCGGGCCTGATCGAGGCGTACCGCGAGCGGCTGCCCATCGATGACGCCTGGACCCCGATCACCCTGCGCGAGGGCGGCACCCCGCTGCTGCCGGCGCCGCGCCTGAGCGAATACACCGGGTGCACCGTGCATCTGAAGGTCGAGGGCCTCAACCCCACCGGGTCGTTCAAGGACCGCGGGATGACGATGGCGGTCACCGAAGCGGTGGCGCGCGGGCAGCAGGCGGTGCTGTGCGCGTCGACGGGCAACACGTCGGCCTCGGCCGCGGCCTACGCCGCACGTGCGGGCATCACCTGTGCGGTGCTGGTGCCGCAGGGCAAGATCGCGTTGGGCAAGCTCGCCCAGGCGGTCATGCACGGCGCCAAGATCATCCAAATCGACGGGAACTTCGACGACTGCCTGGAACTGGCGCGCAAGCTGACCGCCGACTTCCCGACGGTGTCCCTGGTCAACTCCGTCAACCCGTTCCGGATCGAGGGGCAGAAGACCGCCGCGTTCGAGATCGTCGACGCGCTCGGTGACGCGCCGGATGTCCACGCGCTGCCGGTCGGCAACGCGGGCAACATCACCGCGTACTGGAAGGGGTACACCGAGTACCACCGCGACGGCCTGGCCGGCCGGCTGCCGCGCATGCTCGGCACCCAGGCCGCCGGCGCCGCGCCTCTCGTCCTCGGGGAGCCGGTCAGCGACCCGGAGACCATCGCCACCGCGATCCGCATCGGCTCGCCCGCGTCGTGGACCCAGGCCGTCGAAGCCCAGCAGCAGTCCGACGGGCGCTTCCTGGCCGCCACCGACGAGGAGATCCTTGCCGCCTACCACCTGGTCGCCCGCGCCGAGGGCGTGTTCGTCGAGCCCGCGTCGGCAGCCAGCATCGCGGGTCTGCTGAAGTCGATCGAAGACGGTTGGGTCGCCAAGGGTTCCACGGTGGTGTGCACCGTGACCGGCAACGGCCTGAAAGATCCCGACACCGCGCTCAAGGGCATGCCCGCCGTCATCCCGGTTCCCGTCGATCCGGTCGCCGTGGTGGCGAAGCTCGGTCTGGTGTAAGAACGCCCGTGACCCGCACCCTGCCTCCCGGACTGACGGCCACCGCGGTGGTCGCAGCGTCCAGCGCCAACCTCGGCCCCGGCTTCGACAGCATGGGTCTGGCGGTCAGCCTGTACGACGAAATCGTGGTCGAGACAACGGAATCCGGCCTCGTTGTCGAGGTCCGCGGCGAGGGTGAGGGGCAGGTGCCGCTGGACCGCACCCACCTCGTCGTTCGTGCCATCGAGCGGGGCCTGCGCGAGACCTCGGTGTCCGCCGCCGGGCTGATCGTGCGCTGCAGCAACGCCATTCCGCACTCCCGCGGGCTCGGATCGTCGGCTGCTGCGGTGGTCGGCGGTCTCGCGGCTGCCAATGGTCTTGCCGCACAGGCAGGTTCGGTTCCGATGAGCACCGAAGCGCTGGTGCAGGTCTCATCGGAATTCGAAGGGCATCCCGACAACGCCTCGGCCGCGGTGCTGGGCGGGGCCGTGGTCTCGTGGACCGAGAACATCGCGGGCGCGGCTCGCTACGCGGCCGCTCCGATCCGGCTGCATCCCGACATCACGTTGTTCACCGCGATCCCCGCGGTGCGGTCCTCCACGGCCGAAACGCGGATCCTGCTGCCGGACCAGGTCAGCCACGTCGACGCGCGCTTCAACGTGAGCCGCGCGGCCCTGCTCGTCGTCGCCCTGACCGAGCGGCCTGACCTGCTGATGGCCGCGACCGAGGACCTGCTGCACCAGCCGCAGCGCGCTCCGGCGATGCAGGCGTCGGCGGAATACCTCGCGGTGCTGCGGCGTTGTGGGGTGGCAGCGGTGCTGTCAGGTGCCGGGCCTGCAGTGCTGGCACTGAGCACTCGAACCGAACTGCCGGGGGAAGCTCTGGAGTTCGGTCGACAGCTCGGGTTCTCGGTCGCGAGGACACCCGTCGGACGCGGTGTGAAGTGGTCGTCCGGGGTGGCCGTCCGGCCCTGAGCATGGCTTACCCGGTCAGTCACACACGCAACAGGCGAATCACGGTGTTTCTTGCTTCCGGCCCAGATGCGGGTTATTCTCGCTCTCGTCCAGCAATCGCAGCGTCTCTACCTGCGCCGACTGCGGAGACCTCAGGACAACCCCTTCTCTCAGGTGCTCAATTTGTGGACTGACGGTTGCGCCGTATCCCGGCGAACCCCGGCGATCACCGTTGCAGTGGCAATGGCGTGACCTCAGCGTTCAGCGGATCGACTGGACGCACAGAACCCCCGCGTGACGAAGTTCAGCGAGGGAAGAAAGGAAATCCGTGACTGATACGGACCTCATCACGGCTGGCGACAGCGCCGACAGCGATGCGCTGCCCACGGCCGTGGCCACAGACACCCCGTCCGCGCCCGCCGCGGCCCCAGCGCGCCGCGGCGCGCTGACCAGCCTCGTACTGCCTGAACTGCGTGCGATGGCCAAGGAGATCGGCGTCGAAGGCGCCTCCGGGATGCGCAAGAGTGAACTCATCGCGGCCATCCGTGAACGGCGCGGCGAGAAGAACGGCGGCGCTCCGGCCGCCGAGTCCGCCCCGAGCCAGCAGGCGCCGGTAGCCGACGCTGCGGCCGAGCAGGCGCCGGCGGCCCCGCCGCGTCGCGAGCGGCGCTCCGCCTCCCGTGAACAGGGCGGTCCTGCCGCTGCCGACCAGCCCAAGGGTGCTGCCGACCAGCCCAAGGGTCAGGACGATGCGCGCCCGGAGGCGGCCGAGAAGGCTGCCGACACCGCTGAGCGCAAGACCGACCAGGGTCGCAGCCAGAACCGGCAGGACAACCAGGGCCGCCAAGACCAGTCCGAGAAGACCGACCGCGGCCAGAACGACGGCGGCGGCCGCAATCAGAACGACGGCGGCGGCCGGAATCAGAACGAGGGCGGCGGCCGTCAGAACGACCGCGGCCAGAACGAGGGCGGCGGCCGTCAGAACGACCGCGGCCAGAACGACGGCGGTGGCCGTCAGAACGACCGCAATCAGAACGACGCCCAGCGCGGCGGCGGCGACAACGACGACGACGACAGCCGGCAGGGCCGTCGCGGCCGTCGGTTCCGCGATCGCCGGCGCCGTGAGCGCGGCGGTGAAGGCGGCGGCGGAAACGACCGCGACACCGAACTGCGCGAGGACGACGTCGTCCAGCCGGTCGCCGGCATCCTCGACGTGCTCGACAACTACGCGTTCGTCCGTACCTCGGGGTATCTGGCCGGGCCGAACGACGTGTACGTGTCGATGAACATGGTGCGCAAGAACGGTCTGCGCCGCGGTGACGCGGTGACCGGTGCGGTGCGCGTCCCCAAGGACGGGGACGGCGGGGGACAGAACGCCCGGCAGAAGTTCAACCCGCTGGTCCGCCTCGACTCGGTCAACGGCAAGCCGGTCGAGGAGGCTCGCAACCGGCCGGAGTTCACCAAGCTCACCCCGCTGTACCCGAATCAGCGGCTGCGCCTGGAGACCAGCGGCGACAAGCTGACCACCCGCGTGATCGACCTGATCATGCCGATCGGCAAGGGGCAGCGCGCACTGATCGTGTCGCCGCCCAAGGCCGGCAAGACCACGATCATGCAGGACATCGCCAACGCGATCACCCGCAACAACCCCGAGTGCCACCTGATGGTCGTGCTCGTCGACGAGCGGCCCGAAGAGGTCACCGACATGCAGCGCTCGGTCAAGGGCGAGGTCATCGCCTCGACCTTCGACCGGCCGCCGTCAGACCACACCCAGGCCGCCGAACTCGCGATCGAGCGGGCCAAGCGTCTGGTCGAACAGGGCAAGGACGTCGTCGTGCTGCTCGACTCGATCACCCGACTGGGCCGCGCCTACAACAACGCCTCACCGGCGTCGGGCCGCATCCTGTCCGGCGGTGTCGACTCGACCGCGCTGTACCCGCCGAAGCGATTCCTCGGTGCGGCACGCAACATCGAAGAGGGCGGCTCGCTGACGATCATCGCCACGGCCATGGTCGAGACGGGGTCCACGGGCGACACGGTCATCTTCGAGGAGTTCAAGGGTACGGGTAACGCCGAGCTCAAGCTCGACCGCAAGATCGCCGAGCGCCGGGTGTTCCCCGCGGTGGACGTCAACCCGTCCGGCACCCGCAAGGACGAGCTGCTGCTGTCCACCGACGAGTTCGCGGTCGTGCACAAGCTGCGCCGTGTGCTGTCCGGGTTGGACCCGCATCAGGCCATCGATCTGCTGATGAGCCAGCTGCGCAAGACCAAGAACAACTACGAGTTCCTGGTCCAGGTGTCGAAGAACACCCCCGGCGGCAACGACCACGACTGACGTCAGCGGTAGGGGTCGCTGATCTCGCGCAGCGAGATCAGCGCCTCTCGCAGTGTCTCGAAGGACTCCCGGCCGAGATGGTCGCGCCACTGGCGTTCCACGCGCGCGACCTCCTGGGCGGCCGTCCGGCAGAGGTCGGCGCCCCTGTCGCTCAACGTCACCAGCCGCGCCCTCGCGTCGCTCGGATCGGGTCGACGGACGACGTAGCCCGCCCGTTCGAGCTGGTCGACCAGCGCGCCGGCGGTCTGTTTGGTCACCCGCGTCTGCTCGGCGAGGTCGGTGAGCCGGGATCCGCCGGGGTTCAGCCGCTGGAGCAGCCGGGACTGCGCGACGGTCACATCGGTGACGCCCGCGCGGGCCAGCGCTGCCATCACCCTGCTCTCGGCATCGCGATGCGCGATGAACATCAACGTCGCCGTCCCGGGCTGTTGGGTCATAGCCGTTGACTTTAGTATGGGGACCTGACTAATTTAGTCAGTAAGCCTGACTATTGGAGGGTGTATGGACGAACAGACCGTCTGGCGGCACATCGCTACCCAGCGCCGCGAACTGGCCGACGTGATCGAGGGGCTGGACGCCGACCCGCGCGTGTGGGACACCCCGTCGCTGTGCGACGGCTGGACCGTGCGCGACGTGGCGGCCCACCTCACCCACGGAACGCTCCCGATGCCCCGGATGCTGTTCGAGGCCGCGCGCAGCGGCTTCCGCTTCAACGCCGTCGTCGATCGCATGGCCCGCGCCGACCGCAGCACCCCTGCTCAGATCGCGTCCACGTTGCGTGCGATCGCCGATTCGCGGCGCCATCCACCCGGCACGTCGGCGGTCGAACCGCTGATCGACCTGCTCGTGCACGGACAGGATCTCTGCGTCCCGTTGGGGATCGACCGGCCGATGCCCGCCGACGCCGCGGTCACCGCCGCACAGCGGGTGTGGGACATGGGCTTCCCGTTCCGGGCCCGCCGCCGCTACGCGGGCCGGCGCCTGGTGGCCACCGATGCCGACTTCGCGGTCGGGGAGGGGCGGGAGGTGGCCGCGCCCATCCGCGATCTGCTCCTGCTGCTCACCGGCAGGCAGGCTGCTGTCGCCGGCGCCGGATAGGTCATTTGGCCGGTTCGGCTCGCAGGCCGGCGACGATGTAGCGGCGCGCGTGCCGCAGGACCGACGCGTGGTCGTCGAGGTCGCACTGCTCACCCGGTACGGTCGCGAGGCTCATCATGATGCGGGCGATCCATTCGGCCGCCTCGGCGCAGTCGGTGTCCGGATGGATCTCCCCGCTGTCGACGGCCGCCTGCACGTAGGGCACCCAGAACGCGGCGATCTCCGGGATGAGGCCGCGCACGCCCAGGCCCACGCACGCGGTGAACGCCTCCGGCTCCTCCTGGCGAAGCTTGAGCACCAGCGCCCCGGGGGTCTCGGACTCCCGGCGCGCCAGGGCCACGCCGACCGCGATCCGCTGATCGAGCCCGGTCACCGCGTCCAGTCGGGTGCGCGACTCGGTCCAGAACGCCTCGTTGAGACGGACGATGGCCGCTCCGAGCAGCTCGGCCTTGTCCGGGAAGTGCCGGTAGAGCCAGCCGCGGCTGACGCCCGCCACCTCGGCGACCTCGGAGACCGTCGTCGCGCGGATTCCCTTCGCGGTCAGACACTTCTCGGCCGCGTCGATCAGCCGGTCCCGAACCGACCGCGCTCCGGGTCCGCCGGCCGGCGCGGCCGCGGAATCCGTCACTGATTCTGTCCCGGTGTCCACGCTCACCGCCTTATCTTCGCAAATGACCGGCCCATCGTCGGTGATGTACGCTGCGCGCGGTTGGTCCAGAAGACACATCGCGAGATCTGTTCACGAGGGGGACGAGTGGCCGAGACGGTGCAACAGCTGCTCCGGGAACTCCGAAGTGGCGACGGTGTGGCGGTCACCTATGACGGGCAGCGCTGGACGTGGCGCGAGCACCTGGCCGAAGCGGAGGCCCAGGCCGCGGCGTTGATCGCGATCGCCGATCCCGACCGCCCGTTGCACGTCGGCGTCCTACTCGGCAACACCCCCGACATGCTCACGGCGATGGCCGCCGCCGGTCTGGGCGGGTACGTGGTGTGCGGCATCAACGACACCCGCCGCGGCGAGGCGCTCCTGCGGGATGTCCGCCGGGCCGACTGCCAGATCCTGCTCACCGACGACGCCCACCTCGGTCTGCTGGACGGTCTGGACCTCACCGGGCTGCGGCTCCTCGTGGTCGGCAGCGGGGAGTGGAAGGAACTGCTGACCCAGGCCGGCGCGCTGACGCCGCACCGCGAGGTCGGCGCCACCGACACTTTCATGCTGATCTTCACGTCCGGCACCAGCGGCGATCCGAAGGCCGTCAAGATGATGCACGCGATGGTGCTGCTGGCCGGCGCGGCGCTGGCCGGCCGCTACGAGCTCACCGCCGACGACGTCTGCTACCTGTCCATGCCGCTGTTCCACAGCAACGCGGTGCTCGCCGGCTGGTCGGTGGCGCTGAACTCCGGTGCGGCGATGGCGCCCGCGCGCTTCAGTGCCTCCCGCTTCCTCGACGACGTCCGCCGGTACGGCGTCACCTACATGAACTACGTCGGCAAGCCGCTGGCCTACATCCTGGCCAGCCCCGAGCGGCCCGACGACCGCGACAACCCGCTGCGGGTCGCCTTCGGTAACGAAGCCGGTGACCGGGACATCGCCGAGTTCGCGCGCCGCTTCGGATGCGAGGTCTGGGACGGCTTCGGATCCACCGAGAACGCGGTCACCGTGACCCGCGACGACGGCTGCCCGCCCGGCTCCATCGGCAAGGGCTTCCCGGGCGTGGCCATCTACGACCCGGAAACACTCGCCGAATGCGCCGTCGCCGAGTTCGACGAACACGGGGCGCTGATCAACGGCGACGCCGCCATCGGGGAACTGGTCAACACCCAGGGCGCCGGTATGTTCGCCGGCTACTACAACGATCAGGACGCCACCGACGAGCGGATGCGGCACGGCATGTTCTGGTCCGGCGACCTGGCCTACCGGGACGCCGGCGGCTGGATCTACCTGGCCGGCCGGACCGCCGACTGGATGCGGGTGGACGGCGAGAACATGACCGCGGCGCCGATCGAACGGATCCTGATCCGCCAGCCCGCGATCAACCAGGTCGCCGTCTACCCGGTGCCCGACGAGCACGTCGGCGATCAGGTGATGGCCGCACTCGTGCTGGGCGGCGGTGCCACGCTGACGCCCGACGAGTTCGGTGCATTCCTGGCCGCACAACCGGATCTGTCGCCAAAGGCCTGGCCGCGCCATGTCTGGGTCGCCGACGCGCTGCCCAGCACCGCCACCAACAAGGTGCTCAAGCGCGAACTGGTCGCCCTGGGCGCCGAACCGGCGGGCAGGCGGCTCTGGCGCCGCGACGGCCGCACCTACTCCGAGGTCGGCGCGCAGGAATAGGGGCCGCCGGGTGCGTGTTTAGGCTGTTGGCGGTTGACCTGGCATAATGGGCCGCCGACACCTCGGTTCCGGTTCACGCCGCAGCATCCCGACTTGGGTTGGCGACCCGGGGCCCACGATCGAAGAGGAAACCATGAAATCGGGCATTCACCCTGACTATGTCGAGACCACGGTGCTGTGCGGCTGTGGTGCGAGCTTCACCACCCGCAGCACGAAGAAGAGCGGCAACATCACCGTCGAGGTCTGCTCGCAGTGCCACCCGTTCTACACCGGCAAGCAGAAGATCCTCGACAGCGGCGGCCGCGTCGCGCGCTTCGAGAAGCGCTACGGCAAGCGGACCAAGTCTGCCGGGGCTTCCGACGCCAACTAGCTGACCGATCGGCGCCCGCTCTGCTGCTGACTGCGCAGGCCGGGCGCCGTTTCGTGGGTAGGGTACGACCGCGCGAGGCCAAGGAGGCGAGATGAGCGACACCGCATCGGCGATCGATGCCATCCTCGCCGAGCACGCCGAGCTTGAACTGCGGCTGTCCGAACCCGAACTGCACGCCGATCCCGCCGCCGCCCGCAAGGTCGGTCGGCGATTCGCGCAGATCTCGCCGATCGTGGCGACCTACCGCAAGCTCGAGACCGCGCGCGGTGATCTGGAGGCCGCCCGCGAACTCGCCGCCGACGACTCGTCGTTCGCCGCGGAGGTCGATGAACTGACCGCGACGGTCGAGCGGCTCGAGACCTCCCTGACCGACCTGCTCGCGCCGCGCGACCCGCATGACGCCGACGACATCGTGCTCGAGGTGAAGTCCGGTGAAGGCGGCGAGGAGTCCGCGTTGTTCGCGGCCGACCTCGCGCGCATGTACACCCGCTACGCCGAACGACACGGCTGGACCGTGACCGTGCTCGACGAGACCGCATCCGACCTCGGCGGCTACAAGGACGCGACGCTGTCCATCCGCAGTAGGGGCGATGCCGCCGACGGGGTGTGGTCGCGCCTGAAGTTCGAAGGCGGCGTCCACCGCGTCCAGCGGGTGCCGGTCACCGAGTCGCAGGGGCGCGTCCACACCTCCGCGGCGGGCGTGCTGGTGTATCCCGAGCCCGAGGAAGTCGAGCAGGTGCAGATCGACGAGTCCGATCTGCGCATCGACGTCTACCGGTCCTCGGGCAAGGGCGGTCAGGGCGTCAACACCACCGACTCGGCGGTGCGCATCACGCATCTGCCCACCGGCATCGTCGTCACCTGCCAGAACGAGCGGTCGCAGTTGCAGAACAAGGCGCGCGCGATGCAGGTGCTCGCGGCCCGGCTGCAGTCACTGGCCGAGGAGCAGGCCCAGGCCGACGCGTCGGCGGACCGCGCGAGCCAAATCCGCACCGTCGACCGCAGCGAGCGCATCCGGACCTACAACTTCCCGGAGAACCGGATCGCCGACCACCGGATCAACTTCAAGGCCCACAACCTCGACCAGGTCCTCGACGGGGACCTGGATCCCTTGTTCGACGCGCTGGCCGCGGCCGACCGGCAGGCCCGGCTGCAGAGCGCGTCGTGAGCGTCGCCGACAGGCCCGTGACGATGCGTCAGCTGATCGACGCCGCCACGGACGAGTTGGCCGCCGCAGGAATCGGGTCACCGCGCGTCGACGCCGAACTGCTCGCCGCCCATGCCGCCGGGACCGACCGAGGCCGGCTCAGCTTCACCGCCCCCGACGACGATTTCGCCGAACGCTTCGGCCGACTCGTCGCCCGGCGCGCCGAGCGCATCCCGCTGCAGCACCTCACCGGTACCGCGGCGTTCGGTCCGGTCGACCTGCACGTCGGCCCCGGGGTGTTCGTCCCGCGGCCGGAGACCGAGGCGCTGCTGGAATGGGCGTTGGCCCAACCCCTTCCGCCCGAGGCGGTGATCGTCGACCTGTGCACCGGCTCGGGTGCGCTGGCCGTCGCACTGGCTGCCGCGCGCCCGACCGCGCGGGTGATCGGCGTCGACGACTCCGCCGAGGCCCTGACCTACGCCCGCCGCAACACCGCCGGCACGGCCGTGGAACTGCTCTGCGCCGACGCCGTCGCATCCGACCTTCTCGCCGACCTCGACGGCGCCGTCGATCTGCTGGTGGCCAACCCGCCCTACATCCCCGCCGATGCGCAGCTGGAACCCGAAGTGGCGCTCCATGATCCGGCACACGCGTTGTACGGCGGCGCGGACGGGATGGCGGTGATCGACCGGATCGTCGACGTCGCCGCGCGGCTGCTGCGCCCCGGCGGCCTGTGCGCCGTCGAGCACGACGACACCACGTCGCAGCGCACCGTGGAGGCGTTCGTCGGCACCGGACACTTCGGCGGCGTGACGGCGCGACGCGACCTCACCGGGCGGCCACGCTTCGTGACCGCCGTGCGGAGCGAGTGAGAGGCTGGCAGACGTGAGCGAACAGTTCGACTGCGCCGTCCCCGGCGAGCGCGAAACGGGCATCGCGTCGGCGATCAGCGCACTCAAGGGCGGCCGCCTCGTCGTGATGCCCACCGACACCGTCTACGGCATCGGCGCCGACGCGTTCGACAGCGCGGCCGTCGCCGCGCTGCTGGCGGCCAAGGGCCGCGGGCGCGACATGCCGGTGCCCGTGCTGGTGGGCTCCTGGGACACCATCGGCGGCCTGGTGTACTCGGTGCCGCAGAGCGCCCAGGAGTTGATCCGCGCGTTCTGGCCCGGCGCGCTCAGCCTCGTCGTACGGCAGGCCCCGTCGCTGCAGTGGGACCTCGGCGACGCCAACGGCACCGTCATGCTGCGGATGCCGCTGCATCCCGTGGCGATCGAACTGCTGCGCGAGGTCGGCCCGATGGCCGTCTCCAGCGCCAACATCTCGGGTCGGCCGCCGGCGGTCACCGTCGCGCAGGCCCGCGAGCAGCTGGGCGACCTGGTCGAGGTGTACCTCGACGGCGGTCCGGCCGAACAGCAGGCCGCGTCGACGATCGTCGACCTGACCGGCACGCATCCCCGGGTGCTGCGGCAGGGTCCGGTGTCCGCGGAAGCCATCGCCGCCGTGCTGGGCGTGGAGGCCGCGAGCCTGACCGCCACGACGGACTGACCGTGTCGTCGACGCTGCTGGCACTCACCGACCGCGGGGCGGGCGTACCGCTGCGGGAGCTGGCGCTCGTCGGCCTGACCGCGACGATCATCACCTACCTCGCCACCGGCTGGGTGCGGGTGCTGGCGACCCGCTGGGGTGCGGTGGCCTACCCGCGGGAACGCGACGTCCACCTGCAACCGACCCCGCGCATGGGCGGACTCGCGATGTACGTGGGCGTGGTGTTCGCGGTGCTGCTGGCCTCCCAGCTGCCGGCACTGACGCGCGGCTTCGTCTACTCCTCGGGCCTTCCGGCGGTCGTCGTCGCGGGCGGCCTGATCATGGTCGTCGGGCTCATCGACGACCGGTGGGGGCTAGACGCGCTGACCAAGTTCGCCGGCCAGATCACCGCGGCCAGCGTGATGGTCACGATGGGCGTCGCATGGAGCGTGCTCTACATCCCGATCGGCGGCGTCGGCACCATCGTGCTGGACCAGGTCGCGTCGATCCTGCTGACGCTGGCGCTGACCGTCGCGATCGTGAACGCGATGAACTTCGTCGACGGACTCGACGGGCTGGCGGCCGGCCTGGGGCTGATCACCGCGTCGGCCATCTGCATCTTCTCGATCGGGTTGCTGCGCGATCACGGCGGCGACGTGCTGTACTACCCGCCCGCGGTGATCTCCGTGGTGCTCGCGGGCGCGTGCCTGGGCTTCCTGCCGCACAACTTCCACAAGGCCCGCATCTTCATGGGCGACTCCGGCTCCATGCTGATCGGCCTGATGTTGGCCGCTGCGTCGACCA
>NZ_JYNL01000068.1 GCF_001044235.1 Mycolicibacterium chlorophenolicum | reverse complement strand
GATCTCGCAGACGGCCTACGGCGCGCGGGACGTCTTCGCGCTGCTGTCACCGTTTCTGCTCGTGGTCGCGGTGGTGTTCGTGCCGGCCCTCGACATGCTGCTCGCGATCATCCGCCGCACCCGCGCCGGGCTGAGCCCGTTCAGCCCCGACAAGATGCACCTGCACCACCGACTGCTCGAGATCGGGCACTCCCATCGCCGCGTCGTGCTGCTGATCTACCTGTGGGTCGGCATCGTGGCCCTCGGTGCGGCGAGCACCATCTTCTTCGATCCCCGGCACACCGCGGCGGTCATGGCGGCAGCGATCGTGATCGCGGTCGTCGTCACGCTGATCCCGTTGCTGAGACGACGCGACCACCCCGCCGACGACGCGACCAGCGAGGTGTACGACAAAAAGTAGTAGGTCGCGTTTTGTGGCTCTCACCATGTGTTAGGGTTTGGTGAGAACCCGAATTGACCTCGCGGGTTGCCGGCCCCCGGGCCGTCGGCGCCAGTCTTTCTGGCACCGCTCGGAACGGACACACGACCGACAGATCGACCGACCACAGGAGCTGCCCCTTGGGTGATTCCCGCGCGCCCGTCGCCCTCCGATACGCTACGGACGCTCACAGGAATCATCGGGACACGTTCCTTCGAACTCCATACGACGACCGCGGGATTGAGGTGAAGCAGTGACGACGCCAGCGCAGGACGCGCCGTTGGTGTTTCCGTCCGTGGCCTTCCGGCCGCTGCGCCTGCTTCTCATCTGCGCGGCCGTCTCGGGCCTGATCACGCTCGCCGCAGCGCTCGTCGGCTATCCGCTGTTCGGCCTGTTCTTCGCGATCGGCATGGCCCTCGGCCTGACCAACGCGCTGATGGTCCGGCGCGCGGTCGAGTCGATCACCGCCGACGATCACCCGCTGAAGAAGAAGATGGCGCTCAACTCGGCCACGCGGCTGTTGGCGATCACCGTCGTCGGCCTGACCATCGCGTTCGTTTTCCGTCCGATGGGCCTCGGCGTGCTCTTCGGTCTGGCACTGTTCCAGGTGGTCCTCGTCCTCAGCACCTCCCTGCCGGTTCTCAAGAAGCTCCGCGCAGGCGACGGTGATCAGGCCGCAGGCCCCGCTCCCGACGCTTCGACATCCAACGACGGATAGCTCAAGGACTGATTCGTAGATGACTGAAAGTGTGCTCGCCCTCGAGGTTGGTCACCACATCGAGCAGAAGTGGTTCGGCCTGACGGTCAACGTGGACACCGTGCTCTCCACCGCGATCGCGGGCGCCATCGTCATTGCGCTGGCGTTCTTCCTGCGCGCCAAGGTCACCTCGACCGGCGTGCCCGGCGGCGTCCAGTTGTTCTTCGAGGCGATCACCATCCAGATGCGCAACCAGGTGGAGAGCGCGATCGGAATGCGCATCGCGCCGTTCGTGCTGCCGCTGGCGGTCTCGCTGTTCTGCTTCATCCTTTTCGCGAACTGGCTGTCGGTGCTACCGGTGCAGTACACCAACGCCGAGGGCGTCACCACCGAGCTGATCAAGCCGCCGGCCTCGGACATCAACTTCGTGCTCGCGCTCGCCGTGTTCGTGTTCATCTGCTACCACCTGGCCGGCATCTGGCGGCGCGGAATCATCGGTCACCCCATCAAGGTCGCCAAGGGCCACGTGGCCTTCCTCGCGCCGATCAACATCGTCGAGGAGATCGCCAAGCCGATCTCGCTGTCGCTGCGACTCTTCGGCAACATCTTCGCCGGCGGCATCATGGTCGGTCTGATCGCGCTGTTCCCGGCGTGGATCATGTGGCTGCCCAACGCGATCTGGAAGTCGTTCGACCTCTTCATCGGCCTGATCCAGGCCTTCATCTTCGCTCTGCTGACGATCCTGTACTTCGGGCAGTCGATGGAGCTCGACCACGACAGCGATCACGCCTCAGACCATGCGGAACAGGGCGCGGCCGACAAGCACTAGAACCAGCACAACCTGTTAGACCCACACAGAACCTGGCGACAACCAACAGCCAGTTATCAAGGAGGATAAGGAATGGATCCCACTATCGCTGCAGGCGCGCTCATCGGCGGTGGTCTGATCATGGCCGGCGGCGCGATCGGCGCGGGTATCGGTGACGGTATCGCCGGTAACGCCCTGATCTCGGGCATTGCCCGGCAGCCGGAGGCCCAGGGTCGACTCTTCACTCCGTTCTTCATCACCGTCGGTCTGGTCGAGGCGGCGTACTTCATCAACCTCGCCTTCATGGCGCTGTTCGTCTTCGCCACCCCGGTCGGCTAATTCGTCGTCATGGGTGAACTGACCGTAACCGTCCTGGCGGCCGAAGAGGGTGGGGGGACCAGTAACTTCCTGGTGCCCAACGGCACCTTCTTCTTCGTGCTGCTCATCTTCCTGATCGTGCTCGGCGTGATCGGGAAATGGGTGGTGCCACCGGTCAGCAAGGTGTTGGCCGAGCGCGAGGCGATGCTCGCGAAGACGGCAGCCGACAACAAGAAGGCGGCAGAACAGATGGCCGCGGCCCAGGCCGACTACGACGAGACGATGGCCGCTGCGCGCGGCGAGGCGTCGTCGATTCGTGACGAGGCCCGGTCCGAGGGCCGCAAGGTCGTCGACGAGGCGCGGGCCGAGGCCGGCGGCGAGGTGTCCGACAAGCTGCAGTCCGCCAACGCGGAACTGGAGCAGACCGCGTCGAGGACGACGAGCGAGCTCGAGTCCTCGGTGGACGGCCTGTCGAGCACGTTGGCCAGCCGCATCCTCGGTGTCGACGTCAACGACACGTCGAGCGGGAGGCGTTGATGTCCACGTTCATCGGACAGCTGGTCGGATTCGCGATCATCATCTACATCGTGGTCCGGTGGGTCGTGCCCCCGGTGCGCACGATGATGAAGAACCAGCAGGAAGCGGTCCGCGCGGCGCTCGAGGAGAGCAAAGCGGCGGCCGACAAGCTGGCCAGCGCCGACCAGCGGCACGCCAAGGCTGTCGAGGACGCCAAGGCTGCCGGCGCCAAGCTGACCGAGGAGGCTCGCGCCGACTCGACCCGCATCGCCGAGCAGCTGCGCGAACAGGCCGGGGTCGAGGCCGAACGCATCAAAGCCCAAGGCGAGCAACAGGTTCACCTGCTCCGTCAGCAGACCATTCGCAATCTGCGGCAGCATCTGGGCCTCGAGTCGGTGGACAAGGCCGAGGAGATCGTCCGCAGCTACGTCTCCGACCCGGGCGCGCAGTCGCAGACCGTCGACCGGTTCCTCGACCAGCTCGACGAGATGGCGCCGTCGCCCGCGGTGCTGGAAGCCGGTGCGACGCTCAACCTTCGGGCGGCCAGCCGCGAATCGCTGGCCGAACTGGTCAAGAAATTCGACTCGGTCACCGACGGTGCCGATGCCGCGGCGCTGACCACGCTTTCCGATGAGATCGCCGCGGTGGCCAGGCTGCTCGTCACCGAGCCGGCACTGAACAGCCACCTCGCCGAGGCGACCGACGAGTCCGACGCCAAGATGCGTCTGCTCGACCGGTTGTTCGGCGGCAAGGTCGCCGACACGACGTTCGACATCCTCAAAACGGCTGTCTCGCAACGGTGGTCGAACGAGGGCAACCTCGTCGACGCGCTCGAGCACGTGGCGCGGCTGGCCCTGCTGGCCCGTGCCGAACGGGACGGCCAGAGCGAAGAGGTCGAAGAGCAGCTGTTCCGGGTCGGGCGTGTGCTCGACACGGAGTCGCGGCTCAACCGGCTGCTGGCCGATCCGACGGTGCCGGCGGACAAGCGGGTCGAACTGTTGGACAAGGTGCTTCAGGCCGGCGGGGGAGTCAACGACACCGCCGCGGCGCTGCTCCGGCAGACGATCGAACTGCTGCGCGGCGAGCTCGCCGACGCGGCGGTGGCCGACCTGGCCGAGCTCGCGGTGGCACGGCGCGGTGAAGCCGTCGCCGAGGTGACCGCCGCAGCCGAGCTGTCCGACGAGCAGCGCACCCGCCTGACCGAGGTGCTCAGCCGGATCTACGGCACCGCGGTGTCGGTCCAGCTGAATGTCGACCCCGACATCCTCGGCGGGCTTCTGATCACCGTCGGTGACGAGGTCATCGACGGATCCATCTCCTCCCGGTTGGCCGCCGCCCGCACTGGGCTGCCGGACTGACCCTCGAACTCGCGCAGTAACAAACACAAAGGCAGGAAGACGAAAAGCCATGGCAGAGTTGACAATCTCGGCTTCTGACATCGAAGGGGCGATCGAGGACTACGTCTCCTCCTTCACCGCCGACTCCGACCGCGAAGAGGTCGGCGTCGTCATCGACGCCGGTGACGGCATCGCGCACGTCGAGGGTCTGCCCTCGGTGATGACCCAGGAGCTGCTGGAGTTCCCCGGCGGTGTCCTCGGTGTCGCGCTGAACCTCGACGAGCACAGCGTCGGCGCGGTGATCCTGGGCGACTTCGAGAAGATCGAAGAGGGCCAGCAGGTCAAGCGCACCGGCGAGGTGCTCTCGGTGCCGGTGGGCGACGCCTTCCTGGGCCGCGTGGTCAACCCGCTCGGTCAGCCGATCGACGGCCAGGGCGACATCGAGACCGACACCCGGCGCGCGCTGGAGCTGCAGGCCCCCTCGGTGGTGCAGCGCCAGGGCGTGTCGGAGCCGCTGCAGACCGGCATCAAGGCCATCGACAGCCAGACGCCCATCGGCCGCGGCCAGCGCCAGCTGATCATCGGCGACCGCAAGACCGGCAAGACCGCGGTCTGTGTCGACACGATCCTCAACCAGCGCGAGGCGTGGGCGACCGGCGACCCCCAGCAGCAGGTGCGCTGCGTGTACGTCGCGATCGGCCAGAAGGGCACCACGATCGCATCGGTGAAGCGGGCCCTCGAAGAGGGCGGCGCGATGGAGTACACCACCATCGTCGCGGCCCCCGCCTCGGACGCGGCCGGCTTCAAATGGCTTGCGCCCTACACCGGTTCGGCCATCGGTCAGCACTGGATGTACGACGGCAAGCACGTCCTGATCGTGTTCGACGACCTGTCCAAGCAGGCCGACGCCTACCGCGCGATCTCGCTGCTGCTGCGTCGTCCGCCGGGCCGCGAGGCGTTCCCCGGCGACGTGTTCTACCTGCACTCGCGGCTGCTGGAGCGCTGCGCGAAGCTGTCCGACGAGCTCGGCGGCGGTTCGATGACCGGCCTGCCGATCATCGAGACCAAGGCCAACGACATCTCGGCGTTCATCCCGACGAACGTCATCTCGATCACCGACGGCCAGTGCTTCCTGGAGTCCGACCTGTTCAACCAGGGTGTGCGGCCGGCCATCAACGTCGGTGTGTCGGTGTCGCGCGTCGGTGGCGCAGCGCAGATCAAGGCCATGAAAGAGGTGGCCGGCTCGCTGCGTCTGGAGCTGTCGCAGTACCGCGAGCTGGAGTCGTTCGCCGCGTTCGCCTCCGATCTGGACCCGGCGTCCAAGGCTCAGCTCGATCGCGGTGCCCGCCTGGTGGAGCTGCTCAAGCAGCCGGCGTACACCCCGTACCCGGTCGAGGACCAGGTCATCGCGATCTTCCTCGGCACCGGCGGCCACCTCGACTCGGTTCCCGTCGAGGACGTCGCGCGCTTCGAGCAGGAGCTGCTCGAGCACGTGAAGGGCTCACACAGCGAGATCCTCGAGAACATCCGGGAGAGCAAGAAGTTCCCGGAAGAGGAGCAGGAAAAGCTGACGGGCATCATCAACGAGTTCAAGAAGGGCTTCTCCACCACGGACGGAAGCTCGGTCGCGGTCAACGAGCACGAGGCCGAGGCGATGGACGAAGAGGACGTCGAGAAAGAGTCCGTCAAGGTCCGCAAGCCGGCGCCCAAGAAGTAGGACCGGAAAGGGTCTGGAGAGCTAGATGGCTGCAACACTGCGTGAGCTTCGAGGTCGGATCCGGTCTGCCGGGTCCATCAAGAAGATCACCAAGGCGCAGGAAATGATCGCCACGTCGCGGATCGCGAAGGCGCAGGCGCGGGTCGAGGCTGCGCGGCCCTACAGCACCGAGATCACCAACATGCTGACCGAACTGGCGAGTGCGAGCGCGCTGGATCATCCGCTGTTGGTGGCCCGGGACAACCCGAAGCGGGCCGCCGTGCTGGTGGTGTCGTCGGACCGTGGACTGTGCGGGGCCTACAACGCCAACGTCCTGCGGCAGGCCGAGGAACTCTTCTCCCTGCTCCGAGACGAGGGCAAGGACCCGGTGGTGTATGCCGTGGGCCGGAAAGCGCTCGGGTTCTACAACTTCCGCCAGCGCAACGTCATCGAGTCCTGGACGGGCTTCTCGGAGCGGCCCACCTACGAGCAGGCCAAGGAGATCGCCGAGACGCTGGTGGGCTCCTTCATGTCCGGCGTGGACGACGAGGGTGACGACCCAGGCAGCGACGGTGTCCTCGGTGTCGACGAACTGCACATCGTCTTCACCGAGTTCAAGTCGATGCTGTCGCAGTCGGCGGTAGCCCGCCGGATCGCGCCGATGGTGGTCGAGTACGTCGGTGACGAGGAGCCCGAGGACGGCCCGCGCACCCTGTTCTCCTTCGAGCCCAACGCCGAGACCCTGTTCGATGCGCTGTTGCCGCGCTACGTGGCCACTCGGGTGTACGCGGCACTGCTCGAGGCGGCGGCCTCCGAATCCGCTGCCCGACGGCGCGCGATGAAGTCGGCCACCGACAACGCCGACGATCTGATCAAGTCCCTGACGCTGGCGGCCAACCGCGAACGTCAGGCGCAGATCACCCAGGAAATCAGCGAGATCGTCGGCGGCGCCAACGCGCTGGCCGACGCCAAATGACCTTCAGCAGAACGCCCCGTTAGGAAGCGAAGAGACAATGAGTGCACCAGCCAAAGACAGGGAGACCACGGGTCGCGTGGTCCGCATCACCGGCCCCGTGGTCGACGTGGAGTTCCCGCGCGGATCCGTCCCCGAGTTGTTCAATGCGCTGCACGCCGACATCTCCTACAAGGAGCTGTCCAAGACGCTGACCCTCGAGGTCGCGCAGCACCTCGGCGACAACCTGGTGCGCACCATCTCCATGCAGCCGACGGACGGTCTCGTCCGTGGCGTTGAGGTGACCGACACCGGTAACTCGATCTCGGTGCCCGTGGGTGACGGCGTCAAGGGCCACGTGTTCAACGCCCTGGGTGACTGCCTCGACGAGCCCGGCTACGGCAAGGACTTCGAGCACTGGTCGATCCACCGCAAGCCGCCGCCGTTCTCCGAGCTGGAGCCCCGCACCGAGATGCTGGAGACCGGCCTCAAGGTCGTCGACCTGCTGACTCCCTACGTGCGTGGCGGCAAGATCGCCCTGTTCGGCGGCGCCGGCGTGGGCAAGACGGTGCTCATCCAGGAGATGATCAACCGCATCGCCCGCAACTTCGGTGGCACGTCCGTGTTCGCCGGCGTGGGCGAGCGCACCCGTGAGGGCAACGACCTGTGGGTCGAGCTCGAGGACGCCAACGTGCTCAAGGACACCGCGCTGGTGTTCGGTCAGATGGACGAGCCGCCGGGCACCCGTATGCGCGTCGCGCTCTCGGCGTTGACCATGGCGGAGTTCTTCCGCGACGAGCAGGGCCAGGACGTTCTGTTGTTCATCGACAACATCTTCCGGTTCACCCAGGCCGGGTCCGAGGTGTCCACGCTGCTCGGCCGTATGCCGTCCGCCGTGGGCTACCAGCCGACGCTGGCCGACGAGATGGGTGAGCTCCAGGAGCGCATCACCTCGACGCGCGGCAAGTCGATCACCTCGATGCAGGCCGTGTACGTGCCCGCCGACGACTACACCGACCCGGCCCCGGCCACCACGTTCGCGCACCTCGACGCGACCACGGAGCTCTCTCGTACCGTGTTCTCGAAGGGCATCTTCCCGGCCGTGGATCCGCTGGCATCGTCCTCGACGATCCTCGACCCGTCCGTGGTCGGCGACGAGCACTACCGCGTCGCCCAGGAAGTCATCCGGATCCTGCAGCGCTACAAGGATCTTCAGGACATCATCGCGATCCTCGGTATCGACGAGCTCGCCGAAGAGGACAAGCAGCTGGTGCAGCGCGCCCGCCGCATCGAGCGCTTCCTGAGCCAGAACATGATGGCCGCCGAGCAGTTCACCGGCCAGCCCGGTTCGACGGTGCCGCTCAAGGAGACCATCGAGGCGTTCGACAAGCTCACCAAGGGCGACTTCGACCACCTGCCCGAGCAGGCGTTCTTCCTCATCGGTGGCCTGGACGACCTGGCGAAGAAGGCCGAAAGCCTCGGCGCCAAGCTGTGATTGACGCGAAGACGACGGAAGGTGGTGTGACATGGCGGAGATGAACGTCGAGATCGTCGCCGTGGAGCGCGAATTGTGGGCCGGCGAGGCCACATTCGTGTTCACCCGCACCACCGCGGGTGAGATCGGCATCCTGCCGCGGCACATCCCGCTGGTGGCCCAGCTCGTCGACGACGCCATGGTCCGCGTCGAGCGCGACGGCGAGGACGATCTGCGCATCGCGGTCGACGGCGGGTTCCTGTCCGTCACGGACGAGGCCGTCCGCATTCTCGTCGAGAACGCGCAGTTCGAGTCCGAGATCAACGCCGACGAAGCCAAGCAGGACTCCGAGTCCGACGACCCCAGGAAAGCTGCCTGGGGACGCGCGCGACTGCGGGCACTGGGCCAGATCGACTAGCGGGTCAGCCGATGAGCGCGTCCATGCTGTTCATGGTCGCGCTGGTCAGCGTGCTCCTGCTGATCGTCATCGCGCTGAGTTACCGGCTGTGGAAGCTACGGCAGGTCGGTGGCACGGCGGCGATCCTGCGCGACGTGCCCGCGGTCGGCGGTCACGGATGGCGCCACGGCGTGATGCGTTACCGCGGCGGTGATGCGCAGTTCTACCGACTGTCGAGCCTGCGGTGGTGGCCCGACCGGACCCTGAGTCGGCGCGGTCTGGAAGTGGTGTCCCGGCGGCCGCCCCGCGGCGACGAGTTCGACATCATGACCGACGAGATCGTGGTGCTCGAACTCCGCGATCTCGACCCGGACCGCGGGCGCGGCTACGAGATCGCCCTGGATCGCGGCGCGCTCACCGCGTTCACCTCGTGGGTGGAGTCGCGGCCCTCACCACGCGCGCGGCGCCGCAGTTACTGACTGCCGCCGCCCGGCTTCCAGAGCACGTCGCCCTCGGGGTTGGCCACCCGCGACAGGATGAACAGCAGGTCGGACAGCCGGTTGAGGTACTTCGCCGGCAGCACGCTGATCGACTCCCCGTGGGTCTCGACCGCATGCCAGGCGGACCGTTCCGCGCGGCGCGCCACGGTTCGTGCCACGTGCAGGAGCGCCGACAGACCCGTGCCGCCGGGCAGGATGAACGAGTTGAGCGCGGGCAGCGGCTCGTTGAATTCGTCGCACCACTGCTCGAGCCGGTCGATGTAGCTCTGCCGGATGCGCAGCGGCGGGTACTCCGGGTTCTCGACCACCGGGGTCGACAGGTCGGCACCCGCGTCGAACAGGTCGTTCTGGATCTGACGCAGCACTGCGAGGATCCGCTGATCGGGCTGTCCCAGTGCGACCGCGACACCGATCGCGGCGTTGGTCTCGTCACAATCGGCGTAGGCCACCAACCGCGCGTCGTTCTTCGAGACCCGGCTGAAATCACTGAGCCCTGTGGTGCCGTCGTCGCCGGTCCGCGTGTAGATCCGCGTCAGGTGCACTGCCATGCCCAAACCGTACGGGACGCGCATGCCGGCGGTCGCGCAGGAGACTGACATGGCCCGAAGCGCTGTTTACACTGACCGCGTGGGCGAGCGTTTCGTGGTGACCGGCGGTAGTCGGTTGGCGGGCGAAGTGACCGTCGGCGGTGCCAAGAACAGCGTCCTGAAGTTGATGGCCGCGACTCTGCTCGCCGAGGGCACCAGCACGATCACGAACTGTCCGGACATCCTCGACGTACCGCTGATGGCCGAGGTCCTTCGCGGGCTCGGCGCCACCGTGGAACTCGACGGTGACGTCGTGCGGATCACCTCGCCGGACGAACCCAAGTACGACGCCGACTTCGCCGCCGTGCGTCAGTTCCGTGCGTCGGTGTGTGTGCTGGGCCCACTGGTCGGCCGGTGCAAGCGGGCGAAGGTGGCGCTGCCCGGCGGTGACGCGATCGGCTCCCGTCCCCTCGACATGCACCAGGCAGGACTGCGGCAGCTCGGCGCGCGGTGCAACATCGAGCACGGCTGTGTGGTGGCCGAGGCGGACCACCTGCACGGCGCCGAGATCCAGCTGGAGTTCCCCTCGGTGGGCGCCACCGAGAACATCCTGATGGCGGCAGTGCTGGCCGACGGTGTGACCACGATCCACAACGCTGCCCGCGAACCTGATGTCGTGGATCTGTGCNGGTGGGCGCCACCGAGAACATCCTGATGGCGGCAGTGCTGGCCGACGGTGTGACCACGATCCACAACGCTGCCCGCGAACCTGATGTCGTGGATCTGTGCACGATGCTCAATCAGATGGGCGCGCAGATCTCGGGTGCGGGTTCCTCGACGCTGACGATCACCGGTGTCGACAAGCTCTATCCCACCGAGCATCGCGTCATCGGCGACCGGATCGTCGCCGCGACGTGGGGGATCGCCGCTGCGATGACGCGCGGCGACATCTCGGTGACCGGGGTGGACCCGTCGCATCTGCAGCTGGTCCTGCACAAGCTGCATGACGCCGGCGCGACGGTGACGCAGTCCGATGACGGCTTCCGCGTCGTCCAGTACGAGCGGCCCAAAGCGGTCAACGTCGCCACGCTGCCGTTCCCAGGATTCCCGACGGATCTCCAGCCGATGGCGATCGGGTTGGCCGCGATCGCCGACGGGACGTCGATGATCACCGAGAACGTCTTCGAGGCGAGGTTCCGCTTCGTCGAGGAGATGATCCGCCTCGGCGCCGACGCGCGGACCGACGGTCACCATGCGGTGGTGCGGGGGATCCCGCAGCTGTCGAGCGCCCCGGTGTGGTCCTCGGACATCCGTGCCGGCGCCGGCCTCGTCCTCGCCGGACTCGTCGCCGATGGTGACACCGAGGTGCACGACGTCTTTCATATCGACCGCGGGTATCCGAAGTTCGTGGAAAATCTGGCCAGTCTGGGTGCGGAGATCGAGCGCGTCCAGTAGCTTGCGCGGGCCGAATCAGGGTCGTGTGCTGGGCATTTGGGCGTCTGGCCGACAGCGCGTAGTATTTCCAACAGAAGCGCACGGCCCCGGTCGAAAGATTCGGGGCTGAGCCTTGACCGCCCTGATCGCATGCAGTACAGTGGCAGGGTTGCCTGAAAACGGCGGTGTTGTTTGAGAACTCAATAGTGTGTTTGGTGGTTTTTGTTTGTTGTTTTTTTTGTTGTGTCCGCATTTTCCCGTTTGGGGGCGCAACGTTTTTTTGGATGCCAGTTTTGGTGTCTTTTGTTTGTGATCGGATTTTTCTGATTCGAATTCTGCCTGCGCCTTTCGGGTGTGGGGGTTTTTGTTTGGAGAGTTTGATCCTGGCTCAGGACGAACGCTGGCGGCGTGCTTAACACATGCAAGTCGAACGGAAAGGCCCTTCGGGGTGGGTGTGGGGGTTTTTGTTTGGAGAGTTTGATCCTGGCTCAGGACGAACGCTGGCGGCGTGCTTAACACATGCAAGTCGAACGGAAAGGCCCTTCGGGGTACTCGAGTGGCGAACGGGTGAGTAACACGTGGGTGATCTGCCCTGCACTTTGGGATAAGCCTGGGAAACTGGGTCTAATACCGAATAGGACCACGGTCTGCATGGATTGTGGTGGAAAGCTTTTGCGGTGTGGGATGGGCCCGCGGCCTATCAGCTTGTTGGTGAGGTTACGGCTCACCAAGGCGACGACGGGTAGCCGGCCTGAGAGGGTGTCCGGCCACACTGGGACTGAGATACGGCCCAGACTCCTACGGGAGGCAGCAGTGGGGAATATTGCACAATGGGCGCAAGCCTGATGCAGCGACGCCGCGTGAGGGATGACGGCCTTCGGGTTGTAAACCTCTTTCGCCAGGGACGAAGCGCAAGTGACGGTACCTGGAGAAGAAGCACCGGCCAACTACGTGCCAGCAGCCGCGGTAATACGTAGGGTGCGAGCGTTGTCCGGAATTACTGGGCGTAAAGAGCTCGTAGGTGGTTTGTCGCGTTGTTCGTGAAAACTCACAGCTTAACTGTGGGCGTGCGGGCGATACGGGCAGACTGGAGTACTGCAGGGGAGACTGGAATTCCTGGTGTAGCGGTGGAATGCGCAGATATCAGGAGGAACACCGGTGGCGAAGGCGGGTCTCTGGGCAGTAACTGACGCTGAGGAGCGAAAGCGTGGGGAGCGAACAGGATTAGATACCCTGGTAGTCCACGCCGTAAACGGTGGGTACTAGGTGTGGGTTTCCTTCCTTGGGATCCGTGCCGTAGCTAACGCATTAAGTACCCCGCCTGGGGAGTACGGCCGCAAGGCTAAAACTCAAAGGAATTGACGGGGGCCCGCACAAGCGGCGGAGCATGTGGATTAATTCGATGCAACGCGAAGAACCTTACCTGGGTTTGACATGCACAGGACGCCGGCAGAGATGTCGGTTCCCTTGTGGCCTGTGTGCAGGTGGTGCATGGCTGTCGTCAGCTCGTGTCGTGAGATGTTGGGTTAAGTCCCGCAACGAGCGCAACCCTTGTCTCATGTTGCCAGCACGTAATGGTGGGGACTCGTGAGAGACTGCCGGGGTCAACTCGGAGGAAGGTGGGGATGACGTCAAGTCATCATGCCCCTTATGTCCAGGGCTTCACACATGCTACAATGGCCGGTACAAAGGGCTGCGATGCCGTGAGGTGGAGCGAATCCTTTCAAAGCCGGTCTCAGTTCGGATCGGGGTCTGCAACTCGACCCCGTGAAGTCGGAGTCGCTAGTAATCGCAGATCAGCAACGCTGCGGTGAATACGTTCCCGGGCCTTGTACACACCGCCCGTCACGTCATGAAAGTCGGTAACACCCGAAGCCGGTGGCCTAACCCCTTGTGGGAGGGAGCCGTCGAAGGTGGGATCGGCGATTGGGACGAAGTCGTAACAAGGTAGCCGTACCGGAAGGTGCGGCTGGATCACCTCCTTTCTAAGGAGCACCACGAGACCTGAGCCCGCCCGCATCGTGTGGGAGTTCGGTGATTCAGGCGATTCGTTGGATGGCGGGTCTCTGTAGTGGAGGCGCGTCTGGTGCAACAGCAAACTTGGCGAGCCGGTTGGGAGATATCGGTGAGGATGACCATCAGACACACTATTGGGCTTTGAGACAACAGCCCGTTTTTTCTCTGGCCCCTGTGTGGGGTGGGAGGGTTGGTTGTTGCCCTGCTTTGGTGGTGGGGTGTGGTGTTTGATTTGTGGATAGTGGTTGCGAGCATCTGAGCGCAGTGGGTCTTTGTGGGCCTGGTGTGTTCAGCATGTAATGCAAATTTTTCTGATACCCGCATGCATTCTTTCGGGGGTGTGTGTGGGTGATGACTCATTTTTTTTGGTTTTGTGTTGTAAGTGTTTAAGGGCGCATGGTGGATGCCTTGGCACTGAGAGCCGATGAAGGACGTGGGAGGCTGCGATATGCCTCGGGGAGCTGCCAACCGAGCGTGGATCCGAGGATGTCCGAATGGGGAAACCCGGCACGAGTGATGTCGTGTCACCCGGCACTGAATACATAGGTGTCGGGGGGGAACGCGGGGAAGTGAAACATCTCAGTACCCGTAGGAAGAGAAAACAAAAGTGATTCCGTGAGTAGTGGCGAGCGAAAGCGGAGGATGGCTAAACCGTGTGCATGTGATACCCGGCGGGGGTTGTGTGTGCGGTGTTGTGGGGCGTTTCTTCTCTCATCCGCCGATGAGGGCGACAGTGAGAAAATGGTGGGTTAGGTGAAGTGGCCTGGGATGGTCTGCCGGAGCGGGTGAGAGCCCCGTAACTGAAAACCCGTCATCTGTTGTGGAATGTTTTCCCCGAGTAGCAGCGGGCCCGTGGAATCTGCTGTGAATCTGCCGGGACCACCCGGTAAGCCTGAATACTTCTCAGTGACCGATAGCGGATTAGTACCGTGAGGGAATGGTGAAAAGTACCCCGGGAGGGGAGTGAAAGAGTACCTGAAACCGTGCGCTTACAATCCGTCAGAGCCTTCGACTTTGTTGTGGGGTGATGGCGTGCCTTTTGAAGAATGAGCCTGCGAGTCAGGGACATGTCGCGAGGTTAACCCGGGTGGGGTAGCCGTAGCGAAAGCGAGTCTGAATAGGGCGTATCCACACAACAGTGTGTGGTGTAGTGGTGTGTTCTGGACCCGAAGCGGAGTGATCTACCCATGGCCAGGGTGAAGCGCGGGTAAGACCGCGTGGAGGCCCGAACCCACTTAGGTTGAAGACTGAGGGGATGAGTTGTGGGTAGGGGTGAAAGGCCAATCAAACTCCGTGATAGCTGGTTCTCCCCGAAATGCATTTAGGTGCAGCGTCGCAGTGTTCGTGTCGGAGGTAGAGCTACTGGATGGCCGATGGGCCTCACAAGGTTACTGACGTCAGCCAAACTCCGAATGCCGACACGGTGTAATGCGGCAGTGAGACGGCGGGGGATAAGCTCCGTGCGTCGAGAGGGAAACAGCCCAGATCGCCGGCTAAGGCCCCTAAGCGTGTGCTAAGTGGAAAAGGATGTGCAGTCGCGAAGACAACCAGGAGGTTGGCTTAGAAGCAGCCACCCTTGAAAGAGTGCGTAATAGCTCACTGGTCAAGTGATTGTGCGCCGATAATGTAGCGGGGCTCAAGCACACCGCCGAAGCCGCGGCAGCACACTTCTGTGTGCTGGGTAGGGGAGCGTCCTGCATCCGGTGAAGCCGCCGAGTGATCGAGTGGTGGAGGGTGTGGGAGTGAGAATGCAGGCATGAGTAGCGATAAGGCAAGTGAGAACCTTGCCCGCCGAAAGACCAAGGGTTCCTGGGCCAGGCCAGTCCGCCCAGGGTGAGTCGGGACCTAAGGCGAGGCCGACAGGCGTAGTCGATGGACAACGGGTTGATATTCCCGTACCCGTGTGTGAGCGTCCCTGATGAATCCATTGTGCTAACCGCCCAAAACCAGGGCCACTGATCCCTTCGGGGTGACGGGTTCTGGGGCTGCGCGGGACCCCGGTGGGTAGTAGTCAAGCGATGGGGTGACGCAGGAAGGTAGCCGTACCAGTCAGTGGTAATACTGGGGCAAACCTGTAGGGAGTCAGATAGGCAAATCCGTCTGGCACATATCCTGAGAGGTGATGCATAGCCGATTGAGGCGAATTCGGTGATCCTATGCTGTCGAGAAAAGCCTCTAGCGAGCGCACACACGGCCCGTACCCCAAACCAACACAGGTGGTCAGGTAGAGAATACCAAGGCGTACGAGTGAACTATGGTTAAGGAACTCGGCAAAATGCCCCCGTAACTTCGGGAGAAGGGGGACCCCTGTACCGTGTAAGCCCTTGCGGCCCAAGCGGGGTGGGGTGGCACAAACCAGTGAGAAGCGACTGTTTACTAAAAACACAGGTCCGTGCGAAGTCGCAAGACGATGTATACGGACTGACGCCTGCCCGGTGCTGGAAGGTTAAGAGGACCTGTTAACCCTTCGGGGTGAAGCGGAGAATTTAAGCCCCAGTAAACGGCGGTGGTAACTATAACCATCCTAAGGTAGCGAAATTCCTTGTCGGGTAAGTTCCGACCTGCACGAATGGCGTAACGACTTCTCAACTGTCTCAACCATAGACTCGGCGAAATTGCATTACGAGTAAAGATGCTCGTTACGCGCGGCAGGACGAAAAGACCCCGGGACCTTCACTACAACTTGGTATTGGTGCTCGATACGGTTTGTGTAGGATAGGTGGGAGACTGTGAAGCATTCACGCCAGTGGATGTGGAGTCGTTGTTGAAATACCACTCTGATCGTATTGGGCCTCTAACCTCGAACCGTATATCCGGTTCAGGGACAGTGCCTGGTGGGTAGTTTAACTGGGGCGGTTGCCTCCTAAAAAGTAACGGAGGCGCCCAAAGGTTCCCTCAACCTGGACGGCAATCAGGTGTTGAGTGTAAGTGCACAAGGGAGCTTGACTGCGAGACTGACACGTCAAGCAGGGACGAAAGTCGGGACTAGTGATCCGGCACCTCTGAGTGGAAGGGGTGTCGCTCAACGGATAAAAGGTACCCCGGGGATAACAGGCTGATCTTCCCCAAGAGTCCATATCGACGGGATGGTTTGGCACCTCGATGTCGGCTCGTCGCATCCTGGGGCTGGAGCAGGTCCCAAGGGTTGGGCTGTTCGCCCATTAAAGCGGCACGCGAGCTGGGTTTAGAACGTCGTGAGACAGTTCGGTCTCTATCCGCCGCGCGCGTCAGAAGCTTGAGGAAATCTGTCCCTAGTACGAGAGGACCGGGACGGACGAACCTCTGGTCCACCAGTTGTCCCACCAGGGGCACCGCTGGATAGCCACGTTCGGACAGGATAACCGCTGAAAGCATCTAAGCGGGAAACCCCCTCCAAGACCAGGCTTCTCACCCATTCAAGTGGGATAAGGCCCCCCGCAGACCACGGGATCGATAGACCAGACCTACAAGACCAGCAATGGTCGCAGGGAACTGGCACTAACCGGCCGAAAACTTACAACAACAACAAAACCTCGCAACCACACCACANTCGATAGACCAGACCTACAAGACCAGCAATGGTCGCAGGGAACTGGCACTAACCGGCCGAAAACTTACAACAACAACAAAACCTCGCAACCACACCACAAACCACAACCCACACCCCACCACCAAATAACCAGGGGCACTCACAGATTCACACTCAAAAACGAGTGAATAAAGTTACGGCGGTCCATAGCGGCAGGGAAACGCCCGGACCCATCCCGAACCCGGAAGCTAAGCCTGNCACTCACAGATTCACACTCAAAAACGAGTGAATAAAGTTACGGCGGTCCATAGCGGCAGGGAAACGCCCGGACCCATCCCGAACCCGGAAGCTAAGCCTGCCAGCGCCGATGATACTACCCACACGGGTGGAAAAGTAGGACACCGCCGAACACCATTTAAGTCCTGTGCCCCCCAATTCTGTTGGGGGGCACAGGCATTTGTGTATCAGGCCGCTCAGGTGAAGAGTGTCGGCACGGCCGGCGCGTAGCGCTTCTCCATCCCCAGCAGCAACTTCTTGCGGTCCAGTCCGCCGCCGTATCCGGTCAGACTTCCGTTGGCGCCGATCACCCGATGGCACGGCACGATGATGCCGATCGGGTTGTGCCCGTTGGCCAGTCCGACGGCACGGGAGGCGCCGGGCGACCCGATCTGCGCGGCGATCTCCCCATAGGATCGGGTCTCGCCGTAGGGGATCGTCCGCAGTGCCTCCCACACCCTGCGCTGGAAGACGGTCCCGACCATCTCCAGTTCGAGGTCGAAGTCGACGCGATCGCCGCGGAAGTACTCCTCGAGTTGTGCCACCGCGTCGGCGAAGGCCTCCTCATCGGGCTCCCAGCCTTCACGGCTGGGTTCGTAGGTCTGGTCCACCATCCGCAGATGCTGCAACCGGTCGCCGACACCCGCCAGGGTCAGCATTCCGACGGGACTGTCCATGGTCCGATAACGCACGCTGTCCATCATCTCTCCTTCGGGGGCCATTGGTTGACGGAGTGCTCGAGGGTGGTCCAAAGATGTTGTGTCACATAGGAACGCCAGGGCCGCCAACGTTCGCTGCGGCCGGCGAGCGCCTTCGGCTCGTCGGGCAGACCGAGCTGGCGGGCGGCCGCCACCACCCCGAGATCAGTCGCGGGGAACGCGTCGGGGTCGCCCAGGCCGCGCATCGCGATCATCTCGGCGGTCCACGGCCCGATGCCCGACAGGGCCAGCAACTGTGCCCGGGCGCGGTCCCAGTCGCAGCCCGAGTCGAGGATCAGCTCGCCGGTGTCGATGGCCTCGATCAAGGTCGTCACCGTGCGCTGGCGCGCCTTCGGCAGCGCAAGATGGCGCAGGTCGATCTCGGCGAGATCGGCGGTGGACGGGAAGACGTGCGTCAGCCCTCCGGCAGCATCGTCGACGGGATGCCCGTAAGCGGCCGCCAGCCGGGCCGCATGGGTGCGTGCCGCCGCCGTCGACACCTGCTGACCCAGCACCACGCGAATCGCGAGTTCGTGCTCGTCGACGGTGCGCGGGATACGTTGCCCCGGTGACTTGGCGATCACCGAGGCGAGTTCGGCGTCGGAGCCGAGGAATTCGACGATGGCCTCCGGGTCCGCATCGAGATCGAGCAGGCGCCGGCAGCGGGCGATCGCCGCGGGGAGATCGCGGAAGTCGTCGATCGACAGCTGGCAGGTGACGTGATCGGGACGCGGAGTGAGTCCGACGATCCCGCTGCCGTGCGGCAGCCGCAGCGTGCGTCGGTAGGTCTCTCCGCGAACTTCCTCGACACCGGGGATGCCCGTGGCCGCCAGGTGTCCGAAGACACCGTCATAGGCGAACGGCGTCCGGACCGCCAGGCGCAGCGTCATCACCCCGCTCGTCGGCACGTCGTCGTGTGATCGTTGAAAAGCGCGCCGGCGCAATTGCGTGGGCGTCAGGTCGCAGACCGCACGGACCGTGTCGTTGAACTGCCGGATGCTGGCGAAGCCCGCGGCGAACGCCACGTCGCCGAACGGCATGTCGGTGGTCTCGATGAGCACCCGGGCCATGTGCGAGCGTTGCGCCCGGGCCAGCGCCAGCGGCGTGGCCCCGACCTCGGCCTGCATCAGCCGCTCCAGTTGGCGCACGGTGTAGCCGAGCCGGGCGGCCAGGCCGGTGACCCCGTCGCGGTCGACGGTGCCGTCGGCGATCAGGCGCATGGCACGCGCGACGACGTCACCACGCACATTCCATTCCGGAGACCCCGGCGATGCGTCGGGCCGGCACCGCTTGCAGGCGCGGAAGCCCTCCCGCTGCGCGGCCGCAGCGGTGGGATAGAAGCGCACGTTGCGGGCGAACGGCGGACGCACGGGGCAGCTCGGCCGGCAATAGATCTTCGTGGTCAGCACCGCGGTGACGAACCAACCGTCGAACCGCGCGTCCTTGGCCTGGACGGCGCGGTAGCAGCGGTCGAAGTCGTTGTGCATACCGTTGACGATGTCACGGCGCACCGGCCATTACTAGCGGAAAAACGACATCGCAGCAGTGGGCCGCCAGCGGCTCAATTCTGCCGGACCGGCGTGGCCAGCCGTGTCGGCTCGTCGTGCCCGCGCAGCGTCACCGTGTCACCCAACCGCCAGTGCGACCGTTCGGAATCGGTTGCGCTGTCCACTGTTTCCGACGACGCGACCAGACGTGACGGCTCGTTCTTGGCCAGCTCGCAGAGCCGAGCGGCCTCGTTCACCGGTTCCCCGATCACGGTGTACTCGAAGCGTTCCCGCGCACCGACATTCCCGGCGACGACGGTACCCGCCGCCACGCCGATGCCCGCCTCGCATTCGGGCACCTCGTCGCACAGCCGCCGGGCGATCTCCCGCGCCGCGGCCAGGGCCTCGTCCTCGGGGTGGTCGAGTGACACCGGTGCGCCGAACACGGCCAGCACCGCGTCGCCCTCGAACTTGTTCACCAGGCCGTGATGCCGGTCGACCTCCTCGACGATCACGGCGAAGAACCGATTGAGCAGTTCGACGACCTCCACGGCCGGCAGGCTGGTGACCAACTTCGTCGATCCGATGATGTCGACGAAGATGACTGCGGCATAACGCTCTTCGCCGCCCAGCTGGGGCCGCTCCTTCTCTGCCAGTAGTGCCACCTCCCGGCCCACGTGCCGGCCGAACAGGTCGCGCACCCGCTCCCGTTCCCGCAGTCCGTGCACCATCGAGTTGAAGCCTCGCTGCAACTGACCCAGCTCGGTCCCGTCGAACACCACGAGATCGGTGTCGAAATCGCCGCGCTCCACCCGGTTGAGGGCCTCGCGCACCACCCGCACCGGGGTGACCGTCAGCCAGGCGAGGATGAACATCAGGATCGCGCCGAACACGAGCGCGAACAGGGCCAGGATCATCACCGCGACGGTGAATTGCGTCGGGGTCAGGTTGCGTTGCATCAGCGTGATCGCCGCGGCCAGGAAGATGCCGACCACCGGCACACCGGAACCCAGCACCCACACCAGCATGGTGCGCCCCATCAGCCCGTCGGCGATCCGCCGCGGCGGCTTGCCGGCCTCGAGCGCCTGAGCCGCCACCGGCCGCAGGGCGAACTCGGTGAACAGATAGCAGCTCGCCGAGACGACGATGCCCGGAAAGCTCACGCCCAGCAGCCACTTCGGGATGAAGTCGGTGTCCTGCAGGCCGTAGAGCGTGGTCAGCAAGACCGTGCCCAGGCCCCACAGCACCAGCAGTACGCGGGTCAGCCGCCACGGCGCCAGGAACGTGTTGCGTTGATCCTCGCGGGTGGGCGGGCGTTCCTCGATGGCCCACCGCACGTTGTTCATCACCCGCCGGGTCGCCCAGAACACCCCCACGACGAGCGCGGCCACCAGATATGCGGGAACCACGATGAACGTGATCCAGCTGACCGAGGAGTCGAACACGCTGGGGATCGGGAACGCGACCGTCACCACCAGCGTCGCGACGCCGATCCCGATCAGGTTCGCGACCACCACGAAGGTGGTGAGGATGATCTGGATGCGTACCCGGCGGCGGCGCTGACTCTCCGAGACCCGGCCGAGAATCCACGATCCGTATTCCGGGGTGCCTGCGACTCTGCCGCTCTGGTGGGTCACACGTTCGAGCACGCGACCCAGCCGCTGTGCCGCTGTCCTGTTCGCGGTCATCGTGGCGTCAGCCTAGTGACCGCGGGGGGCGTTTAAGGTGGATCGGTGCGTCTCGTGATCGCCCAGTGCACCGTCGACTACGTCGGACGCCTCACGGCGCATCTGCCGTCCGCCCGCCGTCTGCTGTTGATCAAGGCCGACGGGTCGGTCAGCGTGCATGCCGACGACCGTGCCTACAAGCCGTTGAACTGGATGAGTCCTCCGTGCTGGATGGTCGAGGACGCCGACGGCCTGTGGGTGGTGCAGAACAAGGCGGGCGAGCAACTGCGCATCACCATCGAGGCCATCGAGCACGACTCGAGTCACGAACTCGGTGTCGACCCCGGTCTGGTCAAGGACGGCGTGGAGGCGCACCTGCAGGCGCTGCTGGCCGAACACGTCGAGCTGCTCGGCGCCGGCTACACCCTGGTGCGCCGGGAGTACATGACCCCGATCGGGCCGGTGGATCTGTTGTGCCGCGACGAGCAGGGCCGCTCGGTGGCCGTGGAGATCAAGCGGCGCGGAGAGATCGACGGGGTCGAGCAGCTGACCCGCTATCTCGAGCTGCTCAACCGCGACAGCGTGCTGGCCCCCGTCGCGGGGGTCTTCGCCGCCCAGCAGATCAAGCCGCAGGCCCGCACGCTCGCTGTGGATCGCGGAATCCGCTGCCTGATCCTGGATTACGACAAGATGCGCGGCATGGACAGCGACGAGTTCCGGCTGTTCTGATGGCGAGGCGACCGGCGAGAAAGCGCCGGCAGCACGATCCGTTGCCGCTGCCGCGGCGGATCGAGACCGGACCGGACGGTGACGACTACGAGGTGCGGCCGGTGTCGGGGACCCGGGCGGTCAAGGTGTACCGCTGCCCCGGATGCGATCACGAGATCAGGCCCGGCGTCGCCCACGTCGTGGTGTGGCGGGCCGACGCGGGGGAGTCCGGCCTCGACGACCGCCGGCACTGGCACACGCCGTGCTGGGCCAACCGCGCGACGCGGGGGCCGACTCGGCGCTGGTCGTGAGGGCTCGCCGGATCAGTGCGCGTCGGTGGCCGGCTCGACGAGCTCGATGAGCACGCCGCCGCCGTCCTTGGGATGGATGAAGTTGATGCGGGAGTTCGCGGTGCCGCGCCGCGGCGCGTCGTAGATCAACCGGACGCCCTGTTCGCGCAGCCGGTCGGTCAGCGCGTCGAGGTCGCTGACGCGGTAGGCGAACTGCTGCAGACCGGGGCCGCGCTTGTCGAGGAACTTCGCGATCGTCGAATCGTCGTCGATGGGGGCCATCAGCTGCACCTGCGTGCTGCCGACCGGAGCGCCGCGCACCGTGAGCATCGCCTCGCGGATGCCCTGCTCTTCGTTGACCTCTTCGTGCAGCACGATCATGCCGAGATGGTCGTGGTACCACTTGATCGCCGCGTCCAGGTCGGGCACCGCGATGCCGACATGATCGATGGCGGTGACCAGCGCGGTGGCCAGCACAGGACGGGCGTCAGTCTGCTCGGCGGTCATAACAGCGAAGTTACCTAACAAGATCGGTTACGAATAGACGGGTGCCGATGTATAGCCTCATGGGAGGCGCTCGAAACTCAGTTGGAGGTTGTCATGACGACGTCGGTGATCGTTGCTGGAGCCCGCACCCCGGTGGGCAAGCTGATGGGTTCGCTGAAGGATTTCTCCGGCAGCGATCTGGGCGCCGTCGCGATTGCCGGCGCTCTGGAGAAAGCGGGAGTGCCCGCTTCTGCTGTCGAGTACGTGATCATGGGCCAGGTGCTCACCGCGGGCGCCGGGCAGATGCCTGCGCGCCAGTCCGCGGTCGCAGCCGGCATCGGCTGGGACGTGCCGTCGCTGACCATCAACAAGATGTGCCTCTCGGGTATCGACGCGATCGCGTTGGCCGACCAGCTGATCCGGGCCGGTGAGTTCGAGGTGGTCGTCGCCGGCGGCCAGGAGTCCATGACGAAGGCGCCGCACCTGCTGATGAACAGCCGGTCGGGGTACAAGTACGGCGACGTCACGGTGCTCGACCACATGGCCTACGACGGTCTGCACGACGTGTTCACCGACCAGCCGATGGGCGCCCTGACCGAACAGCGCAACGACGTGGACCAGTTCACCCGCGCCGAGCAGGACGAGTTCGCGGCGAACTCGCATCAGAAGGCGGCCCGGGCCTGGAAGGACGGGGTGTTCGCCGATGAGGTCGTGCCGGTGAAGATCCCGCAGCGCAAGGGCGATCCGATCGAGTTCACCGAGGACGAGGGCATCCGCGCCGACACCACCGCCGAGTCGCTCGGCGGGCTCAGGCCGGCGTTCCGCAAGGACGGCACCATCACCGCCGGGTCGGCGTCGCAGATCTCCGACGGGGCCTGCGCTGTCGTGGTGATGAGCAAGGCGAAGGCCGAGGAGCTGGGCCTGACCTGGCTGTGCGAGATCGGCGCCCACGGCGTGGTCGCCGGCCCGGATTCCACGCTGCAGAGCCAGCCGGCCAACGCGATCAAGAAAGCCGTCGCCAAGGAGGGCATCTCGCTCGACCAGCTCGACGTCATCGAGATCAACGAGGCGTTCGCCGCGGTCGCCCTGGCGTCGACCAAGGAGCTCGGCGTGGATCCGGACAAGGTCAACACCAACGGCGGTGCGATCGCGGTGGGCCACCCGATCGGCATGTCGGGCGCACGCATCACGCTGCACGCGGCGCTGGAACTGGCGCGACGCGGCTCGGGTTACGCGGTGGCCGCGCTGTGCGGTGCGGGTGGCCAGGGCGATGCGCTGATCCTGCGCCGGCTCTGAGCGCATCGACCTCTGGCAACGACGCTCTGTAGTAGCTGGTGTGCCGCTCCGGCACAATGGGGCCATGACACGCGCATTCGACGTCCGCAACGCCGCGGCGTGGTTCCGTCTGATCGCCTTCGCCGAGGCCCTCAGCTGGATCGGACTGCTGATCGGCATGTACTTCAAGTACCTCGGTACTCCGCGTACCGAGGTCGGCGTCAAGGTCTTCGGCCCGGTGCACGGCGGGGTGTTCATCGCTTTCCTCGTCGCCGCGGTGCTCACCGGCATGGCCCTCAAGTGGGGGGTCGGCACATGGTTGCTGGCGTTGCTGGGCAGCATCGTGCCGCTGGGCAGTGTGATCTTCCTCATATGGGCTGATAGGACGGGTCGCATGGGGTCGGATCGGGTCGCTGTGGCGGCCGGGCAACCGGGACGGACGGCACCCGAAACGACGTGACAGACTTGTTCACGTGACACGTCCAGGACCCCGCATCTCGCCCGCCCTGGCGGGCGCCGTTGATCTGTCCGCTCTCAAGCAGCGACCGGCCCCCTCCGGTGACGGTCCGGCCGGCGGCGCTCCGGGCGGTGGGGTGGAGGTCACCGAGGTCAACTTCGAAGCCGAGGTGCTGGTCCGCTCCAATGAGGTGCCGGTCGTCGTGCTGCTGTGGTCGCCGCGCAGTGATTCCAGCGTGCAACTGGCCGACGTGCTGGCCGGCCTCGCGCAGGCCGACGGCGGGAAGTGGGCCTTGACGATCGTGAACGTCGACACCACACCGCGGGTGGCGCAGATGTTCGGCGTCCAGGCGGTGCCGACCGTGGTGGCGCTGGCCGCCGGCCAGCCGTTGTCGAGCTTCCAGGGCATGCAGCCCCCGGAGCAGTTGCGGCGCTGGGTCGATTCGCTGCTCGAGGCCACGGCCGGAAAGCTCAGCGGCGGCCAGGACGTCGAGCAGGGCGAGCACGTCGATCCCGAGGTCGAACGGGCGCGCACGCTGCTCGACGAGGGCGACTTCGACGGGGCGCGCGCCGCCTATCAGACCATCCTGGACGCCGACCCGAATCATCCTGAAGCCAAGGGCGCCGTCCGTCAGATCGGTTTCCTGCAGCGCGCGACCACGCACCCGCAGGACGCGGTCGCGATCGCCGATGCGTCTGCCGACGACGTCGACGCCGCGCTCGCCGCCGCTGACGTCGAAGTTCTCCAGCAGAACGTCGAGGCTGCCTTCAATCGGCTCATCGCCCTGGTCAAGCGCACCGCCGGGGACGAGCGCAGTGCTGTGCGTACCCGGCTGATCGAGCTGTTCGATCTCTTCGACCCCGCCGACCCCGAGGTCATCGCCGGACGCCGCAACCTTGCCAACGCCCTGTACTGACCCGGCGAGCAGACACAAACTCGGGTGAATCGGCCCCGATTCGGCCTAGTTTGCGTCTGCTCGCGGGCTGACTGCTAGGGCTGCTGCTCCGGCTCGAACCACAGCGCGGCCAGCGGCGGCAACACCATCACCGCCGACGCCGGACGTCCGTGCCAGGGCTCGTCGGTCGCCTCCACGGCGCCATAGTTGCCGATCCCCGACCCGTGGTAGGTGTCGCTGTCGGTGTTGAGCACCTCCCGCCACGTGCCGGCGTGCGGCAGGCCCAACCGGTAGCTGCTGTGCTCAGAGCCGGAGAAGTTGAACACGCAGGCCATCATCGACCCGTCGTCGCCGAACCGCATGAAGCTCAGCACGTTGTTGGCCGAGTCGTTGGCGTCGATCCAGGAATAGCCCTCGGGCTTGGTGTCCCGCGACCACAGCGCCCGCCTGCCCCTGTAGATGCCGTTGGCGTCGGTCATCATCCGCAGGATGCCGTCCGAGAAGCCCTGCTCGTCGAGCTGGAACCAGTCGACGCCACGTTCCTCGGACCACTCGGCGCGCTGGCCGAACTCCTGGCCCATGAACAGCAGCTGCTTGCCCGGGTGTGCCCACTGGTAGGCCAGCAGACTCCGGATGCCGGCCGCCTTCATGTGGTCGTTGCCCGGCATGCGGCCCCACAGCGTCCCCTTGCCGTGCACCACCTCGTCGTGGCTGATCGGCAGCACGAAGTTCTCGCTGAACGCGTACAGCAGCGAGAACGTCAGCTCGTGGTGGTGGTAGCTGCGGTGGATCGGATCACGCTTGATGAACTCCAGCGTGTCGTTCATCCAGCCCATGTTCCACTTCATCGAAAAGCCCAGTCCGCCAAGGTTCGTCGGCCGGGTGACGCCCGGCCACGAGGTGGACTCCTCGGCGATCGTCACGATGCCCGGATTGATCTTGTGGACGGTGGCGTTCATCTCCTGCAGGAACTGCACCGCCTCCAGGTTCTCCCGCCCGCCGTAGATGTTCGGCGTCCAGCCGCCCTCGGGCCGGGAGTAATCGAGATAGAGCATCGAGGCCACGGCGTCCACCCGCAGCCCGTCGATGTGGTACTCCTGCAGCCAGTACAGCGCGTTGGCGACCAGGAAGTTGCGCACCTCCGAGCGGCCGAAGTCGAAAACGTAGGTGCCCCAGTCCAATTGCTCACCGCGACGGGGGTCGCCGTGCTCGTAGAGCGCGGTGCCGTCGAACCGGCCCAGCGCCCACGCGTCCTTCGGGAAGTGCGCGGGGACCCAGTCCACGATGACGCCGATGCCCGCCTGGTGCAGCGCATCGACGAGGTAGCGGAACTCGTCGGGGGTCCCGAACCGGGAGGACGGGGCGTAGTACGAGGTGACCTGGTAGCCCCAGGATCCGCCGAACGGATGCTCGGCGACGGGCAGCATCTCGACGTGGGTGAACCCGTGCTTGACGACGTAATCGGTGAGCTGCTCGGCGAGTTCGGTGTAGCTCAACCCCGGCCGCCACGACCCCAGGTGCACCTCATAGGTGCTCATTGGCTCGAAGACCGGGTTGCGCAGTGCGCGCCCGGACATCCACTCCTCGTCGGACCAGGTGTAGTCGCTGACGAACACCCGTGACGCGGTCTGCGGAGGCACCTCGGTGGCGAACGCCATCGGGTCGGCACGCTCGGTGACCGCGCCGTCCGCGCCGTGCACACGGAACTTGTAGAGGCCGCCCTCGGGGAAGTTGGGCCAGAACAGTTCCCACACACCCGTCGAGCCCAGCACCCGCATCTGGGCTTCGTTGCCCCAGTGGTTGAAGTCGCCGATCACGCTGACGCCCTTGGCGTTCGGCGCCCACACCGCGAACGACACGCCCTCGACGACGCCGTCGGGCGTGGTGAAGCTGCGCGGATGCGCGCCGAGGATCTCCCACAGCCGCTCGTGGCGCCCCTCGGAGAACAGGTGAAGGTCGATCTCGCCCAGCGTCGGCAGGAACCGGTAGGGGTCGGCCACGGTGTGGACGAAGCCGGACTCCTCACCGGAGTAGTCCACCTCCAGCCGATAGTCGATCAGGTCGGTGAACGGGACCGCGACGGCGAACACGCCCGCCTCGATGTGCTGCAACGGGTACCGCACGCCGCCGATCTGGGCGGCGACCTCGACCGCGTGCGGGCGGTACGCCCGGATGACGGTGTGGTCGTCGTACTCGTGGGCGCCGAGCACCGAGTGCGGATCGTGGTGCTCGCCGGCGAGCAGTCGGTTCAGATCCGCGGTGTGCGGCCGCAGGTGCGGGCTGTCGATCTGTTTGGTCAGGTTCGACGCTTTCGCCATGTCGTCACTCCCTACGCAGTAGGTTCATTCGTTGGTCGGCCGGGATCTGGGGCATGTTGAGCACGTGCGCCACCGCACGGGCGGGTTCCAGGCGCACGTAGTTGCTCTGGCCCCACTGGTATTCCTCTCCGGTGATCTCGTCGCGCACCCAGAAACGCTCTTGCTGGTCCATTCCCACTGCAGCCATGTCCAACCACACCGTGCCCTCTTCGGCCCCGAACGGGTTGAGGGTCACGACGACGAGCACCTGGTCGCCGGAGATCGGATCGAACTTGCTGTAGGCGAGCAGCGCGTCGTTGTCGACGTGGTGGAACGTGATCGTCCGGGTCTGCTGCAGCGCCGGATGCAGCCGTCGGATCTCGTTCAGGCGGGTCAGGAACGGCTCGAGGGATTCGCCGTCGGCCAGGGCGGCGTCGAAGTCGCGCGGACGCAGTTCGTACTTCTCGGAATTCAGGTACTCCTCGCTGCCCTCCCGCACCGCACGGTGTTCGAACAGCTCGAAACCGGAGTACACGCCCCACGTCGGGCTCAGTGTCGCCGCCAGCGCCGCCCGGATCGCGAACATGCCCGGCCCGCCGTGCTGCAGGCTCTCGTGCAGGATGTCGGGGGTGTTGGGCCACAGGCTCTGCCGGGCGTAGTCGGCGTGTTCGGCGATCTGGCGACCGAACTCGGTGATCTCCCACTTGGCGGTCCGCCAGGTGAAGTACGTGTAGGACTGCGTGAACCCGAGCTTGGCGAGCCCGAACAGCCGGGCCGGCCGGGTGAACGCCTCGGCGAGGAAGAGCACGTCCGGATCGGTGTTCTTGGCCTCGCCGATCAGCCAGGCCCAGAAGTTCGGCGGTTTGGTGTGCGGGTTGTCGACCCGAAACACCTTGACTCCGTGCGAAATCCAGAAACGGACGACCCGCAGCACCTCTTCGTACAGCCCGGCCGGGTCGTTGTCGAAGTTGAGCGGATAGATGTCCTGGTACTTCTTCGGCGGATTCTCCGCGTAGGCGATCGTGCCGTCCGGCAGCACGGTGAACCACTCCGGGTGCGCACGTGCCCACGGGTGATCGGGCGCGCACTGCAGCGCCAGGTCGAGGGCGACTTCGAGGCCCTCGTCGCGGGCGGCCGCGACGAAATCGTCGAAGTCCTCGATCGTGCCGAGGTCGGGGTGGACGGCGTCGTGGCCGCCCTCGTCGCTGCCGATCGCCCAGGGCGAGCCGACGTCGTGCGGGCCGGCGGTGACGCTGTTGTTGCGGCCCTTGCGGTGAACCTTGCCGATGGGGTGGATGGGCGGCAGGTAGGCGATGTCGAAGCCCATCCGCGCGATCCGCGGCAGCGCCTTGGTCGCCGTCGCGAACGTTCCGTGCACCGGGTTGCCGGAGCTGTCCCAGCCGCCGGTGGACCGGGGGAAGAATTCGTACCAGGAGCTGAACCGGGCCAGCGGCCGGTCCACCCAGATGCCGTACACCTCACCGCGGGTGATCAGTTCCCGCAGCGGGTACTGGTCGACGAGATCGGTGACCTCCGGGGACAGCGCCGCACCCGCCCGATAGAACGGGTCGCCGGGGGTGCGCAGCCGCTCGGCGGCCTCGATCAGCGGGTAGCGATCCTGGCGGGGGACGCCCGCCGACGCCCGCTCCAGCAGTTTCGCCCCCACCAGCAGGTCGTTGGACAGCTCGCCTTCGCTCTGGCCCGCGTCGAGCTTGGCGATCACGTGGTGGCGCCACGTCGCGATCGGGTCGCTCCAGCCGTCGACGCGGTAGGTCCACAGCCCGACGGTGTCGGGGGAGAACTGGCCGTGGAAGACGTCGGCGGTGCGGCCCGTCGCCATCGGCAGCGTCATCGGCCGGGTCCGCGGGGCCGGGCTCACCACCTCCTGGATCGGCACGGCCTCGGTGGTGCGCACCCGGCCGGCCGGTTCGTCGGCCAGCGCCGGATAGGTGGTTCCGTGGTAGCGGACGACCAGCGTGGCCGCGACCGCGTCGTGGCCCTCCCGCCACACCGTCGCGCTCACCGGAACCACCTCGCCGACCACCGCCTTGGCGGGGAACCGACCTCCGGACACCACGGGCTGGACGTCGTCGATTTCGATCCGACCGGTGGTCACGTGAGAACTCCCTATCGCTTCGCACTCGACAGGCGGCGGCCGCCGCCCGTCGTCGTCGTCGGTCTCGTTCACAACTCGGTTGTGCAACCTCGTCGCGCCTATACCCACCGTAGTGTCGACCTCAACCCACCGGGCGGCATCGGACGTCACCGAAGCGTTGCCCACGGCGCGGCCGCACGGCAGTAAGGTGAGCACGCGTGAAAGCTCTCCGTCGGTTCACCGTCCGCGCCCACCTTCCGCAGCGTCTGGCCGCGCTCGAGCGGCTGTCGATCAATCTGCGGTGGTCATGGGACAAACCGACCCAGGATCTGTTCGAGTCCATCGACCCGGAGCTGTGGAAACTCGTCGACGGGGATCCGGTGGCGATCCTCGGGCAGGTGAGCCCGGCACGACTGGAGGCGCTCGCGGGCGACGATGCGTTCGTCCACCGCCTCGAGGAGCTCGCCGCGGAGCTGGACAACTATCTGACCCGCCCACTGTGGTACCAGCAGCTCGGCGCTGACGGCGGCGATGGCGCCGTGTTGCCCAACGGCATCGCGTACTTCTCGATGGAGTTCGGCGTGGCCGAGGTGCTGCCGAACTACTCGGGCGGCCTGGGCATCCTCGCGGGCGACCACCTGAAGTCGGCGTCGGACCTCGGACTGCCGCTGATCGCGGTCGGCCTGTACTACCGCTCCGGTTACTTCCGGCAGTCCCTGAGCGCCGATGGGTGGCAGCACGAGAACTACCCGTCGCTCGACGCCCAGGGCCTTCCGCTGCGTCTGCTCACCGACGCCTCCGGTGAGGCGGTGCTGATCAGTCTGGCGCTGCCCGACGGTGCGCAACTCTCAGCCCGGATCTGGATCGCCCAGGTGGGCCGAATCCCGTTGCTGCTCTTGGATTCCGACATCCCCGAGAACGATCACGACCTGCGGTCGGTGACCGACCGGCTCTACGGCGGCGACCAGGATCACCGCATCAAGCAGGAGATCCTCGCCGGCATCGGCGGCGTCCGCGCGATCCGCGCCTTCACCGAGATCGAGGGGCTGCCCGCGCCCGAGGTCTTCCACATGAACGAGGGGCACGCCGGCTTCCTGGGCACCGAGCGCATCCGTGAGCTCATCGAGGCCGGTCTCGATTTCGACACCGCGCTGACGGTGGTCCGCTCCTCGACGGTGTTCACCACGCACACGCCGGTGCCCGCCGGTATCGACCGGTTTCCGGTCGAGATGGTGGAACGCTACTTCGGCCCCGATCCCGGTGGCGTGGGATCACGGCTGCTGCCCGGGGTGCCGCTGGAGCGCATCCTCGCGTTCGGCGCCGAGGACGACGCGACGAAGTTCAACATGGCGCACATGGGTCTGCGACTGGCCCAGCGGGCCAACGGGGTGTCGCTGCTGCACGGCCGGGTCAGCCGGGAGATGTTCAACGACCTGTGGCCGGGTTTCGACCCCGCCGAGGTTCCGATCGGCTCGATCACCAACGGCGTGCACGCGCCCACCTGGGCCGCGCCGCAGTGGTTGGAGCTGGGCCGCGAGCTGATCGGCAGTGAGGACCTGAGTTCCCTGCAGGAGCCCGAGACGTGGGAGCGCCTGCACGAGGTCGATCCCGGGCATCTGTGGTGGATCCGCTCGCAGCTGCGCGAGGCGCTGGTGCACGACGTCCGCGACCGGCTGCACCGCTCGTGGCTGGAGCGCGGTGCCGCTGAGGCCGAACTGGGTTGGATCGCAACCGCTTTCGATCCCAACGTGCTGACCATCGGGTTCGCTCGCCGGGTGCCGACGTACAAGCGGTTGACCCTGATGCTGCGTGACCCGGACCGGTTGACCAAGCTGCTGCTCGACAAGGAGCGTCCCCTGCAGCTCATCGTGGCGGGCAAGTCGCATCCCGCCGACGAGGGCGGAAAGGCGCTGATCCAGCAGGTGGTGCGCTTCGCCGACCGCGCCGAGGTCCGGCACCGCATCGCGTTCCTGCCCGACTACGACATGTCGATGGCCCGCACGCTGTATCACGGGTGCGACGTGTGGCTGAACAACCCGCTGCGCCCGCTGGAAGCCTGCGGCACCTCGGGCATGAAGAGCGCGCTCAACGGCGGTCTGAACCTGTCGATCCGCGACGGGTGGTGGGACGAGTGGTTCGACGGCGAGAACGGGTGGGAGATTCCCACCGCCGACGGACTCGCCGACGAGAACCGCCGCGACGACCTGGAGGCCGCCGCGCTCTACGACCTGCTCGAGCGCGCGGTCGTACCGAAGTTCTACGACCGCGACGAACGGGGCGTGCCCACCCGCTGGGTGGAGATGGTGCGCCACACGCTGCAGGTGCTGGGCCCCAAGGTGCTGGCCTCGCGGATGGTCCGCGACTACACGCAGAACTATTACCTGCCCGCGGCACGGGCGCTTCGGCAGTCGATCGAGCCGGGCGCGTCCGGGGACGCCGAGCACGCCATGGCGTTCGGCGCCGCGCGCGAACTGGCGGAGTACCGGCAGCGGGTCGAAAAGGTGTGGCCGCAGATCCGGATCCTCGAGGTCGACAGCTCCGGGCTGCCCGACACTCCGCTGCTGGGCTCGGAGCTGACCCTCACCGCGCGGGTGTGCCTCGAGGGCTTGCGGCCCGACGAGGTGACAGTGCAGGCGGTGCTCGGCCGCGTCGACACCGGCGACGCGCTGGTCGATCCGGTGACGCTGCCGATGACGCACGTCGGTGCCGCCGAGGGCGGGCAGGACGTCTTCACGGCGAGCACGCCGCTGCCCGTCACCGGCCCGGTCGGCTACACCGTCCGGGTGCTGCCGCACCACCGGCTGCTGGCCGGGGACAACGAGTGGGGGCTGGTCGCGCTCGCGGGGTGATCAGGGGAAGCGTTTGAAGCAGCGGTCCGCGTCGCCGAGGACGCCGACGCGGAACGCGTCGATGCGGGAGAACCCCGACGGCACCGATTCACCGTTGACGTCGCTGGCCGCCAGACCGTTGGTCAGCATCCCCGACACCGCCTCGTCGACATCACCTGCCGTCAGCGCGATCGTGTTGCCGTCGGGGGTGGTGACCTGCTTGGACATCTTGACCGTCGCCACCCCGGTCAGGCATGCGGTGCGCAGGGCGGCCTCGGCGTTGTCGAGCGCCACTCCGCCGCGCGCGTGCTGGATCGCCTGCATGTAGCGCGACACCAGCACCGAGTAGGCGACGTTGTCGCCGGTGGCCAGGCCGCCGTTGTCGTCCTGGGCGCCGAGCTGCTGCAGCGCGGGCAGGTCGACGACGATGGTGTTGGTGGCCGGACAGTACGACGCGGGCGGGCTCGGCCGCGCGTCGGCGCAGCTGTCCGCGGCTTCGGCGTCGAAGCTCAAGGCCGGCGGATCCTGAGGCGTGAACAGGATGCCCATCGCGTCGACGATCGAGCGCACCGACTCCTCGTCGATCGCCAGTTCCCCGGTCTGGTCCTCGGGCAGCAGCACCGGCAGGTCGCCGCGGCGCTGACCGATCTCGCGCATGTCGATCCCGGCGCACGCCGCCGGGCCGTCGGTGAAGCCGAACTGGAACGCCGAGATCCGTTCGAACGCCGATCCGTGCTCGTCGAAACCGGCGTCGGGGTCACCCTCCTGCATCACCGGATCGCGGAACGAGATCACGCCGGCCAGCACGTTGTTCAGACCGTCACCGGTACTGAGCGAGAACCGCGGGGAGTTGTCCTCGGCCACCCAGCGCATGTACGCGCCGCCCAGGCAGTCGGCCTGCTGCTCGGCCACCAGTGTCTTGGTGTTGTCATTCGACAACCCGGCCGCCCGTGAGACGGCGTGACCGTATTCGTGGGCCAGCACCATCGCCACGCCGATGTCGCCGTGGGCCCTGCGCAGGCCGGGCAGCAGCTCCCCGCGGTCCCAGCCGATGGTCTTGTCGGTGTAGCAGTACGCGGCGTTGACCAGCCCGTAGGTGTCCTCGTCACAGAACGTGCCGTCGAATTCGTTGGCGTCCCAGGAAATCAGGGCCTTGACCGGGGTGAACCCGTCGTCGAACGTCTCCGGATACGCGGTCTCCCAGTACTGCTCGATGTCGCTGACCGCGCTCGCGGCGAGGTTGTCGATGTCGCCGCCGTCGCCGCCGCCGACGTCGCGGCTCGGGCCCTCGGCGCCCGGCCGCAGTCCGGTCGGACCGTCCGTCGCCGGCAGGCCGGCGACCTTGAACGGGTCGTCGAACACCGATACGGCGTTGCCCTGCAACGTCGTCGAGCACGCCGCGACGATCAGGAGCGAGCACACCCCGATCGTCACGCCGAGTAGCCGCCTGGGACTGATCGACGGACCCATGACGCCGCCTTTCGGGTCATTCCGCGGCCTGGACCGCCGCACATGTGCGCTGTCGACAATAGTGATCCGGCGCCCCCGCTGCCCGGTAGACGCGGAACCTCGACGGTTCAGTGCGGCGCGCACAGGCGCCGCAGTGCGGCGCGGACGGCGTCGCCGTCGGTGGTCGCCCAGAACGGCGGCAGCGAGGACCGGAGGAACCCGCTGTAGCGGGCCGTCGCCATCCGCGAGTCCAGCACCGCCACCACCCCGCGGTCGTCGACGCGGCGCAGCAGCCTGCCGGTGCCCTGGGCCAGGAGCAGGGCGGCGTGACTGGCCGCGACCGCCATGAAGCCGTTGCCGCCCCGCGCGGCGATCGCCCGCTGCCGCGCGGTCAGCAACGGGTCGTCGGGCCGGGGAAACGGGATCCGGTCGATCAGCACCAGCGACAGGGAGGGGCCGGGCACGTCGACGCCCTGCCACAGGGACAGGGTGCCGAACAGCGACGTCGCCTCGTCCTCGGCGAAGCGCGCCACCAGCGCGGCGGTGTTGTCGTCGCCCTGGCACAGCACGGGCGTGTCGAGCCGCTCGCGCATGATCTCGGCGGTGGCCTTGGCCGCGCGCATCGAGGAGAACAGGCCCAGCGTGCGACCCCCGGCCGCGGTGATCAGCGCGGCGATCTCGTCGAGCTGCTCGGCCGACCCGGTGCCGTCGCGCCCGGGTGGGGGCAGATGTGCGGCGACGTAGAGGATGGCCGCGCGGGCGTGGTCGAACGGGGAGCCGACGTCCAGGCCGCGCCAGCGGAGAGTCGCGTCGGGGTCGCCGGTGAGCCCCCAGGCCGACGCCATCGCGTCGAAGTCGCCTCCGACGGTCAGCGTCGCCGAGGTCAGCACCGCGGTGGTGTGGCCGAACAGCCGGGTGCGCAGTAGTCCGGCCACCGATAGCGGCGCGACCCGTAACACGGTGCGGGTGCCGGAGCGGCCGTCGTCGATGTGTTCCAACCAGACGACGTCGGTGCGGTCGGGGATGGCGGGGACGAACGACGCCAGGATCCGGGCCGCGGTGTCGGCGACGTCGCCGAGCGCCGTCGCCGCCTCCGCCCGCGCCGAGGCCGTCTTCGGATCGCTCGGCGCCGTGTCGACCGCGGTGCGGGCCCGGCCGGCGCTGTCGCGCAGCACGCTCAGGTAGCTGCCCAGCTCCTCGTCGAGCACGTCGATGCGGCCCGGCTGCGCGTCGAAGATCGCCGAGGTGAACGTCGCCGAGGCCGCCTCGAAGCGCTGCGCGAGCTCGGCGTCGACCACGCGGGCCGCGCGGCGCTGCGCGACGCCCAGCGACGTGGCGGACAGTTCCGCGGTCGCCACCCCGGTCACCCGGTCGACCAGCTCGTGGGCCTCGTCGACGATCAACAGGTCGTGTTCGGGCAGCACGTTGGCCTCGCCGATGGCGTCGATGGCCAGCAGAGCGTGATTGGTCACCACCACGTCGGCGCCGGCGGCGCGGTCGCGTGCCCGTTCGGCGAAGCAGTCGGTGCCGAACGGGCAGCGCGAGACGCCGATGCACTCGCGTGCCGAGACGCTGACCTGCGACCAGGACCGGTCGGGCACGCCGGGGACCAGCTCGTCGCGGTCGCCGGTCTGCGTGTCCGACGACCACTCGGTGAGGCGGGCGACGTCGCGGCCCAGCGCGCTTGAGGCGGCGGGCGAGAAGAGCCGCTCCTGCGGTCCGTCGTCGGCCGGCTCGGCGGCTCCGTTGTGAATCTTGTTCAGGCACAGATAGTTTCCGCGGCCCTTGAGCAGAGCGAAGGTGGGCTTACGGGAAAGGTGCGGGGTGAGCGAGTCGGCCAGCCGCGGCAGGTCGCGATCGACGAGCTGACGTTGCAGCGCGATGGTGGCCGTCGACACGACGACCGGCCGCCCGTCGGCCACCGCCTGGGCGATCGCCGGGACCAGATAGGCCAGCGACTTACCGGTGCCCGTCCCGGCCTGCACGGCCAGGTGCTCGCCGCTGGCGAATGCCGCCGCGACGGCCTCGGCCATCGCGACCTGGCCGGCGCGGCCGGTGCCGCCGAGGGCGGCGACTGCGGTGGCGAGCAGATCGGCGACCTCGCCCGCCCGGGTGCCCATCCGGCCTACCGCCCGCGGCGCGGAGCGATCATCCGGGTCGGCACCGCGGGATCGCCCTTCGAGAGCTTGAGGCCGTCCCACGGCAGGCTGCGCAGACCCTGTTGGACACGCTCGCGGGCGGCGTCGAGGCCGAGGTCGGCGACGGGCCGGCCGTCGCGCATCAGCGGGACGGTCACGGGGCGACCGACGAGGTCCGGCGCGCTCTCGGGCGGGTGGCCGGCGGGGTGGACGATCTCCTCGACGATGGTGCCCGATTCCTTGGCGAGCCGGACCGCCTGCTTGCGGCCCCCGTGCGACTCCTTGTGGCTGCTGCGCTTCTCCACCGGCAGGCCGTCCACCTCGACCAGCTTGTAGACCATGCTCGCGGTCGGCGCGCCCGACCCGGTGACCACGGAGGTCCCGACGCCGTACAGGTCGACCGGTTCGGCGCGCAGCGCCGCGATCGCGAACTCGTCGAGATCGCCGGACACCACGATCTTGGTCCCGGTGGCGCCCAGGCCGTCGAGCTGCTCGCGGACCTGCCGGGCCAGCACGCCGAGGTCACCCGAGTCGATCCGCACCGCCCCGAGGCCCGGGCCGGCGACCTCGATCGCATTGGCCACCCCGGCGGTGATGTCGTAGGTGTCGACCAGCAGCGTGGTGTCGACCCCGAGCGCGTCCACCTGGGCCCGGAACGCCGCCTTCTCGCCGTCGCCGGCGCTCTGACCGGCGTCGGTGTGCAGCAACGTGAACGCATGCGCGCTGGTGCCGAGCGCGGGAACGCCGTGGCGGCGCTCGGCCTCGAGATTCGACGAGCCGGTGAAGCCGGCGAGGTAGGCCGCCCGCGACGCGGCGACGGCGGCGTACTCGTGGGTTCTGCGCGAGCCCATCTCGATCAGCGGACGGCCCTCGGCGGCGCTGACCATGCGGGCCGCCGCGGAGGCGATCGCGGTGTCGTGGTTGAAGATCGACAGCGCCAGCGTTTCGAGCACCACGCACTGACCGAACGTGCCGTGCACCGAGAGCACCGGGGACCCCGGGAAGTACAACTCGCCCTCCGGGTAGCCGTCGATGTCGCCGGTGAACCGGTAGTCGGCGAGATAGGCCAGCGTGTCGTCGTCGAGGAAATCCGCGAGCGCGGCGAGCTCGTCGCTGCCGAACCTGAAGTCCGGCAACGCTTCCACCAGGCGCCCGGTGCCCCCGGTCACGCCGTAGCGCCTGCCGTCGGGCAGGCGGCGGGCGAACACCTCGAAGGTGGTCTGCCGGTGGGCGGTGCCGTCCTTGAGCGCCGCGGCGAGCATCGTCAGTTCGTACTTGTCGGTCAGCAGCGCCACCGAAGCGAGGGGCGGAGCGTCGGCCGGGCCCGGGAGCGGCGAAGTCACGGCCCAACCGTATCGGTTCGGGGCCCGTGCGTGACCCCGGTATTCTTGCCGGCATGGTGACGCCGGCGAAGGCACGACCGGAGACCCGCGAAGAACGCGACGTGGACTCCGACGTCGCGGCCGACACCCCCTGGATCACCATCGTCTGGGACGACCCGGTGAACCTGATGACCTACGTGACCTACGTCTTCCAGAAGCTCTTCGGATACAGCGAGCCGCACGCCACCAAGCTGATGTTGCAGGTGCACAACGAGGGCAAGGCAGTGGTCTCGGCCGGCAGCCGGGAGTCGATGGAAGTCGACGTGTCCAAGCTCCATGCCGCAGGGCTGTGGGCGACGCTGCAGCAGGACCGCTGAATTCGCTGTGCGTAAATGGAAGCGGGTCGAAGGCGGCGACGGCCCCCGGTTCCGGTCGGCGCTGGCCGCCCACGAGGCCGATCTGCTCTCCAGCCTGGTGTCGTCCCTGCTGGGCATGCTCGACGATCGCGAATCGTCGGCCCCCGTCGACGAACTCGCTGAGATCACCGGTATCCGTATCGGCAATTCGGTTCCGCCACAAGACGACACGATGAAGCGGCTGCTGCCGGACTTCTACCGGCCTGCCACCGATCATCCCGCGGGTTCGGGTCCGGCCGAAAGCCTGAACAGCGCGCTGCGCAGCCTGCACGAACCCGAGATCATCGATGCCAAACGCACCGCGGCGCAACGCCTGCTGGCGACGGTGCCGCCGGGCGGGGGCAAGTTCGAGCTGTCCGAAGACGATGCGCAGGCGTGGGTGTCGGCCGTCAACGACGTGCGCCTCGCGCTGGGCACGATGCTCGAGATCGGGCCCGACGGACCCGACCGCTTGCCGCACGAGCACCCGATGGCCGGTCACCTCGACGTGTACCAGTGGCTGACGGTGCTGCAGGAGTACCTGGTGGTCAGCCTGATGGGCGGGCGCTGATGCCCGGCGCCATCACCGACGTCGGCGGCATCCGGGTCGGTCACCACCACGTGCTCGACCCCGACGCGGCGCTGGGCTCCGGCTGGGCCACCGGGACGACGGTGGTGCTCACCCCGCCGGGCACCGTCGGCGCCGTCGACGGCCGTGGCGGCGCGCCCGGCACCCGCGAGACCGACCTGCTCGACCCCGGCAACTCCGTGCGCCACGTCGATGCCGTCGTGCTCACCGGCGGCAGCGCGTTCGGGCTGGCCGCGGCGGACGGCGTGATGACCTGGCTCGAGGAGCAGGAGCGTGGCGTGGCGATGGACGGCGGCGTGGTGCCGATCGTGCCCGCCGCGGTCATCTTCGACCTGCCGGTCGGCGGCTGGCAGTGCCGGCCGACCGCCGACTTCGGGTACCGCGCGGCCGCCGCCGCGGGCAGCGACACCGGGATCGGCACCGTCGGCGCCGGCGTCGGGGCGCGGGCCGGGGTGCTCAAGGGCGGGGTGGGCACCGCCTCGGTGACCCTCGACATCGGCGTCACCGTCGGCGCCCTCGTCGTCGTCAACTCGGCCGGCGACGTCGTCGACCCCGGCACCGGGCTGCCCTGGCTGGCCCACCACATCGAGGACTTCGGCCTGGTCGCCCCGCCCGCCGACCAGGTGGCCGCCTACGCCGACCGGCACAGCGAGTTCGGGCCGCTCAACACGACGATCGCCGTCGTCGCGACCGACGCCGCGCTGAGCAAGGCGGCCTGTCGCCGGGTGGCGGTGGCCGCCCAGGACGGGCTGGCCCGCACGATCCGGCCCTGCCACACGCCGCTGGACGGTGACACGGTGTTCGCGCTGGCCACCGGCGCGGTCGAGGTGGATCCCGACCCGACCCTCCCGGCGTCCATGTCGCCGGAGGTGCCGTTGATGACGGCCGTCGGGGCGGCGGCCGCCGATGTCCTGGCCGGCGCGGTGCTCGTCGCGATGCTGGCCGCCGAGCCGGTCGCCGGAATACCGACATACCGTGGCCTGTTGCCGGGAGCGTTCGAGTGAAAGGAAACCGACGCCGGTGCTGACGATTCGTGCTGACCTCGTGGAGGCGATGGTCAGCCATGCCCGGGCGGATCACCCCGACGAGGCGTGCGGCATCATCGCCGGGCCCGAGGGGTCCGACCGCCCCGAGCGGTTCATCGCGATGGTCAACGCCGAGCGGTCGCCGACGTTCTACCGGTTCGACTCGGGCGAGCAGCTGAAGGTCTGGCGCGCCCTGGACGCGGCCGACGAGGCGCCGATCGTCATCTACCACTCGCACACTGCGACCGAGGCCTACCCGAGCCGCACCGACATCTCGTATGCCTCCGAGCCGGACGCCCACTACGTCCTGGTGTCGACCCGCGACCCCGAGACCCACGAGCTGCGCAGCTACCGCATCGTGGACGGCGTCGTCACCGAAGAACCCGTCACCGTCGTCGATCAGTACTGAGAAGAAGAGGAGTCTGCCCATGGCCGTTGAGGTGTCGATCCCGACGATCCTGCGCACCCACACCGGCGGCGAGAAGCGCGTGTCCGCCTCCGGCGCCACGCTGCAGGCCGTGATCGCCGATCTGGAGGCGAACTACTCGGGGATCTCCGAGCGCCTCGTCGATAACGGCAAGCTGCACCGCTTCGTCAACATCTACGTCAACGACGAGGACGTGCGGTTCTCCGGCGGTCTGGACACCGCGATCTCCGACGGGGACTCGGTGACGATCCTGCCCGCCGTGGCGGGAGGCTGATGACCCGATACGACTCGCTTCTGGACGCTCTCGGCGGCACCCCGCTGGTGGGTCTGCAGCGGCTCTCGCCGGCCTGGGATGGCGACCCGCACGTGCGGCTGTGGGCCAAGCTCGAGGACCGCAACCCGACCGGCTCGATCAAGGACCGGCCGGCGCTGCGGATGATCGAGGAGGCCGAGCGCGAGGGCCGCCTCCATCCGGGTACCACGATCCTGGAACCGACCAGCGGCAACACCGGCATCTCGCTGGCGATGGCGGCCCTGCTCAAGGGCTACCAGATGGTCTGCGTGATGCCGGAGAACACCTCGATCGAGCGCCGCCAGCTGCTCGAGCTCTACGGGGCGCGGATCATCTACTCGCCGGCCGAGGGCGGTTCCAACACGGCCGTCGCACACGCCAAAGAGCTTGCCGCGCAGAATCCTTCGTGGGTGATGCTCTACCAGTACGGCAACCCGGCCAACGCTGCCGCGCACTACGAGGGCACCGGACCCGAACTGCTCGCCGATCTGCCCGAGATCACGCACTTCGTCGCGGGCCTGGGCACCACCGGGACGCTGATGGGGACCGGACGGTTCCTGCGCGAGCATGTGCCCGGCGTGCAGATCGTCGCCGCCGAACCCCGGTACGGCGAAGGGGTGTACGCGCTGCGCAACATCGACGAGGGCTTCATCCCGGAGCTGTACGACCCGGACGTGCTGACCACCCGCTTCGCGGTGGGGTCCTTCGACGCGGTGCGGCGCACGCGCGAGCTGGTCCAGGCCGAGGGCATCTTCGCCGGCATCTCGACCGGGGCCATCCTGCACGCGGCGCTCGGCATGGCCGCCAAGGCGGTCAAGGCCGGTGAGCGCGCCGACATCGCGTTCACGGTCTGCGACGCCGGCTGGAAGTATCTGTCGACCGGCGCGTACGCCGGTAGCCTGGACGACGCGGAAGACGCACTGGAAGGGCAGCTATGGGCATGACGGGCGCCGGTGGGTATCCCGCCCCGGCCACGGGGCCGCGCAAGCGCCCCGCATGGGTCATCGGCGGGGCCACCATCGTGTCGTTCGTCGTATTGCTCTGGGTGGTCGAGCTTTTCGACTCGATGAGCGGACACCGCTTGGACCAGAACGGTATTCGCCCGCTCGAAACCGACGGCCTGGCCGGCATCCTGTTCGCGCCGCTGCTGCATTCGAACTGGGAACACCTGATCGCCAACACCGTTCCCGCACTCGTGCTCGGCTTCCTGATGACCCTGGCGGGGCTGTCGAGGTTCCTGTTCGCCACCGCGATCATCTGGGTCCTGGGCGGGCTGGGCACCTGGCTGATCGGCAACGTCGGCGCGCAGTGCCCGTATGTCGGGGTGCGGTGCGAGACCAACCACATCGGGGCCTCCGGCCTGATCTTCGGGTGGCTGACCTTCCTGATCGTCTTCGGGTTCTTCACCCGCAAGGTGTGGGAGATCGTCGTCGGCGTCGTCGTGCTGTTCGTGTACGGCAGCGTGCTGCTCGGCGTCCTTCCGGGCACGTTCGGGGTGTCGTGGCAGGGGCATCTGTGCGGCGCGGCAGCCGGTCTGCTCGCGGCGTATCTGCTCTCCGGGCCGGAACGCCGGGCCCGGGCGTCCGGCAGACGCACCACGGCCCCGCCGTACCTGCCCCGATGAGCGCCCACCTGCCCATCGGGATCTTCGATTCCGGCGTCGGCGGCCTCACCGTCGCCCGGGCCGTCATCGACCAGCTGCCCGACGAGGAGATCATCTACGTCGGCGACACCGGTAACGGGCCGTACGGGCCGCTGACCGTTCCGGAGATCCGCGCGCACGCGCTGGCCATCGGCGATGATCTCGCCGACCGCGGCATCAAGGCCTTGGTGATCGCGTGCAACACGGCGTCGTCGGCCTGCTTGCGGGATGCGCGCGAGCGGTATGCGCCGATTCCCGTCGTCGAGGTCATCCTGCCCGCGGTGCGCCGTGCGGTCAGCACGACCCGCAGCGGCCGGGTCGGCGTGATCGGGACCGAGGCGACGATCGCCTCCGGGGCCTACCAGGACGCTTTCGCCGCCGCGCGCGACCTGGAGGTGTTCGCGGTCGCGTGCCCCCGCTTCGTCGACTTCGTGGAGCGGGGCGTGACCAGCGGGCGGCAGGTGCTGGGGCTGGCCGAGGGCTACCTGGAGCCGCTGCAGCGTGCCGAGGTCGACACGCTGGTGCTCGGGTGCACGCACTATCCGATGCTGTCCGGGCTGATCCAGTTGGCGATGGGCGACGACGTCACGCTGGTGTCCAGTGCCGAGGAGACAGCAAAGGACCTGTTGCGGGTGCTGACGGAACGCGACCTGCTGCGCGCGCACCCCGGCGACGACGCACCCGCACCGCGCCGGGTGTTCGAGGCCACCGGCGATCCGGAGGCCTTCACCCGGCTGGCGGCACGTTTCCTCGGACCTTCTCTGGACGGGGTCCGGCCGGTGCAGCGTCACGCCGGAACGCGAACATGACGTTGGTCGCGCAAAGCGGCCATGTTTTCGCCATCGCGATCACGGGCATGGCAAGCTAGTGAGCGTGCGAATCACCGTACTGGGGTGCTCCGGCAGTGTGGTCGGACCCGATTCGCCCGCGTCCGGCTACCTGGTCACCGCACCCGATACGCCACCGCTGGTGCTCGACTTCGGCGGTGGGGTTCTCGGCGCGCTGCAGCGCTTCGCCGACCCCAACTCGGTGCACGTGCTGTTGTCGCATCTGCACGCCGATCACTGCCTCGATCTGCCCGGCCTGTTCGTCTGGCGGCGCTACCACCCGAGCCCCGCGCAGGAGCGCGGTCTGGTGTACGGACCCGCGAACACCTGGGCGCGCCTCGGCGCCGCGTCCTCGCCCGAGGGCGGCGAGATCGACGACTTCAGCGACATCTTCGACATCCGGCACTGGGTGGACAACCAGCCTGTCGAGATCGGGGCGCTGACCATCGTGCCGCGGCTGGTGTGCCACCCCACCGAGTCCTACGGCATGCGCATCTCCGACCCGTCGGGCGCCACGCTCGTCTACAGCGGCGACACCGGTTATTGCGACGCGCTCATCGACCTGGCCCGCGACGCCGACGTGTTCCTGTGCGAGGCGTCCTGGACTCACGATCCTGCGCGTCCGCCGCGCCTGCACCTGTCGGGCACCGAGGCCGGGCGCGCGGCCGCCCGCGCCGGTGTCGGGGAGCTCCTGTTGACCCACATCCCGCCGTGGACGTCGCGCGAGGACGTCATCAGCGAGGCCAAGGCCGAGTTCGACGGGCCCGTGCACGCGGTGGTGTCCAACGAGGCGTTCGACGTCACCCACGCCTGACTCTCCCTTTTCGCCCAACCCGACATTCGGGCGCGGATGTGCGAGACGCGTCCGCCCTTGCGTCGATCTCGGCGCTGTCATGGCGACCGGTTAGGGTTGGCGCGTGTCCAGACGAGAAGACGGCCGGCTCGACGACGAACTCCGACCGGTCACCATCACCCGGGGCTTCACCACTCATCCCGCGGGATCGGTGCTGGTCCAGTTCGGCGAAACGCGGGTGATGTGCGCCGCGAGCGTCACCGAAGGGGTGCCGCGCTGGCGCAAGGGCTCGGGCCAGGGCTGGCTGACCGCGGAGTACGCGATGCTGCCCGCCGCGACGCACGAACGGTCCGACCGGGAATCGGTCAAGGGCCGGGTCGGCGGCCGCACCCAGGAGATCAGTCGACTGGTCGGCCGCTCGTTGCGCGCCTGCATCGACCTCGCCGCGCTGGGCGAGAACACCATCGCGATCGACTGTGATGTCCTGCAGGCCGACGGCGGTACCCGCACCGCAGCCATCACCGGTGCCTACGTCGCGCTGGCCGACGCGGTCACCTATCTGGCGGCCGCGGGCAAGCTCAAGGATCCGCGTCCGCTGTCGTGCGCCATCGCCGCGGTCAGCGTCGGTGTGGTCGACGGCCGCATCCGCGTCGACCTGCCCTACACCGAGGACTCGCGCGCCGAGGTCGACATGAACGTCGTCGCCACCGACACCGGCACGCTCGTCGAGATCCAGGGCACCGGCGAGGGCGCCACGTTCCCGCGCTCGACGCTGGACAAGATGCTCGACGCCGCGATGGCCGCCTGCGATCAACTCTTCGAGATCCAGCGTGCCGCGCTCGAGCTCCCGTATCCCGGCGTGCTGCCGGAGTCCGGGGAGCCGGCCAAGAAGGTGTTCGGCAGCTGAGCCGGTTACTGGTTGCCACACGCAACCTCAAGAAGCTGGCCGAGCTGCACCGCGTGCTCGACGCCGCCGGGGTGTCCGGGGTGACGCTGCTGTCGCTGGCCGATGTGCCGCCGTTCGACGAGGCACCCGAGACGGGTGCGACGTTCGAGGCGAACGCCCTGGCCAAGGCGCGCGACGCGTACAGCGCCACCGGGCTGCCCGCAGTCGCCGACGATTCCGGGCTGGAGGTCGACGCGCTCAACGGCATGCCGGGGGTGCTCAGCGCACGCTGGTCGGGCCGGCACGGCGACGATGACGCGAACACCGCACTGCTGCTCGGTCAGCTCGGCGACGTCCCCGACGAACGGCGCGGCGCGGCATTCGTCTCCGCCTGCGCCCTGGTGCACGGGCCCACGGACGCCGACGCCGTCGTGGTGCGGGGGGAGTGGACGGGCACCATCGTGCGGGCGCCGCGCGGCGACGGCGGCTTCGGCTACGACCCGGTGTTTCTGCCCGCGGGCTCGGAGCGGACGGCGGCCGAACTCAGTCCCGAGGAGAAGGACGCGGCCTCGCACCGGGGCAGGGCGCTCGCCGCGCTGCTGCCCTCGCTGCGTGCTCTGTTCTGAGGTGCCGTGACCCGGTGCAGCAGCCAGGCCGCAGGCACGGTCAGCGCCAGGGTGGCCGCGATCAGCCCGGGCATCGAACCTGTGAACAGCGGCCAGCGCAGCACCAGATGCATCGTCAGCGCCATCGCCACCACGTGCAGCAGGAAGATCTCGTAGGAGATCTCACCCAGCCACACCACGGGCCGGCTCGCTAGCACGCGGGTGTAGGAGTCGCGGGTGCCCAGCGCCGCGGGCGCGACCACGAGCGTCGCGATCACCGCGTACAGCGTCGCCTTCACCGCAGGCACCCACCACGGGCCCGGGCCGAGGATCGCGCCGCCGAGCGACGTGGACACCACGAGATACAGCACACCCGCCAGCGGCACCGCGACCACCGCCGGGCAGCGCACCCGGAGTGTCTGCAGCACGGCCAGCGCCATGCCGCCGGCGAACCAGGCGAGGTGGCCGGGCAGCCACATGCCCGCGGAGTTCGGCAGCACGTCGGTGGTCTCGGCTGTGACCAGCCATGCCGGTGTCACCGCGGCGAGCGCCGCGAGCCCGACCAGGACGCGTGTCGGCCGCCACCGCCCACGCAGCAGCGCGAAGGCCAGCGCGGGCAGCGCGAGGTAGAACGACACCTCGACGGCCATGCTCCACATCTGGGACAGCCCGGGGTGCAGCAGTGTGCCGAGGTAGTCGTCGCTGTAGATCTGCGTGAACGTCAGGTACCGCAGCAGGCCGTACAGCGACTGGCCGGGATTCGGGCCGGGGGTGAACACGGTGTAGATCTCGAACACCGCGACGACGGTCACCACGTAGGCGGGCAGGATGCGGCGCACCCGGCGCCGGCTGTATCGCCGGACGGACGGGGCCGGGGCTCCGTCGGCGGCGGCGCGCACCCAGGGGCGGAAGAGCAGGTAACCGGAGAGCACGAAGAACAGGGCCACACCGATGTCGAGCCGGGCGGTCAGCGCGCCGACGTAGCCGTGGGTGATCAGGCCGGTCGCGAACGCCGCGTGGGTGCCCACGACGGCCAGCGCAGCGACCGCCCGCAGACCGGTGAGGGCGGGGTCCCGCTTACTCAATGCCGAACTGGCTCTTGATGTTCTGCGTCTGGAAGTGCTCGACGACGATGCCGACGAGCGGGATGGTGCCGGCCAGCAGCACGCCGACGGTCTTGGCGATGGGCCAGCGGACCTTCACCGCCAGGTTGGCGGTGAACAGCAGGTAGACGAAGTACACCCAGCCGTGCACGACCGCGATCCAGCTGAGCGAGTCGTCAGCGAACGCGTACTTCATCACCATCTCGTAGCAGAGCGCGATCAGCCAGATGCCTGTCGCCCAGGCCATCACCCGGTAGCCGGTCAGGGCTTTGCGGATGGTGTCGACGGGAGTGAGCGGCGCGGGCGATTCGGGTGCGGTCACGTATCGGTTCCTGTCGGTTTCTGGACGTCGCTGTCGGCCTGGGCGAGTTCGGCGAGGTAGGCGTTGTACTCCCGCAGGGTCACGTCGGCCTCGGCGGGCGCGACGTGCGGGCGCTCCGGGAGCAGCCCGGCGGGGATCTCCGTCGGGGTGTCCTGGTGGTGCGGCACGGGTGGGGCGTCCTCGTAGCGGACGAACTTGTAGTACGCGTAGACGCAGAACCCGGCGAACAGCGGCCACTGCAGGGCGTAGCCCAGGTTCTGGAAATCGCCCGAGGTCGATTCGAAACGGGTCCACTGCCACCAGGCCAGCGCGAGGCAGCCGGACGCAGCGGCGATCACCAACAGGATGAGCGCCGGCCTCCTACGCCGCGTAGTGGACACCGTACAACGGTACCGCGCTGTCTTTGGGGCCGACGAACTCATCGAGCATGGCGGTGGCCTCCTTGCGGTAGACGGACACTGTGTGATCGTCAGACCGCCGCCAGGTGATGCCCAACTCGTCGAGGGCGGCCGTGGGGCCGATGATGTCCTCGGACCGATTGCTGAAGTGGTACCTCAGGCTGCGGATGCCGCGATCGTTGGCGACGACGCGACACCCGTCGCTGTGGTGGAGCCCGAGCACGGACTCCTCGGTCTCGCGATCGACGATCGCCTGCTGCCAGGGCTCCACAGCAAGCCGCCTGTGGTGCTTGCGGCCGGGTCCGTGCTGAGGCAACAGGCACGGCCAGTGATTCGAATACAGGCTGACGTCCGCGCAGTTGCCTTTCCGTTTCACCGTAGATGCGAACTGCCCCGGCATCACCTGGTCGATCACTTGGCGGCATCGGTCGATGATGGCGGGGTATTTCGTGTCGCAGGAAATGCGCAGCCGCCACGATCGGCCGGCGCGTGAGATCCAACCGTCGCCCAGGTACATGCCGAGCAGACAGGCATAAGCCGCCTCGGGCAGTGCGTCGAAATCATGCAGCGTCCCGCACGGCGCCCCTGGATTCGCGCGAATCAAGCTCGGTGGCGGTTTCCATCGCCAGTCTCGAACGGTTCCGCGAGGTATCCCCGTGACGCGGGCGATGGCACAGTCGTTGAGCCCTCCTGCGATGAGCAGTCTGACCTGCTCGAACTCATCAACCGATCTGGTCACGACCGCCACCTCCTGAGGCAAAACTAGGCGCAGCGTCTGACACGACGAGATTGGTACGATCTCACGCAATGCGGGCGTGGCGAAATTGGTTTACGCGCGGGCTTTAGGTGCCCGTGTTCGAAAGAACATGTGGGTTCGAGTCCCACCGCCCGCACAGAATCCGCACCGCTGGTGTGCGCCCAGAGCGACGATCCGGCGCGAATCTCGCCCTGGACGCACACCAGGCTCGCCGCTAGCCGACTTTCATCTCTCCCATCTCCGACCAGCCGGTCGCATCGATGGCCTGACTGATGATCAACGGCGTCGACGCCAGCAGCGCCGGGGTCTCGGCGACGAACTTCTTGAAGTGCTCGGCGGTCACGTGCTCCTTGCCCGCGTCGCCGTCCCGGAAGCCCTCGACCAGGACGTACTCCGAGGGGTCCTCGAGGCTGCGGGACCAGTCGAACCACAGGTTGCCCGGCTCGTTGCGGGTGGCCTCGGTGAACTCGGCCATCAGCTGGGGGAAGTTCTCGACGTGCTCGGGCTTCGGGCGGAACTTCACGACGATGAAGATCACTGCGGATCACGTCCTTCTACGGGATGAGGATGGCTCGGCCGCGGACGTTGCCGCTGTCGAGATCGGTGATGGCGGACTGGAAGTCGTCGAGCGCGTACTTCTGGGTGTGCAGGTTGACCGCGCCGCGGGCCGCGAGCGCCATCAGATCGCACAGGTCGTTGTACGAGCCGACCAGGTTGCCGATGAAGTTGATCTCGGCCGAGACGATGTCGATGGTCGGGACGTCGATGTTCTCGCCGTACCCGACCACGTGGTAGTCGCCGGCCCGGCGCAGCATCGCGACCCCCTCGGCGGTGGCACCGCCCTCGCCGACGAAATCGACAACCACCTCGGCGCCGTGCCCGTCGGTCAGGCCCAGCACCCGGTCGATCTGTGAGCCGTCGGCGATCACCCCGTGGTCGGCCCCGATCGCCTCGGCGAGTTTGAGCGCCTCGGGGTTGCGGTCCACGACGATCAACTCCGCCGGAGACAGCGCCTTGAGCACCTGGATCCCGATGTGGCCCAGGCCTCCTGCGCCGATCACCACGGCCCGGTCGCGCGGTCCCAGCCGCTTGGCGGCCTTGGCGGCGGCGTGGTACGCCGTCAGACCGGCATCGGCGAGAGCCGCGACGTCGGCCGGTTCGAGCGCGTCGTCGATGCGGACGACACTGCGCGCCGAGGTCTTCAGGTACTCGGCATAACCGCCGTTGGTGTCGATGCCGGGGAACTGGTTCGCCTCGCAGTGCACGTCGTCACCGGACCGGCAGGCCCGGCACAGGCCGCAGGTGATCAGCGGGTGGACGATGACCTTGTCGCCCTCGGCGACGTTGGTGACCGCCGACCCGATCGCGGCCACCCAGCCGGCGTTCTCGTGGCCGATCGTGTACGGCAGTTGCACCTGCGACTTCTCGGCCCACTGCCCCTCGAGGATGTGCAGGTCCGTGCGGCACACCCCCGCCCCGCCGATCTTGACGACTACGTCGAACGGTCCGGACGGGGTGGGCACCGGTACTTCGGTCATCTCCAGGTTCTGGTGGTAACCGACGACCTGGACGGCGCGCATGGTGGACATGTCAGTGGGCTCCTTGGAGATTGGGCATCAGGGTGGACAGGGGGATGAACGTCGCGGGTTCGCCGCCGTACCGGGTGCGCAGCAGGCCACGGCAGAAGTGCGCGTTGCCGTCGATGGAGATCCGTGTCGAGCGGGCGCGCCGCAGCGCCATCGGCACGTCGTCGTAAGGTGCACCGGTTTCGTCGACCAGTACCAAATCTCCTGCCCGCGTGGACAATCCGAGTGCCGCCCGACGGTGCAGCAGCGCCTCGGTGTCGGCGCCGGCGGGCAGATCGCCGATCCGCACCGATCCCATCGACTCCTCGGTGCGCGACGGATCGGCGCGTAGCAGGGAGGTCAGGCACCGTTCCATCGCGGCGGTGTGCGCCTTGCGTTTGAACGTCATCCGCAGGTCGTCGAGCGAGTCCTCGGCCTCGTGGCCGAAGGTGCCCCGGTAGCCGGCATCGGCCGCCAGGCCCGCGTTGATGATGTGCGAATCGTGGTGGTCGTCGAGCTCGACCACCACCTGGCGCGTCCAATCCAGCCCGTTCAGAACATCTTTGGCGTCCGAGGCCATCAGGTAGGCGAAGTTCGGCGAACAGAACGACGTCGGCAGTCGCAGATTGAGCTTGACGTTTCCCGACGGCGAGACCACCAGCGAGTGGACGAATCCGAGCGCGGTGATGGGCTCGTCGAGTTCGGGGTCGACGACCGCGGACAGCGCCGTCATCGCCTCGGTGTCGCGTGTCATGCGTTCGCCATTTCGTCGGCTCCGCGCGGGCCGACGGCCGGTTCGTCGGCGTCGGGCAACTGGAGCTCTGCGGGGACCGGGATGTCGTAGAGCTTCGCGGCGTTGAGGCCGAGGATCTTCTTCTTCTGGTCGACACTGATCTGCGGGTACTCGCCGAGGTCGTCGGGAATGTTGAAGTCCACGAAGGACTCGATCAGCCACTTGGGCGTCCACAGCGCGTAGTCCGACGAGAAGAAGATGCGGTCCTCGCCGACCCAGTACAGCAACTCACCCATGATCTGGGCGAAGTACTTCGGCCGGGTGTGGATGAACGGGATCGCGACGGCGAGCCCCGCGTACACGTTGGGCTCCTGGGTGGCGATCCAGCAGAAGTCCTCCAGGCGGGGCAACCCGCAGTGCTCGACGATGAAGTTCAGATCCGTGAAGTCCGAGGCGACGTGATCCACGTCGGCGACGTCGAACGCGTCGCGGTCCAGCGGCCGGATCGTCGGCCCCTTGTGGACGTGGATGTTGCGGATGCCGAGCTCGCGGCAGGCCTCGAAGTACCGGTAGGCCCACGGATCGTCGAGCTTCCAGCCGCGGGATTCCCCGTGCCATTCGGCGGTGTAGAGCTTGACGCCCTTCAGGTCGTATTTCTCGGCGTCGAGGCGCAGCTGATCGAGGCCGACCTCGCCGTTGCGGGGATCGAAGTGATGGTTGTAGGTCAGCTTGTCCGGATGCGCCCTCGCCAGGTCGGAGGCCTGGGCCGTCTGGCCGAAGCCCTTGTAGTAGAACTCGCCGAGGTGGGCCGGCTGGAAGATGGCGTGGTCGACGTAGCCCAGCTCGAACAGGTCGCGCATCAGCCGCTCGCCGCCCTGGTACAGGTAATCCTCGTAGCTCCACACCTCGGACTCGGGGGAGAGGTTGCGGTGGTAGTCGTAGAAGCAGTCGATGAACTGCTTGCCGTGGATGTTGCGCTGGTTCTCGGGGCGCGCGTCCCACAGCGCGATGTGGGCGTCGACGATGAAGTAGCTCGTGCCGTCTTTGGTGTACATGGATCTCCTTCGCGGGGGTGTGAGGGCTGTCACACCACTGCGAGCGAGGCTAGGCCGACCGCGGGCGGGGGAGCAGGGCCGCGGTGTCTCAATCTGAGACGCCCGCCGACCTGCCATGACGGCGAGGACTTGCCACGCTTTGTAACGTGGATCACATGCCCGACGGACTGCCCGACCGGATCGGTGCCCACGGTCTGGAACCCACGGCGGTGCCGGACCGGCTGCTCGCGTCGTGGCAACGCAGTGAGGACTACGGCATCCCCCTGGACGGCGTCGAGCCGGTGTTCACGGGCACGGAGAACCTCGGCTCGTTGTTCTTCGAGTGCGGTAACGAGGTGCTGGCCGACTTGCACCGGACGTTGGCCGACGAGCCGATCAGCCTGATGCTCACCGACGCCGACGGTGTGGTGTTGTCACGGCTGTCCGGTGACCACTCACTGCTGAAGGCCCTCGACGACGTCCACCTCGCGCCCGGGTTCGCCTACTCCGAGCGCGACGTCGGAACCAACGGCCTCGGTCTGGCGCTGGCCGACCGGGCACCGACCCTGGTTCGCGCCGATCAGCACTACGCACTGAGCCTGAACCTGTTCACCTGCGCTGCCGTTCCGGTACTCGACCCGCGGTCGGGGCTCCTCGAAGGCAGCGTCAACCTCACCACCTGGTCACACTCCTCGAGCGATCTGCTGCTCGCGCTCGCCCGGTCGGCGGCCAGCAACACCACCGCGCTGATGCTCGCGCGCAACGCCGGCCGGAGCGCGCGTCCGACGCCCCGCGGCCAGGTCTTCCGGGTGGAGGTCCCGCGGCTGGAGCCCGGATCGGGCACCTTGGGTGCTCTGTCGTCCCAGTGGACCGACGCCGTGGCGTACGCGGCGGACGCGATGGCGGCGGGCAGCATCGTCGCGGCGATCGGTGAACCCGGTGCCGGACGCGCCACCGCGCTGGGCCAGGCGGCACGCCGCGCGCATCCCCGTGACCGGATCCTGTCTGCGGGGGCGCCCGAACCCGACGACGTTCCGACCTGGCTGAGCCTGTGGACTCCTGAGCTGGGAAAGTCACACACCGCGGTGATCGTGCGCGACGTGGACCTGCTTCCCGTGTGGGCGGCGGAGCGGCTGCGCGACCTGATCACCCGCGGCGCCACGACCGGCGCGGCGGTGCCGTTCGCGGTCACTGCGGAACGCTTCGCCGACATCCCGGCGGCTCTCGCTCGCCTCGTCGACACGGTCGTGGAGGTGCCACCGCTGCGTGACCGCCCGAGCGACGTGCTTCCGCTGGCCGCGCACATCGCGCGCCGGGCACGGGGCCGCGACGTCGGCTTCACTCCCGCCGCGGCCCGGGCGCTGCACGGGTTCGGCTGGCCCGGCAACGCCGATCAGCTCAGTTCGGTGGTCAGGCACGCGGTGAGCCGCACCGATCTCGTCGACGTCGGGCATCTGCCCTCGGAGGTGCTGGCAGGAAACACGCGACGACTGTCGCGCATCGAGGCGTTCGAGCGCGGTGAGATCATCCGGGTGCTGGCCTTCGGCACCCCGACGATGGCCGATGCGGCTCGTGAACTCGGGATGAGCCGCGCGACGCTCTACCGCAAGATCGCGCAGTACGACATCGACGTCGCGCGCCTGCACGGCTGACCCGTCAGGCGGAGACCTCGACAGCAGCCGGCTCGTGGGCCTGAGCGATGAAGCAGAAGATGCTCGAGGCGAAGCTGACCAGCGCGACCGCGCCGGCGAGAACCGCGAGGAGCGACTCGGACAGTCCCCAGCTCGCGAGCGCGAAAGCCACCGCGATGATCGCGGTGACGAGGAGGAAGAGCCCCGTCGTCGCGACGGCCTCGTTGAACGGATCATCTGCGTGGGCGTTGCTGGCCGTCTCGGCCATGGTGTTCCTCCTCGAGCTGCCGACCTACCGGCGGGTTGTCGGGAAGTTACCCCCTCGTCAATCGTGGAAAACCTCCGACGGCGTGACCATGGTCACCGCGACCATCGGTGGTTGCGCCGCGCACGGTCCGCCCCGGCGAGGCGGCGCTTCTGCGACCATGGACGGCATGATCCGTCTCGAGCGGGGAAAGATCAGGCTATGAGCGACGTGAAGTTCCTGGATCTGCACGGCGACCGGCTCGCCTACCGGGACGAGGGCAGCGGTGACGACGTGTTGCTGCTGATCCACGGCATGGCGGGCAGTTCCGAGACGTGGCGGTCGGTGATACCCCGGCTCGCCAAGCGGTACCGCGTGGTCGCCCCGGACCTGCTGGGGCACGGGCAGTCCGCCAAGCCGCGTGGTGACTACTCCCTGGGCGCGTTCGCGGTGTGGTTGCGTGACCTGCTCGACGAACTCGGCATCGCGCGGGCCACGGTCGTGGGCCAGTCGCTGGGTGGCGGCGTGGCGATGCAGTTCGCCTATCAGCATCGCGACTACTGCCAGCGTCTGATCCTGATCAGCAGCGGCGGGCTGGGGCAGGACGTCGGGTGGACCCTGCGCCTGCTCTCCGCGCCCGGTGCCGAGTTCCTGCTCCCCGTGATCGCGCCGCCGCCGGTGGTCAAGGCGGGCAACACGATTCGCGGTTGGTTGTCGGCCAGGAGTATTCATTCGCCGCGCGGCGCGGAGATGTGGAGCGCGTATTCGTCGCTGTCCGACGCCCAGACCCGGCAGGCTTTCCTGCGGACCCTGCGCTCGGTGGTCGACTACCGCGGGCAGGCCGTCAGCGCGCTCAACCGGTTGTACCTCACCTCCGAGATGCCGGCCCTGGTGATCTGGGGCGACGACGATCGGATCATCCCGGTGCAGCACGCCTATGGGCTCAGCGAACTCCATCCCGCATGCCGCCTCGAGGTGCTCCCGGGAGTCGGCCATTTCCCGCACGTCGAGAAACCCGACGACGTCGTCGACCTGATCGACGACTTCATCACCTCGACCACCGAGCCGGTCGCCCCGCCGGTGACCGACCCGATCGGCTGAGCGGACTACCTCTTCCGGACCGGGTGCCCGTTGCGCTCGGCCAGTGACCGCAACTGCTTGAGGGCGAACTGGCGGTTACGGCCGCCTTCGGGCAGCACGATGCCCGCCCACAGCCCCACTGCTCCGGGCGTCACGCACGCCTCGCGGGCGCACTGCCACCGGCGAGGGCAGGACCTGCAGAGTTCCTTGGCGCCTTCGTCCGCCGTGGTGATCCACCGGTCGGGATCGCGCGTGCACGGCGCGGTCCACGCCTCCTCGTCGATCGATACCGGATACATGGCCACACCCCTTCCCTGTCGTTCCCTGTCGGTTACGACGATACGCGTGTATCGCGCCGACAATACATTTGTACCGTTGCCCGCGCCGAGCGGCAGCGTTGTCTACGGTTACCCAGGTGATGTCCGACGCAGGCGTAAAAACGGGTGGCGAGCCCCGCAACATCGAACGAATCCGTGTTGCGGCGCTGCGCAGCTTCGCGCTGCACGGGACGTCGGCGACGACAATGCGCGGGGTCGCCGCCGCGGCGGGGGTGTCACTGGGGCTGGTGCAGCATCATTTCGCGACGAAAGCCGGTCTGATCAGCGCGGTCGACGAATACGTGGTGAAGCTCTTCGTGTCCTCGCTGGCCCGGCCGCTGCCGGACCCGCCCGCCGACTCGGTCACCGAGATCGGCACCCGGGTCACCACGATCATCGCCGAGCACCCTGACGTTGCGGCCTATCTGAGCAGGGCCCTGGTGGACGGGAGCCCCATCGGTGCGCAGTTGTTCGACACGCTTCTCGCGGTGGGCATCTCGCGGTGGCAGCAGCGCATCGACCGGGGCGAGGTGCGCCCCGACATCGACCTCACCTGGGCCGCGATCAATTCCATGGTGCTCGCGCTCGGCACCATCAGCCTCAAATCCCATGTGGAGCGACATCTGGGCGCGCCGCTCACCAGCCCTGGCCAACTCGAACGCTGGCAGAGGTCCGTCGACACGCTGCTGCGTGACGGCCTGTTCCGCCCCGGATCGTCGTCGTGACGGCCCTCAGGTGCGTTCGCCGGCAACTCGCCTGCGATAGGCGCTGGGGGTCTCGCCGCTGAACGCGGCGAAGGCGCGCGTGAAGGAACTGATGCTGCTGAATCCGACGTCGGTGGCCGTCTGCTGCACCGACTGCGCAGGGGCGGCGAGCAGCGCCATCGCCCGCAGCATGCGGGCATGCAGAAGGTAAGTGCGCCAAGGCATTCCGAGGGTCTCGGCGAACAACCGGCGCAGCGTTCGCTCGGACACCGCGACCGCCCTGCTCACCTCCTCGCAGGTGACCGTGCCGAGGTGGGCCTTGGTGTAGGCCAGGGCCGCGGCGACCAGCGGTTCCTCGGAGGTCGGCAGACTCAGGGGCGCCTCGTGGTCGAGTGCCTCGCCGACGAGCGCGGCCAGCGTGCGGAAGAACCCCTCGGAGACGCCGTCGTCCTCGGCGCTGCCCGGCCGGCGATCGATCGGCCAGCGCAACGCATAGATCATCATCTCCCTGATCAAAGGAGACACCGCGAGGATGCGGGCCCGGTCGCCGCCCCCGGGGAGCAGCGTGCGGTCGAACATCACCGCGACGGTCTTGACATCGGGATTCATCACGGCCTGGTGTTCCAGCCCGGCGGGAATCCAGGCCGCCTGCTGCGGGGGGAGCAGATAGTGCGCCGAGTCGGTCTCCACCTCGACGACGCCGTGCAGGGCGTATTCGATCTGGTGGACCTCGTGGGAGTGCCAACCGGTGATCAACGCGTCGCCCTCGTAGAGATAGCTGCCGCCGAGCGCCTGCCCGCCGCGGCGCAGTTCGATCACCGGACGAGGGTTGGCCGCTGCGGACAAGAATCTGTCCGAACGCGCAGAGACGGTCACGAGATCTCACGGTACTACTGAACTCATGAACGCCGACGACCTGATTCTGGTGAGCATCGACGACCATGTGGTGGAACCGCCCGACATGTTCCTGCGCCACGTCCCCGCCAAGTACAAGGAGGAGGCGCCGATCGTCGTCACCGACGACAAGGGCGTCGACCAGTGGATGTACCAGGGCCGCCCGCAGGGGGTCAGCGGCCTGAACGCGGTCGTGTCCTGGCCAGCCGAGGAGTGGGGCCGCGATCCGGCGGGGTTCGCCGAGATGCGGCCCGGGGTGTACGACGTGCACGAGCGTGTCCGCGACATGAACCGCAACGGCATCCTCGCCTCGATGTGCTTCCCGACCTTCACCGGCTTCTCGGCCCGCCATCTCAACATGCACCGCGAGGAGGCGACGCTGGTGATGGTGTCGGCCTACAACGACTGGCACATCGACGAGTGGGCCGGCTCGTATCCGGATCGCTTCATCCCGATCGCGATCCTGCCGACCTGGAATCCCGAGGCGATGTGCAACGAGATCCGCCGGGTGGCCGCCAAGGGCTGCCGTGCGGTGACGATGCCCGAACTTCCTCATCTGGAAGGACTTCCGAGTTATCACGACGACGACTACTGGGGCCCGGTGTTCCGGACCCTGTCGGAACAGAACGTCGTCATGTGCCTGCACATCGGCACCGGATTCGGCGCGATCAGCATGGCGCCAAACGCCCCGATCGACAACATGATCATCCTGGCCACCCAGGTCTCGGCGATGTGCGCCCAGGACCTGCTGTGGGGGCCGGCGATGCGCAGCTACCCGGACCTCAAATTCGCCTTCTCCGAGGGCGGCATCGGCTGGATCCCGTTCTATCTCGATCGCAGCGACCGGCACTACACGAATCAGAAGTGGCTGCGCCGCGACTTCGGCGACAAGCTGCCCAGCGAGGTGTTCCGCGAGCACTCTCTGGCCTGCTATGTCACCGACAAGACCTCACTCAAGCTGCGGCACGAGATCGGCATCGACATCATCGCCTGGGAGTGCGATTACCCGCACTCCGACTGCTTCTGGCCCGACGCGCCCGAGCAGGTGCTGGCCGAGCTGAACGCCGCCGGGGCGTCGGATGCGGACATCGACAAGATCACGTGGCAGAACTCCTGCCGCTTCTTCGACTGGGATCCGTTCGCGCGCACCGAGAAAGCCGACGCCACCGTCGCCGCGCTGCGCGCCAAGGGGGCCGACGTCGACGTGTCGATCCGGCCGCGCGCCGAGTGGGCGCGGCGCTATCACGACAGGCAGCTCGCTCAGGCCTGAATGAGCCGGCGTACCGCGGCGAATGGCGACCATCGCTGCGGTGGCCGGCGTCGCGCGTACGGCCAGGGCTGATGCCGTTCCGGAACCGATTCCGCACGAACCAGTTTGAGCTCTGCGCGCAGGTGCGAACGCAGTTCGTGCAGGTCCGGATCGGTCCACCGGTTGACCGCCTCCACAGGATCCGCAGTGAGGTCGTAGAGCTCCCACTGGTCATCGAGTGGGTCGTTGCGGTACATCGGCCCACCCAGGCCGGTCGCCGCGAGGTGACGCACGCCGGGCTCGGTCCATGTCGCGGGGTCGTCGAACGAGCGCACCAGCTTCCAGAGATGGCCTGCGCCCCCGGGTGCCGCGCTGTCCTCGACCCTCAGCACCAGGCCTTCGAAGTTCGCGGCGGTGTGGGCGGGGATGCGGATACGCAGGGGCGCAGGCACATTCGTGGTCAGCTTCAGCATCCGTGCCAGGCCGGACGCGCCGGTGTCGCCCTCGAGCACATTGTCCCGCGTCATCAGGTAGACGGCGCGCGCGTCGTCGGCATCGGCGCCGTCGACCACCGGCATCAGGTCCCGGCCGGGCAGAGCATGGACCTCGGTGAACGACTCGGCGAGCACCCGCGCGGTCGCCGCGACGTCGACTCCCGCCGCCGACAGCAGCGTCGGCACCAGGTCGACATGGGACGTGGGAGCGGTCACCGTGCGCGGCGACGACGTGCGCGCACCGACCCGGGCGATGACGAACGGGACACGGGTGGCTTCGTCGTAGAGGTTGAACCACTTCTGGTGCAGCCCGCCGTGCGCCCCCAGCAGGTCGCCGTGGTCGGCCGTGCGGACGAGCACCGCGTCGGCGGAGCCGCCGTCGGTCACCGCGCGGCGGACCCGGTCGATCGGGGAGTCGACCTCCGCGTGCAACCGGTAGTACAGGTCACGGTAGGCCTGCGCGTTGCGCCGGTACGTCCGCTCGATCGTCCGGGCGGGGCCGTACCCGGAGTAGTACGCCTCGCGGAAGGCGATCTGCGCGGCGGGCTTTCCCGCGAGATCCTCCTCGGCGGTGGGGGCCGGCGGCACGTGCGGCGGGTCCAGTGGGGACGGTCGTAACGGACTGCGCCGTGCCCAGGCCGGAAACAACACGATGTCGTGCGGGTTGACGAAGCTCGCGACCAGCAGGAAGGGCCTCGCCGCCCCGGGGTCACCGGCGCGGCGCCGGGCGTAGCGGTCCTCGAGCCATGCGACGACGCGGTCAGCGATCAGCGGATCGCGCCGGACACCGGCATTGGACAGCTTGGCGCCGTGCGGCTCAGGGCCGACCCACCCGGAGAAGCCGTAGGGTGCAAGCGGATCCGCGTCGAGGTACCGGCGCACCGCATCGGGGTCGACGACCCCGTCGTCGTCGTTGGTGGCCAGCGACTCCCCGGTGGCGGGGTCGACGAGATCGGCGTGGGAGATGTGCCACTTGCCGTCGTAGTGGGTGTCGTAGCCGGCGGCGCGGAACCAGTTGCCCAGTGTCGGCACCTCGCCGCGGCGCAGCCAGCGCAGCCGGGAATCGTCGTGAGCCTTGCCGATCCCGTCGGTCTGCGTGACGCCGTGCAGGTCGGGATACTGCCCGGTGAAGATCGTCGGTCGGCTGGGCACGCAGGCCAGCGAGCCGGTGTAGTGGCGGACGAAGCTGACCCCGTGCGCGTCGAACCACGCCGTGCCCGGCAGATTCTCGCGCCGCCACGCGGCCAGTGCCGCCGGTTCGTAGGGAGGAGCTGCGCGCTCTTCGTCGGTCATCACGATCACGATGTCCGGTCGCGCAGAGGTCATGACGAAACCCTTTCGGTTGCCGTTGCCAGTGAATCCAGCAGTGGTGCCGATCGTCTCGCCACCAGCCCCGCCGCGATCCGCTCGAGGATCCGGCCCAGCGGGCGGGCCGTCGTACGCACCGACGTGGTCAGCGTGACCGTGCTTCCCGAGCCGGTCCCAGACCCGTCGTGGGGCAGCACGTCCCAGCGGTTGGACACCGACAGCCGCGGGGGTAGGCCGGCGATCTCGTATTCGAGGACGTGGGGCGCGCGGTGGTCGGTGATCGTCTCGACCACGGTGTCGCGGCCCATCTGCACCCGCCGGCTCAGCCCCAGGGGTGGTTTCGCCTCGACGTGGTTGAGCAGGCAGCAGTGGTCGACACCGGCCGCCCAGCCGGCCAGGTCGCCGAAGTCGGCGAGCAACGCCCAGACCGTCGCCGGTTCGGCGGACAGGGTGCGGGTCCGGCTGACCTGTGCCATGGGCTCATCATCGCGTGTGACGGCCCTCCGCGCTGGCCGATCAGGGCACACGCAGCCCGCCGATCACGGTGCGGGTGATGGATTCGGCCCGCCGGCGCGGGAAAGCGCGGCCTTCGGTCAGGACGGCGTAGACGATGCCGCCGACGATGGCGTCGGCGGCGTCGCGGGCCGCGTCGTTGTCGCACCCGTGATCGAGCAACCGGTTGCGCACGGTGTCGTGCAGCGGGGTCGAGAAGCCCGCGTTCAGTCGCGCTGCGGTGTCGGGGTGCTCCATCCCGGCGGTGGTCAGAAACCTCAGCATCGCATTGCCCCTGGCTGTGGTCAGCGCCGCCGCCAGGTCGACCGCCCAGGCGCTGACGTCTGCGGTGACGTCGGTGCCGGAGGCCACCGGGCGCAGGATCCGGTCGGCGTCTTCGAGGATGACGTCGGCGACCAGGGCATGCCTGCTGGGCCACCAGCGGTAGATCGTCTGCTTGCCGACGCCCGCCCGGGCGGCCACCGCCTCGATGGTGAGCCTGTCGAAACCCCGGTCGAGCAGCAGTTCGCGGGTCGCCGTGACGATGGCCCGGCGCGACCTCTCGCTGCGTCGCCGGGGCGCGGTGACCGTAACGGCCATCGGCGACCTCCTGACTGATCACGGCTTTACACGCAGGTGCTGCAGCCGTAGTGTGCCACAAGACGAGACGGTGCGTCTCGTGAGCGGCCGGCGAAGGGTGAGATGTCCATGGCGGGAACGGCACTGGTGATCGGTGCCGACGCGACCCGCCGATCGACGACCGTGCGGGAGCTGACGTGACGATCGGGCTCACCCCCGAGCAGGACCAGTTGGCGGCCGCCGTGACGGATTTCGCCGAGCGGCACGCGCCCATCGAGAAGACTCGCCATACCTTCGACTCCCTCGCCGCGGGGGAGCTGCCCGCGTGGTGGGACGAGTTCGTCGCCAACGGTTTTCACGCCGTACACCTGCCCGAACGTGTCGGGGGACAGGGCGGGACGCTGACCGACACGGCCTGCGTGATCGAAGCCGCCGCTACGGCCATGCTGCCCGGTCCGGTGCTGCCCACGATCATCGCCGGCGCCGTGGCATTGCTGGCCGACGACACCGCCGCCGCACAGGCGCTGCTCGTCCGGCTCGCCGACGGCGCGCCGGCGGCGCTGATCACCGATCGCGACGGGCTGCGCGCGACGCCGGCCGACACCGGCTGGACGCTGAGCGGCACCACGGCCGCCACGCCCGGTCTGTGTGCCGCGCAGGTGATTCTCGCGCCCGCACGCTCCGCAGGCCGCACCCTGTGGCTGATCATCGACCCCGCCGCACCGGGTGCGCAGATCACCCCGCTGCGGGGCACCGACAAGACCGTGGACGTGGGCGCCCTCCGGCTCGACGGACATCACTGCGCGGCGGACAGGCTGCTCACCGGCATCGACGACGAACGAGCGCGCTGCCTGGCGGTCGCGCTGACGGCCGGCGCCGCCTCCGGGGTCATCCGGTGGTGTGTGCGCGCCGTCACCGAGCACCTGCGCACGCGCGAGCAGTTCGGCCGCCCGATCGGCTCGTTCCAGGCGCTGCAGCATCAGGCGGCCATGCTGCTGGTCAACAGCGAACTGGCGACCGCAGCGGCATGGGATGCGGCGCGTTCGGCGGCGGAGTCCTTGACGCAGAACCGGATCGCGGCCGCATCGGCCGCACTGATGGCGGTCGGTCCCGCGCCCGATCTGGTACTCGACTCGCTGACAATGTTCGGCGCGATCGGCTACACCTGGGAACACGATCTGCATCTGTACTGGCGCAAGGCCACCAGCCTGGCCGCCTCGATCGGGCCGGCGAGCCGCTACGGCTACGAACTCGGGGAGCTCACCCGCACCGAGAGCCGCGACGTCGCCGTCGATCTCGGCGACCTCGAGGCCGGGTTCCGGGCCACCGTCGCCGGCGTCCTCGACGAAGCGGCCACGCTGCGCAACGAACGGCCGGGGCGGCAGGGGGACTACGAGAACCTCGCCACGGGTCCGCAGCGCACCCTGCTCGCGGACGCCGGGCTGATCGCGCCGCACTGGCCGCGACCCTGGGGCGTCGACGCCACGGCGCTGCAGCAGTTGATCATCGACGAGGAGTTCGCCAGGCGCCCACAGCTGGTGCGGCCGTCGTTGGGCATCGCCGAATGGATCATGCCGTCGCTGATCAGCTCCGCGCCCGAACACGTTGCGCAGCGGTTCATTCCACCGACCCAACGCGGCGAACTCGGCTGGTGCCAGCTGTTCAGCGAGCCCGGCGCCGGGTCCGACCTGGCGGCGCTGACGACGCGTGCGACGAAGGTCGACGGCGGCTGGCGGATCAACGGCCACAAGATCTGGACCTCCTCGGCGCACACCGCCGACTTCGGGGCCCTGCTGGCACGGACCGATCCGGATGCGGCCAAGCACCGGGGCATCGGGTACTTCATCGTCGACATGCGCTCCGACGGCATCGACATCCAGCCGATCCGGCAGGCCACCGGTGAAGCGCACTTCAACGAGGTCTTTCTCACCGACGTGTTCGTTCCCGACGAACTCCTGCTCGGCGGCCCGACGGACGGCTGGAATCTGGCGATCGCGACCATGGCCCAGGAACGTGTGGCCATCAGCGGTTACGTCAACTTCGACCGGGCGCGCATCCTGCGTGCGCTGGCCGATGACGGCAGCCAGGATCAGGTCCGGGTGCGCAGCGCGCTGGGGGAAGCCGACGCCTACGCCACCGCGATCAAGGTGCTGGCCGTGCGCGAGGTGCTGCGCCTGCTCGACGGGCAGGCGCCCGGGCCGGCGTCGAGCATCGCCAAGGTGGCGATGAACGTGATGTTGCGCAGAACCTTCGCGGCCACCCTCGACCTGTCGGCTCCGGCGGGCCTGCTCGAGGATGCCGGGCAGGGAGGGGCGCCGCTGGTCGAGCAGTACTTCCACCTGCCGGCCGAACTGATCGGCGGGGGCACCAGAGAGATCCAGCTCAACATCATCGCTCAGATGATCCTCGGGTTGCCCCGCGCCTGAAAGACAGGATTGCACATGGGATTACGTGGCGAAGCCGCCATCGTCGGCTACGTGGAGCTGCCGCCGGAGCGGATGAGCAAGGCGACGGTCGCCCCGTTCATGATCGAGCAGTGGGCCGAGCTGGCCTCCGCCGCTCTGGCCGACGCCGGACTCGCCGGAACCGACGTCGACGGGATAGTCGCCACCCACCTCGCCGAGTCGGAGATCTTCGTCCCGTCGACCGTTGCCGAATACCTCGGCGTGCGAGCGAACTTCGCGGAGCTCGTCGATCTCGGCGGCGCGAGCGCCGCGGGGATGGTGTGGCGGGCCGCGGCGGCGATCGAGCTGGGGATCTGCGACGTGGTGCTGTGCGTCATCCCGGCGCGCTACCTCACCCCGACCTCGGACAAGTTGCCCCGCCCGATGACCGACGCGGTGTTCTTCGGCGCGTCGAGCAACCAATACGGTTCGCCGCAGGCCGAATTCGAGATCCCCTACGGCAACCTCGGCCAGAACGGCCCGTACGGTCAGGTCGCCCAGCGGTACGCGTCGATCTACGGCTACGACGAACGGGCCATGGCCAAGATCGTGGTGGACCAGCGGGTCAACGCCAACCACACCGAGGGCGCGATCTGGAAGGACACGCCGCTGACCGTCGACGACGTGTTGGCCAGCCCGGTGATCGCCGACCCGCTGCACATGCTCGAGATCGTGATGCCGTGTCTGGGCGGCGCGGCCGTCGTGGTGGCCGGCGCCGACGTCGCCGCGCGCTGCGCGAACCGGCCGGTGTGGATCAAAGGGTTCGGCGAGCACGTGCCCTACAAGACGCCCACCTACGCCGAGGATCTGCTGCAGACGCCGATCATCCGGGCCGCCGAGACGGCCTTCGCCATGTCGGGACTGACGCGCGCCCAGATGGACATGGTGTCGATCTACGACTGCTACACCATCACCGTGCTGTTGAGTCTCGAGGATGCCGGGTTCTGCGAGAAGGGCAAGGGGATGGAGTTCGTGGCCCGGCACGACCTCACCTTCCGCGGCGATTTCCCGCTCAACACCGCGGGCGGGCAGCTGGGTTTCGGTCAGGCCGCCAACGCCGGCGGCATGCACCACGTGTGTGACGCCACCCGGCAGATCATGGGGCGCGCGGGCGCGGCTCAGGTGCCCGACTGCCACCGCGCGTTCGTCTCGGGAAACGGCGGCATTCTGTCCGAACAGACCACGCTCGTGCTGGAGGGGGATTGACCGTGGACCACACCTTCGCGCGCCCGATGCCGGTCAAGACACCCACCACGGCACCGTTCTGGGATGGCTTGGCCGAGCACCGGGTCGTCATCCAGTACTCACCCTCGTCGCAGTCCTACGTCTTCTATCCGCGGGTGCGCGCCCCGCGCACCCTCGCCGACGACCTGGTGTGGCGGGAGATCTCCGGGATGGGCACGCTGTACACCTACACCGTCGCGCGCAGGCCGGTCGGCCCGCACTTCGCCGATGCGGTGCCGCAACTCCTTGCGATCGTGGAATGGGATGAGGGACCACGGTTCTCGACGGAGCTGGTCAACGTCGAGCCGGCCGACATCGTGATCGGGATGCGGGTGCGACCGGTGTTCTGCGACTATCCCGATCACGGCGTCACGCTGCTGCGCTACGAGCCTGTCGCATGAGCGACGTCGACGACCGGCAGCAGATCACCGACGTCCTGATCCGCTATGCGACCGGGATCGACACCCGCGACTGGCCGTTGTTCCGCACGGTGTTCACCGAGGACTGCCGGCTGGACTACGGCGAGATCGGTGTCTGGCACGGCGTCGACGCGGTGACCGAGTTCATGGTCGCCGCGCATGCGCCGGCCGGCCACACGATGCACCGGATCACCAACCCGGTGGTGACCGTCGACGGGGACACCGCCCGGGCGCGGGCCTATGTCGACGCGCTGATCATGGCCGCCGACAACGACTCCGGCGTGCACGCGGCAGGTGTCTACGACGACGAGTTCGTACGCACCGACCGGGGCTGGCGGCTCGCCCGTCGCCGATTCACCACCGTGCTGGTGGAAACGGTCGGCGCCTCATGATCTTTCGCCCTGGGTGACCAGCTTGCGCAGCGGACGGCGCGCCGTCTCGCGCATCGTCAGCACGGTCAGCAGCGTGACGAGGGCGGCACCGATCACGTAATACGCCGGGGCGATCTGGTTGCCGGTCCGCGCCACCAGCCAGGTGGCCACATACGGGGCGGTGCCGCCGAACAGGGCCACCGAGATGTTGTAGCCGATCGAATACCCACTGGACCGCACGCGGGTGGCGAACAACTCGGCGCCCGCCGCCAGCGCCGTCGACGCGAACACCGACTCGATCGCGGCCAGGCCCGCATGCGCGGCGATCGCGGCGGCCAGCGAGCCACTGTTGAGCAGAAGGAACAACGGATAGGTGAAGATCGCGAACAGCACCGATCCGGCGATCAGCAGCGGTTTACGCCCGATCCGGTCGGACAGCGCGCCCAGCGGGGGGATCAACGCGATCGCGACGACGCTGGCGACGGTGATGGACACGAAGGAATCGGTCTTGCTGAACTCCAGCGTCTTGGTGAAATAGCTTGGCAGGAAGGTGAACACGACGTAGAAGCCGACATTGTGGATGATCACCAGCCCGATGATCTGCAGGATGGGCCGCCACGCGGTGGTGATCGCCTCCTTGAGCGGGGACGCCGACACCTCCCCCGAGTCGCGCAGTTCCACGAACTCAGGGGTGTCACCCAGGCGCGTCCGGATGTAGAGACCGACGGCACCGAGCACGCCGGCTATCAGGAACGGTATCCGCCAGCCGTAGGCGTCCATGGCGGACTCGGACAGCACGGCCTCCAGCGCGGTCACGGTCACCGAACCGAGCAGGAAACCCACCACCACCGACCAGACCAGGAACGAGACCACGAATCCGCGGTGCCGGTCGGAGGCGAACTCGGCGAGATAGCACGCGCCGCTGCCGTATTCGCCACCGGCGGAGAACCCCTGCAGGCAGCGTAGGAGCAGCAGCAGGATCGGCGCGAACACGCCGATACTCTGATAGCTGGGGACCAGCCCGATGGCGAGGGTGGATGCCGACATCATCAGGATCACCAGCGCCAGCACCTTCTGCCGGCCGATCCGGTCGCCCAGCGGACCGAAGAAGAAGCCGCCCAGTGGCCGCATGAAGAACGCGGCGGCGAAGATCGCGAAGGTGTTCAGCAGCGCCGCGGTCTCGTCACCCGGGGGGAAGAACTTCTCGGCGATGTAGGTCGCGAGGAACCCATAGATCGCGAAGTCGAACCATTCGACGGTGTTGCCGATCGCCGCGCCGCGCACCGCCTTGGCAACGGTGCCTGATGCGGCGTGGGTGCGGCGCGAGTGCTCACGATCGACGGTCATGACAATCCTCCGGGCAGTCGGGATGCAAGGGCCGCACTGTCGTAGTGCTCGTGGGGGAGGTCGGTGATGAACATGTGTCCGGGCGCATGGACGATCGCGATCGGCGGCGCGGCGCTCTGGACCGCGGTCTGCGGTGTCACCCCGCACGCCCAGAACACCGGGATCTCGCCGTCGGCGATCGCCACCGGATCGCCGAAATCGGGGCGGGCGAGGTCGCCGATTCCCAGCGCGGCCGGGTCGCCCGCGTGCACGGGGGCGCCGTGCATGGCGGGGAAGCGCGCCGTCACGTCCGCGGCGCGGGCCAGATCGGTGGGTGGCATCGGACGCATCGAGACCACCATCGGTCCGCGAAACGGTCCGGCGGGCACACAGGGGCGGTCGGTCACGTACATCGGAACGTTGGTGCGCTGACGCTGATGGGCGAGAGGGATACCGGCCTCGGCAAGCGCCCACTCGAAGGTGAAGGAACACCCCAGCAGGAAGGCGACCAGGTCGGCACGCCAGTGGCGGTGCACGTCGGTCGGTTCGTCGATGCACTGCCCGTCGGCGAACACGCGGTAGCGCGGGAGGTCGCTGCGCAGATCGGCGGTGGGGGCCAGCATCTGCGGGCAGGGGCTGCCGGTCGCGGTCACGTCGAGCAGGGGGCACGGTCCCGGATTGCGGACGCAGAATCGCAGGAAGTCCAGCGCGTACGCCTCGGGCAGGATCACCAGGTTGGTCTGTGCGAACCCCGGCGCCAGTCCGCTGGTGGGCCCGGTGTGCCGTCCGGCCCGGATGTCGGCGCGCGCCCGTTCCGCAGCGGTCACATCCCGGGCTGCCGCGGTTCGCATACGCGAGCATTCCCCATTCGCGCGCGGAACTAACGCGCAGGTGAACCGGGTGTGTAGAGGTCGGTGACATCGGAGCGTCCCCGCAGGGTGGTCTCGCCACGGGGTGACCAGTGGGCCTGTTCCTCCGCGCCGGCCCGATCGACGGCCGCGCCGGAACTCAACACTCGACCGGGGTGCTCTTTGGCGCAGTCGGCGAGCCGTGCCGCCTCGTTGACGGGGTCGCCGATCACGGTGTACTCGTAGCGGTTCTCCGCCCCGATGTTGCCCGCGAACACCGGGCCGGCCGACACGCCGATGCCGAAATCGAGACTGAGACTGGTCAATTCGTCCGCGAGGGTGCGTGCGACAGCCAGTGCGGCCGACGCGGGGTCGGCGATGCGCAGCGGCGCACCGAACACCGCGAGCGCGGCGTCGCCCTGGAATTTGTTGATCAATCCGTGCCGCGCGTCGACCTCGGCGACGACGATGCGAAAGAAGTCGTTGAGGATCCGGGCCACCTCGTGTGGTTCCCGCTCGACGGCCAACCGGGTCGAGTCGGTGAGGTCGACGAACAGCACCGCCACCTCCCGTTCGTCGCCCTCGGGCGACTCGCCCTGTTCCAGCGCGCGACGGGCCACCTCCTCGCCGACGTGCCGTCCGAACAGGTCGTGCAGCCGGTCACGTTCCCGAAGACCCGCCACCATGCGATTGAATCCGATTTGCAGACGGCCGATCTCGGACCACTCGTAGACCTCGACGCTGCCGTCGATGTCGCCCCGCTCCACGTCGGCCATCGCCGCCACCACCTGGCCGATCGGATCCGAGATCGACATCGACACCACGAGCATCGCGCGCAATCCCAGGACGACGGCCACCAGAGCCAGCACCAGCAGTGCCAGTTCGATCGGACTGTCCTCGGTCAACAGCCAGTTGCGGTACCGCAGGATCAGCAGGACAGCGATCGCTGTGCCCGGCAGCGCCGTACACAACGTCCACATCAGGATCAGCCGCGCCCGCACGCCCGGTGCGGCAGGTCGTTCGCCCGGTGGCACGCGGGCCATCAGCGGCCGCAACGTGCGAAGGGTGAACAGGAAGCCGGTGCACACCGCGGCGATCGCGCCGAAGAGCAGCGTCGTGGTGATCACGACGAACACCGACGCCTCGGCATCGCGGTTGAGCGGCACCAGCACCGCCGCGGTCAACAGCCATGGAGCCAACATGATCCCCGCCTGCCGACGGATGATCTTGGCGGTGGTGGCGATCTCGGCAGGGGTGGGCCGCCGTCCCGCCGACAGCCACCGCAGCGACGGCCGCAGGATGGCGACCGCGCCGAGCCCGACGGTGGCCGTACCGACGGTCACGACCACCACCAGGGTGACGATGTTGCCGAGCGTGACCACGCCACCGCCGCCCAGCGCGCCGACGATGGCCGCGACCTCCACGACCGTGAGCAGGTAGGCCGTGGTCAGACCCACCGCGTACCGGGTCAGCAGCCGCCGTGGCCTCACACGGGGAGAAGCTATCAGTCGCTGGCGGGCAGCGGCTTGGCTTCCTTGAGGGTCAGGGCAGTGGATCCGATCGACAGCGTCCCCTTGCCGGCCTTCGTCACGAGCACCTCGGCGCCGCCGTCGTCGACGTAGCGCTTGCCCATCTGGTTGCCGTCGGCGAGCGCCTCGTCGAGCGACAGGCCGCCGTCGACGCTGTCGCCGACCGGCACCATCGGTGCGCCGCCGGCCCGCAGATCGTCGAGGCTGTCGGCGCTGCGCACCACGATCACCTGGGTGTCACAGACCTGGCTCTGCAGGCGGGTGCCGTTCTTGATCATGCGGGCTCCTTCGACGTGGCGTTGAGTTCGTTGACGAGTTCACGGCGCAGCACCTTGCCGGTCGCGTTGGTGGGGAGTTCGTTTCGGAACACCACCCGGTCGGGAGTGCGGGATCCGCGCAGCTGCGCGCGGACATGGGCGCGCAGATCCTCGATGTCGGGCTCGGTGCCCTGATGGGCGACGACGACGGCGACGATGATCTGACCCCATTCGGGATCGTCGGCGCCGACCACGGCACAGTCGCGAACGTGCGGATGCTCGACGAGCACGTCCTCGATCTCGGCGGGCGCGATGTTCTCACCGCCGCGGATGATGGTGTCGTCGGAGCGGCCGCCGATGAACAGGTATCCCTCACCGTCGAGGTACGCGGCATCCTTCGTGGGGAACCAGCCGTTCTCGTCGAGGACGGATCCGATGTCGGTGTACCTGCCCGACACCTGCTCGCCGCGGACGAACAGTTCTCCGGGTTCGCCGGGGCCGAGCACCCGTCCGTCGTCGGCGCGGACCTCCACGTCGATGCCGGGCACCGGCCGGCCCACCGAGCCGAGCCGGCGGATGGCCGCCTCGTCGCCGGCGGCGAGTGCGGCGCGGTGATCGTCCGGGGTGAGCACGGCGATGGTGGAGCTGGTCTCGGTCAGACCGTAGGCGTTGACGAAGCCGACCGTGGGCAGCAGGTCGAGCGCCTTGCGCACCAGCGGCAACGGCACCTTCGAGCCGCCGTAGGCCAGCGTGCGCAGCGTGGGCAGCGAGACGGCTCGTGCCTCCAGGACCGAGACGATGCGGTCGAGCATCGTCGGCACGACGGTGGCCGACGTCACGGCCTCCTCGATCACCAGCCGCACCCACTGCTCGGCGTCGAAGTGCCTGAGGTACACCATCTTCCGGCCCGCGTACAGGTTCGACAGCGCCGCGCCGACCCCCGCGATGTGGTACGGAGGCACGCAGATCAGCGCGGCGTCTCCCGGCTCCGCGGAGGCGAATTCGACGGTGCCGGTGATGTAACTGGTCAGGTTGTTGTGAGTGAGCTCGACGGCCTTCGGTGTGGAGGTGGTGCCCGAGGTGAACAGCACGACCGCGACGGCGTCGGGATCGGCGAACACCGGAATGTCCGGGCCGGGCTCCGTTTCGTCTGCCGCGGCGCGGAATTCGGCGGATCCCAGTACCCGGTACCCGTCACCGACGGCCGCCCGGTACTCGTCGTCGACGACGACGAGCGGGTCGGGCAGGCGATCGAGAAGGGCGCGCAGGCCGTCGGGGGAGAGCCGGTAGTTCAGCGGCGTGACCGGTATCGCCGCGCGGGCCGAGGCGAACAACAGGAGGGGAAGCATCGCGCCGCCCGTGCCGACGTATGCGACGTGCCGGGCGCCCGAGGAGGCGATCACCTGCGCGCCGCCATCGGCGAGCGCGCTCAACTCACCGGTGGTGAGCCGGGTGTCGTCGTCGACCACCGCCGTCCGATCCGGATCGGCCGACGCAGCCATTTCCAGCAGCAGGGAGATACTCATGACTTGTCCAGGAAGATATCCCACAGCGGGTCGTCCCCGCCGCCGTACGTCGACAGATCGGTGACGCCGGCGGCGGTCAGCACATCGGCGTCGATGAAGGTCCGGCCGTTCACCTCGTGGGCGGGCCTGGCCAGGATCGCCACCGCGGCGTCGCCCATGATGTCCGGGCTGCGGGAGGCGTCGACGAGGTCGTCGCCGCCGGGGAGGTTCGCCACCGCGGAGGTCGCGATGTAGGTCTGCGGCCACAGGCAACTGAAGCCGATGACCGCCCCGTCGCGTTCGCCGCGGAACTCCTCGGCCCACCCCAGCGACAGCAGCGTCATGCCGTATTTGGACAGCGTGTAGGACGGGTGCGCACCCAGCCAGTGCGGATTCGTGTTCAGCGGTGGCGCCAGCGTGAGCACATGAGGGTTGGCCGACGTCCGCAGGTGCGGCAGCGCTGCCTTGGTGAGCAGGAAGGTGCCGCGCACGTTGATGTCCATCATCAGGTCGAACTTCTTAACCGAGAGTGCCTCGGTCGGTTCGGTGGCGATGGCGCTCGCGTTGTTCACGACGATGTCGATGCCGCCGAAGTGCGCGACGGCGGTGTCCACCGCGCGCGCCACGTCGTCCTCGTTGCGCACGTCGCCGACCACCGCCACCGCCTTACCGCCGGCGGCCTCGACCTCGGCGACCGCGGTGTGCACGGTGCCCGGCAGGCGGGGGTGCGGCTCGGCGGTCTTGGCCAGCAGCACCACGTTGGCGCCGCGCCGTGCCGCGGCCAGGGCGATGGCCAGGCCGATCCCGCGACTGCCGCCCGACACCACCATGGTGCGGTCGGTGAACGGCGACTCGGTGGGTACGTCGGACATCGCGCCTCCTTGTGGGCACCGGATAGTGACGTTCTCATTTTATGCGAATCACGTAATCGCTGTGTACCGGGGCTTCGGAGTTGCGCTACGGCCGCCGACACCCGTCGCTGCGTGCATCTTTGCCTCAGACGGTATTGGCATTCTCATTTTTTGCAAGTACGTTATCCACTGATGAGCGACCCAGTACAGACACCCTCCGGGCTGCCGCTGGAGCCCGTGTACGGACCGGCCGACCGGGCCGGCGATCCGCCACCGCCGGGTACCTATCCGTTCACCCGCGGCAACTTCGCATCGGGATACCGCGGCAAGACGTGGACGTTCCGGCAGTACTCCGGCTTCGGCACGGCCGAGGAGTCCAACCGCCGGTATCGCTACCTGCTCGATCAGGGCGGCACCGGGTTGTCGGTGGCGCTCGACCTGCCCACCCAGTGCGGCTACGACTCCGACGACCCCGAATACGGCGAGGAGGTCGGGCGGGTCGGCGTGGCCGTGGACACGCTCGCCGATGCCGAGGTGCTGTTCGACGGCATCCCGCTGGACGCGATCAGCACCAGCTTCACGATCAACGGCACCGCTGCGATCCTGTTGGCGTTCTATGTGGCGGCCGCCGAGAAGAAGGGCGTCCCGCGCGAGAAGCTCACCGGCACCATCCAGAACGACATCCTCAAGGAGTACGCGTCGCGCGGCACCTGGATCTGGCCGCCCGAGCCCTCGCTGCGGTTGATCGCCGACACGATCGAGTTCTGCGCCGACGAGGTGCCGAGATTCAACGCGATCTCGGTGGCCGGTGCGCACTTCCGTGACGCCGGCGCCAACGCCGTCCAGGAGATGGCCTTCACGCTGGCCGACGGTGTCACCTACTGCGACACCGTCGTCGAGCGCGGCCGGATGACGATCGACAAGTTCGCACCGCAGATCTCGTTCTTCTTCTACACCCACGGTGACTTCTTCGAGGAGATCGCGAAGTACCGGGCGGGTCGGCGGCGCTGGGCGACGCTGGTGCGGGAGCGCTACGGCGCCACCACCGACAAGGCGTCGATGTTCCGGTTCGGCTGCGTGGCCGGTGGTGCGTCGCTGTATGCGCCCCAGGCGCAGAACAATCTGGTCCGCGTGGCCTACGAGGCGATGGCGGCGGTGCTCGGCGGTGTCCAGTCGATGTTCACCGCGGCCTGGGACGAGCCGTTCGCGCTACCCAGCGAGGAGTCCGCGACGCTCGCGCTGCGGACCCAGCAGATCCTGGCCTACGAGACGGGTGTCACCAAAGTCGCCGATCCGCTGGGTGGTTCGTACTTCGTCGAGGCGCTCACCGACGCCACCGAGGAGAAGATCATCGAGATCATGCGCGATCTCGAGGAGCACGGTGGCATGGTGCGCTGCATCGAGGACGGCTACCTGCAGGGGCTGATCGCCGACGAGGCCTACACGATCCATCAGGAGGTCGAATCGGGTGCGCGGCCCGTGGTCGGCGTGAACAGATTCGTCACCGACGAGCCGCCGCCCGAGATCGCCACCTACGAACTCGACGCCGAGGGACGGGATCTGCAGCTCAAGCGGCTCGCGAAGGTCAAGGCCGAACGTGATGCCGTCGCCGTCCGGCAGGCACTGACAGCGCTCGCGAAGAGCGCGGAAGGCACCGACAATCTGATGCACAACCTGATCGACTGCGCCAACGCCTACTGCACCGTCGGTGAGATGGTGTCCACGCTGAAGTCGGTGTGGGGCGAGTTCGTCCAGCCGGTGGTGTTCTAGTGACCACCCGGGTACTCGTCGCCAAGCCCGGCCTGGACGGCCACGACCGCGGCGCGAAGATCGTCGCACGCACGCTGCGTGACGCGGGCTTCGAAGTCATCTACACCGGCATCCGCCAGCGGATCGAGGACATCGTGTCGATCGCTCTGCAGGAAGATGTTGCGCTGGTGGGTCTTTCGATACTCTCCGGTGCGCACGTCGCGCTGACCCAGCGCACTGTCGATGCGCTGCGGGCGGCCGACGCCGGCGACATCGCCGTCGTCGTCGGCGGCACCATCCCGCAGGCCGACGTCCAGAAGCTGCTCGACGCGGGAGCGGCCGCGGTGTTCCCGACGGGGACCTCGCTCGAGGATCTGGTCCGTGACGTCCGCGAGCTGACCGAGACGGCGGACCGGTCATGAGACTGGGCGTCATGATCGGGGCCGAGCGCGGGGACATGGCGCGCAAGGTCGCCAAGCTGGTCTCCGACATCCAGTGGGCCGAGTCGGCCGGTCTGGACACCGCGTGGATGCCGCAGGTGCCCAACGACTTCGACTGCCTGACCATGGTCGCGCTGATGGCCGCCCACACGACGCGGATCGAACTCGGTACCGCCGTCGTGCCGCTGCAGGCCCAGCACCCGATCGCGCTGGCCCGCCAGGCTCTTTCGGTGCACGCGATGGCCTCCGGCCGGCTCGCGCTCGGGGTGGGCCCGTCGCACCACTGGATCGTGCGCGACATGCTGGGCCTGCCCTACGACAAGCCCGCGGCCTACACCCGCGACTATCTCGAGGTGCTCGACGCCGCGCTCGCCGGACCGGGCGACGTCGACGTCGAGAACGCATCGTTCACCGTGCACAATCCGACGGTGCTGGCCGCCGAGACCCCGCTTCCGGTGCTCGTGGCCGCGCTCGGACCGGTCATGCTGCAGATCGCCGGCGAGCGTGCCGACGGAACCGTGCTGTGGATGGCCGATGAGAAGGCGATCGGCGAGCACATCGCCCCGAAGATCACCAAGGCCGCCAGCGAGGCGGGGCGTCCCGCGCCGCGCATCGTCGCCGGAATCCCGGTGTGTCTGTGTGCCACCAGCGAGATCGACGCGGCCAAGGAGCGCGCCAACCGCATCCTGGCCGAGGCCGAGACGTCGCCGAATTATCAGCGGCTGCTCGACCGCGGCGACGCGCGCAACGTCGGAGACCTCTGCGCTGCAGGCGACATGGAACACATTCTGGCGCGGTTCAAGCAGTTCGCCGACGCCGGCGTCACCGATCTGTCGGTGCGACTGCTGCCGATCGGCGACACCCGCGACGAGCTGGTGGCGTCGAAGTACCGCACCCGCGAGGTGATCGCGGAGCTCGCCAAGGCCGTGCAGTGAAGGGCCCGCTGGCCGGCATCCGCGTCCTGGAGGTCGGCGTCATGCTGGCGGGTCCGTACGCCACGATGATGCTCGCCGACCTCGGCGCAGACGTGCTCAAGATCGAGCCGCCGGGCGGCGAGATCTCCCGCCAGGTCAGCGACAGCTACTTCGCGAGCCTGAACCGCAACAAGCAGAGCGTCTGCCTGGATCTGCGGTCCGCTGAGGGCAGGCAACGGCTCGGCGAGCTGGTCGCGGATTCCCATGCGCTGCTGGTCAACATGAAGCCCTCGGCGATCCGGCGGCTGGGCCTGACCTACGAGTCGCTGCGGCAGTACAACGAGGGCATCGTGTGCGTGGCGCTGACGGGCTACGGCCTCGACGGCGGGGATGACCCGGCGTTCGACTACGTGATCCAGGCGTCGACGGGGGTGGCGGCGATGACCGGCGACCCGGAGGGTCCGCCGACGCTGCCGGGGTACTCGTCGGCCGACAACTCGACCGGCCTCACCGCGGCACTCGGCCTGCTGGCCCAGATCGTCTCCGGGCGAGGGGGACAGGTCGACGTGTCGCTGCGCGACGTCATGCTCTCGCAGCTGAACTACCGCGCCGCCGCGTATCTCAACGACGGTACCGAGCCGCGCCGGCACCCGTACGGCGCGCATTCGTATTATGTTCCGGCGCAGCTGTTCCCGACCGCCGACGGATATCTCGCGCTGTTCGTCACCCACGACGCCTTCTGGGCGGCGTTCGCCGCGGAGGCCGGAATCGCCGGCTTCACCGCCATGGCCGAACGGGCCTCTCGGCGCGACGAGGTGCTGGAGCTGGTCGGCGCCGCGCTCGCGACGGACACCGCCGCCCACTGGGAAGCCCGGCTGCGGCCGCTCGGCATCCCGGTGTCAGCGGTGCGGACGCTGCCCGAGGCGTTGGCCGCCACCCCCGAGGCAGTGGTCACCGCGGGGGACTTCCGGTTGGTGCGCAGCCCGATCCGGATCGCGGACCATCAACCCGCGTACCGTCCCGCGCCCCGTCTCGACGAACACGCGCGCACCGCTCACTCGTCGTAGGTGACCGCTACATCGGGAGTGTCCGGAACTGCCTGGCAGGTCAGCACGTATCCCTCGTCGACCTCGTCCTCGGTCAGTGCATCGTTGACCCGCATCGTGGCCCGGCCGGTCTTCAACAGCGCCATGCACGTCCCGCAGTTGCCGGCCTCGCAGGAGAAGGGCGGACCCATCCCGGCGCGGCGCGCGCTGTCGAGCAGCGTCTCCCCGGGTCTGGTCGGCACCGACGCGGTGCTCCCGTCCAGCTGGATGGTGATGGTGCCCCCGGTCAGACCTGTTTCGGCGTCCACGCGACGTCCCGCTCCTTCACCGATCGACATTGTCATTCTGATAATAGGAGAATACTATTCTCCTCGACAAACGGTATTCCTCTCATCATCATCCACGAGGAGGGCGTGCGCGACGTGAGTGAGCCCATGGCGCTCGCGTTCGGGGAACGGCAGTACAGTCTCGCCGACCTCGACGCCCAGGCCGAGGCGATGGCCGCCGCACTGCGCCTGCGCGGGGTCGGTCCGTCGTCCCGAGTCGCCGTGATGTCGTCGAACCGGCCGGAATTCGTTGTCGCGCTGCGGGCGATCTGGCGCCTCGGGTCGGCGGCGGTGTTGCTCAGCCCGGCGTGGAAGCCGGCGGAGGTCGGCCACGCACTGTCACTGACCCGGCCGGCGTATGCGGTGGGCGACCACGCGGTGCTCGCCGCGGCGATGCCGATGCTGCATGTGGACGAGCCGATCCCACCGGCATCGTGCGCGGCGGAGGCGGTCGACCCCGGGGCGGACGCGGTCCTGGTGTTCAGCTCGGGCACCACCGGGATGCCCAAAGCCGTTCGGCACACGCACGCCTCGCTGGCTGCCGCGATCCGGCACTGGCGCGGGGCGCTGCAGCTCACCTCGGCAGATCGTCTGCAGGTGATGACACCCCCGTCGCACATCCTCGGACTGCTCAACATCGCGACGGCGCTCGACACCGGGGCGTGGATTCGGCTGCATCCACGCTTCGACATCGAGACGATGCTGCGCCACATCGAGGCCGACCGCATCACCGTCGACATGGCAGTCGCCCCGATCGCGCTGGCGCTGTCGGCGCACCCCGGCCTGGAAGCCCACGACCTGTCGTCGCTGCGCTACCTCATGTGGTGCGCCACGCCGGTCACCAGCAGCGTGGCCCACGCCGTCACCGAGCGCACCGGGGTCGCGTGGGTGACCGCGTACGGAGCCAGCGAGCTGCCCGTCATCTCCTGCAACGATCTGCCCTCGGCGCGCCTGGACACCGTGGGCCGTGCTGTCGACGGCGTGCGCGTGCGGGTCGTCGACACCGAGACCGGGACGCCGCTGAGCATCGGCGCCGACGGGGAGATCCAGGTGCGATCGGAGGCCACCATGGCCGGCTACCTCCCGGAAAGCGCTACGGCCGAGGCGTTTTCGGAGGGTTGGTACCGGACCGGCGACATCGGCAGCCTCGATGCCGACGGCCACCTGCGCATCACCGACCGCGCCCGCGAGATGATCAAGGTGCGCGGCTTCCAGGTCGCGCCCGCCGAGATCGAAGCGGTGCTGCACGGCCATCCCGCCGTCGAGGACTGCGCGGTGTTCGGTGTCCCGGCCCCCGACGGGGAGGCGATCATCGCCGCCGTGACGGTGGGCGCCGCCGTGGAGCCCGACGCGCTGATCGCCGTCGTGGCCGACCGGCTGGCGTCCTACAAGCGGCCCAGCCGGGTGGTGATCGTCGACGAGATCCCGCGCCTGCCGTCGGGCAAGGTGCTGCGCCGAGTGCTCAGGGAGCGGGCGTTGAGCGGTTGCGCTGAGAGTGGAGGAATCCGTGGACGTTCGTCTGACCAGTGAACAGGAGCAGCTGCGTGCTGCGGCTGCCGAGTTGGCGGCCGGCCTGGGGCCCGGGTCGGTGGCCGAGCTCGACGACGAGGTCCGCGTCGCGCGGTTGGAGAAGGCGTTGGACGCGACCGGCTTTCGCGTGTTGCGCTCCGACGGGGCGTCCGCTGTGGAGGTCGCGATCGTGGCCGAGGAGTTCGGCAGGCGGCTGGTCGATGTGCCGTTCCTGGGGCCTGTGCTCGTCGACGAACTGCAGCGCCGGCTGGGCCGCACGGTCGCGGTCAGCGATGAGCCGCTGACGTCGGTGGATCTGACCGGCGCCCTCGCCGGTGTCGTCGAGTCGCCGCCGGAACTGAGCCGGCTGTCCGAGGAGGAGTCGGGCCGCTGGTATGCGCTCGCGCTGGCGACCAGCACCGCGGACATCCTCGGCGCGGCCAGGGGAACGCACGCGCTGGCAACCGAATACGCCGCCGTGCGCGAGCAGTACGGCGCGGCGATCGGTTCCTATCAGGCCGTGGCGCATCTGCTCGCCGAAGGCCTGGCGCTGATCGAAGGGGCGATCAGCGTGGTGCGCCACGCCGCCTGGGCCGTCGACGAACTCCCGGTGGCCGAGGCCGTCGAGGCCGCCCGGATCGCCAAGATCTACTGCGCGCGCGCCGCGATGACGGTGTGCGAGACGTCGATCCAGGTGCACGGCGGCATCGGCAACACCTGGGAATGCCTGGCCCATGTCTATCTGCGCCGGGTCCTGGCCGCCACCGAGGTGTGGCCCGTGAAGCTGGAGGAGCTGACCATTGGACTTTCGTGATTCCGCCGACGAGGCCGCGTTCCGGAAGCGCCTGCGGACCTGGCTGATCGAACAGAAGGGCAGGTTCCCGACGTCGGGCGACGCGTACTGGGCCAAGGCCGGACAGTGGCACCGGGCACTGTTCGAGGCGGGGTTCTTCGGCACGTCGTGGCCGAAGGCGTACGGCGGTCACGATCTGCCGCCGGTGTACGACGTGATCGTCGACGAGGAGATCGCGAAAGCCGGTGCGCCCGCACGGCCGAGTCTGGGCTACCTCGTCGTCGGCCTCAGTCACCACGGTAGCGAGGATCTTCGGCGGCGCTTCCTGCCCGGCATGATCAACGGCACCGAGCGGTGGTGTCAGGGTTTCTCCGAGCCGGGCGCGGGATCCGATCTCGCGTCGCTGACGACGACGGCAGTGCAGGACGGGTCTGAGTACGTGATCCACGGCCACAAGATCTGGACGAGTTACTCCGACGTGGCCGACTGGTGCCTGGTGCTCGCGCGCACCGACAAGACCGTGCCCAAACACAAGGGCATCTCGGCGTTCATCGTGGACATGCACCAACCCGGCATCGAGCAGCGTCCGCTGAAGATGATCAGCGGCGTGACCCGGGAGTTCGGTCAGGTGAGCTTCGACGGCGCCCGGGTGCCCGCCGAGAACATGGTCGGCGCGCCGGGCGAGGGGTGGAAGCTGGCCATGACGGTGGTCAGCCACGAGCGGGAGCCCTCGACGCTCGGGTTCTCGGCACGCTACGGAAAGACGGTGCGCCAGATGGCGTCCCGCGTCGACGGCGCACCGAACGCCGAGCTGCTGTGGGCATGGGTCCAGACCGAGATGCTGCGGCTGCATGTGCGCAGACGGCTCTCCGAGCAGCTCGACGGCCTGACTCACGGTCCCCAGGGGTCACTCGACAAGCTGCTGATGACCTGGGTCGAGCAGTCCGTCGGCCACGCCGCGCTGCACACCGTCGGCACCGGCGACGAGGAGCTGTTCGGCGCCTACATGTACAGCCGCGCCCAGAGCGTGATGGGCGGCACGTCGCAGATCCAGAAGAACATCATCGCCCAACGCATCCTCGGACTGCCGGCCCCGTGATGCCCCCGGCAGACACCAGATCGACGACCAGTGGAGGACCCGGTATGTACGCCATGCCCGACGAGATCGACGTCCGCGCCGACGGTGGACTGCGCATCATCACGCTCAACCGGCCCGACGAGCTCAACGCGGTCAACGACGCGCTGCACGTGGGCCTGGCCCGGATCTGGGAGGCGCTCAACGAGGACGCCGACGTTCGGGCCGTGGTCATCACCGGCGCCGGCCGGGCGTTCTCGGCCGGCGGCGACTTCCACTATCTCGACGAGCTGCGCCGCGACGAAGCGTTGCGGCGCAAGACCATCAAGCACGGCCGTGATCTGGTGATCGGCATGGTGCGCTGCCGGGTACCGGTGATCGCCGCGGTCAACGGTCCGGCGGTCGGCCTGGGCTGCAGTCTGGCCGCGCTGTCCGACATCGTCTACATGGCCGAGACCGCGCACTTCGCCGATCCGCACGTGCAGATCGGTCTGGTCGCCGCCGACGGAGGGCCGCTGGTGTGGGGGTCGCAGATCAGCCTGTTGCAGGCCAAGGAGTTCGCGTTGACGGGCGTGCGGATCAAGGCGCCGCGCGCACTGGAGCTGGGTCTGGCGAATCACGTTGTCGCCGAGCCGGTCTCCGACGCGATCGCGTGCGCGAAGAAGATCATGACGCTGCCCCAGCAGGCTGTCGAAGCCACCAAGCGGCTGATGAACATCCAGCTGGAGCGCTCGGTGATGGCGTCGCTGGACTACGCCAACCTCGCCGAGTACGTGTCGTTCGGCACGCCCGAGTTCAACACGATCGTCGACGGTCTGATCGCCAAGGACTAGGGCTTGTTGCGCCCCGAACGGCTGAGCCGCCACTCCGGCGGGAAGTTCAGATCGTTGTCCTTGACCACGTTGTTGAGCCCCTTCTCGAAGGTGCCCTCGGTGAGGTCGACATCGCGCTGCTGATCGTTCTGGATGAGCGGCAGCATCCCCTCGACCATGCCGGTGAGCAGGCTGCCGAAGTACTCGCCCTTGTGCTGCTTGTAGAGCTCCAGGAAGGTCTTCTGCACTGCGACGGTGTCGGTGGGACGCGACCGCGAGCACGCCAGCGCGTACTTGTGCGTCTCGGCTTCCAAGGCGTCGCGGGGCACCACGCTGTTGAGGAACCCGCAGTCGTCCATCTCCTTGGCCGTGAAAGGCCGTCCGGTGAAAAGCATCTCGGAGAACTTGCGCAGCCCCATGGTCTCGGCCCACCACCACAGCCGCGGGCCCCAGCCCACATACCGGAAGGCCGGGTGCCCGAACAGCGCATCGTCGGAGGAGACCACCAGGTCGGCGTCACCGGCTTGGTAGAAGTGCCAGCCGTAGCAGTACCCCTTGGCCTCGACGATGCTGATCTTGCGCAGTTCCTGCAGCGGCCGGTTGCCCGCGGGGGCCTTGGCGTAGAAGTCGGTCACGGTGGACAGGTAGCGGTACGAGCCGCCGGGCGGATACTTCACGTCGTCGTCGTTGATCGCGACCTCGTGCAGCAGCGGCATGCCCGGGTTCTCCAGCATGTCCCGCTGCTCGGGCAGATCGCCTCCGCTGCCGAAGTCCTGGCCCTCACCGCGGATGACGACCACTTTGACGTCGTCGTCCACGTTGCACTTGTGGATCAGGTCGGCATAGAGCTGCCGCATGCCCAGCGTGGTCGAGTTCTGCGCGTCGGGCCGGTCGAAGGTGATCGTCGCGATCCGGTTCGCGGTGTCCTTCTCGAATCGGATGTATTGCTCGGCGTCCTTCTTCATCTCTGCATAGTCGTGGTCTGGCACGGCGCCTCCTTGATTCCGTCGAGCTCGGGCTCAGTCTCGCAGCGTTGGCGTCCGCCCGGACGATTTCGACTCTTCGCTTAAATTCCCGCGGAAGCGCATTCCTGGTCGCGCACACGCGAAAATCGCAGCCGGGAATGCTATTCCGCGGCGAGCTGCTCGGAGCGCTGGACCGTGCCGGTGATGCCGGAGGCGTCCTGGCGCGCCAGCAGCAGCGCGGCCTCGGCCATGGCCTGGGGCGGTTCGACCATCTCGGGGGGCACCTCGATACCGCCACCGCCGGCTTGCCAGCCCTCGGTGAGCACCACCCGCGACGGGCTCAGACAGTTCACCGCGATGTTGTCGGCCGCCAGATCGGTGGCCAGCCCGAGGTAGAGCCGTTCGACGGCAGCCTTGGACACCCAGTAGGCGTTCGCGCCGTGCCCGGTCATCCCGACGCCCGTCGTGGTCACCGCGATCAGCGAGCCGCCGCCGCGCGTGCGTACATGCGGGATGACGGCCCTGGTGACCAGGAAGACGCCGGTGAGGTTCACGTCGAGGCAGCGCTGCCACCGTGTGAGCGGGGTGGTCTCGACCGGCCCCAGCCACAGCACGCCGGCGTTGGCGACGAGGATGTCGATACCCCCGAACTCCGAGACGGTCTGCGCCACTGCGGTGCTCACGGACTCTTCGCACGTGACGTCGCAGACCACCGGCAGCGCAGAGCCGCCCGCCGCGGTGATGCGTTGCGCGACGGACCCGATCGTGCCCGGGACCCTGCCCTCCTGTTCGGAACGCGCCGCGACGGCGACCGACGCGCCGGCGGCGGCCAGCGCCGAGGCGATGGTGGCGCCGATGCCGCGGCTCGCGCCGGCGACGAACGCGACCTTGCCGGTCAGGCTCATCGCGGTGGGAAGCGCAGCGCCCCGTCGAGGCGGATGGTCTCGCCGTTGAGGTAGTCGTTCTCGATGATGCTCTGCGCCAGTTGCGCGTATTCGCCCGCGCGGCCCATCCGCTTCGGGAACGGCACCTGCGGCCCCCAGTACTGCTCGAGCTGGTCGGCGGCCTTGCCGTAGGCGGGAGTGTTGATGGTCCCGGGCGCGATGGTCACCACGCGGATGCCCAGCGGCGACAGGTCGCGTGCGGCGACCAGGGTCATGCCGAGCACCCCACCCTTGGCCGCGGCGTAGGGCAGCTGCCCGATCTGTCCCTCGTACCCGGCGATCGACGCCGTGGTGACGATGACGCCCCGGCCGCCCTCCTCGAGCGGTTCGGTCTTCGCGATCGCCGCCGCGGAGAGTCGCATCACGTTGAACACCGCGGTCAGGTAGAACTCGACGGTCGTCTTGAACCCCTCGAGGTCCAGCGGCGACCCGTCCTTGCCGACGAGCCGCCCGCCGCTGGCCGGACCGCCGTGGGTGTCCACCGAGATGCGCAGGGGAGCAAGGGCTTCGGCCTCGGCGATGGCGGCGTTGACCGACTCCTCGGAGGTGGCGTCGGTGCGCACGTACCGCACTCCGAGCTCCGACTCGAGCGCAGCGCCCTTGTCGTCGGCCATGTCGGCGACCACCACCTTGGCGCCCGCGCCGTGCAGCCGGCGCACCGTCGCCTCCCCGAGACCGCCCGCCCCGCCCACCACCAGTGCGGAACTGCCGCTGATCTGCATGCGTCCTCCTTGAAACTGAGACTCTCAGTCAGGGAGAATAGCATTCTCAACAGTGGAGCGGGCAGCTGACCACGAGCAGAACGCCTGCGTAAGGTGCGTGACGTGACCATCGACGAGCTGATCTGCGCGGCCCGCGGCGGGTCGGCGAGGGCCACCGGCCGGTTGCTGACCTTTGTGGAGGGTCCACGACGACCGGAGGTGCTGGCAGCGGTCGGCGTCCCGGCGCCCGCCCGCATCATCGGGATCACCGGTCCTCCGGGTGCGGGGAAGTCCACCACGGTGGGCGCCCTGGTCGGGGCCTATCGCGCAGGCGGGGAACGGGTCGCGGTCCTCGCGGTCGACCCGTCGTCGCCCTACAGCGGCGGGGCGCTGCTCGGTGACCGCATCCGGATGGCCGCCCACATCAACGATCCCGATGTGCTGATCCGGTCGGTCGCGACCCGGGGACATCTCGGTGGACTGGCCGCGGCGGTCCCCGCCGCGATCACCCTGCTGTCGGCGCTCGGATACGGCCTGGTGATCGTCGAGACCGTCGGGGTGGGCCAGTCCGAGATCGAGATCGCCGCGGTGGCCGATCCGACGGTGGTGATCCTCAACCCCGGCGCCGGAGACGCGGTACAGGCCGCCAAGGCCGGCCTCCTCGAGGTCGCCGACATCGTCGTCGTCAACAAGGCCGATCGCGCAGGAGCCGACCAGACCGTGCGCGATCTGCGCGCCGAAACCCACGCGCCCATCCTCAAACTCGTCGCCGCACAGGGCGACGGCGTGCCCGAACTCGTCGAGGCGATCTCCGCACACCACCGTTCCGACAGCCCGACCCGGCGGGCGGCGCGAGCCCGTTCCCAGATCCTGTCGATGGCCGCGACGCTGCTGCGTGCACACACCGACCTCGACCGGTTGGCGGCGGCCGTGGCCGACGGCACCTGCGATCCCTACGCGGCGGCTGCGCAGTTGGTGGTCGGCGACGACCGCTGACCTACTCCGGCAGGTCCACCAGTTTCTTTGTGTAGAAGAGCAATTGGCTGCGCAGCGTGTCGTCGTCGATGTCGTCCACCAGGGGATGCATCACGCCGACGGCGATGGCGCCCGACAGCATCGCGGCGGGCAGGCGAGCCTGCGGCGTGTTCTCGCCGATGAGGACCGCGAACAGCCGGCCGATGAACTGCTGAAACGGCGGGTGGTCGGCCAGGAACCGGACGATGACCGGATCGAACTGCAGTGTCGCGGCAGCACGCCGCCGCTCGACGGCCTCGTCGATGACGCGGTGGAGGAGGAGTTCTCGCGCCCGCGACGCCGACGGCTCGGCCTCCGCGGCCTCCAGCGCCTCTTCCAGCCGGCCGAGTTCGCGTTCGGTCAACGCGAGGACGATCTCGTCCTTGGTCTTGAACTGGCGGTAGACCGCGGCTTTGGTGACGCCCATCGCGTCGGCGATCATCTGCAGCGAGGTCCCGCTCACGCCGTGCTCGGTGATCAGGCTCAGGGCGGCATCGAGCACGCGGGTTTGTGCTGCCGTGCGCCGGATCGCACTGAACCTGGTTCCGCTGCGCGGCGACGTCATTCGCCGAGGGTAGCCGACCGGCTACCCGGGTGGCCGCCGTCAGGACGCCGAGCGGCCCGTCGCCGCGGTGTAGCCCGCCCGGTAGCCGAACACCATGGCGGGCCCGAGGGTTCCGCCCGCGCCGCCGTAGGCCTTGCCGGTCGGACCGGCCATCGCGTTGCCCGCCGCGAACAGTCCGGTGATCGCCGTGCCGTTGACGTGCAGCACCCGGCCGTCGCGGTCGGTGCGCGGGCCGCCCTTGGTCCCCATCGCGCCGACCGACACCGGCACCGCGAAGTACGGCGCGGTGTCGATGGGACCCAGGGTCTGCGCCGCCGTGGTCGGTGCCGAGGTGTCGCCCCAGTAGCCGTCGTAGGCGCTGTCGCCGCGCCCGAAGTCGGGATCGTGCTCGTCGGCGACGTGGGTGTTCCACGCCTGCAGCGTCCGGGCCAGGCCTGCCGCGTCGATTCCGGTCTTCTCGCTGAGTTCGTCGAGGTCCGCGGACTGGCAGAACCAGTCGGGGATCGGACCGTCGGGGTCCACACCGAGAAATCCGTAGTGCTTGAGGTGCAGCGAGTCGAACACGATCCACGCCGGATCGTTGGCGTAGCCGAGTTTGGGGTCGAGGAAGTGGAACGGCCCGGCCATCGAGTTGTACTCGCCGGCCTCGTTGAGGAACCTCTTGCCGGCCCGGTTGACGATGATGCTTCGCGGGCGGGTGCGTTCGAGGCGGACGCTGCGGCTGCGCGGACGCCCGTCGAAGGTGTCGCCGGGGATCTGCACGATGGGCACCCACCAGGCCTCGCCCATGTTGGCCAGATCGGCGCCGTGCGCCATCGCCATGCGCAGCCCGTCGCCGGTGTTGTTGGGCGGCGAGACCGCGCCACGCATCGGCCCGCGCAGATAGGCCTCGACGAGACTTCTGTCCCATTCGAACCCGCCGGTGCCGAGCACCACGCCGCGGCGCGCACGGACGCGGAAATCACTGTCGTGCTGCTGGATTCGGACGCCGGTGATGCCGAGCGGGTCGGCGATGAGCTCGACCGCGCGGGCCTCGGTGTGCGGTTCGACGCCGGCGTCCAGGAGTGCCTTCAGCAACCCGGCGATCAGGGAGGTACCCGCGACGCAGTAGTCGCCCGACCCGCTGTCCACCGAGGCGTGGATGCGCGCCCGGGTCTCGGCGTCGATACCGACGTTGCTGAAGTCGGCCGGGAAGGAGGTGATGCGGTCGCGCCATTCGCCGAGCGTGGCGAGGTCGAACGGCTTCGTGTTCAGCGACCGGCCGCCGGCGGGACGGCCGCCGGGGAGCTCGGGCTTGTAGTCGGGAAAGCCCTCGGCCACCTCGAACACGAGATCGCTGTGCGTCTCGACGAAGTCGAGCATCGATGCACCCGTGCGCACGAACGTCTCGACCAGGTCGTCGTCCATCACGCCCAGCGACTGTGCGCGCAGATAGGCCATCGCGTCGTCGGCGGACAGCTCGCCCTCGGCCGCACGGTCGTGCGCCGGAATCCAGACGATTCCGCCCGACACCGCGGTCGTTCCGCCCACGGTGGCGGCTTTCTCGTACACCTCCACCGAGGCGCCGTTGACCGCCGCGGTCAGTGCGGCGGTCAGGCCGGCGCCGCCACTGCCCAGTACGACGACGTCGACGTCGTGGTCCCAGTCGGTCACCGCTGTCTCCTTCCGGGCTTCCTCAGCCGAGGATCGCCGATAATTCGTTGGCTGCCTTGATGACTGACTCGCGGCCGTCGTGGACGACGTCCTCGCGATGCGAGATCAGGTTGATGCAGGTGGGCGGTGACGGCGGTCGGCGGCGCACCGGCACCGCGAGCCCGTAGGTGTTCGGCTCGATCTCGCCGTGGGTGATCACCCAGCCTCGGTGGCGGGCTTCGCCGACGAGCTCGCGCTCGCCGGGGCGGGGCGGCATGCCGGCCAGCAACGCGATGCCGGCAGCCCCGCGGTCCAGGGGGTAGCGACTGCCCTCGTGGAAGGACAGCTGGTAGAAGACGTTCGTCGGGACCATGACGGCCACCGCGACCTGTTGATCGCCCTCGGCGACCAGCAGGGAGACCGTGGTGCCGAGCTCGTCGGCCAGGCTGCGCAATGTGGGGACGGCCAGGGTGCGGATGTTGTTGTCGAACGACGCGCCGAGCACCGCCAGTGCCGCCGCGGACCGGTAGCGGCCGTCCTCACCCTTGGCCACGAACCGGAACGACGCCAGGGTGCTGAGCAGCCGGTAGGCGATGGTGCGGTGCACGCCGATGTCGTCGGCGACCTGCGCCACGGTCATGCCGGTGGGGGAACTGGCGACGAGCTGCAATGCACTCAGGCCGCGCGCCAGGGTCTGCGATCCCGGTGCGCCCGCGGCGGCTCCGTCCGGGGTGAGGTGACGGCCGGGGGCTGCGGACGCTCGGGTCATGGGCGACCTTCCTTGACAGACACGAGGGCGAGAGTGATGCTCTGACTATAGTGCACATTGATGTGCGATAAATGAGCAAAGTGCTTACAAAAAAAGAGAATACAATTCTCAGCGGCGTGGTCCGGAGGACCATCGCGAACGGCAGGAAGGAGCGCCGGGTGGCGGAGTTCGAGAGCGTGTGGAGCGACCTGCAGGGCGTCCCGTTCTCGCAGGGTTACCTCGATGCCGGTGGCGTGCGCACACGGTTCCTGCACGCGGGTGATCCCGCCGCTCCGGCCCTGGTGCTGTTGCACGGCTCGGGTGGGCACGCCGAGGCGTACGTGCGCAACCTCGAGGCGCACGCCGGGCACTTCTCCACCTGGTCGATCGACATGCTCGGGCACGGGTACACCGACAAGCCGGGCCATCCTCTCGAAATCGCCCACTACGTCGGGCATCTGGCGGCGTTCCTCGACGCGATCGGCGCGCAACGGGCGCACATCAGCGGTGAGTCGCTTGGCGGGTGGGTGGCCTCCCGGTTCGCCGTCGACCACCCCGACCGGGTGGACCGGCTCGTCCTCAACACCGCGGGCGGATCGCAGGCCGACCCCGAGGTGATGAAGCGCATCGTCACGCTGTCGATGGCCGCGGCCGAGAACCCGACGTGGGAGACGGTGCAGGCCCGCATCAAGTGGCTGATGGCCGACAAGTCCAGGGATTACGACGACATCGTGGCCAGCCGGCAGCGGGTCTACCGCCAGCCCGGGTTCGTGGATGCGATGCGCGACATCATGGCGCTGCAGGATCCGCAGATCCGCGCCCGGAACCTGTTGGGCCCGAACGAGTACGGCGCGATCAGCGCGCCCACGCTGGTGTTGTGGACCAGTGACGACCCGACCGCCGACGTCGAGGAGGGCCGACGGATCGCGTCGATGATCCCGGGCGCCCGGTTCGAGGTGATGGCGGGGTGCGGCCACTGGCCGCAGTACGAAGATCCCAAGACCTTCGACCGGTTGCACCTGGACTTCCTGCTGGGGCGCACATGAACGCCGACCACGAGGTGGACGTCGTCATCGTCGGGGCAGGGCCCTCCGGCCTGACGCTGGCCAACATCCTGGGCCTGCAGGGAGTCCGGACACTCGTCGCCGAGGAGCGCGACACGCTCATCGACTATCCGCGCGGTGTCGGCCTGGACGACGAGGCGTTGCGCACCTTCCAGTCCATCGGACTGGTCGACCGCGTCCTGCCCCACACGGTGCCCAACCAGATCCTGCGGTTCTTCGACGGGAAGCGGCGTCTGCTCGCCGAGATGGCGCCTCCGGACGCGCGATTCGGATGGCCGAAGCGCAACGGTTTCGTCCAGCCGATGGTCGACGCCGAACTGTTCGCCGGCCTCGACCGCTTCGACCACGTCGACGTGCAGTTCGGGCGCGGCATGCGGACATGCCGGGAGGATGCCGACGGCGTGACGGTCGAGTTGAGCGACGGCGCCCGGGTGCGCGCGCGCTATGTCGTGGGGTGCGACGGCGGCCGCAGCGCGACGCGGCGGCTGATGGGGGTGTCGTTCGACGGCACCACCTCGTCGACCCGGTGGCTCGTCGTCGACCTCGCCAATGATCCGCTGGGCCATCCCAACAGTGAGGTCGGTGCCGATCCGCGCAGACCCTACGTCTCGATCGCCATCGCCCACGGCATCCGTCGTTTCGAGTTCCTCATCCACCCGCACGAAACCGACGAGCAGGCAGACGATCCGGCGTTCGTCTCCCAGATGCTCGCCGAGCGGATCCCGTATCCCGAGCGCGTGCACATGATCCGCCACCGGGTCTACACCCACCATTCGCGGATCGCCTCGTCGTTCCGCGCGGGCCGGCTGCTGCTCGCCGGCGACGCCGCCCACCTGATGCCGGTGTGGCAGGGCCAGGGCTACAACAGTGGCATCCGCGACGCCGCCAACCTCGGCTGGAAGCTCGCCGCGGTGGTGACCGGACAGGCCGACGACGCGCTGCTGGACACCTACGATGTCGAACGCCGCCGACACGCCCGCGCGATGATCGACCTGTCCACGATGGTCGGCCGGGTCATCTCGCCCACCAACACCCGGGTGGCCGCACTGCGGGACCGGGTGATCCACGCGGCCTCGGCGGTCCCCACGCTGAAGCGCTACGTGCTCGAGATGCGGTTCAAACCGATGCCTCGCTACACCGAGGGCGCCGTGTACCACGCTGCTGCGTCGTCCCCGACAACGGCGAACTCGCCGACGGGCACGCTGTTCATCCAGCCTCGGGTCGACACCCGCCACGGCCGGAATCTGCTTCTCGACGATGTGCTCGGGCCCGGCTTCGCGGTGCTGTGCTGGAGCAACAATCTGCGCGCCGTGCTCGGTGACGCCGCCTTTACACGGTGGAAGATGTTGGGCGCCAGGTTCATCGAGGTCCGGCCGATGACACAGCTGCACTGGACGGGTCATGACGACGCGGCGGTGACGGTCGTCGGCGACCGCTCGGGCGCGCTCAAGTCATGGTTTGACGCCTCCACCGACTCGGTGCTGTTCCTGCGTCCCGACCGCTGTATCGCCGCCGCGTGTATCGCCCAGCGCGCACCGGAGGTGTCGCAGGCCGTGTTCGCGGCGCTCCATCTGACCACGGAAGGAGGATCCGGTTCTCATGTCGACACTCGCGGTGTGCACCATGTCGCACAGTCCGTTGCTGAACCTTCCGGGACCGTCACCGGATCTGCTTGACGACATCGGGTCGGCGATCGATGCGGCACGGGACTTCGTCGCCGACTTCGACCCCGATCTCGTCGTGACGTTCTCGCCCGACCACTACAACGGGTTCTTCTATCGGGCGATGCCGCCGTTCTGCATCGGCACCGCCGCCGAGGGCGTCGGCGACTACGGCACGTACCAGGGCCCGCTCGACGTTCCCGGTGACCTCGCAACCGATTGCGCGGTAGCCGTTCTCGGCGCCGATGTGGACGTGGCGCTGTCGGCGGCGATGCAGGTCGACCACGGCACCGTGCAACCGCTGGAGAAACTGTTCGGCGACGCGACCGCCAAGCCGGTCATCCCCGTCTTCGTCAATTCGGTGGCCACCCCGCTCGGACCGATGCGGCGGGTCCGGGCCCTCGGTGCGGCTGTCGGCGGCTACCTCGCCTCGCTCGGGAAACGGGTGCTGATCATCGGGTCGGGGGGACTGTCGCACGATCCGCCGGTGCCCACGCTGGCCACCGCACCTCCGGCAGCGCTCGACCGCATCGTGCACGGCGTCCCGATGACCTCCGAACAGCGGCAGGCTCGCCAGACCGCGGTGATCGAGGCGGCGCGTGAGTTCGCCGCCGGGCAGGGATCGCTGGCCCCGCTGAATCCGGCCTGGGATCAGGCGTTCCTCGACCTGCTGGACACCAACCGACTCGACGAGGTCGACGGCTGGGACAACGCCTGGATCGCCGCGCAGGCAGGCAATTCGGCACACGAGGTCAGAACCTGGGTGGCGGCCTTCGCGGCGCTGGCGACCCAGGGCCCGTATACGACCGGGCACCGGTTCTACCGGGCTGCCCCGGAACTGATCGCCGGCTTCGCGATCCGGACGGCGGTGACCGCGTGAACGCGCAGGCCGCCGACCCGGACTTCGACCACACCACCGACGTGCTGATCGTGGGGTCCGGTGGCGGGGGCATGACCGCGGCCCTGACCGCGGACGCCGCCGGGCTGGACACCTTGGTCGTGGAGAAGTCGCCGCGGTTCGGCGGCTCCACGGCGCTGTCCGGCGGCGGCATCTGGGTGCCCGGCGCGCCGTCGCAGCGCCGTGCGGGGCACGTGCCCGACCCCGACGAGGTGTTCCTCTATCTGAAGGAGATCACCGGCGGACTCGTCAGCGACGCCCGGCTGCGCACCTATGTCGACGCCGCACCGCAGATGATGGAGTTCCTCGAGAACCGCAGCCCATGGCTGGAATTCGTGTGGAAGCCCGGCTACGCCGACTACTACCCGGAGGTACGGGGCGGTTCGGCGCTGGGCAGCACCATCAACGTGGACGCGATCGACCTGCGTGTGCTCGGCGACGAGGAACAGAATCTGCTGGCCCCGCTGGCGCTGGCGCCCAAGGGCATCTGGTTCGGACCCAAGGACCTGCGGCTGTTCTATCAGGTGCGGCAATCCTGGCGCGGCAAAGCCGTTCTGCTGAAACTGATCTGGCGGATGTTCCGGGCGCGGGTGTTCGGCGACCGGATGGCGGCCATCGGGCAGTCGCTGGCCGCGCGGCTCCGGCTGGCGATGAAGCAGCACGACATTCCGCTGTGGCTCGACGCGCCGATGACCGAACTGATCACCGATGTGGACGGCACGGTGGTCGGGGCGGTCGTGGAGAGGGACGGGCATGCGGTCCGCATCCGCGCCCGCCGCGGCGTGATCCTGGCCAGCGGCGGCTTCGATCACGACATGGCCTGGCGGCGTGAACATCTGCCCGAACTCGAGCAGGACTGGAGCTTCGGTAACCCCGCGGCGACGGGGGACGGCATCCGGGCGGGGGAGAAGGTCGGCGCCTCGACAGAGCTGCTCGACGAGGCGTGGTGGTTCCCGGCGATCTGCTGGCCGGACGGCCGGCTGCAGTTCATGCTCAACGAACGGATGATGCCGTCGCAGTTCGTGGTCAACGGCGCCGGCGAGCGATTCATCAACGAGGCCGCGCCCTACATGGACTTCGCGCACGCGATGATCGAGGGCCAGCGCTGCGGCGTCACCCACATCCCGTGCTGGCTCGTCACCGACGTCCGGTCGTTCCACCGCTATGTGGTCGCCGGGCATCTGCCGATCCCGAAGGTGCCGTTCGCGCCGGTGCCGACCGGACGGAAGATACCGGCGGCGTGGCTGGAGTCCGGCGTGGTGAAGCAGGGCCGCAGCTTCGAGGACCTCGCCCGCGAGATCGGCGTGCCCCCAGACCGGTTGCGCGCCACCGCCGACCGCTTCAACGCGCTGGCCCGCAGCGGGCACGACGACGACTTCAACCGCGGCGACAGCGCCTACGACAACTACTACGGCGACCCGACGCTGCCCAACCCGAATCTGTATCCCCTCGGCGATCCGCCCTACTACGCCTTCCAGATCATCCTGGGCGACCTCGGCACCTCGGGCGGCCTGCGCACCGACGAGCACGCGCGGGTGCTGCGTGCCGACGACACCGTGATCGACGGTCTCTACGCCGTCGGCAACGCCTCGGCCGCGGTGATGGGCCGCAGCTACGCCGGGGCCGGCGCCACGATCGGGCCGGCCATGACCTTCGGCTTCGTCGCGGCCCGCCACATCGCCGACGCCGCTCTCCCGTCCCACTCGCCCGAACTTCAAGGAGGTAACCAGAAGTGAAGATTTCCCTGTTCTACGAGTTCCCGCTGCCCCGACCGTGGTCCGACGACGACGAGCACCAGCTGTTCCAGCACGGGCTCGACGAGGTGGAACTCGCCGACAAGGCGGGGTTCTCCACCGTCTGGCTCACCGAGCACCACTTCCTCGAGGAGTACTGCCATTCCACGGCCCCGGAGATGTTCCTCGCGGCCGCGAGCCAGCGGACCAAGAACATCCGGCTCGGCTTCGGCGTCATGCACCTCCCACCGCCGATCAACCACCCGGCCCGCATCGCCGAGCGGGTCGCCACGCTCGACCACCTGTCCAACGGCAGGGTGGAGTTCGGCACCGGGGAGGGCTCGTCGGTCGCCGAACTCGGCGGCTTCAACATCGATCCCGCCGACAAGCGCACCCAGTGGGAGGAGGCCCTGGAGGTCTCGATCCGCTGCATGACCGAGGCGCCGTTCACCGGCTTCAAGGGCGAGCACGTCGAGATGCCGGCCCGCAATGTGATTCCGAAGCCGCTGCAGGACCCGCACCCGCCGGTGTGGGTGGCCTGTACCCGCCCGTCGTCGGTCCAGATGGCCGCCCAGAAGGCCATCGGCGCACTGAGTTTCGCCTACACCGGACCGGAGGCGCTCAAGGAGCGAGTCGACGGCTACTACCGGGAGTTCGAGGAACAGGGCACACCCGTCACCCCGGCGATCAACCCCAACCTGCTCGCCATCGGCGGCGACCTGTCGATGATGGTGGCCAAGACCGACGAACAGGCGCTCGAGCACCTCGGCATCGGCGGTGGCTTCTTCTCGTTCGGGATCATGCACTACTACCTGACCGGCATGCACACGCCCGGCCGCACCGGTGTCTGGGAACTCTACGAGCAGGCCGTCAAGGACGATCCGACATTGGCCTACGGCCCCGGCCGGGGTGCGATCGGCTCGCCGGACACGGTGCGCGAGTTCCTGCGCGGCTACGAGGAGAGCGGCGTCGACGAAATCATCCTGCTGCTCAACCCGCGCAGCCATGAGGGCACCATGGAGTCCATCGAGATCATGGGCCGCGAGATCCTGCCCGAGTTCATCGAGCGCGACGAGAAGGCGGTCAAGGACAAGGCCAAGCGGCTGGCGCCGGTGATCGAGAAGGTCGAGGCGCGCAGGCAGCCCTCGGACGCACCGATGTTCGACGAGACGTATGCATTCGGCGGTCTGCCGACCGGCCGGGGTGGGAAGTTCACCGCGGGGGAGATCCCCGAGGCCATGGCCGAGATCAACGAGGGCCGGGTCAAGGCCGCGCAGGCCGAGAAGGACGCCAAGGCAGCGAAGGAACCTGCGAGCAGAGCGTGAGTGCACTCGACGAATTGGTGCGCTACGACGGCAGACATGCCGTCGTCACCGGATGCGCGTCCGGTATCGGGGCCCACGTGGCGGACCACCTCAGCCGCCTCGGTGCGCGCGTCACAGGGCTCGATCTGCGCGCTCCCTCCGACACCTCGCCGCTGGAGGACTTCGTCGAGGTCGATCTCGCCGATCCCGAGTCGGTGGACGCCGCGGCGGCCGCCGTCGACGGTGAGGTCGACGCGTTGTTCAACGTGGCCGGTGTGTCGTCCGGCATCGGCGACGCGCAGCTGGTGGTGCGGATCAACTTCCTGGGCACGCGACAGTTCACCGAAGCGCTGACCGACCGGATGCCCGCGAGTGCGACGATCACCAACGTGTCCTCCCTGGCAGCGTCGGGCTACCGCGAGAACGCCTCCGTGACAACGGGTCTACTCGACACCTCCTCGGTGGCCGAGGGGGTGGCCTGGTGCAGGCAGAACCCGCACGCGCTCGCTGACGGCGGCTACCGGCTCTCCAAGGAGGCGATCATCCTCTACGGCATGCGCTGTGTCACCGAGCTGGGCGCCCGGGGCATCAGGATCAACTGCACCGCACCCGGGGTCACCGAGACCCCGATCCTCGACCAGTTGCGCTCGGCGTACGGCCAGGGCTACCTGGACTCCTTCACCACGCCGCTGGGCCGAATCTCCGACCCCGGGGAACAGGCCGCCGTGCTGGTCTTCCTGGGCAGCCGGGCGGCCGGCTACATCACCGGGCAGGTGGTGTGGGCCGACGGCGGGATCCTCGCCCAGCGGTACGCGGCTCAGATGCGGGACAGCGCCGCGGCACAGGGGAGTCGATGATGGCCGACGACATGAGGCTCTTCCGGGAGGCCGCCGAGGAGCTGCGCAACTGGGGCCGCTGGGGTGACGACGACGAACTCGGCACCCTGAACTTCATCACCGCCGAGAAAGTCACCGAGGCAGCGCGATTGGTCACACAGGGCAAGGTGATCTCGCTCGGCGGTGACTTCAGCGCGGGCGGTCCCCAGGGCGCCTTCAAGTTCCGGCAGAACCCCGTGCACGTGATGACCGTCGACGGCGGAGACGCCTCCACGCTCGTCGAGTACGGCCCGCAGTGGCTGCGCAACGCGGTCGCCGCCGACATGAGCGCGTTCTTCGCCGACAACCCGTTCCGATTCAACGACGACCTCATCGTGATGCCGCTGCAGGCCGCGACCCAGTGGGACGCGCTGTCGCACGTCTACTACGAGGACAAGCTCTACAACGGCTTCCCGGCCGACTCCGTCACCAGTTTCGGCGCTTTCCACCTCGGCATCGAGAAGGTCGACGGCAAGGGCATCACGTCGTGCGGAGTGCTGCTCGACGTGGTCGCCCACCGCGGCGCCGACATGTTCTGTGCGCCCGGGCAACCCATCACCCCCGCCGAACTCGACGAGATCGTCGCCGCGCAGAACGTCGAGATCCGCTCGGGCGACATCGTCGTCGTCCACACCGGGTGGTGGACCCGCTTCCTGGCCACCGGGGACGGCGGCGAGGCCGGCTCGGGCCTGCACTGGACATGCGCCCGCTGGCTGCACGACCACGAGGCCGCCGCCGTCGCCGCCGACAACCTCATGGTGGAAGACCCCGACCCGGCCAACGGGGTCGAGGGCACCTTCCTCCCGATGCACATGCTCTGTCTGCGGGACATGGGGCTGATGCTCGGCGAGTACTGGGATCTCGGCCCGCTCGCCGCCGACTGCGCCGCCGACGGGATCTACGAATTCCAGCTCGTCGCACCGCCGTTGAAGGTGGTCGGTGCGGTCGGCGCCCCCGTCAGCCCGATAGCGATCAAGTGAGGCAATGGTGAGCACGCGAACTACCAGCGATAGACCGTTCATCGTCGGCCTGGGTGGAACCCTGCGGGCCAACTCCTCGACCGAGCGAGCACTGCGTCACTGCCTGGCGGCGGTGGAACGGCAGGGTGGCCGGACCCGCCTGTTCGCCGCGGAGGAACTCGACCTCCCGATGTACGCCCCCCACGAACTCGAACGCACCCCGCGCGCACTCGAACTGGTGAAGACGCTGCGCGACGCCGATGCGGTCGTCGTCGGATCGCCGGGCTACCACGGCGCGGTGTCGGGTCTGGTCAAGAACGCCCTCGACTACATCGAGGACCTGCGCGAGGATCCCCGCGTCTACCTCGACAACACGCCCTGGGGATGTATCAGTTGCGCCTACGGGTGGCAGGCGGCGGTCGGCACGCTGACCCAGCTGCGCAGCATCGGCCACGCCCTGCGCGCCTGGCCGACACCGCTAGGCGTCGCGATCAACTCCGCCGAACCGGTCTGGGACACCTCGGGCGGCCTCGCCGACACCGACCAGGGCAGAGCCGTCGCCAACCAGCTCGACCTGCTGGCCACCCAGGTGCTGGCGTTCGCGCACACGAGCAGGGAATCGGCGTGATCGGTCGCCACACGGTGCTGGTCGACGGCCTGCTCACCAGTTATCTCGAGGCAGGCCAGGGTGATCCGGTGGTACTGCTGCACGGCGGAGAGTTCGGCGCCGACGCGTGCCTGGCGTGGGAGCACACCATCGGGACCCTCGCGCAGCGTCACCGGCTGCTCGCGCCCGACATGCTGGGCTTCGGAGGGTCGGCCAAGGTGGTCGACTTCACCGACGGGCGCGGCATGCGGATCCGCCACATCGCGCGCTTCTGCGAGGTGCTCGGAGTGGAATCGGCCCACTTCGTGGGCAATTCGATGGGTGCGGTGAACCTGCTCGTCGACATGACGTCGGAGGCGCCGGTGCTGCCGGTCCGCAGCCTCGTGGCCCTCTGCGGCGGCGGAGAGATCCAGCGCAACGAGCACGTCAGTGCGCTCTACGACTACGACGCGACACTCGAGGGTATGCGCCGCATCGTCGCGGCGCTGTTCCACGATCCGGCCTATCCCGGCGACGAGCAGTACGTCCGGCGCCGATACGAATCCAGCATCGCGCCGGGTGCCTGGGAGTCCTTGGCTGCAGCACGGTTTCGCCGTCCGGGCCTCGCAGCGCCTGCCACGCCGAGCACCGCCCGCGCCTACGACCGCATCGCCGTCCCGACGCTGATGGTGGAGGGCGGCAGCGACAAACTACTGCCGCCGGGCTGGGCCGCGCAGATCGCCGCCCAGATCGGGCAGGGCCGATCCGCGGTGATCGACGATGCCGGGCACTGCCCGCAGATCGAGCAACCCGCGGCCGTCAACGCCCTGCTGTCGGACTTCTTCGCCGGGGTACCGCCCCGCCGAAGGTCAGGGGGAGAGCACAGATGACAGAACTGGCGGGCAAGGTCGCGATCATCACCGGGGGGTCGTCAGGGATCGGGCGCGGTATCGCCGAGCGATTCGCCGCCGAGGGAGCCGCGGTCGTCATCGCCGACGTCCGCGACGAGGACGGCGAGGACCTTGTCGCCGAGCTGACCTCCGCCGGTGGCACTGCACATTTCCGGCACACCGACGTCGGAGATCAGGCGCAGGTGCGCGAACTGGTCGAGACGACCGTCAGCGCCTTCGGTGGCCTGCACGTGATGGTCAACAACGCCGGTATCTCGAGCCCGCTCAGGAAGGGCCTCTTCCACGAGGATCTCGAGGAATTCGACCGCGTGATGCGCGTGAACCTGCTGGGGGTCATGGCCGGCACCCGCGATGCGGCACGCCACATGGCCGAGCACGGTGGCGGTTCGGTGATCAACCTCGGATCCATCGGCGGCATCCAGGCCGGCGGCGGGGTGTCGACCTACCGCGCCTCCAAGGCCGCCATCATTCACTTCACCAAGTGCGCGGCGATCGAACTGGCGCACTACGAGGTCCGCGTCAACTGCATTGCGCCGGGCAACATCCCGACACCCATTCTGGCGTCGTCGGCCACCGCGGAGGACCGCGAACGCCTGGAGCGCTTCGAGGCGCGGATCCGGGCGCAGATGCGTGACGACCGCCCGCTCAAACGGGAGGGCACCGCAGACGACGTGGCGGAGGCGGCTCTGTACCTCGCCACGGACCGGTCCCGGTACGTGACCGGCATCGTGCTGCCCGTCGACGGCGGGACCGTCGCGGGAAAGGTGATCGTGCGGAAGCCGGCGGCGGAGAGGCCGTCGCCGTGACCCAATTAAATCAGTCGCTTGACTTAGTGAGTGTGGCCCGGTTCACTGAGGTGGTGACCACTGCGCGGACCGTGCGTGCCGACCGGGCCTCGAGCACGCAAGAAGCGATCCTGAAGGCGGCCGAACGTCTCTACGCCGAACACGGGGTGTTCGCCGTGTCCAACCGACAGGTCAGCGAGGCCGCCGGCCAGGGCAACAACGCCGCCGTCGGGTATCACTTCGGCACCAAGGCCGACCTGGTGCGCGCCATCGAGCACAAGCACCGCGGCCCGATCGAGGAACTCCGCGAGCAGCGCATCGCCGCGATCGGCGACTCCACCGACATGCGCGACTGGGTGGCGGCGCTGGTGTGCCCGCTGACCGATCACCTTGCCGAACTGGGGAATCCGACGTGGTACGCGCGCTTCGCCGCGCAGGTGATGACCGATCCGGCCTACCACAACATGATCGTCAAAGACGCGCTGTCCTCGTCGTCGCTGGTGCGGGTGCTCGACGGCATCAACGGATGCCTGCCCGATCTGCCGGTCGAGGTCCGCGTCGAACGCAACATCATGGGCCGCAACCTGCTCATGCACAGCTGCGCCGAACGCGAGCGACTGCTGGCGCAGGGGGCGCCCGTCGCGCGGCCGTCCTGGCAGGGAGCCGCATCGGGTCTCATCGACGCGATCGTCGGGCTGTGGCATGCGCCGGTGACGGAGGTGCCCTGACGTGAAGGTGACCGTCGACCAGGACCGGTGCGTGTCCTCGGGTCAGTGCGTGCTCAACGCCGGCGAGGTCTTCGACCAGCGCGACGACGACGGCGTCGTCGAGTTGCTCATGCCCGAGCCGGGACCCGAACACATCGACCAGACCCGCAAGGCCGCGGCCGCCTGCCCCGCCCTGGCCATCCACCTCGAGGAGCACGGATGACGGAGACGCTGACCGAGGAAGCGGTGTCGGCCGCTCCCGAGTACCCGATGGAGCGCTCGGCGGGCTGCCCGTTCGCCCCGCCCGAACCGATGCTCGAGATGAACCGGACCAAACCTCTCTCGCGCGTGCGGATCTGGAACGGCACCACCCCCTGGCTCGTCACCGGACACGAGGCGGCCAGGACGCTGTTCGCCGATTCCCGGGTCAGCGTCGACGACCGGCGGGAGGGCTTCCCGCACTGGAACGAGCACATGCTCGCGACGGTGCACAAGCGGCCCCGGTCGGTGTTCACCTCGGACGCCGAGGAGCACACCCGATTCCGGCGGATGTTGTCGAAACCCTTCACGTTCCGGCGCGTCGAGGCGCTGAGGCCGGTGATCCAGCAGGTCACCGACGAGTGCATCGACGCGATCCTCGCCGGTCCGCAGCCGGCCGACATGGTCGCCCAGCTGGCTCTGCCCGTACCCACCCGGGTCATCAGCGACATGCTCGGTGTGCCCTACGACGACCACGAGTTCTTCCAGGAGCACGCCAATGCCGGGCTCGCGCGGTACGCGGCCGCGGACGCCATGCAGAAGGGTGCGATGAGCCTGCACCAGTACCTGGTCGATCTCGTCGAGGAGAAGCAGGCCCACCCCGCCGAAGACGCCGTGTCCGACCTCGCCGAGCGCGTCACCGCGGGCGAGATCAGTGTCAAGGAGGCCGCCCAGCTGGGCACCGGGCTGCTGATCGCCGGCCACGAGACCACCGCGAACATGATCGGCATCGGCATTCTCGCGCTGCTCGAGAATCCGGAACAGGCTGCGCTGCTGCGTGATTCCGAGGACCCCGCGTTCATCGCGAACGCGGTCGAAGAACTGATGCGCTACCTGTCCATCATCCAGAACGGCCAGCGGCGGGTCGCGACCGAAGACATCGAGATCGCCGGTGAGACCATCAGGGCGGGGGAGGGCATCATCATCGACCTCGCGCCGGCCAACTGGGACGCGGCGGCCTTCCCCGCGCCCGACACGCTCGACTTCAACCGGGACGCAGGCCAGCAGCTCGGCTTCGGTTACGGCAGGCACCAATGCGTCGGGCAGCAGCTCGCCCGCGCCGAACTGCAGATCGTGTTCACCACGCTGCTGCGCCGCATGCCCGCGATGACGCTCGCCATCCCGTTCGACGAGGTGCCCTTCAAACACGACCGCCTCGCCTACGGCGTCTACGAACTACCGGTGACCTGGTAGTCACCTCGAGTCCACAGCCCGATTGGAGTACCGACGATGTCCACCCCCGTAGCCACGCTCTACCCGCCCGAAGGTTTCGGCGCTCCCAAGAACCGGCAGGGTCACTTCCCGAGGGAGGGCCTCGCCGATCTTCCCCGGGACACCGTGATCTTCTCGGCCGACAACCACATCTCGGTCGCCGACGACATCTTCTACGAACGCTTCCCCGAGGAGCTCAAAGGCGCCGCTCCGCGGATCTGGTACGAGGACGGCGCCTACATGGTCGGCATGAAGGGCAAGGCGTGGACCGGTGGTGACTTCGGCCGGGTGCTGATGCAGTACGACGATCTCGCCGGCGCCGCGTCGAACAACATCGACGCGCGCATCCGCGAGCTGAAGGAAGACGGCATCGACAAGGAGCTTGCGTTCCCCAATGCGGTGCTGGCTCTTTTCCACTACCCGGACAAGTCCCTGCGCGAGCGGGTGTTCCGCATCTACAACGAGCACATCGCCGATCTGCAGGAGCGCTCCAACGGGCACTTCTACGGCGTCGGGCTGATCAACTGGTGGGATCCCGCCGGAACCAGGACCACCCTCGCCGAGCTGAAGTCACTGGGGCTCAAGACCTTCCTGCTGCCGCTGAATCCGGGCAAGGACGACGACGGCAACATCTACGACTACGGAAGCACCGACATGGACGCCGTGTGGGACGAGATCGAGGCGGCCGGTCTACCGGTCAGCCACCACATCGGCGAGACGCCACCGAAGACGCCGTGCCAGAACAACAGTGTGGTCGTCGGCATGATGGTCAACGTCGACTCGTTCCGCGAGCAGTTCGCCAAGTACGTGTTCTCCGGCATCCTCGACCGACACCCCGGTCTGAAGATCGGGTGGTTCGAAGGCGGCATCGCGTGGGTGCCGACCGCGCTGCAGGATGCCGAGCACATGTTGGCCTCCTACCGCCACATGTTCAATCACGAACTCCGGCACCCGGTGAACCACTACTGGACCAACCACATGAGCGCATCGTTCATGGTGGACCCATTGGGCCTCGCGCTGATCGACAGGATCGGCGTCGACAACGTGATGTGGTCCTCGGACTATCCGCACAACGAGAGCACATTCGGCTACTCGGACAAGTCTCTGGCGTCGGTGGTGGACGCCGTCGGCGCGGAGAACGCGGTGAAGATCGTCAGCAGCAACGTGCAGAAGTACCTGGGCATCTGATGACCACCCTCGCTCCGTCGTGGACGGCGGGCGTCACCGCCGCCGACATTCCCGACCTTCCCGACCGCGGCAGGATGTACCGCGAGTGTGGTGCCAGGTTGCGGGCGACGATGAAGGACAAGGGCGTCGACGCGCTCGTTCTGCTCGGCAACGGCAACGTGGTCTACGCGACCGGGGCGAGCTGGCCGCTGCTCGACGCCGGCCTCTCCCACGTCGAACGCCCGATCGCCGTGGTGCTCGCCGACGACGAGCACCCCCACCTGTACATGCCGTTCCGGGAGGGCAGTTCGTTCGAGTCCGAGGTACCCGCCGATCATGTGCACGGACCTCTCTACCTCGAATTCGACGAGGGCGTACTGCATTTCGCGTCGGAGCTCGCCGGGTTGTTGCGCGCGGGCGGGCACGTCGCCGTCGACGAACTGACCGGCGCGATGCGCCGCAACGCCGGCCGGCTGTTCCCGGCCGGGCCTCCGTCGGATGCCGCCCAGGTGATCGGCCCGGCCAAGCTCGTGAAGACCATCGACCAGGTGGCGGCCATCCGCAAGGCATGCCGGATCACCGAGGAGGCCGTCGTCGACGTGCAGAAGTCGCTGGCGCCCGGAGTCCGCCAGATCGACCTGTCCGCGGCATTCGTCCGGCGAGCGTTCGAACTCGGTGCGACCGCCAACATGCTCGAGGCGATCTGGCAGGTGATGCCCACCTCCAAAGCCGAGGGCACGTGGACCACCACCGGAGATCTCGCTCTGCCGCTGCTCACCACCGAGCGGGCGCTGGCCCGCGGCGATGTGCTGTGGACCGATGTCAGCATCACCTACGAGGGATACTGCTCGGATTTCGGGCGCACGTGGCTGGTCGGTGAGGAGCCCAGCGCGCGTCAGCAGGAGCAGTTCGCCACCTGGCGGCACATCCTCGACGCCGTGCTGGCGGTCACCCGCGCCGGTGCCACCTGCGGTGACCTCGCGCGCGCCGCGATCGCCGCCAACGGGGGCGTCAAGCCGTGGCTGCCGCACTTCTACCTGGGGCACGGCATCGGCACCAACGCCGCCGAGATGCCCATGATCGGAACGGATCTCGGCCAGGAATTCGACGACAACTTCGTCTTCCCCGCCGGCATGGCGCTGGTTCTCGAACCCGTTGTCTGGGAGGACGGGACCGGCGGCTACCGCAGCGAGGAGATCATCGTGATCACCGAGGACGGCTACCTGCCGATCACCGACTACCCCTACGCACCCTACGGAGACACGATGGGCGCTCGCGCATGACCGATGACGTCCTCCCCGACGACTTCGCGCTGCGGATCGGCCGCCGCGAACGCGCCCTGGCCGAGATGGCGGCCAACGAGCTCGACATCCTGGTGCTCGGCAGGCAGGCCAACGTCCGCTACGTCACCGGGGCGCCCCAACTCTGGGTCGCCGGCACCCGCCCGTTCGCGCCGATCTGCGTCGTGGTGCGGGCCACCGGGGAGATCCATCTGAACAGCAGCTGGGACGAAGGGATGCCCGAGGAGATCGGGCACGACCACCTGTATGGGCTGGCGTGGAATCCGATGACACTGATCGACGTCCTCAAGAACATCGACGGGGCAGCGGACGCGAAACGCGTCGGAACCGACGCGCTGTCACCGACGTTCGGTCAGCTGCTCCCGATGGCCTTCCCGAACGCCGAACTCGTCGACGGCGAGGTCGCGATGCGGGCCGCGCGCCGCATCAAGACCTCGGAGGAGATCGGCGCGCTACGCGGCGCCCTGCACGTCGCCCAGGATGCGCTCGCCGCGGCGGTCGCCGGACTGACGGCGAAAACCACCGAGCAGGCGCTGACGGGGATCATGCTCGAGGCCATGGCCGCGGGTGGCGTGAGCACGTCGGCCACGCAGGACGGCGCGTGGATCACGCCGCGGGAACACTCGTGGCGGGTGGGTCCCCGCGACCGGCGTATCGCCGAGGGGGATCTCGTGGCGTTCGCCGCGGGCGCGCTGGCGGGCGGCTACGTGGGCGAGGTCGGACGGACCTGGCCCGTCGGTGACGTCGAGGGTGCCGATGCGCTGTTCGCGCGCTCGGACCGACTGTGGGACAGCCTGTTCGAGGCGTGTGGGCCGGGAGCGTCGGCGAGCGCGCTGTTCGGCGCGTACGAGTCCGTCGGCGAGTCGCTGCCGCCGATGCCGGTGGCGCACGGACTGGGCCTGGGATTCGACCCGCCGGTGATCTCCCCGGACCTCGCGCAGACCTCGGCTGACGAACGGCTCGACCCGGGCACCGTGCTGGCCGTCACGGCCTACGTGTGGGAGGCCGGTGTCGGCGCGGTGTTCCGACGCGATGCCGTGCTGATCACCGAGGACGGCCCTCAGATGCTCACCGACAGTCCGCTGCCGGCGCAGGCCACTGCCGGAATCGGCTGACGCGCAGCCGATGTCGAGCACCGTCCGACCTTCGCCCGAGGAGATCATCCTCTACACGAAGGACCCGACGACCAAGATCGCCACGATCACCTTCAACAGACCCGACTACCTCAACGCGCCGACGTCGGCGGCGCGGCTGCGGTATGCCGACCTGCTGCGTGCGGCCACCGTCGACAACGACGTCAAAGTGGTCGTCATCCGCGGCGTCGGAGACGATCTCGGCAGTGGTGCAGACCTTCCCGAGTTCATGGAGGGCCGCGACGACCCCTCCGCACGGCTGGCCGAGTTGCGGCTCGAGGACGACGGGGTCGGTGAGGTCACCTATCCGCCGACGGGCACCTTCCGCAATGGCGCGACGATCAGCGCCTGGTATGCCAATGTGGCGGCCGGCAACCGCCCGCTGCAGGAGCTGAAGAAGATCAGCATCGTCGAGGCCAAGGGATACTGCTACGGCTGGCACTTCTATCAGTGTGCGGACGCCGATCTCGTCATCTCCTCGCAGGACGCACTCTTCGGGCATCCGTCCTTCCGCTACTACGGCTGGGGCCCCCGGATGTGGACATGGGTGCAGATGATGGGCCTGCGCAAGTTCCAGGAGATGGTGTTCACCGGCCGGCCGTTCACCGCGGCCGAGATGTACGACTGCAACTTCCTGAACAAGGTCGTGCCCAGGGAGCAGCTCGAAGCCGAGGTGGACAAGTACGCGCGGTCCTGCGCGCGCAACCGTCCTGTCGACACCGTGTTCCAGCAGAAGATGTTCTTCGAGATCTTCAAGCAGCAGCAGGGCGAGTACATGGGCAGCCTACTGGCGGCCTTCTTCGAATCCATGGGCAGCGGCGCGGTCAACGACGGCGACGACTTCGACATGAACGAGGCGATCCAACGGGGGCTCGGCGACGCCGTCAACGACAACGACCTCAGATTCCCTCCCGAGTTCCGGCTCAGCAAGTCCAACCGCGCCCGGGACGGCGATGCCTGAGCACCCGCTGTCCGGGTACGTCGTCGTCGATCTCTCGACCGGCATCGCCGGCGCCTACTGCACGAGGCTGCTGGCCGACGGCGGCGCCGAGGTCGTGAAAGTCGAACCACCGGAGGGTGATCCGCTGCGGTCGTGGTCGGCGTCGGGGGCCGACATCGGCGACGGCAACGACGGCGCCCTGTTCTCCTACCTCGCCTGCTCCAAACACAGTGTGGTGGCCGACCCCGATACGGACGCCGGGCTCGTCGACACCCTGCTCGCCGGCGCGGACGCGGTGGTGTGGTCACGCGGCCCCGGCATCGCCGGCGCTCCCCGGTTCGGGCCTGTCGACATCCACCGCAGACATCCGCACCTGACGGTCACCGCGATCACGCCGTTCGGCCTGGACGGACCCTGGAAAGACCGGCCCGCCACGGAATTCACACTGCAGGCATGGTCGGGTGGGATCGTCGGCCTCGGCCGCGGCACACCCGACCGCGCGCCGGTCCACGTCGGCGGGCAGGTCGGTGACTACCTGGCCGGCGCCTACGCGAGCGCTGCCACGTTGGCGTCGCGGATGCGGGGCGGTGCGGAGCTGATCGACCTGTCGATGCTCGAGACGTCGATCCTCGGCCTCACCTACTATCCCGTCACCTATTTCGCGATGCTCGGTAGGCCGTGGCGTGACGCACGGCGGCTGACGGTGCCCGGCATCGCCCGCGCCAAGGACAGTCTCGTCGACATCGGCTGCGGCACCGCCCAGCAGTGGTTCGACCTGTGCGCGATGACCGGCCACGTCGAGTGGATCGACGAGGAGTCGCCGCTGACCATCACCCAGCAGGCCACCGAGCACGCCGACGATCTGTACGCGTGGGTGGCGGACCAGACGGTGGACGAGATCCGGGACCTCGCCACCGCGTTCCGGATCCCCAACGCGCCGGTCGCCAACGGCGCCAACGTCGAACGGCTCGACCACTATGTCGAGCGCGGATCGTTCCTCGTCAATCCGCGCGACGGATTCACCCAGCCGGGCCACCCCTATCGCATGGCCCCTGCGGCGCTCCGGCCGCCGGCGCCCGCCCCGCGCCTCGGCGAACACACCGAGGCCTACCGTGCGCGGAATAGCGTTCCGGGTCGCGATCGGGGCGATTCCACAGCCCGGAATGCGCCTCCGCGGCGGGAGGGTCTGCCGTGTGCGGGGCTGCGGGTGATCGACATGACGACCTTCTGGGCCGGCCCGAGCTGTACCCACCTCCTGGCGATGCTGGGCGCCGACGTCATCCATGTCGAATCCACCCGCCACCCCGACGGCACCCGGCTGATCGCCGGCATCCCCGCCTCCGAAGAGCTGTGGTGGGAGCGTTCACCGATCTTCTCCGGACTGAACACCGACAAACGCGGCGTGACGCTGAACCTGCAGCACCCGACCGGCCGCGAACTGCTGGGCCGTCTGATCGCGACCGCCGACGTGGTCGTCGAGAACTTCACCCCGCGCGTGCTCGAGAGCATGGGCCTGACCTACGAGGCGGTCAAGGCCATCAAGCCCGACATCGTCATGGCCCGCATGCCCGGGTTCGGGCTCGACGGTCCGTGGCGCGACAACCCGGCCTTCGCCTACGTCATCGAGGCGGCCGCCGGGATCAGCTGGCTCACCGGCTATCCCGACCTCAATCCGTTCGAGCCCTACTCGGTCGGTGACCCCAACGCCGGGATCCACGCGCTCAATGCGATCCTGCTGGCGCTCGAACACCGCCGTGAGACCGGCGAGGGTTCGCTGGTCGAGGCGGCGATGGTCGACGCGGCACTCGCCGTCGCCGCCGAGCAGGTGATCGAGTACTCGGCCTACGGTGCGCTGCTGCAGCGCACGGGCAATCGCGGACCGTCCGCGGCGCCGCAGAATCTCTACCGCACCAACGAGACCGACGAATTCGGCCGTGCAGACACCTGGGTGGCGCTTGCCGTGGAGACCGACGAACAGTGGGAGGGTCTGCGCGAGGCGCTGGGCAGCCCGCCGTGGGCGATGTCCGACGAGTTGAGAACCGCCCCCGGCAGGCGCGCCCAGCACGATCTTCTGGACCGTCACCTGGCCCGGTGGTGCGGCGACCGCGTCGGCGACGACATCGTGGCGACGCTGTGGGACCACGGTGTTCCGGTCGGCAAGGTCATGCAGCCACACCGGCAGACGGAACTGCCGCAGCTGTCGGCGCGCGGGTTCTTCGAGACGGTCGCACACCCGGTGAACCCACCTGCGCCGCACAGCACCCTGCCCTTCCGCTCCAGCCGGGGTCCCGAGCGCGTACACACCACGCCGGCTCCGCTCCTGGGCGAGCACAACGCCGACGTGCTGCGCGAACTCGGACTCGACGACGACGAGATCGGCCGCCTCGTGGCCGACGGCATCATCGGCACTGCGATCGCCCGGTGACCGTCATGCCCATCGCGCCGTCGGACATCCTGCTCACCGGCCGGGTCGCCGTGGTGACCGGCGGCGGCGCGGGCATCGGCCGCGGTATCGCCCAAGGCCTGGCTGCTTTCGGGGCGTCGGTGGCCATCTGGGAGCGCAATCCCGACACGTGCGCGGCGGCGGCCGACGAGGTCGGCGGCCTCGGCATCGTCGTCGACGTGCGCGACGCCCAGGCAGTCGATGCTGCGCTCGCTCGCACCGAGGCCGAGCTGGGGACCGTCTCGGTACTGGTCAACAATGCCGGCGGGACCTTCCGGTCGCCACTGCTGGAGACAACCGAGAACGGCTGGGATGCGTTGTATCGCAGCAATCTGCGCCATGTGATGCTCTGCACGCAGCGGATCGCACGGCGGCTAGTGGCCGCAGGCATGCCGGGAAGCGTCGTGAACATCACCTCGATCGAAGGTGTCCGTGCCGCACCGGGCTACGCCGCCTACGCGGCGGCGAAAGCCGGCGTGATCACGTACACCAAGACCGCGTCGTTCGAGCTGGCGCCCCACGGTATCCGGGTCAACGCGCTCGCCCCCGACGTCACCATGACCGAGGGTCTCGCCGGCATCGCTGCCGGAGAGCTCTCCGGGGACGTCGGCGGAGTTATCCCCATGCGCCGAGCCGGGACGGTCGACGAGATGGCCTCCGCCGCAGTCTTTCTCGCATCGGACATGTCGGCGTACATCACCGGCCAGACGCTGCACGTCGACGGCGGCACCGAGGCCGCCGGCGGCTGGTACTTCCACCCGCGTACCGGAGCGCCGACGCTGGGACCCTCCTGAACTAGGAGTCCGGCGACGGATCGCCCAGCTTGCGCCGGACCGCGCCCCAGGGGTCGGCATACTTCCCGGGCTGCTTCCAGTAGGCCGCGCGACGCTGCAGGATCGCCTTCACCAGCGGCGCCGCCAGTGGTAGTACGTACCGTGCCGGTCCGGCCCGCCTGGCCGCCTCGTCGAGCATGTCCTGCCACGAATGGTGCTGGAAATTCAGCGCTTCCTGCGCTCGAGTGGTGTCCATCCAGTCGGTGACGAACCAGTCCTCGTCGCTGTCGGGATCGCCCTTGCGCCCGGTGGGCAGTCCGTTTCTCAGTCCTCGTGCCGCGGCCAGCGCCGGGCCGACCTGCCCCTGCAGCACGCGGTGGGAATCGTCGCCGGCGATCAACAGGATCTCGCCGACCACATCGGCGGTGGTGGCAGCGGCGAACGCCCACGCGACATCGCGGACGTCGACGGTGTGCAACCTGCCGTCGGTGGGCAGTGTGCTCTCGAAGTACAGCGCGTCGATCGAGAACGGAATGGCGTCGGGGTCGACGCTGAGCACGCCACCCAGGCGCAGCACCACCCAGTTCAGCGAGGAGTCCCGGACGATCGTCTCGGCCTCGGCCTTGTGGGCGCTGTAGAGGTCGGAGTGCTTCATCGGCGTGTCGGCGGTGACCGGGCCGGTGGCGCGATGCGGATTGCGTGCCCCGTACACCGCGTTGCTCGACGCCTGGACGAATCGCGGTGGAGCGGGCTGGGATTCGGCGATCCTGACCAGAGTGGCCGTGGCATCGACGTTGACCCGCCGGGCCAGCGCACGATTCTTGTAGATCCCCGGCGGGATGATCGCGGCGAGGTGGACGATGACTTCCGGCGCGACCTCGGCGACCAGGCGCCCGGTCTGCTCGGCGTCGGTCAGGTCGGCCCAGTGCACCGTGACGCCCCCGGGAAGCTGTTCTGCGGCCTTGCGGTTGGCCGGCGTGTCGAGATCGGCGACCACGACCGTACGGCCGAGTTCGGCCAGGCGTCGCACGGTGGCGGACCCGACGAGGCCGAACCCTCCGGTGACCAGCACCGTTCCCGGCATTCAAGCTCCCCTCACCTGCGAATATGACATTCTTCGAAAGCGAGAGTAGCATCTCCGAAACGATGGCCGAGGAGCAGGCCGAGACGGCCAAGTGGGATCCGGCACTCGCCCGGCAGATCACGGCGCGAGTGGCGCCGCTGATCAAACGATACTTCCGTGCCGAGGTCCGCGGGCTGGAGGCCATGCCCGCCACCGGGGGCGCGCTCGTGGTCTCGAATCACTCCGGCGGCATGCTCACGCCCGATGTCCTGGTCTTCGCGCCCGAGTTCTACAAGCGGTTCGGCTTCGCGCGCCCGTTGTACACCCTGGCACACTACGGCGTCTTCCTCGGTCCGCTCGGCGATGTCCTGCGGCGTGCCGGCGTCATCGAGGCCAGCCGTGAGAACGCCGCCAAGGCACTGCGTTCCGGCGCGGTCGTGCTCGTCTTCCCCGGCGGCGACTACGACTCCTACCGGCCGACCCTGACCGCCAACGTGGTCGACTTCGCCGGCCGGACCGGCTATGCACGCACCGCGATCGAAGCGGGCGTTCCGATCGTGCCGGTGGTCTCGATCGGTGCGCAGGAAACTCAGATGTTCCTGGCGCGCGGCGACGGCATCGCCCGCCGGATCGGCCTGACCCGTGCGCGGATGGAGATCCTGCCCGTGAGCATCGGGTTCCCGTTCGGTCTCTCGGTGATCTTCCCGCCCAACATCCCTCTGCCGTCGAAGATCGTCACGCGCGTGCTGGCGCCCATCGACGTCGCCGCGGAGTTCGGCGACGATCCGAACATCGACGAGGTCGATCTGCACGTGCGGGCGGTGATGCAGGCGGCGCTCGACGAGTTGGCGCGCGAGCGGCGCTTCCCGATCCTCGGCTGACCCGCTCAGTCGACGGTCGCCGGCGGCATCGCGGTGGCAACGCTTCTCGGCGGCGTCAGTCCGCAGGCCCGACGCAGGTCGCCGAAGGCGTCCACCATCGCGTCGGTCGCCTCGTGCGGGTCGGTGAACGTTGAGTCGTCGGAGAGCACAGCGATATCGAGTTGATCGACATAACTCCACACCGTCATGTTGAACGCGCTCCCGGCCGACAGCACGCCGACCGAATAGATCTCGCTGACCGGCGCGCCGCCGATGTGGCCGCGTTGCCGCGGTCCGGGCACGTTCGAGATCGCGACGTTCATCAGCCGGTTGTGGTCGGCACGCGTGGACTGCGCGCGAAACAGTGCCGGCGCCAACGGTGGTGGCAGGTACTCGAGCATCCGGCCCTGCAGCGTGGGACCCAGCAGATCGTTCACCTCCTTGGCGCGCGTGCTGGCCACGGAGGTCAGCTCGACGCGCCGCAGCGGATCCGCGACATGCACCGGCAGGGACACCATCATGCCGCCGATCTCGTTTCCGGTGACCCTCTCGGTGGACTTGTCGGTGGCGACGGGCACCGTCGCCATGATGGGGCGATCCGCGTGACCGTCATAGCGCAGCAACAGCTCCCGCAGGCCGCCCGCCGCGACGGACAGCACGACGTCGTTGAACGTCACCGACAGCGTCCTGGCCGTCTCCTTCACCTCGGCGAGCGACACCGTGGCGGTGGCGAAGGTGCGCACCGGCGACACCACGTGATTGAGAAAGGTCGAGGGCGCGCTGAAGGGCTTGGCGAGGTCCGGATCGTTGCGGCGATCCCGCGTCCGCCTGCGCAGCCGCGCGACACCGCGGGCGGCGTCGGCAACCAGACCGGGTAGTCGGGCCATGTTGTGGATGTGGTCGAGCTGGGCCTCCCACAGCAGTTGCCCTGCAGACGGCGCCTCACAGCTCTGCGGAGGCTCGTCGCGCTCGTCCTGGGCGGGGCCGGACAGATCCATCAGCCGTGCAAGCAGATTCGCCGAGGCGACACCGTCGGCGAGTGTGTGGTGGACTTTGCCGATGAGCGCGAAGCGGTCCGCAGCCATCCCCTCGGCGAAGTGGAACTCCCACAGCGGCCGGCTGCGGTCCAGCGGCGTGCTGGCGATCTCGCCGATCAACCGGTCGAGTTCGCGCCGGCCGCCGGGCGCAGGCACGCGTACACGGCGCAGGTGGTAGTCGAGATCGACCGGGCAGTCCTGCAACCACATCGGATGATGCAGCCGCCACGGGATGTCGACGAGGCGGTAGCGCAACGGTTCCAGCAGATGAAGTCGGCGGGCGACGGTGCGCCGAAACGCCTCGAATCCGTAGTCACCGTCGTAGTCGGCGGCGTCGATGACGGCGATCTTCAGCGTGTGCGTGTGCAGATTCGGCGTCTCGCTGTACAACAACATGGCGTCCATGCCGTTGAGGCGCTTCATGGAAGAACATGCAACCACTCGGGCGTCATGATCAACGCCGTTTCGCCGAATGGGTCAACCGCAGACGGACTCGATTGCCTGACGGGTGTCGAGGTCGACGAATGCCGCGCCGTAGCGCTGTGCGAAGGCGAGGCAGATGTCGGCGCGTTGCCATGCGTCGCCGCCCGAGAGGGTGGCCATCCAGATCGCGAGGCCGTGCGCCACCGAGGCCCGGTAGTGCAGCCAGATGTCCTGCTCGGCGGGAAGTTCCGCTACCGGAAGGCGCAGCGCATCCCGGTATTCGCCGAGCAGTGCGCGTTCGGAGCTGCGGCGATCCTCGATGGTCAGGGCGCCTTGGAGGAAGTAGCCGAGATCCAAGGAGTAGTTGCCGCGACGGACCATCTGCCAGTCCAGGAACCCGACCGTGCCGTCAGGCAACACGTAGGTGTTGCCGATGTGCGGATCGCCGTGCAACAGCGTGGGAGCCGGGCCCGGCTCCGTGAGCGAGCCGATGTAGCGGGCCCAGATGTCGGAGAACAGGTCGGTGCCTGACAGTTCGAGGATCTCGGTGGGCACCGAATCGCCCAGTCGCTCGTGCGCGATGTGCAGCGGCGCGTACTCCAGCCCTGCGAACGCGACGAACGGCTCCAGCCAGTTCAGCTCCGTCCTCGACGTCAGCCGATGGCCCCAATACCGACTGTGTAGACCGGCCAGGCCCCGTACACCCGAGGCGACCTGCTCGACGGTCATCGGCCGCGTGGCGTCGCGCGGATCAGCGCCGCGGGCCACGATGTCCTCCATGACCATCAGGAAGTTCCGTCGGTCCTCGTCGATCACTGCGGCATAGACTGCGGGATGATCGAGTGGCAGTGGCACTTTCGCAGAAAACAGTCTCGGCTCGTGGTAGAGCCCGCTGGTCAGTTCCACCAGATCGGCGTGCTCCGGATCCACCGCCTTGGCGAACACCGTCGGCGGACCGTCACCGGCGGAGTACTCCAGGGCCAGCCGAGCCCTCCGGTTCGTGCCGTCGTCTCGCAGGACAACGCGCACGTCGTTCACCATGACACCCGGAAAATGCTCTGCCAGAGCAGCTGTCATCCAGGCTGGGGTGATCTCGTCCCACCCTCGAGGGACCACCGGATCATCCCGATTCGCTGCGGTGGTCACTTCAGGCAGCTGCCCCCGTCGACGGGAAGGGTGACACCGGTGACGAACCGCGCCTCGTCGGAGGCCAGGAACAGCACGGCGTTGGCGACGTCCTCCGGTTCGACCCAGCCGATGGGCAGGGTGTGCATCAGCTGACCGACGACCTTCATGTCCTCCGGCCCCGGGTTCTCCAGGTCGGGCCGGAACAGTTTCATCGTGGGCTCGTTCATGAACAGCGGGGTGTTCACGTTGGTGGGATGGACTGAGTTGACACGGATGTTGTGCGCGCCGAGTTCCACCGCGAAGGTCCGCATCAGGCCGACGACACCGTGTTTCGCGGCGACGTAGTGCCCGGTGTGCGGGTAGGCCTTCAGGCCGCCGACCGAACTGGTCAGGACGATCGAACCGCCGTTGCCGCCGGCCAGGATGTGCGGCACACCGGCCTTGACGGTCTTCCACACTCCGGACAGGTTCACCCCGATCATGTCGTCCCAGTCCGGCTCACCGGTCTCATGCAGCAGCTGGCCGCCGTTGCCGATGCCCGCATTGGCGACGATGATGTCGAGCTTGCCGAACTCCTCGACACCGGCGTCGACAGCGCTCTTGAGAGCGTCGAAGTCACGCACGTCGACCTCTGCCGTGTGGATGCGACCGCCGGCGTTCTTGACCAGGTCCGCGGTTTCCGCCAGGTCCTCGGAGGTGGACAGCGGGATCCGCACCGTGTCGATCTGCCGGCAGATGTCGACGGCGATGATGTCGGCGCCCTCTTGCGCCAGCCGGACGGCATGTGCCCGGCCTTGTCCGCGCGCGGCTCCGGTGATGAAGGCGACCTTGCCTTCGACGCGTCCCGTCATGGTCATCAATCCTTCTGTGTCGTAACGTCAGTGAGGGTTCGTCAGGGGATGAAGGTGGGCATGGACTGCCAGCCGCGGACGGCGGTGGTCTGGGACGGGACCGCGTGAGACCAGTCCACCTCCCAGGTCGGGAATCGCTTGAGGATCTCCTCGAGCGCGATCCGGCCCTCGAGGCGCGCCAGCGCGTTGCCCATGCAGAAATGTGTCCCGGCGCCGAACGTCATGTGCGATCGCACCTCTCGGTGGATGTCGAACACGTCGCCGTCGGGCGGGAAGCGCCGATGGTCGCGGTTTGCCGCACCCATCAGCAGCAGGATCGCGCTGCCCTCCGGCACGGTCTGTCCGTAGTACTCGGTGTCGCGGGCGACGTACCGGGCCACCTGCAGCGCGGGCGGCTCCCACCGCAGGATCTCTTCGATCGCCTGGGGGATCAGCGAGGGATCCTCGGCGAGTTGACGACGTTGGTCGGGGTGGTCGGCCAGCGTCTTGCCCGCCCAGCCGATCAGACGCGTCGTCGTCTCGGCGCCCGCCGTGGCGATCACCGTCAGATACATCAGCAGTTCGTCGCGGCGCAGCCGGCGCACGGTGCCGGTCTCGTCGGTGAACTCGACGTTGAGCAGGTCGGTCATGATGTCGTCGGAGGGGTGCTCGGTGCGGTAGTCGATGAACTCCGCGAAAACCTCACCCGTGGCCCACTGCCCGATCTCCGTGCTCTGCAGCGTCGCCTCGCCGTGGTCGGTCACCCGGCGCTGGTCGGCCTCGGGGATGCCCAACAGCATGCCGATGACACGCATGGGCATCTGCTCGCCCAGGTCGTTGACGAAGTCGAACCGGCCGGAGCCGATCAGCGGGTCGAGGCAGCGCGCCGTGAACTCGCGGATCCGCGGCTCGAGTGCGAGCACCTTGCGGGGGGTGAACATGCGCGACAACAGATTGCGATGGATGTTGTGGATCGGCGGATCCTCGAAGATCAGGGTGCCCGGCGGAATCTCCATGCCCGACTTGATGATCTCGAGCAGCGCGCCGCGGCCGGAGATGAACGTGCTGTGGTCGATGAGCGCCTTGTTGACGTCGTCGAACCGGCTCAGCGCGTAGAAGTCGTGCTTGACGTTGTGGTACAGCGGCGCTTCCTCGCGCAAGCGCGCGAACACCGGGTAGGGGTTCATGTTGAGGTCGACGCTGTAGGGGTCGTAGTACAGCTCGCCGGCGGTCTCGGCGTCCTGGACGTCGGGGTTCTCGGCACTGATCGTCACGGTGTCCCTCTCGCTGACCACGTCTCTGCGTAAGACATCGGGCTGCAATGTGTCTCACACTCTGACATCGCATGCCGTGGGGTGTCAATGACCGACTCACTCCGAGCGAGTGAGACTCTCAAAAAAAAGAATGGTCCTCTCAGGCGCCTGTGAGAGAACGGCTGCCGCGTGACAGCAGAAGGAAGTTCTGTCAATTGCCCGTGCTTGTCGGCACGAGTGAAGAGTGAGGTTCTCGCCGGGCCCGGTCAGTCGGCGGCGAAGCCGTGGGCGCAGAAGTCCCACACCTCGTCGGCCGTGATCGGGTGCGCGGCGCCCTCGCCGACGTCCCCGCTCGACTGGGCGACGAACATCACGGTCTGCATGGTGATGGCCGCCATGCGCTTGGGATTGACACCGTCGCGGAGCAGGCCGGCGGCTCCGGCATCCTCCATCAACTCGGTCAGGAGCGCGAGGAGCGGCGCATGAGCGACCTTGACCTCGGAGGGGTGGGACACCAGCAGTCGCGGAGCGAAATCGGTGAAGAGCGGCCGCTTGGCGGCCGGATCGGGTCGCGATGACTCGAACAGCAGGGAGATCGCCACTTTGAGTCGCTCGAGGGGATCCTCCTGGCCGGCGGTCGCGGCGCGGATCTGTTCCGCCGAACGGCTCAGCGCGTCTTCGAAGAGTGCGAGCAGGAGTTCGTGCTTGCCGTCGAACTGGAGGTAGAAGCTGCGCAACGACTGGCGGGAGCGGTCGACGACCTCCTGCACCGTGAAGTCGGTGCTGCCCTTCTCGATGATGATCGCCTGTGCGGCGTCGAGGAACCGTTGCACCCGCTGAGCGGCGCGCAACTTGGCGGTCTTGATCGAACGCTCGACCGCCCGCTGCTTCCAGGCCGGCTCCTCGCTGGCGCTGGTCACCGGCGGCTCAGACGCAGGCCGACTGGGAAGAACATGAACTGACTGTACCGGAGAACGCCGTGACATAGCGGTCTAGGACCCCCTCTCGGCCGACGTGTCAGAGATTGTAACTTCCTCATCACGAGAATAGTATTCTCATTTTGGTGATAACAGAAGGCCCAGTCTTCCCTGCGATACCGGGCTTCCCGACACCCGAGGACGGGCCGTGTACATCGACTACGACGTGACCGACACCATCGCGACGATCACCCTGAACCGTCCCGAGGCGGCCAACGCGCAGAACCCCGAGCTGCTCGATGAACTCGATGCAGCATGGACGCGGGCGGCCCAGGATCCAGGCGTCGCGGTGATCGTGCTGCGCGCCAACGGCAAACACTTCTCCGCGGGTCACGATCTGCGCGGCGGCGGACCGGTGCCGGACAAGATCACGTTGGAGTTCATCATCGAGCACGAGGCGCGGCGCTACCTCGAGTACACCTTGCGCTGGCGCAATGTTCCCAAGCCGTCGATCGCTGCGGTGCAGGGCCGCTGCATCTCGGGCGGTCTGCTGCTGTGCTGGCCCTGCGATCTGATCGTCGCGGCCGACGACGCGCAGTTCTCCGATCCGGTGGTCCTGATGGGTATCGGGGGTGTCGAATACCACGGGCACACGTGGGAATTGGGGCCGCGCAAGGCCAAGGAGATCCTGTTCACCGGACGTGCGATGACGGCCGAGGAGGTGCTGGCCACCGGCATGGTGAACAAGGTGGTGCCCCGCGCCGAGCTCGACAGCCAGACCAGGGCGCTGGCCGAACAGATCGCGAAGATGCCGCCGTTCGCGCTGCGGCAGGCCAAGCGCGCGGTGAACCAGACGCTGGACGTGCAGGGCTTCTACGCCGCGATCCAGTCGGTGTTCGACATCCACCAGACCGGGCACGGCAACGCGCTCAGTGTCGGGGGATGGCCGGTGCTGGTGGATCTCGAGCACATGAAGGCCAACATCACCTAGAAGATCGGTGCGAGCGTGCGTGGACTCGCGCCAGAGCCCGGAGTGTCGCCCGCAGACACGCACCCTCGCCGTGGGTGGCGAGCACATGCCTCAGAGGTCGGCCAGGCGCGGTGCCGAGCCGCGGGCCCGCAGGCCGGCGCCGGCCCGGCGGGTGAGTTCCCGTGAGCTGCCCAGCAATCCGTCCAGCACCAGCACCCGCTCGACGTGACGGTGCAGCTCGTGTTCGGCGGTGAAGCCGATGCCGCCGAGCACCTGCTGACAGTTCTTCGCGGCGGTCAGCGCCGCTTTGCCCGCGGCCGCTTTGGCGAGCAGCGCGGTCAGATCAGGGTTGTCCACGGCGGGCAGGCTCAGCGTCGCCTCGGCGCCCTCGATGGCCACCAGCGTCTCGGCCAGCCGGTGCCGGACCGCCTGGAAGCCGGAGATCGGCTTGCCGAACTGGACCCGGTCCAGCGCGTGCCGCCGAGCCAGCGCCACCATTGCCCGCGCGGAGCCCACCAGCCACCAGCCCACCGCCACCCGTGCCTCGGCCAGCCGGATCGGATAGCCCTCCTCCTCGCGACGCAACGGCAGACCGCCCAGCGTCGGCTCGGCGGTGGCCGGGCTGATGCGATCCCACACCACCCACGTGTTGCCGGCGTACGGCAGCGGCAGTTCGACGGTGTCGCCGATCGTGTTGCCGGTGGCATGCAGTACGACGTCGACGAGTACCGAAGCGTGCGTGCCCGTTTCGCCGAGGAGCCGGAACACCAGCGGCACCGCGACCTCCGGGGTGTCCGTGAGCATGTCGGCCCAGCCCAGTTCCGCCAGGCCGGCGTCGAGCTTCGGGCCCGACGCCGACAGCATGGTCGTGCGCAGCGCGGCCTCCAGCATGTCGAGTGACTCGCGGTCCAGTGTGTCGTCGATTCCGGTGGCCATGGTCACTCCTTGCCGAGATCGAGCAGACGGCGCGCGATGATGTTGCGCTGCACTTCGGCCGTGCCGCCGTAGATGGTGGCCGCGCGCGAGTACAGATACTCGGTGCGCCAGGGGGTGTCGTCGAGCTCGACGACACCCGGGAGCAGATCGCGTGCGGTGTCGTAGAGCCGCTGCTCGGCAGTGGCCAGCAGCACCTTGTCCACCGAGGTGTCCGGTCCGAGTTTGTGCCCGGCGGCGAGCCGGTGCTGGGTGGCCCGCGACCGGCAGCGCAGGGTGTGCAGCGCCAGATACGTCTCACCCATGTCCGAGTCCACGGCCTGCCCCTGCGCCTTCACCTCGGCGATCAACGCGTCGAACCGTGCGTACAGGTAGGCGATGCGCTGCCAGAAGCAGGTGGAGCGTTCGTAGGGAAGCAGATCCATGGCCAGCCGCCAGCCGTCGCCGGGCGCGCCCAGCATCCGGCTGCGCTCGACGACGACGTCGTCGAAGTAGACCTCGCAGAATTCGTCGACGCCGTGCATGGTGCGCAGCGGACGTACGGTGATTCCCGGGGTGTCGAGGTCGACGAAGAACGCGGTGATGGCCTCGTGGTTCGGCACGTCCGGACCGCCGGTCCGGGTGAGCAGCACGCACCGGCGGGAGAACTGAGCGAAGCTCGTCCACACTTTCTGGCCGTTGACGATCCAGTCGTCCCCATGCGGGGCGGCGCGAGTGGTCAGCGACGCGAGATCGCTGCCCGACCCGGGTTCTGAAAACCCTTGGCACCACATCTCTTCTCCGCTGAGCAGCTTGGGCACCATCTCGGCGGCGAGCGCGGGGGAGGCATAGTCGATCATGGTCGGCGCCAGCACCTCGAGCATCGAGTAAGGTCCCGGCTCGACCAGCCGACGGCCCACCACCTCCTCGCCGACGATGGCGCGCAGGATGGCGGGACCGCCGAGTCCGCCGGCGTGCTCGGGCCAGCCGTAGCGGTTCCACCCGGCGTCGTACAGGGCGCGCTGCACCCGGGCGAACTGGCGCAGGTGTCCGTCGAGTGAGTGGTCGTCGGCCGGGCTCAGATCGTTCTCGCTCAGCCACGCCACCAGGTGCGTCCGGAACGTCGCCGGGTCGTGGAGGTCGCTCATCCCGCTTCAGGCCTCCCGATCGCGTGCGGGCGCCCGGAGTCGTGGTCGCCGTTGCGCCGGATGAAGGTCATCGCCCGGGTGCGCAGCCGCCACCCGTCGTCGGTGCGGACATAGGTGTCGTTGTAGTAGCCGATGCGCATGTCGTGTGTGCTGTGCTCGACGAAGCACAACGGTTGGGTTCCGGTCGCATCGTCGTCGCCTTCGACGAGGTCGACGAGCGCGGTACCGGTCATGAAGAGACCCTTGGGCGCCGCATCGACCAGAACCGGAAACCTGTTGAGCGTGTAGGTCTCACCGAATGCGCTGTAGGTCCCGTCCGGCGTGAAGACCTCGACCAACCCGTCGATGTCACCCTGGGTGATGGTGACGGCGTACTTGGCGAGGAGCTGCTGGATCTCGACCAGATCCTCAGTTCGCGTTGGTGTCATTCTTGTAGACCTTACCGCCCTTCATTACAAAAGAAACATCGCGTGTAACGCCGATGTCGGCGAGTGGATCCCCGGGCACCGCGATGATGTCGGCCAGGTAACCCTCGGCGATGCGGCCCAGCGAACCCGATCTGTCGATCAAGTCCGCGGCGACCACGGTCGCCGCCCGCAGCACCGCGTCGGGAGGCATGCCCCAGTCGACCAGCGTGACGAGTTCGTCGGCGTTCTTGCCGTGTGGGATCGCCGGGGCGTCGGTGCCGACCGCGATCTTCACCCCCGCCTCGTACGCTGCCTTGATCGACGTACGTGCCTTCGGGAACATCTCGGCTGCCTTGTCCTGCAACTCTTTCGGCGCCTTCGACACGTCCATGTACTCCGCGAGCCGCCGGGTGGTGACCAGGAAGCGGTCGTTGTCGACCAGCATCTGGATGGCTTCGTCGTCCATCAGGAATCCGTGCTCGATGCAGTCGATCCCGCACGCGACCGCATGCTTGACCGCTTCGGCGCCGTGGGTGTGCGCGGCGACCCGCAACCCCCGCCGGTGCGCCTCGTCGACGATGACGCGCAGTTCCTCGTCCGAATAGTGTTGTGCCCCCGCCTCTCCGGTCAGCGACATGACACCGCCCGAACAACAGACCTTGATCAGCTGCGCGCCGTGCTTGATCTGGTAGCGCACCGCCTTGCGGATCTCGTCGACCCCGTTGGCGATGCCCTCCTCGATCGTCAACTCGAGCACACCGGGCATGAACGCCGCGAACATCGTCGGGTCGAGGTGTCCGCCCGTCGGGGTGATCGCATGGCCGGCCGGGATGACGCGCGGGCCCTCGATCAAGCCGCCGTCGATGGCCTTGGACAGTGCGACGTCGAGCAGATAGCCGCCGGTCTTGACGAACAACCCGAGGTTGCGCACCGTGGTGAACCCGGCGCGCAGCGTGCGGCGCGCGTTGCCGACCGCGCGCAGAACGCGGGTGGGCGGGTCGTCCTGCACCTGGGACAGGCCGGGGTTCTCCCCGCGCCCGCCCATCAGCAGGTTGACCTCCATGTCCATCAGACCGGGCAGCAGGATGGCGTCGCCGAGGTCGAGGACGTCGGCGTCCGAGGCGATCTCGCCGCCCACGGAGACGATCCGGCCGTCATCGACCGTGACGATGCCCGGACGGATGATCTCCCCGGCGTCGACGTCGAGCAGGCCCGCGGCGGTGAGGGTCAGCGGCACTAGACCACCGGCTCCTTGATGATCTCGACCCAGGCTGCGCCGCTGTCGAGGACGCGCGGTTGCTTCCAGACCTCGATCGGGAACGACACCATCACCACGGACTGCATCAGGTGCATCAGGTTCTTGGCGTCCTCGGGCATGTCGTGCAGCGGAAAGCGGGCGTCCAGGTAGACCATCGCGTCCTCGAGCCGGGCCAGACCCGCGTCGTAGAGCTCCTGCATCTCGCTCATCGTCGAGGCCAGCCGCTTGGCGTAGCGCTCCGGTTCGGTCGCCAGGCACCAGTCGGTGAAGCGCTCCAGATCGGCGAACTCGGCGGGAAGCGCGACGGTCGTGGTCTCAGACATGGGCGGTGCTCCCGTTCGTGGCGGCCTTGGTCAGGCCGTTGGCTTCCTTGTACTCGTCAACGTAGCGGTGTGCGGTGTGATGGAGATGCCGAAGCAGGACTTCCTGGTCGCACAGCGGGAATTCGGTGACCGCGCGAGTGCCGACCTGGGTCTGCGTCGCCTCGAGGGTGTTGGCGTCCTGCAGCGCGTACTCCTTGAACGTCACCGCCGCCAACTCCTGGGAGAGCCGCTGGCGGGTGTTCTTCGGGGGGACGAAGTACAGGCTCGCCTCGAAGATGTGGGTGTCCACTCCCGTGGGCCAGTAGTGATAGGTCAGGTACCAGCCCGGGGCCCAGATCAACAGCGTGAAGTTCGGGAAGAACTCGAAAGAGTCCTGGCCCCAGAAGGGTTGGCGCGAAGGATTGATCGCCGGGGGCAACTCGTCGGCGGCAACCCCCTTGATGTCCGGCCGGTCCCACGGACCGAACAGTCCGCTGTGCAGGATCCGCTCGATCGGCTTGACCATGCTCTCGTCCTTGGGCGGCGACATGCCGCCCCAGGAGGAGATCATCGAGTGCTGGCCCTTGATGTCGTAGTGCAGTGCCTCGAAACCGATCTTGGCGAGCTTCTCGGCCTCCTCCTTGACCGCCTGCTTCATGTGCAGCACCGGGGCGTGGTAGAACTCGGTGAACGCGTCGATGAACAGCTTCCAGTTGGCCCTGATCTCCGAGCGGTAGCTGTAGACCTCCGTCATCTCGTGGAACGGATAGCCCTCCAGGCCCTTCGCGAAATCGCCGAGGTAGTCGATCAGCGGTTCGGCGTCGTCGTCGAAGTTGACGAAGATGAAGCCTTCCCAGACCTCGCAGCGCACCGGCTTGAGTCCGTAGTCGGCCTTGTCCACGTCGAAGAACTCGTCCTCCTGCTGGATGAAGGTGAGGTCGCCGTTGAGGGCGTAGCGCCACGCGTGGTACTTGCAGGTGAACTGCCGGCACGCTCCCGAAACCTCCTCGCCCGGATAGTCGTTCCAGACGAGCTTGTTTCCCCGGTGTCGGCACAGGTTGTAGAACGACCGGACGACGCCGTCCTTGTCCTTGACGATGATGATCGACGTCCCCGGGCCGACCGAGGGCATCTCCCGGGTAAAGTAACTGCCCACCTTGGGCAGCCGCTCCACGCGGCCCACGTTCAGCCAGCACTTGCGGAAAATGGCCTGCTGCTCCAGTTTCCAGTGCTCCGGGTCGATCGAGTCCGTGTAGTCGACCGGTGCGGTGCCCAGTTCCGGCCAGTTCTCGGTCCAGCTCCCGGCAGCAGGCTTGGGGAAGTGTGCCATGGATTTTACCTCTCTGTGTCGGGGTCGGGTTGAACCCCAAAGGTGTTGATGGCCATGGCCAGGGCGCCATAGCAACCGATCGTGAAGACGAGATCCATCAGTTGGTGCTCGTCGAGGTGGGCGGACAGCGTCGTCCAGGTCGGGTCGGTGACAGTCGAGTCGCCGCGCAACTCGTCGACGGCCGCCAGCACCGCGCGGTCGAGTTCATCGGACGCCTCGCCGTGCTCGATACCGGCGATGTCGGCGTCGGACAGTCCGGCGTCGCGGCCCATGGTGACGTGGTGGCGCCACTCGTAGTCGCAGCCGCTGAGCAGCGCGATACGCAGCACGGCCAGCTCGCGCAGCCGAGGCGGCAGGGTGGTTCCGTAGAGCAGGTGGAAGTTGAACCGGAGGAAGTTCCGGGCCAGTCTCGGGTGCCGCACGAGCGTGGCGACCAGATTTCCGGTCGCTTCGGGATTGCGCCGCTCGGCGGGCATCAGACCGGCCAGCGCCCCGTCGGCGGCGTCATCCCACTCGTCCGCCGGCAGCGGGGGGATGCGCACCTTCGCACTCCTCTCGATCATGAGAATCAGGTTCTCATATTTGAGCAACAGATTTCCAGTCCTCCGCCGAAACGTCAATCGACGTGCGCGTACTCGCGGGTCTTGCGGCGCCCGCCGGCGTCCCAACATTGCAGACAGGTGGCACAGCCGCGGTGCACGGACATTGATTCTCGCTGCTGGAGAAGCTAGTTTTCATGTAGAGGAAGCATCGGTCGGAAACGGCGCGTGACGTGGCAACGCGCGTGCGGAGGTGGAGGAGCGTCGTGAACAAGGACGACATGATCTTGATCAGCGTGGACGATCACATCGTCGAACCGCCGGACATGTTCAAGAACCACCTCCCGAAGAAGTACCTCGACGAGGCCCCCCGTCTGGTGCACAACCCGGACGGATCGGACACCTGGCAGTTCCGCGACGTGGTGATCCCGAATGTGGCGCTCAATGCAGTCGCGGGCCGGCCGAAGGAGGAGTACGGCCTGGAGCCACAGGGGCTCGACGAGATCCGGCCCGGCTGTTGGCAGGTCGACGAGCGGGTCAAGGACATGAACGCCGGCGGCATCCTCGGCTCGATGTGCTTCCCGTCGTTCCCCGGCTTCGCCGGCCGGCTCTTCGCCACCGAGGACCAGGAGTTCTCCCTGGCGTTGGTGCAGGCCTACAACGACTGGCATGTCGAGGAGTGGTGCGGCGCCTATCCGGCGCGCTTCATCCCGATGACGCTGCCGGTGATCTGGGATCCGGTGGCGTGCGCGGCCGAGATCCGCCGCAACGCCGCGCGCGGTGTGCACTCGCTGACGTTCTCGGAGAACCCCTCGGCCATGGGCTATCCCAGCTTCCACGACTTCGATCACTGGAAGCCGATGTGGGATGCACTGGTGGACACCGACACCGTGCTCAACGTCCACATCGGGTCGTCAGGCCGACTGGCCATCACGGCGCCGGACGCGCCGATGGACGTGATGATCACGCTGCAGCCGATGAACATCGTGCAGGCCGCCGCGGACCTGCTGTGGTCGCGGCCGATCAAGGAGTACCCGGACCTCAAGATCGCGCTGAGCGAGGGCGGCACCGGGTGGATCCCCTACTTCCTGGAGCGGGTGGACCGGACCTACGAGATGCACTCCACCTGGACGGGACAGGATTTCAAGGGCAAGCTGCCCAGCGAGGTCTTCCGGGAGCACTTCCTGACCTGCTTCATCGCCGACCCGGTCGGCGTGACGACCCGACACCAGATCGGGGTGGACAACATCTGCTGGGAAGCCGACTACCCCCACAGCGATTCGATGTGGCCGGGCGCTCCCGAACAGCTCGACGACGTGCTCAAGGCCAACGACGTTCCCGATGACGAGATCGACAAGATGACCTACGAGAACGCGATGCGGTGGTACAACTTCGACCCGTTCAGCCACTTGTCGAAGGAGCAGGCGACGGTCGGGGCGTTGCGCAAGGCCGCCGAGGGTCATGACGTCTCGATCCAGGCGCTGTCGCACAAGGAGAAGACCGGCGCCACCTTCGCCGATTTCGCCGCCAACGCCAAGCAGTTGACGGGCAACAAGGACTGAGCGACATCTCTCGCCGAAATGGCATTCCGGCAGGGGAAGATCGAGTGGACGCCTGCCGGAATGCATGTTCGGCGGGTAGTGAGACCGAGGAGATGGTTATGCCGAGCGGCATGAGTTTCGAGCTGAGCGACGATCAGGAACTGATCCGCAAGTCCGTGGCCGAGTTGTGCGCCCGGTTCGACGATCACTACTGGCTCGAGAAGGACCAGGCGCACGAATTCCCCCAGGAGTTCTACGACGCCATCGCCTCTGGTGGCTGGCTGGGCATGACGATCCCGGAGGAGTACGGCGGACACGGTCTGGGCATCACGGAAGCGACCCTGCTGCTCGAGGAGGTGTCCCGGTCCGGTGCGGCGATGAACGGCGCCAGCGCGATCCACCTGTCGATCTTCGGCATGCAGCCGGTGGTCAAACACGGCTCCGACGAGCTCAAGGCCGAGACGCTGCCCCGCATCGTCGACGGTGATCTGCACGTCTGCTTCGGCGTCACCGAACCCGGTGCCGGACTGGACACCTCGCGGATCACGACGTTCGCCAGGCGGGAGGGCGACCACTACCGCGTCAACGGCCGCAAGGTGTGGATCTCCAAGGCACTGGAGTCGGAGAAGATCCTGCTGCTGACCCGCACGACGCTGTATGACGAGGTGGCCAAGAAGACCGATGGCATGACGCTGTTCCTGACCGACCTGGATCGCGCGCACGTCGACATCCGCCCCATCAAGAAGATGGGCCGCAACGCGGTCAGCTCCAACGAGCTGTTCATCGACGACCTCATGGTGCCGGTCGCCCACCGCGTCGGGGAGGAAGGCCAGGGCTTCAGGTACATCCTCGACGGCCTGAATCCGGAGCGGATGCTGATCGCCGCCGAGGCGCTGGGCATCGGCCGGGTCGCGCTGGAGAAGGCGGTCACGTACGGCAACGAGCGGCACGTGTTCAACCGTCCGATCGGGATGAACCAGGGCCTGCAGTTCCCCCTGGCGGACTCCCTGGCCCGGCTCGACGCCGCCGAACTCGTGCTGCGCAAGGCCACCTGGCTCTACGACAACGGCAAACCCTGTGGGCGTGAAGCGAATACGGCCAAATACTTGTGCGCCGATGCCGGCTTCGGGGCCGCCGACCGGGCGCTGCAGCTGCACGGCGGCATGGGCTACTCCGAGGAGTATCACGTCGCGCGATACTTCCGCGAAGCGCGGCTGATGAAGATCGCGCCGGTCAGTCAGGAGATGATCCTGAACTTCCTCGGCGAGCACGTGCTCGGCCTCCCGCGCAGCTACTGATGCCGTCCGTGGTTATCTGAACGCGTGTCAACTCCGACTGCCGCGCCGCTGGCCGGTGTCACCGTGGTCGCGATGGAGCAGGCTGTCGCGGCGCCGATGTGCACCCGCGTCCTCGCCGACTTCGGCGCCCGCGTCATCAAGGTGGAGAATCCCGACGGCGGTGACTTCGCCCGCCACTACGACGACGTCGTCAACGGCCCGGCCGGTCTGGCCGCCCACTTCGTGTGGTGCAACCGCGGCAAGGAATCGGTGGCGCTGAACACGAAATCGCCTGCGGGCCGGGAATTGCTGCACCGGTTGCTCGACCATGCCGACGTGTTCGTGTCCAACCTGGCGCCCGGCGCCACGGCACGGCTGGGCGTGGCGCCCGCCGATCTCGCTGAGCGCCACCCCGACGTCATCCCGGTCGAGATCGACGGATACGGGCCTGGCGGCCCGATCTCCCACAAGCGCGCGTACGACCTCCTGGTGCAGGCCGAGTCGGGGTCGTGCGCGATCACCGGCTCGCCAGGCATGCCCGCCAAGCCGGGACCCGCGATGGCCGATTTCACCACCGGCCTGTACGCCGCGATGTCGATCGTGACGCTGCTGTACCGGCGCGAGCGGCGGCCGCGGCCTGGTCCGGCGCCGTCGGTCGAATTGAGTCTGTTCGACGTGATGACCGACGTGATGGGTTACGCGCTGACCTACACCCAGCATTCGGGCATCGACCAGGAGCCGCTGGGCGTCGGTTCGCCGGCCGTCGCGCCCTACGGCGCATACCCCACCCGCGACGGTCACACCGTGGTGCTGGGCACCACCAACGACCGCGAATGGCAGCGGGTGGCGCGGGAGATCATCAACCGCCCCGATCTGGCCGCGGACGCCCGGTTCGCGACGAATCCCGGCCGCTGCGCCCACCGGCAGATTCTCGACGACGCGATCGGATCCTGGTGTGCGCGACACGATCTGGCCGACATCCAGAAGACGGCCGACGACGCGGGAATCGGCAACTCCCGGTTCAACAAACCCAGCGAGGTCGTGGTCCATCCCCAGCTGAGCGCCCGGGACCGGTGGCGGACCGTGGCGAGCCCGAAGGGCGACATCCCCGCGCTGCGGCCGCCACCGGTCATCAGCGACTTCGAACAGCCGATGGGCGCGATACCCGACCTCGGTGAGCACACCGACGCGGTGCTCACCGAACTGGGAGTCACGGCCGAAGAACTCGCGCGGCTGCGCGCCGAGGGGGCGATCGGACCCGCCGATGAGTGACGACGTCCTGCTGTGCGCCGACCGCGACGGGGTACGCACGCTGACCCTGAACCGGCCCGAGCGCCGCAACGCGCTGGACGCGCGGCTGTGGCTGGAGCTGGCCGACGCGCTCCGGCAGGTCAAGCGTGACCCCCATGTTCGGGTGCTGGTGCTGACCGGCGCGGGCGGCGCGTTCAGCTCCGGAGCCGACATCGCGACCGGCGAGAAGGTCCACCCGCGGCACAAGCTGGACCGTCTCACCGACGTGGCGCTGGCGCTGCACGAGCTCGCGGTACCGACCATCGCCAAGGTCACCGGCATCGCCGTCGGCGCAGGCTGGAATCTGGCGCTCGGCTGCGATCTCGTCGTCGCCACCCCGCAGTCCCGGTTCAGCCAGATCTTCGCCAAGCGCGGGCTGTCGGTCGACCTCGGCGGGTCGTGGCTACTCCCGCGGATCGTCGGCCTGCAACAGGCCAAGCGCCTCGTTCTGCTCGCCGACATGATCGATGCGCAGGAGGCGCACGCCCTGGGATTGGTCACCTGGGTCACGCCCGATGACGAGATCGACGTGTTCGTCGACGATCTCGCCGACCGGCTCGCCGCCGGGCCGCCGTTCGCGCTGGCGCAGAGCAAGGCGCTGCTCAACGACGGCGCGACGGCGACACTGCAACAGGCACTGGCCAACGAGGCCCGGGCGCAACCGGGCAACTTCGCCACCGCTGATGCGGGCGAGGCGTATGCCGCGTTCGCGACCAGACGCGACCCGCAGTTCAGTGGGGCGTGGGCGTTGTACGACGACGAGGAGCAGAGGTAGATGCGAGAAACGGTGATCGTGGGAGCAGTGCGCACACCGGTCGGCAAGCGCAACGGGGGACTGTCCGATCAGCACGCGGCCGACCTGTCGGCACTGGTGCTCAACGAACTGATCGAGCGGACCGGGGTCGACACCGACGTGATCGACGACGTCGTCTGGGGCTGCGTGTCCCAGGTGGGCGACCAGTCCAGCAACATCGGCCGCTACGCGGTGCTCGCCGCGGGGTGGCCCGAGCACATCCCCGGCACCACCGTGAACCGGGCCTGCGGCTCCAGCCAGCAGGCGCTCGACTTCGCCGTGCAAGCGGTGATGTCGGGTCAGCAGGAGGTGGTGGTCGCCGGGGGAGTGGAGGTGATGAGCCGCGTGCCGCTGGGCGCCGCACGTGCCACCGGCATGCCCTACGGGCCGAAAGTACTTGCCCGCTACGACGATTTCTCGTTCAATCAAGGCATCTCGGCGGAGATGATCGCGCAGCAGTGGGGCTTCTCGCGCGCCCGGCTGGACGAGTATTCGGCCCGCTCGCACGAGCTCGCCGCAGCCGCCCAGGACGCGGGCGCGTTCACCGATCAGATCGTTCCCGTCGTCACCGAGGGCGGTGTCGTCACCGATGACGAGGGGATCCGGCGCGGCACGACGGTGGAGAAGCTGGCCGGCCTCAAGCCCGCGTTCACCGACGACGGCGTCATCCACGCCGGCAATTCCTCGCAGATCTCCGATGGGGCTGCGGCCCTGCTGGTGATGACCGCCGAGAGCGCGGTGCAGCTCGGCCTGACCCCGCTCGCGCGCTACCGCGCGGGTGCTGTCACCGGTGCGGACCCGAAACTGATGCTGACCGGACCGATTCCGGCGACGGAGAAGGTGCTGCACAAGGCCGGCCTCGACGTGTCGGAGATCGGTGTGTTCGAGGTCAACGAGGCGTTCGCGCCGGTTCCGCTGGCCTGGCTGGCCGACACGGGTGCCGACGAGGCGAAATTGAATCCGCTGGGTGGCGCCATCGCACTGGGACATCCGCTCGGCGCGTCCGGGGCGGTGTTGATGACGCGGATGATCCATCACATGCGCGACAACGGAATTCGCTACGGATTGCAGACGATGTGCGAGGGCGGCGGTACCGCCAACGCCACCGTCGTCGAGCTCGTGAGCTGACGGGGGACGACGCGGATGCGCAGAGATCTGTTCACCGAGGACCACGAGGCGTTCCGGGAGCTCGCGCGCGACTTCGTGGAGAAGGAGGTCGTGCCGCACTACCCGCAGTGGGAGCAGGGTGGGCGGATGCCGCGCGAGGTCTTCGAGAGGATGGGGGAGCTGGGAATCCTGGGGGTGTCCATTCCCGAGGAGTACGGCGGCGGCGGCCAGTCGGACTACCGCTACAACGTGGTGCTGCAGGAGGAGGCGGCCCGCGCGCTCGTCACGCTGTCCACGGTGCGCACTCAACTCGAGGTGATCCTGCCGTACTTCCTGCACTATGCGAACGACGAGCAGCGGGCGCGCTGGTTTCCCGGGCTGGCGGCAGGGACCCTGCTCACCGCGATCGCGATGACCGAGCCCGGCACCGGGTCCGATCTCGCGGGCATGCGCACCACCGCAGTCCGGGATGGGGACGACTACATCGTCAACGGCGCCAAGACCTTCATCACGGGCGGGATGCAGGCCGACCTGGTGATCGTCGTCGCGCGTACGTCGACCGATCCGGACAACCGCCGCGCGGGGCTGACCCTGCTCGTCGTCGAGGACGGCATGGACGGCTTCACCCGTGGCCGCGAGCTGCAGAAGATGGGCTGCAAGGTGCAGGACACCGCCGAACTGTCGTTCGTCGACGTGCGGGTGCCTGCGGCGAATGTGCTCGGCGAAGTGGACGAGGCGTTCGGCTACCTGGGCCACAACCTGGCCCAGGAGCGGCTGACGGTGGCTGTCGGCTCGGTGGCGCAGGCTCGTTCGGCGATCGCCGCGGCCATCGATTACACGCAGCACCGCACGGCGTTCGGCACGCCGGTGGCGTCGTTCCAGAACACCAAGTTCGAGCTCGCCGCCTGTTCGACGGAGGTCGAGGCGGCGCAGGCGATGCTGGACCGGGCCGTCGCGCTGCACGTCGACGGTGAGCTCTCCGGTGCCGACGCGGCCCGGGTCAAGTTGTTCTGCACGGAGATGCAGCAGCGTGTCGTGGACCGCTGCCTGCAGCTGTTCGGCGGGTACGGCTACATGATGGAATACCCGATCGCACGGCTGTACACCGATGCGCGGGTGGCCCGTATCTACGCGGGCACCAGCGAGGTGATGAAGGTGATCATCGCCAAATCGCTTGGGCTGTGAAGATTGTGCGCGTCACTCGCTGTGGGTCAGCTGATCGGTGAACGCGGCGCCGGCGTCACCAGCCAGTCGACTGCCGTCGAAGCCGTACCCGATCGCGTCACCGCGCAGGGCGCGCAGCGGATCCTCGAAATCACGGAAATAGCCCATCGCCCAGGCGCCCTCCTGATAGCCGATCAACCTCAGCAGGTCGTCGTCGAGGGTGCGTGCGACCTCGGGTGGAACCGAGAGGAATTGGTTCTCCTCCTGGCGCACCCAGCCCACGCAGTAGTTGACGTTGATCGCGCGGCGCACCTGCTGCGAGCGGTTGGCGCCCCCGCTGTGCACGATCTTGCCGGTGTAGATCAGCACCGAGCCGCGTGACATCTCGGCCTGAAGGCAGTCGGCATCGGAGTAGTCGGTGGGCTTCTTCCCGCCGCTCTGGCTTCCGGGCACCACGCGGGTGGCGCCCATCTCGGCCGTGTAGTCCGACAGGGCCCACAGCGTGTTGCACTGCACGTGGTAATCGTCGGGAAACGGATAGAAGTCGAACGCGTTCTGATCCCGGTGCAGCGCCTGCGCCGACTCACCCGGCTCGATCGAGATCACCTGGGTCAACATCAGCTGAAACGCCGACGCGTGGCCGAGGAAGTCGCCGCACACGCCGAGGACCGTCGGATCCTGCACGAGTGTCCGGCAGGCGGGTGACCGGGCGATCAGTGCGCCGGTGCGGCGGGTTCGCTGGCCGATCATGGCGTTGTAGCCCAGTGGGGTCGCCGCGACATGCGGTGCGAGTTCGTCGGAGATGGTGTCCATCAACCCGGCAGGGGCGAGATCGTCGACGATGACGTATCCGTCGGTCCGGAGGCGGTCGGCGATCTCGTCCGGAGGTGTCGTGGCGGCGACATGCTGCAGTGCGGGCATGCCATCAAGTATTTCCGGAGCGATGTGTTGATCTGGTAAAACGGCGTCACGCTGGCGTTACGGCGCGCGACGGCGGCATCGGTGACGGCGATCGAAACCAATTTCGCTGAGACCCTTGTCACATCCGGCAAACCTACCTACTGTGTGTTCACTAGGTTGGTTCGAGCCGAGGAGATGAGTGTCCGCCGCGCAGTCCGCCGGGTCCGATCTGGATTCGCCCAGACGTCCCTATGCGACCTTGTTCGCCAAGGGCGAGGACCGCAGGCAACGCATCCTCGCGGTGGCCGAGCGTCTGCTGGCGCGCAACGGATGGCGGTCCACATCGCTGGCGCAGATCGCCCGGGAGGCGGGCGTGACTTCAGCCGGGCTGCTGCATCACTTCGCGTCCAAAGAGCAACTCCTCAACGCGGTGCTGGATGCGCGTGACGCCGACGACGATGCGCACGCCGACCGCTCCGGCGACCTGATCACTGAGCTGATGCGCGTTCCCGAGCGCTTCGAGCGTGCCCCGGAACTCGTGGGCACATTCACCGTCCTGCTCGCCGAGAACATCGCCCCGGACGCCCCGCTGCACGACCGCCTGCACAACCGGTACCGCGCCGCGGTCGACATCATCAGGAAGATCATCGAGCGCGGCCAGCGGGCGGGCCGCTATCGCCCCGACGTCGACGCGGCCGCCAAGGCCACGGAGATTCTCGCCTTCATCAACGGAATGGAGACCTTATGGCTGCTCGATCCTGCAATCCCGCTGACCGAGGTGTTCACGGAGTACGCAGAATCGCTGGGTCGGGATCTGGCGGCGACGCGATCGGAGGCCACACCGACATGAGATACCGACTCGACATCGTCACGCCCACCGTGCTCGACGCGGTGCGGTTCGCCGGCGGCTGGGTCTACGACCGGGTGACCGCCGGCTGGGACGTCACCGTCCTGGTCGGCAACGACGACGATGTCCGTCCGCTGGAGATCCTCGGCGCCGACACCGCCGATCTGGAATCGGTGCTGCAGTCCTGGGAACTGCGCCCCCACCCGCAGACCGTCGCGGTGGCCGGCGACCTGTTCGGCCGCGACGAACGCGTCCGCGCCGGCGTGCTCGGCGCGCTGGCCCAGGGAGCGACCGAGGTGACGCTCTGGGGCGAACACCGCCCATCCGAGTTGGACAGCAGCGTCGACGTCGTCGAGCACCGGCTCAGCGCCGCCGCCCGAGCGTTCAAGGCCCAGGCTCTGGCCGCGGCCGGGGTTCCGGGAGAATCGGTGGCGCGCTCCGAGATCTTCTGCTGCGGCATGATGGCCTCCGTCGCGGCGGATCTGGTGCCCGCCAGCTGAATTCATTGCAGGTCGATGAGCACCTTGCCGACGGCCCGGCCTTCGGCCACGTGGCGCAGCGCGGCCACGGTCTCGTCGAGGGAGTACACCGCTCCGATGTGTGGCGTGACCCGACGATCCGCCAGCAGCGTGCGCAATTCCTGCTCGGTGCGTGCGAACTCCTCGGCAGGCACGTCCTGGAATTGGAAACCCAGTACGTGAACCCCTTTCACGAGCACCAGGTTCAGCGGGATGCGGGGGATCGTGCCGGAGGCGAATCCGACGGTGACGAACCGGCCGCCCCGGCGCAGGCTGCGCAGCGCCGGTTCGCTCAATCCACCCCCGACGGGATCGAGCACGGCGTCGGCACCGCCCGGGATCACCTCCCGCAGCGCCGACCGCAGGTCCACCACGCGGTGATCGATCGCGTGGTGGGCGCCGTAACGGGTTGCAGCGGAGAGTTTTTCGGGTGACGATGCGACGGCGGTGACCTGGGCGCCGAGCGTGACGCCCAGCTGGACCGCGGCGAGGCCGACGCCGCCGCCCGCCCCGAGCACCACCAGTTGGTCGCCCACGCCCACGCGCGCCATCGAACGCAAGCTGTGCGCGGCGGTCCGGTAGGCGACACCGGAGGCCGCCGCGGTGAACAGGTCCAGACCGTCGGGCACGGCCGCCAGACCCGCCGCGTCCACCACGACGCGTTCGGCGAACGCGCCGGCCATCCCGGTTCCCGTGACCCGGTCACCGACCGCGACAACGTCGACTTCCGAACCGACTTCGTCGACGACACCGGCGAACTCGCTGCCCGGGACGAACGGCGGCGGGATGCTCACCTGGTAGGAGTCGGCGATGAGGAGCACGTCCGGGAAGTTGACCGCCGCCGCGTGCACGCGGACGCCGACCTGGCCGGGGCCGGCCGTGGGAATGTCGCGGTGCTCGACACGGACGACCTCCGGGGGTCCGAACGCCGGACAGACCGCGGCACGCACCGGCGTCATCCCCGATAGTCGGAGGTTTCGGCGAGCTCGGCGGCCGAGGTCATCAGATCCGTCACCACCGGTCCGAAGGCGAGCAACTTCTCGTCGTCGCCGGCGCGCTGAAATCCCTGCTCGAGCACGATGGCCAACTTCCACTTGGCAAGCACAAGGTAGTAATCCAGGTCGTCGACCTGACGTCCCGACACCGCCGCATAGTGCGCGACCACCTCGTCGCGCGACGGCATGCCCCGCATGTCCACATAGGTCATGTCGGATTGACCGTCATCGCCGGGCCAGCTCTGCACCATCCACCCCAGATCGAGCTTCGGATCACCCACCGTGCCCATCTCCCAGTCGACGATCGCGGCCAGCTGTGCGGGGGCGCCGTGCCGGTACATCACGTTGGCGAACTGGTAGTCGCCGTGCATCAGGCCGGGGATGAAGTCGAGCGGCTTGTGCTCCTTGAGCCACGCCGTCGCCACCTCCAGGCCGGGCAGCTCGCGCTTCTTGATGCGCTCCAGAAAGCCGATCCACCGTGCGACCTGGCGTTCGTGGAAGCCGTCGGGCCTGCCGAGGTCCTGCAGCCCTCTGGCGCGCCAGTCGACCTTCGACAGCAGCGCAATACCCTCGGCCAGTTGGTAACTCAGGCCCGGCCGAGCAGAGGCGTCGCTGTCGAACGGCTCCGGCCAGCGGCCGTGGGTGTCCATCGGTGACCAGCCGTCGACGAATCCCATCAGGTAGAACGGCCGACCCAGCACCGACGGGTCCTCGCAGACGCCGACCGCCTTCGTGTGCGGCACCTCGGTGCCGTCGAGCGCCTCGATGATCCGCCACTCACGCAGGATGCCGGTGTCCCGGTCCGGGGGAGCACCCGTCGGTGGCATCCGCAGGACGCACCGTGCGTCGCCGCGGGTGAGTTCGTAGATGACGTTCTGGGTACCGCCGGACAGGAACCGGGCCTGCAACGGCTCACCTTTGCCGGGCAGGGCTGCCTCGTCCATCCACGTGGTCAGTCGCTCTGTGTCCAGTTCGGTCTCGCTCATTGCCTGTTGGTTCGCTCCGCAAGCGTCGCTCATCACCTGTTGGTTCGCTCCGCAAGCGTCGCTCATCACCTGTTGGTTCGCTCCGCAAGCGTCGCTCACTGGTTTCCGACTTCCGCCTCCAGGTACTCCGCGAACCGTTCGCGCGCCGCATCGCGCTTGCGCGGCAACCACTCCGAGGGCCAGACGTCCGTGCTGGCGGTGTAGTCGCGCAGCACCTGCTTGGCCACCGTCGTCTTGTGCACCTCGGTCGGGCCGTCGGCCAGTCCCATCACCGCGGCACCGGTCACCATGCCCAGGAACGGCATCTCGTTCGTGACGCCGAGCGCGCCGTGCACCTGCATGGCCCGCCAGGCGATGTCGTGCAGCACGGTCGGCATCACGACCTTCACCGCGGCGATGTCCTTGCGCACCTTCTTGTAGTCGTTGTACTTGTCGATCTCCCACGCGGTGTAGAGCACCATCAGCCGGAACTGCTTCAGTTGCGCGTACGAGTCAGCGACATACGCCTGCACGGCCTGCTTGTCGGCGAGCAGGCTGCCCGCGGTCTGGCGGCTCAGCGCCCGCTCGCACATCATGTCGATCGCCTTCTGTGCCAGCCCGATGGTGCGCATGGCGTGATGGATGCGGCCACCGCCGAGCCGTGTCTGCGCGATGACGAACGCCTGTCCTTCGCCGCCCAGCAATGCCGAATCCGGAACGCGCACATTGTCGTAATGGATCAGCGCATGGCTGCCCTCGCCGTCGCGTTCGCCGTGCAGGCCGACGTTGCGGACGATGTTCACCCCGGGGGTGTCCGTCGGGAGCAGGAACATCGACATGCCCTGATAGGGGCTCACGTCGGGGTTCGTCACGACCATCACGATGAGGAACGACGCGGTGTTGGCGTTGGAGGAGAAGTACTTCCAGCCGTTGATCACCCAGTCGTCCCCGTCGCGGACCGCGCTGGTGGTGAACTGCGTGGGGTCGGCCCCGCCCTGGGGTTCGGTCATCGAGTAACTGGAGAACAGCTCCCCGTCGAGCAGCGGGCGCAGATAGCGCTCCTTCTGCTCCGGGGTGCCGTAGTGCGCGATGATCTCGGCGTTACCCGTGTCAGGGGCCTGGCATCCGAAGATCACCGGCGCCCATTGCGAGCGGCCGAGGATCTCGTTGAGCAGCGCCAACTTCAGCTGGCCGTAGCCCTGCCCGCCGAGTTCCGGTCCGAGATGAGTGGCCCAGAGTCCCTTCTGCCGCACCCGCTCCTTGAGGGGGTCGACGACCTTGCGACGCGTCTGCGTCAACGGCGTGAACTGCAGGTGCGGCCAGATCAGGTCGAGCGGCTCGACCTCGTCTCGGACGAACTCGTCCGCCCAGTCCAGCAGCTGCTGATAGTCGGGGTCCGTCTCGAAGTCCCACATGCGGCCTCCTCGCCTGCGTCAGGGTCTCTGGGATCCGGTGATGACCGTGCAGATGTCGGTGGTGACGACGTCGGCGAACGAGCGGCCCCCGAAAGCGCCGGCCGCCCAGTGTCGGGCCCCCTCGCTGACGAGCGTCTGCGCCAGATAGGCCAGGTGCGCGATGTCCACGTCGGGGGCGATCTTGCCGTCGGCCTGTGCGCGCCGGAACAATTCGCCGAACATGTCGGCCTCCACGTCGGGCGGGTCGCCGGCGGCGAGGATGCGGTGCTCGTGCCGGTAGCCCTCGAGGATGGTCTCGATGATCAGCTCGGGCGGATTGCGCGCCATCGACCGCTCGAACGCGGTGAGCGCCGCGCGCAGGACAGCGTCGATCTCGTAGGGTTTGTCGAGCATCGCGCCGATGGTGCGGCACGCCGACTGCGTGGACAGCACCCCCACCTCGAACAGCACATCCTCTTTGCGCGGAAAGTAGAAGTAGAACAACGCTTTCGACACACCTGCCGCGGTGCAGATGTCGGCGACCGTGGTGACCGCGTAGCCCTTGGTCCGCCACAGCGCCATGGCCGCCTGCACCAGCATGCGTTTGGTCTCGTGTGACCGCGCGCGTTGAAACGAGGCCCGACGCTGACCAGAGCCAGCGTTCGTCACCCCCGTTTTGGCGGTCATAGATCGGAATTTAACAGGTCATAGCGCAAGAGCCAATAGTTGACCGATGTCCAATTACGCGGGCCGGCTCTGCGTGCTGACCGCCGTGGGCACCCCGGCGCGGCGAGTCAGGAAGTCGACCTGCAGGTGAATCGCGTAGAGCACGAAGGGCGGCAGGACGATGAACGGAAGGTTCTCCCCGATGAACTTGAACCACAACCCGAACGGTCCTTGGCCGATGTCGTCGAAGCCCGAACCCACCTCCGCCAGGAAGTACACCGCCGTACTGCTGTAGATGACCGCGACTCCGGTGAAAGCCAGCCAGAGGCAACGGATTCGAGACTCGAACGGCAATCCGGGCCGGATCAACCGGGTCCACACGATGAACACCGTGATGCCGGTGAGGACGCCGACGACCTCCAGGGCGAAGGTCCAGGGGTTGCCACTGGTGTAGCGGGTGTCGGCGAGCCCGTACTGCCACCACAGCCACTTCCACCCCGGGTCGCTGGTGGGTTCCCACAGCCCGAGCGGATGGCCGATCAGGAACACGAGCTCGTACCCGATCTGGCTGGCCGCGCTGTAGGGAAGCCAGAACAACGTCAGTTCCGCGGCCCTGTCCAGTCGGGAGCGCTGCTCGCCGGGTGCGTCCCACAGCAGGACCAGAGGCAGCAGGATGACGGGAATGCCGAACAGCAGGTTCGCGACGATGTCGGCGGTGAACGTCGGCGCGATCAGGCCGAGGGCGACGCCGACCGTCATCGCCACGAACACGAACCCTGTGAAGCCGGCCGTCGCGACGTAGATCCTCAATCGGTGCCGCGCCCAGGGGCGGGCGAACTCGGGTTCCTGCTCTGTCCGCGTTGGCGAGTCGTTGTCCATCAGCTGCCTCCACTGGCGAAGTGATCTCGGTGTCCTGCCGACCGCCCTCGTTGACGCCACAGGACGTATGTGAAAACCTTATGCGCAAAGATGAGAATCACATTCTCTCTTGGCGAGATCAGCGAACGGAGCAGGCATGGCCGAGGACCTCACGGCAGTCGACTTCTTCCGGGACAGGCGGCTCACCGACGACCCGTACCCGTTCTACAAGGCCCTGCGCGACAAGTGTCCCGTGAGCCGCGAGAATCACTACGGCGTCACGATGGTGACCGGCTGGCAGGAGGCCGTCGACGTCTACAACGACGCCGAGACGTTCTCCTCGTGCATCTCGGTGACCGGGCCGTTCCCCGGCTTCCCGGTTCCGCTGGAGGGCGACGACGTCACCGACGTGATCATCGAGCATCGCGACGAGATCCCCTTCAGCGATCAGCTTCCGACGCTGGACCCGCCCACGCACACCGATCACCGCGCGCTGCTGATGCGGCTGATCACGCCGAAGCGACTCAAGGAGAACGAGGATGCGATGTGGCAGCTCGCCGACGACATCCTCGACGACTTCCTGGCGCCCGGCCGCGGCGAGTTCATCGGAGGATTCGCCGGTCCGTTCACGCTGCGGGTGATCGCCGACCTGCTCGGCGTTCCCGACGAGGACCGTGACGATCTGCTCGATCGACTGGCCCGTGGCACCCACGGCAGCGCGGTGGGCAATGCCGACAAGACGATGAACAAGACTCCGCTGGAACATCTCTACGAGGTTTTCGCGACTTACGTCGAGGACCGTCGGGCCGACCCGCGCGACGACGTGCTCACAGGACTGGCGACCGCCACGTTCCCGGATGGCTCGCTACCCGAGGTCGGCGACGTGGTGCGGGTGGCCACCAACGTCTTCTCGGCCGGCCAGGAGACCACGGTTCGGCTGCTCAGCACAGCGCTGAAGGTCCTCGGCGACCGTCCCGACGTGCAGGCGACGCTGCGCCGGGACCGCAGCCTGCTGCCGAACTTCATCGAGGAGTGCCTGAGGATCGAAAGCCCTGTGAAGGGCGACTTCCGGTTGTCGCGGGTGCCGACGACGATCGGCGAGCAGTCGCTGGCCGCCGGCACCACCGTCATGGTGATCAACGGTGCGGCCAACCGGGATCCGCGTCGCTTCTCCGATCCCGACACGTTCGACCCGGAGCGCAAGAACGCCCGTCAGCATCTGGCGTTCGGCCGCGGCATCCACAGCTGCCCGGGCGCACCCCTGGCGCGCGCGGAGACCCGGGTCGGATTGGAGCGACTGCTCGACCGCACCAGCGACATCCGGATCTCCGAGAGCGACCACGGGCCCGCCGGCGACCGCCGCTACAGCTACATCCCGACCTACATCCTGCGCGGGCTCACCGAGTTGCACGTGGAGTTCGACGTCGTATGAGAGTCACCGTCGACGAGGATCGCTGCGCCGGGCACGGCATGTGCCTGACTCTGTGCCCCGAGGTCTTCGAGATGACCGACGACGGTTGGGCCGTCGCCATGCCGGGTGAGATCCCCGTCGAGTACGAAGCCGCCACGCGCGAGGCTGTCGAGAACTGCCCCGAGCGCGCTATCAGCGAAACCGACTGAGGACAGGAGCATTTCCGTGCCCAAGGGTTACATCGTCATCACCGAGGACGTCAAGGATCCCGCCGGGATGGCGGAGTACGGCAAGCTCGCGAGCAAGGCGATGGCCGGCGCCACGGTGCTGGCGTTCGACACCAAGGCCGAGACGATCGAGGGCCAGTGGCACGGCAGCCAGACCGTGCTCCTGGAGTTCGAATCGGTCGAGGCAGCCAAGGAGTGGTATCACTCGGAGGCCTACCAGAAGGCGGTCGCGCTGCGTCACGCCGCGGCGGACTGCAACGGCGTCATCCTCTCGGGCTTCTAGCCGGTATCGGCTACTTCTCGACGATCGCGATCGCCTGCCGGGGGCACTGCCGGACCGCTTCCCGGATCTGCTGTTCGTTCTCCGGGGTCACGTCGTCGGTCAGCACGTGCAGGTAATCGTCGTCGTCGACCTGGAACACCTCGGGGATGATGCCCATGCACACCGCGTTGCTCTCGCACAGGCCGAAGTCGACCTCGATCTTGCGGCTCATCGCAGCACCGTGACCGGAACGTGGTGGTAGCCGGCGACGTTCTGCATGCTGACCCGCGCAAGACCGTCGAAGTCGACCTCGAACCGGGGCATGAAGTCCAGCAGATGCTCGAGCGCGATCGCGGTCTCCATCCTGGCCAGCGCGGCGCCGAGGCAGCTGTGGATGCCGTAGCCCAGACCGAGGTTCTGCGCCTGGGTGCGGTCCCGGTCGATGTCGAACGTCTCGCCGTCGTCGAAGGCCCGCGGATCGCGGTTGGCGGCCGCACCCATCAGGAACACGGGTTTGTGCGCAGGCACTGTGCCGCTGGGTAATTCGACGTCCTTGAGGCTGTAGCGGACGTTGTACTGCACCGGCCCCACGTAGCGCAGGAGTTCCTCGACGGCGTCGGGGATCTTGCTGCGGTCCTCGAGCAGCTTCTGCCACTGCTCGGGGTGGCGGGCGAATTCGACGACGGCGCTGCCCACGAGCTTGGTCACCGTTTCGGCGCCGGCGCCGCCCAACAGCGTGGTGAAACCGGTGATCTCGATGTCGTCGAGCTTGCGCAGGCTGCCGTCCTCGCCGGGGATCTCGGCGGCGATCAGGCGGCTGATCATGTCGTCCTGCGGGTTCTTGCGGCGCTCCTGGACGAGCCCGTAGTAGTACATGCCGGAGTCGATGGTGGCCTGCATGTTCTCGTCGTCCATGTCGATCTGGCCGGGCTTGCGGTGCAGGCTGGTGTCGATCCAGTGCCGGACCTGCTGACGGAAGTCCTCGGGCACCCCGGCCATTCGGGTGATGACCTCCACCGGGAACGGCCCGGAGAAGTCCTGCACCACGTCGAAGTGGTCGGGGTCGGCCTCGGCGAGGTAGTGCCGGACGAGCTCGACGACGGTCTCGCGCTGGGACTGGATCGCGCGGGGGGTGAACGCCTTGTTCAGCAGGCTGCGCATGTGCCGGTGGTCCGGCGGATCCATGAAGATGATCGACTTCTGCGGCACCTCGCCGGAGCGCACCATGCCGAGGTCGCAGCCGCGCGCCGACGAGAACGCCTCGTGATCCTTGAATGCCGCCGCCACGTCGGCGTGCCGGGTCAGCGCGTAGAAGTCCTCCTCTTCGTCGTAGTAGAGGGGTGCTTCATCGCGCATCCGCCGGTAGATCTCGTACGGATTGTCGAAGTAATCCTGGGAAACCGGGTTGAACACCAACCGGGGTGTGGTCACTGCGTCCTCCTCGGCGCTGTCCTCAGAGCCGGTAACGTTACGAAGGGCTGGCTGAATGTAACGGCTCCAGTATGCGCCACCCCGCCCCGGAAATCCGCGGTTTTCCGGCAACCGCGCGTCATGCCCGCACCCCCGCGTCCACCAGTGCGTCGAGCCCACCGAGGTCGCCGCCGAGTTCGGCGACGGTGGCGCGCACGACGGCGACGTCCTTGCCGAGGAACTCGCCGACGCCGGCGATGAACGCGTCCGCCGAACCCGCCGCCGCGATCAACGACAGCACGCGGCTCTGCGCGCTGCCGTGCGTCAACGCCTGGAGCAGGCGGCCTTCCTCCACGCCGAGCCGGTTGCCCAGCCGCACCCCCTCGGCCACGAGCCCGATCTGCGCTGCGAAGACCGTGTTGTTGACGAGCTTGACCAGCTGGCCGGCGCCCGTGGCGCCGGCATGCACGATGGGGTCGGCGTAGGCGCCGAGCAGCGGTGCCACGCGCGTCATCGCGTCGTCGCTGCCGCCGGCGAAGACGGTCACGTGGCCCGCCGCGATGTCGTGCGGACCGCCACTGAGTGGGGCGTCGACCACGTCGACATGGGCGAAGCGGGTGGCGATGGACCGCGCCGTGGCGGGGCTTCCTGTGGTGTGCAGCACCAGCGCCGCGCCGGGGGACATGCCCGCCACCAGTTCGCCGTCCAGACACAGCTCGGCGACCTGGGAGTCGGTGAACACGCACACCACCACCGCGTCCGCCCCGTCGGCGACCCCGGCGATGTCCCGGACAGCGTGCGCGCCGAGCCGGACAGCGGCAGAACGCTTCTCGTCGGTGCGGCCGAGGACGACCACGTCGTGGCCGGCCCCGACGAGGCGTTCCACCATCGGAGAGCCCATGCGCCCTGCGCCGACGAAACCGACCCTCATGACCGCGGATGGTCCATCAGTCGCAGCGCGTTGTCCGCGTCGGCGAACACCGTGCCCTCGGGCGCCGCCGCGTGCGCCGCGAGGCTGGCAGCATGCCGGACGTCTTTCTGCAGCAGGGCGCCGGCGATCGGGGCCAGCCCGTCGAGCGTGCCGCCGAACATCGTGATGCTGCCGATCGCCTTGCTCGTCGCCGACCCGCGGTGCAGCACCTCGCAGAGCCGGTCGCGCGCGATGCCGAGCGCGTCACCGAGCTCGAGGGTGCTCATCGCCGCGCCGAGGTTGGCGCTGAACAACAGGTTGTTGAGGATCTTGGCGACCTGCCCGCTGCCGAGTCCGCCGAGATGCACGATCGCATCGGAGTACGTGGCGAACACGGGACGCACCTTCTCTACCACCTCGGCGTCACCGCCCACCATCACCATCAGCGTGCCCTGCTCCACGGCGGGCGCCCCGCCGCTGACCGGGGCGTCGATCACCGTGACACCCTGTGCGGCAGCCTGTTCGGCGATCTCGCGGCACGTGTCGGGGTGGACGGTGCTGTGGATCGCGACGACACTGCCCGGCGCCATGCCGGCCAGTACGCCGCTCTCGCCGCCGAGCACCTCACGCACGTCGTCGTCCCCGACGACGCACAAGCACACCAGGTCACTGGCTGCGCCGAGCTCGGCCGGGGTGGCTGCGGTGCGGGCCGGTGTGTCGGCGTAGGGCTCCAGGCTGGCCGGGCGTCGTGCCCACAGCGTGGTGTCGAACCCGCCTTCGGCGATGCGCCTCGCCATCGGCCCGCCCTGGCTGCCCAATCCGATGAAACCGACGCGCATCAACTCGCCTCCACATGGTCGGGGTCGCGACCGCAACGGGCCGCGAGGGATTCTCCGGCGAAGGACAGCACCCTTGCGTGGTACTGGTCGGCGTTGTGCCCCACGCTCAGGTTGTGCCCGCTGCCGGACATCTCGTTGATCCGCACGCGCGGTGCCGAGGTGAACAGCGCCGCGATCGCCGCGACGGATTCCGGGCCGGATTCCCAGACGCTTTCGTGCTCGGCGACGCTGAACTGCACCGGGACGCGGACCTGGGCGGCGGTGGCCGGGAAGTCGCGTCGCGGCCAGTTCGCCGTGACCTCACCTTCGTAGGGTGCTCCGGGCGCGGACAACGCGCCGGTCTTCACCTCGGGGGGATACAGGTCGGTGGGCTGCCACAGCAGGTCGCGCAGCCCGGCCGGTCGTGAGGTCACCGAGGCCTCGCTGATGACGTCGCGGGCGGCGTCGGTGTAGCGCAACCCGGTGCCGGCGAGTTCGACGCCGATCACCTCCGGGTGCGTGGTCGCCATCCGCAGCGCGAGCTCACATCCGGCTGAATGACCGACCAGGAACAGTCCCGCACCCCGCGTGGCTGCGCCGAGCATCGCGTCCACCGCGCCGGACGCGGCGGCCACGCGCAGCGCCGGGTCGGCGAACCCGTCGGCGTACAGACCCGAGGCGCCGTAGCCGGGCCGGTCCAGGGCGATCGCCGAAAACCCCTGCGCGGCAGCGGCTCGCAGCAGGGAGAGTGCGGGTCGGCCCGGACAGTCGAAATACGCCGACGACGTCGCGCCACCGTGCACCGCGACCACGACCGCGCGGGGATCGGCCACCTGCACAGCGAGCCCGGACATCGGCACGCCGTCCACCAGGACGACGCGCCGGGTGGGATCGGAGGCGCTCACGAGCCCGCCCGCAGCAGCATGACTCCGCTGGGCGTCAGCCCGCCGCTGCTGACCACGGCGACCCGGGCGTTGTCGACCTGACGCTCGCCGGCCTCGCCGCGCAGCTGTGTCACCGCCTCGTGTACCAGCCCCATACCGTGCGTGCGTCCATGGGAGAGCTGGCCGCCGTGCGTGTTCAGCGGGATGGCGCCGTCGCGGGCGATGGCCGATCCGCCGTCGAGGAAGTCCCGGGCCTCGCCGATACCGCAGAACCCCAACGCTTCCAGCCAGGACAGGCAGTTGAAGGTGAAGCCGTCGTAGAGTTCGGCGACGTCGACGTCGGCCGGCCGCAATGATGTCCGGGTCCACAGGTGAGCCGCCTGACCGAGCACCTGCGGCTCGTGGGTCAGCGTGGTCTGGTCCCAGTCGGTGCGCTCGATGATCTGGGTGCCCACCGCCTCGACGAACACGGGCGGCTTCGGCCGGTCGGCGACGGTGTCGACGGCGGAGACGACCACCGCGACCGCGCCGTCACACGGCACGTCGCAGTCGTAGAGCCCGAATGGCGTGGTGATCATCCGGGCGCCCAGATAGTCCTCCATCGTCATCGGATCCCGGTAGATGGCCGTCGGATGCAATGCGGCGTTCGCGCGCTGGTTCAGCGCGATCCAGCCGAGCGTCTCGCGGGTGGTGCCGTAGCGGTGAAAGTGCCGCTGCGCGTTGAGCGCCAGCGTGTGTGCGGCCGACACCGCGCCGAACGGCATTTGCCAGCTGTCGGTACGGGCACCGCCGGGCGGCGTGAGCCGGCCCTCCTTCACCAACTGCCCGAACGTCGCCTCCCACAGGGTGCGGAAGCACAGCACATGCCGGGCCATGCCGGTGGCGACGGCCATCATCGCCGCGATCACCGAACCGCCCGGCCCGAAGGTGTCCATGCCGCCGTTGATCCACGTCGGCCGTAGGCCCAGCGCCCCTTCGAGTTTGGTGACGCCGCCCTCGCCCATACCCGCGACGTCCAGTCCCGGATACGTCGACAGGCCGTCGATGTCGGCGAAGGTCAGCCCGGCATCGGCGACGGCCGCCTCGCAGGCTTCGATCGTCAACGACAGCGGCGCCACCATCAGCCGCCGGCCCAGCCGTGACGCACCGATGCCGGTGATCGCCGACTTGTCCTCGAACTTCTCCGTGCGCGCCATCGGCCGAACGTTTGAACCGAAATCCGCAGGCGCGATCTCGTCGGCCGGCTCGGCGCCGAACTGCTTCGGGGACACCGGCCGGAACAGTGGCAGGTAGACGTCGTCGTTCTGCTCGAACACGACCTCGACCAGCTGGCCGATCTCGAGCTCATCGGCGGCGGCGTCGATGATGTTGGTGGTCAACCGAATCCGGGGATCATCTGTCAGCGCCACCTGGGCGACGACGTACGGCGCTGCGAGCCCCGGGATGCTGAAGCGGTGATTGACGGTGAAGGCCGACAGCACCGCCGTACCCGAGACCTCACGCACTCCCATGTCTCGACCGCGGCAGTACCTGCAGACCGGCTGCGGTGGGTGGATCAACGCCGAGCACGCCCGGCACTGCTGGATGCGCAGAATCCCGTCGGCGCCCGACGTCCAGAAGAACTCGTTGTCGAACGTCAACTGCGGCAACGGCATCCGGGTGTCACCACTCATCGGGTGAATCCCCACTCCGCCTCGTTGTCGCCCACCTTCAAGTGCTCCAGATCGGGCTCGCTCACCTCGGCGATGTGCGCGTCATCCGGGCGGCGCTCGGTGAGCTCCATGATGGCGTGCACGGGACAGTCCATCAGCGCACGCTGCACCGCGTCCCGGTCGGGCTCGGGGATGTCGCCGTCACCGACGAGCACCGCATAACCCCAGTCGTCGAGCGAGAAGTACTCCGGTGCGTGCCTGGCGCAGATGCCGAAGCCGTCGCACAGCGTCCGGTCGAGCTTGATCCGCAGTCTGTTTGTCACAGTGCCTCCACCTCGAAGGGGCGCCGTGCGGTGTAGGCCGCTGCAGCGCAGTCCGGGCAGCGACCGTCGAGATGTCGTGCGACGTCGTCGGCGAACATCGCCAGCATGCTCGCGGCGATGTTGGTGGCCGCATCCAGCGTCGCGCATGCGCCTCTACCCCGCAGCACCACCGACCACCGCTCGAGGCGCTCGAGATCCTCGGCGCCGGCCGTCCCGTCGCGCAGCGCCGTCGCCGCGGCGGCCATCGCTGCGGTGCCGTTGAAGCACGACCCGCACTGCCCGGCGTTCTCGCGGTCGTAGTACGCGAGTACCGCCGCCCCGACCGCCACGGGGCATTCGTCGATGAGCACCGACACCGCGCCGCACCCCAGGCCGCTGCCGTGCGCGCGCAGCGAGTCGTGATCGGCCGTGCAGTCCAGCACCCGGCGGTCCAGCAGGCCCGCGAAGTAGCCGCCCATCAGGGCTCCGCGCACGCGGTCGTGCGGAATGCCGTGCAGGTCCAGCACGTCGGTCATCGGCACACCGAACGGCAACTCATAGAGTCCCGGTCCGCGGCCACCGCCGGTCAGCGTCGCCAAGAAGGTGCCGGGGGAGCGCTGCGTCCCGCACTCCCGGTACGCGGCCGCGCCGTGCGTGACGACGAACGGCAGGTTCGCGAGCGTCTCGACATTGCTGACCACCGTGGGCAGGCCGCCGACGCCCTGCTCGTAGGGACGCGGCGGCTTGTCCGTCGGTTTGGCCGGACCGCCGTTGATCGCGCGCACCGCGGCGGTCTCCTCACCGGCGACGTAACCGGGTTCGACGGTGCGCACCCCGACGGTCACCCCGTCGAGTCCGTCGGCGCCCAGCTCGTCGAGTGCATCGGAGACCGATTGTGCAGCAGCATGATCCGAGACATACACGTGAGCGTGCCGGGCGCCGATGATGCGCGCGGACATCCGCAGACCGTCCAGCACCAGATGCGGCCGATGGCGCAGCAGCCAGCGATCCTTGATCGACGCCGGCTCGCCCTCCTCGCCGTTGGCCACCAGCACCGTGTCGCGGCCCTGCAGCGATGCGTCCCGGACCGTCGTCAGCTTCACCGCCATCGGAAACGCCGCGCCGCCGCGGCCCAGTACACCGGCGCGGCCGATGTCGTCGAGCAGTGCGGCGGGATCAGCGATTCCCTGGTAGCCGCCGGCGCTGCGGTATTCGTCGAGCGTCTCCCGACCCGCCGCGGTCCGCAGCAGCCGCGGTGTCAGCCCGGGCCAGGCAGAAACCGTGAGTTCGGTGTTCATCGCCGTGCTCATCCAGACCTCCTGCACGCCCGGCTACGCTTCGGCTCATGCGAACCGCGGTGGTCCGGATCGGAGTCGATCCGGACGGGACCCTCTCGGCCGAGCAGTTGCGCTCCGGGATGGCCGCACTGACCGAACTCGCCGAAACCGCGGGGCTGCAGGTGATCGACAACGACCTCGCCGGCCTGCCGCCGAAACGGCGCGAAGTGGAGATCCTGATGACGGGCACCGATGCGGCCGCCCTGCAGGCGACGGGAATCGCCCTGTGCGCGCGTGCTTTCGGCACCGAGCCGGTGGCCGGGGTGCTGACGTTCGTCAGCCACGGCACCGACGAGGACGCCCTCGGCGTGCTGGCCGGCTTCGGGGTGACAGGCCACCTCGACCGCAAGCCCGGCTCCGACGGGTGGGACATCCTCACGGTGACGCTGCGCAAGGCCGACGTGATGCGTGTCCCCGAGAGCCGCCTGCACACCGCCCTGGAGGCCTCGACCAACTGCGAGGTCCACATCGTCACGACCGACTGAGCGCGCCGTCATCGACGCCCCAGAAACTCGAGGATCGCGGGCGCGGCCTGCACCCAGGTGTCGAACATGTTGAAGCGCTTCACCTTTCCTGATGCCCGCGCTTCGGCGGCGCGCTCCCAGGCATCCTCGGGCCAGGGCGGGTCGATCAGCGTCGAACCCTTGATCAGGCAGCTGACCTCGAGCGAGGTGCGTTTGGGGTGGTCCATGTCGTTCTCGCCGCCGCGGATGATCAGCGTCGGGACTCCGATGTTGTCGAACATCTCGTCGTCGACGCCCGGGATCGTCTGCCCCGGCTTCGAGACGAACGCGTTGAGCCAGCGCAACATCAGCTTGAGGAAGTCGTCGGCGTCGAAGGACAGCAATCGGTCCCGGTTCGCGGGGTTCTCGGCGATCCGTTCCTTCCACTCGCCGACCTGGGCCACTCCGCGCATCCCGGTGCCGCGGACCGCGAGGATGCTGGGCACGATGTAGTAGGAACCGAGGACGAACGTGCCGTAGATGCCGCCGACGATGTTCCACACCACGAGTTTCCGGACGATCTCCGGATACAGCATCGCGGTCAGCATCGAGTCGCGGGCACCCCCGGACCCGCCGGCCAGGATGCACGGTCCGATACCCAGGCCGGTGATCAGGGCGTGCAGGGTCTCGGCGCGCATGTGGGATTCACTCTGTCCGTAGAACTGCACGTCGGACTTCCCGCAGTTGGGCCGGTCCCACAACAGCACGCGGTACCCGCCCTTGACCAGCGCTTGCGCCAGGGGCCGCAGCCCCTCGATGTCCTTGCTGAACCGTCCGCCGGGGGTCAACGCGATGAAATCACCCTGCTTGCCCAATATTTCGTAGACGACGCGGCCGCCGTTGACCTCGAAGAGCTTCTCGCCGCGCTTGAGCGTCGGCCCGGCCACCTTGAGGGTCGTCATGCCTGCACCAGCACATCGTTGCCGACCACCCGTACCGGATAAGTGCGGATGCTCCACTCGGGTTTGACCGCCGTGGTCCCGGTCGCGAGCTCGAAACCCCACTGGTGCCAGGGACAGTAGATGAACTCCTTGTCGCGGACCATCACGGCGTCACCGGGCACGTCCTCGTCGACGATCGTGCGGCCCCGTGCCCGACCGGAGCACAGCGGACCGCCTTCGTGCGGACAGTAGTTGGCGATCGCGTAGAAGGTGCCGTTGACGTTGTAGACCCCCACCCCGTGGCGGCCGATCGGCACGAGCTTGTGGGTGCCGGGCGGGATCTCGTCGACGGTCGCGACCACGTGTTCACGCCCCTGGGCCAGGCGGGGCGATTTCTGTGCCTCGGTCACCTAGAAGACCCGAACCTGGCCCTCGAGCACCGGCACGGTGTCCGGCAGCTTGTAGGTCGCGATGCCGTTGCGGAACATCACCGCTTCGCGGGCGTGCTCGGGCAGGTGTTTGACCAGCCAGCGCGGATCGTCGAACGTCCAGTGCGGGTAGTCGCTGGAGAACAACAGGATCTTCTCGCATTCCATCCATTCCAGCGCCCTGGTGAGTTCCGTCTTGTCCTCGGGATAGTCCAGCGGCTGGGTGGTGAATTTGATGTGGTCCTTGACGTACTCGCTGGGCTTGCGTTTGATGTCGACCCAGCGCTTGCGCTTCTCGTAGATGGCGTCCATCCGCCACATCAGCGGCAGGATCCACGTGAAGGCGTGCTCGACGAACACGATGCGCAGCGTGGGGAACCGGTCGAACACGCCGTCGAAGATCAGGCTCATCACCTGGTTGGCCGCCAGAAGCGAGTAGGTGACCATGAAATCGTGGTTGTAGCTCGGGATGCCGACAGGCGGGAACGGGAGCGTCTCGTAGTAGCCACGCGACAGGTGGCAGCTGACGGTGATGTCGTGTTTGACCGCGGCGGCCCAGATCGCGTCGTAACGCGGATCCCCCCACGACGGGCGCGGCTCCGCCTTGATCAGGACCTGCGCCATGTACGGGTGGCCGGCCCACTTCTCGATCTCCGCGGCGGCCAGCGCCGGCTCCTCGATCGCGACGCAGATCGAACCGCGCCACCGCTCGTGCCAGTTGTTGCGCGAGTCCAGCCAGTGGTTGGCCAGCCACTGGTTGGTGGCCACGCACATGGCGTGGGTGGCCTCGGGCAGCCGCATCTCGCCATGCGTCGGCTCGAGGATCGCGATGTCCGAGCCGGCCTCCATGATCAGCTGTTTGAGGGCCAGATCGGGGTCGCTGCAGGCGAACTCCCCGTCGGGCGGGAACGAGTCCACCCGCATCGCGTAGGAGTGCGCATAGTCGGGGGCGTCGTAGTAGATCGCTTCCCCGCGCGGGTGCGACAGGAAGTACCGGCTACGCCAGGGCTCCGGGATGTAGTCGACGAGCTCCCCGCGGCGCGGCATCGGGTGCACGTCGGAGTCGACGCACCGCACGGCGATGCGTTCGGTCGGGGGGACGCGGTCCCGGGCCTGCGTGCCGGCCGTTACCGTCATGGGAAGCCTCCTTGTCCTGCCACTGCCTAGTGCGCGAGCGCGTCGGCCGCGACGTCGATGCCGTACAGCTCCGCGGCGTTGCGCCAGCAGAGCCGCATCCGTTGTTCGCCGGTCAAGGCCGACGCGAATGTCGGCTGCTGCATGTTCCAGTGCGGATAGCTGGAGCCGAACATCGTCATCCGGTCCTTGCCGGTGAAATCGAGCCACTCGCCGGCGTACTCGACGTCACCGGGGCCGTCCAGACCGCTGGAGATGAAATACGTGTGCCCGGCAAGGTAGTCGCTCGGCATCTTCGGCGCCCAGGGGGTCTGCTCGAGATGGGGGCGGCCGAAGCAGTCCATCCGCCACATGAACGGCGTCAACATGTCCGCCGCGCCGTCGGCCCACACCATCTTCAGGCCGTCGTATCGCTCGAACACGCCCTCGGCGATCATGTTCATCAGGTGATACAGGTAGTTCAGCGACATGAAACCGAGGTACTGCTCGTAGGTGCGCGCTGCCCCAGACGGTGTGGGGGACAACATGATCCCGTTGCCGACCTCGATGTGCACCGCCACCGGTAGGCCGGCGTCGACGGCCGCCTCCCACAGCGGCCAGTACTGCGGCTTTCCGTACAGTTCTCGCGACTGCAGGGGGACGCCTATCTGCACGACGCGCGGATGATCGCGGTACTTCTCGATCTCGCGCAGTGCGCCGGTGATGTCGTCCGGATTCACCCGGATCGTGCCGCGAAACCGGGCGCCGTACTCGTCGTGCTCCAGCCACCGTGTCACCATCATCTCGTTGTGCGCGGCCGCGATCGCGGTGCCGAGATGCCGGTCGGGCATGATGCCCCGCGTCATCGGGTGCAGCACGGCGACGTCGACGCCGCGGTCGGTGAACAGGTGCTCGGCGACGGTGGCGACATCGGAGCCCGGGTACTGCCCGTCAGCGCCCTGCGTGCCCTTGGCGTACTCGCCGCCCGGCGCGCCGTACCAATCCATCTCGTAATCGGGAAAGCCGCGGCTGCTGAACGGTTCGCGGAGGAAGTTCTTCCGCAGGTCCTTGTTCGACCCGAAGAAGATGTGCACGCTGGCATCGATCACGGGGACACTGACTGTCTGCGTGCCGTCGTTGAGATCGATCACGGGCGCTCACCGCGGCAGGTATCGGCACCGGACATGAAGCCAGTGTAGATCCTTGTTCTTCATTGGCAAGAATTATGTTCTCAGTACACATCGCTTACTTTCTCCGCAGGTCAGCGGATACGTGGCGGGATGCGTGACGGACCTGGCGGCGGAACGGGATGCCCGTGGCGGGAGAACGGTTACAACGTCTAAAGAGAATGATATTCTCGCTTGACCGTGACGAGCTCGGAGGCGCTGCATGCTGCTGGAATTCGACGCCGATCAACGACTGTGGCAGGAGACCGTGCGCGACGCGGTCGCCAAGCAGTGCCCGGCCACGCTGATCCGTGAGATCGCCGAGAACGGCGTCGATCCGGCGCCGTTGTGGGCCGGCTACTGCGACGCCGGCTGGACCGAGTTGACCGACCCTGCCAATGCCGTCGAGCTCGCGATCGTGCTCGAGGAGATGGGTCGCGCAACCGACCCGACACCGTTTCTCTCCACCCTGACGCAGTTCGCCCCCCTGGTCGGCGATCGTTTCGATCCACAGCGGGCGGGCGCGGCGGTGTACTCGGGCGTCACCGCGGTCCGCGACGTCGACGGGTGGGTGCTGACCGGGACGGACCGGTTCGTCCTCGACGGCGATCGTGCGGACCGCCTCGCCGTCCTCACCCCGGCCGGGGTCTTCCTCGTCGCCGCGGAGCAGGTGACCACCCGCCGTGTGGATGTCTTCGACCCGGTGTTGCACGTAGCCGAGGTGACGTTGCCGGGGGTCCGTGTCGCCGACTCCGAGCGGCTGACGGCGGACACCGAGCGCGCCCGCCACCTGGCGCTGATGGGCATGGCCGCCACGATGGTCGGGGCGTGCCAGCGCGTCCTCGACCTCGTCGTGGACCACGCGAAGAGTCGCCAGCAGTTCGGTGTCGCGATCGGCACGTTCCAGGCCGTGCAGCACAAGGCGACCGACATGTTCGTCGCCATCGAGCGGGCACGCGCGCTGATGTACTTCGCGGCGTTGACCATCGCCGCCGACGACCCGCGCAGGCGGCTCGCGGCCGCGATGGCCAAAGCGTCGGCGGGGGAGTGCCAGTCGCTGGTGTTCCGCCACGGCATACAACTCTTCGGAGCCATGGGCTTCACGTGGGAGAACGATCTGCAGTTCGCGCTCAAGCGCGCGAAGGCCGGCGAGTTGATGCTGGGCGGGGCCGCGGAGCACCGGGCGATGATCGCCGACGAATACGGGAGGGATCTCTAGATGCAGCTGGCCTTCGACTCCGACGTCGAGGAGTTCCGCGCGGAGTTCTCCGCGTTCCTCGACGAGCACACCCCGTCGGCCGCCCAGACCGTGGAGCGGCCGCGGTCGGTCTCGCACATGCCGCAGTGGGCACGGGACTGGCAGCGGCTGCTGTTCGACAACGGCTGGTTGCTGCCTGCCCAGCCGCCCGAGTTCGGTGGCCGCAATGCCTCTGTGCTGCAGACGTTCGTCCATGCCGAGGAGTTGTGCCGGCGCCGGATCTACCACAGCTTCAACCCGCAGGGCGTCAACATCATCGCGGCGTCGCTGCTGACATTCGGGACCGACGACCAGAAGCACCGCTGGGCGGTGCCGGTCCTGCGGGGCGAACGCACCGCCTCGCTGGGCATGAGCGAACCCAGCGCCGGGTCGGATCTGGCGTCGTTGCGCACCAGGGCCGTTCGCGATGGTGAGCATTTCGTGGTGAACGGCCAGAAGGTGTGGACCTCCGGTGCCCATGACGCCGACTACCTGCTCACGTTCGTCCGGACCGATCCGGATGCCGCCAAGCACAAGGGAATCAGCGTGTTGCTGATCCCGACCGATCTCGACGGCGTGGTGTGCCGGCCGTTCGCCGACATGTGCGGAATGGACAACCTCGACTTCAACGAGGTGTTCTTCACCGATGTCCGCGTGCCCGTCGAGAACCTCGTCGGTGCGCTCAACGGTGGGTGGGGCGTCGCGAACGGTTCGCTCGGCCACGAACGCACGATGATGTGGCTGGGCTTCGCCGACCGGATCGCCAACTGCATCGCCGATTTCGAGCCGACGACCCCCCTCGAACGCGATGCGCTGGCCACCAGCATCATGGACTACGAGGCGTTGCGGCTGCTCGGATCCGTGGGCATCGCCAAGGCCGCTCGCGGTGAAGTGGACGTCGCGTCGGTGTCGATTCCGAAGCTGCTGGGCGCCGAGGCCGAACAACGTGTCGAGGGACTCGCGTTGGAGGCCGCCGGTCCCGACGGGCTCGTCCATCCGGCGACGTCGGGACCCTACGCGCACATGAACCTCGACCACTACTTCGCGAGCTGGTTCGAGCGGTACGCGCGCAGCTTCGGTGGCACCATCGCGGGCGGCACGTCGGAGATCCAGCGCAACATCATCGCCCAGCAGGTGCTGGGGCTGCCGAGGCGATAGGGACCGAGAGCGTGAGAGTCCAGCCGGCGGCCTTCCTGCGGACGACGCTGCCGCTGGATCTGAGCCGGCTGCAACAGTTGGACAGCGGGCGCTACCACTCGATCTGGTTGCCCGACCACATGGTGAGCTTCTGGCCAGACTCGATCTGGACACCGGAGTTCACGGACCTGGCCATCGCTTCCCCGTCCCCGCACCGCCATCTCGACGGCATGGCCGTCGCTGCCGCGGCGGCGGTGCTGACGGAGAACGTGCCACTGGTGACCAGCGTCGTCGACACCGTTCGCCGACACCCGGCCTCACTCGCTCAGAGTGCCCTGACCATCGATCACCTCGCCAACGGCCGCTTCATCCTGGGGTTGGGCAGCGGCGAGCGCGAGAACATCGAACCGTACGGCTTCGACTTCAGCCGCCCCGTCAGCCGCCTCGAGGAGGCGCTGCAGGTCATTCGGCTGCTGTGGGACAGTGACGGGCCGGTCGACTTCGAGGGTCGCTTCTACCGCCTGCGCCACGCACGCCTGGACACCGAACCCTACGACGGCACGCCGCCGCCCGTCTGGATCGGGGCCAGCGGTCCGCGGTCTCTCGAGATCGCCGGCCGGTACGCCGACGGCTGGTGGCCCGCCGGGGCATGGACGCCCGAGGATTACGCGACCAAGCTCGCTGCGGTCCGGAACGCCGCGGAGCGGGCGGGCCGCGATCCTCTGGCGATCACACCCTGCTTCATCCAGGTGTGTGTGATCGGCCGCGACGAGGCCGCGCTGGCGGAGGTGCTCGAGGCACCGCTGGTCAAGTCGTTCCTTCTGCAGGTGAGCGCAGAGCTGTTAGGCGAGAACGGTTTCGAGCATCCGATGGGATCGGATTGGCGCGGTTTCCACGACATCGACCCCGCCGTGCTCACCCGGGAACGCATCGTCGACTTCCTCGGCCGCGTCGAACCCGAAATGATCCTCGCCGTCGTCCCGCACGGGACTCCGAGCCAGGTGGCCCGCATCGTCGCCGACTATGTCGATGCCGGCCTTCGAGTACCGAAGATCCTCGACTACGGTGCGATGGCCGGACTCGATCACGCTGCGGCATCGGCTGCCAATGTCCTTGCTGCCGAGGATGAGTTGCTGGCGCTGTGTGGGGATGTCCGGTGACGGCGGCGCTCGACGCGGCGGCCATGCTGACGCGCGCCGAGGAGGCGACAGGACTGATCGACTACGGGGATCCCACACTGCGGCAGCGGTTCGTTATCGCTGTCGAGCACCTCAACGATCTCGGGCTGGATTCCCGCGGCCGCCGGCAGGCTGCCGATGTCTGTCACTGGTTGCTGACCACGAGGCTGGAGTTCTTCGCCGATCGCACCCGGTTCCCGGTCGCCGATGAGGTGATCGACCGGCCGATGTTCGTCACCGGAGAACCGCGGTCGGGAACCACGCTGATGCATGCGCTGATGTCGGTCGATCCCGACGCCCGCGCGCTGCGGTTCTGGGAGGTCATGTATCCGTCGCCGCCACCGGGACTGGCAGCAGACGACGACTCGCGGCGGACGCGTGCCGACGCCGACTGGCGCGAGATCAACGCCAAGCTGCCGAAGTGGCTGCACAGTCACCCGTACAACGACATGTTGGGTGACGGCCTCCCCGAGGACGAACGCACCTGGGCGTTCGACTTTCGCGTGATGACACCGACGGCATGGTGGCGGGTACCCATGCAGACGGTGGTCGGCGGGCTGCCCACCGACGCGACTGCGCAGTACCGCATCCACAAGGCGATGCTGCAGCAGTGCCAGTACGCCAGGCCGCCGAAGCGCTGGGTGCTGAAGGGTTTTCACGGCTTCCGTCTGGCCGAGCTGTTCGCCACCTACCCCGACGCGAACCTGCTGTGGTTGCACCGCGACCCGGTTCAGGTCGCCGCGTCCCGCACGATGATGATGGCCGACATCCTCGATGGCATCGTGGGTCCGGTCGACCTGCAGGCCGCGACGAAGATGCACCTGGAGCTGACCCGCGCCGGGATCGCCAACACGATGACCCATCCCATGGTCGACGACCCGCGGATCATGCACGTCCGCTACACCGATTTCATCGCCGACCCCATCGGCACCGTCCGCCGCTATCACCGTTTCTGCGGCCGCGACCTGACCGAGGACGCCGAAGAGCCCATGCGCGCATACCTGTCGGCCAACAAAGGTGATCGGCACGGAAAGTTCAGGTACTCCACCTCGCTGCTGACCGAGATCGGCGAGGACATCGCTGCGCTGCACGAGGAGTTCCGGCCCTTCCGCGACCGGTTCGGGGTGGAGATCGAAACCCGTGGTTGACACGCGCATCTCGGTGCACGATGTCACCTTCCATGGTGAGTCGTTCGATGACCTGTGCGCCCACTGGCAGGCGCTGGGGGTCACCCGGCTGAGTGTGATCGACACGGTGCTGGCGGAGCCGCGACTCCTCGAAGTCGTCACGGCGCAGGGCTATTCGGTGGAGACGGTATACCACCTGTTCGAGTCGACCGAAGCATTGCAGCGAGTCATCGCACTCGCGGCCCGTGTCGGCGCTCGGGTGGTCTACATGCTGACGGGCGGCCGGGGCGCGTTGAGCTGGGAGGATGCCGCTGCCCGCTTCTGCTCGGCGATCGCGCCGTGCCTGCAGCAGGCCAGGGACGCCGGAGTCGCACTGGCCATCGAGAACGCCTCCGCGCTGTATGCCGACATCCATATGGCCCACACGTTGCGCGACACGATCGAGCTCGCCGAGCGGGCCGGGATCGGCATCTGTGTCGACCTGTTCCACTGCTGGACCGAGGCCCACCTGCCCGCGCTGTTGGACCAGGCGTGGCCGCGTGTGGAGATGATCCAGCTCAGCGACTATGTGCTCGGTGACCGTGCGTTGCCGGCACGCGCAGTTCCGGGCGACGGCACGATCCCGATCCGATCCGTTCTCGCGCAGGCGCTCGCGGGTGGATACCCGCACGGCTTCGATCTGGAGCTGATCGGTCCGCGCATCACGCGTGAGGGTCGCCTCCAGGCCGCCCGTCGTGGCTGCGAAGTCGTGTCGGCAATGCTGTCGCAACTGGCAGGAGGACGGTGATGGCCTACGGGGACGGTCCCGATGACGCGGCGCTGCGCTCCGCCTGGGGGGCCTTCTGCCACCAGCTGCTGGCTGCGGGAGAGCAGGTGTTCAAGGCCCACAACGCGACCTCAGGGCTGCAACGCACCGATGCCCTGCGGTTCCTGACCCAGAACCTGGGGCAAGCCTTCGATTTGGCGCTGGAGACCCGCGACCCGCGGTACCCGGCTCTTCATGAGTTCTGCGGACCGACGCGCAAGCTGGGCGGTGACTGTGCCGATTTCACCTATCAGCAAGCATGGATCGACGGTCGATCGGTCTATCGCATTGTCGGACATCGGGGAAGTGCCCCGTTCTTCAACATCACGGTGCAGGGGCCGCGCCCCGACGGCCCCGGGGTGCTGCACGAGCCGTTCGGCGACGTGCCGGAGGCCAACCTCGTGGGCGAACAACTGGTGACGGAAGCGGACGGTCGTTTCGAGGTGTTCGTCGGCGGACCACGGCAGGCCCCGAACTGGCTGCCCACCACCCCGGGGTCGCGAAAGCTGTTCATCAGGCAGGGATTCGACTCGTGGGACGACCGCCCTGCCACCCTGCGGATCGAGCGGGTCGACATGGACGCGCCCAGACCGCTGCCGACCGCCGAGACGATGGTGGCGGCGATCGCGTGGGCGGGGGACTTCATCACCGGCGTGATGTCCGACTGGCCCGAGTATCCGTTCACTCACGGCGGCGTCGACGCGGACCGGCCCAACCAGTTCCCGGTGGTGGGCGCCGGTGCCGACGACGTGAAGAGAGGCCGCGCGGCGGCCAACATGCACTGGTCACTCGCCGCCGACGAGGCGCTGGTGATCGAGTTCGACGCCCACGAGGGTCTCTGGATGCTGACGAACATGGGCGTGTTCTTCAACAGCATGGATTTTCTGTACCGCCCGGTGAGCTACACGCCCAGCCGCACCAAGGTCGACGGGGACGGCAAGGTCCGACTGATCCTGACCCACGACGATCCGGGCTACCACAACTGGTTGGACACCCAGGGATTCGAGCGGGGCAACCTGACCTATCGGCACATGCTCACCGGTCAGCCTGCGGTGATACGCACCCGCCTCGTCAACCGCAGGGAACTGCCCGAGGTGTTGCCCGCCGACACTGCGACGGTCACCGAGCGGGAGCGCATGGAACAGATGTGGGCTCGGTTCACCGCGATTCGGACTCGTTACGCCCTGCTGTGACAGCCTTCGCCGCGAGCGTGCGTGAACTCCCGCATTTTCGCGGCGTGTCGGCCACAGACACGCACGCTCGCGGGAAAGAGGTGGAATCCCGTCAGTCGATGACCGCGGCCTGTTTGCGCTCGGTGATGGGACGGGCCAGCTCCTGCTCTTCGCAGATGCGCTGCAGCTTCTCCAGGGTCTCGTCCAGTCCCGGGCCCACGCGGGGGCCGGGCGTGAACGTCGCGGGCAGATGACGCATGCCCTGGATCACGCCAATCGTGTCGTAGTGCACGGTGCCCTCGGGATCGCACACATAGTCGGGCATGCGGTCGAGCACCGCGGTCAGCATGGACTTGAACACCGTACGCGCCACATTGGATCCCACGCAGCGGTGCACACCGATGCCGAAGCTGAAGTGCCGGTTGCCCTTCCGGTCCATGATCACCGTATTCGGTTCGTCGAACACCGACGGGTCCCGGTTGGCCATCGCCCATGACAGCCAGAGCCGCTCGAACTTCTTGAACTGGTACCCCTCGACCTCGACGTCCTCGGAGAAGGTCCGGCCGTCGCCGGGCGCGGGGGTGAAGAAGCGCAAGAACTCCTCGGTGGCCGGATCGAGCAGCGTGTCGCGCTCCCGGCTGAGTCGGTCGCGATCGCCGGGGTGCTCGCCCAGCCATTCGAGGGCGTGCGCGGTGAGCGCGGTGGTGGTGTCGAAACCGCCGCCGATGATCAGGCCGAGGTTGCCCAGGATCTCGATGTCGGGCGCGGGCTCGCCGTCGATGCGCAACTGCAGCAGCGCGTTCACCAGTCCGGGCCGCGGGTTCTCCCGGATCTCCATCATGTTGGTGATGAGGTCGATACCCATCTCGCGGTGCTGCTCGTTGATCTTCTCGCGTTCGGGGGCGTGCTCGGGGGTGTACACCGACGCGTGGGTGGGCTCGCTGTAGACGTTCCACTTCTTCAGCTCGATGCCCATCATCGCCAGGGTGAACACCGCCGGCACCACGTTGGCGAGGTCGTCGACGAAATCGATCCGGCCGGACTCGATGTGCTCATCGAGTGCAGCGCGGGTGATCTCGTGGATGAACGGCTCCCACCGCTTGATCGCCGCCGGCGACAGGTACGGGTTCAGGGCTCCGCGGTAGGCGCTGTGCTCGGGTTCGTCCATCTCCAAGATGCCCCCGCGCACGACGGTGGCGCGGCTGGCCTTGGGAATCGTGATCCCCTGGTACGGCGTCTCCCCGGAGATGTCGTGATGATTGGACACGGCCGGACAGCGGGCCAGCTCGAAGACCTCCCTGCTGCCCGAAGCCACCCAGTGCCCGTTGTAGGTCTCCGACCACGCCATCGGGCACCTGGCCTGCATCTCCTCGGTGATCTTCTCGAACTGCAGGCGGTACTCCGGTGTGTGCCGGTCGAAGTGGTACGTCGGTTTTCTGCGGCTGTCGTCGGCGGTACCGTCCACAGTGCCGTCCGCAATGTCGTCGACACTCAACGCTGTTGTCTCCCTGATTGTTCGGCTCTCTCGGCGAGGGGTCACTCGTCGAGGGTGATGGCTTGCTCCGGGCACGACTGCGCCGCCTCGCGTACCGCGGCCTCCTGATCTGGGGCGACCACCTCGCTGACCGGGGAGGCGGTGCCGTCGATGTCGCTGAGCGCGAATGCATCCGGTGCGATCATCGCGCACAGCGTGTGCCCCTGACACCGGCTCGAATCAACCGAGACCTTCACGTGTGTCCTCCCTCAGACGTGGTAGTCGTACCACTTGAGATAGCCGCCGGCATCGACGCGCAGCTGCATACCGGTGACGTAGCGGGCCTCGTCGGAGACCAACCACAGGATCGCGTTGCTGATGTCCTCGGGCTCGATGAAGTTGACCTTCATCGCCTGCTGCACGCCGAACACCGGTTCGGCGTCGGCGCGGGTCGGGTTCTCCAGGTCCGGGCGGAAGGATCGGTACATCGGCGGGCTCTGCAGCATGTCGGTGTTGCAGTTCGTCGGATGCACGACGTTGGCCCGGATGCCCCGCACTGCGAGTTCGGTCGCCAGATCGTGAACATACTGTGAGAGGAGTCTTTTCGAGGTCATGTAGGCCATGCCGCCCGGATCGCCACCGGGGTTGGGCTTGTTGTGCGCGTCCATCAGCGCCGCCGTCGAACCCGTCGCCACGATCGCGGCTCCCTCTTTGAGGTGAGGGAGCGCCACCTGGATCGCGTTGATGGTGCCGATCAGGTTGGTGTTGATGACATCGGTCCACGCCTGCAGCGGCGGATCGCCTTTCATCCCGGCGATTCCGGCCTGCGCGACGACGATGTCCAGGCCGCCCAGCGTGGCGACACCGTCCTCGAGAGCCTTCCTCAGCTGGGCCGCGTCGCGCACGTCGGCCTTGGCTGTGACGATGCGCTGACCGGTCTTCTCGACGAATGCCGCTGTCTCGTCGAGGTCTTCGGGCGTCGCCATCGGATAGCCGATGGTCGCGACGTCCTCACACAGGTCGACGGCGATGATGTCGGCGCCCTCTTCGGCCAGTCGCACGGCGTGGCTGCGCCCCTGTCCGCGCGCGGCCCCGGTGATGAAGGCGATTTTTCCTTGGACGCGTCCCATGTCCGCATCGATCCTTTCTAGGTGTTCCGGCCGCCGTTGACGCCGAGGATCTGGCCGGTGATGTAGCCGGCCTCCTCGGAGATGAGGAAGGCGCACGCGGCGGCGATGTCTTCGGGACGGCCGATGCGCCGAACCGGCGTGGCCTCGATCTGCTTCTGCGTGTCCCCCAGGAAGCCGCGTTCCTCGGCTTTGCGCAGCATCGGGGTGTCGATGAAGCCGGGCGGAACGGCGTTCACCGTGATTCCGGACGGCCCGTATTCGAGCGCCAGCGACTTGGTCAGACCGTTGACCGCTGACTTGGCGGCCACGTAGGGCGCCATGAAGGGCTGGCCGGAGTGTGTGCTCGACGACGAGATGTTCACGATGCGACCCCAGCCGGCCTCGATCATGTCCGGCAACACCGCTTGGGTGCAGTGGAACACGCCGTTGAGATTGACGTCGATGACCTTCTGCCAGTCCTCGAAGGTCAGTTCGGTGAAGCGCCGGAAGCGATCCAGCCCGGCGGCGTTGACGAGGACCGTGACCGGCCCCAGATCCGCCCGGATCTCGGACAGCGCCGCGTCCACGGCTGTGCGGTCGGTGACGTCGGCGGTATAGGAGAACTTCGCCTCGCCGGGGTTCAGGTCGATCGTGGCGACCTGAAGTCCGTCCGCCCTCAACCGGTCCGCGATGGCGGCTCCGATGCCCGAGGCGCCACCGGTGACGACAGCGTTCTTCACGCGCAGCACACACCCATCAAGAATCATCCTTTCAATTGCGAGAACCGTACTCTCGCCGAGCGTCACATCGCAAGACATCAGCGCGACACTGTTCGCACTGATGAGACGTTCTCGCGGCGTTTGTCACACCGCTCGATGCAGGCAGGGACGGTTCCCGTCATTTTCTTGAGTTCTCATCTTGCGAATGTATGATTCGCCGAGGATGAGAATGCAGTTTCCATCACATACGCCCACATCACGATGACGGCGCATCTCATCGGAGGAGGAAGATGCAGGAAACAGCCACGGTCCCGACGGACAACGGCAGCAGCGCGGCGGCCGGAGGGCCTGACCACCGGATGCTGATCGGCGGACGCCTCGTCGAGACGGCGCAGACGTTTCCTTCGCTCAACCCGGCGACCGGCGAGGTGGTCGGTCTGGCCCCCGATGCCTCCGTCGCCGACGCTGAGGCGGCGGTGGCCGCGGCGCGGCACGCCTTCGACGACACGGACTGGTCGACCAACGTCGACTTGCGCATCCACTGCCTCGAGCAGTTGCACCGGGCGTTGCTCGAACACCGCGAAGAACTCGCCGCGCTGACGATCGCCGAAGTCGGCGCCACCGAGGCGCTGTGTCAGGGAGCCCAACTCGACCAGCCCATCGCGATCGTGAAGTACTACGCCGATCTGCTCAAGACCTACCCGCTGAGCGAGGATCTCGGGCTCATCGAGAGCCGCGGCATGCAACACCACCGCTGGGTGGAGAAGGAAGCCGCGGGAGTGGTCGCCGCGATCATCGCCTACAACTATCCGAACCAGCTGGCACTGGCCAAGCTGGGTCCCGCGCTCGCCGCCGGCTGCACCGTCGTGCTCAAGTCCGCCCCCGACACCCCGCTGATCACGTTGGCGCTCGGCGAGTTGATCGCCGAGCACACCGACATCCCGGCCGGCGTGGTCAACGTGCTCTCCGGTGCGGACCCCGCCGTCGGAGCGGCGCTGACGAGCAGCCCCGATGTCGACATGGTGACGTTCACCGGGTCCACGCCGACGGGGCGGGCGATCATGGCCGCGGCCAGTCAGACACTGAAGAAGGTGTTCCTCGAACTCGGCGGCAAGTCCGCGGCCATCGTGCTCGACGACGCCGACTTCTCCACGGCCGCGCTGTTCTCGGCGTTCAGCATGGTCACCCACGCCGGACAGGGCTGCGCCCTCACCTCGCGACTGCTGGTGCCCGCCGCGCACAAGGACGAGATCGTCGAGCTGATCAAGAACAACTTCGGTCTCGTGCGCCTGGGAAATCCAGCAGACCCCTCCGTTTACATGGGACCACTGATCAGCGCGAAACAGCGCGACAAGGTCGACGGCATGGTCCAGCGCGCGGTCGCGGCCGGCGCGACCCTGGTCACCGGAGGCGAGAAGGTCGATCCCGGCTACTTCTACACCCCGACCTTGCTCGCCGATGTGGACCCCGACAGCGAGATCGCCCAGGAGGAGGTGTTCGGACCGGTCCTCGTCGTGATCTCCTACGCCGACGACGACGATGCGGTGCGCATCGCGAACAACTCGATCTACGGCCTGTCCGGTGCGGTGTTCGGCAGCCAGGACCGGGCGCTGGCCGTAGCGCGCCGGATCCGGACCGGCACGTTCTCCATCAACGGTGGCAATTACTTCAGCCCCGACACCCCGTTCGGCGGCTACAAGCAGTCGGGCATCGGCCGGGAGATGGGTACGGCCGGCCTCGAAGAGTTCCTGGAGAGCAAGACGTTCGCCACGGTGGTGCAGTAGTGAGCAAGCCGCTGGAGGGCATCCGCGTCCTCGAGGTCGCGATGTACGGGTTCGTCCCGTCGGCCGGCGCGGTGCTCGCCGAATGGGGAGCCGACGTCATCAAGGTCGAGCATGCCGTCACCGGAGACCCGCAGCGTGGCCTGCGCCAGACGGGACTGCTCCGCGTCGAGGGCGACCCCAATCCGAACATCGAACACGCCAACCGGCTCAAGCGCAGCATCGGGCTCGACATGTCGGTGCCGCAGGGCCGTGAGGTGTTGCTGGAGTTGGCCCGTCGCGCCGACGTCTTCCTCACCAGCTTCCTTCCGGGCCACCGCCAGAAGTTCGGCATCGACGTCGACGACATCCGTGCCGTCAACCCGGCGATCGTCTACGCCCGCGGCAGCGCGCTCGGGCCGCGCGGCGTCGAATCGGTCAAGGGCGGGTACGACATGACCGCCTTCTGGTGCCGCGCAGGCACCGCCGCGACCATCACCCCGCCCGGCACGCCGGGAATGATCGGCCCGCCCGGTCCCGCCTACGGCGACACGATCTCGGGCACCAACCTCGCGGGCGGCATCGCGGCCGCGCTGCTCAAGCGGGAGCGCACCGGCGAGCCGTCGGTCGTCGACGTGTCCCTGCTCGGCAGCGGGCTGTGGGCCATGGGCCACACCGTGGCGCTCACCAAGCATCTCGGCCAGCGCATGGAGGCGTTCCCGCCCGGTGTGCACGGCTCGCCGATCAATCCTCTGGTCGGTCTGTACGCCACCGCCGACGACCGGTACATCTCGTTCGTCATGATGCAGCCCACCAAATTCTGGGCCGACGTGTGCGCGCATATGGACCTCGAGGACCTGGCCGACGATCCGCGCTTCGCGACCGCCGAGTCGATCGCCGAGAACACCGGGGTCGCCACCGAGTTCCTGGCCGAAGCCATGAAGAAGCGGCCGCTGGCCGAGTGGAGCGAACGCTTCGCGACGCTGGCCGGCCCCTGGGCGCCGGTCCAGGACACGCTGCAGGCCGCCGAGGACGCCCAAGTCCGCGCCAACGAATACCTGGTTCAGGCAGGCGAACTCGAGCTCGTCGCGAACCCGGTGCAGTTCGACGTGGCCGCACCGAGCTCCGGTCCGGCCCCCGGTTTCGCCGAGCAGACCGACGAGGTCCTGCTGGAGCTCGGACTGGACTGGGACCGCATCATCGAGCTCAAGACGGCCGGCGCCGTCACCTGATCGCCGCTTCCCCGACCCACGCTCTCTGGAGACCCCGCCATGCCCTACGTCGCCTCGATCGGCACCTACCTGCCGTGCTGGGGATCGCCCCTGCACCGGGTCGCCGGTGACGACGAGGACGTGGTCACGATGGCGGTCGAGGCGGGCCGCGCAGCGCTGGACGCCGGGACGACGGTCGAGCGCGTGGTCCTGGTCAGCCGACACCTGCCACTGACGGAGAGCAGTAACGCCGCCGTCCTGCTGGCCGGCCTCGGGCTGGACCCGGAGCTGGAGGTCGACGAGCGGCTCGGCGGCGCCCCGGCGACCGTCGACGCCCTGAGCTCGGCGCGTCCGCGCACGCTGATCATCGGCGCCGACCTGTTTCCGGCGGGCGCCGCGGCCCTGGTGACCGGCGAGCACGGGCTGCGGGTGCGGACCGCCGCGCGGGTGGCGCGCAGCCTGCCGGTGCGCACCCGCAACGCCACTGGCGACGTGCACGACTACGGCGACCCGCGCCTGCTGCACGAGCGCGGCCTGGTCGCCTCGCTGGCCGCCGCGTGGTTGGACACCCCGGTGGCGGTGGCAGGGGTCGACCACCAGCGCGCCGCTGAGTTGTGTCTGCCGGATCCGCCCGTGCTGCCGACCGTCGGGGCGAGCGCGAGCGTGTTCGCCCTGGCCTCTCTCGCCGAGCGTGGCGCCACCGGCCCGCTGGTGGCCGTCGAGCAGGCGATCCTGTCAGGGATCAGCGTCACCGGCGGCACCGCAGCGATCCACCGCAGAGAGCCTGCACCGCAACCGATCCCGGCCGGCACCTTCACCGACGACGCCGACATCCCGATCTCGCTGGCCGCCTACGAGCGCGCCTTCGAGGCCAAGGTGCGCTGGGAGGCAGGGACTTTCAGCGACAGCGAGACGCTCGACTTTCCGCCGCGGTACCGGGTGGGTGAGGACGGGGCGCTGGCCACCGACTACGCGTTGGTGCCGCTGCCGCGCACCGGCACCGTCTACACCGAGACCACCGTGCACATCCCGGTGCCGGGGCTGCGCAGCCCCTATTCGCTGGTGATCGTCGAACTCGACGACGTCGGGGTGCGGGCGCTGGTGAAGGTCACCGGCGCGACCCCCGGAACGGTCGAGATCGGGGACCGTGGCCGGTTGGCCCTGCGCCGGGTCGCGGTGCGCTCCGGAGTGCCCGACTACGGCTACGCGTTCGAACCGGAACGGGCCGCGGCGTGAGGAGGGTCGCGATCGTCGGGGCCGGGATGACCCCGTTCGCCGAGCACTTCGCCCTCGGCATCAAGGATCTACTTCCGATGGCCTTCGCCGAATGCGCGCACTCGGTCGACAAGGGACTGGCCAAGACCGACCTGCAGGCGGCATGGTTCGGCGCGATGGGCACCGCCGACGGGTTCCCGGCGGGAATCCTCGCCGACACCCTCGGGCTGCCCGACCTGCCCGTGAGCCGCGTCGAGAACTCCTGCGCCACTGGTCAAGACGCACTTCGCAACGCGCTGTTCGGCGTCGCCTCGGGTGTCTTCGACGTGGCGCTGGTGATGGGCGCGGACAAACTGCGCGACACCACCTCGGCCGACATGCTCTGGGAGTGGGAGGCCATGGCGCGGGACATGGCCTGGGATTACCCGCTCGGTCTCGTGGCGCCCGCGGGATTCGCCCTGCACGTTCGCCGATATCTCCACGAATCTCCGGCAACTGAAGAACACTTGGCCATGGTGGCGGTCAAGAACCACCGCCACGGTGTGGACAACCCCAAAGCGCGGCTGCGCTTCGAGATCACGATGGAGCAGGCTCTGAACGCACCAACGGTCGTGACGCCGTTCCGGATGTATGACTGCGCGCCGCAGAGCGACGGTGCTGCAGCGCTGGTGATCGCCGCTGACGACGTCGCGGACCGGTTCACCGACCGGCCGGTATGGATCCGCGGGGTGGGGCTGGGCCTGGACTCGGTCATGCACCAGCACAAGCCGGACCTGACGACGTTTCCGGCGACCACCCGGGCGGCCAAGCAGGCGTTCGCGATGGCCGGGTTGGGGCCGGTCGACGTCGACGTGGCCGAGGTGCACGACTTCCTCACCGGCATCGAGCTGATGAGCTATGAAGACCTCGGATTTGCTGAGAGGTTGGGTGGCTACAAACTTCTCGAGGCAGGGGAGACCAGCATGGGCGGCTCCCTGCCGGTCAACCCGAGCGGGGGATTGAAGGCCAAAGGGCACCCGCCGGGTGCCACCGGGGTGGCACAGTGCGTCGAGTTGTTCCAGCAGTTGCGCGGTGAGGCCGTCAACCAGGTGGACGGGGCGCGGATCGGGTTGGCGCACAACATCGGCGGACCGACCGCGGTTTCGGCCGTGACGATCCTGGAAGGATCCGGCAGCCATGGCAGGTAGAGGACCTGAACGGTGGTCCCCCGGGATCGCGCAGATCCGGAGCGTCAAGGGGCCGATGCAGGCGGTCGGGGGATTGTTCTCGATGTCCGCCGATGCTGTGGTGTTCGTCTTCCGCCGGCCGTTTCAGTGGCGGGAGTTCCTGGAGCAGTGCTGGTTCGTCGCGCGCGTGTCACTGGCGCCCACCCTGTTGGTGGCCATTCCGTTCACCGTGCTCGTCAGCTTCATCCTCAACATCCTGCTTCGTGAGTTGGGCGCGGCCGACTTGAGCGGCGCCGGAGCGGCATTCGGGGCGGTGACGCAGGTGGGTCCGTTGGTGACGGTCCTGATCGTGGCGGGAGCCGGCGCGACGGCGATGTGCGCCGATCTGGGCTCGCGCACCATTCGCGAGGAGATCGACGCCATGGAGGTGCTGGGCATCAACCCGGTGCAGCGCCTGGTGACTCCGCGGATGCTGGCCTCAGGTCTGGTGGCGCTGCTGCTCAACAGCCTGGTCGTGATCATCGGCATCCTCGGCGGTTACACGTTCTCGGTGTTCATCCAGGACGTCAACCCGGGCGCCTTCGCCGCCGGCATCACGCTCCTCACCGGGGTCCCCGAGGTCATCATCTCGTGTGTCAAAGCGGCGCTGTTCGGACTGATCGCCGGCCTGGTGGCGTGCTATCGCGGACTGACCATCACCGGCGGCGGTGCCAAGGCCGTCGGCAACGCCGTCAACGAGACCGTCGTCTACGCGTTCATGGCGCTGTTCGTCATCAACGTGGTCGTCACCGCCGTCGGCATCCGGATGACGACGGGTTAGGCGGACATCATGGGCACTACGACGATCCTGCGGTCGCGTTTCCCGCGGCTGACGAGCTACGCCGGTCGGCCCGTGGCGACGCTGTCACGCATCGGCGACCACACGATGTTCTACGGGAAGGCGATCGCCGGCGTGCCCCACGCGGCATTGCACTTCCGTAAGGAGATCATCCGCCTGATCGCCGAGATCTCGATGGGCGCGGGCACATTGGCGATGATCGGCGGCACGGTGGTGATCGTCGGCTTCCTCACGCTGGCAGCGGGCGGCACGCTGGCCGTTCAGGGGTACAGCTCGCTGGGCAACATCGGCATCGAAGCGCTGACCGGCTTCCTGGCGGCCTTCATCAACGTGCGGATCTCGGCGCCGGTGGTCGCCGGCATCGGCCTGGCCGCCACGTTCGGCGCCGGCGTGACCGCGCAACTGGGAGCCATGCGGATCAACGAGGAGATCGACGCGCTGGAGTCGATGGGCATCCGACCCATCGAGTACCTGGTGTCGACCCGCATCGTCGCCGGCATGATCGCGATCACCCCGCTGTACTCCATCGCGGTGATCCTGTCGTTCGTCGCGAGCCAATTCACCACCACGGTGCTGTTCGGTCAGTCCAGCGGTCTCTACGACCACTACTTCGACACGTTCCTCAACCCGATCGATCTGCTGTGGTCCTTTCTCCAGGCGATCCTGATGGCGATCACGATCCTGTTGATCCACACCTACTTCGGCTACTTCGCCACCGGTGGTCCCTCGGGCGTCGGTGTCGCCGTGGGCAACGCGGTGCGCACCTCGCTGATCGTGGTCGTCTCGGTGACGCTGCTGGTGTCGCTGTCGATCTACGGTTCCAACGGCAACTTCAATCTGTCGGGCTAGGGGGACAGGTGACGCGCAGCTATCTCCGACCCCTGGTCGGCCTGGGCATGATCATCGCGATCGTCGCGGTGGTCGCGCTGGCCGTCGTCCTGTTCCGTGGCGACTACCGCGACACCGCCGGGGTCACGGTGATCTCCGACCGCGCCGGCCTGGTGATGAACCCCGACGCCAAGGTCAAGATGCGCGGGGTGCAGGTCGGCACCGTGCAGTCGGTGTCCTACCGCCCAGACGGCACCGCGGATCTGAAGCTCGCCATCGACTCCTCTGCGCTGCATCTGATCCCGAGCAACGTCGGCGTGGACATCGCCTCGTCGACGGTGTTCGGCGCCAAGTCCGTCGAGCTGGTCGCGCCGCCGAATCCGTCGGCCGACCCGTTGCGGGCCGGCCAGACGCTGCAGGGCCAGCACGTCATGGTGGAAGCCAACACCGTCTTCCAACAGCTGGTTTCGGTGCTGAACAAGATCGACCCCGCCAAACTCAACGAGACACTCGGTGCGCTGTCGGCCGCGTTCTCCGGCCGCGGTGAGAAATTCGGGCAGGCGCTCAGCGATTTCAACACCCTGTTGGCCAAGCTGGAACCCAGCCTGCCGAGCCTGAGCCGGGACATCGAGCTCACCGCGCCGGTCGCCAACGCCTACGCCGACGCAGCACCGGATCTCGTTCGGACGATGAAGAACTCGACCACACTGAGCGACAGCATCGTCGACCAGCAGGACAATCTGGACACGTTTCTGGTCAGCGCCATCGGCCTGGCCGACATCGGCAATGACGTCCTGGGCAGTAACCGGGCCGCCTTCAGCACCGTGCTGGACCTGCTGGTTCCGACCACCGATGTGTTCCAGCGGTACGCCCCCGCCATCGACTGCACGCTCAAGGGCATGCAGTACACGCTGCACCAGCCGCCCCAGCTGGATCCCGGCGTTCTGGTCAACGTCGCCTTCACGCTCGGCATCGAGCGGTACCGCTATCCGGCGAACCTGCCGAAGGTGGCAGCCAAGGGCGGTCCGGAGTGTATGGGCCTGCCCTACATCGGCTTCGGCAACAGGTCGAAGTATCTGGTCACCGATACGGGCGCCAACCCCTGGCAGTACGGCAACCAGGGCATCGTGCTCAACTCCGACGGCCTCAAGCAGTTGCTGTTCGGGCCCCTGGACGGTCCGCCCCGCAACACCGCACAGATCGGGCAACCGGGATGACGCGCACCACCGGCACACTGGTCAAGTTCGGGATCTTCGCGGTGGTGATGGTCCTGCTCACCGCCTTCCTGTTCATGGCGTTCAGCCAGTACCGCAGCGGCTCGACCTCGAGCTACTCAGCGGTTTTCGGTGACGCCTCCCGGCTGAAGACCGGCGACTCGGTCCGCGTCGCCGGGGTCCGGGTGGGCACCGTCAATGACATCGAACTGCAGAACGACAAGAGCGTCCTGGTGACGTTCGACGCCGACCGTACCGTCGTGCTCACCACCGGCACGAAGGCCGCGGTCCGCTATCTCAACCTGACCGGTGACCGGTATCTCGAACTCCTCGACGGCCCGGGCTCGACGCGGGTACTGCCCGCGGGCGCGCAGATCCCGAAAGAACGGACCGCGGGTGCGCTCGATCTCGACCTGCTGCTCGGCGGTCTGCGACCCGTGGTGCAGGGCCTCAATCCGCAGGATGTGAACGCTCTGACCTCGGCGCTGGTGCAGATCTTCCAGGGTCAGGGCACCACGTTGGATTCACTGCTGAGCAAGACGTCGTCGTTCTCGACCACGCTGGCGGACAACAGCGCCGTGGTGCAGCAGTTGATCGACAACCTGCGCACCGTCGTCGACACGATCGGCAAGGACGGCGACAAGTTCTCGGACGCGATCGACAGGCTCGAGCAACTGGTCAGCGGGCTGTCGCAGGACCGGGATCCGATCGGTACGGCCATCACCGCACTGGACAGCGGAACCGCCTCTCTGACAGACCTTCTCACGCAGGCGCGGCCGCCGCTGGCCGGTACCGTCGACCAGCTCAACCGCCTGGCGCCCCTTCTCGACGACCATCAGATCGTGCTCGACCGGGCGTTGCAGCGGGGCCCTGAGAACTACCGGAAACTGGCGCGGCTGGGCTCGTACGGCAGTTGGATCATGTACTACATCTGCGGGCTGTCGATCCGGGTCACCGATCTGCAGGGCCGGACCGCGGTCTTCCCCATGATCAAACAAGAAGGCGGAAGGTGCGCTGAGCCCTGATGCGCAAGTACCGAGAATCGAATCTCATCAAGGCGGGTTTCATCGGCGTGATGCTGATCATTCTCGTCATCGCGGTCGGATTGCAGCCCGAGCGACTTGTCCAGTGGGCCACGTCCATCCGGCATCAGGCACTGTTCGCCGAGGCGGGCGGAATCGCCGTCGGCAACGACGTGACGCTGTCGGGGATCAAGGTGGGCACCGTCACCGACGTCGCACTCGACAACGGCGACGCACTGGTCACGTTCACCATCGACGGCAAGTACCCGCTGGGTTCGCTGACCACCGCCCACATCCGGACGGGATCCCTGCTGGGGGAGCGGGTGATCACCCTGGAGTCCGACGGCAGCGGCACGCTGAACGCGCACGACGTGATCCCGACTTCGCGCACGTCGTCGCCGTACTCCCTCACCGACGCCGTCAGCGACTTGACGACCAACACCGCGGGCACCGACACCGCGGCGCTGAACCAGTCGCTCGACACGTTGTCGTCGACAATCGACCAGATCGCACCGCAACTCGGTCCGACATTCGACGGCCTGAGCCGGTTGTCCCAGTCGATCAACGACCGCAACGAGAACCTGGCCGCACTGCTCAAGAGCGCCGCCGATGTGACCGACGTGCTCTCCCAGCGCAGTCAGCAGGTGAACACGTTGCTGCTCAACGCCAATGACCTGCTCGGTGTGCTCAACGACCGCAGGCAGGCGATCGTGGACCTACTCGCCAACACCTCGGCCGTCGCACAGCAGCTCAGCGGTCTGGTCGCCGACAACGAGGCCGAACTGGCGCCGACCCTGCAGCGACTCAACTCGGTGATGGCGATGCTGGAACGCAACCGCGAGAACATCACCAAGATCCTGCCGAGCCTGAAGAAGTTCATCCTGGCCCAGGGCGAGACGCTGGCCAACGGGCCGTACTACAACGCCTATGTGCCGAACCTGCAGCCCGCGCAGATACTGCAGCCGTTCATCGACTACGCGTTCGGCTTCCGGCGCGGCACCAACGCCGGCCAGCCGCCGGACACCTCGGGACCGCGTGCCGAACTCCCGCTGCCCTACAACGGAATTCCCGGAGGTACCCGCTGATGGGGCGCAAGCGGTTGGCGACGATCGTGGCGGTGGCCCTCGCCGTCGGGCTCCTCGCCGGGGGCGGCTACCTGATCCGGCAGACCTACTTCGGTCCCCGCACGATCTCGGCGATCTTCACCTCCGCCACGGGGATCTACCCCGGCGACGAAGTGCGCGTGTCGGGCGTCAAGGTGGGACGTATCGACTCGATCACCCCCGAGGGCACGCAGACCCGGATGGTGCTCAGCGTGGACCGCGATGTGCCGATACCGGTCGACGCCAAGGCCGTGATCGTCGCACCGAACCTGGTGGCCGCCCGATACCTCCAGTTGACCCCCGCCTACAGGTCGAGCGGCCCCACGATGCCGGACGACTCGGTGATCCCACTGGAGCGCACCGCGGTGCCGGTGGAATGGGACGAGGTCAAAGAACAGCTGATGCGGTTGTCCACCGACCTCGGTCCGCGCAGCGGTGTCGACGGGACGTCGGTGTCGCGGTTCATCGACAGTGCGGCCAACGCGATGGACGGCAACGGGGACAAGTTGCGCCAGACCATCTCTCAACTCTCGGGCGTGGCCCGCGTGCTCGCCGAAGGCAGTGGCAACGTCGTCGACATCATCAAGAATCTGCAGACCTTCGTCACGGCGTTGAAGAACAGCAACGAGCAGGTGGTGATGTTCCAGAACCGGCTGGCCACCTTGACGAGCGTCGTCGACGGCAGCCGATCGGACCTCGATGCCGCGCTGAAGAACCTGTCGGTGGCCGTGGTCGATGTGCAGCGGTTCGTCGCGGGCACCCGGGACAAGACCTCCGAACAGGTGCAGCGGCTCGCCAACGTGACCGGCAACCTGCTCGACAACAAGATGGAGCTGGAGAACCTCCTGCACATCGCGCCCAACGCGTTGTCCAACGCCTACAACATCTACAACCCCGATGTGGGCAGCGCGGTGGGTCAGTTCGTGCTCAACAACTTCTCGAACCCGGTCCAGTTCGTCTGCGGCGCGATCGGCGCCATCGAGAACACCACGGCCCCGGAGACCGCGAAACTGTGCTCGGACTACCTCGGGCCCGCGCTGCGGCTGCTCAACTTCAACTACCTGCCGTTTCCGATCGCCCCGTTCCTGATGCCGTCGGCGAACCCGGACAATCTGATCTACTCCGAGGCCAACCTGATGCCCGGCGGCCCCGGCGGGGCACCGGCACCGCCGACCGATCCGCCGGCCATCTCCGCCTACGACGGGGTGGCGCCGGGCCCGGCGCCCTACACCGGGCGGGCGCCCGGCGTGCCGCCGCCGGGCGCCCAGCAGTTGCTCCCCGGCGCCCCGCCGGTGATTCCCCCCAGCGTGCCGCCCAGCGTGTACTCCATGCTGGCGCCGGCCGGTCCCGCACCGGGCCCCGCGCCGGGTCCGGTGGGCGGCCCACCGCTCGCCGCAGAAGCTCCGGCGCCCGCACCGGCGCCCAGCGCAGGAGGGACGCCCCCGGCATGACGACGCAGAGATTCGTACGGCGGGCCGCCGTCGTCACCACCTGTGTGGCGGTGTCGGTCAGCGGGTGCGGCTTCCAGGGCGTGAACTCGCTTCCGCTTCCCGGCGCGGTCGGGCGCGGCTCGGACGCTGTGGTGTATCACGTCGAGGTCGCGAACATCGCGACACTGGAACCGAATTCGCCGGTGATGATCGACGACGTCGTGGTGGGCAGCGTGCGCTCCCTGTCGGTCAAGGACTGGCACGCCGATGTGGAGATCTCCGTCAAACCTGATGTGGTGATCCCGGCCAATGCGGTCGCCAGCGTCGGACAGACCAGCCTGCTCGGCTCCATGCACCTGGCGTTGAACCCGCCGGCCGGACAGGCCCCGCAGGGCACGCTCGCCCCGGGCACCACCATCGGGCTCAACGATTCGTCGACTTATCCGACCACCGAGCAGACCCTGTCCGCCCTCGCGGCCGTCGTCAACGGCGGAGGTCTCGGCCAGATCGGGGACGTCATCCACAACGTGAGCGGGGCGCTCAACGGCCGCGAGGGGGAGATCCGGGATCTGCTGGGCCGACTCGACAACTTCGTCGGCACCCTGGACGCGCAGCGGGACAACATCGTGGCGTCGATCCAGTCGCTCAATCGCCTCGCGTCGACCTTTGCCGGCCAACGCGACGACATCACCCGGGCGCTGGACCGGATCCCGCCCGCCATCGACGTCCTGGTCAAAGAGAGGCCACGGCTGACCACCGCGCTGCAGAAGCTCGGAACGTTCAGCGACACCGCCACCCAGTTCGTCAACGATTCGCAGGCCGATCTGGTGCAGAACCTGAAGAACCTCGAGCCGGTCATCAAGACCTTCGCCGACGTGGGCCCCGATCTCAACTCGCTGCTGGAATACGCCGCACACTTCCCCTTCACCCAGAGCTTCATCGACCGCGCGATTCGCGGCGACTATTACAACCTGTTCGCCACCGTCGATCTCACGATCCCCCGGCTCAAGCGCACCACCTTCCTCGGCACCCGATGGGAACAGGAAGGGGCACAACTGATCCCCGCGCCGGGCGACCCGAACTACCTGCAGTACACCTACGACCCGCTCAAGCTCGGGATCGACCCGCCGCCGAACATGCGACCGCCCCTGGGTGATGTCTCCTACCCGCCGGCGCAGCCTGTTCCGCCGCGCGACGTGGTGGTGCCGTCGGCCCCGCCTCCGGTCACCGCGGATGTCGGACCGATCCTCCCGGTCGTCCCCCCGGCGCCCCTGTCGGTCCCGGGCGGACAGATCCAGACCCAGTCCGCACCGCCCGCCCCCGGCGTCCCGGGCCAGATCTTCGCGGGACCGTATGGGCCGCAGCAGAATCCGCCGCCCGCCCAACCCCCTGTACCCGGAGGTGGTGGCTAGTGCTCACCCGTTTCGTCCGCAACCAGCTGATCATCTTCACGATCGCCTCGGTCGTCGGTGTCCTGGTGATGGTGTTCGTCTACATGCAGGTCCCCATGCTGCTCGGCGTGGGTCGCATCACCGTGACGATGGAACTCCCCGCGGCCGGTGGCCTCTACCAGTTCAGCAATGTCACCTACCGCGGATCCCAGATCGGCAAGGTGACGTCGGTGACGCTCACCGACCGCGGCGCCGAAGCGACGATGTCCCTGGAGCGTTCACCGAAGATCCCCGCGGATCTGAAGGCCGAGGTGCGCAGCATGTCGGCGGTGGGCGAGCAGTACGTGGAGTTGTTGCCGCGCACCGATTCCGGGCCCTATCTGGAGAACGGATCGGTGATCGCGATGGGGAACACCACCATTCCCCAGGCGGTCGGCCCGATGCTCGACCAGCTCAGTTCTCTGGTCGACACGATTCCCAAGGACAGCCTGAGCCGGTTGCTCGACGAGTCGTACCGGGCGTTCAACGGAACGGGATACGACTTCGGGTCGTTGCTGGACTCGTCGTCGACGATCACCCGCGACGCCAACGCGGTGTCCGACCAGACGATCGCCCTCACCGAGGACGCCGGCCCGTTCCTGGACGCCCAGGCACGCACCACCGATGCGATCCGGACCTGGGCGGCGAGCCTGGCCGGGGTGACCGAACAGGTGGCGAACAACGATGCCCAGGTGCGCTCGATCCTGCAGAACGGTCCGGGATTCGCACAGGAGGCGTCGCGCCTGCTCAACGACATCAAACCGACGCTGCCGATCCTGTTGGCCAACCTGACCACGTTCGGCCAGATCGGCGTCACCTACAACCCGTCGATCGAGCAGTTGCTGGTCCTGGTGCCGCCGTTCGTCGCGCAGATCCAGACCTACGCCCCGACCAACAACCCGACCGGGCTACCCAACGGCGACTTCTCCCTGGGCCTCGGCGATCCGCCGGCGTGCACGGTGGGCTTTCTGCCACCGTCGGAGTGGCGCAGTCCCGCCGACACGTCGGTCATCGACACCCCCGACGGCCTGTACTGCAAGCTGCCGCAAGACTCACCGATCGGGGTCCGGGGCGCTCGCAACTACCCCTGCATGGACCATCCGGGTAAGCGGGCGCCCACCGTCGAACTGTGCAACGACCCGAACGGGTTTCAGCCGATCGCACAGCGCCAGCACGCGCTCGGCCCGTATCCGCTCGATCCCAACCTCATCGCGCAGGGCATCCCGCCGGATTCGCGAGTGCGGCCCGACGACAACATCTTCGGTCCGATCGAAGGCACGCCGTTGCCGCCCGGCGTGACCGCGCCGCCGCCCGACATCGCACCGCCGCCCTCGCCGCCACCGAACTTCGCGGGGACCAATCCCGGGGCGATGCTGCCCGGCCAACCGCTGTACACCGCACCCCCGGTGAGTCCGCCGGGGCCTGCGCAGGTGACCGATCCGGCGATCGTCCCGGCGCCGCCGGCGCAGCTCCCGCAGGCGACCGAGATCCCGGTGCCACCCGGTGTTTCGCCCGACGACCTGCATTTCCCTCCGACCGCGACCCCGGTGCCGGCTCCGCCGCCCATCGTGTCGCCGAGCGCGTTCACCGGTGGCCAGGGGAAGGGGCCGTCGGTTGCGGTGGCGAAGTACAACCCCCGCACCGGTGAGTACATGGGCAGTGACGGAAAACTCTACCGCCAGGCCGATCTCGCCGCGGCGCCCACGTCGTGGCGGGACCTGATGCCGATGTGACACCGGGGGTCCGCCGGCTCGTCGGTGGTTGCGGGTGTCAGATCTTCTTCATGTAGAACGGCATCCGGATCGACGGCCACTGGTTGCGACCGCAGGAGCCGCTGGGGCCGGTCGTCTGGTTCTCGCCGGTGTACTCGTCGGCGGAGGCGTCGACGTGCCCGTCGAAGCCGACGGGGTAGATCTTGTAGACCTGCAGCCCTTCGACGGGCTGGCCGTCCGCGCAGAAGCGCCAGTTCGGAACGACGCGCTTGACGTAGTACAGCCCGTTGGTCGTGTAGATCGGCGCGCTCCAGCCGGCGTCGCTGGTGACGGTGCCGGTGCACTCGGTGGGGGAGACGCACTCGGTGTTGATCGTCCAGGTGGACCGCTCCCCGGGCTGGTCCTGGAACCGCTCGTTCACCTTGGCGAAGTCGCCGTTGGAGGACGTCGCGAAGGTCCCGTTGATGCCCCAGCCCTCACCGGCCGCGGCCGGGGGGGCGAACAGCACACCGGCGGTGACGGCCGCTGTCACGACCGCGGCGCCGGCCCTGCGTCTGGACGCCGACATGGGTGAGCTCCTCGGGACGGGGGTAGGCGTGTTCTCGATTTCGGAGAATAACAGTTACACGGCGGTGTCGTTGCCTTTCAACGGTATTCGAGACAACCCTGGGCGCCGCGGGAGGAAGGGTGAATCAATCTTCTCCGATATCGAGAGTTCCATTTCCGGATGTGCGAGAGTGGTGAGGTGCGTTTGACCGTCATCGCGGCCACGTCACTGGTGGCGCTGGGAGTCCTGGCCGCGCCTCAGGCCACGGCCGAGCCGCAGACCTGCAACGATCCGTCGTGCGTACCCGGAATCACGCCGAATGTCGTGCAGGGTTCGTACTGCTCGAACACCAGCTACTACGTGTTCGGCACCGCCGTCGCCGGGGTGTCGACGCGAGCGGGCCGGCTGCTGTTCTGCGGTTCTCCCCGCCGCTATGAACCACGCTGGTTCCGCTCGCCGCCGATGATGGGCATCCGCGAGGAGGGCAGCGACTGCACCGGCTACATGGATGCCGTGGCGCAGGCGCCCGACGGGCTGTTCCTGGCGTGCGTGCCGATGAACGACCGCAGCCTGTGGCGCCGCGGCGACGCCTGAGCGGTTACCAGTTCCGGATCGAGCAGAGCGCACCCCGGGCGCCGCTGTTGGTCTTGACCACCACACCGTCGACGGCCAGTTCGCAGTTGAAGCCGGCGGTGTCGAACATGCGGGTCTCACCGCTCTGCACGAGCACCATCGCCCACAGGTCCGGATTGGCCAGTTGCGTCTCGAGCACCCACGGTCGGTCGGGCGCGACGTCGGCCTCGACGCGGGGGCTGAACTCATAGGGGTTGTGGCTGTAATCGCTGAACACCGCCGGTTCTGTGTCGCGGTAGTAGATGTCGGCGAAGGACGGCGCGTTGGCGGTGACGGTGTAGCGCACGTGGTGCATCACCGGGCCTTGCGCCGTGGCCGGTGCGGTCGCGCTCACGGCGGCCACGACCAAGACCGGCAGGACGGCGTATCGCACTCTCATCTCACATCCTGGTCAGGAAGAAGGGATAGGTGAGCTGACCGCCGGGGGCCCCGTCGCAGCCGGCGGCGAACGACGAGACGAGCTCTCCGGTCAGCGAGGTGGCGTCCCAGGTGTAGACGTCGTGGGTGGGAATCGTCGGTCCGTAATAGATGTCGCCGCAACGCAACCCGAACGGGTCGTCGATCACCATCGTGTAGCGGTTGTCCGCCAGCATCGCCTCGATCTGGCTGTAGACCGCTTTGGCGATCGGCTGGGGCAGCGTGTCGACGTCGATGCAGTCCTGGCGCTTGGAATTGTCCGGGTTCCGGCACGGCGCGATCATCGACCAGACGTAGGTGTGGAAGTCGCGCCGGTCCGGAATGTGCAGCAGATAGTTGCCCAGCGTCATCGCCGACGCGCTGGGCGCGGACACCAGACCGGCGACCAGCAGGGCGGCGATGGCCACGACCGACTTCACATGATCCTCCGTGTCGGGCTCGATACCGGGCGAGCTGAGAGCGTCATTCTCTCCAGTGAGAATAACAACTCCGCGCAAGCGTGACGGCGGAACGGTCCAGCGAGCCCGCGACGGGGGAGATACTCAGCCGGCAGGGCTGAAGGTGATGTTCAGCGACGTCAGTCCGCGCAGGATGAACGTCGGTTCATAGGTGTACCGACGAGCGTGCGCGGGGCCGTGATGGTCCTCGTCGATCGCGATGTCGCGCATCCGATCGAGGATCCGTTCGATCGACACCCGGCCCTCGACGCGGGCCAGTGGTCCGCCCGGGCAGGAGTGCACGCCGCGGCCGAACGCGATGTGCTCCCGGACGTTCTTGCGGTCCAGATCGAATTCGTGGGGATGGGCGAAGCGGTTCGGATCCCGGTTGACCGCGCCGGGGCACACCATCATCGTGGTTCCAGCGGGCACATCGACGTCGCCGACCGTCGTGTTCTTGCGAGCGAGGCGGAACTGACTCTTGACCGGTGCGTCCATCCGCAACGCCTCCTCGACGAAAACGGGGATGCGGGTTCGGTCGCCGCGCAGCCGCTCCTGGATGTCGGGATGGTCGCCGAGCACGCGCAGAGACGCCGTGAGCAGCTTGGTGGTGGTCTCCTGCCCGGCGGCGAACAGGAACGTCGCCGAACGCACCACCTCGATCACCGGCGGCGTCGACCCGTCCGGGTACTTCGCCGTCGCCAGCGCGGTCAGCACGTCGTCGCGCGGCTCCCTCCTGCGGTCCTCCAGGTAGCCGATGAACTTCTCGTCCAGCCACTCCAGCGGGTTGGCGCCCACCAGATCGCTGTGGTCCAGCGAACCGACATTGGCGCCCGGCCGGGGTGCGCCCAGCACGGTGCGGAACTCCTCGTGATCGCTCTCGGGGACGCCGAGGAGGTCCGCGATCACCAAGAGCGAGAACGGCTTTGCGAAGGCGGACAGGAACTCGCAGCGTCCGGCGGGCTCCCTGGCGAAGATGTCGTCGAGCACCTCGTCGGCCAGCCGCCACATGAAGTCCTCGTTCTCCTTGAGCCGGCTCGGCGTCAGGAGCCTGTTGAGCAACGACCGGGCGTTGGTGTGGTCCGGCGGATCCATCGTGACCATGTGCTCGAACATCGGCATCTGCGGGCGGTGCGCGGAGATCTGATCGGTGATGTCGTCGCCTTCGGGGACGAACGGCAGCGGCGGGAACGGACCGGCCACCGCAATGCACGACGAGAACGTCTCCGCGTCCTTGAGGACCGTGGCGGCTTCCTCGTACCCGGTGACGGCCAACACCCCGTAGTTCGGTTCGCGCACCACGGGGCAGCGGTTGCGCAGATGATCGAAGTACGGGTGCGGATCGGGCACCAGCGACGGATCGGTGAAGTAGTCGATCGTGTCGAAATCGCTCATGTCCCGGGCCTCCTGAAGTGGTGTGTTCCGCGAGCCTCGACCGAGGGAACGCCGCGAAATGCTGAGCACTTGCTTAGCATGGTGCAAGAGTTAGGGTCAAGGTTCCAACACGACACGCGCAGGGAAGGTGGTCGCCGTGGCATCGCCACGCCGGATCGGGGCGCCGGACGCGAAGAACCGCGTCGTGCTCCTCGACGCCGCCGAGCAGTTGCTCATCGAGGAGGGCTACGCGGCGGTCACCTCGCGACGCGTCGCCGACCGGGCCGGACTCAAGCCGCAGCTGGTGCACTACTACTTCCGCACGATGGAGGACCTCTTCCTCGCGGTGTTCCGGCGCAGGGCCGAAGAAGGACTCGCCGTACTGAGCACCGCGCTGCAGTCGGAGCAACCGCTGTGGGCGCTGTGGAATTTCAGCACCGCTCCCGAGGCCACCCGGCTGACCATGGAGTTCATGGGTCTGGCCAACCACCGCAAGGCGCTGCGGGCCGAAATCGTCTATTACGCCGAGCGATTCCGCCAGGAGCAGAACACCGCGATCGCCGAGGCGCTGCGCAGGCACGGAATCGACGCGACCGAGGTCCCTCCGGTGGTGTGGACCGTGTTCGCCACCAGCGTTTCTCAGGCCATGGTCGTCGAGCGCGCCCTGGGTATCAGCACCGGGCACGCGGAGACGTTCGCGTTCTGTGAGCAGTGGCTGCGCCGGCTGGAGGGCGATCCGTTGCCGGCGGCGGTCGAAGATCCGGCGGCTCACCAGAGGTAGATCGCCAGGATGGACGCCCACAGCGTCACCAGCCACACGTCGGTGGCGCGGCGCAACCATGCGGGCGCGAAGCGGACTTCCATGAAGCTGCGCACGATCACCCGCCCCTTGATGACGGCAAGGGTGACCGCGGTGACGGTGAGCGGCACGCTGGCGGTCGCGGAGCCACCGGCATGCCCCGGTGCCAACCACCACGAGATCACGGTGACCGCGCAGAGGGCGGGCCAGGCCCCGGTGAGCGCGCGGATGGTGCTCGTCGTCGGTGTCGTCACGATCTCACCTCATCACGTAGAGCAGGGCGAAGATGATCACCCAGAGCAGGTCGACCATGTGCCAGTAGACGGCCCCGGATTCGATCAGCGACAGGCGCCGCTTGTGCACAATCCGGATCTCGCGCAGCACGATTCCCATGATCACCAGCCCGACCAGGACGTGGAACACGTGCACCCCGGTGAGCATGAAATAGAACATGGCGAACTCGTTGCCGCCCATGGTGTTTCCGTCGGCGATCATGGCCGACCACTCGTAACCCTTCAGTGCGACGAACACCACCCCGCACCCGCCGGCCAGCATGGTCGACCGCGCTGCAGCCTCATGCTCGCCGCTGCGGGCGCGCACCACGCTGCGGGCGATGAACCAGGAACTCGTCAACAGCACAAGGGTGTTCAGCGCTCCCACGTTCAGGTCGAGGTGCTGTTGGGCCTCGAGGAATCGGTGCGGGTTCATCGCCCGGTGCACCATGAAGATCAGGAAATAGGCGCTGAAGATCAGCAGGTCGCCCAGCACCATCACCCACATGTGGCGGTCACCGGGGAGGTGTCCGTTCGTCGAGGGTGTCGTCGGCGCCGCGGTGGTCTCGGTCATCCCACCGGCACCTCCTCGGCGGATCGGCACTCGTTGGCGCGCTTGAGGAAGTAGATCACGCACGACAACCAGAAGCCGAAGATCACGGTGCCCATCCAGAACGAGATCGAGCCGTTCCACGCGAACGGGCCCGCCGTGCTGATGAACACCGGGACGGCGAGAAGCTCGGTGACGATCTGCCAGATCGACACGTAGGCAAGCCATTTCGGGAAGATCTCGTTGCGGTCGTAGAGAATCGCGACGGCGAACGCGAAGTAGGCGGTGGTGAAGCAGCCCAGCGACCCGACGTAGGACAGCAGGCCCAGGTCGTACAGCAGCGCGAGCAGTTGGGGGTCGCGGTCGGGCCGGTAGACCGCGGCGAGAAAACAGAACGCGACGAGAAGGCATCCCGGCAGCGCGCCCACGGCCATCGAGCCGATGTAGGCGTAGGCCAGCACGGAGCCGGTCGTCATGCGCTTCATGTGGTAGGCGACGATGCCGTTGGCCACCCCGGCGCCGCCCACGATGAGAACGAGCGTCCCGAAGCCGATACCGATCGTGGTCGCGTGGTCGGCGAAGAACTCGGCCTGCTGCGCCTCGGTGATGTCGGGTCGCGGTGGCGGCATCACCCGGGCCAGCGCGAAGAAGACGACCCCGAACGCGGTGTAGAAGGCCGGCACGATCCAGAAGACCAGCCAAAGGTCGCGTGTCGTCGCTCGTCGGACGTCGGTCGGTGTGCTCACCTGGCGATGCCTTCGTCGATCGCCTGACGGTGCAGCGTGTTTCGCAGGACGACGAACATCACGGTCACGAACGCGACGAAGGCCGCGATCCGCAGCCAGAAGGACACGGACCCGTTCCAGGCCAGCGGGCCCGTGGAGACGACCGCTGCCGCGGCGGCAGGCGCCATCGCCAGCCCGGTGAGCACGGCGACGTGCCCCACCCAGCGAGGGAACACGGGATCGGGGCTACCGTGTGAGCCGGTGTCGAAGAAGACCGCAGCGGCCAGCAGCAGGTTCTGGGTGACGAGCATGCCGACCGGGGCGACCAGGGTGATCCAGGCCAGATCGTTGAGCAGCTGCACGAGTTCGGGATCGCGATCCGCGCGAAACGCGGCGACCAGAAAGAAGATGTCGGCGAGTGCGAAGAGTGTCGCGCCGCTCACCACCGCGGTGAGGTAACAGTAGGCCAGCACATGGGTCTGGGTGCTCATCCGCTTCATCTGGACCACGATCAGCATGAAGAACGGCAACAGCATGATCGCGCACAGGTTGTAGGTGAGCATGCTGAACCGGATCATCGCGGTGTTCTCGGCGTAGAAAGCCGCGACTTCGGCCGGTGACATGTCCGGTGCCATCGGCGGCAGAAATCCCGGGAACGTCACGAAGGCGATGAGCAAGATCGCCCCGACCACCGGGGTGATCCACAGGCACACCAGTTGGGCCTTGAGCGCGCTGGTGCTCGGAAGTTCCTCTGCCGCAGCCAGAATCTGCATCGGGCCCTCCCTCGCGTCCGGTAGCCGATCGGCTACCGGCGACAGTAGCCGATCGGCTACCAAAGCTCCAGGGCGACGTCCTTACAGGGACAGGATGGTCGCCGACGCGGTGCCGGGCGCCCCGTAGACCTGGGCCAGCCCGACCCGGGGAGTGCCCGGCACCTGACGGTCACCGGCCTGGCCGCGCAACTGGCGGACGAGCTCGTGCACCTGCCGCAGGCCGGAGGCTCCGATGGGCTCGCCGTTGGCGATCAGCCCGCCGTCGGTGTTGACCGGCATGCTTCCGTGGATCTCGGTCGCGCCGTCGGCCAGCAGTTTCTCCTGCTCGCCGTCGGCGCACAGGCCGGTCTCGGCCATGTGAATGACCTCCGCGCCCGCGTCGGTGTCCTGCAACTGGGCGATGTCGACGTCTTCGGGCCCGATCCCGGCCGCCTCGTAGGCGGCCCTGGCCGCGTACACCGTCGGAGACGGATCCGCGTCGAGCGGTGCTGAGGTCGCATGCACTTCGTAGGCGCCGAACGTCCGCGTCCGGATCTCACTGGCGCGCACGTAGACCGGCGTGTCGGTGAAGGTGTGCGCGAGGTCGCCGCGGCACATGATCACCGCGGCGGCGCCTTCGTCGGGCGAGCAGAACATGTACTGGGTCAGCGGGTAGTTGAGCACCGGGGAGTCGAGGATCTCCTCGACCGAGATCTCCTTGCGGCGGAACGCGTTCGGGTTGAGGGCGCCGTTGCGGAAGTTCTTGTTCGCGACCCGCGCCAGGGTCCGCTGGGAGATACCGTGCTCGTGGATGTAGTGATTGGCCTTCATCCCGAAGAACTTGGTGGTGACGAACTGCCCGTTCTCGGCGTACCACTGCGGCAGGGCGAGTTTGGCGGGATCGTCGGTGAAAGCACCGCGGGGATGCTTGTCCAGCCCGATGGCGATGCCGATGTCGTACTTGCCCAGCCGGATCGTGTCCGCGGTCTGCTGGATCGCCGACGCCGAGGTCGCACACGCGTTGAACACGTTGGTGAAGGTGATCCCGGTCAGCCCGACCAGTCGGGTGACGGCGTCGGGATTGGAGATCTCGTAGCTGCCTCCGAAACCGAACTGAATGTCCTGCCAGCTGATTCCGGCATCGGTGAGCGCGAGATCGATCGCCTCGGCGCCCATCTCCATCGCGGTCTTGTCGAACCGGCCGAACGGATGCAGGCCGACGCCGATGATCGCAACGTCGGGGGCGGTACCGGTCATGCCGTGGCCTCCTGGTCGTCGATCGGCCGGAACGCGAAGGTGACGACCTCGGTGCCGTCGTCGTCGGTGGTGAACGGAATCATCGTCAGTTCGACGCGTCCGCCGAAATGCAGTTTGGCGGGCTCGTTTTCGGTGAGCCGGCCCTCGACCCGGATGACGGCGTCGGCGCCCTCGCCCAGTTGCACGAGGCCCACCCCGAACGGCACGAAGTCCTTGCCGGCGGGACCCTTGTACGGCGGCCCCGGCGGAAACCCCTGGGTGGTCCAGGCGACCAGGGTGCCCCGGCGGGGGAGCAGCGTCTGGCTCATCGCGGCGGCACTGCACCGGGGGCAACGCTGCTGGAGCGGAAAGGCGGTGGCGCCGCAGACGGCACAGGTGCTGCCGATGAGCTGTGGGTCGTCATCCGGCCAGGTGGAGATCTCGGGCGCCAGCGCCCGCTGCGAGGTGGACACTCGATGACCATAAATGGAAATGCCGTTCTCGTCCAGAGAGAACGGATTGGCCGTATGGGTTATTCGCCGTTCTGGCGGCCCTTGTTCATCACCCTGTCCGCCGCAGCCCAGTGTTCGTCGGAGGCCCACAGGCGCGCGAACGCCGCCACGGCCTCGGTGGTCGGCACGCCGCGCATGACGCGCTTGACCTGGCCGGCCGGCACGGTCGCCAATGATCGGGCGATCGGCCGCCACTGCTCGTCGAACGACGCACGCGGGATCACCTGGTCGATGAGCCCGATCCGCTCGGCCTCCGCCGCGCCGAGGATGCGTCCGGTGCCCGCCAGCAGCAGTGCCCGGCTGTACCCCACGAGTCCGACGAGGCGTTCGGCCCCGCCCCACGCCGGCATGATCGCGAGCGCGACCTGATTGAAGCCGATCTTGACGTCGTCTGCGGCGATGCGGATGTCGGCGGCCACCGCGAACTCCGCGCCGCCGCCGAGCGCGTGGCCGTTGAGGGCGGCGAGCACGGGGGCCGGAAAGCTCGCGATCCGATCGCAGATCGACCTCATCCGGTAGGCCATCGCGGCGGCCTGCTCCTCGGTGCGCAGCGCGCTGAGCTCTTTGAGATCGCCGCCGGAGACGAAAGCCCGGTCGCCGCCGCCGGTGAGGACAAGACCCGCCGCACCCGAGGCGCCGTCGAGGGCCTCGTCGAGCTGATCCATCGTGTCGAGAGAGATCGCGTTGCGGGCGTGCGGCCGGTCGATGGTGATGGTCGCCAGACCGTCATCGATGTCGAGGTCCACCATCGGGCGTTCTCCCTTTACGGTATTGGCATTCTCGTTGGCGGAGAATAGCATCGTCTCCCGGACGGGAGGTGACGCGACGGACATGCGAAGTATCCCCGCTGACCTGGTCAGCCGGTACGAGCGGCACGGGTGGTGGACCGGGGAGAGCCTGGGGGAACTCATCGCGACGGGACTGGAGCGCAGTCGAGACACCGGCTTCCACGTCCATTCCGCGGTCCGGCCCTACGCGGGAACCTGCGGGGAGGTGGAACGCGACGCGCGCCGCCTGGCCGCGGGCCTGGCCGCCCGGGGCGTCGGACCGGGCGATGTCGTCGCCCTGCAGCTGCCCAACTGGCGGGAGGCCGCCGTGACGTTCTGGGCCTCGGCGTTTCTCGGCGCGGTCATCGTCCCGATCGTGCACTTCTACGGCCGCAAGGAGCTGGCCCACATCCTCGCGACCGCGCGACCGCGCGTCTTCATCACGACAGAGGCGTTCGGCCGCATGCGCTTTCAGCCCGACCTCGCCGCCGACGTCCCGATCGTCGGCCTGGTCGGCGACGCCTCGTTCGACGACCTCCTGGCTGACGAGCCGTTCGAGGGCACCGCCGCGGTCGACCCGTCGGGCCCCGCGCTGATCGCGTTCACCTCCGGCACCACCCGCGATCCCAAGGGCGTGATCCACAGCCACCAGACGCTGGGTTTTGAGACGCGCCAACTGCTCGAGAACTACCCGCCCGGCCGTGGGCGCCAACTGACCGCGACCCCGGTCGGGCATTTCATCGGCATGATCGGAGCGTTCCTGATCCCGGTCCTCGAGGCAGCGCCGATCGATCTGTGCGACGTCTGGGACCCGGCGAAGGTGCTGACGCTGATCGAGCGCGACGGACTGTCGATCGGAGGTGGCCCGCCGTACTTCGTCACCAGTCTGCTCGACCATCCCGACTGCCGGCCCGAACATCTCGCCCACTTCACCACCGTCGGTCTCGGCGGCTCGTCGGTGCCGTCGTCACTGACCCGGCGGTTGGCCGACCTCGGGATGTTCGTCTTCCGCTCCTACGGCAGCACCGAGCATCCGTCGATCACCGGGTCGCGCCCGGACGCTCCCGAGGAGAAGCGTCTGTTCACCGACGGTGATGCCCGGCCCGGGGTGGAGATCCGCCTCGGCCCGGACGGCGAGATCCACAGCCGCGGACCCGATCTGTGCCTCGGCTACACCGACGACGAGCTGACCAGGCGCGCGTTCGACGAGGACGGCTGGTACCGCACCGGCGACATCGGAACCCTCGACGAGGACGGCTATCTGACCATCACCGACCGCAAAGCCGACGTCATCATCCGCGGCGGCGAGAACATCAGTGCCCTCGAGGTCGAGGAGGTGCTGCTCGCCATGCCCGCGGTGGCCGAGGCGGTCGTCGTCGCCGCGCCGGACGCACGGTTGGGCGAGCGGGCCGCCGCGGTGCTGCGGATCCGGGCCGGCTACGCGATGCCGTCGATCGACGACGTGCGCGCGCACTTCCGCCGGGCCGGGGTCGCGACGCAGAAGTGGCCGGAGGAGTTGATGGAGGTCGACGACTACCCGAGGACCGCCAGCGGCAAGGTGCAGAAGTTCCTGGTGCGCGAACACGTGCGGATGACGACGGCGGGGTAGCGGGCCGTTGCGGCCGACAGCGAATGAGAATACGATTCTCGCGAGAGGATAAGGAGTTTTTCAATGGGCCAACTGTCGCACAAGGTCGACATACCGTTCCCGCTCTTCGACGCGGACAATCACCTCTATGAACCGCCGGAGGCGATGACCAAGTACCTGCCGAAGGAGTACAAGGACGTCGTCCAGTACGTCGAGGTCAACGGGCGTACCAAGATCGCGCTCAAGGGTCAGATCAGTAACTACATCCCCAACCCCACGTTCTCGGTGGTCGCCAAGCCGGGTGCGTGGGAGGAGTACTTCAAGTTCGGCAACCCCGACGGCAAGAGCAAGCGCGAGCTGTTCGGTGAACCGATGAGGGCCATCCCGGCGTTCTTCGAACCCGAACCCCGCATCGAGAAGATGAACGAACTGGGTCTCGACCGTTCGCTGATGTTCCCGACGCTGGCCAGCCTCATCGAGGAGCGGCTCTCCGACGACCCCGTCGCGATCCACGTCCTCATCCACGCCCTGAACCAGTGGCTCGACGAGGTCTGGGGCTTCAACTATCAGGGCCGCATCTTCACCACCCCGGTGATCACGCTGCCCATCGTCGAGAAGGCGATCGAGGAGCTCGAGTGGGCGGTCAAGCGGGGTGCCCGCGCGATCCTGATCCGGCCGGCCCCGGTGCCCGGCTTCCGGGGCCCGCGGTCCTTCGCGCTGCCGGAGTTCGATCCCTTCTGGGAGCGGGTGGTGCACCACGACGTGTTCGTCGGCATGCACTCCTCGGACAGCGGCTACTCGCGCTACACCTCGGAGTGGGACGGCGCGGCGCAGGAGATGCTGCCGTTCCAGACCAACGCGATGTCCATCCTCAACGAGTGGCGCCCGATCCAGGACGCAGTGGCGTCGTGGGTGATCCACGGTGCGCTCTTCCGGCACCCCAAGCTGAAGGTCGGTATCGTCGAGGCCGGCTCGAAATGGATGTTCCCGCTGCTCGATTCGATGGCCGAGGTGTGGAAGAAGGCGCCGGAGGCGTTCCTGGGCAACCCGATCGAGGAGATCAAGAACCGGATCTACGTCAGCCCCTTCTACGAAGAGGGCATCGACGACCTGATCAATCTGATCGGCGTGGACCAGGTGCTGTACGGCTCGGACTGGCCGCATCCCGAGGGCCTGGCCGAGCCGACCCACTACGTCACCGCGCTGGAACACCTCTCGGTCGAGGATCAGGCCAAGATCATGGGCGGCAACCTCAGTCGTCTGGTCACCACCTGACGTCGCCCACTTGACCTACGTTGCCAGGTGGCAGACCATCCCCGAGATGGTCGCCGCCGCGGCGGACCGATTCGGCGACGCCGAAGCCGTCGTCGACGGTCCGCTGCGCTTGTCATTCTCCGAGGTCGTCGATCGGATCCGTTGTGCCGCAGGCGCCTTCGCCGATCTCGGCATCGGCGCCGGAGACCGTGCCGCGATCTGGGCGCCGAACAGCGCCGAGTGGATCATCGCCGCGTTCGGTCTGCTCACCGCCGGCGGCGTGCTGGTGCCCGTCAACACCCGGTTCAAGACCGAGGAAGCCGCGGACGTCATCGGGCGCAGCGCGGCCAAAGCGGTCCTGGTCCAGCAGGGCTTCCTGGGCGTCGAATACACCGCCCCCGCGGGGGTTCCCGTCATCGACCTGAAGTCCGGGTTCCTCGGCAGCGGTGAGCCGTTCAGTCGCCCGGTACAGGCCGACGACATCTCCGACGTCATCTTCACCTCCGGCACCACCGGCCGGCCGAAGGGGGTGATGATGAGCCACGCCCAGAACCTGCGGCTCTACGAGGAGTGGTGCGACCTGGCCGACCTGCGCCAGGGCGACCGCTATCTGATGGTCAACCCGTACTTTCACACCTTCGGCTACAAGGCCGGGTTGATCGCGTCGTTCCTGCGCGGGGCGACGATGCTGCCGGTGCCGGTCTTCGAGATCGAGCATGTCGTCGAACTCATTGCCCGAGAACGCATCACGATGCTCCCCGGGCCGCCCACGCTGTACCACTCGCTGCTGGCCGTCCCGGACAAGAGCGGACTGCGCACCCTGCGCGCCGGCGTCACCGGCGCGGCGGACATCCCGGTCGAGCTGGTGCGCCGCGTGCACGAGGAGCTCCCCTTCCAGACGCTCGCGACCGGATACGGCCTCACCGAGGCCGGCACCGTGACGCTCTCACGGCCCGGGGATTCGTTCACCGACATCGCCACCACGGCCGGGGTGGCGTGTGACGGCGTCGAGATGCGCATCGCCGAGGACGGCGAGGTGCTCGTGCGCGGATACACGGTGATGCAGGGCTACCTCGACGATCCGGTCGCCACGGCCGAGGCGATCGACGCCGACGGCTGGCTGCACACCGGCGACCTGGGCACCCTCGACCAGGCCGGTCGGTTGCGGATCGTCGGCCGCAAGAAGGACATGTTCATCGTCGGCGGATTCAACGCCTACCCCGCCGAGATCGAAGGTTTCCTGCTCGAGCATCCCGCCGTTGCGCAGGCGGCGGTCATCGGGGTCCCCGACGAGCGGCTGGGCGAGGTTGGCAAGGCGTTCGTGGTGCGCTCGGCGTCGGCGGACGGCGGCGGGCCTGCGCTCAGCGCCGAGGAACTGATCGCATGGAGCCGCGAGCGAATGGCCGGTTTCAAGGTGCCCCGCTCGGTAGAGTTCCTCGACGAGCTGCCGGTCAACGCGACCGGCAAGGTGATGAAGGACAAGCTGCTCGAACAATCGGCGCTGAGCAACCGCACAGCACGTAGATAGCATTTCCGCAGTCGAGAGCTTTGTCCGGAGGTCTCGCGCCGGGGTATGGTTTCAGCCATACGCAAAAATGAAGAATGCCATTCTCATAAGCCTCTCAGGTAGGCGACACAGCAGACGAGGAGGTCGGTGTGCCGTCATTCAGGCGTCGCGCGTCGGTGATCGACGCCGACCGGGCCGATGAGCCGTGCCCGGTCAGTGACCCGGTGGAGGACGTGGATCCGGTGCTCGCGTTGGCGGAGGAGGCCGAAGCCGAAGCCGCTGAGGCCGAGGCGATGGCTGCCGCCGCGCGTGCCCGCGCGCGGGCGATCCGGCTGCGGCGCGAGGCCGAGAGCCGGGCGGCCGCTGCTGCTCCCGCGACCGGAGCGGACACCGCCGAGCCGACCGAGGACACCGTCGAGACGCCCGACGCCGAGGCGGCCGAGCCGACCGCAGCCGAATCCGTCGATGATGCTGCGCCGCGCCGGCGGCCGGGGTGGCGTCGCGTGGCGCGCTACGTCGCGGCGTCGCTCGCCGTGCTCGCGACCTGCGCACTGATCGCCGCCACGGTCTTCATGGTGATCCAGCATCGCAGCGCCGTGCACGACGAGCAGCAGCGCGCCGAGTTCGCCGCCGCCGGCAGGCAGGCCGTCGTGACGCTGATGTCCCTGGATTTCAACAACGCTCAGCAGAACGTCGACCGCATCATCGACAACTCGACCGGCCAGTTCCGGGACGATTTCAAGAACACCGCCGGGGACTTCGTCAAGATCGCCAAGGAGTCGAAGGTGGTCACCGACGTTTCCGTCAACGCCTCCGCGGTCGACTCGATGTCCGGTGATTCCGCCGACGTGCTGGTGGCCGCCACCTCCCGGGTCACCAACTCCTCCGGGGCCAAGGAGCAGCCCAGGTCGTGGCGATTGCTCGTCAGCCTGGTCCGGGAAGGTGGACAGATCAAGATGTCGAAGGTCGAGTTCGTCCCGTGAGCGCCGATGACACCGCCGCGGGTGACGACGTGATCGAGGTGGTCGAGGAGGCTGCGCCCGCCGCTGCGGAACCCCGCAGAAGGAGGCCGATGGCCGCGCTGCGACGCCACCTCGGGGCGGTCGTGCTCGTCGTCGCGCTCGTCGCGTCGGCCGGTGCCGCCGCGGCCGTCTACTTCGCCCAGTACCGGCAGGACCGCGCCACCGATGCCGCCGCCACGGGTGCGGCGCTCGAGGCGGCCAAGACGGGCACCGTGGCTCTGCTGTCGTACTCCCCGGACAGTCTGGACAAGGATTTCGCGGCGGCCAAGTCCCATCTGACCGGTGAATTCCTCAGCTACTACACCGATTTCACCACCAAGGTGGTCGCGCCGGCCGCCACGCAGAAGGCGGTCCAGACCAAGGCGGACGTGGTCCAGGGCGCGGTGTCGGAGATCCACCCCGACACCGCCCAGGTTCTGCTGTTCATCAACCAGACGACTGTCAGCAAGGAGAATCCCGACGGATCGTTCGCCGCGAGCAGCGTCAAGGTCGGCCTGAAGAAGATCGGCGGGGCGTGGCTGATCGAGAAGTTCGACCCGGTGTGAGGCTGGTATAGCGTCAGCGCCGTGACAGCGACGGCGATCCTGCCCCTGCCGGCCTCGCTGGGGTCGGCGGCCGTGCTGACGCCGGTGGCCGGACGTTCGCCGCTGGTGCGGATCGTTCACGGGCTGTCGCAGGCCGCGTCTGTCGTCGTCGGCGCGGCCTCTTCGCTGGTGGTCCCGGTGCGCGAACTGCTCATCGCCGAAGGGTTTTCGGACGTCCCGGTGCGCACCGCAGACGCGCCGGGCGAACGAGCCCAGTGTGTGGCGGCGGCGCTCGCGACGAGCAGCCCGGGCACCCCCGTCCTGGTGCACGACATCGGGTGGCCGCTGGTCGATCCGGCCACGGCGGTGCGCGTCCTGGCCGCGCTGCGCGACGGCGCGCAGGTGGTGGCGCCGGCGCGGCCGGTGACCGACAGCATCAAGACCGTCGACCGCGACGGTGTCGTGACCGCGACACTGGACCGCGCCGAGTTGCAGGTGCTGCAGTACCCGCGCGGCTTCGACGCCGAGGTGCTCACCCGGGCGGTGGCCGGCGCGGTGACCGATCGCGGCGACGAGCTGGAAATCGCGCTGGCCGGCGGTGCGCGGATCGAACTGGTCGACGGGGACGCCGCGGCGCTCGGGGTCGAGTTGCCCAGGGACGCGGGTTTCCTCGCGGCTCTCATCGAGGACCGGCGGAACGGTTCCTCTCCCTGAGAAGACGGTGCGCGATGCCGATGTCACCGGCATAGGTGACCTTGAGATTGGCCGCACTGCCGGGGAAGGTGCGCACCGCGACGTCGGTGTAGCGCTCGATGCACGACGACGTGTCGGTGCCTTCGAAGCCGTCCCGCTCGGCGCGCCGGTAGGCGTCGAGCAGTTCGCGCGCCCGGAAGGCCTGCGGCGTCTGCACCCGGACCAGGGACCCGGGCACCGTCTCCACCCCGCGCTCGGTCACCCGGGCCAGGCCGTTCACCGGCAGCGCCGGCAGCGCGCCGCCGAACTCGCGCGCCAGCGCGAGCGCCGTCGCGAACATCGCGGCGTCGGCGAGCGGGCGGGCGGCATCGTGGATCACCACCGCATCGACGGCGCCCGCTTCGATGTCGGCCTCCAGATGGCGGAGCATGGCGTACTCCGAGGCGTGCCGGGTGGGCCCGCCTTCGACGAATTCGACAGCGGCATTTGCCAGTTCGCGTCCGACCGTGGTGCGCGCCAGCTCGGATTCGCCCTGCCGGAACACCAGGACGGTGCGCGCGATCTCGGGTACGCGTGCGAGGGTGTCCAACGACCACACCAGCATGCTGCGTCCGTCGAGGGGGAGATAGGCCTTGTTGCCGTCGGCGCCCACCCGGGTGCCCATGCCGGCGGCCAGCACGACTCCCACTGCCTCGGCGCCCATGGACGAACAGTATCTCCGGTACGGTCGACGCCCAGCACGGAAGGGGATCCACCGGTGACCGAAGGACCGCATCGAGCCGACGCCGCAGTGCACCGCGTGCGGTTGATGACGGGACGGGACCCGCACGAGCAGCACCGGGTGGCCACCCCGCTGGAACTGCTGTTCGACCTGACCTTCGTGGTGGCGTTCGGCATCGCGGCGTCGGAGTTCGCGCACGCGCTGGCCGGCGGTCACGTCGCCGCGGGCCTGGCCGCGTTCTTCTTCGCGATGTTCGCGGTGTGCTGGGCCTGGATCAACTTCAGCTGGTTCGCCTCGGCCTACGACACCGACGACTGGATCTACCGGCTCACGACCATGCTGCAGATGGTCGGGGTGATCGTGCTGGCGCTCGGGCTGCCGCAGATGTACGCGTCCATCGAACACGGTGGACACGTGGACAACGCGGTGGTGGTCGCCGGCTACGTGGTGATGCGGGTGGCCATGGTCGCGCAGTGGCTGCGCGCCGCGCGTCAGGACCCGGCGCGGCGCCGCGCGTGCCTGACCTACGCGTGGTGGATCACCGTGGCCCAGATCGGTTGGATCGCCGCCATTTTCGTGCACACGTCGGTCGCGGTGACGGCCGTCATCGTCGTCGGGCTCGTCCTCGTCGAGATGTTGGGTCCCGTCCTCGCCGAGTTCGGCCGCGGCGGCACGCCGTGGCACGCGCACCACATCGTGGAGCGCTACGGGCTGTTCACGATCATCGCGCTCGGCGAGGGAGTGGTCGGAACGGTGGCGTCGCTGAGCGCGGTGGTCGAGGCCCAGGGGTGGTCGTTCGACGCGGTGTTCGTCGCCGTCGCGGGCATCGGCCTCACCTTCGGCATGTGGTGGACGTACTTCGTTCTTCCGCAGGCCGACATCCTGCATGTGCGCCGTGAGCGCTCGTTCTGGTTCGGCTATCTGCACATCGTGGTGTTCGCGGCGATCGTCGCCACCGGCGCGGGGCTGCATGCGGCGGCGTACTACATCGAGCATCATTCCGAGCTCGGCTCTGCCGCCACGGTGCTCACCGTCGTCATCCCCGTCGCGGTCTACGTCGCGATGATCTACGTCCTGTACGCGGTGATGACGCGCACCGTGCTGCTGTTCCACGTCCTGCTGCTGGCGCTCACCGCGGCGGTCCTCGGCCTGGCGGTCCTGCTGGCCGCGGTCGGTGTCTCGATGGCCAACTGTCTGCTGGTGGTGACGCTCGCGCCGGCTGTCCCGGTGCTGGGATACGAGCTGCGCGGATACCGTCACGCGGCGGCCGCCACAGCGGGCGCGTCCCGACGCGACGAGCTGGACAACTAGCGGTCGATGCCTTCGAGCAGCATGCGATCGTCCTGCAGGGCCAGCAGCCGACGCGCCTTGCGCCGGGTGATCAGGATGCCGACGACGGCCAGCGCCCACACGGCGTACTGCAGCGTCCACGCGAGCCGGAACGAGTCGAACGACAATCCGCCGGCGGCCTGCAGGATCAGCCCCATCGCCTGCATCAGCACCAGGGAGGCGACGAAGCCACCCATGTTGACCATTCCCTGAGCGGTACCCAGTGTCGAGCTGGGGTTGAAGGTGCGCGCGAAGTCGAAGCCGACCATCGAGCCGGGTCCGCCCACCGAGATGACCACGATCAGGACCACCAGCAGCCACAGCGGCGCCCGGCCGGGGAGTGCGAGCACCACCGTCCACGCCGCGGCGTTGGTGGCGATGATGCCGAGCACCAGCCGCGACCGCCGGTGCGGCAGTCGACCGGTGACGATGCCGATCACCACACCCGCGCAGATCGCAGCGACGACGGAGATGGTCAGCAGTGTGCCCGCCATGCCTGCCGAGAGACCCTGGGCGACGGTGAGGTAGGGCACGCCCCACATCAGCGCGAACACGGTCACCGAGAACTGGGTGCCCATGTGGGTGAAGAAGCCCAGCCGCGTCCCGGGCCGCAACCACACGGTCTTGACGCTCGCGATCGTTTCGCGCACCCCCATCGTCTCCGCGGTCACGGCCACTCCGTCCGGAGCGTTGCGCACCAGCGCCGCGACCAGCACGACCACCAGCGCGCCGAAGGCGGCCGCCGAGGAGTAGGCAGCGGTCCAGCCCGATGCGGACAGCAGGGCCAGGAACGGCACCGCGGACAGCACCTGCCCCAGCTGGCCGCAGATTCCGGTCAGCTGCGTGACCAGTGGGATCTTGCGGGGCGCGAACCAGCGCGGCACGAGGCGCAGCACGGAGATGAACGTGACCGCGTCGCCGAGCCCCACGACCGCGCGCGCTGCGATGGCCAGTGGCAGCGACTCGGTGACGGCGAGGATCAGCTGGCCCGCAGCCATCAGCGTCGCTCCCGCCACGATCAGCGCCCGTGATCCGTACCGGTCCAGCAACAGTCCCGCCGGCACCTGGGCGCCCGCGTAGACCACGACCTGCAGGACGACGAACACCGACAGCAGGCCGGGGCCGGCGGCGAACCGCTCGGCGGCGGGCAGGCCGGACACGCCCAAGGTGGTGCGATCGAGAACAGCCACGATGTAGGCGAGAAGCCCGGTCGCCCAGACGATCCAGGGACGCACGGTGGAACCTCTCGGTGCGAGATCACGAAGTGTCGCGATGTCCTCCACATGCAGGACGGACCGTTCATCCTCGCGTACGCGGCCCCGCGAACGCCAACCCGTTCCGCCGGACGTCACGACCGCGGACGGGCCGGGTCACCGGCAAACAAGTTGGCTGGAATCGCACACTCACGTCGACAAATTTGCTGAGCTTTTTCCATCACTGCAGATGACCGGCATGAAATTCGAAGCGTAGGCTGTCGCACATCGTGCGCAATTACTTCGCTCACGCGGTAGGCAGGGGGGTTAAAGTGGTAGAGCACTGTGTGGATCGCCACGTGGTATCCCGATGGCAGTGTTGAGGGGGTGCCGCTGTGGCTGAATATCGACTCGAGGACCTCGCGCGGGAATCCGGTGTCAGCACCCGCAACATCCGGGCCTACCGCGAGCGTGGCCTGCTGGACCCGCCGCGGCGGGTGGGCCGTTCCGCTCTCTACGACGACTATCACCTCTCGCAGCTCAACACGATCAGTCAGTTGCTGCGCAAGGGATACAACTCCGCCCACATCGCCGAGTTCTTCACCAGCATGCGGCAGGGGGAGGACCTCGCCGACATCCTCGGCCTGCAGCGCGCCGTGCTGGGACCCGAATCCGAACATCACGACCGTTCGACGTTGGGCATCGACCCGGATTCCTCCGAGGCCCGCCAGCTGATCGCGCACGGAATGGCCGAGATGGTCGGCCGGAAGGTCATGCTGATCGACGGTGACGCCGCGGAGATCCTGGCGCGCTCGCCGGATCACCTGCGCTACATTCGTGCGCTGCTGCGCTTCCTCGACGCCGCGGAGAAGTCGTTCGACGAGCTCGCGGAGGCGTTCGTCGACAGTCTGGTCGAGCTGTACCAGGCGGAGGTGGGGCCGGGCTACCTTCCCAAGCCCGAGGACATGGGCCGGCTCCGGCAGGTCGTCGCCGACTACCGGCTGCTGGGGGAGAAGGTGATGGCAACGCGATTCGATCAGGCGACCCGCCGCCTGATGGTGGCCTCGGCGTCGGACTACACGGCCGGCATCCTGTTGACCGGCGCCTGGGAGCGGCCGACCGGGTGACGGCCCACCCGAGACGAGGCGTTACAGGTGTGACCAGTGGCGTTGACGTGAAACGTGATGTTCCTGTCGTAGCCTGTGGCACGTGTCGATGTCGCGACGTGACGTCCTGCGCTGTGCCGCCGCCGCGGCGCCGGCTGCGCTGGGGCTGAGCGCGCTGTCGGCGGTGGTGTCCGGGGCGACCCCGTCGGCGTCCGCGGCACCTCTGGGGATCCTCCTCGACTACGCGGCCGGAGTCATCAACGCAGCGGATCTGCGCGCCTCCGGCGCCGTGGGGGCGATCCGCTACGTGTCCGACCGTCGACCCGGCGGCGCATGGATGCTGGGTAAGCCGATCGCGCTGGCCGAGGCCCGCGACCTCTATCAGGGCGGACTCAAGATCGTGTCCTGCTATCAGTACGGGAAGCAGGACACCGCCGACTGGCTGGCCGGTGAGCCGGCGGGTATTCAGCATGCTCAGCGCGGCTGGCAACTCCACGTCGCGGCGGGCGGGTCGTACGGCGCGCCGATCTACGCCTCCATCGACGACGACCCGACCTTCGAGCAGTACACGCGGCAGGTGGCCCCCTACCTGCGCGGGTGGGAGCGGGTGCTCGGACACCAACGGGTCGGCGTGTACGCGAACTCGAAGACGATCGAGTGGGCCCTACAGGACGGGCTCGGTTCGTACTTCTGGCAGCACAACTGGGGGTCGCCCGGGCGTGTCGCGCATTCCGCCGCCCATCTGCACCAGGTGGAGATCGACTCCCGCACCGTGGGGGGCATCGGCGTCGACATCAATCACATTCTCAAGCCGAATTACGGGTCCTGGGACTAGGGCACAGCAGGCTCCCGTCCGGCTGCGCCGACAGACTTACTGATCGGTAAGTTTGGGTAGCAAACACCTGTCCACTCGGCGAAATGACGACCATACAGTTCGGCCGAGGTCGTCGAGCGCGCTCGCCACGCCGAAACTGGTAGTGCGATCGCGAGTTTCCAGATAACGATTGTGTAACAATGCGGCCTTGAACTGCGCTTCTACCTTACTGGACCGTAACCACCTGCCAGCAGGACGTTTGTCCCGGAAGCGATCGGGCCGTGTTCGGGCCGGTGTTACGCAACATTCTGTTACCCACGCGTAGAACTCGCTAGTAACCATTTTCGGGACGAAACTGGGGTCGTCTCTTATGACACTCTTAGTACGGCTGCAGTGTCCGCCACGGCACCTCATGCGTTCGAGGCGCCGCGGCGAGATCAGCCGGATTCGACGCCGAATCGCACTGGCCCCCCAGACGGGCTCGTCCGACGCCCACGACGAGCACACGAGCCCCGCCCGAGCACGAACGACCGCGCCCTTGATAGAGCCGCGAACGCACCACTGAGGAGAACACACCACGTGACGATCAACGACCAGCACCGTGCGACCACCAGCTCCGAGTCCGAGGGCGGTCCGGCCTTCGAACCTCTGGCGGGAGCGCACGCACTCGTCGATCGACTGCACGCCGGCGAGCCGTACGCCGTCGCTTTCGGCGGCCAGGGCGGCCCCTGGCTGGAGAACCTGGAGGAGTTGGTCAACTCCGCGGGGATCGAGTCCGAGATCAGCCAGCTGGTCGCCGAGGCGGAACTGCTGCTCGAGCCGCTGGCCCGGGAACTGGTCGTCGTCCGGCCGATCGGTTTCGAGCCGATGAAGTGGATCCGCGCGCTGGCCGCCGACGAGCCGCTGCCCGCCCTCAAGGACCTCACCACCGCCGCCATCTCCGGCCCGGGCATCCTGCTCACCCAGATGGCCGCCCAGCGGGCGCTCAAGCGCCAGGGACTCGATCTGGCGGGCCACCCGCCGGTCGCCATCGCCGGCCACTCGCAGGGCGTCACCGCCGTCGAGTCGCTCAAGGCGGGCGGCGCACGTGACGCCGAGCTGCTGGCCATCGGTCAGCTGATCGGTGCCGCGGGCTCGCTGGTGTCGCGCCGTCGCGGCATGGTCGGCCGCGGCGACAAATCGCCGATGGTGTCGGTGACCAATGTCGATCCCGCGCGGATGGCCGAACTCCTCGACGAATTCGCCCAGGACGTGCGCACCGTGCTGGCGCCGGCGCTGTCGATCCGCAACGGCCGCCGCTCGGTGGTCATCACCGGCACCCCCGAGCAGCTGGCTCGGTTCGAGCTCTACTGCGAGAAGATCACCGAGCGCGAGGAAGCCGAGCGCAAGAACAAGACGCGCGGCGGCGCCATCTTCCGCCCGGTGTTCAACCAGCTCAACGTCGAGGTCGGCTTCCACACGCCCCGCCTGACCGACGGCGTCGATCTGGTCGAGGAGTGGGCGGCGCGCACCGGCCTGGACCGTGACCTCACGCGCAAGCTCACCGAGCACATCTTCATCAAGCCGGTCGACTGGGTCTCCGAGGTCGAGGGCCTCGCCGCGGCGGGCGCCAAGTGGATCATCGACCTGGGTCCGAGCGACACCGTCACCCGGCTGACCGCCCCGGTGATCCGCGGGCTGGGCATCGGCATCGTGGCGGCCGCCACCCGCGCCGGACAGCGGAGCCTGTTCACCGTCGGCGCGGCGCCCGATGTGGCGCCCGCCTGGTCGAGCTACGCGCCGACGCCGGTCGCCCTGCCCGACGGCTCGGTGAAGGCCTCGACGAAGTTCACCCGCCTCACCGGCCGCTCGCCGATCCTGCTGGCCGGGATGACGCCCACCACCGTCGACGCCAAGATCGTCGCGGCGGCGGCCAACGCCGGCCACTGGGCCGAGCTCGCCGGCGGCGGCCAGGTCACCGAGGAGATCTTCGACGCCCGCATCGAGGAGCTGACCCAGCTGCTCGAGCCGGGTCGCGCCGTGCAGTTCAACTCACTGTTCCTCGACCCCTACCTGTGGAAGCTGCAGGTGGGCGGCAAGCGGCTGGTGCAGAAGGCCCGCCAGTCCGGGGCGCCGATCGACGGCGTCGTCGTCACCGCCGGTATCCCCGACCTCGAGGAGGCCGTGGACCTCATCGAGGAGCTCAACACCGTCGGCATCACCCACGTCTGCTTCAAGCCCGGAACGGTCGACCAGATCAAGTCGATCATCAAGATCGCCACCGAGGTACCCACGCGCGACGTCATCGTGCACATCGAGGGCGGTCGCGCCGGGGGACACCACTCCTGGGAGGACCTCGACGATCTGCTGCTGTCCACCTACGGCGATCTGCGCAAGTACCGCAACATCACCATCTGCGTCGGTGGTGGCATCGGCACCCCGCAGCGCGCCGCCGAGTACCTCTCCGGTGACTGGGCCAAGGCCTACGGCTTCCCGGCCATGCCGGTGGACGGCATCCTGGTCGGCACCGCGGCGATGGCCACCAAGGAGGCGACCACCTCGCCTTCCGTCAAGCAGATGCTCGTCGAGACCTCCGGTACCGACACCTGGGTCGGCGCAGGCCAGGCCATCAACGGAATGGCCAGTGGCCGTAGCCAATTGGGTGCCGACATCCACGAGATCGACAATGCGGCGTCGCGCTGCGGACGTCTGCTCGACGAGGTCGCCGGTGACGCCGACGCGGTCGCCGAGCGCCGCGAAGAGATCATCGCGGCGATGGCCGCCACGGCCAAGCCGTACTTCGGTGACGCCGGCGACATGACCTATCTGCAGTGGCTGCAGCGCTACGTGGAACTGGCCATCGGCGACGGCGACAGCACCGCCGAGACCATGGCCCCCGGCAGCCCCTGGCTGGCCGTCACCTGGCGGGACCGGTTCGCCGACATGCTCACGCGCGCCGAGGCGCGGTTGTCCGAGAAGGATTTCGGCCCGATCGAGACGCTGTTCGGCGCCGACGGCGACGCCCTGCTCGACGATCCGCAGCAGGCGATCGCCGCGCTGCTCACCCGCTACCCCGACGCGGAGACGGTGCGGCTGCACCCGGCCGACCTGCCGTTCTTCGTGACGCTGTGCAAGAAGCCGGGCAAGCCGGTCAACTTCGTGCCGGTCATCGACAAGGACGTCCGGCGCTCGTGGCGCAGTGACTCCCTGTGGCAGGCGCACGACGCCCGCTACACCGCCGATCAGGTGTGCATCATCCCGGGCACCCAGGCGGTCGCCGGCATCACCCGCCTCGACGAGCCGGTCGGCGACCTGCTCGACCGATTCGAGCAGGAGATCGTGGACCGGGTGCTGGACTCCGGTGCGCAACCGGTGCCGGTGGTGTCCCGGCGGCAGGCCCGCGCCGACGTCAGCGGTCCGCTGGCCGTCGTGCTGGACTCGCCCGACGTGCTGTGGGCCGGCCGCACCGCGATCAACCCGGTGCACCGCATCGGCGCGCCCGGCGAGTGGCAGGTCAACGACGTGCCCGGCAAGCCCAGTGCCACCCATCCGAACACCGGCGCGAGGCTGGAGCTGGCCGCGGATTCCAGTGTGACGCTGAGTGTTCCGCTGTCCGACATCTGGATCTCGATCCGCTTCACGCTGCCCTCGACCACGGTCGACGGCGGTATGCCGATCGTCACCGTCGAGGACGCCTCGAAGGCCATGCGTGCCGTGCTGGCGATCGCCGCCGGCGTGGACGGCCCGGATGCGCTTCCCGCCGTCGTCGACGACACCGCGACGGTCACCGTCGAATGGGACCCGGAGAAGGTCGCCGACCACACCGGTGTCACCGCGACCTTCGGCGCCCCGCTGGCGCCCGGCCTCACGCTGGTGCCCGACGCCCTGGTCGGCCTGTGCTGGCCCGCGGTGTTCTCGGCCATCGGGTCCGCGGTCACCGATGACCACTTCCCCGTCGTGGAGGGGCTGCTCAGCCTGGTCCACCTGGATCACGCGGCCCACCTGCTCGCCGCGATGCCGTCGGCCAAGGCCGAATTGACCATCACCGCAACGGCTTCGGCGGCGACCGACACCGAGGTCGGCCGTGTCGTGCCCGTCACCGTCACGATCACCGACGCCGAGGGCACCGCCCTGGCCACGCTCGAGGAGCGGTTCGCGATCCGGGGCCGCACCGGTCCCGCCGAGCTGACGGACCCGCCGCGCGCCGGCGGAGCCATCACCGACAACGCGACCGACACCCCGCGCCGGCGCCGTCGCGACGTCGTCGTCACCGCGCCGGTCGACATGAGCGCGTTCGCGGTCGTCTCCGGCGACCACAACCCGATCCACACCGATCGGGCCGCGGCACTGCTCGCCGGTCTGAAAACCCCCATCGTGCACGGGATGTGGCTCTCGGCCGCCGCCCAGCACGCGGTCACCGCGACCGACGGCCGCGCGACTCCGCCTGCGCGCCTGGTGGGCTGGACCTCCCGCTTCCTGGGCATGGTGCTGCCCGGCGACGAGATCGAATTCCGTGTCGACCGGGTCGGCATCGACCGGGGCGCGGAGATCATCGAGGTGGCCGCGAAGGTCGACGGCGAGCTCGTGATGGCCGCGACCGCGCAACTGGCCGCTCCGAAGACGGTCTACGCGTTCCCGGGTCAGGGCATCCAGTCCAAGGGCATGGGGATGGACGTGCGCGCGCGGTCCAAGGCCGCCCGCAAGGTCTGGGACATCGCGGACAAGTTCACCCGCGAGACGCTGGGCTTCTCGGTGCTGCACGTGGTGCGCGACAACCCGACCAGCCTGATCGCCTCCGGTGTGCACTACCACCATCCCGAGGGCGTGCTGTATCTGACGCAGTTCACCCAGGTCGCGATGGCGACGGTGGCGGCCGCGCAGGTCGCCGAGATGCGTGAGCAGGGTGCGTTCGTCGAGGACGCGATCGCGTGCGGTCACTCCGTCGGCGAGTACACCGCGCTGGCATGCGTGTCCGGTGTCTACGAACTGCCCGCGCTGCTCGAGGTGGTGTTCCACCGCGGGTCGAAGATGCACGACATCGTGCCGCGCGACGCGCAGGGCCGGTCCGACTACCGGCTGGCCGCGATCCGGCCCTCGCAGATCGACCTCGACGACGCCGACGTCAAGGACTTCGTCGCCGAGATCTCCGAGCGCACCGGTGAATTCCTCGAGATCGTGAACTTCAACCTGCGCGGCTCGCAGTACGCGATCGCCGGTACGGTCGCGGGCCTCGAGGCGCTCGAGGAAGAGGTCGAGCGGCGCCGCGAGATCAGCGGCGGGAAGAGATCGTTCATCCTGGTGCCCGGTATCGACGTGCCGTTCCACTCCTCGGTGCTGCGGGTCGGTGTCGCCGATTTCCGCCGCGCGCTGGAGCGCGTGATGCCGCGCGACGCGGATCCGGAGATGCTGGTCGGTCGCTACATCCCGAACCTGGTGCCGCGGCCGTTCACCCTCGACCGCGACTTCGTGCAGGAGATCCGCGATCTGGTGCCGGCGGAGCCGCTCGACGAGATCCTCGCCGACTACGACACGTGGCGTACCGAACGTCCGAAGGAGTTGTGCCGCAAGCTCGTCATCGAGTTGCTCGCCTGGCAGTTCGCCAGCCCGGTGCGGTGGATCGAGACCCAGGATCTGCTGTTCATCGAGGAGGCCGCAGGCGGTCTCGGGGTGGAGCGCTTCGTCGAGATCGGCGTCAAGAACGCGCCGACCGTCGCCGGCCTGGCCACCAACACGCTGAAACTGCCGGAGTACTCGCACAACACCACCGAAGTGCTCAACGCCGAGCGTGACGCCGCGGTGCTGTTCGCGACCGACACCGATCCCGAGCCGGAGATCGAGGACACCCCGCCGGCTCCCGCCTCGGCAGAACCTGAGGCCGCCCCGGCGGAGGCGGCGCCCGCCGCGCCCGCCCCGGCCGCCGCGCCCAGCGGCGGGCCCCGGCCCGACGATCTGACCTTCGACGCATCGGACGCCACGATGGCGCTCATCGCGCTGTCGGCCAAGATCCGCATCGACCAGATCGAGCCGCTGGACTCCATCGAGTCGATCACCGACGGTGCGTCGTCGCGGCGCAACCAGATGCTCGTGGACCTCGGATCGGAGCTGAACCTCGGCGCGATCGACGGCGCCGCAGAAGCGGATCTGGCCGGGCTGAAGTCTCAGGTCACCAAGCTGGCCCGGACGTACAAGCCGTTCGGCCCGGTGCTCGCCGACGCGATCAACGACCAGTTGCGGACGGTCTTCGGGCCGTCGGGCAAGCGACCGGCCTACCTCACCGAGCGGGTCACCAAGACCTGGGAGCTGGGCGAGGGCTGGGCCAAGCACGTCACCGTCGAGGTGGCGCTGGGCACCCGTGAGGGGTCGAGTGTCCGCGGTGGGGCGCTGGGCGGTCTGCACGACGGTGCGCTGGCCGACGCGGCCAGCGTGGACAAGACGATCGACGCCGCCGTGGCGGCCGTGGCGGCGCGCCACGGTGTGTCGGTGGCGCTGCCCTCGGCCGGGGGCGCCGGCGGCGGTGTCGTCGACTCGGCCGCGCTCGGTGAGTTCGCCGAGCAGGTCACCGGTCCCGACGGTGTGCTCGCTTCGGCGGCGCGCACGATCCTCGATCAGCTGGGCCTGGGCGCCCCGTTCGTCACGCCGGAGTCGTCCGCGGACGCGGAGCTCATCGACCTGGTCACCGCCGAACTGGGATCGGACTGGCCGCGTCTGGTGGCGCCGTCGTTCGACGCCCGCAAGGCGGTGCTCCTCGACGACCGGTGGGCCAGTGCCCGTGAGGATCTCGTCAAGATCTGGCTGATGGAGCCCGACGAGGTCGAGGCGGAGTGGTCTCGCCTGGCGGAGCGTTTCGAGGGCGCCGGCCACGTGGTCGGCACCCAGGCGACGTACTGGCAGGGCAAGGCGCTCGCGGCGGGACGCACCATCCACGCGTCGCTGTACGCCCGCGCTGCCGCGGGAGCGGAGAACCCCGGTAAGGGCTGCTACAGCGACGAGGTCGCGGTCGTCACGGGTGCCTCGAAGGGCTCGATCGCCGCGTCGGTGGTGGCTCAGCTGCTCGCCGGCGGTGCGACCGTCATCGCGACGACGTCCAAGCTCGACGACTCGCGGCTCGGCTTCTACCGCAACCTCTACCGGGACAACGCGTGCTTCGGCGCCAAGCTGTGGGTGCTGCCGGCGAACATGGCCTCCTACAACGACATCGACGCACTGGTCGAGTGGGTCGGGACCGAGCAGACCGAGAGCCTCGGGCCCAAATCGATCCACATCAAGGACGCGCTGTCGCCGACCTTGCTGTTCCCCTTCGCCGCGCCTCGCGTGGGCGGCGACCTCTCCGACGCCGGTGCGCGTTCGGAGATGGAGATGAAGGTCCTGCTGTGGGCCGTGCAGCGGCTGATCGCCGGGCTGTCCCACATCGGTGCGGACCGGGACATCGCGGCCCGGCTGCACGTGGTGCTGCCGGGATCGCCCAACCGGGGCATGTTCGGCGGCGACGGTGCCTACGGCGAGGCCAAGGCCGCGCTGGACGCGGTGGTGTCGCGCTGGAAGGCCGAGACCTCGTGGGCGCAGCGGGTCAGCCTGGCGCACGCGCTGATCGGGTGGACCCGTGGCACCGGGCTGATGGGCCACAACGACGTCATCGTCGATGCGGTCGAAGAAGCCGGGGTGACCACCTACTCGACCGAGCAGATGGCGAGCATGCTGCTCGACCTGTGCGACGTCGAGACCAAGGTCGCGGCGGCCCGGGAGCCCGTGCAGGCCGACCTGACCGGCGGACTGGCCGATGCCGACCTCGACCTGTCGGAGCTGGCCGCGAAGGCCCGTGACGACGCCACGGCGGCGCCTGCCGAGCAGGAGTCCGAGGAAGAGGCTGCCGGCCATACGATTTCGGCACTGCCATCCCCGCCGCGTCCCGCCCCGGCGGCTCCGGCTCCGGAGTGGGCCGACCTCGACGTCGACCCGGCCGATCTCATCGTCATCGTCGGCGGTGCCGAACTGGGCCCCTACGGCTCGTCGCGCACCCGCTTCGAGATGGAGGTCGACAACGAGCTGTCCGCAGCCGGCGTACTCGAGCTGGCCTGGACGACCGGACTGATCACGTGGGAGGACGACCCCCAACCGGGTTGGTACGACACGGAATCCGGTGAGCTCGTCGAGGAGTCCGAGCTGGTCGAGCGGTACCACGACACCGTGGTCGAGCGCTGCGGCATCCGTGAGTTCGTCGACGACGGTGCGATCGACCCCGATCACGCCTCGCCGCTGCTGGTCAGTGTGTTCCTGGACAAGGACTTCCGGTTCGTGGTCTCCAGCGAGGCCGACGCGCGGGCGTTCGTCCAGTTCGACCCGGAGCACACCGTGGCCCGGCCGATCCCGGACAGCGGTGACTGGGAGGTGATCCGCAAGGCGGGCACCGAGATTCGCGTGCCGCGCAAGACCAAGCTGTCGCGGACCGTGGGCGCTCAGATCCCGACCGGGTTCGACCCGACGGTGTGGGGCATCAGCCCCGACATGGCGACCTCGATCGACCGGGTGGCGCTGTGGAACATCGTGGCGACCGTGGACGCGTTCCTGTCGTCGGGCTTCACCCCGGCCGAGCTGATGCGGTGGGTGCACCCGAGCCTGGTGGCCTCCACGCAGGGCACCGGCATGGGCGGCATGACCTCGATGCAGACCATGTACCACGGCAACCTGCTGGGCCGCAGCAAGCCCAACGACATCCTGCAGGAGGTGCTGCCCAACGTCGTTGCGGCACACGTCATGCAGTCCTATGTCGGCGGCTACGGCGCGATGGTGCACCCGGTGGGTGCCTGTGCGACGGCGGCGGTCTCGGTCGAGGAGGGCGTCGACAAGATCCGCCTCGGCAAGGCCGAGCTGGTCGTGGCGGGCGGCTTCGACGACCTGACGCTCGAGGCGATCATCGGCTTCGGTGACATGGCGGCCACCGCCGACACCGAGATGATGCGCGCCAAGGGCATCAGCGATTCGAAGATCTCCCGGGCCAACGATCGGCGCCGGCTGGGCTTCCTGGAGGCCGAGGGCGGCGGCACGATCCTGCTGGCCCGCGGTGACCTGGCGGTGAAGATGGGTCTGCCGGTGCTCGCGGTGGTCGCGTACGCGCAGTCGTTCGCCGACGGCGTGCACACCTCGATTCCGGCACCCGGTCTCGGCGCGCTGGGCGCCGGGCGCGGCGGCAGGGACTCGGTGCTGGCGCGCTCGCTGGCCAAGCTGGGCGTGGGCGCCGACGACATCGCGGTGATCTCCAAGCACGACACCTCGACGCTGGCCAACGACCCCAACGAGACCGAGCTGCACGAGCGGCTCGCGGCCTCGCTGGGCCGGTCCGACGGGGCGCCGCTGTTCGTGATCAGCCAGAAGAGCCTGACCGGTCACGCCAAGGGCGGTGCCGCGGTCTTCCAGATGATCGGGCTGTGCCAGGTCCTGCGCGACGGCGTCATCCCGCCGAACCGCAGCCTGGACTGTGTCGACGACGAGTTGGCGACCTCGGCGCACTTCGTGTGGCCGCGGGAGACGCTGCGGCTGGGCGAGAAGTACCCGCTCAAGGCCGGTCTGGTGACCAGCCTCGGGTTCGGTCACGTCTCGGGCCTGATCGCGCTGGTGCACCCGCAGGCGTTCCTGGCCACGCTGACTCCCGAGCAGCGGGCGGCCTACACCGCCCAGGCCCAGGAGCGCACGCTGGCCGGTCAGCGCAGGCTGGCCTCGGCGATCGCGGGCGGACGGCCTCTCTACGAGCGGCCCGCCGACCGGCGTTTCGACCACGACCAGCCGGAGAAGGCGCAGGAAGCGGCCATGCTGCTGGACGCGACGTCGCGACTCGGAGAGAACGGCGTGTATCAGCGGTGACCCGTGAGATAGCGTGCTGGCCGTGGGCATCGTCGGGATAGGCATCGACCTCGTTTCCATCCCGGAGTTCGCCGAGCAGGTGGACCGGCCGGGCACGGTGTTCGCGGAGACGTTCACGCCGGGGGAGCGGCGCGACGCCGCCGACAAGAGTTCGTCGGCGGCGCGCCACCTCGCGGCGCGGTGGGCGGCCAAGGAGGCCGTGATCAAGGCGTGGTCGGGGTCGCGGTTCTCCAAGCGGCCGGTGCTGCCCGAGGCGATCCACCGGGACATCGAGGTGGTCACCGACATGTGGGGCCGTCCCCGGGTCCGGCTCTCGGGTGCGGTCGCCGAGCACCTCAAAGAGGTGACGATCCATCTGTCGCTGACCCATGAGGCCGACACCGCCGCGGCGGTCGCGATCCTCGAGGAGCGGTAGCGGGGCACTACCCTCGTCGCTATGAGTGATCTCGTCCAGCGCGTGCGCGACGTGCTCCCGTCGGTGCGCGCCGATCTCGAGGATCTGGTGCGCATCGAGTCCGTCTGGGCCGACCCGCAGCGCCGCCCGGAGGTCCAGCGCAGCGCCGAGGCCGTCTCGAAGCTGTTGTCCGACGCGGGTTTCGGTGACGTCCGGATCGTCGCCGAAGGTGGGGCGCCCGCGGTCATCGCCCGCCATCCCGCACCGGACGGGGCGCCGACGGTGCTGTTGTACGCCCATCACGACGTGCAGCCCGAAGGCGACGCCACCGCATGGCGGTCCGCGCCGTTCGAGCCCACCGAACGCGACGGCCGGCTCTACGGCCGGGGCACCGCCGACGACAAGGCGGGCATCGCCACGCATCTGGCGGCCTTCCGCGCGCACGGCGGCAACCCCCCGGTCGGGGTGACCGTCTTCGTGGAGGGGGAGGAGGAGTCGGGGTCGCCCTCACTGTCGCGGCTGCTGGCCGCGCACAAGGACGCGTTGGCCGCCGACGTGATCGTGATCGCCGACTCCGACAACTGGAGTACCGACACCCCGTCGCTGACCGTCTCGCTGCGGGGGCTCGCCGACTGCGTGGTCGAGGTCGCGACCCTCGATCACGGACTGCACTCGGGCATGTGGGGCGGTGTCGTGCCCGACGCTCTCACTGTTCTGGTGCGCCTGCTCGCGAGTCTTCACGACGACGACGGGAACGTCGCGGTGAAGGGGCTGCACGAGTCCGTCGCCGCCGACGTCGACTACACCCCCGAGCGGGTGCGCGCCGACACCGGGTTGCTCGACGGGGTACGCGAGATCGGGTCGGGGTCAGTGGCGCAACGGCTTTGGGCCAAGCCCGCGATCACCGTGATCGGCATCGACACCACCCCGATCGGCACGTCGTCGAACACGCTCATCCCGTCGGCGCGGGCGAAGGTGAGCATGCGCGTCGCCCCGGGCGGTGACGCCGCGGAACATCTGGCGGCACTGACCCGTCATCTGGAACAGCACGCGCCGTGGGGTGCGCGGGTCACCGTCACGCCCGGCGACGTCGGCCAGCCGTACGCCATCGACGCCAGCGGGCCGGTGTACGACGCGGCGCGGGAGGCGTTCCGGGAGGCGTGGGGCGCGGACGCGGTCGACACCGGTGTCGGAGGTTCCATCCCGTTCATCGCTGCGTTCGCCGGCGCGTTCCCGGACGCAAAGATCCTGGTGACCGGCGTCGAGGATCCGGACACCCAGGCGCACAGCATCAACGAGAGCCTGCACCTCGGTGTGCTGGAGCGGGCCGCGACCGCCGAGGCGCTGCTGCTGGACAAGCTCGGCTCACACCGGCGGCGATGACGCCGACGCTGGCGATCCGTCCAAGCTGACCCGCACCCCGCCTGCGTCGGCGAGACTGACCGCATGGTCACCGGTGACGGCCCAGAGTCGCGTACCGACCTCACGCTGCGCAGCCTGGGCGGTGTCAGCACGGTGACGGGTTCTCGACATCTGCTGGAAAGCGCCGGTCGACGCATCCTGGTCGACTGCGGTCTGTTCCAGGGGGTGAAGAACCTTCGTGAGCTCAACTGGGCTCCGCTGGCCGTAGACCCCGCGGCCATCGACGCGGTCGTCATCACCCATGCTCACCTCGATCACACGGGCTACCTCCCCAGGCTCGTACGCGGGGGGTTCCGCGGGCCCATCGTCTCCACCGCCGCGACCGCGGCGGTGAGCGACATCATTCTGAGCGACAGCGCCAGGCTGCAGGAGCGTGACGCCGAATTCCTCAACAGGCATCACGCGACGAAACATCATCCGGCCCTGCCGCTCTATGACAGTGAGGACGTGCGGCGAACCCTCGAGTTGTTCGAGACCCACCCGTTCGGCCGAGAGGTGACCCTGCCGGACGACGGACCGGTGGTGACGTTCCGGCGGGCAGGCCACATCCTCGGGGCCGCGACTGTGGACGTGTGGTGGGAAGGTCGCCGGATCGTCTTCACCGGCGACCTGGGCCGTTTCGACGATCCGGTGATGCTGCAGCCGGAGCCCGTCCCCGCGGCTGATTACCTGGTGATGGAGTCCACGTACGGTGACCGCGAGCACGCGCGGGGCGACCCTGCCGACACCCTGGCCGAGATCATCGATTCGACGGTGGACCGCTCGGGAACCGTCGTGATTCCGGCTTTTGCGGTGGGTCGGGCGCAGACGCTGCTGTACCACCTGTGGCAGCTGCGCTCGACGGGGAGGTTGCCGGAGATCCCGGTGTATCTGGACAGTCCGATGGCGATCAACGCCAGCGAGCTGCTGCGTACCTACCAGAACGATCACCGATTGGCGCCTGAGGTGTACGAGGCGATGTGCGCCATGGCCACTTATACCCGGGAGGCCGAGGAGTCGATGAAGATCTCCGCCGACAGGGAGCCGAAGATCGTCATGTCAGCCAGCGGTATGGCTACCGGCGGCCGAATCTTGCACCATCTCAAGGCGTTTGCCCCGGATCCGCGCAACACGATCGTGCTGACCGGCTACCAGGTGCCGGGCACTCGCGGCCGGGCGATCGCCGACGGGGAGCGACACATCCGGATCCACGGCGAGTGGATCCCGGTCAACGCGCAGGTCGCGAACATGAAGATGCTCTCCGCGCACGCCGACGCCGACGAGCTCATCCGGTGGGCATCGCAGATCGGCACGGCACCTCGCCGGGTGTTCGTCGTGCACGGCGAACCTCAGCCCGCGGACACCATGCGTCTCCGGCTGGACCGTCAGTTCGGCTGGCCCGCCACGGTTCCCAGGATGAATCAGCGCTTTGATCTGTGACCGAGCTGCCGAGACGGCGGCCCAGACCGGAAGGTCGCGCCTCGGCTCCACTACGTCCGGCGGCGCGGATGTCGTCGTGCGCCACGTCGAGAAGCCGAGCGCGGGCGTGGAGTAGTTGCGCCCGTCTGAGAAGGCCTGCCTGCGGGTCGCCGGCCCCGCATAGGATGCGGTCATGGCCGAGGACGTGCAGTCACCGGACGGCGCCTCGTGGACGGTGCGCCGTCGGTGGGTGCCGAGGCTGGACAAGGACAACGCCCTCGGCAAGCTCTCCCTGATGGACCGGTACGACAGAGACGTCCTCTTCGTCTCCGTGCTCATCGCGGTGCCGCTCATGGTGGTGCTGCTGCCGTTGTCGTTGGCCGCAAAGCTGTGCGGCCTCCAGCGGTGGGAGATCGAGATCGAGCGCGACGGGGAACGGCTGGCCACCGAGAGGGTTCGTGGTTGGTCTGCCTCGGTCGACCGGATCGACTCGATCGCCGCGCAGGTGCGCGCGGGAACCTATCCGGCGGTCGCCCCGAACCTCGGCTCAGACCGACAGGTCGCGCCGTAGCTTCGCCACGTGGCCGGTGGCGCGGATGTTGTACTGCGCCACCTCGATCTTGCCCTTCTCGTCGACGACGAAGGTGGAGCGGATCACGCCCTGCACGGTCTTGCCGTACATCGTCTTCTCCCCGTAGGCACCCCACGCCTGCAGCACACTGCGGTCCGGATCCGACAGCAGCGGGAAGGTGAGCTGCTCCTTGTCGCGGAACTTCGCGAGCTTCTCGGGCTTGTCGGGCGAGATGCCCACGACGTCCAGGCCCGCCTCGTTGAGTTCGGCGAGGTTGTCGCGGAAGTCGCACGCCTCCTTGGTGCAGCCCGGGGTGGACGCCGCCGGGTAGAAGTACACGATGACTTTGCGGCCTTTGTAGTCCGAGAGCTTGACGGTGTTGCCGTCGGCGTCGGGAAGGCTGAACGCAGGCGCGGTGTCGCCCGCCTCGAGCCGGGGTGTCTGCGGCATGGGTCGTGGTCTCCTGTTGATCTGTGACCGGGCGCTGCGGTGCGCGCTCGCTGAACTAGGGTAGTGCGGCAAGACAAGGGCGGGCGCAAACAGGCGGAGGCATACGTGGCGGATCGTGATCCCGACACCATCAAGGCCGAGATCGACGAGGCACGCGATCAGCTGGCCCTGACCGTCGATTCGTTGGCGTCGCGGGCGAACCCGCGGCGGCTCGCCGACGATCTGAAGGCCGGCGTGGTGCGCTTCGTCAAGCGACCGCCGGTGGCTATCACGTTGGCGGGGGTCGGCGTCCTGGTGCTCGTCGTGACCGTGCGGCGCGCTCGCCGCTGACGCCGTCAGCGACGACGGGCCGAGCGGAACCAGTCGGACAGGGAGAAACCGGGCGGGTTCGCGACGCGTCCGAGCCGGTTGCAGCTGTGGATCAGCACCGGGCGAGGTGCGACGGTGTCCTCGGCTGAGTCGTCTGTCGCGATCTCCGGCGACACCGGTTCCGCCAGCCCTGACATCAGCTAATTTCCTCGTTTCGTGCCGCGGAGGTCGCTCCGAACGGCGCCTGTGCATAACAGCTAACGGAACAGTAGCACCGACTTTGCTCTTTGCCCAGCGCAACCGCTATCTTTTCGACGGGCGCGTTGAATGCCGTTACCGTGAGTCCCGGTTGACGCCCGTAGCTATTGTGGCCCGAGTGGTGACTTCTAGCACATCCATCGCCGGTCAGGTGCGTTTACGCGAAGATTTTTCAAGATCGTCAATTAGCGGGACCGGTGACCGGCGGGAGAGAGGGTCGCGAGATCGTCGAACGTGTCCTCTACGCTGACGGCTGACCCACGAGCAAAGGAGACACGCGATGGCGTGGTTTCTCGCCCTGCAGGGCCCGTCCCAACCGAGCCATCAGGCTTCGGTGTACGAGCTGCAGGATCTGACCGACGTCGATCAACTCGCGCAGGAGCTCGTCAGCGCCGTCACCCTCGATCGTGTGGTGCCGATCCCGGCGATGCTGCCGCAGAACAACCGCAAGCGGCAGAAGGTCACCCTCTACGTGCGGCCCGCCGCCTGGGCGATGTGGACGTTCTACGAGCTGAGCGAGGACGACCGCCGCGCCCTGATGAAGGACAACCCGCTCGTGCAGGCCATCCAGCAGCATCAGCAGCAGCACGTCGGACAGCCCGGCGCGCAGGCCAATCCGTTGCTGGGGCAGCAGGGGCCGGGCGCGCCGCGGCGCTGAGCCGTTATCTCATCACTTTTCGGCAGGTCGGTCCTCGCGACGCTGTAGGTTCGCAGGTCACGTCCGAACCATCGCTGGACCGAAGAGGTGTTCTGTGCGGCTCCCGTTCCTCGCCCTGCCGGCCGGCTGGTTGCTGCTCGGCGCGCTGTGGTCTCCGGCGGCCGCCGCCGAACCCGACGTCGCACCGGTGACACCCGAGCAGCCGGTCGTGGCCGCCGCCGATCCGGTCGCCGCGCCCGTCGACGCGCCGCCCGAGGGCGCCGTGGTGTCACCGCCCCCGGCGACCACCAAGAGCCCGGACGGTTGGACGCTCACGGTCGGCGCCAAGGACGAGACGCAGAAGATCATCGCGCCGCTGACGACGGCGGTGTCGTCCCGCGAGTACGAGGTCGGCGGCGTCTTCACCGGATCGATGTCCGGTCCCGACGAGGACGCGCCGCCGCGGGGCGTCCTCGAGGTCGGCTACCAGATCGGGTGCGGGATCGACATGAGCACCTCCAACGGTGTCTCGCTGACGGGCACCGCCGGCATCAACTCGTCGCTCGGCATTCTGGGCACCGACGTCATCTCACCGTTTCCCGAGGGAGTCCTGCCGGGCGTGGGCGGGAACCTGGGCGGCGGCATCACGGTGGGCCTCAAGCCGGGCATCATCAACATGGTCAAGGTGACCGAGAAGCAGTTCGTCGGCGCGGACCCGTGGGTGATGGTGGCCGGCTTCCGCATCAAGATCGACGGCTGCGTCGGTGAGTCGTTCATCCGCTCGTATGCGGTGCTGACCCGCTCGACCGACGTCTCGGACGCGGTGCTGGCGTACTACGGCGAGACGAAGAAGGTCTGAACCGACCCGCCGCGGTCCGGCGCCGCGGCGTCTCGCTACATTCGAGCACGAGAGCGAGGAGGGAGTCTCATGAACGCGACGGTCGAGCAGTTCGAATTCCAGGCCGAGGCACGGCAATTGCTGGATCTGATGATCCATTCGGTCTACTCGAACAAGGATTCTTTTCTGCGGGAGCTGATCTCGAACGCCTCGGACGCGCTGGACAAGCTGCGGCTGGAGGCCTTCCGCAACAAGGACCTGGACGTCGACACCTCCGATCTGCACATCGTCATCGACGTCGACAAGGAGGCGCGCACGCTCACGGTGCGCGACAACGGCATCGGCATGACCCGGGACGAGGTCGTGGATCTGATCGGCACGCTGGCCAAGTCGGGTACCGCGCGCGTACGTCAGCAGTTGCGCGAGGCCGAGACCGTCGGTGACGCCGACGCGTTGATCGGGCAGTTCGGCATCGGCTTCTACTCGGTGTTCATGGTGGCCGACCGGGTCGAGCTGCTCACCCGCAAGGCCGGGGAGAGCGAGGCCACCCGTTGGGAGTCGAGCGGGGACGGCACGTACACCATCGCCTCCGTCGACGACGCCCCGCAGGGGACGTCGGTGACGTTGCACCTCAAGCCCGAAGACGCCGAGAACGAACTGCACGACTACACGGCGGGGTGGACGATCCGCAGTCTGGTCAAGAAGTACTCGGACTTCATCGCCTGGCCCATCCGGATGGACGTCGAGCGACGCAGCCCCGCCGACGACGAGGGCGGCGAGGACACCGTGACGGTCGAAGCCGAGACGCTCAACTCGATGAAGGCGCTGTGGGCGCGATCCAAAGACGAGGTCTCCGCAGAGGAGTACGCGGAGTTCTACAAGCACATCGCCCACGCCTGGGACGACCCGCTCGAAGTCATCGCGATGAAGGCCGAGGGCACCTTCGAATACCAGGCCCTGCTGTTCATCCCGTCGCACGCCCCGTTCGACCTGTTCACCCAGGACGCCCACGTCGGCATCCAGCTCTACGTCCGGCGCGTGTTCATCATGGGCGACTGCGACCAGCTGCTGCCGCAGTACCTGCGCTTCGTCAAGGGGGTCGTCGACGCGTCGGACATGTCGCTCAACGTGTCCCGCGAGATCCTGCAGCAGGACCGTCAGGTCAAGGCGATCCGTCGCCGACTGACCAAGAAGGTGCTCTCGACGATCGCGGACCTGCAATCCGAGCGTCCCGAGGACTACCGCACCTTCTGGACGCAGTTCGGCCGGGTCGTCAAGGAAGGCCTGCTGTCGGACTTCGACAACCGGGACGCGCTGCTGCGCGTGTGCTCGTTCGCCTCCACGCGCAGCGACGAGGAGTCCACCACGCTCGCCGGTTACGTCGAGCGCATGAAGGACGGCCAGGACCAGATCTTCTACGCCACCGGCGACACCCGGGAACAGATCCTGCGGTCGCCGCACCTGGAGGCGTTCAAGGCCAAGGGGTACGAGGTGCTCCTGCTGACCGACCCGGTCGACGAGGTGTGGGTGCAGAACGTCACCGAGTTCGACGGCAAGGCGCTGCAATCGGTGGCGCGCGGCGAGGTCGACCTCGAGTCCGACGAGGAGAAGTCGGCCCACGAGGCCGAGCGTGAAGAGCAGGAGAAGCAGTTCGCCGACCTGATCGGCTGGCTGAAGGAGACCCTCGGCGAGCACGTCAAGGACGTCCGCCTGTCTGCCCGCCTGACCGAGTCGCCGGCCTGCCTGATCACCGACGCCTTCGACATCACGCCGGCGCTCGCACGCCTCTACCGGGCGTCCGGGCAGGAGGTTCCGGTCACCAAGCGGATCCTCGAGCTGAACCCGGACCATCCGCTCGTCACCGGGCTGCGGCGGGCCCACAGCGAGCGGGCGCAGGACCCGGACGTGGCTGAGACGGCCGAGTTGCTGTATGGCACAGCGCTTCTGGCTGAAGGTGGCGCCCTCGACGATCCCGCGCGGTTCGCCGACCTGCTCGCCGCCCGGCTGGCCCGGACGCTGTGAGCTCGGCGACCGTCAGGCCGTCATGAGGTAGTGCGTCCCGCCGACGCAGACGAGGCCCGGCGGGGTGCGGGTGGTCACCGCGGCGACGACCGCACCGGTGAGCTCGTGCACGGACGTCGCGGAATGGATGCCGCTCCCGGTCCTCTCGCTGGAGACCACGCTGAGGTGGATGCCGTGGCGTCCGAGTTGTGAGCGCATCGCGTACAGGGCGGTTTCGCCGGCGCGCATGCTCGCCACCGCTGCGGTGCAGCCCTTGGGTACCGCCTTGTGCGGGAAGAAGTGCGCCTGATGACTGGTGACGTAGACGATGCGGGCGCCGGGGGACATCAGGGGCATCGCCAGCGAGACCAGTGCGCGGTGCCTTTCGTGGAATGCGCGCAGCGTGCCGGGATCCTCGCCCGGAAGCGACAGACACTCCGACGCGTCCAACACCAGGGCGTCGAGGTGGCCGTGGTCCGCCGCCACGGTTTCCATCACGATGCTCGCGTCGGTCTGGTCGTTGTCGGCGCCGGCGACGACGACGTGTCCTTCGGTGCCGCCCATCCGCCGTGCGACCGCCGGACCGAGGCCCCCCGATCCTCCGCTGACCAGGACGACCCGTTCGTATGTCGCAGACATGGCGCACTCCTGTCTGGCCGTAGCCATCGTCGATGCGCCCCAGCCTAGCGCGATCTTAAGAAAAATAAGATCAACTTAAGGTTGCATTAAGGAGACATGCGTCTCTCGATGAGGGCCGGTCTATCGCGGCGGCGGTGTGGGCGGCGCGTCCTCGGGCGCCAGCTCGGCGCCGATCGACCGGAACAGCGCCTCGGCCGCGTTGGTGTAGTCACCGTCGGCGCTGAACGCCGCGGGAGCGAAGGTGGTGGCGACGGCGATCGCGATCTTGCGGGCGGGCAGGTAGGCCGCCACCGCGGCATAACCGCTGAACATCGGGTTCTGCAGCAGCCAGTCGCCGGAGATGACGATGCCGAGCCCGTAGGTGTAGCCCTCGGTCATCGGAGCGCAGGTGCTGCACCCCGGCTGACTTCGCGTGCGGCCGCGCAGGTCGGTGGACACCATCATCCGGTAGGACGCGGGGTCGAGCAGTCGGCCCGACCCGATGCCCGCGGCGGTCGCCTCGAGGTCGTCGATGTTCGTCGTCTGAATGGCGCCGTGGGTGATGGTCCAGGACGGATTCCAGAACGTGGACTCCTCGTAGAACGGTTGCTTCGGCGGTATCCCGAGCGCCGCGCGCCGCTCGGAGGTGAACGCGTGCAGCACGGGTGACGGTATCGCCGCACTCTCTGATGCGACGGTGTCGGTCAGGCCCAGCGGCTGCAGGACTCGCTCGGCCAGCAGGTCCGACATCGGGCGGCCGGTCGCCTTCTCCAGCGCCAGGCCCAGCAGTACGTAGTTCGTGTGCGCGTAGTTCCAGTTGGTGCCGGGTTCGTAGAGCAGTGGCTTGTCGACTGCGAAGGCGAGTAGTTCGTCGGTGGTCCAGGCGCGGAACGGGTCGGCGTACATCGCGTCGTTCATCGCGGTGTTCCCGAGCACGTAGTCGACGTAGCCCGACGTCATGTGCGCGAGTTGACGCAGCGTCACCCGGTCGGCGTGCGGTACCTCGGGCAACCACCGCGACAACCTGTCGTCGAGCCCCACGGTGCCGTCGCGGGCGAGCAGGAGCAGCAGGGTCGAGACGTACGAGATCGCCACCGCTCCGTTGCGGAAGTGCATGTCCGGGGTCGCCGGCTCGCCGGTCAGGGACTCGCCCACCGCGTCGGTCAGCACCTCGCGGCCGTCGATGGTGACGCGGACGATCGCGGCGTTGAGGTGCGATGTGGCCACGGCGTCGTCCACGATGCGCCTGATCGCGGCCGCCTGGCCCGAAAGATCCTGCGGCGCAGGGGAATTGTCGTTGGGGCCGGAAGCGGGTGCGCAGGCCGCCACCAGCAGGAAGGCTGCGACGGCCAGGCAGCCTGCGGCGGACATGCCCGCATCATCCACCAGCGCGGGCCGGCGCAGTGGGCAACGGCCCGAAGAACATGAAAGCCCCGCCGAGGCGGGGCTTTCACGGTGGTGCGCCGTCAGGGTTTCGAACCCCGGACCCGCTGATTAAGAGTCAGCTGCTCTACCAACTGAGCTAACGGCGCGCGTCGACGACAATAACAGGCCCCCGCCGCAGGACGGAAATCGCCTCGTCGCTGGTTCTTCGGACCGCAACGTCGCTGTCATGTGAGCAGTCGAAACGCACCGTAGAATCGGCTGCAACAATCCTGGGAACATCCTGTAGACGAGGTGGAACGAAGTATGGGGCAGGTCAACACGGCGACCCGTGCGCGGCGCAGGATGGCCATGCTGGCGGCAGTCGCGCTGGTCCCCGCGCTCGCGCTGGGCCTGACCGCGTGCGGCGGCGGCAATGAAGCGGCCACGCCACAGGTGATCAGCGAGAAGGGCACGCCGTTCGGCGACCTGCTGGTGCCCAAGTTGACGTCGTCGGTCAAGGACGGCGCCGTGGGCGTGAGTGTCGACTCTCCGGTGACGGTGAGCGCCGAATTCGGCGTGCTCGGCGCGGTGTCGATGGTCAACGAGGACGGCAAAGCCGTGCAGGGTCGGCTGTCGAAGGACGGCCTGACGTGGGAGACCTCCGAACCGCTCGGCTACAACAAGCGCTACACCCTGACCGCGGAATCGCTCGGTCTCGGCGGTGTCGCCAGTCGCCAGATGACGTTCGAGACGCACTCGCCGGAGAATCTGACGATGCCCTACGTGCTGCCGGCCGAGGGGGAGGTCGTCGGCGTCGGGCAGCCGGTGGCGGTGCGGTTCGACGAGAACATCACCAATCGCCTCGCGGCGCAGCGGGCCATCACGGTGAAGACGACCCCGTCGGTCGAGGGCGCGTTCTACTGGCTGAGCAATCGCGAAGTGCGTTGGCGCCCAGCCGAATACTGGAAGCCCGGCACCAAGGTCGAGGTGTCGGTCGACACGTACGGTGTGGACCTCGGCGACGGGCTGTTCGGCCAGGAGAACGTCTCGACGAACTTCACCATCGGCGACCAGGTGATCACCACGGTCGACGACGACACCAAGACCCTGACGGTCCGGCGCAACGGCGAGGTCATCAAGTCGATGCCGGTGTCGATGGGCAAGAACAGCACGCCCACCAACAACGGCACCTACATCGTCGGTGACCGCCGCGCGCACATGGTGATGGATTCCTCCACCTACGGTGTGCCGGCGGAGTCGCCGAACGGCTACCGCACCGAGGTCGACTGGGCCACCCAGATCTCCTACAGCGGCATCTACGTTCACGCCGCGCCGTGGTCGGTCGGCAGCCAGGGCTATAGCAATGTCAGCCACGGCTGCATCAACGTGAGCACCAGCAACGGGCAGTGGTTCTACAACAACGCCAAGCGCGGCGACATCGTCGAGATCGTCAACACGGTGGGCTCGCCCCTGCCCGGCACCGACGGACTCGGTGACTGGAACATCCCGTGGGAGCAGTGGAAAGCGGGCAACGCCAACGTCTAGGCCGTGACGCCGTCTGCCCCGCCGGAGGCCGGCGGGGCAGCGTTCGGCTCGCGGGTCAGCGGTGTTCTCCCGGCGTGTCCGCAGCGCTGGTCGAGAGGTAGCGGCCGACGAACGCCGCGGACGTCAGGCCGGCGGCAACGCCGATGACGCCCCAGAGCACGACCTGGAAGATCAGCGACCCGAACAGGAAGTCGTAGGTCAGGCTCAGGTAGAGCGACCAGAACACCCAGTAGGCCGACCAGAAGGCCAGCAGCCCGGTGCTGATGCCGATCACCAGGGCGCGCTGGCGATCGACGCCGTTGACGTGCTGTTCGAGCGCGGCGGGGACGAGCTTCATGGGAGGTCCTTTCGACTGTGGTCCGCGGTTCTGCGGTGCGGAACACAGTCAAGGCGGGACGCGGCGCTACCGATCCCAAGAACTCCTGGAACGCAGAAGGTGGGAGGGCGTAACGCCCTCCCACCTGCGGGGTGGCTGACGGGACTCGAACCCGCGACAGCCAGGATCACAACCTGGTGCTCTACCAACTGAACTACAGCCACCATTGCCGCTCACGCGGCGTCGTCGATACTAGCCGGTGGACCCCTTGTCGACCGAATCAGTTTCCGAATCCGCGGCGGCCGTCGGGCCCAACCCGGCCGCGATCGTCGCGATGTCGCTGGTCGACGGCCCGGGCGGAGCCACGAACGCCGTCTGCCGGTAGTAGCGCAACTCGCGGATCGACTCGTGGATATCGGCGAGCGCGCGGTGCGCCAGACCCTTCTCCGGCTGGCCGAAGTAGATGCGCGGATACCACCGGCGGCACAGTTCCTTGATCGAGCTGACGTCGATCATCCGGTAGTGCAGGTAGTCGTCGAGCTTGGGCATGTCGCGAGCGAGGAAGCCGCGGTCGGTGGCGATCGAGTTGCCGGCCAGGGGAGCGGTCTTGGCCTGTTTGACGTGGTCGCGAATGTAGTCCAGCGCCATCGTCTCCGCGGTGGCCAGGTCGATCGTGGACGCCCGCACCTCGTCGATCAGCCCGGATTTGGTGTGCATCTGCGTGACGACGTCGACCATCGAGGTCAGCGCGTCCTCCTCGGCGTGGATCACCACGTCGATCCCGTCGCCGAGGACGTTGAGCTCCGAGTCGGTCACCAGGACGGCGATCTCGATGAGCCGGTCGGACTTGAGGTCCAGGCCGGTCATCTCACAGTCGATCCACACCAGTTCGTCACGCACAGCGCTCAACAGTAATTCCCAAGGTGGGATCGGGTCGCGGACACCCGCCGGAACGCGGTCCGGCCGAAGTAGGGTGCCCCCATGACCATGGAGTCGACAGGCAGTCCGGCTCAGCAGATCGCGGCCGGCTACAGCGCGGACGGTGCGGCGCTCGAACTCGGCGCGGTCGTCGTCGACGGCGTCTGCGATCCCGGCGCCAGCATCCGCATCCCCCTCGCGACAGTGAACCGGCACGGGCTGGTGGCGGGGGCGACCGGCACCGGCAAGACCAAGTCGCTGCAGGTGCTCGCCGAGCAGCTGTCCGCGGCCGGGGTCCCGGTGCTGATGGCCGACGTCAAGGGTGACCTGTCGGGTCTGTCGCGGCCCGGCGTCGCCGACGGCAAGGTCACCCAGCGCGCCGCCGACACCGGTGATGCGTGGACGCCGACGTCGTTCCCGGTCGAGTTCCTGTCGCTGGGGACGTCGGGTCAGGGGGTGCCGGTGCGTGCCACCGTCACCAGCTTCGGGCCGATCCTGCTCGCAAAGGTGCTGGGGCTCAACCAAACCCAGGAGTCGACGCTCGGGCTGATCTTCCACTGGGCCGATCAGCAGGGGCTGCCGCTGCTCGACATCAAGGATCTGCGGTCGGTCATCCAGTACCTGACCAGCGACGAGGGAAAACCCCAACTCAAGGCCCTCGGTGCGGTGTCCCCGACGACGGCCGGGGTCATCCTGCGTGCACTGGTCAACCTCGAAGCCGAAGGCGCCGACACGTTCTTCGGTGAACCCGAACTCGAGCCCTCCGACCTCCTGCGCGTCGACGCGTCGGGACGCGGCGTCATCTCGCTGCTCGAGCTGGGCGCCCAGGCGGCCAGGCCGGTGATGTTCTCCACGTTCCTGATGTGGGTGCTCGCCGACCTGTTCACCACGCTGCCCGAGGTCGGCGACGTCGACAAACCCAAGCTGGTGTTCTTCTTCGACGAAGCCCATCTGCTGTTCACCGACGCCTCCAAGGCGTTCCTGGCCCAGGTCGAGCAGACCGTCAAGCTGATCCGGTCCAAGGGCGTCGGCGTGTTCTTCTGCACCCAGCAACCGACCGACATCCCGAAGGACGTGCTCAGCCAGCTCGGCGCCCGCATCCAGCACGCTCTGCGCGCGTTCACCCCGGACGACCAGAAGGCGCTGACCAGAACGGTACGCACCTATCCGAAGACCGACGTCTACGACCTCGAGTCCGCGCTCACGTCGCTGGGCATCGGCGAGGCGATCGTAACGGTGCTGTCCGAGCGCGGGGTGCCAACCCCGGTGGCATGGACGCGGATGCGCGCGCCGCGGTCGCTGATGGACACCATCGGTGCCGACGCCATCGCCGCGGCCGCGGCGGCGAGCCCGCTGCAGGCCGAGTACGGCCAGACCATCGACCGCGAATCGGCGTACGAACGCCTGGCGGCCAGGATGGCGCCCCCGCCGCCGGTCGCCGAACAGCCTCCGGCCCAACAGGTTCCGTCACCCATCGACCTGCCGCCACCGCTGGACCTCCCGCCGATGCCCACGCCGGCGCAGCCGCGTGAACCCGGGTTCCTCGACACCGTGATGGACAGCCCGGCCTTCAAGAGCGCGATGCGGTCGGCGGGCACGGTGATCGGACGCGAGATCACCCGCAGCATCTTCGGCACCGGTCGCCGCAGGCGCCGCCGCTGATCCGCCGAAACTGCATTCCAGCAGCGCTGCACTCGAACTTCTGCTGCCGGAATGCAATGTCGGCGGTAGAGAAGGCTATTCGCCGCCGAGCTTCTTGTAGACCGCGCCGACGATCGGGGCGACGATCGCACGCGGGGCGTAGCCGCTGGCCGCCGACATCGCCTTGGACGTGACGCCCGGAACGACGCGCATCTTGTTGCGCTCCAACCCGTCCAGCGACACCTTCGCGGTGTACTCCGTGTCGATCCACAGGAAGTCGGGGATCAGACGCTCCACCAACGACTGCTCGTCCGGGTTCGGCAGCTCGGTGCGCACCGGGCCGGGCGCCAGCACCGTGACGTGCACGCCCGCCGACTTCACCTCGCCGCGCAGCGATTCGCTGAACGTGTTCGCGAACGCCTTGGTGGCCGCATAGGTGGCGTTGTTGGGGATCGGGGAGTTGCCCGCCGCCGACCCGGAGATCAGGATGCCGCCGGCGCGACGGGCCACCATGCCCGGCAGCACCGCCAGCACCAGGTCGTGCACACCGAGGACATTGAGCTGAACCTGCTTGCGCTCGTCGGCCGGATCGAGCGCCACCACGGGCCCGAACGTCGCGGTCCCGGCGTTCGCGCACAGGATCGAGATCTCGCGGCCGGCGAGTTCGTCGCAGAAGCCTGCCCGGGCGTCCGGATCGGCGAGGTCGACGGCGCGGACTTCCACCGTGACGCCGTAGGTGGCGCGCAGCCGCTCGGCGAGTGCGTTGAGCACGTCTTCGCGTCGCGCGGTGATGATCAGGTGGTGGCCACGGGCGGCGAGTTCGACGGCGAGCGCCTCACCGATGTTCTGGGACGCGCCGGTGACGACGGCGCGGGCATCCGCGCTGGGACCGGGTACGGGCATGCGCCGGACTATATCGTGGGCGTCCATGAGCGAGTCGCCTCCGGTCCGGCCCTCCGTCGCCGGCCCGAGGAGGTCTCGGGTGGCGGCCTGGGCGCTGTGGGACTTCGGCGCCACCGCGGTCAACGCCACCGCCGTCACTTTCGTGTTCTCCGTCTACCTGACCGGCGCCGTCGGCGATGACCTGCCCGGTGACGCCAACCCGACGAGCTACCTCGGTCGGGCGCTCGCCGTGGCCGGGCTGGTGGTCGCGCTGTTCGCGCCCGTCACCGGGGTGTGGGTGGACGCCCCGGGCCGGAGGCGTCGCGCGCTGGCCGTGCTCACCGGCGCCATGGTGCTGTTCACCGCGTCGATGAGCCTGATCCGCGACGACCACCGCTACCTGATCCCGGGCCTGATCCTGCTCGCCGGCACGGCGGCCTGCAGCGAGCTCGCGACGGTGCCCTACAACGCGATGCTGCGCGACCTGTCGACCCCGCAGACCTCGGGCCGGGTCTCCGGAATGGGTTTGGGCGCAGGCTATGTCGGCAGTGTGCTGGCCCTGATCGTGGTGTACGTCGGCTTCGTCTCCGGGTCCGGGGACACCCGCGGCCTGCTGGACCTGCCCGCCGCCGACGGGCAGAACGTACGGGCGGCGATGCTCCTGGTGGCCGCCTGGTTCGCGGTGTTCGCGCTGCCGCTGCTGATCTCGGGTCCCGCCGGCACCCCCGGCGGTGCGGCGCCGATCGGGATCCTCGGCGCGTACCGGCGCATCTGGCGGCAGATCCGCGAGGAGTGGCGCCGCGACCGCAACGTCATCTACTACCTCGGGGCCAGCGCGGTGTTCCGCGACGGACTCACCGGGATCTTCACGTTCGGCGCGGTGCTGGGCGTGCAGGTCTACGGCATCTCCGCGGCCGACGTGCTGCTGTTCGGGATCGCCGCGTGCGTGGTCGCGGCGGCCGGTTCCGTCCTCGGCGGCCACGCCGACGACCGGGTCGGCGCCAAGAAGGTCATCGTCACCTCACTGATGGCGATGATCGCGGTCGGCGTGACGCTGATGGCGTCGTCGGGCGCCGTGGCGTTCTGGATCCTCGGGCTGCTGCTGTGCCTGTTCATCGGGCCGACGATGTCCTCGGCGCGCACGCTGATGATGCGGATGACCGCGCACGGCAAGGAGGGTGTCACCTTCGGTCTCTACGCGACCGCCGGGCGCGCGGCGACCTTCCTTGCGCCCTGGCTGTTCTCGGTGTTCATCGACGTCTTCGACAGCGACCGGGCCGGCCTGGCGGGGCTGCTCGTCGTGCTGGTCCTCGGACTGGCCGCGGTGGCGGCGGTGCGCGTTCCGGACACCCGGACGTCGCGCTAGCCGGCGGCGGCGCAGATCGTCAGTCCGGCGCCGGTGCGCTCCTGCACCCGCACCCCGTTGACGGTGATCGAACACGTCACCTCACGACCGACGTTGATGATGCTGACGCTGGCCGATCCCTGACCCGGCTGAGCCAGCGACACCTCGCGACTCCACGGCAGCATCACGTTGAACTCGGTCTGCAACAGCCCGCCGGTGTCGACATAGGTGATGTTGATGACCCGTCCGGTGCCGGCGACGTCGTAGACGACGGTGTCGGTGGCACCGGGGGTGGTGGTGCGCCCGGGCGGCGCGGTGGTCGGTGAGGTGGGCAGGGTGGGCAGCGGCAACACCGGGGTCCGCGGCGCGCGCGACGTGGTGGTGGGCGTGGGCCGCGTCGACGTCGCGGTCGGCTCGGGCAGGGTCGGGGCCGGTGCCATCACGCTCTCCTGCCGGGAGCTGTTGACGATCACCAGCGCGATCACGAGGCCGATGATCGCCAGGACCGCCACCCCGGCGACGATCCAGAGCCATCGCGGGGGCTTGGGGTCCTCGGGCGGCGGGGGCGGCTCGGCGCCGTAGGAGTTGGTGTACTGCGGCGGGTACTGGCCGGTGGCGTAGGGGTCGTACCCGTAGGACTGGTAGGTGGGCAGCTGCTCGGTCGGGCGCGGGGCGGGCGGCGGCTGGTAGGGCTGCCCGTACGGTGCCTGGCTCGCGTACGCCGGGTCGGAATAGCCCGGATAGCCGGGGTACCCGCCACCGAAGGCCTGCGTCGGCTCGTCACGACGTCCGTCAGGTGAATCCGTCATACCCACCTCATGGCTGCAGGGTACCTGTGCGGCCGCTCAGGGGGTCCGCGGCAGCCGGGAGCGCATCAGACGGGTGGAGCGTGTGAGAATCGTGCACCGTGGCACAGCAGGTTCGTCGGGTCTACGGGGCGTCGATGTCGCCCGACGCCACCGCGTTCGCCCACCTGGTCGACGACGGCGGGTATCCGCGCGCGGTGCAGCGGTTCCTGCGCGGGTGGCGGGCCACCTCCTCGCGGGACGTCGAGTTGCCCGTCGAAGGCCCGGTGACGCGGGTGCTGCATTCGGCCGACGGGCACTGGCTGGCGTGCCAGGTGGCGCCCGAGGGCGGCTCCCGCAGCCAGATCTGGGTCGTGACAACCGATCCCGACGACCGCTTGGCGCGCCGCATCGACCACTGGCCCTCGGGGGTGGAGGGCACCGCGGAACTCATCAGCTGGGACGGCACCCGGGTCGCGGCGATCCTGACCGGCGAGGACAACGTGGGCAGTTCGTGCCTGATCGATCCCGCCGACGGCACGACGACCGTGCTGGACCGCCGGTCCGGCGGCAGACTGGTGGACGCGTGGTGCGGGGCGTCGCTGGTGCGTGTCGGCCCGCGCGGATACCGGGACCTGATCATGCTGCGCGGGCTCACCGAGACCGGGCTGCTGCCCTTCGATCCGGGCTCGACCACCGACACCGGGATCATCCTCGACGACCACGGCCCCCGCCGGTTGCGGTACGGCCCGGAAGGTGAACAGACCAAGCTCTACTTCCCGGCCCGCGACTACGACGTCAACAGCACCGAGGGCTACGTGCGTGCCTTGATCCGCAGCGAGAACGGTGCCGAACACGCCCGGCTGCTCGAAGTGACGGTCACCGCCGACGGCGTCGCCTACCACGTACTCGCCGAGCGGGAAGGGTGTGAACTCGACGAATTCACCGTCAGTGATGACCTGTCCACGGTGGCGATCCTGTGGAACCTGCACGGCGCCAGTGAGTTACAGATCCTCGAATACGCGGACAACACACTGCTCGAGCCGATTCCGTTGCCCGGCATGGTCGCCAGTGAGCTGTCGATCAGCGCCGGCGGGTCGATGGTGGCGATGACGGTGGAGGGTCCGGCCAAACCGCCGACCGTCGAACTGGTCGACCCCCGCAGCCGCGAGTGGGAACCCGTCGACCGCGAACCGAGCAGGGGCCCTCTCTCGGCGGATCCGACGTTGGAGACCGTCGTGGCTCGCGACGGACTGTCCTTCACCGGCTGGCTGTTCCAGCCGCCGGAGGGGGTGCCGACCGTCGGCGCGATGTTGTTCCTGCACGGCGGACCGGAAGGGCAGGGCAGGCCGGGATACAACGAGTTCTTCCCCGGCCTGTTGGAGGCGGGCATCTGTGTGTTCCTGCCCAACGTGCGCGGCTCGGGTGGCTTCGGACGGTCGTTCATGCACGCCGACGACCGGGAGCGCCGCTTCGCCGCGATCGACGACGTCGCCGATGCGGTCCGCTTCCTCGTCGACAACGGCCATGCGCCGCAGGGGTGTGTCGCCTGCTGCGGCTGGTCCTACGGGGGCTACCTGACGCAGGCGGCGCTGGCGTTCCACCCCGACGAGTTCGCCGCCGGTATCAGCATCTGCGGGATGAGCGATCTCAACACGTGGTACCGCACCACCGAGCAGTGGATCGCCGCGGCGGCGTATCCGAAATACGGGCACCCGGTCAGCGACCGCGACCTGCTCGAGGAGCTGTCGCCGTTGCCGCGCGCCACAGCGATCACGGCCCCGCTGCTGCTGGTGCACGGTCTCAACGACACCAATGTGCCGCCGACCGAATCGCAGCAAATGTACGACGCGCTCGTCGAGCAGGGGAAGCAGGCGGAACTGCTGCTCTTCGACGACGACGGACACGAGATCGACAAGCGCGAAAACCGTGCTGTGCTGCTGAAAGCCATGACCTCCTGGCTCGGTGCGGCGTTCGGCGCCTGACAAGATCAGATTTCAGGTTTATCGAAATTGTCTCCCGGGTAAACCCTGCTGCGCGTCACGTAGGCGCGATTACGGAGGAGGCACGGCATGCGGGGAATTCTCGGCGTCATTGTGCTCGTCTGGTTGTTGATCGGTGTGTTCGCCGCATACCAACGCGACTACTTCACGGGCGGCGACGCCAACTGCGCCACCGCCGGAAGCATCGCGCTGACCGTCGTGGCGGGCCCGCTGAACTACGCGGGAGTCAATCCGAAAGTCACGGATTGCAAAGTCCCACAGGTCCCACAACCCAGTCAGTAATCCACTGACTGGCTGATTCGAGGAATGGAGTTGCCATGATCGTTCTCGGTGCGATCCTGCTGATCCTGGGTCTGGTGTTCGGTATGGCGATCCTGACCTATATCGGTGTCGTCCTGCTCGTCATCGGCGCGGTGTTCTGGATACTCGGTTCGGTCGGCCGTCCGGTCGGCGGCAGGAAAGCCTGGTACTAGCGCTTCGGCGTCAACGTTCGGCCGAGGTCAGCGCAGCGACCGTCATCTTTCTCAGGACGGTCCGCGAGTTGGCCTCGGCCGCTTTCGTGCTGCCGGGCTTCACGCTGTGCGATGTCGAGTTGAGCAGCCCGAAGGTGGCATGGGCCATCAGGCGCGCCGACGGCTCGGAGAGCTCGGGGCGGCACCGTCGCAGCACGTCGACCCAGATCTCCACGTACTGCCGCTGAGCTCGCCGCACCTGCCGTTTGGCCGCCGGCGGGAGATTGCCCAGATCGCGGTCCTGAATGCGGATCAGATCGGACTCCTCGAGCGCGAAATCCAGATGGAAGTCGATCAGCGCCTCGAGTGCGGCGCCGACGTCCTCGGTGGTGTCCACCACGTCGTTCGCACCCTGAAGCAGGCGGGTGCTGATCCCCACCAGCAGCTCGGCGAGTAGTGCCTCCTTGTTGGGGAAGTGCCGGTAGATCGCCGGACCGCTGACTCCGGCCGCCGCGCCGATGTCCTCCAACCGGACGGCCAGGTACCCGTGCTGGGCGATCAGATGCTCGGCGGCGGCGATCAACTGACTGCGGCGGTCGGACTTGGCCCTGCTGCGGCGGGACCCGGCGTCCGTGGCGGTCATGGCGCACCCTCCGGGCCGATGGTGGACAACGCGAGTTAATCCTGATTAACATACCACCGGTTAGTCTTCATTAACTGGAGCTGAGGCGGATCCGACGATGGCAGCGCGCACCTCACATCGCGACGACCACGTCGCGCTGGTCGACCAGTTGCGCGCCAAGCTCGCCGCGGCGGCACTCGGTGGTCCGCCACGAGCGCGAGAACGCCATGTCGGCAGAGGCAAACTGCTGCCGCGCGACCGCGTCGACGGGCTCCTCGACCCCGGCAGCCCGTTCCTGGAGATCGCGGCACTGGCCGCCGACGGCATGTACGACGACGAATGTCCCGGCGCGGGCATGATCGCCGGAATCGGCCGGGTGTCCGGGCGCGAGTGCATGATCGTCGCCAACGACGCCACGGTGAAGGGCGGCACCTACTACCCGGTGACCGTCAAGAAGCATCTGCGCGCCCAGGAGATCGCGTCGCAGAACCGGCTGCCGTGCGTGTACCTCGTCGACTCCGGCGGTGCGTTCCTGCCCCGCCAGGACGAGGTGTTTCCCGACCGCGAGCACTTCGGCCGCATCTTCTACAACCAGGCGACCATGAGCGCCAAGGGAATTGCGCAGATCGCAGCGGTCCTGGGCTCGTGCACCGCCGGTGGTGCGTACGTCCCGGCGATGAGCGACGAGGCTGTCATCGTCCGCAACCAGGGCACCATCTTCCTGGGCGGGCCGCCGCTGGTGAAGGCGGCCACCGGGGAGGTCGTCACCGCCGAGGAACTCGGCGGAGGGGATCTGCACTCCAAGGTCTCCGGCGTCACCGATCATCTCGCCCACGACGACCGGGACGCGCTGCGCATCGTGCGCCGCATCGTCGGCACGCTGGCGCCGAAGGCCGACACCCCGTGGGAGGTGGCCCCGACGGTCGAACCGATCGCCGATCAGACCGAGCTGTACGACGTCGTGCCGGTCGATCCGCGGGTGCCGTACGACGTGCATGAGGTGATCAGCCGCATCGTCGACGGCGGCGAATTCGCCGAGTTCAAAGCCGACTACGGCACCACCCTGGTGACGGGGTTCGCGCGGATCCACGGCCACCCCGTCGGCATCGTCGCCAACAACGGTGTGCTCTTCGGCGAATCGGCGGTCAAGGGTGCGCATTTCATCGAGCTGTGCGACAAGCGGGTCACGCCACTGTTGTTCCTGCAGAACATCTCCGGCTTCATGGTGGGCCGTGACTACGAGGCCGGCGGCATCGCCAAACACGGCGCCAAGATGGTGACCGCGGTGGCCTGCGCGCGGGTCCCCAAGCTCACCGTGGTGATCGGCGGTTCCTACGGAGCGGGCAACTACTCGATGTGCGGGCGCGCGTATTCGCCACGGTTCCTGTGGATGTGGCCCAACGCCCGGATCTCGGTGATGGGCGGGGAGCAGGCCGCCTCGGTGCTGGCCACGGTCCGCGGCGACATGACCGCCGAGGAGGAAGAGGCGTTCAAGGCGCCGATCCGTGCCCAGTACGAGAGTCAGGGCAACCCCTACTATTCCACCGCGCGGCTGTGGGACGACGGTGTCATCGATCCGGCCGACACCAGGACCGTTGTCGGACTGGCGCTTTCGGTGGCCGGTCAGGCGCCGCTCGACCCGGTCTCCTACGGCGTCTTCAGGATGTGACGGATGTTTGACACTGTTCTGGTCGCCAACCGCGGGGAGATCGCGGTCCGCGTCATCCGCACGCTGCGCGCCATGGGCATTCGTTCGGTCGCGGTGTACAGCGACGCCGACGCCGGTGCCCGCCATGTCGCCGAGGCGGACGTCGCGGTGCGACTCGGACCGGCCCCTGCGCGGGACAGCTACCTGTCGATCGACGCGCTGCTGGCCGCGATCGAACGCACCGGTGCGCAGGCGGTCCATCCTGGTTACGGATTCCTCTCGGAGAACGCACGATTCGCCGAGGCGTTGAACGCGGCGGGGATCACCTTCATCGGTCCGCCGGTAAGCGCCATCCAGACGATGGGCGACAAGATCTCGGCCAAGGCCGCGGTGTCGGCCTTCGGAGTGCCCGTCGTTCCCGGCATCTCGCGGCCCGGACTGACCGACGACGACCTGATCGCCGGAGCGCCCGACGTCGGCTTCCCGGTACTGGTGAAGCCGTCCGCCGGCGGCGGAGGCAAGGGCATGCGCGTGGTGCACGACGCCGCCGACCTGCCGGCCGCGCTCGCCAGCGCGCGCCGCGAGGCGGCCTCCGCGTTCGGCGACGACACGCTGTTCCTGGAGCGTTTCGTGCTCAATCCGCGCCACATCGAGGTTCAGGTGCTCGCCGACACCCACGGCACCGTCGTGCATCTCGGTGAGCGGGAGTGCAGCCTGCAGCGCCGCCACCAGAAAGTCATCGAGGAGGCACCCTCACCGCTGCTCGATGCCGCGACCAGGGCGCGCATCGGCGCCGCCGCCTGCGACACCGCGCGCAGCGTGGACTACACGGGCGCCGGCACCGTCGAGTTCATCGTCTCCGCCGACCGCCCCGACGAGTTCTTCTTCATGGAGATGAACACCCGTCTGCAGGTGGAGCATCCGGTCACCGAGATGGTCACCGGATGCGATCTGGTCGAACTGCAGGTGCGGATCGCCGCGGGGGAGAAGCTGCCCCTCGGTCAGGAGGACATCCGGATGGACGGGCACGCCGTGGAGGCGCGTGTCTACGCCGAGGATCCCGCTCGCGGCTTCCTGCCCACCGGTGGCCCCGTGCTCGCACTGCGCGAACCCCACGGCCCAGGGGTGCGGGTGGATTCCGGACTGGCCCGGGGCACGGTCGTCGGCAGCGACTACGACCCGATGCTCGCGAAGGTCATCGCCCATGCCGCGGACCGATCGGCCGCGCTGCGGGCGCTCGACACCGCACTGGCCGACACCGTCGTCCTCGGTGTGACCACCAACGTCGAATTCCTGCGGTTCCTGCTGGCCGACGCCGACGTGGCAGCCGGGCGCCTGGACACCGGCCTGCTGGACCGCCGCACCCCGGATTTCACGCCGGCGCCGGCGCGCGAGGACGACCTGATCGCCGCCGCGGCCTACCGATGGCTGACCAATTGGCCGGCGGAGCCGGGCAGCCCCTGGGACGTGCCGTCGGGGTGGCGTATCGCCGGCCGCGCGCCGATACCGATCCGTCTGCGGGCGGGGGAGCGGACCGATCACGTCTGGGTGACAGGCAGGCCGCAGGCCGCGACAGCAACGGTCGAGCACGGCGAAACCCGAACGCTCACAGCCTCGTTGGCCGGCGATCGGCTCGATGTGGCGATCGACGGGCTGCGCACCCGATACCTCGTCGCCGAGGCCGACGGGCAGATCTGGCTGGCCGCGGCGGGTCGCGTCACGGTGCTCGACGAGGTGCGTGAGGCGCCCGTGCGTCCCGACGACGAACACAGTGGTGACGCAGAACTGACCAGCCCGATGCCGGGAGCGGTCGTCGCGGTCTGTGTCACCGACGGCGCAACGGTCACGACCGGCACCGTCGTCGTCACGGTCGAAGCGATGAAAATGGAGCATGCGCTCGCCGCACCCGTCGACGGGGTGGCCGAACTTCTCGTCGCCGCAGGCGAACAGGTCAAGGTGGGCCAGGTGCTGGCCCGGATCACGGCAACCAAGGAGCCACAGCAATGACCGACTTCCTCTCCACCGGCACGCTGCCCGACCACTACGAGCAGCTGGCCAAGACGGTCCGCGATTTCGCGCAGGGCGTGGTCGCACCCGTGGCGGCCAAACACGACGAGGAGCACTCGTTCCCCTACGAGGTGGTGGCGGGCATGGCCGACATGGGCCTGTTCGGGTTGCCGTTCCCGGAGGAGTACGGCGGCATGGGCGGCGACTACTTCGCGCTCTGCCTGGCCCTCGAGGAACTCGGCAAGGTCGACCAGAGCGTCGCGATCACGCTGGAGGCCGGTGTCTCGCTGGGTGCGATGCCGGTGTACCGGTTCGGCACCGACGACCAGAAGCGGGAGTGGCTGCCGCTGCTGGCCTCCGGCAAGGCGCTCGGTGCGTTCGGCCTGACCGAGGCCGGCGGCGGCAGCGATGCCGGTGCCACCAAGACGACCGCGAAACTGGATGACGGCCACTGGGTGATCAACGGCAGCAAGCAGTTCATCACGAACTCCGGCACCGACATCACCAAGCTCGTCACGGTCACGGCGGTCACCGGGGAGCACGAGGGCAGGAAGGAGATCTCCTCGATCCTGGTGCCCGTTCCCACAGCGGGTTTCACCGCCGAGCCCGCCTACAACAAGGTCGGCTGGAACGCGTCGGACACCCACCCGCTGAGCTTCGACGACGTGCGGGTGCCGCAGGAGAACCTGCTCGGTGAGCGCGGCCGCGGTTACGCGAACTTCCTGCGCATCCTCGACGAGGGGCGCATCGCGATCGCAGCGCTGTCGGTGGGTGCTGCGCAGGGCTGCGTGGACGAGAGCGTGAAGTACTCCAGGGAGCGCCACGCGTTCGGGCGGGCGATCGGCACCAATCAGGCCATCGCGTTCAAGATCGCCCGGATGGAGGCACGCGCGCACACGGCGCGGGCGGCGTACTACGACGCAGCCGCACTGATGTTGTCCGGCAAGCCGTTCAAGAAGGTGGCGGCGGTCGCCAAGCTGGTCGCCAGCGAGGCCGCTATGGACAACGCCCGCGACGCCACCCAGATCTTCGGGGGCTACGGCTTCATGAACGAGTACCCGGTCGCGCGGCACTACCGGGACAGCAAGATCCTCGAAATCGGCGAGGGCACAACGGAAGTGCAGCTGATGCTGATCGCGCGGGAGCTCGGGTTGTGAGCGACAAGCGAGTTGTGGTGCAGCGCGGCCTGTGGTTCGAGGAGTTCGACACCGGGGTCCTCTACCAGCACCGGCCGGGCCGGACGATCACCGAGGCCGACAACGTGCTGTTCACGACCCTGACGATGAACACCCAGGCGCTGCATCTGGACGCCGCGTTCTCCGAGGCGCTGCCGCCGTTCCATCAGCGGTTGGTGAACTCGATGTTCACGCTGTCGACGTTGGTGGGCCTGTCGGTGGCGCAGCTGACGCAGGGCACGATCGTCGGCAACCTGGGTTTCGGCGAGGTCGCCTTTCCGAAGCCGCTCTTCCACGGGGACACGCTGTACGCCGAGACCGAGGTCACCGACAAGCGGGAGTCCAAGAGCCGCCCGGGTGAGGGCATCGTGACCTTCAGTCACGTCGGCCGCAACCAGCACGGCGACATCGTCGCGACGGCGTCGCGAAAGACCATGGTGCGCAAGCGTCCCGGCGGAGGGTCGTGATGCTGGGGGCCAACGGTCCCGGATGGCTGTTCTGCCCGGCGGACCGACCCGAGCGCTTCGAAAAGGCCGCGGCGGCAGCCGATGTCGTGATCCTCGACCTCGAGGACGGGGTGGCGGCGAAGGATCGCGCGGCCGCCCGGCACGCGCTGATCGACACGCCGCTGGACCCCGCACGCACCGTCGTACGGGTCAACCCGGTCGGCACACCGGACCACGCCGAGGACCTCGAGGCCCTCGCGTCGACCGGCTACACCACCGTCATGCTGGCCAAGACCGAGACCGCCGAGCAGGTCGCCTCGCTGGCACCCCGCGACGTCATCGTGCTCGTCGAAACCCCGCTGGGCGCGCTGGCCGTCACCGAGACCGCCCGCGTCGACAACGCCTACGCCGTCATGTGGGGCGCCGAAGACCTGTTCGCCGTGACCGGCGGGACCGCCAACCGGTGGCCGGACGGCAGCTACCGCGACGTCGCGCAGCATGTCCGCTCGCAGAGTCTGCTCGCCGCCAAGGCCTACGGGCGGCTGGCGCTGGACTCGGTGTACCTCGACATCAGGGACCTCGACGGGTTGCGCGCCGAGAGCGACGACGCGGTCGCGGTCGGCTTCGACGCCAAGGTCGCCATCCACCCGACGCAGGTGGCGGTGATCCGCGCGGCCTACGCGCCGACCGACGAGCAGGTCGACTGGGCGCGCCGCGTCCTCGACACGGCGCGCACGCAACGGGGCGTCTTCCAGTTCGGCGGCATCATGGTCGATGCGCCGGTCCTGCGGCGGGCGGAGCGCATCGTCGCGCTCGCGCCCCGCCCCGGCAGCTGACGGTGACTCACGGAAACACGTAGATGCAGTGCCCGCTGCCGCCGATCGGCTCAGCGGCCACGACGGTGCCGTCGATCGAGATCGAGCATCCCGGGCCCGGGGCGTCTCGCCCGGTGGCGACCACCTGGAGCATGTTGACCTCGGGACCGATGTCGAGGGTCCGCGTGAACGGAAGTGGCGTGTGATCAGGCACCAGACCGGTGTCCGGATCGGTGACGATGCTGAACACCTCGCCGTTGCCCACGGCGGAGAACACGACCCGTCGTGAGCCGTTGGCCTGGTGTGCGGCCGGCTGGTTGGCCTGTTTGCGGGACTGTGCGCTGGCATTGTCGGCCAAGGTGTCGGCCCGTTCGGCCGGCGTGACGCAGATCGTGTCGCCGTCGAAGGCCTCGCGCCAGACGTAGCCCTGCGAGCAGGACTCCGGTCCGGACCCGGCGAGGGGGTCCTTGTTGGAGGCGGGATGGGCGTTCTCCGTGGCGGTGCGGTCGCGGACCGCGGGGAGCACGCAGACGGTGTCGCCGGGGCGCGCCTCGCGCCAGACGTAGCCCTGGATGCAGGTGTCCGGCCCGTACAGCAGCGGCTCTGCGACGGCGGACGCCGGCACTGCTGAGACGGCCAGGGCGAGCACCCCCGACACCGGCAGGAACAACGACGCTGCTCGTCTGATCTCGATCGAGGTGATGGTCATCGGGATTCGCTTTCCAAGGAGTGGGTGGACCGGTGAGCAATCGCCACTCTGACCGGGCGCAACGACTGCGGCACGAGTAGTCGACTACGCGATTCGGCGCGCCTCGCCCTCGACACGGCGCGCACGCAGCAGAGGCGTCGTCGGCTTCGGCGGCATAATGGTGGATGCCCCAGCACTACGGCGGCGGAGCACATCGTCGCGTTGGCGCCACACCCCGGCAGCTGACGGACAGACCTCCCACCAGAGGTCAGCCCCGACCGCCTCCGTGCTGAGCACCTCAGTCGACTGACGGCGCGATCCGCCGCCAGTGACCCTAGGAGGCGGTATGGCCGGTGTTTGTGAGCCCATTGCGCTCGTCGCGCCCGACGGCGCACCGACGGCGGAAACCCGATACCGAAGACATCTGCCCCCGGAGACCCTGGCCTGGCTCTACGAGTCGATGGCCGTCACCCGCGAACTCGACACCGAGTTCGTCAACCTCCAGCGCCAGGGCGAGCTGGCGCTCTACGCCTCGTGCCGAGGGCAGGAGGCCGCGCAGGTCGGTGCGACGGCGTGCCTGCGCAAGACCGACTGGCTGTTCCCGCAGTACCGCGAACTCGGGGCGTTCCTGGTGCGGGGCATCTCCCCGCCGCAGGTCGGGGCGCTGTGGCGGGGGACATGGCACGGCGGCCTCGGCTTCACCGACAAGTGCTGCGCCCCCATCTCCATCCCAATCGGCACGCAGGGCCTGCACGCCGTCGGCGCGGCGATGGCGGCCCAGCGCCTCGGCGAGGACAGCGTGACCGTCGCGTTCCTCGGCGACGGCGCCACCAGCGAGGGCGACGTGCACGAGGCGCTCAACCTGGCGTCGGTGTACCGGGCGCCGTGCGTCTTCTTCGTGCAGAACAACCACTGGGCGATCTCGGTGCCGATGCACCGCCAGATGGCGGCGCCGTCGATCACCCAGCGCGCCGACGGGTACGGCATGCCCGGCGTGCGCGTCGACGGCAACGACGTGCTCGCGTGCTTCGCGGTGATGGCCGAGGCGGCCGCCCGAGCCCGCGCCGGAGAAGGGCCCACCCTGATCGAGGCGGTCACCTACCGGATGGGGCCGCACACCACGTCCGACGACCCCACCCGCTACCGCAGCGCGGACGAGGTCGACCTCTGGCGGTCGCGCGATCCGCTGGCGCGGTACCGGACGTATCTCGAGCAGGAGGGGGTGTGGACGCAGCGGTTGGAGGACCGCGTCGCCCACCGCGCGCAGCGGCTGCGCAGCGAGCTGCGCGACGCCGTGCTCACCGAGCCCGACGTCGACGTCACCGAGGTGTTCGACACCGTCTACCACCGCATCACCCCGGACCTGGAGCACCAACGCGCCCAGTTGACGGCCGAACTGGCGAAGGAGTCGTGACATGACCCAGCTCATCGAGAGACCGTTCGGCTTCGACGACGACGCTCCTGAGCCGCCGCCGGTCGCGGCGCCCCCGGCACTGTCGATGGCGCAGGCGATCAACCGGGCGCTGTCGGATGCGATGGCCGCCGATGACCGGGTGCTGGTGTTCGGGGAGGACGTCGCCACGCTCGGCGGTGTCTTCCGCGTCACCGAGGGCCTGGCCGAACGGTACGGGGAGCAGCGGTGTTTCGACACTCCGCTGGCTGAATCGGCGATCGTCGGGATCGCGATCGGGATGGCAATCCGCGGCTTCGTGCCGGTGCCCGAGATCCAGTTCGACGGATTCGCCGCGCCCGCCTTCGATCAGATCGTCAGCCATCTGGCCAAGTACCGGATGCGCACGCGCGGCGATGTGGACATGCCGGTGACGATCCGGATTCCGTCGTTCGGCGGAATCGGTGCGGTGGAACATCATTCGGAGTCGACCGAGACATACTGGCTGCACACCGCGGGGCTCAAAGTCGTCGTTCCCTCGACACCGTCGGACGCCTACTGGCTGCTGCGGTACGCAATCGCCGAGCGTGATCCCGTGATCTTCCTGGAACCGAAACGCCGTTACTGGGCCAAGGAGGTCGTCGACACCCGCAACCCGGCCGAACCGATCGGGCGCGCCGTCATTCGCCGTGCCGGCGAGGACGTCACCGTCATCACCTACGGCTCCCTGGTCGCCACCGCGCTCAACGCAGCCGAATCCTGTTCGACCAGTCTGGAAGTCATCGATCTGCGGACGCTGAATCCACTCGACTTCGACACCGTCGCGGCGTCGGTGCGCAAGACGGGACGGGCGGTGGTGATGCACGAGGGTTCGCGCACATTGGGTTTCGGCGCTGAGTTGGCGGCCCGTATCTCCGAGGAGTGCTTCTACGATCTGGAGGCACCGGTGCTGCGGGCCACCGGCTTCGACACGCCGTATCCGCCGGCCAGACTCGAGCGGTTGTGGCTGCCCGGCGTCGACCGCCTCCTCGACTGCGTCGACGACGCGATGAGCCGGCCATGAGCGCGCTGCGGGATTTCCTGGTGCCCGACCTCGGTGAGGGGCTCGAGGACGCGACGATCACCGGTTGGGCGGTGGCGGTCGGCGACGAGGTGGCGTTGAACCAGACGCTGTGCACGGTCGAGACGAACAAAGCCGAGGTGGAGATCCCGAGCCCGTATGCCGGGCGGATCGCCGAACTCGGTGGCGCCGAGGGCCAGACGCTGCCGGTCGGATCGGTGCTGGTGCGCATCGAGACCGCCGACGTGGAACACACGCCGCCGCGTAAGCCCGTGCTGGTGGGTTACGGCACCGACGATGCGCTGGACGGAAGCCGCCGGCGTGCCCGTACCAAGCCGCCGGTGCGCAAACTGGCCGCCGACCTCGACGTCGACCTGGACCGCGTGAACGGATCGGGACCCGACGGCATCGTCACCCGCGCCGACGTACTTTCCGCGGCCGATATGGCGCCGGATGCGCCCGTGACCGGTGTGCGGCTGGCGATGGCGCGGCGAATGGCGTTGTCACGCCGTGAGATTCCCGACGCGAACGCGTCGGTCGACGTCGACGGCACCGCATTGCTGCGGTTGCGGGAGCACTGCACCTCTGTCGGCGCGGCGTCGGTGACACCGTTCGTGCTGGTGCTCAGGATGGTGGTCGCCGCGCTGCGCACGCATCCGGAGCTGAACGCGACATGGCTCGACACCGTCGACGGACCGCGGGTCCATACCCATGCGGCGATCCACCTGGGCGTCGGTGTGGCCGCGCCGCGCGGGCTACTGGTCCCGGTGGTGACGGACGCTCAGAAGCGGACCACCCGTCAGCTCGGTGACGAGGTGGCGCGACTGGTGGCCGCCGCACGTGAGGGCACGCTCGCACCCTCCGACATGCAGGGTTCGACGTTCACGGTGTCCAACTTCGGGGCGCTGGGACTCGACGACGGGGTTCCGGTGATCAACCATCCGGAAGCCGCGATTCTCGGGGTGGGCGCGCTGAAGCCCCGCGCCGTGGTGGTCGACGGCGAGGTGGTGGCGCGGTCGACGATGCGGCTGACGTGCGCGTTCGACCACCGGGTCGCCGACGGGGCGCAGGTCGGCGCGTTCCTGGGCGAGCTGCGCGCGCTGATCGAGGAGCCTCAGACGGCGCTGCTCGACCTGTGACATTGGCCGGGTCGCTTCGCTCCTGCCCGCCGTAAGCTCACCTGCGCTTGGCGGCGGCGAGCCGCTCGGCGAACTCGGGGGATTCGATGGACCGGGCCTGCGGGCCGATCTCGACGTCGACTGCCATGTGGTGCTGGTGCATGTCGGTGATGCCGGGGTTGAAGGTGGCGCGCATCGACGCCTTGGTCGCGACGACGACGTCGCGCGGTGCCGACGCCGGGCCGGCGGCCAACTCGCGGGCGGCGGCGACCGGGTCGTCGGCGATCTCGAGGGCGAGCCCGTGCCGGACGGCCGCCTCGGCGTCGAAGCGCATCCCGAACAGCAGCGCGGCCCGGGCGGCCTGCGGCCCGATCGCGCGTTGCAGCATGAACGTCGCGCCGCCGCCGGGATGGATGCCGAGCTTCTGGAAGCGCGGATCGAACAGTGCCGACGGGCCGGCGATGCGCACGTCGGCGGCGAGGGCGAGGTTCAGGCCGGCGCCCACGGCGGGCCCGTTGACCGCGGCTATGGTCGGCAGGGTGCACTCGGCGACGGCGAGAAAACCGTCGTAGATGACCCGCAGCCCGTCCTCGGTCGCCTTGCCGAGCGCGGTCAGATCCGCGCCGGCGCAGAACGCCTTACCGGCGCCCGTCACGATCACCGCGTGCACGCCTTCGTCCGCCTCGGCGGCGTCCACGGCGGCGCGCAGGGCTGCCGAGCTGTCGGCGGTGACCGCGTTGCGGCGGTCGGGGTCGTTCACGGTGATGAGCATGACGCGGTCGACGACCTGCGTCAGTACGAGATCGGCCATCCGCTCAGCGTAGCTACAGGGGGCGCAGCAGCGCCGCGGCCCTGACCTCGTCGCCGACGCTCAGCGCGATCTGCACGGCGTCGCCGCGCCGGGTCCAGCCGAGGACCACCTCTTCGCCGTACTTGATCGGCTTGCGGTATTCGATCACCGCGCGGTAAGGGGGCGTGCACGCCTCGGGGGCGACGGCCATCACCTCGTGGATGGCGTGCCAGTAGGCGGTGTTGGTGACGTGCTCGAACAGGTCGATGTCGGTGCGGCGCAACGCGAATGGTGCCGTGTCTTCGACGGTGTCCGGATTCTGCAACCACGGCCGCCATTTGAGGCGGTGCTCGGTGGTGGTGGTGCCGAACCGGGCGAGCAGGCTGTCGGTCGCGCGCTGCGGGGTCAGCGTCTTCGCGTTCATCGCGATCCAGAAGCCCTCGGTCTCGATGCGGCCGCCGTCGCTGCCGACGAGGTCCACCCGCATGGTGCACCAGCGCAGGGACAGCGCCGAGCACCATCTGCTGAAGGTCACCTCGTTGGGGAACCCGATCGGCTCGATGACGTCGACCACGGTGCGCTGCACCAGCCAGTGGGGGTGTTCTTCGGCCTCGCCGGCGTCGACGAGGTTCTCCGCGCCGACCTCCTGGATGTAGCGGGCGACTCCGTCCAGGCGCAGGTTGAGGTCGCCGCCGACGTCGCCCGTCGCCACCCGCCACGAGGTCCGGTAGACGTATCCGGTGTCGGGGAGCGGTGCCAGGCGATGGTCGACGTCGTGGGTGCTCATCGCGGGCCAGCCTACGGTCCGCGGCCTCGGGGGTTCGGCCTATGCCGGACGCAGCACCGCGACGAGGAACTCCGAGTCGTCGCGGAAGGGTCGCAGATCCCAGGTCGACAGCAGCAGATCCGGTGCGAAGCCGGCCTCGGTCGCATGGTCGAGGAAGTCGCCGAAGTCGTAGTCGCGCCCCGCGCCGAAGCCGATCACCGCGCGACCGTCCGCGGCGAGATGCGCACGCAACCTGGCCAGGACCGCGACGCGGGTGCTCGGGGCGAGGAAGGTCATGACATTGCCCGCCGAAGCGATGACGTCGAACGGTTCGGTGATGCCGGACGCGGGCAGGTCCAGTTCGGCGAGGTCGCAGACGAGCCAGCGCGGACCGGGATGATCCTGCTCGGCGGCCGCGATGAGCACGGGGTCGACGTCGACCCCGACGACGTCGTGGCCGGCGCGCGAGAGGTACCCACCGAGCCGGCCGGGTCCACAGCCTGCGTCGAGGATGCGGGCGCGGCGGGGGGCGATCGCGTCGACCAGGCGGGCCTCACCGTCCAGGTCGTCACCTGCCCGTGCCATGGTCCGGAAGCGCTCGACGTACCAGCCGGAGTGCCCGGGGTCGGCCTCGACCTGTCTCATCCACAAGCTCTGCTCGACCATGCCGACATTGTCCCTCGGTGGGGCGAGTCAGTGCCTAGCGGACGGCGGTCGGCGGGATCAGTGTCACGACGGTGTTGTCGCCGCCTCCGTGCGCGGTGAGGTACAGCGTGCCGTCGGGTGCGACGACGACAGGCACCAGTGGGAAGTAGGTGAGCGGAAGAACCTCGGTGGCGCCCGCCGGTGAGAGCGCGTACAGACTCACACCATCGATACCCGCGAGGAAGGTGTAGGCGGTGCCGTCGGGAGCGAAGACCAGGATCCGACCCGCAAAGATCGGGGTGTCGGTCAAGGCGACCGGCGTCGTCCCCGGCGCATCGAACCCGATGACGTTCATGAACCCCGATTGGTTGTCACTACCCAACAGGTAACCCGTGCCGTCCGGACTGAACTGGATCCGAGGATCGTCATACTTCACCGGACCGGACACCATCGGTGTGTAGGTGTCACTGGCCACGGCCAAGACCTGTTGCGAGGCGACTTCACCCTGGGCATATCCGAAAGCGAGGAAGACGTAGGGCGCGCCATCAGGACCGAAGAAGACCGGGCTCGTATACGAAGCGTCGTCTGGGAGCAGCACGGTGCGCGCGACGGTGCCATCGGGATCGAGCACGGCGAGATACCGCCGCCCGGCGGACTCATAGGTGACGTAGCCCTGTTCGCCGACTCGTGGCCCAGATCCGTCGACATCGAGTGGGCCGTTCGATGCCAATGTTCCAGGCAGGGTGACCGTGCCGCGAGTTCGACCGCTGTCCATGACGAGGACGCTCGTGACTTGCTGTGCCGGCGTGTCGAGCACCGCGTACACGGTTCCGCCCGGGGTCACCTGACTGTTCGATGCTCCGTCGATGGCTTGGGACGCAACGACGGTGTTGTCGGCGATCCAGGAATAGTAGGTCGTTCCTTGATAGGCGGTCTGCTGGTATCCGGTCTGGGTCACCACAACGACCCCCTGTGCAGTCACTACCGCGCGTGCCGGGAAGCCGGTGACGGTTCGCGTCACCTTCAACGTGTCGTCGAGGGTGTACAGACGAGTCTTCTCGCCGCCGAACAGAGTTGGGGTACCGACTGTCCAGTAAGCGGTTCCATCCCCGGCGAACACGGGGGCCGTGCCGGCATTGCTGCCGAAGGGCACCACGATCCTCTGCACGCGTCCGCTGGGTCGGATCATCTGCGTTGGGATACCGGTGCGCGACGAGACCAGGTAGGCCGTGCCGTCCGGTCCTGCGGTGACACCACTGGGCGCAAATGTCCGCACCGTGTTCTGGGGAGAGACGTACAGGGTGGCGAGATCCCCGTAACCGGTGGGAAAGAACGGAATGGTCCACGAGGTATCGACGAACACGGCACCGCTGGCGCTGGATGTCATGCTTTCGGCCCGGCCGAGGACGGTCGTGGTCCGAACGACACTGCCGTTCCCGTTGATGATCGAGATCGTCGACAACGTCTCCTTGTCGTTCAGGGTCACCAGGACCAGCGATCCGTCAGGCCTACCGACGGCCTGACAGTCCGGCTCTGGGAGGCCTGCGATCGCACGCGATGTCGCCAGCAGTTGTCCATCGGGAGTGAGAACGCTGACGCGGGTGACGTCTGACGACGACGAGGATCGGGTGGTGACCTGATACGCGATTCCGTCCCCGGCAATGGCGACCGGACCAGCGGGTGAACCGTCGACCGACACGGCGATGGTGGCTGCCGGCTCTGCAGTGAACAGTCCGGTCGTCTGCTTTGAACTCTGGCGAATACCAACCCTGTTCGTGTCTTGGTTCTCGGTGTGCCGCCGTGCATAGGCCAGCATCGACGTCGCCAGGGGCGATTCGACTGGGGAAGTGGGGTGATCGGTACCCAGTGATGACGGCCGCGGCGCGAAAAGGTGTTTGCGGGCAATCGCCGGTCGGGGTCCTGACTCGATGGAGGCGGATGCTGGCGACGGGGCAGCGGTGTCGGTTGCGCTGTGCCCGAGCGATACTCGCACAGACCGGTGTCTCTGCGTAGCAGTCTGTCTGGATCCGGCGCCGGATGACGATGAGGTCCTGGCCGTTCTCGTGTGCCCCGACGCTGCACCGGCCGATGCAGCGGCCGACGTTTCGCCGCTCGGCTCCGCCCATGCCACGGCCGGCAACCAGAAGATCGCGGCACCGACGCCCAACGATGCGGCCAAGGCGCCGACACGCCCCGCGTGTGTGCCCCACCCCGGCGCGAGCTTCCTCGCCAAAGGACTGCGAGCCATGTCTCCACTCCTCTCGATGGTGGGCATCATCGAGTAATCGTCACGCCGGAAGCCGGCCGGCACTAATGCCCAAGGGCGGGACCTGCAAGGGACTTTCGGCACACCACTGGGGCGCGGATCCGACGCATTCGTGACGCATTCCGCACGTCGGGCACCATCGCTTCTGCGCCTACGGTCCTTGGTCGTCCTCCGGCAGGAGGTGGCGTTCGGGGTGGTGGTAGCCGTTGACGCGGTGTTGGCCCCGGTCGAGGTCGGGTGGGGGGATCCATTCGGTTTGGCCTTTGGTGTTTCGGTGGGTGGTCCACTCGGTGGTCTCGATCATTCGGTTTTCCGGGCCGCAGGCCAGGGTCGTGGTGTCGACGTCGGTGCGCCCGCCGTTCTTCCAGTCGGTGAGGTGATGGACCTGGCACCAGTAGCCCGGCACGGTGCAGCCGGGCCTCGTGCAGCCGCGGTCACGCGCGTGCAGCACGATCCGTTGCGCCGGCGAGGCGATGCGTTTGGTGCGGCCGAGGTAGAGGGCTTGGCTGGTGTGGTGATCGAACACCGCCAGATAGTGATAGGCGTGCGCGGCCATCCGGATCAGATCGGCCATCGGCAGCAGGGAGCCGCCGCCGGTGACCGCCACCCCCGCCCCCTTCTCCAACTCCTGCAAGGTCGTGGAGACGATGACGGTGACGGGTAATCCGTTGTGCTGGCCCAGCTTCTTGGAGCACAGCGCCATCCGGCCGACCGCGAGCCAGGCGTCGTGGCGACGCTGCGCGGGNGGTGACGGGTAATCCGTTGTGCTGGCCCAGCTTCTTGGAGCACAGCGCCATCCGGCCGACCGCGAGCCAGGCGTCGTGGCGACGCTGCGCGGGGCTGCGAGTGTCGGTACGGCGCTGCTGCTCGTCGGGTTGGCCGTCGATGCAGGGCTGCTCGTCGTCGGGGTTGCAGGCGCCGGGGGCGGCGAGTTTGGCCTCGAGGGCTTCATAGACCGCCCGCCATTCCGGAGTCACCCAGCCCGACAGCTTGCTCATCCCGTCGGCCTGCTGCTCTCCCAGGGTGACACCGCGGCGGCGGGCGCGTTCGGCGTCGGTGGGTTCGGGACCGTCCTGATCGATCTTCGCCGCCAACCGCTCGGCCGCCTTCTTCAAGTCCTCGGGCTTCAGGCCCGCCCCCACCGAGGCCAACTGGCGGTCCGCGGCGGCGCGGGTGCCGACATCCACCCACGAGGGCAGCTTGTCGTGAAAGGTCGCGATCACCGCCACATGCTCGGCATCCAGGGCGCCACGGGCTTGGGCGGCGGCGGTGGCCTCCCACACCGGCGCCAACGGCTCCCCGCTCATCGCTTGCCGCGGACCCAAAGAAGCGGCGTGGGCCAGCCGGCGTTTGGCCTCACGATCAGAGACCCGCAGCGCAGTGGTGAGCACCGTCTTCCACGACGACTCACCCAACCGGCGCGGCTGGGTCTCGGCGGTCAGCCTCGCCAGCACCCGATGTTCCAGGGTGGGGACGCTGCGCAGCACGGTCGTCACCTCTGCCAACAGCTCCACCAGCTCGCGGTGGGACAGGGTGTCGCAGGCGTCGTGCAGCATCGCGATCTGCGACCGGATCGCCTCCACCGCGCTCGCGACTTCCCCCATATATCGAACACTAGTTCGAACCACCGACATGTCCGCCGCGATTTGTGACAGCAGAAACGCAAGTGGCCAAACATTCTTGAGAGGTCACGCGGCCGGTTTCCGCCACCGCATCAGGTAGCGGTAGTACAGCGCACGGCGGATCGTCACGCCCGGCAGTACCTCCCCGGCGGTGCGCCGGATCTCGTCGAGCCCGTGGCGCGGCTCGGCCACCACCAGACCGACGTCACGCCGTTCCCGATGCAGCCACGACCCCACCCGCACGGCAGGCAGACACGCACCTGACCAAAGCCAGTCACGCACAGTCGTATTCGCGCTCAACCCCACCACCGCGAGTTCGCCGTGCGGCCGCAACATCGCGCGAGCCTGCACCAGCGACGCGCGCAGGTCGAGGTGGTGGAGGCTGGCGACGAAGGTGATCACATCGAACTGTGCCGGAGGGTAATCGGCGAAGCCGGCTTCGACGACGGACACGTTGTCCACCGCCGCCAGCCTGGCGCGCGCCCGGTGCGTCGCCGCGGGGTCGGTGTCGATGCCGACGACCGTCCGCGACACGGGCGCAAGGCGTTGCGCGAGCAATCCGTCACCACAACCGACATCGAGCACATCACCGTGGTGCGTCGCGGCGAGAGAGACCAACCACGGATGGTAGGCGGTGTTGTGGTTCCAGTAGTCGGCCATGGGCTCCTCCCCGAGGGCACCGTACCGCGCTGATCTGTCGACTCCGCCTGCGCGCCCGCGCGATTGACCTAAGCTCGGTACGTCGTGCCGGCCGCGGGCGGAGGTGTTCCTGTCGTGAAGGAATCGCCGCTGCTCGCCGTGCTCCGTGAACGGGCCAGCCTGCAGCCCAATGACGTCGCCTTCACCTTCCATGATGACGACGACGGCGAGGAGTCGATGACGTGGGGGCAACTGCACCGCCGGTCGCTCAACCTCGCCATCGACATGCAGGAGCACACGTCGGTCGGTGACCGGGCCGTCATCCTCGCCCCCCAGAGCCTCGAGTACGTCGTCGCATTCCTCGCCGCCCTCCAGGCGGGCGTCATCGCTGTGCCCCTGTCGGTTCCGCTCGCCGGGATCCACGACGAGCGCATCACCGCCGTCCTGCGGGACGCGTCCCCGACGGCGGTGCTGACCACATCGGCGGTGGCGCACAGCGTCGACCCCTACACCGCGGGGGATGCGCAGGCGCCCGTCGTCATCGAGCTGGACACAGCGGATCTCGACGCGCGCAGGTCCGGCGGGGCGCGTCGGGATCGGCCCGACACCGCATATCTGCAGTACACGTCCGGATCGACGCGCTCTCCCGCAGGCGTCGAGATCACCCACGCCAACCTGGCGGCGAACTGGAAGCAGATCGTCGGGGGCATCCTGCCCGATTACCGGATGCCGAAGACGGTGGTGTCGTGGCTGCCGTTCTACCACGACATGGGGCTGATGCTGGGTCTGTGCGCAGGGGTGATGGGCGGCTGGCCGACAGCGGTGATGAGCCCGCTGTCGTTTCTCGCGCGGCCAGCCCGGTGGATGCAACTGGTCGCGCGCAGCCCGCAACCGTTGACCGCCGCTCCCAACTTCGCGTTCGAGCTCGCCGCCGCGCGCACGTCCGACGAGGAAATGGCCGGCCTCGACCTCGGCCACGTGCTCCACATCCTCAGCGGTGCCGAACGCGTCAGCGAAGCCACCCTCACCCGCTTCACGCAGCGCTTCGCCCGCTTCAACTTGAACCCGGCCGTGGTGAGGCCGGCCTACGGTCTCGCCGAGGCGGTTCTATACGTTGCCGCGCATCCGCCCGGCCCGCCAACGGAATTCGTCCATTTCGAGCCCGACGAGCTCGCGGCCGGTCGCGCCGTGCGGTGTCGTGACGGTACCCCGCTGGTGAGCTACGGCGTGCCTGGGTCGCCGAGCGTACGCATCGTGGATCCTGACACCGCCGCCGAACTGCCCCCTGACACAGTGGGGGAGATCTGGGTGCGCGGAGACAACGTGAGCCCCGGTTACTGGCGCCGACCAGCCGAGTCGGCACGCGTCTTCGGGGCGACGATCGTCACGGCCTCGCCGGACACGCCACCCGACGGGTGGCTGCGGACCGGCGACCTCGGATTCCTCTCGCGCGGTGAGCTTTTCATCGTCGGCAGGATCAAAGATCTCCTGATCGTGCGCGGGCGCAACCACTATCCCGACGACATCGAGGCGACCACCCGGGAGATCTCCGGCGGCCGCGCGGCGGCCATCGCCGTCCTCGACCAGAACACCGAGAAGCTGGTCGTCATCGTGGAAGTCAAGAGGCGCGGCCAGTCCGACGACGAGTTGGCCGACACGCTTCGCACCGTGCGGCAGGAGGTCACCTCGGCGATCTCTCATGCGCACGGGGTCGGCGTCGAGGACGTGGTGCTGGTGGCGCCGGGCTCGATCCCGATCACGACGAGCGGCAAGGTCCGGCGCGCGAGTTGCGTGGAGCTCTATCAGTCGGAAGGCTTTGCGCGGCTGACGTTCTGACCGTCGAGAGCTTTCCGCAACAGGTTGCCGTACAGCCGCAGGGACGCCGGGTTGAGCATGTCGTGGTGTGTGCAGTCCACCTGTTGCGCGGTGACCGTGCCCCTCACGTGACGGCGCCACCTACGGACCTTGGCGCGCGCGGCCAGCCGGGTGCGCGCGTCGAGCAGACGCGACACCGCCGATCCTGCGGGCGCGATCGTGCTGCGACCGGCGGTGAAGATCACCATGTCGCCCTCGAAATCGTGGGGGCGGAAGTGGCGCAGCAGGTGCTGGTTGCAGTTGACGCTGTGCACCATCAGATCGAGCAGTTCGCGCGGCGGCAAGGGGAACTCGGCACCGGCGTGGCTGCGCACCAGCTGCTCGGCGCGCTGATAGGTCAGCGGTCCCGACATCGCGGGAACGTCGATCCTATTGGTCCGCAGGATGTGCTGGAGCACCTGGTCTTCATCGAGGGTCACTCCGCCGGTGACCAGGCCGACGCTGAAGGCGGGGTCGAGAAGGACGAGCCGCTCGACCTGGCAACCGCGGCGCCGCAATTCGACCGCGACTTCGTGGGCCACGACGCCGCCGAACGACCAGCCGAGCAGCCGATAGGGGCCGCCGGGATGGACCGCCTGTATCCGATCGGCGTAGGTGCGTGCCATCCGCCGGATCGACGATGATTCCTGCTCGCCGTCTGCGCGCACCTGGTTGATACCGACGATCGGGCAGTCGAGATACTCACCCAACGTGCGGTAGGACCAGCTGAGCCCGAGGCCGTCGTGGATGCAGTAGAGCGGCACCCCGCTGCCCCGCCGGTAGAACTCCAGCGGGACGACCTCTTTCGCCGCGTCGCCACTGTTCAGTTGCTGGCTCAGGCTCCTGACCGATGGCGCATAGAACAGGGTGCGGACCGCCAGATGCGTGTCGAGTGCGGCGTTGATCGCAGCGACCGCCCGCATCGCCGACAGTGAATCACCGCCGAGGTCGAAGAACGAGTCGTCCACCCCGACCCGGTCCACGCCGAGCACCTGCGCGTAGACGTCGGCGATGGCCTGCTCGGTCGGGTTGCTCGGCGCCGCAAAGGTCGTCGTGGTCGACACGGGTGTGGGCAGCGCTCTGCGGTCGAGCTTGCCCGAGGAGGTCAGCGGGAACTCGTCGACCACCATGATGTGCGCGGGCACCATGTAGTCCGGCAGCCGGTCGCTCAGACGCCGGCGCAGTGCGCCGATCGTGGTGTTCAGATGCGGTGTGTTGGAGAGGCCGGCGCGGCGCGAGATGCCCTCGCGGGGGCGGTGGACATCGGTGAGGGGGCCGCCGGTGCCGGCGAGGAAGACGGCGTCGAGCGTGCCCGGTTCGTCACCCCAGGTGACAGCGACGTCGTAGCCGAGGGCGCCGGCCAGGTGGTGCAACTCGTCCGGGGTTGCGGCGGACGGGTAGGTTTCGGGTGCCGACGCGGCGGTGAGTCCACGTTCCAGGACGACATCGTCCGCCAGGCCGGCGCGCGGAATCGCCGTGATACGAACCGTGTTCGGCCGTGCCGCCGACAGCCGGCGCTCGAGTCCGGCCAGGTCCGCGCAGGAGTGCCACGTCCAGGTGGGCGCGTCGGCGACCGAGCGCGCCGGTTGCGTGTGCACGACGACGTCGTAGCGGTAGCGGGTGAGTTCGTTGTCGGCCCGGCCGCGTTTGACCCGGACATCGAGACCGCCGAGCGACGGGTGGCGTGCCGACCAGGTGGTGAAGAACTCCGGCGTCAGCAGCAATTCGGCTTCGCCGACCATCGCGCGCTGCACACGCTCACGCAGTTCGGCGGCATCGGCGTCGGGTGCCTTGGCGCGCGCCACGCCGGTCTGGAACGCCCGTTGCAGACCGTGGTGGCGGACGTCGCCGACGAACAGCGTGCCGCCGGGCGCGAGCAGATCCACCGCGGTGTCCAGCACGTCGGTCAGGTATCCGCGGTGGGGGAAGTACTGCACGATGGAGTTCAGCACGATCACGTCGAAGGAACCCCGCACCAGCCCGTCGGTGACGTGCGCGGGCTGGGTGAGCAGCCGGACCCGGTCGCGCCACGGCACCGCCGAGCGCTGCAGCGATCGGCGCAGGCCGTTCACCGCGACCGCGGACATGTCGGTGCCGACGTAGTGCTCGCAGTGCGGGGCGACCTGCGACAGCACCAGCCCCGTGCCCACCCCGATCTCCAGCACGCGGCGCGGTCGCAGCGCGAGGATCTGATCGACTGTGGCAGAACGCCACTCGACCATCTCCTCGAGCGGGAGAGGCTCCCCGGTGTAGCTGCTGTTCCAGCCCCGGAAATCCATGCCGAACTCCGGCGGTGCGGCTCCGTCGTAGAGATCGTCGTACATCTGTTGCCACTCGTCGACGACCGCGCCGTCGTGCTCGGCGCCGGACACGTCATCGAGGGTGACATAGGCGACGAGTTGACCGCCCGATCCGGCGTCGTGCACGGTCGCGACGGCCTGCGTGACCTCGGGGCAGGCCAGCAGGGCGTTCTCGACCTCACCCAGTTCGATGCGGTATCCGCGCACCTTGACCTGATCGTCGGCTCGGCCGACGTACTGCAGCCTGCCGTCGGCGTTCCAGCTGACGAGATCGCCGGTGCGGTACATCCGGCTCCCCGGCACACCGAACGGGCAGGCGACGAACCGGGACGCCGTCAATCCCGAACGGCGCCAGTATCCGACGCCCACGCCCTCGCCGGCGACATAGAGGTCGCCGACCACGCCCGCCGGCACGGGATGCAGCGACGCGTCCAGGACGAAGAAGGCGAGATTGGCCAGCGGCACACCGACGGGGCTGGCATTGCTCTCGGCGTCGCGATCGGTGATCTCGTCGAAGGAGGCGTGCACGGTGGTCTCGGTGGTGCCGTACAGATTGATCATCCGCGGCCGGCCCCGGTGGCGGGTGAGCCAGGTCCGCAGCCGCCGGGGCTCGAGTGCCTCGCCGGCGAACAACACCGCCTCGAGAGCGAGTTCCCCACTCTCAGAGCCGTTCTGGGCGTCAGCGGTCTGCAGGGCGTAGAACGCCGACGGCGTGCGGCTGAGCACCGTGACCTGCTCGTCGACCAGCAGGGCGCGGAAGTCCTCCGGGGACCGGGCCACCGACTCCGACACCACGACCAGCCGTCCGCCGGTCAGCAGCGCGCCCCACATCTCGCACACCGACACGTCGAAGGCCAGGGAGTGGCACTGGCTCCACACCCCGCCGCGCAGCACGTTTACATCGAGGGACTCCAGCAGTTGCGTCACGTTGCGATGTGTGATCGCAACACCTTTCGGCACTCCGGTGGTGCCGGAGGTGTAGATGAAGTACGCGAGGTCGTCGGGGCCGGGCAACGGCAGGGCGGTGTCGGGCTGCGCGGAGATCCCGGGGTCGGCGATGTCGACGACGGGAAGGTCGAAGCCGTCGAGCCGCCCCCTCAGGTGCCCGGTGGTGACGGCGGCGACGGGGGTGGCGTCGGTCATCATGAACTCGACCCGACCCACGGGCACGACCGGGTCGATCGGCAGATACGCCGCACCGGTTTTGAGGACCGCCAGGATGGCGACGATGGCGTCGGTCGACCGGGTGAAGAGCACGGCGACGGCCCGGCCGGGCGCGGCTCCGTATCCGGTGAGCAGGTGCGCCAGCCGGGTCGACCGGTCGTCGAGTTCGCGGTAGGTCACGGACCGGCCCTCGAACGTCACCGCGCTCGCGTCGGGGGTACGGGCCACCTGCGCTGTCCACTGCGCGGGCAGCGACGCGGCGGCGGTCGGTCGCCTCGTCAGCGCCGCCCTGTTCCCCCATGCGTCGAGGCGCGTGCGGTCCGACGCGTCGAGAATGTCGACGGCGGAGAGCCGGTGGTGCGGATCGGCGGTCAATGCGGTCAGGACCCGCTCGAACTGCGTCAGCAGACGCCGGATGGTGCTCGCCTCGAAGACGTCGGTGCGGAACTCCACCACGCCGCAGATCCCGTCGGGCTCGCCCGCCCCGGTGAACCGGTCGGCCAGGTTGAACAGCAGGTCCATCCGTGCGGTGTGGGTGTCTGCGCCCATCTGGGAGACGGTCAGGTCACCCAGCGCCAGACCGCCGGCCGCGTCGCCACTGCCCGCGAAGTTCTGCCAGGCCAGCATGACCTGGATCAGCGGTTGACGGGTCAGCGACCGGGCGGGGTTGAGCCGTTCGACCAGGACCTCGAACGGCACGTCCTGGTTCTCGTAGGCGGCGAGGCTCTGCCGTCTGACCTGGGCGAGCAAGTCGGCCAGCGTCGGGTCGCCGGCCAGATCGACCCGCAACACCAGCGTGTTGACGAAGAACCCGATCAGCTCCTCGAGAGCCGGGTCGCTCCGGCCTGCGATCGGAAAGCCCACCGCCACATCCGAACTGGCGCTGATCTTGGACAGCAGCACCGCCAGCGCGGTCTGGATGACCATGAAACTGGTGGCGTTGTGCGCCCGCGCCACCTCCCGCACGCGCTGCTGCAGCGCCGCCGGCCATTCGATGTCCACGGTCGCGCCGCGGTAGTCGGCGACCGCGGGGTAGGGCCGATCGGTGGGGAGGTTCAGCTGCTCGGGCATCCCGGCGAGCGCGTCCTGCCAGTACGCCACCTGCGCGGCGATCGGGCTGTCGGCGTCGTCGAGATCGCCGAATTGCGCGCGCTGCCAGAGGGTGTAGTCGATGTACTGCACCGGCAGCGACGCCCAGCCGGGCGGCCGGCCCGCGGTCCGGCCGGCGTAGGCGATCCCGAGGTCGCGCACCAGCGGCGCGATCGACCACCCGTCGGCGGCGATGTGGTGCACCACGATGCCGATGGCGTGCTGATCGGGTCCGAGCGCGTAGATCTGCGCCCTGATCGGGATCTCGGCCGACAGGTCGAACCGGTGACCGGCCATCGCCGTGAGCTCGCCGACGGCTTCCGGCTCCGACAGGGCCACCACGCCGTGGTCGCGGTGCCGCCACATGCCGGGTCGGGCGGGAAGCACCTGTTGGTGCGGCACACCGTCGACCTCGGGGAACACCGTCCGCAGCGATTCGTGCCGGGCGATGACGTCGTCGAGTGCCGCGCCGAGGGCGTCGACGTCCAGGGGGCCGTCGATCCGGAACACCGTCGGCATGTTGTAGGTCACGACCCCGCCGACGAAGCGGTCGAGGAACCACAACCGGCTCTGCGCGAACGACAGCGGGACCCTGGAGGGACGGTCGACGGGCACGAGCGCTGCCCGGCGACCGGCGCCGGTGCGCACCCGCGGTGCCAACTGGGCGACCGTGGCCGCGTCGAACAACGTCCGCACGGACAGGTCGGTGTCCAGCCCGGCGTTGATCGTGGTGACCAACCGCATGGCCGAGATGCTGTCGCCGCCGAGGTCGAAGAACGAGTCGTCGATGCCGACACGGTCGAGGCCGAGGATGCCGGCGAAGGTCGCGGCGAGGATCTCCTCGACGGCGTTGGTGGGGGCACGGTAGGGGCCGCCCCCGGCCGGGTCGGGCGCCGGGAGCGCCCGCACGTCGAGTTTCCCACCGACGGTGAGCGGCAACGTCTCCAGCGCGATGATGTCCGACGGCACCAGATACGACGGAAGCTGTTCGGTGAGCCGGGCACGGGCCTCGGCGGGGGTGACCGTGCCGGTGATGTAGGCGGTGAGCCGGGCGGCGCCGGGCTGGTCGCGGCGGGGGACGACGGCAGCGCCGGTGACGCCGTCGATCCCAGTGAGCGCCGCGGTGATCTCCCCGAGTTCGATGCGGTAGCCGCGGATCTTGACCTGATCGTCGGCGCGGCCGAGGTAGTCCAGCTGACCGTCGCTGCGCCAGCGCACCAGGTCGCCGGTGCGGTACATGCGCCCACCCGGCCGGGCGAAGGGGCAGGGCACGAACCGGGTGGCCGTCAGACCAGGCCGCCCGACGTAGCCGACGGCGACGCCGGGACCCGCGACGTAGAGCTCACCGACAGCGCCGACGGACACCGGCCGCAGCCAGTCGTCGAGGACGAACAGCGCCGACGTGACCACGGGTCCGCCGATCGGCGCGGCACCCGAGCCGGGGCGCAACGGTGCGCTCATGGCCGCGTAGACGGTGATCTCGGTGGGGCCGTACGCATTGATCAGGGTGCGGCCGGGTGCCCAGCGGTCCACGATGTCGGCCGGGCAGGCTTCCCCGCCGAGGAGTACGGCGACCGCGTCGAGCCGTTGCGGGTCCAAAGCGGTGATCGCCGAGGGCGTTTGGGTCAGCACGTTCACGCATTCGGCGGCGAGCAGTTCACCGAACCGGTCCGGGGACGAGGCGGTGTCCTCGTCGACGATGACGAGGCGGGCGCCGCTGAGCAGGGCGGCCCAGATCTCCCAGACCGAGAAGTCGAAGGCGTACGAGTGGCACTGTGTCCACACCTGCTCGTCGGGCAGGGACGCCGGGAGGGACGCCGCCAGGTGTGCGACGTTGGCATGCGTCACCGCAACGCCTTTCGGCGTGCCGGTGGTCCCCGAGGTGTAGATCAGGTACGCGACGTCGGCCGGGTCGGGGTCGGGCAATGCGGTGGCGGTGTCGTCGGGCGCGGTCTCGCCCAGGTCGAGGATCGGGAGCGCGTGGCCGGCGAGCCTCGCGCGCAACGCATCGGTGGTCAGCACCGCGACGGGGTCGGCGTCGGTGAGCAGGAAACGCAGGCGGTCCGGCGGTACGGCGGGATCGATCGCGAGGTACGCCGCCCCGGTCTTGAGGACGGCCAGCATCGCGACGACCGCGTCGGCGCTGCGGCCGGTCAGCAGCGCGACGCAGGCCCCGGGCCGGGCACCGTGCCGGATCAGCCTGTGCGCCAGCAGGTTCGAGGAATCGTCGAGCTCACGGTAGGTCAGCATCTGCCCATCACAGCTCAGCGCGGCCCGGTCCCGGCTGCGCAGAACCTGCGCGGCGAACAACGCCGGCACCGACGTGGCCTCGCCGGACGCCAGCAGCATGGCGCGGTTGCCGAGGCGATCCAACGTGTCGCGCTCGCCGGCGTCCAGGACGTCGATCGAGGACAGCCGCCGCTGCGGGGCGGCGATCATCGCCGACAGCACTCGCTGGAAGCGGCGCGTCACCCCGTCGATCACTGGCGGCTCGAAGACGGTGGCGTCGTATTCCATGCGCAGTCCGAGTTCACGTCCCGGCATGGCCTGCAGCGTCATCGGATAGTGGTTCGTCTCGCGCGCTGTGACGGCGGTGATCGACAACTCGCCGACGCCGCCCATCGCGGTGGCGTCGACCGGATAGTTCTCGAACACGAACAGCGTGTCGAACAGCTGCTCCTGGCCGGTGATGCGATGAATCTCGGTGAGCGCCAGGTGCTGGTGATCGAGCGTGCGGTGGTGCGCGTCGTGCAGGTCGGCGAGCAGGCCGGCCGTGGTCGTGGCCGGCGTGAGACGGGCGCGCACCGGGATGGTGTTGATCATCAGACCCACCATCGATTCCGCGCCCGGTACCTCGGTGGGGCGGCCGGACACCGTGGTCCCGAAGACGACGTCGTGGTGCCCGGTGAGCGACGCCAGCGTCTGGGCCCATGCGGCCTGCAGCACGATGTTGACGGTGGTGTGGTGGGCGCGGGCGAGATCGGTCAGCGCACCGGTGGTGGTCTCGGGCAGTCGGGAGCTGCTGCTGCCCCTGGCTCCGGTTCCGGGCCGACCGGGCGGGCCGACGAGCGTGGGCGCGTCGAGGCCGTCGAGCACCTCCCGCCACGCGGCGTGTGCGGCGTCGGCATCGCGATCGTCCAGCCACTCGACGAAGCGGCGGAACACCGGTGGCGCCGGTAGCCGCCGGCCGAGGTAGCCGGCGAAGATCTCCTGCAACAGGATCGGCAGCGACCACCCGTCGAGCACGATGTGGTGGTTGGTCAGCACCACCCGGTGTTCGTCGGAACCGCTGCGCAGCAACGCGACCCGGAACGGCACACCGTCTGTCAGATCGCAGACCGCGGCACGTTCGGCTGCGCACACCCGCTGGACGTCGTCCTCGTCGGCGACGTCGACACAGCGCCAGGGAGCCTCCGGGGCCGCGGCGATGATCTGGACCGGCGGGTCGTAGCCGTCGGCGAACCGGGCGACGAGCGTGGGATGGCGGTGTACGACGGCGCGCACGGCGTCGTGCAGCGCGTCGGCGTTCAGCGGCCCGGCAATGGAGATCTCCAGTTGCATCGCGTACAGGTCGCCTCCGACGCCGAACTCCCGTGCGGTTCGGGCGTGGAAGAGCAGGCCCTGTTGCACCGGCGTCAGCGGAAGGATGTCGCGCAGCAGATTCCGGTATTCGAGGGCGTCGATCTGGTCCTGCGTCAGGACGGCGGGCGCGACGTCGGAGGGGGTGAGGCCGCCGCCGCCGTTGCCGACGTGGAGGCAGATCCCGGTGAGGGCTTCGGTCCAGAGCGTGTTCAGGCGGCCGATGTCGTCGTGGGTCAGCACGGAGGGGGCCCAGGTCCACGTCGTCGTGAACTCCGGACCCGCACCGCTGTCGACGGCGACCGCGGTGAGTTCCACGGTGTGGCCCAGTGGCATCGAGATCCGCCCGGCTGCCGCGGCGTTCGTCATGCCGTCGGGGCTCGGACGCCAGAGGTCGGTGTCGTCGGGGCCGAGGTGGCCGGCGCGGCCGAGGTAGTTGAAGCCGATCGTGGGTTCGGGTCCCTCCAATCCACTGTCCGGGGTGAGGTGGCGCAGCAGACCGTAGGTGAGCCCGTCGGGCAGGGCGCGCAGTTGTTCCTTGGCGCGTTTGACGACGTCGCCCACCACGGCGCCACCGGAACCGAAGTGCGTCCAGTTCGGGCGCTGAACATGGACGGCCACAGGGTATTTCGTGGTGAACCATCCCACGGTGCGGGACAGGTCCAGGCCGGGGGACAGGTCCTCGACGCGGCCGTGCCCCTCGACGTCGATGCCGATAGGGTCCCCGCTGCCCTTGAACTCGGCGCACGCCAGTGCGAGGGCGATCAGCAGGATGTCGGTGACGCCGGCGTGGAACGCCGCGGGCACGTCGCCCAGCAGCCGCCGTGTGGTCTCGGTGTCCAGCGTGGCCGTGACACTCGCTGCGCCGGCGTAGGTGTCGACGTGCGGGTCCGGCGGCGATAGGGCGGGCGGGGCGGCCAGGACAGCGCGCCATCTCTCGGCGGTCGCGGCGACGGCGGGGGAGGCGGCGTGTTCGGCCAGCATCGCCGCCCAGGTGCGGAACGAGGTGCCGGTGATCGGCAGGGTGGCGGGGTGTCCGGTGCGGTGGTGTGCCCAGGCGATGTTGAGGTCTTCGAGCAGGATCCGCCAGGACACCGCGTCGACGACCAGGTGGTGCACGATCAACGCGACCTCACGGGTCGACTCCACGAACACCGCGCGCAGCATCACGCCGGCCGCCGGATCCAGCTCTGCCCGTGCGGAGACGAGCGCCTGCTCGATCAGTTCCGCGACCGTGCGCACGCATTCGGTGGCGTGGAGGGTCTGCGGTTCGGGGACCGTCAGCGTCCCGTCGTCCTCGAGGCGGGCGCGCAGCATGCCGTGCCGGTCGATCAGCGCCTGCAGGACGAGCACGACGTCGTCGACGCTCACGCCGGGAGGCGCCTGGACCACCATGGTCTGGTTGAACTCGGCGGTGGGACCGTCGACACCGCGCAGCCACCGCATGATCGGGGTGGCCGGCAGCGCACCGATCCCGTCGTCGACCGGCGCGTCGGCGCGCACGTCGGCCTGAACGACCCGGGCCAGGCGGGCCACCGTCTGCTCGACGAAGACATCGCGCGGCCGGCAGCCCAGCCCGGCGGCGCGCGCCTGCGCGACCACCTGCATCGACAGGATGCTGTCGCCGCCGAGGTCGAAGAAGGAGTCGTCCACCCCAACCCGGTCGAGCCCCAGGACCCGGGCATAGATACCCGTGAGGATCTCCTCGACGGCATCGGTGGGCGGCCGGTACTGCGAGGCTCGAATGCCCGGAGCAGGAAGCGCATTCGTGTCGAGCTTGCCGTTCACCGTCAGCGGCAACGCGTCGAGCGCGACGACGGCGGTGGGCACCATGGCGGAGGGCAGCCGGTCGGCCAGCGCGGCACGCACCGCGGCCGGGTCGGCGGTACCGGTGACGTACGCGACGAGGTGCGTACCGGTGGGTCCGTCGTCACGGGCGAGGACGACAGCCTGGTCGACGTCGTCGAACGCGGTGAGTGCGCTCTGGATCTCGCCGAGTTCGATGCGGTGGCCGCGGATCTTGACCTGGTCGTCGGCNGAGGACGACAGCCTGGTCGACGTCGTCGAACGCGGTGAGTGCGCTCTGGATCTCGCCGAGTTCGATGCGGTGGCCGCGGATCTTGACCTGGTCGTCGGCGCGGCCGAGATAGAGCAGCGCGCCGTCGGCCCGCCACCGCACCAGGTCGCCGGTCCGGTACATGCGGGTGCCCGCCGCCCCGAACGGGCAGGCCACGAAGCGGGATGCGGTCATCGCGCTGCGGCCGGCGTAGCCGAGGCCGACCCCCCGGCCCGCGACGTACAGTTCGCCGACCACGCCGGGCGGCACGGGACGCAGCCACGGATCGAGGACGAACAGCGCGGCCGTGGCCACCGGTGCCCCGATGGGTGCCGGACCCGACCGCGCGGCCAGCGGGGGGCTCATCGAGGCGTACACCGTGACTTCGGTCGGACCGTAGGCGTTGATCAGCACTCGTCCTGGAGCCCACCTGTCGACCACCTCGGCGGAGCAGGCCTCCCCGCCGAGCAGCACCGCCACGCCGTCGAGTCCGTCGGCCGAGAGCGCGGTGACGGCCGACGGGGTCTGGGTCAGTACGGTCACCTGTTCGCGGACCAGTAGCTCCCCGAAGTCCGGCGGTGAGGCGGCCACCTCCTCGGGCACGATGACCAGTCGTCCGCCGCCGAGCAGCGCCGCCCAGATCTCCCAGACCGAGAAGTCGAATCCGTAGGAGTGGCACTGGGTCCAGACCTGGCGGGGTCCGAGCTCGGCAGGCGTGGAGTCGGCGAGGTGGGCCAGGTTGCGATGTGTGATCGCCACGCCCTTCGGCGCTCCCGTGGTGCCGGAGGTGTAGATCAGATAGGCGATGTCATCGGGAACCGCCCTCGAGACCGGGCTCGCCGGACCCGCTGCGCCGTCGTCGGCGTCGAGGACGGCGAGGTCCGCACCGTCCAGCCGGGACCGTAGCTCGGCGGTGGTCACGGCGGCGACCGGTGCACTGTCGGTGAGCATGAAGCGGAGGCGTTCATCGGGATGCGCGGGATCGAGGGGCAGATAGGCCGAGCCGGTCTTGAGGACCGCCAGCATGGCGACCACCGCCTGAACCGATCGCGGCAGCAGCAGCGCCACGGTCGTCCCCGGCCCGGCGCCGACGTCGATCAGCCTGTGCGCCAGCCGATTCGATTCCTCGTCGAGTTCGCGGTAGCTCAGCGTTCGGTCGGCGCTGCTGACGGCACCGCTGTCGGGGGTGCGCGCGACGTGTGCGGCGAACAGCTCCGGTACGGAGGCCGCCGCGGGGGCCGGTGCGGTGAGCAGCGCGTGGTTTCCGCGCTGCGCCAACTGGGTGAGGTCCCCTTCGTCGAGCAGATCGATGTCGGACAGGCGTTGATCCTGGTCGGCCAGGATCGCGGTCACCACCCGTTCGAGGCGCTCGACGAGCGTACCGACGGTCTCGGCGTCGAACACGTCGGTGCGGAACTCGACGGTACCGCAAATGCCTGTCGGCGAGCCGGATTCGCTGTATCGCTCGGTCAGCGAGAACGACAGGTCCATCCGCGCCGTGTGCGTCTGCACCGGAAGCTGGCTCACCTCGAGGTCGCCGAGACCCATCCCCGCGGAGGGCATGTTCTGCCAGGCCAGCATCACCTGCACCAGCGGATGGTGGGCCAGCGTCCGTGCGGGATTGAGCTTCTCGACGAGCGCTTCGAAGGGCAGATCCTGATGGTCGTAGGCGGCCAGGCTGCGCTGCCGGACCTGCGCCAGCACGTCGGCGATCGTCGGATCCCCGGTCAGGTCGACGCGCAGCACGAGGGTGTTGACGAAGAAGCCGACGAGTTCGTCGAGCGCCGGATCGGTGCGGCCGGCGATCGGGAAGCCGACGGCCACATCGGAACTGGAACTCAACGCCGACAACAGGACCGAGAGCGCAGTCTGCACCACCATGAAGCCGGTGGCGTTGCGCGTGCGGGCCGTCTCGCGGATCCGCTCCTGCAGTGCGGTCGACCATTCGAAGGTGATCTGGTCTCCGCGCTGGTCGGCCACCGCGGGGTACGGCCGGTCGGTGGGCAGGGCGATGCGGTCGGGCATCCCGGCCAGTGCGTCCCGCCAGTAGGCGAGCTGGGCGCCGATCGGACTCGCAGCGTCATCGAGGCTCCCGAGGTGATCGCGTTGCCACAGCGCGTAATCCACGTACTGCACGCGCAGAGCGGGCCAGTCCGGCGCGAGACCCTGGCAGCGGGCGGCGTAGGCGACCCCGAGATCGCGCGTCAGCGGTGCGACCGACCAGCCGTCGGCGGCGATGTGGTGCACGACCCCCACGAGGACGTGCTCCTGCGCGGCGACGCGGAACAGTGTCGCCCGCAGCGGGATGTCGCGTTCCAGCCGGAACGCGTGGCGTCCGGCGGCCTCGATCGCCGCGGTCAGGTCGGCGGGCGAGAATCCGGTGGCGTCGACGACCTCCCAGCCGAATTCGGCCTGCTCGACGGGCACGACGAGCTGACGGGGAACTCCCTCGGGGGCGACGACGAGGGTGCGCAGGCTCTCGTGGCGAGCGACGACGTCGGCGAGCGCCGCCGCCATCGCCTCGGTATCGAGGGCACCGCGCAACCGGAGCCCGACGGCCATGTTGTAGACCGGTGACGGGCCCTGCAGCTGATCGATGAACCACAACCGGTTCTGCGCGAACGACAACGGGATGACCGCGGGCCGTTCGACGGGGATCACGGGTGTGCGCGGACTCCCGTGAGCGGCCAGGCGACCCGCGAGCTGGGCGACGGTGGGCGCGTCGAAGATCGTGCGCACGGACAGGTTGACGGCGAGCGCGGTGCTGATGGCCGCAGCGAGGCGCATCGCCAGGATGCTGTCGCCGCCGAGGTCGAAGAACGAGTCGTCGATACCGATCCGGTCGAGGCCGAGCACCGTGGCATATGCGGCGGTCAGGATCTCCTCGGTGACCGTGCGCGGCGCGCGGTAGGGGGCGGTGCCCACGCGCTCGGGTGTCGGGAGCGCCCGCACGTCGAGCTTGCCGCCGACGGTGAGCGGCAGCGCGTCCAGGGCGACGATGTCGGCCGGCACCATGTACGACGGCAGGAGGTCCGCGAGCCGCCGCCGCACGTCGACGGGATCTGCTGTGCCGGTGAGGTATCCGACGAGCCGAGTGACGCCGGAGTGGTCGCGCGCGGCGATCACCGCCGCCCGCTCGACACCGTCCACGCCGGCCAGCACCGCCTGCACCTCGCCGAGTTCGATGCGGTAGCCGCGGATCTTGACCTGATCGTCGGCGCGGCCGAGATACTGCAGCTGCCCGTCGGAACGCCAGCGGACCAGGTCCCCGGTGCGGTACATCCGCATCCCGGGCCGGCCGAACGGGCACGGCACGAACCTCGACGCGGTCAGGCCCGGCCGCCGCAGGTATCCCACACCGAGGCCACGCCCGGCCACGTAGAGTTCGCCGACCGTGCCCGGCGGCACCGGGCGAAGTCCCGCGTCGAGCACGAACAGCGCCGCGGTGGCCACCGGACCGCCGATCGGCGCGGGCCCGGTGCCCGGCCGCAGCGGTGCGCTCATCGTCGCGTACACGGTGATCTCGGTGGGGCCGTAGATGTTGATCGCCACCCGCCCCGGCGCCCACCGGTCGACGACGTCGGCCGTGCACGCCTCCCCACCCAGCAGCACCGCCACCGAGGGCAACCGGTCGGGGTCCAGTGCGGTGACGGCCGAGGGTGTCTGGGTGAGGACGTTCACCTGCTGGCGCACCAGGAGGTCCTGGAAGTCGGCGGGGGAGACCACCACCTCGTCGGGCACGACCACCGCCGTGCCGCCCGCGAGCAGCGACGCCCAGATCTCCCAGACCGAGAAATCGAAGGCGTACGAGTGGCACTGCGTGCACACCTGGGGTGCCGGCAGGGCCGCCGGGGTGCTGTCCGCCAGGTGGGACACGTTGTCATGAGTGACGACAACACCTTTCGGGGTGCCGGTGGTGCCCGAGGTGTAGATCAGGTAGGCGAGATCACCGGCGGCGGGTAACGGCAGGCCGAACTCGGCGCGGGGGGCGGCCGCAGGGTCGTCGATGTCGACCCTTGCGCCGGTGAATTCCTCGAGGCGGTGGTGCAGCGACGTGTTCGTGATGGCTGCCGCCGGGGCGGCGTCGCCGAGCAGGAACGCGATCCGCTGCGCCGGCAGTCCGGGATCGATCGCCAGGTAGAACGCGCCGGCCTTGAGCGCGGCCAGCATCGCGACGATCGCCCGGCCCGAACGCGGCAACAGCAGGGCCACGCAGTCACCCGCCCGCACGCCGCGCTCGACCAGCAGACAGGCCAGCCCGTTGGACGCCTCCTCGACCTCCCGGTAGGTGAGGCGGTGCTCACCGGAACGGACCGCGAACGCGTCCGGCGCAGCCAGCGCCTGCGCGCTGAACCGCTCGGGGACCGAGCCGGCGACCGGCGTCGGCGCGACGAGGATCTCGCGGTTGCCCCACTCCTCGAGCAGGGCGCGCTCGCCGGCTGCCAGGACGTCGGTCGCCGACAGACGCTGCGCCGGGTCGGCCGCCATCGCTGTCAGCACCCGCTGCAGCCGGCCGACCAGCGCGTCGATGCTTCCCGCGTCGAACAACTCGGTGTCGTACTCGACGCGAAGAGACAGCCGATCGCCCGGCATCGCCTGCAGCGTCAGGGGATAGTGGTTCGTCTCGTGCGCGGTGACGTCGGAGATCACCAGGTCGCCGACGGCCGTCATGGCCGACGCGTCGAGGGGATAGTTCTCGAACACGAACAGCGTGTCGAAGAGTTGGTCCTGACCTGTGATGCGGTGGATGTCGGCGAGGGGGATGTGCTGATGGTCGAAGGTGCGGTGGTGGTTGTCGGACAACTGCGCCAGCAGCTCGGTCGTCGTCGTGGTCGGGGTGATCCGCGCCCGGATCGGCACGGTGTTGATCAGCAGGCCGACCGTGGCGTCCGCGCCGGGGAGTTCGGCGGGCCGCCCCGACACGGCCGTCCCGAACACCACGTCGTGGTGGCCGGTGAGCCACGTCATCGCCTGCGCCCACACCGCCTGCAGCACCGTGTTCACGGTGGTGTGGTGGCGGCGCGCCAGCTCGCCGACCGCGCGCGTCGTCTCGTCGCTCACGTGCGTCGACGTCGACCCGCGCGGTCCGGATCTGGTCCGGTCGGGCGGGGCCACCAGCGTCGGGCTGTCGACGCCGTCGAGCACGTCGCGCCAGGCGGCGACGGCGGTGTCGCGGTCGCGGCCGGTCAGCCATTCCACATACCGGCGGAACGATCCGGCGGGTGGCAACCGGTGCCCGGCGTAGGCGGCGAGGATGTCGCGCATCAGGATCGGTAGTGACCAGCCGTCGAGCACGATGTGGTGGTTGGTGAGCACCACGCGGTGCCGGTGGGTGGCGGTCCGGATCACGGCTGCCCGGAATGCCGGTCCGTGGGTCAGATCGCACACCGCGGCGCGCTCGTCGGCACACAGCTGCGCGATCTCATCCCTGTCGGCCAGTTCGCAGTACCGCCAACAGATGTCGGGATCGACGGGGATCACCTGGATCGGCGGGTCGGACTCGCCGAAGAAAAGCGCGGCCAGGGTGGGGTGGCGGCGCACCACGGTCTGCACGGCGGTGTGCAGCAACTCGGGATCCAGTGGACCGGTGATCGTCACGTCGAGCTGCATCGCGTACACGTCGCCGCGCTCACCGCTGTCGTGCGCCGCGGCGGTGTGGAAGAGCAGGCCCTGCTGCAGTGGGGTCAGCGGAAGAACGTCGGCGATGCGGTGGTGCCGGCCGAGTTCGTCGATGCGCTGCTGGCTGAGCACGGCGGGCAGCAGGTCCGACGGGGTGAGCCCGCCGCCCCCCTGTGCGACGTGAGAGCAGATCCCGGCGAGCGCGTCGAAGAACAGCTCGCCGAGTCGTCGGATCTGCGCGTCGGGGAGCACGGAGGTCGCCCACATCCAGGTGGCCTGCAGCTGCGGCCCGGCGCCTGTGTCGACGGCGGCGGCGGTGAGTTCGACGCTGTGGCTCAGCGGCATCGGTACCGCGGACCCGGCGTCGGTGGCCCACGAGCCGTCGGCGGCGGGCCGCCACAGCCCGTCGGGCAGATCGGCGCCAAGGCCGCTCATCTGTCCGAGATAGTTGAATCCGAGGCTGGGGTCGGGGCCGGTGAGCCCGCTGTCGGGCTGGAGGTAGCGCAGCAGTCCGTAGCTCACGCCGTCGGGCAGCGCCCGGAGTTGTTCCTTGACGTTCTTGACCACCGTCCCCAGCGCCGGATCGCCGGATCTGACCTGTGCCCAACGCAATCGGTCGACGTGCACCGCGACGGGATACTTCGTGGTGAACCACCCCACCGTGCGGGACAGATCGACGCCGGCGAACAACTCCTCGTGGCGGCCGTGGCCTTCGACATCGATGCCGACCGCGGGCCCGCTGTCGAAGCACTCGGCGCAGGCCAGTGCGAAAGCGATCAGCAGGATGTCGGTGATGCCGGCGTGGAAGGCGGCCGGCACCTCGCCGAGGAGTTGCCGGGTGAGCGAGGCGTCCCACACCGCGGTGTGGCGACCGGCGCCGGCGTAGGTGTCCACCGTCGGGTCGGGCGCGGGCAGGAGTGCGGGGACCTCCTCGACGCGCTTCCACGCCTCGGCGTCGGTGAGCACCGATCGCGCGTGCCCGGAAAGCAGAGACGCCCACCGCGCGAACGACGTGCCTGCGCCGGTGAGCGCGATCTGCTGTCCCTCGCGGTGCTGGGACCACGCGGTATTGAGGTCCTCCAGCAGGATTCGCCACGACACCGCGTCGACGGCCAGGTGGTGCACGATCAACGCCAGCCGGCCCGCGGTGTCGGCCCACACCGCGGCGAGCATCACTCCGGCGGCAGGGTTCAGGCGTGCCCTCGCCGCCGAGATCGCCTGCCCGTCGAGCACGTCGACCGTCATCAGGCAGTTGCCGGCGGACACCGAACCGGGATCGGGGACCCGCAGCGCGCCGTCGTCGACGTGGAGGCGGAGCATGGGGTGCCGATCGAGGAGCGCCTGCAGGAGCAGCACGACCGCGCTGCGACCGGCGCCCGCGGGAGCCTGCACGAGCACCGTCTGATTGAACTCGTCGGTCGGCCCGTCGACGTGACGCAACCATTCCATGATGGGGGTCGGCGTCACCGGGCCGACACCGTCGTCGGCTGATTCCGTTGCGGCGGAGGCGATGTCGACGACCCGGGCGAGCCGCGCCACCGTCTGTTCGACGAAGACGTCGCGGGCCCGGCAGAGCAGGCCCGCGGCCCGGGCCTGCGACACCACCTGCATCGACAGGATGCTGTCGCCGCCGAGGTCGAAGAAGGAGTCGTCGACGCCGACGCGGTCGCGGCCCAGCACCTGCGCGTAGATTCCCGCCAGGATCTCTTCGACGGCGTCGGTGGGCGCCCGGTACTGGTCGACGATCTCCTCGGGTGCGGGTAGCGCGCGGACGTCGAGCTTGCCGCCGACGGTCAGCGGCAGCTCGTCGACGCCGACGATCGCGGCGGGGACGAGGTACGGAGGGAGCGTCTCGGCGAGTGCCCGCCGAACGGCTGCGGGATCGGCTGTGCCGGTGATGTATCCGACGAGGCGGGGGTGGCCGGGGCGGTCGTGGCGCGCGATGACGGCCGCGGTGCCGACGCCGTCGAGAGCGGCCAGCGCGGTCTGGACCTCGCCGAGCTCGATGCGGTAGCCGCGGATCTTCACCTGTTCGTCGGCGCGGCCCAGGTACTGCAGTGCTCCGTCGGCGCGCCACCGGACGAGGTCGCCGGTGCGGTACATGCGCGCACCGGGTCGGCCGAACGGGCAGGCCACGAACCGGGACGCGGTCAACGCGGTGCGTCCCAAATAGCCGGCGGTGACGCCGGGTCCGGCCACATAGAGCTCACCGACGGTGCCCTCGGGGACGAGGCGCAGCCGGTCGTCGAGGACGAACAGCGCCGCCGTGGACACCGGACCCCCGATGGGGGCGGCGCCGGAGCCGGGGCGCAGCGGTGCGCTCATGGCCGCGTAGACGGTGATCTCGGTGGGGCCGTAGGCGTTGATCAGCGTGCGGCCACCCGCCCACCGGTCGACGACATCGGCCGGGCAGGCCTCACCGCCGAGCAGTACCGCCACAGGCGGCAGGGCTGCCGGGTCCAAAGCGGTGATCGCCGAGGGGGTCTGGGTGAGCACGGTGATCTGCTCGTCCCGGATCAGGGACTGGAAGTCGGCGGGGGAGACGACCACGTCGTCGGGGACGACGACCAGACCGCCGCCCCCGAGCAGGGCTGCCCAGATCTCCCAGACGGAGAAATCAAAGGCGTAGGAGTGGCACTGCGTCCACACCGGGCTGTGCGGCAGCGACGGCGGTGTGGACGCTGCGAGGTGGGCCAGGTTGGCGTGGCTGACGGCGACGGCCTTGGGTGTGCCGGTGGTGCCCGAGGTGTAGATCAGGTAGGCGAGGTCGTCTCCGTACTTCGGGGGAAGCGCTGCGCCCGAGACGATTGCGGTGTCGATGTCGTCGAGCACCACCGCCGGTCGGTCGGCCAGTCGGTCGCGCAACCCCTCGGTGGTGAGGACGGCGACCGGGTCGGCGTCGGTGAGCATGAACGCCACGCGGCCGTCGGGCAGCGCCGGATCGATGGCCAGATACGCCGCGCCGGCCTTCAGGATCGCCAGCATCGCGGTCACGGCGGCCGACGTGCGGGGCATCAGCAGGGCCACGACGGTTCCCGGGCCGGCACCGCGGCCGACGAGTGCGCGGGCGAGTCGATCCGATGTCTCGTCGAGTTCGCGGTACGTCAGTGACTGTCCGTCGAACCGCACCGCGACGGCGTCGGGTGTCCGGGCAGCCTGGGCGGCGAAGAGGTCGGGGATCGACCCCGACGTCTCGGTGTCCGCCCACAGCGCCGCCCGGTTACCCAGCCGGTCCAGCCGGTCGTGATCGGCGCTGTCGAGCACATCGATGACCGACACCCGCCCCTGCGGATCGGCGACCATCGCCGTGACCACCCGCTGCAATCGTGCCGCCATCGCCTCGACCGTCACCGCGTCGAACACGTCGGTGCGGAACTCGACGGTGCCGGTGATGCCCGCAGGTTCGCCGGCGTCGGTGAAGCGCTCCGACAGCGCGAACGAGAGATCGGTGCGCGCGGTGTGGGATGCCACCGGCACCTGGACGACGTCGAGGTCGCCCAGGCCGAACCGTTCGGGCAGTTCGTCGGTCTGCCAGGCCAGCAGGACCTGGACCAGCGGATGCCGGGTCAGCGACCGCGTGGGACTCAACCGCTCGACGAGGACCTCGAACGGGACGTCGGAGTGCTCGTAGGCCGCGAGGCTGCGCCGGCGCACCTGCGCCAGCAGGTCGGCGACCGTGGGATCGCCGGCCACCTCGACGCGCAGCACGAGCGTGTTGACGAAGAACCCGATCAGCTCCTCGAGCGCGGCATCGTTGCGGCCCGCGATCGGAAAGCCCACCGCCACATCCGAACTGCCGCTCAGTCGGGACAGCAGCACCGCCAACGCGGCGTGCACCACCATGAACCCGGTGGCGTGGTGGGCGCCCGCGGTGTCCCGGATCCGCCGGTGCAACTCCGCGGGCCAGTTCACGGTGATGGCCGCGCCCCGGTGATCGGCGACCAGCGGGTAGGGACGGTCCGTCGGGAGCGCGATCTGCTCGGGCACGCCGTCGAGCGCGTCGCGCCAGTAGTCCAGTTGCGCGCAGATCACACTGTCCGGGTCGTCGAGCTCGCCCAGCCGGGACCGTTGCCACAGCGTGTAATCCGCGTACTGGACCGGCAGTTCGGCCCACGACGGTGCCGCCCCGGTGGACCGGGCGGCATAGGCGGCCCCGAGGTCACGGATCAGCGGTGCGACCGACCAGCCGTCTGCGGCGATGTGGTGCACCACGCCGACGAGCACGTACCGGTCGTCGGAGACGCGGAACACCCTGGCCCGCAACGGGATCTCGGTGGCGAGATCGAAGGTCCCGGCGGCAACCTCCTCGATCGCGCGATGGAGTTCGGCCTCCGTCCAGCCGGCGGCGTCGACGACGTGCCAGTGGCGCGCCGCCGAGGTCGTCGCCGCCAGCACCTGCTGGCGTGGCACGCCGTCGGTGTCCGGGAACACCGTGCGGAGTGACTCGTGGCGGGCGATCACATCGTCGACGGCGGCGGCCAGCGCGCCGGTGTCGAGACGGCCCCGCAGTTCCAGCGCGACGGCCATGTTGTAGACCGGCGACGGGCCCTGCAACTGGTCGATGATCCACATCCGCCGCTGGGCGAAGGACAGCGGGACGACTGCCGGCCTGTCCATGGCCCGCAACGGCATCCGGTTGCCGGACGCACTCGTCAGGGTGGGGGCCAGCCGGGCCACGGTGGGGGTGTCGAACAGGGCACCCACGGGGAGGTCGGTGTCAAGCGCGTTGTTGATCGCGGCGACGAGACGCATCGCCAGGATGCTGTCGCCGCCCAGGTCGAAGAACGAGTCGTCCCTGCCCACCCGCGGCACCCCCAGGATGCGCGCGAACAATCCGGCCAGTGTCTCCTCCACCGCCGTGGCGGGGGCGCGGTAGGTGTCGTGGTCGCGGAAGTCGGGAGCGGGCAACGCGCCGGTGTCGAGCTTGCCGTTGACGGTCATCGGCAGCGTGTCCATCACCACCACCGCGGCGGGCACCATGTAGGGCGGGAGGCGATCGGCCAGCGCGGTGCGCAGCGCCGTCGGATCCACCGGTGTGGAGCCTGATTCGGTCACGTAGCCGACGAGTCGCTTGGTCCCCGGTTGATCTTCGCGGACGATGACCACCGCGTGCTCGACGCCGTCGAGGTCCGCCAGCGCCGCGCGCACCTCGCCCAGTTCGATGCGGTAGCCGCGGATCTTGACCTGATCGTCGGCACGGCCGAGATACTGCAGCTGACCGTCGGCGCCCCACCGGACGAGATCGCCGGTGCGGTACATCCGCCCGGCGGGATCGAAGGGGCAGGCCACGAACCGCGACGCCGTCAACGCCGGCCTGCGCACATAGCCGACGCCGACACCCCGGCCGGCGACGTAGAGTTCGCCGACCACGCCGGCCGGCACCGGGCGCATCCAGCGGTCCAGGACGAACAGCGCGGCACCGGGCACCGGTGCGCCGATGGGGACCACGGTCGCCGACGGTGTCAGGGGTGCGCTGATCGTGGCGTACACCGTGGTCTCGGTGGGGCCGTAGCCGTTGATCATCGTGCGCCCGGGAGCCCACTGCCGCAGCACTTCCGGTGGGCAGGCCTCGCCGGCGACCATCACCGCGACCGAGTCCAGGCCGTCGGAGGACAGCGCGGTCAACGCCGTCGGCGTCTGGCTCAGCACCGTGACCTGTTCGGCGACCAGTACCGCGTGGAACTGCTGCGGTGCGGCCGTCACGTCCGCAGGTACCACGACGAGTCGTCCGCCGTGCAACAGCGCGCCCCACATCTCCCACACCGAGTAGTCGAACGCGTACGAATGACACTGTGTCCACACCTGATCCGGGGACATCGGGATCCCGACGTCGATGCGGTCGAACAGCCGTGTCACATTCGCGTGCGTCACCGCAACACCTTTGGGTGTCCCGGTGGTTCCCGAGGTGTAGATGATGTGGGCGATGTCGTCGGGCGCGGGATACCCGGCCGGAGCCGGCGCGGGACCGCCGTCGAACGTGGCGTCGTCGACGCGCACGACCGGAAGCCCCGCGTCGGCGAACCGTCCGGCCAGATCGTCGGTGGTGACCGCGGCGACCGGCGTGCCATCGGCGACCATGAATTCGACCCGCGCCGTCGGGTGGGCGGGATCGATCGGCAGGTAGGCGGCACCGGCCTTGAGGATCGCGAGGATCGCGATGACGGCGTGCGCCGAGCGTTCCATCAGGACGGCCACGCACTGCCCGGGACCCGCACCGGACCCGATCAGGCGGTGCGCCAGCAGGTTCGACGCCTCGTCCAGCTCCCGGTAGGTCCACGACCGGGCACCGCCGGTGAGTGCCGGGGCGGCCGGGCGTCGCGCCACCTGCAGGGCGAACAATTCCGGGATCGAGACTGCGGCCGCGCTCTGGGTGAGGACGGACCGGTGACCCCACTCGTCGAGGTCGGCATGTTCGTCGTCGTCGAGGAGGTCGATCGACAGCAGTCGGCGGGTGGGGTCGGCCGTCACGACGAATGCCCCGGCACCGCGGTCATGGCGGTCAGCACCCGCTTGAACCGCTTGGTCAGCGCTTCGATGCTGTGGGGCTCGAACACGCCGGTGTCGAATTCGATGCGAAGACCGAGCCGTTCGCCGGGCTGGGCGATCATCGCCAGGGGGTAGTGGTTGAACTCGCGGGTGGCGATCTCGGTCACGGCCAGCTTGCCCCCGAACAGCGCTGCGGTGTCCATCGGATAGTTCTCGTAGACGAGGATGGTGTCGAACAGCCTGCGGTGTCCGGTGGCGCGGTGGATGTCGCTGAGCGCGAGATGCTGGTGGTCGAGGGTCCGGGTGTGTGCCTCCTGCAGCTGCTCGAGCAGGCTCGCGATCGTCGTGTCGGCGTCGATGCGGGCCCGCACCGGCACGGTGTTGATCAACAGGCCCACCATCGAATCCGCGCCGGGGACGTCGGTCGGGCGTCCGGAGACGGCGGTGCCGAACACCACGTCGTGCTGACCGGTCAGCCACATCAGCAGTTGCGCCCAGGCCGCCTGCAGCACCGTGTTCACGGTGGTGTGGCACGAACGTGCCAGATCGTTGAGCGCCGACGTGGTCTCGCCGGTGATCCGGATCGAGGTCGTTCCGCGCGGACCCAGCCCGAGCCGGTCGGGATGGCCGACCAGCGTGGGTGTCTCGACACCGTCGAGCACCTCGCGCCATGCCTGGCGCGCGGCCGCGTCATCGCGATCGGCGAGCCACGTGACGAAGCGCCGGAACGAACCGGCGGCGGGGAGACGGTGTCCGTAGTACGTGGCGAACAGGTCGCGCGCGAGGACGGGCAGCGACCAGCCGTCGACCACGATGTGGTGGTTGGTCAGCACGATCCGGTGCTGCTCGGCGGCGGTGCGGATCACGGCCACGCGGAACGAGGGGCCGTGGGCGAGGTCGCAGACGGCGGACCGCTCCGCCGCGCAGAGCTGCCGGATCTCCGACTCCAGGGCGACCGGATCTGCGATGTCACCGCACAGGTCGACGTACTGGTAGGGGACGGTGGGGTCGGCGGGCACGAGCTGCACCGGCCGATCGAACTGAGAGCAGAACCGCGCCGCCAGGTTCGGGTGCCGATCGAGCACGGTGTCCACCGCCTCGCGCAGCCTGCGAGGTTCGAGGGCGCCCTTCACGGTGAGTTCCAGCTGCATCGCGTACACGTCGTCGGCGTTGGCCGGGGCGCTGTTGGCGTGGAACAGCAGACCCTCCTGCATGGGGGTCAGCGGCAGGATGTCCTGGAGGCGGTGACGGTGTTCGAGGATGTCGATCTGCTGTTGGGTGAGGACCGCGGGGCTGATGTCGGAGGGGGTGAGACCGCCGCCGCCGCGGCGGACATGGGTGCAGATGCCGGTGAGTGCGTCGGTGAAGAGCCGGCTGAGGCGCTGGATGTCGTTGTCGCCGAGCGCCGATCGAGCCCAGGTCCACGTGGTGTCGAGCCGGGGTCCGGTGGAGGTGTCGACGGCGGCGGTGGTCAGTTCGAGGGTGTGGCCGAGAGGCATCGGGATCCGGGCTGCGGCGGCGGTGAACGGCATGCCGGTGGTGCTGGGGTGCCACTGGTCGTCGAGTTCGGCGGCGCCGGGCCGGCTGGTGCGGCCCAGATGGTTGAAGCCCAGGGTGGGTTCGGGTCCGCGCAGCGGCCGGGTGTCGGTGAGGTGGCGCAGGAGACCGTAGGTGAGCCCGTCGGGGAGGGCGCGCAGCTGTTCCTTGGCGCGCTTGATGATCGGGCCCAGGGCGGCGTCGCCGGTGCTGATCTGCTGCCAGGTCAGGCCGTCGGTGTCGAGGGCGACGGGGTGGGTGGTGGTGAACCATCCGACGGTGCGGGACAGATCGAGGTCGGGGGCGAGGGTGTCGTCGCGGCCGTGGCCTTCGACGTCGATGGCGATCGGTGCGCGGCGCCCGGTGAACTCGGTGCAGGCCAGCGCCAGCGCGATCAGCAGGATGTCGGTGATCCCGGCGTGGAACGCCGCGGGCACCTCGGTCAGCAGATTGCGGGTGGTGCGACTGTCCAGGGCCGTCGTGAGCCGGCCGGCCCGCGCGTAGGTATCGGTCGTGGGGTCGGGTGGCGGAAGAACCGGCGCAGTGTCCAGAACCCGTTGCCATGCAGCGGCGTTGGCGGTGACCGTCGGGGAGGCGGCGTGTTCGGCCAGCACCGACGCCCAGGTGCGGAACGAGGTGCCGGTGATGGGCAGGGTGGCGGGGTGTCCGGTGCGGTGGTGTGCCCAGGCGATGTTGAGGTCTTCGAGCAGCATCCGCCAGGACACCGCGTCGATCACCAGATGATGCACCACCAAAGCCAATTCGCCGGTGGGGGAGGCGAACACCGCGCGGACCATGGCGCCGGCCGCCGGGTCCAACTGCGCCCGTGCGGAGACGAGCGCGTGGTCGGTCAATTCCGCGACGGTGCACAGGCATTCGGCGGCGTCGAAGGTCTGCGGTTCGGGGACTGTCAGCGTCCCGTCGCCCTCGAGGCGGGCGCGCAGCATGCCGTGGCGGTCGATCAGCGCCTGCAGCAGGACCACGACGTCGTCGACGCTCACGCCGGGAGGCGCCTGGACCACCATGGTCTGGTTGAACTCCCGTGTCGGCCCCGGCACACCGTGGAGCCACCGCATGATCGGGGTGGCCGGCACCGCACCGGTGCCGTCGTCGATCGGCCCCGACGAACCGTCGACGCTCTCCATCACGCGGGCCAGGCGGGCCACGGTCTGTTCGACGAAGATGTCGCGGGGCCGGCAGCGCAGCCCGGCGGCATGGGCCTGGGCGACCACCTGCATGGAGAGGATGCTGTCGCCGCCGAGGTCGAAGAACGAATCGTCCATCCCGACCCGGTCGAGCCCCAGGACCCGGGCGTAGATGCGGGCCAACGTGTCCTCGACGGGATCGCCGGCAGACCGGTAGTGCTCGCCGGACGAATGGCCCGGCGCCGGAAGCGCATCGGTGTCGAGCTTGCCGTTGACGGTGCGGGGCAGGGCATCGAGGGCGACGACGGCGGCGGGCACCATGTAGGAGGGCAGTCGGTCGGCCAGCGCGGCGCGCACCGCGGCCGGGTCGGCGGTACCGGTGAGGTAGGCGACGAGGTGTGTGCCGGTGGGTCCGTCGTCGCGGGCGAGGACGACGGCCTGGTCGACGTCGTCGAACGCGGTGAGTGCGCTCTGGATCTCGCCGAGTTCGATGCGGTGGCCGCGGATCTTGACCTGGTCGTCGGCGCGGCCGNGGCCTGGTCGACGTCGTCGAACGCGGTGAGTGCGCTCTGGATCTCGCCGAGTTCGATGCGGTGGCCGCGGATCTTGACCTGGTCGTCGGCGCGGCCGTGGTAGCGCAGCTGGTCGTCGCGTCCCCAGCTGACCAGATCGCCGGTCCGGTACATGCGGCTGCCCGCCGGCGCGAACGGGCAGGCCACGAAATGGGTTGCGGTCAAAGTGGCGCGGTGGCGATAGCCCACCCCGACGCCCTGCCCGGCGATGTACAGCTCGCCGGTCACACCGGGCGGCACGGGACGGAGGTGATCGTCGAGCACGAAGACGGCAGCGGTTGGCACGGGCCCACCGATCGGCGCCGGCCCCGACCCCGCGCTCAGCGGTGCGCTCATGGACGCGTACACGGTGCCCTCGGTGGGACCGTAGGCGTTGATCAGCACGCGGCCCGGAGCCCAGCGGTCGACGACGTCGGCTGGGCAGGCCTCCCCGCCGAGGAGCACCGCCACGCCGTCCAGCCCGTCGGTTGATAGCGCGGTGATCGCCGACGGGGTCTGGGTCAGCACCGTGACGCGCTCGTTCTTCAGCAGCGTGTGGAATTCCGGCGGTGAGGCTGCGACCTGTTCGTCGACGATGACGAGTCGTCCGCCGCCGAGCAGCGCCGCCCAGATCTCCCACACCGAGAAGTCGAATCCGTAGGAGTGGCACTGGGTCCACACCTGGTGGGGGCCGAGCTCGGGCGGGGAGGACTCGGCGAGGTGGGCCAGGTTGCGATGCGTGATCGCGACACCCTTCGGCGTTCCCGTGGTACCGGAGGTGTAGATCAGATAGGCGATGTCATCGCCGGTGGCCGCGCACACCGGCGTGCCGGGCTGCCCGCCGAGGTCCGTGTTGTCGAGGGTGAGCACGGTGAGGTCGGTGCGGGACAGCCGGGCCCTCAGCGCCGCGGTGGTGATCGCGGCGACCGGAGCGCTGTCGTCGATCATGAACCGCAGCCGGCGGTCGGGGTGGGCCGGATCGAGGGGGAGGTAGGCGGCGCCGGTCTTGAGTGCCGCGACCATCGCGACAACGGCGTCGGCACAGCGGTCGAACAGCACGGCCACCGTGCGGCCGGGCCCCGCCCCGTGGGCAATGAGCAGGTGCGCCAACCGGTTCGCTGCATCGTCGAGCTCGCGGAAGGTCACCGACCGCGGGCCGTGGGTGAGGGCCACCGCGTCGGGGGTCCGTCGGACGTGCGCGGCGAAGAGCTCCGGCACCGAGGTGGCGTCATCACCGGGCCCGCGCAGCGCCGCGACGTTGCCGGCGATGCCGAGGTGTACGCGCTCTGCGCTGCTGAGGATGTCGACGGCCGACACGCGCTGTTGCGGATGGGTGATCGCCGCGGTCAGCACGCGGTGCAGGCGGTCGACGATCGCGGTCACGGTGTTGGAGTCGTAGACATCGGTGCGGAACTCCACCGTGCCCGAAATGCCCTGTGGATCCCCGTTGTCGGAAAATCTTTCCGACAGCGAGAACGACAGATCCATCCGCGCGGTGTGCGTGTCCACCGGCAACCGGTTCACCTCGAGATCGCCCAGGGTCAGTCCGGCGGCGGGGGAATCGGCCGGTCCGGGAACGTTGTGCCAGGACACCGCCACCTGAACGAGGGGATGATGGCTCAGCGTCCGCGCCGGGTTGAGCCGTTCGACGAGCACCTCGAACGGCACGTCGGAGTGCTCGTAGGCGGCCAGGCTGCGCTGGCGGACCTGGTCGAGCACCTCGGCGATCGTGGGGTCCCCGGCCAGGTCGACCCGGAGTACGAGCGTGTTGACGAAGAAACCGACCAGATCGTCGAGCGCGGGCTCGTCGCGTCCCGCGATCGGGAAGCCCACCGCCACATCGGTACTCGCGCTCAGCCGCGACAGCAGCACCGCGAGCGCGGTCTGCACCACCATGAAGGCGGTGGCGTTGTGCTCGGCGGCCACGTCCCGGATCCGCTGCTGCACCTGCGCGGGCCACTCCACGGCCACGGTCTGGCCGCGGCCGTCGGCGATCGCCGGGTACGGCCGGTCGGTGGGCAGCGCGACCCGCTCGGGCATCCCTGCCAGCGCATCCAGCCAGTACGCCACCTGCCGCCCGATCACGCCCTCGGCGTCGTCGAGGTCGCCGAACAGCTCCCGTTGCCACAGCGTGTAATCCACGTACTGCACCGGCAACTCGGCCCATCCGGGCGCCGCGCCCGCACACCGGCTGGCGTAGGCCTGACTCAGGTCGGCCAGCATCGGACCGACCGACCACCCGTCGGCGGCCACGTGATGGACCACCCCGAGGACGACGTGCTCGGTGTCGTCGATGCGGAACACGGTGGCGCGCAGCGGAATCTCACGAGTGAGATCGAACACGTGAGCCGCGGCCCGCTGCAGCGCCGCATCGAGCCGGGCCGGCGTCCACCCTGCCGCGTCGACGACCTCCCACCCGATGTCGGCCTGCTCCGGCGGGATCACCTGCTGGCGCGGCACGCCGTCGGTGTCGGGGAAGACGGTGCGCAAGGGCTCGTGGCGGGCCGCCACATCGGACATCGCGGCGCGCAGCGCGGCCACGTCGAGTGCTCCGTCGATGCGCAGCGCGATCGGCATGTTGTAGGTCGCGTCCCCGGCGTCGAAGCGGTTCAGGAACCACAACCGGCTCTGCGCGAAGGACAGCGGGATCACGTCCGGCCGCGCGGCTCTGACCAGAGCCGGGCGTCCGCCGGCGCCGGCGCCGAGCCGGGGCGCGAGCAGCCCGACCGTGGGGGCGTCGAACAGGTCGCGCACCGCGAGCGCGGCGTCCAGTGAGCTGTTGATGCTCGCGACGAGGCGCATCGCGAGGATGCTGTCGCCGCCGAGATCGAAGAACGAGTCGTCCACTCCCACCCTGGCCGCGCCCAGCACGTCGGCGAAGATGCCGGCGAGGATCTCCTCGACCGCGGTGGCGGGGGCGCGGAACCCGCCGTCGGCATACTCCGGGGCGGGCAGGGCGCGCGTGTCGAGCTTCCCGTTGACCGTCAACGGCAGGGTGTCGAGCACGACGACGGCGGCCGGCACCATGTACGGCGGGAGCCGGTCGGCGAGTGCGGCCCGTACGGATCCCGGATCCACCGCACCGGCACGGGATTCGACGACATAGGCGACCAGCCGCCTGTCGCCGGCGCGGTCCTCCCGGGCGACGACGGCGGCCTGGGCGACCGTGTCGAGCGTCGCCAGCGCTGCCTGGATGTCGCCGAGTTCGATCCGGTACCCGCGGATCTTGACCTGATCGTCGGCCCGCCCGAGGTAGTGCAACTGGCCGTCGGCGCCCCACCGCACCAGGTCCCCGGTGCGGTACATCCGGTCCCCGGGGCGGCCGAACGGGCACGGCACGAACCGCGACGCGGTCAGGCCGGGCCGCCGAACGTATCCCACACCGACGCCGCGGCCGGCGACGTACAGTTCGCCGACCACACCGACCGGTACCGGCTGCAGCCACCCGTCGAGCACGAACAGCGCCGCGGTGGACACCGGTGCCCCGATCGGTGGCACGCCCGAACCGGGAGCCAAGGGTGTACTGGCGGACGCGAAGATGGTGGTCTCGGTGGGACCGTAGACGTTGGTGAGATTCCGGCCCGGCGCCCAGCGGTCGACGACCTCGGCGGGGCATGCCTCGCCACCGACCAACACCGATACCGACGCGAGGCCGTCCGGGCTCAGAGCCGCCAGCGCCGACGGTGTCTGCGCCAGCATCGTGACGTGCTCGCGGGTCATCAGTGCCTGGAAGTCGTTGGGCGACCGTGCCACCGACTCGGGGACCACCACGAGCCGCCCGCCGTGCAGCAGGGCGCCCCAGATCTCCCAGACCGAGAAGTCGAACGCGTAGGAGAAGAACTGCGTCCACACCTGATCGGCGCACAGGTCCGTGCCGACGTCGATCCTGTCGTAGAGCCGCGTGACGTTGTGATGCGTGACGGCAACGCCTTTGGGCACACCGGTGGTTCCGGAGGTGTAGATGATGTGAGCGACGTCGTCGGGGGCCGGCCCGGTGAGCGGTGCGCACGGCAGGTCGCCCGCGCACGGGTGGTCGGCATCGACCACCGGCAGTCCGCAACCGGCGAACCGCGGCGCCATCGCCGTCGTGGTGACCGCGGCGACCGGAGCGGAGTCGCCGACCATGAACTCCAGCCTCGACTGTGGATGCGCGGGGTCGATGGGCAGGTAGGCCGCCCCCGTCTTGAGGATCGCGACGATCGCGACCACGGCCTGCGGGCAGCGGTTCATCAGCAGTGCCACGCACTCACCGGGACGGGCGCCGTGCGCGGACAACACCTGGGCGAAGCGATTCGCCGCGTCGTCGACGTCGCGGTACGTCCACGCCCGGCCGTCGCCGGTCAGTGCGATCGCATCGGGGGTGCGCGCGACCTGGGCGGCGAACGCATCGGGAATGGTCGCCGCCGCAGCGGTTTCGGTGAGGATCCGGCGGTTGCTCCAGCGGTCCGGATCGTCTTCCCGCGCCCATCCGGCCGCATCGACAGACGACAGCGTGGCGTCCGGATCGGCGATCATCGCGGTCAACAGCCTCTGCATGCCGCGCGCGAGATCCGCCACGTCCCGGTTCGCCAGCGGGTGCCCGGCGCCCGCCGTGCTGAGACAGAGGTCGTCACCGGCCGCCGAGAAGAACAATCCGAACCCGCGGATCTGACCGGAGCTGGTGTACGACGCGGACGCGCTGACGCCGCCGAGATCGAGGGTGAACACCGACGGGATGAAGTTCACCGCGACCCGCCCGGCGAGGCCCTGAACCGGAAAGCGTTGGTGCGCCAGCACCTCGGTGATCCGGGTGTCGACCAGGGTGCAGAACTCCGCCACGGTCGCACCGGGCGGCACCGGCAGGACCAGCGGGACGACACCGGACATCATGGCCGGCAGTGCCTTGGACCGGTCGTCGACGCGCCTGCTGACCGGGAAGTCGAGCACCACCTCGGAACCACCGCCCGACCAGCTCCGGACCAGCAGCGCACAGGCGGCGGTGATGATCGACGACCGAGGCAGCCGCCACGCCCGTGCGAGATCGTGCACCCCGCGAAGCACCCTGCGGTCCAGGGGAATCGGGGCGGAGGGGCGGGGATCGACGGCGGTGCTCTCGTCATCGGGCGGCCATTCCGGTTCGGGGTCGGCCGGCATGTGCTCGGCCCAGAAGGCGGCGTCCTCGCGGTAGTCCGGGGAGGCAACGTATGCCTCCTCGATGTCGACGAGGTCGCGCAGCGATCCGAAGAAGGGCGGCGGAATCGGTGAGCCGGAGACGACGGCCGAGTACACGGCGGCGATGCGATGGCCCATCAGCGCGATACCGAACCCGTCGGCGATGATGTGGTGGCAGCAGGAGAACCAGTAGAACGCAGCGGGACCGGTCTTGAACAACGCGAACGAGAACAGCGGACCGCTCCACGGCATCGGTGTGCGCTGGATCTGCGATGCGATGGCGAAGGCCTCCCCGGCGGGATCGGCTGCGGCGGTGAGGTCGTGGAAAACGAGCTGCGCGGGCGGTTGATCGACGACCTGTTGGGAGACGCGTCCATCGCGCTCGGTGAACGTCGCCCTGATCGGTTCGGTTTCCTTCACGACGCGGCGAATCGCCCATTCGAGCGGTCCCCGCTGCACCGGGCCGTCGATCTCGACGAACAGACCGAGCTGCCACTCGGTGCCGAAACGCCCCGTCTCCTGAGCGAGCCAGATGTCGAGTTGACCGCGGGTGAGCGGCAGGTCGTCGTGCGTCATCGGCGCCCCTCGATCTCAGGCCGCTTCCGCGGACGCCAATGTGCCGCAGAGCATGTCGGCGAGACCCCGGATGGTGATGGTGGTGACGTCGGTGAACGAGATGCGGATTCCGGTCTCCGTTTCGATGCGGGTACGCAGTTCCAGTGCACCGAGCGAGTCCAGGCCGTAGCCGGACAGCGGCCGGTCCGGGTCGACGCCGCGTCGCAGGATCAGGGCGACCTGTTCGGAGATCAGGCGCCGCAGCCTGGCCGGCCACTCGTCGACAGGCAGCTGCTCGAGCTCGGCGAGCAGCTCGCTCGAGCCGGTGACCCCTGCCGCGCCTGCGCGGAAGGCCTCCGCGAAGGGACTCCGCTCGGCGAACACGGTCAACCATGGACTGTCCGCGAACGGTGCGTAGCCGGTGTGGGCGCGGTCATGGCGCAGAAGCGTGTCGAAGGCGTAGGCACCCTCGTCGGGGGCGATGGCGGCCTGAGATCTCTCGGCGAACTCCACGGCCCGGCCCACCTGCGCCCAGGCGCCCCAGGCGATCGAGGTCGCCGGGAGCCCCTGCGACCGACGCCAGTGGGTGAAGGCGTCCAGCCAGCTGTTGGCCGCCGCATAGGCGCCCTGCCCCGGAGAGCCGACGAGTGCCGCGGCGGAGGAGAACGAGCAGAACCAGTCCAGCGGCTCGGCGGCGGTGGCGTCGTGAAGGTGCCACGCGCCGTACACCTTGGGTGCCCAGTCATGGTCGATGATCTCGTCGGTGATGTTGGCCAACGTGGCGTCCTCGACCACAGCCGCCAGGTGCAGCACCCCCCGCAGGGGCAGCCCGGTGGCCGTCGCCGTCGCCACCAGCTGCCGTGCGGTCGCGGGGGCGGCGATGTCACCGCAGTCGACCGCGACCTCGGTTCCCGCCGCTCGGAGCCGCTCGACCACCTCCTGTGCCTCGGGCGTCGGCTGCGAGCGCGACGACAGCACCAGGCGGCCACAGCCGGCTGCCGCCAGTTGCTCGGCCAGGAACAGACCCAGCCCTCCGAGACCGCCGGTGATGACGTAGGCACCGTCGGCGCGCACGACGCGCGCCTGACCCGGCGGCACGGTGACCTGGTGGTGGGCAGGCGTTCTCACGTCGAGCACCAGCTTGCCGGTGTGGCGGGCGCCGCTCATCATGCGCAGCGCGGTCGCGGCGTCGGCGAGCGGGAACAGCGTGCTCTGCGGCATCGGCAACACACCGTCGGCGGTGCGCTGATACACGGTGCGCAGCAGATCGGCGAACCGGTCGGGATGACTGAAGGCGAGCAGGCCGAGGTCGACGGCGTGGAAGGCGAGGTTGCGCCGGAACGGGAACAGCCCCAGTCGGGTGTCACCGTAGATGTCACGCTTGCCGATCTCGATGAACCGTCCACCGAACGCCAACAGCTCCAGTCCCGCCCGCTGTGCGGCACCGGTCACCGAGTTGAGCACGATGTCCACGCCGTACCCGTCGGTGTCGCGATGGATCTGGTCGGCGAAATCCAGGCTGCGGGAATCATAGACGTGACGTATTCCGCTGGTGCGCAGCATCTCCCGGCGCTCCTCGCTACCGGCGGTCGCATAGATGTCCGCACCGGCGGTTCGGGCGATCGCGATGGCTGCCTGACCGACGCCACCGGTGCCCGAGTGGATCAGCACCTTGTCCCCGGCTCTGATCCGGGCCAGCTCGTGCAGTCCGTACCAGGCGGTGGCGTGGGCGGTGGTCAACGCGGCGGCCTGCGTTTCGGTGAGGCCCTGGGGAAGTCGGACCGCACGGCAGGCGTCGGTGGTGACGAAGGTGGACCAGCAGCCGTCCGCGCACAGACCGCCGACGCGGTCGCCGACCACGATGCCGGTCACCCCGGGGCCGACCGCCGACACGATGCCGGCGAAATCGGTTCCGAGAGCGGGCAGCCGCCCGTCGAAGGCCGGGTAGCGACCGAACGCGACGAGAACGTCGGCGAAGTTGATGCTCGACGCGGTGACCGCGACCTCGATCTGTCCCGGGCCCGGCGGAATCCGTTCCGCGAAAACGAGTTCGAGCGACTCCAGATCGCCGGGTGTGCGGATGGCCAGGCCGATCCTGTCGCGGTCGACGTGGGCCGCGGCGGTGCGGCGATCGTCGGGGCGCAGCGGCGTGCGGGACAGTCGCGCCACGTACCAGGCGCCGTCCCGCCACGCGGTCTCGTCCTCGTCGGATCCGCCGATCAGGTGCCGGGCGAGCTGCCCGGAGTCGGTGGCCTCGTCGACGTCGATCTGCGTGACCCCCAGATGCGGATGCTCGGTGCCGATCACCCTCAGCAGGCCGCGCAGCCCGCCCTGCGCGAGGTTCGCGACGTCGCCCGGGACGACGGTCTGTGCGGCGCGGGTGATGACGAACAGGCGCGGCGCATCGTCACGGACCTCCGACAGGGTTCGGCAGATCCGGGTGAGGTGCGCGACGTGGTCGCGGCCCCGTTCCGGCGTCCGGTCTGCGGGCTGGTCCGCCGGCCCGGTGAGGACGACGACGCCGCGGATGGCGCCGCCGCGGAGGTGGGCGGCCAGCTGAACGAGGTGCTCGCAGTGGTCGTCCCGCAGCGGCCAGCACATCGGGACACAGTGCGCCCCCTGGGCCTTCATCGCATCGGCGAGCGCGCCCGCGACGGCATCGTCGGCGGCGGTGCTGATCAGCACCCAACTCCCCACACTGCCCGCCGGGGGTTCGGGCAGCTCGCGGCGGCGCCACTCGATGGTCAGCAGCCGCTCGGCGAACACCTTCTCGGCGTGGCCGGCCTCGGACAGCGCCGTGCCCAGCCGCAGTCCGCGGACCGTGAGCAGCACGGCGCCGCGGTCATCGAGGACGTCCAGGTCCGTGTCGACCCCGGTACCGTCCACGCGCGTGACGTGGACCAGGCAGAAGCGGGCATTGCGGACCGGTCCGCCGGCCCGCAGCAGGCGGATGCCCAGCGGCAGCGCGAGCACGTCGTCGCCGAGGGCGGCGACCTCGGGATGGGCCGCCACGGACTGGAAACAGGCGTCCAGGAGAGCGGGGTGGATGCCGTAGGCATCCTGCTGGGAGCGGATCGCGCCGGGCAGAGCGACCTCGACGAGCACCGTGGACCGGTCCTCGCTGCGGTGCACGGCGGTCAGCCCGCCGAACGCCGGCCCGTAGTGCACCCCGCGCCGGTCCAGCCGCGCGCGCACCGACGCCCCGTCCTCGGTGTCCGGGTGGGCGGCGCGCAACGCGCCGAGGTCGTGCGGCGGTGGCGCGTCGGCCGTGCTGACGGCCAGGGTCGCGGTGGCCTGCCGTGCCTGCTCGCCGCCCTGATGGGTCTGCACGGAGAACTCGGCGACGTCGTCGGAGCGACGCACCGCGCAGGCGCCCACCGTGGTCTGCTCGTCCAAGAGGAGGGCCTGCTCGAAGCGCAGGTCCCGCACTTCGACGGCGTCGCCCAGCACGGCGGTGGCCGCCGCGAGCGCCATTTCGCAGTACGCGGCGCCCGGCAGCACCGCCACGTCACGGATCCGATGGTCGGCCAGCCACGGCTGCGCGGCTGTGCCGACCTCGCCCTGCCAGACGTGGCGCTCGGGTTCCTCCTGCAGCTGCACGTGCGCGCCGAGCAGCGGGTGCACCGAGAGCGTGCGGCCGCCGTGCGTCGGTGACTCCTGGGTGCCTCGGGTGAACATCAGGCGGCGGTGCGTCCATGTGGGCAGCGGCGCGTCCACCAGGCGACCGTCCGGGCACGACACGGCGAAGTCCACGGCGGCGCCCGCACTGTGGAGATCCCCGAGGAACGCCCGCATCCCGTGTGGCAGGCACTGGTCGCGGCGCATCGCGGCGAGCGCGGCCGGTGCCATGTCCAATCCACGGGCTGTCTGCTCGACGGCGTGCGTGAGGAGGGGGTGCGGCGAGAGTTCGGCGAACACACGGAAGCCGTCCTCGAGCGCCGCCTGCACCGCGGGTGCGAAGCGGACCATGTTGCGCAGGTTGTCCACCCAGTAGGAGGCGTCGCAGACAGGGTGCTCGCGAGGGTCGTACTGGGTGGCCGAGTAATAGGGGATCTCCGGGTCTTTCGGGCCGACGTCGGCCAGCGCCGCGGTGAGCTCGTCGAGGATCGGATCGACCTGGGGTGAGTGCGACGCCACGTCGACGGCGATCTCGCGGGCCATCACCTCGCGCGACTCCCACGCCGCGATCAGCTCGCGCACCGTTTGGGTGGCGCCTCCGATCACGGTGGACTGGGGAGACGCCACGACCGCCACCACGGCGTCGTCGATGCCGCGGGTGACCAACTCGGAGAGCACTTGCTGCGCAGGGAGTTCCACGGCGGCCATCGCACCGGCGCCGGCGATGCGGGACATCAGCCGCGACCGACGACAGATGACGCGCACACCGTCGGCCAGATCGAGGGCGCCTGCGACGACGGCTGCGGCGACCTCGCCCAGCGAGTGACCGATGACCGCGCCCGGGCGGACACCGTGCGCGCGCATCGTGGCGGCCAGCGCCACCTGCATCGTGAACAGCGCGGGCTGGATGCGGTCGATACCGGTCACCGTCTGCGGGGCGGTGATCGCCTCGGTCACCGAGAATCCGGCCTCGCGGGCGATCAACGGTTCGGCAGCGGCCACGGTGGCGGCGAATTCCGGTTCGGTGGCCAGCAGTTCGCTGCCCATGCCGGCCCACTGGGAGCCCTGGCCGGAGAACACCCACACCGGTCCGCGGTCGTCCTGCCCGACGGCCGGCTGGTAGGGCGTGTCGCCGTCGGCCACGTCGCACAGTGCCCGGATCAGGTCGTCGCTGCCGCGGGCGATCACCGCCGTGCGGACCGGACGGTGGGTGCGGCGCCGGGTCAACGTGTACGCGAGGTCGGCCAGGTCGACGTCCCGGTGGGTCGCCAGCCAGTTCGCCAACCGCTCTGCGGTACGGCGTAATTCGTCCGCCGACGTCGAGGACAGCGGGAACAGACGCTCACCCGGCCGCGGCCCGGACTCCCGCGCCGGCACCTGGTCAGGGGCCTGCTCGATGATCGCGTGCACGTTGGTTCCGGACAGCCCGTAGGACGACGCGGCCGCCCGGCGGGGATGGTCACCACCGACCGGCCACGGCGTGATCTGCTGCGGCACGAACAGTTTCGTGTCGATCCGCGCCATCGCGTCGGGCAGCCGGGTGAAGTGCAGGTTCGGGGGGACGACGCCGTGCCCCACGGCGAGCACGGTCTTCATCAGACCCAGTGCGCCCGCGGCTGACTGGGCGTGTCCGAAGTTCGTCTTCAGCGACGCCAGGGCACAGGCGTTCTCGACGCCGTACACATCGGCCAGGCTCGCGAACTCGATCGGGTCACCGACGGGCGTGCCCGGCCCGTGCGCCTCGACCATCCCGACGGTGCGGGCGTCGACGACCGCGGCGGCGAGCGCCCTGCGGTACACGGTGGCCTGCGCGGCGGCTGACGGGGTCGCGATGTTCACGGTGTGGCCGTCCTGGTTGGCTGCGGTGCCGCGGATCACCGCCAGGACGCGGTCGCGGTCGCGCACGGCGTCCGGCAGTCGCTTCAGCAGCAGGACCGCGCAGCCCTCCGAGGAGACGAATCCGTCTGCCGCGACGTCGAAGGCGTGGCACCGCCCGGTCGGGGAGAGCATGCCCTCGGCCGAGCCGGCGACGAACTTGCGGGGGTCGAGCGTCACCGCGGCGCCGCCGGCCAGCGCCAGGTCGCTCTCGCCGTCGAGCAGACTGTGGCACGCCAGATGCACCGCCGTCAGGCCGGAGGAACACGCGGTGTCGACCGTCATCGCGGGGCCGTGCAATCCCAGCGCGTAGGCGATCCGCCCGGAGGCCAGGCTGAAACTGCTGCCGGTGAAACCGTAGGGCGCCTCGACGGCGTCCGCATCGGCGGCCAGCAGTTGATAGTCGCCGTGCGTGAGCCCGACGAAAACACCCGTCAGCGAATCGGTCATCATCTCGCGGGTGATCCCGGCGTGCTCCATCGCCTCCCAGGAGATCTCGAGAAGCAGCCGGTGCTGGGGGTCCATCGCGGTGGCTTCGCGCTCGTTGATCCCGAAGAACTCGGGATCGAATCCCGCGACGTCGTCGAGGAATCCGCCCCACTTCGTCACTGATCGGCCGGGGATCCCGGGCTGGGGGTCGTAGTACTCCTCGGCGTCCCATCGGTCGGCGGGGATCTCGGTGACGTGATCGTCGCCGCGCATCAGCGATTCCCAGAGGCGCTCGGGCGAATCGATGCCGCCCGGCAGCCGGCACGCCATTCCGATGACGGCGATCGACACCGCACCACCCGAGTCATCCACCGCTGATCACTCCTGCGTCGACGGGTCGGTGACCGTCGCGCGGACGCCTCTGTGCGCGTGACGGTTTCCCGGGGTGACCCGATCCCGGGAGAGGTGCGCTATCTCGTTGTCGTCGTGTCGGCGGACGTGCCCGGCTTCCCCGATGATGAAGCCCCATCCGACAGCCCCCATTTCAGTCGGCCGAGCAGTTCAGCCCGTGGTGTTCGCGAGCCTCTCGCGCAGGCTCCGCGGCCGGATGTCCGGCCAGTTCGCTTCGATGTACTCCAGGCACGCCGCGCGCTCGGCCTCCCCGAACACGACGCGCCAGCCGTCGGGCACATCGGCGAAGACGGGCCACAGACTGTGCTGTTCCTCGTCGTTGACCAGGACGACGAAGTCGGCGTTGTCGTCGTCGAACGGATTGGTGCTCATCGACTCGTTCGACCTCCCCTCGAGGGATCAATTGACGGGAACGTTACTGCAGGAGGCGGTGCCGGTACGGAGTTTCAGGAAAAGGACAGGAAGTTCGCTGAGACGTGACCCGCCGGACATCTTGCGTCCTCAAGAACTGGACTGTGTCCAGGACAGGAGATCCAGGTGAGGCAAGGCTCAGGCGGCGGCGCGACCGGCTCCCGGAGGGCGGGACCGGGCCGGGGAAGCGGTTTGCGGAATTCGCCGCACGACGCCGAATTCCGCCCGCATCTCGGGTGTTCAGCGACGCCCGACGGGTCGGCCGGAGAGGACCCGCCCGCGCGCACACCGTGCTGGGCCGATGGGTCGGCGCCCTGCCCGTCGTCCCCCGCTGGCTAACCGCCCCCGGGGCCGTGGCGCCGGTCACTTCGCGCGGCGATCGATGAGACGCGCTGTGTGACAGAAATATTGGAGACAACGGGCTAATTCCGGCGGGTGTCGCTGGCGCACAGCGCAATTCGTTAGATCATCTAGTGGTGGGGCTGTTGTCGAACGTGTAGCGGTAGATGCGGTCGTACTCGCGGACCGCGGGAAGGGCGTACTGCAGTCGGTACAGCAACCGTTGCCGAGACAGCGGAATCCTCTCGTGCCCAGCCATGATGGGGCTGCTGTCGACCGGTTTCAGCCGCGGTTCCGCCCGGATGACCTCCGCGCCGTCCCGGGTGCCCCACTTGATGAGACCGGCGGTGAAGATCTTCGACATCCGCGGACCCCACGGTGAGAGGTAGTCGGCGATCAGCTCGCCACTGTCGAAACGGTCGAGCAGTCGGTGCAGCAGCGCGGCTACCTCGTCGAGGGTGAGATACATCAGCAGCCCCTCGGCGACGATCAGCACCGGGCCTCCGACGGGCAGTTCCTCGACCCATCGGGGATCGGTCACCGACGAGCCGACCATCCGGTATCGCTCGGTCTCGGAATGCAACTGCCGCCGCAGTGCGATGACGTTGGGCAGATCGACGTCGTACCACGGACCACCGTCCGGCCGTGCCATCCGCAGCCCGCGGCTGTGCAATCCGCACCCGAGGTGCAGCACCAACGCTTCCGGATGGCGGTCAAGGTACACGTCGATCATCGCGTCGAACTGCGCGCTGCGCAGGGCCACCATGAACTGGTTGGTGTCCGGGTGCAGTGCCCGGTGCATCCGCGGGAAGTCGTAGTCGATGCGCTCGATGTCCTGAGCGGCGACATGGTCGCCCAGGATCGGCCGGGCCAGCTTGCTCTCATGGGCCCGGAGGTAGAGCAGACACAAATTGGTCCACTCCACCGACTTCCACTGCACGCCGGTGAAATCCACCTTGTTCGCCACGATGGCCTCCTCGCTCACACCGGATCGGGAACCGGCACCGGGTCCTGGCGCGCCCGTGACGCAGGCGGCCGCGGCCGCCACCGCGACGGCCACCAGTTCGCCCGTCCCACGAGCACTGCCATCGCGGGCACCGTGACCGTCCGGACCAGGAACGTGTCCAGCAGGATGCCGGTGCCGACGACGAACCCGGCCTGGATGATGGTGCTGATGCTGGCGAACAGCAGGCCGAACATCGACGCCGCGAAGATCAGGCCGGCGGCGGTGATCACACCCCCGGTGGCGCCGACGGTCCGGATCACGCCCGAGCGCATGCCGCGCGGGGACTCGTCGCGGATCCGCGAGATCAGCAGCATGTTGTAGTCCGCGCCCATCGCCACCAGGATGATGAACGTCAACCCCGGTACGCTCCAGTGCAATTCCTGGCCGAGGAGGAACTGGAAGGTCACCACGCCCAGGCCCAGGGCGGCCAGGTAGGACAGGATCACCGACGCGATCAGGTAGACGGGTGCGACGATCGCGCGCAGCAGCGCGATCAGGATGAACAGCACCACGGCGATCGTCACGATGACGATGTACCGCATGTCGTGGTCGTAGTAGTCACGGGCATCCCGCAGCGTCGCCGGGTACCCGGTCATCGAGATCGAGCCGTCGGCCAGTTCGGTGTTCGGCTGGGCGCCCCGGGCGGTGTCGGTGACGGCGATGACCTGATCCATCGCGTCGGTCCCGAAGGGATTGAGGTCGGTCTGGATCAGGTAGCGCGCCGCGTGTCCGTCGGGGGAGATGAAGAAGGTGGCGGCCTTCTTGAAGTCGTCCGAGTCGAGCACCTGCGACGGGATGAAGAAGCCGGCCATCGACGGGGAGGTTGCGCTGTTGCGCATCGTCAGCAGGAACGTCGACGCGTCGCCGAGGTCCGTGCCCATCTTCTTGGTCTGGTCCACCAGTTGTGCGACGCCGTCGGCGACCTGACGGCCGCCATCGGCCAGTGACTTGAGACCTTCCTGCATGCCCCCGAGGTTGCCCAGCGGTGACTGTCCGCGCCCGCCGCCGGCTCCGCCGAGCCCGAGCGAACCCATCGACCCTGTCAGCGACTTCATCGACTGGCTGAGTTTGGTCACGGTCTGGGTCAGGGTCGACGCCGGCCCGCTCGACTGGAGTTGGTCGACGAGCTTCTGCAGGCTGCCGTCGTCGCGTGCGGCCTGCACCCGGTGGAACTGGTCGCGCGCGCTGACGCAGAGCGGGGTGTCGTTGCAGTAGGGGCTGCCGTCGAGCGCGATGACCACGGGATCGATCCACGCGAAGTTCTTCGTCATGTCGCCGAAGATCGCCTGCATCGAGTCGCCCAGCGCCCGCATGTTGCTCACCAGCTGCGGGTCACCCAGCTGCCCGAGGGTCGTCGCGCCGCCGAACTGATTCTGGATGGTCTGCATCGTCGTGAGGATCCCGGTCAGGCCGGACATCAGCTTCGTGACCTGCTCGCGCAACGTCTTCAGTCCGTCGGCCAGCTGATCGGCCCCGGAGGCGAGCTTGTCCAGATCGGTCGTCCTGTCCCGGATCAGGCTGGAGGCGTTGTCCAGCTTCGAGCCGACCTCGCCGGCCTGGAAGGTGGTGCTCGCCTCCTTCAGGGGCTTTCCGCTCGGCCGGGTGATGCCGCGCACGGCCGCGATGTCGGGCAGCTGGCTGATCCGCTGCGCCATCTGCTCCAGGTCGGCGAGCGCCTTCGGGGTGCGCAGGTCGCGCGGCGACTGGACCAGAAGGTATTGGGGGATGGTCGTATTGACGGGGAAGTGGCGGTCCAGCGCCAGGTACCCAACGGAGCTCTCGACGTTGTCGGGCAGCGCTTTGCGATCGTCGTAGTTGAACTTCACGAAGAGCACGCATCCGGCGAGCAGCATCAGCACGGTGAGGCTGGCGGCCAGGTTGGTGACCGGGCGCCGGACGATGCGGATCCCCGAGCGGCGCCAGAACCGGGAGGTGAGGTCGCGGCGCGGGGCCACCCACCCGCGGCGTCCGGTGAGCACGATGATCGACGGGAGCAGTGTCACCGAGGCGAGGAAGGCGACCGCGATCCCGATGGCGAGCGCGGGGCCGATCGTCGCGAACAGCTCCAGGCGGGCGAAGGTCATCGCCATGAAGGTGACACCCACGGTGGCCGCGGAGGCGGCGATCACCTTGCCGATGGATCCCAGGGCATTGCGGACCGCGTCGTCGGAGGTCTGTCCGGCGCGGACGAAGTCGTGGTAGCGGCTGATCAGGAAGACGGCGTAGTCGGTGCCTGCGCCGGCCATCATGCCGCTGAGCAGCGTGATGGTCTGTGGCGACACCCCGAGTCCGAGGACGGCGGCGCCGGCCACGGCGGCCTGTGCGATGCCCAGCGAGACGCCGATGGTGACCAGCGGCAGCATGATCGTCGCGGGTTTGCGGTAGATGATCAGCAGGATCGCGAGCAGCAACGCGATGATCGCGGCCTCGATCTTCACCTGATCCCGCGTGCCGACATCGAGCGAGTCGGCGAACGTGGCGGCGGGACCGGTCAGATTGGCGGTCAGCGTCGACCCCTCGACGGTGTGCCTGACGACGTCGGCGACCCGGGTGTAGGAGTCGTAGGACTCGGGGGAGCCCAATTCGCCGGCCAGCCCGATCGGCATCAGCCAGGCCTTGCCGTCCTCGCTGGTGAGCCCGGGGCGCAGCGCCGGCGTGCTGACGAAGTCCTCGATCATCACCACGTGCTCGTTGTCGCGGCGCAGCCGGTCGACGAGGGTGCCGTACACCTGCTCGTCGGACTTGCCGAGGCCGCGCTCGTCGGTCAGCAGCACCAGCAGGACGTTCTCCGAGCCGGACTCGTCGAAGGCCGCCCCCATCTGCTGCGTCGCGACGATCGACGGTGCGTCGGCGGGGAGAGGGGAGACCGGTTGCTTCTGCGTCGCCTCCACCAGGGTGGGGAACAGCGGCGGCAGCACGACCGCGAGGCCGATCCAGACGGCGATCACGATCCACGGCCACCGCACGACCACGTCGCCCACCCGGCCGAAGATCCCGCCGCCGCGGGCGGTACCCGGTGCGGCGTCGGCGACGACTAGATCATGGGCCCCTTCACCCACCCCCGGTGCCTCTCTTCAGGTTCGAGCATGGGTCCCGGGGTGAAGCCCGTTGGAACACAACGTTTTTGCCGCGCCCCTGCCCGCTCTCCAATTGTGGGCCACATCCAGCGCAGACGTGCTCATGTGATGCCGCGAGGGTAATCCGTTTTTTGACGTTGATGTCAGGAATCGTGGTTTTGGAGTACCGTTTCTTCGCGACGAGATGTCGTCTGTGGGCAGTCGGAAACGGCGGAGTGCATGGTGGATGGATCTGTCGGGGGCGCCGCGGTGCGCGGCGCGGGCATCGGCGCGGTGGGGCCGTGACGCGCTCGATCGATTTCTCGGTCGACTCGCAGGCCAGCGTCGACGAGATCTACTGGGCGTTCTCGCAGGAGGAGTACTGGCGGGCGCGGATGAAGGCGTTCGGCGGCATGGGCAAGCTGGATGCGCTCGACGTGGGACCCGACGGGTCGGTGTCGGTGGTCATCCTGCACGACCTGCATCCCGACGGGTTGCCGACCGCGCTGAAGAAGTTCTTTCCCCGCAACTGGCGAGTGGTGCAGGAGGAGACGTGGAGCCCTGCCGACGACGGACTCGTGCACGGGGACGTCGGCATCGTCACCTATGGCGCGCCGGGCTCCGGGCGGGGGATCGCGGTGCTGACCCCTGCCGATCAGGGGTCGCGGCTGAAATGCACTGCGACCGTGGACTTCAAGGTGCCATTGGTGGGTGGCAAGATCGAGGGGATGATCGGCCGGCTGATGGTTCCCCAGTTCTCGGTGATCCAGCGCTTCACCGCGAAGTGGATCAGCCAGAATTCCTGAGGGTCAGTCCCCGGTCGTCGCCGCGGACGACGAGCTGACAGCCGGCGCGGCGCTGTCACGGGTGGGCTCAGTCGGGCGGGACTCGGTGGGCTTCCCGCCGTCGACGTCGGCCGGACCGTCGTGAGCGCTCTCCGAATCACTCTCGCGCTCAACGGCTTTGCCTCGCCTGACGGTGCGGTCGGCGGTGCGCTTCGCGGGCTTCTCGTCGGTCGCGTCCGTCTCGTCTGTGACCTGGGCGGTCTCGGCGGAGTCGTCGGGGCGCTGCTCGGTCCGCGCGGCCGGTGCGAGGTCCTGGTGCTCGACGGCCGGCCGCACCCCGTGCTCCGATACCGCCTCCACGCCCTCGCGCAGTGCGCCCGGCATCTTGGCGGCCGTGGTGAGCAGCTCGCCGATCGACGGCATCAACCGTGCGGGTCGGTAGCGGCTGGGGTCCGACGGGATGGGATTGCCGTCGTAGTAGGCCGAATCGACCAGGAGCTTCAGCATGGGTTCGGTCAGATCGGCGATGGTGTTCCCGAACGGCACCACGTCGCGGATCAGCCGCGCCAACGGCAGCTGATCGGTGGTGTACGTGACGTAGGTGGTCTTGCCCCGCGTGGTGACGTAGGCGGTGACGCGGTCCTCGGCGGGTGACTGGCAGCGCGCGTCCTGACACGGCTGCACCTGACCGCTGGCCAGCACCGCGCACGTGTTGGCGCTGCCGCACGAGACGGACGGTGTGCCGTCGGCGCCGACAGGCAGCGCGATCTCGGACTGGTCCCGATACCCGTAGAGGTAGGCCACCAGCGAGTTGACGTGGGCGAGGACGTTGAACAGGTCGGCGGGGGCGTTCGAGTTGTAGTTGTACTGATAGGCGATGTCGATCACCGCGGCCGCCGCGGTGTCCGTCGGAGTCGGGAACGGGTTGACCCCGATGAGCGCGAAGAGCGGATACCGGGTGCCGAAGCCCCCGTCGGGGCGGGAGACGTTGTTGTCGAGCACGAACACCGTCTTGGGCAGCGCCGGGTCGTTCCGCCGGTCGAACGACGACAGCACCAGGCTCGCGTTGGCGGCACCCCACCCCGAGGCGAGCACCGCGTTGTCCTCGCCTGAGTTGGCTTGCAGCGCTTGGCCGATGGCGGCCGGGCCACCGCGGAAGTCGATCGGGATCAGGTCCGGCCCGGGCTGGCCGCCCGGGTTGTAGGGAGCCTGGTTGAACAGGCCCCCGAAGAAGTCCTCGTTGCCGGCGCCGTCCGGATGCGTGGAACTCCCGACGACGATGAGCGCGGCCAGGTCCACCGACAGTGCCGCGATCGATGCCGGTTGGGTGGCCGCGACACCCCCGACGGCCGCCGCGATACCCACGGCCGTGACCCCCACAGCCGCCCCACGAAATTTGCCCCTGGTCAACGTAGCCTCCCCGTCACGTCCCTAGCAGAGTAGCGCGGCGGGGTGCATTCGTGGCAACGCATCGTCAGTGTGCTGCGGCGTCGGTGTCCCAGCACTCCTGCAGAAAGTGGCCGAGGGTGGTCCAGGCCCGCCGCGAGGCAGATTCGCTGTAGAGGATGCCGCGGGACGGGTCGTCGGCCCACGGCGCCATGAACGCGTGGGCGGTGTCGCCGTAGGCGTGCAGCTGCCAGTCGATCCCGCGGCCGGAGAACTCCCGGCCCAGCGCGACGACGTCCTCCGGCGGCGCGAACGGATCGTCCCAGCCGTGCAGCACCAGCACCCGCGCGTGGACGTCGCGCTGCCCGAGCGTCGGGTGCGGGGTCAGGAGTCCGTGGAAGCTCGCGACCCCGGCCAGGGGATGGCCCGCCCGCGCCAGGTCGAGCACGCACAGGCCGCCGAAGCAGAACCCGATCGCCGCCAGCTGCGTGCCTGCGACCTGCGGAGCAGCGGTCACCGCGGTGAACACGGCGGCCAGTCGCTGCGCGAGCGCGGTGCGGTCGTCGAGAAAGCGGGCCATCTCGGCACCGGTGGCGTCCATGCCGCCGCGGGTCACCTCCTCGCCGAAGAGATCGACGGCAACAGCCTGGTAGCCCCACTCGGTCAGCGCGCCGGCGAACTCCAGTTGCAGGTCGCTGCGGCCCTCCATCCCGTGAACGACGAGCACGGTCTGCGCTGCCGTGCGGGAGTCGTCGTGCGCGAGCACCGCGTCGTAAGAGGTGCCGTCGATGTCATGCCGGAGCGAAGTGTTGATCACAGCCACCCGGCCGACGCTTCCATGAAACGGATGCCGTGGACAGGGGCGTTCACTGCCCGCGTAACCACGTCGTCAGTCCGGACGCCGTCGGCGCCAATGACGTTGCGGCGGTGCACGTGTGCGCGCGGCGCAAGTGGCAGCCTCGGACAATTGACGCCGTCATAAGTCGATTGCCCGAATCGGCATTGATCATCGCGGTCTCGGCGTAGTGTCTGCCCCGTTTCGAGTGTTGCTGACGGAGGGCGTAGTCATGAGTGCTGCAAGTTATGTCGGTCGGGTCGGCGGGTTGGCGATTGCCCTGGGCGTCGGAACGGCCATCCTCACGGGCCAGGGCGTGGCCTACGCCGATGACACGGACACGTCGGCTCCGTCGTCGGTCGACGCCGGCTCGCCGGCTTCGTCGACGCGTGACGACACGGTGACCCTCGACAGGCAGCCGCTCGGTAAGCACCGCACCACCGACCGCACGTCGCTCGCCGACACGGTCAAGAACATCGTCGACCGGGTTGCCGCGGAGCGTGAGAAGCGCGCCGCCGACCGTGCCGACTCGGAAGCCGATGCCGAAGCCGATGCGCCCGCCGCCCGGCCCAGCGACCGCCGCAAGCATCGCGAATCCGCCGATGAGCAGGAATCCGCACCGGCGCAACAGGATTCGTCGGCATCGACGGAGGCTGCGGACACCAGTGCCGCGGCGCCGTCGGTCGAGAGGGCCCGCGGTCTGGCCTGGCTGAAGAGCCCGCGGGTGGTCGCGGGCCGCGAGGCGGAGGCGGCGCCGAAGACCGTCACCTCTCTGTGGACGCCGCCGGGGGCACTCGTCACCGACGACACCCAGGTCTCCGCGCCGGCCGCGCCGCGCACGACGGTGGTGGGCGGACTCCTGGCCGCGCTGAACCGCGTGCTGGACCCGGACTCCTCGAACAACGGCAGCGCGCCGATCGGCGGATCGCTATCCGACCTCGTCCTACTAGCCGGCGCGCGGCGCGAAGCGGCACAGGTGCAGACCCTGGCGATCCCGCCCTACTCGGTCGACGTCGCCGCCGGGGTGATCGTCGGCTGCACCGTCAGCGGCCCCGCCTGCACCACCCCGGACGGCTCGGTCTACACACTGAAGGACGGCCCGAGCAAGGGCGGCAAGCTGACCCTCGACGCCACGACCGGCGCCTTCCGCTTCCTGCCCTTCGCCGACGAGAACACCAGCAACGGCCCGTCGGGAATCGAGACCTTCTCGGTGCTCGTCGCGCAGAACACGAAGTTCACCGACGCCATCACCGGGTTGCCGATCATCGGGGGGACACTCATCACTCCGATCGTTCAGGCCCTGCAGCAGGCCAACGTCCTCTCGGGTCTGCTCGGCACCGCGGAGTTGCAGAACATCGAGGTCAACATCGACGACCTGCGCGGCGTGACGGACACCCCGGTCGCCTATACGACGTTCGTCACCTCGTGGGACGGCACCCAGATCAGCACCAACTTCTTCCCGGCGATCGACACGAACTTCCCCGACATCGACGGCAATCCCGGCTTCGAGACGATCTTCAATGGGCCGGGCCTGGCACAGGCGGGCGCCACCGACCCCGCCGACCCGTTCGTCTCATCGTTCCGTTCGCTCGGCTACAACGTGGTGACGTGGGACCCGCGCGGCGAATTCGCCTCCGGCGGCGTCCTGCAACTCGACAGCCCTCAGTACGAGGGCCAGGACGTGTCGGAGCTGATCAGCTGGGTGGCGACCCAGAACGGCGTCGAACTGGACAAGGCGAACGACCCGACCATGGGCATGGTCGGCGTGTCCTACGGCGGCGGCATCCAGTGGGTGACCGCCGCGGGGGACAACCGGGTGGACGCGATCGCCCCGGGGTGGTCCTGGAACACACTGCCGGACTCGCTGTACCCGCACAACGCGTTCCGGACCACGTACTCGGCCATTCTGCTGCTCGGACTGGTGGAGACGAGGGCCAGGATCAACCCGCAGATCTACGGCGGCATCCTGACCGGCGCCACACTGGGCGTTCTGACCCCCAGCCAGATCCAGCTGCTGCAGAACAGCGGGCCGGGCCAGACGGTACGCGGGATCTCCGCGCCCACCCTGATCTTCCAGGGCACCGTCGACGTGCTGTTCCCGCTGCACCAGTCGATCGTCAACCTGGGCTACCTCGCGGACAACCCGAACGTGAAGCTGATCTGGTTCTGCGGCGGCCACGGCACTTGCCTGCCCGGGCAGGGCAACGGGACCGCCGACAGCGTGTGGACGCTAACCGAATCCGTCAAATGGATGCAGACCTACGTCAAGGACCTCATCCCGGCCGATCCGAACGCCTTCGAGTGGACCGACCAGAACGGCGACCGCTGGACCTCGACCGTGCGGCCGACCGCCGACGACTTCTACGACGCCATCAGCAAGGTGCCGTCGACGACGTGGAACATCGGCAAGACGCTGCCGATCATCCCGATCATCGGCGGATCGGGTCCCGGGCCGCTGGCTCCGGCCCCCTACTCGTACGGCAACGGTTCGGAGGCCACCAACGCCGTGACCATCAAGCTGAACAATCCGGCGTCGGGGGAGGCGAACGTCGTCGGCGCGCCGCACGTGGTGATCGACTACAGCGGCCTGGGCACCAGCCGGCACATCTACGCCCAGGTCCTCGACAAGAGCACCGGACTGGTCGTCGGCAACATCGTCTCGCCGGTGCCGGTCACGCTCAACGGGCGCGACCAGCAGGTGGAGATCGACCTCGAGGACATCGCCTACACGATGACCCCGGCCAGCGACCTGGAGCTGCAGATCTTCACCACCGCAACCCCGTTCCTGAACCTGACCCAGTTCGGGTTCGTCAACATCAAGAGCGTGGAGGTGTCGTTGCCGACGACGTCGCAGGGCACCAACCAGGGACCGAACCCTCTGCCCATGGCGGTCTGACACGACAGAGCGCGCCGAGTGTGCGGATATTGACGTGAATCGCGAGTGCGGCCGTCAATTTCCGCACACTCGATGTGTCCGTGAGAGGAAAGCGCCCCCGGCAGGAATCGAACCTGCGACCTAGAGATTAGAAGGCTCTTGCTCTATCCGACTGAGCTACGGAGGCAACGCCCGGCGAGTGTATCGCGCGCAGGCCCTAAAGCCGCTCCGCGTCTCGGAGCGGCCGACTAGCGTGGTGCCCATGAGCAATGCGCCGGAAGTGGACGCTGCCGGACTCCCGGAGGAACTCAGTCCCCTCGATCAGATCCTGCACCGTGGCGAAGCCAACCCGCGCACCCGCTCCGGCATTCTCACCGTCGAACTGCTCGACACGACTCCCGACTGGAACACCTTCCGCGCCCGCTTCGAGAACGCCTCCCGCAAAGTCCTGCGGCTGCGGCAGAAGGTCGTCACCCCGACGCTGCCGACGGCCGCGCCGCGCTGGGTGGTCGACCCCGACTTCAACCTCGACTTCCACCTGCGCCGCGTGCGCGTTCCGCAACCGGGCACCCTGCGCCAGGTGATGGATCTGGCCGAGGTGGCCGCCCAGTCGCCGCTCGACATCTCCCGCCCGCTGTGGACCGCCACGCTGATCGAAGGGGTGCACGACGGACAGGCCGCGTTGATGGTCCATCTCAGCCACGCCGTCACCGACGGCGTGGGCGGGGTCGAGATGTTCGCCAACCTGTACGACCTGGAACGCGATCCGCCGCCGCAGGACACCGCGCCGCTGCCCATCCCGGCCGACCTGTCGCCCAATGATCTGATGCGCCAAGGGTTCAACCGGCTGCCCGGCACCATCGCCGGCGGGGTCCGCGACGCGCTCTTCGGCGCCGCGCAGGCGGTCGGGCACGTCGTGCGGGACCCGGTCTCACGGCTGGGCAGCGTCATCGACTACGCGATGTCGGGCGCCCGCGTCATCGGTCCGGTGGCCCCGCCCTCGCCGCTGCTGCGCCGGCGCAGCCTGTCGAGCCGCAGCGAGGCCATCGACATCGAGTTCGGCGCCCTGCACCGCGCCGCGAAAGCCGCGGGTGGCTCGATCAACGACGCCTACCTGGCGGGGCTGTGCGGCGCGCTGCGGCGCTACCACCAGGCCAAGGGGGTTCCGGTGGACACGCTGCCGATGGCGGTGCCGGTGAACCTGCGGTCCGAGGCGGACCCGGCGGGCGGCAACCGCTTCGCGGGGGTGAACCTCGCCGCGCCGATCGGGCTGAGCGACCCGGCGGTGCGCATCCGCAACATCAGGACCCAGATGACGCGCAAGCGCGACGAGCGCGCGCTCGACATGGTCGGCGCGATCGCCCCCGTCGTCTCCCTGCTGCCCGACAGCGTGCTGGAGTCGATGGCCGGCTCCATCGTGAACTCCGACGTTCAGGCTAGCAACGTGCCCGTGTACGCGGGGGACACCTTCATCGCCGGAGCGAAGGTGTTGCGGCAGTACGGGCTCGGGCCGCTGCCCGGGGTCGCGATGATGGTCGTGCTGATCTCGCGGTCCGGCTACTGCACGATCACCACCCGCTACGACCGCGCGGCCATCACCGATCCGGCGCTGCTGGCCCGGTGTCTGCTCGCCGGTTTCGACGAAGTCCTCGCCCTGGGCGGTGACGGCCGGGCCGTGCCCGCGACCTTCACCGACGAGTCGTCCGCTCTGTCCTCCACCACCTCGACGTCCCCTGCCACCTCGACGAACGGAAGTGCCGCACAGTGACACCGAATACGGCCGGCAGCCCTCAGATGCGTCTCCCCGGGTCGGTCGCCGAGATCGAGGCCAGCCCGGAGGGTCCCCAGGTCGGGGCGTTCTTCGACCTCGACGGCACTCTGGTCGCCGGATTCACCGGCGTCGTCATGACGCAGGACCGGTTGCGGCGCCGGCAGATGTCCGTCGGTGAGTTCATCGGCATGGTGCAGGCCGGCCTCAACCATCAGCTGGGGCGCTCGGAATTCGAGGACCTCATCGGCAAGGGCGCCCGGATGCTGCGCGGCAACTCGGTGGACGACATCGACGAACTCGCCGAGCGGCTGTTCGTGCAGAAGATCGTCGGTCGCATCTATCCGGAGATGCGTCAACTGGTCCGCGCGCACATGGCCCGCGGCCACACCGTCGTCCTCAGTTCCTCCGCGCTGACCGTCCAGGTCGAACCCGTCGCTCGCTTCTTGGGGATCGACAACGTGCTGAGCAACAAGTTCGAGACCGACGAGAACGGACTGATCACCGGCGAGGTGGAGCGGCCCATCATCTGGGGGCCGGGCAAGGCCCGCGCGGTGCAGGAGTTCGCCGCCGCCAACAGCGTCGACCTGTCGCAGAGCTACTTCTACGCCGACGGCGACGAGGACGTCGCGCTGATGTACCTCGTCGGCAATCCCCGGCCGACCAATCCCGCGGGCAAGATGGCCGCGGTCGCCGCCAAGCGCGGCTGGCCCATCCTGCGCTTCAGCAGTCGCAGCGGGGCGAGCCCGGTGTCGCAGCTGCGCACCGCGGCCGGGATCGCGACGATGGTGCCGGTGGCGTGGGGCGCGCTCGGGGTGGGGCTGCTGGCGCGCAACCGGCGCAGCGGGGTGAACTTCTTCACCTCGGTGTTCGGCAGGACCCTGCTCAACACCATCGGGATCAACCTGAACGTGCTCGGCGAGGAGAACCTGACCGCGCAACGCCCCGCCGTGTTCATCTTCAACCACCGCAACCAGGCCGACCCGCTCATCGCTGGCAGGCTCGTCAGTGACAATTTCACCTCGGTCGGCAAGAAGGAACTCGAGAACGACCCCATCGTCGGCACGATGGGCAAGATCATGGACGCCGCCTTCATCGACCGTGACGATCCGCGCAAGGCCGTCGAGGGGTTGAAGAAGGTCGAGGACCTGGCGCGCAAGGGCCTGTCGATCCTGATCGCCCCCGAAGGCACCCGGCTGGACACCACCGAGGTCGGCGAGTTCAAGAAGGGCCCGTTCCGGATCGCGATGTCGGTGGGCATCCCGATCGTGCCGATCGTCATCCGCAACGCGGAGGTGATCGCCGCGCGCGACTCCAGCACGTTCAATCCCGGGACCGTGGATGTCGTTGTCTACCCGCCGATTCCGGTCGACGGCTGGACGCACGACAACCTCGACGAGCGCATCGCCGAGGTGCGGCAGCTCTACCTCGACACCCTCAAGGACTGGCCGCAGGACACCCTGCCGGAGCCCGACTTGTACAAGCGCACGAAGGCGGCGAAGGCCCCGGCCAAGAAGGCCGCGAAGAAGACACCGGCGAAGAAAGCCGCCGCCAAGAAGGCCGCCCCCAAGAAGACGACCGCGGCCAAGAAGGCGCCCGCGAAGGGCCGGCCATGAAAGTCCGCGCCGACGACATCACCGCCTTCACCGCGGTCGACGACACCCTCGTGCTCGCCTCGGTGTCGTCACCGGCCGAGGAGGAGCTGCTCAGCGACTGGCTGCACCGGCAGCGGGACGAACACCCCGACTCCAAGATCGAGGTCCTCAGACTGCCGGCCGACGATGACCCGCCGCCGGGGGTGCTGGCTCAGCTGGTGGAGATGCTCGACGCCGACGACGACCGCTCCGTCGTCCCGGTGCGCGTGTTCTGGGTGCCCGGTGGACTGCCGACGCGCTCGAAGGTGGTCGCGCTCATCTCGGGGCGTGACACGTACTGCCCGCCGAAGATCCTGCAGCACAGCATTCTCAAACGCGACCCCTCGCGCGCCCGCGTCGTCGCCGGCGAACCCGCCAAGGTGTCCGAACTGCGGCAGTACTGGAGCGACAACACCACCGCCGAAAACCCCAGGGAATTCGCCCGATTCGTACTACGCCGGGCGATCCTGGCGATCGAGAGGGTGGAGCTGCGGCTGCTCGGTCCGGAGTACAAGTCCCCGCGGCTGATCAAACCCGAGGTGCTCTCCTCGGCCCGCTTCCGGGAGGGCCTGGAGAAGATCCCCGGCGCCACCGTCGAGCAGGCCGGCGAGATGCTCGACGAACTCGGCACCGGCTGGAGCCGGTTCTCCGTCGACCTGATCCCGTCGCTGGGCCGGGCCATCTTCAGCCGCGGCTTCGACCCCAACATCGACTACGACCGCACCGAGGTCGAGGCGATGCGCCATGCGCTGGAAGCCCACCCGGCCGTCCTGCTGTTCTCCCACCGGTCCTACCTCGACGGGGTCATCGTGCCCGTCGCGATGCAGGAGAACCGGCTACCCCCGGTGCACACGTTCGCCGGCATCAACCTGTCGTTCGGCGCCATGGGGCCGCTGATGCGGCGCTCCGGCGTGATCTTCCTGCGCCGCAAGCTCGACGACCCGTTGTACAAGTTCGTGCTGCGCCAGTTCGTCGGCTACATCGTCGAGAAGCGGTTCAACCTGTCGTGGGCGATCGAGGGCACCCGGTCGCGCACCGGAAAGATGTTGCCGCCCAAGCTCGGTCTGCTCGCCTACGTCGCCGACGCCTACCTCGACGGCCGCAGCGACGACATCCTGCTGCAGCCGGTGTCGATCAGCTTCGACCAGCTGCACGAGACCGCCGAGTACGCCTCGTACGCCCGAGGCGGCGAGAAGACCCCGGAGGGGTTGTCCTGGCTGGTCAACTACATCCGCGCCCAGGGCGAGCGCAACTACGGCAAGATCTACGTCCGGTTCCCGCAGGCGGTGTCGATGCGGGAGTACCTCGGCGAGCCGCACGGCCCGATGACCACCGACGAGGCGGCCAAACGCCTTGCGCTGCAGAAGATGGCGTTCGAGGTGGCGTGGCGCATCGTGCAGGTGACGCCGGTGAACGCGACAGGGCTCGTCTCGGCGCTGCTGCTGTCCACCCGCGGGGTCGCGCTGACACTGGACCAGTTGCACCACACCCTGCAGGACTCGCTGGACTACCTCGAGCGCAAGCAGACCCCGATGACCAACAGCGCGTTGCGGTTACGCACCCCCGACGGCGTCCGCGCCGCGCTGGACGCGCTGTCGGGTGGACACCCGGTCACCCGCGTCGACGGCGGCCGCGAGACCGTCTGGTACATCGCGCCGCAGGACGAGCTCGAGGCGGCCTTCTACCGGAACTCACTGATCGACGCGTTCCTGGAGACCTCGTTGGTCGAGCTCGCCCTCGCCTATGCCGCTCGCACGGACAGCGATCGGCTGGACGCGTTCTGGAGCCAGGTGATGCGGCTGCGCGACCTGCTCAAGTTCGAGTTCTACTTCGCCGACTCGGCGGCCTTCCGCGCGCATGTCGCCGAGGAGATGTCCTGGCACGAGGACTGGGAGAGCGACGTCGCCGCCGGCGGTGACCGGCTCGACGCGCTGCTGCGGGCCAAACGCCCGACGATCGCCGGCCCGCTGCTGCGGCCGTTCTTCGAGGCCTATCAGATCGTCGCGGATGCCCTTCTCGACGCACCGGCCGACATCTCCGAGAAGGATCTGACGGCCAAGGCGCTCGGGCTGGGCAGGCAGTACGTCGCGCAGGGTCGGGTGCAGAGCAACGAGTCGGTGTCGGCGCTGCTGTTCACCACCGCGCGGCAGGTCGCGGCCGACCAGCATCTGCTCGAACCCGCCGCGGACCTCGAGGACCGGCGCAGGAACTTCCGCGGCGAACTGCGGGGCATCCTGGCCGACATGAACACCGTCGACCGGACGGCCCGCAGGCAGTTCGTCGCGCGGGAGCGCAGTCGTCGCGAGCTGCGCAAGCCGACGGTCTGAGGAGCTCCGCCCGCAGAGGTCATACGCTGGAGGGATGACTCTCACCGGCCGACCCGCCACGGTTGGCGTGCGCAGGGCATCGGTGTGGCCACTGCTCTACGGCGTCGCCGTGCTCGCCGGGCTGACCGCGGCCGGGCTGTCCGCGCTGTCGCTGGCCGAGGCGCTGACCGCGACCGGACTGCCCGACCCCGGACCGGTCACCACCCACGGGTTGCCGTTCGTCAAGGCGGCCGGTGAGCTGGCCGCGGTGATCGCCACCGGTTCGCTCCTCTTCGCGGCGTTCATGGTGCCGCCGCAGGCCAACGGCGTGCTCGACGTCGCGGGCTATCGGGCGCTGCGCACCGGCACGGCGGCCGCGGGGATCTGGACCGTCTGCGCTGTGCTGATGGTGCCGCTCACCGTCTCCGACATCAGCGGGCAGCCCCTGTCGTCGCGGCTGAGTCCCGGCGACATCTGGTCGGTCGCCGACCTCATCGACATCGCGGGAGCCTGGCGGTGGACGGCGCTGTTCGCCGCGGTGGTGACTGTGGTGAGCATCCCGGTGCTGCGGTGGTCGTGGACGCCGGTGCTGTTCGCCGGGTCCCTGGCGACGCTGCTGCCGCTCGCGCTCACCGGTCACTCGTCCTCCGGCGGCGCGCACGACATCGCGACCAACAGCCTTCTCGTGCACCTGATCGCCGGTGCGGTGTGGGCCGGGGGACTGCTGGCCCTGCTGGCGCATGCGCTGCGGGGCGGCGAACACGGGTACCTGGCGGCGCGCCGGTTCTCGGCGGTGGCGCTGTGGTGCTTCGTGGCGATGGTGCTCAGTGGCGTCCTCAACGCGCTCGTGCGGATGCGGCCGGAGGACCTGGTGCAGACGCGATACGGGTGGCTGGTGCTCGCCAAGATCGTCGCCCTGGTCACGCTCGGGTTCCTGGGGTGGCGGCAGCGGCGCAGCGGGATCGCCGCGCTGGCCGACGATGCGAACGCGCGCGCAGCGCTGATCCGGCTGGCGCTCGTCGAGGCGGTCGTCTTCGGGTTGACCTTCGGCATCGCCGTCGCGCTCGGACGTACCCCGCCACCGCCACCGCGCTCTGTCGACCTGTCGATCCCCGCCGTCGAGATCGGCTACGACCTGGACGGTCCGCCGACGGCGGCGCGGCTGCTGTTCGACTGGCGGTTCGACCTGGTGTTCGGTACCGCGGCTCTGGTGTTCGCCGTCGTGTACCTCGCTGCGGTACACCGGTTGCGCCGTCGCGGCGACGCGTGGCCCATCGGGCGCGTCGTGGCGTGGCTGCTCGGGTGTCTGGTGTTGCTGCTGGCGACGTCGTCGGGGATCGGCCGCTACATGCCGGCGATGTTCAGCATGCACATGATCGCCCACATGCTGCTGTCGATGCTGGCGCCGATCCTGCTGGTGCTCGGCGCCCCGATGACGCTGGCGCTGCGCGCGTTGCCGACCGCCGGCCGCAACGAGCCGCCCGGCCCGCGGGAATGGCTGCTGGCCGCACTGCATTCGCGGTTCTCCCGGGTGCTGACCAATCCGTTCGTCGCCACCGCCCTGTTCATCGTCGGGTTCTACGGCCTGTACTTCGGCGGCATCTTCGACGCCGTGGTCGGCAGTCACGCCGCGCACCTCGCGATGAACCTGCACTTCCTGCTCAGCGGCTACCTCTTCTACTGGGTGGTGATCGGCATCGACCCGACGCCGCGGCCGCTGCCACCGATCGCCAAGCTGGGCATGGTGTTCGCGTCACTTCCGCTGCACGCGTTCTTCGGTGTCGTGCTGATGGGCACCAACACCGCGATCGGCGGTGACTTCTACCGCTCGCTGGCCCTGCCGTGGCACACCGACCTGCTCGGGGATCAGCGCCTGGGCGGCGCGATCGCGTGGGCCGCGGGCGAGGTGCCGCTGGTCGTGGTGCTGATCGCGCTGTTCGTGCAGTGGCGCCGCAGCGACGACCGGACCGCGCGCCGGCTCGACCGCGCCGCCGACCGCGACGACGACGCCGACCTGGCCGCCTACAACGCGATGCTCGCCGAGTTGGCGCGCCGGGACCGCGCAGGCGGCTAGCCGCACCCCGGCACCGCGCCGGCCGCGATCGCGGTGGGCCAGCCGCCGTATCCGCTGATGTCGGTTCCGCCGGCCGCGGCGGCGTCGCAGCTGAACGCGGTCCGCCACGAGCCGTCGGCGAACTCGACCTTGCCCAGCTGCATCGGTGCCGGCAGCGCCGCGAGGAACCGCCCCAGCGCCGCCGCCGACATCAGCCACCGCTGCCCGTATAGCGCCGCTCCGGCCGTGCCGTCGGGGACACGGCTGACCGCCGGTTTGGCCGGCGTCGACGGCAGCACCGTCATCCGGTAGCGCGGGGCGGTCGTCACCTCGCCGGCCCAGCGGGCGCCCCGGTCGGTGAGCTGGTGGGTCAGCGGGCCGCCGAGCAGGTGCGCGCCGAACACGACCAGCTCCTGCGGATCGGCGACAGTGAGCGGCCAGACATCGTCGATCGTGCACCCGGTCAGCGCTGCGGCCACGTCCAGCGCGACCGCGTCGTCGTGCGGGCGGGCCAGCACCGCGAAGTGCGCGGTGTACACCGCAGCGCCGCACGGGTCGCCGCAGGGCCGGGCGGTCGCCAGGACGGCGTCGACCCCGTCGGGAAGCCGCCCGCCGTCGTCGGGCGCCGCGACCACCGTGGCGTCGGGAATCGCCTGCCGCACGGCGTCGGACAGCGCGTCGGGCGCAGCGATCACGGGTCGCGGCGGCGCGGCGAACCGGACGTCGGCGGGCCAGCCCGTCGCCGCGGCCTGCGTGGCGACCACGGCCATCGCGCGGTTGGCCGTGACGAGGTCGGGCGCCAGGACGGTGATGCGATCGGCGGCCGTGGTGGGCGTGATGCCGACAGCCCCGGGCGGCACGTGCGCTCCGGTGAGGACGCGCACCCCGGGCAGCGAGGTCTGGTCGGCGGTCACCCGCTCAACCTAGGCGGCCGTCATCCCCAATGCGCGATTCATCCCCAGGGCCGCGGCCCGACGGGCGCTGCCGCGGCCCCGCTGTCGGCGCCGCGGCGCTCAATGGCGGTGTCACCGACGGCCCGGGCGCCGTGCCCGGGCCGCAGCCACACGAGAAAGAGGAACCGTCATGTTCGAGACCCCCATCGCCATCGTCGGCACGATCGTCACCGCTCCGGAGCGCCGCTGGGTCGGCGACCAGGAGCTGTTCAAGTTCCGCGTCGCGAGCAACTCGCGCAGGCGCACCGCGGACGGAAGCTGGGAGCCGGGCAACTCGCTGTACGCCACGGTCAACTGCTGGGGCCGCCTGGTCACCGGCGTCGGTGCGGGCCTCGGGAAAGGGGATGCGGTGATCGTCGTCGGCACCCTGTACACCAGCGAGTACGAGGACCGCGACGGCAACCGGCGGTCCTCGCTGGAGATCCGGGCCACCAACGTCGGGCCAGACCTGGCGCGGTGCATCGCCCGCATCGACAAGCGCAGGCATCCCGAACAGGCCGCGGGCGCCTCGACCGAGGACACCGCCGCCGCGGAGGACGAGCCGGACGAGCCCCAGGCCGGGGCCGAGACCGTCGGGCTGCCGCTGTCCGCCTAGCGCCGGGCAACGCCGGCGCGGCCACGCCTAGGATGGGCTCCGGACTATCGCAGATCGCGAAGACCGGAGAAAGGCGACATCACAGGCATGGCCGAATTCATCTACACGATGCGGAAGGTCCGCAAGGCGCACGGCGACAAGGTCATCCTTGACGACGTCACCCTGAACTTCCTTCCGGGCGCGAAGATCGGCGTCGTCGGCCCCAACGGGGCCGGTAAGTCGAGCGTCTTGCGGATCATGGCCGGATTGGACCAGCCCAACAACGGCGACGCGTTCCTGGCCCCCGGTGCCACGGTCGGCATCCTCATGCAGGAGCCCCAGCTCGACGAGACGAAGACCGTCCGCGAGAACGTCGAAGAAGGCGTGCCGATCAAAGCCAAGCTCAATCGGTACAACGAGGTCGCCGAACTGATGGCGACCGACTACTCCGACGAGCTCATGGAAGAGATGGGCGCGCTGCAGGAGGAGCTCGACGCCGCCGACGCGTGGGACATCGACAGCCAGCTCGAGCAGGCGATGGACGCGCTGCGCTGCCCGCCCGCCGACGAGCCGGTGACGCACCTGTCCGGTGGCGAGAAGCGCCGGGTCGCGCTGTGCAAGCTGTTGCTGTCCAAGCCCGACCTGCTGCTGCTCGACGAGCCCACCAACCACCTCGACGCAGAGAGCGTGCTCTGGCTCGAGCAGCACCTCGCCGAGTACGCGGGCGCGATCCTGGCCGTCACCCACGACCGGTACTTCCTCGACAACGTCGCCGAGTGGATCCTCGAACTCGACCGCGGCCGCGCCTACCCCTACGAAGGCAACTACTCCACGTACCTGGAGAAGAAGGCCGAGCGGATCGCCGTGCAGGGGCGCAAAGACGCCAAGCTGCAGAAGCGGCTCAAGGACGAACTGGAGTGGGTGCGCTCGGGAGCCAAGGCCCGCCAGGCCAAGAACAAGGCCCGCCTCGGCCGCTACGAGGAGATGGTCGCCGAGGCCGAGAAGACCCGCAAGCTCGACTTCGAGGAGATCCAGATCCCGACCGGCCCGCGGCTGGGCAGTGTCGTCGTCGAGGTGGAACACCTCGACAAGGGATTCGACGGCAGGCAGCTGATCAAGGACCTGTCCTTCACGCTGCCGCGCAACGGCATCGTCGGCGTCATCGGGCCCAACGGCGTGGGCAAGACCACGCTGTTCAAGACCATCGTCGGCCTCGAGCAGCCCGACAGCGGAACCGTCAGGATCGGCGAGACGGTCAAGCTGAGCTACGTCGACCAGAGCCGCTCGGGCATCGACCCGAAGAAAACGGTGTGGGAGGTCGTCTCCGACGGGCTGGACTACATCGAGGTCGGCCAGAACGAGATCCCGTCGCGGGCCTACGTGTCGGCGTTCGGGTTCAAGGGACCCGACCAGCAGAAGCCCGCGGGCGTGCTGTCCGGCGGTGAGCGCAACCGGCTGAACCTGGCGCTCACGCTCAAAGAGGGCGGGAACCTGCTGCTGCTCGACGAGCCCACCAACGACCTGGACGTCGAGACGCTGAGTTCCCTGGAGAACGCGCTGCAGCAGTTCCCCGGTTGCGCGGTGGTCATCTCCCACGACCGCTGGTTCCTCGACCGCACGTGCACGCACATCCTGGCCTGGGAAGGCGACACCGACAACGAGGCCAAATGGTTCTGGTTCGAGGGCAACTTCGGCGGCTACGAGGAGAACAAGATCGAGCGGCTCGGCGCCGAAGCGGCCCGTCCGCACAGGGTGACCCACCGCAAGCTCACGCGGGGATAGTCTCGTCGTGCGGACCAAGTGACCGACCGCCGAGCGCGGCCGGTCGCAGCCAACGGCGGCCGGTACGCAGTGTGAGTAGGAGCGGCGCATGTCGTTGAAACCCGGTGCAATCGGGGAAACCGAGCAGGACGTCACCCCCGAGGTGGTCGACCGCCTGCTTCCCGCATACCTGGAGACCTATCGGGGTCCGCACGGCGGCGCCCCGGGCTCCGAGGGCGCCGTGACCGGACCGTTGCGGCGGCCCGCGGAGAGCTCGCCGGCGGGTACGGCGCTGATCGAGGCGCAGTACCGGCTGGGCCGGCAACGGTCGGCGGGCGCGACCCTGGTCGCCGTCTACGGCGCCGACGAGCCGGGCGGGTTCGGTCCGGCGCTGCAGGTCATCACCGACAACGCGTCGATGCTGATGGACTCGGTGACGGTGCTGCTGCACCGAGTCGGTGTGGCCTACAAGGCGATCATGAACCCGATGTTCCGCGTGCGCCGCGGTGCGGGCGGGGAGCTGCTCGACATCGTCCCGTCATCGCAGGCCACCTTCGGCGACGGCGTGGACGAGATCTGGGTGCACGTGCAGCTGTCCAGCGCGGTGGACCGGCGCGCCCTCGCCGAGGCCGAGCGGCTGCTGCCGCGGGTGCTCGCCGACGCGCGCCAGGTGGCGTTGGACTCGGAGAGCATGGCCGCGATGCTGCGCAGCCTGGCGGCCGAACTCGACAGCGACACCGGTCGCCGGTTCCCCAGTCCGGACCGCAAGGACGTCGCGGCGCTGCTGCGCTGGCTGGCCGACGGGCACTTCGTGCTGCTGGGTTATCAGCGCTGTCCGGTGCGTGACGGGGAGGCCACCGTGGACGCGGGCAGCCGGCTCGGCGTGCTGCGCCTGCGCCAGGATGTGCTGCCGCAGCTGACCAACAAGGACGAGCTTCTGGCGCTGGCGCAGGCGACGATCCCGAGCTTCCTGCGATACGGCGCATACCCGCACATCGTGGTGGTGCGTGAGCAGCCCGGTGACGGCGGCGACGACTCCGCGGCCATCGAGCACCGCTTCGTCGGCATGTTCACCGTGGCGGCGATGAACGCCAACGTGCAGGAGATCCCCTTGATCTCCCGCCGGGTCAACGACGCGCTGGCGATGGCGCACCGCGATCCCAGCCATCCCGGCCAGCTGCTGCTCGACATCATCCAGACGATCCCGCGCTCGGAGTTGTTCGCGCTCAACGCCCGCGCACTCCTCGACATGGCGATGGCCGTCGTCGACCTGGGCTCGCGCCGGCGCACCCTGCTGTTCATGCGGGCCGACCCGCTGGCCCACTTCGTGTCCTGCCTGGTGTACCTGCCCCGTGATCGCTACACGACCGCCGTGCGCCTGGAGATGCAGGACATCCTGGTCCGCGAACTGGGCGGTCTCAGCATCGACTACTCCGCGCGGGTCAGCGAATCGCCATGGGCGCTGGTGCATTTCACGGTGCGTCTGCCCGAGGGTTCCCGCCCCCAGGGCGTCGATGTGTCCGATGCGAACGAGTCCCGCATCCAGGATCTGCTCACCGAGGCCGCGCGCACGTGGGCCGACCGGATGCTCGGCGCGGTCCGTACGGCGTCGATCGACCAGGGCATCGCGGAGCACTACGCCGCGGCCTTCCCCGAGGTGTACAAGCAGGCCGTCACGCCGCTGCACGCCCTCACCGACATCGCGATCATCGAGGAGCTCGACGACAACACCGTCAAGCTGGTGCTCGACGACACCGAGAGCACCGCCGTCGACGGCATCTCCAACCTGATCTGGTATCTCGGCGGCCAGTCGGCGTCGCTGAGCCGGCTGCTGCCGATGCTGCAGTCGATGGGGGTGACGGTGCTCGAAGAGCGGCCGTTCACGGTGACCCGGCCCGACGGGCTGCCGGTGTGGATCTACCAGTTCAAGGTGTCACCGCACCGCGGCATCCCGGTCACCCCGCCCGGCGCCGAGCGCGAGGCCACCGCGCAGCGCTTCGCCGACGCCGTGACCGCGATCTGGCACGGCAACTCCGAGATCGACCGCTTCAACGAACTCGTGCTGCGTGCCGGGCTGACCTGGCAGCAGGTCGCCGTCCTGCGCGCCTACGCCAAGTACCTCAAGCAGGCCGGGTTCTCCTACAGCCAGTCCCACATCGCCGACGTCCTCAACGACAACGCCGGAACGGCACGCTCGCTGGTCGAGCTGTTCGAGGCTCTGTTCAGTCCCACCGATGACCAGCAGAGCGACGCCACCCGGCGCGACGCGCAGGCCGCGGCCGCCGCGGTGGCCGCCGACATCGACGCGCTGGTCAGCCTCGACACCGACCGGGTGCTGCGGGCATTCGCCTCGATGATCCAGGCCACCCTGCGCACCAACTACTTCGTCACCCGGTCGGACTCGGCGCGCGCCCGCAACGTGCTGTCGCTCAAGCTCAATCCGGAGCTGATCGACGAATTGCCGCTGCCCCGGCCGAAATTCGAGATCTTCGTCTACTCGCCGCGCGTCGAGGGCGTGCATCTGCGATTCGGCTTCGTGGCGCGCGGCGGGCTGCGCTGGTCGGACCGCCGCGAGGACTTCCGCACCGAGATCCTCGGACTGGTCAAGGCGCAGGCGGTCAAGAACGCCGTGATCGTCCCCGTCGGGGCGAAGGGCGGCTTCGTGGTGAAGAGGCCGCCGGCGCCGACGGGCGACCCTGCCGTGGACCGCGACGCCACCCGCGAGGAGGGCGTGGCCTGCTACCGGCTGTTCATCGCCGGCCTGCTCGATCTCACCGACAACGTCGACATGTCCACCGGCGCGGTCGTGGTCCCCGAGGGCGTCGTGCGGCGCGACGGCGACGACGCCTACCTCGTCGTGGCCGCCGACAAGGGCACCGCCACCTTCTCCGACATCGCCAACGACGTCGCCAAGTCCTACGGCTTCTGGCTCGGTGACGCGTTCGCCTCCGGCGGGTCGGTGGGCTACGACCACAAGGCGATGGGCATCACCGCCAAGGGCGCCTGGGAGTCGGTGAAGCGGCACTTCCGCGAGATGGGCATCGACACCCAGAGCGAGGAGTTCACCGTCGTCGGCGTCGGTGACATGAGCGGCGACGTCTTCGGCAACGGCATGCTGCTCTCGCAGCACATCCGCCTTCTCGCCGCCTTCGACCACCGGCACATCTTCATCGACCCCGATCCGGACGCCGCGACGTCCTGGCAGGAGCGCAAGCGGTTGTTCGACCTGCCGCGCTCCAGCTGGGAGGACTACGACACCTCGCTGATCAGCGCCGGCGGCGGCGTCTACAGCCGCGAGCAGAAGTCGATCCCGATCAGCGCCGAAGCGCGCAGGGCGCTGGGGATCGACGACGACGTCACCGAGCTGACGCCGCCCGCCCTGATCCGGGCGATCCTCAAGGCGCCGGCCGACCTGCTGTTCAACGGCGGCATCGGCACCTACGTCAAGGCCGAGACCGAGTCCGACGTCGGCGATCGCGCCAACGACGCGGTGCGGGTGAACGGAAACCAGGTGCGCGCCAAGGTGATCGGCGAGGGCGGCAACCTCGGCGTCACGTCGCTGGGCCGCATCGAGTTCGAACTCGTCGGCGGGCGCGTCAACACCGACGCGCTGGACAACTCCGCCGGTGTCGACTGCTCCGACCACGAGGTCAACATCAAGATCCTGATCGACTCGCTGGTGACAGCGGGGAAGGTCACCACCGAGGACCGGACCGACCTGCTGCTGTCGATGACCGACGAGGTCGGCCGACTCGTGCTGGCGGACAACGAGAGTCAGAACGACCTGATGGGCACCAGCCGCGCGAACGCGGCGAGCATGCTGTCGGTGCACGCCCGGATGATCAAGGACTTCGTCGACGAGCGTGGCCTCAACCGCGAGCTCGAGGCGCTGCCCTCGGAGAAGGAGATCCGCCGCCGGACGGAGGCCGGGATCGGGCTGACCTCTCCGGAGCTGGCGACCCTGATGGCCCACGTGAAGCTGGCGCTCAAGGACGACCTGCTGGCGGGGGATCTGCCCGATCAGGAGGTGTTCGCCTCCCGGCTGCCGTCGTACTTCCCGACCACACTGCGGGACCGGTTCGCCACCGAGATCCGTTCACACCAGCTGCGTCGCGAGATCGTGGCGACCATGCTCGTCAACGACGTCGTCGACACCGCGGGCATCTCCTACGCCTACCGGGTCGCCGAGGACGTCGGTGTCTCGGCGGTCGACGCGGTGCGCAGCTTCGTGGCCGTCGACGCGATCTTCGGGGTGGGCGAGGTGTGGCGGCGCATCCGGGCCGCCGGCGTCGACGGGGTGTCCGTCGCGGTGACCGACCGGATGACCCTCGACCTTCGCCGGCTGATCGACCGCGCATCGCGCTGGCTGCTCAACTACCGTCCGCAGCCGCTGGCGGTGGGCGCCGAGATCAACCGGTTCGCCGAGAAGGTGACCGCACTGACCCCACGGATGTCGGAGTGGCTGCGCGGGGACGACCGGGCGATCGTGCTGAAGGAGGCGGGGGAGTTCAGCGCCCAGGGCGCGTCTGAAGACCTGGCGTACCAGGTCGCGACGGGGCTCTACCAGTTCAGCCTGCTCGACGTCATCGACATCGCCGACATCGTCGACCGCGATCCCGCCGAGGTGGCCGATGCCTACTTCGCACTGATGGACCACCTGGGCACCGACGGTCTACTGACCGCCGTGTCGCGGCTCTCCCGGGAGGACCGGTGGCATTCGTTGGCGCGGTTGGCAATTCGTGACGACATCTACGGCTCGCTGCGGGCACTGAGCTTCGACGTGCTGGCCGTCGGTGAGCCCGACGAGAACGGCGAGGAGAAGATCTCCGAGTGGGAGATGACCAACACCAACCGGGTCACTCGCGCCCGCCGGACGTTGACCGAACTGTACGAAAGCGGTGAGCACGACCTGGCGACGCTGTCGGTGGCGGCCCGCCAGATCCGCAGCATGACCAGGACGAGTGGGACGGGAACATCCGGGTGACGGTTCAGGGCTTCACGGCGCCGGTTCATGTGCGCTGGTCGGACATCGACATGTACCAGCACATCAACCACGCGACGATGGTCACGATCCTCGAAGAGGCCCGAATCCCGTTCCTGCGCGAGCCGTTCGGTGAGGAGATCACCACGATCGGGCTCCTGATCGCCGAGGTGCAGATCTCCTACAAGGCGCAGCTGCGGCTGATCGACTCGCCGTTGCAGGTGACGATGTGGTCCAAGCGGGTCCGGGCGGTGGACTTCACCATCGGCTACGAGGTGCGGTCGGTCGGCGCGCCGCCCGAGTCCCGCCCGGCGGTCGTCGCGGAAACGCAGCTGGCCGCGGTGCACATCGAAGAACAACGGCTGCAACGACTTTCGGCGAAACAGCGGGAGTACCTGCAGCACTGGGCGCGATGAGCGAGCGCGGGATCTGGCTCGACGTCGACGGCGGCCACCGCGACGACCTCGCCGCCTTCACCGAACGCGCTCGCCGCGCCGACGAGTCCGCGGTGGTGCGGCTACGGGAGCGCGCCGGGGGACTGGTGGCGGCGTGGGTGTCCACCGGTTTCGACGTGCTCGCGAGCCGGGTGGTGCGCGGCCGGCTGCGGCCCGCCGACCTGTGCGCCGGGGCCGACGCCCTGCTGGCCGGGCTGGCGGCCATGGATGCGGACGGACACGTCGACCCCGGCTTCGCGATGGATTCCGCGTGGCGGGGTGCGCTGCCGCCGGAGGCCGGATTCGTCCACCTCGACGATGTGCCCGCCCGCGAGGTGTTCGCGCTCGCGCAGCGTGGCACCGCGCTGGTCCGTGAGCATTCGGGGGCACACGGACCGCCGCCGTCGCTGCTCGACCAGGACGTCGTCGACGTCGTCACCGATTTGGACACCGTCGGCATCCCGATGCGCTGTGTGTTCACGCTGACTGCGATGGGTTTCGTGCCCGACACCGCCGACGAGGTGGTGCGGGTGCGCACGACACCGGCGTGGCTGCGCATCGACGCGCGGTTCGGCAGCGTCTACCGCAGGCGTGGCAACCCCGCCGTCGTGCTGCACTGACGCCTCGCTCGCGACGCTCAGAACGGCGAGTTGACCATCGACTGCGCAGCCATCTCCAGGTAGGCGATCAACTCCTGGCGGTGCGCGTCGTCGAGGGTCTGGGCGTCGATCTCGGCCACTGCGGTGTGCATGCACCGCAGCCACGCGTCGCGCTCGAGATAGCCGATCCGGAACGGCGCGTGGCGCATCCGCAGCCGCGGGTGCCCGCGCTGCTCGGAGTAGGTGCGCGGGCCGCCCCAGTACTGCTCGAGGAACAACAGCAGACGCTCCTCGGCCGCGTCGAGTTCGTCCTCGGGATACAGCGGCCGCAGGATCTCGTCGTCGCGCACCTGCTGATAGAACCGCGACACGATGGTGCGGAACGTTTCGTGGCCGCCGACCGCGTCATAGAACGATTGTTGATCCATCACCGACCATTGTGGTCCATCACGCCCGCCGGGCTCACCCGGCGGTCACCTCTTCTTGCCGACCACCCTGGCGAGCTCGTCGCGGTCGGCGACGTCGAGCTTGAAGCAGGCGCGGTAGACGTGCCCCTCGACCGTGCGCACCGACAGCGTGAGCTGCTCGGCGACCTCACGGTTGGACAGCCCCGCCGACACCAGTTCGGCGATCTCCCGTTCCCGCGGCGTCAGCGGCAGCGGCCGCGCCGCGGTCCGGATCGCCGGGGTGGTCGCCCCACCGCACGCCTCGGCGAGCCGCAGCGCCGTGGCGCCGGACTCGCTGGTGCGGCGGCGATCGCCCGCGGCGTCGTACAGCGGGGCCGCCTGCGCCGCCGCGTCTGCGGCGGACAGCAGCAGACCGGCGCGCTCGAACTCGGCGCTGACCGCTTCCAGGGCGGCGGCGTCCGCTGCGGCGACGGCCGCGGCATGCCGGGCGTACAGCGCGGCGAGGTTTCCGTGGACCAGGCCGGCCAGTTCGGCGAGCCGGGCCGCGGTGGTGCGGTCGCCGAAGCGCGTCGCGTGGTGCAGCGCCTCGGCCTCCAAGGCGTGCTGCCCGGACCGGTGGGCGTTGTCCGCCGCGGCGCGCGCCAGTTCGACGGCGTTGCGCTCCATCCCCTTCGCGGCCGCGTACCACGACCGGGCGATCAGTCGCTGAGGTTCGTGCAGCGCCATCGACGGACCCGAGTGCTCGGCGGCGTCGGTGAGGACGCGCTCGGCCTCACCGATCCGGCCCAGCGCGGCGTAGGCCCGCGCCAGCAGCAGCCGCCCCGGCAGTTGCCACGGCAGCGGGCTCTCCGCCGACAGCGCGGCGAGGGCCTGCTCGATGGACGAGACGACCTCGGGGAAGTCGCCGCGGGCGGTGGCGACCGCGCCGGCCATGATCTTGGCGATGGCCCAGGCGAGGAACTGACCGACCGACGAGAAGTCGGCGTAGGCGGCGGCCCTCTTGTCGGCCAGGTCGAATTGGCCGGTGTGCGTCAGCGCGAGCACGTCGCAGTACCGGACCATCACCCGGATCATGCCGTCGGTGGTCTTCTGCTCGGCGCGACACCGCGCGGCGATCGGTTCGAACTCGTCGCCGCGGCCGGCGACGGGCATCGCCAGACCGGCGGCGAATGCGGCGAACTCGACGGCCTGATCGGGAGCCTGCGGATCGGCGAGCACCCGCAGCGCTTCGGCGATGCCCTCCTCGATGCGGTTCTCGTGCACGGCCATTGCGGCCTCGGTGGCGTCCAGGATGAGCCGCAGCGCAGGATGCCGGACCCGCTCGTTGGCCAGCGCGAGCACCTCGTGTGCGGCGGCCACCTCGCTCATCGACCAGAACAGCGTCGACGCCCTCGGCACACCCCACTGCACCAGTTGCACCTCGTCGAGGTCGGCCGGGGCGAACTGGGCCAGAATCGCGTCGGCGGCGGCGGGTTTGCCCTGCCACAGCAGTGCCCGGGACAGCAGGGCACCGTCGGCGAGGCTGCCCGTCCGCTCGAACGCCCTGCGCGCCAAGCGTTCTCCGAGCGGCAGGTTGGACAGGTAGATCGCGTCCTTGGCCGCCGAGGTGAGCAGTTCGGTGTCGACGGGCTGATCGCTGTCGATCGACAGCTGCGCCATCCGGATCCGGCTGGCCGCGGTGTCGAGTCCGCGCCGGCGCAGGATCTGCACCACCTGACCCTTGAGCCGCCGTTCGGCCGCGCGGCCCACCTTGCTGCGCACCACGTCGCCGACCAGCGGGTGGCTGAAGCGGGCGTTGAGCACGGGCCCGTCCTGCTGGAAGCGGATCAGGCCGCGCATCTCGGCGTCGTCGACGGCGGCGTCGCCCGCGAGTTCGGTGAGCGCGTCGATGTCGAGGGGCTCGCACAGCGCCAGCAGTTTGAGTGCGGTCAGGACGGTGTCGCCGGCATGCTCGAGCCGGCTCTCCAGCAGCGCCACCAACCCCGACGGCACGGCCGTCGGACCGCGCAGCTGCCAGACGTCGTCGACCCGCTTCAGGGTGCCCGCGTCGATGGATCCCTCCACCAGGTGCCGTAGAAACAGGGGATTACCGCCGGAGGACTCCCACATCAGGTCGGCCGACAGACCCTCGAGGCGCCCGCCGATCACCGACTCGACCAGCTGGACGCTCTGCTGCTTGGTGAACGGCTGGAGTTCTATCCGGCGCAGGTAGCCGTCCTTCCACAGCGACGTCACCGCGTCGGGCACCGGTTCCCCGCTGCGCACGGTGGCCAGGATGCGGCCGGTCTGATCGACGGCCATCTGGTGCAGCAGCGTGGCCGACAACTCGTCGAGCAGGTGGGCGTCGTCCACTCCGACAATGCTGTTGCCCTGTGAGACAAGCGATTCGCGTGCCGACGCCAGCAGTGCCGTCGCATCGCGCGAAGAGCTGCCGCCGACGAGGTGGGCGAACACCCCGAGCGGGATGCTGCGCGACGATTCGGTGGAGGCCACCCAGTGCACTTGGGAGCGCAGGGATTCGGTGACCGAGCGCGCCAGCGTCGTCTTGCCGACGCCGGCATCGCCGACCAGCACCACGCCGTAGGAGCCGGCGCCGGTCAGCGCAGAACGGACCGCGTCGAATTCTCGGGGGCGGTCGAGCAACTGCCAACCGTGCGGCATGTCATGGGAGTCTAATGGCGGGCGACCGCCAATTCTCGCTAATGGCCGGGGGTTAGCCGCGGCGGACGGCCGGGGACCTCATTTCGGGAACGTCGACAGGTCCGCGGGCTCGACGTAGGGGGTGCCGTTGCGGGAGTGCCGGAATTCGCTCGACGCCTCGTACACCCGCAACTTGAGCCGGTTGATGGAGCCCAGCGGCCGGTGCTCGGCGATGCCCCGCCACGAATTGAACGTGAGCCCGTCGTCGGCGAAGTCGCGAAGCGCCTCCCCGTATCCCGTTTGCTCAGGAAAGCGGAGGGTCGCCACCGGCCGGTACGGCGACCGGTCCTCGGACCACTCGACGGTGGCGTCCTCGATCGGCATGCCCGCGGTGCACAGCTGGGCCGCCACCTCGTATTCGGCGGCCCCGGCCGCGAAGTAGGCGACGACGGCCCGCGAGGCGGCGTCGTACGGGCCGTCCTCGATCGTCGCCGGAACCGCCGCGGCAACGGTCTGCGGGGTCGGCGCCACCCGCAGCTTCGCCACGTAGTCGCCGAAGCGCACCGGCGCGGCGGTGTAGAACGTCTGACGCAGCGGATGGTGGTTGGGTTCGGCGAACACCCGCAGCTTGGCCGGCAGGTCGCGGCCGGACCGCTGCCTGGCCCGGCGCGCGGCCCGCAGCATCCGGTTGATCAGCAGCATCCCGCCGTCGGGCAGTGCGGTGAGCGCCCTGGCGGTGCGCATCCCGGCCTTGGCGTAGTCCGCGGCGTCGCGGAACAGGAACGCCGGCTCGGTGACGAACACGAAGTCCTGGTTCGTGTCGGCGAAGCGTGCGTCGGCGCGTTCCCCGCTGGCACCGGTCACCCCGAGAATCTTCAGGCCGAGGCCGCGCACGCCGCGCACCTGATCCGAGCGGATCGCCCCCGAGGTCTGTGAGATCCGGGCGATCACCGGGAAGGTGGCGCCCGGCCGGGCGAACATGCCCTGCCTTAGCGGCGGGTCGAGGGCGTCGTGCACGGTCAGCTCGCCGTGCAGCACGGCGCAACTCTTGGCGTGCGCGTCGCGGATCGCATGGGGTCGGCCGTGCCTGCGGTACTTCGCGAACATGCGGCTCTTCGCGAACTGGTAGCGGTTGTTCGTGCGCAGATCGCGGACCAGCTTGGAGATCAGCTCCTCCTCGCCGGGGGGGACGACGGCCAGAGCCGGCCGATACCGCACGTAGTCGCTGTCATCGATGTTGGTTCCCCCGGCGGTCATGGGCACAGTCTGACGGCGTCGCGCCGGGTCGGCATGAGTAATCGGCTACCTGTCCCCGGCGTGCGGTCACGAGATGTTCATCGGACTGACCTGCGAACACGACGAGAATTGTCGTGCGGTCGGAAGGGATCCATGGTGGACTGTCGGTCGGAGGACGTATGGCGCAGCGCAAGAACGGACGCGGCCACCGGAACCACCGGACCGCGACGGGCTCTCCCGGGCCGACAGCCAGTACGACGGCGCGCGCGCTGCACAGCGTGGTGCCCGCACCCGACACCCGCCCCGCCGCGACGGCCGAGCCCTCGATCTGGGGGCGCCGACGGGTGCTCCTGCTGAATTCGACGTTCGAACCGCTGACCGCGCTGCCGATGCGCCGGGCCGTGATCATGGTGATGTGCGGCAAGGCCGACGTCGTGCACGACGACCCGATGGGGCCGGTGATCCACTCGGCCAGCAGGACGATCGTGGTGCCGTCGGTGATCCGGCTGCGGACTTACGTCCGGGTTCCGTACCGGGCGCGGGTGCCCATGACGCGGGCGGCGCTCATGCATCGCGACCGCTTCCGGTGCGCCTACTGCGGGGCCAAGGCCGACACCGTCGACCACGTCATTCCCCGCAGCCGGGGCGGCGACCACTCGTGGGAGAACTGCGTGGCGGCGTGTTCGCCCTGCAACCACCGCAAGGCCGACCGGCTGCTGAGCGAACTGGGCTGGAGCCTGCGCGCCACCCCGATGCCGCCCAAGGGCCAGCACTGGCGGCTGCTCTCGAGCGTCAAGGAACTCGATCCCGCGTGGGTCAGATACCTGGGTGAGGGCGCGGCCTGAACGGCCGGTGCGTTACGGTTTGCCCGTGAACAACACTGCTCTGGTGCACGCGAGTTTCTTGGTGATACCGCTGGCTCTGGCCGGTGTGCTGTCGCTGCTCATCTACCGCAAGAAGAGCCCGCATCCCGCGACGTACAACATCGCGGAGACGTGGACGCACGACCCCATCCTGTGGGCGGCCGACGAGCCGGCAGATCACGGCCACGGTGGCCACGGTTCACACCTGACGATCGGAGGCGGCGCAAGTGGCAAGTGGTGAGATCACCCGGGCAGGCGCTTACGACCTCGCCGAGCTGCCGTACGGCTCGGTGGTCACCGCGAGCGGACGCATCTCCGGGGTCACCGAGCCCGGCGAGCTGTCGGTGCACTACCCGTTCCCGACCAAGCAGCTGGTGGTCCTCGACAACGCGCTGAAGTACGGGTCGCGGTCGGCCCAGGCGCGCTTCGCGGTGTACATCGGCGATCTGGGGGAGGACACCGCGGCGTCGGCGCGCGCGATCCTGGGCCGGGTCCCGACTCCGGACAACGCGGTGCTGCTCGCCGTGTCACCGAACCAGCGCGCGATCGAGGTGGTCTACGGCTCGCAGGTCAAGGGCCGCGGCATCGAAGAGGCGGCCCCGCTGGGGGTGTCGGCCGCGGCGGCATCGTTCCGCGAGGGCAACCTGATCGACGGGCTGATCAGCGGCATCCGCGTGCTGTCGGCCGGCGTCTCACCCCGCTGACCTTCGCGAGAGTGCACTCACGGTAGCTGCGGCGACTCGGCGACTACCGTGACTGCACGTTCGGCGTCCGCGGCGATCAGGTCGGCGCGGATCTGCACGTAGCGCTCGAGGAACAGCCGCTCGTCGAGTCGCTTGCGGCGCAGCCAGCCGGTGACCTCGTCGTTGCATTTGCTGGCATTGCACGCCCCGCACGCGGGCACCACGTTGTCGACGGTGTAGCGGCCGCCGCGCGAGATGGCCATCACGCAGTCGCGCTGCAGCGTTCCGGTGGTTGCTCCGCAGTACGCGCACCCGTTCCAGGCGGCCTTGATCGCCGTCCACTGCGCGTCGGTGAGGTCGTTGACGACGGCCGCGACCCGGCGTTTGCGCCTGCGCGCCGCTCTGGTCCTGCGACTGTTGACCGCCACCGCGGTAGCTTAAGCGCGCTGGGGCGCCGCGAGCGTGCGCGAACTGCCGCCCGCGAGCGGCGTGTCGCGTGCACACACGCTCGCTCGCGGAGAGGGTCAGCGGGCGTCGAACTCCCGCGCCCGCAGCGAGCGCTCCACGCCGGCGCGGCCCTCGAGCACCAGCCGGCGCAGCGCCGGCGGCACCTCCGGGTCGGCCAGGAACCCGTCGGCCGCCTCGAGCGCGTCGGCGCTGATGTCCCACGACGGATACAGCCCGACCACCACGGTCTGGGCAACCTCGCTGGACCGTCGCTCCCACACCCCCGAGATCGCGCCGAAGAAGCGGTCCCGGAACGGCGCCAGCAGCTCACCCTGGCCGGGCTGCACGAAGCCGCCGATGATCGCCCGCGCGGTGATGTTGGCCAGCGTGTCGTCCTCGACCACCTGCTGCCAGGCCGACTCCTTCACCGCTGCCTGCGGGCGCGCCGCGGCCGCTGCCGCGGCATGCCGCCGCCCGGCCGCGGTCGGGTCGTTCTGAGCTTCCGCGTCGATCAGCGGCGTCTCCGGGCCGTCGGCGTCCAGCACGCCCGCGCGTGCCAACGCCGTCACCACCCGCCAGCGCAGGTCGGTGTCGACCACCAGTCCCTCCAGGTTCACCGCGGCCGGCTCGTTGTCGAGGAGCGTCGACAGCACCGCGACGTGATTCGGGGAGAGCACCGACGTGCACAGCGCGTTGACGAACGCCAGCTGGTGGTCCGACCCGGGTGCGGCCTCGCCGGCGAGGTCGAGCAGCTTGTCCCCGAAGGCGGGCCAACCGTTCTCGGCGGCCCACTGCGGATCGGCGTACGACCCCAGCGCGGTCTGCGCCTGCAGCAGGAGGCGCTGCGCCACACCGACTTCCGACTCGGCGTGCAGGCCGCTCATCACCAGGGCGACGAAGTCGCGGGCACGCAGTTCGGCGTCGCGGGTCATCTCCCAGGCCGCCGACCACGCGAGCGTGCGGGGGAGCGGTTCGGCGATGTCGGCGATCCGCGCGAGCACGGTCTGCAGGGAGTCGGGGTCCAGGCGCAGCGAGCAGTACGTGAAGTCGTCGTCGTTGACCAGGATCAGCTTGCCGCGCGACACTCCGCGCAGCCCCGGCACCTCCGTCGTCGCGCCCTCGACGTCGAGCTCCTCGCGGTGCACCCGCACCAACTTGCCCGACGCGTCGTCGTCGTAGATGCCGACGGCCAGCCGGTGCACGCGGGTCTCGCCCGCCCCGGGCTTCGCGCCGCCCTGCTCGATCGCGAACCGGGTGAACGCGCCGTCACCGTCGACGTCGAAGTCCGGCCGCAGGGTGTTCAGCCCGGTGGTCTTGAGCCACTGCCGACCCCAGCCCGACAGGTCGCGGCCCGACGACTTCTCCAGCGCGCCAAGCAGATCGCCGAACGTCGCGTTGCCGAAGGCGTGGTCGCGGAAGTAGTCGCGCAGGCCGGCGAGAAACGCGTCCAGCCCGACGTAGGCCACCAGTTGCTTGAGCACGCTGGCGCCCTTGGCGTAGGTGATGCCGTCGAAGTTCACCTCGACGGCGTGCAGGTCCGGGATGTCGGCGGCCACCGGGTGGGTCGACGGCAACTGGTCCTGCCGGTAGGCCCACGACTTCTCCACGTTGGCGAACGTCGTCCACGCCTGCGTGTACTCGGTGGCCTCGGCCTGGCAGAGCACCGACGCGAAGGTCGCGAAGGACTCGTTGAGCCACAGGTCATCCCACCACTGCATGGTGACGAGGTCGCCGAACCACATGTGGGCCATCTCGTGCAGCACGGTCTCGGCGCGGCGCTCGTAGGAGTACCGGGTGACTTTGGAGCGGAACACGTAGTCCTCGAGGAACGTCACCGCTCCCGCGTTCTCCATCGCGCCCGCGTTGAACTCCGGCACGAACAGCTGGTCGTACTTGCCGAATGCGTACGGCGTGCCGAAGTTGTTGTGGTAGAAGGAGAATCCCTGTTTGGTCTCGGTGAACAGGCGATCTGCGTCCATGAATTCTTCGAGCGACTTGCGGCAGAAGATCCCCAGCGGGATGTCGCCGTGGTCGTCGGAGTAGACGTCGTCCCAGCGGGCGTACGGGCCGGCGATCAGGGCGACCAGGTAGGTGCTCATCCGCGGGGTGGCCTTGAAGGTGTGCTGCTTGGCCTTGCCGTCCCAGGTGACGTCCGTGGTGGCGCCGTTCGAGATCACCTCCCAGTGCCCGGGTGCGGTGACCGTGATGTCGAACGCCGCCTTCAGGTCGGGCTGATCGAAGCAGGCGAACATCCGCTTCGCGTCAGCGGTCTCGAACTGCGAGTACAGGTACACCTCGTCGTCGACCGGGTCGACAAAGCGGTGCAGGCCCTCACCGGTGTTGGAGTAGCGGCAGTCCGCGTCGACGACGACGACGTTGTGCTTGGCCAGCCCGGTCAGCGGGATGCCGGTGGACTCGTCGTAGCCCGACACGTCGATGTCGGCGCCGTTGAGCGTCGCGCTGCGGATCGTGTCGGCGGCGAGGTCGAGGTAGGTGTCGGCGCCGGCGAGCGCGTCGAACTCGACGGTCGTCACCGACCGGAACGTCGTCTCGCTCGGCGCACCGTCGCCGTCGGTCAGATCGAGGGTGACGCGGTAGCTGTCGACGGTGATCAGGGCGGCGCGTTCGGCGGCTTGGTCGCGCGTCAGATTAGGAAGGGCCACGCCCGTCAACATTAGTCTCAACCCGGGAAGACAGGACGGGCGTCATGGGTTGAGCCGTATTGACGTCTGTCACCGACTCGACAAGGAGATCCCATGACCGAGAAGTCCCGCGCCGATTTCTGGTTCGACCCGCTGTGCCCGTGGTGCTGGATCACCTCGCGCTGGATCCTCGAAGTGGAGAAGGTCCGCGACATCGAGGTCAACTTTCATGTGATGAGCCTCGCCGTGCTCAACGAGGGCAGGGACCTGCCCGAGGAGTACCTGGAGATGATGAAGAAGGCGTGGGGACCGGTGCGGGTCGCCATCGCCGCCGAGCAGAGCAAAGGCCCCGAGGTGCTCGCCCCGCTGTACACGGCGATGGGCACGCGGATCCACAACCAGGACAACAAGGACTTCACCCAGGTGATCACGGAGTCGCTCGCCGAGGCCGGCCTGCCTGCCGAACTCGCCGACGCCGCCGAGTCCGACGCCTACGACGAGGCGCTGCGCAAGAGCCACCACGAGGGCATGGACGCCGTCGGCGACGACGTGGGCACCCCGACGATCCACGTCAACGGTGTGGCGTTCTTCGGGCCCGTGCTGTCGAAGATCCCGCGCGGCGAGGAGGCCGGCAAGCTGTGGGACGCGTCGGTGATCTTCGCGTCGTACCCGCACTTCTGGGAACTGAAGCGCTCCCGCACCGAACCGCCCACGTTCGACTGAGCCCGTTTGTTTCCGGGGGGTTTCGTCCGGTTGCGCGTTGACCGCGGCGCCCCCACCGTAGATCGGTGACAGTCACCGAACGCAGCACCGACGGCACCTACCGGGACCGGGTCGTCGCCGTCGAACCCGGCGGCAACGAGTACATCGCCGAAGCGGACCGCCACGGCCGGCCCAGCCAGTTGTTCTGGACGTGGACGTCGCCCAACCTCGAGTTCGCGACGATCTTCGTCGGCATGCTCGCGGTGCTCGCGTTCGGGATGACGTTCTGGCAGGCGGTCGCCGGCGTGGTGATCGGCACGGGGCTGGGCGCGATCGCCCACTACGTGCTGTCCGCCCGCGGCCCGTTGCACGGGGTGCCGCAGATGGTGTTGGCGCGCTTGGCTTTCGGGTTCAAGGGCAACGCCGTTCCGGCGGTGCTGATGTCGGTCACCGCCGGCGTCGGCTGGTTCGCCACCAACAGCGTCAGCGGAGCGTTCGCCCTTTCGACGCTGTTCGGTTTCGGGCCGCTGGCCGGCCTGGTGATCATCGTGGCCGCGCAGACGGTGCTGGCGTTCTTCGGGCACAACCTGGTGCAGGCATTCGAGAAGTACTCCTTCCCGGTGCTCGCGGTGATCTTCATCGCGGCGTCGGTGGCGATCTTCGCCCATGCCGACCTCGGCAACGCCGCCCCCGCCGCCGACGGCGTGGGCGGTCTCGGTGGGTTCCTGCTGACGGTCGGTACGTCGTTCGGCTACGCCGCGGGCTGGACGCCGTACGCCGCCGACTTCACCCGGTATCTGCCGAAGACGGTGTCGCCCGCGCGCACCGGATTCTTCGCCGCCGCAGGGCTGTTCACCGCGTGCGTGGTGCTCGAAGTGGTGGGCGCGGCGTCGGTGACGACGGGCGAGGCCTCGCTCGCCGACCCGACGGGGTCGTTCACCGCCGAGCTCGCCTCGCCGCTGGCCAAGGCGACCCTGCTCGCCATCGCGGTCGGGGCGATCGCGGCCAACGCGATCAACGTCTACTCCGGGGCGATGGCGTTCGTGACCATCGGCATCAAGCTGCCCGCGCACGTCGCCCGCGCGCTGGTGACAGTGTTCTTCGGCATCGCCGGATTCCTCGTCGCATGGTGGGCGCTGCCCGACGCCGCCCACAGTTACGAGGCCTTCCTGCTGATCATCGCGTACTGGGTGGGGCCGTGGCTGGGGGTGATGTTCGCCGATCAGTACCTGCGCCGCGGGCGACCCGTCGCACATCTGCTCTACGACCGCTCGTACACCAACTGGGGCGGGCTGGCCGCGTTCGCGATCGGGCTGGTGGTGTCGGTGCTGCTGTTCGCCAACCAGGAGAAGTTCGTCGGCTTCGTCGCGGCCGCGGTGCCCGCGCTCGGCGACATCACGTTCTTCGTCGGGTTCGTGTTGGCCGGGGCCGCATACTGGGTGCTGTGCCGCCCCGCGATCGTCACGCAGAGTCGATGACCTCACCGCAGTCCATGCTCGACGTCGCCGTCGACGAAGCCCGAAAAGGGTTGGCCGAAGGCGGTATTCCGATCGGAGCGGCGCTGTTCTCCGCCGACGGCACACTGTTGGGCAGCGGGCACAACCAGCGGGTGCAGCGCGACGATCCGTCGATCCACGCCGAGACCGACGCGTTCCGCAACGCGGGCCGTCAGCGCGGCTACCGGTCGACGGTCATGGTGACCACGCTGTCGCCGTGCTGGTACTGCAGTGGACTGGTGCGCCAGTTCAACATCGGGGCGGTGGTGATCGGGGAGAGCGCGACGTTCACCGGCGGGCACGAGTGGCTGGCCGAGCACGGCGTCGAGGTCACCGTCCTCGACGACGAGCGCTGCGTGGCGATGATGACCGACTTCATCGGCGCGCATCCGGATCTGTGGGCGGAGGACATCGGCGAATGAGTGTGATTGCCGGCATCGATCTTTCGCGGTGGCGCCAAGGCGGGGCCGCCGCCGACGCCGTCGCGGCCGACGTGGACGCCGGGCTGCAGCGCGCCGGTTTCATCCTGGTGACCGGACACGGTGTGGACCCCGCGCTCGCGCGCGACGTGCGGGCCGCCGCCCGGGAGTTCTTCGCGCTGCCCGGGTCGGTCAAGGACCGCTACGCGGTGCCGGTCGGCGGTCACGGGTGGATCGGGCCCGGTGCCGAGGCCAACGGGTACGCCGAGGGGACCGAGACACCGCCGGATCTGAAGGAGAGCTTCAGCCTGGGCGCCGAAACCGCCACGGGCGACCCCGATGTCGACCGGATCTGGTTCGCGCCGAACGTGTGGCCGGCCGAGGTGCCCGCGCTGCAGCGCCTGGTCGACCGGTACACCGCACAGATGCGGCGCGTCGCCGACGAGCTGCTCGCTCTGTTCGCCCATGCGCTGCACCTGCCGGCGAATCCGTTCGCGGCGATGGCGAGCCGGCCGACGTGGACGATGAACATCAACCACTACCCGCCCGTCAGCGTCGTCGGCGATCCCGAGCCCGGGCAGTTCCGGATCGGTCCGCACACCGACTTCGGCACGGTGACGATCCTGGACCGCGAACCCGGCGCCGGCGGCCTGCAGGTGTACTCCGACGCCGCGGGCTGGGAGGACGCCCCCTACGACCCGGAGGCGCTGACGGTCAACATCGGCGACCTGCTGGAGTACTGGAGCGGGCGGCGCTGGCCGTCGGGCCGGCACCGGGTGCTCCCGCCGCAGCCGCACGCCCCCGAAGAGGACCTGGTCTCGCTCATCTACTTCTACGAGGCCAACCACGACGCGGTGGTGACGCCGCTGCAGCCGCCGGTCGGGAAGGTGGCCGGGCTGGCGCCGGTGACGTCGTCGGAGTTCATCAAGGAACGGCTGGACGCGATCACCGTGGCCTGAGCTACCGTATCGGCCATGCGCGTCTACCTCGGGGCCGACCACGCCGGATACGAGCTCAAGCAGGCCGTCATCGAGCACCTGACGGCGGCCGGGCACGAGCCCGTCGACTGCGGGGCGTTCGGCTACGACGCCGAGGACGACTACCCGGCGTTCTGCATCGCGGCGGCCGAGCGCACCGTCGCGGATCCGGGCAGCCTGGGCATCGTGCTGGGCGGCTCCGGCAACGGTGAGCAGATCGCCGCCAACAAGGTGCCCGGCGCCCGGTGCGCACTCGCGTGGAGCACCGAGACAGCCGCGCTGGCCCGCGAACACAACAACGCGCAGCTGATCGGCATCGGCGGCCGGATGCACACCACCGAAGAGGCGCTCGCGATCGTCGACGCGTTCCTTTCCGCCGCGTGGTCGGAGGCTCCCCGCCACCAGCGGCGCATCGACATCCTGTCGGAGTTCGAGAAGACGCACATCGCCCCACCGGTGCCCGGCGCCTAGGGATGCCCGAAGGCCACACGCTGCACCGGTTGGCGCGGCAACATCAGCGGATGTTCCGGGGCCAGCGGGTATCGGTGAGCAGTCCGCAGGGCCGGTTCATCGACGGCGCCGACGCGGTCAACGGCCACGTCTTCGAGAAGGCCAGCGCCTACGGCAAGCACCTGTTTCACCACTACAGCGGCGCCCGCATCGTCCATGTGCATCTGGGCCTCTACGGCAAGTTCACCGATTTCACCGTCGACGCGGGGGTGCCCGAACCCGTCGGGCAGGTACGCATGCGCATCATCGGCACCGAACGCGGCACCGATCTGCGCGGCCCCACCGCCTGCGAGATCGTCACCGAGGCGGAGGTGTCGGAGATCCTGGCCCGGCTGGGCCCCGACCCGTTACGCAAGGACGCCGATCCGAGCTCGGCGTGGACCCGGATCAGCAAGTCGCGCCGCGTGATCGGGGCGCTGCTGATGGATCAGAGCGTGATTGCGGGAGTCGGCAACGTCTACCGCAACGAGTTGCTCTACCGGCACCGCATCGACCCGCACCGGCCCGGCACGCAGATGGCCCACGGCGAGTTCGGGGACGCGTGGACCGACCTGGTCGAGCTGATGAACGTCGGCGTGCGCAAGGGGCGCATCATCACCATCCGGCCCGAGGACGACCACGGTATGCCGTCCTACGGGCGGCGCCGCCCGCGCACCTACGTCTACCGTCGCGCCGGTGACCCGTGCCGGATCTGCGACACCCCGATCAGGACCGAGGTGCTCGAAGGGCGCAACCTGTTCTGGTGTCCCACCTGCCAGAGCTGAGTCCGGCGGGCGATCCGGCGGCGGAGCCGGGAGAATCGCCGGGTGGAACTGATCCTGGTCGTCGTCGGAGCGATCGTCGTCACCGCCGTGGCGCACCGGCGCGGACTCGAGCCCGCCCTGATCATCGTGGTCGTCGGTATCGCGGTGTCCTTTCTGCCGGGATTCGAGGCGCCTGAGCTCGACTCGCACATCCTGCTGTCGGTGGTGCTGCCGCCGCTGCTGTACTCCGCGGCGCTGGACTTCTCGTTCCCGACGTTCCTACGCAACATCAAACCGATCCTCGGGCTCGGCGTCGGTCTGGTCGTCGTCACCGCGTTCACCGTCGCGCTGGTGTCCTCGTGGCTGGTCGTGGTGCCGCTGACCTTCGGCACCGCGCTGGTGCTGGGCGCGATCGTGGCGCCGCCGGACGCGGTGACTGCGGTGGCGGTCGGGCGCAAGCTGGGCCTGCCCAAAAAGGTGATGTCGATCCTGACCGGGGAGAGCCTGATCAACGACGCGGCGGCGCTGGCGTTGTTCTCGGTCGCGGTCGCGCAGGTCGCGGGCAGCCACACCTTCATCGAGAACCCGGTGCTGCTGTTCGGCTACAGCGCGGTGCTGGGTCCGCTGATCGGTGCCGCGCTCGGGTACGTGACGTTGTGGATTCGGCGCCGGCTGGCCAATCCGGCGCTGGAAACCGTGCAGGGACTGATGGTGCCGTTCGCGGCGTTTCTCGTCGCCGAGGAGGTGCACGCCTCCGGGGTGCTGGCCGTCGTGGTCGCCGGATTCGTGGTCGGCAGCGGCACGGTCGACGCGGGATATCAGACCCGCCTGCAGGAACGGTACGTGTGGAACTCGGTCGACGTGCTGCTCGAGGCGTTCGTGTTCGCCTACATCGGTCTGCATCTGCGTTTCGTCCTCGAGGATCTGCGCGAGGCCCACGAATCGCTGGTCGAGGTGGCCGTGGCATCCGTCGTCGTCCTGGTGATCGTGCTCGTCATCCGGCCGCTGTCGGTGTTCGCGATGTTCGGCAGGGGAGTGCTGTCGCGTCAGGTCGAAAAACGGCTCAGCGTACCGATTCCCGATCAGGGCGGTCGCGGCGCGCTGGGCACGCGCCGTCGCGGCGCCGTTCCGCCGCGGTGGCGTTCGCGCATCGACAACCGCGCGTTGAGTTGGCAGGAGAACGTCGTGGTGTCGTGGACCGGCATGCGCGGCGTGGTGACGCTGGCTGCGGCGGCGGCGATCCCGGCGACGACGTCGGTGGGGGAGCCGTTCCCCGAACGGGCGACGATCCAGGCGATCGCGTTCGTGGTGAGTGTGGGAACGCTTCTGCTGCAGGGGGCCACGCTGCCGCTGCTGATCCGCCCGCTCGATCTGTCATCGGACGACGAGCAGGCCTACACCGTCGCCGAGACCGAGAAGGCCGAGCGGGTGGTGCACGACGCCGCCGAGGAGGTGCTCGCCGCGTTCCGCGCGAATCCTCCTGCCGGACTGGATCCGCGGGTGCTCGCCGAGATCCGCGGCATCGTAGAGCGGCACTCCCAGGACGCCGACGCGATGCCCGACCCGGACACGCACACGCCCCGCGCCGAGGTGTTCGCCCAGCTGTACCGCGACGTGCTGTCGGCCCAGCGGGCTGCCCTCATCGCCGAGCGTGACGACGGCACGATCGACGACGAGGCGGTGCGGGCCATGCTGGAGCGCCTCGACCTGCAGGAGGCCGGGGTGTCCGCGCGACTGGAGAGCCGCTTCTAGAAGTCGAAGCCGCCGCCGAAGTCTCCGCCGCCGAAGTCGCCGCCACCGCCCCAGTCGCCGCCGCCGTTGTCCCAGCCACCGCCGTCCCAGCCGCCACCGGCGTCCCCGCCACCGGCGTCCCCGCCGCCGTCGAGCTGACCCTGCTCGAATCCCTCGGAGAAACCGTCACCGTAGCCGTTCTCGAAAGCCTGTGCGTCGTAACCGACTCCGGACATCCCCGAGAACATCGCGCTGAACAGCAGGGCTGAGCCGACGCCCCAGGCGCCCGCCACCAGTGCCGGTTTCCACCAGGGTTCGGAATACCATCCCGCCGGCACGGGCCGCCCAGCCACGCGCCCGCCCGGGTAGTAGTTCGGGGTGCGTGGCGAGGGCGTCGGGGACGCCTCGATCTGCCGACCGTCGAACTCGACCCTGCGGTCCTCGGTCACCGCCCCCGCCGTGCGCTGCCCGGCCAGCGACTCCAGCTCCGGCCCCGGATCCATGCCCAGCGCCGTACGGGCCGCGCGGACGTAGTAGAGCCCTTCAATGGCACTCTCCTTGGCGAGCGCCGCCTGACGCACCGTCGTCGCCTGCTCGATCTGTGACGACGCCGCGGTGTAGCGCTCCGAGGCGTCGGCGAGCGCCTGCTTGGACGCGTCGTCGGTTCCGCTCAACGCGAACACCTGACCGCCGAGCCGTTCGATGAGCCGGCGCGCGTCGGCCTTCGCGTCGGCCAGCGACGCGGCGTTGCGCTGACCGGACGCCTTCGACGACGCGTACACGGCGATGCCGATGGCCGCGACGACGATCACGATCAGGATGAGAAGTACGCCTTCCATGGCTCACAGCGTACCGACAGCAACCGGCTGCCCCCGGATACGTTTGCAGGGGTCGGTGGTCGCGGTGGCCGGCCGCGCGTGCGCGGGGATCTCGGCGAGTTCGTCGATGAGCGGGGATTCCCCGGAGATGTCGAGCCCGCACTGATTGGTGCCGTCGGTCTCACGGAACTCCACCATCGCACCGCCCGGTGCGCAACATGGAATCCTTTGCTATGCAACCGTTTTGTGGGGTGGGTTGTCGCGGTGGGCTGCCGTTGTGACGACAGACGCATACCTTGCCCCTCTCGATCAGGTACAGGCATGTGTCGCGGTCAGTCTCGCGGCACCGAACCGGGACTCTTCAACGCCCGGATGGCCAGCCAGGCCGCGGCTCGATCGTCGGGACTGGACATCGAGAGACCCGTGAGCGCCTCGGCGCGGCGGATCCGCGTGGCCAACGTCTGCCGGTGGATCTGCAGTCGAGCGGCGGTGGCCCCCCAGGCGCCGTGTTCGGACAGATACACCTCGAGGGTGCGGGTGAGCGGCCCGTGCCGGCCGGCGTCGTCGCGCAGCGGGTCGAGTACCGCCGCGATGCGGGCGGTCGCGCTCTCGTCGAGCTGGTCGAGAACGTTGGACACCGTCGTCAGGGATCGGTACCAGACGACCGGCCGCGAATCGACGACGGCGATCTCGAGCGCCTGCCTGGCCTCTGCGGCGGAGCCTGCCAGCCTCTCCACCTTGGCCGGTGAGCCCAGGCCCAGGCGCAACGGCATGCCCGCCTCCGTGGCGAGGCCTTCGACCAGAAGGGCGAGATCGTCGGCCTGCTCGTCGCCGATGAAGCCGACCACGCGACCCTTCTCGGCGGACAGCACGTGGACGGCGCCGAGTTCGTCGAGCCAACGGATGCCCAGCCGCTCGGCATCGATTGCCCGTGACCGGGAAGCGACCGCGAACGCCGTCAAGGAGGGTTCGTGAACTCCCCAGCGCCGCAACAGGTTCCTCGCGTCGGGGCCGCCACGCAACAGGGTCGACATCATCACCTCACGGCCCAGCCGTTCCGTTCTGGGGTGGTCGGCGGTGTGCAGCACCAGATCCAACAGCGCGGCGACCTGCGACGCGAGATCCCGGCTTCGGCTGGTCGACCCGCGGGCGCCGATCACCAGATGGGCACTGACGTCCTCGCCCTGCCCGACGGGGTGGATCTGCAGCCCGGGATGACGGATCCGGACCCGTCGGCCGAGGGCGGCCGCGACGGCGTCGCGCACATGCAGGCTGCCCGCGCCGGCTGTCGTGATCACCTCGCCGCGAGCATCGAGCAGGACCGCCCATCCGTCGATGCGATGGGCGAGTTCGGCGACCACCGCCACGACCCCGCCGCGGCGGGCAACCTGGGTGAGCACCTTGATGCCGGTGGTCACCCGTCGGTCCTCGGCGGCCTGATCCCCGGCGATCAGCGCGGTCAACTTCGGATACACCACCTCGCTGAGTTGCCCGGGCACGTGCACGGCCGTCACCCGATCGGTCAATGCGTCGCGGGTGGCCCGATCGACAGATCCGTCCGCGATCACCGCGACGCAACCGGCAAGAGGCTGCCGGCCGTGGGCGACCGCCTCGATCCACATCGAGGACGGCCCGACCGTCAGCGTGGCGTGACCCGGGGAACTGGGCACGACCAGGTCGTCGAGCACGATCACCGACTCCACCGGCGCCGCGGCGTCGATGCTCCCGACGGCCAGGTCCCCGCCCAGGTACTCGGCAACCGCTCGCACGTCATAGACCACCCGCGCAGTGTACGAGTTGGTGGATCTTTCACTCAGATCCACAACTATTGCCACTGCCGCCGCAGGTTCCCGATTCATACGATTCGTGGCGTTCGCTACGTCCGAGGAGTGCTGTGAAAGCCGTCGTGTTTCGTGATCCCGCCACCGCCATCGAGTTCGCAGACGTCGATCTCGACGGCCCCAAGGCCGGCGAGGTCCGGGTCCGGATCGCCGCGGCCGGGGTGTGCCACTCCGACCTGCACGTCAAACGCGGAGAGTGGGACGCCCCCGCTCCTCTGGTGATGGGCCACGAGGGCTCCGGGGTGGTCACCGAACTGGGTGACGGCGTCACCACCCTCGCCGTCGGAGACCACGTCGTGCTGTCCTGGGTGCCGCCGTGCGGCGAATGCCGCTACTGCCGGTCCGGTCACGAGGCCAGGTGCCAGAAAGTGGCGACCGTCGTCGCCCCCAAAGGAACGTTGTTCGACGGCACCTCGCGCCTGCGGATGGGCGGCCAACCGCTGCACCATTACCTCGGTGTGTCCTCGTTCGCCGAGGAGGTCATCGTGCCCGCATCCGGGGCTGTCAAGGTCCGCGAGGATGCGCCGCTGGACATCATCGCGGTCGTCGGCTGCGCAGTGGCCACCGGCGTCGGCGCGGTGCTGAACACCGCCGCCGTCGAACCCGGGGCGACCGTCGCCGTCATCGGTTGCGGCGGCGTCGGACTCAATGTCATCCAAGGCGCCAAGCTCGCCGGGGCCGAACGGATCGTCGCGATCGACGTGCGCGACGACAAGACCCGGTTGGCGACCCAGTTCGGGGCGACCGATCGCATCAACGCTGCCCATGGTGACGCCGAAGAGCAACTGCGCGAACTGATCCCAGATGGTGTCGACTACGCGTTCGACGCCTTCGGGCACACCGGCACCACCGAACAGGCGATCCGGATGCTGGGTCTGGGCGGTGCCGCCGTCGTCGTCGGGCTTCCCCCGACCGGGGCCAAGGCGTCGTTCGAACCGCTGGTTCTCGCCGAAGCCGATCAGCGCATCCTCGGGTCCAATTACGGATCCGTACGGCCGTCGATCGACATCCCCGCACTGGTCGACCGCTACATGGACGGCCAGCTCAAGCTCGACGCGCTCATCTGGGCGCGCCGGCCGCTCGACGAGGCTGCGGCCGCCTTCGCCGACCTGGAGTCGGGCGAAGCACTGCGCACCCTGCTCGTTCCCTGAAAAGCATTCACCAGAAACCACTTTCGAGCCGGAGTCCTTCATGACCGCTTCACCCAACACGTCGACGAACACCACCCGGGACGCCGGCCTACGGCACGGCGTGATGTCGGGACCCGAGTTGGCGGCCCAGGCCATCGCCAACATCGCGCCGAGCGCCGTCATCGCCTTCACCGCGGCGGCGATCTACCTGTCCGCGGGCAAGGGCACCATCCTGTCGTTCGCTCTGGCGACGGTGGCGATCCTGGCCGTCGGTTACTGCGTGGTGGTCTTCGCCCGGCGCAACGCCTCGGCGGGATCGCTGTACACCTATGTCGCCAAAGGCCTCGGCCCGTTCGGCGCCTATCTCGCGGGAGTGGCGCTGCTGGTCGGGTGCTGGGGGATCACCGCCGGATCTCTGGGCGGTGCGGTCTCCTACATGAACGACTTCCTCAATCTGCTCGGCGTTCCGGCAACCGGCGTGGTCTGGCAGATCCTGCTGGCGATCGTGCTCGGCGGGCTGGCCACGCTGTTCACCATTCGCGGCATCCGACTCTCTGCGCGCGTGTCACTGACGCTGGAATTGATCTCGGTGTCGATCATCACCGTGCTGCTCGTCCTCGCCCTGGTGTGGGCCGGCCCGGCGGCGTGGGACCCGGCGCAGTTCTCCCTGACCGACGTTCCGCTGCAAGGGGTCGCGACCGGCATGGTGCTCGGCATCCTCGGTTTCGTCGGCTTCTCCTCGGCTGACGCGCTGGGCCGGGAGGCCCGCAACCCGTACACCGCGATTCCGCGGGCGATCATGTGGAGCGCCCTGGTCGTCGGCGTGCTGTACGTCTTCGCCGCCTACACCCAGATCGCGGTGCTGCAGGACAAGCTGGCCGAGAGCGCGAACCCTCTGCAGGACATCTCGGAGATGATCGGGATGCCCTCCTGGTTCACCCCCATCCTGATCTTCGGCGTCGGCGCGTCGTTCTTCGCGGTGGTCGTCGCCCCGCTGAACGTGGTCGGCCGGATCGTGTACGTGATGGGCAAGGAGGGTGTGGTTCCGGACCGGTTCGGCCGCACCCACGAAAGCCACCTCACCCCACACCGGGTGCTGCTCATCGCCGGGCCCGCCGCCATCGTGCTGGACATCATCCTGCTCGCCGCGGGCGTGGCGCCGATGAACATCGTGGTGTGGGTGGACACCTACGGCACCTACGGCTACATGGTCGCCTACGCGCTCGTCGCCATCGCCTGCGTCGTCTACACCCGGCGCACCGCTGAGCCGAATCGACTGGTGTGGGTGGCCGCGATCGTGGCCGTGGTGGCCATGGCGTACACGTTCTTCGCCAACGTCTATCCGCAGCCGGCCTTTCCGCTCAACGTGATCCCGTACCTGTTCCTGGTCACGATCGCCGCGGCCCTGGCGTGGTACCTGGTGCTGGCGCGTCGACGGCCCGAGGTCATCGGCAGGATCGGCAAGACCGAGACGGACGCGCTCGACGGTGTCGGTTAGGCCCGCGCCCACCGGATGATGACGGTGCCGTCGTCGCCGGTCAGGATGCCGCGGCGCACCATGGGCACCGGGGTGTGGCGTTCGGATGCCGCGATTCGACGGGCGGGGCCCACCACCATCATGGGGCTGGTGGTCAGGCAGAGTTCGTCGATCTCACCGTCGGCCACCAGGCGCGAGAACAGCGTCGGGCCGCCCTCGACGAGCACCCGCAGCAGTCCCATCTCACCCAGTGCCGTACGGATGGCGGCGGAACTGACCTGTGGCCCAGGGAGTTCGACGACGCGTGCCGCCGACTGCCGAAGTGCCTCTCGGGCATCCCGATCTGCCCCGGAGGAGAGCAGCACGATCGGCGGCACGGTCGCGTGGAGCAGGGCCGGCGGCACCACTCCGCGACCGGACACGACCGCGACAGGCTGGATCGGAGGCAGCCCGTGGGCCAGCCGCCAAGCCTGGGCCTCGATGCTCATGCTCATGTCGACGTAGGGCGCCGCCGTAGCAGTCGAGGCGCCGACGAGCACCACGTCCGCGACGTCGCGCAGGCGTCGGAACACCCGCCGATCCGTGGCGGTGCCCAGCTTGCGTCCCGAGCCGTCGAACGTGACCGCGCCGTCGATGCTGGCGATGAAGTTCGCCCGCAGCAGCGGGGCGCGCAGGCCTTCGGGATAGGCGAGCAGGGTGCGCAGCGCGTCGTCGTCGAGTGACTCCGCTGTGTGGAGCGTCGGTCCAGGAGTGCTGGCAACGGCGGTCATGGTGCGACGCTCACATCCCTTCGGAACCGGTAACCCAGATCGGATCGCGCTCGGCCGGTCAGGAACAGCGCCGTCGCCGCACCCAACGCCGCGGCAGACGCCGGCAACAGCATCGACTCGGCCATCGCGGCGGCCAACGACGCGCGCGCCGAGCCCGACAGTGCCGCCGCGCCGCCGGCCGGCCCGGCGATCGCCGAAGGCTCGCTGCCCAGCAGTGCGGTCATCAGTGCCGCGACGCCTGCACTGCTGAGTGCCGCACCGATTTGCCGCGAGGTGTTGCACATCGCCGACCCCGCGCCCGCCAGCTCGGGCGGCAGCGTGCGAGAGGCGATGACCGACAACGGTTCCCACGTCAACGCCCCTGCGGCGCCCATCACGGTGAGCGGGAGCAGGAGCCGCCAGACCGGGGTGGCCGGGGTCATCTCCCGCGAGAGCCAGAGCAGTCCCACGGCCAACGCGAGGAAGCCCGCGGCGACGATGGGCCGCGCCTGCGAGCGATCGACCATCCTCCCGACCACGGGGGCCAGCAAGCCGGTGGCGATCGCCATCGGGGCGACCAGCAGCGCGGCGCGCGTCGGCGGCAGTCCGCAGACCTCCTGCAGGTAGAACATCAGGGGAACCGCGAATGCGACGAAGGCGACGCTCACCAGCACGATCCCGGCGTTGGACAGGACGAAGTCGCGATGCCGGAAGAGGCTCAGCGGGATGAGTGGCTCGTCGCGCTGCACCGCCTGCCAGGACACGAACGCGGCGATCAGCACCGTGCCGCCGGCGATCACGCCCCAGATCGGCAGGGACCAGCCCTCGTGCTGGCCCTCCTGGAGGCCGAACACCAGCAGACCGATGCCGACCGCGGACAGCAGCGCACCCGGCAGGTCCAGGTGATGCCGCCGGCCGGGGGTCGCAGGGATGAGAGCGGCGGCCGAGATCACCCCGGCCGCGCCGACCGGTGCGTTGACGAAGAAGATCCACGGCCACCCCCACGTGTCGACGAGCACGCCGCCGACCAGCGGTCCCGCGAACATGCCCACGCCGGCCGTGGCGCCCCAGACCGCCATCGCGACACCGCGCCGCTCGGGCGGGAAGGTGCGGGTGATGGTGGTCAGGATCTGCGGCGTGATCAGCGCGGCGCCGACACCCTGGACGAGACGGGCCACGATGAGCATGTCGATCGACGTGGACAGACCGCACCAGACCGACGCCGCGGCGAACACGGCCAGCCCGAGCAGGTAGAGGTTCCTGGGCCCGTACCGGTCACCGAGTCGGCCGCCGAGCAGCAGCAGCGCCGCGAACGCGAGCAGGTAGGCACTGCTCACCCAGATGACGGAGTGGTGATCGACGCCGAAGGTCTCCCGGATGACCGGGCTGGCGACGGCGATGGCGGTGGCGTCGACCACGACCAGCAGGAAGCCCACCATCATCACCCACAACGGCAGGAACAGCTGACGTTCCCCGCCGGCGGTCATCGCATCCCGCAGTCCACCGCGCGCCCCCTCCCGCACCGACGGAAGCAGTCGCGGAGGGGTCGTCGCACGCAGCGCGACGTCTTTCGTAGGCGAGTTAACAAATAGCAGAATTGGCGCCGGCGTGAATTGCTTTTCGTGCAGGTCGCAGGGGGGTATGCGGCAGAGATGAGTATCCCTGAGGGCAATCCGCAGTCCGTCACGATCGAGGTGGAGCAGACCGATCGTGGCTGGATGGTCGTGCACGTCGTCGACGGCGAACGCAAACCCATCGAACCGCCGTACGCCGACCGCGAGACCGCGGAAGCCAACGCCGCGATCCACACGGCGGCCAGCGACCGGTGGACGGGCGCCGCGGAGGTGGTGTCGGCCGGGGATCGGCCCACCGACATCGGGAAGGACGACCTCGGGGACACCTGAGTATGTCGGTGGCTGTGGTTAGTGTCCGGCCATGGCGGCAGCGGAATTCGACAAACGCTTCACCGACCTCGACGTCGCTGTCTGGACGACGTCGTACCTGCCCGCGTGGAGTTCACACGCCGAGGCTTCGGCGACCTACGACGTGGGACCCGAGGGTCTCGATCTCTTCATCCCATCCACGCAGGGACTGTGGTGTGCCGATCTGCACGACGGACCGTTGCGGGTGTCGGCGATCCAGAGCGCGAACCGCTCGGGGCCGGTCGGCTCGACCGACGCACCCCAGCCGTTCCGGGAGGGTCTGCTCGTGCGCGAGGAGCAGCCGACCGTCCTCGGCTTCGTTCCGCATTTCGGCACACTCTCGGTCACCTGCTCGGCGCAGCTGAGCCCGCGGTCGATGTTCTCGGCATGGATGGTCGGGCTCGAGGACCAGCCCGAGCGGTGTGGCGAGATCTGCGTGATGGAGGTCTTCGGCGATTCGGTGGTCGACGGCCGAGCCGCCGTCGGGCAGGGGATACACCGGTTCCGGGATCCGGCCCTGCGCGAAGACTTCTCCGCGGACCCGCAGGACATCGACATCGAGCGGGAGCACACCTACTCCGTGCACTGGGCTCCCGGTTCGGTGGAGTTCGCCATCGACGGCGTGACGACCCGGACGACCGATCAGTCGCCCGACTATCCGATGTTTCTGATCCTCGGGGTGTTCGACTTCCCCGACCGGCCGGGGACTGCTGACCACGTGCCGCACCTGCACGTCAGCCGGGTGACGTACCAAGGATTGTACTGACATGGCGCCGACGATTCGGCGCCTGGTGGAGCGGGCGACGGGAATCGAACCCGCGTAGCTAGTTTGGAAGACTAGGGCTCTACCATTGAGCTACGCCCGCATGTGCTGCACGGCTGACAGTACCGGCAGAGGATACCGGCCCCGCCCATTCCGAATCCAATCGACATCTGGATGTGGCTTCGGTGAGGTCAGGACGTAGGATCGCCGGTGGTCTGGCGCTGCGCGCATAACGTGAGTGGCTGCGACGACCGGGGTGTAGCGCAGCTTGGTAGCGCATCCGCTTTGGGAGCGGAAGGCCGCAGGTTCAAATCCTGTCACCCCGACCAGCTCCACCCCATCACACGAAAGCAATAGAGGAGTACCAACGTGAAGAGCACCGTCGAGAAGTTGAGCCCGACCCGGGTGCGCATCAACGTGGAGGTGCCCTTCGCCGAGCTCGAACCCGACATCGACCGCGCCTTCAAGCAGCTGGCCAAGCAGATCCGGCTGCCCGGGTTCCGTCCCGGCAAGGCGCCCCGCAAGCTGCTCGAGGCCCGCGTCGGCCGCGGCGCCGTGCTCGAGCAGGTCGTCAACGACGCGCTGCCGGCCCGGTACAGCGAGGCCATCACCTCCGAGTCGCTGCAGCCCATCGGCCAGCCCGAGATCGAGGTGACCAAGCTCGAAGACAACGAGGAGCTGGTCTTCACCGCCGAGGTGGACGTCCGCCCCGAGATCGACCTGCCCGACCTGTCGGCGCTGACGATCACCGTCGACCCCGTCAGCGTCACCGACGAGGACGTCGACGCTGAGATCGAGGCGCTGCAGAAGCGGTTCGGCACTCTCACCGGCGTGGACCGGCCGGCCGAGGACGGCGACTTCGTCTCCATCGACCTGTCGGCCACCGTCGACGGCGAGGACGTGCCCGAGGCGAAGACCGAGGGCCTCTCGCACGAGATCGGATCCGGTCAGCTGATCGAGGGTCTCGACGAGGCGATCATCGGGCTGAAGGAGGACGAGTCGAAGTCCTTCACCACCACCCTGGTCGCCGGCGAGCATGCCGGCCAGGAGGCCGAGGTGACCGTCACCGTCAAGTCGATCAAGGTGCGCGAGCTGCCCGAGCTCGACGACGAATTCGCGCAGCTGGCAAGTGAATTCGACACCATCGACGAGCTGAAGTCGGACCTGCGCGAGAAGGTCGAGCGCGTCAAGCGGGTTCAGCAGGCCGAGGCCATCCGCGACAAGGCCATCGAGGAGCTGCTGACCCAGGTCGAGGTCCCGCTGCCCGAGGCGGTGGTGCAGGCCCAGGTCGACGACACGCTGCACAACGCCATCCACGGCCTCGACCACGACGAGGACCGCTTCGCCGAGTCGCTCGCCGAGCAGGGCAGCAGCCGCGAGGAGTTCGACGCCGACAACCGCAGCAATGCGGAGAAGGCCATCAAGACCCAGCTGCTGATGGACGCGATCGCCGACAAGCTCGACATCCAGGTCGGCCAGAACGACCTGACCGAGCGGCTGGTGCTGATGTCGCGCCAGTACGGCCTCGAGCCGCAGCAGCTGCTGCAGATGCTGCAGCAGAACAACCAGCTGCCGGCGATGTTCGCCGACGTCCGCCGCGGCCTCACCGTGGCCGCCGTCGTGCACGGCGCCACCGTCAAGGACACCGACGGCACCGAGATCGACACCGCCGAGTTCTTCGGTCCCTCCGGGGAGCAGGCGGCGGACGACGATCAGATCGCCGCCGACGACGCTGACGACGACACCGCCGAGGACGTCACCGAGGACACCGCCGAGGACGCCGCCGACGACACCGCGGCCGCCGAGGACGACGACGCCAAGTGATGCTGTGAGCGAACGCGCGTCGTCTGGGGACTCCCCGGCGGCGCGCGTTGGTTAGTGTCGTTCGTAAGACCGGTCACCGCGTCGGAAGTACACAGAAGAAAGCAGGTATCCAGTCGTGACTGACATGCGTGGCGCCTCATCGGGCCTCAACCTTGTCGACTCGGTCTATGAGCGCTTGCTGTCCGAGCGCATCATCTTCCTCGGCTCCCAGGTCGACGACGACATCGCCAACCGGCTGTGCGCGCAGATCCTGCTGCTCTCGGCCGAGGACCCGACCAAGGACATCCACCTCTACATCAACTCGCCCGGCGGCTCGATCAGCGCCGGCATGGCGATCTACGACACCATGGTGCTCGCGCCCTGCGATGTGGCGACCTATGCGATGGGCATGGCAGCGTCGATGGGCGAGTTCCTGCTCGCCGCCGGCACCAAGGGCAAGCGCTATGCACTGCCGCACGCCCGCATCCTGATGCACCAGCCGCTTGGCGGCATCACCGGTGGCGCCGCGGACATCGCCATCCAGGCCGAACAGTTCGCCTCGATCAAGAAGGAGATGTTCCGCCTGAACGCGGAATTCACCGGGCAGACGATCGAACGCATCGAGGCCGACTCGGACCGCGACCGTTGGTTCACCGCTCAGGAGGCTCTCGAGTACGGCTTCGTCGATCACATCATCACCAGCGTGACCATCAACGGCGACGGACCGGGAGCAGGAATCGACAAATGACCGACAACATTCACCCGTCCCTGGACCCCCGCGTGCAGCCTCAGGCGCGCTACATCCTGCCGTCGTTCATCGAGCACTCGAGCTTCGGCGTCAAGGAATCGAACCCGTACAACAAGCTGTTCGAGGAACGCATCATCTTCCTCGGCGTGCAGGTCGACGACGCGTCGGCCAACGACATCATGGCCCAGCTGCTGGTCCTCGAGTCGTTGGATCCGGACCGCGACATCACCATGTACATCAACTCGCCGGGCGGCTCGTTCACCAGCCTGATGGCGATCTACGACACCATGCAGTACGTGCGGGCCGACATCCAGACCGTCTGCCTGGGTCAGGCCGCCTCGGCCGCCGCGGTGCTGCTGGCCGCCGGTACGCCGGGCAAGCGCCTGGCGCTGCCCAACGCCCGCGTGCTGATCCACCAGCCCGCCCTCGGTGGCGTGATCCAGGGGCAGTTCTCCGATCTGGAGATCCAGGCCGCGGAGATCGAGCGCATGCGCACGCTGATGGAGGAGACCCTCGCACGGCACACCGGTAAGCCGCCCGAGGTGATCCGCAAGGACACCGATCGCGACAAGATCCTGACCGCCGAGGCGGCCAAGGAGTACGGCATCATCGACACGGTGCTGGAGTACCGGAAGCTCTCGGCGCAGAAGGTCTGATCACTTCACGAGTACCTGTCCGCAGCGCGTGGTGCGAGCCTGAAAAGAGGTATCGCACTACGCGTTGCGGCGTCTCTAAGCGTCCATAACGTCCTCCCTGAGTGACGCATCCGCGTCACCACCCACTCAGGGGAGGTTTCTCATGAACAGCGTTCTGTACTGGAACTCGGTTCTTCTCGAAGCGTCGAGGCGCGATTTCACCAAGGGGTACGTCAACAATCAGCAGCCCGGCCCGATCCGCACGTCGCGGGCGATGGCCATGGCGCATCTCGCCATCCATGACGCGATCGCGCTCCACCCCACGGGTAACGCGGCGGCCGCCTACCTGACGAAAAAGGGGCAGCCCGCAGTCGCTGTGAGCGGACCGCTGGACGACGTCGTCGCGGGAGCTGCGGTCACCATGCTCAAGCATCTCTATCCGGCCTACGCGCCGATGTTCGACGATGCGGTCGGCTCCTCCAACGCCGGAGCTTTCGGCAGTGGAACGAAGGTGGCCGACGCCATCATCGCGCTGCGCGCCGGGGACGGTTCGGACGTCGCGATCAGCACGCCGCAGCTGCCGATGCCCGTCTACGGTCAGCACCGCGCCGACCCCTACACGCCGGGTCAGGCGCGACTCGGATCGGTGTGGGGGAATGTGACGCGCTTCGCCGGTGCGGCGCACCAGCCCCTCGACATGTTTCCCGGCAACGGTCAGACCAACTACCTCACTGATCCCGACTACAAGGACGACTTCGAGGAGGTCCGGGACTTCGGCTCGGCGCAGCGACGGTCTCGCACGCCGGAGCAGGAACGGATCGGTGTCTACTGGGGCTACGACGGTGCCAACAATCTCGGCGTGCCGCCGCGGCTCTACAACCAGATCGCCCGCGAGATCGTGGCGATCAAGATGCTGCCCTTGCGTCGGACTGCAGAGCTGTTCGCCGTGCTGAACGTCGCGATGGCCGATGCAGGTATCGACGCCTGGCATCACAAGTACGTCAACAACCTGTGGCGTCCCGTGGTCGGCATCCGCGCCGAGGCCGCGCCGCACCGCGACCCGTTCTGGGCGCCGCTGGGCGCGCCGCAGACCAATTCTGCGCGCGGTACCACGACGCCACCGTTCCCCGCGTACCCGTCCGGTCACGCCACCTTCGGAGCGGCGGTCATGCAGGTGCTGCGTTTGGGTCTTGCCACCGCGCCGAACCCGATCACGGTTGCCGACGTGCTCGACGTCGAAACGGGGAATTCGGCTCCCATCCCGGCCGAGACGTTCACGTTCGTGTCCGACGAATTGAACGGGATCTCCACAGACCCCGACGGCTCGGTGCGGGCCTACACGCCGGTCACGTTCCGGAACTTCGTCGAACCGGTGTGGGAGAACTCGGTGAGTCGCGTCTACCTCGGCGTGCACTGGCGGTTCGACGGGATCCCCCGCAACCCCGCGCACAACGTCGGCGGGGTGCCGCTGGGTCTCGCGGTCGGCCGAGAGGTCCACGACCTCTTCAATGACGGAGCGTCTCTCGGAGGCAGCGTCTGACGGGACTCAGCCGTTGCCGTAGATGCGGGTCGGGGCCACCAGGACGGCGACGCGACGTTGTTCGCGCATCGTCGCGTCGTAGGCGTCCCAGTCGTCGTGGGTGCCGCCGGCGGCGGTGAAGACATCCCGCAGCAGGCGCGCCAGCGCCTGCTCGGAGTCGAGCCAGGGCTGCGGGTCGTCGGGGCCGGCCAGTTCGGCCCGTCCCTCGACGGTGGCCCACTGCCAGCCCCGCCGGAACGTCGCCGCCGTCTGCGGGCGCGCCCGCAGGTTGGCCAGCTTGACCCTGCCGTAGGTGACATAGGCCAGCACCGGTTCGCCGGTCGCGGGATGAGCGAGGACGCCGGCGTTGATCAGAGACGACTGGATGGTGCCGTCCGCCCGCAACGTCGACACGACGGCCAGGCCGTTGTCCTCCCGCGCGAGCGCAACGGCGTCGGTCAGTGTGGTCATGGTCGCAGGGTACGACGCAGCGCTGCCGGTCGGACCGCAGCAAAAGGCCGCGCAACCCCATCCGTGCGTGTCAGGCTGGAGTTCGACACCGTTGTCAAGACGGCGAGCGATCATCTTCACGGCAAGGGGTGTGTCATGACGGGGAAGGTCAGATCGGGCGCGGTCGCTGCGATCGCTGCGGCAGCCGCAGCGCTGTCGGCGCCGGCGGTCGCGCAGGCGCAGGACCCGGTGTGCCCCGAGGGCACCTACTGGGAAGCCGCGATCCATCAGTGCGCCCCGGTGACGGTGTACGTCGACCCGGCGAATCCCGTTGTGGGACCGGTCGGTCCGGTCGGCGTGGGCGGCGTGGTCGGCCCGGTGGGTCCCGGACCCGTCGGACCGGGACCGGTCGGACCGGGTCCCCTCGGACCCGGCCGCTGACCATCGCTAGCCGACGTCGTCGGCGATGCGGGCGATGTCTGATGGCCGCACCCGGCAGCACCCACCGATGATGCGGGCGCCGGCCGCCACCCACTGCGGCACCAGTCCGGGCTGCCAGCTCGACGAGCCGGTCCACACCCGGCGCGGTCCGTCCCACACCTCGCCGCTGTTGGGGTAGACGACGACGGGTTTTCCCGTCACCTCGGCCGCGATGCTCACCGCGGGCAGGACGTCCTCGGGTGCGCAGCAGTTCACGCCGACCGCGACGACCTCGGGGCTGTCGGCGGCGACGGCGAACGCGTCGGCCAGCGGTTGGCCCGCGCGGGTGGCGTCTCCGGCGATCGTGTACGACAGCCACGCCGGCAGCCCCACGTCCCGCAGCAGAGCGGTGACGGCCTCGGCCTCGTCGACGTCGGGGATGGTCTCGACCGCCAGCAGATCCGGACCGGCGTCGGCGATGATCTCAAGTCTCTCCCGGTGCCAGTCGCGCAGCTGCGCCACCGTCAGGCCGTAGCGGCCCTGATACTCCTCGCCGTTGGCCAGTGCGGCGCCGTAGGGGCCGACCGATGCGGCCACCCACCCTCGGCCGACCGCGTCGCGCGCCGACCGGGCCAACTCCACGCCGCGGCGCAGCAGCATCCGGGCGGTCGGCCGGTCGATGCCGCGGGACGCGAACCCGTCGAACGACGCCTGATAGGTCGCCGTCGTCGCGATCTGGGCGCCCGCGCGCAAGAACGCGGTGTGCACCGCGACGATCTCCTCGGGGGCATCGAGGAGCAGCCGCGCCGACCACAGATCATCCGAGAGATCGTGCCCGCGCGCCTCGAGTTCCGTGGCCAGGCCACCGTCGCTGACCAGCACCGCGTCGTGCAGCGGGGGGAGATTCACGACGTCACCGTACGTCCCCAGCGCAGGTGGGTACTCTCGTTCGGGTAACGGCGGCGACACGCCAGAGACACGGTGGTGCGTTCCAGGACCGTCGGCACGAGAACAGGCGATATGTTGTCGCCACCACACATGAATATCAGCGACGCTATTCGACCTCATCGGTCGCACGGCGCCGGAATATGCGGGTAGCGTCGGGAATGTTGCGGTGCGACCCACCGAATCGATCGATCAGCGACAGCAACAGGAAGTAGGACCCCAGCACCATGGCACGCATTGGAGACGGCGGTGACCTGCTGAAGTGCTCGTTCTGCGGAAAGAGCCAGAAGCAGGTGAAGAAGCTCATTGCGGGACCGGGCGTCTACATCTGCGACGAGTGCATCGACCTGTGCAACGAGATCATCGAGGAGGAACTGGCCGACGCCGACGACGTCAAACTCGACGAGCTGCCGAAGCCGGCGGAGATCCGCGACTTCCTCGAGGGTTACGTCATCGGTCAGGACACCGCGAAGCGCACGCTGGCCGTGGCGGTCTACAACCATTACAAGCGGATCCAGGCGGGGGAGAAGAGCCGCGACTCGCGCTCGGAGCCCGTGGAGCTGGCCAAGTCCAACATCCTGATGCTCGGCCCGACCGGCTGCGGCAAAACCTACCTGGCGCAGACGCTGGCCAAGATGCTCAACGTCCCGTTCGCCATCGCGGACGCGACCGCACTCACCGAAGCCGGCTACGTCGGTGAGGACGTCGAGAACATTCTGCTCAAGCTGATCCAGGCGGCCGACTACGACGTCAAGCGCGCCGAGACCGGCATCATCTACATCGACGAGGTCGACAAGATCGCCCGCAAGAGCGAGAACCCGTCGATCACCCGCGACGTGTCCGGCGAGGGTGTGCAGCAGGCGCTGCTGAAGATCCTCGAGGGCACGCAGGCGTCGGTGCCGCCGCAGGGCGGCCGCAAGCACCCGCATCAGGAGTTCATCCAGATCGACACGACGAACGTGTTGTTCATCGTGGCCGGGGCCTTCGCCGGGCTGGAGAAGATCGTCTCCGACCGCGTCGGCAAGCGCGGCCTGGGCTTCGGTGCCGAGGTGCACTCGAAGGCCGAGATCGACACGCAGGACCACTTCGCGGAGGTCATGCCCGAGGATCTGATCAAGTTCGGGCTGATCCCGGAGTTCATCGGCCGTCTGCCGGTCGTGGCCTCGGTGACCAACCTGGACAAGGAATCTCTGGTGCAGATCCTGTCCAAGCCGAAGAACGCGTTGGTCAAGCAGTACACGCGGCTGTTCGAGATGGACGGCGTGGAGCTGGAGTTCGCCGACGACGCACTGGAGGCCATCGCCGATCAGGCGATCCACCGGGGCACCGGTGCCCGCGGTCTGCGCGCCATCATGGAGGAAGTCCTGCTGCCGGTGATGTACGACATCCCCAGCCGCGACGACGTCGCCAAGGTGGTCGTCACCAAGGAGACCGTCGAGGACAACGTCCTGCCGACCATCGTGCCGCGTAAGCCGCAGCGCCCGGAGCGCCGCGACAAGACCGCCTGAGTTTCACCACCGCGAGAGTGCACTGGCGGTCGTTCAGTCAGCAGACTGACGACCGCCAGTGCACTTTCGTCGTCAGCTCTTGACGCGGTCGGGCCGGGTGTAGACGTTCATCGAGTCGCCGCGCAGGAAGGCGACCAGCGTCACGCCGGACTGGGCGGCCAGATCCACCGCCAGTGACGACGGCGCCGACACCGCCGCAAGCATCGGGATGCCGGCCATCACGGCCTTCTGGGTCAGTTCGAACGACGCCCGCCCGCTCACGAGCAGCACCGTTCCGCCCAGCGGAATCCGATGCTGCTCCAGCGCCCATCCGATGACCTTGTCGACGGCGTTGTGGCGACCGATGTCCTCGCGCACGACCAGCGGCACCCCGTCGGTGTCGAACAGGGCGGCGCCGTGCAGGCCGCCGGTGGCGGCGAAGACCTTCTGCCGGCTGCGCAGCGCGTCCGGCATCGCCGAGAGTGTCTCCGCGGTGATACTCGACGGGTCGTCGCCGGGAGCGTGCTTGCTGACGAGCCGGACGGCTTCAAGCGACGCCTTGCCGCACACCCCGCACGACGACGTGGTGTAGAAGTTGCGCGTCGGGTCGACCTCCGGTGCGGCGACGCCGGGCGTCAGCGTCACGTCGAGCACGTTGTAGCTGTTGACCCCGGTGTCGTCGGCGCCGCGGCAGTACCGCACCGAGGCGATGTCCTCCCGTCGCGTCACGACGCCCTCGGTGAGCAGGAAGCCCTGCGCCAGCTCGACGTCGGACCCCGGGGTGCGCATCGTGACCGTGATCGCACGGCCGTCGACGCGGATCTCGAGCGGTTCCTCGACGACCAGGGTCTCGGGGCGCGCGGCCGTGCTGTCGGCCGTCACGTGGTGCACCCGTCGGCGCGCCGTCACCCGGCCCACGGAAATCGCTTTCGCTCGGACATCTGTCCCATTGTGGTCTGTTCACCGCGGGACGGCCACGACGCCCCGTCCGTCATCTCCGCATTCTGGCGTTGACGCGCACGTAACAGGATCGGCATTCAGTGTTCCTACTGTTGGCCGGTCAATCGTCCGTGAAACAGATGCGGACGACGCAGCGGATAAGGAAGTCCATTGAGCGGTAACTCGGTACGCCTGCAGGCGATCAACAATGTCGAAGCGTATGTCCCGCCGGCGATCAGCTTCGACCCGGCCGAGGCGCCCGGCGAGGTGTTCGGGTCGAACGTGTTCACCAAGGCGGAGATGCAGCTGCGGCTCCCTAAGTCGGTGTACAAGTCCGTGGTCGCCACCATCGAGAAGGGCGCCAAGCTCGACCCGGCGGTCGCCGACTCGGTCGCCTCGGCGATGAAGGACTGGGCACTGTCGAAGGGTGCGACGCACTACGCGCACGTCTTCTACCCGATGACCGGACTGACCGCCGAGAAGCACGACAGCTTCCTCGAGCCGGTCTCCGACGGGCAGACGCTGGCCGAGTTCGCGGGCAAGACGTTGATCCAGGGCGAGCCCGACGCGTCGAGCTTCCCGTCCGGCGGTCTGCGCAGCACCTTCGAGGCGCGCGGTTACACCGGATGGGACGTCACCAGTCCCGCCTACATCCTGGAGAACCCGAACGGCAACACGCTGTGCATCCCGACGGTGTTCGTGTCGATGACCGGGGAGGCCCTGGACTACAAGACCCCGCTGCTGCGCAGCCAGCAGGCGATGGGCACGCAAGCCGAGCGCATCCTGAAGCTGTTCGGGCACAAGGACTTCGACAACATCGTGTCGTTCTGCGGTCCGGAACAGGAGTACTTCCTGGTCGACCGGCACTTCTTCCTCGCCCGGCCCGACCTGATCAACGCGGGCCGCACCCTGTTCGGAGCCAAGCCGCCGAAGGGCCAGGAGTTCGACGACCACTACTTCGGCTCGGTGCCCGAGCGGGTGCTGGGCTTCATGATGGACACCGAGCGCGAGCTGTTCAAGCTCGGCATCCCCGCCAAGACCCGGCACAACGAGGTCGCTCCCGGCCAGTTCGAGATCGCGCCGATGTTCGAGCGGGCCAACATCGCCGCCGACCACCAACAGCTGCTGATGACGATCTTCCGCAACGTCGCCAAGAAGCACGGCATGGAGTGCCTCTTCCACGAGAAGCCGTTCGCCGGGGTCAACGGCTCGGGCAAGCACGTCAACTTCTCGATGGGCAACGCGCAGTTCGGCAGCCTGCTGGTGCCCGGCGACACCCCGCACGAGAGCGCCCAGTTCCTGGTGTTCTGCGCCGCGGTGATCCGCGCCGTGCACAAGTTCGCGGGTCTGCTGCGGGTGTCGGTGGCCTCGGCGACCAACGACCACCGGCTCGGCGCCAACGAGGCTCCGCCGGCGATCATCTCGATCTTCCTGGGCGCGCAGCTGGCCGATGTGTTCGAGCAGATCGCCAAGGGGGCGGCGACGTCGTCGAAGGGCAAGGGGTCGATGATCATCGGCGTCGACACGCTGCCCGAGCTGCCCACCGATCCCGGCGACCGGAACCGCACCAGCCCGTTCGCGTTCACCGGCAACAGGTTCGAGTTCCGCGCGCCCGGATCGGGTCAGACCATCAACGTGCCCATGATCATCCTCAATACGATCATGGCCGACTCGCTGGATTACATGGCGACGGCGCTGGAGAAGGCCGTTGGCGACGGCGAGGACTTCGACCAGGCCGTGCAGAAGCTGCTGACCGAGATCATCACCGATCACGGCGCGGTGGTGTTCAACGGCGACGGTTACTCGGAGAACTGGCAGATCGAGGCCGCCGAGCGGGGCCTGCCGAACCTGAAGACGACCCTCGATGCGATTCCCGAGCTGATCAAGCCCGAGGCGGTCGAGGTGTTCGAGCGGTACGGGGTGTTCAACGAGCGGGAACTGCACAGCCGCTACGAAGTTCGTCTCGAGCAGTACGCGCTGACGATCGGCGTCGAGGCGAAGCTGGCCCTCGAGCTGGGCACCACGGTGATCCTGCCCGCCGCGGTGCGGTATCAGACGGAGCTCGCGCAGAACGTGGCGACGCTGAAAGCAGCCGGCGTGGCCGCGGATACCACGCTCCTGGAGGCGGTTTCAGCGCCGATCGCGGAGTTGACCGCCGCGCTGGGGTCGCTGAAGGCGGGGCTTGCGGACCACTCCGCCGAGTCCGCGCTCGACGAGGCCACGCATGCGCAGAAGGTGCTGTTGCCGGCGATGGACGCGGTGCGTGCCGCCGCCGACGCGCTCGAGGGCGTGGTGGCCGACGACCTGTGGCCGCTGCCGACGTACCAGGAGATGCTCTACATCCTGTGAGTCGCTCAGCCGGGGTCGATGATCTGCACGACGCCGGCGGTCACGCCGGCGACGAACAGCCGACCGGTCTTGGCATCGACCCCGACGGTGTACGGATTCTGCACCGTGGCAATGCGTTTCACCTCGCGCGGTGTCGGCTCGGCCATGTCGTAGCCGATGACCTCGTTGGTGCCCGACGACGCGACCCAGAGGATGTCGCGGGTCGGGTCGTAGGTGATGCCGTACGGACCGCCGGGCTGGGCGATCTCGCCGATCTGGCGGGGTTGCGTGTCGAATACGCGGACCGCGTCGCCGCGCGTATCCGCGGCGATGTAGCGGCCGTGCTTGTCGGCCACCAGATGGGTCGGTCCATCGCCGGCGGGCGTGGCTCCGACGATGGTCAGGTTCTCGGCGTCGTACACCGTCAGGTCGTTCTTGCGCACGTCGAGCATGCCCATCCGGTCACCCACCGGCGCCATGCCGGCGGGCTGGACGCTGTCGGTGAAGACCTTCACGATGTCGTCGCCGCGCAGCACGGTGACGGTGCCACCGAGCTCGTTGGCGACGAACACCGTTCCGTTCGGCGCCTCGGACGCGTCGTGCGGCACGGTGCCGGTGATGATCTGCGACTCCGCGCGGCCGCCGGGTAGCTCGACGCGGACCAGCGCGTTCGCGCTCTCCACCGGGACCAGAACGGGGCCGCCGGGTTTGGCGAGCTGCAGGTGCCGGGCCACGCCCGGAAGGGGAGTGCGTCCGGTGATCTCACCGGTGTCGGCGTTGATCAGCACCAGCTGGTCGGGTTTGCGGGTGGCGACGGCCACGGTGCGGCTCACGGCGTCGACGACGACACCCTCGGGTGCGGATCCGACCGGAACCAGCCGGCCCGGCGGCGGTTGCTGCGGCGCGGGCGCCGACCGGGGTTCGGCGGCGGGCGGCAGGCTGTCGGTGGGCGGGCGGGTGCCCTCGGTCGGGGCGCCCGGTGGGATGAGGCCTGTCGTGGTCGGCGTGCTGACCGGCGCGGACGGGGTGGTGGACGGGGTCGCCTGGTCCACGTCCTGACCGCTGCACCCGCTGACGAGAAGGACCAGGGCGAGCAGCAGCCGATACATCATGGTGTCGGGTCTACCCGATCAGGCGGTCGCGGACTCCCCGCAGAGGGTGTCGTAAGAAAGCCGAAACCGGGCACGGCCGCTCGCGGGGTCCGCGTGGTGACACTCTGCGGGGTCGATGTCAGGCCAGCGCGAGGAACAGCTTCTCGAGCTCGACCTCCGTCATCGGCTTCGCGCCGTCGGCGCCTTCACCGGTGATGCATTCCCGCAAGCCGGTAGCCACGATCTTGAAACCAGCCTTGTCGAGGGCCCTGGACACCGCGGCCAGTTGAGTGACCACGTCCTTGCAGTCCCGCCCCTGCTCGATCATCGAGATGACGCCGGCGAGTTGTCCCTGTGCCCTGCGCAGCCTGTTGAGCACTGCGCCGATGCTGTCTTCGTCACCAACCATGAGCGTCTCTCCTTTCACGCGTTATAGCCATGGTACCCGCGGGGGTATTCCCCGGTGCTCATGCCGGCGCGCTGGCGGGGCGGTTCGCCACCAGGTGGCGTAGCGGACAGAATCCAGTTCGGTTGCAGGCGAGGTACATCGCCAGGGCAACGGCTGTCAGCGCAGCAGCGGCCATACCGACGGCTAGGTGGATTTCCTGCGCCAGGATGATCGAAGACATTCCCAGGACGAACCATCCGAAGGCTTTCCGCAACGCGTCGGGGTCGACCATCGCGGTCAGGCGTGCGCCGATGAGAGCGCCGACCACGGCGGCGGCGGTGACGGCAAGGGCCACACCCCAGTCGATGTGCACGCTGGACAGGTAGCCGGCCAGGCCGGCGAACGACTTCATCGCGATGACGATCAGCGAGGTGCCGACCGCGACCGGCATGGGCAGCCCGCCCAGCAGGGCCAGTGCGGGCACCACCAGGAATCCGCCGCCGGCGCCCACGAGGCCGGTGACCAGGCCGACAACGAGGCCCTCGGCGATGATCTTCGGTATCGGCATCCGGTGTGCGCCACCGGCGGCGTGGACATTCTTGCGGCCACGGAGCATCGCGATGGCGGTGGCGATCATCATGACGGCGAAGCCGATGAGCAGCACCGTGCCCGGGATGAAGCGGGCCAGCAGACCGCCGGCGTAGGCGCCGGCCATGCCCGCCGCCCCGAAGATCAGGCCGGTGCGCCATTGCACCCGGCCGGCGCGGGCGTGTGAGACGGCGCCGACTGCGCTGGTCACGCCGACCACCAGCAGCGAGGTGGCGATCGCCTGTTTGGCGTCCATGCCGGCGACGTAGGCGAGCAACGGGACGGTCATGATCGAACCGCCGCCGCCGAGGAGGCCCAAGGCAATGCCGACGAAGACGGCCAGGGCAACGGTCAACGCGATCATGGCGGTCACCCGACCTTCTGAGCGACGGGCGACCCGATGAGCTGGGCGACAACCGTCGGAGCGTCACAGGTGGCGCCGCGGTTGTAAGGCAGCTTCGCCAGCAGCATGCCCATCGCGCAGGTGTTGGACAGTGCGGCGAAGGTGAGCCCGCCGCCGACGCCGGCCGCGAGCCACTTGAGCTTAGGCGCGGCAACGCTGCCCAGGATGCTGGTCAGCACGATCGAGCCGGCGACCAGGCGGACCTGGCGCTCGAGATCCCAGCGTGGAGTGCCGCGATTGACCGCGAAACCGGCGGACTCCCACGCCACGATCCCGCCGTCGAGGATGTGCACGTTGGTCAGGCCGGCGTTGCGCAGCGACTCCTCGGCCTGCGCGGCGCGCTGCCCGGAGCGACACACGAGCACTACCTCGTCGTCGAGATGCTTGATGATCTCGTCGCGGTGCTCGCGCAGCAAGTCCAGCGGCACGTTGTAGGCACCCGCGATGTGCGCGGTCTCGAACTCACCGGGTGTCCGCACGTCCAAGACCCGCGGTGGCGCGGCTGAACACAGGCGCTCGCTGAGGTTCTGCGAATCGATCGTTGCGGTGGTCGTCATGGCGATGAGGGTCCTTCCAGCTGGCCGGCGGTGACGAAAGCCTCTAGGGTCCTAGATACCGCCGGGGGTATATTCGATTGAGATGGTAGGCATACCCCGTGGGGTATTGTCAAGCGAGGAATCAGATACCCCCAGGGGTAGTTGACATACCCGTAGGGGTATATGCCAGGATGGCGTTACCGCACCGAATGAAGGGACTGAGGACATGAAGTTCACCCAGTACTACTTGGATTGTCTGTCGCACGCGTCGTATCTGATCGCCGACGAAACCACCAAGCGCGCAGTCGTTGTCGACCCGCAGCGCGACGTGTCCGAGTATCTGGCCGATGCCAGAGAGCTGGGTCTGACCATTGAGCTGGTGATCGAGACCCACTTTCACGCCGACTTCCTCTCCGGTCACCTCGAGTTGGCCAAGGCCACGGGCGCGAAGATCGTCTTCTCCTCCGTCGCTGAGACCGAATTCGAGTCGATGGGTGTCGCGGACGGCGAGATCTACTCGCTGGGCGAGGTCACGCTGGAGTTCCGCCATACCCCCGGACACACCCCGGAGTCGCTGAGCATCGTGGTCTACGAGCACCCTCGCGACAAGGTGCCCTACGGCGTGCTGACGGGCGACGCGCTGTTCATCGGCGACGTCGGCCGGCCCGACCTGCTGGCCTCGATCGGGTTCACCCGTGAGGAACTGGCCGACAAACTCTATGACTCACTGCACAACAAGCTGATGACCCTGCCCGACGCGACCCGGGTGTACCCCGCGCACGGTGCGGGCTCGGCGTGCGGCAAGAACCTGTCCACCGAGTTGTGGTCCACGATGGGCGACCAGAAGGCCACCAATTACGCGCTGCGCGCCCCGGACAAGGCCACGTTCATGAATCTGGTCACCGAGGGTCAGCCACCGGCACCGGGCTACTTCGTCTACGACGCGATCCTCAACCGCAAGGACCGCGAACTGCTCGATGAGACCAAGATGCCGCCCGCGATGACCTATCCAGAGGTGCTCGCGGCAATCGACCGCGGCGCCGTGCTGGTCGACGGCCGTACGCCCGAGGAGTTCGCCCTGGGGCACCTACGCCGCGCTGTCAACATCGGTCTGGAAGGCCGCTACGCCGAGTTCGCCGGCTCCGTCCTGCCCTCCGACGTCGACATCGTGCTGTTCACCGAACCCGGTCAGGAGCTGGAAGGCAAGAACCGGCTCGCCCGCATCGGCTTCGATCGGGTCATCGGCTACCTCGACAAGCCCTTCGAGGTGATGTTCGAGAATCGCGATGACGTCCAGGTGGCATCGCGACTGACGGCCAAGGCCTTTGACGAACGCGCGGCGCAGATCACCGCACTGCAGATCGTCGACGTCCGCAATCCCGGCGAGGTCGAGGCCGGCGCCATCCCGAACGCGATCCCGATCCCGGTGGGCCAGTTGCCCGCCCGGCTGGGTGAACTCGACCCCACCACGCCGACCGTCGTGTACTGCGCCGGAGGCTACCGGTCCTCGGTCGCGGCCAGCCTGCTGCGCCAACACGGCTTCACCGATGTCAGCGACATCCTGGGCGGCTATGGCGCCTGGGCAGAAGCCACCCAGAACGCCTGACTCGATTACAGGAGACACGTAGATGATCACCAAGGCCAAACACCAGATCCTGATCGTCGGCGGTGGAACCGCCGGCATCACCGTCGCGGCGCGGCTGCTTCGCAAGGGCTACTCCGATGTCGCGATCATCGAGCCGTCGAGTGCGCACTACTACCAGCCGCTGTGGACGCTCGTCGGCGGAGGTCAGGCGAAGGCCTCGTCGACCGAGCGGCCCGAGTCCTCGGTGATGCCGAAAGGCGCGACATGGATCAAGAATGGCGCCAGCGCCTTTGATCCCGACAACAACACGGTCACGTGCACCGACGGGGCGACCTACGCCTACGATGTGCTGGTCGTGTGCCCCGGCATCCAGCTCGACTGGAAGAGCACCGAGGGGCTAGAGGACGCCCTGGGTCGCGACGGCGTGTCGTCGAACTACCGGTTCGATCTCGCGCCGCGCACCTGGGACTACATCCGCACCCTACGGTCCGGCACCGCGGTGTTCACGGTGCCATCGGGGGCGATCAAATGTGCCGGGGCTCCGCAGAAGATCGCGTATCTGGCGTCGGACTACTGGAGAAAGCAGGGCGTACTGAAGGATATCGACGTCCACCTGGTCATGCCGGGCGCACGCCCCTTCGGAATTCCCGCCATCGCCGACAGCCTCGACAAGGTCATCGCCGACTACGGCATCACGTTGCACACCGAGGCCGAGATGACCTCCGTCGACGCGGCGTCGCACAAGGTCGGCATCACCAGCGTCGGCGGCGGTGGCACCGACACGATGCTGCCGTACGACGTGCTGCATGCCGTGCCACGCCAGTCGGCTCCGGACTGGATCAAGTCGAGTCCGTTGTCGACCGGCGATGCGGCCGGCTACGTGGAGATCGACAAGCACACCATGCAGCATGTGCGCTACCCCAATGTCTTCAGCCTCGGCGACGCCGGTTCGTCGCCGAACTCGAAGACCGGGGCGGCGATCCGCAAGCAGGCTCCCGTGGTCGTGGCCAACATCGACGCAGTCCTGACGAACCAACCGCTGCGTGCGTCGTACGACGGGTACTCGTCGTGCCCGATCGTCACGTCGTCGCACGCCATGCTGCTCGCGGAGTTCGACTACGACCTCAACCTGGAGCCCTCGTTCCCGGTGCTCGACCCGACCAAGCCGCACCGGGCCTACTGGTATCTCAAGAAGTACGGGCTCCCGTTCATGTACTGGAACCTGATGCTCAAGGGCCTTGCCTGACAGGCCAACTGCGGCACAGAGAAAGGACTCCGCAATGTCAACAGTCAATCTGTCAACATCGAACTTCGAATCCACGATCGCCGACAACTCCGTTGTCGTGGTCGACTTCTGGGCGTCGTGGTGTGGGCCGTGTCGCGCCTTCGCTCCGGTCTTCGACCGCTCGGCGACGTCACACCCCGACGTCATCCACGCCAAGGTCGACACCGAGGCGGAGCCGGAAATCGCCGGAGCGCTGCAGATTCAGGCGATCCCGACGATCATGGCCTTCCGCGACGGCGTGCTTGTCTACCGCCAACCGGGCGCGATGCCGGCGGCGGCGCTGGAGGACCTGATCACCAGGGTCAAGGCGCTCGACATGGCCGACGTGCACGCGAAGATCGCCGCCGAGAGCTGACAGGGAGATCCCGTGTGCTACCCCCAGAAGTGCCCCCGGTGTGGAATGACCGGCTGGGCCGGTTGCGGTGAACACGTCGATGACGTGATGCGCTCGATACCCCCAGCCCAGAGATGTACGTGCGAGCTGGGCTTTCCCGGCGACGATCGACAGGAAAGGAAACAGACATGACAACCGGTGCGCTCGCCATTCGCGCCACGTGATTGGCGAACACGCGCAGGCTGACCTCAGACGCAAGAACCTGGAAAGGAATTCGACAATGACACTGGCGATATCCACCACACTGCGTGCCTCCTTCGAGGAGGCTGTGGAAATGACCCGGAAAGCGCTTGCCCAGCAGGGTTTCGGAGTGCTCACCGAGATCGACGTCAAGGCCACGCTGAAGGCGAAGCTCGACGAGGACATGGAGGACTACCTGATCCTCGGCGCGTGCAATCCTGCGCTGGCCCACCGGGCGGTCGATGTGGACCGCCAGATCGGCCTGTTGTTGCCCTGCAACGTCGTGGTGCGCTCGGACCCGAAGCGAGACGGCGTGGTGATCGTCGACGCAATGGACCCTCAGATCATGGTCCAGGTCGCCGACCAACCCGGTCTGCGTGAGGTCGCCGACGACGCCGCGGTCAGGTTGCACGCCGCCATCGACGCACTGTCCTTGTCTTCGCCGAAGGAGTGATCACGGCCCCGGACGTGCTCGTAGAGGGTCGGCGATGACCATCGGGATCGCCCTCGCGCTGGGTGCCGTGATCGGCGTGATGCTGGGTCTGCTCGGCGGTGGCGGATCCATTCTCGCCGTGCCGGCACTGGTCTATGTTCTGGGCCTCGATATCGGCCAGGCGATTCCGATCTCCCTCATTGTGATCGGTATCGCCTCCGCTGTCGGTGCCGTCCCGAAAGTGCTTGCACACCAGGTACAGTGGCGGCTTGCCGCGATCTTCGCCGCGGCAGGCATCCCGGCGACCTTCCTCGGCACCGCCATCGGCAGGCATCTCCCGCAACCGGTTCTGCTGACCGGCTTCGCGCTGGTGATGGTCGTGGCGGGGATCCGGATGCTGCAGGCCAAGGGGGACACGGGAACCGCCTGCAGGGTGGAAGACGCCGGGATCAACTGGCGTCGCTGCGCCCCGCGATCGATCCCCGCGGGATTCCTCGTCGGCCTGCTGACGGGCTTGTTCGGCGTCGGCGGCGGTTTCCTGATCGTTCCGGCACTGGTGCTGATGCTCGGCGTGGAGATACCGATCGCGATCGGCACCTCGTTGCTAGTCATCGTTGTCAACTCCGCCGCGGGAGTGATCTCGCATCTGGGTGCGGCCGGCATCGATTCGACGATCACCGGGGCATTCGTCGGCACCGCCATCATCGGGTCGCTGGTCGCGGGCCACTACGGCACCAAGCTCGACACTCAGCGGCTCCAGCGGTGGTTCGCCTACCTTGTCTTCGCCGTGGCGGCCTACGTGCTCGTCGACACCGTGTTCATCCACTAGCGCCATCGGAATGCGCCCCATGCACCTCTACGCCGAGCATCAGAGGACAGCGAGCGCCGTCTCGGCAGCCGACGTAAGGGCTTCGCGTACCGGCAGGACACGGAACGACTCGGACAGGATCTCCACGCCCCACGGTCCGTCGAAGCCCTTACCGCGCAGCAGGTCGATGAGTCCGGAAAGGTCGAACGTGCCCTCGCCGCAGAGCTTTCGATGGTTCACGGTGTCCTCGAACAGCGTGCCGACCACCTCGGCTGCGGCGTCGTCGAGTTCCACGCCGAAGACCATCTCCCCGGGCAGAGCGGCGTCGAGCTCGGTCAGCGGGGTGCCTGCCCGGAACACGTGCCAGGAATCGACGAGCAGGCCGACCCCGGAATGCCCTGTCATGTGCGCCAATTGGGCGCCCATCGGGACGGTGGCGAGGCCGGAGAACGGCATCGTCTCGATGGCCAGGCGTGTACCCCGCTGCCGAGCCTGGTCGGCCAGCTCGCGCAGCGGCGCGACGAGGTGGTCCAGGTCGGTGAACGCCGGACCGGTCCGCGAACCGATCTTGATGAATGTCGGCTGGAGCACCTCGGCGGCGTCGAGCAGCAGATCCCGGACGGCGTAGGTGTTGCCCGCGTCGCCGCGCGGAACCCACCATCGTTCGATCAGCTCGATCTCGACGTGGGTCAGGCCCGCGTCGGCGATCATGTCGCGCAGTGCCGCGAGGCCGATCGAATCACGCACGGCGGCAATGTCATCGGCGATCAGGCCCATGCCGGTGTAGCCGGCCGCAGCGATGGCGTCGATGCGGTCAGAGATCGGCACCGGGCTGGTCGCCGGGCTCCGCATCGGTGAGGTGTCGCCGGCGCTGGTCCATGCCGTGGCGACGAGTGTGGGTTCTGCCATCGCATGGCCTCCGTGACGAGCGTGCGCGAACTGTCGCCCCCGAGCGGCGTGTCTTGTGCAGACACGCACGCTCGCGGGATGAGCTCAGTTGGTGGGGAAGCCGAGGTTGATGCCGCCGTGGCTGGGGTCGAGCCAGCGGGCGGTGATGGCTTTTTGGCGGGTGAAGAAGTTGACGCCGTCNGAGCTCAGTTGGTGGGGAAGCCGAGGTTGATGCCGCCGTGGCTGGGGTCGAGCCAGCGGGCGGTGATGGCTTTTTGGCGGGTGAAGAAGTTGACGCCGTCCATTCCGTGGGCGTGGCTGTCGCCGAAGAGGGAGGCTTTCCAGCCGCCGAAGCTGTAGTAGGCCATCGGGACGGGGATGGGGACGTTGATGCCGACCATGCCGACTTCGACTTCGTTCTGGAAGCGCCGGGCCGCGCCGCCGTCGTTGGTGAAGATGGCGGTGCCGTTGCCGTAGGGGTTTGAGTTGATCAGTGCCAGGGCTTGGTCGTAGGTTTCCACCCGCACGACCGACAGGACGGGGCCGAAGATCTCGTCGGTGTAGACGCTCATGTCGGGGGTGACCTGGTCGAGCAGGGTGGGGCCGAGCCAGAA
>NZ_JYNL01000067.1 GCF_001044235.1 Mycolicibacterium chlorophenolicum | reverse complement strand
GGACTACCAACCCCGCGGCGTCCCCTGCGGCCGCCCACGAAAAAAGCCCTGAACCCCAACGAGGGTTCAGAGCTATTCGGATGTCTTGCAACATCACAAACGAGCGAGTGACGGGATTCGAACCCGTGTAAACGGCTTTGCAGGCCGGTGCCTAGCCACTCAGCCACACCCGCACTGACGTCCACGGTGCCAGTAGCCTCGCCCGCAGAACACCGTTGCAATCCTGCTGAGCGTTAGTCGGTGTCGATCCGCCGCGCGGGGCGGCCGCTTCGGATCGACGCGACCGCGGCCGACGCGGCGAGCACCGCGAACACGGCGAACAGCCACCGCGACGCCGTCGCATCGCCGCGATCGGAGACGTTGACCACGACACCGGCCAGGGCGGCGCCGAACGCTCCGCAGATCACCTGGACGGTGTTGATGGCCGCGGCCGCCGCAGGCCCCTCCGCGGGGTCGTCCACCTTGCTCATCGCCCACGCCGACAGATGCGGCCACGCGATGCCGACCCCGGACCCGGTGATGACGAGTCCCGTAGCCCACGCCGCGACGAACCACTCGGAAGCGTCCTGGCGTTGGGTCAGCGCACCGATCGTCAACCCCAGAGCCATCACCAGTGGCGCCACGGCCACCGTGCGCACGATCACCGCTTGCCGGCTCAGCGAGGCGCTGCTGATCTCGCCGACAGTCCAGCCGACGGCCAGCCCCGCGCCGAGAAAGCCCGCGGCCACCGGGGCGAGGTGCGCGAGCCGCTGCGCGAACAGCGGCACGTACATGTCGACCATCGTCGCGGCCATCAGCACGCCCAACGTCAGATAGATCCACTTCAGCGGGCCGGCGCGGAATGCGCTGGGTGGCAGGACCGACGCGCCTGCGCGGCGGTCGACCACCAGGAACACCGCGACCAGACCGAAGCCCGCGACGACCAGTCCCGCGGTGGCGCGCGTGTCGTGCGGAACGCCCGCCGCGCTGACCAGCAGCGCGGCCGCGCCGAGTAGGAGCAACGACCACACGGGGATGCGGACGCGGCTCGGCGGCACCGTCGCGTCGCGGGTGCCAGGCAGCGCGAGCGGCACCAGCACCGACATCGCGGCCGTCATCACCACGAGCACACCGAAAGCCCAACGCCACGAACCGTATTGGGCGAACAGCCCACCGGCGGCCGGGCCCACCAGCGTCCCGACGCCCCACATCGCCGACACCAGTGCCGACGCCTTGGTCCACAGCGCGCTCGGCAGCGCGGTGTTGATGACGGCGTACCCGAGCCCGGCCAGCAGTCCGCCGGCCGCGCCCTGCACCGTCCGGCCGGCGAGCAGGAACTCCATACTCGGCGCCATCGCACAGCCGAGGCTGCCCGCACCGAACAGCGTCAGCCCGAGGAGGTAGGACCACCGGGGCCCCCACCGCATCAGCACCGCGTGCACCGTGGTGGCCGCCATCACCGACCCGACCAGGTACACCGTGGTCACCCAGGCGTAGAAGCGTTGCCCACCGATCTCGGCGACGGCGCTGGGCATCAGACTGATGGTCAGGAACTCGTTGGTCGCGTACAGCGCGACGCCGCCCGCGAGCACCGTGGAGGCGCCGAGATGTCGCGGGCCCAGCAGGTCACGCCACGATCCCGCGGGATGGCCGGCGGGCGCCTCGGTATCAGTCACGCCGTCGACCGTAGGACCTCAACGGCGGTTGAGATCAACTCATTTGAGGCCGGCCGCGTCCATGCCACGGAGTTCCTTCTTCAAATCGGAGATCTCGTCGCGGATCCGGGCGGCCAGCTCGAACTGCAGATCCCGTGCGGCGGCCATCATCTGCGCGGTCATGTCCTTGATCAGATCGGCCAGCTCCGCGCGCGGCATGTTGCGGGTGTCGCGGCCCTCGAACACACCGGCGCTGACCGCCCGACCCGGTTCGCCGGGCGCGCGTCGGCCCCGGGACGCGTTGCGGCCCGAACCGCCCACCTCGACCGCGGCATCGGTGTCGTCGGCTTCCCGGTACACCTGATCGAGGATGTCGGCGATCTTCTTGCGCAACGGCTGCGGATCGATCCCGTGCTCTTCGTTGTAGGCGATCTGTTTGGCGCGGCGTCGCTCGGTCTCGTCGATGGCCTGCTTCATCGAGTCCGTCATCGTGTCCGCGTACATGTGGACCTCGCCGGAGACGTTGCGTGCCGCGCGACCGATGGTCTGGATCAGGCTCCGCGGCGAGCGCAGGAAGCCCTCCTTGTCGGCGTCCAGGATCGCGACCAGCGACACCTCGGGCAGATCGAGGCCCTCCCGCAGCAGGTTGATGCCGATGAGCACGTCGTACTCCCCCAGCCGCAGCTGCCGCAGCAGTTCGACACGGCGCAGCGTGTCGACCTCGGAGTGCAGATACCGCACCCGGATGCCCATCTCGAGCAGATAGTCCGTGAGGTCCTCGGCCATCTTCTTGGTCAGCGTGGTGACGAGCACCCGCTCGTCGCGCTCGGTGCGCTTGCGGATCTCCCCGATCAGGTCGTCGATCTGCCCCTTGGTCGGCTTGACGATGACCTGCGGATCGACCAGACCGGTGGGCCGGATGACCTGCTCGACGAACTCCCCGCCGGTCTGGCTGAGCTCGTACGGGCCCGGCGTCGCCGACAGGTACACCGTCTGCCCGATCCGGTCGGCGAACTCCTCCCACGTCAGCGGCCGGTTGTCGACGGCCGACGGCAACCGGAACCCGAACTCGACGAGGTTGCGCTTACGCGACATGTCGCCCTCGTACATGCCGCCGATCTGCGGCACCGTCACGTGCGACTCGTCGATGACGAGCAGGAAGTCCTCCGGGAAGTAGTCCAGCAGCGTGGCGGGCGCCGACCCGGCGGGGCGGCCGTCGATGTGCCGCGAGTAGTTCTCGATGCCGGAGCAGAACCCGACCTGGCGCATCATCTCGACGTCGTAGTTGGTGCGCATCCGCAGCCGCTGGGCCTCGAGCAGCTTGCCCTGCCCTTCCAGCTCCTTGAGGCGGTCTTCGAGTTCGGCCTCGATGGTGGAGATCGCGTGCGCCATCCGTTCCGGTCCAGCCACGTAGTGCGTCGCGGGAAAAACCCGCAGCGAGTCGACCTGGCGGATGACGTCGCCCGTCAGGGGGTGCATGTAGTACAGCGCCTCGACCTCGTCGCCGAAGAACTCGATGCGGACCGCCAGCTCTTCGTAGGACGGGATGATCTCGACGGTGTCGCCGCGCACCCGGAACGTGCCGCGGGTGAACGACATGTCGTTGCGGGTGTACTGCACGTCGACCAGCAGCCGGAGCAGCGCGTCCCGCGGCACCTCGTCGCCGACCTTCAGCTCGACGGAGCGGTCCATGTAGGACTGCGGGGTGCCCAGGCCGTAGATGCAGGACACCGAGGCCACCACCACGACGTCGCGGCGGGACAGCAGGCTGGACGTCGCGGAGTGCCGCAGCCGCTCGACGTCGTCGTTGATCGAGCTGTCCTTCTCGATGTAGGTGTCGGTCTGGGCGATGTACGCCTCGGGCTGGTAGTAGTCGTAGTACGAGACGAAGTACTCAACCGAGTTGTGCGGCAACATCTCTCGCAGCTCGTTGGCCAGCTGCGCAGCGAGCGTCTTGTTCGGCGCCATCACCAGCGTGGGCCGCTGCAGCCGCTCGATCAGCCACGCCGTGGTCGCCGATTTACCGGTACCGGTGGCGCCGAGCAGCACCACATCGCGCTCCCCTGCCCGGATCCGGCGCTCCAGCTCCTCGATGGCGGCAGGCTGATCGCCGGCCGGCTGATACTCGCTGACGACCTCGAAGCGGGCACCGGCGCGCACGACCTGATCCACGGGGCGGTACTCGGAATGCGCGAGTACGGGATGTTCAGTCGCGAAAGCCATGTTCACCAGGGTAGAACCCGGCACCGACATCTTCTGTTCCGCGGGCACCCGACGGTGTTTATCCTGGTCGGCATCCACCCTCCCAAGCGCGAGACCTTCGATCTGGCGACCCGCACCAACACCGACCCGAAGGGTGTCGTGCGGGACGTCGACGTCTACACCGTCGAGCCGTGGGGCCTCTACCTGGCCCGGCCGGCTCCGGGCCGGGCGCAGTTCCACTACCTCGAATCGTGGTTGCTGCCCGCGCTGAACCTGCGGGTGACGGTCTTCCACTTCAACCCCGGCTACGAGCGCGACCAGGACTTCTACCTCGACGTGGGCGTCTACACCGCCGGGCCGCGCGTCTGGCACAGCGAGGATCACTACCTCGATCTGGTGCTGCGCACCGGCCGTCAGGTGACGGTGGCCGACGTCGACGAGCTCGTGCTGGCCGTCCGCGACGGCCTGCTCAGCCCCGACGACGCCGACCGCGCCATCCGGACCGCGGTGACGACCGTCGAGGCGCTGGCCCGCCACGGCTACCACCTCGACAGCTGGCTGAACACCATCGGGATCACCCTGACGTGGCGCGCAGCATAGACTCCGCGGTGTGAGTTCGAGCAGACGGACGCGAGGTGTGTGGGCGGTCGGCGCCGCCGCGGTCATGCTGGCCAGTGGATCCGTGTCGCCGATGACCACCGCGGCCGCGGATCCGGAGCCGCCTCCGGTGGTCGAGACCCCGGCCCCGCCCGTCCAGCACAACGTCCTGTACCGCGCCCGCGCCGACGGCACCTCCCGCGGTGCGGTGGTCGCGTACAAACAGGACGACCAGAACGTCAACAGCGCCCAGCCGACGATGCTGCCGGGTCAGACGTTCGAGGTGAACACCGTGCTGACCGACCCCAAGCTGGCCGGCATGCAGATCTCGATCCAGTGGCCGTACGGGTCCAACCTGCACTGCGAGATCCTGGTCGACGACCAGATCGTGGCGCAGGCCGATCAGTTCATCGCGCCCAGGTTCTTCCGCGTCAAGGACGATCCGCTGTACGGCACCCTGCAGTGCGGCGCCCCGCTCGACATCCCGGTACCCGGGACGGACGGCTCGGCGCCCACCGCGGAAGCCGTGCAGGCCGAGGCTCCCGCGACCTGAGCTTGACCCTCACGCGGCGTGAGGTACCAACCTGATCGACGTGACGCGGGAGATGCAGGTGGGCGAACTCACCGTCGGTGAAGTCGCGGAGCGATTCGGCATCACGGTCCGGACGCTTCACCACTACGACGACATCGGGTTGTTGATTCCGAGTAGGCGTAGCGCCTCGGGCTACCGGGTGTACACGTCGGCCGATCTGACGCGGTTGTCCCATATCATCGTGTACCGCCGGCTCGAGTTGCCTCTCGACGAGATCGCAAGCCTCTTGGACGAGGGCAACGAGATCAGCCACCTGGTTCGACAGCGCGAACGCGTCATGTCCCGGCTCGACGAGATGAAGGACCTCGTCGAGGCAATCGATCAGGCATTGGAGAAAGCAATGACGAACACGCCCATGACCGACGACGACATGCGCGAACTCTTCGGTGACGGCTTCGACGACTACCAAGCGGAGGCCGAGCAGAAGTGGGGCGAGACCGCGGAGTGGAAGGAATCGCAGCGCCGGACGAAGTCCTACGGAAAGGACGAGTGGGTTCAGATCAAGGCCGAGGGAGAAGCCGTTGAGAAAGCCCTGTCCGACGCGTTCCGCGCGGGCCTCCCCGCCGACTCCGACGAGGCGATGAACGCTGCAGAGCAGCACCGGCTCCACGTGAATCGCTGGTTCTACGACTGCCCGCCGGCCTTCCACCGCAATCTGGGCGACATGTACGTGAGCGACCCCAGATATGTGGAGACATACGACGAGTCATTTGGGCTTCCCGGTCTCGCGGCCTACTGCCGCGACGCGATCCACGCGAACGCCGACCGGGCGGGTCAGTGACTCAGTCTCCGGGTCGCCAGCCGGTGGCGTCGGCCCATTGCCACGCCCTCCGGTAGGCGTCGGAGAACCACGGCTCCTTGTCCTCGGCGTAGTCGCCCATGGTGGCGTGCCCCCGCGCGGCGACGCGGTGCTTGAGATCCAGGTAGGCGGCCTGCTCACCGGGGTCGGCCCGGAGCCAGTCGACGAACAGCAGCGCGAACTGCTGCCCGGGCCAGCCCTGCACCCGCACGTGGACGTTGGTGGGGCGCCCGGGGTCGGCGGAACGGTAGAGCCGCTTGCGCCACAGCGCGGGATCGTCGACGTGGTCGAAATCGGCCACGGTGCTGCGCGCATCGGGTTTGGCGGCGTCTTCGGTGATCGGTGTCGCGACGTAGCCGGCTCCGAGCATCGCCTCGGCGATCTCCTCGGCCGTGCCGAGAGCGTCGACGGTGACCTGCACGTTGATGACGTCCTTGGCGGCCATGCCCGCGACAGCGGTCGACCCGATGTGATCGACGCGGACCGCTCGGTGTCCGCACGCGGTTCGCAGCCGGGCCACGATCCGCTGGGCTTGGGCCGGCCACTGCGGGTCGGGCGGCACCAGTTGCGGCGGGGCCTGCGCGGGGCGGCGCGCCGCGATGTTGGCCGCGAACGGCTCGATGCGGTCGTGCCAGAGCGCTCGGGCGGCCGCGACGAGTTCCTCGGCACTCCCGGCGTTGTCGAGCCACACGTCGGCGACCGCGCGGCGCTGCTCCTCGGTGGCCTGGGCCGCGATGCGCGCGCGGGCGTCCTCCTCGCTGAACCCCCGGTACTCGATCAACCGCTTGACCCGCAGGTCGGCGTCGGCGTGCACCACGATGACGAGCGGGAACATCGGCGCCATCTGTGACTCCACCAGCAGCGGGATGTCCTCGACGATGACGGCGTCCTCGGCCGCGGCCGCGATCAACTCCGAACGGCGTTGCGCCACAAGCGGATGCACGATGCCGTTCAAGGTGGCGCGCTTCTCGTCGTCGCTGAACGCGATCGCCGCCAGCGCGGGCCGGTTCAAGGCCCCGTCGGGCTGCAGGATCTCTTCCCCGAACGCCTCCACCAGACTCTTCAGCCCCGGGGTGCCCGGTTCCACGACCTCGCGGGCGATGACATCACCGTCGACGACGACGCCGCCGAGCTCGCTGAACGTGGCCGACACCGTGGACTTGCCCGCCCCGATTCCTCCGGTCAATCCGATTCGCAGCACGCCCACAGTCTGTCAGCACGTGCCGCGGGTTCAGCCGACCGGCACCAGCACCCCGCCGGGCTGCTGCACCGTCCACCCTGGGTCCTGCCGCACCGCCTTGGCGGGTTCGACGATGGTGCAGGAGTCGTTCTTGTCGCAAACCGTGACGGAGCCGTCCTTCCAGGCGCACCACGCCCCCGAGCCTTTCGTCTTCCCGATGTAGCTGCCGCCGTAGCGGTCGCACATCATCTTGAGGCTGTCGGGGTCCTGCGTGAAGGGCTTCGCGTCGGCGACGGTCGCGGACCCGAGGGCGATTCCCAGAGCCGCCGTTCCGGCGGCGACCGCGATCAGCGCCGATGTCGTTGCGCGCTCGATGAAGTGGGACATGTCGTACTCCTGTCGTCTCGTCGGCGGCCCGGCGGGCCGCCGTCATGGGTAGGAGCACGAGCGGCAGAAATCCGGACACTTTTGTCGGCGCCGGTGGTCAGCCGATGGGCGGCACCGTGGTGACGACAGGCTCGTCAGGGGTGAAGGTCTGGAGCGGTCCCGGCGGCACGGTCCGCGCCGGCGCGGTTCGCGGGGGCGTCGTCATCGGCGTGGTGTCCGCCGCCGTGGTTTCGGGTGCTGTCTCCCTAGGCTGTGTCGTCTTCGGCGCCGTCGTCCGGGGCGTCGTCGGCACCGCGGAGTCCTGCGCTGCTGTGGTCACCGGCGAGGTCGGGTCGGGATCGTCCGTCGGGCGCGGTTGGCGCACTGTCGCGGTGGCCGGATCCGTGCCGGCGGGGCGCTCGGGACTGGCGGGCGCGGTCATCGTCGGCACCGAGGTGACCGGCTCGGCGATCCGGGGTGCGACGGCCGGGCCGGTGGTGGCCGGCGGCGGCACAAAGCCGGCGGGCGGGCGGCCCGCCTTCGTCGTGGTCGCCTCCATGTCGACCGGACTCACCGGCGTCGTCTGCGGTGCGCGGCCGACAGCGACGAAGACGATCACACTCAAAGCCAGCATCGCCGCACCCACCACGGCCAGCAGCCGAGCGGTGTTCGATCGTGAATGAGTGAGTTCTGTTGCAGCAGAGGTCAATTGAATAGCACTCAAAGTGCGCTCCCGCAACTCAGGCGGCGCGGGGACAAACACCGGGGTGGCGCCGAGGAGAGCCTGGGGACTGACTCGACGACGGCGTTCGTCGTCGCACTGCCCGCATGCCTCGATATGCCGGGCGACGCGCTTGCGCATCAGGACGGTGAAACGCCCGTCCCACCCGTCGAGCACTGCCGCCAGGCCGGCACACGCGTTCGGCCCACGACCGGCATTCCCTGCCACGAGCAGGGCGCCGAGTGACCGTTCGACGGTGTCGCGCAGCCGCTGCACCATTTTCGTGGCCGCGGCCGGGCTGGCCTCCAGGGCCTCGGCCAGTTCGGGACCGTCCAGGCCGTGGTAGTAGCTCAACTCCAGGACAACGCGGTCGCGGTCGGACAACCCGCCGGCAGCCTCGGTGACCAGATCGGCCAACGCGGAGCGGGCAGCCAGGACCTCGGGTCCTGCCTCGCTGGAAGCCACCTCAGGCACCGCATCGACGGATCGTTCCCGGCGACGCGCGCGGATCCGGCGCAACGCCTCGTTGCGTGCGACGGCGTAGAGCCAGCTGCGGAGTTTGTCGGGTTCGCGCAACTGCGCCAGGCGCGCTGCCGCCGTGCAGAACGTGTCCTGGACACAGTCGGCCGCCGCGTCTCGGTCCCTGAGCATCCCGATGCAGAAGTCGTGGAGCCGATCGGCGTAGCGGTCGTAGATCGCCGCCAGCGCGTGGGGGTCTCCTGCCGCAGCCGCCAGGGCGAGCTCGGCGTCGGTGGGATCGGCATCTGGTGGGAAGGTCATGAACTGCCCCCGTTGACCCCGTCATCCTAGCTTCGCCGACCACCGGCCATGCCTGGTTCCCTCACGCCGGCGTCAGCACGCCGACCGACGGTATGTCGATGACCGCTCTCGGCCCCTCCGCGCCGGGCTGCACGCAGTTGGGCGGCCCCTGCGTGCTGATCACGAGGATCCCGCCGGCTGACGCGCAGCATCGTTGTCGCTTCGCATACGACGACTCACGCACACCGTCGGAATCTTTGATGCTCGGTGCGCTCATGCACCTTTCGAACTGGGTCAGGTCGACCGTCGGTCTCGCCTCCGCGGCGGCGATCGTGATCCACGGCAGAGCCAGCACCAACACCGATGCGGTCAGGATGCGTCTCGTGGTCTTCATCTCGTACTCCTTCAGCTGTGGCGACCAGGTTGGTCGTCGTCACCGTTAAGAGCCGACACCGCGGCGTACCGGACAGTTTTTTTCGAAGACTCTGCGCGTGGGCTGTCGGATTCGGTCGGCGCCGTTCGTCGGTCAGGTAGAGAGTGGACAACAGGGTTCCACTCCCGACCCGGAGGACATCACGATGTATTACTTCGCAGTGCTGCAGACACCGGAGCGCGAACTCAACCAGGCGGATCTCCAGGCGGAGATGCAGGCCTACACCGACTTCCATGCGCGGGCCGCCGAGGCCATCCGGGCCGGTGACGCGTTGGCGCCGGTGGCCGAGGCGGTGCGCATCGACGGCGGCCCGGACCGCCCGGTGATCACCGACGGTCCCTTCGCCGAGGGCGCCGAGGTGGCCGGCGGCTTCTACGTGTTCGAGGCCGAGAACCTCGACGAGGCGCTGGAGCTCGCTCGGCAGATCCCCGCAGCCTCCTACGGCGCCGTGGAGGTGTGGCCGATGGTGCATTGGAGCGCCCCGGACCAGCCGACCACCGGCAACGACTGGCTCGCGCTGCTGCTGCATCCCGCCGACCAGCTGGCCGAGCCGGGCACCCCGGAGTGGGAGGACGGCGCGCGCCGTCACGTCGACTTCTACGCCGCGGCGGGTGAGCACGTGCTGGGCGGAGCGCCTCTGCACCTCCCGGCGACCGCGACGACGGTGCGGGTGCGCGGATCCGAGGTGCTGCTGACCGACGGACCGTTCGCCGAGGGCGCCGAAGTGGCGAGCGGCTTCTACCTGCTGCGGGCCGGCGACCGGGAGGAAGCAGCGAAGATCGCCGGGATGATCCCGGCGGCCGCGGTGCAGGTGCGCCGCCTCGCGGGTGTGTCCGGGCTCTAGCCACGATGCAGCCCCTGGACGGCGTCTTCCGGCGCGAATGGGGCGGCGCGGTGGCCGCGGTCGCGCGGTGGTGCGGCGACCTGACCGTCGCCGAGGACGCCGTCCAGGAAGCCTGCGCCGACGCCCTGCGCGCGTGGCCCCGGGACGGGATGCCCGACGCGCCCGGAGCCTGGCTCATCACCACGGCACGGAATCGGGCCCGCGACCGTCTGCGGCGCGAATCGATCCGTCCGGGAAAGGAATTGGCCGCGGTGGTCGACGACATCATTGCCCGTACCGATCGGTCCGAGGCACCGCACCGCATCCGCGACGATGAACTACGGATGATGTTCACCTGCGCGCATCCGGCCCTGGATCGGCCTTCTCAGTTCGCGCTGACCCTGCGGCTCGTCTCGGGTCTGACGGTCCCGGAGATCGCGCGGGCGCTGCTGCAGAGCGACTCCGCCGTCGGTGCCCGGATCACCCGCGCGAAGGCCAAGATCCGCCATGCGAACATCCCGCTGCGCGTGCCACCGGCGGACATGTTGCCCGCACGGACGCCGCATGTCCTGGCCTGCGTCTACTCGGTGTTCACCGAGGGGTACTGGTCGACTGCCGGGCCCTCGGCCGTGCGGGACGAACTCTGCGACGAAGGGGTTCGCCTCGCCCGTGAGCTGAGCGGGCTGCTGCCCGGGGACACCGAGGCCGCCGCGTTGACAGCGCTTGTCCTGCTGCACGATTCGCGCCGAGCCACCCGCGTCGATGCGCAGGGCGCGCTGATCCCGCTCGAGGAACAGGACCGGCGGCGCTGGGATCGTCACAAGATCGCCCGCGGGCTGGACTACGCCCGCCGCGCCGGCGGCTCGACGGGCCCGTACCTGCCGCAGGCCGTGATCGCCGCGGTCCACGCGACCGCGCCGTCCTGGGAGCAGACCGACTGGACGACGATCTGCGCCGCCTACGATCGTCTGCTGGCCATCACCGAGTCACCGGTGGTGCGGGTCAACCGCGCGCTCGCCGTCGGATTCCGGGACGGACCGGACGCCGGACTGGCCGCCCTCGACCAGGTGGCCGACCACGCGCGGTTGGTCCACTCCGCCCTGCCCGCCACCATCCGCGCGGATCTGCTGCGCCGGGCGGGCCGGCCCGCCGAGGCGGTGCAGTGGTATCGAGAGGCACTGGGACGCAACGGATCCGAACCCGCCCGTCGGTTCCTGCAGCGCCGCATCGACGAGTGCGGAGGGTGACCGGAACGACGAAGGCCCCGACTCGGTGAGTCGGGGCCTTCGATCGTGACGAACTGACTAGGCGTTGCCTGCCAACTTCTCGCGCAGCGCGGCGAGCTGCGCGTCGCTGGCGAGCGAGCCGCCGGCCGATTCCTCGGACCGCGAGGAACCGTTCGACGTCGCCGGACGCGCGGCCTCTTCGGCCTCGGCAGCGGCGAACTTCTCCATCTGCGCGGTGTGCATCTTGTAGCGACGCTCCGCCTCGGCGTACCGGGCTTCCCACTCGTCCCGCTGCTTCTCGAAGCCTTCGAGCCACTCGTTGGTCTCGGCGTCGAAGCCCTCGGGGAAGATGTAGTTGCCCTGGTCGTCGTAGCTGTCGGCCATGCCGTACTTCCAGGCCTCGAACTCTTCGCTGTTGTAGTCCTCGTTGGCCTGCTTGAGGCTCAGCGAGATGCGGCGGCGCTCCAGGTCGATGTCGATGACCTTGACCATCGCGTCGTCGCCGACCTGGACCACCTGGTCGGGAACCTCGACGTGGCGCTCGGAGAGCTCGGAGATGTGCACCAGGCCCTCGATGCCCTCCTCGACGCGGACGAACGCACCGAACGGCACCAGCTTGGTGACCTTGCCGGGCACGATCTGGCCGATGGCGTGGGTGCGGGCGAAGTGACGCCACGGATCTTCCTGAGTCGCCTTGAGCGACAGCGAGACCCGCTCGCGGTCCATGTCGACGTCGAGCACCTCGACGGTGACCTCGTCGCCGACCTGAACGACCTCGGACGGATGATCGATGTGCTTCCAGGACAGCTCGGAGACGTGCACCAGACCGTCGACGCCGCCGAGATCGACGAACGCGCCGAAGTTGACGATCGAGGAGACGACACCCTTGCGGATCGCGCCCTTGGTGAGCTGGTTGAGGAACTCGCTGCGCACCTCGGACTGGGTCTGCTCCAGCCACGCGCGGCGCGAAAGCACCACGTTGTTGCGGTTCTTGTCGAGCTCGATGATCTTGGCCTCGATCTCCTTGCCGATGTACGGCTGCAGATCGCGGACACGACGCATCTCCACCAGCGACGCGGGCAGGAAGCCGCGCAGCCCGATGTCGAGGATCAGGCCGCCCTTGACGACCTCGATGACGGTGCCCTTGACGGCCTCGTCCTTCTCTTTGAGTTCCTCGATGGTGCCCCAGGCACGCTCGTACTGAGCGCGCTTCTTGGACAGGATCAGACGGCCTTCCTTGTCCTCCTTGGTGAGGACCAGAGCTTCGACCTCGTCGCCGACGGACACAACCTCATTGGGGTCGACGTCGTGCTTGATGGAGAGCTCACGGGAAGGAATGACACCTTCGGTCTTGTAACCGATGTCGAGCAGAACTTCGTCGCGGTCGACCTTGACGATCGTCCCTTCGACGATGTCGCCATCGTTGAAGTACTTGATGGTCTTGTCGATGGCGGCGAGGAAATCCTCCGCGGAGCCGATGTCGTTGAGGGCTACTTGCGGAGACGTGACGGAGGGACTTGGCATGTGGTGGGTTGCTCCGGACAGGTTCAATCGTAGGGACAGAAAAGGACAGATCTGGTGTTCTTGATGTGCCTGCGATCGTGAGCACCCACGGGTGCGCACACAGGTACCTGACAAGGCTACTCGACAGGGTCCACGCAGGACAAACCCGCCCCGTCGAGCGGCTACCCTGCTGGACGTGATACGCGTTCGCCGGGTCGGCGCTCCTCTGGGCGTGCTCATCGCGTTGGGCACGCTCGCCGGGCTCATCGTCATCGTACTGACGGCGGTGAACCCCGTCGGCACGTCGATCGGGTTCGTGCTGTCGAGCATCGCGATGACCGTCGTCGTGCTGTGTTACCTGTGGCTGGATCGGTGGGAGCCCGAGCCGCCCCGCCTGCTGATCTTCGCGTTCATCTGGGGGACGTCGGCCGCCGTCGTCATCTCCTCGATCCTGCAGATCGTGCTCGAGGCCTGGGTGAACCCCGGCGGCTCCGGCGATATCAGCCCGTTCACCCTGGTCGTCGGAGCGCCGCTGACCGAGGAGGCGGCCAAGGGCGCGTTCCTGCTGCTGATGATGACCGGAGTGCGCCGCAACGAGCTCAACTCGCTGACCGACTGCCTGGTCTACGCCGGCCTGGTCGGAGCCGGTTTCGCCTGGTTGGAGGACATCCTCTACATCGCCAACGCGGATTCGGTGGCCGACTCGCTGTTCACCGCGGCCCTGCGGCTCATCATGTCCCCGTTCGCCCACTCGCTGTTCACCACGATGACCGCGATCGGCGTCTGGTACGCGCTGCAGCGGCGGTCGGCCGCCGGCAAGGCGGGCGCGATCGTGCTCGGCTACGCCGGGGCGGTCCTCCTGCACGCCATGTGGAACGGCTCGTCCCTGTTCGGGGCCGGGGCGTACTTCGCGGTGTACGCGTTCTGGATGGTGCCGGTGTTCGCGCTGGCGATCACTCTCGCGGTGCGGAGCCGCCGTCGGGAGCAGCGCGTCGTCGCGGCGACGCTGCCCGGCATGGTGGCCGCCGGCGTCGTCAGCCCCAACGAGGCGACCTGGCTCGGCTCGATCCGGACCCGAAAGCTCGCGATCGCCGAGGCGACGCGGTTCGGCGGCAAGCCCGCCGGCGCCGCGGTGAAGCGCTTCTCGCACCAGGTGGTCGAGTTGGCCTTCGTGCGCGACCGGATCGACCGCGGCTTCGGTGACCCGCGGGTCCTTGCGCTGCTGCACGAGGAGACCTACGCGCTGTATGCCAGCCGAGCGTCGTCCCCCGCGCTGTACCAGCTGGCCGGTTTCCGGACATCCTGACCGCCATACTCGGCTCGTGATCCAGCACATCCTCAACTACCTCGGGATCGGCGCCGCCGCGGCCTCCGGGGCGGTGCTCGGTGTCCGCAAGGGGTTCGACCTGTTCGGCATCGCGGCGATGGCGGTGGTCACAGGGGTGGGCGGCGGCGTCCTGCGCGACGTCCTGCTCGCCATCGATCCCCCGCAATCGCTGCAGCGTTGGCAGGACATCACGGTGTGCCTGGCCGCCGCCGCCCTGGCGACGCTGTTCGCCCGGACGGTCATCCGACTGCACCAGCCGGTGACGATGCTCGACGCCGTCGGGATGGGTTTCTTCGCCACGTCGGGCGCCGCGCTGGCCGTCGACCACGGCGCCGGCTGGTTCGCCGCCGCGCTGCTGGGCATGGTCTCGGCGCTGGCCGGCACGATCATCCGCGACGTCGTGGCCCGCGACGTGCCCGTGGTGATGGGACCCGACGACATGTATGCCGTGCCCGCCATGCTCGGGTCGGTCATCTACGTCGTCATCGACTATTACGGCCCGCAGTGGGTCGGGGTGGCGGTCGGATCGCTGGTCGCGACGCTGCTGCGGCTCGCGGCGATCACATTCCACTGGCGACTGCCGACGGGGCCCCGCGAACTGATCATGCGCGCGCACCCGCCCCACCCCGGCCCCTAGGTCTTGAAATAGACCATCTGATGGGTGGACACCAGCAGTTCGCCGGCCCGGCTCCACAGCTGCGCGGACTGATCGAAGTAGCCGCGCGAGAAGCGACTCGCGTGCGCGCGGGCGAGCACGAAGTCCCCGCCGATCGCGGCGAGGTCGCCGCTGTCGGCGTGGAAGTACGTGGTCAGCGAGATCGTTCCCGCCGGGGACACCGCGCCGCGGCGCAGGTACACCCGCGGGTAGAAGACGTCGCTGACCGCGGTGAGCGAGGCGAAGTCGAGACCACGTCCGTGCACGTCGCGCACCCACAGCGTGGACACCGACGACGGCGACGGTTCAGCATCGGCGCCGGGGACCGCACCCTCGACGAAGCGCATCTCGAAGTTGCGCGCCCACGCGATCGTCGGGTGCAGACCCGTCGGAGCGATCCCCTCGGGCGCGGGCACCTGCCACGGCGAGGCCTCGGTCTCCGACCACGTGTCCCTGCGGATGCCGAAAACCGTTGTCGCCGTGGTCGTCACGACGCCGTCCTGGGACAGCTCGACCAGCCAGTGCTGGTTGGTGCGGTTGGTCCGCACGGCGGTCGCGGTGATGTCGAGGTCGCCGTCGGTGATCGGCGCGGCGAAGTTCACGGTCAACGACAGAGGCTCACCGATCCGGTCCGGTTGCTCCTCCACCGCGCGCAGCATGAGCGCCGCGGTCAGGCCGCCGAACGGCCCCACCATGTTCGCCCAGTCGGTGCTGGTCTTGGCGCGCATCCGGCCGGGCGCGGTGTGCTGCAGCGCGACCGCATCGTCGAAGGAGTGACCCGTCATCAGTGCGCCGCCGCATCCCAGCTGCGGCCGTAGCCCACCGACACCTCGAGCGGCACGTTCAGCGGGTAGGCGTTGCCCATGTGCTCACGCACCAGCACCTCCAGGGCGTCCCGTTCGCCGTCGACGACCTCGAAGAGGAGTTCGTCGTGCACCTGCAACAACATGCGCGACGACAACCCCGCCTCTTTGATCGCGGCGTCGACATTGATCATCGCGACCTTGATGAGGTCGGCCGCGCTGCCCTGGATCGGTGCGTTCAGCGCGGCCCGCTCGGCAGCCTCGCGCACGTTGCGATTGCTGCTGTCGAGTTCGGGGAGGTAGCGCCTGCGTCCGAACACCGTCGAGGTGTAGCCGTCCTTGCGAGCCTGGTCGACGACGTCGCGCAGGTAGTCGCGGATCCCGCCGAAACGCGCGAAGTACTGGTCCATCTGGACCTTGGCCTCTTCGGTGGAGATCTTCAACTGCGCCGCGAGCCCGTAGGCACTCAGCCCGTAGGCCAGCCCGTAGGACATGGCCTTCACCCGCCGTCGCAGATCCGGCGTCACCTCGTCGATCGGGACGTCGAACGCCCGGGACGCGACGAAGGAGTGCAGATCCTCGCCGGTGTTGAACGCCTCGATCAGGCCTGCGTCCTGCGAGAGGTGCGCCATGATGCGCATCTCGATCTGGCTGTAGTCGGCGGTCATCAGCTCCGCGTAGCCGGCGCCGACGACGAATGCGTCCCGGATCCGTCGTCCGGCTTCGGTGCGGATCGGGATGTTCTGCAGGTTCGGTTCCGTCGAGGACAGCCGCCCGGTGGCGGCGATCGTCTGGTTGAACGTGGTATGGATCCGGCCGTCGGAGGCGATCGAGTTGAGCAGCCCGTCGACGGTGACCTTCAGCCGGGTGGCGTCCCGATGGGCGAGCAGATGCTGCAGGAACGGGTGGCCGGTCTTCTCGAAGAGGCTCTGCACGGCGTCGGCATCCGTGGTGTAGCCGGTCTTGGTGCGTTTGGTCTTCGGCATCTCGAGCTCGTCGAAGAGCACCACCTGCAGCTGCTTCGGTGAGCCGAGATTGATCTGCTTGCCGATCACCGCGTACGCGGCCTCGGCGGCGTCGCGGATCTGACCGGCGAACTCGCCCTGCAGTTCGGTGAGGGTGTCCAGGTCGACGGCGATGCCGGCGGTCTCGAGGTCGGCCAGCACCCGCTGGACGGGCAGCTCCATGCTGCCCAGCAGCGCCGAGGAGTCGATACGGGCGAGCTCCTCGTCGAGCGCGTCGGCGAGGTCCATCACCGCGCTGGCACGCAGCAGCAGCGTCTGCACGGCCTGGTCGTCCACGCCGTCGGAGTCGTCGAGCAGCGAAAGCTGTTGTTGCTCAGGGTTGTCCGCACGCAGCTCCCGCTTCAGGTAGCGCAGGGACAGGTCGTCGAGGGTGAAACTGCGCTGACCGGGCCGGACCAGGTAGGCGGCCAGCGCGGTGTCGGAGGTGATGCCGGCCACCGGCCAGCCCCGACCTTCCAGGTCGTGCATCGCGAGCTTCGCCTCGTGCAGCGCCTTGGGCTGGGTGGGATCGGCGAGCCACGACACCAGCGCGGCCTCGTCGGCCGGGTCCAGCGTGGTGGTGTCGAGGTAACGGCCCTCGCCGTCGGGCGCGACGATGGCGATCGCGGTGGTGTCGCTGTCGAAGGCGAGGTGATTGCCAACCACGGCCAGCCCGGAGCGGCGCCCGTCGCTGTGCTCGTCGAGCCAGCCCGCCAGCGTCCCGGGCTGCAACGCCTCACCGCGGACGTCGAAGCCCTCCTCGACCTCGGGATCGGCCGAGGCCAGGGTGTCGAACAGCCGGTCGCGCAGCACCCGGAACTCCAGGTCGTCGAACAACCGGTGGATCTGGTCCCGGTTCCACGGCTGCATCCGCAGCGTGTCCGGCGTCTGGGCCAGCGGCACCTCCTTGACCAGGTCGGTGAGCTCCCGGTTGAGCACCACGCTGGACAGGTGGGCGCGCAGCGCATCGCCGACCTTGCCTTTCACCTTGTCCACGTTGTCGACCAGCGCCTGCAGCGAGCCGTACTCGGCGATCCACTTGGTGGCCGTCTTCTCCCCCACCCCCGGGATGCCCGGCAGGTTGTCACTGGGGTCGCCGCGCAGCGCCGCGAAGTCGGGGTACTGCGACGGTGTCAGCCCGTACTTCTCGACCACGGCCTCCGGGGTGAACCGGGTCAGTTCGCTGACCCCCTTGCGCGGGTACAGCACGGTGACGTCGTCGCTGACCAGCTGCAGCGAGTCCCGGTCTCCGGTGACCACCAGCACCCGGTAGCCCTCGTTCTCGGCCTGCGTGGCCAGGGTGGCGATGATGTCGTCGGCCTCGAAGCCCACCTCGGCCAGCACCGTGATGCCCAGCGCCCCGAGCACCTCCTTGGTGATGTCGATCTGGCCGCGGAATTCGTCGGGGGTGGCCGACCGGCCCTCCTTGTACTCCGGGTACTTCTCTTTCCGGAAGGTCTGCCGCGAGACGTCGAAGGCCGCGGCGATGTGACTCGGCTGCTCGTCACGTAGCAGGTTGATGAGCATGGCGGTGAATCCGTAGACCGCGTTGGTGGTCAGCCCGCCCTGGGTCTTGAAGTTCTCGGCCGGCAGCGCGTAGAACGCGCGAAACGCCAGGGAGTTGCCGTCCAGCAGCATCAAGGTGGGCTTCTCGTCGGTCGCCGATGCGGTCTTGGCTGGGCTCACGGCCTTCACTCTAAGCACCGGGGCCGACACCCGATTCATCGGGAATGAACGCAGGGGGCGGGCGGTTACAGCCCATGTCGATCTTATGTAACACTGTTCTATAAGGATCAGGAGCGCACCGCCATGACGAACATCGTCTTCATCCACGGACTCTGGGTCGCCCACACCTCCTGGGAGCCCTGGATCACCTACTTCGCCGAACACGGCCATCACGCGATCGCCCCGGCCTGGCCGGGCGAACTGCCCACCGTCGAGGAGACCCGCCACCACGCCTCCGCCCAGGCCGGATTCGGCATCGACGAGCTCACCGCCCACTACGCGCGGGTTCTCGAGCAGTTCGACACGCCGCCCGTGGTGATCGGACATTCCTTCGGCGGGCTGATCGCCCAGAAGCTGCTCGGCGAGAACAAGGCCGCGGCCGCCGTGGCCATCGACCCCGCACCCGTCAAAGGGGTGAAGCCGCTGCCGCTCACCCAACTCCGATCGGCCCTGCCGGTGCTGGGCAACCCGCTCAACCGGGGGCGCGCCACGGCGCTGACGCCGTCGCAGTGGCGCTACGGATTCGGCAATGCGCTGAGCTCCGCCGAATCCGATGCGCTGTGGGAGCAGTGGTCGATCCCCTCGCCCGGCAAGCCGCTGTTCGAGGCGGCGACGGCCAACTTCGCTCCGCATTCGCCGGCTCGCGTCGACACCGCCAACGCCACCCGAGGACCGCTGCTCATCACCGGAGGCACCGCCGACCACACCGTGCCGCTGGTGTCGACGAAGGCCGCGCACCGGCTCTACCGGGACTCCGAGGCCGTGACGGACTTCCACGAGTTCGACGGCCGCGGACACTCCCTGACCATCGATCACGGCTGGCGGGACGTCGCCGACGAGACGTTGGCCTGGCTGGCGCGCCGGGGCGTGGTCGAGGTGGCCTGACGGTGCCCCGACATCGGACCGCCAGTGAACAGGTCTCGGCCGCGTTGCTCGACGCGGCCGAGATCGTGCTCGATCGGGATGGCGTCGCGGCCGTCACGGTGCGAGCCGTCGCCCGCCAAGCGGGCGTCGCGCCGATGGGCGTCTACAACAGGTTCTCGAACAAGGACGGGCTGCTCGCCGCGCTCGCGATCCGGGCGTTCGACGATCTCGCCGCGGCCATCGACGTCGGACCGGACGATGGACCCGCCGACAGGTTGCGCCGGGCCAGCCGCGGATACCGCCGATACGCCCTGTCACACCCCGCCCGGTACACGTTGATCTTCGACGTCGGATCCCCGGCAGCCGACCCCACGTCACCCGTGACGACACGCGGGCGCGAGGTGTTCGAGACCCTGGTCGAGATGGTCAGGGGCCTGACCCTGCGCCGCGGGCTCGACCCGGTCCACGCAGCACAGGCCATGTGGAACGGCCAGCACGGCGCCGTCACCCTCGAACTCGCCGGCGTTCTCCAGACACCCGACGCCGCAGCGACTTTCGATCAGACGATCGACGCCCTCATCCGCGGACTGCAGGCTACGCGGGGCTGATCGCCCGCCGCGCGAGCGTGCAGAACGCTCGCGCCGCCGGGCTGGTCGTCTCCCGGCGCCATGCCCACACCAGCCGGCCGCGCAGGTGCGGGGTGAGCCGCATCGAGTGCAGTCCGGCGGTGCCGCGCGCCATCGATCGCGGCAGTATCGCCACACCGAGCCCGTGGCGCGCCAGCTGCGCGAGTTCGTCGGGGCTGGAGGCCTCGAACGCGATACGGGGCCGCAGCCCTGCCGCCGCGCAGGCCGCGTCGAGCCGCGATCGCAGCCCCGTCCCGACCGGGAGCGAGATCAGCGGGTGCTCACACAACTGACTGAGCGACAACGTCTTCCGCGCGCGCAGCGGATGACTCGACGCGACGGCGGGCTCGATGCTCTCGTCGGTGATCACCGCACAGTCCAGATCCGCCGGCGCCTCGTCGACAGCGATGGACACGATGGCCGCGTCGAGTCTCCCGTCGGCGAGTTCGGCCAGCAGGACGTCGGAGTTGTCGGTGCGCAGGCTGATCTCGACGCCGGGATGGGCGCGGTGAAAATCGGCCATCAGGTGCGCCACGTCGACCGGATGCAATGTCACCGTGCCGATCGCCACCGTGCCCCGCACCAGGTTCGCCACCTCGTCGACCGCCTGCCGGGCGTCGCGGACGGCGGCGAGTGCGGCCCGCGCGTGCGGCAGCATCGCGGCACCGGCCTGGGTGAGGCGGACCTCGCGGCTCGACCGCGTCAGCAGAGGCTGGCCCACCTGCCGCTCGAGGCGCTGGATCTGCGCACTCACCGCAGGCTGGGCGACGCGCTCGCGCTGGGCGGCCCGGGTGAAACTGCCTTCCTCGACGACGGCGACGAAATACTCGAGCTGACGTAGCTCCATAACTTCAGCTTATCGCCATGCGCATCAACATGTATTGGACGTATCGATGGCGGCCGGCGCACCCTCTAAGGAGGAAGGAGGACCCGATGTCCACCTACATCCTCGTGCCCGGAATGTGCCACGGTGCTTGGTGTTTCGACGAGCTGTCAACGTCCCTGCGGGACGCCGGTCACCGTGTGCTGGCGATCACCCTCACCGGCGTCGCCGAACGCGCGCACCTGCTGCCCGGCGGAGTCAACCTCGACACCCACATCGCCGATGTCCTCGCCGCCATCGACAACGACTCCGCCGCAGACGACCACCTGATCCTCGTCGGGCACAGCTACGGCGGCATGGTGATCACCGGAGCCGCCGACCGAATCCCCGATCGGGTCGACTCGCTGGTGTTTCTCGACGCCTTGGTACCCCGCGACGGCGACGCATGCTGGGACCTGGTCAACGACGAGGAGCGGCAGTGGTACGTCGCTGTCGACGACACCGGATTCGGCGTCCCGCCGATGCCGTTCTTCGACGACCGGGCCACGTCGCATCCCCTGGCGACGGTGCTGCAACCACTGCGCCTGCGCGGCGAACTGAGCCGGTTCCGCAGCCGCGTCTTCGTCTATGCGCTGGACTGGCCGGGCGACTCGCCGCTACGCCCCTCCTACGAGCGGGTGCGGCACGACCCGTCCTGGGTGGTCCACGAACTGGACGGCAAGCACAACCTGATGCGGGACAAGCCCGAGGATCTGCTGCGCATCCTGCTCGAGGTCAGCCCTCAGTAGCCGAGGAGTCTCCGGAACTGCTGACCCACCGCCATCGACTCGCCCATCCGCTGCACCCAGCCGTCCAGAGCGGCTTTGGTGTCGGCGGGGTTCCAGCCCCGCTCCGATGCGAGAGCGATCATGCCGGCCTCATCGGTGACTCCGCGGGCCTGCGCGTCGCGGGCGAGGCTGGCGTAGTCCTGCAGCGACACCCCGTTGATCGGCTCCCAGATCGGGTCGTCGGCAGCGACTGAACGCGTCGACGGTCCGCCGGATACGGCAGGATCGACCGGCCCGGCGCCGTGCACGTGCACCATGCCCTGCTGCGCCGCCTCTTTGGCCTTCTTGAACAGTCCCATGGGTGTCTCCGATCGCTCCGGCCCCCGGCTGTGGCGGGGACGCTACTCCGGCATCAGTGCATCCGGAGCCGATCGCTACCGATCCCAACTTCCAAACTGGAACACGTTTCAGTTTTCGGGCCCGACTGGGTACGCTGACCGCGTGTCAGCATCCACACAACCTGCAGTCGACGGCTGGTTCGCCACCGACGGGTCGGGTCAGGCCTATCTGATCGGCGCCAAGTGTCACCAGTGCGGGACCTACGTGTTCCCGCCGCGCACCAACAACTGCCCCAACCCCGGCTGCGATGGCGACGACCTCGCGCAGGTGCCGCTGTCCCGGCGGGGCACGCTGTGGAGCTACACGGAGAACCGCTACGCGCCACCGCCGCCGTACCCGTCGCCGGATCCGTTCGAGCCCTTTGCGGTCGCGGCGGTCGAGTTGGCCGAAGAAGGGTTGATCGTGCTCGGCAAGGTCGTCGAGGGCACGCTGGCCGCCGACCTGAAGGTCGGCATGGAGATGGAACTGACCACGATGCCGCTCTACGTCGACGACGACGGAGTCGAGCGCATCGTGCACGCGTGGAGGATCGCCCGATGAGCACACCCGATCCCGTCTACATCCTCGGCGCCGGCATGCACCCGTGGGGCAAGTGGGGGCGCGACTTCACCGAGTACGGCGTCGTCGCCGCCCGCGCGGCGCTGGCCGAGGCCGGTCTGGACTGGCGCCAGATCCAGCTCGTGGCCGGCGCGGACACGATCCGCAACGGCTACCCCGGCTTCGTCGCCGGCGCGACCTTCGCCCAGAAGCTGGGATGGAACGGCATTCCCGTCACGTCGAGCTACGCGGCATGCGCCAGCGGATCCCAGGCACTGCAGAGCGCACGGGCGCAGATCCTGGCCGGCTTCTGCGACGTCGCCCTCGTGATCGGAGCCGACACCACCCCCAAGGGCTTCTTCGCGCCCGTCGGCGGGGAGCGCAAGAACGATCCCGACTGGCAGCGCTTCCATCTCATCGGCGCGACCAACACCGTGTACTTCGCCCTGCTGGCGAGGCGCCGCATGGATCTCTACGGCGCCACTCTCGAGGACTTCGCCACGGTGAAGGTCAAGAACGCGCGGCACGGTCTGAACAACCCGAACGCCCGCTACCGCAAAGAAGCCACCGTCGACGACGTGCTGGCCAGCCCCGTGGTGTCGGATCCGTTGCGGCTGCTGGACATCTGCGCGACCTCGGATGGCGCTGCCGCGCTGATCGTGGCGAGCAAGGCCTTCGCCGAGAAGCACCTCGGCTCGGTCGAGGGTGTGCCGTCGGTGCGCGCGGTGAGCCTGCAGTCGCCGCAGTACCCGCAGCATTTGCCCGAATTGCCGGACATCGCAACGGATTCCACCGCCGTGGTACCGGGCCCCGAGCGGGTGTTCAAGGATCAGATCCTCGACGCCGCCTACGCCGAGGCAGGCATCGGGCCGGAGGACCTGAGTCTGGCCGAGGTCTACGACCTGTCCACCGCGCTGGAACTCGACTGGTACGAGCATCTCGGGCTGTGCGCCAAGGGTGAGGCCGAGCATCTGCTGCGCAGCGGAGCGACCACCATCGGCGGCCGCGTCCCGGTCAACGCCTCCGGCGGCCTCGCGAGCTTCGGCGAAGCCATTCCGGCGCAAGCCATCGCGCAGGTCTGCGAGTTGAGCTGGCAGCTGCGCGGGCGGGCCACCGGCCGTCAGGTGGACGGCGCCACGGTCGGCGTCACCGCCAACCAGGGCCTGTTCGGCCACGGCTCCTCGGTCGTCGTCGCCCGGTAGAGGTGGCCGAGTTCGTCTCCGTGCACGTCAAGCCCGGCAGCGCGAAGGGTCCCCTGGTCGAGACGGCACCGGACGGGGCGTTGACGATCTACGTGCGCGAGCGGGCCGTCGACGGCAAGGCCAACGAGGCCGTCATCCGCGTGCTCGCCGAGCATGTCGGCGCGCCGCGCAGCCGCATCCGACTGGTCTCGGGGGCCACGTCCAGACTGAAGCGCTTCCGGATCGAGTGAGCGTCAGTAGCCCGGGCGGCCGGTGTATGTCGGCGGGCTGGACGTCGTGGTGATCACCGTCGACTGGTTGGTCAGATAGGGCCCAGAGGGCGTCTGGCCCGGCGCGACTGTCAGGGTGATGGCGCCGACGGCCGCCATGCCGGCGAGACCACTCGCGGCGATGAGTTTGAGCATCATGGGTCCACTCCGTTTCCGGGCGCCTCAGCATCGGCACCCCTTCACAGTGATGACGATGGAGAGGGCCATCGGGTTCATCGTGGCGGCGTGGACCGCGGCAAGGAGGAACAGGTTCAGGCGACGCCGAGGTACGCCGCGCGAATGCTGTCGTCGGCCAACAGGTCACGCGCGTTGCCGGTGTGGGTGACTTCACCGGTCTCGAGAATGTACGCGCGGTCGGACCGGCTCAACGCCTGCTGGGCGTTCTGCTCGACCAGCAGCACCGTGGTCCCGGTCGCGTTGATCTCCGCGATGATCTTGAAGATCTGCGAGATGACCATCGGCGCAAGCCCCATCGAGGGCTCGTCGAGGAGCAACACCTTGGGCCGCGCCATCAGGGCGCGGCCGATCGCCAGCATCTGCTGCTCCCCGCCGGACAGCGTGCCGCCCACCTGGGTTCGGCGCTCGGCAAGCCGCGGGAAGGTCTCGAGGATCCAGTCGAGCCGCTCGTCGTGTTCGGCTTTCGACGCGAATTTCCGCCCGTAGCAGCCCATTTCGAGGTTCTCGACGATCGTCATACCCGGGAAGACGCCACGGCCCTCGGGCGCCTGGATCAGCCCGTCGGCGACCCGGCGGTGCGCTTTGACACGGCTGATGTCGCGACCGTCGAACCACACCGAACCCGAGGTCAGCGGCAGCAGACCCGAGATGGCCCGCATCATCGTGGTCTTGCCCGCGCCGTTGGAGCCGAGCAGCGTGACCAGTTCCCCCTCGTGCACGGTCAGCGACACCGAGTGCAGGGCCTTGATCCGGCCGTAGTGCACCACCAGGTCACGTGCCTCCAGCAGCACGGGCCGAGCGTCAGCTGATGTCGTCATCGGGAACCCCCAGGTACGCGGCGATGACCTTGGGGTCCTCGCGGATCTCGGCGGGCAGGCCGTCGGCGATCTTGCGACCGAACTCCAGTACCACGATCCGGTCGGTCACCCCCATCACCAACCGCATGTCGTGTTCGATCAGCAGCACGGTGTAGCCGTCGTCGCGGATCTTGCGGATCAGGTCGATGAGCGCGGACTTCTCGCTCGGGTTGAAGCCGGCCGCCGGCTCGTCCAGGCACAGCAGCTTGGGTTCGGTGGCCAGAGCGCGGGCGATCTCGAGACGGCGCTGATCACCGTAGGACAGGTTCTTGGCCTTCTCCTCCCCGCGGTGTGCGATCCCCACGAAGTGGAGCAGTGCCGCCGATCTCTCGATGGCCGAGCGTTCCTCGCGGCGGTGCCGCGGTGAGCGGAACAGCGCGCCGGGCACCGAGGTGTGGTGCCGCGCGTCGGTGCCGACCATGACGTTCTCCAGCGCGGTCATCTCCCCGAAGAGCCGGATGTTCTGGAACGTGCGGGCGATGCCGCGCCGGGTGATCTGGTGCCGCTTGATCCGGCCGATGGGCTCGCCGTCGAACACCACCGATCCCCCGCTCGGCCGGTAGACCCCGGTGATCGCGTTGAAGCAGGTGGTCTTGCCGGCGCCGTTGGGGCCGATCAGGCCGAGGATCTCGCCGCGACGGATGTCGAAGGTCACCGAGTCCAGCGCGGTGAGGCCGCCGAACTTCACGGTCAGATCCGTGGTCTGCAACAGCACCTCCCCCTCGTCGGCCGCGATCTCGCGGTGCACGCCGGCGAGATCTTCGATGCTCATTGCGCCGGCTCCTTCACCGTCGGCGTGTCCTTCGGCCCGGCACGCAACAGATTCCGCGCCGCCTTGCCGTACGCGAGCAGCTGCTGGCGGGCGGGGAACAGACCCTGCGGCCGGAAGATCATCAGCACCACCAGCGCCAGCCCGAAGAACAGGTACTTCAGGTTGCCCATGTCGATACCCAGGAAGTGCACGCCCAGAAGGCGATTGGGCAGGTACACGATGATGAACGCGCCGAGGATGACGCCCAGCTTGTTGCCCTGACCGCCGAGCACGACCGCGCACAGGAACAGCATCGAGTTGATGATGTTGAACGTCGGCGGGGCGACGTACTGCACCTGGCCGGCGTACAGCGCACCGGACAGACCGCCGATCGCGGCGCCGATGGTGAACGCCCACAGCTTGAATCGGAACGTGTTGACGCCCATGACCTCTGCGGCGTCCTCGTCCTCGCGCACCGCGATCCAGGCCCGGCCGACCCGGCTGCGTTCGAGATTGCCCACGAGCAGCAGGATGACGACGATCAGGATCAGGCCGAGCCAGAACCACCACGTGCCGTAGTTCGCGTCGCCCGACGAATTCGACACCGAGAACACGCCTTGCGGGTTCTTCTCGCTCTCGAGGAAGTGCGGGAAGGCCACCTCGTTGAGGCCGCGCGGGCCGTTGGTGATGTCGGCGAGGTTGTCGGCCATCAGCCGGATGATCTCGCCGAAACCCAACGTCACGATCGCGAGGTAGTCGCCGCGCAGCCGCAGCGTCGGAAAGCCGAGGATCAGACCGGTCAAGGCCGTGAACGCCATCGCCAGCGGAACGCACGACAGCCAGGCCCACGGCGTGCTGAAGAAGCCCTCGGGGCCGACCTGGTTCCACGGACTCTCCGGGCTGGTGAGCAGTGCCACCGTGTAGGCGCCGACCGCGTAGAACCCCACATAACCGAGATCGAGCAGGCCCGCCTGTCCGACAACGACATTCAGGCCGATCGCGATGATCGCGACCATGGCGAACTGTGCCATGGTGCCGCCGAAGCTGATGCCCGGGGTGTCGATGAACGGCGGGGTGAACAACGGCGACAGCGCCACCCCGGCGAACAGGATGATGCCGAACACCCACTTCTGCGCGCGGGACAGCCCGTCCCACCAGTCGGTCACCCGCGCCCACGTTGCCGTCATGCCCGCGCCTTCCCGAGGCTCTCGCCGAGTATGCCCGTCGGGCGCACCAGCAGCACCAGCACCAGCAGGACGAACGCGACGACATCACGCCACTGCGTACCGAACACGGCCTGCCCGTAGTTCTCCATGATGCCCAGGATCAGACCGCCCAGCAGGGCGCCGCGCAGGTTGCCGATGCCGCCGAGCACGGCCGCCGAGAACGCCTTGATGCCGAGCAGGAATCCGCCGGAGTAGATGATGCCCTGCGGCACCTTGAGCGTGTAGAGCAGCGCGGCGGCGCCGGCCAGCACGCCGCCGATGAGGAACGTCGTCATGATGATGCGCTCCCGCGACACCCCCATCAACGTCGCGGTAGTCGGATCCTGCGCCACGGCGCGGATTCCGCGGCCGAACTTGGTGCGGTTGATCGCCAGATCGGTGAGCACCGCCAGCACCAGCGCGGCGACGATGATGACGATCGTGACGTTGGAGATCGCCACCCCGAAGAACGTGAACTGGGTCTTGGGCTGCACCAGCACGATCGGCTGCTGAGCGTTCGGCCCGCCGTAGCCCGGAATGAGCTTGGGCAGGATGAACAGCACGAACTGCTGCAGGACGAACGACATGCCGATCGCCGTGATCAGGAACGTCAACGACCGGGCGTTCCGTCTGCGCAGCGGCCGGTAGGCGACGAACTCCAATCCGACCGCTGCCCCGCCCGAGACCAGCATCGCGAACAACATCGCCACCCCGAGGTAGACGATCGTCAGCACGACACCCTTGTTGTAGGCGTTGCCGCTCGGGGTGAACCCCAGGATCATGTCCAGCGCGAAGTAGGCGCCGAACATGCCCAGCATGAAGATCTCCGAGTGCGCGAAGTTGATCAGCCGCAGCACGCCGAACACCAGCGTGTACCCGACCGCCACCAGGGCGTAGATCGCGCCCCAGGACAACCCGTCGATCGTCAACTGCCAGAAGCTGTCGAACAGCGCTCCGACGTTGAAGTTGATGTTGGCGGCCAGGATCATCGGTGTGGCGGCTCCTCGATGAGTGCAAAACGCGTCCGAGCCGTCGAGCCCGGACGCGTTTCGCGTCAGCGGTTATTGAACTTCGTACATCCAGATCAGGGTGGTGGTGAGCTCACCGGTGGGGGTCCACTGGTACTTACGCGCCACGCCCTGACCGTCGTAGTTGCGCACGAAGTCGAGCAGCGCCGGCCGGGTGATGGCCCCGGAGTCGATGCCCTTGAGCAGGATGGTGCCCAGGTCGTAACCCTCGGTGCTGTAGGTGCCGGGGGCCTGGTTGAACTTCTTGGTGTACTCGTCGGCGAAGGCGCCCGTCGCCGGCCCGCACGGGCAGGACAGCAGCGCGCCCTTCGAGGACTCACCCGCCTGCTTGACGAACTCGGGGTCCTTGGTGCCGTCGGCGCTGACGAACGTGCCCTCGAAGCCGCCGTCCTTGAGCTGCTGGACGAACGGTGCCGCCTCGGCGTAATAGCCGCTGTAGAACACCGAGTCCGGCGCCGCACCCTTGACCTGGGTCACGGCCGCCGAGAAGTCCTTGTCGCCCTTCTTGACCGAGATGTTGCACGCCGAATCCGCGACCGGCCCGAGGGTGTCGCGCACCGCCTGGGCCAGACCGAGACCGTAGTCCGTGCTGTCGTCGACGACGCACACCTTCTTGTTGGAGAGCGTGTTCTTCAGGTAGTTCGCCACCGCGGGTCCCTGGACGCCGTCGTTGGCGAGGCCACGGAAGAAGGTCTTCCACCCGTTCTCCGACAGCGTCACGTTCGTCGCCGAGGCGGTGGTCGCGACCAGGCCGGCCTGGTCGAACACGCCGCCGGTGGCCTTGGTCTCACCGGAGAACGCCGGGCCGACAAGGCCGATCGTGTACTGGTCGTCGACGATCTGCGGGGCGATGGCGGTGGCCTTCTGCGGGTCGCCCTCGGTGTCGAACGGCTTGAGCTGCACCTGGCAGCCGGGGTTGGCCGCGTTGTGCTTGTCGATGGCCAGCTGCACACCGTTCTTGATGTTGATGCCCAGCGCCGCGTCGGGGCCGTTGAGCGCGCCGGCCATGGCGATCGACACGGGCGGGCAGGTGGCCTTGCCGTCACCTGCCGGATCGGCCGGTGAGGCGCCTTCGGCGGCCTTGACCTCGGCGCCGTTCTCGTCGATCTGGACCTTCTCGACGATCTTCAGATTCGCTTGCGACGCCTCCTCCTCGGGCGCGCTCTGATTGCAGCCGGCAAGGGCCAGCACAATCAGTCCCGCGCTACCGAGAGCAAATGCATTGCGTGCCATGCGACCGCGCACGTCCCACCTCCGGTTCATGTGTTGATCGACACCGTCGTGCCTACCCCGGACGGCGGAGGCGGCGGTGCTTCGCGACGACCATAACCAACGCGCCGCCGTGGTGCGTGATGTTGAGGAACGCGTGGCGCCGATCGGGTGTCCGGATCCGTCAAATGTCGATTTCGGAAACGCAGACTTAACGGACTGTGCCTGGACAGGCCGTCACTGCGCTGCCGGGGGCGCCTCGTCCGCGGGGGGATCGAGGGTCTCGAGGACCACCTCGGCAACCCGCTTCATGGTGGTGCGGCGGTCCATCGCGGCCCGCTGGATCCACTTGAAGGCCTCGGGCTCGGTCATGTTCTGCTTGGTTTGCAGCAAACCCTTGGCGCGCTCGACGAGCTTGCGGGTCTCCAACCGGTCGGACAGGTTGGCCACTTCCTTCTCCAGCTCGGAGATCTCGCTGAACCGGCTGACCGCCACCTCGATGGCCGGGATCAGGTCGGTGATGTTGAACGGCTTGACCAGGTAGGCCATCGCGCCGGCGTCGCGGGCGCGCTCGACGAGGTCGCGCTGGCTGAACGCGGTGAGGATGACGATGGGGGCGATGCGCTTGCTGGCGATCTCGGCCGCGGCGTCGATGCCGTCGCGGCGGGGCATCTTGACGTCCATGATCACCAGATCCGGGCGCAGCGACTCGGCGAGATCCACGGCCTCCTGCCCGTCGCCGGCCTCGCCGACGATCTCGTAGCCCTCTTCGCGCAGCATCTCGGCGAGGTCGAGCCGGATGAGCGCCTCGTCCTCGGCGACGAGCACTCGGCGCGGCGGGGCGGCATCTGTCGGGGACGCAGTCATGAACAACATTGTGTCCGGCGAAGCCGGGATGAGCGACCGCGGGGCCATCCTCTATGGTGGGAGGCCGCACGGCGGTGTACGCACTGCCCCGGGAAGCCCTCGTATCCCAACTGGCAGAGGAAACGGATTCAAAACCCGTCCAGTGTGAGTTCGAATCTCACCGAGGGCACCAAGAAGGCGCCGGTCCAGCAAGAAGCCCCGCCCTCGTGACGAAGGCGGGGCGTCCCGGGAGAGCCGTAGGGGCGGTCAGCTCTCCGATCCGGTGTCGCTGCTGCCGGCACTGGACGACGACGTCGAGGACGACGTCTCGTGGGCCGTGGTTTCCTTCTTCTCCTCGGACTTCGCCTCGGCCTTGTCGTCGGCCTTGGATGACGAGGACGAGTCCGACTTGTCCTTCTTCGTCGTGAGCTTCGTGAAGTCGTCCTTCAGTTGCTTGACGAAGTCACGCGCGACCTTCTTGGTGTCCTTGGCCGCGGTGTCGTCATCCGTTGGCTCGACGGCCCGGTGCTTGCCGACGTATTCCGTCTGCTGCGCCGGCGGGGCCGGTGCGGCCGGCGGGGCCGCGGTGGTCACCTCGCTCTGATCCTTCGCGACGGTGGCAGCGGTGGTGAATACGGTCGTGCCGCCCGGAGTCTGTGTCGCGGCCGCCGGGAGCGGAATGTTCACCACCCCGTCGATCCACTTCTTCTTCTCGAAGACGTTGTTCCGCGTGTAGCCGCGGTCGATGATCGGCTTGAGGATCGCGCTCAACTTGGCCAGCTGCACGGGGTCCGCACCGGCTTCCAGCATCGGATGCAGCAGCGGCACAATGGGATCCGTATAGGGGATGAGGATCGTCGTGACCGTCCCGCCGTCGGCGTTGGTCTCGACCTTGTAGTGCATGGGATCGTTCGCGAAATCGGTGTTGAACGCCGCGTCCACATGCAGCATGTCCGCACCCTGCGCCGCATTGAGCACGGCGAGGATGTTGAACAGGTTGTCGGGCATGTCCGCCACGCCGTCGTACTCGGCCGACACCATGTACACGTCGTACGGCGTGACCGGAAGGTTGGGACGGTACTTCACCCCGGAGTAGTAGATGCGGCTCGGCGCGCCGTAGATCATCACGTTCATGTGATCGGCGTCGGGCACGTCGATGCCATCGGTGGTGTTCTCGCGAGCCGCTTCCAACTGCCGGAGCGCCTCGATCACCGACGGGGCACCTTTGCTGACCCCGCCGATCGTCAGCACCGCGCCTGCGGGTTGGGCCAGAACCGCGTTGTACAGGTTGGTGGCACCCTCGGGGATGGAGTCGTTGAACTCCGCATCCCCCGGAAACGGGACGCTGATCCGGTCGTCGTACGGCGCGAAGTAGCCGCCGAACGCCGTGCACATCTGCTCCGGCGTCAGCACGGCGTACGACCCCTGTCCGCCGACCAGTAGCGCAGTGACTCCGTTGGTACTAGCGGGACCTCCAGGGCACGTCGATCCGCCGGGATCAGCCGCATGTGTGATCGGAGCAAAGATCAGCGCACCGACCATCGTCGCTCCGGCGAGTCCCAAAGACTGCCTGCGGGCACGCTTTGGACAGTGGTGATTTCCCATCAGATCCCTCCCCCGGATCAGAACTAGGAAGTTGTCTCCCAACTTCTTCTAAGCAGACTAGCAGCGAAAAAAGTATGTCTACACGTATTCAGCAAATTCTCAGGGAGAGCTGTGACGTCGCTGCTCCCGGACACGGTCCGCGGTGCGGGACGGAATCACCGTCACCGAACGCAACAAAAAGTAGTTGTTTCAGCAAGCAAATCGGGTTCCACCCTTCGGTCGGGGAAAGCGACATGGGCGGGCATCGATCAGCAATCGCCTGGCACGCTGGTCGAGTGCACGCTCCGACGACGACGACGGTCCGCCGGATGGCGGCCGCGCTGTGGATCGCCGCCGGTGTCGGTTACCTGGCCACGGAAGCGGTCGCGGCGTCGCGGATGCCGGAGTACAGCTACCTCGCCGACTACATCAGCGACCTCGGTCGCCCCGAGTCCCCCCTGTCCTGGTGGATGAACGCGGCGTTCCGCGTGCAGGGAATGGCGTTCGTGGTCGCCGGCGCGTTGACGGTCCGCACGGGTCCGCCGCGCCGGGGCGCTCTGGCGTTCGTGGTGGCGGCATGCGCCTACGGGGCCGGCTCCGTCGTCGTCGGGCTGTTCCCCAGCGGGGGCACCGGGGCCGCACAGGGATTGCACGTCGGTGGCGCGGCGGCCGCCATCGTCGGCGGCAATCTCGCCGTGCTCATCGCCGCGTGGGCCGGCCTACCGCACGGGTCGCACGCCCTGCGCCGGACCGGCTACGGGCTGGGCGCCATCGGGCTGCTGTCGGGGGCATTGCTGGTCGCGGCGGACCTGCCAACCGGCGTCTGCGAACGCGGCGCGATCTACCCGATCATCGCGTGGCAGCTGCTGGCCGCCGTGGCGGTCCTGACGGCGCGGCCGCTCAGTACAGATCGAGCCGGCGATCCTCGAGCAGGTGGACGTACTCGGTGAGCATCTTGTCCCGACTCAGCGACAGGTCGAGATCGGCCATCACCGTGCGCTCCCCCGGTCCGGCCTCGGCCACCACCCAGCCGTCGGCGCTCACGATCGCCGTCCCCTCCGTCCACCGCTGACCGCGCTCCACACCGGCACGGTCGCATGCCGCGACAGCGACGTGATTGGTACGCGCCGTCGACATCGCGGTGATGACCTCCCCGGGATGCTCGCCCTCGGGCCGCGGGAACAGCGGCCAGTTCACCGGCGCGACGATCAGGTCGGCGCCGTCGACCACCGCGCGCCGCGTCAGTTCCCCGAATTCGAGGTCGTAGCAGAGCATCACGGCGATCGCACCGTGTGGCGTCTGCATCACCGGCGGTAAGGCGTTGCCCGGGGTGAAGATCAACTTCTCGCGATCCCAGAGATGGGTCTTTCGGTACACCGCCGCCACCGAGCCCCCGTCGAGCACCGCCGCACTGTTGTACAGCAACCCGTCGTCACCCAGTTCGCAGAAGCCGAGCACCACCCATGAATCCCCTGCCGCTGCAGCCCATTTCGAGAACCGAGGATCGCCGGCCGCCAGCGCCGCGGCGCGGGCCTCGGCGTCGTCGGCGAGCATGTACCCCGACGTCACCAACTCCGGCAGCACGATGACGTCGGCACCCGCCGCGGACGCATCGGCCACCGCGGCGGCGATGCGATCGGAGTTCCCGTCGAGGTCGACGATCACGGGATCGATCTGACAGCACGCGATACGCGTCATTCCAGCAGGTTATCCCTCGCCGGAGCGATAAGCTCCGGCCGTGCTGAACGTTCGGCCCGTCTGCGTGCCCGAGGTGGCACTGCAGGGCCGCGCGACCTCGCTGAACCGCCACCGCGCCGAAGCCGTCTCCCGGCGTATCCGCGTGCTGACGATCGCCGGGTGGATCGCCGCCGCCGTCTCGGTCACCTTCGGCACCTTCCAATTGACGATCGGCGGCTCGCTGTGGTGGCTGGGCGTCATCAACATCCTGTGCGGGCTGGCGTTCCTCAGCATCCCGCGGCTGTGCCCGCTCGGGGAGATCGTCGCGCCGGTGACGTTCGTCGTCTTCGCCTACCTGTCGGTGGGCTTCTTCTGCTACACGATGGGCACCGGTTCGGGACTGCAGTTCTACTTCCTGGTGTCGGCGTCCCTGGTGGTCCTGGTCCTCGGGATCGAGCGCATCGCGCTGGCCGCGGTGATCGCGGCCATCGGCGTCGTCCTGATCATCGCGCTGGAGCTGACGGTGCCCAACGATCGAGGCATCGGACCGCCCTGGATGCTGACGGTCGGATTCATCAGCTCGGTGGTGTCATCGGTGGTGATGATCCTCGCGACTCTCTGGTACACCCTGCGCGAGACCGAACGGGCCGAACAGGCCATGGAAGCCGAGTACGAACGCTCCGAGCGACTGCTGGCCAACATCCTTCCCGAGACGATCGCCGACCGGCTCAAGGATCCGGCACGCTCGGTGATCGCCGACAAGTACGACGACGCGTCGATCCTGTTCGCCGACATCGCCGGGTACACCAAGCGCGCCAGCGACACCTCACCTGCCGAACTGGTGCGTTTCCTGGACCGCCTCTACACCGATCTCGATGCGTTGGTGGACCGGCACGGCCTCGAGAAGGTGAAGACGAGCGGGGACTCCTACATGGTGGTCAGCGGTGTGCCCACACCCCGCTCCGACCACCTCGAAGCCCTGGCGGCGCTCGCCCTCGACATGGCCGACACGGTCACCGGGCTCACCGACCCGCAGGGCCGTGCGGTTCCCCTGCGCATCGGCATGGCGTGCGGGCCCGTCGTGGCCGGTGTCGTCGGCGCCAAGAAGTTCTTCTACGACGTGTGGGGCGACGCGGTCAACGTCGCCTCCCGGATGGAGACCACCGACGTCGAGGGCAGGATCCAGGTTCCCGACGACGTGTACGAGCGGTTGCGCGACAGCTTCGTGCTGGAGGAGCGCGGCTACGTGGAGGTCAAGGGCAAGGGCCCGATGCACACCTGGTATCTGGTGGGCCACCGGGCCCAGGCCGTCACACCTTCCGGTTCTCCGACTTGATCAGCCAGGCGAGCTTCTCCAGGCCGTCGATCAGCTGGTGGAGGATGTCGGCGGTGCTCGCGTCCTCGGCGTCGACGGTGTCGTGCACCTCCCGGAGGGTGGCCACGGCCGCGTAGATGCGGGCGGCGATCAGGTCGACGACCTCGCCGGTGCTGTGCTCGAAGGCGGGGAACTCGGGCAGCGAGGTGCTGCCGGCGACGGTGTCGGACCGGCCGTCGGGAACGGCGTCGAGCGCGCGCATGCGTTCGGCGATGGTGTCGCTGCCCTCGCGGGCGAAGTCGACGACCTCGTCGAGCTGCAGGTGCAGGTCGCGGAAGTTGGTGCCGACGACGTTCCAGTGCGCCTGCTTGCCCTGCAGGTGGAGCTCGATCAGATCGACGAGGACTCGCTGCAGCGCTTCGCGCAGCGCCGGCGAGGCCTGGAATCCGGTGACCTCGGCTTCGGTCTTTCGTGACGGTGATGCAGTACCCATGATGGTGTCAACGCCTCCTAGTCTGGAATGAGTCCAGTTTAGCGGGTATCCGTTGTCACAACCTGCCTGTCCTGGCGGTCCAGCAACCGGGCGTAGCCCGAGCCCATCCCCAACAGGATCAGGCCGACGACGATGAACACCGCAACGCGGAACATCCCGTCGAGGGTTCCGAGGTCGAACAGGAACAACTTCGTCACTGCCGCGGCGACCAGTCCGAGGCCACCCGCGATGGGCACCGAGCGGTCGGCGCGCGGCAGGCGGACGGCATACCCGAAGACGGCGGCGGCCATGGCGATCCAGCAGATGGTCGCGGTCATGTGCCCGCCGTAGAACCCGCGACTCGTCCCGCCGATCAGCACACCCGCCGTCACGGTGAACGAGGTGACCGCGTAGGCGACCACCGCGGCGGCCCCGGCCCACACGGTCCGGTCCGCGCCGGACACCGACCAGGCGATCGCGACGGCGGCCAGCGCCAGCAGCACGCTGGACACCAGCGTCGATGCCCCGGCCGCGGCGCTGACCCCGGTCGGCACGAACAGAGCGTCCAGCGGCGCCTCCCCGAGATGGACCCCCGCCCCCACGACCGCGAATCCGATGGCTGCCCAGCGTGCGACGGTGTCGCGCCGCCCCCCGACGGCCGTGACGGCGGCCATCGCCAGCAGCAGCGGTCCGGCGACCGGCCCGTCGAACGCGACGGTCACGGCGATCAGGGCCGCCACCGCCGACGTCGCGGAGAACACCTGCCGGGCGATGCCGGGTACCCCCGGCAACCGGTCCCCGAGGAGGACGAGGGCCAGCAGTGCGGCGGCCAGGGCGGCGATCATCAACGCCGCGACCACCTGGTCCACGGCCAGCCCGACGCAGAGCAGCGGACTCACACCGGCCGCGGTCAGCAGCGCCACCGCCGTCCGGTTCGCCGTGCCGGGCAGCACCACGATCGCGCCGACCAGCGCCAGCAGCGCCGCGATGCCGCAGCCACCGGCGAGCCAGAGGTCGTGGCGTCCGTCGACATGGCGGACCACCAACCCCACCAGCAGAGGCAGCGATGCGGCCGCGACGCGGGCGGCGTGCAACCACACCCAGTCCTTGCCGATCTGCACGGGAAGCGACGCCGCAGACAGCGCCAGCATGAAACCGACGAGGAGAAGGGTGATGCCGTCGGTCACGATCGGCGCGAGCACCACCAGCGGAACCAGCACCAGCAGCCCCAGCTGCTGGGAGTCCCAGCGCCGCGCCAGCGTCAGCCCGGCCCCACCGACGAGCGAGGCGAGGATCAACGCCGGCGGCGCAGGCACCCAGTCGTAGATCGCGGTGACGGCGACGACGTCGATGTAGGCGGCGGCGACACCGGTGGCGGCGAGCGCGATCGAGCCCACCCGCCCGCCGGGCCTGCCGTTCATCCACCAGGCCGCGCCCACCAGCGCCGCGGCGAGCACCGCACCGGCGGCCACCCGGAACTCGGGCCGCAGGATCCCGGCCTGCGCGGCCAGCACGAGCAGCAGCACCACCCCGATCAGCGTGACCGCGACGCCCGCGACGGCCAGCAGCTTGCCGATCCAGCCATCGGACCGCTCCCGCGGGGCCTTCGGCGGCGGGGGCGGCGGCACGGGCCGCGGCGGCGGAGGTGGCGCGTACTGCGGCGGGAGCGCCGGCGGGAGCGGCGGCGGGGGCACCGGGTACGGCCACGGCGGCCGCGGCCCGAGAACACGATCGAGTTCGGCGAGATCGGCCGAGGCCCGGGCGAGCTGATGCGACAGCGCGGCGAAATCCGCCGAGAGCCGGGCGACGACAGCGGTGTGCGGTTCGGTCATGGACCCAGCGTGACAACTCGCACCCGCCCGGCGGATGAGTACAACTACTCGTCGAGACCGTGCTCGATCGCGTAGCGCGCCAGCTCGACCCGATTGCCGACCTGTAACTTGCGGAACGTGGCCTGCACGTGGTTCTCGACCGTCCGATGGCTCAGCGACAGGCGGGCGGCGATCTGTTTGGCGGTCAGCCCCTTCGCGACATGGCGCAGGATCTCGGTCTCCCGTTCGGTCAGGCTGGGCTGCGCGGGGCCGGTCTCGTCCCGCGCGATGCGCCGGTACTCCCCGAGCACCAGACCCGCGAGCCCGGGGGTGAACACGGCGCGGCCCTGCGCGGTGGCCCGCACCGCCTCGGCGAGTTCCTGCTTGGACGCGCTCTTCACCAGATACCCCGACGCGCCGGCCTTGACGGCCTCGAGCACGTCGTCGCGTTCGTCGGACGCCGAGAGCACCAGGACACGCGACGACGGGGACACCGCGAGCACCTGCGCGGTGGCCTGCGCCCCGTCGCCGTCGGCCAGCCGCATGTCCATCACCACCACCGCGGGCCGCACCACCGCCGCTCGCCGGGCGGCCGCGCCGACGCCGTCGGCTGTCGCCACCACCTGGAAACCGTCGTCGGCCAGATCGCGCGCGACCGCGTCGCGCCAGATGGGATGGTCGTCGACGACCATCACCGTGATCGCGGTACCGTCAGCTCCCATTCCACCCCCAACCCCGGGCCGGTGTGCAGCGTCGCTTGCCCGCCCAACCAATCCATCCGTCCCACAATCGATTTCGCGACACCGATCCGGCCTTCCCGGACCGCCTCGGCGAGCCGTCCGTCGGGAATCCCGACGCCGTCGTCGCGCACACTGACCGTCACCGACTCGCCGAGATCCTCGAGCAGAACATACGCCCGCGCCCCGGCCCCTGCGTGCGCCTCGACGTTGTCCAGTGCGTTGCCGACGGCGGCGCAGAGTTGGTCGGCGACGGCGGCGTCGAGCACCACCGGGTGCGCGGGCACGCTCACCGACACCCGGTCGGCGGCGCGGCGGCGCAGCATCGCGCCGAGGTCGGCCCGGGCCCCGTCCCCGGCCGCTTCCTCACCCGCGACCACCAGACGGCGCAGTGCACGCTCCTGCTCGCTCGCGAGTTCGGCCAATTGTTCTGTCTCCCCGCCGATCTCGCGCCCTCGCCGGGCCACCAGCGCGAGCACCTGCAGGACCCCGTCGTGCACGTGCCGGGACAGCCGCTCCCGTTCCTCGACCGACGCCGACAACCGGGCCGCCCGCTCGAGTTCGGCGTGCGCGCGGCGGGCGGTCTGCGCGGCCATGCCGACGGCGAGGCCGACCGCCAGTTCGATGACGATGGTCGCGTTGCGGCCGAGGTCGACGCTGACGTACCCCTTGAGCACCGCGCCCAGCGACATCACCACCACGCCGGTCAGCATGCCGCCGATCGGACCGAACAGGATGGCCGCGGAGATGGTGGCGTTCGTGGCCCACAGGGTGGTCGGCAGCGACTGGTTGTCGGCGATCCACCGGTCGGACGCGACGAGTTCGGTGGACAGCACCAGTGCCACCACGACGGCGATCTCGGTCAGCACCCAGGCCGGCCGGCGCCCGAAACCCTGCAGATAGGCCACCGCGCAGGCGATGCTCCACCCGATCAGGAGCGCGAACACCAGCCAGCCGCCGACGGGCCGCTCCAGGTCGGCGTTGACGGCGAACCCGAAGCCCAGCGCGTACAGGCAGCTGAGCAGGCGGAACACCTGGGCCGCCCGCCACAGCGGCGTGGCGGGGTCGGGCGCTACATCACCTTGGAGAGAAACAGTTTGGTCCGTTCGTGCTGCGGGTTGGCCATGATCTCGCGCGGGTTGCCCCGCTCGACGACGACGCCGGCATCCATGAACGCCACCTCATCGGCGACCTCGCGGGCGAAGCCCATCTCGTGGGTGACCACGACCATCGTCATGCCCTCCGAGGCCAGCGTCTTCATCACCCCCAGCACCTCGCCGACGAGCTCGGGGTCCAGCGCGGAGGTGGGTTCGTCGAACAGCATGAGCTTGGGATCCATCGCCAGCGCGCGGGCGATCGCGACGCGCTGCTGCTGCCCGCCCGACAGCTGGGCGGGGTAGGCGTTGGCCTTCTCGGCCAGGCCGACCTGCTCGAGCAGATCCTTGCCGCGCGCGATCGCCTCTTTCTTGTTGACGCCCTTGACCTTGATCGGCGCCTCGACGATGTTGCCCAGGGCGGTGCGGTGCGGGAACAGGTTGAAGTGCTGGAACACCATGCCGACCTCGCGGCGCTGCTTGGCCACGTCACCGGGCTTCATCTCGTGCAGTTTGCCGCCGCGCTCGGTGTAGCCGACCAGCTTCCCGTCGACGTAGAGCCGGCCCGCGCTCACCGTCTCAAGGTGGTTGATGCACCGCAGGAACGTGGACTTGCCCGACCCGGACGGTCCGACCAGAACCAGCACCTCCCCCTGCTGCACCTCCAGCGTGATGCCCTTGAGCACCTTCAGCGCGCCGAAGTCCTTGCACACCAGCTCGGCCTTCACCATGGGCCCAGCGGCCTTCTCCGATCGAGTCACATCGCACCTGTGCCTGCCTGCGCCTTCGCCAGCGCCTCGAGTTGCTTGGTCGTCAGCTTCCGCGACGCGCCCCGGGAGAAGTACCGCTCGAGGTAGAACTGGCCCACCATCAGGATGCTGGTCACGATCAGGTACCAGAACGCGGCGACCATGAGCAGCGGCACAGGTTCGAAGGTACGGGCGGCGATCTCCCTGGCGGTGATGCCGAACAGGTCGAGGGTGAACGGCACCGCGGTCACCAGTGAGGTGGTCTTCAGCATGCTGATCACCTCGTTGCCGGTCGGCGGGATGATCACGCGCATCGCCTGCGGGAGCACCGTGCGCCGCATCGCGAGCCCCCAGGACATGCCCAGGGCCGTCGACGCCTCCAGCTGGCCCTCGGGAACGGAGCTGATGCCGGCGCGGATGATCTCGGCCATGTAGGCCGCCTCGTTGAGCGCCAGACCGAGCGTCGCCAGCAGGAACGGGATGGACAAGCTCTGCAGATCGATCACGGTGAACGTCGGGCCGAACGGCACGCCCACGCGTAACTGCTGGTAGATCGTCGGGATCAGGCCCCAGAACACCAGCTGCACGTAGATCGGGGTGCCGCGGAAGATCCACAGGTACACCCACGACACCCAGCGGAACACCGGGTTGGGCGACAGGCGCATCACCGCGAGCAGCACCCCGAGCGCGATCGCCAGGGCCATCGAGTACACCGTCAACTGCAGGGTGTTGACCAACCCGACGGTCAGCACCCTCTTGTCGAAGACGTACTCGGCGAAGACCGACCACCGGTAGGCCTGATTGGTGGCCGCCCCGTAGATGAACAGGAAGGCCATGATGAGGATGACGGCCGCCGCCACCCACCGCCAGGGGTGTTTCAGCGGTACAGCGTCGATGGTCTGTGGCGGCGCGCCGGCATCACTCATGAATCCCGCTTTCGGTTAGGAGACCGCGCCGTTGATCACCGGCTTGTCGATCATGCCCGCTTCCAGACCCCAGTTCGCGGCGATCTCCTTGTATTTGCCGGTCTCGATCAGATGCTCGAGCGCCTGCAGCAGCGACTGGGCCAGCGGGGACCCCTTCGCGACGGGCCAGCCGTAGGGCGCCGAATCGAACGTCTCGCCGGCCTGCTCGAGCTTGCCGTTGGTCTGCTTGATGGCGTACAGCGTCACCGGCGAGTCGGCCGACATCGCGTCGGCCTGACCGAGCACCACGGCGTTGGTGGCCGCGTCCTGGCTGTCGAAGGGCACGATCTCGATCGCCGGCTTGCCCGCGTCGGTGCATTTCTTGCTGCGGGCGGGCAGCTCGTCGGTCTCCTGCACGGTGGTGGCCTGGACCGCGACCTTCTTGCCGCAGGCATTCTCGGGATCGATCCCGGCGCCGGGCTTCTGCGCCCACAGCGTGCCGGCCGAGAAGTAGGTCACGAAGTCGACCGACTGCTCGCGCTCCTTGCTGTCGGTGAACGACGACATCCCGACGTTGAAGGTGCCGCCCTGGATGGACGGGATGATCTTGGCGAAGTCGGCCTCCCGGTACTCCGGGGTCAGGCCGAGCGTGCCGGCGATCGCGTTCATCAGGTCGACGTCGAAGCCGACGATCTTGCCCTCGGGATCCTTGAATTCGTTCGGCGCGTACGGAATGTTCACCCCGATGACGAGCTTGCCGGAGGACTTGATGGCCTCGGGCACGGTGTTGGCGATCGCCTCGACCTTCTCGGCCGGGGCCGAGCTCGTCGAGGATTCACCTCCTCCGCCGCTGCCGCCTCCGGAGTTTGAGCCACTTGCGCACCCTGACAACGCCAGGGCACCCGTTGCGACGAACACGGCCGCGACCCGCCAGATCTTGGCCCGGCGGTCTTGCTTTCCACCCAACACAGTTGCCTCTACTTTCTCTGCGGCATGTCCAGCCAAGGACGTTAACGACCGATGACCCGACGCGCAGCGCCGGTAACGGAACATTAACGACCGTGTAGAGACATCACAGCGGTACCGCGAAACTGGAAGGTGGCGGGCACCGGTGTGCCACACTGCGCGCATGGAAACCCCTGCTCCCCCAAGCATGTTGCAGCATCTGTGGAAGTCCGCATTGCTGTCGGGCATTCTCGCGGTGGTCCTCGGCGTCATGGTGCTCGTCTGGCCGGCCATCACCATCGTCGTCGCGGCGATCTTCTTCGGCGCCTACCTGCTGATCTCGGGCATCTCGCAGGTCGTCTTCGCCTTCAGCCTGCACGTTTCCGCCGGCGGCCGGGTGCTGCTGTTCCTCAGCGGCGCGGCAGCACTGATCCTTGCGGTGCTGTGTTTCCGCAGCCTGCAGGACTCGATCCTGCTGCTGGCCATCTGGATCGGCGTCGGATTCATCTTCCGCGGCGTCGCCACGGCGGTGTCGGCGATCAGCGATCCCACGCTGCCCGGCCGGGGCTGGGAGATCTTCATCGGCGTGATCAGCCTGATCGCGGGTGTCGTGATGCTGGCCTCGCCGTTCGAGTCACTGGCCACGCTGTCGTTGGTCGTCGGCATCTGGCTGGTCGTGATCGGCGTCTTCGAGACCGTGTCGGCCTTCGGGATCCGCAAGGCCAGCAAGAACATGGCCGAATGGCGGGAGAAGGTCACCGCACCGTCCCCGGAATGAGGGCCGAAAGCCCCTAGGAATTCCCGCCCACTTCGCTACTACACTCTGTCGTAGATTGGTCGTAGACTGACCGCGTAGACCTTGGGAGTGGGCCCATGAATGCCTTGGACGTGTCGCGGTGGCAGTTCGGGATCACCACCGTCTACCACTTCATCTTCGTCCCGCTGACCATCGGCCTGGCACCGTTGATCGCGGTCATGCAGACGGTGTGGCACGTCACCGGCAACCCGTCGTGGTATCGACTGACCCGCTTCTTCGGCAAACTGTTCCTGATCAATTTCGCCCTCGGTGTCGCCACGGGCATCGTGCAGGAGTTCCAGTTCGGCATGAACTGGAGCGAGTACTCGAAGTTCGTCGGCGACATCTTCGGTGCGCCACTGGCGTTCGAGGGACTGATCGCGTTCTTCTTCGAGTCGACGTTCATCGGCCTGTGGATCTTCGGCTGGAACCGGCTGCCGAAGGCCGTGCACCTGGTGTGCATCTGGATCGTCGCGTTCGGCGTGAACGCCTCGGCGTACTTCATCATCGCGGCGAACTCGTTCATGCAGCACCCCGTCGGGGCCCGCTTCAACCCGGAGAGCGGACGCGCCGAACTGACGGACTTCGGTGCGCTGCTCACCAACAACACGGCGATCTGGGCGTTCCTGCACGCGGTCACCGGGGCGTTCCTCACTGCGGGCGCGTTCGTCGCCGGCATCTCGGCGTGGTTGATGGTGCGCGACGCCCGGTCCTCCGGTGCGGCCGACAGTCGCGCGATGTACCGGCCCGCCGCGATTCTCGGCAGTCTGGTGGCCCTCGTCGCCGCACTCGGCCTGTTCTTCACCGGTGACATCCAGGGCAAGCTGATGTTCGTCCAGCAGCCGATGAAGATGGCCTCGGCGGAATCGTTGTGCCACACCGAAACCGACCCGATGTTCTCCGTCCTCACCGTGGGCACCCACAACAACTGCGACAGCGTCACCCACCTCATCGAGGTGCCCTACGTGCTCCCGTTCCTCGCTGAGAGCAAGTTCAGCGGCGTGACGCTGCAGGGGGTCCAGGATCTTCAGCAGCAGTATCAGGAGAAGTTCGGGCCCGGCGACTACCGGCCCAACCTGTTCGTCACCTACTGGGCGTTCCGCGCGATGATCGGCCTGCTGCTGGTGCCGGTCGCCTTCGCCCTGGCCACCCTGTGGCTCACCCGCGGTGGACGCATCCCCGACCAACGCTGGTACGGGCGGTTCGGCATCCTCACCATTCCCGCCCCGTTCCTCGCGAACTCGGCCGGCTGGGTCTTCACCGAGATGGGACGGCAGCCGTGGGTGGTGGTGCCCAACCCGACCGGTGATCAGCTGGTGCGAATGACGGTGCAGGACGGCGTGTCCGGGCACTCCGCCGGGCTGGTGCTGTTCTCGCTGGCCACCTTCACGCTCCTCTACGGGGTGCTGGCGGTGATCTGGTTCTGGCTGATGCGCCGCTACGTCGTCGAGGGCCCCCAGGAGCACGACTCCGAACCGGCCCCGCCGAAAGCGCCCAGCGACGACGACGTCGCTCCCCTGTCCTTCGCCTACTGAGAGGACGCGAAACCATGGGACTGCAGGAACTCTGGTTCTTCCTCATCGCAGCGCTGTTCCTCGGATTCCTCGTGCTCGAGGGTTTCGACTTCGGCGTCGGCATGCTGATGATCCCGTTCGGAGCCGTCGGGGTGGGCGATCGGGAACAGCACCGGCGGGCGGCGCTGAACACCATCGGGCCGGTGTGGGACGCCAACGAGGTGTGGTTGATCACCGCCGGCGCAGCGATGTTCGCGGCGTTCCCGAACTGGTATGCCACGGTGTTCTCGTCGCTGTACCTGCCCCTGCTGGCGATCCTGGTCGGCATGATCGTGCGCATCGTCGGCATCGAGTGGCGCGGCAAGGTGGACGATCCGCGCTGGCGCGGCTGGGCAGATCTGGGCATCGCCGTCGGCTCCTGGCTTCCCGCGATCCTGTGGGGTGTCGCCTTCGCCGTGCTGGTGCAGGGCCTTCCGATCGACGCCGACGGACGCTCCCAGGCCACGCTGACCGACGTCGTCAACGTCTACACCCTGCTCGGTGGCCTCGCGACCGCCTCGCTGTTCGCGTTCTACGGCTCGGTGTTCGTCGCCCTCAAGACCGCGGGGCCGGTGCGCGAGGACGCGTTCCGGTTCGCCCGGATCCTGTCCGCCCCGGTGGTCGTGCTCGCCGGCGGCTTCGGACTGTGGACGCAACTGGCCCACGGAAAGACCTGGACGTGGCTGGCCCTGGCGGTCGCGGTCGTCGCGCTGCTGACCGCCGTCCGGCTGATGTGGAATCACGAGCGGGAGGGAGTCGCGTTCTTCTCGACGATCCTCGTCGTCGCGGCCGTCGCGGTCCTGCTGTTCGGGTCGCTGTACCCGAACCTGTTGCCCTCCACGCTGAATCCCGAGTGGAGCGTCACCATCTACAACGGGTCGTCGACGCCGTACACGCTGAAGATCATGACCTGGGCGTCGTTGACGTTGCTGCCGTTGGTGATCGGCTACCAGGCCTGGACGTACTGGGTGTTCCGCAAACGCATCACGGCCGACGCGATCCCGGCCTCCGTCGGATTGTCGAGGCACCCCTCCTGACCGAGAACTCCCGCGGCCCTGTCGACCCGCGGCTGTGGCGGGTCTCGACGGCGATGCGCCGCTTCCTGGCCGCCACCACGGTGTGCGGCGTGGTCATCGCGGCCGCGACGATCGGCTCGTCGGTGGCGCTCGCGGCGATCGTCGCCCGCGTCATCACCGATCCGGCGTCCCGGTCGGTGGGCGTGCTGGCCGGGCCGATCGCGATCCTGGTGGCGCTGTGGGGTGTTCGCACCCTGGCGCAGTGGCTGCAGGGCCGGCTCGCCCAGCGCGGCGCCAGCGCGGTGATCGCCGACCTCACCGATCAGGTGCTGAAGACGGCCACCTCGCTGCCCCCGCGTGAGCTCAACCGGCGCCGCGATGACGCCGCGGCCGTCGTGACCCGCGGCCTGGACGGCCTGCGCGTCTACTTCACCACCTATCTGCCGTCGCTGTTCCTGGCGGCGATCCTCACCCCCGCCACCGCCGCGGTGATCGCGCTCTTCGACTGGCAGTCGGCGGTGATCGTGCTGATCGCGTTGCCGCTCATCCCGATCTTCATGGTGCTCATCGGGCTGGCCACCGAGGAGCGCTCGGTGGCCGCACTGGCCGCGATGACCACGCTGCAGGCGCGCCTGCTCGACCTCGTGGCGGGCCTGCCCACCCTGCGGGCTCTCGGACGGGCCGAAGGATCCGTGGCCCGGATCGCCGAACTCAATGCCGCGCACCGGCGCTCGGCGATGGCGACGATGCGCATCGCGTTCCTGTCCGCGCTGGTGCTCGAGCTACTGGCCACCCTCGGCGTCGCGCTGGTCGCGGTCAGCGTCGGAATGCGCCTGGTGTACGGACACATTCCGCTGACCGCCGCGCTGACCGCGCTGCTGTTGGCCCCCGAGGTGTTCTGGCCGCTGCGCCGAGTCGGTGCCGCGTTCCACTCCGCCCAGGACGGGAAGACCGCGGTGGCTGCGGCGTTCCGCTTCCTCGACACCGCACCGCCGCCGCCGACGGGAACGTCCGCGCTGCCGGACCACGCACTGACCATCGAGGTGGACGCCCCCGAGATGGTGGCCGAACCGGGCCGGGTCACGGTGCTCACCGGCCCCAACGGCATCGGGAAGTCCACGCTGCTGCAGGCGATTCTCGGACTCGACCCGCCCCGGGGGGGACGCATTCGCATCGGCGGTGTGGACGTCGCCAATCTCGATCCGCAGCGATGGTGGGCCGAGGTGGCGTGGCTCGCGCAGCGCCCCGTGCTGATCCCCGGCACGGTCCGGGAGAACCTGGACCTGTTCGGCGCCCTGCCCGATCTCCCCGGCGCCTGTGCCGCAGCGTGTTTCGACGACGTGCTGGCCGGCTTGCCGGAGGGACTGGACACCGTGATCGGACGCGGCGGGCTCGGGCTGTCGCTGGGACAGCGGCAGCGCCTCGGGTTGGCCCGGGTGCTCGGCTCGCCGGCGCGGGTGCTGCTGTTCGACGAACCGACCGCCCACCTCGATGCGCCGACGGAGGCACGAGTGCTGCGCGCGATCGCGCAGCGTGCCGCCCACGGCGCGACCGTGATCGTGGTCGGCCACCGGGATCCGGTGCTCGCGATCGGCGACGTCGTGGTCGACATGGGAGGTGTCCATGTGGGCGTATGAGCTGCTGCGTCCCCGGGTGTCGCGGGTGGCGCTCGCGGTCACGTTCGGGGTGCTGTCGCTGGGCAGCGCCCTGGCTCTGGCCGGAGTGGCGGCGTGGCTGATCACCCGCGCATGGCAGATGCCGCCGGTGCTCGACCTCACGATCGCGGTGGTCGCCGTGCGGGCGTTCGGCATCTCGCGGGGCGTGCTCGGTTACTGCGAACGGCTGGCCTCCCATGACACCGCGCTGCGGGCCGCCGGTTCGGCCCGCGAGCAGCTGTTCTCCCGGCTCGCGGCCGCTCCGGCCGACACCGTGTTGCGCAGGCACAGCGGCGAACTCGTCGCACAGGCCGGCGCCGGTGTCGACGAACTGTCCGATGTCGTGGTGCGCGCCGTCGTGCCGATCTGCGTCGCCGCCGTGCTCGGGGTGGCCGCCGTCGGCGCGGTCGCGGTGATCTCGCCCGTCGCGGCGGCGGTGCTCGCGGTGTGCATGGTCGTCGCGGGTGTGCTGGCGCCCGCGCTTGCCGCGCGCGCCGCCGCGAACGCCGAAGAGGTTGCCGCACAGCATCATGCGCAGCGTGACACCGCGGCCATGCTGGCGCTCGAGCACGCACCCGAACTCCGGGTCAGCGGCCGGCTGGCCGGCATCATCGCCGACGCCGGCGATGAGCAGCGCCGCTGGGGACGCGCGATGGATCGCGCGGCGGCCCCGGCGGCCGTGGCTGCCGCTGCTCCGACGGCGGCGATCGGGGTGAGCGTCCTCGGTGCGCTGATCGCCGGCATCGCGCTGTCGAATGCGGTCGCACCGACCACCGTCGCGGTGCTGATGTTGTTGCCGCTGTCCGCCTTCGAGGCCATGACCGCGCTGCCCGGTGCCGCCGTCACGCTGACTCGGGCCCGCATCGCCGCCCGGCGGTTGCGCGCTCTCACCGAGCCGGTCGACGACGACGGCCGCCGACCCGACGTCGCGCCCCTGCACCTTTCGCGCGGCGAGCGCGTCGCCGTCGTCGGGCCCAGCGGCTGCGGGAAGACGACTCTGCTGATGCGCACCGAGGGCACGTTCTTCGCCGAGGACGCGCACCTGTTCGCCACGACCGTGCGGGACAACCTGCTCGTCGCCCGCGGCGACGCCTCCGACGCCGAACTGACCGACGCGTTGCACCGGGTGGGGTTGAGCCGCTGGCTCGACCACCTGCCCGACGGGTTGTCGACCGTGCTCACCGGCGGTGCCGCCTCGGTGTCGGCGGGACAGCGGCGTCGACTGCTGCTCGCGCGCGCGTTGATCTCGACCGCGCCGACCGTGCTTCTCGACGAACCGACCGAGCATCTCGACGCCTCCGACGCCGACGCGATGCTCATCGACCTCCTCACCCCCGGCGGTCTGTTCGGCCCGGATCGGACCGTCGTCGTCGCCACGCATCACCTGCCGGAAACGGCGGGCGTGCGAGTAATCTCACCGGCATGAGCGAACCGCCGCCGCCCCCGTACGGGCCGACTCCGGGCAGCTACCCACCCCCGCCGCCGCAGTACGGCGGCTACGGTGGCTACCCTGTTCCGCCCCCGGCGTCCGCGCCGCGTAATGGCCTGGGCACCGCGGCGCTGATCCTCGCGATCGTCGGCCTCGTGCTGTGCTGGTCGATCGCCGGCGGCATCATCCTGGGCCTGTGCGCGGTCATCATCGGGTTCGTCGCCCGCGGCCGCGTCAAGCGCGGCGAGGCGACCAACGGCGGTGTCGCGATCGCGGGCATCGTGCTCGGCGCCGTCGCGATCGTCGCCGCGCTGGTGTTCATCCCGATCTACATCGGTCTGTTCGATCAGGTCGGCGGGACCGACTACGTGGACTGCCTGAGCCGCGCCGGCAACGACACCGAGGCCGCGCAGCAGTGCGCCGACGAGTTCACCCAGCGCGTCGAAGACCAGTTCTCGATCACGGTCACGCCGACGCCGTAGTGCGGGCCGGGAAGTACTTCACGATCCCCTCCTGCACGACGGTGGCCAGCAGCCTTCCCGACCGGTCGAAGAAGTGCCCGGAGCCCAGGCCGCGCGACTCCGCCGCGACCGGCGACGACGTCGAGTAGAGCACCCACTCGTCGAAGCGCACCGGCCGGTGGAACCACACCGAGTGGTTGGTGGTCACCGCGAAGATCCGGTCGTGGCCCCAGGACAGGCCGTGCGTGGTGATGATCGAGTCCAGCACCGTGGTGTCCGACGAGTACACCAGGGCGGCGCCGTGCAGGACCGGATCGTCGGGCATCGCCCCCCGCGCCGTCATCCACACCCGGTTGTGGGCGAGGCGGTCGCCTTTGTCCCGCATGATCCAGGCGGGGTCGTTGGTGTAGCGCCATTCGATGGGCCGCAGGGCGTTGACGAAGTGCGGCACCACGTCCTCGTAACCCTGCAGCAGGTCGTCGATCGGCGGGATCGTGAGCGGATCGGCAAGCTCAGGCGGCTCCACGCCGTGCTCGAGCCCCTTGCCGCCGGCCAGATACGACACCAGCGCCGTGGTCAGCAGCTGCCCGTTCTGCATCACGTCGACCCGGCGGTTGGCGAAGCGGCGCTCGTCGCGCAACCGCACCACATGGAACTCGAGGTCCTGCGCCGGGTCGCCGCCGGCGATGAAGTGCACCGACATCGCACTGGGCGGCACCGGATGCGCGAGCGAGCGGCCCGCCGCGACGAACGCCTGGGCCATCATCTGACCGCCGAATGTGCGCACCGGGTTCTTGCTCGGGTGGGCGCCGCGGAACGTGTCGTCGTCGACACGGTCCAGGTCGAGGATGGCCAGCAGCTCGTCGAAGTCCGCCGACACACAACCCCCTGGGTCTAGACGTCGTCCTCCCCGATGCGGTGGACGTGGATGAGATTCGTCGACCCTACTGTGCCCGGAGGTGCGCCCGCGACGATGACCACCAGATCGCCGCGCTTGTAGCGGCCGAGTTCGAGCATCGACTTGTCGACCTGCCGGATCATGCCGTCGGTGGTCTGGATGTGCGGGACGATGAACGTCTCGGTACCCCAGGTCAGCGCGAGCTGACTGCGCACCTCGGGCAGCGCGGTGAACGCGAGCACGGGCAGCGGGGTGTGCAGGCGCGCCAGCCGGCGCACCGTGTCACCGGACTGGGTGAACGCGACCAGCGCCTTGGCGTCGAGCCGCTCCCCGATGTCGCGGGCGGCGTAGGAGATGACGCCGCGCTTGGTGCGCGGCACGTGGGTCAGCGGCGGGGCGGCCACCGAGTTCTCCTCGACCGCCGAGATGATCCGGGCCATCGTCCGGACGGTCTCGAAAGGCCACTTGCCGACCGACGTCTCACCGGAGAGCATCACGGCGTCGGCGCCGTCGAGCACGGCGTTGGCCACATCGGAGGCCTCGGCCCGGGTGGGCCGGGAGTTCTCGATCATCGACTCCAGCATCTGGGTGGCCACGATGACGGGTTTGGCGTTCTCCCTTGCCATCTGGATGGCCCGCTTCTGCACCAGCGGCACTTCCTCCAGCGGCAGCTCCACGCCGAGATCGCCGCGCGCGACCATGATCGCGTCGAACGCGAGCACGATGGCCTCGAGGTTGTCGATCGCCTCCGGCTTCTCCAGCTTGGCGATGACAGGCACCCGCCGGCCGACGCGGTCCATGATCTCGTGCACGAGTTCGACGTCGGCGGGTGACCGGACGAACGACAGCGCCACCAGGTCGACACCCAGGCGCAGCGCGAACTCCAGGTCGTCGATGTCCTTCTCCGACAGCGCGGGCGCCGACACGTTCATGCCGGGCAGCGACATGCCCTTGTTGTTGCTGACCTTGCCGCCCTCGGTGACGGTGCACACCACGTCGCTGCCGTCGATGTGCTCGACGACCAGCCCGACGTTGCCGTCGTCGACGAGGACACGGTCACCGGGGCGCGCGTCCTGCGCCAGCCGCTTGTACGTCGTCGACACCCGGTCGTGGGTGCCCTCCACGTCCTCGACCGTGATCCGGACCGTCTCGCCGTTCTCCCAGACGGTCGGTCCGTCGGCGAAACGGCCGAGCCGGATCTTCGGTCCCTGCAGGTCGGCGAGGATGCCGACAGCGTGTCCGGTGCTGTCCGACGCCATCCGGACACGCTTGTAATTGGCCTCGTGATCGGGGTAGTCGCCGTGGCTGAAATTGAGCCGGGCGACGTCCATCCCCGCCTCGACGAGTTTGCGGACCGCCTCCTCGGAGGCGGTCGCCGGACCCAACGTACAGACGATCTTTCCGCGTCTACTCACGGATGCCGAGCATAGTCGTTAATCGATTCAGATGACGGCCAGCGGTAGCGCACCCGGCCTGACCGGCGCGGGAAGGTCCGACTCGCCCATCAGGTAGGTGTCCACCGCATGGGCCGCACTGCGGCCCTCGGCGATGGCCCAGACGATCAACGAGGCGCCACGGTGAGCGTCGCCACAGACGAACACGCCGGGCGCGTCGGTCTGCCAGTCCTGACCGCAGCGCAGCGTGCCGCGCCCCGTCAGGGTCAGCCCGAGACCGTCGAGCAGCGGCATGTGCTCGACCCCGTCGAAGCCGATCGCGAGCAGGGCCAGATCGCACGGAATCTCCAGCGACTCCCCCACCGGCGTGATCCGGCGCCGGCCCGTCTCGTCGCGTTCGACCTTGACCTCCGCGATCTCCAGCGCACGCAGATTGCCCTGATCGTCGCCGAGGAACCGCTGCACCGCGACCTGGTAGCGGCGCGCGCCGCCCTCGGCGTGCGCGGGCGAGAGCCGGGTCCGCAGCACGACGGGCCACATCGGCCACGGCGATTGCGCGTCGTCGCGGTACTCGGGCGGTTCGGGGTTGTAGTCCAGCTGGGTCACCGATGCGGCGCCCTGCCGGTGCGCGGTGCCCAGGCAGTCCGCGCCGGTGTCACCGCCGCCGATGATCACGACGTGCCTGCCCTCGGCCGAGATGGGACTGGGACCGTCGCCCTCGCACTCCTTGTTGGCGGGCACGAGGTGCTCCATCGCGAGGTGCACGCCGGCCAGGTGCCGGCCCTCGACCTCGTTGTCCCGGGCGCGCAGCGCGCCGACCGCGAGCACCACGGCGTCATACTGGGCCCGTAGCGCGTCGATCGTCACGTCGACGCCGACCTCGCACTCGGTGACGAAACGTGTTCCCTCCGCGCGCATCTGAGCCAGCCGCTGGTTGAGCGTCGCCTTCTCCAGCTTGTACTCCGGGATGCCGTAGCGCATCAGGCCGCCTATGCGGTCGTCGCGCTCGTAGACCGTCACGTCGTGGCCGGCACGGGTGAGCTGCTGGGCCGCGGCCAATCCGGCGGGTCCGGATCCCACCACCGCGACACGCTTGCCGGTGGCGATCGCGGCGGGCTGGGGTTCGACGATGCCGTCCATCCAGGCCTGGTCGGCGATGGTCTGCTCGATGCGCTTGATCGTCACGCTGCCGCCGGTCTGCTCCTCGGCGATCGACAGCACACAGGCGGCTTCACACGGGGCCGGACAGAGCCGGCCCGTGAACTCCGGGAAGTTGTTGGTGGCGTGCAGCCGCTCGCTGGCCGCGCCCCAGCGGCCCCGGCGCACCAGGTCGTTCCACTCCGGGATCAGGTTCCCCAGCGGGCAACCCGCACTTCCGCTGTGACAGAACGGGATTCCGCAGTCCATACAGCGGCGTGCCTGCTGCGAGACCTCACCGGCCCGCTGGTGCGCATCCTGCTGTTCGTAGACCTCGCGCCAGTCACCGACGCGTTCGTCGACGGGGCGTTTGGCGGCATCGACCTTCGCCACCTCCAGAAAACCGTGCGGATCAGCCACGACTTGCCTCCATGATCGCTGCGTCGACGTCTCGGCCCTCCGCCTTGGCCATCCGGGTGGCCTGCAGCACCCGCTGGTAGTCGCGGGGCATGACCTTGGTGAACTGGGCGCTGCGGCGCGGCCAGTCCGACAGCACCGACGTCGCGACGGTGCTCCCGGTGTGGTGGGCGTGCCGGCCGATCACCTCGCGCAGCCACAACAGGTCCTCGGGATCGAGGGCCTGCAACTCCACCATGTCGGTGTTGACGCGCCTCGGATTCAGCCCGAGCACGTAGGCGATGCCACCCGACATTCCGGCGGCCATGTTGCGGCCGACCGGACCGAGCACGACGACACGTCCCCCGGTCATGTACTCGCAGGCGTGGTCACCGACCCCTTCGGTGACCGCCAGGGCGCCGGAGTTCCGCGCGGCGAACCGCTCCCCGACGCGGCCGCGGAGGAACACCTCGCCGGAGGTGGCCCCGTAGAGCAGGGTGTTGCCGGCGATGACGTTGTCCTCCGGCAGGAAGAGAACGTCGTCCTGCGGTTTGACGATCACCCGGCCACCCGAAAGCCCCTTGCCGACATAGTCGTTCGCGTCGCCGATGAGCTCGAGGGTGATGCCCGGCGGCAGGAACGCGCCGATCGACTGGCCTGCCGAGCCCGTCAATGTGACGTGGATGGTGTCGTCCGGCAGGCCGTCGGCGCCATAGCGGCGGGTGACCTCGCTGCCGAGCAGTGTTCCGACGGTACGGTTCACGTTGCGCACGGGCAGCTCGAGCCGGACGGGATGGGCGTCCTCGAGTGCACCCTCGCACAGCTGGATCAGCGTTCGGTCGAGCGCCTGGTCCAGGCCGTGTTCCTGGCCGCGCACACGCCGGCGCTGCTCGGTGTTCGCGGGCACGGCGAAGATCGGGCTGAGGTCCAGGCCCTTGCTCTTCCAATGTGCGACACCGGGGTCGGTGTCGAGCAGCTCGGCGTGCCCGACGGCCTCGTCCACGCTGCGGAATCCGAGTTCGGCCAGGTGCCGGCGGATGTCCTCGGCGATGAACCGGAAGAAGGTTTCCACGAACTCCGGTTTGCCGGTGAAGCGGGCGCGCAGCTCCGGGTTCTGCGTGGCGACCCCCACCGGGCAGGTGTCGAGATGACAGACCCGCATCATGATGCAGCCCGACACCACCAGCGGCGCCGTGGCGAAACCGAACTCCTCGGCGCCCAGCAGCATCGCCACCATCACATCCCGTGCGGTGCGCATCCCGCCGTCACACTGCACCGTGATGCGGTCGCGTAACCCGTTGAGCACCAGAGTCTGCTGGGTGTCGGCCAGGCCGATCTCCCACGGCGCGCCGGCGTGCTTGAGGCTGGTCAGCGGTGCCGCTCCGGTGCCGCCGTCGTAGCCGGAGATCAGCACGACGTCGGCATGCGCCTTGGACACCCCCGCGGCGACGGTGCCGACCCCGACCGAGCTGACGAGCTTGACGTGGATGCGTGCGTCGGCGTTGGCGTTCTTGAGGTCGTGGATCAGCTGGGCAAGGTCCTCGATGGAGTAGATGTCGTGGTGCGGCGGCGGAGAGATCAGCCCGACGCCCGGCGTCGAGTGCCGCGTCTTGGCGATGTTCGGATAAACCTTGTAGCCCGGGAGTTGGCCGCCTTCACCGGGTTTGGCACCCTGGGCCATCTTGATCTGAATGTCGGTGGCGTTGACCAGGTAGTCGCTGGTGACCCCGAAACGGCCGGAGGCCACCTGCTTGACGGCGCTGCGACGCAGCGGGTCGTACAGCCGGTCCGCGTCCTCACCGCCCTCGCCGCTGTTGGACCGGCCACCGAGCCTGTTCATCGCGATGGCCATGGTCTCGTGGGCTTCGGCCGAGATCGATCCGTAGCTCATGGCGCCGGTGTTGAACCGGGTGACGATCGACTCCACCGACTCCACCTCGTCCAACGGCACCGGTGGACGCACACCCTTCTTGAACTCGAACAGCCCGCGCAGCGCGCCGCCCTCGCGGGCGAGTCGGTCGACCTCCTCGGAGTACTTCTCGAAGACCTCGTAGCGGCCCGTCCGGGTCGAATGTTGCAGCAGGAAAACCACTTCCGGGGTGAACAGGTGCAACTCACCTTCCCGGCGGAAGACGTACTCGCCGCCGACTTCGAGGCGACGGTGCACCCGCTCGGTGGGGTTCTCCGGGTAGGCGCGGCGGTGCCGCAACTTGACCTCTTCGGCGATGACGTCGAGCCCGATGCCGCCGAGTTGGGAGGGGGTGCCGGTGAAGTACTCGTCGATGACACTCTTGTCGATGCCGACCGCCTCGAATGCCTGCGCGCCCGTGTAGGACGCGACGGTCGAGATGCCCATCTTGCTCATCACCTTCATGACGCCCTTGCCCAGCGCCTTGAGGTAGTTGCGCACCGCGGTGGCGGGCTCGATGCCGGTGAGTTCGCCTTCGCGGATGAGGTCTTCGATCGACTCGAAGGCCAGATACGGGTTGACCGCGGCGGCGCCGAAGCCGATGAGCATCGCGATGTGGTGCACCTCGCGGGCGTCCCCGGTCTCGACGACCAGCGCCACGGTGGTCCGCTGCTTGGTCCGCACGAGATGGTGGTGCACGGCGGACACGGCCAGCAGAGACGGGATCGGCGCCTTGGTGTGGTCGGAGTCGCGGTCCGAGATCACCAGCGTCCGAGCACCTTTGGCGATCGCGTCGCAGGCGCGCAGTTGCAGGTCCTCGAGGGCGTCGGCCAGGCCTTCTCCCCCGCGTTCGACGTGGTAGAGGGCCTTCAGCACGGCGGTGCGCAGGCCGGGTTGTTCACCGTCGTCGTTGATGTGGACGATCTTGTTGAGTTCGTCGTTGTCGAGGACGGGCCACGCCAGCGTGATCTGACGGCAGGACGCCGCCGACGGTTCGAGCAGATTCTGCTCGGGCCCCATCACCCGCGACATCGAGGTGACCACCTCTTCGCGGATGGCGTCCAACGGTGGGTTGGTGACCTGGGCGAAGAGTTCGACGAAGTAGTCGTAGAGCAACTTCGACCGCTGGGACAGCACGGCGGCCGGGGTATCGGTGCCCATGGAGCCCAGCGGTTCGGCACCGGATGCGGCCATGGGGGTGAGCAGGATCCGCAGGTCCTCCTCGGTGTAGCCGAAGCTGATCTGTCGGCGGACGACGGACTCGTGATTGGGCTGAACGCGGGCGCGCTCGGGCAGTGTCTTGAGGTCGAGCAGGCCGGCGTGCAGCCACTCGCCGTAGGGTTCGGCTTGCGCCAGTTCCTCTTTCACCTCGTCGTCGGAGATGATGCGGCCCGCGGCGGTGTCGATCAGGAACATCTTGCCCGGCTGCAGGCGGCCCTTGGCGACGATCTGCGCCGATGGCACGTCGAGGACGCCGCTCTCGCTGGCGAGGATGACGCGGTCGTCGATCGTGCGCCACCACCGTCCGGGCCGTAATCCGTTGCGGTCCAACACCGCTCCGACGAGGACGCCGTCGGTGAAGGTGACGCACGCCGGACCGTCCCAGGGTTCCATCAGCGAGGCGTGGAACTGCCAGAACGCGCGCTCGGCGGCATCCATCGTGGCACTGTTCTCCCAGGCCTCCGGGATCATCATCAGCACGGCGTGGGGCAGGCTGCGGCCGCCGAGGTGGAGCAGTTCGAGGACCTCGTCGAAGGACGCGGAGTCCGACGCGCCGGGCGTGCAGATGGGCGACAGCCGGTCGAGTTCACCGGGGATCTTGCTGCTGGTCAGCATGGCCTCACGGGCGTGCATGCGGTTGCGGTTGCCGCGCACGGTGTTGATCTCGCCGTTGTGGGCGACGAACCGGAACGGGTGGGCCAGCGGCCAGGACGGGAACGTGTTCGTGGAGAAGCGGCTGTGCACGATGGCGATCGCGCTCAGGCAGCGTTCGTCGCGCAGATCCGGAAAGTATTGCGGCAGTTGCAGTGTGGTCAGCATACCCTTGTAGACCATGGTGCGGCTGGACAGCGACGGGAAGTACACGTCGCCGCGCTCGGCACGCTTGCGCAGGGGGTACACCCGGCGGTCGAGATCGATGCCGCCGGAACGGACGCCGTGGTGTTCCGGTGCCGCGACGAACAACTGCGCCATGTAGGGCATACAGCCGAGCGCGGTCTGACCGACCTCGGCGCCCTCGGGGTCGACGGGAAGCTCACGCCAGCCGAGGATCTCGAGGCCTTCCTCGGCGGCGATGGCGGCGATGGCGGCGCACGCCTCGTCGCGGGCGCTCGGATCCTGCGGGAGGTAACAGATCCCGGCGGCGAAGGTGTTCGTGCCGTCGGCGTGGGGTGCGGGCAGGTCGAAGTCGACGACCTCGCGCAGGAGCTCGACGGGAAGCTGGATCAGGATGCCGGCCCCGTCGCCGCTGTTGGGTTCCGCACCCGCCGCGCCGCGGTGCTCGAGGTGTTCCAGGGCGATGAGACCGTCGGTGACGATCCCATGCGAGCGCCGGCCCTGGATGTCGGTCACCATGGCCACACCGCAGGAGTCCGCCTCGTTGGCGGGATCGTAGAGGCCTTGGGGTTCGGGCAATGCCGAGAACAGCATGGACGATGCTCCTCGCAGTCCTGAAATTCGATGTCAGGGACTGCACCGGCCCGTCGCGCGAGTGTATCAGCGGGGGTGCGCGGCTACCCGCTGAGAACGGTCGGTACCAGCGGGAATCCGGGCAGATTCCGGGCGACGGTCCATACGACGGCAGCCGCGACGATGACGGTGAGCACAGGCATGCTGGACACCCGTTTCCCGCGGGAGCGTTGCACGATCACGAAGACGAGCAGCAGGGGCAGGCCGATGAGCAGGAAGGCGTTGTCGACGAACGCCGCCGCCAGATCACCGTGGAGAAGGTCGTGCGTCATGCGAAGTCCGCCGCAGGCCGGGCAGTTCCAGCCGGTGAGGGCTTTGAAGGGACAGGCCGGGAACAGGAAGCGGGGATTGTGCGGATCGCCGATGCCGATGTAGGCAAGGCTGCCCACCAGTGCGGCCCCGGTGCCGAGGCCGATGAGCAGCCGGTTGCGGCGGGTGGACGTCGGGCTAGGTGCCATCGCGCAGAGGACGCCCCTCGGGGTCGCGCACCTTGTCGGTGAGGATCAGGACGGCGTCGATGATGCCCCAGATGACGGCGCCGATGCCGCAGGTGATGAGCCCGACGACGAGCTGAGCGATGCCGAGGCCTGTGTAGCCGAGGTAGATGCGGCCGATGCCGACCAGTCCCAGGAGGCCGAGCAGCTGCAGGAGTCCCGCGACCACTTTCGACTTCTCCGACAGCGGCTCCCCCGTCAGCGGGTGCCGACCGTAGGGTGCGGCGGGGTCCATGTAGGCCGGCGGGTATTGGCCGAGCGGGGGCGGGTACTGCCCCGGCGGCGGACCGTACTGCTGGCCGGGCGGCGGGTATCCCGGTTGCTGCGGCGGAGGCGTGTAGGGATTGCCACCCTCACTGCCACTGAACTGCGGCTCGGTCATGCCCCAAGCATGCCAGACCGTCGACTCAGAACGGTGGGGGTTCGTAGGTGGCGGCCAGCCAGGCTTGTCGTTGGCGTTCCTGTTCGGCGTTGAGTTCCAGGCGGCGCCGGCGTTCCTGTGCGATCCGGTCGCGGCGGTCCTGTTCTCGGGTGGTCTTGCGCATCGGCATCATCGCGGTGCGCCCAGCGCCCTCGACCGGCGTCATCGTCGTTACGGTGCCGGTCGATACCGCCAACCCGGGGAACAGCAGCCCACCCAGGGCCTCCGTGGTGTAGACATGCCCAGTCGGCGCCGTGATCACGA
>NZ_JYNL01000066.1 GCF_001044235.1 Mycolicibacterium chlorophenolicum | reverse complement strand
CCTTTCTGAACTGGCCTGATTGATGCGTAGAGAACACCAATCCTCCCAGCTCAAGGGGCACTTTCCTCATTCCGACACCCCACGACCAACCAATTTATCGGTGGATCGAGGCTAAAACGGCAGCGCAACGGCAAGGCCTATGTGTACCGGGCGGCGATGAGTCGTGAAGAGCGGTCGGCGCGGCTGATGAAAGCTGCCTTCGACTCCGGCGGCGACACCAACACTGTGCTGGCATTTTTTGTCGAGCAGATGAGTACAGAGCAATCAGCCCAACTGAAGGCGGCGCTGCGTAAGGGGCGGCGATCATGACGACGGCGCTGTGGCTGGTGCTCTACGGCGCAGTGCTGGCGTGGCTTGCTCCACCGGTACTGCGGCGCCTTACTGGTGGCGGGGTCAGCCCGTCCATGGGTGTGGCCGCCTGGCTGGCCACGGTTGCCGCCGTGCTTGCGGCATGGCTGGCGGCAGTGGTGCTGGTGGTCAACGCGACGTCAAACAGCATCCTCGACGGCTCGGTCGTGACCCTCTGCCTGGAACTGTTTGGGTTCTCCGATCACACCCCGCTGGCGGGACGCCTCGGCTCTATTGCGCTCATCGGCGGGGGGCTGCTGACCTCGGCGGTCGTGGCGCTGCGACTGGGTCGCTGCCTGGCCGGACTGCGCACCCGAAGCCACGAGCACGCACACGCCGCGCGGATCGTCGGTCGGCCCACCGACCATCCCCACGTCGTTGTCGTCGAGGCGGACCTTCCCGCCGCTTACTGTGTCATCGGCCGCCCCCATGCCATCGTCGTCACCTCGGCGGCCGTGAAATCGTTGAACCGAGCGCAACTGAAAGCGGTTCTGGCCCACGAGAATGCTCACCTAACAGGGCATCATCACCACATTCTCATGGTGCTGCGTGCCCTCGCCGCCACCCTTCCCCACCTGCCCTTGTTCGCCTGCGCACATCAGGCTGTGGCGGAACTGCTGGAGATGTGCGCCGACGATACCGCCGCTCGTCGCGTCGGCACTCGTCCTCTACTGGCGGGGTTGCTCGCGCTGGCCGGTCACCGACCTCCGGTGGCCGAAGGTCTGGCCGCGGCGGCAATGGCGATCATCACCCGCGCCGAGCGACTAGTCACCCCGACGCGTCGGCACGTGCAGTGGCGTCATCGCGCTCTCCTGGTTGCCGCCATCGCCACGATGCTCGCCACACCGGCATTCATCCAGGTGCTCTGCCACCACTAGGTGCCCCTAGCTCTGATCCGGGTTCGGGTCGGCCAATGCGCACTTCGACGGACGAGAACCCTTCGACGGTCGGGTATCGGCCCACCCAGCAAAGTCTTCGCTGACCGCCTGACGCCTGCGTCCACAGCGTAGATTATCTACGGAGTCAAACCGTAGATGACCAGTGCAAAGGCTTGCTGTTGGCGGTTGCGCTGTAACGCCTGGATCAGCGAGGACGGCTGGGATCAACGCCGAAGGCCGTTGATGACGCGACCCGGCGCTAAATATCCCGGTCGGCGCGCCATCTACGTAGTAACTACATAGATGGCGGTAGGCTGTCTCGTAGGCGGTGCAGTGAGGATGCATAGGCGCGCTTTAGTTTTCGTGAACGGCTAGGAGAATGCCACGACGATCGAGTCGCACCGCTATGTCGCTGGTTCCGTACCGCCAGTGGCGGCCGCTGGCCGCATCCGTGTGCTACTGGTGGAGCCTCGACGCATCTATGCGGCCACCGTGGCGCGACACTTACGCGCCGGCGGTTTCGCCGTGGAGGTGGCCTATTCGCCAGGTGCTGCACTCACAGGGCTGCGCGAGCGTGATCCCGATGTGGTCGTGGTGGGCGTCGGCACTCAGGGGCTGGGCACGGCCATGCTTGACCGCATCCGTCAGGAAACTCAAGTCGGCGTGGTTGCTCTCAGCGACGGCGATATTACGCCGCTGCTCGTGAGTACCGGGGTCGTCTGTGTGGGCGACATCGAGGCGCTGAACGTGCGAATTCGGCTGGCGCTGAGGCGCTGCGGTGTCGGCGGCGAACCACGTGGCGGCGGCCACGGCGACGAGACGCATCGCCGTGAGATCGGAGATCTCCGTATTGATGTGGCCGCGCGTCGGGTGTTCCTCCGCGACGAGCCATTGCCGCTCACCCGCACGGAGTTTGAGATTCTCTGCACGCTGGCGGAGAGTCCCGGTGAACCGGTGACGTGTCGTCAATTGCAGCTGAGCCTGTGGGGGGATGCGTCCGACGGTGGCCGGTCCACTCTGGGGGTGCATGTGGGTAATCTTCGGCGCAAGCTGGGTGAGGACCCACACTCACCGCGGTATCTCCGTACGGTGCGCGGGACCGGTTACTGTCTGACCGGCTAAGTGGGGGCAGCGAGTGCCTGGTGCGCCGCAGTGATGCAGCTGGTGACAGATTGCGGCGAGGACTTAGCTTTCGATGATGCGAACGACGTAGGGCGTCATCCCTGACGTGCGCACTGGGGAGATCTTGATTGGCACGCCGGTCNACAGATTGCGGCGAGGACTTAGCTTTCGATGATGCGAACGACGTAGGGCGTCATCCCTGACGTGCGCACTGGGGAGATCTTGATTGGCACGCCGGTCTGCTGTGCCTCGAGCATCTGCCCGCCGCCGAGATAGATAGCTTCGTGCTGGCTCCCGCCCGGGCCCCAGAACAGCAGATCGCCCCGCTTCGCTTGGGAGGGTGGCACCTTGCGGCCGGCGTCGTACTGATCACCGGACCATCGCGGGAGCAGAACTCCAACGCCGGCGAAGGCGAACCGTGTCAGGCCTGAACAGTCAAAGCCGACGGTGCCTGCCCCCTGGTCGACGCCGCGGCTGGGACCGGTGAGGCTTCCGCCACCCCAGGAGTAGGGAACGCCGATTTGCGTTCCCGCCCTCCGGATTACGTACTCGATCGCTTGCGCACCATTGACCCGGTTTCCGCGCACGCTCGTCGACGGATCCGCGGCGGGACTGACGAGCCCCAGGCTGCTGAGGAAGTTGCGACCCATGCTCATGGCGGTCTGCGTCGCCATGGCCGTTGCCTGAAGAGAGGCGTTCGCGATGGCAACCGGATCACCGGGAGCGCCTGCGCTCGCCACCTTAGGAAGCAGTGGATCCCAAGGGCCGGCGGCAGGTTGGGCCGACGCGACCGGTGCGCACGCAAGGAAAAGCAAGACGACGATGGCGATCACACCGGAGAGCCGCCGAACCGCCTGTGCTGCTACAAGGATTGTGGGGTCGCAGCGGTCAGCGCGGGCAGTTGGAGCACCCTTGCTCCGGACGTGTGATTCCATGTCTTCTCCTCGGTGCGCCGCGCGGTGAGCTATCACACGCACCAATAGCGGGGCTGAATCGCATAAGTACGGCGCAGCACCAAAATACGTAGCTCCTACGTAGAAAAGCGTAACTCACAAAAGCCCCACCAGTAACAGTAGCCACATAATTACAATGGTGAAATTCGCTGCGGCAGCTCGGTTTGGATGCGGCAAGTACTGGACTAGAACCGTTTTTACGGTCGGGAGGACGCGCGTGAATAGCGCGCCGATGAACGCAAACTGTGCGAGCTTCTCGGAGAAGGAGGCACTATGGGCCGTCGTCGGGGGTAGCAACAATTCTGCCCCGCGCGGTCACGTGAAGCCTCGTCGGCGGTAGCGCGCCGCCTTCGGTCATCGGGGAGTCGATGAGCTCCAGCCACGCCGACAACCGCCCGTACGGCAACGGCGTCTCAGGAGTGACCCCAAATGCGCCGCGGAGAAAGGGGTTCAGCGACGCTGGGCACCCGGGCATGTCAGCCCGGTGTCACTAACTTCCGATGCTCAGAGGTTGGCGTTTCCGGCCTTCCATTGCTCCCAGGGGATGTTCCAGTCTCCGAGTCCGTCGGTTCCTGACAGGGTTGCGCCGGTCGTGTTGATGACTTCCACGATGTCGCCGCGTCGGGTGTTGTCGTAGAACCAGCGGGCATTGGCTGGATTGACGTTGAGGCATCCGTGGCTGACGTTGGCGATGCCTTGGCTACCCACCGACCATGGGGCAGAGTGCACGTAGATGCCGCTGTAGGACATTTGCGTGGCCCATTCGACTTCGGTGCGGTAGCCGTCGGGCGAGTTGGCGGGGACTCCGTAGGTGGACGAATCCATCACCAGGAAGGAGTAGCGGTCTCCGATGATGTAGGCGCCGTTGTCGGTGGGCGTTTTGGCTTTGCCCATGGAGATGGGCATGGTTTTGACGACTTCGCCGTTGCGCCGCACGGTCATCGTCTTGGTGGCGTCATCGGCGGTGGCGATGATGTGGTCGCCGATCGTGAATCGTGTGGTGACGTCTTCCTGGCCGAAGAGTCCGTCGCCGAAGTCGACGCCGTAAGCCTCCACCGACACCTCAACGTGCGTTCCGGGCTCCCAGTATTCGGCGGGGCGCCAGCGGACTTCACGATTGCTGAGCCAGTAGAAGGCGCCCTCAACCGGGGGGTTCGTGGTCACGGTGATCGCCTGCTGCGCCGCAACCCGGTTCGTGATGTTCTCGTCAAAGCGAATCGCAATGGGTTGACCCACGCCCACCGTTTCGCCGTCATTGGGCAAGACGTAGGGCATCGTCAGGTTTTCGGGGGAATGGGTTTCGAATGTTGCGCTGGTGCTGGTCGTTCCGCCAAGCCCCTGTGCGTGCGCCTGCAGAGTGTACTGCTTGTTGTAGCCCAGCGGTTCCGCCGATGACCAGGTAACGCCGTCGGGGCTCAGCTGCCCATCAACAAGTTCGCCCGCCTCGTTGGTCAGCGACACTTGGCCGAGAACACCGTCGCCGGCGGTAACGGTCACGGGGGCATCGACAGCGACGCCGATCGCACCATCAGTCACGGACGCTTCCAGTTTCGGTACGAGCAAGTCTGCGTAGGGCGTGCCCTTGTCGGTGATGACGTCGGGCGTGGGCGCCGCCGCCGGAGACGAGGTGCAGGCGGTCGCGATCAGCAGCACCGCCACCGCGAGGACGGTCGTGCGCAACCAGTGCGTCGTCGCTCGAAACGCTGGTGGGCAGCCTATCTGCGGCATGAGTGAGGCTCTCCGTATCGGGTCTTCGTCATCGGCTAACGGGCGGTGGCACCGCCTGGTGCGTCGCGAGGGCCGGTCGCGGGCGACGGTGCACCGTTTACGGGTATGCCTTCAAGAGTGCTCTTGAGTCGTTTAGCTTTCTTAGTCCTTCGATGAAGATTCGATAAAGCTGGCACTAAAAGCTGGCTCCTCGGGCTTGCACAACCGCCAAAATCGGGGGCGCGTCCGTCTGTTGGTCCCAGCCGAAAGTGGTGGAGCCGTCTGTCGTTGCCGTCGACCGCGGCGAGGCTGGCTAGCGGGTCGAGCCACGCTGCACCGGTGAATCGGGGGCCCGACGGCTACAGACGATACGTCGAGCCTTGGCCGGATGGCGGTATCGGCGCGTTTCCGTCGGCCGTCGTGGCCGTGGTCAAGGACTTGAGGCTGCAGCCGCTGGCGTGGGTGAACGGGTAGATCATCTGCCGCAGATAGCTGGTGGGGTAGTCGGGTTTGGCGGCCATGCCGAGCTGGGTGGAGTCGAATCGCCATGTGGCGTCGTAGGCGTAGGTGCGCATCAGGTGGTCCCACACCAGGGTGAACAGGCCGAAGTTGACGTCGCCGACGCCGGCCCATTTGAGGTGGTGGAAGCGGTGGCCTTCGTTGAGGGCCAAGACATACTTGGCGGGGCCGATGCGGTAGTCGGCGTTGGAGTGCTGCAGCAGCTGGATTGCCACCGCCAGCGCCAGTACGGAGGCTACGTCGACGGGCAGCCCGATCAGGATCAGCGGTGCGACGCCGGCGGCCATCTCCACGGTTTGGTGCAGGGGGTGCTTCATCTGGCCGTTGAGGCCGTAGAAGCGGGTGACGCTGTGGTGCACCGCGTGAAAGCGCCACAACACACCGATCTTGTGGCTGGCCAGATGTACGACGGTGATGCCGAGGTCCGCGACCAGGATCGCGGCGAGGACCTGTGCGATGAATGGCCAGCTGTGTGGCCACAACGGCGGTGCGGGGACGATCGCGGCCAGCAGCGGGATGGCGGCCACGCTTGCCAGGATGAGGGTTTCGTTGACCGCGACGTGGATGCGGTCGCGCGTGCTGTCGGCCCGGTCACGGTTCCACGCGGTGTCATACGGAATGACCAGCTCTACCAGGAACGTCGTCGTGATCGCGACGACCAGGACGGCCAGCAGCCAGTACTTCTGGGCGCCGCCGGCGGTGAAGACGATGCCGGCGCCGTTGAGGCCGATCAGCATGAACGGCACGTAGCCGTAGCGGGCCACCGCCTGGGCCGCGGTAGCCGCCGTCGATGTCGGAGAAGTCGTGCTCATGCCGTGAATCGTCGCGGTCACCGACACGGCGGCGCTTGAATGATCCGGCTAAAGGCCGGCTTCGTGGTCCCAGGACACGTGCCGGCTCAGGACCGGTCTCAGAGATGCGTTAGCTTAGTTTGACGCCTGTGCTCACACGAGCGGAGAAGTCAGGTGTTTACTCGCGGTGATCATGATCGCCGTGGTCGTCCTGCGCAGGCACCGCGGGTGGGGCCGGAACTTCGGCCGTCGCCGGTGCAGCCGACTCGCCGGCAGGCTCGTTGACGGGCGGCGGGGCGGCCGGCTCGTGATTGCTGTCAGGGCTTTGAACATGCTCGCTGCTCGTCCCATGATCATTACCCTCCGCGGGCTCGGCGCCAGCGCCGTGGTGATCGCTATGCGCATCGTCGGGGGTCGTCGCGTCGTGCTCGCCGTGCCCATCCTCGGGGGTCGTCCCGTGGTGGCCACCGTCCGCGCTCGCTGGCGCATGGCCGTGCTGCAGTCCTGAAGCAACGCCCACCGTGGACGCCAGCGTCACGACACCGACGGCGCCCATGAGCACTAATGCGCTGCCGAACACCGGTACCGGCTGTCCTTGCAGGCCGCGGTACCACACCCAGCTGGCGCCCATCACGATGTAGATTTGAAGCAGCAGTGCGCAAAGGTCCGCGGCTTGGACCAATTCCGCTTCTCCCGCGCTGGGGCCGAACGGGGCTCCCACGGTCCTGGACAGGGCCCAAAGAGCAATGGCTCCAACGTTGAGCATGATGCCGGCAGCAAGCACAGGAGTCGTGGTTCGTGCGAGAACCAGGCGCGCCCAGAGCAGTTGGAAGAGTGCGATCGTTGCGAAGAACAAGCCTGCTGGCATCCACTCCTGCCAGTGGGTGGGTACGACGGCGAAGTGGATGACCGCGGCGCCCAGCGATGCGAGCGCGGCGAGCCGAGCCGCCAACCGGCTGTCGGTTTTCTTCGCTGTCCTTGGCGCCACCGAACCAGGATGACAGCGCCACCCGCGACAGCGGTTGCATGACACCACATCTCAACACGACCGAGATTCATTTGTCATCAACTACTGTCTTCCTACGTAGACGCCGTCGATGCCACCCTCTGAGTCTCGACCACCGCCGCTTGGCCGTGCGGTAGGACGCCCGCTCGCACTTAGCGTCGGCGAATGTAGCGATTTCGCGGGTCGTTGCTCGCTGCTGAAGAGCGGTCGCAGACATTCGTCCGGGATACGCGTGTCGGCGGGTCCTGGTGCGCAGTCGGACCTGCAATTGTTGACGTACTTCTTGGTGGATGTCGACTCTGATGGTCGGGGCAACCTCAAGCGTCGCCGCCAGTCCATAGCGGACCGGTGCCGCCAACCGGCCCACGTCCACGCGGCAGTCAACGTTGATCTCAGGCGCATCGCCCGCTGCGAACGCGACGGCCCGTTGTCCTTCGAGTATTTCGTGTTGCACGGTGCCGTTACGGCGCCTCGACGACATCCGCGAGCATTCGCCGGGATATGCCACTTGCTTGGGTAGTGGCGGCGGCGTCTTAGGTGCTGTAATCGGGCGTCTACCTGCACGACAGGGTGTCTGAGACGGCAAATAACGCGCATTATGTGTATGTTTTGTGGAGCTTGTTGAGTCACTTTGCGGATTATTCTCGCCGCTTTTATGGTTAGGCGCTGTAGAGTCGCTGCTGACGAAGGAGGTGCTCGCGAGATGTCCGACTTGTTGATCAAGGCTGGGGACGACACCGCGCGGATGGACACCCACGAGGTTGTCGCCTACCTTCTGGCGCGCCTCGGACCCACCCTGACGGCGTATATCGCCAGTTCACGAAGTCGTGCGATGCCAGCCCGGTGGGCCACCCCTCCGGGGGAGCGCAACCACGCCGAACCCTCGACTGAGAAAGCGCGGCGGCTGACGGCAACGCATACCGTCTTCTGGCTGATCGAGGAAGCCGAAAACGACCAGGTTGCCCGGAACTGGCTGATTTCTGCGAATCCTCGCCTAGACGGGATCACGCCGGCGCAACTGCTACGCGAAGATCAGTTTGGTGCTGTCTTTCGCGCCGCGGACGCGTTTATCACCGACACCTACCATGCCTAGTCACTCGTGACGTCGACTCTTCCTATACTCAGCCCGTTCGCTGTGTACAGAGAGGCAGGCGCGGGTGTCGTTGGTGGGTGCGACTATCTGCGCGTCGAGTGGGCTAAACATCGTTGCGAGTTCGGGTCAGAGTGTCTTTCGAGTGGCTCGGACGCAGTACGGTCCGGTTAATCCACCCCCGCGCGTTCCGGGTGAACATCCGGTCGAGGACTGGTCGCGATGGGATACGCCTGGGCGAACCATATACGGATGTTCCTCGGCGACAGGCGCTTTCGTTGAAGTGTTGGAGTATATCCGACCGGACCCGCCGGCGACGCTGCTGAGTGACCTCTTCGACGACGTGGAGCCCGATGACGCCGCGACGTTCGCCGCGCAGGTTGCGAAGGAGTTGCCACAGCACGGGGCGATGCCCTACCGGTCAATCTCGAAGGGCTGGCGGGAAATGCGCTCCCTCTACGAACTTCAATTGCCCTACAGCGGTTGGTTCGTCGACGTCACTGGCGCCGAATCGATCTCGGTGCTTTCCGAACGGCTGGGCTCGACTCTGCTGGCTGAGTGTGAGGTCGAGCACCTGACCCTCAGCGAGCTGACCAGCTCATCCGAAGACCTGAAGAAGCTCACGACGGGCATCGCAACGTGGATTCGAGACCGGACGGTTCTGTTCGACGGGGAGCGTCCGCACGGGATTGTTTACCCGTCCAAATGGGGTACGACGCTGGGCGACAACTACGCGATGTGGCTGCGGCGTACAGACGACGGGACTGGCCCCGATCCGGTGACCGAGATAGAACCCTCCAGCATCGGCAAGCACACAAAACCCTTTGTTGACGCGGCAAGATTGCGCGGCATGCGGATATTCTGAGCGCGACTAGCTGTACTGACCTGAGAGGTTAGGTATGCGGGTGGCGGGTGGTTGGCCGCCGAGTGCGGTGTGGCCGCGGTGGTAATTGTAGGTGTGTAGCCAGATCGGGAACTGCTCGCAGCGCTGGGCGTCGCTGGTGTAGAGCCGGGTATAGGCCCATTCGTCGCCGAGGGTTTGGTGAAATCTTTCTACCTTGCCGTTGGTTTGCGGCCGGTACGGCCGAGAGCGGCCGTGCTCGCGGTCGCGGGCGGCGTCGGCGCGGTAGAACCGTTCGAATACCCGGGTGATGCATTCGGCAGCGATTCCCTCGCCATTGTCGGCGACGGCGATCGTCAGCCGGTCGCCGTCGCGGACACAGCCGAGTTCGACAGAACCGCCCGGTGGAGTGTGCCGCAGCGCATTCTCGAGCAGATTGCCCAGGACTCCGCCCGCGTCACCCCGAAGCTGTGGGAAGACGAGCACCGGCTGCTGTCAGTCGGCTTCCACCAAGCCAAGAGACTCTGGCCCCGGTGTGAACGGATTTGTGAACGAAACAGTGCGTAAAGCGTGAGATGAGGCCGAACGAGAATGACACTGGAGACGCATTAAGTGACCTGACCTGGGCATTCAGGACACAACTGACCGCGTGAGGCGGCGACTGACCGGCTCATAACTTAGCCTCAATCCGTGGATCGACCCTGTTGAGGTCCGGTCAGACTGATTTTGCTGTGCTGCGGTGGGTGGGCAGCGTGAATCCGCTG
>NZ_JYNL01000065.1 GCF_001044235.1 Mycolicibacterium chlorophenolicum | reverse complement strand
TCCCTCAACAACCCGATCGCCTGCGACAGGCCATAACCACCCAGTTCAGAAGACCGTTTTTACGAATGACCCAACGCGGCAGGGGCAGATAAACAAAGCGGGAATTAACTACCAGAAAGTGGATATTTCCACCGATCCAGAAGCACGCGACTACGTCATGTCGCTCGGCTACCTCCAGGCCCCCGTGGTGTTCGCCGGCCCCGACAACCATTTCTCGGGCTTCCGCCCCGACCGGATCAAACAACTCGCCAACCAGGCAGCCGCCTGAGTGGACTGCAGACCATTGCCGCCTCGAGGAGCCCGCCATGCACGAGCTGACCATCGCCACCGACGACACCACCAACACCACCCCATACAACGACTTCGACGACGCCTTCCGCGCCCTGATGTCCCACGTCATCGCCCACGATCTCTACCTGCACGCCAAATGGCCCACCCCCCGCACTGCCACAGCATTCACACTGGTCCACCTCGATGAGGCAGCCCGCCAATCCCGCATCATCGGAACCGCCACCATCGCCCCGACCGCAGGCAAACCCGTTGTCGCACCGTACTATTCAGCCACCGCAGCACTGCGCTGGACCGCCCAGCACACCAGCACCTACGAATTCGGATGCGACACCGACCCCGGCGGGCGCTACCCCCTGGCCGTACTCACCGCCGCCCGAGCCGAAGCCCGCAACTCGTTCACCGCCGGCAACATCTACCCCGAAGCAGCCAGCCTGTCGGACGCCGGCAGCCCCGACGTGCCCCGGCCCACACAGCACACCTTCGAACGCCTACGCGACAACGCAATCCACGCTGCCCGCAACAGAACCATCACCACGCCGGCCGAACTGGCCGCCGCGGTCGCCGCACAACTGACCCCCGACACCACAGCAGAACAGACCGCAGCCCTCATCTGGTACTACGCCCTGATCCTGTGGGCAGCGAGCGCACCATGACCGCCGCACCCCAGCCCCGCACCGCCCTCGAGGTCGTTCCCGACGCCGACGAGGCAGCCGCCGAAGTCGCCCCCGACATCGACGGTGACGACTGGCGCGCTGAAACGGTCATCGATCAATACAGCGCCGAGCACCAGCTCATCGGGTCGCTGATGTGGCTGACCGCCGAGGCCGCACAACCCTTGCTGGACCTGGTGCCCGACACCGCGATCTGGCGGCCACGAACCCGGTGGGCCCACGAACTGATCCGCCGCGTCGTCGACGAAGGCAACACCCCCACCCCGCCGGCCGTGCTCGCCGCCGGCCGACGCCACGCACCCAGCGATGCCCTCGAGCACGCACAGGCCCCCACCGCCACCCAACACCACCAACTCGCGCTGTACCTGTTCGACGCCTACTCCCAAGCCGTAGCACCGGCGGTGGCCGCTGCCACCTACGCCCGCGAGGTCCTCGACGAGGCATACCGGCGCGCCTTCGAGACCTGCGGCATCCGGATGCAGCAGCTGGCCACCTGCGGTGCAGCCCGAGAAGACCTCACCGCACAATTCGCCGCGATCCGCGACGAGCTCGCCGACCTGTGGCGGCGCACCGAAACCGCCGCCAAACCCGACATGATCCCGCAGTGAGATCCCTACCCAGACACCTCGACAGCGGGAACTCCCGCCGCGCCGCAAGCGCGCCCGCCGACGGACCAGCACCCGTTCGGATCCGCAGCACGCACCGCCCACGCATCGACCGAAACCTCCACACGCGCGCCAAAATTCGTGCAGAACACCACCTACGCAGCACCCGACAATAGAATCCACCGCTTCAATGTCAGACCGCACCGACCCGGTCCGACACCGCCACCTCCGAAAGGCCCTACCGTCGCCATGAGAACATTCGCGGCACTGGCCGCCACCACCGCCGCCGCTACGGCCGTCCTGGCTGGTACGCCGACCGCGGGGGCCGAACGCCTCCACACGGTGTCACCTGGTGACGACATCGTCACGACGGCCGCCGACGGCGACCAGCAATGCACGCTGGGCTACACGTTCACCAACCCCGCCGGCAGGACATACGGCATCACCGCAGGTCACTGCAACAGTCACCGATCCAGCTCCGTCACCGACCGCACCACCGGCGCGATCGGGCACTTCGTGCTCACCGTCGGCAACCCGGACGAACCCCTCGACGACGACTACGGCCTCATCGACTTCGGCGCCAGCCGATCCGTGCCCGTCATGTACGGAATGCCGGTCACCGGCATCTCCGCCCCCACCAGCACCACCACCGTATGCCACGACGGCATCCGCACCGCCGTCGCCTGCGGCGCCCTGCACGATCGTCTCGTCGGCACCCAGTTCACCACCAGCGGCATGCCGCGCAGCATCCCCGGCGACTCCGGTGGCCCCGTCTGGCAACCCAGCCGCACCGGCGCCACCGTCATCGGTATCTGGCTCGGTGAACACATCGAACCAGACGGCCCCCGCTACGGTCGTTTCACCGGCCTGACCGACGTGCTCGCCGACATCGCCAACTACGCCGCCCTGACCTCTACGAACGCCTAACCGGCCGGCAGCCGCGCCGGCCACACCACATCCACGGCCAGCCGCTGCGGCGATTCACCGGTGACCAACCACCGCAAACACGCCAGCGCGGCCGGAGAGCCCTCGGCACTCAGCGCCTCCAACAGCGCGGATTCAAACCTCACCCCACCAGTATGGACCTGGACCGACCCGGGCGATCGGCCCATGTCGAGTTTCGGGTTGGCAGCCCACTCACCTTCAAGCCGTCAGCAGGGGTGTGCAGCGTAATCGGCCGGGGCCCCGAGCTGTCCACCCACGCCCGGGCCGGACTGCCCAGGCCAAGTGACCTTTTCGGCCCTACCGTGCGCGCTCCCGCGCGCGGGCCGAAAACCCTGCTCCACCGGGCCCGGACTCTTCGAGGTGGACAGCCCACCCTCAGCCGATTCCCCGCACCCCAGCGCTGACCCGCAGCGCCCAACAATCCGGAACGGAGAACACCCATGAGCCGCACCAAGATTCACAAGACCGCACCAGCACAGCCGACCTACCACCTCGCCGGCCGCCTGGCCGCGCTGGCCACCGACAGCCTCTACAGCTTCACCGAAGGCCGCCGCACCCTCGCACCAGTCGAGGACCTCGTGGTGACCGCACTGGTGACCGCCCACCCCTGGGGATACAGCTCCCAGGTCCGCGCAGTCGATGCCCACGACCAGGTCCAGGCGGCCGCCGAAGCGGTCGCCATCCATCCGTTGCCCACCGGAATACACTCGCGGATCAGAACTTTCACGTCCGGGCCGATCAGCTGGCATCACGCCGCAGGCCGCATCACCGATGACAAAGCCCCGCAGTTCCTCAGCACGCCCACCCTCTACGTCGCCGCCAGCCAGCACCACTACGAGATCCGGGAGGAAGTCACCTACGACACCCGGACGAACCTGCCTCGCACGTACTGCCATCTCAGCATCGACGGCCGCCGCCACGAACCCGCGTTCGCCGGCGTCGTCGGCGCCACCGATTTCATCATCGACGAGTACGAATCCTGACCGACCAACAGCATCGGTCTCGGCCAACCACTCCACACCCGGAGATGGTTGGCCGGGTCCCCCCTTTTTCTTCCTTCCGGCTCGGACCGTTGGTCGTCGACGCCGCAGGCGTGGCCGATGAATAGCCCACCTGCGGTGGGCTTATCGGGTTGGTAGCTCACTCACCTTTAAGCCGTCAGCAGGGGTGTGCAGCGTAATCGGCCGGGGCCCCGAGCTGTCCACCCACGCCCGGGCCGGACTGCCCAGGCCAAGTGACCTTTTCGGCCCTACCGTNGTCGGCAGTTGATCGTGTACCGGGCGTTCATGGATCCGGGGGTCGGCGGCGGAGGACATTTGCGGCCCTACCCAGCTCGCTGCCGCTCGCGGGCCGCAAATCCGCCGGCCCCGCCCCCGCACTCTTCGGGGTTGACAGCCCACCCTGAGCCGATTCCCCCGCACCCCAGCGCTGACCGGCGCACCAATCACCGCACACGAACGGAGCACCACCATGACCTACGAGCTCATCACCACCGTCTACCTCAACCAGGGCGACTACCAGACCCTCGGATTCGGCGAGCTCGCGCCTCCCAAACTCGCCGCCGCGGCCGGATTCGTGATCACGATGACCGGCCACCCCAGCACCGAGCACGTCAAGACCGCCCTCGAAACCGTCTTCGAGCAACTCAACATCGACGATCCCGACCAGCCCTGGGCCATCAAGTACCGGCTGGCCGCCCACCGCAGCCTCAGCGTCGGCGACGTCGTCGTGATCGGCGAAACCGCATGGGCGTGTGCCCCCAGCGGTTGGGACCTACTCACCGCCGAGCAGCTGCACGACGCGCTCTACCACTAACGACCGCCGGTGGGCAGGACAACCTTCTCACCCTGCTCACCGCACCCGGCCATGAACACCAAACCCAGTCACGCCAAGGAGAACTCACCATGGACACCCATCGCGCCACCTACACCGCCCCCGCGATCATCACCCAAGCCATCATCAGCCTCAGCGGACCCTACGAACCTGACGTCACCGTGCTCCACGCCCGAACCACCGACGCGCGGATCACCCTCACCCTCGGCGGCGTCCTGATGGTGTTCTACAACTGCGCTGCCGTGCAAGGGCTACGCGCCGCCTTCAGCGCCGCTAAGCAACACGCCCGATTCATCCCCGAGCAGATCCCCGCCCAGCCGCAGCACACCACGGGCAACCGGATCACGATGTCCATCGACTGGACCCGCGCACCGAGCTACGCCGTCGTGGCCCAGTCCGGCGCCAACAAGTTGCGCAGCACCACCCTGCGATGGATCGACGTTTACACCGCGGCGATCACCTGGCAGATCCGAGACCGCATCGCCCTGGCCACCGTCGGCGACGGCCTGGCCAACCTGCACACCGTCGCCATAGCCACCTTCCTCGACGGTGACCAACACAGCGCCCACCCCGAACACCCCCCGGCTGCCGCGGCCAGCTGACCCGACCAGCAGGCGAGGAGCCCGGCCAGCATATCCCGGAAGGGGTTGGCCGGACTCCCCTGTTTTTTTCGGCTCTGTCCGTTGGTCGTCGACGCCGCAGGCGTGGCCGACGAATAGCCCACCGCCGGTGGGCTTTCGGGTTGACAGCCCACTCACCAACTGCCTGTCAGCAGGTGCCACACGCTACCGATCGGGAACCCGTCGCCGTCAACCCACGTGCGGGACCGGCGCCGGCGGCGGAGGACATTTGCGGCCCTATCCAGCTCGCTGCCGCTCGCGGGCCGCAAATCCGCCGGCCCCGCCCCCGCACTCTTCGGGATTGACAACGCCACCCGATCGCCACCGGCACCCGCAGCTGACCGGCAACCACGCCGGCCACCCAACCCCAAGGAGCCCGCTATGACCACCACCACCGCACAGCCCAACATCGCCTTCGCCCTGGTCCGTGACGCCGAAGCACTCATGGACGCCGTCGACCCAGGCGCCACCCTGCTCGCCGACCACGATTACGGACCGATCACCATCCGTGCCCGCCGCGTCTACACCCCCACGCAGGACACGCTCACCCTGATCGCCTACCACGAACACCAGCTCGTGGCCACGATCATCGCCTCCAACAACGGCCACCGCGTCACTGCCCGCATCCACCAAATATTTGTCGCCGGAGTGCTTTTCAAGCGCCACGGTGACTGGGGATTCGTCGGGATCGGCCGCGTCGACGGTCGGCGCCGCCGCTTCGGGCTCACCGCGAACCGCAACCACGGCTGGCGCGTCGACGTCAACGGCGAAGAACCCACCCTCTGGTCGAGCCTCGACGACGCCGCCACCCACATCACCACCACCTACGCCCCGGCCACCTAGCCGCACGCGGGCCACCCACGCGGCGGTCCCCATCGGTGTCTTCCGGCCCCTCCCCCGTCACGGTGCAACCGCGGGCTTGCCCGCGAAAAGCCCACCGCCGGCGGGCTTCCCGGTTGACAGCCCACTCACCAACTGCCTGTCAGCAGGTGCCCTCAGCGTAATCGTCGGGAGCCCACCGCGGATCAACCCACGCCCAGGCCCGGCCTCCGCAGGCCGAGTGACCCTTTCGGCCCAACAATGGCGAATCCTCAAGGCGCATCCGCGCCGGCGATTCTCCCGGGCCGAAAGCCCTGCTACGGCACGACCCGGACTCTTCGGGGTTGACCCACGGCACCCACCGATTCCACCAGCACCTGCGCCGACCGGCGCACTGCCAATCACGTCAAGCGAATGGAGCACCACCATGCCCACCCCCTGGGACCACATCGACCACGACCCGACCAGCATCACCGCCGAGCAACGCCCCACGATCCGGATGCGCCACATGAGCATGTCCTGCGGCGGTGGTTTCGCCGACCGACCCACCGGCCGCGCATTCCGCAGCGTCGACGACGCCAACATGGCGCTCATCGAGCTCGCCATGAACAACGACCACGCCATGGGTGGAGTCCTCCTCGAGCCTGACCCGCTGAGCCTCGTCACCGGCGCATACCACGTCATCATCCACTGGGGCGCCACGTCCGACCGCTACCACCTCGACACCATCGACTACGCGCTGCCCGGGGAGCTGTAACACATGAAAACCCTCACCGTTCGGGCGATCTCCGGGGCTGTCATCGCCGAGTACCCCGACTTCGAGGCGAACACCCCGCTTCGAGTCCTACCGGCCATCGTCTCCAACCAGGCCCCCACCGAAGGCCGCATCGTCGACGAAACCTGGAGCTTCGCCGGCCCAACCCGACACCCCGAATACGCCCTCATTCGCCACGACACCGAACACGTCACCATCTCGATCGAACGCCGCCGGCTCCAAACCAGACCGACAACGCACCGCCACGCTTTCCGTTGACCGTGTCACACCCACCCGAAAGGATTCGACTCATGCCAACCATCGACTACGCGCTGGCCCACGATTTCATCGACCCAGCCGACACCACGATCCCCTACCGCCTCGAATTCCAGCATCCCTACGTCGCGGATCAAGATCCACACCCGACCCGCAGCAATCCCGCCGGGCAACTGCGCGCCGTCGTCAAAGGCCGCCACCCACACCGCGGCACCGCGATCGCGATCAGCCGGCTCGGTGTCCACTACAACTCCGTACAAGCCGCCATCGGTGACACCTGGCCGTGGCGCGAACCGGCACGCACAACGATCGACCTCGCGCAGATCCGCGAACGAGTCCGCGCCGCCGGACTCGACTGACCCAGAAATCTCCTTCGGGCCCGGCCAGCCACTCCACACCCGGAGACCGTTGGCCGGGCCCCCCTTTTTCTTCCAACCCCCGCTGGGTACGCGTCGACGCACCAGGTGCGATCGACGAATAGCCCACCGCCGGTGGGCTTCCGGGTTGGCAACCCACTCACCTATCACCCTGTCAGCTGGGGTCACAGTCTGACCGACAGGGACCCCGACCCTGTCAACCTCCGCGCGGTGGGCTCACCCGTCTTCGCTCCCGCCTCGCTGACGCTCGGCTCCCGCTGCGCCGTGCGGCTCCAGCGGCATTTCCGGCCCTACCAAGCTCGCTGACGCTCGCGGCCAGAAATCCGCTTCCAGCTCATCCACCGCGACTCCCGGCTGACAGGCCCACCCCGCCGGTCCCCCAGCACCCCAGCGCTGACCGGCGCNCGCTCGCGGCCAGAAATCCGCTTCCAGCTCATCCACCGCGACTCCCGGCTGACAGGCCCACCCCGCCGGTCCCCCAGCACCCCAGCGCTGACCGGCGCACCAATCACCGCACAGAACGGAGCACATACCCATGACCGCCGCCGATCACACCGAAGAGGACTTCTACACCGAGCACGCCATGGTCATCGACGAATATCGCATCAAGCTCACCACGGCGCTCAACACTGCCCTGGCCGCACTACATAACGCGAGCATGAGCCTGGCCGAGCTCACCAGCAACCACGTCTACGACGTCGAGTTCGCCGAAGGCCACGCAGGCGGCGACGCCGCCGCGTTCATCGACGACAGCCTGCGCTCCACCCGCGCCGCCTACTCGATCGCGCACACCGTCACCGAACGCGGATAACACACGAACGGGACCCGGCCTACCACCCGGTCGGGCCACCACCCCTTCTCCGCCCACCATCCGAAACCCACAGGGAGACAACCACCATGGACATCACCAACGCCGGCATCCACCGAACCGTTGAGGCCGCCGACCACAGCTGGATGATCGAGCACTGCCCGACCTACCACAGCGGGGTCAGCCACGGCCTCATCATCGACGTCGATGACCGCTACGCCGACGCGATCGTTGTGCAGTGGATCGGCCCCGATGGCCTCCAGAACATCACCTACCAGCTGCCGTCACAGGTGTTGGTCGAATCGGCCAAGCCGGCGCCGCCGTTCACTGTTCAGATCCGCCGCCGCCTCACCGATGGCCACTACTACAGCGACGAGCCCGACGGTTCCTACTTCACCGCCACCGAAGCGCTGTTCTGGCTCACCAGCTGGTCCAGGCTCGCCCAAGCCGCCTACGGCGCAACCCAGGCCCCTGACCTTGACTCGTCGATTCCCGGCGCATTCACCGTCACCCGGCCCTGCGGCGAGTACACCGAAACCCGCTACCTCGCAGCACTTCCCACAACCTGAGCCGCCACCACCACCGAAAGGATTCTCAATGGACTACCCGCACCCCGAGGACTTGTGGGAACCGCGCGACCACACAGCCGGCCCCGCCGACTGCATCAAACCGAAGGCCAAAGTCCAGGTCCGCGACGGCCTCAAATGGATTACCTACCCCGACGAGATCCGCCGATCCCGCAAGACCATCCCAGTCATCGTCGAGATGCCCGAGAACGCCGCCACCAAGTCCTGCCACGAAGGCCGCCACCACCAGTGCACCCACCGGCGCGGAGCCAGACACGAAGGCGGTGTCTGGCTCAAGGTCACCAAACCCGCCTTCATCTGGCGGTGTGGCTGCCTCTGCCACGCCCATCCCGAGCGAATCGGGCTGCTGTTCTAACGCCGGCCGCAACACCGGGCCCGGCCAGCCCCTCCCAACCCGGAGACGGTTGGCCGGGCCCCCTTGTCTGCCAGCCCCCGCCGTGTACGCGTCGACGCACCAAGTGCGACCGACGAAAAGCCCACCTGCGGTGAGCTTTCCGGGTTGACGGCCCACTCACCTTCAAGCCGTCAGCAGGGGTGTGCAGCGTAATCGGCCGGGGCCCCGAGCTGTCCACCCACGCCCGGGCCGGACTGCCCAGGCCAAGTGACCTTTTCGGCCCTACCGTCCGCGTTCCCGCGCGCGGGCCGAAAACCCTGCTCCACCGGGCCCGGACTCTTCGAGGTGGACAGCCCACCCTCAGCCGATTCCCCGCACCCCAGCGCTGACCCGCAGCGCACACCACAGATCGGAGACCATCATGTCCTTCAGCCGCATCGCCACACTGGCCCACCTGCGTACCCACCTGATCAACGGCGAACGCGACATCCCCCGCGGTCTTGCCGACCTGGCCGGCCGACTCGCCGTCGACCCCCGCATGCGCACCGCCCTGCTCAACATCGCCGCCGGCCGGCACCTCGCCGCCGCACTGATGTGGATCACCATCGCCGACCAGACAAGCGGGCAAGCCCGCGTCGAAGCCCTCAGCCTGGCGGCGTTCTTCGCCATGCGCGGCGGAAACCCCGGCATCGCCGCCACCATGATCAACCGCGCCGACGTCGCCGCCCGACGCGACCACGTCGAACTCCCGCCCGTCCTCGACATTCTCAAACTCGATCACCGCATCCGCGAGCACCTCACACCCGCCGCGGTCTAAAACGACACCCCGGCCGGGCACCGCACAGGACCCGGCCGGGTGTGTCACCAACCACCCATCACTCACCCGGATCAACTACCACTTCTCACTGAGAGGTGGTTGGTTGGCCGGGGCCCCCGTTTTTCTTCCGGCCCCGGCCGCGTAGGCGTCGGCGCACCAGGTGCGACCGACGAATAGCCCACCTGCGGTGGGCTTATCGGGTTGGTAGCTCACTCACCTTTAAGCCGTCAGCAGGGGTGTGCAGCGTAATCGGCCGGGGCCCCGAGCTGTCCACCCACGCCCGGGCCGGACTGCCCAGGCCAAGTGACCTTTTCGGCCCTACCGTCCGCGTTCCCGCGCGCGGGCCGAAAACCCTGCTCCACCGGGCCCGGACTCTTCGAGGTGGACAGCCCACCCTCAGCCGATTCCCCGCACCCCAGCGCTGACCCGCAGCGCACACCACAGATCGGAGACCATCATGTCCTTCAGCCGCATCGCCACACTGGCCCACCTGCGTACCCACCTGATCAACGGCGAACGCGACATCCCCCGCGGTCTTGCCGACCTGGCCGGCCGACTCGCCGTCGACCCCCGCATGCGCACCGCCCTGCTCAACATCGCCGCCGGCCGGCACCTCGCCGCCGCACTGATGTGGATCACCATCGCCGACCAGACAAGCGGGCAAGCCCGCGTCGAAGCCCTCAGCCTGGCGGCGTTCTTCGCCATGCGCGGCGGAAACCCCGGCATCGCCGCCACCATGATCAACCGCGCCGACGTCGCCGCCCGACGCGACCACGTCGAACTCCCGCCCGTCCTCGACATTCTCAAACTCGATCACCGCATCCGCGAGCACCTCACACCCGCCGCGGTCTAAAACGACACCCCGGCCGGGCACCGCACAGGACCCGGCCGGGTGTGTCACCAACCACCCATCACTCACCCGGATCAACTACCACTTCTCACTGAGAGGTGGTTGGTTGGCCGGGGCCCCCGTTTTTCTTCCGGCCCCGGCCGCGTAGGCGTCGGCGCACCAGGTGCGACCGACGAATAGCCCACCTGCGGTGGGCTTATCGGGTTGGTAGCTCACTCACCTTTAAGCCGTCAGCAGGGGTGTGCAGCGTAATCGGCCGGGGCCCCGAGCTGTCCACCCACGTGCGGAAGCGGCGCCGGCGGCGGAGGACATTTGCGGCCCTACCCAGCTCGCTGCCGCTCGCGGGCCGCAAATCCGCCGGCCCCGCCCCCGCACTCTTCGGGGTTGACAGCCCACCCTNGGCGGAGGACATTTGCGGCCCTACCCAGCTCGCTGCCGCTCGCGGGCCGCAAATCCGCCGGCCCCGCCCCCGCACTCTTCGGGGTTGACAGCCCACCCTCAGCCGATTCCCCCGCACCCCAGCGCTGACCGGCGCACCAATCACCGCACACGAACGGAGAACACCCATGTCCGAAACCCGCACACAGCGCGAACTCGAAATCGCCGCAGACCTGCTCATCGACGAATCCGACGCCGACACCGGCGCCCCGTTCTGAACCACCACCGCACCGGCCAGGCCCGCAAAAAAGGCGGGTCTGGCCCCTGCCTTACACCCGAAAGGATGAACACATGCCCGAAATCGACTTCGGACTGGCCTACGAATTCATAACCCCGACGAGGGCGTGCCCCGGCAGCTGCGCTTCCAATACTCCGGCGTCCACCGAACCGCCGATACCACCGGACAACTCGTCGCCGTCGTTGCCGACCGCCGTCGCCCCGACGACGGGCACACCATCGCCATCACCCGCCCCAACGTCCCATTTGCCGCCGTCGAAGCCGCCCTCGACGGGTGGCAAACCTGGGCGATAGTCGGTGAATACCACGTCAACCTCGCAGCAATCCGCCGCCGCATCCAAGCCGCCGGCCTGCACTGAAGCCCTCCAGCCGAAAGGAAACAGCCATAACCACCTCCGACACGCTCGCCCAAGCCCGCGCCGACATCCACGCCGCCGTATCCGCACACGACGATCCCCACCGCCGACGCCAATACGCACTCGCCGCCCGCGATCACGCCGCCGAAGTCCTCCTGGCCACCGACGCCACACCATCCGAACTCGGTCTCGCCCGCCACTACTTCGCCGACGCCGCCGGCATTCTCACCGCCTAACCCACCTGCGGACCCGGCCCGCCCCCCGACACGAGAGCGCTGGCCGGGTCCCCCTTTTTCTTCCGGCCCACGCCCGCGCAGACATCTCTACACGGCCTATGGCCCACCGCCGGTGGGCTTTTGAGTTGCGAGCCCACTCACTTATCACCCTGTCAGCTGGGGTCACAGTCTGACCGACAGGGACCCTGACCCTGTCAACCTCCGCGCGGTGGGCTCGCCCGTCTTCGCTCCCGCCTCGCTGACGCTCGGCTCCCGCTGCGCCGTGCGGCTCCAGCGGCATTTCCGGCCCTACCAAGCTCGCTGACGNCTCTACACGGCCTATGGCCCACCGCCGGTGGGCTTTTGAGTTGCGAGCCCACTCACTTATCACCCTGTCAGATGGGGTCACAGTCTGACCGACAGGGACCCTGACCCTGTCAACCTCCGCGCGGTGGGCTCGCCCGTCTTCGCTCCCGCCTCGCTGACGCTCGGCTCCCGCTGCGCCGTGCGGCTCCAGCGGCATTTCCGGCCCTACCAAGCTCGCTGACGCTCGCGGCCAGAAATCCGCTTCCAGCTCATCCACCGCGACTCCCGGCTGACAGGCCCACCCCGCCGGTCCCCCAGCACCCCAGCGCTGACCGGCGCCCTCAACACCTACTCGAAACGGAGAACAACATGTTCCACCTCAACATCGACGACAACGCCGAGATCCTCGCCGCCATCCCCGCAATCCTTCGCTTCACCCCCGAAGCGAGCATCATCGTGCTGCTCCTGCACACCGGCGACGCGCAAGACGAAGTCCGCAATGCCCTGCGCTTCGACATCGACCCCACCGCCGCCCGCCAACTCACCAGCGTCGCCGCCCCCGCCTTCCACGACGTTACGTCCGCGATCCTCGTCGCAGTCTGCGGCGACTGGATCGCCGACCACGCCGCCACCACCCTCGACATCGTCCGCGACGGACTCGCCGAACTCGACATCGCCACCCTTGTCCGCCTCATCACCCCATCGCTGGACCAGCCCGGTCAGTGGACCGACATCGACCGCGGCGAGCGCGGCCCCGTCACACCGTTCCGCGACAGCGTATTCGCCGCCGAAACCGTCTTGGCCGGCGACCGCATCGCCGCCAACAGAGACGAAATCGTCGCAGAATTCACTCCCACTACCAATCCCGTCCCGATCGTCAACGTCGACCCCGCCGAATTCCTCATTGACACCTTCGAGACCATTGCCGCCATCATCACCGGCTCCGCCCACGCGGCCAGTCACCCAGACCTGGCCACCCGCGTCAGCCTGCTTATCCAAGACGTCCACCTTCGCGACACCCTGCTGCTGCTCAGCGTCGACCACGCCGCCCCCGCCGCCCGGCTCTGGACGCACCTCGCCAATCAGCTCACCGGCGCCAGCCGCCTCGAAATCCTCACCATGGCCGCAGCCTGCTACTACGCCGCCTCCGACACCATTCGCGCCGGAATCGCACTCGACACCGCAGCACTCGACGCCAACGCCCAGCGCCTGGACTACCCCCGCCTCGCTGAGCTGCTCCTGACCGCCCTCCAGGCAGGCTTCTCCCCCACCCAGGTGCGCGAGGTCCTCTCCCGAATCACCATCCGCCACCAGAAATAGGCCAGCCAGCCGGCGCCGGCCCTCCCCAGGGCCGGCGCCACCAACCACAGCCCGAAAGGACACCCGACATGATCATCAGCGGAACCATCTCCCGCACCACCGCCGGCCGACCGGTCGACATCCCATTCTTCATCGACTCCACCACCGGCACCTACAGCCAGTGGGGCCACGACACCGTCATCCTCGGCGAAAACGTCGACCTGCTCGAAGCGCTACGCGACGCCATGCTCCACAGCCAATAACCACCACCGCGGGCGCCCACTCAGCCAGGCGGCGCCCGCAACAAGGGTGACGCGCGATGCCGCGCTCGTGGTGCTGGCGCACCTACTCGCCGGCCGCGCTTACCCCGCCGCTCACTGCGGCAGTACCGCCGACATGCCCCAGTCCAAGGTATGGCTGATCATCAGCCATCCGGTCACCACCAGGACGCCCGCAGCCGCCCCTATTCCTGCCTTGATCTTGCCCATCGCCCGTCCCTCTCCATCGTTAGCTGGTTACTCCCTACCCGCGGCCTCACAGCGCCAGTGCCCCACTGCGACCCGCCCTGGTCCTCGGCTACTCGGCCGCTCGCCGTTCCTCCGGCCAGGCCCGCCGCGCCCACGCGCGGCTCCCTGCCCACCTGGCACACCAACATTTCCTCCCCCGCTCACCATCCCACCGCCCACTCGCCTTCAATCCCCCCTCACCATAAGCCCGCCCACACCCCTCCACTGGCACCATCTCCAACCCCACCTACCCCCTGTTCACACCCGCATGCCTCCACCATGCCCCCAGCCCTATAAGACTTCGGGCACATTGGCACAAGGATGTGCAAGACTGGTTGTGGCCGCGCGGGGCGCGTCCACAACCGTCTCGTCCCCCTGCGGGCGGGCCGACGCGATCAGTCTGGGAGGTGGTCACCTGTGTTGACGATTTCGCGGTTGTCGCGTTGGAGCATCGCCTACTACGAGAAGACCGCTAACGAGGCCAAGCAGTCGGCGATGGACCGCCAGGCCGCCAACGGCGGCCTCGGCGAGTATTACTCCGAAGGCGACACGCGGGTGCCGACGTGGATCATCACTGGCGACGCGGGCCGGGTCGCCGAGCTGACCGGGTTGAGTAACGCCGCTGTCGCTGGCGGGTTTGCTGACGGTGAGGATGCCACGACGTGGCTCGACGACGGAATCGCCCCGAACGGGGCGACCGGACGGGCCTTCACCAAGGAGTCCGTGCACGGCTTCGACCTCACGTTCGCCGCACCCAAGAGTGTCTCGGTGGTGCGGGCCCTGACCAGCGACATCAACGAGAAAGTCGTCGCAGAGGCGCACATGCGGGCCGTCAAAGCGGCCCTGGATTACCTGCATGAACATGCTGGATACACCCGGGTGCACAACCCGCTGACCGGGAAAAAAGATCTCGAGCGGCTTCCCGGGTTGGTGACAATCGGCTACCAGCACGAAACGTCCAGGTGCGGCGATCCGCACCTACACACCCACGTCATCCTGCCGAATCGGCAGGCCCGCGCCGACGGCAAGCTGGTGTCGATTGACTCCAAATCGCTGCACCACGAAGCCAAGGCCGCCGGGATCGTTTACCAGGCCGTATTACGTCACGAGCTGACGGCGGAGCGCGGTTTCGAGTGGGTGGCTGTCGGTGAGCACTCCGGCATGGCCGAAATTGCCGGCATCACCAGAAAATGCATCAAGGCGTGGTCGCAGCGCTCCACGCGGCTGCGCGAATGGGCGCGCGACAACCTGGTGGTCGTCGACGGCGAACCCACCGCGGCACAGCTGCAGATGGCCCAAAAAGCGACGCGCCCCCAGAAACCCGAATCGCTCGCGTGGGCGGAGCTGAAAGAGCAGTGGCGCGCCGACGCGCGCGGATTGGAGATGGATCGCGCCGCGCATCAGGAAGCGCGGCGCGCCCGCGCGAGCGCGCCGCGCCTGCTGCTGGACCGGGCGCGGCTGACGCGGATGGTCGCGGGAATCGACAAAGCCGCATTTACCCGCGCGGACTTAGTGGAACTCGTCGGCGCGCTGCTCCCGGTTGATGCCCCCGGCGATCCGCGTGAGGTCATCGAAAAGATCGTCGGCGTGGTCGCGGTGCGTGTCTCCGCGCCGCGGGAAGGCCACCACCGCGAAGGCCACGAGCGGTTCACCGTGGACGCGGTGATCGCCGAAGAAGAGCGCGTGTTCGACATGATCGACGAGGAAGACGCGCGCACGCGGCTGGATGTGCGCGCCGAGGACATCGGCGATCTGTCGGCCGATCAGGCCCGCGCGATCCGCAATATCGCCGACTCCCCACATTTGGTGCAGCCGCTGCAAGCGCCCGCCGGCGCGGGCAAGACGCACTCGTTGAAGGTGCTGCGCGCCGCGGCGCACCGTGCTGGCAAGGAAGTGCTGGTGCTGGCGCCGACCGGTAAAGCGGTCGACGAGGCGATGCGCGACGAGGCCGGGGACCGCGGCCTCACCGTCGCCAAAGCGCTCAAGCTCATCGAGGACAATCAACTGGACGTGGACCGGCGCACCGTGGTGATCGTCGACGAGGCGTCCATGGTCGGTACCCCCGAGCTGAAGAAGCTGCTCGCTTGCGCCAGCATGGGGCACGCCAAGATGGTGCTCGTCGGCGACGCCTACCAGCTGTCACCGGTCAAAGCGCGTGGCGGCATGTTCGAGAACCTGTGCGCTGACCTGCCCTGGTCGCAGCGTCTCGGTGAAGTGTGGCGGATGCGCAGCGCCGAAGAGCGCGATATGAGCCTGGCGTTGCGCTCCGGACACGGAAACCGGCTGCGCAAGGCCGTCGGCTGGTATCGCAACGAAGGCCGGTTGCACACCGGTGACCCGATCGCGATGGCCGACGACGCCACCAACGCCTACATTGCGGCTCGCGCTGGCGGGAAAGACGCGGCGATCATCTGCGACAAATGGGAGATCGCCGACGCCATTAACCGCCGCCTGCACGGCACCTACACCGAGGAAAACACTCCGGGAGTGCGGGTCGCCCGCGACCAAGATATCCGTGTCGGCGACATCATCATCAGCCGCAACAACGACGCCACGATCGCGGTGGAACCGGGCCCGCAGCAGCAGCGCAGCAACCGGATCGACCAGGTCCGCAACGGCAACCGGTGGAGGGTGGCCCGCGTTGACGCCACTAACGGTCGGATCGCAGCCGAGCGGCTCACCGATTCCGCACGGGCCGTGTTCGAAGGTGAATACCTGCGGGAACACATCACCCTGGGTTATGCGACCACGCTGCACGCCGCCCAAGGAATCACCGTAGGCAGCTCCAGCCGCCAAGGCGCCTGCTTCACCGTGCTCAGCGACAAGGCGTCACGCGCGATGGCCTACGTCGGGATGACCCGCGGGAAGGACGAAAACCACGCGTTCATCTACCAGCCGATCCGCGGCGAGTCCGACCACGAGCACAGCCGCCTCGCGTCCGGGGCGCAGATCCACACCCTGCGCCGCGGCAACAAGCACGCGGCTGCGTACTACTTCCGGATGATTCTGGCCAACGACGACCGACCGCGCACCATGCACGCCGAAGCCGAACGCACCGACAGAGCGCTGCTACCCGCGACCGTGTCGGCGCTGCTCGATCGCAACGACCGCCGCCGCTCCGTCCGCGCGGACAGGTGGCGCCAGCACACTGCGCAGGCGCGCGCTCGCGCCGCAGCCTACGAGCGCATCAGCGCGACCAGCCGCGATACCACACACCAGGCCGCTGAGCAGACGCGCAGCGTTGATGGATATGGCCTTGACCTGTAGTGCGGTGTTGTCTCAGCGCATCGCGGATGGCGATCGCCTACCCGCACTGCCGATTTGGACGCGATCGGCCGATTGCTCGTAGTTCGCTTGGTGTCCGCGCGCGGACAAGCTCGACGCAGCTATGAGCCTGAACATCGACGCCAGCATGGCGTTACGCTCTCCGCAACGTCGTGCCGCACTTGTGCATGCGATCTATAAAGCCAGTCCCGCTCTAACTCAGGAGACGCACTGGCTGGAGTGGAAGAGCTCGCTCAACTTCGACACCGCGGCTCACCGACTGCTGCAGCGCGCACAATCATCGCGTTCGCGAATCGCCACCCACAGACTGCGGCTCGCCAGTGCGAGGGCGTTGCGTATCTCGTCGTCGGGGCCGAACCGGGACACGTCGACGGTGTCGAGGTGCTGGACGCCGCCGTAATTCAGGACAAGCTGCGGCCGTTCGTGGACGGCCCTCACTGGGAGGTCGACTACGTCGACATAGAGGGCAAGAGCGTCCTCGTTGTCACTGTTGCACCGCCGCAGCCCGGCGACCGGATTCACTCTCTTGGTCACCGAGGCGATGGGCATCGATCTGATATCGCTTGTTTGATATCATTGATGTATGGAGCAGATCGTGATCCGAAACCTTCCCGAAGGAACCAAGGCAGCGCTGCGCGTCCGCGCGGCACGTCACCATCACTCCGTCGAAGCTGAAGCCCGCGCGATCCTCACCGCAGGACTGTCGGGTGAAGACGTCCCCATGTCGGTACTGCTAGCTGCCGACACCGGCCATGACATCGACTTCGAACCTGAACGCCTCGGCCTGACCACCCGCACCCCAGAACTGTGACCTACGTCCTCGACACCAACGTGGTGTCCGCATTGCGCGTACAGGGACGCAATCCGGCCGTAGCGGCATGGGCGGACTCGGTAGAAGTCTCCGAACAGTTCATCGCAGCCACAACGCTGGCCGAGATCGAACGCGGCGTGATCGCCAAGGAACGCACCGACCCGGCCCAGGGTGAACACCTACGGCGCTGGTTCGACAACAAAGTGCTGCCCGTGTTCACCTACCGGACATTGGCTTTCGATCTGGCCGCCGCTCGCATCCTGGCCGCCTACCGCGTGCCAGAGCACGCTCCCTACGACGATGCATTGATCGCGGCCGTCGCCCAGGCCGCCGACAAGATCGTCGTGACCCGCAACACCCGACACTTCGAACCGCTCGGCGCCCGATGCCTGGACCCCTGGGAGTACCGCTAAGCCGACCGTCGCCACGCCCACCCGGGACCGCAGCCCCAAACAGGTGGCGCTCGAATTCACAGCCAACGACCAGAACCACAACCGCGCTGACTCCGAGGTTCGTGATCAAACGATTCCCAGATTGGCAGTCAAAGCCAGAGGTTGGCCCGGTCATGCCTGAAGTAGTAGACAACGCCGGCACGCCCCATGACATCGCATCAACCGGCGCGTCGAAGAAGATCAAGCTCAGTCCGGCAAGCCACCCCGGCCCGCCGACGCCGTCAGTCGAAATCACCGCAGCGACTCCGCCGCCGGTCGCCAGCACGTGGTGCACGCCGGAAGGCCTGACAGGTTACCAATATGTAAAACGGCGAGTCATTTGGTTCTTGGGCGTCGTCGTCCTGCACGGTCGGTCTCTAGCGTGCGCCGTATGACGAGAAACATGGGTGCGGAACGTGTCGCGGTCGGCTGCGGTGCACCCTGGCTGACTAGCGTTCTAAACATGCCTGCACAAGCCTGGGTCACGCTGATCGTCGGTCTGATCGCCACCGTTGGTGTGCTGGTCACCTGGCGGCAGAAGAACACCGCCGACCGCCGCAGCGAGTGGTGGCGGCGCACGACGTGGGCGTTAGAGCTGACCTTCAGCGACGCCCAGGAACAGCGCCGGCTGGGTTGGTCGCTGCTTTTGGCGCTGGCTGCCTCTAAGCTGGTCACCAAGGGCGATTCGGACATATTGCAGGCAATCGCAGAACATGTAGCCATGGAGGGCGGTGGTGATGACGGAGAAGACTCCCGCGACGACGTCCTCGCAGACCCACACCACGACGGCGAGCCGGACGAGTACGAACAAGAAGGCCCCGGCCAACAGCTTGGAAGTACGTAAGCTCGCCGCCAAGACCGCCGTGGCCTTTAGTAAGAAAAGCGGGCGACCGGTCGACCCGCGCGTCGCCAAACTCGCGGCCTCCTGACATACGCTGCGCGTTTTCTACGAGGAGACCCCGAACGAAGTGTGGGCCGCTTGTGAGCGGTTCTTCCCGCGTACCTATCAGCGATCGCGCCCGACTGCTCATCGAGGACCTGTTCAGCTATCAAGGCCACCAGTCGAGCTGAAGTTCCAGCGCGGCCGGCGAATGTGTCGGATGTCTGGACCGTGGGCGTATCGCTGAGGCGATCGTCACGGCCAGTCCTGGCGGGCGCCTGGTCCGTGATTGTAGGGAAGGCGCGGCATTTAGCGACCGGTGGAGAAGTAGCATTCGTCGGGTTGTACGACGATCATGTCGGTCGGGTTTCCCGTGGCCATTCCAAAGGGCATCGCTTCACCGGCCTCACCGACCTTGAAGCCGACTGACTCGTAGAACTTCCGCAGGTGGGGACGCCTGGCGCTGAACTGGCCGTAAAACATCACCACGTTATCCGCGCGCGCCACGCCTAGCACCTTCTTGATGAGCCGAGTGCCATAGCCGGCGCACTGATAGTCGGGGCGGATAGCCAGTATGTGGAGTTTGGATACGGCCAACGCAGATGCGAGGAAGTTCGCAAGAGAACGCTCGTCGCCAGTTACTCGCGTGTCGAGAAGTTGCCAGAGCCGTTGGTGAGCGCCGAACATCGCCAGGCCAATTGTCTCGTCGTTAAGCGTGAGCGTTCTTACCGCCAGCCGGGCGTGGTACCAGCTGGATTGGTCCAATGTGAGGATTCGATCGAGGTTGCCTTCCAGCCCGTTGCCGAATGCGACACCTAGCTTGCCAGCGGTGTGCGCGGCGAGCAGCTGCGCGATCTGTTCATCGCGGTTATCTGCCTTTACCCCGGCTAGGTCATACCAGTACCCAAGGTTCTCGATGTCGCGCGTTGATGCCGATATCAGTTTCAACGTGTTGCGCGCCAACGGGTCTCCTCCGACCGGAAATCAAGTGGTTGACGCTGCTCGCGCCGGCTCAGGGAACGGACACGAACAGCGATTGCAAACGAGGGTCTTGTGTCCACCGGTCGGGCATCGTCGCGGCGGCCACCAGCACCGCAATTGCGGGTACGGGTGGGCCGGCCAGAAGCAACGGTGCGCCCTGGCCGCCGAATCCCATGGTCAGGCTGGAACTCGCGATATCGGGGTAATACTCGGTGATCGCGCCGTAGGCGTAGGTCGCCCATCCGCGGTCGGTGTGAACCATGAGCCGCTGGTTGGTGGCGATGATGCCGGCCCGCTGATGATCGCGCCACTGCACGGCCGCGTCGCGGCGGGCGCGGGCCTTGCGGCGGTGGTTGATGACGCCGGTCGCGGCGAATGCACCGAGCATGAATGCCGGGCTGCCCAGGGCCAGCAGGCCGGTCGTCGTGTAGGTGCCGTGCCCGCCGTACATCCGCGCGTAGTTGGCGCCGCCCTGGAAGAAGGCGCGTTCACCGCGGCGCAACACCGGACCCATCCCGACCACGTTGATTTCCGGCAGGGCGGAGCCGGTGCGCAGCGCGGTCGCGGCGTTGTGGGCATATTGCGCCCAGACTTCGGCTTCGCTTTGCTGGCGGGCCGCCGTGGGCACGCCGGTGAGAGTGTCGAGCCAGTTGGCCATCGCGTGCACCTCCCTTTCACGCCGGAGTGTAGGTGTGGCCACCGACACCGCCGGTACTCGAGCCGCTCAGAATGGGGGCGGTGCCCCGTAGGTGTCGTCGCGGCGACGACGATAGCTGGCAACGATTTTCGTGACGGCTACTGCTGCTAGAACGATCAGGATCGGCAGCCAGAACTGTTGCGCGAACACGATGATCGAGAGAACGATCACGACGATGAGCGCTACGGCGCCTGCGGCGATGAAACCCCACATGAGCTTTACTCTATTCTGCAAAGGGTAGTGCAGCGACCGCTTCGTGCGGTGATGCTGTTGTGCGCCATCATCATTGCTCTCCTGGATTAGGTTGTGGGGCGGGCCTGCGCCAAGGCGCGTTGCATGTCGTCGACGTTGACCTTGAGTGCTGCCGGGTCCGCGCGCACCAGCTGTTCGAGGTCCTGCGGCAGTGGGGCGGCTCGGTAGAGGCGGCGGGCACGCTCTCTTTTGCAGGCGCCCACCACTTTTCGGGCATAGCGACCGTTGCCGGCGACGTCGAGCATGGTGCCGTCTCCGGACGGTGCCGCCAGCAGCTGCGCGGCCTCACTGCCGAGGACCTCCCATGCTGGGGCGACGACGATGAGGCGGTCCTTGCGGGCGATGAGTTGGGCGATCTGCACGATTTCGGAGGGCGCGTAGCTAGAGAATGTCAGCGTGAAGCCGAAGCGGGAGGCGAATCCTTCATTGGCGCGCAGGAACCGGCGCATCGGATTGGGATAACCGGCGGCGATCACGACGAGCTTGTCGCGGTGGTCCTCCATGAATTTGAGCAAGGTGTCGATGGCTTCTTTGCCGAACGAGTGACCTTCGGTTTCCGGTACAAGGGTGTATGCCTCATCGATGAACAGCACCCCACCGAGCGCTTCCTCGCACACCTCTCGCATCCGGGTCGCGGTCTGTGAGATGTAGCCGACCACGATATCGGCCACGCTGACCTCCTTGACGTCGGGGCGATCGAGCTTTCCGAGGCCGAACAGCACTTCGGCGACGACGCGGGCGATGGTGGTTTTCGCCGTGCCGGGTGGGCCCTCGAAAATCATGTGATCGCCCTCGGAGGCACTGATCTCGTCGCCCTGCTCGATGAGCAGTTGTTCGATCTGCTTTTCGGTCCGCCACACCGCGACCTGCTCTTTGATGTTCTCCAGGCCGATCAGCTCGTCGATGCGGGCTTGCGCGTCGGCAAGGACGGCGCGGCGTTCGTCGGCGAGCGCCGCGGCCGCCTGCTCGTGGCGGCTGGTCTCGGTGGCCGGGTCCCACCTGTCGGTGCGGGTGGCGATCGTCTCGGCGTCGGTGGTCGGGATGCGATAGGACGGGTTGTCGAGGGCTTGACGTGCTTGTGGGATCAACTGCCCGTCGACGGTGGCGGAGCGGAACGCATCATCGGCGCCTGCCGGGTCGCCCAACTCGCGTAGGCACCAGCCTCGCGTGAGGGCGGCGTCGGCGGCGATCGGGGCGGTCTGGGTGGAGACCTGCGCCAGAAGGTCGAGAGCGGCCTGGAACTGTCCCAGGGCGGCCAGCGCCATCGCCCGCAGCGTCTGGGCGGCCGCCAGCAGATCGTTAGGGACGTAGGTCGCCGTCGCCGGCGGGCAGATGTCGGTGACGGTGCACACGTCTGGCCAGCGTCGGGTCTTGTGGTGCAGGGCGGCGGTGACGAACTGTCGCCACATCGCGCTCTGGGCGTCGCGGGCCAGCTCTGGATCGTCGAGGACCTCCACCGCGCTCGTGTAGCGGCCGGCGGCGATCAGGCCGCTGGCGTAGGCGACGGCGATGGTGCCGCGCGACCACACCTGGATCGGCAGATACAGCGGGGCCGGGAACGAGGCTTGCAGCGATCCGTCCTGCAGCCCGACCCGGCGGGTCTCGCGGTACAGGGCGCGCGAGTTGTTGTGCGCGCCGGCAAGTGCGGCCAGGCTGTGGTCACCGCAGGCCAGCCGACCCACCCAGGCATCGCTCATGGCCGGGTTCTGCTCGGTGATGCGGGTGAACGCATCACGGGCACCGTCCGGGTCGCCGTTGCTGAACCGCTGCATGGCTGCGTCGAAGGCGCGGCGCTGCTCGGTGGGAGAGGTCATGGGCGGGGCTCCTCACGGTGCTCGTGCATGATCGCGGTCAGTCGCCGGTGATGGGATCGACGGTAGCCGCTGGCGGGCCCGGATCATCCGGTGGCGGCGGCGCGGACATGTCGTGATCATCCGGCGGGGCGTCCAGCGGAATCGGGATGTCTGCGTTGTGGTCGACGTAGCTGTTCATCGGCGGGGCACCCTGCTCCCACGCGCCGCTGTGTCGACCGTCGGTGATCGGAGCGACCTCCGGAGCTGCCGCCGATGCCGAGCCCGCTTCACCGAACTCGAGTATGGGCTGTGAGGCCGCGCCGGCACCCTGGGCGCTTTCCCCGCGGTGTGGTTGGTGTTGTGGTTCTCTGTGCTGCTGCCCACCGCCGGTGGGGCTCATCACCGGGTTGAGTCCCTCACGTGTCGGGTCGGGTGGGTTGAGCGCCGGAGCGCCCCCGCCGCCACCGCCGCCGGGCTCCGTGCCTGGTGCTGTGGGGGCTGCGTTCGGGCCGCTGGCGGCGTTTTCTGCGGCGGCCGATCCGTCATCGCCGGGAACCGGGTCGAAGCCTTCTTGTGCCGGGCCGAGGATCTCTTGCGGGTCGGCGGAGGTGGCTTTCTCGTCCATCTTCTCCCAGGGTGTTTTGCCGTGGCCGAGCAGACCGCGCAGTCCGCGAGCCCCGCCGAGGGCGGCCTTACCGGCGCCGCCGAGGGCGGCGTGCATACCCAGGCCGAGGGCGACGTCGGTGGCGCGGCCGAGCAGGCCGCGACCGGGGTGGTCGCCGGCGAGGTCGGCGCGGATGTGGCGCAGCAGGTACAGGCCGGCCATCGCCCCGGCGCCCATCATCAGCACGTGCGCGAACGGATTTGCACCGCCGAGCTCGGCGGGCAGGGGGCGGGAGATGAGTCGTTCGATGGCCAGGCCGATCACGCTGACGAAGGTGATCAGCACGGCCACCTCTATCGGGTGTTTGAAGTAGGTCCACACCGTGGATTTCGCGTGCTCGCGGGCCGCGCCGTCGATGCCGCCGGCGAAGACGCTGGGCAGCAGTTTCGCGGTGGTGTAGATCGCCCTCAGTGACACCTTGAACACCGAGGCGCCCGAGGACACCATGAACCATCCGAACAGAAACGCCGCAGCGAACAGGACCGCGCCGCCGAAGACGTTGGTGCCGTCCAGGTTTTGGGCGTAGTGAACAGCGGCGGTGTCGCCGCACTGGGCCAGGGCCTTGATCGGACCATCTTTGGCGCCTTGCCGGTAGGCCGCTGACAGCATCGGTCCGCAGGCGCCGACCCGGTCGACGACGTGGCCGAAGTTGAAGACCTCCAGCGGCTCTCGCAGCACATTGGTGACCAGGCTGGAGGTGAGGGTGTCGACTTGGCCGGTGAATCCGCCGCCGGAGATGGCGCCGCCGTGAGTGGCGGCCTGGGCGGTGGAAAAGGCCATGCGCCGGCCGAATTGCAGCAGACCGTTCGGGCCATACATCAGCCCGGCCGGGTCGGAGAACACGCTGACTGCCAGGGCCGGCATGAAGATGGCCACCATGATCATGGTGGCGCCGCGGCCGCGTTCACCGCGGCGGATGGCCAGCACCCCCATGAACACGCCGATGGGGACGGTGATCGCGACGAGGCCCCACCGGGAGACGACGCCGATGACGGCCGTGGTGATCGCGCGGGCGAGCTCGCCCAGCACGGTGAGCCAGTAGGTGGAGACGGTCAGGCGGAACACCCACAGCGCCAGGGTGAAGATGCCGACAGCGAGCCCGACTTCTGCGGTGAGGATGTTGGCGGCGGTCAAGCTGTCGAACATGACGGCCAGGCCGTGCATCATCCACGGCCACCACGTCGCCGGGTCCAACATCGAGGCGTCGGGACCGGTTTGGGTGAGCTGGTCGGTCAGGCTGGCCAGCGACAGGTACAAATCGCCGGCAGGGACGCCGTAGCTATCGTGTAGACCGGTCCAGTTCAACACCACCGCGTTTGTCGACGCGGCTGCGTCGGGGGCGGTTCCCACCGCGAAACAGGACAGCATTTGCAGCAGCCCCATCACCTTCAATGGCCGCGCGACACGGGGATGGGTGATCAGCCAGTATTGAATCCGGGTCACCATCAGCGGGCGGCTTTCCGGTCGCGCTGGCGCTGGCGCAGCGGGTTTGTGTCGTAGAGCTCGGCCAGCTGCGAGGTCGGCGCGGCGAACAGGCGGACCTTGCCGAAGCCGCCGAACTCATCGAGGACCCACGCTTCGCCTTCGCGGCCGGGGATGACTTTGCCGTGGCGGCTGTCGATCGAGTCGTCGCCGTAGTTGGCCACCTGCGCCGGGCTGGTGTTGGTGACGTAGTCGGCGAGCAGTTTCGGGTGGCGCTCCAGGTCACGGCCGCACCAGCGCAGCGTGTCTTCGGCGATCTCGGCTTCCTTGAACCCCAACAAGATTCGCTGCTCAATGAACTCGTCTTCGAGGACACCGAAGTCGTTGCGGGGTGACTGGCTGACACCGCCGAACAAGGTCCAGGCTTTGCGTCCCTGGCGAATGATGGTGTTGGCGCAGCGCTGGCCGCCCGGGGAATGTGTCCAGGCCGCGCACTCCTCCACCCACAGAATGTCGGGCTGAGCCGGGCGGGAGAAAAACAGGGTCTGCGCGAGGTCGGCGGCCATTCCGTAGAGGGCTTGGGCGGCCCGCTGGCTCGGGGTGCTCTGATGGTGCAGATGCGGCTGGTATTCCTCGGTGATGCTGGGCAGTTTCAGGCCACCGAAATTCCAGATCACCAGTTGCTTGGACAGATCCGGCACGGGTAGGGATTCGTCGAACATCGGCGCGAGGAGACGTTCGGCGCGTAGCCCTTCCAGGGCGATGAGCAGGTCGTCGTCGACGGCGACGCGGTCGGGGCGGCGTTCCCGCAGGAAGCTGATCAGCTGGTTGCTGCTGCCGATGCCGTGGGTGTGGCGCGATTCGGGCGACAGGAGAGCTTTGAGGCGGGACGCCTGCTGACTAAACGGTGCGAATCCCATTTGCGGTAGCAAATGGTCTACCGTGCGTTCTGCTGCCTCGTCAAAGGGAAATATCCGTAATCCGTCGAGGGAAAATCTCGGACGCCGGGCGTCGATGACTTCCTTTCGGGATTCGTCAAATGTTGACAGGGCGCGTTGGTGTTCGCGGGCGTCGGTCGGATCGAACAGCCACAACCCGGCGCCCATCGCCAGCCAGGACCGGATCAGATTTTTCGAGCATTGGGACTTGCCGCGGCCCGGGGAGCCGCCGATGACAATGTTGCCGGGATTGTCACGGCCGGGAGCGCCGATCAGATCATTGAGCACGATCTGGCGCATACCGGGGCTGGTGATCGTCTCCCCCAGCGGCACACCGACGTTGTTGCCCAGACTTGTTGAGAGCAGCGGAACGAATTTGGCGAACGCGTTGACCGTGGACGGGTTGCGGATCTCGTGCAGGCATGCGGAGATCTCGGTGCCCGGATTCAGGCCGCGCCACAGGGTGGTTTGGCTGCCGCGGCGGCGCTTGAGTTGCAATTTCTGGGTGTTATAGCGGCTGATGACCTTTTTGATCGCCGCGTTGGCGGTGTCGGCGTCAGCCGCGGCGGCGGTGATGAGCACCGCGGCGTTCACGCCGCGCTCGGCGCTGCCCTGTTTGAGCGCTGAGGCCAGTTGGCGCCCGGACACCAGTTTTCGCAGCAGCTCGTCGTCGCTGTCGGCGTGGCGGCCCAGTTGGCGCGCTTGGTCTTTGATGTTGACGATGGTGTTGTGGGCGACATCGACGGCGACCTCGGCGGTGTCGAAGGTCAGGTGGATGGCCCAGTCGAGTGTGGTCGTCGGGGTGGTCATGTCGTCGAGGACCTTGAAAAGGGTGGATTCGGGCCACCGGATTCCGGTGTCGGGCCACTTCTCCAGTCCGGCGATCGCCTGATAGGAGTCGGCGACCCCGTCCTCGCGGTCGCGGTAGGTGCGCACGAAAATGTCGGTCTCGCTGCGGGCGGCGAACCAGCGCCGGCCCTGCAACTCGGCGGCGGCCGGGTCCTTCCACACCGGAGTGAACGCCGACTCGGGCAGTCGGGCCTGTGGGTCATACGGGGTGTTGGGCATCGGCTGCTGCCAGGTGTGGCGGCTGGCGACGTAGTTCCAATGCCACCAAAGTTGTTCCACACTAGCGGGTTTGGCGAAAACAGCGGCCGGGAGTTTGGCGACCATGGTGGACGCGAGTTCGCGGTAGTGGGACAGTGAGCGGTCACTGTCCTTGTCGCGGCCGATGATCGAATCCAGGCGACGCTGCCAGGCTCCGCCGGCCGTGGTTCCTGCCTGACCGTAGTCCAGTGGCAGGCTCAGAAAGAAGACCCGGCGGCGGTGCCCGCGGCGCTGCAACGCCGGTGTCCACAGTCGGCAGTGTTCCACCCACTCCTCCGCGGTGTCGGGCATCGGTTCGCCGGGGATCACGTTGTCCGGGTGTAGATCTGGGTGGGCGAAGATCATTCGCCTGGTGATGTTTCGGATGGCGACCGGCGCGCTCAAGCCTTCCCACAGCACGCCTGACGGTAGGGCGCGCAGCAGGTCGGCGTGCACGTCGGCGACCTGGTTCTGCACCTCTTTGCGCTGGAAGATGAACGGCATACCGGAGACCAGATATTGCGCGTACACGCCGTTGGCGGTGAACAGCAGGTTGCCGATGGCCCCTTTGGGGGCTTCGTCGCCGGCGACAATCATTGCCCTGTACCGCTTTCGGGCTTGGTGGCGCGGTGAGAGCACATCACCTGCGGGCGGGCGTTGGCCAGCCACCATGTCAACCGGGTCCGCATCGACGGGCGCACCGCCGGAAGCTTTCCCAGCGCCCACACCGCCGCGACGGTCACGACCACGCCGACGACGAGGATGCGCAGCGCATTGCCGTTATCGAGATTCAGGGTGACCAGGGTGGCTGTGACACAGAAACCGATCAGCGCCGCCAAGGCATCAGGGAACCGCCACTTCTCCTTGAACGGCATCCGGAATCCGTCGCCGGCATCACCGAGATGGATCGGCAGGTCACGCTGATCGGACCAGACCTTGGCGGGGGCTTCGTCAACCATGACTCAATCCGTCACTGCCCGTACGGGTTCGGCACGTTGACACCGTTGTGGATGCCGTGGTTCTCGAACGTGTGGGTGACCATCGCGGCAATACCCGCCGACAAAAAGATCGTGACCGACAGGCCGATCACCAGGAACTGGTGCGTAATACCGGTGCCAGCCCCCTTCTGGCTGGCCTCACGAAGCGTCGCAAGGGTTCCCACGACCAGGGCCACGGCGGCCAACAGTCCTTCGATCAGATACGCGATCGACGTGCCCGATGTGAAAATGCTATTCATCATTTACTCCCTTTCTTATGGTTGCGTGCTTCCGGCCGGCTTTGTGTCGGAATCTGTGGCGACCAGCGGAGCTAAGTCGACGTCGGCGATCATCCACGTTCCGCCGCTATTTTCGACCGTCAGCGGGAAAGTGAATGGGATGGTGGCAAATTGCGATGTCTGCGCGGTCGCGGTGACCCGAACATGGATGCGCGTTCCGGCGGCGGGCTGATCGGGCACCTCGCCGTCGGCGACCGCGGTGCGGATGACCGCGCTCTGATAACCGCCGATCGGCTTGATCCACGAATCGGCCACCACATATCGGTCCAGGCCGCTTGTCGAGGTCAGATAGGTGTTGATGAATCCGGCGACCACGGCGTAAACCGGGCTGGTGGGACTCAACGCGTGGTCGTAGCGCATCGTGATGTCTGCGCCAGGGCCAGGATCGCTCATCGGCGTCGGCATATCCATCGGGCGCGGCTGGTAGTGCCAGATCGACATCGGTACCCGGTAATAGGCCGTGGTGGACGGCGCCGATGCGTACGGCCGCTGCTCGACCGTCACGATCACCGAGTACAGCGTGGCTTCACCGGCGTTACCGGCGGGCATCACCGACCACACTTGCGGGGTGTCGATCACTGCGGGCGCGGGATCGGCTGCCGGTGCCGCCTGCGCGACCGTGTCTGCTTTGGGCAGGGTGATGAAGCGCTGAAGCACCTCGGCCCGGCGGCTCTCGGGTGTGGTCAGGACCGCGGCGACGAACGTCGCGGCGCGCTTGCCCACGGCGTCGCGCTGGTTGTTCACCCGATAGGCGATGGCCGTGACATCGGTGTCGTCGGGGTGGTGGGCGACCAGGAACACCTTGATGCCCGCGGCGAAGCCCATCAGCGCCCCGAAGGCCAGCAGAGCCACGCCGATGCGGCGGGCCAGTCCGCGGCCGTGATTGATGCGGTGTTGCCATGTCCGCGACAGTGTGATCGTGCTCATATGAATTGTCCTGTCTCGCAGTTTGTTTCGGCGGTTTCTAGCTCGCCTCTTGATGCGGTCGTTGAAGCCACGGGGTTATCGCCTGGCACATCGTGACGATCACGCACTGCCGCTGTCGTTCGTCGAGTCCGTCATAGCGTCGAAGCCATCGCGCATCGCCCCGCGCGCCGGCAGCGTCGACCGCGGCCGACAGGTCCTGCTCAGCGGATGCAGTGAGGATGGCGTGGACCCAGTCGATCCCGCGGCCGGTGTCCAGCGGTGACGCGGCGTACAGGAGTGCGGCCAGGACCGGCTCGGCGTACGTCGGCCACGGTTCTGGCGCGGGCTGCGGCGCGAGTCTTAACAGCATGTGAGCGATCACCGACGCGCGGTCAGGACTATCAATCACATTGGTCAGATCAGTCATGGTGGTTCCTTGCTCTAGTTCGGTGAGTGGCCGAAGAACTGCAGCTGGCTGATCGCGAATGTGGCGTCGACCGGATCGGTGCCGCCGGTTCCGGCGCCCGCTAGGGCTGGGTCGGTGCCCGGTGGCGGTGCGGCGGGATCTGCCGAGCCCAGTAACGAGTCGACGAGCCCCGGCGGTGCAACGACGCTGTCGCCGCCGGGGCCGGCGTCCGTCGTGCTCGGGCGCGGGCCGGCGGGGGGCCGTTCGGTGTGCAGGATCATCACATCGACGCGGGAGGCCAGGATCTTGCCGGGCAGCGTCGCCGGGACCGGCCCGTGCACGCAATTCGTGTCGAGGAAAAACGGGTCGGCCGCGAGCTGGTCGCCGTTGTAGAAGTTGAACTGCATCCGGGTGGCGCAGCGGTGTTGCAGCCATTCATCCTTTCCGCCAGTGGTTTTCGCGACCCACCCGGGGGTGACCGCCAGAGAGTTGAGCATGTAGCTGCACCGCGCATCCGGGCGGGAACGGTCGCACAGGAACTTCACGCGCAAGATTTGCCCGTCGAGCTGGCTTTCCTGCGGGCCGCGGGAACACACCCACGCCGAATCTGTCGCGGTGTCGGTCAGCGCCAGTGGCGAAGTCGGACCCCCTGGGCAGCTATCGGTTGTCGGATCGAACGGAATCGCCTGATCTTGAGGTGGCGCAGGAAGATCCGGTGTTGTGGGGACCGCCACGACGGCGGGGGTGGCGGCCGGTGTGTGCTGCGGCGGCGTGGTTGGGGCCGGCCCCCCACCCAACACGAGGAAGGCCAAGACGATCAGCACTGCGACGAGCCCCACACCTGATCCCAGCCACCACAAGGTGCGCTTGGCCCCGGCGTTGACGTCAGGCGTGCGCGCCGGGGCTTGGTGGGTCTCCGCGCTGTCGAGGTCCTGCGCGGGGGACAGTCGCGGATCGACATCCTCGTTGGACTCGACCACGGTTTCGGGGACCGCGGCGCCCCCGCCGTCGGGTTCGACGTCGGAGTGCGGGTCGGAAACGATCAGCGGCGGACCGTCGTCGATGATCTGCTCCAGCATCCACTCTCGGTTGGACAAGCCAGCGATGTCAGCCACGGCGACCCGCCTCACTATTCACCTCGGCGGCGATGATCTGTCTGAGCATCCATCCCTCTGCGGGCAGATCATCGGTGTCGGGGACGGGCAGTGGCGGCAGTAGCGGGGCGTCGTCGATGAGTTGTTCGCGAATCCAGTCCTGGATGGACAGGCCGGGGGTGTCAGCCATCGTGGCCGTCCTCGCTGATCACCTCGGCGTCAATGACCTCGGCATCCATGACGGTGCGACCCTGCGGCTTCGTCGCGGCGTATCGCGGTGGCCTCCCGTCGTTGACGACGCCGGCTCGGCGCGACTCGTTGATGCCGGCGGTCTGGGCTGTGTAGACGAACGCTGCGGTGTTGGGCACGTTGCATATCGCAGCCGGCGGTGTCGGCGTCGCGGCGACAGGGAGGTGGCGCCGGTCCACGATTCGCAGCGCGACGAGCGCGACGAGCGCGACGATAATCACCGGCAGCAGCTTGATGATCAGATCGATGACGACCAGTGCGGCCGCCGCGGCGGCGATCATGCCCATGCACAGAACGGTGAAGATGAATCTCATGCGGCGTACCTATCTCGGGAAGGGGATGCATATCTGCTGTGAAAAGCCGGTCGCGGATATTGCGTATTTGGTGCGGTAGTGTGCGGGGTATGACGGTTCCCGCTGACGGCATCGAGCGCCTTATCTACTTCGTCGATGCGCGGATCGCCCAGCTGAATCTGTCCAAGGAGGAAGTGGCTCGCCGCGGCGGCCCGAACCGGGACACGCTCGCGAAGATCCGCGATCGCAAGAACTCGCGGACTCCGAGCGTCGAGACGTTGCTGCGGCTGGACCAGACCGTTGGGTGGCATCCCGGTTCGTCGGCCGTCACGCTGCTGGGCGGTAGACCGTTGAGCCTCAACGCTGTTGGTGCCGGCGTCGGCAGGCCGCCCAAGCAGAATCCTCCTGTTCCAGTCACCGCTGGCGAGATTCAGCGTCGGCTGGCCGAGCAGCTTCATGACGAGATCGGCCGCTTGCAGAACACCCGGGATGCGCTGGACACCCGCATCGCCGCGCTGCGCACGGTCTACGAGCGCTTCGTGGCCGAGATGGTCGGCCTCGACCACGTGGCCGACTACCAAGTCTCCTATAAGGCGTCCGCCGCACGCCGCAGCGGTGGCCGGCGGCCGTCGGCAGCCATCTAGCGGACGGGCGATGTCGATTGCGGCGACGCCTGTTTCACGATTGCGTGTCGCAGTCATGGGCGTGTCCGGGGGCCGGCCTCGTTGAGCGGCTTGGCGTCGACGACGCCGGGTCCGGTGATGTCGTAGGCGCCCAAAATCGCGGCAGCGTCCTCGGCCGTCAGCGGCTGCTGGACCGGGGTGAGTGGCCACCAGGTGTCCGATCCGTCGATGGCCAGCCAGCCTTCCAGCAGGCCGTAGATGCCGGCGACGAACGGCACCGCCGCGAGTTGCATCGACAGCCACGGCAGCACGGCGATCTGTGCGAACGATCCGGCCGGGTCGTAGACCAGCTCGTAGGCCAGCACCGTCAACACGCCAAGCCCGACACCCGACCACACCAGTGCCGCAATCGGATACGCCCGAAGCGTGCCAGGGATGTGCGCGGTGATGGCCGCCTTCAACAGCACGCCCGCCGGCCACCCGAACGGAATCAAAGCTCCTAGGACCAATGCCATAACAACTTCGAACTTGGAGAACGGCGAATGCGCCCGCCGCCAAAAGATTCGCGGCAATACGGTGTCGTCGTGCGGGTCCGGCACGGCCACGGTGTGAATCCGCTGGCGCATGCGCACGATTCGGCCGAGCTGCTCTGCGCGGCGTCGCTGAATCAGCGAATCACCTTGGCGGAAGGCGATCCACTGCCGGCGCATCTCGTCGAAACGATCAGGCGGAAGGCTCTCGGGCATGTATTGAGCTTAAGTCCGTCCAAACATCCTCGCGTGCACTATTTTTGCCGCTTCTCAACAGCGAGCAGGCATACACCAGCGCGCCCGTGACAGCCCCCTCGGCATGCGGATAGAGTTGCGCTAGAGTCAGTTACGTGCTGCGCGGGACACCGCCGCAGCTGACGGTGTGACTATTCGGGGGTGCCGCCGACGTGCCTCGCGCAGTTCGTCAAGATAGGCCACGAATTCAGACCAGTCCAAGAGCTCGACCATCTCCCCTGGCGCACCTCGCGGGATCAGTCGCGCTTCTTGCGTGCCGCGCGGCAGCAGTTCTGCGGGTTCCAGCGCATTGCCGAAGTGCCGATTGGTGTTCTTGTTGTCGCCGTTGTGGTCGTAGGACTGCTGACTGCGGGTCGCTTTGCCCGCCCAGAACGCAGCCGATTCCATGATGTCGCGCTCATGAGAGCCGTACATGACCAGAACAGCTGGGGTCACATCCCGGATCGCCTTGCCCTGCAACGGGCCGTAGATCGCGTCAAGCTGTGAACCAGCTTGCGCGGCAAAGCATATCGCGCATCCCAGGCCGCGTGATTCAGCGAGGTACTGGGGCAGTCGAGGAATCGGCGTATTGGTGATCTCGTCGAGAAACAGGCCGATTCGGTGAAAGTCCTCCCACTGGGCAACTTTGGTGCGCTGCCGGTTGATCAACTGATCCATCAGCACGATCGCTTGGGCGGCTACCGTGCCGTCGGAGGGAGTCAGCAGGTACAGCGTTGCGCTCGGTTGGTCGAAGAAGTCGAGGTCCAGCGTTGGGTGCGGCCGGTCACGGTTAGCGGTGAGTAACCATGCGGTCAGCACTTTCGTCACAGTCATTTTCACCGAATCGCGTTGCTTGGCTTCCATATCCAGCACCGAACGGACCCGGGCCTCATACCAGCGGTCTGCGCTCCAGGCCGCCGCGCAGGCCCATCCCGGGTCGGTAGAGATCTGGTAGGGGCCTTTGTTCTTGGGCGGTTCGACGTTCTCGGCGGCTTCCAGCGCCCAGTCCATGCCCAGGCCGGTACCCTGTGGGCTGGCCGCATACAGCAGGCATGTCAAGGGTGCCAGCGCGAGCTGATCCCACGGCCCGGGATCTGCCCCGCTGCGAAATGACTGGCCGGACAACGCCACCGCTGAGGTGCTCAGCAGGCTTTGCGCCGCTGCTTTCGCATCATCGAAGGTGGTGATCAGGGCAGTCGGATCAAACCGGAACGCGATGAAGTCTGCCGGGTAGAACGGGGCCGCGATGGGACGCAGATCCAGCAGGGCCACCGGTCCGGCACGGCGTGAGGCGACCATCTGCATCAGGTCGTCCTTACTGGAGGACACCAAGCACGGTCCGGGCCACAGCACGGCGCTCTGCGCGAGCCAGCGGCGCGTCTTCCCGGTTCCTGGAGGGGCGAACCCGCCGACGTGCGGAGCGGACTCCAGCGGCACGCGCCGACCCTTCTCGTCATGGGTCCACCCGGCGAACGGCGTGACCGGCGGTCGGTACTGCTCGCCGTTATCGGTGACCGCCGGCCCCATCGGGTATGCCATACATCAACGGTAAGGCGACCGCACCGGTGGTTCCGACACTATTTTCGCGGCCCCGCCGATGGTGGTGCGGCTACGGCTTGGGGACGCGGCCGGTGCAGAAGCACTGCGGGCAGAGCTGGTCGCCCGCCTGCTCGCCGCACGCGGGGCACGGGATGACACACTGCGGGCAGAAGTCCTGGCCGGTGCTGTCGGTGTGCACACTGCGATCGGGCTCGGCGAGGTTGAGCCACGTCAAGGATGCATCGGTGTCGGCGGCCACCGATGCTCCGCAGCGGTCGCACACCAGTCGGTCGAGCGGTACGGGCGCGGCGTCAGGCGCCGCGGCGGCCCGTTCGCGGCGCAGCTCGGTCGCGATGACCACCGCGGCCTCGAGTTGCTCGCGGGTATACATCCAGCCCTCGTCGGTCCAGGTGCGCGGCACCAGTTGCATGATGACCGGTCCGGGCAGGCCGCAGGCGTCGCCGACGTCTTTGATCGTGTAGAGCCGTGGGTGTGTGGAGGCGTCTCGGCGGTTCCGCCACCGGAAGAGCCATGTCACTGTCGTATCCGTGCCGGCCATGTCTTCAAGGCTAAGTCCTCCACGGGGGTGTCCTGCGCACTGATTTTGTGGTGGGCGCACTGCGATGTGAGTGCTGCTACCCGTACCGCCACGGGCAGCAGCACTCATCGCCGAGTTGGTTTGGGTTGGTGGGCACAGCATTTCAGGCCGCTACACCGGTCCATGTCTGTTCCTGGCGGAACTCGACGATCGACACGTCGAGCACGCGGGTGCCCGCCCGGATCCGCACTGTGGTCGGCGAATTCTGCTGGAACACTATGTCGGGAGCGGAGTCGCTGACCCGCCCCAGTGTGATCACGGTCGAAGACAACCCGACCGGCGGCGCGATCGGGGCGTGATCGTTGACGATGATCGTTGGCACGAACTCGACACGGCGGCCCGGTTCGGCCACGGCGATGGTGGGCTGGGACACCGAGTACCAGCGGCTCGGGTCGCGGGAGTAGATCGCGATCCGCTCGCCCGCGGCCGCAGCACGGATGAGCTGCTGGCGGACGTAGAACTCACTGGTGTCCATGCTGATTCGAGTCGGGCGCTGCGGGTCGGTCAGCGCCAGCATCACCAGGTCGTCACGGCGAACCTCGGGCGAGCCGAGCTTGTCGTCGCGCAAAGCAGCCCCCACCAGCACGCCGGTCGCCCCTACAGCGATCTCCAGATCCTCGGGCAGTGGCCCCGCCGGAAGCGGTAGGTGCGGTGCACTCACCGGGGCCGCGCGCAGTGCCGCAGCGTATTGGGCACCGGGCAGAGGGTTCAGGAACAGGGTGGGCGGCTGTTCGGGTGGGCGTGGATCGTTGGTGCGCACCATCGCCGACACCATCACCGCGTCGCCGCGCTTGCGCAGCATCACGACGTGCACGATGTCGTCGCTGGGCAGCGCCCACATCTGATTGACAGTGGCGGTGGTGATGTCTTCGGGCGAAAAGTAGTAGGAGGTCACGTATCCCGGTTCGGTGTTGATCAGCGACCACCTGACATCGACGCCGGCGGGGATCTTCTGCGGCCGCTGCGCGTTCGCCGGCTCGGGTGATTTGCCCGTCGCGCGGTGGCGTCGGCTGCTCACGGCGCCGATGTCTGCATTGGCATCAGGCTCGTCGTCGATGTCGAGCGGATCGAGGATCGCCGGGCGGGTCGGGGCTGCGGCCAGGCCCAGGCTCAGCTTCTCCAAGACCACGTCTTGGTCTTCGGCGTTGAGAGCCACAGCTCGCACGCCTTCCTGGTCCAGCGCTTTGACGATGCGGTCAGTGGCCGCAGCGGCTGCGCTGCCGATCGACTGGCGATACACCAGCCCGGGGAGGGACTGGCTGATCTCCAGTCGCACGATCAGGTAGGTGGTGCGCTGCCCGGCGGCGCCCCGGTCGGCCAGCAGCGTGCCGTACAGCGCCGGGTATCCGGTCCCGGGTCGCACGCGAAAGCCTTTGGAGGCGATATCGATGCTCAACCGGAGGCCGCCGGGCTGATCCAGGAACTGGGTCAAGATGTCCAGCGGCAGCAGGTTTGTCGTGCAGGCGATGCTGGAGCCCCGCAGGAACGTCGGCTCGTAGGGCCGGCCGTCGACGCGGATCACCGTCACGGCTTCGTCGCCTGCGGTGCGCACACCGTAGACGTCACTGCCGTGGCCGATGTCGACAGCGGCGCCGACCGGGGTGGCGTAGCGGCGGGTCCGCCACCACCGCACCCGCGCGGCCACCAGGGCGGCGAAGTTACGGCGGTGCACCGTCACCAGCAGCAGAACCAGCACCAGCGTGGTGATCACCGCGAACGGCCACCAGCTAAACCGCGCCGGCGGCAGCGCCGCGTAGGCGGCGATCCCCACCACCTCCGCGGCCACGACCGCCCCGAGGGCGGGGCGGATCGTCACGGTGCGTGCTTTCACGACATCCTCCTGCGGATCACGACAATGCCGCCCAGGATGGCGGCCACCAGGACCGCGGTCGCGCCGCCCAGCAGCGCCACGGTCCGTGGCCGGGTGTCCGGTGCCGGCGGGGGCGGGGGCACATCCAGCATCGAGGTCAGGTGCTCGACGGGTTTCGGATCGCCGGGTGCCACATCGAAAGTGAGGGCGGCCACCGGGTCCACGACGCCGTAGCCGACCTGATTATCGACCTTGTGCGCCGGGTTGTGAGCGGTCTCGACAATGCGCCGAATGACTTGGTGCGCGGTCAAATTCGGGTACTTGGCGCGGATGAGGGCGGCGACACCGGAGACGTAGGCGGCGCTGAAACTGGTCCCCCAGATGCCGTTTCCCGTGCCGGGGTCCTTGGCCAGGGAGGCATTGACCGCAGCGCCGTTCTCGCTGGACAGCCCCATGATACGTGCGCCGGGTGCTGCCACACCCACCCAGGGGCCGTTGATCGAGTCCGGCATCGGTACCCCCTCGGGCGTGACGGCGGCCACCGACAGCACGTAATCGCTGAACCATGCGGGACTCACGATCGTTCGCACCCCGGCCCAGTCGCGCGGGTCGTCGACGTTGAGCGGGTTGAACGCCGGGTTCTGGCCGCAGTCAGGCTGCATCGGGTCGTTCTGGTTGCCGGCCGCCGCGATCACGACGGCGTCTTTTTCCACGGCGGCGTAGCGCACCGCAGCCCCGAGTGGGTCCTGATTGACCGGCGCCGCGGCATTCGTGCACGAGGCCAGGGACACGTTGATCACTTTCGCGCCGAGGTCTGCGGCGGTGCGGATCGCTTTGGCCAGGGTCAGCACGTCGCCGGCCTTGCGGTGCTGGTCTTGCTCTTCGGGCGTCGGGTGCGCCGGGGAGAACGCGACCGAGGACTGCCGGATCGAGATCAGTGTCGCGTCCGGAGCGACACCCACGATGCCGTCCGGGGCGCCCGGCGGCGGGCCGGCCACCAGTGGCTGCGCTGATCCCGGCGGCGCGGTGCCGTCTGCTGGGAGGTCGCCCTCCGGCGGTGGCGGTGGCGGGGGCTCAGCGGCTGGTGGGGGCGGAGCAGGCGGAGCAGGAGCCGTGACCGTCACCGTCTGTGCCGGCGGCGGAGGAGGGGGCGGGCTAGTCGGCGCCGGATTGGCAGGGACGTTCGCCGGGGGCGGGACCGCCTGTACTCCAGTGGGTTTCGGGACCGGGCGATCAGCCGGATTCGACGGTGATGCGCCGATGATGCTGGCCACGACCGTGCCATGATTCTCGCAGTCGGTCAGCCCCCCGTTTTTCACACCCATCACGTAGTCCCCACCCGGGAACAGAGCCGGGAAGCGTGGATTCGGGGTGACGCCGGTGTCGACGATCGCCACCACCACCCCAGCCCCGGTCGAATACTGCCACGCCTGCTTGATGTTGAGGGCGGCGTTGCCGGGGGCGGGCTGGGTGACGTCGGGATCGGCGACCACCACAGGTTTGATGCACGCTTCGCTTTGGCGCATTTCCTCTGTCGGCCCAGGGGTTTCGGCCGGCGGCAGGGCCGCGGGATCAATGACGGGCGGGGCGATCGCCAGCGCGGTCGGGGGCGCTAAGACGTTGGCCGCCAACAGGACGGCCGCGCCCAGGGCTGCGGCGGCGGCGTGGACACGCATCAGTGATACCTCGTGAACTGGAGCAGCTCGATCGTCCAAGCGGCGAAGATCACCACCGCAACGGTGGCCACATATTCGAGGTACTCGACCATTTCCCGGACCGGCTCGGAGAACACCCGCGTGGGCACCATCGCGCCGGCCAGCAGCGCGGCCAGGGCGATGGCCACCACGACGGCGGCTGAAATCAGAATGGCCGCAGTGTCATTCGTTGAGACCGCCCACCCGTAATGGGTGGGGATGGTGAAAAGGGACAGCGCCGCCCCAGAGACGACGGTGATGGCATGGCGGCGGTCACGGAACGCGCGGGCCCGCAGCACCTGAATGAGCGCCACGGTCGCCGCCACCGTGACGAAGGTCCACTGGGTGCCGACGCCGGGGTGAATGGCGCACCAGGACGCGGCGACCTCGGCCAGCGCCACACCCAGCAGCACACCCATCAGCACGCGGTTAGAGCGCCGCGCCACCTCGCCGACCTGTTCGCCGGTCAGCGTGATGTCACGAGGGCCATCAGCCACGGGTGCGATGGTGTCCTCCGGATCGCCCGGATTGCGCTCGTACATGTCCTTGCCGGTGACCGACTCGAAACTCTGCTGGGGGACCCTGGCCAGCCGCCGCCCCATCGAGGACGCCACATAGCTCACGGTCACGACGCCGACTAGCACGACGATGGCGATGCGCTGCCCCGGAACATTGAAGAACATCCGTGCAGCACCTACCCCGATCACCGCGACTGACGTGGTGGCGATGGTGGTCGCTGCCGTCCAGTAGCGGCCCGTGAGCCGCGCTACCCCCGTCGAGGCAACAACGGCGATGATCGCGGCCAGGAAGGCGTGCGGAGCGCCCGGATGTGCCCCTGGCGGCGCGGTCGCGGCGCCCACCACGAGCACGGTCAGGGCGGCCCAGGTGGTAGCACCGGTGAGGAAACGTTCGGCGCCCATGCGGGCGCCCAGCGTCGAGGCGCCGGCCAGCACGACGGCGGCGCCGCCGAAGATGGCCGCTACCAGCCAGCCGCCCGTCCCGCCCCAGCGCAAGCGCCACAGCATGACGCCGGCCAGGGCAAGTGCGACCAGGGTCAGCATGGCGGCGACGCGGGCCGCGTCGACGGCCGATACTGCCGGGAAGTGCTCTTTGGCCCACCGGGCAATCGCTGCCGAGACGTTCTCGATATTGGGTTCGTAGCGTTGGGCTTTCGAGGCCGGGATAAAGGCCAGCAGATCGGCGTCATTGATGCCCTGGGCGGCCAGGGACAAGTTGCCGGCCAGCAGTGTCATACCGGCGGCGCGGGCGAACACGAACGCCGTGCCCACGGGCAGCTCCTCGGCGCCGATCGAGCGCAGGCGTTGATTGAGAACGTCGCGGGTCGGCTCGACCAACTTCGATAGCGGCACCGCCGCCGGTAGCAGCAAGTCGATCTGACGGGCCTGCGGGTCGTTGCCGACCAGGATCGACACCCGGCTCGAGGCCGGGACCAGCGTCTCGCTGGCGGTGGTGACGGGCCTATCGGCGGTCGCGGTCATCTACACCCCCCGCGGCCGGTCGATTGGGCCTGCGGCCGGCGCCGGCCCGGCTTGCCGGCCGCGGCGGGGCCGGTCGGTCGTCGCGGCGAAATGCTCGGCGCACTCAGCGGCCAACTCCAGCAGGCGCCGCCGTGTCAGAGGATTGATTTCGCTCTTGATGTCGATCACCCCGCCCGGGCGCAAATGCTGGTCATAGGGCAGCTGAATGACCTTTTGGCCATGTTTGCCGAACCGGTCCACCAGCAGCTTCAGATCCTTCTTGTCGACGTGACCGTCGGAGTCGTTCACCACGACCACGGTGCGGTGCAACAGGGCGGTGTAGCCGCCGTTGCCCAACCATTCCAACGTCTGCCCGGCCGCCGACGCACCGTCGTACCACGGTGAAGTCACCACGATCAACGCATCGACATCGCTTAGAACCTCGCGTGTGATCGCCGAATCCATCGTTGAGCCGCAATCGATGATCGACAGCGTGAAATGCCGATCCAGCTGCGCGGTCGCGCGCCGGTAAATATCGGGGTCCACGATGCGACGCCGCACGGTCACCGATTCACCGCCCAGCACGAACAGGCCGGAGGCGTTGGAACCGACACGGGCACGCATATCGGCGAACGTGTTGAGGTTCGGGTCCTGGGCAACCTCCCAATACGAGCCCGAGACTTTCGGGTCGATGCGCGCCGAGAGCTTGCCGAACGCGGTGTCGGCGTCGACGGCCACCACGCGGTCGTCCTGACGCAGTTCGGCAAAGATCGAGCCGACGCCGGCCGCGGTGGTGCTCTTGCCGACACCACCCTTGCCCAGGACACCGATCTTGTAGGTGCCGCGCAGCAGGGATCGGACCTTGGCGACCAGCTCGGCTTCGTAGCGTTCGTCGGGTGACTGGCCAAGGTTGATCAGCTTAAAGGTGCTGTAATAGACGGCTTTTCGCCAGCCGCGGCTCGGCGGGATACGCCGGGTCGGGACCATTTCGCTGCTGCGGATGTTGTCGACGTAGTTCCACGACGTGGCCGAGCCTTGCGCGGCTGACCAGTCGCCGTAACCCGACGTCGGCGGCTGGCCACCCTCGCGGTCGTAACCGGGACGCGGCTGTGGAGGAATTGCGTCTGCCGGCGGTGGTTGGCCAGCCAGTTGACCGCGGAATGGGCCGGGCGGAGGTACTACCGGTAGGCCTTGGCCGGGGCCGCCATATGGCTGCGGTGGGGGCGGCGGAGTGTCGAATTGCCACTGCCCTGGGGTGCCGTGTCCGGGCTGTTGCGGCCCGGCGTCGCGGCCGTGGTCGAGGTTTGACTGGTGGCGTTCGATCTCCTGAGTCAGCCAGTCGCGGTCGACGATCGAGGTGGTCTCAGAGTCGGTGGGGCCGCGGTGAGCGCCGGGGCGGGTCGGCGTCGGCGCAAAGCCGCTCGGCGGCTCGGCTGCGGGTGTGTCTGGCGGGCCGGCGGGATCTGCTGAGTGCGGGGGTCTGGGCCATTGACTCTGGTCGAATAGCGGGGCCGGCGGCAGAGACTCGCCGCCTGGCCGCAACGGAAGCGGCCCTGATGAGGGTCCTTCGCTGCCGTCGCCCGAGCGATTCGGCAGCTCTGCGCGGTCGCCGTGGTCATCGAACTCACTGCTTTGACGCTCGCTCATAATAATGCCATCCTATCAGCGCGAATAGGGAGTATCCGCACTACTTTTCGGGGCCCAGATATTCATCATTATTAGTGGTCGGGACCGTTTGTGGGCAGCGCCTCGACTGGTGCACTGCTGGGCGCTTCACCGCCATGCTCGACCTTGGCGTCCTCCTGCGACAGTGCCGCACCGGGTTGGAACACCCGGATCAGCGCCCACGGCGCCTGCTGCGCCGAAGCGGTCGCAATTCCCAGCGGCTTGAGCGCGGAGTCGTTCAACGCGATGCCGTATCGGATGCCTTGATCGGAGATCCACCACAGGGAGTCACGGCTGACCGAAGCGGGGTCGCCGTTGGTGCTCATGACCAGATTCGTTGCGCCGGGAGAGATATACGCGTCGTCGGCTTCCACCGATGTGGGGTCGCCGTGGGTTTGGCGAACAAGATGCACGAGACGGTTATCGGACTCTGGCGGTGTTGGCAGGCCCTGCCCCGATAGCACGGTGACTTTCGCGGCCTTGTCTGTCGCGCCTTTCGACCACGCCAGACACGTTGTGCCGTTGACGCTGGTGTCAACCAGCCGAAGCCGTGTCGACGGGTAGTACGACACCGGCAGCGAGTCCACGACCGGCACGGGAGCCAGCTTGTCGGGGGCCACGGCGACCGGGGCGACGTCGCCGAAGCTGTTGGCCGACCGCAACAGCGACGCCACGAACGGCGAAATGCGTTGCACTCCATTGGGAAGCAGCACGTAGAACGTCTCGGCGCCTTGGACATCGTGCACGGACAGAACCGATCCGATCACCACACCGCGAGCCAGATCCCACGGTGCGGGCTGGCCCGCGTTGGGAATGATGGGAATGACCAGCGGATCGGTTGCCGGCATCGCGTCATACAGGGCGGTTGACATCGGAACCGGGTCGGGCGCAGTCGAATCCACGCCAAGTGCCAGCGCCACCGACTTGTTGCCCAGGTCGATGTCGGAACGATGACCCTCCCACACCACGAACGTTTTGTCGTTATGCCGGGCCAGGATGGCGTTCGGCATCACCAGCGGGGCCGAGCGCCGCCCGATCGTCAGTGGCCCGGCGATCGCGGTCACCACAGGTTCCTTACCCGCAGAGGATGTCGCAGTCGCCGCCGGGGCGGTGTCGCACACCGCCCACTGGGAATCCATTCCGGTGCGGATCGGCATTTCCTCTGGCGCGCCGAGGATTCCGACCCGTGGACCTTGCGGATACTTATCGAGCTCGGCTGCTTTGACGAACGTCGGGTTGGCGTTGGTGCCTGTGATGAGCCGGGCGCTGATCAGATTCGTCGGATGCAGCCGGCCATCGACCATGACATAGATCGCGCCGGTATCGCGGTTGGCCAGAATGGGTGAGGAACCGACTTGTCCGGCGGGCTTGATATAGGCCATTAACGCCGCCAGCGCCAGCCCGATGACCAGCAGGGCATACCCCAGCGCCAGCGCCGCTCGACGACGCTGCTCAGGGTCGTAATCGAGGCGGACGCCATGATGACTAAGCGCCGCTTCGTTGCGGCGGTTCCAGAAGTAGTGAGCCGTGACCTGCAGTCGGCTGGTCAGATTCAGCGCCATGGCCTTGAGGTTACCGGTGCGTGCGGCACCATATCCGCGCTAATTTTCCCACCCCCGACAGAGAACCGGCGCTCGGTTCGTGCGCGCACCTGGCCGCTCAGACTAACTGCGGGACGGCAAGCAGATCGCTGAGATCCTGCCGAAGACTGGTGGGGGTAATGGGCCAAATGCTTAGCCATTCGGTGCCGTCGGCACCGGCGGTGGTGGTGAAGCTGATCCGTCCGTACTCGGTGTCAGCGACCGCGAGTACCCGCGGATGCACGTGTATCTGTGCGCCGTTGTCGATCACCGCGACCACTCCCATCGCTGAATCGTCGAGCTTGGTGGCCGCCTGCACCACCTCGACCTCCCACGGGCTCAGGCCAGCCCTGCGGAGCGCGGCCTGGATGCCTTCCGCGCTGCGGCCGCCGGCCTCCATTTCCCGCGCAATGAGGTCCTTGGGCACGTTGATGCCGTCGATATCGGCCGGAGGGTGATCCCCCAACGCCGGGATCAACATGTTGCACGTGAGATCGATCTGCTGGGCCGGGTCGTCGGTCTCTCCCACCCCGCCGATCACCATCTCGTCACCGTCGAGGGCGGCCATCGCCAGGTATTTCTGGTAGCGGCATACCACCAGGACTCGCTCATGCACTGTCGCGGGGGTGTCGTCAGTGGCCGGCTGGTTGGGGCGACGGATGACCAGCATGACTTCACGCTCGGCGCGCGACAGTACAGTCATCCAGTCCCGAACGACGTCGTCGACCTGGCCCCGTTCGTCGACGACACCGATGCGCATCAGATCGTGGTACTCGGCTGTGGCCTGTAAAGGCTGGCGGCCCTGCGTTGTCTCCACGATGAGATCGCCGTGCGCGGACGGAATGAACGGCTTCAGGCGCAGCGGGGTGGGCATCCTCTCCACTCCCAGCAGCGCCTGTAGCGTCCACACGCAGGTCTTGGAGGTGGTCAACATCGGTTGCCTCCCAAGAGGATACGGATAGATGAGACACGAGAAAGGGGGGCCAGTGTCGCAGGCCCCCCTTTCTGCCCGTGATGTGTCGGGTCGATCAGTGTGACTTAGACGCCGCCGAAGCTGTTGCCGACCTGAAGGTCGGCCGCCGAGAAGTTCGACGACGCGGTGTCGACCGTGCTTCCGTGGCGGGCAATGACGTCTTTGCCGTCCTGGATGCCCTCGTTGATCAGCTGCTGGGCCTGCTGGTAGTTCACTGCGCCGCTGGGGCCCTGGAAGAACTCCTGGGAGCCTGCCAGCAGGGTGTGGGCCTCCTGCCCGATCTGGTCCAACTCCTGGCTGAACTGCACCATGCTGCTGGTCAGATCCGCCAACCCCATCGGGTTGTAGATCATTGTGCCGTCGCCGCTCATATTGTTTCCTTTTCTGCTCAGAAGGTCTGGAAGTGTGGGTGAAGGGGTCGCGATCAGGTGAACCGCAGGCTGCCGGCCACCGAAGCGACCTGGTGCGCGTTGTCCTCGTCGGTGCTCGTGTATGTCGTTGCACCCGAGCGCAGCAGGTCGTTGACACCCTGGAACCGCGTCTGGATCTTCATCTGTGCGTCCTTGACCTCGGCGCCGGTCAGCAGATTGGTCGACCCAGCCGCGCCGTTGAGGATCTGCCCGGAATGTGCGTGCTGCACGGCCGCCTCGTAGCGGGTCAGCACGTCCTGGGCCCGGTGCGACAGCTCGTCCATCTGGTTGGCCAGTGCGACGACTGCGTCATGATTAACGGTTGTTGATGCCATTCCTAAATCTCCTTGAAGGTGTTGCGTGCCTATGAAATCGAGTCTAGAAGCACCGACAGGGGGCTCCTGACGCTAATTTTGGTGCTCAGATTCGTTGCCGCTCCCCCCTATTAGTCCCCGGTCGAGCCGTCACTTGCATGGTCCGTGTCGACTTCTCACCCGCATCCGTGTGACCTTCGCGGCCCAAACCCGGTGGCGCGCCATACATTCCGCCGCCGCTTATCGCGGGTTTGGCTTGTGCTGCCCCACCCTGTTCGGCCGAGCCGAGCCAGCCACCAGGCAGCGTGGGTGAGTTCGGTGTGCTGAAGCTGCTGGCCGGGCGCACAAAACTGCTGGACAACGCGGATGGCCCGCTGACCAGTCCGCCACCGCCGCCACCGCCTCCAGCGAGCGCACTCAGCCCGCCCACTGGCGGTGCGCCCAGCGCGCCCGCCGCCTCCGGGGCCACAGAGGTCGCGTTGAGGCCCTGCATCGAGCTGAGCGGGCCCAGCATGCCCGAAAACATTTGGGGCGCTTGGCCAAGCATCTGCGGAAGCTGCTGGCCCATCTGAGTGACCTGCCCGAAGCCCGAGCTGACCTGACCGAACAGGCCGCCCATCTGGCCGCCGAGCTGGGACACCATACTTTCGGCTGAATTCGGCACCGCAGCTGCGTCTTTGGCCGGAGTGTCGGCAGCCTGCGTCATCGTTTTCGCACTGGTTTGCAACGCCGATTGGCCGCCCTGCATGGCTGCGTCTTGAGCCACCGCAACCGCCGGCCCAGCCGGGTTCGAGGCGGTTGGAGAGAACGGTGCAGGCTCTGCGAGCACACCCAGCGCGGTCGACACCACTGAGCCATACCCGGTGCGGGCCGTGGCGTTCTGCAGCCAAAACTCCCCGTACTGGTGAACCAGGTACAAGATCGCTGGCGTATTGATACCAAAGGCGTTCGTGTCCGACAACGCCTGAGTGGTGGCCAGGTTGGCCGTACACACTTCGGCCGGGATCATCGACTCCACCGCGGTCGCGTGTGCGGTGGCAACTTCGGCGGCCTGAACCTGCCCGATGCGTACCCACGCAGACGCGGCCGCGCAGACCGCCATGAATTCGGCGGCGGTCATCTGCATCATCACCCCGCCGGGGCCTTGCCAGGCGACCATGGCGGTGGTCGAGGTGTTCAGGCCCATCGCCGTCAGTTCGGCCATCAGCATGTCGGCGACCGATTCGTACCCCGCGGCGGCGGATACGAGGCTAGCCCCCAGATCCCCAGTGGACATCAGGGTGTGGTTCACCTCGGGCGGGACCGCCGCCGCGTCGCCGAACGCCGACATGTGCTCTTGACTGCCGGCTAGATGGCCAGCGTCGCCTCGTTGATGGCGTCGACTGCCGTGTAGCCCGCTGCACTGGAGGCCATGGTCTGGGCGAACAGGGCGCGCACGGTGGTCAGCTGCGTCAGCATCGCTTCTGTTTCTGCACCGCGTGCGATGAACGCCGCCGCGGCGGCCGCAGACGCGTCCTCAGCACCCGGCGGCAAGACTGCGGTGACCGGACCGGCGGCGCCGGCCATGGTGCCACCCATGGTGGCTGCGCCGGCATCTTCGACCGCTGCAGAACCGGCTACAACCGGGGCGTTGATCAACATCAGTGGATTTGTCATCGGGTTGTTCCCTCCCTGGAAAACGCGGCCTTAAGCGGTGTGCTCACCAGTCTAAGGCCGGTCGTAGCGTGGTCGCTGCACGAAATTTTACCTGCGCCGAGCTAACTCTGGTGGGTCTGTCCATCCGACCAACGCACCAGTAATTCCCTTGCGCGTCAATAATTTAGCTTTGCCCTCCCGCTGCGGCTCGGCGAACACCCCGGGGACGATGGCGCCGTGACTGCGGTGACCGTTCATGATCAGGATCGGCGGCTGCATGCCCACTGTCTTGCCGAGCACACCCCCGCCCTGCGATTGGAACGAGAACTCACGCTGATAAGCGGTTGCGACGATATGCAACCCGATCTCTTCTCCCTGTTCAACATGCGGCGCCAAGGCCACAAGCGGGTTTGCTGCATTGCCCCACGAGGTGATGCCGTCAATCAGAACGAAGAACTCGCGGCCCTCCCAGAAGCGTTTCGTCGCCAAATCGTGCTGGGACGCCGCACCCGGGGACAGGCGGCCCTTCAACACACCCACCAGATCGTTGACGAGCGTGGTGATCTCCTCGGGGAACCTGGCGTAGCCGCTGAGCCAGTTCGCCTCCGGGACCACCCCGACCGACGTCTTTCGCGGATCAATCAGGATGATCGTGGCCTGATCGGGCCGGTAGGAGCGCATGATGCCGTGCGCCATCGCCCGAAGCCACGTCGTGAGCCCCGACCCAGCCAGGCCCACCGCGAGCGCGTGCGGGTTTTCCTCAAAGTCGACGACCGCGGGCACCAAAGCCGAATCCGACCGAGTCGATTCGGCCAAGCCGAACGGCACCACGCCATAAGGCAGCTGCTCGGTGATGCCGTCGAACACATCCTTCAACAGCACCTTTTCCGGCAGCCGCGCCACCGAGGCCGTCTTCGTCACCCCGGCGACGCGGGCCACCACAGCACTGAGATCGTCGCCTTCCAACGGCGCCTCGGCCGCCAGCTCCCCCGTGTCGCGCGGCGGGTCGGCCAGCACCGGAGCACCCACCATCAGGTGATGGCCGCTCGGGGTGAGCCCCCGGCCCGGCAGGTCAGGCACCTCCCGGGCCGGGTTGCGCTCCGGCTCCCGCGGATCACGCTTGACCGTCGTGTCGTGCTCATTGACCAGCTTGAGCTCGAGAGTCTGGCCGGTTTCGGTCTTGATCGCCGTCGGCAACCCCGAAATCGTGCTGGTGTGGGTGTAGAGCACCCGAACGCCGTAGCTGCGGGCCCGCATCAGCGCCGCCACCCGCGTCGCCACGTCTGGGTACGTCTCGGAGAAATTCTTCCAACCGTCGATGACCAGAACCACCTCACCGCCGGACACTGCCCGCGCGGCGGCCTGCTGCGCGGGATTGATGGCGCCGCCCGCGTTCTGGCCGAATTTCACCGCACGCACCATGTCCATGTCCAGGCGCTGGGTGGTGAACACGTGATCACGCTCGCTGGCGATGGCTTCCACGGTGCTCACCACCCGGCTCACACCCTCGGAGTCACTGCCGGCGGCCACCTCCGCCACATGCGGCAGATCGCCCAGCCGTGCCAGCTGCGGGCCGCTGGCGGCGATGCAGTAGAACTGCACCCGCTCCGGCCGGTACAGCAGGGCGCTCGTGGTGATCGCAGTCATGACCGCCGTCGTCGTCCCGCGCGTCGGGGCCGCCACGATCAGCGCGTTGTCGCGCAGCAAGTCCAGGCAATGCGGCTCCTGGCGGGCGCCGCGCGGGTAGTCCGCCAGCGCCACAGGGGCGGTGAATCCAGCGTTGTTGCCGTAGTCGACGTACCAGGGCCGGCCCCGCCAGCGCGCCACCAATTCATCGGCCGGCGTTGGATCGCCGAGCACTGGTAGCCAAATCGGGCGCGGCGCAGGGATTCTGCCCTCACACAGAGCCTCCTGGAGGGCATCGGTCAGTGCCGTGGCCAGTTTGATCGGCTTCTCCGCCGGCGCCCGGCGGATCGGCACGATACTGCCCTCCGTCGGGTCCGGGCGCGCCGTCAGCCGGCCATCGACATCGGCCACTTCCCCGGCGGAGAACACGCGTGGTGCAAATTCGGCGGCAGCGCGTTTGGGGGCCAGTGCGGCGTTGTTGTCGGCACCGCCGGGGATGAAATCACCGGACGAGAAGAAGTACCGGAATTTCCGTGGCTCCTTCAAACCCACGCGCAGGTACGCGGTGCCCTCCTCGCCCGACGGCGCGATATGGGCGGCGCGGGTATCGCCGATCGCCGCGCGCGACTCTTCCTCGGTGCCGGTGCGGGCGGCGATGCTATAGCCGAGCAGCTTGGTGATATCGCGCAGATTCTGGCTGTCCTTGGTCTGACCGACCAGCTTCAAGAACACGTGCAGTGAGCGGCCCACGCGCGCGATCCGCAAGTACAGACGGCGGAACTTGGGGCCGTAGATCGGGTCGGCGAACACCTCGTTGTACTCGTCGGTGATCACCCACAGCGCCGGGATCGGTGGCAGCGATGGATCCTGCAACCGGCGCTGGTTGTAGGTAGTCACGTCCGGGCAATCATCTAGAGCCGCCAATATTTCGCCGCGGCGATCCAGCTCGCCGTCGAGCGTGTCATACAGGCGGCCCACCAGGTGTTTTTCCTCGGCGAGGTTGCTCACACTGGCCACCACATGCGGGAACCGGCCGATCATGCCGGCCGCCGACTTGAGCTTGAAGTCGGTGAACACAATGTTGAGGACATCAGTTGAGTGGGTCAAGCACGCCCCGGCCACCTCGGTGATCAGGCCCTCGGACTTACCGGCGCCGGTGGTACCGATGAACAGCCCGTGCATGTTCATCCCGCCCTGCGATCCCTCCCGCAGATTGATCTCGGCGACCTCCCCGGTATCGGTGAAGGTGCCGACGGGGAACCGCAGCCACTGCGAGCTTTGAGTGCGGGTCTGCGCGTACAAGCGGTCCAGCTCCAGCTTGCGAGGATCAGGGATCGACAACACGTCAATGAGCGTGCGCTGCTCGATATCCTCGCTCGAGACCGTCACACCGGCCGCGCCCTTTCCGCGCCAGCGGGCCATCGTGCGGGCGAACCGCTCGGCGTCGTCGACACTCATCTGGTCGGCGATGGCATAGAACGCGTCCTCCCCCTCATCGGATTTCGGGGCGTCCTGGCTGTACTGGTGATTAGCTCTCGGGTCGCGGTCAAGCAGCGTCACCCGCTTGCGCAGCACGCCATCTGAGATCCGGTACGTCGTCTCCGGTGAAAAGCCCACCCAATAACGTTGCCCCGCCGCGACAGCCGTGCTGGGGCGCGGTGGCTCAACAGTGGCCACACGGACAAAGCAGGTGCCGGCATAGCCAGTGGCTCCGGTCAGACCCGCCCAATCCTCCGCGGTGGCGCAGTGGTCGTCGACGATGATCCGCAGCGGCAGCGCTGGTCCAGTCCCCGCGCTCAACCCGCTCGACGGCTGCGACCACGCCTGGCGAGTGCCCTCAGGATCGTCGTCGAAGAACGCCTCCAGCTCGGCCGGCGAGGAGAACAGCAGTCGTCGTTCCCCGCAGCCGTCGCGCCGGCTCTCATGTTGGAAATGTGGCAACCACTTCGCCCACTCCCATTCCGACGGTGCAGAACTCACCACGATGATCTGCACATCGCTCGGGTTATGGAAGGCGGCGAGCTGGCACAGCATCGCCCGTACCACGCTGCGGCCCTCTTTGATATCGCCGACAATGCTCATCCCGGGAAAGCGTTGCAGCCAGATCGCTTTCGGCATCCCGTCCACATATTCCTGGGCGTTGAGGAACTTCCGCAGCGCGTGCCCGGTGGCGGGCTCCAGGTCCGCCGCCGGTGCGATCTCCGGCTTCTCCAGCGTCATCGCCAGTTTCACCTTGCCGATACCGACCCGCACCACTGCAAACATGTCGCTTCCCGGCGGCCGGTCCCACTGTCGCACCGATCCCGCGACGCTCACCAAATCCTGTGGATCCCAATGAAAAAAGTAGCGATGCTCCCACTGGAGTTTGCGCTGAACGTTGACTTCCTCGCGGAGATCGTCCTGAGTGGAAAACCACTTCCGGCGCCGAGCGGTCAACTCACCCCACGACATCTTGCGGGCGGCCCCCCGATTGCGGACAATCAGGCCAATGGCCGAGAACGCCGCCATACCGCCGAACAAGCCGAATCCGCCGGCGAGCTGGCGGGCACCGGACACGTACATGACGACAATGAGGCCCACCACGCCGCAGACAAGGCCCACAGGCAGCACCACACCCCAGATACTGCGCGGTGGAGGGATCGGAGCGACGATCGCCGCCTCCAGCTTGACCTTCCCGCCGCCCGTCTGGGGCGGAATCTCGGGGTCACCGGGCCGTACAAAGCTGTGCGTGGTCACCAGACCGACTTTACTTGCTCCCGCGAACCCATATCTGCGCTAATTTCCGGGCCGCAGACAGACCTTTGCGGTCCGGCGAGGTCAGAGGGGGATGGAGCCGCCGGGCTGAGCGGCCTGCTCGACGGCAGAGTCCCCGACCGCCTGGATCGCCGTGGCATTTTCCGCGTCCTGCCTCTGGAGCTGCGCCACCCCCGCCGACGTCTTAGCCTGCACCTCCGGCCCGTTGCCGGCGGCTTCCGCACTCATCTGCGCTGTCTGGGTGGCGATCCCAGCAGAAATCGACGCCAACACACCATCAGCTGGTGAGCCCGGCGCCGCAATGAACACCGCGCCGGGTTGCGGCGCCGCGGCCTTTTGTCCGGCAACCGCCACGGCGTCCGCCGCCGACAACAACGCCGGCGGGACGACCTTGATCGACTGTGCAGGCATCAGCTGTCCTCCCCATCTTGCGGCAGCACATCGGTGCCGCCGTTGAAAAATATGTCTTCCAAACGCTTTGTGGCGCTGGTCAACTCGGCAGACATCGCCGCCGTCTGTTCATTGATCCCCGCGGCGAAAACGGCCAACACGTCATCTACAGGCGAACTTCCAGGCCCCACCTCCAGTAGCGGCAGGGGCTCTGCCGCGGCGCCAGCTGCGGCGAGCACTTCCAGCATCGCCGCGAACTCGGCCGACTGTGTCACGACCCGACTCCGGCCATCCACGGCGACAGTTGGATTTGGCTTGCCAGATAGGCGATTTCCGGATAGGCGGTCGAATCCAGCCGCCACAGCAGCAGCAGCTCGATCAACCGCGCCAAATCATGGTGCGCCAGCACGTGTGCGGTGGTCCCGCTATCGCTGCCCAGGCGGCCCGGGCGCAGTCCCGCGCCCGACATCAACGCGCCGATATGTGCGGCCTCCAACTCCTGCCAGCGTCTCGCGGGCACCGGAAGGCCGTGGCTCAACAGATCCAGCACCTCCCGGATCGCCGGTGCTACAGCAAAATCCGGAATCGAGCCCGCGCGGGCAAGTGCCTTTTGCGCCGCCGAAATCGTGGTGCGCCACGCCTCTGAGCGGTCCGGCAGCGGACCGTCGCCGAATCCGGTCAGCCGCGAGTACAACGCGCGGTCGAGAGTCTCCAAACGATGCGCGTGCGTGTCGTCGAGCTGCGATGTCGGCACGACGTCGGAAAGCGGTGACAGCGATCGCGAGCAGTCCTCATAGTGCTCAATCATCGCCCTGGCCGGCATCGACGAGCCGCCATCATCGGTCGATACCGCCAGCGCCCACAGCTCGATATCCTCACGATGCTCAGCCGCCAGCTGCGCATAGGCCAGCATCGTCTCGGCCGGGTTGGCCCAGCTGAACCAGCGGGCCCGGAACTGCGGGCTCAACCCGCCGTCGGCGAACACCATCCGCGCCGAGCGCGGCACGAACACGCCAGCCGGGATGTACCCCGCACCCTCGCTGTTCACGATCAGCGTCTCAATCCCCGACGACGTGCGGAAAATTCCGACGCACCAATCCATGTAGGGATACATCCGTGAATCGTGCAGCAGCTGATACACCAGCTGAGAAGCGCTCGCCAACAACGGATCCGGCAGCGACGACCGGATACCCTCACTGGCCGCACCAGCCGATGCGCCCACACCAGACCCCACGACGCCGGGAGGCAGCGGAGCCACCGGGCCCGCCGTAGAGCCCACGCCGGCCGGGGGCGGTCCCGCAGCCGGCGGTCCGGCCGCCGGCGTCACCGCAGCCGGGGTCGCGGTCCGCGGCACATCAGACCCGAATGGCGGCAACGCCCCGACCGGAGCCGAAGGCACGCCGCCTCCTACAGGCCCTGCGGATGGGCCAGCAGCGGCTACCGGCGCGGCCGGCGTCGATGACACCGCCGGACCACCGCCCGCCGCGGCAACAGGCGCTGGGCCAGATGCAACCGTGCCAGCCGGGGCAGCACTACCCGACGCCGTCGAGGCCGGCGGCGCTACCGGCGGTGCAAACGGGGCCGCCGGACCGCCGCCGGCGCCCAAGCCAGCGCTCAGGCCGCGCGAGAAATCCGAAGAGGTCGCAGGAGCCGACAAGGGCGTCGGCGAAGCACCCCCGCCGCCCGGCAGGCCGCCGCTGCCCAGGCCGGTCGGCGAGGCTAAACCCTGCGTCGGCAGACCACCACCGCTCAGACCGGTCGGTGTGGATGGCATCTTGGGGAACCCCCCGCCCCCGAGACCACCAGCCGATCCGAGCGAGGAAACCGCTGAACCGCTGCTCGAGCCACCGCCCGATATGCCTGAGCCGGGCGAGACAAATGGCGGACTACCCTGGCCATCTACATCGTGCCAATGACGGCCTGCTCCGGGTCCGCCATCCTTGTCCCCGAGACCCGAGGCTGCGGGGTCGCCACTCGGAGTTTTGTCGCCTGTAGGGGTCTTGTCGCCGCCAGAGCTGTCACCTTTCGTGCCGTCCCCACCAATGTCATGCCAATGGTCCCCCGATTCCGGGGGTTGCTGTCCATGCGTTAAGTCTTCGGGCAGGTGGCTGAGGTCGGGTCGGCCGGTGGGCATGCCGTCACGGATTCCTCCGGGGCCCCCTCCGCCGCCGAAGCCCGTGGAGAGCGGTTGGACCTCGGGATCTGCCGGCGAACCGCGCGAATCCCCACCGCCACCCGCGCCCGCCCGGGCGCCGTCGATGCCGACTTTCGATGCTTCTGCCGCGAGGGCGGCGGTGACTTCGGCAGATTTGGCCATGGCTGCGGCGCGAGCGGCGGCGATGATCTGCATGATTTCCACGCCGGCCAGAGCTGCTTGCATGACGCCGGACTGGACCCACTGCATGATTTGCTGGATGGCGCGGTGTGCTTCTGCGTCGATCTGGTCGAGGTCCTCGCGGAGGCCGTAGATGAGGCGTGCGCACTCCTCGCACATACGTGCAAGCGCGAAGTACCGATCGGCTTGGCTGGTGTAGGTGGAGGCGTCGCGGTGGCATTTGGCGCAGAATCCGTCGATCGCGTGGCCGGACTGCTCGGCCGCGACGCCCGCGGCTTCTGAGCGCGCCGTTTCGGCGCAGTCCAGAAGGTCAACACCCTTCGCATGTTGTGCCTCTGATGCGTTCTGAACGGCGCTCGGATCGGTGTGAGGCCATGCGCCGCCGATGATCGTTGCCGAGAATTGTCGGCTCGGCATCCCGGCCGGCGCGTTGACCGCTACCACTTGATTCCGAGCCCGTCGCAGATATGTAGTGGCCCGCTGTAGGCACCGACACCGTCTGCATAGAGCGCTTTAGCGTAAGAGGTCAGCGGCCCGGGTCTGAGGTCGACCACCAAGAGGTGGAGATCGTCGATGAACCGTTGAAGGCTGCGCCGAAAGAACGGATCGACATCGGGATGCTGGTCGAGCATTGGCTGAGCCCTACCGATCCAATCCAGCGTGTCACTAATGAACTTGGGAGTCGCGGCGTCACGGGCCGGCGTCCCCGGCTCGCCCAGATCTGTCCAGGCATTTGAAAAGCGGTCGCTTTCGGCCATGAGTGGTGCGATCGCGGTGCAGAGGGCGCGGTCCGCCGCGCTCGTATCACTAGCCGGTGTCGCGTTGGGCGCTGCCGCGACGGGGGCCGGCGTCGCGGCAGCCGGGGCGGGTGCAGGCCGGGTGACTAGGGAGACGATGCCTACTGCGAGTGCGGCAAGGGCGATCAGGGCCGTGGTCACGATGCCAACAGTGACCAGCTTGTTTCCGCGGCGTGCTGGTGGTGCGTAGCGCCAGTCGTAGCCGGGCGGGCCGGATGGAGGCGCGGGGGGTCCGCCCGGCGTGCCGGCAGCTGGCCCGTACGGGGTGTTCGGGGCACCGTGCTGCGTAGCCGTCATAGAACCAGCTTAAAGGCGCACGTATACCACGGCACTCACAAATTTCGATGACGGATACTTGAGGTTCGGGCGCAAGCACCTGGAGGAACCATGCATGAGGCCCTGTTGGCGAGCCACAACGGCGTGTTCTATACGTTCTCGTTCGAGAGCATCGAAGGTGTTCAGAATTGGGTGCGTGAGCGCGATATCGAAGCGCTGACGAGTAGCTGCGGGCGTTTCGATTTTTGGACGTCACCTTTGCTGCGTCGTGGAACGCTGCAGCCCATCAACCGCGCGGCTACCAAGATCCTGGTAGGAGCCACCCGGTTCAGCGGTGCCGATGTTCCGGTCCTGCGTGGCCCCATCGTGATCACGTCGCACGACCAGGCCGGCGACATCATCGGCCTGACTCCCGAGCAGATTATTCAGCTCATCGAGCTGAGCTACCGCCTTCCTCGGCAGCGTGATGTGTGGGCACTTGAGTGGAGGTTGGGCCGGCTGGATCGCGCGGAGCTGCGGCAGGCGCGCCGAGAGTCGCGGCGCGGACGAGGGTCGTTCGCGGTAAGCGGCGCGGCGTAGCCCGCAGGGCGCCCTACATTTGATATGGAATCGGCAGGTTCGGCGTTTATTCGTCTGTGTCCCAGTCGGTTTCGCCCCAACTCGGCGGTGGAAATTGTGCACGGCGAGCAGGCCGCGGTGCGGTAGCGTCAAAGGTGCCTCAGCGTGCTCCTACAACGGTGGGGCGGATAGGGCCCGGCTTTTTCTCCCACGAACCTCGGCCGGGCCCTGTCCTCGTAGTCTCAGCCCAGTGTTGTGCGCCAACACCTTTCCGGCCCAAGTTCGCGCGGAGTCCCGGATAATGTCAGGCGCGCTGATGTTGTGTAAAGGGGCCACGGAATCGTGCCACCGGCCGCCGCGGGGCTCCCACATCCGGCTAACGGCTCTGGATGGTGCGCCAATCGGCAGCTCTTCTCGGCAGCCATGACTGGACCTGCCAGCCCGTCCGGTACAGCTAAACGGTGTGCTCGAGGATGTCTTCGGAGTGCGTCAGGGTCGCCCTGGCTGGGTATCCCGTTCGAGCTAGGACAGCCGTGTTATAGGGGCCGGGGGCCGAGGGCGGGGTGTGCGCGCCCGATGCCGGCTTGCCGCGCGAGAACGCATGTCTGGGAGTCGCACTCGTGGCGATGTGCCACAGAGTGAGCAGGGCTGTATACGGTCACACCGAGGTCGGTCAGCCGGACTTTCGCCACGCGGTTCGCGGTGGCCGCCGACGCACGGTGTGGGCTCGCGTCGACGTCGGCTGAACCGTTCGTGGACCTGCCTGGGCTCCGCCCAGGTCGTGCGGCGCCTCACATTAGGGAGTCAGATGCACCGTCTCGAAAGAGGCGCCGGGCGAGCAGGCGGGCGGGATCGGGTGGCGGGTCGAATCATGGTGCACAGCTTGGTTACTCGGTCACTCGGAGTCCTCGGCTGCGTGCTTCCAGAACTCTTCGCGCATCTCGGTGATGCCTTCGGTGCCAGCCGCAAAGAGGCCGTTTAGCCGGTTTTCCAGGTCGATGTTGGTCATGACCTGGCCGATCGCGTCAGCGATGTGGATCTCGATCAAATGGCCGTCGAATCCCAGGCTCAGTGACACCAGGCCGTCAGGATCATCAATGCCGGCGCCGATGTCGTCGAGGTCGCGCAGCAGCTTGTCCAGGTGGGCGAGGGCGCCGGCGGTTTCGTTCCGTACGAATTTAACCTTTTCGGCGTCACCGAGGTTATCGAAGTTTGCTGCGTGGTCCGGTTTCGGATTCGGGCTTGCCCCCGACGGGTGCTGCGCCGGCCCGGTCACGTGAGCTCCTTCGGCGGTCGGGTCGTCAAGCGACGCACAATCGGCTTGGACGAGTCCGGTGGCGGCGAGTTGTCGTCATTGGGCGGCTCCGATGTATTGCGTTCACGGTGCCCGGCTGCCGCCGCGGCCAGCCTATTGGTGTCGGTGCGGCCGGTGATGTCTTCGGTGTGCGGGATGTCGCGGGGCGTCACCTTGCGCTGCTTGCCGGCGTCCTCGTTGGCCCCGCCTGCGCCGCCGGGTCCGCCGGCGATCGGTCCCGTGCCGCCCATCGGCATCCCCATGGGCATGCCGCCCATGCCGGCAGACGGTGGCGGTGGCGTGCCGGTCACGCCCACCGGGGTGATCGCCGGGGTTGGCGGTGCACCCGTGGTGGGGGCCACGGCCAGGGACGGTGCGCCGCCGCCTGCCGGGGTGGTAGGTGCATCGCCACCGCCCCCGGCGCCGCCCATGTCGCCGAGATCGCCGCCGCCGGGGTCTCCCCCGAGACCGCTCGTGCCGGTTTCCAGCGAGTCCATTTTGGGCTGGGCCAGCCCGGACAGCCCCTGGGTGGCGGCGCCGATCGCCTGAGTTCCGGCCTGCATGAGTGTCTCGGGAACCTTGGTCACCGCCCCGACGAGGCCGCCGACCAGGCCGCCCGCGGCCCCGAGGATCGTCGGCAGCATCTGCGGCAGCATCGAGGCCAGCTCGCCGGAGTTCTCGGGCGACAGCGGGTCGCCGTCAGGGTCGGGCTGGCCGGGGGCGTTCGGATCGCCTGCCGTGGCCGGATCGCCCGCGGCTGGGTCCAGCGGGTTGCCGTCGCTGCCCGGGTGATCCCCTGCTGTGGCCGCGTCGGTGTTCTCGTGGTAGCCGGTGTAGCCGCTGATGGTGCGCTCGTTGAGCTGGTTCTTTTCGGCCACCGCGTTCGCCAGCGGCACCGCATACCGGCCGCCCGATGCCGCATTCGCCTGTGCCAGCGACACCACCCGATTCTGGGCCTGCGTGTGCTGGGCGGGGGTGGGAATGTCTTGACGCGCCTGCGCGAGGTTGCTGGCGTACCCGGTGGACTGGGTCACCAGGGCATGGCCGCGGTCGGCGTAGTGGTCCAGGCCGTCAGCGAAGGCCAGCAAGTGCTTGCTCGCCGCGGGCGTGGATGCCGGCCCGTCCAGAGTCTCGGGCAGATGGGCAACCGCCGAGCGGAGATTCTCCGAGGCGTCGCGGGCAGCGCCGCTGGCCGTCGTCCACGCCGCTATGAACGGCTCACCCGCCCCCGCGGCGCCGGTGTGGGCCGCCGCCGAAAGGGCCTCGGGCATCATGCCCGCTGCCGGCGGAAGCGGTGTGCGCACGTCGGGCGGAATCGGTGGAGGTGGTGGCGCGGAGCCGGCAACAGGCGCCGGACCTGAGCTGCCGGCGTTCAGGGTCGCCAGGGCTTGCGCGTTCTGCTGGTCGGTCTCGGTGAACGTCACCGCAATGCCCGTCAAATGCTCCAGGGACGCCACCAGCGCCGAGACGTGACCGGTCAGGCCTGCCGCCAGGGCGGTGCTGGCGGTGGTGAGTCGCTGCGCGGCGCCGACCGAGGCCGGGTCGGCGGCTAGCGGAGGGTGCGGCACTGCGCTATCGCCGCCGAGTGCTTCCACCGCCGATATGAGTCGCTGCGCCGCAGCGACCAGTCCTGGCGCGTCGACCTTCATCAGTCAAGTGTCCTCAACCGTCCGCGTGCGTCATCGAGGTCCTTCGATGTGGGTAGCCAGCTGAACGCGTCGCGGGGCACACCGGCAGCTTCCCACTCGTGGCGCTGGGCCACCTGGCCTTCGACGTAGGCGGCGTCGGCGCACGCTTGGATGCGGGCGGCGATCTCATGGCCGGGGCGACGCATCACCGCCGGTTCGAGTTGCACACCGAGAACTTCGCCGGAGCCAGCGACCCGCACCCACACGGTCTCGTCGAGCGTGTTGGCGGTGTATTCGCGGTCAGCTGCTGGGCTCATGGTTAGACGTTGGGGACCTGGCTGATCTGTGCGGCGTTCTGCTCGTCTTCGTTGACATACACGGCCGCTCCGCGGCGCAGATCGTCGCTGGCGTTGCGGTGCCGGGCGGCATGCTCGGCCAGCGCGGTGTCGCGGTCGAGCAGCACGTCGCCGACGGCGGCTTTGAGCTGATGCATGATCGGACCATAGCTTTGCACGGCAGCACTGATGTCGCTGCCGCGTTCGCGGGCCGCTTCGACGTGCTGTACGACCTCGTCGTGGTCATTGGCGGTGGCGATCAGCACATCGGGTGTAATCCGGATCGGCTCAGTCATCGTGGCATCCTTTCTAGCGATCAATTGTCCGCGTTAACGCCGGCCGGCGTCGACGATCCTGGCTAACCTGCCGGGGCCGGTGCCAGAGCTGGTGCGGGGGCGGCTGATGCGGCCAGCGGTGCCGCAGGGGCCGGCGCCGGTGTGGGGGCCGGGGCGCCGAGGGCGCCCACACTCGTGGCGGCCATCGCGGTGGGGTCGATGAAGCCGAGGAAATCAGGGCTCGACGTGACCTGGCTCAAGGGCACCACATTGCCGCCGAGGTAGCCCTTCACCGAACTCAGCACCGGTTCGTAGTGATCCTTGAACATGGCGACGTCGCCGCAGTGCAGCTGTGTGGGGGGCACACCGTTGGTGACGGGTGTGCCGACCGGGGGCAGTGTCATGCCGTTCTGCCGGTAGGAGCCATCGACGGTGCCGCCCTTGAGCCAGTCCCGGACCGCTTGCGCGGCCTGCGGTGTCCGGGCCTCGGCGCTCGACCCATCGGGCAGCTGCACCGTCGGCGAGGCCGCAGCGGGCGGAGCCACCGGTGCGGGCGGCTGGCCCGGCTGACCGTTTTGCGGATCCTGGGCCGGCTGCCCGTTGGTGGGTTGCTGGTTGGCCGGCGCGGCGGTGGAGTCGCTGGGGGTCGTCGGCGCGGTCTTGTCCGTCGAGTCTTTGACGGGGTCGGTCTTGTCGTCGGGTTTCTCGGTGGTGTCCGAGGTATCCGACGTCCGGTCGTGGCCGCCCTGGTTGCCCAGTCCGGACGCCAGATCGGCCAACGGGCTGGCCGCCCCGGCCAGGCCGCTAAGACCATCGAGGGGGCTGCCGCCGGCACCGAGGCCGCCGAGGCTTCCCAGGGCACCCGGCAGCATCGACGCCAGCGCCGACATCGGGTCGGCGCCCAGCGGACTCATCGGGCCACCCATCAGGTCGGACAGCGACGGGTCCGGCATCGCCGGCGCAGGGCCGAGTCCCGGATCAGTCAACCCGGGATCAGTCAGCCCAGGATCGGTGAGTCCCGGATCGGTAGCGGCCGGCGCAGCCGCAGCGGGGGCCGTGGCGTCGGTGGTGCCCGGGCTATTGGGCTGAGCGGTGCCGCCGTTGTCGGCGGCATACAGGGCGGCCAGCGCGGCCGCAGCCTTTCCTTGATCTTCTGCGCTGAGGCTGCTCGACGACAGCAGCTCCTGAATCGCGCTCACCTGGCTGCGCAGAAACGTCAGATAGGCCTTCTCCCCGGCCGCGGTGTTGGTGTCCATCGCCGGGTTGTTCACGGCCTCAACGATTTTCTTCTGAATGTCGTTGAGTTTCGTCTGACCGTCAGCGTTGGTGGCGTGCGCGTTGAGCAGCACCTCCGATAACTTCTCTTCGGCGCTGCTGATCGTGGTGAATCGTTGTTTGAGCTCGTCCTGGAGTTTTTTCACCGCGTCGGCGGCATGGCCGGACTGCTGTTCGTCGGTGACCAGCCCGCTATCGGGGGCGGCAGGTCCTGTCCCGTCGCGAGGGTCCGTGGTGTTGTTGAACTGCTGCTCGGTGAGCGGCAACCCGTTGCGGTCGAAAAACGACTTCTTGCCGTCCGGGCCGAGTGTGTAGTAGTCGCCGTTGGCGTTCTTCGGTGTCAACACACCGGTTTTCGGGTCGGTGTAGAAGCCGCCGGAGCTGGCCGGCAGCCCCTCCTGCTGCGGTCCTACCTGTTGCCCGGTCGGGCTCACCAGCGCGTACTGGTCGCCGAACTTTCGGTACCCGGGCGGCAGGAACGCCGGGCCTGGCTTGCCGTCCGGCCCGATCAGCGAGACTGTGCCGTCGTCGTTTTGTGCCCAATTCTGGTGCCGGGCCGCATCGTGGTAGACCACGGTCCCATCCGGGGGCAGCGCTGAGCCGTCGCCGAACACCAGATGGCGGACCTTGGACTGGTCGTCGGTATCGAAGTGAATATCGGGGTCGCCGTAGGTTTTCCGGGCGTTGTCGAGCACGTGCCCCCAGTACGGATCGTCGACGGTGATGTAGGTGCCCCGGTCACTGGGCATCCGCCAGCCGCGGCCGGGGTTCCAGCCGATCATGTCATGGCCGGAGTCCCATTGGACGTCGCCGAAATGTTTGGTCCCGGTCATGAAATGCTGTCCCCTCGACGCTCAGAATCGGCCGCGGCCAACGTTGTCCTCAATGTCGCGGGCAGCCGCGAACGGGGGCGGTTCCACCGGCTCGGTGGCACCTCCGAATACGGTCAACGCGCGCGACACGACACCCAACACCTTCTTGGCTTCGGTTTCGATGCCCGGGTTTGTGATCACCAGATCGTCCTTTCCTGAAAGTGATTTCAGCGTAAACCCGGCCATGGGTGGGCTCGTGCACGAATTTCGTTCGGCTAGATCTCTGCCACCCGCACCGGCCGGCGTGCGATGAACCGCCCCGGCATCGGCGCAATCTTGACCACGTCTCCGGTGGTGGGCGCATGGACGCACTCCTGGTCGTTGATCGCCATCATCACGTGACCCGGGCCCGCGACACCGCCTTCACCGAAGTATTGCAGTGGGAAAATCAAGTCTCCGGCCCGTATGTCTCTGGGGGACACGGGCACACCATCTTTGATCTGCGAGTAGGTGTTCGGGCCAATATCAACCCCGGCCTGACGCCACGCCCATTGCGTGAGCCCAGAGCAGTCAAATGCGTTGGGCCCCCGCGCCCCCCACACGTACGGTCGGCCGAGCTTACTAAGGGCTGCTTTGGCCGCGCCCTGCCCCGGCTCGCCCGGCACATCATTGCCGTTGAGCCAGTCAACACTTGAGGCCAACATGGTGCGCGGGTTGCGTGACCGGCCACCACCCAGACCACCCAGCGAGGACAGGCCCGACAGCCCCGAATACGGCAAGCCGCCACCCCCGCTGCCGTAGCCTCCCCCACCACCAAACGGCATGCGGCCCAGCGGCATCCGGCCGCCGGCGGCTGCACGGCGTGAATAAGCCAGCGAGCGGACCATCGCCGCCAGTCGCGCATCCTGCGCCTGGTAGGCGTTGATGACGTGTTGTTGTTGGGCCAGGCGGTCGCGCAGGGCGGTGATGAGTGCGCGTTGGCCCGCGGCGGTGCGCGTGGAGGGTGCCAGTGCC
>NZ_JYNL01000064.1 GCF_001044235.1 Mycolicibacterium chlorophenolicum | reverse complement strand
ATCGGTGACGGCACCGGTGACGCCGACATGGGACCCCTGGTCACCCAGGCCCACCGCGACAAAGTCGCCGGCTACATCGACGCCGGCGAAACCGCCGGCGCCAAAGTCGTCGTCGACGGCCGCACCGTGGCGGCTGACGGCGGCGCCGAGGGCTTCTGGCTCGGCCCCACCCTGCTCGACCAGGTCACCCCCGACATGAGCGTCTACACCGACGAGATCTTCGGCCCCGTCCTGTCGGTCGTGCGGGTGGANGCTTCTGGCTCGGCCCCACCCTGCTCGACCAGGTCACCCCCGACATGAGCGTCTACACCGACGAGATCTTCGGCCCCGTCCTGTCGGTCGTGCGGGTGGAGACCTATGACCAAGCCCTGGCACTGATCAACGCCAACCCCTACGGCAACGGCACCGCCATCTTCACCAACGACGGCGGTGCGGCCCGGCGCTTCCAAAACGAAGTCGAAGTCGGCATGGTCGGCATCAACGTCCCCATCCCCGTCCCGATGGCCTACTACAGCTTCGGCGGCTGGAAAGCCTCCCTGTTCGGCGACAGCCACGCCCACGGCCTCGACGGCGTCAACTTCTTCACCCGCCAAAAAGCCATCACCGCCCGCTGGCTCGACCCCAGCCACGGCGGCATCAACCTCGGCTTCCCCACCAACTGAGCTCATCCCGCGAGCGTGCGTGTCTTGTGCAAGATCGGAAGAGNCGACGGCGTCAACTTCTTCACCCGCCAAAAAGCCATCACCGCCCGCTGGCTCGACCCCAGCCACGGCGGCATCAACCTCGGCTTCCCCACCAACTGAGCCTCCAGGAAACCTCACGATGACAACGACTTTGAGCAGCCTTCCCACGGGGGAGGACATCGACACCGCGATCGCGCGGGGGCGACGCGCCTACGAGCTGGACCGCAAGCACGTCTTCCATTCGTGGTCGGCGCAGGAACAGATCAACCCGATGACGGTTCTCGCCGCCAAGGGTTCCTACCTGTGGGACGGTGACGGCAACCGGCTGCTGGACTTCTCGTCGCAGCTGGTGAACACCAACATCGGCCATCAGCATCCGAAAGTCGTTGCGGCCATTGCCGAGCAGGCCGCGACGCTGTGCACCGTCGCGCCGCAGCACGTCAACGACGCGCGCTCGGAAGCAGCCCGGCTGATCGCCGAGCGCACCCCCGGTGACCTCAATCGGATCTTTTTCACCAACGGCGGCGCCGACGCCGTCGAGCATGCGGTCCGGATGGCCCGGCTGCACACCGGCCGGTACAAGGTGCTGTCTCGGTACCGCTCGTACCACGGCGGCACGGACACCGCGATCAACCTGACCGGTGATCCGCGTCGCTGGCCGAACGACTATGCCAGCAGTGGCGTCGTGCATTTCCACGGTCCGTTCCTCTACCGTTCGGCGTTCCACGCCGAGACCGAGGAGCAGGAGACGCAGCGGGCACTCGAGCATCTCGAGCGGCTGATCCAGATGGAAGGTCCGAACTCGTTCGCGGCGATCATCCTCGAGTCCGTGCCCGGCACCGCGGGCATCATGGTGCCGCCGCCGGGATACATGGCCGGCGTGCGCGAGATCTGTGACCGCTACGGCATCGTGTTCATCGCCGACGAGGTGATGGCCGGCTTCGGCCGGACCGGAAAGTGGTTCGCAATCGACAACTTCGACGTCGTCCCGGATCTGATCACCTTCGCCAAGGGTGTCACGTCCGGTTACGTCCCGCTCGGCGGCGTCGCGATCAACGAGGCGATCTATGACACCTTCGCCGACCGTGCCTACCCCGGCGGGCTGACGTACTCGGGTCACCCGCTGGCGACCGCCTGCGCGGTGGCCACCATCAACGCGATGGAGGACGAGGGCATGGTCGACAACGCCGCGCGCATCGGCGCCGACGTGCTCGGCCCGGGCCTGCGCGAGCTGGCCACCCGGCACCGCAGTGTCGGAGAGGTCCGGGGACTCGGCGTGTTCTGGGCGATCGAACTGGTCGCCGATCAGGCGACCCGCGAACCGTTGGCGCCGTACGGCGGAAGCAGTCCGGCGATGGCGGCGGTGCTGGCGGCGTGCAAGTCCGGCGGTCTGCTGCCCTTCGCGAACTTCAACCGCATCCACGCGGTGCCGCCGTGCAACGTCACCGATGACGAAGTGGCAGAGGGCCTTCGCATCCTCGATGCCGCGCTGGACGTCGCGGATCAGCACGCACGCTGATCGGCGTCGTCCTCACTCCTGGGAGTGATCGTTGACCGCTTGCGAGAGTTGACGTTCCAGGGCGCCGGTGATGTCCGTCGTGGTGACGACCAGAGCGGTCGTGAACTCGATCATCTGCGATCGGTCGACATCGATCTGCTGCCGGTACCACTGCGCGACCAGTTCGAGCAGGCCGCTGATGACGGTCAGCGACGTCAGCCTCACGGTGTCATCGGTCCCCGCACGCGCTCCCAGTAGTTCGCGGACCTGCCCCACCATGATGTCGGTGAGGGTGTCGGTCACCTCGTGACGACGCGGCGCGAGAGCCTCCGCCGTCTGCAACTCTGTCAGGAGACGCGACCGGCGGGGGTCCTCGTCGAGGAAGGCGAACGCGAACTCGAAGATTGCCCGCACGCGAGGCCTGAGATCGGGCGGCGACTCCGACAGTGTTGCCATGATCCCCGTCAGTGCACGGGTGAACTCGTCGTCGAAGACCGCCAGGAGCAGTTCGTGACAATCGGCGAAGCTCTCGTAGAAATAGCGGTCGTTGAGTCGGGCGCGGGCGCTGATCGCCCGCACGCGCAGATCGCCGACGCCGCTCTCGGCCACGGTGTCGAGTGCGGCCTCCATCAATTGGCGGCGGCGCTGCTCCCGTCGTTGATCGGCGGTCTGTCCGCGATGCATGGCCATCAGAGCGGGCACACCTCCTCTTTTCAGCGCCGGGGTTGCGTCTCGCCACAACTTTGGTGAAGAGTGTCACCAACTAGTTTGGTGAAGAGCTTCACCACAATGATAGGGGCGCCGATGCTTCGAGATCGTCAATTTATCGGATCTCTCACCGGCGCACATCCCCGTCAGCTCGGCACACGGCCGGATGCGTGGCGTAGGCAAGTGCAACCGCCTGTCGCACAGCTCTTTTCGGGGACGACCGCCGAATGATCACGCTGCCCGCGGTCTCGCGCCGGCCGCGCGAGCATCGCGGTGAGTACAGTCCACGCCTGGCCGCACTCGGCCAGTTCGCGATCCGCCACAAAGCGCTGGTGATCGGCGCATGGCTCGGCGCTGCAGTGCTGCTCGCCGTGGTCTTTCCGCAACTCGAGACCGTGGTCGGTAAGCAGTCGGTGCAACTGCTGCCCGACGACGTGGCCTCGTTCCAGTCATTCGACCGCATGGCCGCAGCGTTCGACGAGCGGGGCGCGAAGACGTCGATCGTCGTCGCGATGGAGGATCCGGCAGGGCTGAATCCGTCCGCGCAGCAACGCTACTCCGGCCTCGTCGCCGCATTGCGCGCCGACAGCGAGCACGTCCTGATGGTGCAGGATCTCCTGGCGGACCCGACCACCCGCGCGCAGGGCGTCAGCGAGGGCGGGAAAGCGTGGTTTCTCCCGGTCGGAATCGCGGGCACCCTCGGCGACCCCACCGCCGCGGAGGCGATCGACGCGGTGCGCGCGACCGTGGCATCGGCGTTCGCCGGCACCTCGACCGTCGCCCACGTCACCGGTCCGCCCACCACCTTCCACGATCAGATCGCCACGGGCGAACGCGACGCGCACGTGGTGTCGATCGCCACCGCGGTCGTCATCGCGCTGATTCTTCTCCTGGTGTATCGCTCGGTGTTCACTGCGCTGCTGCCGCTGCTGGTCATCGGGATCAGCCTGGCGGTTGCGCGGGGGATCTTGTCGGCCCTCGGCGAAGCAGGGGTACCGGTGTCGCAGTTCACGATCACCTTCCTGGTGGCCATCCTGCTGGGCGCCGGCACGGATTACAGCGTGTTCCTCATCAGTCGCTACCACGAGCAGCGCCGCCAAGGCCGCGATGCCGAAGACGCCATCGTGGCAGCGACCGGAAGCATCGGCCGAGTGATCCTGGCCTCGGCGGCGACGGTGGCGTTGACGTTCGCCGCCATGGCCTTCGCCCGCCTCAGCGTCTTTCAAGGAGTCGGTCCCGCCTGTGCGGTCGCCGTGCTGATCGGCTTCCTGGCGACCGTGACACTGCTTCCGCCGGTGTTGGCGCTCGCCGCCCGGCGTGGCGTCGGGGACCCCCGCCCCGATCTCTCGCGTCGCTATTGGAATCGAGCGGCCGTGGCGGTGGTGCGTCGACCGTGGCCGCTGCTGGCGGCGAGCCTGGCGGTCCTGCTGGCGCTGTGCGCGGCGGCGACCACCATGAAGATCAGCTACGACGACCGCGCAGGACAACCCAGTGGCACCGAGAGCAATCAGGGTTACCAGCTGTTGGACCGGCATTTTCCCAAAGACGCTGTCATCAGCCAGTTTCTGCTCGTGCAGTCGAAGACCGACCTTCGGACCGCCAAGAGCCTGGCCGACCTCGACGAACTGGCGTCGCGCATTTCCCAGGTGGCGGGCGTCACCACAGTCGCCGGGGTGACCCGCCCGACCGGGAGGCGACTCGACCAGGCGCAGCTGTCGTGGCAGAACGGCCGTATCGGCGACAAGATGGCCGCTGCCGTCGCCGACGGCCGGGCGCACGAGGACGATCTCGCCAGACTCACCAGCGGAGCCGATCAACTCGCCGCCGGGCTGGGCCAGCTCGACACCACACTGCGACGGGCTCTGAACCCGCTGGCCGGCATACTCAGTCGGGCGCAGGCGTCCACCCAGACACTGGAGAACGCGCAGCCTCTGCTCCGACAACTCGATTCGGCCGCACCCTCCATCGATCAGGCTCTGCGTAACGGAGCGGGCCTGCGACCTCTGGCCCAGCAGGCCGCCACGGCCGTTGGAGTGATCGAGCCGCTCATCGCCGGCCTCGACGCCTCTCCGTGGTGCGCCACCACACCACAGTGCGCCCAGCTCCGCGCCGAGACACAGGTCCTGGTGACGCTCCGCAACAGCGGGTTCTTCGATCAGGTCGCGGATATCAGCGGTCACTTCCGCCAGAACGCGAGCGTGGCCGATACAGTGGCCGGCGTTCAGGAGGCCGCCGCGACGATGCGGCACACCCTCGCCGCGGTCGGTGATCCCGCCGATCTGGCCGGCAATGTGCGGCGGCTCCAAGACGGGGTCAGCCGCCTCGCCTCCGGCGCGCAGACCCTGGCCACCGGTGTACACACCCTGGCGGACAGCAACATCCAGATGCTCGGCGGGATGAGCCAAATCGCTAACCAACTGCAGAACTCGGCGCGCGCCACGGCCGGGTCCGATGCCGCATCGGGGTTCTATCTGCCTTCCGGCACGTTCGATAACCACCAATTCAGCGACATGGCAGCGCGATTCGTTTCACCGGACGGACGTACCGTGCGCTTCGCCATCACGTCGTCCTACGATCCCTTCTCGGCTGAGGCGATGGCGCTCAACCGCGACATCGTCGACGCGGCCAACGCAGCGCGACCCAACACGTCACTGGCCGACACGGAGATCTCGGTCGCCGGCTTTCCGGCTGTCAACTCCGACCTCCAACAGCTGCTCTCAGCGGATTTCACGAGACTGGCCGCCGCCACACTGCTGATCGTCGGCATCGTCCTGGTTCTGCTCTTGCGCGCCCTCGTGGCGCCCCTCTATCTGCTGGGCACGGTCGTGCTGAACTATGTGGCCGCTTTGGGCCTGGGGGTACTCGTTTTTCAGTACTGGCTGGGCCACGACATCGCGTGGCCGGTGCCGCTGTTGGCGTTCATCCTGCTGGTCGCAGTGGGCGCGGATTACAACATGCTGCTCGTCTCTCGACTGCGCGAGGAATCCACCACGAACATGCGCGTCGGCGTGCTCCGGACCGTCGCCAATACCGGATCCGTGATCACCTCAGCAGGAGTCATTTTCGCCGCCAGCATGTTCGGGCTCATGCTCGGCTCGGTCGACATGATGATCCAGGCGGGATTCGTCATCGGGTGCGGTTTGCTGCTCGACACTTTCGTCGTGCGCACCCTGACCGTCCCGGCCATTGCGACCCTGCTGCGGGAGAAGAGTTGGTGGCCACAACGATGATCCGACTGCGTCGGGTCGAGGCCGTCGACCGTCAGACTTCCAGGAACGGATCGAGGAACGAGACATCGATGCGGTCAGGCACCCGCTTGCGGGCATAGAACACCGGGACGTTGCCCAGGGGTGTCGCGAAAGCGAACGTCTTCACATCCCGCGACGGAGTGGGTAGGACGGACTGCACGGTCCCGAACCCACTGTCGCCCAACAACATCACGTTGAACACCGATCCGACGGGCGGCACATCGCCCGGCGTGATACCGGCGACACCGTCGGTCACGTCGGTGACCAGGACGGCCCTACTCTGGATGCCGAACAGATCGTGCTGGGTGAAGACCGTAGCGTCGACGCTTCCGATACGCGCGCCCCTCGCGTCGTGGACGTCGAACTGTTGGTAGCCCTGATATTGCACCTCTCTGGGCGGCAGACCGTTGATTCCGGCGGGCTGCAGCGGGGACACAGGAACGAGGGTCAGTCCGCGCGAGACCGACAGCGGCTGCGTGGAAGGCGGTTCCGACGCGTCGATGAACGTTCGCGGGCTCGTCTGAACGGTGCCCGAGTTCACCTGTTCGACGGTGACGACATCGCCGGCCGCCGAGGGCATCGACGAGTAGAGCACGTAGTCGGTGTCGGCACCGGCGTAGACGACGTTGTAGACGGAGCCGACGGGGGGAACCTGCCCGGCGCCCGCGCCGACGTTGACGCCGTCGTTTCCGGTCACCAGGATGGCCTGCGTGTAGGTGCCGAGAATGTCCGAGGTGGTGGTGAAGACACCGTCGAAGCTTCCGACCTGAGCGCCGGTCGGGTCGAAGATCCCGAACACCTGATGGCCCTGCACGGAGGTCCACAGCGGAAGCACTCCGCTTGTCGCCGTGATGGTTTCGCCGAGCGGGTCGGCCGGCGCCATGCTGTAGCCGTTGGTGAGCCTGACCGGCCTGTCGTCCACGGTGTGGTCGGCGATGCCCTTGGCGCCGTCGAAGGTACTGCGCAGCGGGATGTTCCCGAAAGGCGTCACCAGGGCCAGCGAGATGACGTTCCCCGACGGCGACGGCATGTCGGAGTAAGCCCACCCGACGGGTCCGAACCGGAAGGTGGCGATCAGGGAGCCGACCGGCGGCACCTGCCCGGCCGCGGCGCCGACATCGGTGCCGTCGTTGGCCGTGACGAGCAGCGAGGTGTAGTTGTAACCGTTGCCCCTGCTCACCAGTGCGTCGAAATCCCCCACGGTGTCCTTCGTGCGGGGGTCGACGATGTCGAAGTGCTGGGTGCCCTGCACCAGGCTCGGCGCTCCGGGCAGATACGTCCACTGCCCGTAGAACGAGGTGACCTCTTCGGTGGAACTGGGCACCAGGCTGTACCCGTGGAGTTTGAGCCTCGGTGGTGCCGCGGTCGGACTGGGCGGCGCGAAGTTCAGGATCGACGCCGACACCGCCACCGCGATCTCGAGCGCGGATGTCAGCGCGAGGCTCACCACCCCGGGAGGGACAGGATCACGGTGCGCCCGCGCGCCGGTCCGGTCCGACGGTGGGGTGCGCTCGAAGGAGATGGTGGACGTCGGGGATTGCGGCGCAACGTGTTCCGACTCGGATGGTTGCTCCGCCGTCAGTCGACGTTCTTGCGCCGCCTGGCGCCGCTCTTCACGCGCCTGCACCCTGGCTTCGCGAGTTCGCCGCCGGCCATCCCTGTCGCTTCGTGACGTCGTCGATCGAACAGAGACGGCATCGGACGCCGCCGCCGGCCTTGTGCGCGCATGGGTGCGCGGCGTCGGGTCACTCGCCGCCGACTGCGACGCGGAGGTGGATGAGTCAGGAGCCGCCGACGCCACCGCACAGGGCATCAGGACTGCGGCCCCCACCCCGAAGAAGACCGCCAGCGCCCCCACCCGACCGATAACCGAAGCGTTCATCGCACACGGCCCGCCTTTCCCCGAGGCGACATCGTATTACCCGACGAAGGAATCGGTCGGCAAAGTTCTCGAGTCCGGCGCCGTTTGCCGATCCAGCCTGAGCATTCCCGCCGCAGTGGGGACTGTTCGGGAACACAATTGTGGGATCGGTAGCCGCCACGACGCCGTGTACTCGGTGCATTCCGACACGCGACGACGTCGGCCGACGAAGGAAGACCGCATGAATGTCCGACGACTGGTGGCGACGACCGCCGCCGCAGCAGCCGCCCTCCTCGTCACCGCGGGCGCGGCCGAGGCTCAGCCGTTCAGTCCTCCGGCGAACAACTGGTGCCCGGGTCAGGCGTTGCCGTTTCCGATGATCCGCTGGGACATGAACACCTGCCACACGTGGTACACCGTCCCATCCGGAAAAGGCAACGTGAAAATGGTTGCGCTGAAAGGGGATGCGCTCGACAGCTGGATCTACGCCGATGGTCCCGCTCCGGTGTTCACACCGCCGCCACCGCCGCCGGGTCCGCCGCCGGGAACGCCGTTCTGCAGCCCACGTGGAGCGCTGATCATCATTCCGCCGATCTGCGACGAGATCGGCGTCGACTGGCCGCCAGGATCGCTGAATCACTAGACATCCCTCGGCTCTACGGCCCCGTTTTTGTCGGTGGTCGCACGTATGTTCGAATCATGTCGACGGGGGATCTGCGAGCCGCGGTGGCCACGGTGGTGGCCGCCGTCGACGAACTGGCCGCCGCGGACTGTGATCTGGCGACCCGTGCTGAACTCGTGGATGTCTTGGACGAGCTGGAAACCGTGTGGTGCCGGCTGCCCGCCCTGCGGCACCGGCTGTTGGCGCGGCTGCAGGTCGAGACCACCCCGCAGCAGATGGGCGCCAAGAACTGGAAAGACGTGCTGGCGATCCGGTGGCGCATCTCCACATCCGAGGCGCACCGCCGGTTGACCGACGCCGCCCTGTTGGCCCCGCGCCAGCCGGTGACCGGGCCGCCGCTGCCGCCGGTGTTGCATGCCACCGCGGTCGCCCAGGAGAAAGGGCTGATCAACGCCCAACATGTCGAGGTGATCCGCAAGGCCGTCGATAAACTGCCCGGGTTCGTGGACACCACCACCCGCGAGCAGTTCGAGGTCGACCTGGTCCGCGACGCGGTCGGGGCCGGCCCGAGCGCGGTCAAAGACGCCGCCGATCAGCGGTTGTTCCTGCTCGATCAGNCCGCGAGCAGTTCGAGGTCGACCTGGTCCGCGACGCGGTCGGGGCCGGCCCGAGCGCGGTCAAAGACGCCGCCGATCAGCGGTTGTTCCTGCTCGATCAGGACGGCCCCGAACCCGATGACACCGAACGCGCCCGCACGCGCGGGGTCACGAAACGTCCTCAGCGCCGGGACGCGATGACCGACCTGGCCGCCCGGCTCACCCCCGAGGCGTGGGCGGTCTGGGAAGTGTTGTTCGCCAGATACGCCGCGCCGGGCATGTGCAACCCCGACGACCCGCAACCCTGCACCTCCGGGACACCGACCCAAGCCCAGATCGACAACGATCACCGCAACCTGGCCCAACGCCAACACGACGCCCTACTCGCCGTCGGGCGCATCGCGTTGATGAGCGGCGAGGCCGGTCAATTGAACGGGTTACCAGTGTCGGTGATCATCCGCACCACCCTCCAAGACCTGGAATCCCGGGCCGGGATCGGCGTCACCGGCGGCGGCACCCGCCTCCCCATCCGCGACGTCATCAAGATGGCCGGCCACGCCAACCACTACCTCGCCGTGTTCGACCGATCGACCGGGTCGGCGTTGGATTTGTTCCGCACCCGCCGCGTCGCCTCCCCCGCGCAGCGGATCATGCTCATCGCCCGCGACGGGGGCTGCACGAAACCGTGCTGCACCGTGGGCGCCTACGGGTCTCAGGCCCATCATGCGACCACCGACTGGGCCCAAGGCGGGAACACCAACGTCAACGACCTCGGACTGGCCTGCCCCCCAGACAACCGCGCGGTGAAAGAAGGCGGCTGGAGCACCGCGATGAACGGGCGTCACGAAGTCGAATGGACCCCACCCCCGCACCTGGACACCGGCCAAACCCGCGTCAACACCCACCACCGCCCCGAACTGCTGCTACGCCCACCCGACGACGACGAACCCGCCGGCGAGACCGCCGACCCCGCCCAACCCGGCGGACCCGCACCACCCGGCGACCAAGTGGCCTGACAAACGCCCGGCATCGCGGAACCTGCTGCGGCCCCTGATCGCTCACCCGTAGGCGGGATAGCGGTTCTCCCAGAAGCCGAGTTGCTCTGCGCGGTGATCACAGGCAGTCTCACACTCGGAACCCAGCACCATCGTGGGTCCGCCAGCGCGGTCATAGCGGTCCCACGGCTCCCCCGCGCGGATGAACTCCAGCCACAGCGTCTGGACGACGTCCGACATGCGACGCGCTGCGTCGCCGGTACCGGCCAGTGCAGGTGCAGCGTCCAGGTTGCCGAACAGCAAGGGCAGGCACGAATCGTGGCAAGCACCCAGTCCCGCACGCGGAGAGGGCCATTGCAGTTCGTAGCGGAACACCGTGTTGCCGTACCTCGCGTGCGCGCGGACGAACTGCTCGGTCGGCGCGGTGAAGTGGTAGTCGGTGACCATCGCGCTGGCGACATCACGATGGCTGCCATGGTCCGCCCGATACGTCGCCACCACCGCGTCGGCGTCGGCGGCATCACCGGCGAGTGCCTGAGCCCTCTGCTGCACATATCTCTCGGTGAAGACGTCCCCGTCGAGCGCTGCGTCGAAGATCCGCCATTCATCGCGCGTCGTTCCGGCCAGGACGGGAATGGCCCGCATCGGGCGCGTGCGCGCGACCACCAACGGATGCTCCTCGATGATGTCGCCATCCACGCAGGGATGGAACGGCCCTTGCGGCGGTACGAATCCGGTGTCGATTTTCCGTTGCGCGGCAAGGATGTCCGCAACGCCAGGCTTTTCGGCACACCTGAGGGCACGAAGTTGCGCCGCCACGGCCGAGGCGGCCGCCGTCGAACGAACCCGCTCCACACCGCCGCTCTGCAGGATCGCGCGATCGAAGAGGTCGCATCCACCCGCGAGCAAGGCTGATATCGCGATGGCCCCGGACGATTGCCCCGCCACCGTGAGAGCACCGGGGTCGCCGCCGAAAGCTCCGATCTCCTCGCGGACCCAGCGCAACGCCTGTATCTGGTCGCGCAGTGTCAGGTTGGTGGAGTCGGCTCCATGCCAGTCGGGCGCGTAGAGCGACCCCAGCACGCCGAGCCGGAAATTGATCGTCACCACCACGATGTCGCCACGCCGCGCGAGCCGCGATCCATCGAGCAGCGGAGCAGACCCGTGCCCCTGTGTCTGCCCGCCGCCATGCAGAAAAACCAGAACAGGTCGGCGGCTGTCGTCGACGGCGGGCGTCCAGATGTTCAACGTCAAACAGTCTTCGCTCATCGACAGCCCGCGCTTGGCCAGCCGCTCGGGCGAGATGTGCTGCGGCGGGATCGGTCCGAATGCGATCGCCTCGCGTACACCTTTCCAGCCCGGGGCGGCTTGCGCTGGGCGCCAACGGCGCTCGCCCGTCGGCGCCGCCGCGTACGGCACTCCCCGAAAGACGACGATCTCTCCACATGGGTCACCCCGCAGCGTCCCCTGCGAGGTATGGGCGAGGGCCCTCACGGGCGCTCGGTCAGGGGGTACGCCGCCGCCATCGAACCGTCGAGTATCCGCCGAAGGAAGTCGCGGCCGCGGAAGCTCACCACCTCCACCCGAAGCCCGCTACTCGGGTCGCGCAGGAACGCCACCCCGGCCCCCGTGCGCTCCACCTCCCACCCGTCGTCCTGCAGTCTCGTGACGTCGTCACGCCAGCGCTGTGCGTAGTAGCCGACGTGGTGCATGCCCCCCGCCTTCGGCTCCGCGAAGATCGAGTCGACCGCAGCGACGACCTCGATCAATTCCAGATACGGCGGGCCGGAGGTGGAGAAGGCGATGCGCACTGCCTGATCGTCCGCGGATCCGTCTGGACGGGTGAAGCCGCTGCGCATCTCGAACGGCGGCGTCCACGTGATCTGCATGGCGGAGCCGAGCGTCTCCATGGCACGCAACAGATCCGGTACCAGGTGACCCACGTGGTAGACGTTGTCGAAGGCCGACGTGCCGAGCGTTTCGAGCGTCGGATCCATCTCAGATCCCGAACCTTCGACGGACGGCGTCGAAGCGGGCGTGCAGCTGCGCGGCGCGTTCCTCCGTCGTGACGCGTCGGGTGTCAGCCGGCAGCGCCGTGTCGAGTTCGGCGGCGGTGACGACCCTGGTGCTCACCTCCGGCAGCTGACGACTCCCGACGACACGCATCGTGAGGTAGCCCTCGCCGAACTGTTGCGTGTCGATCCAGTTGTGCACACCCGGGTCGTTGTGTGCCAACACCATTCGCACGCGGCCGTCGGAGTCGACCGCCGACCTGCTCGGTGTGTGGCTCACCGGACGGTACAGATAGTCCATGCTGTTCCAGAACGCGCCCATGTTGGTCAGCATCCAGAAGTCCCCGCCGTCGGCGAACTCCACGATCAACGCCTGGTCCGCCCCGAGTCGCCACGGCATCGTGACGATCAGCCGGCCGCGGCGCGCATCGCGTTGCTCCGCCGTTCCGGCGAACCGCGCACCCGGGAAGACGTTGGGCTCGGGCTCACCGAACAGCGACCCGATCTCCAGTTCGCGATCGGGCCAGTCCGTCATGACCCCCGTGAGGAAATCGCCGGCCCACTGCATGGACGCGATGAGATCCTCAGGCGTCGGCACTGGACGTGGCTCCTCCATGTCGATGCGCTCGATACTGAACTGCGCCGAGCGCTCCGCCCAGGAGTCGAAGCCTTGGCGCATGAACAGCTTTCGAGAGCCCGGCGTCGTCGGCAGCCAATTCGGCCCCCGACTGGCACCGCCGATGTAGAGCTCGAAGCTGCCATCCGGCTCGGTCACCAGGTCGTCGCCGGTGATGTTGGCCTCAGGTGTGTCACCGAAGGGCTCATGCAGGTTCGGGTGATCGGCGCCGTAGTACACGTCCTTGTCGGGTCGCGGCCCTTGGACGGTGAAGTTGATGAACCGCGCTGTGCCGCGATCGCCCGCGATCCGGTATGTCGAGGCGCCGTCGATCCATGCCTGTAGATAGACGAAGTCGGCGTTGTCACCGCCGAGCTTGCGGGTCGGCCCGCAGAACGGGTGGATCATCGGATAGCGGGTGTTCTTGGTCTCCAGCGCGAGATCGTAGGCCTGACCGAGGTTCTGCGTCAGGTAGCGGAAGGCGTCGGCGCGCTGCAGGGGGTTTGCCGGCGAGGTGTCCTTGAACGCGAGATCCCCTGCCGCCTTCAGCCGGTCGCAGAATGCGTGCCAGGCCGCTCGCAGCGCCACGTCCTCGTCGCTGTCACCGAATGCCATCAGCGCCTCGTCTCGATGTCGATGCCGAAACGTTCGCGATAGGGGGCGAATTCGTCGTGGAGTTGCCGAACGGGAACCGGAAGGACGTCGGTGGAGTAGGTGAACTTGCCGTACCGGTCAGTGCGATTGGCGACGAGGTAGTCGCGCATCGCTTTCTCCGCGTTTGTCGAGAACGGTGCTCCCGCGAAGTCGTAGAAGGCGCCGATCGTGGCGACGGGGTCGGCGACGAAGTCGCAATAACGGACGTGGTGGATACGGGGGTCGTCCACGAGCGGGTCGTCGAGATAGGCGTGGAAGTTGGCCCGTGATCCTTCGATCGTGGCTTCGGCGTACTGATTCCAGTCCAGCGACCCGGCCAAGCATTCGTTGATCTGCCCGAAGGCCACGATCTGCGAGGCGAGCACCTGCACGGGGTCGCGGTGTACCCAGACGATGTGGGCGTCGGGGTAGGTGTCGAACAGCGCTCGCAGGCGTCGGCCGTGGAAGCCCTTGAGCACCCATCGCTTCGGCGGTCGGGTGTATTGAATGTGCTGCAACATCATGCGGTGCAGCGCGTATTGCGCGTGGTGGTCCTGTGGGAAGGTGTGGATGGTCATCGGAACCCGCCACCACGCACTCGGGTTCGTGGCACGGAAGTCGAAGGCCCACGTGCGTTCACATTCGGGCAGCCCGTCGCCGAGCAGATCGTTGTAGGGGTGACTGACGATCCACGGCGGGATGCGATGGAGGATCTCGCGCCAGTCGGCATCGGCCCGCGCCCGGCGCGGATCGTCGTCAACGGCCGGACCGGGCGGCGGCGAGGGATACATCACCTCCCAGAACCGCAGCGCTCGCGCGTCCTCGTTCTCGGCGAGCAGCGCATGCAGCAGCGTCGTACCCGACCGGGGCTCGCCCGTGGCGAACAGTGGGGCCGAGATCCGTTCTGTAGCGATCGGTAGGTGCGCGTGGTCCGCCATGAAGTGCAGACGGCTCGTCAGCAGCCCGTTGATCGTGTCTGCGGCCGCCCGCGAACCTGTGTCATCGAGTTCGGCGCCGTTCAGCCGATCGACGACCATCGCCACGCGCGTGGGCAGGGTGTCGTCACCGAAGTCGGTGAGGCCCGTCGACTCGCGCGCGTGGGCGAGCAGAACGTCGGTGTCCAACCGGGTCATGACGCGCTCCCCGCGAGCTCCATGACTGCGTCCTCGACCTCGCGGACTTTGCGCGCCGAATCGGCCGCGTAGGCCTGACCGGCCATCCCGCTGTAGTCGAGCACCGAGACGACCCGTGCGCCCGCCGCGCCGAAGTCGGCGATCTGCGCGGCGACCTGCTTCGGGGTGCCGTGCGGCACGACGGACAGGATCGCCGCCGGGTCCACCTGCTCGAAAAGCCGAAGCAGCCTCTCGCGGGTGAGCGCGGGTCGATGTCCTGGATACCGCGCCAGTGCTCCCCCATCGGATGCCGGTGGCCGGCGGCTGCCAGTGCCTCGGCCGTGAGTTGCAGCACGAGCGATTTCACCAGCGGGCGTTGCATGATCTCGCTGAGCTCGTCGGGTTCGCCGATGAGGCAGACCACCATCTTCGCCGGCGTGATCGCGTCCGGGTCGCGCCCGGCCTGTTCGGCTGCCGCCCGGATGTGGGCCAGCTGGCTCGCATATGTCTCGGGCCCGGCGCTGCCCGTCGGCCACCAGCCGTCGCCGAGTTCGCCGACGAGGTCCAACATGCGGGGGCCGTTGGCGCCGATCCAAATCGGTGGCGGACCGGTGGGGTGCGGCTCGGTGTCCAGCCGGGCGTGCGCCAGCGTGAAGTAGCGTCCGGCGACGTCGATCGGCCCGTCGGCGTCCCACAGCAATCGGATCAGACGCACCGCCTCGGCGAACCGGCTCACCGTGCCCCGGTGGTCGAACCCGTAGGGAACCAGGTTCTCGCGCTCGCCGGCGCCGAGCCCGAGGATGAACCGGCCGTCCGAGAGATGGCTCAGAGTCAGCGCCGACTGGGCCAGCATCACCGGGTGGCGCCGGACGGTGTCGAGGACGCTGGTGGCGAGCCGGGTGCGTGTCGTGCGAGCCGCGACCGCACCGGCGAGAGTGAGCGCGTCGACGTAGCGGTGCGGCGATGGCGACACGTCCGCGAGGTCGGTGAACTCGGACGTCCAGACCGAGTCGGGCCAGAAGCTCACCAGGTGGTCGGGCATCCACAGCGAGTGGTAGCGGCCGTCGTCCAGGTCATCCAGCCCGCTGAGGTCGAGCGGCAGAGTCGTCCGGAAGAACGCGGCCAGCTCCAAGGGCATGCCAAGGAAGCTACCGGCCGAGCGCGGCTACGTCAGGGGAATGCTGAGCGAATGCTCAGCACGCGGCCCGGGTGCTACTTCGGCGAGCGGAAATAGGGTTCGACCGTGCCACTGGTCTTGACGACCATGGGGTTTCCACGGCGGTCCTTCGCCGTGGGAACCTCGACCCGCACCCAACCCTCGTCCACGTTGTATTCGTGCACGTTGTTCTTCTCGACGCCGTTGAAGCGGACACCCACATCGCGGCGGAGCACCTCTTCGTCATAGAAGGGACTGCGCGGATCGATGGAAAGGTGGTTCGGCGGAACGTCTGTGGTCTGATCCTCGGACATGACGGCTTTCGTTGTTCTCGGGCTGGGTCCTCTAGAACCTACGCGAGCCCCCGTCCAGGATTACCGGGCGGGGCTTTCTGCTGTCGGGGGTCCCATGGTGAGGTCGCACAGGCTGACACCGAGCCCAAGCTCCCCGTTCGGCCCTACAGGTTGCAGTCGAGGATCATCGGGACTCAGGAAGACCTTGAAGGAGCCGTCGGGTGAACACCACACTTCCACCTCTTTCGCCTCCGGCTTCAGCAACGGTGCGGTCAGCACCAAGCCGAGGACGATCATCGAGAACAGGCTGAAGCAGAGGGCAAACTGTCTGCCCTTCCCCTGGCCGTAATACCAGCGCGCAAAAGAATGTCCCCACCTCTTCCGCTTCCCCATGGACCGACGCTACCTACTACCGTCTGGGATCACTCGCCCTCGAACACGTAGGTGATGAGCGGGGCGCTGAGGACCGACGTCAGGATGGTCAGGGAGATCAAGCTCTGCCAGAACACGAATCTGATGATGATGTCCTGGACGTCATACCAGCGGGCGAAGGAGTGAGGCCAGCGCTTGAGCATGATCTGACGCAAAGACGTCACCGCATCTCAGATCTGAGACCAGTCTGCGACTTGCCGCCTGCCTCTGACCCGTTACTTCCGAGTGGAGCTAAGGGGATTCGAACCCCTGACCCCCACACTGCCAGTGTGGTGCGCTACCAACTGCGCCATAGCCCCGGATTGTTGTGCTCATCGAAGCTACACCACGACGGGTTGCCGTTCAAAATCCCAGGTCACGGGCATTCGCCGCCGGCCTCCGGGCCGAGCGGGCGGACCTCGGTGCGCTGCCGGGCGACCCGCGGCCGGGTTTCCGGTGCGAACACCCATCCGATGCAGGCCACCGCCAGGATGACCCCGCTGACCAGGAACGCCCACCCGAACGACGTGTACTGCGCGATGAGACCGACCAGCAGCGATCCGCCGATCGACCCGAAGTCCGCCATCATCTGGAACGTCGCGATCGCCGTCCCGCCGCGCGACTTGCTGCCCACCACGTCGGCGACCGCGGCCTGCTGCGGCGAGACGAACACCCCGGTGGCCGCGCCCGCGACGTAGGCCGCCGCCAGGAACACCGGAAACGACGTCGTGAACCCCACCAACGCGGTCGAGACCGCCGCCAGACTGAGCCCGAAGATCAACAGCTTGCGGCGCCCGAGCCGATCCGACAGATACCCGCTCGGGATGACCACCGAGATGTTGCCCACCGCGAACGCGGTCAGCGCCACCCCGGCCGCGCCCGGCCCCCGGCCGAGCACCTCCACGACGAACAGCGGCACCAGCGCGATCCGCAGCCCGTACGACGCCCACCCCGTCGCGAAGTTCGAGAACAACGCGGCACGGTAGGCCCGGTGCCGGATCACCGTCCGGAACGACACCGGCGTCGCGTCGTCGTCGTCAGACCGGCCGACCACCGTGGAGTTGCGCAGGCTGACGAACACCACCGCCGCCGCGACCAACAGCGCGATGCCGTAGATGACGAACGGCGCCGACAGGCCGAGCCCCACCGTGAGACTGCCCAGAATCGGCCCGCCGACCGAGCCGATCATGAACCCCGACGAGAACAGCCCCGCCACCCGCCCCCGCGCATCGGCCGGGGAGATGCGGATCATCAGCCCCAGCGACGACACCGTGAACATCGCCGATCCCACCCCGCCGAGGGACCGGAAAATCAGCAACTGCCAATAGGTTTGGGCAAACGCACAGGCCGCGGTCGACACGGCGACGATCAGCAGTCCGCTGATGTAGACCCGCCGCTCCCCCAGCCTCTGCACGAGAAGACCCGCCGGCGGCGCTCCGACCAGACGCATCACCGCGAACGCCGTGATGACGAACGTCGCCGCGCTGATACTGACGCCGAAGTGCCGGGCGTACTGCGGCAGCACCGGAGCCACCACGCCGTAGCCCAGCGCCACCACCACGTTGGCGGCGACGAGCACCCACACCTCACGCGGCAGCCGCGGCTTGGTCGCTTCCCGACAGTCGCCGTCGGCGACCGAACTCACGAAATGACCGCCGACACCACTTCCCGGGCAGCCTCCTGCACCTCGGCGAGATGCTCAGGGCCGCGGAAGGATTCGGCGTAGATCTTGTACACGTCCTCGGTGCCTGACGGCCGCGCGGCGAACCACGCGTTCTCCGTCGTCACCTTGAGTCCACCCAGGGCAGCGCCGTTGCCCGGAGCGGTGGTCAGCTTCGCGGTGATCGGTTCGCCCGCCAGTTCAGTCGCGCTGACCTGCTCCGGCGAGAGCTTCGCCAGCCGCGCCTTCTGCTCCCGGTTGGCGGGCGCGTCGATGCGGGCATACGTCGGCGCACCGTACTTGTCGGCCAGCTCGGCGTACCGCTGCGACGGCGTCGATCCGGTGACCGCGAGGATCTCCGAGGCCAGCAGCGCCAGGATGATGCCGTCCTTGTCGGTGGTCCACACCGAACCGTCGCGGCGCAGAAACGATGCCCCGGCGCTTTCTTCGCCGCCGAAACCGATGGTGCCGCCGACCAATCCGTCGACGAACCACTTGAAGCCCACCGGCACCTCGAGCAGCTTGCGTCCCAACCCGCCGACCACCCGGTCGATGATCGACGAACTCACCGCCGTCTTGCCGACCGCCGTCTCCGCGGCCCACTCCGGACGGTGCGTGAACAGGTACTCGATCGCGACCGCGAGATAGTGGTTCGGGTTGAGCAGCCCCGCATCCGGCGTGACGACGCCGTGCCGGTCGGAGTCGGCGTCGTTGCCGGTCGCGATCTGATAGGACTCCCGGTTGGCGATGAGGGACGCCATCGCGTTCGGCGAGCTGCAGTCCATCCTGATCTTGCCGTCGGTGTCGAGCGTCATGAACCGCCACGTCGCGTCGACGAGCGGATTGACCACGGTGAGATCGAGGTTGTGCCGTTCGGCGATCGCCCCCCAGTAGTCGACGCTGGCCCCGCCGAGCGGGTCGGCGCCGATGCGGATGCCCTCGGCCGCGATCGCGTGGATGTCGACGACGTTGGGCAGGTCCGCGACATAGGCGTCCAGATAGTCGTGGCGCTGCGTACTGCTCATCGCCCGTGCCAGCGGGACTCGCTTGACCCCGCGCAGCCCGTCGCGCAGCAGTTCGTTGGCCCGCGCGGCGATCACCTTCGTCGCGTCGGTGTCGGCCGGGCCGCCGTTGGGCGGGTTGTACTTGAACCCGCCGTCGCGCGGCGGGTTGTGCGACGGGGTCACGACGATGCCGTCGGCCAGCGCCGTGTCACGACCGCGGTTGTACGACAGGATCGCGTGGCTCACCGCCGGCGTCGGGGTGTACCGACCGGCCGAGTCGATCATCGTGACGACGTCGTTGGCGGCCAGCACCTCCACCGCCGACACCCACGCCGGCTCCGACAGGGCATGGGTGTCCCGGCCGATGAACAGCGGTCCGGTGGTGCCCTGCGCAGCCCGGTACTCGACGATGGCCTGCGTGGTGGCCAGGATGTGGGCTTCGTTGAACGCCGCATCCAGGCTGGATCCGCGGTGGCCCGATGTGCCGAAGGCGACCTGCTGGTCGATGTCGTCCGGGTCGGGAATCACGGTGTAGTAGGACGTCACCACCGAAGCGATGTCGATGAGGTCTTCGGGTTGCGCCGGCTTACCGGCACGGGGGTTCGCCGCCATGGGTTCGATTCTGCCCCGTCAGCCGCCCCCACAGAACACTGGACCGGTGAGCAATCGGCATACTTTCGGCCATGCCCCTTGACCGGCGCGAACTGGCCGCGGTGTTCGCCGGCGGCGCGGTGGGCACGCTGGCCCGGGCCGGCCTCGAGGAACTCGCGGTGCCCGACCCGGCCCGCTGGCCCTGGCCGACCTTCACCGTGAACATCGTCGGCGCGTTCCTGCTCGGCCTGTTCGTCACCCGATTGCTCGAACGCCTGCCGGTGTCGAGTTACCGGCGGCCGCTGCTGGGCACCGGCCTGTGCGGCGGTTTGACGACGTTCTCCACGATGCAAGTCGAGACCGTGAAGATGCTCGAGCACGGTCACTACGGCCTCGCGGTCGCCTACACCGCGGCGGGTCTGGTCGCGGGTCTGGCCGCCGTGTACCTGGCCACGGCCCTGGTGCGCCGGGTGCGGACCCGCCGATGACGACGGCACTGGTGTGGCTGGGCGTCGTGCTGATCGGCGGCGTGGGCGCGGTCGCCCGGCTGACCGTCGACAAGGCGGTGTCGCGCCGGGTGTCGCGACCCTTCCCCGTCGGCACCTTGGCCGTCAACATCAGCGGCGCGTTCCTGCTGGGCCTCCTCGGCGGACTGGCCCTGAGCCCGCACGTGGCGCTGCTGGCCGGCACCGCGTTCGTCGGCTCGTACACCACGTTCTCCACCTGGATGCTGGAAACCCAGCGCCTCGCCGAGGAACGGCAGCTCATCTCGGCGGCGGCCAACATCGGGGTCAGCGTCGCGCTGGGTCTCCTCGCGGCCTGGCTGGGACAACACATGGGCGCCGCCCTGTGACCGAAATCCTCTCTCTGACCGCCTATTTCGCCGAACGGCAACGCAGCGGCGGGCGCTTCCTGGCCGACGCGATGCTCGACCTGTTCGAACGCGAACGCGTGGCCGCCAGCATGATGCTGCGTGGCATCGCCGGTTTCGGCACCACCCACGTCCTGCGCACCGACCGCTCGCTGACCCTGTCGGAGGATCCGCCGGTGACCGTCACCGCCGTCGACCTCCCCGACCGGATCCGCACACTCGCCGACGCCGCGGTCGGCCTGACCGGACGTGGCCTGATCACGCTCGAACGCGCCTGGCTGCTGCCCGGATCGCTCCCCGCCGATCTCGACGGGTCCGTGCGTCTTTCGCTGTACCTCGGCCGCAAGCAACCGGTCGCCGGGGTACCCGGATACGTGGCGGTGTGCGAGGTGCTGCATCGCCTCGGGTTCGTCGCCGCCGACGTGTTCCTCGGCGTCGACGGCACCGTCGCCGGCGAGCGCCGCCGGGCTCGCTTCTTCAGCCACAACACCGACGTGCCGGTTCTCATCACCGGCATCGGCACGCGCGCCCAGGCACTCGCCGCGGTCGACGAGCTCACCGGCATGCTGGCCTCTCCGCTGTTCAGCCTGCGGCCCGTCGTGGTGTGCAAGATCGACGGCCGCACCCTGGCGACTCCGCCGCGCAGCTGGCCGGTGCAGAAGCTGACCGTGCACACCTCCGAGGACACCCGTCACGACGGACGCCCGGTGCACCGGGCACTGATGGCACTTCTGCGCGAGACCGACCATGCCGGCGGCGCGACCGCGCTGCGTGGCCTCTGGGGCTTCCGCGGATCGCAGCGCCCGCATGGCGACCGCTTTCTACAGCTGGGCCGCCGGGTGCCGGTCACGACGGTCTTGGTCGACACCGCGGCGACCATGGCCGCCGATTACGGGATCGTCGACGCGGTCACGGCCCATCACGGCGTGGTCACCTGCGAACCGATCCCGGCACTGATCGCGGTGAACGGCGACGAGCGCAGGGGCAGCCTGACCCTCGACTGAGGCCGACAAGGTAAGCATAGCCTTGCTTAACTTTCCGGTGTAACGTCCCCGCGCATGGACACGTCATCCCCGCGCGCCGTCAGCGCGGCCCTCGAGGAGATCCTGCGCGACGACCTGAACATCGACACCCGCCGCGTGACGCCCGAGTCCCGGCTCATCGACGACGTCGGGCTGGACTCCGTCGCCTTCGCCGTCGGGATGGTGGCGATCGAGGACAAGCTCGGGGTCGCCCTGTCCGAAGAGGATCTGTTGTCCTGCAACACGGTTGGCGATCTCGAGGCGGCGATCGCGGCGAAGGTGCCCGCGGACCGGTGAGCAGCCTCGCCGCCGCGATGACCGAGGCGATGACCCGGTCGGCCCACGACCTCGTCCTGCTCGACCGTGAGAGCGGACAGTGGACCCGCCACCCCTGGCAGGAGGTGCACGTCCGCGCCGAGAACCTCGCCGAACGCATCGCCGCGGGACCCGGCGGCGCCGTCGGACTGGCGGGCGAGCCCACCGTGGAGTTCGTCGCCGCCATCCAGGGCGCCTGGCTGGCCGGGCGCGCGCTGTCGATCCTTCCCGGGCCCGTCCGCGGCGCCGACGACCGGCAGTGGGCCTCGGCCACTCTCGAGCGATTCACCGGGACCGGCGTCTCGCAGATCTTCAGTTACGGACCCCAGCGAGAGCTGTTGTCCGCCCGCACTTCTCAGATGATAGGTGACGTGGTGACCGCCGGGCACGACAGGCGGTCCACGACATTCACGCCGGTCCCGGGGCCCGCGGACACCCCCGCCGTGCTGCAGGGCACCGCGGGGTCGACCGGTGTGCCCCGCACCGCCGCGCTCTCCCCCGAGGCCGTGCGGGCCAACGTCACCGGGCTGATCGACCACGTGGGCGTGCGGCCCACCGAGGACGTCGGATGCACCTGGCTGCCGCTCTACCACGACATGGGGCTGGTGTTCCTGCTGAGCGGCATGATGAGTGGCACCGAGACATGGCTCGCTCCGACAGCCGCTTTCGCCGCCTCACCGTTCCGATGGCTGACGTGGCTGTCGCAGAGCCGGGCCACCCTCACCGCCGCCCCGAACTTCGCCTACTCGGTGATCGGCAGGTACGCCCGCCGGATCCCCGACGTCGACCTCGGCCGCGTGCGCTTCGCCCTGAACGGCGGCGAGCCGATCGACTGCGAGGGCTACCAGCTGTTCCTCACCGAGCTGGCCCGCTTCGGACTCGACGCCCACGCCGCGGCCCCCTCCTACGGCCTGGCCGAGGCGACGTGCGCGGTCACCGCACCTGTCCCCGGCACCGGACTGATCGTCGACGAGACCGTCGACCCGGCAACGGGATCCGCGCGCCGGCACGCCGTGCTGGGGCGGCCCATCCCGGGGATGCGGATACGCATCGTCCCAGGCGACCACGCCACGAGCGGGGACCGCGAGGTCGGCGAGATCGAGATCTCCGGCACATCGATGATGTCGGGCTACCTCGGGCAGGAACCGATGGACGGCTGGTTCCGTACCGGGGACCTCGGCTACCTCGACGCCGCCGGGCTGGTGGTGTGCGGACGGGTCAAGGAGCTCATCACGGTCGCCGGCCGCAACATCTTCCCCACGGAGGTCGAGCGGATCGCCGCACAGGTGCGCGGCGTGCGCGACGGCGCCGTGGTGGCGGTCGGCGCGGACGGCGCACGTCAGGGGTTGCTGATCGCCGCGGAATTCCGGGGACCCGACGAAGCCGCGGCGCGCCGGGACGTGGTGGCACGCGTCGCCGCCCAGTGTGGCGTGGTGCCGGCCGAGGTGGTGTTCGTCGCGCCGGGCTCACTGCCGCGGACGTCGTCGGGCAAGCTGCGGCGGCTCCAGGTCCGGCAGAACCTCGAGGCGGCCCGCGCATGACCACGCACCTCGACATGGACCTGGCCGGCTACCAGACCCTTCTCGGCCGGGTCTTCGACGACCAGGTGACTACGTGGACCGCGGAAGCCGAAGCCGCCGAACGGTTCCCGCGGGAGCTGATCGAATATCTCGGCGCCCACGGAGTGTTCCGCGGCAAGTGGGGGCCCGCCGAGGGCGGCCAGCATCCCGACGTCGCGAGGCTCAATGCGCTCGCGTTCGCGCTGGGTCGCCTCGGATCGGCGGGCATCGGGGTGGGCGTGAGCCTGCACGACTCGGCGATCGCGATCCTGCGCCGCTTCGGCAGATCCGCTCACCTGCAGCGGATCTGCGAACAGGCCATCGACGGCGAGGCGGTGCTGTGCATCGGCGCCTCCGAGGAGTCCGGAGGCTCGGACCTGCAGATCGTCGAGACCGAGGTGCGCAGCCAGCGCGAAGGTTTCGCGATCCAGGGCATCAAGAAGTTCGTGTCCCTGTCCCCCATTGCCGATCACATCATGGTGGTGGCGCGCAGCGTCGACGCGGACCCCGCGAGCAGGCACGGCAACGTGCTGGTGATCGCGGTCCCGACCACGCAGGTCGACGTGCAGACCCCGTGGCGCAAGGTCGGTGCGGGCCCCCTGGACACGGCGGCCGTGCACATCGACACATGGGTGCCGCCGATCATCTGGTCGCGCGGGCGGGCACCGGGCTCGCCGCGATCTCGTGGGGACTGGCCCACGAACGCATGTCGATCGCGGGGCAGGTGGCGTCGTCGTGTCAGCGGGTGCTGGGCGTCACTCACGCCCGCATGTTGGCGCGCAGGCAGTTCGGGTCGACACTTTTCGAGCATCAGGCGCTGCGGATGCGGATGGCCGACCTGCAGGCGCGCGTGGACCTCCTGCGGCACGGCCTCGACGGCATCGCCGCGGCCGGCCGGCTCGATCTGCGTGCGGCGGCGGCGGTGAAGGTGACCGCCGCACGACTGGGCGAAGAGGTGCTCTCCGAATGCATGCACCTCTTCGGCGGTTCGGGATACCTGGTCGATGAGACGCCGCTGGGTCGGTGGTGGCGGGACATGAAGCTGGCGCGGGTCGGCGGGGGCACCGACGAGGTGCTGTGGGAGCTGGTGGCCGCGGGGATGAAGCCCGACGTCGACGGTTACGCCGAGATGGTCAGGGACGCGGCGCGGTAGGGCGGTGCAGGGCGTACAGCGCCATCCGCCGGTTGCTCATCTGATGTTCGCCGAGGAATTCGCATTTGGCGTACTCGCACAACCGACGGGCGCCCGCGTTGCGATGGTCCGGGTCGAACATGATTCTGCGGCAGCGTGTCTCGATCGCGAACAAGCTGGCGGCCAACCGTGGCAACAGAATCGGGCCGAAACCGCGGTTGACGACGTCCACGTCGGCGATCGCAGCGTGCAACCCGAGGTCATACGGATCGGCGTCGTAACGGGGTGCGATCGAGTCCTTGGCTGCGCGGTAGACCTCGACGTAGCCGTACGGAACACCGGAGTAGCTGCCGATCAGCGGGCGCGAGTACGTGCCTGCCCGCTGTGCCAGCAGATAGCCGTGCCACCAGTGCGCCGGCCGGTCGTACTCCCACGCCTCGGCGAGGTGCGGGCGGTTCATCCACTCGGCGATCATGTCCGCGTCCGCGTCGGGGTCGGCGGCGCGAATCGCAAAGGGCGGGGCCAGATCCGGGACCGGCGGCGCCGGCACTGCACGAACGTCGTCATCGAGGTCGGTCAGCTCGCGCGGCAGGATCGGCAGGACGTCACTCATCGTGACCGCAGAGCCTAGCGCAGTGGCCGGCGGCCGGGTCGCCTACGCTGCCGCGGTGAACAGCAGCACGCCGGTGACGATCAGCGCGGCCACCTTCACCACCTCGGCGCCGACGTAGACCAGGTGCGCGCGCGAGCGGGGCCCGTCCGCGCCGGCGAGCACGCGATCCGATCTGCGGGTCAGCGCGGGACGGACGAACACCAGTTGGACGGCGAGCATCGCCACGGCGACGGCGGCGGCCACGACGGCGGCCGCAGCGGTGCGCCCCACCAGCAGGCCGGCGATCACCACCACGGCGAGCACCGCCTCGCAGGCGTTGAGCGCCCGGAACACCAGGCGCCCGATGCCGAGTCCCACCTGCAGGGTGACCCCCGGCGCGCGGAACTTCAGCGGCGCCTCGAGGAACGAGATCGCCAACACCATGCCCAGCCACATGAACGTCGCCGCGGCCGCGACGGCAGAACCCGCGTGCACACCCGGAGCCTACGGTGGCAGGGTGAGGTGATGGACCGCGTCGCCGAACTGCAGCGCTGGGAGGACGCGGGCGCGGTGTGGCGGGTCCTCTACCGCTCGGCCGAGTCGGTGACGGTCGCGCTGCTGCGGTGCGACGGCGGCGAGGAGGCGGCCCGCTTCACCAGTGCGGACGCGCATCTGCTGGCCTATCTCGCCGACCGGGACAGCAGCGAGGACTGACCTGCTTTTCTGCGCATTCGGTGCCCCGCCGGCAAAGACGGGCGTTACCGTGTCCGCGGGGGTGGCCCGTTGATTGCGGCGGCTTCGGCTCCCGCAGCGCTCGGAGAGGACGACGCCGTGGCCAGCACTCAGCAACTGTCGGCACAGGTCATCGGGCGGGTCGGCGCACTGGCCGTCGCGCTCGGTATCGGCGTGGCGATCGCCCAGCATCCCGGCGTCGCGGTCGCCGACGACACCGCGGCGGCGTCGACGTCGGCCTCGAACTCCCGGACCGCGGACCGGGACGCCGGCCCGCAGAGTCGTCCGAAGAGGCATCAGGCCAGGACGCAGTCCGACCGTGCCGACGTGCCGCTGCGGCCGCGCGCCCGGTTGACCAGGACGTCGGCCGACGACGCCCCGTCGCGCCCGGCCACCCCGGATGCGTCTCCCGCGGTGTGGGCCCTGGCCGGGGCGGCGCGCCGCGAACTCGGCATCGACGCCGCAGACAGCGCGTCGCCGTTGGGCACCGAGCAGCAGCTGGAGGCCGAGCAGGTGGCCGCCGAGACCGTCCAGACCCTGCCGGTGAAGGTGATGAAGCGGGTACTCCGGAAGGCCTGGCTCCGCACCGCCGAACAGGAGTACGACGGCGGCGTCGACGCCGAGAACCTCGCCCGCCTCGACAAAGCCGTCGACGAGTACGCGATGGGCGCGGCGTTCCAGCAGCAGCTGCTCGACCCGATGCGACCGACGGTCGTCGCGCAGGTCGCGCCTCCGCACACCTGGTACGGCAACGAGGTGCCTGGTTCGCGCATCCTCTACGACAACCCGGACACCATCTACCGGTTCACCGCAGTCAACAAGACCTCGACCTACGTGCTCACCGGACGCTTCACCGGCGATATGCCCGCCGACACCACGTTCAGCGTGCTGACCGGGTTGTCGGGCACGACCGCCGCGGTGCTGAGCGCGCGCGATCTGCAGATCGACGACCAGGGGAGGTTCACGATCACGCTCAGCGGCGATCCCGCCGCGCCCGGCGGCGGGAACCATCTGCAGCTGACCGCGGACTCCACGCTGATCGCCGTACGGAACACGTTGTCCGACTGGAACTCTCAGCCTCCGATGGAGCTGTCGGTCGAACGGGTGTCGGGGCCGCGGGACAGCCTGTTCGCCCAGCTCGGAGGTTTCGCGATCCCGGTCATCGGCCCGGCCGTGAGCAGCAGCCGTCTGCTCACCGCGCTGGTGTCGGTGATCCCGCCGATGAAGAACCCGCCCAGGTTCCTGCGCGGCACGCTGACGGCGGTCGTGATGGCGCTGGGCCTGTCCCGCGAGGCGACCTACATCAAGGTCGCCACCACCGATCCACAGACGGGTGAGCGCGTCGCCCCCAACGTGCTGCGGGACCCGTCGCGCAACGCCGAGTTCCTGGCCACCCAGTTGCAGAGTGCCGGCTACTTCGACATCTCCGACGACGAGGCGCTGGTCGTCACCGTCGATCCCGGCAATGCCGGGTACTTCACGGTGCCCGTGACCGACTTGTGGACGATCACCGGCGATTACCGCAATGAGCAGACGAGCCTGAACAACGCCCAGGCGCGGCCCAACGCCGACGGGACATACACGCTGGTGATCTCGCCGACCGACCCCGGCGTGGAGAACTGGGTGTCGACCGGCGGACTGAACCGGGGGACCCTGTCGCTGCGCTTCCAGGATCTGGACCCCGCCTCGCCGAACTCACCGACCGTACGGGCCGTGCTCGTGCCACTCGAGAAGCTTCCGGACGTGCTCCCGGCCGGCACCCCCGCCTTCACCGCGGCGGAGCGGGCCGCCCAACTCGCCCGGCGCCAAACCGGTTACGACGTGCGGTTCGCGCCGTTCCCGCAGTGACGGCCGGCACGCCTCAGGCGTGCGACTTCTTCTTGCCGAACGGCAGCACCGACACGATGCCGACCACCAGCGCGCCGACGATCAGTCCGATCACCGCCGATGCGGCGGTGTTGACCAGCCAGGCGAGCACGCCGCCCACGCCGCCGACGTGGTGCACGTACTCCTCGGCGTGGTGGACCAGCCCGTAGGGGGCGTGCCAGCCGAGAGTGTGGGTGCCGACGAGCAGGATGTGGCCGCCGACCCAGAGCATCGCGGCCGTGCCGACGACCGACAGGAAGCTCAGCAACTTCGGCATTCCCGCCACCAGGCCGCGCCCGATCTTCTTGGCCAGTCCGCTCGATCGCTGCGTCAGGCTCAGCCCGACGTCGTCCATCTTCACGATGCCGGCGACCACCCCGTACACCGCCGCGGTGATCACCACCGCGACGATCAACAGGATGATCAGTCGCGGCCAGAACGATTGATCGGCCACCTCGTTGAGCGCGATGACCATGATCTCCGCGGACAGGATGAAGTCGGTGCGGATCGCGCCGGTGACCATGAAGCGTTCGGCGTCGGGCCCTTCGGCCGCTGCCGGAGTGTCATGGGCTGCGTGGCCGAGAAGACGGCCGAAGACCTTCTCGGCGCCCTCGTAACAGAGATAGGTCGCGCCGAGCATCAGGATCGGGGTGAGCGCCCACGGCGCGAACTGGCTGAGCAGCAGGGCCGCCGGCAGGATGAAGACGATCTTGTTGCGCAGGGAGCCGATGGCGATGCGCTTGATGATCGGCAGTTCCCGGTCGGCGGTGATGCCGTGCACGTACTGCGGGGTGACCGCCGTGTCGTCGATGACGACCCCTGCGGCTTTGGCCGTCGCCCGGCCCGCCGCGGCGCCCAGGTCGTCCACCGAGGCGGCCGCCAATCGGGCCAGCGCCGCCACATCGTCGAGCAGGGCGAACAGCCCCGCGCTCACCGGACACCTCTGATCGCTTCTGCGGTCATGGCCCGAAGGGTACCGGGCGGGGCGTCGACTCGGGCCGGCCACGGGGCCGCACCGCCGACACACCGTCCCGCGTGCCCGACACGCGGTAATCGATCGCCCTCTGACCTGCAGACATGCTAGTTTGCGCAGAGATGACCACTGGTCGCGAAATGCGGGGGGCAGCGCGACGCGTCATCGCCAGCAGGGGGTGCGACATGCCGAAGTCCGTCCGTCCGTGGCTCACGGCGGCTGTGGCGATCGTCGGTGTCGGCGCCGTCACGGTGGCCCCGCTCGAGCCGGCCGCGAAATCCGAAGTACGCGTAGAGAATGCGGCTGTGCTGGTCGACGAAGCGCCCAGCCCCTTCGAGTACTACCCGCAGGTGCTGCAGCGCTCGGCGTCCCACGCCGATGACCTGGTCCGCGAGTATCTCGCCGATCCTCTCCCCATCGTGCGTGCCATCGCCGACAACCAAACCAGGGCACTCGCCGACGTCGTCGACGCGGCCGCCGCGCTCGATCCCGGGGCGTTCGTGCGCGCCGTCGTCGCCGCGGTCAGCCAGCCGGTGGCAGGTCTGGTGAAGGTGGTGGGCAGCGGGGAACCGTTCGAGACGGCGAGCAGCATGCTGGTGCGGTTGGCACTTCCGTTGGTCAGCGGCGTGCTCGCCGCCGGCGCAGCGATGACCGACGTGGTCAAGGCGTTCGCCGACCTCGACCTCGTCAACGCCGTCAGCGGGCTGCTCAACGTTCCGGGCCGCATCGCCGACGGACTGCTCAACGGCCGCGTCGACGGACAGCACGACGAGTACTTCGGGCTGCTGGGCAAGGTGGTGGAAGCGCCTGTCTCCGAGCAGATCTCCGGGCCGGTCGACTACCTGATCCATTCGCTGCAGGGCATCGGCGACACCATCTCGTCCTCAGCCCCGGCGTCGCCGAGGCCGGTGGCAGGTCCGGCCGTGGTCCCGGACCTCGGATCGCCGACGGTGACGGTGACCGCGCCGGCCGACGATCCCGAGCCTGCCGCCCCGCCTGCGGCCACCGACGACGACCGCCCCGCCGCTCCTGCGAGCGGAGGGCACCACGCCGACGAGGACCAGCCCGCCGCGTCCGACGATGCCAACGCCTCGGCGCCGTCGACGTCCGGCGCCGGCGGTGAGGCCGCGTCCGGCGCGTCGGCCGACGATCAGGCCGCCGGTGTGGAGCGTTCGGAAGGAAGCGCCGGGGCGTCGACGTCCTCGGCGGCACCGTCGGCGCGGGGCGACGACAGCGACGCCGCCCCCTCGGCCTGACGAACCGTCCGGGCGTTTCGAGCGCACGGCGCTCGGGTACCAGCGGGACACCCTTCGACAGTCAGGTGGCCCATGAAATCCCATCCGAGGACCGCTCTCGCCGTGTTCGGCGGTGCGACCCTGCTCGTGTTCGCCGTGGGTTGCGGCGGCGGTGACGGCGGTGAATCGACCAGCACGTCGAGCACCACCGAGACCACCAGCGCCACCACCACGGCGCCGACGTCGACGAGCACCGCGCCGTCGATGAGCACGAGCCCGGCTCCGGGCGGCGGGACCGGAACCGCCCCCGGCGGTGCGACCGGTGGCGGCGGCGCCGACGGTGGCGGCGGTGCGATCCCCGGCGGACCCACCGGCAGCGGCGGGCCCGGTGGCGGCGGCGGCTCCATCCCCGGCGGACCCACCGGCAGCGGCGGGCCCGGCGGCGGCGGCGGCTCCATCCCCGGCGGCCCCACCGGCAGTGGTGGACCCGGCGGCGGCGGAGGCTGCGTGCCCGGCGTCGGCTGCGTCTCGGTTCCCTGAGCCGGTCGATGACCTCAGCTCGGCCCGCGGTGCTGTTCGATGTGGACGGCACCCTGGTGGATTCGAACTATCTGCACGTATACGCCTGGATCAAGGCGTTCCACGCCGAAGACGTGCCGGTCGAGGCGTGGCGGATCCACCGCTGCATCGGCATGGACGGCGGCACCCTGCTGCAGACCCTGGCCGGAGACACGGACGACGACGGCCGGGACCGGTTGAAGGAGCGGCACACCACGTTCTATCGGGAGAGTGCACACCTCCTCACTCCCCTGCCGGGCGCCCGCGAGCTGTTGCGGCGGGTCGCCGATCTCGGGTTGCAGGTGGTGCTCGCGACGTCGGCGCCGGAGGACGAATTGTCGCTGCTGCGTGATGTTCTCGACTGCGACGACGTGGTGTCGGAAGTCACGTCTTCGCAGGACGTCGACACGGCCAAACCTCAGCCCGACATCGTCGACGTCGCCCTCGAGCGGGCCGGGGTGACCAAAGACGCCGCGGTGTTCGTCGGCGACGCGGTGTGGGACTGCGAAGCAGCGCGCCGGGCGGAGGTCACCTCGATCGGCGTGCTCAGCGGCGGGGTGTCGCGCGGCGAGCTGTCGGAGGCTGGCGCGGCGGCGGTGTTCGAGAACGCCGCCGAACTGCTGGCCGAGCTCGACTCGACCCCGATCGGGACGCTCGCTAGCGGCTGAGTGCGGCGAGTCTGCGCCGCGAGGCCAGGCTCTGCACCCGCTGCGGCCACCAGAACCAGCGGCCCAGCATCGCGGCGATCGCCGGCGTCATGAACGAGCGCACGATCAGCGTGTCGAACAGCAGTCCGAGCGCGATGGTGGTGCCCACCTGGGCCATCACCGCGAGGTCGCTGAACGCGAACGACGCCATCGTGAACGCGAAGACCAGTCCGGCCGACGTGACCACCGAGCCGGTGCCCGCCATGGCGCGAATGATCCCGGTCTTCAGCCCGCCCGCTTTCTCCTCCTTGAAGCGGGACACCAGGAGCAGGTTGTAGTCCGATCCGACCGCCAGCAGCAGGATCACCGACATCGGCAGCACCATCCAGTGCAGCTCCAGTCCGATCAGGTGCTGCCACAGCAGAATCGACAGGCCGAACGACGCACCGAGGGACAGCAGCACGGTTCCGACGATCACCGCGGCGGCCACCGCGCTGCGGGTGATGATCAGCATGATGACGAAAATCAAGGTGACAGCAGCGATTCCGGCGATCAGCAGGTCGTAGTGTGAGCCGTCCTTCATGTCCTTGTACGTCGCCGCAGTACCCGCGAGATAGACCTTGGCCCCTTCGAGCGGGGTGCCCTTGATCGCCTCCTTGGCCGCCGTCTTGATCGGGTCCACCCGGTTGAGGCCGTCGATCGTCGCCGGGTCACCCTCGTGGCTGATGATGAAACGCACGGACTTGCCGTCCGGCGAGATGAACTGGTCGATGCCGCGCTTGAAGTCCTTGTTGGTGAACACTTCCGGCGGCAGGTAGAACGAGTCGTCGTTGCGGGAGTCGTCGAACGCGTCGCCCATCGCCGACGAGTTCTCCTGCTGCGCCGCCATCTGGTCCTGCATGCTCTTCTGCGACTGGTACATCGTCAGCATCATCGACTTCATCGACCGCATGGTCTCGATCTGACTGGGCAGCAACTCGACCAGCTGGGGCATCAGCGTGTCGAGGCGTTCCAGCTCGGGCACCAGGTTCGCGATGTCGTCGGACATCGTGTTGATGCCGTCGAGGGTGTCGAACACCGAGCGGATCGCCCAGCAGGCCGGGATGTCGTAGCAGTGCGGCTCCCAGTAGAAGTAGCTCCGGAGCGGCCGGATGAAGTCGTCGAAGTCGGCGATGTTGTCGCGCAGTTGCGCGACGTCGACGGCGGTTTCCTTCGTCTTGATCACCATCTGATGCGTGGTGTCGCGCATCTGCTGGGTGATGCTGTACATCTTCTGCATCGTGTCGATGGTCTTCTGCATCTCGTCGGCCTGCACGAGCATGTCGGCCATCCGGTCCTGCTGGTACTTCTGGTTCAGCTTCGTGAGCGTGCCCTGCATGCTCATCTGGAACGGGATCGTGCTGTGCTTGATCGGCTTCCCATCGGGACGGGTGATGGTCTGGACCCGGGCCACGCCGGGCACCTTGAAGATGGCTTTGGCGATCTTGTCGATGACGAGGAAGTCCGCCGGATTGCGCAGGTCGTGGTCGCTCTGCACCATCAGCAGGTCGGGGTTCATCCGCGCGCTGCCGAAGTGGCGGTCGGCCGCGGCGTAGCCGATGTTGGCGGGGATGTCCGAGGGCAGGTAGTTCTTCGCGTCGTAGTTCGTCTTGTACCCCGGCAGCGTCACCAGGCCGACCAGCGCCAGCGCCAGCGTCGCGGCGAGCACCGGCCCCGGCCAGCGCACCACCATGGTCCCGATCCGCCGCCAGCCGCGCGAACTGATCGCCCGCTTGGGCTTGAAGGCGCCGAACCGGCCGGCAACCACCACCATCGCGGGTCCCAGCGTCATCGCCGCCAGCACGGCCACCAGGGTGCCCACCGCGCAGGGCACGCCCAGCGAATTGAAGTACGGCAGCCGGGTGAAGCTCAGGCACAGCATGGCGCCGGCGATCGTCAGCCCGGATCCCAGGATCACGTGCGCGGTGCCGTGGAACATCGTGTAGTACGCCGACACCCGGTCTTCGCCGGCGCCGAGGGCTTCCTGATAGCGCCCGATCGCGAAGATCGCGTAGTCGGTTCCGGCGGCGATCACCATGAGGACGAGCAGGTTCACTGCGAACGTGGACAGGCCGATGATGTTGTTCGTCGCGAGGAACGCCACGATTCCGCGGGCGGCGCCGAGTTCGATGAACACCATGAACAGGATCAGCACCATGGTCACGATCGACCGGTAGACCAGCAGCAGCATGATCGCGATGACGCCGATGGTGATGAGCGTGACGCGGAAGATGCTCTTGTCGCCGGCGTGGTGCTGGTCGGCGATCAGGGGCGCCGGGCCGGTGACGTACGTCGTCATCCCGGGCGGCGGTGGTGTGGTGTCGATGATCTCGCGCACCGCCGCGACCGATTCGTTGGCCAGCGGCTCGCCCTGGTTGCCGTGCAGATAGATCTGGACGTAGGCGGCTTTGCCGTCGGCACTCTGGGCGCCGGACGCGGTGAGCGGGTCGCCCCAGAAATCCGCGACGTGCTGGACGTGGGTGGTGTCGGCTTCGAGCTTGTCGACCAGCGTGTCGTAGAAGCGGTGGGCCGCGTCGCCGAGTGGCTGATCCCCCTCGAGGACGATCATCGCGGTGCTGTCGGAGTCGAACTCCTCGAAGTCGGCCCCGATCTGCTTCATCGAGACGTAGGCCGGACCGTCTTTGGCGGCGAGGCCGACGGTGCGGTCCTCCCCGACCTTCTCCAGCGACGGGACGAACACGTTGGTGGCGATGGTCAGCAACAGCCAGCCGAGCAGGATGGGCACAGCGAGCACGCGGACGATCCGCGCCACTCCCCTGCGCTCATTTCCCGTCATAAAGTGCCCCCATCAGGCCGGACACGGCCCGTTCCAGGAGCCGCTCGCGTACTGCTCCGCGCGTCGAGTGATACACAACTAGCCAATCAAAGCATCTGCTGTCAATCGGGGCGGACGACGTTGCCGGATGTCAGGGTTTTCTCAGATGTCCGGTCTGCCGACGGGGTGGCCGGTTAGCCGGTCCGTAGGCTGAACGGATGGCCGGGGAGGAGCGCGCCGGGGTCGAGCTGACCAACCTCGACCAACCGCTGGCGAGCGACGCCGCTGCCACCAAACGCGACCTCGTCGACTATCTCGACGCGGTCGCCGATCGCATCCTGCCGGTGCTCGCCGGCCGGCCGTTGACGGTGCTGCGCGTATTGCGCGGCCGGGCGCCCTTCATGCAGAAGAACGTGCCGACGTACACGCCCGACTGGGTGCGCACCGTGGCGATCTGGGCGGAGTCGTCGCACCGGGAGATCCGCTACGCCGTCTGCGACGACCGGCGCACGCTGCTGTGGCTGGCCAACCAGCGCGCCGTCGAATATCACCCGGCGCTGGGTCTGGCCGAGGACATCTACCGGCCGACGCACCTGATCCTGGATCTCGATCCGCCCACCGGCGAGGACTTCGCCGCGGTGGTCGCCGTGGCCGGTCTGGTACGGCAGGCGTTGCGCGACGCGGGCTTGGCGGGTGCGGTGAAGACCAGCGGGTCGCGCGGCGTGCACATCTTCGTGCCGATCGATGACAGCGCCCCGGTCGACGACGTCGCCGCGGCGACGCGCGCACTTGCCGCCCGTGCCGAAGCGCTCGACCCGTCGATCGCGACGACCGCGTTCATCGTGGCCGACCGCGCGGGCAAGGTCTTCGTCGACGCCACGCGCGCCGGCGGAGCCACCGTGGCGGCCGCGTACAGTCCGCGGTTGCGACCGGACACGCCGGTGTCGTTCCCGGTCGCCTGGTCGGACCTGGACCGGGTGACGCCGGCCGACTTCACGGTCAGGACGGCGGTCGCCCTGCTCGAGGGGCGCGACCCGTGGGCCGAGGCGATGCCGGCTCCCCAGCGACTGCCCGAAGAGTTGATCGCCCACGGCCGGACCATCCCGGTCGCCCGGGTGGCGGCGATGCACGAGGGCAAGCGGCGGGCCCGGGCCCGTCGCGGCGACTAATCGGAGCCCGCGGGTTTCACCGTCACCACGTTGGTGAGGCCGCTGACCGTCAGCACCGGCATCAGGATCGGGTTGGCGATCACGTCGATCGTGTCGGCATGCTCGAACAACACGTTGATCGCTGCGCTGTCGAGGTAGTCGACGCTGCTGAAATCGAGCCGGAGTGTGGCGCCGTCGACACGGTCGCCGACCGCCTCGCCGATCGCCTCGGAGAATTCGGCGATGTTGCTCAGGTCGAGCTCGCCGACGGCCGTCAACACCACGGTGCCGTCCTCTCGACGATCGGTGCGCAGCCGCAGCGGAGTCGCCATCACCCAATCCTCGTCTGCATGTGCACCCTGGTGCCGGTCGCCTGGGAGTCGATGGTGACATCCTGCATCAACGCCCGCATCAGCCCGAGACCCCGTCCACGGTGCAGGGCAGGCGCGTCGGCCGGCGCCTTCCACGTCCCGGTGTCGATGACGGTCACGTGCAGATCGTCGGCGAACGCGGTGGCCTGCAACCGCACCGTGCCGCCCGGGAGGTCGCGGTGGCCGTGTTCGATCGCGTTGGCGAGTGCCTCGCCGGCGGCGATCAACACGTCCAGGGTCTGCTCGGCGTCGACGCCTGCGCTGCCGAGCCAGGTGCGCAGCGCGGTCCGACTGGGCGCCAGTTCGGCCACGTCCGCGGGGAATTCGAGTTCGAGCGGCGCGGGCTGGCGGTAGAGCAGCAGGGCGACGTCGTCGTCGTAGCCGTTGACCGGTGTCAGCCGCGACATGATCACGTCGGCCAATTCGTCGAGCTCGGTCGCCCGGTTCTCACCGACGACGCCGGTGGCCCGGGCAATGCCGTCGTCGATCGACTCGCGGCGCCGCTCCACCAGGCCGTCGGTGTAGAGCAACAGCGTCGCGCGGGGAGGCATCGTGACGCTGGTTTCGGGTCGGCTGTCGGCGAACTTCACCGCCAGCGGCGTCGAGCGCGCATCGTCGAGGAGGTGGGTGGTGTGGTCGGCGAGCACCAGAATGGGAGGCGGATGCCCCGCGCAGGAATAGACCAGCTCCCCGGTGCCCGGCGTGAGCATCGCGCAGAAGACCGTGGTGCAGCGGGCACCGGGCAGCCGCGCCGCGAATCGGTCGAGCGCCGACAGCGCCGCGGCCGGACTGGGGTGCTCGAGCAGCAGCGCCCGGCACGCGCTGCGCAGCTGTCCCATCACCGTCGCGGCGGCGAGGCCGTGCCCGACGCAGTCCCCCACGATCAACCCGATCCGGCCGTCGTCGAGGTCCACCACGTCGTACCAGTCGCCACCGACCTGCAGCGGGCGGGTGGCGGGTTGGTAGCGCACCGCGAATCCGGTCGACAGCGCCGGACCCAGGATCGCGTGTTGCAGCGCGAGCGCGGTCTCCCGCTGCTGGTCGATCTGGTGCACCCGCTGCAGACCCTGCCCGAGCCTGCCCGCGAGCACCGTGAGCAGTGTGTGGTCCTCGGAGGTGAAGCGGCGCTGCTCGAACAACTCGATGTACATCACCAGCACACCGCGGGGGTGCCGCAGGGCCACCCCGGCCGCCCCCGGTTCCGAGGTCGCCGGGTCGAGCAGATCGTCGTCGCGCAGTGCGGTGATCGCCCGGCGGGAACGGGGTGACAGGTCGTCCCAACCCGCGACGGCCTCCCCCACGCACACGACGTCGGGGGACGCGGTCCGGCCTCCCGCACCCGAATCGTCGGCCGGCATGGTGACCGCCAGCACCCGACGGGCGTGCCACACCGCCCGCAACTGCTCGGCGGCGGCCAGCACGGCGTCGTCGAGTGTATCCGCCTGTGCCAGAGCATCACTCAGCGACGACAGCGCCGTCTCGCGCTGCACCACATAGTGCTCGGCCGTGACGTCGCGCATCGTGCCGACCACGACCTCGCGGCCGGTGCCGGGATCTTCGGCGTGGGTGAACGTCGCGGTGACCCACAGCCGGTGCCCGTCGCGGTGCGTGACCGGAACCTCGCTGATCGTGCCGTGCGGTTGATCCATCAGGCTGCCGAACGCCTCGGTCACCTCGCGGTGCGCGTCGGCGTCCGTGTCGGCCGCCGGCCACCACGGGTACATCGGTTCGTACGGCAGACCGGACGCGTCGAAACCGAGGATGTCGGTGAACGCCCCGTTGATCTCGACGACGGCGCCGCTGTCGTCGCACACGAAGAATGCTTCCTGCAGCGAATCCACCAGTGCCGTGCGCCAGCGGGCGTGATGGTCACGCAGCCGGGCCAATTCGACGTTCGCGCGGACCCGGGCGAGCAACTCGGCCGCGGCGAATGGTTTCACCAGGTAGTCGTCGGCGCCGGCCTGCAGGCCGCTGATCGACGCCTCCTGACCGGCGCGGGCCGACAGCAGCAGCACCGGAACAGCGGCGGTCCGGCGGTCGGCGCGCAGCGCCGACACCAGCGCCAGACCGTCGAGACCGGGCATCATCACGTCGCTGATCACCATCTCCGGCGGGTCGGCGCGGATGGCGTCGAGAGCTTGCCGGCCGTCGGTGACCGCGTCGACCTGATAGCCGTCAGAGCGCAGCAGCCTGGTCAGGTAATCCCGCATGTCGGAGTTGTCGTCGGCCACCAACACCCGGATCGGCGCCGCGGAACTCATCGCCGGCACCGGAGGAGACTCCGATGGCATTGCGGCATCCGGCTTTTCGCCGTCGTCACTCGGAGTCCAGCGCAGCGCCTCCTCGATGTAGGCGTTCGCGCCGGCGCCGATGCGGCGGCTCACCGTCGAGGCGATCGCATCGGGAGGCAGATGGGCGGTGCCGAACGGCAGCCGGATCGTGAAGGTGGTGCCGGACCCGTGCTCGCTGTCGACGTCGATCCGACCGCCGTGCAGGTCGATCAGTTCCTTCACCAGCGCCAGGCCGATGCCGCTGCCCTCGTGGGACCGGGCCTGCACGTTCTCGATACGGTGGAAACGCTCGAACAGCCGCGGGATCTCGTCGGGGGCCACGCCGATCCCGGTGTCGGACACCACGATCACGGCCTCGTCGCCGTCGCGGCGGACGTGCACGGAGATGGTGCCCTCGAAGGTGAACTTCACCGCGTTGGACAGCAGGTTGAAGATCACCTTCTCCCACATGTCGGTGTCGACGTAGACCGGCTCGTCCTGTGGCCGGCAGTCCACCTCGTAGGTCAGCCCCGCCCGCTCGACGGCGGACCGGAACACGCTGGCGAGTTCGGCGGTCAGAGAACCGATGTCGACCGGCGCGTAGGCGGCCTGGGTGCGACCGGCTTCGATGCGGGAGAAGTCGAGCAGCGTGTTGACCAGTTTCGTGAGCCGTAAACCGTTGCGCCACACCACATCCAGCTCTGCCCGCGTCGCGGCGTCGACGTCATCGCGCCGGCGCATCTCGGCGACGGGGTCCAGGATCAGCGTGAGAGGGGTGCGGAACTCGTGGCTGATGTTGGAGAAGAACGTGGTCTTCGCGCGGTCGAGTTCGGCGAGTTCCTCGGCCCGTCGCTGCTGGGCCCGGTAGCTGCGTGCCAGGCTGACACCCGCGGCGATGTGGCCGGCCACCAGCGTGAGGAAGCCGCGGTACCCGTCGTCGAGCGGGCGGTAGCGGTTCAGTCCGGCGACCAGGAATCCCAGGGGCGCACCCGCTTGTGGCAGCAGCGGTGTCACGAGCGCCTGCGCCGGCGGGTCGCGCCACTCACCCGTCGGCATCGGCGGGAACGAGCCGAGGTCGACGACCACCGTCTCCCCCGCGGCCGCCTCTGCGGCCGGCCAGACGCCGCCGCCGGCGGTGATCACCGCGGGCGCGGCCGGATGGTCCACGCCGACACCGCTCATGCCGGCCAACCGTGCGCTTCCGTCACTGTCGAACAGGTAGGTCAACGTGAACGGCAGGTCACGCAGGTTCTTACCCAGTTGCCGATCGGCGAAGGCCAGGATCTCGGTCTCGGTGCGGGCGACGGTCGGATCCGAACCCAGGTCCCGCAGCGTCGCCATCCGCCGCTCACCGATCACCTGCACGGTGTCCTCGCTGACGACGCACAGTATGCCGACCACGGCGCCGTCGTCGTCCCGCAACGGGCTGTAGGAGAACGTGTGGTAGGACTCCTCGGGGTATCCGGAACGCTCGAGGAACAGCAGAAGCGCGACGTCCCAGGTGGCGTCCCCGGTCGTCATCACATGGTCGATGCGCGGATGGATGTCGGCCCAGATCTCCGCCCACACCTCGCGCATCGGCCGGCCCAGCGCCCAGGGGTACTTGCGCCCCAACGTGTCTCGCCGGTAGGAGTCGTTACAGAAGAACGTCAGCTCCGGTCCCCAGGCCATCCACATCGAGAACCGGGACGACAGCAGGATGCTCACGGCGGTCTGCAGACTCTGCGCCCAGCCGTCGGGCGGCCCGAGCGGGGTGGCGGCCCAGTCGACCCGGGCGAGGTCGCGGCCGACCTCGCCACCGGATGCGAAGATCTCGATGTGCTCGGGTTCTGTCACGGCGGACCGGCGTCCGCTGCGAGCGCATCCGCGACGGACGGGTACGGACGCAGTACCGTGTCCAGCTTGGTGACCTCGATGGGCCGGACCACCTCGGGGTTGGTGGCCACCACCCGCACGGCAATGCCGTCGGCGAGTCCGCTTTCGTAGCAACCGAGTACGGCGTTCAGACCGGCGCTGCCGAAGTACGTCACGTTGGCCAGCTCGATGACCAGGGCCCGCGCGGGCGCGGACGCGCTCGCCCGCAGACCGTCGTCGAGCGCGCTGACGAGCCGGTCGACCGTGTTCGAATCGACGTCTCCGCGGACGCACACCACCACCGCGCCACCGTCAACTTCCTGCACAACGTCCAGTTGCCCCACGCACCCTCGTATACGCCATACGCCGGATCACTGCCAACACCGACCTCATGGGCGCTCGGTGCGGGGGCCGACGCGCTCGTGAACCGTGAGCATCACATGGTCGAACTGACGGCGCAAGGATTGGCCGCTGACCTCGATGCTGCCCAGTTCGGCGACGAGTTGGGCGGCCAGCGCCCGGAGTTTGGTGTTGGTCTGCTGCGAACGCCAGAGCAGCAGTTTGAAAGCCTGGTCGGCATCGACGCCGTACACCAGCATCAGTGCGCCCTTGGCCTGTTCGATCGCGGCCCGGGCCTCGAACAGATCGGGAAGCGACTCGTCGAGTGCCGCGCGGCGGGCCTTGTCGAGGGTCTCGGTCAGGTCGACGTAAAAGCCTTCCGTGCCGATGACCGCGCCGTCACGGTCGTACATCCGGTCGGCGAGGACGATGACGTTGTGCTCGGCGCCGTGGGTGTCGACGAATCGATGCCTGCTGGAGAACGAGCCGCCCGCGTGCAGCGCATGGTCGAGCAGTTCCTGGACGTGGCGCCGGTCCTCGGGATGCTTGTGGGACAGCAGCAGCTCGGTGGTCGGGACCACGGTGCCGGGCTCGTAGCCGTGCATGCGGGCGAGCTCGTCGGACCACTCCCAGCGCTGGCCGACGAACCAGAAGCGGAATCCGCCCGCGCGCAGGTCGCCGACCGCGTGCGGCGGAGCCTCCTCGGAGGCGGGCGCAGGGGCGGGATCCGGCATTGGGGCATTATTCCACCCCACGGCCGCACGCAAACGTGTTCAGAGGTTACGGCCGGACGGCACACCGGATCCCGGCCCCGTCACGCGGTGGCGGTGCTGCCCGATCGGCTCGCTGCGGTGTCGGCGCTGTGCGGTCCGAACTCGTTGGCGACCGGCACGACGAGATCGGCCGGGAAGCCGCCGCGCCGCGCGTGCTCGCGGATGGCCTCCTCGTCGTCGGCCTCGTGAATGCAGTAGATCTTGTCGCCGGCGACGTAGCTGGTGACCCAGCGGTACGGCACCCCCAGCGAATCCGCCGCGGCGTTGGACGTGCAGGCGATCTCCGCAAGCTGCGCCTCGGTCAGCTCCGACGCGCCGGGGATCTGTCGCTCGATGAGGAATCTCGGCATGGCTTCTCCTGGTGATGAGCACTGATGCCCGGCAGGTCCGGACGCCATCGACCCTCGCCGCTGTGCCGTCGAGCGTCATCGGTAAGAACTCCCCATCTACGCGCGACGGGCGCTGTTTTCCCTGGTGACGCGCCCGCGAAGTCGATACGATCGACCCGTGACGCTCACCGGACGCGAGCGCGAACTGGACCAGCTCGCCGCCATGGCGGCCGGGGCACGGGCCGGCCGCGGCGGCGCGGTCATGGTGTGTGGCGAATCCGGCGCCGGCAAGACCACCTTCGTCGAGGAGTTCGTACGCGGGCTCGCCGACGACACCCGGGTGCTGTGGGGCGCATGCGACCCGCTGTCCACCCCGCGGCCGCTGGGACCGCTGCGCGATCTCGCCCACGGCTTCTCGGCGACCACCCTTGCGCAGCTCGTCGAGAGCACCCAGCCCTACGACATCTTCGTGTCGGTGTTCGACGAACTGCGCAGCCCGCCGTCGGTGCTCGTGCTCGACGACCTGCAGTGGGCCGATCAGGGCACCCTCGACCTGTGCCGGTTCCTGCTGCGCCGCGCGGCCCAGTCCTCGCTGCTGACGATCGGGATCCTGCGCGACGACGAGCTCGGCGTCACCCACCCGCTGCGCGGCCTGCTCGGTGACGTCGCACGCTCCCCGCACGCGCACTCCCTCACCGTGCCGCCGCTGACCGTCGACACCATCGCCACCCTGGTGGGTGACCGTGACGTCGACCCGGCCTGGCTGCACCGGATCACCGGCGGCAACGCGTTCTTCGTGTGCGAGATGCTCGACCACGACTGCTCGGACGGCGCCGATCTCCCGACCACGGTGCGCGACGCGATCCTGGCCCGCACCGCCGATCTGGACGCCACCGCCTGGGACCTGCTGCACCTTCTCACCTGCGCACCCGGTGCGATCGGCGACCGGCTGCTGGTCGGCCTGGGCGTCACGCTGCCGGCGCTGCGCGCCCTGGATCAGGCGAAGCTGATCCGCCGCGACGCCCGCGGTGTGGCGTTCCGTCACGACCTGTGCCGGCGCGCGATCGCCAGCGTGATCCCCCCGGGCGCCGAACCCGGCCTGCACCGCAAGTTCATCGACGTCCTCGACGATGCGGCCGGCCGAGATCCCGCGGTGCTGACCCATCACGCCCTCGGCGCCGGTGACACGTCGCTGGTCGCCGCGGCGGCCGCCGAGGCGGGCAGGGCCGCCGCCCGCGCCGGCGCCCACACCCAGGCATGCGAGTTCTTCCAGATCGCGCTCCGCCACGGCGGGCTGCACGACGACGCGACCGAAGCCGAGTTGCTCGAACTGCTCGCCGCGGAGTACTACCTGACCGACCGGCTGGCAGATGCCATCAACGCATGCCGGCGGGCGATGCTGCTGCGCCGCGCGATGGGATCGCCGGTCGGGGTGAGCGCGAACCACCACGCGCTGGCGGTCTACGAGTGGTACAGCGGCAATCGGGCGGCGGCCGACAGCCATGCCGCCGACGCCGTGACCGCGGTGGAAGCCGTTGCCTCTGAAGGCGATTCGCCCGAGACTGCGCAACTCGGACATGCACTCGCGATGCAGGCCTATCTGGCGGTGCAGGCCAGCCACCTCGACGACGCGCGGCGCATCCTCGGACGCGCCCGGGTCATCGTGACCGCCACGGGCGATGCGAATCTGTCGGTGCGGGTCGAGCTGATCGGGCACTACTGCGCGATTCTCGACGGCGACGGCGACGCCCGGCAGCGGCTCCTGTCGCTGCTGGCGTCGGCGCCCCGGCACATCGACGAGACGTACTCGAGCGGCTACACCAACCTCACCTACTTCGACGTCGAGCAGCGGCGGCTCGGGCCGGCCGGGGACCTGCTCGGCGAGAGCATCCCGCTGATGGTCGAACACGACCTGCCGATCTGCCGCATGGTGCAGCTCGGATCCCGCAGCCGGTGGGGTCTGCTGGTCGGCGACTGGGACACTGCGCTGAGCGACGCGGAGGTGGTGCTGACCAGTCCCAGCGCCCCGCTGGCGCGGGTGTGGCCGCTGCTGATCCGCGGCATCGTGACGTTGCGCCGGACGGGTACCGACACCGGCGACATCGAGGAAGCCTGGGAGCTGGCGTGCCGGTTCGGCGAGATGATCCGGATGTTGCCCGCGGCGTGCGCACTCGCCGAGCGGACCTGGCTGACCGGCGCGCCCGACGCCCGTCTCGACCGTTGCGCCACGCTGCTGGCGAGCGCTCCGGTCAGCGGCCTGGAGTGGGCGCGCGGTGAACTGGCGGCGTGGTCGCGGCGCCTCGGCGCGCACCCCCCGAGCGTCGCCGGGGTCGCCGAACCCTATGCGCTGTTGCTCGACGGGCGATGCGACGCGGCGGCCGACGCCTTCGATCACGTGTCGACGCCGTACGACGCGGCGCTCGCCCTGCTGGACGCCGGTGTCGCCGCCTCGACGCGCCGCGCCCTCGACGTCTTCGACCGGCTCGGCGCGGACGCGGTGGCCGCGAAAGTGCGCTCGGATCTGCGTGCGGCAGGGGCCGTCGCGATCCCCGGCCCGCGGCGTGCGACCACCCTGGGCAATCCGGCGGGCCTGACCAATCGCCAGGTCGACGTGCTGCGTCTGCTCGCCGACGGGCTGACCAATGCCGAACTGGCCGATCGGCTGTTCCTGTCGGTCAAGACCGTCGACCACCACGTCTCGGCGATCCTGACCAAGCTGGACGTGACCAGACGGCGCGACGCGGTGCGCCGCGCGCGCGAGACCGGGATCCTCACGTAGCCGTTGCGCCCGACATGGGTAGTGACTACCGATGACGGCGTCGCACCCACGGCCGACCATCGAAGCAGCCGGGCACCCGCGCCCGGCCGCTGAGGGAGGAATGGACCGATGGGTGATGCGACAGCGGTGTCGCCGGCCGACCAGGACGCGGCACGAGCACTGAAAGCCAAGCACCGGGCGCTGTGGGCCTCGGGCGACTATCCCGCCGTCGCGGCGGAGCTGATCCCCGGCCTGGGCGCGCGGCTGGTGCAGGCGTGCGGTGTGCGTGCCGGGCAGCGTGTGCTCGATGTCGCGGCCGGCACCGGTAACGCCGCGATCCCGGCTGCGCTGTCGGGCGCGACGGTGACCGCCAGCGATCTGACGCCGGAGTTGTTCGACGCCGGCCGTGCGCTCGCCGCGCAGCGTGGGGTCGGGCTCGACTGGGTGGAGGCCGACGTCGAGGCGCTGCCCTTCGCGGACGACGAGTTCGACGTCGTGATGTCCTGCGTCGGCGCGATGTTCGCGCCACACCATCGCGTGACAGCCGAGGAGATCGTGCGGGTGGTCCGGCCCGGAGGCACGATCGGGATGATCAACTGGACGCCGGACGGGTTCATCGGCCGCTTGTTCGCGACCATGAAGCCTTACGCTCCCCCGCCGCCGCCCGGATCGAGCCCGCCGCCGCTGTGGGGCGACGAAGACCATGTCCGTGACCTGCTCGGCGACGCCGTCACCGACCTGACGCTGCGCCGGGAGACGGTGGTGATGGATCGCTGCGCCACGCCGCTGGAGTTCCGCGAGTACTGGAAAGCCAACTACGGCCCCACCATCGCGACGTACCAGTTCAACGGCGGCGATCCCGAGCGGTTGGCCGCCCTCGACGCGGACTTCCTCGCGCTGCTCGAACAGGCCGACACCGCAACGGAATCGGGCCGCACGGCGTATCCCGCCGAGTATCTGCTGGTGACGGCGACCAAGAAGTGAGGGCCTTCGGATAACAATCTGCGCGAGCGCAATCGGGGCACCCGAACGACCGCTGCGGTTGACTCGGCGCGTGACGACTGCGCCGAAGCCGGAATCCGACGACGTCGAGGTGCTCGTTGTCGAGACACCGTCGCTGGGCGACCGCAGCTACGTCGTCATCGGTGCGACCGACGGCGACGTGATCGCCGCGGTCATCGACCCCCAGCGGGACGTCGATCGCATCCTCGACCGCACATCCGCCGCGGGCGCGCGGATCATCCGGGTCCTGGAAACCCACGTACACAACGACTACGTCTCCGGCGGGCTCGCACTGGCCCGCGCGACCGGCGCCGAGTACGTCGTGCCCGCGGGAGACGAGCTGGGATTCGAGGCCACCCGGGTCGCCGACGGCGATGTCGTGAGCGCGGGCCCGTTCACGTTGCGCGCCGTGCACACTCCGGGACACACCGCTCACCACACCAGCTATGTGCTGACGGATGCGACCGGGGCGACCATCGCGGTGTTCTCGGGCGGGTCCCTGTTGTTCGACAGCACCGGACGCACCGACCTCCTCGGTCCGGAGCACACCGAATCGCTGGCCGTCGCCCAGTACCGCTCGGTGCGCCGCTTGGCACACGAATTGCCCAGTGCGACAAGTGTGTATCCCACGCACGGTTTCGGGAGCTTCTGCGCCGCGGGCGGTACCGACCGCGACGCGTCCACCATCGGCGAACAGCGGGCCACGAATCCGGCGCTGACCCGCGGCGAGCGGCAGTTCGTCGACGAGCTGTTGGCGAATCTGTCCGATCACCCGGCGTACTACGCCCACATGGGCGCGCTCAACCGAGCGGGGGCGCCGGCCGCCGATCTGTCCGCCCCGCGCCCGGTGGATCTCGAGGACCTGCGCGCCCGCATCGACGCGGGCGAATGGGTGATCGACCTGAGACAGCGTGCCGCCTTCGCCGCCGGACACCTGCGGGGAAGCGTGGGCTTCGAACTGTCCGACTCGTTTCTCACCTACCTCGGCTGGCTGCACCGGTGGGGTGCGCCGCTCACCCTCGTCGGGGCCGACGCCGGGCAGATCCTCCAGGCCAGAAGGGAACTCGTCCGTATCGGTATCGACCACCTCGCCGGCGCAGCGACGGCGGACGTCGAGCAGTGGCGCACGTCGGACACGGTCACCTCCTACCCCGTCGTCGATTTCCCGGCACTGGCCGCGCTCACCGATCGCGGGGACGTCCGTGTCGTCGATGTCCGGCGTAGCGACGAGTTCCGCGCAGCTCACGTCAACGGTGCGGTGAACGTTCCGCTGCACGATCTGCTCGACCGCCTCGACAGCCTGGGACCGCAACAGTTGTGGGTGCACTGCGCCAGCGGATATCGCGCATCGGTGGCGGCGTCGCTGCTCGACGCGGCGGGCCAGGACGTCGTGCTCGTCGACGACTCGTTCACCACCGCCGTCGATCTCGGACTGACGGGCTGACCGGTCCTAGAGCATGTATTCCAGCCGGAGCTGACCCTCCTCCTCGACATCGACCGGCACCGCACCGAGCAGGGTCTCGGCCACCCGTCGCGCCTGCACCCGCAATTCCGGCACGGCGACGGTCTCCCAGTACGTGCCGCGCAGCGTCGGACCGAGGGCCAGCAGCGACGCCGACCGGTCGCCCTGAGCGTTCACCACGGTGTGATCGCGGTCGATGCGGATCCCCATGTCCGTGTCGTCCGGTGAGACCAACCCGCTCGCCAGCAGATTGCGGAGCAAGACGTTTCGCGTTGCCGAGAACCGCGTCGACGGTCCGGTGGCATTGATCACCAGATCGGCCACCACGGGTTCGCGCGCCTCGATGCCGATCCGGATCGCGCCGTCGACCGCCTGGAGCTCCTCGATGGAGCCGGCATGGATCTGCAACGCACCGGTGCGGCGGGCGTGCATGACCTGGTCGTGGATCTCGGGAGCGATGCGGTGGCGCAGCACATTCCAGCGAGCGGCGTCGCAACGCGCGAACTCGCGGCGCTCCTCGCAGCTGAAGTTCCCCCAGATGCGCTGCGTGTACGGCCGGAGCTTGTCGACGATGATGGCCGGATCGGCGTCGCGGGCAACCAGCTCCGCGCAGTGCTGCGACACCAGACGCCGGAGGTCGTTGAGTCCGAGCGTGACGAGATCGACTCCGGCAGGCGGGAATTCGGGATACTCGATGCCGCGGAAGTGGGCGTGCGGCAGCCAGCCGTGGCGCGAGATGGCGTGGATAGGACCCTGCCATCCCAGATCGCACAGCGTGATGATGGCGTCGACGGCCGACAGCCCCGTCCCGAGGATGGCGATGCTGCCGGTCGCGGGCACCCGGTGCTCCCACTGCTGCCACGGGTTGGCGACCCAGGCCGGGTGGTCACCGAGGGCACTCGCACCGGGAAGAGGTGCGGGTGGTTCGTTGCCCGTGGCGAGCACGATCTTCTCGGCGGCGATCGCCGACCCGTCGGCCATCCGGACCAGGCAGTGGCCATCCCCGGGTTCGATGTCGACAGCTTCGCCCGTGATGAGTTCGGTTGTGACACAGGGTCGGTGACCGTCACCGGCAAGATGATTGCCCACGATCGAGCGTAGGTAGTCACCGTACACCTGGCGTGGCACGAACTGCTCGCGCAGCTCGGCCTCGGGGAGGGGTTCGAATTCGGCCCGGGTGCGCAGCCAGTGCAGGAAGTGGTCGGGCTCGTCGGGGAAGGCGGACATGTTCCGTGCCGCGACGTTGAGCAGGTATTCGGGGCGGCGGACGCTGTAGGCCACGCCGCGGCCCACCGACCCGCGATCGTCGACGACCACGACATGCAGCGGGCGGTCGCTGATCCGGGCGACGTTGACCGCGGTCATCGCGCCGCTGAAGCCACCTCCGAGGACGGCGATACAGGCGGGGTTCGGCACGGTTGCCCGTCAGGCCCCGAGCTGGGTGACGAAACGGGACTCGTCGTAGCGGGGACCCCTGTTGTACGGCAGTTTCGACAGGGCGGTGGCCATCGCGCACGTGTTGCTGACCGCGGCGAACGTGAGCCCGCCACCGATGGCGGCGGCCACCCACTTGAGTTTCGGCACCGCGACACTGCCGAGCACGGAGGTCAGGACGATCGAGCCGGCAACCAGGCGGACCTGCCGTTCCAACTCCCAGCGCTGCGCGCCGCGGTCGACGTCGAATCCGCTGCTCTCCCATTCCGACAGTCCGCCGCGCAGCACCGCACCGTCGGTGACGCCGACGCCGGCCAGCAACGTGTGCGCCTGGGCGGCGCGCTGGCCGGAGCGGCAGACGTACACCACCTCGCCGTCGAGACGGGCGGCAACGTCGTCGAGACGACCGCGCAGCACGTCGAGTGGCACATTGCGCGCCCCGGCGATGTGCCCGGTCTCGAACTCGGCGGGAGTCCGCACGTCCAGCACCGTGGGTGGGGTTCGGGACTCCAGGCGCCGGCGCAGTGCGGTCGGGGCGAGGGTGGCGCTCATCGGTCATCTCCCGTCGGGCTCGAGGGCATCTGCGCTACTTTCCCCGCCCGAGCGTGACTGTGACCTAGTTAAAATCGCCGCGCATCAAACCTGCGTGCGGTCGCCGCTGGTGCGACGGGTCACGATGCGCGCCACCACGTACAGCACCACACCGACCACCAACAGCACACCGGCGAACAGCCACACCGTCGCGCTCTGCTGGGTCAGCAGCAGCACACACGACGCCACCCCGAGGACCGGGACGAACGTCCACACCCGGAAGTGCGGGTGCTCCACGTGATCGCGGCGCAGCACCAGCACCGCGACGTTGGTCGACAGGAACACGAATAGCAGCAGCAGCACCACGGTCTGAGCCAGCGTCGACAGATCTCCGACGAGGGTCAACAGCATCGCGACCACCGTGGTGGCGACGATCGCCACCCACGGGGTGCGGCGGTTGGGCAGCACGCGGGTGAGCACCCCCGGCAGCAGGCCCTGCTCGGCCATCCCGTAGGTCAACCGGCTCGACATGATCATCGTCAGCAGGGCGCCGTTGGCGACGGCGATCAACGCGATCAGGCTGAAGACCCAGTCGGGGATGCCGACACCGGACGCGCCCACGACCGCCAGTAGCGGACCCGACGACCGCGACAGCTCCGCGGGGGGCAGCGCGATCGAGGCCGCCAGACCGACCAGCGCGTACATCACACCGGCGGTGATCAGGGCACCGAACAAGGCGCGCGGGTACACCCGGCTCGGATCCTTGATCTCCTCCACCACGTTGGCCGACGTCTCGAACCCGACGAACGAGTAGTAGGCGATGATCGCGCCGCCCAGGATGGCCAGCGCCGGGCTCGACCCGTTCGGGAACTCGACGACGCGGCCGACATCGCCGTCGCCGCGGCCGAGCATCACGGCCACCACGGCGATGACGGTCAGCAGACCGGACAGTTCGATGACCGTCATCACCACGTTCGTCTTCAGCGACTCGCTGATGCCCCGAGCGTTCAGGCAGGCCACCAGCACCAGGAACACCAGAGCAGCGGGAACGACGGGCACGTCGACGAACGTCGCGAGGTAGTCCCCGGAGAACGCCAGCGCCAGGCCGGCGGCGCTGGTCACGCCGGCGGCGAGCATCGAGAAGCCCACCAGGAACGACAGCAGGGGCTTGCCGAAGGCCCGGTCGGCGAAGACCGCCGCCCCGCCCGCGCGCGGATACTTCGTCACCAGTTCGGCATACGATCCCGCGGTCAGCAGGGCCATCAGCAAGGCGATCACCAACGGTGCCCAGAGCACGCCGCCGACTTCGTCGGACAGCACCCCCATCAGCGCATAGATCCCCGCCCCCAGCACGTCGCCGAGAATGAACAGGAACAGCAGCGGCCCGGTGATCGACCGGGCGAGCTTGGTCGGCGCTGCGGTGTCGATGGCCCGCGCCGTACCGGTCTCCGAAGACATGTGAGACATGTGACGTCCTCCCTCGGGCCCATGACGGGCCGGTCCGCCGGAATCTGTACCCGTTGCGCGGAGTTGTAGGCCCCGCACCGTCGCGGAGGTCAGAATGAGCGGATGCGCTTCGGGAACTTCATGGCACCGTTTCACCCGACCGGACAGAATCCGACGCTGGCGATCGAACGCGATCTCGACCTCGTCGTGGCGATGGATCGGCTCGGATTCCACGAGGCATGGATCGGCGAGCACCACTCGGCCGGTTTCGAGATCATCGCCTCACCCGAGGTGTTCATCGGTGTCGCTGCGGAGCGGACCAAGCACATCAGGTTGGGCACCGGGGTCAGTTCGCTGCCCTATCACCACCCGCTGATGCTCGCCGATCGGATGGTGCTGCTGGACCATCTGACCCGCGGCCGGGTGATGCTGGGGTGCGGACCGGGCCAGCTCACCTCCGACGCGCACATGCTCGGCATCCCGGCCGACGAGCAGCGCCCCCGCATGGAGCAGTGCCTCGACGCCATCATGCGGTTGCTGCGCGGCGAGACCGTCACGATGCACACCGACGGATTCACCTTGCAGGACGCGCGTCTTCAGCTGAAGCCCTACAGCGACCCGTGCTTCGACGTCGCTGTCGCGGCGTCGTTCTCGCCGACCGGTCCGCGCGGCGCGGGCAGGCACGGCATCGGCATGCTGTCGATCGCCGCGACCGCCCGGCAGGGCATGGACCTGTTGGCCCAGCACTGGAGGACCTGGGAGGAGGTGGCCCTCGAGCACGGCCATGTCGCCGACCGGTCCAAGTGGCGGCTCGTCGGCCCGATGCACCTGGCCGACACCCGGGAGCAGGCCGAGCGGGACGTCGCCTACGGCATCGCCGAATTCTCCCGCTATTTCAGCCACATCCTGCCCGCCGGCCCTGTGCAGGGCGACACCGTGGAGGAGATCATCGCCAACAACCGGGAGTCGGGATTCGCGGTGATCGGCACCCCCGAGGACGCGGTCGCCAAGATCGAGGAGCTCGTCGAGGCGAGCGACGGCGGGTTCGGCGCCTTCCTGCTCTTCGATCACGATTGGGCGCCGCCCGCCGCCAAGCTGCGCAGCTACGAACTGTTCGCCCAGTACGTCATCCCGCACTTCACCGGACAGCTCTCCGCACCGGCCGCCTCGCGCGACTGGGTCACCGACAGTGGACGCGAATTCGTCGACCGCGCCGCCCACGCGATCGGCAAGGCGATCGAGGACCATGCCGCCGAGCAGCAGGCCAAGCACACCCCCGCCACCCCTTGACCCCGGCCGAGCCCGATCCGACCGCACTGGCGCGGCACCGGCTCGAGCAGTGGCGGCTGCGTGCCGACGGACCTGCCGAGCGCAGCGGTGACGCTTTGACCCTGCCGGTACGCACGGCCGACGGGACGCCGGCACTGCTCAAGATCGGCGCCTCGAACTCCGAGCACCTGGTGCTGCGCCGCTGGGGCGGCGACGGTGCGGTGCGGCTGCTGCGGGCCGATCCGCACGAGCGGGTGCTCCTCACCGAACGAGTGGGGCCGACGACGCTCGACGCGCTGACCGACACCGAGGCGTGCGTGATCGTCGCGGGACTCTACAGCCGCCTGCACGTTCCCGCCCTGCCCCGATTGCCCTCGGCCACAGAGGCTTTGCGTCGCTGGGCGGACCGTCTCGATGACCTGGACCTCAGCGTCCCGGTGCCGCGCCGGTTGACCGAACAGGCCCTGGCGCTGACCCGCGACCTGAGCGCCGACGCCGCGGAGGTGGTGCTGCACGGCGACCTCCACTTCTCCTCGGTGCGCTCCGCCGACCGGGAACCGTGGCTGGCCGTCGATGCACGCCCGGTCAACGGCGATCCGCACGACGAACTGGCTCCGATGCTGGTGCATCGCTGGGAGGACTACGCCGGGCGCGTCCGCGACGGCGTGCGACACCGCTTCTGGACGCTCGTCGACGCCGCCGGGCTCGACGAGGACCGGGCCCGCGCGTGGGTCGTGGTGCGGATGGTCCGTCTCGCCACCGGCGCTGCCGGCGCGGATGCCTCCGCCGCGGTGACCCGCTACCTGGCGATCGCGAAAGCGGTCCAGGACTGAGCCGCTTACGGTGAGACGATGACCGATCCGATGGTCCAGGAGATGCTCGACGAGTTCGCGCTCGGCAAGCTCGTGCACCGCTACTGCCGCGCCGTCGACCGTGGTGACGCGGCCGCTCTGCGCGACCTCTACCACCCGGACGCCACCGATGCGCACGGCGCATTCTCGGCCGGCTCGGCCGCCCATCTCGTCGCGCAGATCATGGCCGCTCGCCCGTACCTGCGGTCCATGCAGCACCACGTCACCACGATGAACTTCGCCGTCGAGGGTGACATCGCCGAAGGCGAGATCTACATGCTGGCGACACACACCCTGGATGCCGGTGATCACGACGTCGACGTCGTGGTCGGCGGTCGCTACCTCGACAGGTACGAAAAGCGGGACGGCCAGTGGAGATTCACCGCCCGCAGCATCGTGACCGATTGGGCGCGGGTCGGCGACCCGTCGGCCACCGACCTGAGCCACCCGATCACGCGCGGCACTGCGGTGGGCAGTCCGGGTTCCGACGATCCGTCGCACCGGTTCTTCTCGCTGCTGGGCGGCGGCGGGTGACGATTCGATGAACACCGGGCCCGTCGCGCGGGAATCCGCGTCCTCGCGGGTACCGATGGAGGCATGGCTCTGGTCAACAGCACGGGTTTCGCCCACGTCCGTATCACCGTCACCGACATCGCACGGTCCAAGAAGTTCTACGACACGGTGTTCGGGTGGCCCCTGGTCATCGACGCGTCGTCGATGGCCGATGACCCGGGCGTCGCGGAATCACCGGAGCGGTTCTTCGGCGGCGCGGTCTATCAGACGCCGCAGGGCACGCTGTTCGGCCTGCGCCCCGGTGGCAGCGGCGCCTTCGATCCGCGGCACACGGGGCTCGACCACGTCAGCTTCGCCGTCGCCAGCCGATCCGACCTGACGGCCGCCCAGGCGGCACTCGACGAGGCCGGCATCGAGCACGGTGCCATCAGCGTGCTCGAAGACGCCGGGATCGCGATCCTGTCGTTTCAGGATCCCGACGACATCAACATCGAACTGACCTCGCCTCTGACCTGAGCCCGGCGATCAGGTCACCTCGGTCGGCGCCTCGGCCAACGCCACCAGTGCGGTGTCCGGGCGCACCGGCACCTGGTCGGCGTGGAACCACCGGAAGGCGAGGTTGCCGCGCGGATAGTCGACCGTGGAGACCGAGTTCGGGTGTGTTGTGGGTCTTTTGGCGATCACGATGGTCACCGACCCGTCGCTGTTGGGCACCGCGGTGTGCCCGTTGACCGACACTCTCGCGTCGGTCACGATGTGGCCGCCCATGAACTGGTTCCAGACCACCATGTTCCAGAACCGGCACTGCGGAGGGCGGTGGGTGACGACGAGTGCCTCGTCGTCACCGAGAACGAAACTGCCGTAGGAGTAGCAGGCGTCGCGGGCCGACCAGCCGAAGTTGCTGTCGGGCACCTGATACGGCTCACCGAACTCGTTGGCCACGTGGGTGACCTCGTGCCCGAGGGCATGGGCGTCGTCGACGCGGGCGCCGACGGCGAGGGGCACGATCGCGAACATCGTGCGCAGCCAGGCCGCACACGCCCGCAATGCCGCGGCGGTCTCCTGATCACCATGCCGGATCGGGTCCGGCTCGTCGAGTGCCTTGATCTGCCAGCGCACCGGCCGCCCGGACGTCGGGTCGACCTGATAGTCGCGCGTCACCAGCACCGCCATGCCCGGCAGCGGTCCGATCTCGAAGGAGAAGTCGCCGGCGGCGTCGAGATGGCCCGCGCTGTCCAGGTCGCTGTCGTTGACGATGTGCACGACGCGGCCTGACCAGCTGCCCGGGGCGGGCTCGTTGTAGGCGGTCACCGAGAAGTACACGCTGTCACCGCGATTCCCGCTGATACGGTAGCGGCGGCGCTCGTCGACCGGGCACAGGTGGTACCACGCGTCGGTGTTGTCCCCGCCCCAGCGCCGATCGCGGCGGAACGGGGTGTTCAGTTCGATGAACTGCGGGCGGCTCGGCTCGGCGAACAGGTAGGTGTCGAACGCGACGCCGAGCGTGGTCGCCAGCATCCGGTACCCGTCGGCGAGGTTCCGATCGTCGACGACGGCACGGTCGCCGTCGGTGAAGCCACGGTCGAGCCCGCCGAGGGTCTCGACCAATTCCCGCCATGCCGAACCGGATTCGCTGCCGAGGTGGCCTTCCGTCACGTGCTGATTCCTCTCATCATCAGGGTCGCGGCGCGATCCAGCCAATCGTCGTCGGGGGCCGCGCCGCGAGTCAGCAGGGACACCAGCGTGATACCGGCGACCGCCTCGGCCAGTTCGTCGGCGGACACATCCGGCCGGACCTCGCCGCGCGCGACCGCGTCGCTCAGGAAGTCACCGAGCCCGCGCGTGATGACGTCGCCGAACCTCTCGAGCAACGCAGCGTGCAGCGTGGGGTCGGCGGCCATCTCCCCGATCAGACCGGGCAGCGCGGCGCGGGCAGGTGCGAGGATCGCGGCCACGCGCCGCACCATCTCCCGGATGTCGCCGGCCAGGGATCCGGTCGACGGGATCCGGGTCGCCTCCCCGATCGGGAACACGGCCTCGTGCACCAGGTGCACCTTGCTCGGCCAGCGCCGGTAGATCGCGGGCTTGCTGGTGCCGGCGCGCTGGGCGATGGCCCCCACCGACAGTTCGGCATAGGGCACCTCGCCGATCAACTCGGCCGTGGCCGCGAGGACGGCGTCGTCGATCTGCCGATTACGCGGTCGGCCAAGGTCTGTCGTCATTACGTGACTCACAGTAACATAAGTGACTGTGACGCAAACCACATCCGATGTGATCGTGCTCGGCGACTTGGCGGCACCGCGATACAGCGTTGCTGCACAACAGGTTCGAGACATGATGGCCGCGATGGCGGGCGAGTGCCCGCTGACGTCGGACGCCCTGCACGCCGCCGCGCGGCAGGCGACCGGGCTGGCCGACTTCGGCGCCGACGACTACCGCGAACGGCTGGACATCTATCTCGGCTCGCTCGCCGAGCTCGACGATATGCACGCTCCCGGCCGGGTGAACTTCTTCAGCCAGCTCACGCAGTGGTTGACGAACCGGCTGCTGCTCACCGACCTACTGCGCCGTCACCCGGAGATCCACGACATCGAGTTGGCGCCGCCGGTGGTGATCGCAGGGTTGCCGCGCACCGGGACCACGCATCTGCACAACATGCTCGCCGCGGGACCGACCTTCCGCACGATGCAGTACTGGGAGAGCGTGGAACCGTTCCCGCTGCCCGCCGAGGACGGAGTCGAGCCCGATCCGCGGCGGGCCAGGATGGAATTGGCGGTGTCGATGATGGACCTGCTGATCCCCCACTTCCGCAGCATGCACGAGATGACCACCGATCATGTGCACGAGGAGATCCAGCTGCTGGCCAACGATTTCTCCACGATGCTGATGGAGACGCTGGCGCATGTGCCCGCCTGGCGGGACCACTACCTGCGCTCGGATCAGACGCCGCACTACGAATATCTGCGCACTCAGCTGCAGGCGATGCAGTTCCTGCGCGGCGGACGCCGCTGGCTCCTCAAGTCACCTCAGCATCTCGAGCAGTTGCCGGTGCTGGACCGCGTGTTTCCCGGCGTGGTGGTGGTGTGCACCCATCGCGATCCGGTGCCGGTGGTGCTGTCGATGCTCGCGATGGTCGTCTACGCGGCGCGGATGTACAGCGCAGCGCCGCCGGTCGAGACGATCGCCGCCGCATGGGTCGACCGGCTGGGGCTGATGCTGGCGGCGCTGATCCGCGACCGGGACCTCATCGGATCCGAGCGTTCGGTCGACATCCGGTTCGACGATTTCATGACCGACCAGATCGGGACCGCCGAGCGGGTGTACGAGCTCGCGGACGAACCGATGACCGATCAGGTGCGTGCGGCGATCGACACCTACCTGATCGCCCATCGACGCAACCGGTTCGGCAGGGTGGTCACCTCGTGCGCGACGTTCGGCCTCGAGCAGCAGGACCTTCAGCGCCGGTTCAGGCCGTACGCCGAACGCTTTGTCGGGTGAGACCGCTCAGATGATCGGGTCGTCGTCGGGGCGGCGCAGCCGCAGCCACCGATAACCGTAGGCGTCCAAGTGCAGTTCGACGCGACCCTCGGCGTCGAGCGGATACTCCGAGAGACCGTCGAGGAGATCGACCAGCACACAACCCGGCCCGAGATCGTCGAGCGCGATCGGCACCATGACAGCCTCCGCGCCGAAATTGTGCAGGGCGAGCATCAGCCAGTCCGACTCCCGGCAGACGTGTGCGAGCACCGCGCGGTGGGGTTGCGTGACGATGTCCACCGTGGACCAACCGATCTCGGGCTGTTGACGGTAGGTGTAGATGAGGTCCCGGATGAACCACCAGAAGGATCTGTGATCATGGCGTTGATCCGCGACGTTGACACGTTCGGGGCCGAAGAGCCCGTCCGGCAGCGGGCGCGGTAGCCGTCGCCGGGGCGCGCGGGAGAAGCCGCCGTTCTCATGACCCGTCCACTGCATCGGCGTCCGCACCGCGAATCGCCCTTCCACGTCCAGGTTCTCGGCCATCCCGATCTCCTCGCCGTAGAACAGCACCGGGGTGCCCGGCAGGGAGAATGCGAGCGAGTACACCATGCGCATCCGTCGCTGGTCGCCGCCCAGCATGGAGGGAAGCCGACGGCGCAGGCCCCGGCCGAACAGTTGCATGTCCGGGTCCGGACCGAACGCGTCGAAGACTTCCCGGCGCTCGCTGTCGGTGAGCTTGTCGAGGGTGAGTTCGTCGTGGTTGCGCACGAAATTGGCCCATTGACTGGTGATGTCGAGGACCGGCCGGGCGCGCAACGCCTTGGCGATGGGACGGGCGTCGCCGCGGGCCAGGGAGAGGAAGATGTTCTGCATTCCGATGAAGTCGAACTGCATGTTCAGACCGTCGCCGTCGGCCCCGCCGAAGAACTTCTTCTGGTCCCGATAGGCGACGTTGACCTCCCCGAGCAGGACGGCATCGCCGAGCCGCCGGGTGACGAAATTGCGCACGTCGCCGAGGTATCGGGTGGGATCGAAGGTGTGCGGATCCCCCGGGGCGCCGTCGTCGGCGAACAGGAACGGCACCGCATCGACCCGGAATCCGGACACCCCCAGCGCGAGCCAGAACCCCAACGTACGCGAAATCTCCTCCTGGACACGTGGATTGGCGATGTTCAGGTCAGGCTGATGCTTGTAGAAGTGGTGCAGGTACCACTCGTTGGTTCTCGGCTCGAGCTCCCAGATGCTGTCCTCCTGATCCGGGAAGACGACGTCCTTCGCACTCGACGCCGGCTCGGTCGCACTCCACACGTAATAGTCGCGGTACGGATCATCCTTACTGCGCCGGGCGGACTTGAACCAGGGGTGCGCGTCCGAGGTGTGGTTCATGACGAAGTCGACGACGACACGGATGCCGGTGGAGCGGGCGGTACGGACGAGTTCGACGAAGTCACCGAGGTTACCGAGGCGCGGGTCGACCCCGAAGAAGTCCGTGATGTCGTAGCCGTCGTCCTTGCGGGCGGTCGGGTAGAAAGGCATCAACCACAGGCAGGTGACCCCGAGGTCGAAGAGGTACTCGATGCGCTCGGTCATCCCCCGGATGTCGCCGCAGCCGTCGCCGTTCCAGTCGTAGAAGGTCTCGATGTCCGCGCAGTAGAAGACCGCGTTCTTCCACCACAGGTCGCCGGTCTCGATGGTCCTCATACCGACGCCCTCGCGGGTTGCGGCGCTGTCGGCGACAACTGCGGTAAGACGTGCTCGCCGAACGCATCGATGAACGGCGCCTGGTGTCGACCCACGAAGTGCAGGTACAGCTCATCCCATCCTTGTGCGATGTCCTGCGCAAGCCATTCGGCGTGCCGGCGCACATCGCCGGAGACGCGCACCGACTCCGCGACCCTCTCGGGGCTCACCGCCTCACCGATGACGTCGAAGGCCTCGACCGTCTCGGTGTCCCAGCAGACCGGCGGAGCGAAGACGTTGTTGCGCCACTGGTCGTGCGCGATCGCCGAGGCCTCGTCGTCGGTCGGCGCCCAGCTCAGATGAATCTGCAGCCGGGCAGGTCCCCGGCCTCCCGCCTCCCGGTACGCGTCGAGGACCTGACGGGGCTTGTCGCCCGGCTGGTTCACGGTGATGAGCCCGTCCGCCCACGCGGCATGGCGTGCCGCGGTGGCCGGCGTCACCGCCGGACCGACCAGGTCGGGCACGGCATCGGGCAACGTCCACAGGCGCGCCCGGTTGACGTGCACGAGACCGTCGTGGGTGACTTCCTCCCCGCGCAGCAGCCGCCGGATCACGTCGACGCATTCCACCAGCCGGCGGTCGCGGACGTCCTTGCGCGGCCACACCTCGCCGGTGACCCGCTCGTTGGACGCCTCACCCGATCCCAGGGCGGCCCAGAACCGACCGGGGAACATCTGAGCGAGCGTCGCGATCGCCTGGGCGATGATCGCGGGGTGATAGCGCTGCCCCGGCGCGTTCACCACACCGAACGGCAACCGGGTCGTGGCCAGCGCCGCCCCGAGAAACGCCCACGCGAAGCCGGACTCGGCCTGCCGTTCACTCCACGGGCTGAAGTGGTCGGAGGACATGCCCGCGGTGAAGCCGGCCTGCTCGGCCAGCTGGACGTCGCGCAGGAGTTGTGCGGGATCGATCTGCTCGTGCGAGCAGTGGAATCCGATGACGGTCATGCCCGGGTGACTACCCGTTATCCGGACCGTTTACGTCGGCGTCAGAGATCGGCGCTCACTCCGCCGGGGGCGGGACCTCCACCAGCAAGGACATCCCGTGCAGCTGGGGCATGTCCACCGGGAAGCTGTGCAGGTCGTCGACGGTCGCGATCTCGTTGCCGCTGAACATGTCCGAGACCACCGCTCCGGGCGGCAGGTGCTCCGAACGGACGCTGCCCGCGATGTGTTCCTGCGCGAAGTTCAGCACCGTCAACTGGAAACGCCCCTCCCCGTCGAGTTCGTGCACCAATACGAGCATGCCGCGGTGCGACACCTCGGGGATGTCGAGCTGGCGGCTGGTCGCGATCCCGTAGTGCGAGCGCACCTTCAGGATCGCCTGCAGCTGCCGGATGAAGCTGGTCTCGTCGGCGAGCTGCTCGGGGATGGAGCCGTACAGGTTGCGCCCCACCGGCATGCCGGCAGTCGATTGCCGGGCGTTCGGGTTGATGCCCATCAGGTCGTGCGCGCCCCGGTTGATCCACCGGGTGTCCCCCGCGGCGACGAGTTCCGAGACCGCCGAGACAGGCAGTGTGAGCATCCCGCACAGATCCCAGCCCGACAGCGCGAAGACGCCCGGCTGCAGCGCGTTGAACATCGCGAGCAACAGGTGCGCGCGCCTGATCGGGTCGACGTCGTCGATGTCGTCGAGCTTCTTTACGCCGAGCGCCGCAGCGACCACAGACGCTGTGGTACAGGCGATTCCGTTGGTGGTGAACACGCGGTTGTACGGCGCGTCGGGCCCGGTCAGGTGTTCGACCAGATCGCTGCGCACACTGGCGGCGATCTGTTCACCGGTGACCTCGACGCCCTTGTAGCTGTAGACGTCGTCGCGGTGGCCGTTCTCCCAGTGCAGCAACTCGTAGGTGAGCTCGTCGTGGTTCTGCAGCGCGTGCACCAGCGAGGCCGGGTCGACCCCCAGTTCCAGTGTGGTGCGCAGCGTGAGCCGCAGGAACTCGGTGTCCGCGGTGGCCAGCGCGTGATGGTAGGCGGGCCGGTTGACGAAGTCGTAGGACAGATCCGCGCCGGCTTCGCCGATCTGGCGGATGTCGTCGATCGTGAGGTTGAGCTCCTGGAAGGTGAACCCGCCGACCTTGCGCACCATGCTCGCGATCAGGTGGTTGGCCGCCTCGGAAAGCGGATGACCCTCCGACCACGCCGAATTACCTTCCGAGGCAGCCTTTTCCACCCCCAGGAAGCCGTTGGCGTCCAGCCGCAGGGCGCCGGTGCCCAGGTCGGCCAGCGAGTGCAGGGCATCACCGATCACCAGCCGCATCCCGGCGAACGACGGATCGAGCCAGTTGATCGAGGGCTGACCGTCCTTGAAGTAGTGCAGGTACACCCAGCGCCGTTCGACACCGTCGACGCCGGTGACCGGACGGGTGACGCTCCAGTTGGTCTCCTTGACCCCCTCGGCGTAGAAGATCACGCGCTGCAGCCGGCCGATGATGTACCCGGCCTTGTCGAGCCATTCCTCGGTCGCGGCGTCGATGTTGATCGAATCCGTGCCCGAGGGCACGTCGGGCAGCTCGTGCCAGTCGCGGGGGTCGATCTCGACCATGTGGTAGATGCCCGGATAGTCGGCGTACTTCATCTCGGCGAGCCGGAAGTCGGCGCCCTTGCCGGTGTGGCCGGGCACGATGTCGTCGATGATGGTGCCGCCGTACCAGGCCGCCGTCGCACACATCTGCCGGAACTCGTCCTCGGTGCCGAACGCCGGATCGATCTGGGTGCCGATCCGGTCGAAGTGTCCGTCGACGCTGGGCGTGTACTGCCAGCCGGAAATGCCGCCGGCCCGTTTGACGGGGCCGGTGTGCACCGCTTCGATGCCGATTTCGGCGAACGCCTTCCACATGTCCTCGCTGGCCATCGCCTTGAGGAAGGATTCGTCGGGACGCGTGATCAGCGACAGCGGGTAGGCCGTGAACCACACCGACGCGGTGTCGACCGCGCCGCGCGGGTTCGGCGTGGCGTACGGGTTCTGCCACATCGAGCCCTGCCCCGAGAACTGCGCGCTGATCTCGTTGGCATCGGCCAGCATCGACTGGGCGCGCAGCCACTCCACATATGCGGGATTGGTGCCGTTCGCCGGGCCGTCCTGGGCGACCGACCGCCGCACGAACGGCGTCTTGACCCGGGGACGGAACCGCAGCGTGCGGGGCCGCGCAGGATGAAGGTGCTCGGCGTAGGTTGGCTCGACCGACTCGTGTCCCTCGTCGTCGGTGATCTCCAACTCCGACATGCATCTCCTCCTCATCGGTGACTTCCCTGCCCCGTATTGCCACCGCGCCGTGGCCGGAAACCGACGGACGGTTACCGTCGCATGATCGCCAGTGACGACGATACTGCGACTGACGATCGACTCGACGCCGAAGACGAGGAGTGCGCCCTGCCGATGAGCCGAGGAAGCCGGGCCCGGCCGGTCGTGTCTGCACTGGTCGTGGCCTGCGTGCTGATACCGACCGGTTGCTCGGCCGCCGAGCGGCGGGACACTCCGACCAGCGGCGCTGCGCCGACCGCGGCCGCGCCCCCTGCGGCGGCGAGCGTCACGGCCCGGCCATTGGCGGCCGATCCGGCACACCTGGCCGACGACCTCGCGACCGACGAGCGCGCGCTGCGGGATCCGGGGACCCCCGACGCGGTGCTGAGCGCCGCCGCTCGTCGTCAGCAGGCGGCCTACCGTGTGCTCGGCCGGCACCCCGAGTGGGACGCGATCGCCCGCCCGCGGATTCCGCCCGACCTGCTCGCCGGCTACGACCACAACATCGACGCCCGCCGGCAACTCGCCGCGATGGCGCGGCCGAGGGCGACGCTGCCGGCGTGGCGCATCGTCGCGCCGCGGCCCGCCGACGAGTTGATGGGCTACTACCGGGAGGCAGAAGCGGCGTTCGGGGTGAACTGGAACGTGCTGGCCGCCATCAATTTCGTCGAGACCGCGTTCGGCCGGGTGGCCGGGGTCAGCACTGCGGGCGCCCAGGGCCCGATGCAGTTCATGCCGTCGACGTTCGCGGCCTACGGCGCGGGCGGCGACATCCTCGCCCCGCGCGACGCCATCATGGCCGCCGGACGCTACCTCGCGGCCAACGGCTTCACCCGGGACCGGGACCACGCGCTCTACCGGTACAACAACTCCCTGCAGTACGTGCGGGCGATCAACGACTACGCCGCGGTCCTGGCCGCCGATCCGGCCGGCTTGCGCGCCTACCACCGCTGGGTTGTGTACGTGAACACGACCGCAGGCGACGTCCTGCTCCCCGACGACTACGCTGCGACGGCGCCGATCCCGGTCGAGGACTATCTGTCCCGCGTGACCAAAGCCTCGTCGGCGGTGCGACTTTCGCCGGGAAGCGCCGCCGTCCTGGACGCCGCGCTGGCCGTCGCGCGCGAGACCTCCGGCGTGAATCCCGCCGAGCGGGCCGAGCGGTTGTCCCGGCAGTTCGTCGGCACGCCGTACGGGGCCGACACTCTCGTCGGGTCAGAGACGGTGCCGGAACAACTCGTTGCCGAATTGGAGAGAGTCGACTGTTTCACTCTGGTCGACTACGTGGAGGCGCTCAAGCGGTCCACGTCGCGCGATCAGTTCGTCAACGCGCTGATCAGGGTGCGCTACAAGGACAATGCCGTCGGCTTCGCCACCCGCAAGCACTTCTTCACCGACTGGGCCGTCGCGGCGCCGGCCGTCGCCACCGACATCACGGCCACGCTGAGCCGCAACACGGTCGAGGTGGCCAAGAACCTCAACCGGAAGGATTCGGGCGGGGTGTATCTCCCCGGGCTGCCGGTGGCGCCGCGGACCGTGGCCTATCTTCCGAGTGCGGCGGTGGACGACGACGTCGTCATGCAGTTGCGTACCGGGGACTACCTCGGGGCCTACGCCGAGGACGGTGGCCTCGACGTCACCCACGTCGGCATCTACGTCGCCGGGCCCGACGGCCCGGTGCTGCGCAACGCGTCCTCGCTGAGCGCGAACCAGAAGGTGGTCGACAGTCCGCTGTTCGACTACCTGCGCACCGTGCCGGGGATCGTGGTGCTCCGGCCGGTGCAGTAGGAGTCAGACGCCGCGCTCGACGGGCATCCTGCCGTGGTCGACGGCGGCCACCAGCGCGGCATGGTCGGCTTCGGTCTGGTCGGCGTATCGCCTGGCGAAGGTGCACAACGCGTTGTCCACTTTCTCGGAGCGGCCGAGGTAACCGGCGATCATCGAGGCGCCACTGGTACGCGCATGCCCCTTGGCGAGTAGTTGGCCGACCACCCCGGTGTAGTCGATGAGCGCCTTGGCGTCCATCGCATCCAACGGGATGGTGCCCTTCATGTTGCGGAACTGGCGCACGTAGAACTGCAGGCCGTCCACCGTCGTCCATCCGAGCAGCGGATCGCTCACCGTCTGCAGCGCCTGCTGATACTCGACCACGCGCTGACCCTGGTGCGCGTGCCAGGCCGACTCGCCGTGGACGTAGCGCGCGAGCACGGAGCGACGCGCCTGCTTCAGCTGGAGGAACACCACGTCCTCGGGTGAGGAGCCCTCGAGCAGAGCCACGTACGCGCGCAGCCCGACGCTGCCGACACCGACCACCTTGTGCGCGACATCGAGCAGCGTGTACCCCCCGAGCACCCGTCGCCAGTGCGTGGACAGCGTCGGAAGGTAGTCGTCGAGCGCCTCAGCCAGCGCATCGGCTTCGCGCTCGGGCAGTCGCGTGATCAGCGGCGGCTCCTCGACGATCTTGCGGGTGCCCGCGACCTCCTCGGTGAATCGGGGCAGGGCGCGGTCACTGGTGCGGTGACGCGCACGCTTGGCAGAGCGTCGGACCTCCGCGGCCAGAGGACCGTGCGCTTCCCCGGCCAGCCGGTCGACGTCGAGCCGGGTGAACGACCGCGAGAACAGCGGCTGATCGGCCAGTCGGCGCACTTCGAGGCGATAGGCCGCCACGCACGAGCGCACCGCCGAGCCGCAGTCCTCCTCGGAGGAGCCGTTGTGCCGGCCCGCCACCCAGATGCTGGCGACCAGTCGGCGCAGGTCCCATTCCCACGCGCCGGGGTGGGCCTCGTCGAAGTCGTTGAGATCGATCACCAGATCGCGTTCCGGGGACGCGTAGAAGCCGAAGTTCCCGAGGTGGGAGTCGCCGCACACGACGGGGGTGATGCCGGTGGCGGGCAGATGCGCGACGTCCTCGGCCATGACGACGGCGGTTCCGCGGAGAAATCCGTAGGGCGACGCGACCATGCGTCCCACGCGGACGGGGATCAGGCGGTCCACCCTGCCACGGTGATTGTCCTCGATGAGCTGGATCGGGTCCGGCCTGTCGACCGGTGGGGTCCAGTCGGCGAGTGATCGCCGGGGCACCCGTTTGCGCAGGCTCTTGCCGAGCGCGTACCGCTCGGCCCGGGTCACCGGCTGTTGCCGCAGGGAGTGGTAAGCGGCGCTGTCGGTCTCCGCCAGCACGGTGTGCCGAGTCGGCTCAGCGGTGGTCATCGGTTCCATGGTGCGCCGGTCGGCGTCGACGCGGACATCAGTGGCTCAGCTCGATGCCGGAGTGAACACGTCGACCGGTCGGCCCGGGGAGAGCATGACCAGGGGGATGTGCCGACTCGTCGACCGCTGATAGGCGATGTAGGGCGGGTAGAGATGGCTCATGTACTCCCAGACCTGATGCCGCTCAGTGCCTTCCGGCTCACGCCAGGTGGCCTCGAAGGCCTGGGTGGCGACCTGCACACCGATGGTCTCGTTGGCCAGGATGCTCAGGTACCACTCCGGATGGGTGTCGGCTCCACCCTTCGACGCGACGACGACGATCTCGCCGCCGACGTTGCCGTAGATGAGCGGCTTGACGTAGGTCCTGCCCGATTTGCGGCCGGTGTATCTGATCAGACAGTGCGTGGTCATCGCGCGGCCGCCGACCGAACTGAGATCGACGATGTGGCCCTTCGCTCCGCCCGACTCGAGATACATGGCGAGGTGCTCGCCCATCCAGTCACCGCGTTCGGCCCGGATCGCTGCGGCGTCGGCATCAGCCATGTGTCAGGTCCCCTCGAGATGTTCGGCTGAGCCGACCTTACGGCAGCGGCAGGTCACGCCGGTTTCGGGACTGCCAGCGCCACGGTGAGTTCCATGACCGTTCGCGGATCGTCGAGTCCGTCGCCGAACAGTTCGCGGATCTGTGTCATCCGGTACCGCACCGTCTGGGGGTGGACGAACAGCTCGGCGGCGACGGCCTCCCGTTGGCCCTGATGCAGAAGCCACGATCTCAGCGTCTCGGCCAACCGCTCGGCGGTGCTGGGCCGCAGCCCGCTCAACGGCGCCAGCACCCGCTCCCGCAGATCCTCGGCCGCCTCCCGGTCCGCGGTGAGGACGAGCTCGACCAGGTGATCGTCGGTGTCGACGATGTCGACGTCATCGGCGACGGGCAGAGTGCGCGCCCGCAGCGCCCGTCGGTACGACGATTGGACCAGCATCCACGGACGAGCGGGCCCGACCAGGGCCCGACGGCCCTGCAGCGCCGAACGGAGTTGGCGGCGATGCCGGACGTCCAGATCGGGGGCCAGCAGCACCGCCAACGAGTCCGACGCACCGACGCCCGGCAGGTCTTCGCTGACGAGCAGCGTCGATTGGCCGAAACGTGCTGCCAGACCGCGGGTTTGGGCCTCCGCAAGGACGATGGCGGTCAGCGTGGACGGAGGACTCCACCCCGCCCGCTCGGCACTGTCGTGCAGAACCTCTGCCGGCTCGCCGTCGAGCAACTGCCGCGCCAGCCGTTCGAGATAGCGTTCGCGCACCCGCCCCGTCGTCGCCAATTCGTCGGCGTGGCCGGAGACGCTGGACGCCGACAGTTCGTCGATGAACGCGAACACCAGCTCGGCGAATCGGGCCACCGTGTCCGCGGTCAGCCCGGCCTCGACGGCAGTGCCCGACAGCTCCCGCCAGGCGACGCGCGCGCCGACCCGGTAGGCCGACAGCAGTGCATCCATGGAACGGCCCTGTCGCGCCTCGCCGCGACCGAGTTCGTAGGCGCCGTCCAGCGCGGGGGTCAGCGTCGCTGTCGGGTCGGTGTCCTGCGCGCGCACCGCCAGCCGCAGGAAGCCGCCGAGGGCCATCTGCACGGCGTTCTCGATGTTCTGGCCCATCCGGCCGCTGAATGCGGCGGCGTAGCTGGGCACCTCGGCCGTCACCGCGGTCACGGTGCGTTCGGCCATCCTCGGCAGCACCGCCTGCAGGGCCGCAGCCACGTCGTCCGGCAGGTCCAGCCCGGTGAAGCGGAGCCCCTGCTCGGCCATTTACTGTCCCCTGCGAACAAAATCGAGCATGGAATTCACGCTCTGTAGCCAAGAGTTTATACCCTGGACCAAGCCAGAGTGGTGTCATGACCACAACAGCACCCCGCCCGACGACTGTCGGCGCCCTGCGGGAGCGTGTCATCAAGCTCGCGGAATGGGTCACCACGCCGCTGGTCCCCGCCGACTACCTCGACGTCATCGACCCGCTGCGCTCCAGCGCGGACCTGCGCGGCCGCATCGTCGCGCTGCACCCGGAGACCCGCGACGCCGTCACCGTGGTGATCAAGCCGGGTCGCGGCTGGCGCGGCCACACCCCCGGCCAATATGTCCGCATCGGTGTCGACGTCGACGGCGTCCGCCAGTGGCGGGCCTACTCGCTCACCTCGGAGCCGTCCCGCGGGGACGGTTGCATCGCGATCACCGTGAAGGCGATCCCCGACGGCACGGTCAGCAACCACCTGGTGCGTCGGGCCACCGTCGGAACCGTCATCCAACTCGACCAGGCCGCAGGAGATTTCACTCTCGGCACCCGGACGCCGGACAAGATCCTGTTCCTCACCGCAGGCAGCGGCATCACCCCTGTGATGGGGATGCTGCGCAACATGACCGACGAGTGCGCCGACGTCGTGGTCGTGCACTCCGCCCCCTCCGCGGACGACGTCATCTTCGGCGGGGAACTCCGCCTGATGGCCCGCCGCGGCCGAATCCGGTTGGTGGAGAGGCACACCGACACCGACGGCATGCTCGACATGGACCGCCTCGGCGACCTGGTCGACGATGTCGCCGAGCGCGAGACCTGGGCCTGCGGGCCCGCCGGAATGCTCGACGCCCTCGAGGCCCGCTGGGACACCGCCGGCATCGCCGATCGGCTGCACACCGAGCGCTTCCGGCCGACCGTCATCACTGCCGGCGACGGCGGTGAGGTCACCTTCGTGAAGACCGGAACGGTCGTCGAGGCCGAAGGATCCCAGACTCTGCTCGACGCCGGCGAGGCCGCGGGTGTCCTGATGCCGTCCGGCTGCCGGATGGGCATCTGCTTCGGCTGCGTCGCCCCCCTGCGCCAGGGCGCCGTTCGCGACCTCCGCACCGGAGACGTCACCACGGCCTCACCCGGTGACAACGTCCAGATCCAGACCTGTGTCTCCGCCGCTGCGGGCACCTGCGAAATCGCACTTTGATCAAGGAGATTCGACATGACTTCTGCAACCCTCACCCCCTCACGCACCACGGCCGGCCCCGCCGCCCATCTCACCGATGACGACATCGAGAATCTCGGCCGGGAACTCGACGCCATCCGCGAACAGATCATCTCCAGCCGCGGCGAGCGCGACGCGGCCTACATCCGCACGGTCATCGACGGTCAGCGCAAGCTCGAGCTGAGCAGCCGGGCGATCCTGCTGTTCTCGTTGTTCCCGCCCGCCTGGATCGTCGGAACGGCCGGTCTGTCCGTGTCGAAGATCGTCGAGAACATGGAGATCGGCCACAACGTCATGCACGGCCAGTGGGACTGGATGCGCGACTCCAAGATCCACTCGACCACCTGGGAGTGGGACAACGCCTCCCCCGCGGACATGTGGAAGCACTCGCACAACGAGGTCCACCACACCTACACCAACGTGCGCGGCAAGGACCACGACCTGGGCTACGGCATCATGCGCGTCGACGAGAACCAGAAGTGGACGCCGTTCTACCTGGGCCAGCCGCTGTACAACGCTGTCAACGCCTGCCTGTTCCAGTACGGCATCGCGGCGTACGACCTGGAGATCGGCAAGTACCTGAAGGGCAGGACGGACTCCGAGGAGTTCCGCCGCAACGGCAAGCGGGTGCTCGCCAAGATCGGCAAGCACGCGGTGCGCGACTATGTGCTGCATCCGCTGCTGTCGGGACCGTCCGCGCTGACCACCCTGACCGCGAACCTGACGGCGAACGTGGTCCGCAATCTGTGGACGCACTCGGTCATCATGTGCGGGCATTTCCCCGAAGGGGTCGAGACGTTCGAGAAGACGTCGATCGACGGCGAGACGCGCGGCCAGTGGTATCTGCGCCAGATGCTCGGATCAGCCAACATCTCGGGAAGTCCGTTGCTGCACTTCATGACCGGCAATCTGTCGTTCCAGATCGAGCATCACCTGTTCCCCGACCTGCCCAGCAACCGCTACCAGGAGATCGCACCGAAGGTGCAGGAGCTGTTCGAACGGTACGGGCTGACCTACACCAGCGGTTCGCTTCCGCAGCAGGTGGCATCGGCGTGGAAAAAGGTCTTCCGGCTCTCGCTGCCCAACAAGGTCGGACGGTCGCGTCGCACGACCGAGGCCGCCTAGATCCCTGGTCGGCCGACGCCCCCATGCCCAGGACCGGTTTGTAGGCTCTGTGCATGCCGCTGAACAATGGCGAGGAATTCGCCGGGTACCTGATCGAGCGGCTGCTCGGCACCGGCGGCATGGGCGAGGTCTATCTCGCGCAGCATCCCCGCTTGCCGCGCCGCGACGCGCTGAAGATCCTGGCGCCCACGTCGACGGCGGACACAGAGTTCCGGGCACGGTTCATCCGCGAGGCCGAAATGGCGGCGGCGCTGCAACACCCCCACATCGTCGGCGTCCTCGACCGGGGCGAGTTCGACGGGCGCCTGTGGATCTCGATGGAGTACGTGGACGGCACGGACGCCGGGCAGTTGATCAGGGACTCCTACCCGCGCGGTATGCCCGAGCACGAGGTCGTGGACATCGTGACCGCGGTGGCCGACGCGCTCGACTTCGCCCATGAGCGCCGCCTGCTCCATCGCGACGTCAAGCCGGAGAACATCCTCGTGACGGCGTCCGACGGGCGTCGGCGCAGGGTGCTCCTGACCGATTTCGGCATCGCCCGCCGGATCGACGACGTCAGCAACCTCACCGACGACAACGTCGCCATCGGCACCGTGAGCTACATGGCCCCCGAGCAGTTGCGCGGCCAACCGCTCGACGGGCGTTCAGACCAATATGCGTTGGCCGCCACCACTTTTCACCTGCTGACCGGCGCTCCCCCCTTCGATGACGCCAACCGCGCCGTCGTCATCGGTCACCATCTGGGGAGCCCGCCCCCGCGGATATCCGCCCGCCGGCCCGACCTCGCGCACCTCGACGGCGTCCTGGCCAGAGCGCTGGCCAAGGATCCCGATCAGCGCTACCCCAGTTGCCTCGACTTCGCCGAAGCCCTCGCCCGGTCGCGTCCACCCCGAACTGCCCAGGACACCCAACCGCACCCGGCTGCGCCGACCGGGGATCCGGACGGCCGTCCCGCCACGCAGCGCCTCGAGCGTCTGGTGCTGCGCGGAACGGCACACGGCGTCGAACAGCGCACCGTCGGTGCCGGCTCCGAGTTGGAGGCCGTCTCGTTCCGTCTGGCGCCGTCCGATCCCACCCACCTGCCCACCCCGGTCCCCGTCGCGATCAACACCCAGCTCGGACCCGGGCGGCTCGACGACGGCGCCTCGGTCGAGGTGCACGGCGTCTGGGACGGCCACACCCTCGACGCCGACGAGATCAGCATCTTCCCCGCCCCCACCCCCCCGACGCCGCGCTCGTCCCGCACGACCGCGACGTTCGAGGCGCAACCGAAGCCCCGCAGCCGGCGAACGCCGATCCTCGCCGCACTCGCCGGGGTGATCGTGGTGGCGGTGGCCGTGGTGGCGTGGTTCACCGACGGATTCGGCCTGGTGACACGGCAAGGACCGATCATCACGCCGGCGAGCGTGACCGTGTTCGCGCCGTCGGGCGGCGCAGACAACCCGGACAAGGCCGGACTCGCGATCGACGGGAACCCCGCGACTTCGTGGTCGACCGTCACGTACACCGACCCGGTCCCCTTCCCGAATTTCGTGGAGGGAGAGGGACTGATGCTGCATCTGTCCGAGCCGACGGCGTTGAGCGCCGTCACGATCGACGTGTCGAGCACCGGAACCGACGTGCAGATCCGCTCGTCTCCCACCGAGAGCCCGGGCATGCTGGCCGACACCACGGAGCTGACCCCGACGACGCCACTGCAACCGGGTCACAACCGCATCGACATCCGGGACCAGACGAAGACATCGAACGTGCTGGTGTGGATCAGCACGCTGGGCACCACCAACGGAAAAAGCCGGACGGAAATCTCCGAGATCACCCTGCAGGCGGCTGCGTAGGGTCGCGGCGCGGGTCGCAGAACGCCACCTGGGCCTGCCTGCTGGTCATTGCGACGAACGTCGACAGTTTGCGCGACACTGCGAATCCGTATGCCGCCCAGGCGAAGAATTCGACCCGTTGCTGGCCGTGCCGGTGCAAACCGATCGGCAGCCACCACATCGATAGCGGAGCCCTGACCCGCTGCCCGTCGGAGAAATCGGCGAGAAACGACCGGAAACCGCCCCGACCGTGTTTTCCGGTCCGGGCGGTCGGGACGACCGGCCTCAGAAGTACGTCGTCGTCGTTGTGCTGGTTGCGTTGTCACACGCAATGGTGACGTTCCAGTTCTTGAATTGTGGAATTGCCGGGACGATCCGCAGGTCGTAACTGGAGTTCGCCGGTAGGGCGAACGCACGGTGGAAGTTGTCCGCCGTGTAGGTGCATTGCGCTGTCACCCCACTGCGGTCGGTGATGTGAGCGACCAGACCGCCCACAACCGTGCTGAACGACACCGTCGGACCCAGCTTCGGCGCCGGAGGGGGCGGCGGATCGTTCGGAGGCGGTGGCGGCGTGTTCCCATTCGAGCAACCCGACACAATCACCTTGGCACCGGCCTGATTCTGCAGTTTGGCCAAGGCGCTGCTCGAGGCTGCGGCAACCGTCGAGCCCGATGCACCGACCTCTTCGCCGTAGTCGTTCGAGGCGGCGGCCGCGCACTCATTCGTGGCGATGACCACGGTCACGCAGTGATCGGCGCCATTGTTGGAACAGTTCGTCAGCGCGCCCTGCGCGGCCTGGTCTTGGCTTCCACTGATCGACGAACCGCCTGCCATCGTGACGGGCGGATTCTCGTTGACATACCCGAGCGCCAGCGCGATGTACTGGTCTGCAGCTTGCGCCGCGGGGGGCGTGAGCAAGCCGACGGCGGCTGCCCCCGCGGCGAGCATTACGGTGGCCGCGGTCCGGCCTCTCCAGCCCGTGCGGCTCCTGGAATTCTTTGTCATGATCACTCCTGTGAGGTAGTCGCTGCCCCGAGCGGGCCGCGTAGTGGTCTCTTCGCCGATCTCCGCGGGTCTGCATATATGTCTGCCGAATTGTTCGGCCGTTGTCCGGTTTTCCCGCTGCAGCAATCGTCGTCCGCGGCCAACGCCGGCGTAATCGCCGTGAAGCCAGAATCCGGAGGCCGACGGCAAGGGTTTCCTATCCGCCAGGTAAGGAAAATCGGTCTGTTCATCGCGCCGATGGCCGTGCCTGCTCGATCCGAGGGCACGCTGCAGGCAGCGGCGTAGAGAACGGGCCGGTCGTCAGGCGGACAAACCTTCGACAACGGCCAGGGCGGTGAGGTAGCGAACTTCCTCGGTGGCGGCACGGTCGCTGAGGAACTGACCGGAGGCACCCGCCTGGGCCGCCATCAGCGCGCGGGTGAATGTCTCCGGTGTCACCGTCATCGTCCGGCCAGTCTTGGCGATGAGCGCGACGAAGATCGCCTGCAGGCCCTCACGGAAGCGTTCGACCTGCGCATCCAGGGCGAGGGCGATCTCGGGCTGATGGGCCGCGCGAGCCACCAGGGCGGCATGCAGGGCGATGCGGGGTTGATCGGCGACGCCGGCCTTCAGCAGGTGGCGCACCACGCGGTCGGTCCTCAGAACGTCTTTGGTCCGCAGCAGGGGTTCGGCGGTACCCCGCAACCGTTCGACGAGTGCGTCGTTCTGGTGCCCGTACACCTCGAAGAGCAGATCCTCCATGTCGTCGAAGCTGGAGTAGAACGCGCCCCGGGTGTAGCCCGCCGCCCGGCAGACCTCCTCGACGCTGAACCAGGTTCGGCCACTGTCCCGGATGAGTTCGTCGGTGGCCTCGATCAAACGCGCCCGGGTGTTGCTGCGTCGGCGGGTTTTCCGCGCCTCTGTGACCTTCACGACAAACGGCCTCTCGAACTCGATACATTCCGTATTGAATGCATATCGTATTGAATCATGGACTCGTCCGAAGCGGCAACCGAGAACGCGGGCACCCAGCAGACGCAGCCGGGCCCCGACGCCGACGCGATCATCGTGGCGCGGGGTCTGACCTTCGACGGTGAGCACGGTCCCCTGTTCTGCGGCGTCGACCTGGACCTCGATCGCGGCCTGCACGCGGTGCACATGCCCGGCGGCCACAGCCAGAAGGCCCTGCTGCTCACGCTGGCCGGTCGGCTCAAGCCCAGTGCCGGCACCGTGGCGGTGTTCGGCGAGACCGCACCGCGGGCCATCCGCCGGCACTGCGCCATCGCGGCGTTCGGCGACATCGATGATCTGGACGAGGCCGTCACCGTGGAGACTGTCGTGACCGAGCAGCGCCGGTGGCTCGCTCCCCTGTTCGGGCGGTCGCGCGGCGTTTCCGATCGAGACGTACTGGCCGACGTGTTCGGGGACATCCCACGCCCGGCACCGACCGACTACATCGGCGACATGGGCGATCTGGAGACGTTCCTGCTGCAGATCGCCCTGGCACTGTGCTCGGACCGACCGGTCCTGGTGGTCGGCGATCTCGAACAGGTCCGCGACAGCGAACGACGGGCTCTGGCGGCGCAACGCCTCGGTGTCATCGCCGCCGACCGCCTGGTCGTTGTGGGCGTGACGAATTCGCTCGGCGATGAAGCACCCGAGCACCAAGTACACATCCCGAACATCGCGGGAAAGGACTGAGGAGATGGTGGGCGGACTTGCCCTGGGGTCGGAGATCAAACGCTTCGCCCGGAATCGGATGACGCGGATCGCGATCGTGGTCTTGATGCTGATGCCGCTGTCCTACGGCGCGCTCTATCTGTGGGCGTACTGGGATCCGTTCGGGCATGTGAACAAACTGCCGGTGGCACTGGTCAATTCGGACCGCGGCACCGAGGTGTCCGGTGAGCCGATGAACGTCGGCACCCAGATCGCCGACAGTCTCACCGATGATGCGAGCCTCGACTGGCATCTGGTCGACGACGCCGAGGCGCGCGACGGGGTCGCCCACGGCAAGTACTACTTCATGCTGGAACTGCCACCGGACTTCAGCGAGGCCATCGCGTCGCCCACCACCGGCAATCCCCGGAAGGCGCAGCTGATCGCCGAATACAACGACGCCAACAACTACATCTCGTCGAGCATCGGCCGCACTGCGTTGGAGCAGGTGCTCAACGCCGTGTCGACCAGAATCTCCGGGCAGGCGGTCAACCAGGTGCTGTCGGTGATCACCACATCGGGCGCGGGGATCAAACAGGCAGCCGACGGGGCGAACCAACTCTCCGACGGTGCGGCGCAACTCGACACGGGCGCAGGGCAATTGGTGGCCGGCCTGGATGCCGCCCACAACGGATCCGCGGAACTGGCGGCCGGCTCCCGGAAGCTGTCCGACGGCATCGACACCGCCACCGACCCCCTGCTGAAGATCACGAACCTGCTGGCCCAGATCGGCACTCAGAGTGATCAGGTCAACGGCCAGGTCCAGGACAGCTCGTCGGCGCTGTCGGAGGCGTCCACCGAACTCGAGACCATCACCGGGGCGCAAGACACCGCCGCCCAGTCGTTGAGCTCGATCATCGACAACCTCTCCGCCAACCAGGACCCGGTGTCGATGATGGCCACCGGGAAACTGCGAGAGACCCGCGACCAGCTGATGGCCCACCAGCGGACCGCGGACATCCAGGCGAAGCTCGACAAGGCCCGCGCGGCCGCGAACTCGGGCGGTCCCGTCGGTTCCACGCTGACCGACATCTCGGCCAAGGGCAGGGAACTCACCGACAAGCTCACTGAGTTGCGGGACGGCGCCCAGCAGGTGGCATCCGGCAATGCCGAGCTCAACGCCGGCATCGCCAAGCTCGACGACGGCGCCCGGCAGCTGAAATCCGGTACGGCGCAGTTGAGTTCCGGGTCGGATGAACTGGCGACCAAGCTGGACGAGGGAGCGCAGAAGGTTCCCGACTGGACGCCCCAAAAGAAGGACGCCATCGCCGAGACGATCGGCAGTCCGGTTCAGCTGACGAGTTCACATGAGAATTCGGCGCCGAACTTCGGCACAGGCATGGCGCCGTTCTTCCTCACGCTCGCGTTGTTCTTCGGTGCGATGCTGTTGTGGATGGCGTTCCGCCCGCTGCAGAACCGTGCCATCGCCGCAGAGATCAGCCCGCTCCGCGTGACGCTGGCCAGTTATCTTCCCGCGGTCCTGATCGGGATCCCCCAGGCGGTGATCCTGTACAGCGTGGTGCGTTTCGCTCTGCACGTGCACGCCGAACATCCGGTGGCGATGCTGGGCTTCATGATCCTGGCATCGTGTGCCTTCATCGCGGTGGCCCAGGCGATCAGCGCCTGGCTCGGCCCGGTGTTGGGCAAGGTGCTGCTGATGACGCTGCTGATGGTGCAACTGGTCAGCGCAGGCGGGCTCTATCCCGTCGAGACCACGACCAAGCCGTTCCAGTCGCTGCACCGACTCGACCCGATGGCGTACGGCGTCAACGGGCTGCGCCAGTTGATCCTCGGCGGTATCGACGGTCGGCTGTGGCAGGCCCTGATCTTCCTGGGCGCCCTGTGGTTGGGGTCGATACTGCTGACCGCCCTGGCGGCGCGGCGCAACCAGCTGTGGAACCTCACCCGGCTGGTGCCGAGCGTCAAGATGTAGTGGGGACCGCACGGGCGTGCGACTTCGTGCGGGTGTTTCACGCCCTCGGAAAGAGGGGCGGCGCAAAACGTAGTGATTAAATGCGAAATCGAGAACCAACTGTGCGCACGCAATCCCGGCCCGTGTTTAGCGGAATCGGTTCTTCCCCTATCACTCCTACTCTATCCCTTTGAGCGGTGAGTATTCGAAGTACCAGCGTGGCCTTGAAGCTGTGAATTCTTTCGAGATCAGCGGATTGAGGAGAGTCCGCCAGGCCAGCAGGCCACTGGGCCAAGAACTAAACAGACGCTGCCCCCGGAACCGCTATGCAAATTGCAAGCGGCGTTACATTTTCGTCCGCTGGCGCACATTATCGACACTACGAAGGCTTCCCAGTGCAGCAGCCCCGATCGAGGAAAGTCGCGGCCTTATTGCTGAGGCGTGTGTCAACACGTCACCCAGGCGACAATAGTGCGTTACCCGCTGATAGCCCGCAGCTGGCCCAAACCGCGCGGCCCTCGAATTAAGGTAAGGCGATTTAAACTGTTGCGTCGGGCCGAAGGATTGACAACACACTTGTAAGCATCGCGACCACGTCGTTCGAGATCGCGACGCCCCCATAAGGGATGGGCATCGATGAATCCACCGACGAGATAAAGAAGACGATCGGCACGTCCACACCGATTGTTTTCAACCGCAAACCAAGCTTCGAGCCGGGCTCGCCGCGCCCACGGTCGATATCAGAAACGACCACATCAAAGTCGCGGCGCTTCGCTTCCTCGACAGCTTCGTCATTACTGAGCACCGGAACTACATCGGCGCCCCACCCGGTCAAGAGACGACGGGGCCAGTAATTGTTGGCCGGCATGTCGTCGGCCCACAGTATGGAATGGCCAAATAGCGCAGGCCCCGTGGATAGCTGCCTCATGCCGCCCGCGCGACTCGCCCCCAATGGGAGGCGACCACCCAACTCAGATAAAGTAATCGCGACCTTGACCTTATAATCGGGGTCGGGTTGATAGCCGTGCACGAGAGCGTTACGAACCTCCCGCATCTCATTAAGTCTGGACTGAATCCATGCCTTATCGTTGAGGATAGGCTGAAAAAGGGCCCATCGACTCAGCACAATATCGATTAGTTGCTTCAGTGAAGCTCTGTCAAGAACATCGGCTTCAGAACCCTTCGCATCAGCAGCGGACGAGGGACTCTGCTTCAGTTCCTCTCGTACGGCACTCGGGATCAATCGCGTCCAGTCTTCCTGCTTGTTCCCCTGAAAGACGGCTCTGACAAGAAGCTTTAGTCGCTCCTCGATCTCCAACAGTAGGTCGAGGAGTTGGCCTCGAGTGAGGGTTTGGGCGTGATCTGAGAACGTCTCGGACGACTTATTCAAGAATCTGGCTTTCAGCTGTGGACGCTGACTCGGTTCGGCTGACGCGGAAGTAGTCGGGCCGCGGAGTACGGAAGGCGGCGGGAACGGGCTTTCAGGATAGCGGCCGCGAGTCCCGGATCCCTTGTCAGTTCCCGGCCCCGCGAAGGGTATCTGTCCTGCCGTTGTTACGGCATTCTCCGCCACCTGGTTCTGAGGAAGAGATCGTTCGAGTCGCCCTGTGCGCGGTGCAACGCAGCTGCGACGGCCAAGCGTGTTCACTAACGAAGACAGGCCAGGCCTTTCGGCCTGACCTGCTTCTATCCGGTGGAGCTGCCGGGAATCGAACCCGGGTCCTACGGCATTCCCTCGAGGCTTCTCCGTGCGCAGTCCGCTATGTCTCTACTCGGATCTCCTGATCACGCGAACAAGTCAGGATGACGATCCCAGTCGCTGTTTGATGTCCCCACGGGTTCCGCGACCGAACCCGTGGGTGGGTCCCTCTAGATGACGCCAGGGTCCGGGTCGAGGGCGTTCCCGGTCTGACGGACCAGCTGTCGCTTAGGCAGCGAGAGCGAAGTCGCGCTGATTGGAATCGGCGCTTAATTGGTTGCAACGACGCTTACGGTGGTCTCTTGCCTGCACCGGCACGCTTCCCTTGATTCGATGCGCGAAGTCGAAACCGTTCAGCCCCTCGCACCCCTGCCGACCATCAGCAGGAAAATCCATACTACCGACCCGTTCAACACACGCCAGCAGATATTTAGTTCCGTCCAGTGTGCGTCCAGGGCGGGGATTCACGCCTCGCGCCGCCCTGGACGCACGCTGGACGTCAGCTCGCCATATTCGGCGACGATGTCGGCGATCGGCGCGGGACGTCCGAACAGGTGTCCCTGCGCGAGTCGGCAGCCGGCCGCCAGGATGGTGCCGGCCTGCTCGGGCGTCTCGATGCCCTCGGCGATCACGTCCAGGCCGAGGTCGGCGCACAACCCGACCACCGACCGGTAGAGGGCGAGATCGCGGGCGGCCTCCGACCCGGCCGCGAGACTGCGATCGAGCTTGACGATGCCGACCGGCAGCGCATGAAGGTAGGTCAGCGAGTTGTAGCCGGCGCCGAAATCATCCAGCGCGACCCGGACGCCGGTGGCGTTGAGCCGCCCGATCTGCGCTGCGGCATCGGCCAGGTCGACGATCGGCAGCGTCTCGGTGATCTCCAGGACGAGCCGGTCCGCGTCGATCCGGCAGGTCGACAGGGTGCGGCGGACGTCGTCCTCGAAGCCGGGGTTGCCCAGCCGGGTGGCACCGATGTTCACGTGGATGCCGACGTCCAGACCGGTGGCCGCGACCGCCTGGCAGGCCAGTCGCAGCACCATCCCGTCCAGCATCGCCCCCAGACCCGCGGCTTCGGCGGCGGCGACGAAGGTCTCGGGCGGGATCTGAATTCCGTTCGGCGCCGTCCAGCGCGCGAGCGCCTCGACCGCGACCAGCGTCTCGTCGGGCAGCCGCACCACCGGCTGGAAGCTCAGGCTGAAGCCCGCAGGCACCCCGCCGGCGGCGCTGCGCAGCGCGGTGGGGAAATCGGCCCGCACCCCCGCCGCGGGCTGGTACACCACCGCGGTGTTCTTGCCCAGCCGCTTCCCGGCGTACATCGAGATGTCGGCCTGGCGCAGCAGATCGTCCGACGTGAGGGCACTCGGCCCGGCATCCGCGCGGACCAGTCCCATGCTCGCGCGCACCCGCAATGACGATCCGTGCAGCAGGAACGGATCCCGCAGCGCCACCCGCAGCCGGTCGGCGACCACCTCGGATTCCACGGTCTCCCCGTCGACCAGGATCGCGAATTCGTCGCCGCCGATCCGGGCCAGCGTGTCGGCGTCGGTGACGCACCGTCTGAGTCGCTCCCCCACCGCGCACAGCAGGTCGTCACCGGCGGCATGGCCGAACCGGTCGTTGACGTCCTTGAAATCGTCGAGATCGACGAAGATCAACACGAACTGACCGGCGTGCATCGCCTGCTCGAGCCGCTGGGCGAACAGCCGCCGGTTCGGCAGACCGGTCAGCGAGTCGTGCAGCACCTGATGGGCCAACCGGCGCTGCGCGTCGTAGAGGCGGCGCGTCAGCAGCCGTTGCTGACCCATCGCGACGACCTGCCGCGCGGCGACCAGAACGACCATCGCCACCGTGACCCCGACCACCACCGGCCCGAGCACGTTGCCGGTCAGCACATGGAAAGCCAAGAGCAGCGTGATGCCGAGAAAGCCCGAGTACGGCAGGACCAGCTGCGCCCAGTCGATCAGCCGCGAGCCCTGCGTCGCCGGTGGTGACGGGTCTCTGTCCCGCATCGACAGCGCGACGAACAGCGGCCCGAGCGCGAGGCCCAGTTCACCCCACAACGTCGCGCTGTCGAAGCCGACCGTGTCGAAGTACGCGATCACCCGGTCGGCGGCGGCGATCAGGACGAGGCCGCTGCCCAGTTGCAGGTAGTTCACCCGGTAGGGATGCTCTGCCCGGTAGACCATGCCGGTCACCGCGGCGATCACGACCAGCACGAGTTCGGCTATGCCGTAGGACATTTCGACAACCGCCTGTCCCGACCGGGGGAATGACGTGGTCGACACCGTGCCGAGACCGAAGATCACCAGGATCGCGAACGACGTCGCCGCCACCATTCCGTCGAGCAACGTCAGGACGGCCGCATGCCTCGTCGAGCCGTCCTCGGGCACGCCGACGCGGCCGCCCGAGCGCGCCAACACGATCACCGAGGCCAGCGCGAGGACCGGGAACAGCCAGTACAGCGTCACCCACACCGGCGCCCAGTCCCCGCCCGCGAACCACCACACGAGTTGGCCGGCCAGCACGGTGCCCACGGCGCCGACGGCGAGCAGGCGCCACCATCGCGCGACACCGTGGACGCGGCGCGACTCGAACAACCCATAGGCGACGGCGCCGATCCCGGCACCGCACTGCGCGACGGCGGCGACCCGGTGGGCAGTCTGCTCACCCCAGGGCGCGAACGCATTGACCGTCAGCAGCAGCGCGGCTGTGACGACCAACGCGACGCGCAACCGGAAGCCCGTGCCGCCATCCCCTTACACTCGCCCGACGAACGTCTCCGGCCGTCGAGTTGCCCGTAACGACGGTAACTAACCAGCGGCGATCATCGCGACGGAAGTGAACGCGAAGATCATCCCGGCGATCTGCCCCCGGCTCACCCGCTCGCGCAGGACGACCACCGCGAGCAGCACCGTGGCCGCCGGATACAGCGCCACGAGCACACCGGTCAGCGACAGCAGCGAGGACTGCAGGGCGAGCAGGGTGGCCGTGTTGGCCACGGTGTCGAGCACCCCGGCCAGCAGCGCCAGCCGCAACGGCACGCCCCGCTCGACCACGAAGTTCGCGGTCAGCACCGCGGCGAGCGCGACGATCGCGGTCGCCGCCAGCCGGCCGAACACCAGGGGCCACAGTCCGGCCTGGACGGGGACCTGGTCGAGGATGACGAAGTTCAGACCGAACGCGATACCGGATCCGACCGTCAGCCAGGCGACCTTGACGGTGAACCGATGCGGCCGGACGTCCTCGTCGCCAGCTTGGCGGCTGACCATGACCACCGCGATCAGCGCCAGCACCACCCCGCCCAGCGCGAGCGCGCTGGGCCGCTCACCCAACGCCACGCCGACACCGACAGGGACGCCGGCGACCAGCACCGACGTCAGCGGCGACACCACCGAGATGGGACCCGATCCGAGTGCGGCGTAGAACCACCACACCCCGAACGCCTGACCCACGCCCGCCAGCAGCCCCCACAGCACGGCCGACGCGCTGAGCTGACCGCCGAACGGCACCGCAATGACCGTGAGCAGGACCAGCGCCAGCGGATAGGACAGCAGCACCACCCGCAGCGCGGCGACACGGCGCGAGGCGTAGCCGCCGACGAAGTCGCTGACGCCGTATCCCAGCGCCGCGACCAGCGCGCTGAGGACGCCGGTCAGGAGGTCATGCCCTTGACGCGTCGTCCCAGCTCTCGGGTGACCTCGCGCTCGGCGTCGCGGCGGGCCAGATCCTGACGCTTGTCATGGGCCTGCTTACCGCGGGCGAGCGCCAGCTCGACCTTGACCTTGCCGCCGGTGAAGTACAGGGACAGAGGCACCAGCGTCAGGTTGCCGTCGCGGGTCTTGCCGACCAGCGTGTCGATCTCGCGACGGTGCATCAGCAGTTTGCGGTTGCGGCGCGGGGCGTGGTTGGTCCAGGTGCCGTGGTGATACTCCGGGATGTGCAGGTTGCGCAGCCAGATCTCGCCGTCGTCGACGGTGGCGAAGGCATCGGCCAGCGACGCCTGCCCCTCGCGCAGGCTCTTCACCTCGGTGCCCATCAGCGCGACGCCCGCCTCGAAGGTCTCGAGGATCGCGAAGTTGTGGCGCGCCTTGCGGTTGGTGGCCACCACCTGGTTGTTGCTGTCCTTGACGCCTTTCACCTTCTTCGCCACGGCTACCGCCGCACGTAGAGGCGCAGGGTGACGTAGGCGGTGATCCCCGACATCGCCAGGCCGAGGAACAGCATCCACGGCGCGCTGTAGTAGAGCACGTCGGCATAGTCCACCCTGGCGATGAGGTTCGCCTGATAGAACTGGTCGAGCGCGCTCTCCAGGAACAATGCCCGCACCGCGATCAGCCCCGCGATGGCGATCAGCACGCCGACGAATGCCGCGAGCATCGCCTCGAGCAGGAACGGCAGCTGGGTGTACCAGCGGGTGGCGCCCACCAGCCGCATGATGCCGATCTCGGTGCGGCGGGTGTAGGCGGCGACTTGGACCATGTTCGCGATCAACAGGACCGCCCCGATGGCCTGCACCAGCGCCACCGCGAACGCCGCATTGCTGATGCCGTTGAGCACCGCGAACAGGCGGTCGATCAGGTCCTTCTGGTTGAGGACGTTCAGGACGCCGGGTTGGCCGATCATCGCGTCGTCGAAGTCCTTGTGCTGCTCGGGATCGTCGAGCTTGACGACGAACGACGCCGGGAACGCGTCCTTGCCTGCGACGTCCTTGTACTGCGGGAACTTGCGGATGGCGTCGTCGTAGGCCTCGTCGCGGTTGAGGAAGCGCACGGACCGGACGTCCTGGCGGTCCTCGATCGTCTTGCGCAGCGCCTTGCACGGGTCCGCGTCGCATGTCGGATCGTTCGCCGACACGTCGTTGGTGAGGAAGACCTGGCTCTCCACCCGGTCGAGATAGATCGCGCGGGACTGGTCGGCCAGCCGCACCACCAGCAGGCCGCCACCGAACAGCCCGATCGAGATCGCGGTGGTGAGGACCATCGCGACCGTCATGGTGACGTTGCGGCGAAGCCCGGTGAGGACTTCGTTGACGAGGAAGCCGAAGCGCACTAGCGATCCATTCCGTAGACGCCGCGCTGTTCGTCGCGAACCAGCCGGCCGAGTTCGAGTTCGACGACCCGCTGACGCATGGAGTCGACGATGTGGTGGTCGTGGGTGGCCATCAGCACCGTGGTGCCGGTGCGGTTGATCCGCTCGAGCAGATCCATGATGTCCTTGCTGGTCTCCGGGTCGAGGTTGCCCGTCGGTTCGTCGGCCAGCAGCACCAGCGGCCGGTTGACGAACGCCCGCGCGATCGCGACCCGCTGCTGCTCGCCGCCGGACAGCTCGGCGGGGAGGCGGTTGGCCTTGCCGGACAGCCCGACCATCTCGAGCACGTCGGGCACCACCCGGTTGATGGTGTCGGCCCGCTTGCCGATCACCTCGAGCGCGAAGGCGACGTTCTCGAAGACCGTCTTCTGCTGCAGCAGCCGGAAGTCCTGGAAGACGCAGCCCATGACCTGACGCAGACCCGGGATGTGCCGGCCGGACAGCTTGTTCACATGGAACTTGGAGACCCGGATGTCGCCGGACGACGGGTGCTCCTCGGCCAGCAGCAGGCGCATGAACGTGGACTTGCCCGACCCGGACGGGCCGATCAGGAAGACGAACTCACCCTTGTCGATCTTGACCGAGACGTTGTCGAGCGCCGGCCGCGCCGACGACTTGTACTGCTTGGAGACATGGTCGAGGGTGATCATCACGGCACGCCAGTGTAGCGGGGAGGCAGGCAGGTACCGCGGCGCCGCCGAATCACTGGGGAGGCGTCGCGGTCGTCGCCGGCGGCGCGCCGGGCGGGGCGACCGTGGTGGGCGCCAGCGTCGGCGGCGCCAGGGTGAACGTCTGCGGGTTCAGCGGTCCCGGCCCGTCCGGGTCGATCACGGTCGTGCCCGGGGCGCCCGGTTCGGTGCCGTCGGTGCTGGTGGGCGACGTGGTGCCCGAGGGTGACGACGTGGTCGTCGGAGCCGGGGTGGTCGTGGTCGTCGTTGTCGTCGTGGTGCGGGTGGTGGTCTCCGGCGCGCGGGTCTGCACGTTGGTCCGCGGCACCCAGGTGTAGTTCGGGTCGGGAACGAAGCCCGGCGGCACCACCTGCGTCTGGTCGGCGGGTTTCTCCGACGAGGCGGGCTGGAAGGTCTGGTTCACCCAGAACAGCGCGACGAACGCGAGGAGCAGCGCCGCCGTCGAGGTCCGCATGCGGCCACCGAAGATGTAATTGGGCCAGCCGCGGGTGCTGCCCGGGCGCTTCGGGGCCCAGATCCAGTCGGTCCACTTCATCGCTGCGACTCCGGTTCCGGCGGCGCATCCTTGGCCGCGTCGTCGGATCGGGCGGGGTGCGGGATCGCCGCGACGACGGGCGCCGCCATCTCACCGGGGGCGACGATGCCGGCCCGGCGCAGTGCGCGTACCACCAGCACGCGCAGCCGGCGCCCGACCTCGAACTGCTTGCCCGGGAGCGTGCGCGCGACCATCCGCAGGTTCACCGTGTCCAGTTCGATGCTTTCCACGCCCATCAGCTGCGGCGCGTCGAGCAGCAGATCCTTGAGTTGGGCATCGTCTTTGGCCTTGTCGGCCACGCCGTGCAGCACCTCGTTCACCGCGTTGAGGTCGGCCGCCACCGGTACCGGGATGTCGATGACCGCCCTGGCCCAGTCCTTGGACAGGTTGACGGTCTTGACGATCTGGCCGTTGGGGATGGTGTACATCTCCCCTTCGGCCGAACGCAGCTTCGTGACGCGCAGCGTCACGTCCTCGACGGTGCCCTCGGCGGGCAGGGCGATGCCGGCGACGGTCAGCGCGACCAGGTCACCGAAGCCGTACTGCTTCTCGGTGATGATGAAGAAGCCCGACAGCAGGTCCTGCACCAGCCGCTGGGCGCCGAAGCCGAGCGCGGCGCCGATCACGGCGGCGGGCGCCACCAGGGAGCTGATGGGGATCGCGAGGATGTCGGTGATCTGCACCAGCACCATCACCAACAGCAGGCCCACGGAGACGTAGGAGATGACCGATGCGACCGCTTGCCGGTGCTTGGCGCTCTCGGAGCGGACCAGCTGATCGCTTTCCTGGTATTCGGCGTCGATGCGACGGGTGATGCGCTGCGCGGTCCAGTTGATGAATCGCGCCGCCAGCAGGGCGCCGATCAGCAGGAGTGCGATGCGCACCCCGCGGTCGAGAATCCACACGCCGATGTCGCCGCGCCAGAAGCCGTGCCACCGGGATGCGATGTCGAATGCCAGAAGCGTGTTGGTCAAGGGCTAGTCGCTGTCATCTTTTCTGTTGCGCCACCGGATACCGGCCTCCAGGAAGCCGTCGATGTCGCCGTCCAGCACCGCGGCTGGATTCCCGACCTCGTATTCGGTGCGCAGATCCTTCACCATCTGATAGGGGTGGAGCACATAGGAACGCATCTGGTTCCCCCAGGAACTGCCGCCGTCGCTCTTGAGGGCGTCCATTTCGGCCCGCTCTTCTAAGCGCTTGCGTTCCAACAATTTCGCCTGAAGCACGCGCATTGCCGACACCTTGTTCTGCAACTGCGACTTCTCGTTCTGGCAAGTCACGACGATACCGGTCGGGATGTGGGTCAGTCGAACGGCGGAGTCGGTGGTGTTCACCGACTGGCCGCCGGGTCCGCTGGAGCGGTAGACGTCCACCCGCACGTCGGCCTCGGGAATGTCGATGTGGTCGGTGGTCTCGGTGACCGGCAGCACCTCGACTTCGGCGAACGACGTCTGCCGGCGGCCCTGGTTGTCGAACGGGCTGATGCGCACCAGGCGGTGCGTGCCCTGCTCGACCGACAGGGTGCCGTAGGCGAACGGTGCGTGCACGGCGAAGGTCGCGCTCTTGATGCCGGCCTCTTCGGCGTAGGAGGTGTCGTAGACCTCGACCGGGTACTTGTGCTGCTCGGCCCACCGGATGTACATCCGCATCAGCATCTCGGCCCAGTCCGCGGCGTCCACCCCGCCGGCGCCCGACCGGATGTTGACCAATGCCTCCCGCTCGTCGTACTCCCCCGAGAGCAGGGTGCGGACCTCCAGTGCCTCGATGTCCTCGCGCAGCTGCCTCAGCTCGGCGTCGGCCTCGGCGTGGGCTTCGGAGCCACCTGCTCCGCCTTCTTCGCTGGCCAATTCGTAGAGCACCGGCAGATCCTCGACGCGCTGGCGCAGTTCCTCGACCCGGCGGAGTTCGTTCTGAGCGTGCGACAGGTCGCTGGTCACCTTCTGCGCCCGCACCTGGTCGTCCCACAGCTTCGGGTCGGAGGCCTCCTGTTCGAGATTCGCGATGCGACCGCGAAGCCCCTCGATGTCGAGCACACGCTCCACCGTGGTGAGCGTGGAGTCGAGGGCAGCGATGTCGGCTTGACGGTCAGGATCCACGGGAGATCAGGTTACCGGTCCGCGCGTTCCCCCCGGTCCACGCCGAGCGCGTTCTAGCATCGGGAGGCAACCCTCGTCCGGCCGCGTCGCGACAGCCCCCTGCGCGTGGCCGGGCAGCGACAGAAGGCAGCCCACATGCCCCCTTTGCGTCCGTATCACGTCGCGATCGTCGGCTCGGGACCGTCCGGGTTCTTCGCTGCGGCCTCGCTGTTGAAGGCCGCCGGATCCGGCGACGACCCCGCGCAGCGCGACGTCCGTGTCGACATGCTCGAGATGCTGCCCACCCCGTGGGGCCTGGTGCGGTCGGGCGTCGCGCCGGACCATCCGAAGATCAAGTCGATCTCGGCGCAGTTCGACAAGACCGCCGCCGATCCGCGGTTCCGATTCTTCGGCAACGTCGTCGTCGGCGACCACGTGCAGGCCGAAGAGCTCGCGCAGCGCTACGACGCCGTGATCTATGCCCACGGCGCGCAGTCGGACCGGCCGCTGGGCATCCCCGGGGAAGACCTGCCGGGCAGTGTGGCCGCCGTCGACTTCGTCGGCTGGTACAACGCCCATCCGCATTTCGGGACGATGACGCCGGACATCTCGTCCGGTCGCGCCGTCGTTGTCGGCAACGGCAACGTGGCGATCGATGTAGCACGCATCCTGGTCAGCGATCCCGACGTGCTCGCAGCGACCGACATCGCCGACCATGCGCTGGAGTCGCTGCACGATCGCGGCGTGGAGGAGGTGCTGATCATCGGCAGGCGCGGCCCGCTGCAGGCGCCGTTCACCACGCTCGAGCTCCGTGAGCTGGGCGACCTCGAGGCCCTCGGTGACGTCGACGTGATCATCGACCCCGGCGACTTCGCCGACATCACCGACGAGGACCTCGAGGCTGCGGGCAAGACCGTGCGCAACAACATCAAGGTGCTACGCGGCTACGCCGAACTGGAACCGCGCGGGGCCAAGCGGCGCATCGTGTTCCGATTCCGCACATCGCCGATCGAGATCAAGGGCGACGGCAAGGTGGAGTCGATCGTGTTGGGCCGCAACGTTCTCGTGCGCGGTGCCGACGGACGGGTCTCGGCCCGCGACACCGGTGAGCGCGAGGAGGTGCCCGCGCAGCTCGTGGTCCGAGCGGTCGGATACCGCGGACTGCCGATGCCCGGTCTGCCGTTCGACGAGCGGTCCGGCACCATCCCCCACACGAACGGGAAGGTCGAGGGCAGCCGCAACGCCTACGTCGTGGGCTGGATCAAGCGCGGGCCCACCGGGGTGATCGGCAGCAACAAGAGCGATTCCCAGGAGACCGTCAACACCCTGCTCGCCGATCTGCGCGCGGCCGAACCCACCGACCTCGGTCCCGACCACGCCGAACAGGTGGAGCGATGGCTGCTCGAACGGCAGCCCAAGCTCGTCACCAACGACCACTGGAAACTCATCGACGCGCACGAGCGCACGGCGGGCGAGGGCTCCGGGCGCCCGCGGGTGAAGCTGACCAGTCTGGAGGAGCTGCTACGGATCGGGCACGGGTGAGGGCGCGAACGCCCACTTCTCGGGATTGCCCGGCGAGTACACCACGTCGATGAGCTGACCCATCGTGGGCCAGGCGTTCACATCGACGACCATGCGTGTGTAGACGGTGTACTCGTTGACCGTCGGCCCGTTGATGACGCCGGTGATGGTGACGTACTGCTCGCCGGTCATGTCGTTCGGGCGCGGGCTGACGCCGGTGACCAGGAGCGTTCCGGGCACCCAATCGCTGCCCGCACCACGCTTGCGCATGATTCGCGGCGCCGCGACGAGCACGATGGCACCGATGATGAGCAGCATGATCGCGAGTTCGGCCACACCGCCATGGTAGGACGGCACCTATGAGCACCGACTTCCCCGATGTCGCCGACGACCTCGCCCTGGCCCTCACGCTGGCCGAGGAGGCCGATGCGCTGACGATGCAGCGTTTCGGCGCCGTGGACCTGCGCGTGGAGACCAAACCCGACATGACCCCGGCCACCGACGCCGACCTCGATGCCGAGACGATGCTGCGCAACCGGCTCGCCGAGCATCGCCCGGCGGATTCGGTGTTCGGCGAAGAGTTCGGGGGGACAAAGGAATTCACCGGCCGTCAGTGGGTGGTCGATCCGATCGACGGCACCAAGAACTTCGTCCGCGGCGTGCCGGTGTGGGCGACGCTGATCGCCCTGCTCGTCGACGGCGTCCCCACGGTCGGCGTCGTCAGCGCGCCCGCCCTGGCGCGGCGGTGGTGGGCCGGCAGCGGTCAGGGCGCGTTCAGTTCGTTTGCCGGCACGCCCCGCCGGATCTCGGTCTCGGCCGTCACCGACCTCGGTGCGGCCAGCCTGTCGTACTCCGACCTGACCACCGGGTGGGACGCGGCGCGCCCGACGTTCCTCGAACTCACGGACACGGTGTGGCGGGTGCGCGGATACGGCGATTTCTGGTCGTACTGCCTGGTCGCCGAGGGCGCGGTCGACGTCGCCGTGGAGCCGGAGGTCAAGCTGTGGGACCTGGCACCGCTCGACATCCTGGTGCGCGAGGCCGGCGGCCGCTTCACCGATCTCGCCGCGCAACCGGGCCCCCACGGCGGGAGCGCGGTGGCCACCAACGGTCTGCTCCACGACGCGGTGCTCGCCGCACTTCGGTGACGCTTCGGGACTTTGCCGCACGCCCCGGCGACCGGTCGGCGATGATGTGAGGTGCGCAACAGATCGGCGGACCTTACTCAATAGTCAGTTCCGATACCTTACTCTGGAGTCAGTTGCGCATCTGCGTTTCTCCGACACCACCTGAGGGCAGCCGACCAATGACGAACACCCTGCCGTCCAAGCGATCCGGCCACGAGAGTGGAGTCGGTCTGCACAAGCACAAGCGGTCCGCGACCGACATCGGAATCGCGCTGCTCACGCCCCTGCTGGGGCAGGAGTTCCTGGACAAGTACAACTTGCGGGACCCGCTCAACCGGGGTCTGAAGTACGGCGTGAAGCAGGTGTTCTCCGCCGCGGGCGCCTCGACGCGTCAGTTCAAGCGAGTCCAGGCTCTCGGCAAGCCGGCGACCCGCCTGAAGGCCAGCGGCTCCGACTACTTCGATCTGACGCCCGACGACGACCAGAAGATGATCGTGCAGACCGTCGAGGAGTTCGCCGAGGAGATCCTGCGGCCGGCCGCCCATGACGCCGACGCCGCCGCGACGTATCCCCCTGACCTGATCGCCAAGGCCGCCGAACTGGGCGTCACGGCGATCAACATCCCGGAGGACTTCGACGGCATCGCCGAACACCGGGGCACGGTCACCAACGCGCTCGTCGCGGAGGCCCTGGCCTACGGCGACATGGGTCTGGCTCTGCCGATCCTCGCGCCCGGCGGCGTCGCGTCGGCGCTGACCCACTGGGGCAGCGCTGATCAGCAGGCGACGTACCTGCCGGAGTTCGCCGGCGAGAACGTGCCGCAGGCGTGTGTCGCGATCGCCGAGCCGCACCCGCTGTTCGACCCGACGGCACTGAAGACCACCGCGGTGCGGACCCCGAGCGGGTACCGGCTGGACGGGGTCAAGTCGCTGGTGCCCGCGGCGGCCGACGCCGAGGTGTTCATCATCGCCGCGCAGCTCAACGGGAAGCCGACGCTGTTCGTGGTCGAGTCGTCCGCGGCCGGGCTCACGGTCACCCCCGATCCGAGCATGGGTATCCGCGCGGCCGCGCTGGGCCGGGTGGAACTCGACAAGGTCACCGTGCCGCTCGGCGCGCGGCTGGGCGGAGATGTCGCCGAGGCCGAACACGACCGCAACTACTCCGAGGCGATCGCGCTGTCCCGGCTGGGCTGGGCCGCTCTGGCGGTCGGCACCTCGCACGCGGTCCTCGATTACGTCGTTCCCTACGTCAAGGAGCGCGAGGCGTTCGGCGAGCCGATCGCACACCGGCAGTCGGTGGCGTTCATGTGCGCCAACATCGCGATCGAGCTCGACGGTCTGCGGCTGATCACGTGGCGCGGCGCCGCGCGCGCCGAGCAGGGACTGTCGTTCGCACGCGAGGCCGCGCTCGCCAAGAAGCTGGGCACCGACAAGGGCATGCAGATCGGCCTCGACGGCGTGCAGCTGCTCGGCGGCCACGGCTACACCAAGGAACACCCGGTCGAACGCTGGTACCGCGACCTGCGGGCTCTCGGCGTCGCCGAGGGTGTCGTCGTTCTCTGACAAGCAGCCTCCTCTAGGAAAGCGGGACGATCATGGCGATCAATCTGGAAATGCCGAAGAAGCTGCAGGCGGTCATCGAGAAAGGCCACCAGGGTGCGGCCGAGATGCTGCGGCCGATCTCGCGCAAGTACGACCTGCGCGAGCACGACTACCCGGTCGAGCTCGACACGCTGGCCACCCTCTTCGAGGGCATCTCGGAGGCGAACACGATCTCGTTCGCAGGCGCCGAGGCCTTCCAGCGCGACGAGAACGGGCCCAAGGGAAACATCAACGGCGCCAACATGTCTGCGCTCCTCAACGCCCTCGAGGTGAGCTGGGGTGACGTCGCACTGCTGCTGTCGGTGCCCTACCAGGGTCTCGGCAACGCCGCGATCTCGAGCGTGGCCTCGCCCGAGCAGCTCGAGCGGCTCGGCAAGGTGTGGGCCGCGATGGCCATCACCGAGCCGGGCTTCGGCTCGGATTCCGCGGCGGTGTCGACCACCGCCGTGCTCGACGGCGACGAGTACGTCATCAACGGCGAGAAGATCTACGTGACCGCCGGGTCCCGCGCCACCCACATCGTCGTGTGGGCGACGCTGGACAAGACCAAGGGCCGCGCGGCGATCAAGTCGTTCATCGTGCCGCGCGATCATCCCGGCGTCACGGTGGAGCGGCTGGAGAACAAACTCGGCATCAAGGCCTCCGACACCGCCGCGATCCGCTTCGACAACGCCCGCATCCCCAAGGAGAACCTGCTCGGGAGCCCCGAGATCCAGGTGGACAAGGGATTCGCGGGGGTGATGGAGACCTTCGACAACACCCGGCCGATCGTCGCGGCGATGGCCGTCGGCGTGGCCCGCGCCGCGCTGGAGGAACTGCGCAAGATCCTCACCGAGGCCGGCATCGAGATCTCCTACGACAAGCCGGCGCATGCGCAGAGCGCGGCCGCCGCGGAGTTCCTGCGGATGGAGGCCGACTGGGAGGCGGGCTATCTGTTGACGGTGCGTTCGGCCTGGCAGGCCGACAACAAGATCCCGAACTCCAAAGAGGCGTCGATGGGCAAGGCCAAGGCCGCCCGGGTCGGCACCGACATCACCCTCAAGGCGGTCGAGATGGCCGGTACCACCGGCTATTCCGAGCAGACCCTGCTCGAGAAGTGGGCCCGTGACTCGAAGATCCTCGACATCTTCGAGGGCACCCAGCAGATCCAACAGCTCGTGGTCGCCCGCCGCCTGCTCGGCCTGTCCTCGGCCGAACTGAAGTAGCTCATCGCTCCATCAGCTGCTCGAAGAGGTCCGCGCCGCGGGCGACGCCTCCGGTGGCGCGGAACCCCTCGGCGACCCTGGCGGCGCCGGGTCCCATCGTCATCGCCTCGTGGATCGCGCGGCGCAGCCGAGGCACGGACAACCGCCGTGCCGGAAGCCGCGTTCCACAGCCGGCGACCTCGGCCCGTCGCGCTACCTCGAACTGGTCCCGTCCGTAAGGAACCACACAGACCGGGACGCCCCGGGCCAGCGCGCGTTGGGTGCCTCCCATCCCCCCGTGGGTGACGGCGCACACCGCGCGGGCCAGAACCAGATCGTGGTCGACGAACCGGCGGATCGTCACGTGGGGGCGGTCGGTGACGTCGTCGGGAGTTCCGGCGGGCAGCGTGGCCACCACGTGGACCGGATCGTCGGCCAGCGCGGCAGCGGCAGCGCTCACGAGGTCCGCGTCGTTCTGCCGCTCCGACGAGGTCGTCACCAGGACGATGGGCCGGTCGATCGACGAGAGCCACTCCGGTGGTTCGCCCGCCACCGGCTCGGGAATGCAGGGCCCGATCATGTGCACGTTCGATCCCCAGTCAGCCGTGTACTGGAACGGGGCGCCGGTTGCGAGAAACAGCAGCGGTGCGCGACGCAAGAAGTCGTCGAGTGATGCGACGGGCGAGGCGCCCAACGGCGCGCGAATCGCGTTGATCGCTGCGACCGCCGGCCGTTGCAGAGGCCGGTTGATCGCAGCGCGGACCACGGCGTCGCGCCACCGGCCGAGGATGCCCCGCACGGGACGAAGCCCCAGTCCGAACGGGGGAACGCCCTCGACGTCGAGCGCCGGCGTGTAGGGCGAGAAGCTTGCCCACGGTAGGTCCGCGGCATCGGCGGCTGTCTGCGCTCCCCAGCAGTTGACGTCGACCAGCAAGCCGTCGGGCGCGACTTCGGCGATCGCGGCGCGGAGGTCGCCCACCTCGAAGGGCGCGCGGCGGCTGAAGGCCGACACCGACAGCCGCAGTGCTGATACGGGGTTGGTCGCCCTCCAGTCGTCCATCTCGACTTCTTCGATGCGGGGATCGATGGGCGCGGTCGAGAATCCCTGCACCACAGCAGCTTCGACACCGTCCGCCAGGGTGCGGAGGTGGATCTGGTGTCCGCGCGCCATGAGCTCGGCCAGCAGTGCGCTCATCGGGAGCAGGTGCCCCAGGGCGGGCGACGTGTACGCGAGGACGGTGGCCATCGTCAACCCTGTCCGGTGAGTTCAGCGCGGCTGTCCGCACGGGCGTCAGACCGGTTCTGCAGCGCGAGGATTCGATGTGCCCACGCGTCCATCGCCGCAGTGCCCGGGCTCCGGCGCCACCAGAGCGAGAGCACCTCCTCGACCTCCTGCACATCACCGGGACCGCGCCGTTCCAGGAGCAGTTCGCACAGCGACGCTGCCGGACAACCGAAGTGCACGAACGGTGCGTCGTGAACGTGCAATCGCACCAGCCCCCGCAGTCCGTCGATCGCCTCGTCACGTCGACCCGTCCGCGCCTCCTCCAGTGCGAGCTGCGACCTGATGATGGCGACCGCGAATTGCTGCAGGCGGTGCGCGGCGATCCCTGCTTCGGCTCGCCGCAGCAGTTCGACGGCCTCCCCGCGATGGTCGCCCGGCGTGTGCATGAGCAGGGTGCCGAGCGTCCACTGTGCAGCGATCACGCCGAATCGGTCACCGAACGACTCTGCCCGCCCGAGCGCACGCCGCGCCTCGTCGACCAGGTCGTCCGCGACGTGCAATCCCATTCCGGCCAGAATGCCCCAGTAGAGGAGGATGGCCGAGAAGATGACCGGGGGCATCGCCCGCGCAAGATCTGTGGCTGTTCGGAGGTGGGAGATGCCGATCGCGTGGTCCCCCAGACATATCTCGGACAGACCCCTGATCGCGAAGGCCACCGCCCGGTCGACCGACGGCGGCTCCAGCTCGAGTGCCAGACTCCGCTCGATCACCGCGATGGTTTCGGCGAATTCGCAATTGGCCCACCGCGCGAAAGCCAGTGAGGTGTAGATGATCTCCATCTCGGCCGCAGGGGCGTCATCCAGGCTGTCGACAAGCAGGGCCAACTCAGTGGCCAAGGGCATGGCGTCACGAACTCGGCTGCTGTTCACGATGAGGTCATGATGCGCCCCGCCATCGCCAAAGCCAGCGACGTGCGGTCGTCCACACAGGCGGTGAGCTCCCGTAGTTCCCGGAATCGCCGCTCGTTGGCCGGGTCCGCACCGACGAACAGTTCGGTCGACACCAGCATCGCGCGCGGTGCGATGCGCAGAGCGACGATCTCGTCACTGCCGGCGGGAAGCTGATCAGCCAGTCGCACAGCACTTTCCCACTGTTGGCGCGCCGCGGACATGTCGCGCATCCGCAGCCACTCGGCGGCACGCAGATGCCAGCGGCATGCGGCCTTCAGTTCACCTGCGGCTTCGAGATGCGTCGCGATCATGGCGGCGCTCTCATCCTGGGCGCCGCGAGCTTCGATGGCGCTGGCGAGCTGACGATGGGCCCGCGCGCGATGGGTACTCATCTGGGATTCGTAGGCCACCGTGCGAACGAGCGGGTGCCGGAAGCAGTACCGCTGCCTCGGGGTGAATTCGGTCTGATCGATCAGTTCCGTGGCGACCAGCTCGGCGAGCTGCGCCGCGAGCCCGCTGGATGTCAGCACTTCGAGGGTGTCCCTGTCGAAGCGGGTGCCGATCACCGCTGCCGCATTGAGCACCTCTTTGGCAGCGGGCTCCAGACGGTCGATGCGCGCGGCGAGCACGGCCTGCACGGTCACCGGCACACCGATGTCGCCGATGTCGCCGGCATCTCGGGCGAGCCGGTAGTCGCCCCGGCCGCCCGCCAGCACCCCTCGGCCGGCCAGATCGCGCACGATCTCCTCGACGAAGTACGGATTACCCCCGGCTGCACCGGCGATGCGCGTCGCGAGCAACCGCACCGCGTCGTCGCGGCCGAGCAGATTGAGCGCGAGGTCGACCGTCAGCGATTCGTCGAGTGGCTCCAGCGTCATGGTGAGGTGCCCGTGCCGCCGCAGCACGCCCCGGTACTCCGGTCGGTGGGTGACCACGAGGATCGCCGACGTCGGGTTCGGCCCGGCGACGAAGTCCGCGAGCACTGCCTCACTGGCGGCATCCACCCAGTGCACGTCTTCGATGACGATGACCACCCGACCGGCACGTCGCCGGACGAACCGTCTCATCGTCTCCGCCAGACGGTGTCGCCGGCCGTCGGCGCCGACGTGCAGCGCCGGCCAGGTCCCATCGGTCAGACCCATGGCCTCGAAGAGGATCTGCGCGTCTGTGGAGCGCATCGGCAGTTGCTCCAGCACCCGTGCCCGCGCGTCGTCACCGCCGAGACCGTCGACGCCGAACATCGCCCGGAGCGCCCGGGACAACGCGCGGAATGCGACGGGCATCGAATGCGCATCGCAGCCCGTCAGGGTCACTGCCACGCCGGCGTTCATCGCTCGCCGAGCGAACTCCTCGATCAGACGGCTCTTGCCGACCCCGGGTGAGCCGGCCACGGCGACCAGATGCGACTCACCGCCGTTGTCGACCACGGCGGCCAATCGGCGGAGTTCGGCTTCGCGGCCCACGATGGCGGCCTCGTTGCGGCCCATCACCATCCGCCCGGCTTCGACCCCGAGAAGCTCGCGGGCGCTCACCGGGTCGACAGCGCCCTTGACACGCACGTGGACCACCGGACCCATGCGGGTCGCGCCCCGCACCAGATCGGCCGTGGCGGCCGAGCAGAGAACCCCACCGGGCGCTGCCGCCGCTTCCATGCGCTGAGCCATGCCGACGGCGTGGCCCGTCGCGGTGTAACGGCCTGGGCCCGAGCCGATCTCACCGACCACCACGGAACCGGAGTTCAGTCCGACCCGCAGGGTCAGACCGACACCATCACGGCGCACGATCTCCGCCGAGAGTGCCCCGGCCACCGATTGGATCTCCAATGCGGCGATACAGGCCCGCAGCGCATGGTCCTCGAGCGCCAGTGGTGCGCCGAACAACGCCATCAGCCCGTCGCCGGTGAAGGCACAGGTGGTGCCCTGGTAGCGCTGCACGACGGCCGCGCAGCGATTGAACAGCTCGTTCATGATCTCGCGGAGCCGTTCGGGGTCGAGATCGGCGGCGAGCCGCATGGACCCGACCACATCGGCGAACAGCACCGTCACGAGCTTGCGCTCACCCGACACCGACGCGACGCGCACAGGCGATCCACAGACGTCGCAGAATCGCGAACGGGCCCGCAGGTCGTTGCCGCACGACCCGCACGAAGCGACTGTCTCGACTTCCGGCCCGGTCATCCCCCGTCTTCCCCGCTACCCCGGTACCGATCATGATCGCGCGCCGAGCGGGCGGACGTGTCGCAACGAGAGAAATTGCCGTCCGGGTCAGAACCCGTCGTGCACGACCACCCGGGTCCTGCCGGTGACCCCGCCGCCGATGATCGTCTTGAGCACGTCGTCGACGCGCAGCACCGGAACATCGCGGGTGATGCGGGCCAGATGGCGCGGCGCCAGATCAGACTCGAGCTGCGCCCAGACCTCGCGGCGCCGGTCGATGGGCAGCAGCACCGAGTCGATCCCGGCCAGGGTCACGCCGCGCAGGATGAACGGCATGACCGTCGCCGGCAGGTCGGGAGATCCGGCCAGACCCGAAATCGCAGCAACGCCACCATATTTCATGGTGCTCAACGCATAGGCCAGCGTGGTGCCGCCGACACAGTCCACGACTGCCGCCCAGTGCGCCTTGCCCAGCGGACGCACCTTCTCGTCCGGACCGGGCACCCGGTCGATCACCTCGGCGGCGCCGAGATCACGCAGCAGATCGCGCGACTCCGCCTTGCCGGTGGAGGCCACGACCTCATAGCCCAGCCCGGCGAGCAGGTCGACGCTGACGCTGCCCACTCCCCCCGTCGCGCCGGTGACCAGGACGGGACCGTCACCCGGTTCGACGCCGTGATCGCGGAGCGCGGCGACGCTCATGGCCGCGGTGAACCCGGCCGTCCCGATGGCCGCGGCGTCCGCGGTGCTCAGCGAGGTGAGCTTGACCAGATAGTCCGCGGGGTATCGGGCGGTCTGGGCGTAACCGCCGTGCCGGCCGGTGCCGATGTCCTGCCCGTGCGCGATGACCGCATCCCCCACCGAGAAGTCCGCGGACGCGCTCGAGGTCACCGTTCCGGCGACGTCGATGCCCGGGATCAACGGGTACGACCGGGCCACCCCGCCCCTCGGTGTGACGGCGAGGGCGTCCTTGTAGTTGACGCTGGAGTACTCGACGCGGATCTGGACGTCGCCCTCGGGGAGGAACGATTCGTCCACCACTTCGTGGCGCAGCACGATGCCGCCCTCGCCGTCCTCGTGCGCCACCATCGCGTTGATCTCGGTCATGACCGCCACAGTAACCAGCGGCCCGGGACACGAAGAAGCCCCCGGCGGCAACGGGGCCGGGGGCTTCGTCGAATGCTGTGCCGGGTGACTACCCGACGAGGTGGGAGATGAGATCCGGCTTCATCGCCTGGAGCTCACGTCCCCAGTACGCCCAGTTGTGCGTGCCGTTGTTCGGGAAGTTGAACACCCCGTTGTTGCCACCGGCGGCGACGTAGTTGTCCTGGAACGTCCGGTTGGTCTTGATGGTCAGGCCCTCGAGGAACGTGGCCGGCAGGTCGCCGCCGCCCAGTTCGTTGGGCTGACCGTTACCGCAGTACACCCAGATACGGGTGCCGTTGGCGACCAGGTTCGGGATCTGCACCATCGGGTCGTTGTACTTCCAGGCCGGATCGGTCTCGGCCGGGCCCCACATGTCGTTGGCCTTGTAGCCGCCGGCGTCACCCATCGAGATGTTGATCAGGAACGGCCACCAGCCCTCGGAGGGGTTCAGGAAGCCCGACATCGAACCGGCGTACGGGAACTGGGCCGGGTGGTGGGCGGCCAGCACCAGCGAGGCGCTACCGGCCATCGACAGGCCGACTGCGGCGCTGCCCGTGGGCTTGACCTGGCGCTCGGAGGAGAGGAAGTTCGGGAGCTCCTGGGTCAGGAAGGTCTCCCAGTTGTAGGTCAGGCAGCCCGCCTTGCCGCAGGCCGGCTTGTACCAGTTGGAGTAGAAGCTCGACTGGCCACCGACAGGCATCACGACGGAGATGCCGGAGTCCAGGTACCACTCGAACGCCTGGGTGTTGATGTCCCAGCCGTTGAAGTCGTCCTGGGCGCGCAGGCCGTCGAGCAGGTAGAGCGCCGGCGAGTTCGGGCCGCCGCTCTGGAACTGCACCTTGATGTCGCGGCCCATCGACGGCGACGGCACCATCAGGTACTCGACCGGCAGGCCGGGACGGGAGAAGGCCCCGGCGGTCGCCGTGTTGCCGGTCAGGCCGATGACGCCAGGCAGCAAAATCGCGGCGAACGCGGCCATGCCGAGGCGGCGCGCCCAAGGCCCACGAATCCTGTCAAGAAGTCTCATACGGTCAATTCCATCCATCTTCGGTGTACCGCCCGAGGCGGTTCGTCCTGCGTTTCCCGAGCGGTCGCCGACACCACAGCGATGTCTTCACCGCACTGTGACGCCACCCCGAAAAAGACGGTCCGACGATGGGGTGGGCCGAGAAAAGGTTCAGTTGTAGCGGTTGCAGTAAAACATGTGGCACCCACGGGACAAAGCCCGGCCACGGCAAACACCGCCAAATACGGCCGCTTCGCGATTCTGACGCCGGCGACAAACGCCGCCTCCGCGAGCGGCAAAGCACTGGCCCGTACGGTGAACCCTGCATTAGTACCGGAGTGGGCGCCTCGCCCGCAGTGACCGCCATCACAGTTGCCGAAATCAGTAGGCTCCGCTGATGACCAAGGGCGCGACCGGGTCTCGCAGACTGTCCGTCGACGACTGGATCGACGCCGGTTTCACCCTGCTCGCCGACGCCGGCATCGAGGCGCTCAAGCTGGACCGGCTCTGCGGTCACCTCGGCGTCACCAAGGGCAGCTTCTACTGGCATTTCGCCGACATGACCGCGTATCGCACTGCCCTCGCCCGGGCCTGGGCCGAGTTGCGGGACCACGACCGCAGCGGATTCGGCGAGCTGTCGGGTCTGCCGCCGCGGGAGCGACTGGCCACGATGATGGCCACACTGCGCGCCGAGCGCCAGCGCGCCCTGGAACGGGCCATGCGCGAGTGGGCACGCACCGACCCCGCCGTGGCCGACAGCGTGCGCGCCGCCGACCACACGGTGGTGGCAGCGGTGCGCACGGCCTTCCAGGACGCCGGCTTCGACCCTGACGAGGCGGACATGCGGGCCCATGCGACGTTCGCGGCGGGTGTCGGTTTCCTGCATCTCTCCGATGCCCCGGCCGACGCCCGGCTGGCCGCCCAGCAGGAACGCTTCCTCGACGTCATGCTGGCGCGCTGACCCGCCTTCCATACCAAAAGGTATGGTAGCGTCGCGCCATGTCCTCGACCGTCGCTGCCGACGCGCCTGTCAGCCCTGCATTCGTCGCGCGACTCTCCGAACGTGCGGGCGCGGCGGAACGGCTTCGCTGCCTGCCCGCGGACACCCTGGCCGAGGCCACCGCGTCGGGCTTCTTCGATCTCCTGGTGCCGACACGGTTCGGGGGTGTGCAGGCGCCGTTCCCCGCGATCCTCGACCCCGTCCGGCGCATGGCGCACGGCTGCGCCTCGAGCGCCTGGACGCTGGGGTTCTACGCCCTGCACAACTGGATGCTCGCGCTCTTCGGCGAGCAGGCTCAACAGGAGGCGTTTCTCACCCGTCCGTTCCTCGCGCCGGCGCCGCTCGCCCCGACCGGGCAGGGCGTCGGCTGCGACGGCGGGATACGGCTCACCGGTCGGTGGTCCTGGGCCACCGGGGTGATGCACGGCAACTGGATCATCGTCGGGGCGCTCTGCGAGTCCGGCGCGGACTCCCTGCGACCGATGCTCGCGCTGCTGCCCCTCGACGCCGTGCGCATCGAGGACGTCTGGCACACCGACGGCATGCGCGCCACCGGCTCCAACGACGTGGTGATCGAGGACGTGTTCGTCCCGGCGCATCGGCTGGTCGCCGTGTCGGACATCTACACCGGCGCATCGCCCGGCGCGGCCGTCCACGACGGGCACACCTACCGCTGGCCCATGGTGCCCGCGCTGGCGCTGCTCGCGGCCATGCCGGCGCTCGGCAGCGCCGAGCGCGCTGTCGAGATCTACGTCGACCGGCTCTCGCAGCGCTACCTCGCCTACGAGGGCGTCCTGCAGAAGGACAAGCCGATGGCGGCGATCCGCCTCGGCGAGGCGTCCGTGCGGCTGCGCGCCCTGCGCGCCCTGCTGTCCGACACGGTGGACGGCATCGAGGAGATCGTGAGCGCCGGGGATCCCGTGAGCCGCACGGTCCGCGGCCAGGCGCGTCTGGCGGCGGCGCACATCGTTGCCGAATCGCGCGCGGTGTCGGCGACCTGCTGGCGTCGTCGGGCGCCAGTGCCCACTTCGTGGACCATCCGCTGCAGCGCATCAAGCGCGATGTCGACGTCATCGCCGGCCACGTGGTGTTCGATTACGACACCAGCCGCGAGCTCGCCGGCGCGCTGAGCCTGGGCATCGCGATCCCTCGCACCGCGATGGTGTGAGGCCGGCAGGGAGGTTCCGATGGCAGAGACGCTGCGCGACACCGTCACCACGTTCTTTCAGCGCACCCTCGCCAACCCGGTGATGCGGCGCATGCCCTTCCAGACGCTGCTGGAGACGACGGGCCGCACGTCCGGTGTACCGCGACGGACCCCGGTGGGCGGCAGACGGATCGGCGATCAGTTCTGGTTCGTCTCCGAGTTCGGCGACCGGTCGCAGTACGTCCGCAACATCACGGCGGATCCGCACGTGCGCGTGCGGCTGAACGGCCGGTGGCACCGCGGCACGGCGCACCTGCTGCCCGACGACGATCCGCACGAGCGCATGCGGACTCTCCCCCGCTTCAACAACCTCGGGGTCCGCACGTTCGGCACGCATCTGCTGACCATCAGGGTCGACCTGACCGACTGAGCCTCCGCCGCGGGGCCCGGGGCCATTGACCGTCCGCCGACATAAAAGTAATGTCAGTTTCACTTTCCTGGGAGGAGCACGGCATGGAATCGTTTGTCCATCTTCGAAAAGGCAAGTATCCGAAGCGGATTCACGCCGATCTCGACGGACTCAAGGACGACGAACTCGGGCGCGGCGGTTTCACAGGGCGGACCGCGAACCTCTACCGGCGCCACGATCCCACGGCGTACCGGTCGGTCGGGCCGCTGCGTCCGCTCGACGTCCTGGCCGGCGAGCTCAAACCCAGCGACGCCGGGGACGCCTTCGGCGCTCCCCTGCTGATGTTCTCGAACTCCGACTGCCAGGTGCTGCTGTCCCGGCGCGCCCAGGAGATGCCGTTCTTCGTCCGGTACATCGACGGGGATCTGCTGTGCTTCGTGCACGAGGGGACCGGACTGCTCGAGACCGAGTTCGGGCCGCTGCGTTACCGACAGGGCGACTGGGTGTACCTGCCGAAGGCGTGCACGTGGCGCCACGTCCCGGACGGTCCGTGCACGTGGCTGATGATCCAGGCCACCGACGAGTTCCGCGTGCCGCCGCCGGGGCAACTGGGCCGGCACTTCCCGTTCGACCCCTCGCAGGCGGTGATCCCCGACCCGGCGCCGTGTGACGACGACGGCCGCGACAGCTACGAGGTGCGCCTGATGCACTCCCCGATCGACGGGGTCGGGACGACGACGCTCTACTACGAGCACCACCCGCTCGACGTCGAAGGCTGGCGGGGCGACAACTTCCCCTTCACGTTCAACATCGCCGACTACAACGTGGTGACGTCGAACAGCGTGCACCTGCCGCCGACGGTGCATCTGTTCATGCAGGCCACCGGCGTGTACGTGATGAACTTCCTGCCCAAGCCGGCCGAGGGCGTGCCCGGCACCGAGCGCACCCCGTGGTACCACCGCAACGTCGATTTCGACGAGATCGCGTTCTTCCACGGCGGTTCGCTCTACGGCATCCCGATGCCACCCGGCCTGATCTCCCACGCCCCGCAGGGCGTGCACCACGGTGCGCCGGAGAAGGCGCGCGAGCGGGCCCGCCGCAAGTTCGACGACTACCAGTCGGTCGACTGGCAGGTGATCGCGGTGGACACCCGTGAGCGGTTGGTGCCCTCGGCGGAGGTACTGGCCAGCGACCTCGGGCAGCACTAGTGCCGACACCCGCCAAGCACGAATACGAGCGCATCCCGTATCTCGTTGCCTACCAGAACAACTCGGCGGTCCGCGACGTCTACGGCGGCGTCGCCGAGCTCGTGGTGCTGGAGAGCTATCTGCTCGAGCCCAGGGACAGGCCGTCGGACACCGTGCTGGTCTTCATGCACCCCATCGGCGGCGGGGCGTACCTGCCGATGATCAACGCGCTGGCGCGCGCGGGTCACCACGTCATCTACTGCAACAGCCGGTTCCGCGGCACCGACTCGGCGCTGCTGATGGAGAAGGTCGTCGAGGACCTCGGCGAGTGCATCAAGGACGCGAAGAACCGGCTGGGCTATCGGAAGGTGGTCCTCGCGGGCTGGAGCGGCGGTGGATCGCTGTCGGCGTTCTATCAGCAGCAGGCCCAAAACCCGACTGTCACGTCCAGTCCGTCCGGCGACGGACCCGATCTCACGACGCTGGGCCTGATCCCTGCCGACGGCATCATGCTGCTGGCCGCGCACATCAGCAGGCACGGCACCATGACCGAATGGCTGGACGCGTCCATCCTGGACGAGACCGACCCCACCCGCCGCGACCCCGAGCTGGATCTGTACGACCCCGACAACCCGAACCAACCGCCCTACACGCCGGAATTCCTCGAGCGCTACCGGCAGGAACAGATCGCGCGCAACCGCCGTATCACCGCGTGGGTCAAGGAGAAGCTCGCCGAGCTGAAGGCGGCCGGCCGCGGCGATGATGAGTTCGCGTTCGTCGTACACGGCACCATGGCCGACCCCCGGTGGCTCGATCCGACGGTCGATCCCAACGAACGCACACCGGGAACCTGCTATCTGGGCGATCCTGCAGTGGTGAACATGAGCCCGGTGGGTCTCGCCCGCTTCTGCACGCTGCGCAGCTGGCTGTCCCAGTGGAGTTACGACGACGCGCACGCCGACGCGGTGAAGTGCGGACCCGACCTCGCGGTGCCCGCGCTGGTGATCGGCAACCTGGCCGACGACGCCTGCACACCCAGCCACACCCGCAGGATCTTCGAGGCGATCGGGCATGCGGACAAGGAGATGCACGAGATCCCCGGCGCGAACCACTACTACGCCGGGCCCGACCAACGCGACAAACTGCGCGAGGCGGTCGGCATCGTGACCGATTGGCTCCAGCGGCACGGGTTTTCGGCATGACGTTCGGCGGGCAGGAGCGAAGCGACCGGGGAATCGCCTGCGCCGGTCCGCTGGACGGCGTCCGGGTGATCGAAGTCGGCACGCTGATCTCCGGTCCGTTCGCCGGCAGGTTGCTCGGCGACATGGGAGCCGAGGTGATCAAGGTCGAGCCCCCCGGCGCGCCAGACCCGCTGCGCACCTGGGGCCAGGCCGAGCTCGACGGCCACCACTTCTTCTGGACCGTGCACGCCCGCAACAAGAAAGCCGTCACGCTGAACCTGCGGGTGCCTGCCGGCCGTGCTCTGTTCCTCGAACTCGTCGAGCGCAGCGACATCATCGTGGAGAACTTCCGCCCGGGCACGCTGGAGAAGTGGGGCCTGGGCTACGACGTTCTGCGCGAACACAATCGGGGCATCATCCTGGTGCGGGTGTCGGGCTACGGCCAGACGGGTCCGGAGGCGCACAAGGCCGGTTACGCCTCGGTGGCCGAGGCGGCGAGCGGGCTGCGGCACATGAACGGTTTCCCGGGTGGCCCTCCCCCACGCCTGGCGCTGTCTCTGGGCGACAGCCTGGCCGGGATGTTCGCCGCGCAGGGGGCGCTGGCCGCGCTGTACCGCCGCACGGTGACCGGTGAGGGCCAGGTCGTCGACGCCGCGCTCACCGAATCCTGCCTGGCCGTGCAGGAATCGACGATCCCGGACTACGACGTGGGCGGGATCGTGCGCGGCCCCTCGGGGACCCGGCTCGAGGGCATCGCCCCGTCGAACATCTATCCGACCGCCGACGGCAGCTGGGTGGTGATCGCCGCCAACCAGGACACCGTGTTCCGGCGGCTCTGCCAGGCGATGGGCCGACCGGAGCTGGCCACCGACGAGCGGTTCGCCGATCACGTTGCGCGGGGCCGCAATCAGGACGAACTCGACGCGATCATCGGCGCGTGGGCGGCCGACCGGCAGCCGGCCGACATCATCGCGACACTGTCGGACGCCGGGGTGATCAGCGGTCCGATCAACACTGTCGCCGAGGTCGTCGAGGATCCGCAGCTGCAGGCACGCGGCATGATCGCCGACCACTGGGACGACCGGATCGGCCGCAACGTCAAGGGTCCCGGCGTGGTCCCGGTGCTGTCGCAGACCCCGGGGACGATCCGCAGCGCCGGACCGTCGCGACCCGGCCAGCACAACGACGAGATCTACCGGGACCTGCTCGGTCATTCCGACGACGAGCTCGACGCATGGCAGGCGGAGGGGGTGCTGTGAGCGACTCACCGGTCCACGTCGACATCCGCGACGTGTCACTGCGCGACGGACTGCAGATCGAGGCGCCGATCCCGTTGTCGGCCAAGCTCGACCTGCTCGGGGCCGTCGCCGCCACCGGCGTGCGGGAGATGGAGGCGACGGCCTTCGTCTCGCCGTCGAAGGTGCCCGCTCTCGCCGACGCCGCCGAATTGGCCGCCGAGCTGCACCGCTTCCCGGGCATCGAGTTCTCGGCGCTGGTGGCCAGCCCCAACGGCGCCCGCCGCGCGATCGCTGCGGGCCTGCGCTCGATCGAATACGTGGTGTCGGCCGCCGACGGGCACAGCCGGGCCAACGTCGGCCGCTCGTCCGCCGACGCGGCCGCATTGATCCCCGAGATCGTCGCGATCGCCCACGACGGCGACGTCGCGGTGGAGGTGATCGTCGCGACGGCCTGGGACTGTCCGTTCGACGGGCCGACGCCGCCGCACCGTGTGGTCGACATCGTCACCGCGGCCGTCGACGCCGGGGCCGACCGGCTCGCGATCGCGGACACCATCGGCACCACCACCCCCCGCCGGGTCACCGAACTCGTCGCCCTCGTGCGGCCGAGGGTCGGCGACCTCCCGCTGGGCGCGCACTTCCACAACACCCGCGGAGCCGGGCTGGCCAGCGCCTACGCCGCTGTCCAGGCGGGGGTGACGCGCCTCGACGCGTCGATCGGCGGGCTGGGCGGATGTCCCTTCGCGCCCGGCGCCAGCGGCAACATCGCCACCGAGGACCTGGTGTATCTGCTGCGCGACTGCGGTGTCGACGTCGACGTGGATCTCGACGCCGCCGTCGCCGCCGCCCGCGTCGCCCAGGACGCGGTCGGCCACGACCTGCCCAGCGCTCTGCTGCGCTCGGGCGACCGGAAACGGGACTAGCCGCGCCGTGCCGCCCGAATCGTCGGAACTCAGCGCGAAGGGCCGTCAGACCCGGCTCGCCATCGAGCAGGCCGCCCGGAAGTTGTTCGCCGAACGCGGTTTTCACGGCACTACCCTGGGTGACATCACCTCGGCCGCGGGGCGGTCCACGGCGGCGTTCTACCGGTACTTCGCCGACAAGGAGGATCTGCTCGCCGCCCTTGCGCAGTCCTTCCTGCACGACGTGGTGGCCCCGTCGGGTCTGCGGCTGCAGCTGCCCGACTCTCCCGACGACGACGCGTTCTTCACCACGGTGGTCACCGGCTACTGGACGATGTTCAAGCAGAACATCGGGATCATGATCGCGGTCGCCCAGCTCGCCGCCACCCAACCGCGCTTCGCCGCCGTCCAGAACGAGTTCCGTCGCTTCGGCGTCGACATCGTCGCCGCCTCGGTCCGCCGCGCCCAGGATCAGGGGTTCGCCGCGGACCTCGACCCCGAGCCCACCGCGGCGGCAATCGCGTTGCTGTTCGAGAACTTCACCACGGTGTTCGTCGGCACCGCGGGCGCCGGGATGGGGATGAACATCGAGATCGACGACGGCGACGCGATCGTCACGCTGTCGCGGATCTGGAAGAAGACGCTGTACGGGTACTGACGGAGCACATCAAGGAGATCACCGTGGATTTCAGCCTCCCCGAACACCTTCCGGGGCTTCTCGCCGAGATGGACGCCTTCATCGAGGCCGAGATCAAACCCCTGGAGCGGGAGCACATCCAGTACTTCGATCAGCGTCGCGAGTACGCGCGCACCGATTGGGAGAACGGCGGGGTGCCGCGCCGGGAGTGGGAGGATCTGCTCGGCGAGATGCGCCGCCGGGCCGACGCCGCGGGCTGGTTGCGCTACGGCCTCCCGTCGCAGTTCGGCGGGCGCGACGGCTCCAACATCGACATGGCCGTCATCCGGGAGCACCTGGCGCACAAGGGTCTCGGCCTGCACAACGATCTGCAGGACGAGTCCTCGATCGTCGGCAACTTCCCGCAGGTCATCATGATGGACAGGTTCGGCACCGACGAGCAGAAGCGGGACTGGACCGAGGCCCTGATCACCGGTGAGCGCTCGATGGCGTTCGGGTTGACCGAACCCAACCACGGGTCGGACGCGACCTGGCTGGAGACCACCGCGGTCCGCGACGGGGACGACTGGGTGATCAACGGCGGCAAACGCTGGAACACCGGCGTGCACCGCGCCACCCACGACCTGATCTTCGCCCGCACCTCGGGCGAGGCCGGCCAGGCCCGCGGGATCACCGCGTTCCTGGTGCCCACCGACGCGCCCGGCTTCTCGGTGCCGTACTACTGGTGGACGTTCAACATGCCGACCGATCACGGCGAGGTCGTCCTCGACAACGTGCGGGTGCCCGCCGACGCGGTGCTCGGGGAGGTCGGGCGCGGGCTGGAGGTCGGTCAGACGTTCCTGCACGAGAACAGGATTCGACAGGCTGCGAGCAGCCTGGGCGCCGGCCAGTACTGCATCGACCGGGCCGTCGACTACGCGAACCGGCGGTCGGTGTTCGGTAAGCCGCTGGCGGTCAATCAGGCGGTGCAGTGGCCGCTGGTGGAGCTGCAGACCGAGGCGCAGATGGTGCGGCTGCTGGTGTACTACGCGGCCAGCCAGCTCGACGCGAACCACCACATGGAGGTCTCCGACAAGGTGTCGATGGCCAACTACCGCGCCAACCGGCTGGTGTGCGAGGCCGCCGACCGCGCGATGCAGGTACACGGTGGCGTCGGCTACAGCAGGCACGAGCCGTTCGAGCACATCTATCGGCACCACCGCCGGTACCGGATCACCGAGGGCGCCGAGGAGATCCAGATCCGCCGTGTCGCCCAGCGCCTGTTCGGGTTCGGCCGGAAGTGAGCCTGGAGCATCGGCTCGAAGAGGTGCTGCAGCCGGTCCTCGGCGCCGTGGCGGTCGAGAACCTGCAGCGGTTGACCGGCGGCGCGAGCCGCACGACGTGGGCGTTCGAGGCGGTGGCCGGGGAGCGGCGCGCGCTGATCCTGCGCACCGGCGCACCGGACGACATCCATGCCGGCATGGAACTCGAGGCGCAGGTGCAGCGGCGTGCGGCCGCCGCCGGGGCGCCGGTCCCCCACATCGTGACCGCCAGCGATTCCCCTGCCGCGCTGGGCAATCCGTATCTGATCTGCGACGCGATCCCGGGCGACACCATCGTGCGACGCATCTTCCGGGGCCTCGACGACGCCGGCCGGGCGCGGCTGCTGCGCCAGTGCGCCGAGGCGCTGGCCGCGGTGCACCGGGCCACTGTCGACGGTGTCGGGCTGACCACTCCCGACGACCTCGCCGGGTGGCGCGCCCGGCTCGACGAGATCGGTGACACCACAGCCACGTTCGAATGGACGTTCCGCCGGCTGGCCGACGAGCGTCCGGATCCGTCCCCGATGGTGCTGGTGCACGGCGACTTCCGGATGGGCAACCTGATCGTCGACCAGTCCGGTCTGGCGGCCGTGCTGGACTGGGAGCTGACGCACATCGGTGAGCGTTACGAGGACCTGGCCTGGTTCTGCATCCGAGCGTGGCGGTTCGGCGCGCCCGAGATGCTCGGCGCCGGCGGACTCGGCAGCGTCGAGACGTTTCTGCGTACCTACGAGGAGGCGGCCGGCGTCGACGTCGACCGGTCGGTGTTCCGGTGGTGGTTGACGGTCGCCACGCTGCGGTGGGGGGTGATCTGCCGGCACCAGGCCGAGCGGCACCTGTCGGGCGAGACACCGTCGGTCGAACTCGCCGCGATCGGGCGGCGGGTCAGCGAGACGGAGTGGGATCTGCTCGATCTGCTATCGGGGAAGGGGCCGCGGTGATGAGCGCTCGCGCGAAGAACAGAGAACAGGTGACGGGTACGCGACCGACGGCGGCCGAGCTCGTGGCCGCCGTCGCCGACTTCCTCGACAACGAGGTCCGCGCCGCGTGCGACGGGCAGGTCGGCTTCCACGCCCGGGTGGCGGCCAATGCGCTGCGCATCGTCGAACGCGAATTGCTCGACGAGACAGCCGGTTCGGTACACGCGGCGCTGGAGCGTCTCGGGTTCGCCGACGAGACGGCGCTGGCGCGAGCGATCCGCGACGGCGCGCTGGAGGATCGTTCCGACGAGGTGATGGACTGCCTGCGGCTGCTGGTGCGGCACCGTTTGGCGATCGACCATCCCGGTTACGCCGACGGCTGATGGTGCATTCGATCGGGTCGATACACGAGATCGTCCTCGACGGCGCCGCCGATCCCTACGGCATCGCCACATCCCCTGACGGCGCGGTGTGGGTGACCCATGGCGGGGGTGTGGTGCGGATCGCCGACGACGGAACCCAGCGGCACCTTCGGACTCCCGCCGGCGCCCGCCCCACCGCCGTCACCGTCGCGCCGGATGCGGCGGCCTGGTTCGCCCGCACCGGGGACGATCGCCTCGGCACGGTGCGTCCGGACGGCACCGCCGCCACCGTCGATCTCGCGGCCGGCAGCGCTCCGTTCGGTGTCTGCATCGGCCCGGACGACGCGCTGTGGTTCACCGCGTCCGCCGCCGACCGGGTGGGCCGATGTGGAGCGGACGGCACGGTGACGGTCGTCAGCCTGCCCGCCGGGAGTTTCCCGGCCTACCTCACCGCCGGCCCGGACGGGGCGGTGTGGGCAGCGTTGAACGGCGCGAACGCACTGGCTCGCGTCACCGTCGACGGCGAGGTGCGGATCGTCGATCTGCCGACCGCAGCGGCGCCCGTCGGCATCGCAAGCGGCGACGGCGCGCTGTGGGCGGCCTGCATCGGCAGCGGGCACCTCGTGCGTGTCGACCCCGCCGGGCAGGTGACGGAGTTCGCGCTGCCGGAGCCGGACTGCCGACCGCACGCGCTGGCCGCCGGCGCCCAGGGTTGCTGGTTCACCGAGTGGGGAGCCAACCGGATCGGCCACATCGACTGGGACGGCCACGTCGAGGAGTTCGTCCTCCCGCCGGGGCCGGCCGAACCGCACGGCGTGGCCGTGGGATCCGACGACACGGTATGGGTGGCCTTCGAGTCGGGCCGCGCGGCCCCGCTGACGCCGCGGGGGGCCTCCGGCGGAGAGTCCGGCGCCGTGGTGAGGCTGACCCCGCGATGAGCTCAGATCCGACGGGCCCGCAGCAGCCAGGCCGGCTCGTCGACCCGCGTGCCGACGTCGAGGCCGAGCGCCTCGGCGTGCATGTCGGTGACCACGCCGCGGTACGTCGTCGGGCTGAGGTCCTCCACCGACCACCCGGCACCGAAGGCGCCGACGAGGTCGTCGCGGCCGACCTGCGGTCCGAAGCCGCGGCCGGCATCGGAGAGTGCCAGCACGACCACCAGCGCACCGGGCCGGGTGACCCCGTGCAGGCTGCGGACGTACTGGGCCCGGTCGGCGTCGTCGAACACGTGGAACAGGGCGCTGTCGACGACGGTGTCGTAGGTCGGCGACGTACCGAGATCGAGGGCGTCGCGGACGTCGAACCGGGCGTCGACGCCCTGGGCGGCGGCGTTGCGCCGGGCCTGCTCCACCGCGGTCGGTGCGCCGTCGACGCCGAGGACGTCGTAACCGAGGCGCGTCAGCAGGATGGTGTGCTCGCCGGTTCCGCACCCGACGTCGAGCACGCGGCCGCGGAGGTGGCCGGCACGCTCGAGGTCGACGATCGCGGGCTGGGGTTCGCCGATGACCCACGGCGGGGTCTGGTGCTTGTAGAAATCGTCGAAGCGGGAGAGTGTGGGGGTCTGGTCCATGTGTCCATTGTTCAACCTGAACGGAAGTTGAGGTCAACGTTGAATTCAGCACCGTGTCCGCGACCGAGGTGAAGACGGTTCTCGACGTCGCCGACCGCCTGTTCGGCGCGATCGAGGACAGCGACGTCGCCGGCGTGGAGCAGCTGTTCGGTCCGGGCATCGCGGTGCGCAAGACCGGGGACGAGCGCGACAACGACCGGAGGCGGTCGGTCCGCATCATCGGCTGGTTCATCGACAGCACCAGCGACCGGCGCTACGAGGTGCTGGACCGGCAGGTGTTCGAGGGCGGCTTCGTCCAGCAGCACATCCTGCATGCCCACGGCCACCGCGGCGCGGTGGTGGCGATGCGGGTCTGCATCGTCATCAAGGTCGGCGCCGACGGGCTGATCACCCGGATCGACGAGTACTTCGATCCGGCCGACCTCGCGGAACTGCTCGCCGAATCGTGAGCGCGCCGACCCCAGAACGCGGTCCGGACGGACCCGCCGCGGCTACCATCGCGCCCATGGTGGTGCCGTCATCGACGCCCGAGGCGCAACGTGTGCTGCGCGTCCTGGTCTACAGCAGCAATCCGAGGACTCGTGAGCAGGTTCGGCTGGCCCTGGGCAAGCGGGTGCACCCCGAGCTCCCCGAACTGAGCTACCTGGACGTCGCCACCGGCCCGATGGTGATCACGCAGATGGACGAGGGCGGGTTCGACCTGGTGATCCTCGACGGCGAGGCCACCCCGGTCGGGGGGATGGGGATCGCCAAACAGCTCAAGGACGAGATCGAGCACTGCCCACCGGTGCTGGTGCTGACGGGGCGGCCCGACGACGCGTGGCTGGCCAACTGGTCCCGCGCGGAGGCGGCGGTCCCCCACCCGATCGACCCCATCCGGCTCGGCGACGCCGTCGTGTCGCTCCTGCGCGCCGCGGCCTGAGCCGCCCGCACGTGAAAAACCGTGCTGGCCTTGCCTTTTGGAGGCAAGGGGGGATCCCGAGGGGACGCCACTAGCGATACTAATCAAAATGTGTGGCTTGCATCCCGAACAGGGCTAGGCTGTGTGATAGCTCACATCGACAGCCCCCGAGGAGCGCCCGCGCAGCATGAGCCTGTACACGCCGATCCTGGTTCTTGGTGCGATTGCTGCGGTGTTCGCCGTCGGTTCGGTGGGCATCGCGGTGTTGATCGGACCCCGCCGCTACAACCGCGCCAAGCTCGAGGCCTACGAGTGCGGTATCGAACCGATGGACGCCTCCGACCCCGCCGCGGCGGCCACCGGCCAGCGCTTCCCGATTCGCTACTACCTGACCGCGATGCTGTTCATCGTCTTCGACATCGAGATCGTGTTCCTGTACCCGTGGGCGGTCGCTTTCGACAGTCTCGGTCTGTTCGCACTGGTCGAGATGTTGCTGTTCATGATCATCGTCTTCGTCGCCTACGCCTACGTGTGGCGCAGAGGAGGCCTGCAATGGGACTAGAGGAACGCCTTCCCGGAGGCATCCTGCTGTCCACCGTCGAGAAGGTGGCCGGCTACGTGCGCAAGGGATCGCTGTGGCCGGCGACGTTCGGTCTCGCGTGCTGCGCGATCGAGATGATGGCCACCGCCGGACCGCGGTTCGACATCTCGCGGTTCGGGATGGAACGGTTCTCCGCGACGCCGCGCCAAGCCGATCTGATGATCGTCGCGGGCCGGGTCAGCCAGAAGATGGCACCGGTGCTGCGGCAGATCTACGACCAGATGGCCGAGCCCAAATGGGTGCTGGCCATGGGGGTGTGCGCGTCGTCGGGCGGGATGTTCAACAACTACGCGGTGGTGCAGGGCGTCGATCACGTCGTGCCGGTGGACATCTACCTCCCCGGCTGCCCGCCCCGGCCCGAGATGCTGTTGCACGCGATCCTCAAGCTGCACGACAAGATTCAGCAGATGCCACTCGGGGTCAATCGCGAGGAGGCGGTCAGGGAGGCCGAGCAGGCGGCGCTGGCGATTCCGCCGACGATCGAGCTCAAAGGGCTGTTGAGGTGAGCACCGACGGCAACGGCGGTGGCCCCGAGGTCATCGGCGTGCGGCGCGGCATGTTCGGCGCCAAGGGCAGCGGAGACACCTCGGGGTACGGGCGCCTCATCCGGCCGGTGGCGCTGCCCGGGAGCACGCCGCGGCCCTACGGCGGCTATTTCGACGGCGTGGTCGACGCGTTGACGGCCGCACTCGGCGACGACGTGGTCGCAGAGTCCATCGAGCGCGTCGTCGTGTTCCGCGGCGAACTGACGCTCGAGGTGCACCGGGACCGGCTGCTCACGGTGGCCCGGGCGCTGCGCGACGACGCCGCGCTGCGCTTCGAGCTGTGTCTGGGCGTCAACGGCGTGCACTACCCCGAGGACAACGGCCGCGAACTGCACGCCGTCTACCCGCTGATGTCCATCACCCACAACCGGCGCCTGCGCGTGGAAGTGGCTGCGCCCGATGCCGATCCGCACATCCCGTCGCTGTTCTCGGTGTATCCCACCACCGACTGGCACGAGCGGGAGACGTTCGATTTCTTCGGCATCGTCTTCGACGGCCATCCGTCGCTGACCCGCATCGAGATGCCCGACGACTGGGTCGGCCATCCGCAACGCAAGGACTACCCGCTGGGCGGGGTGCCCGTCGAGTATCACGGCGCCCAGATACCCCCGCCCGACGAGCGGAGGGCTTACAACTGATGACGATTTCCCAAGGCCCACCCGAGCGGGTGGTCGTCGTCGGCGGCCAGGATTGGGACCAGGTCGTCATGGCGGCGCGGCAGAACGCGGCCGAGCATGCCGGAGAGCGCATCGTCGTGAACATGGGACCCCAGCATCCGTCGACCCACGGGGTGCTGCGCCTGATCCTCGAGATCGAGGGCGAGACGATCGTCGAGGCCCGTTGCGGTATCGGCTATCTGCACACCGGGATCGAGAAGAATCTCGAATTCCGCACGTGGACACAGGGTGTCACCTTCGTCACCCGGATGGACTATCTGGCACCGTTTTTCAACGAGACAGTGTACTGCCTCGGCGTGGAGAAGCTGCTCGACGTCACCGACGCCATCCCCGAGCGCGCGTCGGTGATCCGCGTGATGATGATGGAGCTCAACCGGATCTCCAGCCACCTCGTCGCTCTGGCCACCGGCGGAATGGAACTCGGCGCGATGACCGCGATGTTCCTGGGTTTCCGCGAACGCGAACTGATCCTGTCGGTGTTCGAGACCATCACCGGGCTGCGGATGAACCACGCCTACGTCCGGCCCGGAGGTGTGGCCGTCGACCTCCCGCCCGAGGCCATGCCGCAGCTGCACGACCTGCTGACCCTGCTGCCCGAGCGGCTGCGCGATCTGGAGAACCTGCTCAACGAGAACTACATCTGGAAGGCGCGCACGCTGGGGATCGGCTACCTCGATCTCACGGGATGCATGGCGCTCGGCATCACCGGACCCGTGCTGCGCGCCACCGGCCTTCCGCACGACCTGCGCAAGGCGCAGCCGTACTGCGGTTACGAGACCTACGATTTCGACGTCATCACCGACGACCGCTGTGATTCCTACGGCCGCTACCTGATCCGGGTCAAGGAGATGCGGGAGTCCCTGAAGATCGTCGAGCAGTGCGTGGAACGTCTGGAACGGCTCGCGGATCAGCCGGTGATGATCGAGGACAAGAAGCTGGCATGGCCGGCCGATCTCGAGGTCGGCCCCGACGGTCTGGGCAATTCACCCGAACACATCGCCAAGATCATGGGCCGCTCGATGGAGGGCCTGATCCACCACTTCAAGATCGTCACCGAGGGGATCCGGGTGCCCGCGGGGCAGGTTTACACGGCGGTGGAGTCGCCCCGCGGGGAGCTCGGGGTGCACATGGTCTCCGACGGCGGGACGCGGCCGTACCGGGTGCACTACCGGGACCCGTCGTTCACGAATCTGCAAGCGGTCGCAGCGATGTGCGAGGGGGGCATGGTGGCTGACGCGATCGCGGCGGTGGCGTCGATCGATCCGGTGATGGGCGGGGTGGATCGATGAGCGCTCGCGCGAAGAGACGGGGGCAAAGGTAGTGAGCATCTTTCTCGAACTCGGGCAGCGGCCCGACGAACCCGGTCCGCCGATCCACGGCCCGGCCGGCTATCCCGCCGACGTCACGGCGCGACTGCGCGACGACGCCGCCGTCATCATCGCCCGGTACCCCGACTCGCGGTCGGCCCTGCTGCCACTGCTGCATCTGGTGCAGGCCGAGGACGGTTACCTCACTCCGGCCGGGATCGCTTTCTGTGCTGAGCAATTGGACCTGACCGCTGCCGAGGTGACCGCGGTGGCGACGTTCTACTCGATGTACCGACGCACTCCGACCGGCGATTACCTGGTCGGCGTCTGCACCAACACGCTGTGCGCGGTGATGGGCGGCGACGCGATCCTGGAGACCTTGGAGGACCATCTCGGGATCGGGGCCGGGCAGAGCACTCCGGACGGCCGGATCACGTTGGAGCATGTCGAATGCAACGCGGCGTGCGACTACGCACCCGTCGTGATGGTGAACTGGGAGTTCTTCGACAACCAGACGCCGTCGTCGGCGCGCGACCTCGTCGATGCGCTGCGCGAGGGCGACCTGCCGACACCCTCGCGCAGCGCGACGCTGTGCACCTTCCGCGAGACCGCCAGAATCCTTGCCGGCCTTCCCCATTCGGACAGCACCGACGACGCGGGCGCGGTGGGCCCGGCGACACTGGCCGGGCTGCTCATAGCCCGGGAACGCGGCATGAGCGCCCCGGACACCGACGGACCCCCCAGCGACAGCACCGCCGACGGCCCGGGAGACGAGCACGCCGAGGCGGCCGAGGCCGTCAAAGACCAGCCGGCACCCGCACCGTCGGCCGATGTTCCCGCCCGCGGGCACACCGCGGAGACCGATCCGACCGCGACGGACACGCCATGACCCCCTTGACCCCCGTGCTCAGCAGCTTCTGGGACGAGCCCCAGCCGTGGACACTCGAGACCTATCGCCGCCATGGCGGCTATCAGGCGCTGGAGCGCGCCCTGTCGATGAGCCCCGATGACGTCATCACCACGGTCAAGGATTCCGGACTGCGGGGTCGCGGCGGCGCCGGCTTCCCGACGGGGACCAAGTGGTCGTTCATCCCCCAGGGTGACGAAGGCCCGGCGGCCAAACCGCACTACCTGGTGATCAACGCCGACGAGTCCGAACCCGGCACGTGCAAAGACATGCCGTTGATGCTGACCACACCGCACTTCTTGGTCGAGGGCGCGATCATCGCGGCCTACGCGATCCGTGCCCACCACGCGTTCATCTACCTGCGCGGTGAGGTGCTGCCGGTGCTGCGCCGGTTGCAGACCGCCGTCGCCGAGGCGTACGCGGCCGGCCATCTGGGCACCGACATCGGCGGTTCGGGCTTCGACCTGGAACTCGTGGTGCACGCCGGTGCCGGGGCCTACATCTGCGGCGAGGAGACCGCGCTGCTGGACTCCCTGGAGGGCCGCCGCGGCCAGCCCCGACTACGGCCGCCGTTCCCGGCGGTCGCGGGGCTGTACGCCTGCCCGACCGTCGTCAACAACGTCGAGTCGATCGCCAGCGTGCCGCCCATCCTGCGCAACGGCGTGGACTGGTTCCGGTCGATGGGCACGGAGAAGTCGCCCGGGTTCACGCTGTATTCGCTGTCCGGGCACGTGACCACTCCGGGCCAGTACGAGGCGCCGCTGGGGATCACGCTGCGCGAACTGCTCTCCTACGCCGGTGGTGTGCGCGCCGGGCACGAGCTGAAGTTCTGGACCCCCGGCGGGTCCTCGACTCCCCTGCTGACCGCCGAACATCTCGACGTGCCCCTCGATTACGAGGGCATGGCGAGCGTGGGGTCGATGCTGGGCACCAAGGCCTTGCAGATCTTCGACGACACCACATGCGTGGTGCGCGCGGTGCGCCGCTGGACGCAGTTCTACGCACACGAATCCTGCGGCAAGTGCACCCCGTGCCGGGAGGGCACCTACTGGCTGGCGCAGATCTACGAGCGCCTCGAGACCGGCCGGGGCACCGAGGAGGATCTCGACAAGCTGCTCGACATCTCCGACAACATCTTCGGAAAATCGTTCTGCGCGTTGGGTGACGGCGCCGCCAGCCCGATCTTGTCGTCCCTGAAGCACTTTCGCGACGAGTACGAGGCGCACCTGGATCCCGCCGGGTGTCCCATCGATCCGTACGCGTCGATGCTGGCGGCACCGGAAGGAGTGGGCGCATGACGCTGGCCGAGCACAGCCACGACGCACCGCCGGTCGAGATGGTCACGCTGACGATCGACGGCACCGAGGTGAGCGTCCCCAAGGGCACCCTGGTGATCCGCGCCGCCGAGCTGATGGGGGTACAGATCCCCCGCTTCTGCGACCACCCGCTGCTGGACCCTGTCGGGGCCTGCCGTCAGTGCCTGGTCGAGGTCGAGGGACAGCGGAAACCGTTGGCGTCCTGCACCACCACCGTGTCCCCCGACATGGTGGTGCGAACACAGTTCACCTCCGAAGCCGCCGACAAGGCGCAGCACGGGGTGATGGAACTACTGCTCATCAACCATCCGCTGGACTGCCCGATCTGCGACAAGGGCGGCGAGTGCCCGCTGCAGAACCAGGCGATGTCGAACGGCCGCACCGAGACCCGCTTCGACGACGTCAAGCGCACCTTCCCCAAACCGATCGCGATCTCCTCGCAGGTACTGCTGGACCGCGAACGGTGCGTGCTGTGCGCCCGGTGCACACGCTTCTCCGACCAGATCGCCGGGGATCGTTTCATCGACCTGCTCGAGCGCGGGGCCAGCCAGCAGGTGGGCATCGCCACCGGGGAGCCGTTCCAGTCGTACTTCTCCGGCAACACCGTGCAGATCTGTCCGGTCGGGGCGCTGACGGGCACCGCCTACCGGTTCCGCGCCCGGCCGTTCGACCTGGTGTCCAGCCCCAGTGTCTGCGAGCACTGCGCCTCGGGGTGTGCGCAGCGTACCGATCACCGTCGCGGAAAGGTGCTGCGCCGGCTCGCCGGCGACGACCCCGAGGTCAACGAGGAGTGGAACTGCGACAAGGGCCGCTGGGCGTTCACCTATACCGGAGTGGGTGATCGACTCACCACACCGCTGATCCGTGAGGACGGTGTGCTGCGTCCGGCGTCGTGGTCGGAAGCACTCGGCGTGGCGGCAGGCAGGCTGGCGGCGTCCGGCGGCAGAGCGGGTGTGCTCGTCGGCGGCCGGTGCACCGCCGAAGACGCCTACTCCTACGCGAAGTTCGCCCGAATCGTGCTGGGCAGCAACGACATCGACTTCCGCATCCGGCAGCACAGTGCCGAGGAGGCGGAGTTCCTCGCCGCGCACGTCGCCGGCCGGCCGATGACCGTCACCTACACCGATCTCGAGAAGGCCCCGGCCGTGCTACTGGCGGGGTTCGAGCCCGAGGAGGAGTCGCCGATCGTCTTCCTGCGGCTGCGCAAGGCGGTGCGGCGGCACCGCGTGCGGGTGCTGTCCGTGGCACCGCTGGCGTCGCGCGGTCTGCGCAAGCTGTCCGGCGAGGTGTTCCTCACCGCCCCGGGTGCCGAACCCGCGGCGCTGGACGGCCTGGCCGGCAACGAGCTGCTGGCGATGCCCGGCGCACTCATCCTGGTCGGGGAACGGCTCGCGGCCACGCCGGGAGCGCTGACGGCCGCGGCGCGGCTCGCGGCCTCGACCGGGGCAGGGCTGGCGTGGGTGCCCCGCCGGGCCGGTGAGCGCGGAGCCCTCGAAGCGGGGGCGCTGCCGAACCTGCTGCCCGGTGGACGTCCCGTCGGCGACGACACCGCACGGGCTCAGATGGCAGCCGCGTGGAACGTCGACACCCTGCCGGCCGAGCCGGGACGCGACACGGCGGCGATACTCACGGCCGCCGCGGCCGGCGGGCTGGACGCCCTGCTGGTGGGCGGAATCGACATCGACGACCTGGTCGACCCGGCGGCCGCCGTCGCGGCGCTCGACGCCGCACCGTTCGTGGTCAGCCTGGAGCTGCGCCACAGCGCGGTGACCGAGCGTGCCGACGTGATCTTCCCGGTCGCCCCGGTCGTGGAGAAGGCCGGCTCGTTCGTCAACTGGGAGGGCCGGATCCGGCCGTTCGAGGCGTCGTTGCGCACCAACGCGATTCCCGACCAGCGGGTGCTGACCTACCTGGCCGACGAGATCGGGATCGACCTCGGCCTGCCGAGCGCCTCGGCCGCGGCCGACGAACGTGCCCGCATCGGGCTGTGGGCAGGAGCGCGCGACGCCGCCGGACAGGCCGCGCCACCATCGCCCGCACCGGAGCGGGGTCAGGCGGTGCTCGCGACGTGGCGCCTCCTGCTGGACAACGGCCGACTGCAGGACGGCGAACCGCATCTCGCGGGTACAGCCCACCGCCCCGTGGTGCGGCTGTCCGCCGCCACGGCCGCCGAGATCGACGCCGCCGCCGGTGACCCGGTGACCGTCAGCACCGAACGCGGCGCGATCACCCTGCCGTTGGCCGTCACCGACATGGCCGACCGCGTGGTCTGGCTGCCGACGAATTCGCCCGGCAGCACGGTGCATTCGACGCTGGGCGTGACGTCCGGCGCTGTCGTATCGATCGGACGGGAGCAGCTGTGACCTATCCCGACCCGACGCTGTTCGGGCACGACCCGTGGTGGTTGATCCTCGCCAAATCGCTGGGCATCTTCGTGTTCCTGCTGCTGACGGTGCTCACCGCGATCCTGCTCGAGCGAAAGATCCTGGGCCGCATGCAGATGCGGTTCGGCCCCAACCGGGTCGGTCCGCACGGCCTGCTGCAGTCGCTTGCCGACGGCGTCAAGCTCGCCCTCAAGGAGGGACTGATCCCCGCCGGGGTGGACAAGTGGATCTACCTCGCTGCGCCGGTGATCTCGGTGATCCCCGCGTTCATGGCGTTCGCGGTCATCCCACTCGGCGGTGAGGTGTCGATCTTCGGCCACCGCACCGCACTGCAGCTGACCGACCTCCCCGTCGCGGTGCTCTACATCCTGGCGGTCACCTCGATCGGCGTGTACGGCATCGTGCTCGCGGGATGGGCGTCGGGCTCGGTGTATCCGCTCCTGGGCGGGCTGCGCTCGTCGGCGCAGGTGGTGTCCTACGAGATCGCGATGGCGTTGTCGTTCGCCGCGGTGTTCATCTATTCGGGCACCATGTCGACCTCGGGCATCGTTTCCGCACAGACGGACACGTGGTTCGTGTTCCTGCTGCTGCCGTCCTTCCTGGTCTACCTGACGTCCATGGTGGGCGAGACCAACCGCGCCCCCTTCGATCTGCCCGAGGCCGAAGGTGAGCTCGTCGGCGGTTTCCACACCGAGTACTCGTCGCTGAAGTTCGCGATGTTCATGCTCGCCGAGTACGTGAACATGACCACCGTGTCCGCGCTGGCCACCACGCTGTTCCTCGGCGGCTGGCACGCCCCGTGGCCGCTGAGCCTGTGGGAGGGCGCGAACACCGGGTGGTGGCCGCTGCTGTGGTTCACCGCGAAGGTGTGGGTGTTCCTGTTCGTGTTCATGTGGCTGCGGGCGACACTGCCCCGCCTGCGCTACGACCAGTTCATGGCGCTGGGGTGGAAGATCCTCATCCCGGTCTCGCTGGGCTGGATCATGATCGTCGCGACCACCCACACGCTGAGCAACCGCGGCTACCAGACCTGGTCCACCGCCGCGATCGGCCTCGCGGTCGTGGCGTTCGCGGCGCTGGGCACCTACCTGTGGCGGTCGCGGCGCGCCAAGGCGCCATCTCCCCCATCCCCCGTCCGTCCGGCGGATCCCGGCGCCTTCCCGGTGCCGCCGATGCCGGTGAAGGAGCGTGCAGATGTCTAAGTTCTTCGACGCGGTGGCGGGTTTCGGCGTCACCTTCGGGTCGATGTTCAAAAAGCCCGTCACCGAGGAGTATCCGGAGAAGCCGGGGCCGGTGGCCAAGCGTTACCACGGCCGCCACCAACTCAATCGGTACCCCGACGGTCTGGAGAAGTGCATCGGCTGCGAGCTGTGCGCCTGGGCCTGCCCCGCCGATGCGATCTACGTCGAGGGTGCCGACAACACCGACACCGAACGGTTCTCGCCCGGGGAGCGCTACGGCCGGGTGTACCAGATCAACTATCTGCGCTGCATCGGCTGCGGACTGTGCATCGAAGCCTGCCCGACACGGGCGTTGACGATGACCAACGACTACGAGATGGCCGACGACAACCGGTCCGATCTGATCTACGGCAAGGACAAGCTACTGGCCCCGCTGGCTCCCGGGATGGAGCCGCCGCCGCACGCGATGGCGCCGGGCAGCACCGACGACGACTACTACCTCGGCAACATCACGCCGCCGTCGGCGAGGAGCACGCATGGGTGAGACAGTGCTCTTCTGGGTGCTCGCCGTCGTCACGGTGGCGGGCGCGCTGGGTGTGGTGTCCGCACCGAAGGCGGTCTACTCGGCGATCTCGCTGGCCATCACGATGATCGCGCTCGCGGTGCTCTACATCGCCCAGGACGCGCCGTTTCTCGGCGTGGTCCAGGTGGTGGTGTACACCGGCGCGGTCATGATGCTGTTCCTGTTCGTGCTGATGCTCATCGGCGTCGACTCGTCGGAGTCGCTGGTGGAGACATTGCGCGGGCAGCGGGTCGCGGCGATCGTGATCGGCGTCGGTTTCGGTGTGCTGCTGATCGCCGGCATCGGCACCGTGTCGGCGGCCGGATTCACCGGTCTGGGCCAGGCCAATGCCAACGGCAACGTCGAAGGCCTTGCCGCCCTGATCTTCACGAAGTACCTGTGGGCCTTCGAGCTGACCGGTGCACTGCTCATCACCGCCGCGCTGGGCGCCATGGTGCTCGCCCACCGGGAACGCTTCGAGCGGCGCAAGACCCAGCGCGAGCTCGCGGCCGAACGGTTCGCCCCCGGTGGTCACCCGACCACGCTGCCCAATCCCGGGGTGTACGCCCGGCACAACGCCGTCGACGTGCCCGCCCGGCTGCCCGACGGAACCGGCTCGGAGTTGTCGGTCAGCGCGATCCTGCAGCTGCGGCCGGTCCCCGACGACCACGGTGCCGACCACGGCGGAAACGGCGAGAGCCGATGAACCCCGACAACTACCTCTACCTCTCGGCGCTGCTGTTCACCATCGGCGCGGCCGGAGTGCTGTTGCGGCGCAACGCGATCGTCATGTTCATGTGCGTCGAGCTGATGCTCAACGCCGGGAACCTCGCGTTCGTCGCGTTCTCCCGGATCCACGGCCAACTCGACGGACAGGTGGTGGCGTTCTTCACGATGGTGGTCGCGGCCTGCGAGGTGGTGATCGGCCTGGCGATCATCATGACGATCTTCCGGACCCGGCGCTCGGCGAACGTCGACGACGCCAGCCTGCTGAGGCATTAGGCACGATGACACTTCCCGTGTGGCTGCTCATCGCCCTGCCGCTGGCGGGCGCACTGGTGCTGTTGCTGGCCGGCAAGCGCTCCGACCCCTGGGGCCACCTGCTGGGCACAGCCGCGGCGCTGGCGTCGTTCGTCTGCGCGGCAGTGCTTTTCGCCGACATGCTGGGCCGCGACGCCGAACAGCGCGCGATGCACCAGAGCCTGTTCAGCTGGGTGCCCGTCGGCGAGCTGCGCGTCGACTTCGGTCTGCAACTCGACCAGTTGTCGATGTGCTTCGCGTTGCTGATCACCGGTGTCGGCTCGCTGATCCACATCTACTCGATCGGCTACATGAAAGAGGACGTCGGTCGCAGACGTTTCTTCGCCTATCTGAACCTGTTCCTCGCCGCGATGCTGCTGCTGGTGCTCGCCGACAACTACCTCGGCCTCTACATGGGCTGGGAGGGTGTGGGTCTCGCGTCGTACCTGCTGATCGGCTTCTGGTCGCACAAGCCGTCGGCCGCCACCGCGGCCAAGAAGGCGTTCGTCGTCAACCGCGTCGGTGACATCGGGTTGGCCGTCGCGCTGATGGTGATGTTCTCCGCCATCGGCGCGGTGTCCTTCAGCGGCGTGTTCGGTGCCGCACCGCAACTGGGCGAGGGCACACTCACCGCGATCGGTCTGCTGCTGCTCCTCGCCGCGTGCGGCAAGTCGGCCCAGGTCCCCCTGCAGTCCTGGCTCGGCGACGCGATGGAGGGTCCCACGCCGGTGTCGGCGCTCATCCACGCCGCAACCATGGTCACCGCCGGGGTGTACCTGATCGTGCGCTCGGCGCCGGTCTTCGACCTCGCCCCGCACGCGCAGACCGCAGTGGTGGTCGTCGGCGCGGTCACGTTGTTGTTCGGCGCGATCGTCGGCTGCGCCAAGGACGACATCAAGAAGGCGCTCGCGGCGTCGACGATGAGTCAGATCGGCTACATGGTGCTGGCCGCGGGTCTGGGACCGGCCGGCTACGCGTTCGCGATCATGCACCTGCTGACCCACGGCTTCTTCAAGGCCGGCCTGTTCCTCGGCGCCGGGTCGGTGATGCACGCGATGGACGACGAGGTGAACATGCGCCATTACGGCGGGCTGCGCAAGGCCCTGCCGGTGACGTTCGTGACCTTCGGCCTCGGCTACCTCGCGATCATCGGCATCCCGCCGCTGGCCGGGTTCTTCTCCAAGGACGGCATCATCGAGGCCGCGCTCGGCGCAGGCGGCATCAAAGGCGTCATCCTCGGCACGGCGACGATTCTCGGAGCCGGGATCACCGCGTTCTACATGACCCGGGTGATGCTGATGACGTTCTTCGGGGAGAAGCGCTGGGCCGAACACAACCATCCCCACGAGGCGCCCGCGGTGATGACGTGGCCGATGATCCTGCTCGCCGTCGGGTCCGTGACCGCCGGCGGCGCCCTGGCGCTCGGCGGCACCCTGCAGCACTGGCTCGAACCGGTTGTCGGCGCCCACGAGGCGCACCACGCCGTGCCGGTCTGGGTGGTGACCGTGGTGGTGCTGGCCGTGGTCGCGGTCGGGATCCTGATCGCCTACCGCATGTACGGGACGCGCGCGGTGCCCGCCGAAGCGCCGGCGGGATCGGCGCTGACCGTCGCCGCACGCCGCGACCTCTACGGCGATGCGTTCAACGAGAGGGTGCTGATGGCGCCGGGGGCGCAATTGACCAGGGGACTCACCGAACTCGACGACGAGGCGGTCGACGGCGCGGCCGGTGGCCTGGCCGCGGGGATCGGCCGGTTGTCCGACGGGCTGCGACAGGTGCAGACCGGATTCGCCCGCTCCTACGCGCTGTCGATGCTGGCCGGCGCGACGTTCGTCGTCGCGCTGATCCTGGCGGTGAACCTGTGGTGACGACCGGGACGTCTTCAATGTCCCTGCCGTGGCTGACCGTGCTCTGGGCGGTGCCGATGCTGGGCGCGGTGGTGGTGATGGTGCTGCCCGCGGCCGCCCGCTCGCTGGCCAAGTGGGTGGCGCTGGCCGTGGCGCTGGCGGTGCTCGCCGTCACCGCGGTCGTCGCCGTCGGCTTCGACCCCGGCGGCGAGCAGTACCAGTTCGTCGAGAACTACCGCTGGATACCGTCTTTCGGCACCGGCTACATCCTCGGGGTCGACGGCATCGCGCTGGCGCTGGTGGTGCTGACGGCGGTGCTGGTGCCACTGCTGATCGTCGCGGGCTGGAACGACGCCGGCGACCGGCTCAGCTGGGGCGGCCGCTCGGTGCACATCTACTTCGCGCTGACGCTGGCCGTCGAAGGCATGGTGCTGATCTCGCTGGTGTCCCTGGACATCCTGCTGTTCTACGTGTTCTTCGAAGCGATGCTGATCCCGATGTATTTCCTGATCGGCGGGTTCGGCGGCCGCGACCGTAGCCGGGCGGCGGTGAAGTTCCTGCTGTACAACCTGTTCGGCGGTCTGATCATGCTCGCCGCGGTGGTGGGGCTCTATGTCGCGACGTCCACGAGCGACGCGTTCGACGCGGGCACCTTCGACCTGCGGGCGATCGTCGCGGCGGTCGCCGGCGGTGAGTTCACGATGAACCCGGTGGTGATGCATCTGCTGTTCGGTGGGTTCATGTTCGCGTTCGCGGTGAAGGCGCCGTTGTGGCCGCTGCACCGCTGGCTGCCCGACGCCGCGGTCGAGGCCACCCCGGCCAGCGCGGTGCTGATGATGGCGATCATGGACAAGGTCGGGACGTTCGGCATGATCCGGTACTGCCTGACGCTGTTCCCCGACTCCGCGAAGTTCTTCAGCCCCCTGATCATCACGCTGGCGGTGATCGGCATCATCTACGGTGCGGTCGTCGCGATCGGTCAGACCGACGTGATGAGGTTGATCGCCTACACGTCGATCTCGCACTTCGGCTTCATCATCCTGGGCATCTTCGTGATGACCACGCAGGGCCAGTCCGGGTCGACGCTGTACATGGTCAACCACGGCATCTCGACCGCGGCGCTGTTCCTGATCGCCGGATTCTTGGTGTCGCGGCGTGGTTCCCGCCTCATCAGCGCCTACGGCGGCGTCCAGAAGGTGGCGCCCGTGCTGGCCGGCACCTTCCTGGTGGCGGGGCTGGCCACGCTGTCGCTACCCGGGCTGGCGCCGTTCATCAGCGAATTCCTGGTCCTCATCGGCACCTTCACCCGCTACCCGGTGTTCGGTGTGCTGGCCGCCAGCGCCCTGGTGCTCTCGGCGATCTACGTGCTGTGGATGTACCAGCGGATGATGACCGGACCGACCCCGCCGGCGCTCGCCGAGGGCGACACCCGGCTGCCGGATCTGCGGGCGCGTGAGATCGCGGTCGTCGCACCGCTGATCGCGCTGCTGCTCGTCCTCGGGGTGTATCCCAAGCCCGCCCTCGACGTGATCAATCCCGCGGTGACGCACACGCTGACGACGATCGACCAGCCCGACCCGGCACCCCGGATGGCGGAAGGCCCGGCGCGATGAACCTGCCCGCCCCGTCCATCGAGTACGGCCTGATCGCGCCGATGCTGATCGTGTTCGGCGCGGCCGTCCTCGGGGTGCTCCTCGAAGCCGTCCTGCCCCGCCGGCAGCGCTACGCCGCACAGGTCGCGCTCAGCCTCGCGGCGCTGACCGCGGCGTTCGTCGCCGTCGTTCTCGTCACGCGGGACATGCACGGCGGCAACGGAACCAGTGCGGTGATGGGCGCGGTGGCCGTCGACCGGCCCGCACTGTTCCTGCAGGGCACCATCCTGCTCGTCGGCATCCTCGGCATCCTGCTCATCGGCGAGCGCCGGATCGGCGTCCCCGACCGCGGCACCGAGCGCGGCGGACTGGACGCCTTCACCCCGCAGGCCTCCGCGATCGCGGGCAGCGTCGCCGAGAAGCAGGCGACCGCGGCCGGGGTCATCCAGACCGAGGTCTTCCCGTTGACCATGTTCGCCGTCGGCGGCATGCTGCTGTTCCCCGCGGCCGATGACCTGCTGACGATGTTCATCGCGCTCGAAGTGCTGTCGTTGCCGCTGTACCTGCTGTGCGGGCTGGCACGGCGGCGGCGGTTGCTCTCCCAGGAGTCGTCACTGAAGTACTTCCTGCTCGGCGCGTTCTCGTCGGCGTTCTTCCTCTACGGCGCGGCGATGCTGTATGGGTACGCGGGCACGCTGTCGCTGCCGGGCATCGCCGAGGCGGTGTCGGCGGACACGGGTTCACGGTCGCTGGCATTGATCGGCATCGCGCTGCTACTGGTCGGCGTGCTGTTCAAAGTCGGTGCGGTGCCGTTCCATTCGTGGATCCCCGACGTGTACCAGGGTGCGCCGACGCCCATCACCGCGTTCATGGCCGCGGCCACCAAGATCGCGGCGTTCGGGGCGATGCTGCGCCTGTTCTACGTGGCGCTGCCCGGCCTGCACGACGACTGGCGGCCCGTGCTGTGGACCATCGCGATCGCCACGATGGCCGTCGGCACCATCACCGCCGTGACGCAGAACGACGTGAAGCGGATCCTGGCGTATTCGGCGGTGGCGCACAGCGGGTTCATCCTGACCGGTGTGGTCGCCGGCAACGAGTCGGGGCTGTCGTCGACGCTGTTCTATCTGTTCGCCTACGGTTTCTCCACCGTCGGCGCGTTCGCGGTGGTCGGACTGGTCCGTGACGTCGACGGCGAGGAGGACACCGCGCTGGCGCGGTGGGCAGGGCTGGGAAAACGCTATCCACTGGTGGGCATCGTGTTCTCGCTGTTCCTGTTGGCGTTCGCCGGGATTCCGTTGACCAGCGGGTTCGTCAGCAAGTTCGCGGTGTTCAAGGCGGCCGGCGAAGGCGGGGCCATCCCGCTGGTGGTGGTCGGCGTGATCGCCAGCGCGATCGCGGCGTACTTCTACGTGCGCGTGATCGTGCTGATGTTCTTCACCGACCGTCCCGACGACGCCCCGACCGTGGTGGTGCCCAGCGTGCTGACGACGGCCGTCGTGGTGGTCACCGCGGCGGTGACGTTCCTGCTCGGCGCGCTGCCGCAACCGCTGCTCGACCTTGCCAACGCGGCCAACCGCTTCCTCTGATGTCGACCGAACTCGTGCTCACCGCCGACCACGGCGCCGTCCGCGTGATCACGCTGAACCGCCCGCAGGCGCGCAACGCGCTCAGCCGCGATCTGATCCGCGCCTGCTACGCCGCGTTGACCGCCGCGGACGCCGACGAGTCCGTCCGCGCGGTCGTTCTCACGGGCGCCGATCCGGCGTTCTGCGCCGGCGTCGACCTGAAAGAAGCTGCCCGCGATGGCCTTTCGTACTTCGAAGAGTTCCGCTCGCAGAGTTGCATCGCCGCGGTGGCCGCCATGCGGACCCCGGTCGTGGGCGCGGTGAACGGGGCCACGTTCACCGGAGGTCTGGAGATGGCGCTGGGCTGTGACTTCCTGATCGCCTCGGAGCGGGCGGTGTTCGCCGACACCCACGCCCGGGTGGGCATCCTGCCCGGCGGCGGCATGACGGCGCGGCTCCCCCAGCTGGTCGGCGCCGCGATGGCGCGGCGTCTGTCGATGACGGGCGAGGTGGTCGACTCCGCCCGCGCCGAGCGGATCGGACTGGTCACCGAGGTGGTGCCGCACGGCCGGCTGCTCGAACGGGCCGTCGAGCTCGCCACCCAGATCGCCGACGTGCCCGGGCCCACCATGCGCGGCCTCAAGGAGATCTACACCAGCGGCGCGGCCGCCGTGACCGATCCCGCGCTGGCCGCCGAGGAACGCATCGCGTTCGCGCAGCACCGCGAGTTCGACACTCTCGGCGACCGCTTCACCGCCGTCGCGCAGCGCAACAGGGAGCAGATCAACCCGGGCTGACTACGGCGCTGCCACGCCGTGCAGCAGGATCGACGTGGTGTTGTCCACCCACGCCGCACTCGCCAGGTAGTCGGGGGCCTGCAGCAGGGCCAGCATCGTCGCGCCGCCGATGAGGTGCACCAGGCCGTCGGGATCCACGTCGTCGCGCACCTCGCCCCGGTCGACCGCGTCACGCAACCGGGTCCCCACGGCGGCGAACAGGTCGGTGAACCGTGCGCTGACGCGGCCGAGCATCGCGGGGTCGGCCGACATGTCGGAGATGAGCCCGGGCAAAGCCGCGGCCACCACGGGGCTGGTGAACACGTCGCGCGCCGCCGCCACCATCGCCCGCAGGTCCGCGGCGATGTCACCGGGCGGGGTGTCGATCGCCGACGGGGTGACCGGGAACGCCGCCTCGTGGACGAGTTCGGCCTTGCTCGACCACCGGCGGTACAGCGCGGTCTTGGTGGTGCCGGCACGCTCGGCGACGGCGGCCATCGTGACGTTGGCGTAGCCGATTTCGACAAGGAGATCCGCCGTGGCCCGCAATATGGCAGCGTCGATACGCGGGTCGCGTGGGCGTCCGGCACTCGGGGTCTTGTCAGCCGAGGACGGGTCTGCTTTCATATCGCTACCCACCGTATCGTATTGGCAGGCGCCAGGACCTCGATTCGTGGCGGGAAGGACTCTCTCGTGACCACTGACCCAGCCGTCGAGGACGTCGACCGGCTCCAACGGTCCAGCCGCGACATGACCAACGTCCCTGCCGCGCTGTCGAGCTGGCTGTCCACGGTGCTGCCCAACACCACCCCCGAGATCACCGTCGACAGCAGCGTCGACGCCAACGGCATGTCGTCGGAGACCATCCTGGTCTCGGGCCGCTGGGTGCAGGGCGGTAACCCGGTCGAGCAGCGGTGGGTCGCGCGCGTCGCGCCCGCCGAGGCGGACGTGCCGGTCTTCGAGCACTACCGGCTCGATCATCAGCACGAGGTGATTCGCCTGGTCGCCGAGTTGACCGACGTCCCGGTGCCGGCGGTCCGCTGGCTCGAGCGTTCCGGCGATGTGCTGGGGCGGCCGTTCTTCCTGATGGACCGCGTCGACGGGATCGTGCCGCCCGACGTGATGCCCTACACCTTCGGCGACAACTGGCTCTTCGACGCCGATCCCGAGCAGCAGCGCCTGCTGCAGGACAACACCGTGAAGGTGCTGGCCGCGCTGCACTCGATCCCCAACGCCCAGCAGACGTTCGGCTTCCTGCAGGACATCGACCCGCCCGGGGAGACCGCGCTGCACCGGCACTTCGGATGGCTGAAGAGCTGGTATGAGTTCAGCGTTCCCGACATCGGGCGCTCACCGCTGGTCGAGCGGGCCCTGGCGTGGCTCGAGGAGCGGTTTCCCGCCGACGTGGCCGCGACCGAACCCGTACTGGTGTGGGGGGATTCGCGGATCGGCAACGTCATGTACCGCGACTTCTCCCCCGTCGCGGTGCTGGATTGGGAGATGGCCACCGTGGGTCCGCGCGAGTTCGACGTCGCGTGGCTCGCGTTCGCGCACATGGTGTTCCAGGAGCTGACCAAGCTCGCCGGACTGCCCGGGATGCCCGACTTCCTGCGCGAGGACGACATCCGGGCCACCTACCGCGACGTCACGGGCGTGGAGGTCGGCGACCTCGACTGGTTCTACGTGTACTCCGCGGTGGTGTGGTGCTGCGTGTTCATGCGCACCGGCGCCCGGCGCGTGCACTTCGGCGAGATCGAGAAGCCCGCCGACGTCGAGACGCTGTTCTACCACGCCTCACTGCTGAAACGACTGTTAGGAGAAGCCGTCTGATGCTCGGACCGATGGACGAGTACCCGGTACACCAGGTTCCGCAGCCGATCGCATGGCCGGGCTCCTCGGACCGTAACTTCTACGACCGGTCCTACTTCAACGCCCATGATCGCACCGGGGACATCTTCGTCGTCACCGGCATCGGCTACTACCCCAACCTCGGGGTCAAGGACGCCTTTCTGCTGGTTCGGCGGGGGGACACCCAGACGGCGGTGCACCTGTCCGACGCCATCGACCAGGACAGGCTCAACCAGCACGTCGGGAACTACCGCGTCGAGGTGATCGAGCCGCTGCGCAAGCTGCGCATCGTCTGCGACGACACCGAGGGCATCGCCGCCGACCTGACGTGGGAGGGGCTGTTCGACGTCGTCCAGGAGCAGCCGCACATCATGCGTCGCGGCAACCGGATCACGTTGGACGCGCAGCGCTTCGCCCAGGTGGGCACGTGGAGTGGGCAGTTGTCGATCGACGGTGAGGACATCGCGGTCGATCCGGCGCGCTGGATCGGCACCCGCGACCGCTCCTGGGGCATCCGGCCCGTCGGCGAGGCGGAGCCGGCGGGACGCCCCGACGATCCACCGTTCGAGGGTATGTGGTGGCTGTACGTGCCGATGGCGTTCGACGACTTCGGCATCGTGATCATCATCCAGGAGGATCCGCAGGGTTTCCGCTCGCTCAACGACTGCACGCGCATCTGGAAGGACGGCCGCGTCGAGCAGCTCGGCTGGCCGCGCGTGAAGATCCACTACCGCTCCGGCACCCGCATTCCCACCGGAGCGAGCATCGACGCCACCGGAAGTGACGGCAGCGCGCTGCATTTCGATGTCGAGTCGAAGCTGGCCGTGCCGATCCACGTCGGCGGTGGCTACGGCGGCGACTCGGACTGGCTGCACGGTGTGTGGAAGGGCGAGCGGTTCACCGAGCGGCTGACCTACGACATGACCGATCCGGCTGTCGTCGGCCGCGCCGGGTTCGGCGTGATCGACCACGTCGGCCGCGCCGTCTGCCGCGACGCCGACGGCACCGAACGTGAGGGCTGGGGGCTGTTCGAGCACGGCGCGCTGGGTCGCCACGACCCGTCGGGTTTCGCCGACTGGCTCACCGTCGCCCCCTGACCCGTCGCCGAAACTGCATTCCAGCAGGCGCCTACTCGCACATTCGCTGCTGGAATGCAGTTTCGGCGGGAACGGGGTCAGGCGGGGTGGGGTTCGGCCACTCCCGCTCGGCCGAAGACCATCGACTCGTCGATCGGCTCCAGGCGGTGGCCGATCGCGTCGCGGACGTAGGTGTGGCTGAGCATCCACGGCCGTCGCTGTCCCGACTTCGGCAATGCTTGCAGGCCTCTCAGCACGTACCCCGACTGCAGGTTGAACGCCGGCTGCTCCGGCATGGTCTCGTTCCCGAGATGCGGGTAGGCATGGGTATAGCCATGGGAATGCATGTACGCCAACAGGTTTGCCACCGCGCGTGCCGTCATGTCAGCGCCCAGAGTCCAGGATGCGTTGGTGTACCCCATGCACCACGCGGCGTTCGGCACATCCTCGAGCAGATGTCGGCGGTACATGAACCGTTGGTGCGGTTCGACCTTGTCCCCGTCGACGAACACGGCGACTCCGCCGAGGGCCTGCATCTGGAGGCCGGTCGCGGTGATGACCACGTCGGTGTCCAGCCGATGACCGGACCTCAGCACGATGCCGTCGGTGTCGAAGTGATCGACGTGGTCGGTGACGATGTCGACGTCGCCCGCGGCGACGGCTTTCAACAGATCGGAGTCGACCATGAAGCACATGCGTTGGTCCCACGGGTTGTACGGCGGCCGGAAGTGGACGTCGACGGGATAGTTCGCCGGCAGTTCCCGCATCGTCATCCGGCGCAGTAGCCGTTTGCTCAGCGCAGGCGCACGTCGCGAGACCAGCCACAGCAGCGAGCCGAACATCGACATGACCCACCGGGCCGCCAAGTGACCGGTCCGGCGCGGCAGTACCCGCCGGATCGCGTTGATGGGCGGCAGCATTCGCGGCACCGACAACAGATACGAGGGGGTGCGCTGCAGCATCGTCACATGCGCCGCCGTCTGCGTCAGCGACGGGATCATGCTCACCGCGGTCGCGCCGCTGCCGATGACGACGAGGCGCTTGCCGCTGGCGTCGAAGTTCTCGGGCCAGTGCTGCGGGTGGATCACCTCACCGCGGAAGTCGCCGATCCCGGGGAAGTCGGGCACATAGGGCTCGTCGTAGTCGTAGTAGCCGCTGGCGAAGAACAGGAACCGAGCCGTGAAGACGGCCTCGGTGCCGTCACGGTCGGCGCGAACTGTCCACGTGTCCGTCGCGGAATGCCACTCTGCGGAGTGCACCGCGGTGCGGTACCGGATGAGCTCGTCGATACCGTGCTTGCGCGCAGTGTCGGCCATGTACTGCCAGATGTCCGCACCGTCGGCGATCGCCTCTGGTCGCGTCCACGGTTCCCAGGGGAACGACAGCGTGAAGATGTCGCTGTCCGAGCGGATTCCGGGATAGCGGAAGAGGTCCCAGGTCCCGCCGAGACGCTCGCGCCGCTCCAGGATGGTGAGCGTCAGATCGGGGTTCTTCTCATGGATGCGGTACGCGGCGCCGATGCCGGAGAAGCCGGCCCCGATGATGATGACGTCGCTGTGTTCGGGCTCGCGCGCATCCATGGTGAACTCCCTATGCTGATGTGACCGCCCGTACCGCGGCGCGGCCGAACATCATCGACTCCTCGATGCGGTCGAATCGGTGGTCGATGACGTCGAGCACGTAGTTGTGCCGCACATTCCACGGTCGTCGGGTTCCCGAGCGCGGCAACGCGTGCGGTGCGCGCTTGATGTAGTTCGCCTGCAGGTCGAACGCCGGCTTCTCCGAGATCGGCGCGTCGCCCCGATGCGGGTAGGCATGCGTGTACCCGTGAGAGGTCATGTACGCCAACAGTTTCGCGAAGGCCTTCGCGGTCATGTCGGCCCTCAGGGTCCACGAGGCGTTGGTGTAGCCGATGCACCACGCGATGTTCGGCAGATCCTCGATGAGGTACTCCTTGTAGACGAACCGGTCCGTCGGGTCGATCTCGTCGCCGTCGACGAACACCCGGATGCCGCCGAGCGCCTGCAGCTGCAGACCCGTGGCGGTGACGATGATGTCGGCGTCCAGGCGCGCGCCGGAGCTCAGCACGATCCCGGTCTCGTCGACGTGGTCGATGGTGTCGGTCACCACCTCCGCACGGCCCTGCTTCACCTTCTCGAAGAGATCGTTGTCGAGGACCAGGCACATGCGCTGGTCCCACGGGTTGTACCTCGGTTTGAAGTGCACGTCGACGTCGTAGCCGGGCGGCAACGCCGCCATCGTGCGGTTGCGGATCAGCCAGCGGCCGAACCGCGGCGCCTTGCGGAACATGAAGTACGTCAGCACGTGGAACATCGCGTTGCGGAAACGCACCACGGCATGGGACAGCTTGCGGGGCAGGATCTTCCGGATGAAGTCGACCATCGGGTCGATCCGCGGCATCGACATCATGTACGTCGGCGACCGCTGCAGCATCGTGACGTGCGCCGCCTTCTCGCTCAGTGCGGGAATGAGGCTGATCGCGGTCGCCCCGCTGCCGATCACGACGACGCGTTTACCGGCGTGGTCGAGGTCTTCGGGCCAGAACTGCGGGTGGACCACCTTCCCACCGAACCGGTCGAGGCCGGCGATGTCGGGCCGGTAGGGATCGTCGTAGCTGTAGTAGCCGGTGCCGCAGAACAGGAATCGGCCCCGGAAAACCCGCTCCTGCCCGTCCTGCTCGGCGTGCACGGTCCACGTGTCGGTCGACGAGTCCCAGTCCACCGACGTGACGTGCGTGTCGAACTGGATGTGCCGGTCGATGCCGTGCTTGTGCGCCGTGTCGGCGAGGTACTGCCGGATGTACTCCCCGTCGGCGACGTTCTCCTGCCGGGTCCAGGGCTCCCACGGAAACGACAGCGTGAAGATGTCGCTGTCCGAGCGGATGCCCGGGTACCGGAACAGATCCCAGGTACCGCCGATGCGGGACCGCCGCTCGAGGATCGTGTACCGCATGCCCGGATTGCGCTCGGCGATCCGGTACGCGGCCCCGATCCCGGAGATCCCCGCGCCGATGATGATCACGTCGGAGTAGTCCTGCACCGCAACCTCCTGTGGTCCGCCCGCGTACCACCCACCCTAGGGCTCAGCCACCCGCTCCGTCGACGATCTCGCGCAATCTGGTGACTGGCCGTTCCGTACACATCCATCGGTACACCTGTCCGCTGTGGACATGTACTGCTGTCGTGAACCTCCCTACGGTGAAGCCATGACAGCCATCCTCACCGGCGGACCCTCCCTCGACCAGCAGCGCCGGGTGCGCACCGAGGTTCCGGGTCCGCGGTCGCGGGAGCTGGCGGCCCGCCGCGCGGCGGCGCTGCCGGCGGGCCTGACCAGCTCCGCCGGTGTGTACGTGGCCGCGGCCGGCGGCGGAGTCGTCGTCGACGTGGACGGCAACTCGTTCATCGATCTGGGCAGCGGCATCGCCGTCACCACGGTGGGCAACGCGGCGCCGGCGGTGGTGTCCCGGGCGATGGCCCAGCTGCCGCTGTACACCCACACCTGTTTCCTGGCCACCCCGTACGAGCCCTACATCGAGGTCGCCGAGACACTGAACCGGATCACCCCGGGCGACCACGAGAAGCGCACCGCGCTGTTCAACACCGGCGCCGAGGCGGTGGAGAACGCGGTGAAGTACGCCCGCGCCGCCACCGGACGATCCGCGGTTGTCGTGTTCGACCACGCGTTCCACGGACGGTCGCTACTGACCATGACGATGACCGCGAAGAACCAGCCCTACAAGCACGGCTTCGGCCCGTTCGCCCCCGAGGTGTACCGGGCGCCGATGGCCTACCCGTACCGCTGGCCGTCGGGACCGGAACACTGCGCAGACGAAGCCTTCAGTCAGTTCGCCCAGCTGGTCGACGCGCAGCTCGGCGCCGACGCGGTCGCCTGCGTGGTGGTCGAACCGATCCAGGGCGAGGGCGGCTTCATCGTCCCCGCCGACGGGTTCCTGCGGTCGGTCGCCGCCTTCTGCCGGGACCGCGGCATCCTGCTGGTCGCCGACGAGGTGCAGACCGGCATCGCGCGCACCGGCAGCTGGTTCGCCTCCGACCACGAAGGCCTGGTGCCCGACCTGCTCGTCACCGCCAAGGGTCTGGCCGGCGGGTTACCGCTGGCGGCGGTCACCGGCCGTGCCGACGTCATGGACGCCGCGCATCCGGGCGGCATCGGCGGCACCTACAGCGGCAATCCCGTGGCCTGCGCCGCCGCGCTCGGGGTGTTCGAGGAGATCGAGACCGCCGACCTGCTGTCGCGGGCCCGGGTCATCGGCGACGTGATGGCGCGTGAACTGACCGACATCGCTCGGCGCACAGGTGTGATCGGCGAGATCCGCGGCCGCGGCGCGATGATGGCGATCGAACTGGTGGTGCCGGGCAGCCGCGATCCGCACCGCGACGCGGTGGCCGCGCTCACCCGGCACTGTCTCGACAACGGCGTGCTCACCCTCACCGCGGGGACGTTCGGCAACGTGCTGAGGTTCCTGCCCCCGCTGACCATCTCCGATGCGCTGCTCGTCGAGGCCTTCGACGTCCTGCGCGACGGCTTCTCCACCCTCTGACCGAACGGGAGTACCACCATGACCGCTCTTGCCTCTGCGCCGAAGAAGACCATCTACGCGCCGTTGGAACTGTTCGACACCGCCCGCCTGCTCGACGACGACGAACGCGAGATCGGCGCGACCGTACGCAAATTCGTCGACACCGTGCTGCGTCCCGACATCGAGAACTGGTTCGAATCGGCCACCCTGCCCAAGGAACTCGCCAAGGAGTTCGGCGCGCTGGGCCTGCTGGGCATGCACCTGGACGGTTACGGCTGCGCCGGCACCAACGCGGTCAGCTACGGCCTGGCCTGCATGGAGCTGGAGGCCGGCGACAGCGGCTTCCGCAGCTTCGTCTCGGTGCAGGGATCCCTGTCGATGTTCTCCATCCACCGTTACGGGTCCGAGGAACAGAAAAACGAATGGCTGCCGCGGCTCGCGACCGGTGAGGCCATCGGATGCTTCGGCCTGACCGAACCCGATTTCGGCTCCAACCCGGCCGGTATGCGCACCCGGGCCCGCCGCGACGGCACCGACTGGGTGCTCGACGGCACCAAGATGTGGATCACCAACGGCAACCTCGCCGACGTCGCCACCGTGTGGGCACGCACCGAAGACGGCATCCGCGGATTCCTGGTGCCCACCGACACAGCGGGATTCACCGCCAACGCGATCCACCGCAAGCTGTCGCTGCGCGCGTCGGTCACCTCGGAGCTGGTGCTCGACAACGTGCGCCTGCCCGCATCCGCGCAGCTGCCCCACGCCGCAGGCCTCGGCGCACCGCTGTCCTGTCTCAACGAGGCTCGCTTCGGCATCGTCTTCGGCGCGCTCGGCGCCGCCCGCGACAGCCTCGAGACGGCGATCGAGTACACCGGCACCCGCAGCGTCTTCGACAGGCCGCTGTCGAGCTACCAGCTGACCCAGGAGAAACTGGCGAACATGACCGTCGAACTCGGCAAGGGCATGCTCCTCGCGATCCACCTGGGTCGGATCAAGGACGCCGAGGGCGTCGCACCGGAACAGATCAGCCTGGGCAAACTCAACAACGTGCGGGAGGCCCTGGCCATCGCCCGCGAATGCCGAACCCTGCTGGGCGGCAGCGGAATCACGCTGGAGTACTCCCCGCTGCGGCACGCCAACAACCTGGAATCGGTGCTCACCTACGAGGGCACCTCCGAGATGCACCTGCTGTCCATCGGCAAGGCGCTCACCGGGCACGCCGCGTTCCGGTCATGACCGCCGACATCCGACACCTGATCGCCGGACAGTGGTCGGCCGGCAGCGGCGAACCGGTGCGCAGCGTCAATCCGGCCCGCCCGCACGTCGTGGTGGCCGAGGGCCCCGGTGCCGTCGCCGCGGACGTCGACGAGGCGGTCGCGGCCGCCACCGAAGCTGCCGCAGCCTGGGCGGCGACCCCGATCCACCAGCGCGGCGCACTGCTGCTCGCCGCGTCGGACGTCGTCGCCGCCCACGCGCGGGAGTGGGGACGGGAACTGGCCGCCGAAGAGGGCAAGACCCTGGCCGAGGGCATCGGCGAAGTGCAACGCGCCGCCCAGATCCTGCGCTACTACGGCAACGAGGGCGACCGGCAGGCCGGAGAGCTGTTCGCCTCACCGCGCGCCGGTGAGCGAATCCTGGTCACTCGCAAGCCGATCGGGGTCGTCGGGGTGATCACGCCGTTCAACTTCCCCATCGCGATCCCGGCGTGGAAGATCGCGCCTGCCCTGGTGTACGGCAACACCGTCGTCTGGAAACCGGCCGGCACCGTTCCCCTGCTCGCGATGCGGCTCGCCGAAGCGCTGACCACGGCCGGCCTGCCTGCGGGTGTGCTCAACCTGCTCGTCGGCGGACCGGACATCGGCGACGCCATCGTGGGTCATCCGGGTGTCGACGGCCTCACCTTCACCGGTTCCACCGGGATCGGGCGGCGCATCGCCGCCACCGGCGCGGCGCGTGGCGTGCCGGTACAGGCCGAGATGGGCGGCAAGAACGCCGCGGTGGTGCTCGACGACGCCGACATCGACCTCGCGCTCGAGCAGGTGATGCTGGGCGCGTTCCGCTCCACCGGCCAGAAGTGCACGGCGACATCGCGACTGATCGTCACCTCGGGAATCGCCGACCGGTTCCTGGAGTCACTGTGTGACCGGGCCCAGCGCCTACTGGTCGGTGATCCCACCGACGACGCCACCCAGATGGGGCCCGTGATCAGCGCTGCCGCGCAGCAGAGCATCTCGGCCGGGATCGCGACCGCCGCCACGCAGGGTGGGTCCGTGCTGACCGGAGGGCAACCCTACGCGGACAGCGCCCGCGCCGAGGGCTACTTCGTCGCACCGACCATCGTCGAGCTCGACAGTGTCACCGCCGACGTGTGGACCGAGGAACTGTTCGGACCGGTGCTGGCGGTGGCGCGAGCAGCCGACGCCGAGGACGCCTTCGCGCTCGCCGGCGACAGCGAGTTCGGGCTGTCCGCAGCGGTGTTCACCCAGGACCTCACCCGAGCGCTGCAGGCCGTCGAGCAGATCGACGTCGGCGTGTTGCACGTGAACTCGGAGTCTGCCGGCGCCGATCCCCACGTGCCGTTCGGCGGGGCCAAGAAGAGCGGGCTCGGCCCGAAAGAGCAGGGCGGCGCCGCGCGCGAGTTCTTCACCCACACCACCACGGTGTACCTGCGGGGCGGGCGGGCGGGCGCGTGACGCGGGGGGCGCTCGACGGCATCGTCGTCGTCGACTTCAGCAGGGTGCTCGCGGGACCGTACGCGACGATGATGCTGGGCGACTTCGGCGCCGACGTCATCAAGGTCGAGCGGCCGGGCACCGGCGACGACACCCGGCACTGGGGTCCGCCGCACGATTCGGCAGGTGTGGCAACCTATTTCAACGCCGTCAACCGCAACAAGCGGTCCGTCGCGCTGGACCTCGCCGATCCCGACGGCCTCCGGCGAGCGCGTGAACTGGTCAGCGGCGCCGACATCGTCGTGGAGAACTTCCGCGCCGGCACCATGGAGAAGCTCGGGCTCGGCTACGAGGACGTGCGGAAACTGCGGCCCGACGTCATCTACTGCTCGATCACCGGATTCGGCCGCGCCGGCGGGGCCGCCCTGCCCGGTTACGACCTGCTGGTGCAGGCCGTGGGCGGGCTGATGAGCGTCACCGGCACCGAGCCGGGCGATCCCACCAAGGTCGGGGTGGCTCTGGTCGACGTGCTCGCGGGCCTGCACGCGCTCAGCGGCATCCTGGCCGCGCTCGCACACCGCGACCGCACCGGCGAGGGCCAGCGGGTGGACACCAACCTGATGTCGGTGCTGCTCTCCTCGCTGGTGAACCAGGCATCCGGTTATCTGGGTGCGGGAGTGGTCCCGGGCATGATGGGCAACCGGCACCCGAGCATCACGCCGTATCAGACGTTCGAGACGGCCGACCGGCCGATCGCGATCGCCGTCGGCAACGACAAGCAGTTCCGCGCGTTCAGCGCCGCCCTCGGCAGACCCGACTGGGCGGACGACCCGAGGTTCCTCACCAACCCCGCCCGTGTGAGCAACCGGGAATCGTTGTGCGCGTTGATTGAAGCCGAGATGAGCCGCCATGGTGCCGATCACTGGTATGCGGTGATGACCGCCGCGGGAGTGCCGGCCGGCCCCATCAACGACGTGTCCGAGGCGTTCGCCTTCGCGCGCCGGCTCGGCATCGACGCCACGGTCGTCATGCCAGACGGATCCACACCGCAGGTCGCCAATCCGATCGAGTTGTCGGCCACACCGGTCAGCTACCGGCTCAGCCCTCCCCCGCTGGGCGGTGGCGCCGACGGTTGCCGCTCGGAGAGCAGCTGACGGGCCCGGATCGCGAGCCAGAGTCGCACCCGGGTGTCCACGGCGTCGACGTCGTCGGCCAGCAGCGCGCCGATGCGACGCATCCGGTGGCGCATCGTGTGGCGGTGGATGCGCAGGTCGGTCGCCGCGGCCTCCAGATGACCGTTGCGGCGCAGATACGCCTCGAGCGTCCCGACCAGCTCGGTGTCCAACGGTGTCAACGGTGCTGCCAGCACGGTCAACTCGGCGGCACTGCGGCCGCCGAGGAGCACCCCGAACGTCCCGAGGTCGGCGAACGCGGCCATCCGTCCGGGGTGTGCCTGTCCGGCGATGCGGGCCTGTTCCATGCCCACAGCGATCTCGTCGACGCTGACGGCGTCGCTCACGCCGCCGGTGGGTGGCTGCGCCAGCCCGGATGCGAGACCGTCGATACGCCGTCTCTCGCTGCCCGGCACCACGATCACCACCTCGTCGCCCACCGGGGCCATCAGATAGGGCCCGGCGGTCGCGAGCAGCCGCCCCAGATCCTGTTCGGCGGCCAGCATCGGTCCGACGTCGTGGAGAACCGCCACCACGACAGCGGCGTGCGGCTCGAAACCGAAATAGCGCAGCACGCCGTCGTCGACGACGGAGCTCCGCAGCAGCGCGCGCGTCGCCGCCGTACGCAGCCGTTGCTCCGCCTCCGCCACACCGGCCGGCTTTTCCAGCGCGATCGAGATCAGCGACACCGCATGCGCGACGAGTAACCGCTCCGAGTTCGACATCGGCGCTGCCGTCCGCACCGCCAGTTGGCCCCGAAGAGGTTGCGCCGCGCGGAGATTCTGAACCGTGACGTAGCCGTCGGCATCACCGGTGACATACGCGCCCCCTCGGCGCGCCGCCGGCGAGTGCGCGCCGTCGACGACCACGGCGAACAACCGGTCCTGCTCGCTGCCCGCCGCGGCCAGCACCGTGCCCTCGGTGCCGACGACCAGCACCGTGCCTGCCAGCTTCTCGGCCAGCGCTTCGACCACGCCGGGGATTCCGCCGCGCAGCGTCGCGCGGGCGAGCACCTCCTGCCCGTCCACCACGCGCTGCACCGCCCGGAGTTCGTCGGCCTTGACCGCGTCGATGACCGTGCGGGTGATCGCGATGAACGGTGTGGACGGGGGCACCTCGAGAACCGGAAGGCCGAGCCTGTCGCCGGCGGCGAGTACTCCGGCGGGCACCTCGGCGAGTGTGGTCCCGGTGTCGACCGCCAGCGCGGCGGTGCCGGCCGCGGCCAGGCGTGCGACGTAGTCGAACTGCGCCCGCTCATCGGTGCCGATGTTGATTCCGGTGGTCATCACCAGTTCGCCGCCGGACAGGTACGGGGTCGGATCGGGCAGTTCGATCGCGTGCGCCCAGGTGATGTCGCGCTCGGCGGCGGTCGCACCGGCGATCAGAGACAGACCCAGACCCTCGACCTGAGCCAGCTCCCGCGCGGTGATCGCCACGAAGAGCAGTCTTACTCGTCGGCGGCCGCCGCGGCCAGCACGACGTGGCGCACCTGTTCGGCCGCATCCACGAACGCCGCGAACAAGGCCCTGCGGTCGGCCTCCGGACCGTCGTCGTCCTCCGGATGCCACTGCACCCCCAGAAACCACCGGTGTGGATCCTCGACCGCCTCGACGATGCCGTCCAACGCCCGGGCCGCGACGACCAGGCCGGTACCCACCCGGTCCACAGCCTGATGATGGCCGGATCGTCCGATGACGCGCTGTGCGCCGAGGATCGCGGCCAGCCGGGTACCGGGAACGAGATCGATCGGCTCGTCGACGAACTCGGGCTCGCCGGGCGCTCCGTGATGCAGGCTGTAGTCCACGATGTCGCCGATGATCGTGCCGCCGCGCGCCACGTTCAGGAGTTGCGAGCCCCGGCAGATGCCGAGAATCGGGCGATCGGCCGCCTCGGCGGCGGCGATGACGGCGAGCGCGTCCCGGTCGGCGCGGAGGTCGACACCGTAGGCCTTCGGATGGGGCGTGTGGACTCCGTAGCAGGATGCGTCGATGTCTCCGCCGCCGAGCAGCAGCAGACCATCGAATTCTGCTGCTCTGTGCGCGTTCGCGAGTGGCTCGGTGGTGTCCCAGATGTCGTATGACGCGCCGAGTTCGTGCAGCGTCGTGAGCGCCACGCGGGTGAACCGCCGGATCAGCGCGACATCCGCCGGGCTGATGTCCGGGAAGTTGAGCGAAGCGAGGACACAGATGTGGGCGCGGGGACGGTCGGGGACGGACGACGTCGGCATGACATCGCGGAGCTCCACCCGGTGGGTCATCGAGAATCCTTTCGTTTACCCGCGCGGTCGACGAGGTCGGCGAACAGTGCGGCGTCGGTGGTCGAGGTGGGGCGGTCCTCAGGATGCCATTGCACGCCGAGGATGTCGGCGCGCCGATGCTCGGCGGCCTCGATGACGCCGTCGGCGGCGACGGCCGTCACCGTCAGATCGGGAGCCAGTCGCCCCAGCGCCTGGTGGTGGTAGGACGACACGTCGATGGTCTCCACGCCCACGATCGCGTGCAGCCGGGATCCGGCGCTCACCGACACCTGGTGAACGGCGTTGTGGTGCAGCGTGTCGGTCTCCTCGACGTGCTGAACCAGAGTGCCCCCCAGCGCGACGTTGAGAACCTGCATCCCTCGGCAGATGGCCAGGGCCGGTAGGTCGAGTTGCAGCACCGCACGGATCACGGCCAGGTCGAATTCGTCCTGGAAGGCCACCGTGTCGTGGGTGCGCGGATCGAGGTCGGCCCCGTAACGGCACGGGTCCACATCGGCACCGCCCGGAAGCAGCACGCCGTCGAAAGCGGCCAATCTGCCGGGCAATTCAGCGCCTGGATCGGCCGCGGGGCCGTGCACCGTCACCGGTTCGCCGCCGGCCGTCCACACTGCCTCACAGATCGCCTCGGCAGCCAGCGTCGCCGAGAAACGCAGGATCGGCACGTGCGGGGCGCGGCGGCCGGGCACGGCCACCAACGGCCGGTTCACGTCCCGAACGGGTAGTCGAGGGTCGGCAGCCACTCCTCCCAGACATCGCGCAGGCGACCGGAATCGACGAGACGACCGAGTGCGTCGTCGATGTCGGCCAGAATGTCGGGCCGGTCCTTGGCCACCGCGATCCCCCATCGGTTACCGGTCGGCACCGTGAACGCGAGTTCGTAGTCGGGATGAGTGGCGCCCAGCGGGACGAACACCACGTCGTCGTCGACGACGGCGTCGACGTCCTTGGCGAGCAGCGCGGCGAGCATGTCGGCGTACACGTCGTCGGAGCCGGGCCCGAATGGCACCGGCACCGCTCCCGTGAAGGTCTCGGCCAGCGCCATGTTGGTGCTGTTCTCGATCGCGGCGACCCTGCGGCCGACCAGATCGGCAGGCCCCTCGATGTCGTCACCCCGCCGGATCAGCACACCTTCGTGGAACACGGCGTACGGCCGTGTGAAGTCGACCTGCGCTCGGCGTTCAGCAGTGATGCCCTGCCCGCACAGCACCGCGTCGGCGTCACCACGCTGTACCGCGGGAATCATGTCGACCCACGGCACGCGCACCCATTCGACGGGACGGCCGAGTTGTGCTCCGAGCGCGTCGGCGACGGCGGGTTCGTAGCCCCGCCGGCCGTGTTCGGGCGTCCACAGCGAGAACAGTGGGGGCGCTTCGGCATCCAGACAGGCCAGGCGCAGCGGATCCGAGGATGCGGTCACGGCGCGTCGTTCCAGTACATCTGACGCTCCCAGTCGGTGACGACGCCGCAGAAGCGGGCCCATTCGTCGGCGTGGAAGTCGACGAGCAGCGCCGACAACTCCGGACCGAGAGCCTGGGTGAGCACCTCATCGGCGCGAAAGGCGTCGATCGCCTCGCCGAGCGTGAGCGGCAGGGCCGGGAACCGCTCGTCCTGCACGGTGTCGTAGGACGAGCCTCGCGTCGGCGCGCCGGGATCGATCGCATTCTTCATGCCGTCCTCGCAGGCAGCGAGGATCACCGCGTGAGACAGGTACGGGTTGACCGCAGCGTCGGGCAGCTTGTACTCCAGTCGACCGTTCGCCGACAGGCGGACCGTGCAGGTCTTGTTGTCGAGACCCCAGTTGATCCGCGACGGCGCGAATTGCCCGGCGTCCCAGTAACGCTTGTACGAATTCACGGTGGACCCGTTCACCAGCATCGCACCGGCGGAGTGGGCCAGCAGACCGCCGAGGGCGTGCTGTCCGACCGTGGACAGGTGCAGCTCGGTCACTCCGGGATCGACGAGCACGTTGACCTCGTCGTCGCGCCAGAGACTGAAGTTGTGATGGCAGCCGTTGCCCATCATCCCGGTGGCGGGCTTGGGCATGAAGCTCGCATGGATACCCAATTCGCGCGCCACCTGTTTGCAGATCTGACGGTAGGTGGTGAGTCGGTCGGCCGTCAGGTCGGCTCGGTCGAACATGAAGTTCAACTCGACCTGGAACTCGTCCTCGTAATCGCCTTCGACCATGTCCAGGCCCAACGCCTGGGCGTACTGGACGACCTTCTTGACGATCGGCCGGTTCCGCTCGAGGTGTTCGATGTGATAGGCCGGGCTCGAGCCGGGCCGGAACTGCGCTTCCAGACCTTCGCCCTGCCAGGTCATCTCCGGTTCGCACCCCGTGCGCAGCTCCAACCCGGTCCGGTCGGAGAAACCGGCATGCATGCGGTGCAGTAAACCTCTGCTGTCGCAGGCGAACTCCGCGCCGGCCCGGTCGATGAGATGGTCGGGTTCATAGAGCCGGCAGAACACCCGGGCGAAGCTGGTGTCCCACGGCAGGACGGCGAAGGTGTCCAGGTCCGGAACAGCGGTGTACTCGGGCGCGTGCACTCCGCCCGCCATCAGATCGCCTTCGCGGGTGCTCTGCAGATTGGCGACCGCGGTCTGGTGCTGCTGCACCCCCTTGACCGACAACCGGTGGAAATGCCGCGCCGGGACCACTTTGCCGACGACGCGTCCGGTGATCGTGATCGCCTGGAAGTAGACGAACTCCACTCCGCGGTCGTCGATGATCTCCTGCGCCTCCGCCAAGCCGGGGCTCGTGGCGTTGAGCTGACGGTGCGCGTCGAGCGGTGTGGTCGTCATCTGTTCACCTCGATGACGGAGAACGCGAACGAGATCGCCTGGGCAGGGCAGACATCGGCGGCCTCGGCGACGGCGTCGCGCTCCGATTCGTCGGGGCTCGGGTCGTACTCGAGCTTCCCGTCGTCATCGAGGGTGAAGACGTTCGGTGCGGCGATGGTGCACTGACCGTGGTCCTGACACAGGCTGCGGTCGACGGTGATGCGCATGGGAGGTCCTTTCGGAGGAGGGTTGTGGGGTACCGATCAGGCGACGGGGGTGAAGCCGATCGGGAGGCGAATCGGTCCGGTGTTCCCGGAGTCGGGAAGCCAGGTGGCACCGGGCAATTCGTACGGGTCACGCAGGCGGCGGGCCAGCAGGGGCAGGGCCTCGCTCATGTCCGACCGTGCCACGAAGTGACCCAGACAATGGTGTACGCCACCACCGAAACCGAAGTGCGGCTTCCGTTCTGCGGTGATGTCGAAGCCCGCTCCGAAGACACGGGGGTCGGTGCCAGCGGATTCGCTGTAGAGGTGCACGGTGGTGCCGGCGGTGAACTGCACGACGTGGCCGAGGAGGTCCCCGATCCGGGCCGGCTGATCCCGAAGGCCATGCGCCGCACCATCTATGTCGGTGGCGCCGCGGCGACGTTCGTCTGTCTCGCGCTGGTGCTGGCCGTCACCGACATTCCCGGGGTCATCTCAGGAGAGAACCCCGACCCGGTCAGCTCCGTGTTGAACGAGGCCTTCGGCCCGGTCGGCGCGAAGGCGGTCCTCGCGATCGTGCTGATCTCGTTCCTGTCCTGCGCGATGAGTTTGCAGGCCGCCGCCAGTCGCCTTGCCTACTCGTACGGCCGCGACGGAATGATCATGGGCAGTTCACTTTTGAAGAAGTTCTCGACCACCCGGCACGTTCCGCCGTACGCACTGCTCCTCGCGGCGGCGGTGCCGGCCGTGATCGTCGTCGGTTCGAAGTTCTCCACCGATGCCATCACCAAGATCATCAGCTTCGCCGCGTTCGGGATCTATCTCGGGTTCCAGATGGTGGTGCTGGCCGCACTTCGCGCGCGGTTGAAGGGCTGGGTTCCGAGCGGCAAGTACTCGCTGGGCAAGTGGGGACTGACGGTCAACGTTGCAGCTCTGGTCTACGGCGTCACCGCGATGATCAACATGGCGTGGCCGCGAACGCCCGACGCTGCGTGGTACGACAACTGGATCGTCGCGCTGTCGGCAGCCGTTGTCGTCGGCATCGGTCTGATCTACATGGTCGTCCATCCGCTGCACGACCGCAGCACCGGACCGTACGCCGACGCCATCCCGGACTCCGCCCGCACCGCCGGCCTCTGACAGAACCGCAGGCGCGGACTCGGGTTCTACGTCGTCGCCGGCTGAACCTGCTCCCTGCCGGCCAGCGCGTCGACGATCTCGCTCAACGAGTCCACCGGGATCGGCCCGGGCTGATACAGGCAGATCCGGTCCGACACGCCCGCCACCCGGTCCCGGATGTGCGCCGCGACCTCGGCCGGGGTGCCACACGCGGCGATGGTGTGCAGGACGTCGTCGTCGATCAGCCCACCCATCTCGGCCCACCGCCCCTGTTTGGACAGCGCGTGCAGCTCCGGTTGCAGATCCCCCCACCCGTGCACGTCGAGCACGGGCCGGTAGGCGGGGGTGGAGCCGTAGAACGCCAGAAGCCGCCGGGCCGACGCGTGGTTGGGGTCCGAATCGGCGACGGACACGATGATCTCGGGGACGATCGCCAGGTCGGCGCGGCCACGCCCGCCCGCGGCCAGCCCTGCGTCCACGTTGGGCATCGTGACCTCGGTGAGGAAGCGCTTCGACCCGAACGGCATCACCAGCAGGCCGTCGGCGACCTCGGCGGCCATCCGCGTCAGCCGGGGGCCCAGCGCCCCGACGTAGATCGGAATCGGCGCGAAGTCCTCGCGGGGGCTGAAGGTCGGCGTCATCAGCGTGTGCCGGTAGTACTCGCCGCGATAGTCCAACCGCTCCCCCGTGCTCCACGCGCCGAAGATCGCGCGCAGCGCACCGACGAGGTCGCGCATGCGCTCCACCGGGTGCTCGAACTCCGCGCCGAAGCGCTTCTCGATCTGCGTGCGGATCTGGGTGCCCAGCCCGAGCGTGAACCGACCACCGGAGAGCACCTGGTGGTCGACGGCCTGATGAGCGAGGTGAATCGGGTTGCGCGGAAACGCGATCGCGACGTTGGTCATCAGGTCCAGCCCACCCACCGTGGCGGCCAGGGTGAGCGGCGAGAACACGTCGTGGGGCCCTTCGAACGTGAACACTCCGCTCGCACCCGCGTCCCGCAGGGCCGTCGCCCGTTCGATCGCGCCGACGGGACCGAACAACGCCGTCATCACCTGCACAAGCGGCGACATTAGCGTGCTTTCGGAGGACAAACGCCGCTACGCGTCGACAGGCACGCCAGAATCACTGTCATGGCAGACGTCATCATCGTCGGAGCGGGCTTCGCGGGCCTGTCGGCGGCGCGCGAACTGACCCGCCTCGGACGCGACGTCCTGGTGCTGGAAGGCCGCGAGCGCGTGGGTGGCCGGTCCTTCACCGGCGAGGTCGGCGGCGTGCCCGTCGATCTCGGCGCGACCTTCGTGGGACCGACGCAGGATGCGGTCCTGGCGCTGGCCGCCGAGGTGGGCTGCGACACGGTGCCGACGTACGGCCACGGCAAGAACCTGATCCGCTGGCGGGGCCGGGTGCGCTCCTACCGCAGCACCATTCCCCGGCTGTCGATCCTGGAGCTGGTCGACGTGTCCCGCATCCAATGGCGGTTCGAGCGGATCTGCCGCAAGGTTCCCGTCGCCGATCCCTGGACGTCGCCGATCGCCGGCGAACTCGACGGGCAGAGCCTCGAGCAGTGGCTGCGTTCGATGCACGCCGGTGCGTCCACCCGCGACCTGATGGCGATCATGGCGCGGGTGACGTGGGGGTGTGAGCCCGACGCGGTGTCCATGCTGCATGCGGCGCGCTACGTCAAGGCCGCCGGCGGGCTGGGCCGCATGCTCGACGTCAAGGGCGGCGCGCAGCAGGACCGGTTCCTGGCCGGCACCCAGCAGATCGCGCGGCGGATGGCCGAGCACCTCGGGGAGCGGGTGATACTCGGCGCCGCGGTCCGTCGCATCGAGCGCCGGGCCGGCACGCTGACCGTGGTGTCCGAGCGCGGCGAATTCACCGCGGGCGCTGTGATCGTCGCGGTGCCGCCGGAGCACCGGGACGGGATCGCCTTCGATCCGCCGCTGCCCGGGGAGTACGAGGAGCTCGCCCGGCACTGGCCGCAGGGTCACCTGAGCAAGGCCTACGCCGCCTACGAGCGGCCGTTCTGGCGCGACGGTGGATGTTCGGGTGAGGCCCTGTCCGACGAAGGTCCGGTGTTCATCACGTTCGACGTCAGCCCCCGTGACACGGGCCCCGGCGTGCTGCTCGGGTTCACCGACGCGCGCACGTTCGACCCGTTGACGCCCGAGAAGCGCCGTGAGACGGCGCTGGCCGGATTCGCCGCGTTGTTCGGCGATGCCGCGTCGACCCCGATCGACTACCTCGACTACTGCTGGGGCGCACAGGAATTCGCACCCGGCGGTCCGACGGCCGCAGTCCCGCCCGGTTCCTGGACGACATACGGCCGCTGGTTGCGGGCACCGGTCGACGGCATCTTCTGGGCGGGCACCGAGACCTCCGACGTGTGGACGGGATTCCTCGACGGTGCGGTGCGCTCCGGCGTGCGCGCGGCCGGTGAGGCGCATCAGGAGCTGACGCGGCGCTCCTGAGCATCGACCGTCTCGATCAGCCACCGGAGTTGCTCGTTGACCTCGGACGGCCGTTCCAGGATCGCGCAGTGGCCCCCGGGCAGTTCCACGAAGCGCGCCAGGTTGGGCGCGGTGGCGGCGATGCGCCGCGACGAAACCATCGGCAGCAGCCGGTCTTTCGCGCTGCCGATCACCATCGTGGGAACGGTCAGGTTCTTCAGGCCGATGTGCTGCGGGCCCAGGTGGTCGACCAGCACGCGCGCCCATCCCCCGCGCCCTGCAGCAGGGGTCGTGTGGAACAACTCGAACACGAAATCGACCACCGCGGCGTCGGCATCACGGCCGACGGCGATCATCTGGACGAACCGGCGGCTCGGCCGGTCGGCGGCGCGGACCAGCGGTGCTCCGCCGAACGTCCGCAGCACCGTGCCCGCCGCCCGGACACGGGCCTCGGCCAGCGAGGCGGGCACCGGCAGCAGGTTGACGTGGCGCAGCAGGTCACCGGTCGTCGTGTTGATCAACGCCACCGCGGCGGCGCGCTGCGCGACCTGGTCCGGATGGCGTTCGGCCCAGGAGGTGATCGCAATGCCTCCCATCGAGTGCCCGGCGATGACGGCGCGCTCGCCGGGGGCGAGCGTCGCGTCCAGCACGGCGTCGAGGTCGGCGGCCAGATGGTCGAGGCTGTAACCGCCCCGACCCGCCGGGACGCCGCTGCGACCGTGGCCGCGGTGGTCGAACGCGATCACGCGGTGGTGCCGGGCCAGGTCGGCGATCTGGTACGCCCACACCCGCAGCGCACAGGTGATGCCGTGGGCCAGCACCACCGGAGAGCCGTCCTCGGGACCGAACACCTCCGTGTGCAGCCGCACCCCGTCGCGGGAGCGCACGTCGACGACGCGGCCGTGGGCCAGGCTCTGCGCGGGCGCGAAGCCGGCGCCGCGCCGTCGAACCCCACCACGTGTCGCCATAGCCGCTTCTCCTCGGTTGCTGCGGTGCGCATGCGCATGTTGCCGGATTTCGTGACTGTACCGCCGCAGGGCGCGCGTACCGGTGCGGTTCAATGGTCGGATGCGCGCGATACAGATTTCCAGCCTGGAGGGGCCGCAGGCCGCCGAACTCGTCGAGATCGACGAACCGACCGCCGGCGACGACACCGTGCTCGTCGACGTGCACGCCGCGGGTGTCGCCTTTCCCGACGCGTTGCAGTCCCGTGGGCTCTACCAGTACAAGCCCGATCTGCCCTACAGCCCCGGCGCCGAGATCGCCGGTGTGGTGCGCAGCGCTCCCGCGGGCGCGCACGTGCAGCCGGGTGATCGGGTCGCCGGTCTCACGATGCTCTACGGGGCGATGGCCGAAGTCGTTGCGCTGCAACCGGAGAAACTGTTCAAACTGCCCGACTCGGTGTCGTTCGAAGCCGGTGCCGGCCTGTTGTTCAACGACCTGACGGTGCACTTCGCGTTGCGGACGCGCGGACGGTTGAGCGATGGCGAGACGGTGCTGGTGCACGGGGCCGCCGGCGGGATCGGCACCTCGACGCTGCGCCTGGCTCCCGCCTTCGGCGCGGCACGCACGATCGCCGTGGTGAGCAGTGACGCCAAGGCCGAGGTGGCGCGCGCCGCCGGCGCGACGGACGTCATCCCGGCTGACGGTTTCAAGGACGCGGTCAAGGAGCTGACCGGCGGGCGTGGCGTCGACATCGTGCTCGACCCGGTCGGCGGGGACCGCTTCACCGATTCGCTGCGCTCGCTCGCGCCTGGTGGCCGGCTGCTCGTGGTCGGGTTCACCGGCGGGGAGATCCCGACCGTGAAGGTCAACCGGCTGCTGCTCAACAACGTCGACGCCGTCGGGGTCGGCTGGGGGGCCTGGACGATGACGCACCCGGGCTATCTGGCCGAGCAGTGGGCCGAGCTCGAGCCGTTGCTGGCCTCCGGTGCGGTGCCCGCACCGCAACCCGAGGTGTACCCGCTGGAGCGCGCCGCTGAGGCGATCTCCTCGTTGGAGAACCGGACCGCGCGGGGCAAGGTGGTCGTCGCAGTCCGCTGACCGGCCATGTCGTGCGGACTTTGCGCGGTTCTTTGCCCGCTGCGATAGTGGAGGGCGTGGCGCCCGCTCCCGCAGGATCCTTCGACGATCCGCTGGTTGCTGGATTCCTCGGTTCCGCATCATCGCGGGCCACCGGGCTGATCATCGAGGGCGAGGCCGGCATCGGCAAGACCACGCTGTGGTTGTCGCTGGTCGACCGGGCGCGGGCCGACGGCTTCACGGTGCTCGGTGCACGTGCCGGGCAGGCCGAGTCGGTGATGGCGTTCGCCGCGCTGGCCGACCTGCTCGCCGACGTCGAGGCCGAGGTGTTCGCGGGGCTGCCGGCACTGCAGCGACTCGCCCTGGACAGGGTGCTGCTGCGGGCGGGCGCCGAGGGGCCGACCACCGATCACCGGGTGGTGGCCGCGGGTTTCGTCGCCGTCCTGCATGCGCTCGGCGACGCCTCCCCGGTGCTCGTCGCCGTCGACGACGTGCAATGGCTGGACACGTCGAGCCGCACCGTGATCGAGTTCGCGGTGCGCCGATTGCGCGGCCGGTTCGGTGTGCTCCTGAGCGAGAGGTGCCGCCCCGGTGAGGGCACGGCGGCCGGCTGGGTGACGCTGGGCAGGCCCGACGGCGTCGACCGGATCGCGGTGCGCCCCCTGGACACCGGCGCGCTGCACACGATGATCTCGGAGCGCCTGGGCCGCACCTTCTCCCGTCCCACGGTGTTGCGCATCGCCGAGATCTCGGGCGGCAACCCGTTCTTCGCCCTCGAACTCGCGCGCGCGATCGGCGAGGGCCATGCCGTCACCGAGCAGGCGCTGCCCCCGACCCTGTCCGACGTGGTCCGCAGCCGGATCGGCCGGCTCGACGACGATGCCCGCGCGCTCCTGCTGGCCGCGGCCTGCGTGGCCGACCCGTCCGTGGAACTGTTGGCCCAGGCCACCGGGGTGAGCCGAGACGAGGTGGCCACCCGCATCGAACAGGCCGAATCGGCCGGCATCCTGACCTTGCAGGGAAACCGGGTGCGGTTCGCCCATCCCCTCTTGGCCAGCGGTGTCTACGCCGACGCCGGGACACCGGCACGCCGCGCGATGCACCGCAGGCTGGCCGCGCTGGAGACCCTGCCCGAGCTGAAGGCCCGGCATCTGGCGCTGGCGTCGGCGACCGGAGACGACGAGATCTTCGCCGCGCTCGACACCGCGGCCGACTCGGCCCGGGCCCGCGGCGCACCGGCGGCCGCAGCCGAATTGGTCGACCTGGCCATCGGTTTGGGCGGCGACACCACGGTGCGGCGCCTCACGTCGGCGGAGAACCACTTCCTGGCCGGCAACACCGCCCGGGCGGGCGAGGTGCTGGGCACCGTCGACGCGGTCGAGCCCGCGATCCTGCGCGCCCTGGCGGCGAGCCTGCTCGCCACGGTTCTGATGTACCAGAACGAGCACGAGCAGGCGGTGGAACTGCTGCGCCGCGCCGTCGACGACGCCGTCGGCAACATCCCGGTCCTGGTGCAGATTCTGCTGCGATTGTCGTTCGCGCTCAACAGTATCGGCGAGCCCGACGATGCGACCCGGCACGCGCGTGACGCCGTGAAGTTCGCCGACGAGTTGGGGGTGCCCGCTGTTACCAGCGCGGCGCTGGCCTGGTGGGTGTACCTCAGCTTCCAGCGCGGGCGGGGCCTCGACGCGCAGGCGCTGCGGCGCGCCCTGGAGTTCCATGACAGCGCATTCGACGTCCCGATCATCTTCCGCGCCCCTCTGGTCCACGCGCTGACGTTGTCCTGGACGGGCCGCCTGGCGCAGGCACACGAACAGCTGACGGCGCTGCGCGAGGTGTGCGCCGAGCGCGGCGCCGAGAGCGACATGATGGCGATCGCCGGTTTCCTTGCGATGAACCACATCTGGTGCGGGCAGCTCGATGAGGCCGCCGCCCGCGCCGCCGAGGCCGTCGAGCGCGCCGAGCAACTCGGCGGCGACGACGTGTTGATCATCCCGATGACCGTGCGTGCGGTGGCCGCGGCGTTCGCCGGCCGCGTGGAGGAAGCCCGCAAGGACGCCGACTGGGTGCTCGCTGCGACGAAGAGTCGCAGCGCTTCCCACATCGCCGACTGGCCCGGCATGACGGTGTGTTTCCTGGAGGAGTCGCTCGGCAATCACCGTGAGGCTCTGGCCGCACTGGACTCGTCGTTTCTGTCCGGCCCGTCGCTGTCCACCGAGATCATGTACGGGTGGCACCTACCGGACGCGGTCGAGGCGATGGTCGCGGTCGGACGATTCGACGATGCCGACGCGCTGACCGGCCGGCTGGAGCGTGACGGCGCGGAGCACGACCGCGCCTGGATGAAAGCCGTCGGCGCGCGGTGCCGGGCCATTCTTCAGGCCGCCGCCGGCGACGTCGCCGCCGCCGAGCGGACCGCGCATCGGGCGATGACCGAGCATTCCCGGCTTCCGATGCCGTTCGAACGGGCCCGGACCCAGCTCGTGCTCGGCCAGGTGCAGCGCCGGCTGCGCCAGAAGCAGTCCGCAGCTGCCCATTTCACCGAGGCGTTGCAGACCTTCGAACGGCTCGGTATCCCGCTGTGGGCACAACGTGCGCGGGCCGAACTCTCGCGCACCGTGGTGATACCGAGCGACGATCTGACCGCGCTGACGCCCTCCGAGCGGCGCGTTGCCGAGATGGCCGCGACCGGCGCGACGAACAAGCACATCGCAGCGGCGATGTTCATCAGCGCCAAGACCGTCGAGCACAACCTCACCCGGGTCTACCGCAAACTGGGGATCAGCTCGCGCACGGAACTGGGCAGGCGGATGGACCGGCCGGCAGACGGTTAGGTGATCCAGTCCGGTTGCGCGGCGACGTCGACGGCGGCGAAATCCTTGTGCGCGAGGCCGGCGATCGTCCCGCCGTCCACGACGAATTCCGCGCCGGTGGAATAGCTCGATTCGTCGCTGGCCAGGTACACCACCAGGTTGCTCACCTCCCGGGGCTGGGCGATGCGGCCCAGCGCCGTGGTGAAGATGTCCTCCGGAACCCAGTCGGCCATCGGCGTTTTCACCAACCCGGGGTGGACGGAATTCACCCGGATCCCGAACGGTCCCAACTCCAGGGCGGTCGACTTCGTCAGGCCGCGGACCGCGAACTTGGTCGCGGTGTAGCCGTGACAGGCCACGGTGCCCGCCATGCCTTCGATCGAGGAGATGTTGATGATCGATCCCCGCCCCGCGGCCTTCATCGGGCCTGCCGCAGCACGGATCCCGAGGAACACTCCCGTCAGGTTGATGTCGAGGATGCGGTGCCATTCCGCGAGGTCGTAGTCCTCGATCGTGCCGATGTTGAGGATGCCGGCGTTGTTGACCAGGACGTCGAGCGTCCCGAACTCCTCCACCGCGGTGGCGACGGCGGACTGCCAATCCTCGGGTCTGGTGACGTCGAGGTGGACGAATCGGGCGTCGCCGCCCAATTCTGCGGCGACGCGCTCGCCTTCGGCGTCGAGGATGTCGCCGCACACCACCTTGGCGCCGTGAGCCACCATCTCTTTCGCATGCGAGGCGCCCATCCCGCGCGCCGCGCCGCTGATGAGAGCGACCTTGCCGGCCAACCGTGCTGTCATGGTTCCTCCTGCGTCGGCGCCGGTGACGGGCGGCGTGGCCACACCATACAGATCACGCCGGGTGGATGGTCAGTGTTCCGTGGTGTCGGCGTGATCTGCCGAGCACACGTGTCCGCACGTCCGTGCGCGGCGTGCCGCGTGCCTGCACGCACGCTGATCGAAGACGACCGTGACGAATGACCACGTCGGCCATACTGTGCGAATGAACGGGCTTGTGGGCAAAGGGGTTCTGGTGACGGGCGCGGCCTCGGGCATCGGAGAGGCCACGGTGCGGCGCCTGGCCGCTGAGGGGGCGACGGTGGTGGGCATGGACCTGGCCCCCGACGCGCCGGACCTCGGGGACGCGGTCACCTATCTGCGCGGGGACGTGCTCGAGGGTGCGGTCGTGGGCGCGGCCGTGCAACGTGTGGTCGATCAGACCGGGCGACTCGACGGCGTGGTGCACTCGGCCGGCGTCGGAGGAGGCGGTCCGATACACCTGCTGCCCGACGAGGAGTGGGACCGGGTCGTCGACGTCAATCTCAAAGGGACCTTCGTGGTGATGCGTGCGGCGCTCACGCAGATGACGACGCAGGACCGGGTGAACGGTGAGCGCGGCGCGATCGTGACGCTGTCGAGCGTCGAGGGCATCGAGGGCACCGCGGGAGGGAGCGCCTACAACGCCTCCAAGGGGGGCGTCGTCCTGCTGACCAAGAACGCGGCGATCGACTACGGGCCCAGCGGAATCCGCGTCAACGCGATCTGCCCCGGCTTCATCCGCACGCCGCTGTTCGAGTCGGTGATGGGGATCGAGGGCATGGCAGGTCCCCGCGAGGAACTACGCCACGAGCACGCGTTGCGGCGTTTCGGCCGCCCCGAGGAGGTCGCCGCCGTGGCGGCATTCCTGGTGTCGTCTGACGCCGCATTCGTCAGCGGTCAGGCCATCGCCGTGGACGGTGGCTACACCGCCGGCCGGGATCATCACGTCACCGACCTGATGGGCCTCGGCGAGCAGTGAGGTCAGCCGGTCACCACACGACGGCGATGGCTGCGGCCGCCAGGGCCAGCACCCCCACCGCGGCGAACAGCGGACGCGGCACCGGATGACCCGTGCGCCGCTGGCGGGCGTTCCCCATGCCCAGTACGCCTCCGAGCACGATCAGGATGACCAGCTTGACGCCGATCTTCGGGTAGTTCAGGGCGATTCCGGCCGGCCACGGTGCCGCCAGTGCGAGGCCCGTGAGGAGCGAGACGAGCAGGCCGTAGTCCATCACGCGCGTCGTGGTGAACCTGCGCGCGGCCGCCTCGGCGACCCATGCTCCGAAGGTGACCGCGAACCCGACGAGGTGCAGCAAGACAACTACGGAACGTAGTACTTCCATGCCGTGAATCTACAACAGCGGACGCCGGCACCGCCGCTCTACGCCGCCGGCGGTGGCGGCCCGGGCACCAGATAGCAGTTCGTTCCGCCGATGCCCAACACGTAGACCGTGTCGCAACGGGTGAAGCTGCCATCGGGCCCCGGCCCGGAATCGCAACGGCCACCCCCGTTGCCCCAGACCTGGAAGTTGCCACACGGCGGCTGCGCCGATGCCGGCCCGGCGGTGACGAGGCCCGCGCCGAGAAGTGCCACCGCGGCACCTGCTCCGAGCCAGATCTTCCTCATGGCTGTCATGACTGTCCTCCTCCCTGCGCACCGCGCCGCAACGCAGCTGCACCGGAGGCCTGACCCCACGCACCCCTCCCTCCGGCGCATGCATACGTCGATTGTGCGCCCGACCGCGAAGCGCCCGCAGGCGAATTCCGTCGGGATTTTCGTCACTCGGTGCAGGTCAGCGCAATGTGAGCGACATCAGTGCCGATTACGTGAATTCATTGCGCCGCCCCATCCGCACAGATACGCTACGGAACGTTGCGTTATGGCGAGAGGAGCACCGGTGACGCGGACATTCCACGCCGGCCGGCGTTTCGACACTCCCACCGACGAGATCGCCGCAGCGCTGGCCGACGTCAGCATCCCGACCCTGTTGCTGTCGATGGTCCACCTCACCGGCGACCCGCGTTTCATCCGCGACTTCTCCCAGGCCGGCCTGTTTCTCAACGAAGTTCAGGGATTCATGAGCGAGGAGGACAAAGCGCGTGCACGCGACGCCGCGCTACCGGTGATCGTGGACTACCGCGACCGCGGGTGCCCGCCGCTGGCGCCCCTGCCTCCCGATCTGGTCAAGGAGATGCTGGACTGGGCGGCGTGCGAACCAGTCGATGACGCCAATCTGCCGCTGGTGCTCGAAGAGCTCGACCTCGACGGTGTCGACCCGCGCCGTCCCGACCCGGTCGACCCCGAGCGTGCAGCGGCGTTGCCGGTCATCGTCATCGGCTGCGGCGAGTCGGGGATCCTCGCCGGTATCCGCCTGGCACAGGCCGGGATTCCGTTCCAGATCGTGGAGAAGAACGCCGGACCCGGTGGCACCTGGTGGGAGAACACCTACCCGGGCGCCCGCGTCGACGTCGCCAATCATCTCTACTGTTACAGCTTCGAAGCCAGCAATCACTGGCAGCACTTCTTCGCCGAACAACCGGAACTGGCAGCCTATTTCGCCGACGTGATGGAGCGCCACGAGCTGAACCCGCACGTCCGGTGGAACACCGAGGTGCTGGCGGCCCAGTGGGACGAACCAACGGCCAACTGGACGGTGACCGTGCGCAGCGACGAAGGCACCGACACGCTGACCGCACGCGCGGTGATCACCGCCGTCGGTCAGCTCAACCGACCGAATCTGCCGGACCTGCCCGGCCGGGACACGTTCGCGGGTCCGGCTTTTCACTCCGCGCGGTGGAACCACGACGTCGACCTCACCGGCAAGCGCGTCGCCCTCGTCGGCGCGGGCGCCAGCGGTTTCCAGATCGCCCCGGCGATCGCCGACACCGTCGCGCACCTGGAGGTGTTCCAGCGCACCGCCCAGTGGATGTTCCCGAATCCGATGTACCACGAGCGGGTGCCCGACGGTGTGCGCTGGGCCATGGACAACCTGCCGTACTACGCGCGCTGGTACCGGTTCCTGCTGCTGTGGCCGGGTGCCGACAAGGGCCTCGACGCCGCACGCGTCGACCCCACCTACGCCGACCAGGATCACGCGGTCAGCGAGATCAATGCACTGGCGCGGATGATGTTCACCGACTGGATCACCACGCAGGTCGGTGATGACGAGGACCTTCTGGCGCGCGTGCTGCCCGACTACCCGGCCACCGGCAAACGCACGCTGCAGGACAACGGCAGCTGGCTGGCCACCCTGAAGCGGCCGAACGTGACGCTGGTCCGCACACCTCTGCAGCGTGTGGTGCCCGACGGGGTCGTCACCGCCGACGGCGTGACACACCACGCGGATGTGATCGTGTACGCCACCGGCTTTCACGCCACCGAGGTACTGATGCCGATGAGGGTCATCGGACGCGACGGCGCCGACCTGCACCAGGAATGGGGTCGGCGCCCGTTCGCCTATCTGGGCATCACCGTGCCGAAGTTCCCGAACTTCTTCATGATGTACGGTCCCGGCACCCACCTCGCCCACGGCGGCAGCCTGATCATGCACTCGGAGCTGCAGATGCGCTACATCAACTCGTGCCTGGCGCACCTGATCTCCCACGGCGCCGCATCGATGGAGCCCCTGGCGGAGCCGACCGCGGCGTGGCATCGGCGCACGCAGGAGAAGATCACCCAGACGGTGTGGGCGCATCCGGCCGTCGAGCACTCCTACTTCAAGAACGACGACGGCGAGATCCACACCGTCAGTCCGTGGCGGCTGTGCGAATACCGTTCGGCACTGCAGGATCCCGACTGGTCGCAGTTCCGCGTCGACACCGAGGAGACGGTCTGACATGCGTGCCGTGCTGATCGACGCGAACCACGCGGTGCGTGTCGAGACCCGTCCCGACCCGGTGCTGCCCGGGCCCGACGGCGCCGTCGTCGAGGTGACGTCGACCGCCATCTGCGGTTCGGATCTGCATTTCCTCGAGGGGCACTTCCCGATCGCCGACCCGGTCGCCGTGGGGCATGAGGCTGTCGGCGTGGTGGTCGAGATCGGTTCGCAGGTCCAGGGTTTCACTGTGGGCGATCGGGTACTGGTGTCCTCGGTGGCCGGGTGCGGCCATTGTGCGGGCTGCCGCACCGCCGATCCCGTGAAGTGCATCTCGGGTCCGCAGATCTTCGGTTCGGGGCTGCTCGGCGGCGCTCAGGCGGACCTGCTGGCGGTGCCTGCAGCCGATTTCCAGCTGCTGAGGATCCCGGAGGGGATCGACACCGAAGCGGCGCTTCTGCTCACCGACAACCTCGCCACCGGCTGGGCGGCCGCCACGCGCGCCGACATCCCGGTCGGCGGGTCCGTCGCGGTCATCGGCGCGGGCGCGGTGGGCCAGTGCGCGCTGCGCAGCGCGTACGTGCTCGGCGCGGCACGGGTTTTCGCGATCGATCCGGTCGAGGGGCGCCGTGATCGGGCCGCGGAGGCGGGTGCGACACCCGTGCCGGCGCCAGGCGCCGCCACGGTGCTGGAAGCGACCGCAGGACTGGGAGCCGACGCGGTGATCGACGCCGTCGGCACCGACGCCTCACTCGACGACGCGCTGGCCTGCGTGCGCACCGGCGGGACCGTGTCGGTGGTCGGTGTGCACGACCTGCAGCCCTACCCGCTGCCGGTGCTGGCCTGCCTGCTGCGCAGCCTGACGATCCGGTTCGCCACCGCACCGGTGCAGCAGACATGGCCGGAACTGATTCCGCTGCTGCGGGCGGGCCGCCTCGACGTGAGCGGAATCTTCACCGCACAGATGCCACTGGACGACGCAGCCGCGGGGTACGCCGCCGCGATGTCGCGGGCCGACGGACACGTGAAGATCATGCTGACCCCGTGAGCAATCCGGTCAGCGCAGCGGCACGCACCACCGCAGCCGGGTGCCGCCTCCCTCGGCGGGATCGAGGCTGAGCGTGCCCCCGGCGTCGGTGGCACGCTGACGCAGATTGGTCAGGCCGGAACCGGTGATGTCGCCACTGATCCCGCGCCCGTTGTCCACGACGTCGATGCACAGGTTGTCGTCGGCGACCACACTGACCGCCAGCGACGTCGCGCCGGCGTGGCGGACCGCGTTGCTCACCGCTTCCCGCACCACCGCCTCCGCGTGGTCGGCGAGCGCAGCGTCGACCACCGACAGGGGCCCCGAATACTGCACCGTGGTGCGGATCTTCGGCGTCGCGAACTGGGCGATCGCCTCGTCGAGCCGCTGCCGCAGCCGGGTGATGCCGGACTGGCCGCCGTGCAGGTCGAAGATCGCGGTGCGGATCTCCTGGATCACCTGCTGCAGATCGTCGACCGACTCGGAGAGGCGTTGCTGGACTTCGGTGGTGCGCGCCCGCGGGATCGTGCCCTGCAGGGCCAGCCCGACCGCGAACAGCCGCTGGATGACGTGGTCGTGCAGGTCGCGTGCGATGCGGTCGCGGTCGGAGAGCACGTCGAGTTCGCGCAGTCGGCGCTGCGTGGTGGCCAGCTGCCAGGCCAGTGCCGCCTGGTCGACGAACGCGGCCATCATGTCGAGTTCATCGGCGCTGAACGGCAGCGCCCCCGGCGGGCGTAGTGCGATGAGGACGCCGGCGACGGTGTCCGTGGCGCGGATCGGCAGCACCAGCGCCGGGCCGTGGGCGATGCACCCCTCGGCCAGCCGCAGCATGTCGAACCGGCCGGGAACCTGGTTGACGAACACGTCGCCGATCTCGGTGCCCGCGGTGGCGATCTCGAGCAGCTCCACCGCCGGACCGGAACCGGTGACGGCGACGACGGCGAGGTCGTCCACCTCCCCGGCGGGCTCGTCGAGGTCGGAGCGCACCGCGACGATCGTCGCCTCGGCTCCGCTGAGCTTGCGCGACTCGTCGGCGACCAGCCGGAAGACCGCGGCCGGATCGGTGCCGGCCAGCAGTTCGGTGCCGATGTCGCGGGTGGCCTCGATCCAGGACTGCCGGATCTTGGACTGCTCGTAGAGCCGGGCGTTGTCGATCGCGATGCCGGCCGCCGCCGCGAGGGCCTGCACCAGCACCTCGTCGTCCTCACTGAACGGCAGCCCGCCGGCCTTCTCGGTCAGGTAGAGGTTTCCGAACACCTCGTCGCGGATCCGGACCGGGACGCCGAGGAAGGTGCGCATCGGCGGATGGTTCGCCGGGAAGCCGACCGAGGCCGCGTGGTGGGAGATGTTGTCCAGCCGGATCGGCTTCGGATCGTCGAGCAGGACGCCCAGGACGCCCCGCCCCTCGGGCAGATGGCCGATCAGATGCCGTCCCGCCTCGTCGATGCCTTCGTGGATGAATTCGATCAGTTCGTGGTCGTGGCCGCGCACGCCCAGGGCGCCGTACCGGGCGTCGACCAGGTCGATCGCGGTGTGCACGATCGTCTTGAGCGTCTCGTCGAGCTCGAGCCCCGACGTCACCACCAGCATGGCCTCGACCAGCCCGTCGAGCCGGTCACGTCCCTCGACGATCTGCTCGACGCGGTCCTGCACCTCCATCAACAGCTCCCGCAGGCGTAGCTGCGACAGGGTGTCGCGGAGCGGCCGCGCGCCCGGTTCGGGTGTCGAACTGCTCACGTCATCAGTCTGGCACCGATGAACACCCGGGCACCGGGTTATCCGATTTGCGAAAACGACATGTCGTCGCACGGATCGGCGGCCAGCTCGGCGAACCGGTCGACGTCTGCAGGGGCGAAGACCGAGGTGCCGGGTGTGAGCAGCTTGGCCGCCGCGGCGGCGATCCCGTAGCGCACCGCGTCGCCCAGCGCCCAGCCGCGGCTCAGTCCGACCGCGATGCCCGCGACCATCGCGTCACCGGCCCCCACACCGCTGACGGCGTGCACCGGGATCGCCGGGAAATGCCGGCTGTCGGTGGCGGTGGCCAGGATCGCGCCGTGCGGGCCGAGGGAGACCACGACGGCTTCGGTCAGCCCGCGATCGATCAACTCGTGTGCCGCCAGGAGTTGCTCGGCCTGGGTGTCGAGCGGGCGACCGACGCACTCGCGGAGTTCGCGCACGCTGGGCTTGAGCAGATACACGCCAGAGGTGACGTGAGTCAGCGCGTCGACCGACGTGTCGAGGATCAGCCGCGCCCCGACCTCGCGGCAGAGGTCGGCGACGCTTTGATAGAAGTCCGGCGGTACGCCGGGGGGCAGGCTGCCGCTGGCCACGACGTAGCACGTCGAGGCCACCGCCGGCGGGATCGCCTCCCGCAGCTTGTCCAGGCACAGCGCGCACTCCGCGGATGTCAGGGTGGGACCGGGCAGCACGAAGCGGTACTGCTGGTCGCCCGCGTGGTCGTTGACCGTGAAGCTCTCTCGCGTCGCGCCGCCGAGGGGCACCAGCGTGTACGGCGTGCGCGATTCGTAGACGAGGTCGACCAGTCGTTCGCCCGTCGACCCGCCGGCGGCGAAGACGGCCACCACGTCGCCGCCGAGGGCACCGGCGAATCGGGCGACGTTGATGCCGCCGCCGCCGGCGTCGTACCGCACGGCGCGGCAGCGGACCTTCTCCGTCGGCCGCACCTCGTCGGCGTCGGCGGTGACGTCGAGGGCGGGGTTCATCGTCAGCGTGACGATCGGCGACCGGTTCACAGGCCCGTGGGGTAGGTCTCGGGATTCTCGCCGGCCACCCACGTGCTGGTGACCTCGAGCGGTTCCAGCGCCGTCGTCCTGTCGATGTGGATGACCGCGTCGAATTGGTCCCCCGGCCGGACGTGGTAGTAGTGGCTCTGTCGTTCGGTGTCCGGCCGGTAGATCACGCCGATCGCCCTGCCGAGCCGGGCGACGTCCAACGGGGCGGCGGCAGCGCGGCTGATCGCGGCCGACACCAGGAATGCGGATGGGGACACCTCGTGGAACAACTCTTCGACACTTCCGTTCAGGGCCGGACGCACGACCTTTCGCTCGGCGATGCCACCCCACTCTGAGGCCGCCGTGACGGTGCCGGTGTAGGTGGTGAAGCCGATCAGCCGGGACGCCTCGGCATAGGACTCCCGCACCAGCTGCCCGAGGGTGAGCTGGCCGTCCGAACCGACCTCGGTCGCCCGAGCGTCACCGACGTGAGAGTTGTGCGCCCACACCACGATCCGCGCGGGCTCCGAGCCGTTGCGGCGATCCAGGTGAGTGAGAAGGGCGGAGAGTGTCTGCGCCATGTGCCGGTCGCGCAGATTCCAGGAGGTGACCCGGCCGCCGAACATCGCCCGGTAATAGACCTCAGCGTTGCGGACGGTCAGCGCGTTCTGCCGCGCATAGAACAACTCGTCCTCGGCCAGCAGTCCGTCCCGGCGGGCGTAGTCCAGCGCATGGCGCTGCAACTCGACGAGCTGTTCGATCGCCTGGCGCTCACAGGACAGCCCGGCCCCGAAGGCCGCCGCGAAGCCGTAGGCCTGGCCATCGTCGGCCGAGGTGTGGTCGAAGCACGCGTACCTCTCTTTGGCCCGGGCGGCGGCTGCCGGGTCGATGTTCTCCAGGTAGCGAACCACCTCGCGCATCGACCGGTGCAGGCTGTAGAGGTCCAGGCCGTAGAAGCCGGCCTGCTCCCCACCGTCGGTGCGCTTCCGGGAGTTGTGCGCGCGCAGCCAATCCACGAACTCGGCCACCACGGTGTTGCGCCACATCCAGGCCGGGAAGCGCTCGAACCCGCTCAACGCCTGATCGGCCGACGCATCGAGGCCCTGGCCGCGCACGTAGCGGTTCACCCGGTAGGCGTCGGGCCAGTCCGCTTCCGCGGCCACCGCGCAGAATCCCTTCTCCTCGATCAGCCACTTCGTGATCTCGGCCCGCGCCCGGTAGAAATCCTCTGTGCCGTGGGAGCTCTCACCGATCAGAACGATGCGGGCATCGCCGACGACTTCCTCGAGCGCCTCGCGCGGCGGCACCCCCGAAGGGGCGTCGACGACGCAGCGGCGCAGCACCTCGGCCGCAGTCTCTGCGACCCGGAGGCGCGCGGTGCCGATGCCGACGGTGGGCGTCGCCAGCAGCTGGCGCACCTCGTCGTCGCCGACCTGGCTGAAGTCCCAGAATGATTCGCCGACGGCGAGGAATGGTGTGGGCATCGACGCGCACACGACGTCGTCGACGATCGCCATGAACTCCCGGCACGTCGATTCCGGTGCAGCCGGGACGGCGATGACGATCTCGGCCGGATCCCTGTCGCGCAGCGCTTGGACCGCGGCCATCATGCTCGCACCGGTCGCGAGACCGTCGTCGACGAGGATGACCGTCTGTCCCGCGAGTTCCAGCGGTGGCCGGCCGCCCCGGTAGGCCGCCTCGCGCCGCACCAGTTCCCGGCCTTCGCGTTCGGCGACGTCGCGCAACTGCTGTGGCGTCACGCCCAGCGCGCGGATGACGTCGTCGTTGACGACGACCCGTCCGCCGGTCGCGAGTGCGCCCATGGCGAATTCGTCGCGGCCCGGTGCGCCCAATTTCCGGACGATGAACGTGTCCAACGGAACACCCAGTGCCGCAGCGACTTCCCAGGCCACCGGAACTCCGCCACGGGCCAGGCCGAGGACGACGACGTCGTCTCTACCGCGGTATGAGCCCAGCAGACCGGCCAACACCTTGCCGGCCTCGCGTCGATCGCGGAAAACCTGCCTGGGCGACTCCCCCGTCCTTCGTCGTGCCGTCGTCATCGTCGTTCTCCGTTCGGTGGCCTCCGTTCCATCCGATCACCGCAGCTGGTCGCCGGATAGGGACGGAAGTCACCCCGCACAGAGCCGTTCGCCCGGCTATGCCTGCTCGCGAACGCGGTCCGGCTCGGCGCCGAACGCGAAGTGCCGCCCCGTCACGCTGAGCGGACGGATCCGCACGTAGTGGGTCTTGGCCGTCGCCGTCCACGGCAGCAGGTTCGCGGCGTCGGCTTCGGCGATCTCCTCGTCGCTGCGCAGTGAGCGGGCGGTGCCCTTGACGATGACGCTCCAGCCGTCGACGACGGTGTGGTCATCCGCCTCGAACAGCACGGTGCTGTTGATCGCGGCGCTGACGAGTTTGGTGCCCTCGGCGGTGCGGAACAGGATCGAGCGGTTCTGCACCGCGAAGTTCACGGGGAAGATCGCCGGATGACCGTCGACGCTGGTGACCAGTCGTCCGAGCGACACACTCGAGAGGTGTTTCCAGCATTCCGACTCCGGCAGCACCGAAACCGGCGCGGTTTCTTGGGACATAGCTGACACTAACCGCGCCGCGAACCGGCGCGATGCGGCCCAAAGTCCCTCATTTCGGGGACCCCGAGCACTCGACCGGGTACCACGAATGCAGCTGCGGTAGCAGCGCGTTCTTCTTGAAGTGATGCTCAGCCATCCGGCTGAGGATGTCGTCGAGCACGACGACGGCGTCTTCGACGTGCGCGCCCTTGTTCAGCATCACGCACTCGGCGCGCTCGCCCATCGCAGCATCGCTGATCTCGGCCCGCGACGGCACTCCACTCGTGGCGAGCTGCTCGAGCACCTGGGTGGCCCAGATCACCGGGAGATGCGCGGCCTCGCACAACCACAGGATCTCCTCCTGCAGTTCGGCCAGCCGCTCGTAACCCACCTCCACCGCCAGGTCCCCGCGCGCGATCATCACCCCGACCGACGGCCGGCGCATCGCGGTGGCGAGCAGATCCGGGAGGCGCTCGAACGCGCGTCTGGTCTCGATCTTGAGGACCACGCCGACACGGTCCCCGCCCAACTGGGCGAGCAGATGGTGCAGATGCCGTACGTCGGCCGGATCCTGGACGAAGGACATCTCCACCAGGTCGGCGATCTCGACGACCGATGCCAGGTCGTCGATGTCTTTGTCGGTCAGTGCCGGCACCGGTAGCACCGTGTCCGGCAGGTTGATCCCCTTGCCCGCACGCAATTTCGATCCACGAGGCGAGGCGCGGTCGATCCGTACTTGCAGCGCGTCGGGTCTCACCGCGACGATCGTGGCGCCGATTCGACCGTCGTCGAAGAAGATCGATTCCCCTGCGCGCGCGTGGGTGAAGACGTCGGGCAGCGTGCACCCGATCCGCCCTGAGCCCGGCGGAACGGCGGCGCAGTCCCTGTCCACCGTCAGCGTGTCACCGGGTCGCAGCACCAGATACTGCTCCCGTTCGGGCAGCGCGCCGATCTCGGTCGGATCGTCGCACCCGTCGACTCGCACCACGGTGCCGGTGGCCAGATACACCGTGCGGTCCGAGCAGGCGACAGCACCGCCGTCGGCGACGTCGGTCAGCCTCAGCGTCCTCGTCGCTCCACGGGTGTCCCGCACGCGCAGCACGTCACCGATCCGCCGACGCGCCAGCCACTCCGCGGTGACCGGCACGGTCGTCATGTCCGGCGCCACGGCCGGGATCATGCGGTCGTCAGCCGTGAACCAGGCGCGGCCCGGCGCAACGACATGCCCCAGCGCATCGCGGTGCGGTCGCAGCTTGACCACCGCGGGACCAGGCGTGATCGGCCCGGTACGCACCTTCGGCCCCGCCAGATCCATCGCGATCAGGCACGTGCGCGCTGCTGTGACGTTCGCGGCGCGCACGTGCGCGGCCATCGCGCGCCAGGCGGCGGGGTCATCGTGGGCGCAATTGATCCGCGCGACGTCCATGCCGCGCCGCACCAGTCGCTCGACCAGATCCGCGTCGACGGCCGCCGCGGACGGAAGCGTGACCATGATGCGGGTCTCCCGCGAGACCGGAACCGGTCCCAGCAGAGCGGCGGTACGGGCGGCCAGCAGCTCGCGGCCTTCCTCGGGGCCGATGGCCGACGGTGAGGGCGGGCACCAGGAATCCTCGAGCATGGCGAGCAGGGCGGACCGGACCAGGCGCAGGGTGGCCTCGACGTGGGGTTCACTGCGACCGAGCGACGACAGCCCGAAGTGAGCGAGGCGTTGCTGCAGGTCGCGGAGATCGATCTCGCGAATTGCCCAGTAGTGCGCCAGATTTCGGGCGCTGGACCGATACTCGGGTGCGGCGGCACTGATCCGGTCGGACCATTCCGCCTCTGCGGCCGCGAGCCGCTCGAGCAGATTGTCGAGCCGCTCGACCAGACGTGCGAGTTCGGACTGGGTGTCGCCACCCGCGGCAGACCCCACTTCTCGCGACAGTGACATCGGTCCGACGCTATCGGGCGCGGGTTACCGGCCGATGAACTCAGTTAGGGACTTTCGGCCCCACTTCGACAGGCCGCAGGCACTGGGCACCGCCGCGGGGACGGCGCACGATGGCGGACATGGATGTGGCGGTGATCGACGCCGCGGGGCTGCAGCAGCTGGTGTCGGTCCTGCAGGAGCTCGGATATCGCGTTGTGGGACCGACGGTGTCCGACAACGCGATCGTGCTCGACGAACTCGACAGCGCCGACGACCTGCCGGCCGGGTGGGGCGTCGACGTCGCGCCCGGGCAGTATCGACTGCGCCGACGCGACGACGATGCGGTGTTCGGCCATTCGGCCGGCCCGCAGTCCTGGAAGCAGTTCCTGCATCCTGCCCGCCAGCAGGTGTGGTCCTCCGACGGCGAGCTCACCGAGGAGATCCCGCGGTACGCCTTCCTCGGCGTGCGGGGCTGCGACCTGGCCGCGATCGCCACCCTCAACGGAGTCCTCGGCGCCGGCGCCCACCCCGACCGCGCCTTCACCGGCCGCTTGGGACGCGCGTTCGTCGTCGCGGTCAACTGCACCGAGCCAGGAGGGCTGTGCTTCTGCGCGTCGATGGGCACCGGCCCCGCCGCCGGTCCGGGGTACGACCTGGGCCTGACCGAACGCACCGGTCCGGACGGCCGACGCTATGTCGTCGACGTCGGGAGCGCCGCAGGCGCCGACGTGCTGGACCGACTGGCACGCCGTGAGCCCAACGCCGGCGAGATCGATTCCGCCCGAGCCGAAGTCGCCGACGCCGCCGGCCACATGGGCCGGCAGATGCCCGAGGGCGATCTGCGGGCGCTGCTGATCGAATCCCGGGAATCACCGCACTGGGACGAGGTGGCCTCGCGGTGCCTGACCTGCGGCAACTGCACCATGGTGTGCCCGACCTGCTTCTGCACCAGCGTCGAGGACGTCACCGACCTCACCGGCACGCACGCCGAGCGGTGGTCGACGTGGGCGTCGTGCTTCGAGATGGATTTCACGTTCGTCCACGAGGGCAGTGTCCGGCAGTCACCTCCCTCACGCTATCGACACTGGCTGACCCACAAGCTCGGCACCTGGCACGACCAGTTCGGGACCTCGGGGTGCGTCGGATGCGGACGCTGTATCGCCTGGTGCCCCACCGGCATCGACATCACCGAGGAGATGGCGACCTTCGCAGAGCAGGCCGACGATGACTGAGACCGCCACCGTGGCGCGCCGCCACACGATGGCGCCGGTGCCCTACCGGGTGCTCAGCCGCGTGGCCGAGAACCGGGACTCGGCGACCTTGCGCCTGGCGCCCGTGGCGGAGGCGCTGCCGTCACCCGCTCCGGGCGAGTTCATGATGATGTACGCCTTCGGGGTCGGTGAGGTGGCGATCTCGGTGAGCGGGGCTCCCGAGGCGCCGGACGCCACGATCACCCACACCATTCGCGCCGTGGGCGCGGTCAGCCGGAAACTGCACGACGCCGAGCCCGGGACGGTGATCGGGTTGCGCGGCCCGTTCGGCACGAGTTGGGCTGTGCCGGACGCCGCAGGGCGCGACCTGGTGATCGTCGCGGGCGGTGTCGGGTTGGCGCCGCTGCGCCCCGTCGTGATCGCCGCCCTGCGCGACCGTCACCGCTTCGGCCGCGTCACGCTCATCGCCGGCGCACGCTCGCGCGACGACTTCCTCTTCACCGCCGAACTCGATGCCTGGGCGCAGCGCGACGACCTCGAGGTGCATCTGACCGTCGACGTGCCGGTACAGGGCTGGCCCGGTGAGGTCGGTTTCGTCACCGGACCGCTGCGCCGGCTACCGCTGCGCCCGGGCGTCACCACCGCGTTCCTGTGCGGCCCGGAGGTGATGATGCGCAACGGCGCGACAGAACTCATCAGGAAGGGCATGGCGCGCAACGACATCCGCGTGTCGCTCGAGCGCAACATGCAGTGCGGCGTCGGCTGGTGCGGGCACTGCCAGCTGGGGCCGTTGCTGCTGTGCCGGGACGGACCGGTTGTCGGTTACGACGTCGCGGAACCACTGCTGCGGATCAGGGAGTTGTGATGACCGTTCCCAGCCTGGCCGTGTGGAAGTTCGCGTCATGCGACGGCTGCCAGCTGACGCTGCTCGACTGCGAGGACGAGCTGCTGACCCTCGCAGGCCAGATCCGGATCGCCACCTTCCTCGAGGCGTCCAGCGCGATCATGACCGGTCCCTACGACGTCTCGCTCGTCGAAGGTTCCATCACCACCGCCGCCGACGAGCGCCGGATCACCGAGATCCGCGAGCAGTCGCGGATTCTCGTCACCATCGGCGCCTGCGCCACCGGCGGCGGCATCCAGGCGCTGCGCAACTTCGCCGACATCGACGAGTTCACCTCCGTGGTCTACGCGCAGCCCGACTACATCGACACGCTGGCCACCTCGACGCCGGCATCCGCGCACGTACAGGTCGACTACCAACTGCAGGGATGCCCGATCGACCGCGGGCAACTGCTCGAGACACTGGCGGCGCTGCTGGTCGGCCGCAAACCACGGCTGCCCGCCAAAACCGTGTGCACCGAATGCAAGATGCGCGGAGTGACCTGCGTGGTCGTCGCCCACGGGACCCCGTGTCTGGGGCCGGTGACCCACGCCGGGTGCGGCGCGCTGTGCCCGTCGTTCCATCGCGGCTGCTACGGCTGCTTCGGCCCGGCCGCCACCCCCAACACCGCCGCGTTGATCCCGCTGCTGCACCGCGACGGCATGTCCGGCGACGACGTGGAGCGGGTGTTCCACACCTTCAACGCCACCCGCTTCGCCGCGGAACGGAACGACACATGACCGAGGATCGGGAAACCCGGACACTCACCGTCGGCGCGCTCACCCGCGTCGAAGGCGAAGGCGCTCTGAACGTCACGCTGACCGACGGCGTGGTCGAGCACGTCGAGCTCAACATCTACGAGGCGCCGCGGTTCTTCGAGGCGTTCCTGCGCGGCCGGGCCTACACCGAACCGCCCGACATCACCGCCCGCGTGTGCGGTATCTGCCCGGTCGCCTACCAGGTCAGCGCCTGCAACGCGATCGAGGACGCCTGCGGGGTGACGATCGACCCCCAGCTGGTGGCGCTGCGCCGGCTGCTGTACTGCGGAGAGTGGATCCACAGCCACGCCCTGCACATCTTCCTGCTGCACCTGCCCGACTTCCTCGGCTACCCCGACGTGGTGACGATGGCCGCCGACCACCCGCAGCTGGTCGAGCGCGGACTGGCGCTGAAGAAGGCCGGTAATCGGTTGATGGAGCAGATCGGTGGACGCGCGATCCATCCGGTCAACGTGAAGCTCGGCGGGTTCTACGCGACGCCGACGCCCGCTCAGATGCGGCCGTTGGCCGAGATGCTGCGCCGCGCAATCGATGACGCGCTGTACACCGTTGCCCAGACCGCCCGGCTCGACTTTCCCGATGCCGAGTTCGACCACGAGTTCCTGGCGTTGACCCTTCCGGACCGCTACCCGATCGAGAACGGGACGATCGCGCGCAGCGCGGGAAGCGCCTTCGCCGTGCGCGACTTCGCCGACCATGTCGTGGAAGAGCAGGTGCCGCATTCCACTGCGCTGCAGGCCACGTTGGACGGAGGCCGCTATCTCACCGGACCGCTGGCGCGGTACTCGCTGAACTCGTCGCGGCTCTCGCCGCTCGCGGCGCAGGCAGCCGCCGATGCCGGGCTCGGACCGCAGTGCCGTAACCCGTTTCGCAGCATCGTGGTACGCGCGGTCGAGGTGTTGTACGCGGTCGAAGAGGCGCTGCGGATCGTCGAGAACTACGAGGTGCCGCCGCGGCCGTCGGTCGACGTTCCGGCCCGGGCGGGGATCGGCCACGGCGTCAGCGAGGCACCCCGAGGTCTGCTCTACCACCGCTACGAGATCGACAACCACGGACTGGTGCGGGCGGCGACGATGATTCCGCCGACCTCGCAGAACCAGGGCGCGATCGAGCACGAGATGGCGCTGCTGGTCGGGGCGAACCTGACGCTCGACGACGCTGCGCTGACGGCACTGTGTGAGCGGTCGATCCGCAATCACGACCCGTGCATCTCGTGCTCGGCGCACTTTTTGACGCTCACCATCGACCGCCAGTGACGGTCGTGGTGATCGGGATCGGCAACGACTTCCGCCGCGACGACGGGATCGGGCCCACGGTGGCCGCTGCGGTACGACGCCTCCATCTGGAGAACGTCGACGTGCTCACCGCGTCCGACGATCCTGCCGTTCTCCTCGACGCCTGGGACGGCGCCGAACTGGCCGTGATCGTCGACGCGGCCGCCGGTGATGACGCCGCCCCGGGTCGGCTTCGGCGGTGGACGCCCGACGAGACGCCGCCCGCAGCGGTGAGTTCCCATGCGTTCGATCTGTCCGCCGTCTACGCACTGGGCCGGGCCCTTGGCCGGACGCCGGAGCAACTGGTGGTGTTCACCGTCGACGCCGCCGACGTCGGTCACGGCGACTTGATGACCCCGGCCGTGGCGGCCGCGGTGCCGCGGGTGGTCTCCGCGGTCGTCGCCGAGATCACCCCGTGAGGGGTTCGAGCACGAAGAGGCTCCGCTCGCCTCCACGCCGGAAGTGGTCTTCGTAGGCCGGCCACAGGGAAACCAGTGCCGGCCAGTAGCGTTCTACGTCGGCATCCTGCACCTCGTGCGCGGTGCAGGAGAGGTTGTCCCGACCGACCCTGATCCCGACCTGCGGATGGGCCCGCACGTTGAGCACCCACGGATTCACCCGCTCACCGTCGGGCCGCACATTGCACACCACAAAGCGTGCGCCGTCCCTGAGGTAGAACACCGGCGTGGTGTGCTGCCTCCTCGTCCGGCGGCCGATGGTCGTCAGTAACAGCACGCTGCGGCCACGCCCCCACCGGAACGCCCGGCCGTCGGTCGCGCGGTACAGGAGCCGGTGAACAGGCGCGACGACATGCTTGATCGCCCACACCGCGAATGGCCCCGCGCCCGTGTGCACCACACCATGAAACACCCTGCGCGGAGCTGGGCACATAGGACTTCCGTCGCCTGATCAAGGACCAAAGCCTCCACACCACGGCAGATCCCACCCATAGCGTGTGACACACGGGGTGGCGACCGCGACCCCGTCCGCCCGGATGTGGGAGACGACGATGTCACAGTCCGTAATTCCAGGCCCAGCCAAACCCACGCCGCGAGCGCCGAAGACGACTGCCGGCCTGGGCCTGGCCGCCCTGACCGCACTGGTCGTCGGATCGATGATCGGCAGCGGCATCTTCGCGCTGCCGTCGCAGATGGCCGGCAGCGCAGCACCCGGGCCGCTCATCATCGGCTGGACCATCACCGGCGTCGGCATGCTGATGCTGGCGTTCGTCTTCCAGACGCTGGCGACCCGCAAGCCCGACGTCGACGGCGGCGTCTACGGATACGCGCGAGCAGGTTTCGGCAACTACATCGGCTTCACGTCGGCGTTCGGCTACTGGATGTCGGCGTGGGTGGGCAACGTCGCCTACCTCGTCCTGCTGTTCTCCACACTGGGTTACTTCTTCCCCGCCTTCGAAGGGGGCGCCACGGTCGCCGCGATCATCGGCGCCTCGGTGGTGCTGTGGATCGTGCACGCGATGACACTGCGCGGCGTGCAGACCGCCGCACTGGTCAACGTCGTGGTAACGGTCGCCAAGGTGGTGCCCATCCTGGTGTTCATCGCGATCGCCGCCGTCGGCTTCAAAGCCGGCCTGTTCACCGCGGACTTCTGGGGTAAGACGACGCAGATCGACGGAGCGCCGTTGGGCGACACCATGTCCCAGGTCAAGAACATGATGCTGGTGACGGTGTGGGTGTTCATCGGTATCGAAGGCGCCTCGGTCTATTCGCAGCGCGCCGCTCGTCGCAACGACGTCGGCCGCGCCACCGTGCTCGGGTTCGTCGGCGTGCTGGCGCTGCTGCTCCTCGTCAACCTGTTGTCCTACGGTCTGATGGCGCAGGCCGAGCTCGCCGGCGTGCCCGACCCGTCCATGGCCGGCGTCCTCGAGAACCAGGTCGGCAGCTGGGGCGCGGCGTTCATCTCGATCGGCCTGGTGGTCTCACTGCTGGGCGCACTGATCGCCTGGGTGCTGCTGTGCGTCGAGATCCTGCGCCTCCCCGCGCTGGAGAACGTGATGCCCAAGGCACTGGCCAAGGAGAACAGCCACGGCGCACCCGCCACCGCGCTGTGGCTGACCAACCTGTGCGTTCAGGCGCTGCTGCTGTGGACGCTGGCGAACTCGAGCACCTACACCAATCTGATCTACCTGGCGACGTCACTGATCCTGCTGCCGTATCTGTGGTCGGCGGCCTACCAGGTACTGCTCGCCGTGCGCGGAGAGACCTATGAGGCCGGCCGCGGCAGGACCCGCGACATCCTGATCGGTGCGATCGCGCTCGTGTACGCCGTGTGGCTGCTCTATGCGGGCGGCTGGCAGTACCTGCTGATCGCGGCCGTGTTCTACCTGGTGGGTACGGCGCTCTACATCTGGGCCCGCAAGGAGAGCAAGCTGCCCGTCTTCACCACGGCCGAGATGGTCGTGGTCGGGGTCCTCGCAGTGACGTCGGCCGTGGCGATCGCGCTCGTGGCCACCGGAAACCTGGCCGTCCTGTGAACGCGCCGTCACGACTCGGAGTGTGGTCGGAGGCCGGGACGCTGCGCCGCGTCCTGGTCTGCGCGCCGGGACTCGCCCACCAGCGGCTCACCCCGGAGAACTGCAACGAGTTGCTCTTCGACGACGTGATCTGGTTGCAGCAGGCCCGCCGCGACCACTTCGACTTCGTCGCGAAGATGGAAGACCACGGTGTCGAGGTCCTCGAACTGCAGGACCTGCTGGCCGAGGTGATGGCCATCCCCGAGGCGCGGGCCTGGGTGCTCGACCGCAAGGTCACCGACGACCTGGTGGGTCTGGGCCTGCGCCGGGCGATCCGCGCGTGGCTGGAGGAATTACCGTGGGATCGCCTGGCGGAGTTCTTGATCGGCGGCGTGTCCTATCAGGACGTGCCCGACGACGTGGGCGGTGATTTCCTGACCGCGTTCCGCGAGCTGGACCCCGCGGGGTTCGTGCTGCGGCCGTTGCCCAACACCCAGTTCATGCGCGACAACAGCGCCTGGATCTTCGGCGGCGTGACACTGAACCCGATGTACTGGCCGGCCCGCCGCCAGGAGACGCTGTTGACCACCGCGGTCTACACGTTCCACCCGGCATTCGCCGACGAGAAGTTCGACATCTGGCTCGGGGATCCGGAAACCGTTGCCCACGATCATGGTTCGGCGACGCTCGAGGGCGGCGACGTGATGCCCATCGGCAAGGGCACCGTGGTGATCGGCATGGGTGAGCGATCGTCGCACCAGGCGATCACCCAGGTGGCCCGGAATCTGTTCGCCGCGGGTGCCGCCGAACGGGTGATCGTGGCCAGCCTGCCGAAGTCGCGCGCCGCGATGCACCTGGACACGGTGTTCACCTTCTGCGACTACGACCTCGTCACCGCCTATGCGCCGGTGGTGGACGGCATCGTGCCGTTCAGCCTGCGCCCCGACGACCGGTCCCCCTCGGGTCTGGACATCCGGCGGGAACGCCGGGGCCTGATCGACACGATCGGCGAGGCCGTCGGTGTCGAATTCCGCGTCGTCACCACCGCGGGCGACGTGTACGGCGTGCAGCGCGAGCAGTGGGACGACGGCAACAACGTCGTGGCCTTGCGACCCGGCGTCGTGATCGGCTACGACCGCAACATCCTGACGAACACGGCGCTGCGCAAAGCCGGGGTGGAGGTCGTGACCATCACGGCCAGCGAACTCGGCCGCGGCCGCGGCGGTGGCCGCTGCATGACCTGCCCTATCCTGCGCGATCCGCTCTACACCTGAATCGAAGGATCCATCGTGGCGTTCAACAACCGAAATCGCAGTCTGCTCAGCCTCGTTCATCACAGCGAACGCGACCTGCACTACCTGCTGGACCTCTCGCGCGACCTCAAACGCGCGAAGTACTCCGGTCAGGGCCGGCCGACGCTGACCGGCAAGAACATCGCACTGATCTTCGAGAAGTCCTCGACACGCACCCGGTGCGCCTTCGAGGTGGCCGCGTACGACGAAGGCGCCCACGTCACCTACATCGACCCGTCCTCGTCGCAGATCGGCCACAAGGAGTCGATGAAGGACACCGCGCGGGTGCTGGGCCGGATGTACGATGCGATCGAATACCGCGGCGCGAGCCAGTCCATCGTCGAGGAACTCGCCGAGTACGCCGGCGTGCCCGTCTTCAACGGTCTCACCGACGAGTTCCACCCCACCCAGATGCTCGCCGACGTCATGACCATGACCGAGCACTGTCCGAAACCGTTGACCGACATCTCTTTTGCCTTCGTCGGCGACGGCAGGAACAATGTCGCGAATTCGCTGCTGCTGGTCGGCGCGAAGCTGGGTATGGACGTGCGCATCGGCGCGCCGCAGGAGCTGATGCCGCACGCCGACCACGTGTCGATGTGCGAAGAGTTCGCGGCCGCCTCCGGCGCATCGACGACCATCACCGACGATCCTCTCAAGGCGGTCAGCGGAGTCGACTTCATCTACACCGACGTGTGGGTGTCGATGGGAGAACCGCTCGACACCTGGGGCCGTCGCGTCGACCTGCTGCTGCCGTTCCAGGTCAACGCGCACCTGATGGACGCGACGGGCAATCCGCGGGTGCGGTTCATGCACTGCCTACCTGCCTTCCACAACTGCGAGACCACGCTGGGCGCGCAGATCGCCGAGAAGTACCCCCACCTGCGCAACGGGATCGAGGTCACCGAGGACGTGTTCGAGAGCCCGGCGAACATCGCGTTCGAGCAGGCCGAGAACCGCATGCACACGATCAAAGCGGTGCTCGTCTCGGCGCTGACCTGATGCGGATCGTGATCGCCCTCGGCGGCAACGCGCTGTTGCGCCGGGGCCAGCCGATGACCGCCGAGAACCAGCGCGGGAACATCGCCGCCGCCGCCGAGCGCATCGCCGCCATCGCGCCGGGCAACGAGATCGTCGTCGCGCACGGCAACGGCCCGCAGGTCGGCCTGCTGGCGCTGCAAGCCGCCTCCTATCACGAGGTCGAGCCCTATCCGCTCGACGTGCTGGGCGCCCAGACGGAGGCCATGATCGGCTACGTCATCGAGCAGGAACTCGGCAACCTGCTGCCTCCCGAGCAGTCGCTGGCCACCGTGCTGACGATGATCGAGGTCGACCCTGCCGATCCGGCGTTCGGCCACCCCACCAAACCCATCGGTCCGGTGTACGACCGGGCCACCGCCGAGCGTCTGGCGGCTGCCGGCGGATGGACCATCGCCGCCGACGGAGACAAGTTCCGGCGGGTGGTGGCCAGCCCGAAACCCAGGCGCATCTTCGAGATCGGGCCCATCCGCACCCTCGTCGAGCACGGCACGGTGGTGATCTGTGCCGGCGGCGGGGGCATCCCGACGATGTACGACGCCGACGGCACCCTGCACGGCGTGGAAGCCGTCATCGACAAAGACCTCGCCTCCGCGCTGCTGGCCGAGCAACTCGACGCCGATCTGCTGGTCATCGCCACCGACGTCGACGGCGTGTACACCGGATGGGGCACGCAGGAGCAGACGCGGCTCGGCCGGGTGACGCCCGACGAGCTCGAGGGCATGGACTTCGCGACGGGTTCGATGGGTCCCAAGGTCGACGCCGCGTGCGGCTTCACCCGCGCCACGGGCCAGGACGCGGTCATCGGTGCCCTGACCGACATCGTCGGAATCGTGAAGGGAACAGCGGGAACCCGGGTGTCCACCGGCTAGCGACGCCGACTGTGCGGTGCGATACGCCTCGATCGGCGAGTCGCGGACGACTCCGCACACTCGGCGGCCGGCTAGCGACGCGAAACCGTCACTGGTCGAAGTCGATCGTGCCGCCGGCCAGCAGCGTCTGCTGCACCCCGCGGCACTCCACCAGCACCGGTGAGGCGTCGCCGGGCTCCGCGGACAGTGTGGCACTGCGCCCGCTGACGCTCAGCCGCAGCCGATGGCCGCGGTAGCGGAACGTGAACTCCAGTCTGCCCAGGGCTTTCGGCCACAGCGGGCCCAGCACGATCCGGTCCCGGCGGATCTCCAGGCCGGTGAAGCACCGCTGCAGCAGGTCGATGCTGCCGGTCATGGCCGCCAGGTGGATGCCCTCGGACGTGGTGCCCTGCTGGATGTCGACGATGTCGGAGGCGAGGGCCTGCGCGAAGTACTCCATCGCCTGAGCGCGATTGCCACGAGCCACCACCCAGGCATGCACGACGGCACTCAGCGTCGACCCGTGCGAGGTGCGGTCCTGGTAGTAGTCGATGGTCGCCGGGATCTGCTCGGGTGTGAAGCGGTAGCCGAGCCGGTCGAAGAGTTCGTAGAGTTCGTCGGCGGAGAGCAGGTAGAACAGCATCAGGGCGTCCGCCTGCTTGGAGGCCTGGTAGTTGTTGGGGCTGTCGTTCTCGGCTTCGAGGATGCGGTCGAGGCGCTGCATGTTCGCGTACCGGGCCCGGTATCCCGCCCAATCCAGTTCCGGGAGCTTCTCGTACCCCTCGAACTGACTGATCACCCCGTCGTGGAACGGCACGAACATCCGCCTGCTGACGTCGTCCCACCGCACGAGTTCGTCGTCGTCGATGCCGAGGCTCTCCAGCAGGGCGAGCCGGTAGTACAGCGGGATGCGTTCGAGGGCCTCGAGGGTGCGCGCGATGACCCAGACCGCCAGCACATTGCTGTAGGCATTGTTGTCGATCCCGTCGTATTCCTTTCCGGGATAACCGGAATGGAACTCGTCGGGGCCGATCACACCGCGGATCACATAGCGTTGCCGCTCGTCGTCGAACTCGGCGAGGCTGACCCAGAACCGGCTGATCTCGGCGAGCATTTCCGCGCCGTAGTCGATCAGGAAGCCGATGTCGCCGGTGACCTGGTAGTGCTGCCAGACGTTGTAGGCGATCGCCAGCCCGATGTGGTGGGCGCGGGAGCTGGCGTCGGGGTTCCAGTGGCCGGACTTCGGATTCAGGTGCAGTCGTTGACTTTCCTCGCGTCCATCGCTGCCCGACTGCCACGGGAACATCGCGCCGACGTGACCGACCGCCAGCGCGGCGCGGCGGGCCTCGGGCAGCCTGCGGTAGCGGTACATCAGCAGAGAGCGGGTGACTTTCGGCAGCCTCAGGTTCGTCACCGGGAACACGAACAGCTCGTCCCAGAACACGTGGCCGCGGTAGGCCTCGCCGTGCAGGCCCCGAGCCGGCACCCCGACGTCGAGGTCGGCCGTATGCGGCGACAGCGTCTGCAGCAGATGCAGCTGGTGCAACCGCACGAGGCGCAGCAGGTCCGCATCGCGGCCCATCTCGACGTTGAAGCGTTCCCACAGGTGCGCCCACGCCAACCGGTGGCCGTGTTCCAGCGTCGCGAAATCGCCGGCCCGCTGCAGTTCCCGTTCCGCCGCGACGACCGGGCCCGAGATGCCGTGATCGCGGCTGGTGAACACGCAGACCACCTTCTCCAGGGTGGCCGACTGCCCGGTGCGCAGGTCCGCGGTGAGCCGGTGACCGATGCGGGCGTGCTCGGTGAGCGTCATGCACTCGGCGGATGCGTCGACGTCGCCGACGCGCAGCGTGTTGCGCACCGCGACCGCGATGTCGATTCCCGACTCGACGGTCTGTGCGGCGAGCAGCACCGAATCCGCGGCGAGTTCGTGCATGGCCACGACGTCGAGGTGACGCGACGCCAGGTCGCGGTACCGGTCCACGCCGCGGTTGACCACCGCGCCGTCCACGGACGACCTGAATTCGATTCGGCCCGACCAGTTCAGCGCCTCCACCGTCGTCGTCAGCGCCGCGACGTGCGGTTGATGCATGGAGACGAACCGCTTCTGGCGCACCCGGATGTCGCGGCCGTCGGCGTCGGCGAACAGGAACTCCCGTGACAGCGTGGCGCGGCGCAGATCAAGGGTGACCAGGTAGGAGGAGACGTCGACGTCGTCGATGCCGAACCACGCTCCCCCGTCGATGCGGAAGGTGACCGGCAACCAGTTCGGCAGGTTCACCAGAGACTCGTTGTCGATCGTCACACCCGCGACGGTGTCGGTGAGACGGTTGTAGACCCCCGCCACGTAGGTGCCCGGGTAGTGGAACTGGCCCGCCTCGCATTCCGGCGCTGTGCCGCGGACGGCGAGGTATCCGTTGCCCATGGTGCACAGGGCTTCCCGCAGTTTCTCGTCCTCGGGGCGGTACCCGCCGTAGGTCATCACCCACGGGTCGTTGAGGGTGTCGTGCTCGGCGGTGAGCTGCTCGACGATCTTCTCGAGGAACTCGCAGACCGCCTCGGGGTCCAGGAGTGCGAACCGTGCGGCCGACCGACGATCGCCCGTCTCGGCGCTACGCACGGCGATGCCGATGCCCTTGTTCCGGACGGCGTCGAAACCGTCTTCGTCGGTCAGGTCGTCGCCGATGTAGATGGGTAGCAACAGATCCGTTCCGTCGATGCGCTCGAGGATCCAGTCGATCGTTCTGCCCTTGCCCCACTCGACGTCGGGGCGCAACTCGATGACCTTGCGCCCGCCGGTCACCCGGAGCTGGTGGCGCTGTCCGAGGATGCGGACGGTCGCCATCACCTCGTCGACACGATCGGGGGCCACCGCCCGGTAGTGCACCGCAACCGAGAATCGCTTGTCCTCGATGAGAAGTCCTTCGACCGACGCGAGCCGCCGGCGCAACTCGTCGCGGGCCTCCTGCAGGACGCGCACGGCCGCGATACCGGCCTCGTTCTCGTGGAATGAACCGTCGGGCGCGGCGAGCTCGAAGCCGTGGCTGCCCGCGTACCACAGGCCGGGCACCCCGACACGGTCACGGATGTCGGCCAGGGCGCGGCCGCTGATGATCGCGACCGGGCAGCGGGCGGCGAGTGCGGCGAGCACCTTGTCGGCACCGGGGACCAGCGTCGCGGCGTCGGGTTCTCCGACGATCTCGGACAGGGTCCCGTCGTAGTCCAGCATGACGACCGGCTGCCGGGTTTCGAGCAGCCCGGCGAATTCGCTGTAGGACTGCAGCGCGTCGGCCATCTCCGAGGTCCGGCGGAAGCTGTCGCGCACCGACACCGCGACGAGGTCGGCGAGCACGACGTCGGCTCCGCAGCGGCGCAGCGCCTCCCCGTCCCCGGTGCGGTCGAGTCCGATCACCAGTCCGAAGCCGCCGTTGCGGCCGGCCGCGACACCGGCCTCGGTCGTGTCGACGACGACGCAGCGACCCGGGTGCACCCCCAGCCGGCGCGCCGCCTCGAGCAGCATGTCGTCCGGGTTGACGTCGTCCACGCTCGCGGCGAGAACATCCGACAGGCCCGCGGCGTCGAGCACTTCCGCGCTGTGCGGCTCGTCGGAGTAGACCGCCGCCTTGATGTCGTCGGCGGCGAGCCTGCGGACGAACTCGACGGTCGACTCGACCACCCCCACGCCGTCGAGGTCGACGATCACTGCGTCGTGGTAACGCGGGTCCACGAACACCGGCAGCGACATGCTCATCCTCCTCACACCCCAAAGGCCATGAGCCCCATGTGATCGTCTCGGAGGTGGCCCACGGAAGGGCAGGAAGTCACTCGTTGTCCGGTCGAGGACCTTCTGCCCTCGGCATTCGGGACCTTCGGCGCGGCGCTGTGGCCCTCGGACGGTACGCGCGCGGGGCGGGAACGCAGAGGGTGGACACATGGCTGCAACACGGCAAGACACGTACGTGCGCGACATCTCCACGCTGACGATCGCCGACGCCGAAGAAGCGGGTGGCAAGGGCGCGAACATGGGCGAAATGGTCGCCGCCGAGCTGCCGGTCCCGCCGGGTTTCGTGCTGCTGCGCGACTGCTACCGCGAGTCCATGCGCTCCGGCGGGGTCGACGCGGAGCTCAACGCGCTGCATCGCGAGGCGCTGCAGGCTGCCTCCGACACCGTCGCGCTCACCGAGCGCTGTGAGCGGATGCAGGGCCTGGTGCACAAGGCCGGCGTCAGCGACTCGGTGCGCCGACGGATCCTGGACGCCTACACCGCGCTGGGCCCGACGTCGGTCGTGGCGGTGCGGTCCTCGGCGACCGGCGAGGACGGGGCGGACGCGTCGTTCGCGGGGATGAACGCGACCTTGACCAACATCACCGGCGAGGACGGGCTGATCGACGCCGTGGTGCGGTGCTGGATGTCGCTGTTCAGCCCGCGCGTCATCACCTACCGCGCCAGCCGCGGCTTCACCGCCGACCCGGCGATGGCGGTCGTCGTCCAGCTGATGGTCGACTCGGAGAAGGCCGGGGTCGCGTTCACTGCCGACCCCAGCAACGGCGCCCAGGACCGGGTCGTCATCGAGGGCGCCTTCGGTCTGGGCGAGGTCGTGGTGTCCGGCGAGGTGGAACCCGACACCTATCTCGTCGCCAAGGACACGCTGGCCCCGCTCGATGTCCGGCTCGGCCACAAGGCGTTCAAGATCATCCGCGGCGCCGACGGCCACGACACCACGGTCGATCTCAGCGAGGCAGAGGCGGATTCGCGGGTGCTCTCCGACGACGAACTCCGCACGATCGCCGAACTCGCGATCGCCACCGAGCGGCACAACGGCTGCCCCCAGGACACGGAGTGGGCGATCGCCGGCGGCAAGACCTATCTGGTGCAGGCCCGCCCGATCACCACACTTGGCCACACCACCCCGGCCGCGGCCGAGAAGCACGTGGTGCTGGCGCGCGGGCTGGCCGCGGCGCCCGGCATCGCGTCGGGCAGGGTCCGGGTGCTCGAGACGCCCGATCAGGGCGAGCGGCTCGAGAAGGGAGAGATCCTCGTCGCGCAGATGACCAATCCCGACTGGCTGCCGACGATCCGCCGCGCCGCCGCGCTGGTCACCGACACCGGAGGAATGACGTGCCACGCCGCGATCGTGGCCCGTGAGCTCGGGGTGCCCTGCATCGTCGGTACGCGCACCGCGACCCGCGATCTGCACAACGGGACCGTGGTCACGGTCGACGGGGCGCGCGGAGAGGTGGTGTCAGGTCGGGTCGAGCCCAAGCCGACGGTCTCGGTCACCGAGCGCAGCGCTCCGGCTCCGGTGGTCAGCGAGGTCACTGGTACCCGCGTCTACGTCAACCTGGCAATGCCCGAGTCCGCAGAATCCGTTGCGGCACAACCCGTCGACGGCGTCGGGCTGCTGCGTGCCGAGTTCATGCTGACCGAGGCGCTCGGCGGCCGCCATCCACGCGACCTGATCGCGCACGGCGAGCAGAGCACCCTGGTCGACAAGTTGGTCGCCTCGGTGGGGCGAATCGCGGCGGCGTTCGGCACGCGCCCGGTGGTCTACCGGGCCACCGACTTCCGCAGCAACGAGTTCCGCGGACTGGTGGGCGGCGAGGCGTACGAGCCCGTCGAGCACAACCCGATGATCGGCTACCGCGGCTGCTACCGCTATGTATCCGAACCCGACCTGTTCGCCCTCGAGCTCGAAGCGCTGGCCCGCGTGCGTGAGCAGTCACCCAATGTCACCCTGATGATCCCGTTCGTGCGCACCCGCTGGGAGCTCGAGGCCTGCCTGGAACTGGTCGACGCCAGCCCCCTGGGGCGGCAGCGGGGCCTGCACCGGTGGGTGATGGCCGAAGTGCCGTCGGTGGTGCACTGGCTGCCCGAGTACATCGGAATGGGTGTCGACGGGGTCTCCATCGGCAGCAACGACCTGACCCAGCTGGTGCTCGGCGTCGACCGCGACTCCGATGTGTGCGCAGAGCTGTTCGACGAAGCGGATCCGGCCGTGCTCGACGCGATCCGTCAGATCATCGCCACCGCACAGCGGATGGGTATCACGTCGTCGCTGTGCGGCCAGGCGCCGTCGACCAATCCCGCGTTCGCCGAACATCTGGTCCGGATGGGTATCACGTCGGTGTCGGTCAACCCTGACGCGGCAGCGTCCGCTCGGCGCGTGATCGCCGCAGCCGAGCGACGGGTCCTTCTCGAAGCGGCGCGGTGACCGCGACGCTGCCGGCCGCCGTTCGCAATCGGGACACCATCGCGAGCTCACCGCTCGACGACGTGCTGACCCTGCTCGGCACCACAGTCGATGGGCTGAGTACCGCCGACGCGACCGCCCGCATCGCCGCGGTCGGCGCGAACGTGGTGCGCACGCACCGGGTGAGCGCCGCGATGGTGCTGCGCCGTCAGCTCTCCAACGCCGTGCTCGGCCTGCTCGCGGTGACCGCGGTGCTGTCGTACTTCCTCGGCGACAGCACGCAGGCGACCATCATCGGAGCCATCCTGCTCGTCAGTGTCGGCCTCGGCTTCGTGAACGAGTACCGGGCGGAACGCGCCGCTGCAGCAATGCATTCCGGTATCCACCACACCGCGGTGGTGCGTCGTGACGGGAGCTTCGGCCGAGTCGACGTCATCGGGTTGGTGCCCGGCGACGTGATCAGGCTCGAGCTCGGGGAACTGGTCCCTGCCGATGTCAGGCTCATCGACGTCAACGGCCTGGAGTGCAACGAGAGCATCCTCACCGGGGAGTCCGCGACGGCCGAGAAGTCGAGCGCGCCCGCACCGGCGGGCACTGCGGTCGGCGACGCGCGCGATCTGGCCTACATGGGAACGGTCGTCAGCGCGGGCGAGGCGACGGCGGTGGTCTACGCGACGGGTGCCGACGCCGAATTCGGCCGCATCGCAGTCGGATTAGGGGAACGCCAGCCGGAGACCGACTTCCAGGCCGGCCTGCGTCGCTTCTCCTATCTGCTGCTGCGGGTGGCTCTGATGCTGACCGCCGTCATCATCGTCACCAACCTGCTGCTCGGCCGCCCGCTGATCGACTCGGCTCTGTTCGGCCTGGCGATCGCCGTCGGCATCACCCCGCAGCTGTTGCCCGCCGTGGTCAGTACCAGCCTGGCGACCGGCTCACGGCGGCTGGCGAAGCTGAAGGTTCTGGTCAAGCGACTGGTCTGCATCGAGGATCTCGGTGACATCGACATCCTGATCACCGACAAGACGGGCACGTTGACCGAGGGACGGGTGGAGTTGATCGAGGCCGTCGATCCCTCCGGGGTGGCCGCCGCCGCGGTGCTTCTGTCCGGGCTGCTGGCCACCGACCTCGACCCGGCTGTCGGGGGGGTGAGCGCCAACGATCTCGACGCCGCGCTGTGGGCGGGTCATCGGCCTGTCAAGGGCGTTACGCGCGTGGCGGTGCTGCCCTTCGACCACACCCGGCGGTCCACCTCGGCCCTGGTCGACGACGGCCCACGCCGCGTGCTGGTGGTCAAAGGCGCCCCTGAGCAGGTGATGGCGCGCTGCGTTGAGGTGCCCCCCGACGCGACGGCCACGCTGTCGGCGTTGTTCGCCGACGGCCGGCGGGTGGTCGCGGTGGCCAGCAGACCCGGCGACGGTATCACCCGGCTGTCGGCCGACGACGAGACCGGGTTGTGCCTCGAGGGGTTCCTGGTCTTCGCCGACAATCCGAAGCCGGCTGCGCGCGACTCGCTGGCCCGTCTCGCGGCGCTGGGCATCGAGGTCAAGATCGCCACCGGCGACAATGCTCAGGTGGCCGAAAAGGTCTGTGCCGATTTGGGTTTACCCAGCAAGGGCACACTCACCGGGGCGCAGCTCCAGCAGATCGACGATGAGCACCTCGACGCCGCTACTCGGGATCACACGATCTTCGCCCGGATCTCCCCCACGCAGAAGGCCCGCATCGTCGCGTCGCTGCGGCACACCGGACGGTCGGTCGGATTCCTCGGCGACGGTGTCAACGACGCCCTGGCGCTGCACTCCGCCGATGTCGGGATATCGGTGGACACCGCCACCGACGTGGCCAAGGACGCGGCAGACGTGGTGCTGTTGGAGAAGGATCTCGATGTGCTCGCGGCGGGTGTGGCCGAGGGCCGGCGCATCTTCGCGAACACGATCAAGTACGTCCTGATGGGGACGTCGAGCAACTTCGGCAACATGTTCAGCGCCGCGGCGGCGTCGGCCGTGCTGCCGTTCCTGCCGATGCTGCCCGGGCAGATCCTGCTCAACAACCTGCTCTACGACACGTCGCAGCTGGCGATCCCCGCCGACCACGTCGACGAGGAGCAGTTGCACGCGCCCGCGCACTGGAACATCGCCTTCATCCGGCGCTTCATGCTGACGTTCGGACCGGTCAGCTCGTTGTTCGATTTCCTGACCTTCGGTCTGATGCTCGGCGTCCTCAACGCGGGTCCGGTCGAGTTCCGCACGGGCTGGTTCGTCGAATCGCTGGCCACCCAGACGCTGATCATCTTCGCGATCCGCACGCGCCGGGTGCCGTTCCTCCGGAGCCGGCCGGCCGCGCTACTGATCGTCACCACGGGCGCCGTGATCGCGGTCGGCGTCATGCTCACCCTCTCCCCTGTCGCGGCGCGTCTCGGATTCACCCCGCTGCCCTGGCTGTTCTTCGCCGCACTCGTCGCGCTGACGATCGCCTATCTCGTCCTGGTCGACGTCACCAAATCCGTGTTCTATGCCGAGCCGATGCACATGGCCGGCGCGGCGCACCGCACCCGCGGAGAAATCCACCGCATCCATCGCCGTGCCGCCCGGTTCAGTCACCCCGACCGGCTGCCGGTGGTGGCACCTCGATGACCGCCGTGCTCGCGCAGTGGCGCAGGTACCTGGAGCCGACCCTGACCGTGATCACCGTGGGCGCTCTCGCCGCGGGCGGAATCGCCTGGGCCGCAGGCCACCAGCGGCTCGCCGACGGATGCTGGATCGCGGGCACCCTGGTCGCGCTGGCGCCGGCCCTGTGGTGGGTGATCGCCACGCTGCGGCACGGCCGGGCGGGAGTCGACGTCATCGCGGTGCTGTCCCTGGTCGGCACGCTGGTGGTCGGTGAGTACCTGGCCGGTGCGCTGATCGCGGTGATGCTGGCCGGCGGCCGCGCGCTCGAAGCGGCCGCCCAGCGCCGCGCGTCCCATGATCTGCAGGCGCTGTTGGCGCATGCGCCGCGCTCTGCACGCCGCCGCACCGGCGAGACGGTGGTCACGGTCTCCCTGGACGACGTGGCGGTCGACGACCTGCTGGTCGTCAGACCCGGCGAGGTCGTCCCGGTCGACGGACGGGTCACCGGCACGGTGGCCGTCCTCGACGAGTCGGTGCTCACCGGCGAGCCCCTGCACGTCGAGCACCCGGCCGGCGACATGATCCGCAGCGGCGCCGTCAATGCCGGAGGGGCGTTCGATCTGCGCGCGACGGCCACCGCTGCGGACAGCACCTACGCCGGCATCGTCCGGCTCGCCCGGGAAGCCGGCGCCGAGAGCGCACCCATCATCCGGCTCGCCGACAGCATCGCCGCGTGGTTCCTGCCCGTCACGCTGCTGACCGCCGGGGCGGCATGGTGGTTCAGCGGTTCGGCGGCACGGGCCGTCGCAGTGCTGGTGGTCGCGACCCCCTGCCCGCTACTGCTCGCCGCTCCGGTCGCGATCGTGTCGGGCCTGTCGCGCGCCTCCCGCCGAGGAGTGGTGATCCGCAGCGGCGGTGCGCTCGAAAGCCTGGGGCACGCAACCACTCTCGTGCTCGACAAGACCGGCACGCTCACTCAGGGTCGCCCGACGGTCCTGGAGACCCTCACCGCACCAGGACATCGGGCGGCCGATGTGCTGGCACTCGCCGCCTCGGTCGACCAGATGTCGGCCCACGTCCTGGCCGAGGCCATCGTGGCCGAGGCATTGGCTCAAGGGCTGGAACCGGCGCTGCCGACGAACGTCACCGAGGAACCCGGCAGGGGCGCCACCGCGACCGTCGACGACCGCCGCGTGTACGTGGGAAAGCTGGACGCCGATGGCCTGTCCGCGCCGTGGGCGAGGTCGGCGTCCAACCGGGCCCGGCTGGACTCCGCGGCGATCGCCTGGGTCTGCGTCGACGGTGAGCCCGTGGGGGCCGTCCTGCTGCGCGATCCTCTCCGCCGTGACGCTCCCCGCACGATCCGACGGCTGCGCTCGGCGGGACTGAACCGTCTCGTCATGCTCACCGGCGACCGTCCCGACCCCGCCCGTGAAGTCGGCGCCGTTCTGGGTCTCGACGCTGTGTACGCACAGCAGAGCCCGGCCGACAAGGTCTCCGCCGTCCGCACCGAACGCGAATCCGCCACCACGATCATGGTCGGCGACGGGGTCAACGACGCGCCCGCGTTGGCGGCGGCGACGGTCGGCGTCGCGATGGGCGCTCGCGGGGCCACCGCGTCGTCGGAGGCCGCCGACATCGTGCTGACCACCAACCGGCTGGACCGGCTGGCCGATGCGATGGACATCGCCCGCTGGTCCCGGCGCATCGCGGTGCAGAGTGCCACCGTCGGCATGGCGTTGTCAGGACTGGCGATGGCCGCGGCTGCCGTCGGCTGGCTGCCGCCCGCGTGGGGAGCATTGCTGCAGGAGGGCATCGACGTCGCGGTGATCCTCAACGCGCTGCGGGCGCTGGGCGCCGATCCCGCCACGCACGTCGACCTGCCGCCCGACACCGGAGAACTCTTGCGGCGCTTCGCCTCCGAGCACGACGAACTGCGCGAGGCCGTGGGGCTGCTGCGCGAGGCAGCCGATCAGCTGGTCGGCGGCGACGCCGCGGCCCTGGCCACGCTGGTCCGCGCCCATGCGTTCCTCACCGAGCGGCTGCTGCCCCACGAAGTCGCCGAGGAGACCGAGCTGTATCCGGCGCTGGCACGCCCGCTCGGCGGCGGCGAGGCCACCGCGACGATGAGCCGGACCCACGCCGAGATCCAGCGGCTGTCCGACCGGATCGGCACCCACGTCGCGCTCGCGCGGGCTTCCGGCGGCGTTGCGCCCGACCAGACCGAGGACCTGCTGGCGTGCCTTTACGGCCTCTACGCCCTGCTGCAGCTGCATTTCCTGCAGGAGGAGGAGAACTATTTCACGCTCACCGGTGACCAGTGACGTGACCAAGGACTCTTCTGCGCTGCCCAGCACGGACATAGCGTCGGGGCCGACATGACACACGGAGACCCCATGGAATCGGAGAACGCGATGTCGGACACCACGCCACCCGACGACCGGCCGGTGATCGCCGGCATCGACGGTTCGGCGGCTGCGCTGCACGCGGCCGAATGGGCCGCTGACGAAGCACTCGCCCGGGGCGTGCCGCTGCGCCTGGTCTACGTGACCAAGGCTCGGCACACCAGCACCGACGATTACAACGAGGACGTCCACCACGGCCGGACCGCGCTGCAGCAGGCCGCCGTGACGGTCGAGTCGCGGTGTCCCAAGCTCTCTGTCAGCACGTCGATCGTCGGCGGCCCGGCGGGCGCAGCCCTGCTCGCGCTGTCGGCCCAGGCCGAGATGGTGTGCGTCGGGTCCGTCGGCATCGGCCGTTACGCCCGATCGATCCTCGGGTCGACGGCGTCCGAACTCGCTGAGAAATCCTCGTGCCCGGTGGCGGTGATCCGGCCCGCGGACGACACGGCAGGTCACGGCGTCAACTGGATCGTGGTGGCTGTCAACGACGATCCCGACCACACCGCGGTGGTCGACTGCGCGATGCACGAAGCGGCGCTGCGGGATGCGCCGGTGTTGGCGCTGGGCGACCGGGCTTCTGCGACGGCGCCGCACGGTCTCGACGACGACGTCAAAGAGTTGCGCCGCCGGTATCCCGGTGTGCACGTGTACCCGATCGCCGAACGCGCCGACGTGCGGCACTTCTTGAAGAAGCACCGGGAGCGGGTGCAGCTCGCGGTGATCGGCAGCACCGAGTCGAGTGATCTGGCGGAGATCATCGGCCACCGCGAACATCCGATGTACCGGCACGCGAACGCGTCAGCTCTGGTGGTGCGGCACTGACCTCCGTCCGAGACACCGCCACGGCGGAAAGCGCCGGTGGGAGAACATGTCAGGAGTCCTCATGACCAAGTCCAACACCGAGTACGGGATCGTCGTCGGCATCGATGGCTCTCCCGAGGCACATGCCGCGGTCCGGTGGGCCGCCGACGAGGCATTGCTGCGCCGCGAACCCGTCACGTTGATGCACGTGGTCGCGCCCATCGTGGTGACCTGGCCGATCGACAACGTCGAGTACAGCTACGCGCAGTGGCAGGAGGACAACGCCCGGTACCAGATCGAACAGGCGCAGAAGACGTTACAGGCCTCCGTCGGGGACGCCGCCGCGCCGCCGGTGCGTGCGCTGCTGCGCCATGACGGCATCGTCACCGAGTTGGCGGCCGCCTCGGCGAAGGCGACCTTGGTGGTCGTCGGCAGCCGTGGACTCGGCCCCATCGGCGGGGTTCTGCTGGGCTCGGCGAGCCGGAACCTGTTGCATCACGCGAAGTGTCCGGTGGTCATCACCAAAGCCGACGCGATGAAGTCACCGGAACGCACCGCCCCCGTCCTGTTGGGTGTCGACGGCACGCCCGCCTCCGAGGCCGCCACCGCGTTCGCGTTCGACGAGGCCTCCCGCCGTGGCGTCGACCTGGTGGCGCTGCACGCCTGGAGCGACGTCGGCGTGTTCCCGATCCTGGGCATGGACTGGCACAAGTACGAGCAGGAGGGCCACGAGATCCTCGGCGAGCGGCTGGCGGGCTGGCAGGAGCGCTATCCCGACGTCCACGTGCAACGCCGCATCGTGTGCGACCGCCCGGCGCGCTGGCTCGTCGACGAGTCGCGGAAGGCCCAGTTGGTGGTCGTCGGCAGCCGTGGCCGCGGCGGCGTCCCGGGTATGCTGCTGGGCTCGGTGAGCACCGCGGTGGCCGAATCCGCCTCTGCGCCTGCGGTTGTGGTGCCGAGCTGACCTCAGCCGGCGGCCGCGGCGAGGGTGTCCACCGCTGATTCGATACCGCGCGCGAGCTGATCGACGTCCGAGGCGGCGTCGAAATCCCCGAGGATCCCGAAGACCAGTTCGTTGGCGTAACTGAGGATCGCCACGCCGGTGCGCAAGCGCATCGCGATGGGAGGGACCGGCAGCACGCGGATCACACGACGCCCCATGATGGTCATCCTCTCGCGGGGGCCGGGCACGTTCGTCGCCACGGTGACGATGCCGCGTTGAGGCAGCCGGGTCAGCGCCCGCACGGCCCACGCCGTCACCGGGAACGGCACCAGATTGGACATCGCGACGAAGATGCCGCCCGCCTCACGCTGCCCGCTGCTCTTGGCCCGGGCCAGCCGGCGGTGCACGGCCTGCAACTGCTCGACCGGGTCCTCCTTGTCGGCGGGCAGACTGGGCAACATCAGCGACACCCGATTGTCGGTGCGGTCCACCGCGTCGTTCGACCGGATCGACACCGGGACCAGGGTGCGCAGCGACGTGCGCTTGGGTGTCTCGCCTCTGCGCTCCAGCGCCGCGCGGTAGCTGCTGGTGATCGCGGCGAGCGCGACGTCGTTGATCGTCACGTCGAATGAATCACAGACCCGGGCAACGTCTTCCAGCTTCACCACCGCGGCACTGAAGCGGCGCATGGCCGAGACGGGGCCGTTGAGCGACGACGTCTGCGCCGGACGCAGGATGCCGCTGGTGACCTGCAGTGCCCCGCCGACCGCGAGCGCCGACACGCGTGTGGCCGCGGTCGCCGCCCGCCACATGCCGCCGGCCCAGCGCACCGGATTGAGCCCCAACCCCGCCACGGAGAACGCGGTGTCCGCCGATTGCCGGGCGGCACGGATCTCCGTGTCGTAACTCGGCGCCTCGCTGCTGTCACCGAGCCGGGAGAACAGGTGCATCGTGGCGATGCCGTCGGCGATGCAGTGGTGGATCTTGATCAGCACCGCCCACCGGTCCTCGTCGAGACCCTCGATGACCCAGCATTCCCACAGCGGGCGGTCACGGTCGAGGCGGCGCCCCATCACCTCGCCGACGAACCCGTGCAGGGCCGCATCGTCGCCCGGACTGTGCAGCGCCGCGCGGTGCACGTGGTGGGACAGGTCGAAATCGGGGTCGTCCTCCCACTCCGGCGGGCCGAGGTCGAGCAGATGTGTGCGCAACACCTGCCGAAAGCGCGGGATGTCGACAACCCGGTCGCCGACTCCGGCCATGAGCGTGTCGATGTCGGGCATCGGCCCCTCGAGGATCGACAGGCCACCGACGGCCAGGCTGACATGGCGGTCCGAGTCCTCGGCTTCCAGAAAACCGGCGTCCAGGTTCGTCAGATGCTCCACCCCCTCACTGTCCGGCGGGGTCACCGGGGGCGGAAGGGGCCGATGTCCCTTGCCGCCGGGACCAACCGCCCTACTGCGGTGCAGCGCCGCGCCGGACGATCGCTCCCATGACTGATGCACCGCGGGTACTGGTTGCCTACGGCTCCAAGCGGGGCGGCACCGAGGGACTGGCCGAGATGATCGGCGAAGCGCTGACCGCCGCCGGATGTGATGCCGTGCTGGTGCCGGCCGCCGAGCCCGCCGACCTCACGGGGGTGGACGCGGTGATCGTCGCCGGGTCGCTGTACGCGAACCGGTGGAACCGACAGGCCCGGCGCTTCGTGCGCAGGCACGCCGAGGCGCTGCGCGAGCTGCCGGTCTGGCTGGTGTGCAGCGGTCCGCTCGACGACTCCGCCGCGCAACACGACCTGCCGCCCACCGCCCAGGTCGCCGACATCGCGGACTCGGTGCATGCACAGGGCACCAAGACCTTCGGCGGCCGACTGCTTCCCGACGCCACCGGCTTCCCCGCGCATGCGATGGCCAAGACCCGCGCGGGTGACTGGCGTGACCACGTTGCGATCACCGCGTGGGTGGGCGATGTCGTCGCCCACCTGCAACCCGCCTGAGTCCCGGGGGCAACGGGGTCCTCACACCGGCGCGCAATACCGTTGATGCGCTTGCGCGATCGACTCCTCGAGCGGACGGGTGGTGTCGAGCCGATGGGCCTGCGGCCAGTCCCCGTGGGCATCGCTGAGGGCGGCCGCGATCTCCGGCGTGGCATCCGACACCGACGGCCCCCGCTCAGCGACCCGGCGCGCCGCCGCCTCGACCGGGGTGCCACAGATGAATTCGACCATCTCCGATACGGTTTCGTGGGCGACATCGCGCGCGCGCTGCCGGTGCGCCGCATCTCGCCAGGTGCCGTCCAGGATCACCGGCCAACCCTGCGCCAGTAGTTCGCGGGTGCGGCGCAGCACCTCGTCGTACACCGCGGCGACCTGGTCGGGGGCATACAGTCCGGCGTTCAGCGTGCCGGCCGCACCGCTGAGCCGTCCGGCATCCTGCAGGTGCCTGCGTACCTCATCGGTGGACACGACGCGCGCACCGGTACGGTTCGCGAGCCCCCGCGCGACGGTCGACTTCCCGGTCCCGGGTCCGCCGCCGATCATGACGAGGCGCACCGCGCCCGAGCGGAGATGGCCCACGGCGATCCCGAGGTGCCGCTGCGCGTCCACCGCCGCGTCGGCGTGGCCCTGAGTGACCCGCACGCAATCCACCTTGGCCCGCACCACGGCCCGGTAGGCGACACAGAAGTCGGCCAGCGAGCGCGGAGCCGGGTCGTCGGCCTCGGTGCGATAGGCGTCGAGGAACGACACGGCGAGGTCGGGCCGGCCGCAGAACTCCAGATCCATCGCCAGGAACGCAGCGTCGTCGACCCCGTCGACGTACCGCAACCGGTCGTCGAATTCCAGGCAGTCCAGCAGGACAGGGCCGTCGGGCAGACAGAAGATGTCGTCGGCCAGCAGATCGCCGTGGCCGTCGACGATGCGTCGCTGTGCGATCCGCTGGGCGAACAGAGCTGTCCGTCCCTTGAGGAATCGGTCTGCGCGCGTGGCGATCTCGTCGACGGAACCAGATGCGACGACGAAGCCGGCGTGCTTGCGCAACTCGCCCAGGTTCTCCTCCCACCGCGCGGCCGTGGCGGCGGGGCTCGCCTGCGCGTCGATGGCGGGCCCCCGCGCGGCGCCGCGGTGGAAGTGCGCCAGCCGGGCGGCGATCCCTGCGAGATCCGCCTCGACGGGCGCTCCGCTGCGAACCAGCGTGGCCAGCCGTGCCGAGTCGGGGTAGCGCCGCATCACCACGACGGGTTCGCGCAACCCGGTCGGGGTCTCGAAGTACCCGATGCCCTCGTAACTGTCGGGGGCGAGCCTGCGGTTGAGCTCGAGCTCGCGGCGGCACACGGCGTCGCGGCTCGCGACCGTGGTGAAGTCGCAGAAGTCGGTGCGCACCGCCTTCTTGGCCTTGTACGCCCGGGCTCCCAGCAGCGTCACGACCCCGGTATGGGTCTCGTGTACCTCCGCACACAGGTTGCCGGGGACGGACCAGGGTTCGGGCACCCGTTGCCCGGCGGCGACGTCGGCCATGGCGTCCACTGTGCCGGAGCCCGCCCCGGCGCGGGCAGAGCCGGAGGGCCCGCCGTTGAGGACCATTGACCCTGGTCGCCCCGCCGGGGCTGGGCAAGAGTTGAGCCAACCGAAACGGAGGGCGCGACATGCGCGACATCGGCGTGGACCACGAGGTGATCAGCGATGCGATATGGCTGGCCTGTCGTGCGCCGTCGTTGTACAACAGCCAGCCGTGGCACTGGGTCGTCGACGCGGCGGGGATCGAGCTCTTCGCCGAGCCCGATCGCGCACCGGTGCGTACCGACACCAGCGGGCGGGAGGTGCTGATCGCCTGCGGCGCTGTCCTCGACCACTTCCGGGTCGCCATGGCCGTCGCGGGGTGGATGACGTACGTCGAGACCTTCCCCAATCCCAACAATCTCGATCATGTCGCGACGATCGGGTGCGATCCGATGGACTTCGTCACCGATGGGCACCGTCAGCGCGCCGACGCCATCCTGCGCAGGCGCACCGATCGGTTGCCGTTCGCCGCGCCGCCGCAGTGGGACGCCGTTCTCGAGCGGTTCGCCGAGGACCAGGGCCGCGACGTGCGCATCGACGCGATCCCACGCCAGGCCCACCGTGAGCTGGCCGACGCCTCGGCCATGACGGTGTCCGCCCGCCTCTACGACTCGTCGTATCACGCCGAGCTTCTCGGGTGGACCACCGATGTGGCGGTCGCCGAGGGGATTCCGGCCAGCTCGTTGCTCACGGCCGCGGAAAGCGAACGCGTGGACATCGGGCGGCGCTTCCCCACCGTCCGGCACCAGGACCGGCGGGGCGAGATCGCCGAAGACCGCGCGGAAGTCGTGATGCTGTCCACCTACGACGACACCCGCCACAGCGTGCTGCGCTGCGGCGAGGTGCTCTCCGCGGTGCTGCTGGACGCGACGATGGCGGGGCTGGCGACCTGCCCGCTGACCCACATCACCGAGGTGCCCGGCAGCCGGGAGATCCTGGCGGAGTTGATCGGACACCGTGGGCACCCGCAAGTCCTCGTCCGCATGGGGGTGGCGCCCGGTGCCGACGACATCGAGCCGCCGACACCGCGTCGTCCGCTCGCCGACGTCCTCGAATTCAGGGTGTGACGCATGGCGACATCGGCGGCCGTCGTCGTCGGTATCGACGGCTCGGACTCGGCCATCGACGCCGCCGTGTGGGCGGTCGACGAGGCCGTGAGCCGCGACATCCCGCTACGGCTGGTGTTCGCTCTGTCTCCGAACGAGTCGGCGCACCAACTGGCCGCTGCGGAGAACGCGGTACGGGCGGCGTGCGCGCGCGTCGACGCCACCGACCGGCCCGTCAAGCTGGAAGCCGAGATCGTTCGCGACCCGGCGGTCCGCGCGCTCGAGGATGCGTCCCGGCAGGCGCAGATGCTGTGCGTCGGCTCGGTCGGCCTCACGCACGGAGGTCTGACCCGGATGGGGTCGACCGCGGCGGCACTGGCGACCTCGGCACAGTGCCCGTTGGCGATCATCCACCCCGCCGGACGCGAACCGGGCTTCGTGGTGGTCGAAGTCGGCGAAGACCCGGCCACGGACGTGGCGCTACGGCGCGGCGTGGAGGAGGCTCTGCTGAGGCGCTGCGCGCTGCGGGTGGTCACCACATGGCCGTCGCGCTACACCGACATCCACGATGCGGGCGCGGTCGCCGACGGGAACCGGCTCGCGCGACGTCGACTCGATCGCCGACTGATCACATGGCGCGTGCGCTTCCCGGGCTTGGACATCCAGGCTGTCGCGGTGCCCGGCAGCTTCGTCAACTATCTCGCCCGCCATGTCCGCTCGATCCGGCTCGTGGTGGTTCCCCATGAGCGCGCCGACGCCATCGCCGAACTGGTCGGCCCGCCCCAGCAGGGCATGCCCGGCGACCTCGGCTTCGATGTGCTGTTGTGCGAACCTCACTGCCGCACCAGCAGCAGCGAGCAGTTGGGGTAGCCCAGAATCGGGTGGCAGTTCGGCATCGTCAGAGTTGGCAGTGCATCCGCGTCGGCCGTCCCCACCACGGCCAGGCCGACGTCGCCGTGACCGTCTGTCTCCCAGCCGAACTGGTGACCTGAACCGGCCGCGACCGTCTCGACGTGGACGTCGGGATAGCGTCGCACCCAGCTGTCGGCGCGCCGGTCGATCTGCCGTACCACGCGCCCCCGGAGCCGGCCCTCGTGCATCGCCAGGTGGACGACGTCGTCGTTACCGACGTCGTCGGACAGCACCACCGAGATCACCCCGTCGGTGTGCGCGGTCCCGTCGGTCCGGCTGCGGATGACCGCCACCGGGCACGCCGAGGCCCGCGCCAAGGCGGTCGCCACGCGCCCGACGACCGGTTCGTCCGCGGCCCGGCGCGGCCTCGCGCCGATACACACCATCGCCGCATGTCGCGACTCCTGGAGCAGGATGTCCTCTGGCCGCCCGATGATCTGGACCCGCTGAGCGCGAACTCTTTCCGTGCTCATCACGGCAGCGTCCTGGGCCGCCAGGAGTGCCGCGTCGGCGGCACCGTCGTCAGGCGCGCCGCCCGAGGCCACCACATGCACGATGCGCAGAGGCAGGTCGCGGTCCACCGCTTCGGCGGCCGCCCATCGGACGGCGTTCAGCGCTGCGCGCGAGCCGTCGACACCGACGACGACGGCGAGTCCCTCGCTGGGCGGCAGGGAGTCGGACACGGCTCAGGCGTTGTTGTTGGTGCGGCCGCCGTTGTCGGCGAGCCCGCCGAGTTCGGTGTCCCAGTCGGCGTAGCGACTTCGATCGAGCCGCATCCGCAGCACCGCCCATCCGGCGACGGCCAGCCCCACCGCCAGCGACCACACCGACATTGCGGCGATCACCGCTTGGACGGCGGCATCGCGGTCGGTCGGGGGTGCGGCCCGGCGGTTGCCGGCCTTGTCGACCCAGATCGTCACGTGGTCGCCGGTTTTCAGCTTGGCGGTGCGCATCTCGTCGGTGCGGCTGGCGCCGTTGAACTGCCACTGGACGGGCGACAGGTACGGGTTGTCATAGGCCTGCGCGGTCGCCCGGCTGTCACGGGTCACGATCGCCTCGATCTGCCGCCGCTCGGCACGCTGGGTGGCGAAGGTGTGGGACAGGTCGTCGTGCACGGCTGTTCCCGCCGCTCCGGCAACGGGCACGGCCAGCAGGGCGATCACCACGATGAACAGGAGGCACGCCGCCTCGACGCGGTCGCTGAGACGCACCAGCGGGTGATGGGCCAGGAGCCGTTTCGTCCAGACGCTGAGACCGAAGGTGTTGGTGTGCATGGTGTCTCCGTATCGCGATCCCGGCTAGTCCAAGGGGTGGCCGTCGAGCCGGGTGACCACCTCACCCAGCGGGCGGCGCGGCGTACTGGGTAGCGGATCGGCGTTGACGGGCGCCCACCCGATCCGCAGCAACATCTGCGCGTGACCCTCCGAACCGAACACGTCCTCCCCCACCGCCGCACGGATGTCGGGGATCTCCAGCGGTCCGGTGATCGGGCAGCTGGCCAGACCCGCCGCGGTGGCGGTCAGCAGCACGAGACTCGTTGCCTCTCCTGCCCGCAGCCGCGACACCCGGTCGTCGGCAACGGTGCCGAGTGCGATGACCGCCGCGTTGTCCTGCGCCGGTTCGGTGTCATCGGGCTGCTTCAGCGCCGCCCCCGCGAAAGACCGGGCGGGGATCACCGCAGCCGGATCCGGGCGGGGCGCACTGCGGGCGGGCACGCCGGCGGTGGACCCGTACCGTCCGCTCCACGTAGCCAGTTCGGCGAGATAACCGGGATCGTTGTTGTGTCGCCACTCGGCATCCATCACGCGGCGCTTGAGCGTGGTCAGTTCATCGAACTGGCGCAACATCACTCCCGCACGTGCCGCCCGCGCGCCCATCATCGCGATGTCGCCCTTCGGTACCGGCCACGAGCTGTAGTTGCGGCGGTCGGTGCGCCGCCGCGGAATCGCCGCGGCCAGTGCGATGTCCATCTCGGCCGGCGGGTATCGGTGCAGTTCGAGGACGGCGAGGTGGTGCGGCTCGGCGGGGTTGGGGAAGCGGTGCACCTTGACCTGCCAGCCCAGCGCGGCCAACGCGATCTGCGCGTGGTTCAGGGACGCACCGCAACTGAGCATCAGGTCGCGGGCATCGGGGTCGGTATGCGGAAGCGCCAGATCGGGATTGGCGTACAGATGGAGGCTGCGCTCACCGACCCGCCAGTCCCACGGCTGGGAGTTGTGCACCGAGGGAGCCCGCACGGCCAGCATCAGGGCTGACCGCAGCGTCTCGGCGTCCGGGAAGTGCGAACTCATCGGTGTCGAAGCCCCCTGGCTGAACATGGATCCGGTTTGTTTCAGGATGTCGTTTCGCCGTCGCCGTGAAGAGGGTCTAAAGACCCGGAACGCTGGTGACTTGCGGGCTCAACCGGCTCAGGACCGTCGGGCCACGATGACCGGGATGCGCGCTGCCTGGGCGACCGTCCAGCTGACCGAGCCGAGGAGCAGGCCGGCGAATCCGCCCCGGCCGTGACTGCCGACGATCAGCAGTTGCGCATGGCGCGATTCCTCGACGAGGTGGTGGGCGGGGTTGTCCTGACCGACGATGCGCCGGACCTTGACGTCGGGATAGCGCTCGCACCAGCCGGCGAGACGTTGGGCGAGTTCCTCATCGGCCTGCTGAGCCAGATCCTCGCGGGGCACGTCGACGTAGAAATCACCGCTGTTCATCCAGGTGTGGATGGCCAACAGGCCCACACCGCGCCGTGATGCCTCGTCGAAGGCGATCGCGGTCGCGAGTTCGCTCGCCGGGGAGCCGTCGATGCCGACGGCCACCGGCGCGTCGTTGCGGTAGAGGACCGGTTCCTCCTCGTGCACGATCGCCACCGGACAGTGCGCGTGGTGGGCCAGTGCCGAACTGGTCGAACCGAGCAGCATTCCCTGCAGCCCGCCCAGGCCGCGACACCCGACGACCATCATCTCGGCGTCCTTGCTCATGTCGATCAGCGCGGGCATCTTGGGCCCGGACAGCACCCGCTGCTCCACACGGACCGGCCGGTGATCAGCCAGCGCTGCGGTGACGACCTCGCGGGTGTCGGCGACGACCTTGGCCGCCTGGCGGTCGAGATCGGCGAGGTAGTCGTCGGTGATCGGCAGGTCCAGCCAGGGCCCGATGTCCTCCGACGGCTGAACGTGCACGATCGCCAGCGGCAGGTGGCGCAGCGCCGCGTCGCGGGCGGCCCATTCCGCGGCCGCGCGCGAGGCGGGTGACCCGTCCACGGCGACGACGATGCCGTAGTGACCGGCCCCTGACTGAGAACTGTGGTGAACCGACGGTGTCGATGTCATCTCTTCCTCCTTGCCCGCGGCGCCGGCGAGATCCGGACCCGATGGCTCCACGCTAGGGATTCCGGCCGGACGGCTCGCGGGGCGTTGGTCACCTGTGGAGGGCCGAAAGTCCCTCACCTCTGCTGAGATTCGGTGCGGTCATCCTGCCGGGGTGACCAGGCCGAAGTGACCGTCGTAGCGGTGGTAGAGGACACCGGCGCGGCCGGCGGCGGCGTCGATGAAGAACAGGAACGGCAATCCCAGCAGGCGCAGCCGCTCGGGGGCGTCCTGCTCGCGAAGGCACGGCGGCGGGTGGGGGCTGACGGTCACGGCGTGGGAGAACGGGGCGAGCTCGTCGGCCACTGAGGGGGCCACCAGCGCCAGCCGATATCCGGAGGGTTCGCTGCGGTAGAGCACCCCGACGACACCGGAGCCCTTCTCGGTGAACAGGTGGAAGTCGTAGTCCAGCAGCTCCATCTCGGCGATCGCATCGTCGATGGTGCAGGGTGTCATGGTGAACGATTTCCGCCGGATGACGCGCCGCTCGGTGGCTCGCGGAAAGTGGTTGAGCCGCTGGGCCGGCCGCGACTCGTGCCGCCAGGACCGCTTGCCGTCGAGCCGGTCTCCCCGACGCACCTCGAAGTGTTCTGCGACGTGTTCGAGCCGGCGCTTCAGGCGCGCCTCGAGCAGATCGATCGCCTCGTGTGCGGTGGCGGCATGCACTTGCGCGCGGACCGGCCGGCCGTTGACATCGAGATTGGCCTGCGCGACAACTGGCGACTCTACCGCGGGATCGTGGTGCCTGCTCAGTTTCACGCGGGCGTAGAGCACCGGACGGTGCGAGAGCCGCCCCAGCTCCCCGATCTTCTTCCGCGCGTAGTCGGCAGCGCCGGGCAGATCACCGCGGGTGGTGACATCGACGTCGATGATCTCGGGGACGTGAACTCCGTTGCTCATACGTCCTTGCTACGTCGCCCGGCGCAGTGCAGTTAGGGCCAAAAGTCACAGCGTGCGTTGGCAATCAGTCCATGCACGGCGCCGGTCAGGACGCGGTCTTGGTCGCCTCGGGAAGGTCTGTGCCCGTCGAGGAGTCGTCGGAGCCGGCGGAGTGAGACGTCGCCGAACCGATCAGATCGGTGGGTGCGGTTGCGTCACCGGCGGGGGTGCCCGCGGTGTCGGCCGGGTCCTCGTCGGCGTGGGCGTCGGAGTCGGCTCCGTCCTCGGCGGAGCCACCGTCGGTGTCGATCGCAGCCTGGTCGTCGGACGTGGTGTCTTCGGCGGGGGTCGTCTGGTCGTCGGATGTGGTCTCGTCGTCGGGAGCGGATTCGTCGGCCGCCGTCCCGGGAGACTCCTCAGTCGCGTCGGCCGTCGGCTCGACGGGCTGCTCCGTCTCGACCGACGGCGTCTGCGCGTCGGCCTGCGGCGCCGGTTCACCGGCAGCCGCGGGAGAGCTGGCCACCAGTGAGCTCAGCTTGCTGGCGGGCGCGGGATCGTTGCGGCTGTATCCGGCGTCGATCGTGGCTTTGAGTTCCGCCTCGCGGGACGCCAGGGAGGGGAACAGTCGCACCAGCGGCAATTTCTCGGTGGGCACCAGATAGTGAGTTGTGTTGCCGCCCTTGGAGTTCACGTCCACGTCGATGTTCTCCGCCGGCACCTTGGACAGGTCGGCGAACATCACGGGCACGTGGACGAAGATCGACCCTGCCACGGCGTTGGCGACGGCGAGAAGGTTCCACCACCGGTCGGGGAAGTCCGCCATCCCGTCGTACTCGCCGGTGACGACGATGATGTCGTACTTGGTCTCCGGTGCGGGCTGATAGGTGTAGTCGAAGCGCGGATCGTATCGGGCCTTGTCGATCAGCGATTGCCGGCTGGAATCGGCGACCACGATGAAGGTGATCTCGTTCTTGTCGGGCGCGTCGGGATCGGCGTCCATCTGGCGCAGGACCTCGTTGACGACGAGGGAGCCGGCGGACAACCCGACCACGGTCACCTTCTCCCCGTTGATCGGTCGACCGTTGGCGTCGGTGCCGAGCCGGCCCAGCGCCGCGTCGATCTGGGCGTTGAGGTTGGTGATGCCGACGTTGATGGACGCACCGAGGGTGAGGTCGTTGCTTCCGGTGTAGGGCGCGGCCTGTGCGGGCCAGTTCACGCTCACCCGAGGCTGACCCTTGAGTGTTCCGCCGAGCAGTTCTGCCATCACGATGTCGCTGAGTGAGGGCGTCGCGATGCCGCCGATCACCAGCGCTGAGCTGCTCGCACCCGCGGAGGTTGCCACTGAGAACGCCATGCCGACCGTTGCCAGGAACGCCCCGCAGGCAACGCCGGCTCTGCGCATTCTCGTTCGCATGAAATCTCCCGGCCGACGCAGTGAATGGGGTTCGCCGAAGATCCGGCAACAGCAGCATAGAAGCCGGTTCCGGATCGCGCTCAGCAAATGCTAATTTCAGGATCGCCACACGTTCGGCAAATCCAATGGACCGCGGTAGCGGCGCCGACATCGATGGGCATCCAGGAAGTCATGCCATCTGATCAGCTCATACCGATTCGCAATTAGCGACAAACGTCAATTGACCGGCATCCCGGCTAAACACTCCTCCGGCTTCGTTCATCTCTTAGCACAAGATCATCGAACGCGGGCGCGGTCCGCCCCGATCGATGTGGTGACATGGGTCGTAGCCGAGAGAGCACCCTTGCCGAATTGACGCATCCGAAGGATGGGAAGGCGATCAGCAAACTAGCCCACCGCATCCGGCGGCGCATACCCACGCCTGCGGGCATGCAACAGGGCCGGCAGCGCCGGTGCTGGTGCGCCGCTCGCCGAGCCCACGCCCGCGGTCGTTCACCTGTCGTTCTCGTGGCGTCAAGCCTCGCGCTATAGGTTGCCGATTTCTCGACCAGGGCAGGAGAACCCGGTGACACCACGATCGGAGCCACTTTCGATCGGCACGGAGCGGCTGCGCGCCGATTACGACGCGACGCCGTACACCCCCGATGCCTTTCCACAGTCGGCTCCGGGCCGACTGGCCACGATCGCCCACGTCTTCGGGCTGCGGACCCCGCATGTCCCCACCGCGCGTGTCTTCGAAATCGGGCTTCCTGTGCCTGGTCGGAGCGGGTTACGTTGTGGCCGTCTGCTTCGCGCGAATGAATCTTCCTTTCTGGGCCTGGTTTTCGCGGATCACCGTCACCGCGTTCGCAGCTGCTTTCAGGGGCCTTGTTGACGGGTGCAGGTTCCGTGGCGATCGCGGCATTCACGGTGGCTGTGATCTGGGTGTGGATCTGGCTTTCAGCTGTCTCGGTGAAGCTCTACCGGCTTGTCGGCTCGACGTGACACGCCGGCCGCGTGTTCACGGTCGCCGCGGACCCTCCCCGTCGACGCCCAGCGCCCGGGCCACCTGCGTGGCGATCTGGCCGGCGAGCCTCGAGATCGGCGGACTACCCGGGGCGTGGACCGCGTTGGAGAGAACCACCACGTATGTGTCCGACGCGGGGTCGATCCACAGCGACGTGCCGGTGAAACCCGTGTGGCCGAAGCTGCCCACACCGAAAACGGCGCCGCGCGGCACCGAATAGCCGGTGTCGATGTCCCAGCCGAGGCCGCGCAGGTTCTGCCCCCGAATGGCCGGATAGCGCGGAGCCAGCAATCGGTCGACGGAAGACGTTGCTGCGAGCGGCCTTTGGCGATCTGCGCGCATGGCATCCACGAGTTGCTGCGGCGAGTGGCCGGGCTGCGCGGGCGCTGTCATCGCTTGCAGAGTCGCCTGCGAGAGCGGGAAGGCGCTCTCCCGGCCGGCGAGCCTGTCGAGAAGGGCCTGCGCGAACAGGCCGACGTCGCGCGCGGTGGAGAACACGCCGGCGTGCCCGGCCACACCGCCCATGCGGCGGGCCGTGGGGTCGTCGACGACCCCGCGCAAGAGCTGCCCGAAGTGCGGATTCGCCGCGGGATCCCGCTCGCTCTCCTCGTCGTGGCGGGTGGGTGCGATGCGCGCCAGCAGGCTCGTGTTGCGCGCCGACGGACCCTGGGTGGGCAGATAGCGGCTGTCGGTCATGCTCAGCGGCGCGAACACATGCCGCTGCACGTAGACGTCCTCCGACTCGCCGGTGACGGTCTCGATCAGCGCGCCGAGCACGAGGAAGTTGATGTCGGAGTACCGGAATCCGATGCCGGGAGCCGATTCCAGCGGCGCCGACAGGGCGCGCCGGAGGCCCTCCGCCTTGTCTGCCCGCGCCAGTCCCCAGCGGTCGTCGAGGTCGACGTCGCCCGGTTCACCCGAGGTGTGGGTGAGAAGCATGCGCAGCGTGACCCGCGCGCGTTGCGGATCATGCGTGGGATTGAAGGCGGGCAGATAGGTCTGCACCGGGGCGTCGAGGCGCACGGCGTCGCGTTCGCAGAGCTGCATGACCGCCGTCGCGGTCGCGAGGACCTTCGTCAGCGACGCCAGGTCGAAGACGGTGTCCTCGGTCATCGGATCGGCGGCCGCCGGTTTTCCGTCAACCCCCGGTTCGCCGGGGAGCGTGCGCACGCCGTACGCCTTCCGGAACACCACCCGGCCGTCGTGGCCGACGAGCACCACGGCACCGGGGAGCCGGCGTGCGGCGATCGCGCCGTCGACGAGCGCGGAGACCGCAGGCATGTCGGCAGTGGGACGGTCGGGTTGCGGGTGTACGGGCACGGTGTGCGGAGTCCGGATGGCCGCCGCGCGGGCCTCCACCCCCGGCGGCGACGGCGCCGCGAGGGTCACCACCGCGGCTCCCAGCACGGCCGCCACCCGCAGCCAAGAGGTGGCGCGGAGGGCGGAGGAACCGGGAGGCACCTCATCGAGGGTGCCAACGGAGACGCGAACGGGCAACAACGCCTACCATCGCCGGGATGACGATCTCGCGGCGGCAGGCTCTGCGATTCGCCGCGGCGACCCCTCTGCTGTTGACCGTGCCCGTCCCGCTCGCCCCGAGCGCGTCGGCCGCATCCTCCCAGCTGATCGACTTCACGGAGCGGTTGGTCGCGCCGGAGCAGATCAAGGCGGCCGGCTACGCGGGGGCGCTGGTGTACGTCTCAGAGGTACGGCCCGGTGCCGACTTCGACTTCAAACCGGTCACCCGGGAGTACGCCGACGCGATGCGCGCGGCCGGTCTGCAGGTGGTCAGCTGCTACCAGTACGGCAAGCCCGGGTGGCCCACGCCATCGGACTTCACCCGCGGGTATGCGGGCGGAGTGGCCGATGCGCAGACCGCCCTACGTCTGCACGGCGCCGCGGGCGGACCCGACACGGCGCCGATCTTCTTCAGTGTCGACGAGGACATCGACTCGCAGACCTGGAAAAGCGTTGCAGTGGAGTGGTTTCGGGGCATCGGGTCGGTGCTGGGTGTCCAACGCACCGGTATCTACGGTCACGCGTTGGCATGCGGATGGGCGATCGGCGACGGGGTGATCGGGTATTCCACGAGCCCGGGTCACCGCTGGGCATGGCAGACCAAGGCGTGGTCACAGGGCGCCCGCGAACCCGCGGCGGTGCTCTACCAGAGCGCGGTCAACACCGCGTCGACGCCGGGTCCGCTGATCGGGGACATCCATGTGGACACCGACGATGTCCTCGCCGCTGACTTCGGGCAGTGGGACCTGACGCGGTAACCGGTGCATGCCCGGTGCGGTGTCGCGCCGACCTCCGGGGATGACTCGGCGCATCTGCTCGCGTTTCCGGGCACGGAACGCACTGTGCGCGCCGTCAATCGTCTGGAAGGAAGATCGTGGACAACATCTCTCACCGTGGTGGGTCGGCACTCGACGAGTTGGTACCGTCCCGGTACGCACTGCAGGTCGGTGACATCGACGTGCTCGTCATCAGCGACGGGGTGCTCCCGATCACCGCGTCGACACTGGCCACCAACGCCCCGCCGCCCGAGTTGGCCGGTTGGCTGGCCGACATGTTCCTGCCGCCCGACGTGCTCGACTGGGCCCTCAACGTGGTGGTGGTACGCAGCGGCGGCCGCACCATCCTCGTCGACGCCGGATTGGGGCTGGAGTTTCCGGGTTTCCCGCGGGCCGGCCAGATGGCGACGCGTCTGCACGCCGCCGGCATCGATCCGTCGGCAGTGACCGACGTCGTGCTCACCCACATGCACATGGATCACGTCGGAGGTCTGCTCGCCGACGGACTCAAGGCCAGCCTGCGGCCTGACGTGCGCATCCATGCGGCGGCGGCGGAAGCCGAGTTCTGGGAGGCGCCCGACTTCACCCGCACGGTGATGCCGGAGCCGGTACCCGAGGTGCTGCGCTCCGTGGCCGCGCGGTTCCTCAACGAATATCGGGGAAAGCTGCGCACTTTCGAGAACGAGTACGAGGTGGCACCGGGTGTCCTCATCTCCCGCACGGGCGGGCACACCCCCGGGCACAGCATCGTGCGCCTGGAGTCCCGCGGGGAGCGGCTGACATTCGCCGGCGACGCGGTTTTCGCCCCGGGCTTCGACAACCCGCAGTGGCACAACGGATTCGAACACGACCCGGACGAGGCGGCGCGGGTGCGGGTGCGCCTGCTGCGGGAGCTCGCGGCGACCGGGGAGTCGTTGATCGCCACCCACCTGCCGTTCCCGTCGATCTGCCGGGTGGCTGCGGCCGGCGACGTCTTCCGGTGCGTCCCCTCGATGTGGGACTACTGACTCCCACCCAGTCGATTCGGAGAGCTGTCCGACGGGCGGCCGGAGGCGGTCGGCGGCGCTATGGTGTCCCGATGACCGTCGATCTCGCCACGGCACTGCGCATGATCGCCGCCGCGCACGCCGAAGCCGAACGCCGATCGATTGTGGTCTCCGCCGCCGTGGTGGACGCCGGCGGCAACCTGGTGGCGTTCGGCCGGATGGACGGCGCGGAGATCGCCGGACCCGTGCTGGCAGTGGACAAGGCGTACACCGCGGTCTCCAATCGCATCGCCACCTCCGAACTCGCCACGCTGGCCGCGCCGGGCGGAGAACTGTTCGGCCTGCACGCCAACGGCGGTGGCCGGTTCGTCATCTTCGGCGGCGGTGTGCCCATCACGGTCGAGGGAACCGTCGTCGGCGGAGTCGGGGTCAGCGGGGCGAGCGCCGCCGACGACGAGGCATGCGCCGTGGCGGCGCTGGAGTGTCTGACCTGAGCGCTGCGGGTATAGCGATGCCATCGCCATATCGATCGAGAGGACGTCGCCATGTCGCCGCTGTCAGATTCCGCCAAGGAGATGCTCGCCAAGGCCAACCCCGCGGTGATCGCCACGGTTCGCTCCGACGGCCAACCGGTGTCGGCGGCGACGTGGTACCTGCTGCGGGACGACCAGATCCTGGTCAACATGGATCGCGCGCGGGTGCGCCTCAAGCACATGGAGAAAGATCCCCGGGTCTCGCTGACGGTCATCGACGACGGCGACTGGTACACGCACGTCACGCTGATCGGCCACGTGGTTCGGATGTATGACGACGAGGGTCTCGCCGACATCGACGCGCTGTCCCGGCACTACACCGGCCAGGAGTATCCGCAGCGAGACAGGCCGCGCGTCAGCGCGCTGATCGCTGTCGACCGCGTCCACGGCTGGGGATCGCAGAAGAACAACGACCAGCCCGACGGCCGGCAGTAGACCCCACGCCGAAAGAACCGGCGCCACACTCTCATTTCGGCGAGATCAGCCGCCAACCTCGGGGGGGTTGACTCCCCCACTCGACCGTCGTAATGTAACCCCTATCACAAATTGAAACGTTTCATTATGTCGTACGTGAGGGGATCTCCATGACCGACCCTGTGCAGCGGGTGTGCTTCGTCATGCACCTCAAGCCGGAGCGGGTGGACGACTACCTGGCGGCCCACGACGTCGTGTGGCCGGAGATGCTCGATGCGCTCCGCGCCGCCGGATGGCAGAACTACTCACTGTTTCTGCGCCCGGACGACGGCATGGTCGTGGGCTACCTCGAGACCCCGGACTTCGCGCTCGCCAGCGCGCAGATCGAGAGCACCGCGGTCAACGACCGGTGGCAGGCCCGGATGTCGGAGTACTTCCAGTCGGCATCCGGCGACGGCGACTCGAATCCCGACGTCATCCGCCATCGCCTGACCGAGTACTTCCACCTGGCCTGACCGCCGCCCATCAACCACCCCCGAGGACACACCATGAAAATCGGAGCGCACTCCACGACCGGCTGGCGAGCCACCATCGCCGTCGCCATGTCGAACTACATCGAGGCCGGCTCCATCATCGCGATCGCCACCAGCCTGGGCTTCTGGCAGGCCGCCTTCGGCATCAGCAACTTCGCCGTCGGTCTGCTGGCGGCGTTGAGCGCCAACGCCTTCGGTGCCGCCATCGGCGCGATCCTCGGCGGACCCCTGTGCGACCGGTTCGGCCGCAAGGCGATCTACACCTACGACCTGCTGGTCTACATGGTCGGCGTGCTGTTGGCGGCCTTCGCCGCCAACTTCACGATGCTGCTGGCCGCCTTTGTGATCACCGGCATCGCCGTCGGTGCCGGGGTTCCCGCGTCGTGGACCTACATCGCCGAGCAGGCTCCGTCGGTCGAGCGCGCCAAACACGTCGGCACCGCGCAATTGGCGTGGTCGGTGGGCCCGTTCATCGGATTCGCGCTGGCCGCTGCGCTGGCACCGCTGGAGTTGCTCGGTTCGCGGTTGATCTTCCTGCACCTGTTCGTGGTCGCGGCGATCGTGTGGTGGGTCCGGCAGGGACTCGCGGAGTCGCAGATCTGGGCCGACGAGGCCGTCAACGAAAGCCGTGAGCTCACGTCGTCGGTCGGCGTCCGCGGGCTGCGAGGACTGTTCTCCCGCAGGGTCAACATCACCGCCCTGCTCTTCCTCGGCGGCATCTACCTGTTCTGGAACACCGTCGCCGGACAGGCCGGCATCTTCATGCCCCGCGTCTACGACACCGCCGGACTGCACAGCCCGGTGCAACAGAACCTCCTGCAGGTCCTGGTGTGGGGGTGCACCGTCGCCGCAACGTATTTCGGCTTCATGCGGTATGCCGACCGGGTGTCCCAGCGGGCGCTCTACAGCTTCGGCGCCGCACTCGGCATCGCCGGCTGGATCGTGCTGGTGGCGTTCACCGACAGCGGCATCGCCACCATGCTCATCTTCGCGGTCCTGTGGGGTGTGTCATCGGGTATCGGCGCCCAGGCGTTCTACAGCCTCTGGGCCAGTGAGCTTTTCGCCACGCCCTACCGCGCCAGCGCCCAGGGCACCATGTTCTTCGTCGTGCGCACCGCCACCGGGCTGCTGAGCTACTTCTTCCCGACGATGCTCGCCGTGATCGGGCTGACCTGGGTCGGTGTGCTGTTGGTCGGACTGCTCACCATCGCACTGATCATCGGCGCCATCTGGGCCCCGAAGACACAGGGCAAGACGCTGCAGCAGATCGAGACCGAGCGCTACGGCTCGCCGATCAGCCCCACCGCGACCACCTCGTCCACCGCGACCGCCTGAGGACAACGATGACACTGCTCGACAACCTCCACATCGAACTTCCCTCCTGGGCGTTCGGTAACTCCGGCACCCGATTCAAGGTGTTCGGCACGCCCGGAACCCCCCGCGACGTCCGGGAGAAGATCGCCGACGCGGCGCAGGTCCACCGCCTCACCGGCCTGGCCCCGACCGTCGCCCTGCACATCCCGTGGGACCGCGTCGACGACTACACCGCGCTCTCGGCCTACGCGCAAGATCTCGGTGTCCGCCTGGGAACGATCAACTCGAACACCTTCCAGGACGACGACTTCAAGTTCGGCAGCCTGACGCACTCCGACAAGACGATCCGGCAGAAGGCCATCGATCATCACCTGGACTGCATCGAGGTGATGAACCGGACCGGCTCGCGGGACCTGAAGGTCTGGCTCGCCGACGGCACCAACTATCCCGGCCAGGGCGACATCCGCGCCCGGCAGGACCGGCTGGCCGAGTCACTGGCCACGATCTACCAGCACATCGGGCCGGAACAGCGACTGGTGTTGGAGTACAAGTTCTTCGAACCCGCGATGTACATGACCGATGTGCCGGACTGGGGCACGTCCTACGCCCACGTGTCCGCGCTCGGGGAGCGGGCGATGGTGTGCCTCGACACGGGCCACCACGCTCCCGGCACCAACATCGAGTTCATCGTCGCCCAGCTGCTGCGGCTCGCCAAGCTCGGGTCGTTCGACTTCAACTCCCGGTTCTACGCGGACGACGACCTGATCGTGGGTGCGGCCGACCCGTTCCAGCTGTTCCGCATCATGTTCGAGGTCGTCCGCGGCGGTGCCCTGGACAGCGACTCGCCGGTCGCTTTCATGCTCGACCAGTGCCACAACGTCGAGGAGAAGATCCCCGGCCAGATCCGCTCCGTCATGAACGTGGAGGAGATGGCGGCTCGGGCCTTGCTCGTCGACACCGAGGCACTGCGCGCCGCCCAGGACGACGGAGACGTGTTGGGCGCCAACGCGATACTGATGGACGCGTTCTATACCGACGTGCGGCCCGCGCTCGCGCGGCGTCGCGCCGAACGCGGACTGCCCGAAGACCCGTTGGCCGCGTTCCGCGCCAGCGGCTACCAGACCCGCATCGCCGCCGAGCGTGTCGGCGGAACTCAATCCTCGTGGGGAGCATGACCATGACGACGACACCCGACACCGTCGCAGAACTCATCGCGCGGTCGAACCGGCTCGGATCGGATTCGCGCAACACCAACTACGCCGGCGGCAACACCTCCGCCAAGGGCACCGGTACCGACCCGGTGACGGGTCAGGACGTCGACCTGCTCTGGGTGAAAGGTTCGGGCGGTGACTTGGGCACGCTCACCGAGCAGGGCCTGGCCGTGCTGCGCCTGGACCGGATGCGCGCGCTGGTCGACGTGTATCCCGGCGTGGAGCGCGAGGACGAGATGGTCGCCGCGTTCGACTACTGCCTGCACGGCAAGGGCGGGGCGGCTCCGTCGATCGACACCGCGATGCACGGCCTGGTCGATGCCGCCCACGTCGATCACCTGCATCCCGACTCCGGCATCGCGCTCGCCACCGCCGCCGACGGAGAATCCCTCACGCAGAAGATCTTCGGTGACCGCGTGGTGTGGGTGCCGTGGCGCCGGCCGGGCTTCCAACTCGGGTTGGACATCGCCGAGATCAAGCGTCGCAACCCGCAGGCCATCGGGTGCATCCTCGGGGGTCACGGCATCACCGCGTGGGGCGACACCTCAGCACAGGCCGAAGCGAACTCGCTGCAGATCATCCGTACCGCCGAAGAGTTCATCGCCGCCAACGGCAGAGACCAGCCCTTCGGCGCCGAACTACCCGGCTATCGCGCACTGCCCGAATCGGACCGCCGGGCGAAGGCCGCCGCGCTGGCACCGTTCCTGCGCGGTCTGGCATCCACGGACAAGGCTCAGGTCGGCCACTTCACCGACACCCCAACGGTGTTGGAGTTCCTCGCCGCCGCCGAGCATCCGCGGCTGGCTGCACTGGGCACCAGCTGCCCCGATCACTTCCTGCGCACCAAGGTCAAACCCCTCGTGCTCGACCTGCCCGCCGACGCGTCCGTCGAGGAGTGCAAGGACCGCCTCGCCGAACTGCACGAGGCGTACCGGGAGGACTACCGGGCCTATTACGAGCGCTACGCGAGCGCCGACAGCCCGGCGATGCGCGGCGCCGACCCGGCGATCATCCTGATTCCCGGGGTCGGCATGTTCAGCTACGGCAAGGACAAGCAGACCGCGCGGGTCGCCGGAGAGTTCTACCTCAACGCGATCAACGTGATGCGCGGCGCCGAGGCGGTGTCGACCTACGCACCGATCGACGAGTCCGAGAAGTTCCGCATCGAGTACTGGGCGCTCGAGGAAGCCAAGCTGCAGCGGATGCCGAAGCCCAAGCCGCTCGCGACCCGCATCGCGCTGGTGACCGGTGCGGCGTCGGGGATCGGGAAGGCGATCGCGACCCGGCTCGCCGCCGAGGGCGCCTGCGTGGTGATCGCCGACCTGGACGCCGGGAAAGCCGAGGCCGCCGCACAGGAGATCGGCGGCAGCGACGTCGCGATCGGTATCGCCGCCGATGTCACCGACGAGGCGGCGGTCCAGGCCGCCGTCGACGCCACGGTGCTCGCGTTCGGCGGCGTCGACATCGTCGTCAACAACGCCGGTCTGTCGCTGTCGAAGTCGCTGCTGGACACCACCGCCGCCGACTGGGACCTCCAGCACAACGTGATGGCGCGCGGCTCGTTCCTGGTGTCCAAAGCCGCCGCCCGCGCGCTGATCGACCAGAATCTCGGCGGGGACATCATCTACATCTCGTCGAAGAACTCGGTGTTCGCCGGCCCCAACAACATCGCCTATTCCGCGACGAAAGCCGATCAGGCCCATCAGGTCCGGTTGCTCGCCGCCGAGCTCGGCGAGTACGGCGTCAAGGTCAACGGCATCAACCCCGACGGTGTGGTCCGCGGCTCGGGCATCTTCGCCGGCGGCTGGGGCGCCAAGCGCGCCGCGGTCTACGGCGTCGCCGAGGAGGACCTGGGCGAGTTCTACGCGCAGCGGACCCTGTTGAAACGCGAGGTCCTTCCGGAGAACATCGCCAACGCCGCCTTCGCCCTGTGCACCTCGGATTTCTCGCACACCACGGGTCTGCACGTACCCGTCGACGCCGGCGTCGCCGCGGCCTTCCTCAGATGAGCCAGGTCGCCGCGATCGACCTGGGCGCCAGCAGCGGCCGGGTGATGCTGGCCGACATCGGCGACCAGCGCATCGAACTCGAGCAGGTGATCCGCTTCCCCAACGACCCGGTACACCTGTGGAACGGTCACCGCACCGCCCTGCACTGGGACGTTCCCGGACTGTTCGGGCAGGCATGCGCCGGTCTCGGCGAGGCCGCCCGGCACTCGGACCACCTGGTCGCCGTCGCCGTGGACTCCTGGGCTGTCGACTACGGATTGTTGCGCGACGGTGCATTGGTGGGCCTGCCCCATCACTACCGCGACGACCGCTGCGCCGATGGCGTCACCGCCGTGCACGGACAGATCGATCCGTCAGAGCTGTACCGGCGCAACGGGATACAGTTCCTGCCGTTCACGACGCTCTACCAGCTCGCCGCCGAGCGGCTCAGCGGCGCGCTGGATCTCGCTGACCGTGCCCTGCTCATCCCCGACCTCATCGGCTACTGGCTCACCGGCCGTCAGGTCACCGAGCGCACGAACGCATCGACCACCGGGCTGCTCGACACCGACGGGCGGTGGGACAGCGAGCTGTGCGAGCTGCTCGGGGTGCCCTCCGACCTGTTTCCCGGCGTCGTCGATCCGGGCACCCCGCTGGGCCCGGTGCTGACCGAGATCGCGGACGCCTACGGTCTCGACACGGCGACCTCGGTGACCACGACCGCGTCCCACGACACCGCGTCGGCGGTCGCGGCGATCCCCATGGACGCTTCGTCAGCGGCGTACATCTCCTGCGGGACATGGGCTCTGGTGGGAGTCGAGCTGACGAGCCCGGTGCTCAGCGAGGCGAGCCGGCAGGCGAACTTCACCAATGAGGCAGGTGCCGACGGCCGCATCCGCTACCTGCACAACGTCATGGGGCTGTGGCTGCTCAGCGAGACGCTGCGCCAGTTCGAGCGCGACGGCCACCGCGCCGACCTGTCGGAACTCCTCGCTCAGGCCGCCGACGTGCCCGGTGGGTTCGACGTCTTCGACACCGCCGACCCCCGGTTCGCACCGCCCGGCGACATACCGGCCCGGATCCGTGACTGGTACGACGAGCGGGGGCTGGTCGTCCCGATGACGAAGCCGGAGCTGATTCGGGCCATCATCGAGAGCCTCGCCGCGGCGTTCGCCGAGGGTGTGCGCCGCGCATCCGAGCTGTCCGGTGTCCCGGTGCGCACAGCGCACATCGTCGGCGGCGGCTCGCAGAACCGCCTGCTGTGCCAGCTCACCGCCGACCGGCTGGGCATGCCGGTGCTCGCCGGCCCCGTGGAGGCCACCGCGTTGGGCAACGTGCTGATCACCGCCAGGGCCCACGGGCTCATCACCGGCGACCTGGAGAGCCTGCGGCACCGCGTGGGCGCGAGCTTCCCCGCCCAGCGCTACCTCCCCCGCGCATCCCGAGACAAGCCCCGAACGATCATCGGGGCTGGAAAGGCATCGCAGTGAAACGCCGCGTTCCCCGCGTCAAGGATCTCGCTCCGTTGATGCAGTTCAAGAAGCCAGAGTTCGACGCACGGCGACGGCGGCTCGCCAAAGCCCTGACCATCGAGGACCTGCGCGCGGTCGCCAAGCGTCGCACCCCCAGGGCCGCGTTCGACTACACCGACGGGTCCGCCGAAGCCGAACTGTCGATCGCGCGCGCGAGACAGGCGTTCCGGGACATCTAATTCCATCCGGCAATCCTGCGTGACGTGTCGAAGGTCGACACCAGCTGCGCCATTCTCGGCGGCCGGTCGGAGCTGCCGTTCGGCATCGCACCCACGGGGTTCACCCGGATGATGCAGACCGAAGGCGAGTACGCCGGTGCCCGCGCCGCCGCCCGCGCCGGCATCCCCTTTGCTCTGTCCACCATGGGCACGGCGTCCATCGAAGACGTCAAGGCTGCGAACCCGCACGGTCGCAATTGGTTTCAGCTGTACATGTGGAAGGACCGCGACAGGTCGATGGCCCTCGTGGAGCGAGCGGCGGCCGCGGGCTTCGACACGATGCTGGTGACCGTCGACGTGCCGGTCGCCGGAGCACGCCTGCGGGACAAGCGCAACGGCATGTCGATTCCGCCCGCGCTCACCGCCAAGACGGTGCTCGACGCGATTCCCCGACCCCACTGGTGGTTCGACTTCCTGACCACCGAACCCTTGGCGTTCGCCTCCCTGGACCGGTGGTCGGGAACCGTCGCCGAACTCCTCGACACCATGTTCGACCCGAGCGTCACCTTCGACGACCTGGCGTGGATCAAATCCCAGTGGCCCGGAAAGCTGGTGGTCAAGGGCATCCAGACCCTCGACGACGCCGTCGCGGTGGCCGACCTCGGTGTCGACGGCATCGTGCTGTCCAACCACGGCGGCCGCCAATTGGACAGAGCCCCGGTACCTTTCCATCTGCTGCCGAGGGTGGCTGCGGCGGTGGGTGACCGGACGGAGATCATCCTCGACACGGGCATCATGTCCGGCGCCGACATCGTCGCATCCCTGGCACTCGGGGCGCGCTTCACCCTTGTCGGCCGGGCGTACCCCTACGGGCTCATGGCCGGTGGAGAAGCCGGTGTCGACCGGGCGGTGACGATCCTGGCCGAACAGATCGCCCGCACCATGCGCCTGCTCGGGGTGTCCTCGGTGGACGAACTCGAACCCGGTCATGTGACCCAGTTCCAGCGATGGGTGCCGCGTGCCCGCCCGTGAGGGCATAGGCGATCTGGTGTGATGTACCCATGGCCGTGAGCATGCGGGACGTCGCCAACGCGGCGTCGGTATCGCTCGGCACCGTGTCCAACGTGCTCAACGCACCGGAGAAGGTGTCACCCGCCACGGTGGCCCGGGTGCAGGAGGCGATCGACCGGCTCGGCTTCGTGCGCAACGACGCTGCGCGCCAACTCAAGGCAGGCCGGTCGCGGTGCGCAGGTCTGGTGGTCCTCGACATCGGCAACCCGTTCTTCACCGACGTCGCCCGCGCCGCCGAGCAGCAGGCGGCGGCGCACCAGTTGACGGTGCTGCTGGGCACGTCCGACGGCGACGGCACGAAGGAGCGGGCCTACATCGACATCTTCACCGAGCAGCGGGTGTTCGGATTGATGGTGTCCCCGGTCGGTGAAGATCTCGACCGCCTCGAAGCGCTGCGCCGTCGAGGCACCCCGGTCGTCCTCGTCGACCGGGACGGCACCGGAACGCAGTTCGACTCCGTGGCCGTCGACGACGTGGCGGGAGGCTGCCTGGCCACCGCGCACCTGCTCGACATCGGGCGTCGACGCATCGCGTTCGTCGGAGGACCGGCGTCGTTGCGACAGGTACGCGATCGCCGACGCGGCGCTGAGAAGGCCGTCGACCAGGTACCCGGCGCACGCCTCGAGGTGATCGAGACGACGACGTTGAGCGTGCTGGCCGGACGCACCGTCGGGGAGGAGCTTCGTCGGCGCCCCGCCGCCGACCGCCCCGACGGGGTGTTCTGCGCCAATGATCTGGTGGCCATCGGTGTGCTGCAGGCGTTCACGATGCTCGGGGCACTGCGGGTGCCCGAGGACGTCGCCCTCATCGGATACGACGACATCGACTTCGCCCAGTCGGCGGTGGTGCCGCTGTCATCGATCCACCAGCCCACCGCGCTCATCGGTGCGACGGCCGTCGACCTGCTGATGGCCGCGGCCGGCGCCGAGGATCGGGCACCGGCCCATCCCGTCTTCGTGCCCGAACTCGTCGTCCGGCAGAGCACCGTCGCCTGACCCCGGGGTGTCACGGACGCCGGCGGAAGTCGTCCCATTCACCGATCGCGGCCAACCGTCGCCGCTGCTGCCCCGCGACGGCGGCGTCGAGCCCGCGGCCCCGCCGCTCGAGTTGGTCGCTGACGCGCTGGCGATGGTCGACGGGATTGCGGTCGTCGTACTTGAACTTCGCGTCGACGCTCACGATCGCCAGCCGGACACCACGGATCCCGCTCAGCATGCGGCCGTACGGCGGTTCGTCGACGGCCACCTCTGCGTGTCGGCCCTCGGGCTGGAAGTCGGCCAGTTGGGTGTTCAGGATCTCGGCCTTTCCGTCGGCGTCGTCGACAATCGTTGGCCGGCAGACGAACTGGACGCTCGCGTAGTAGCTCGTCGGAACGCCGTCCTCGTCCGGGCCGCCCGCCTTGGCCCGCCAGTAGGTCGGGATGTAGGCGTAGTCACCGATCACCGCGAGGCGGACCTCGGCGGCGGCGTCGAGGTGCCGCCACACCGGGTTGGGCCGCGCGAGGTGGACGAGCAACTCGTCACGGGCGAGGGTGAAGTGCATCGGGATCAGCACCGGCGCCTGCGACGGGTCGATGTTGTTGACGGCGAGGACGCCGAAGCGGTCCGTCGTGGCGAGCCATTCCTGCCATTCGGCGGCGTCCAGCGACGCGTCCCACGGGTGTATCAGCATGGTCGGTCTTTCTGCGGGTCGGAGGGTCGGGAAAGGAGACGCCGCACGGTCGTGACGGCGGGGCCGAGTCGATGCAGGTGCTCGTCGAGTTCGTCGACGGCGGCCCGCAGTTCGGTGTCCGTCATCGGGTTCAGGGCGTCGAAGATGAACAGCGCGGTGGTGGTGTCTTCGCTCAACTGCGTGCGGCGGGCCTGCCGCCAGTTCCAGCGCCGGCACGTCACTCCGCGGTCATCGCACCACACCACCTCGCCGGCGTCGGGGTGCTCGACGACGTCGGCGCCGCCGGCGACGGTGTCGAACGGCTCCGCGCCGGTGGCCCGGATCAGCCGCGGCGGTCCGACGTACCGCGAAAGGTCCTCTCCCCCAATGGGGAGCTGGTGCTTGACCGATACGGCGTTGTAGATGTCGGTCAGGCGGTTCACCCGGGGAAGTCCGGTGGCCACGCGTCGGGTCAGTGCCTCCACGCTGGTGCGGGTGCGCTGCGGTTTGGCGCCGAACGCGCGGAAGGCCTCCCGCCACGCCGCGATGTGCGCAATCCCCTCCACCGGTTGGTCGCCGAGCCGCTCGCGCGCCACAGATTCCGCCTCTTCGAGGAGCGCCTCGCTGATCGGATCGCTGGGACCCGGCGCCACGCCCCCGGCGGCGATCAGCACCGCCCGGTAGTCGGGCCGCAGATCGAACACCGCGTCGTCGACGTGCGCGCGCTCCACGGCCTCGCTGAGCATCGAATCCTCAGCCACGACGGGCGTCCCCGGCTGCGCTTCCGACTCCGGGTTCGAAGACGGTGAGGACAAACCTCGCGATCTCCGTTCCGGTGTTGACGTAGCCATGGTCGACGTCGCCGGGAAACGCGATCGCGTCGCCGGTGTCCAGCACCGTCGCCTGTCCCTCCACCTCGACGCTGATCGGTCCGTCCACCACGGTGAGCAGTTCCTGGGTCCCGGCGACGTGCGCCTCGCTGGTGTGGCGGTCGCCGGGTCCGAGCGTCCAGTCCCACATCTCGACCACGTGCGGTCGCGACGTTCCGGCGACGAGCATGCCACGTCCGCCGTGGGTTCCGGTCCACAGTTCCGCTCCGTCGCCGCGGCGGGTCACCTTCACCGCCTTCGGCTCCGGCGGTTCCACGAGGGCCGGCAGGCCCACCCCGAGTGCGTCGCTGAGCCGAAGCAGGGTTCCCACACTGGGATTCACCGCGCCCTGCTCCACGCTGACGACCATGCGCCGGCTCACCGACGCGGCACCGGCGAGCTGATCCAGCGTCCACCCGCGCCGCTGCCGCTCCTGCCGGACCCGCGCACCGATCGCCGTCGCGAGTTTCGCCGCCACCTCGTCCACGCAGTGCAGCATAGCGCACTGAAAGTGCACTCTGCGTCAGATCGTCCGGCGGTCGTCGCACGAATCCGGCCGGCGGTCACCAGCCACCATGACTTTCGGCTCTACCTGGGTCGGCGGTGCGGAGGATCGACTGGGGGTGGTCGGTCACTGGGGAGGTAGTCGATGGTCATCACGATCGGTTCGCGGGGTCACCCCCGATGTCGGTAGAGGTCGAGGTCGCCGATCTCGGGCTGACAGAGGAGCAGGCAGCTCGTCAGCTGGCTGTGGACGGACCCAATGAATTGCCGACCGCGATGCGCCGGAACCTCCTTCGCGAAGCCTGGGATGTTGTGCGCCAGCCGATGCTGTTGCTGCTCCTCGCCGCCGGCGGGGTCAACTTCCTGCTGGCGGAGCCACTGGACGGTGCGTTGTTGATGGCATTCGTCGTCGTGGTCGTCGCCATCTCGATCTACCAGGAGCACAAGACGGGAAAGGCGCTGGCGGCGCTGCGTGATCTGTCGTCACCACGGGCGCTGGTCGTGCGCGACGGAATGCAGAAGCGCGTCGCCGGTAAAGACGTGGTACGCGGCGATCTGCTCATGTTGGCCGAAGGCGACCGGGTACCGGCCGACGCCGTCCTGGTGGACTGCGCGAGCTTCTCCGTCGACGAGTCGGCGCTCACCGGGGAGTCGGTGCCGGTGCGGAAGGTCGCCGTCGAGCGTTCCGAACGGGGTGCTGCGATGGGCCGACCGGGCGGCGATGCGACGCCCTGGGTGTTCTCGGGCACGCTGGTCGTCAAGGGCCACGGCGTGGCGGTCGCCAAGGGCACCGGTGCCGGCACCGAACTGGGAAGGATCGGTGCGGCGCTCAGGACCATCGAACCCGAGCGGACCGCACTGCAGCGCGAAATCGACCGGCTGGTCGGCATTCTCGCCGCACTCGGGATCGCCGCGGCGGTAGCCGTCGTCATCATCTACGGGCTGACTCGTGGCAATTGGCTCGCCGGGACGCTCGCCGGTATCGCGACCGCGATGGCCTTGCTGCCCGAAGAGTTTCCGGTGGTGCTGACGGTCTTCATGGCTGTCGGCGCCTGGCGCATGTCGAAGATGAATGTGCTCACCCGCCGCCCTCCGGTCATCGAGACACTGGGATCGGCCACGGTGCTGTGCGTGGACAAGACCGGAACGCTGACCTTGAACAGGATGACGGTTCGCACCTTGATCGTCGACGGTCAGACCCACACGTGTGACTCGGCACCGTTGCCCGAGAAGTTCCACACCATCGCGGAGATGTCGGTGCTCGCTTCACCGGTCGATCCGTTCGACCCGATGGACAAGGCATTCAGGGAGCTGGGCGACACCTATCTCTCGGGCACATCACATCTGCACGAGAACTGGCAACTCGTCCGTGAATACCCCCTGTCGGACAGGTTGTTGGCCCTGTCGCACGTGTGGCGCTCCCCCGACGGCGGCCACTACGTCATCGCCGCCAAGGGCGCCCCCGAAGCCATCGCAGACCTGTGTCATCTCGACCCTCAACGGCTCACCGCGCTGACCGACCAGGTCGAGGTGGCAACCGCCGACGGTTATCGGGTACTGGCGGTGGCGCGCGCGCAGTTCGACAGCGCGAGAACGCTACCCGCCGGACCCCACGACTTCGACTTCGAGCTGCTGGGCCTGGTCGGGCTGCAGGACCCGATCAGACCGGGCGTCGCCGACGCCGTTGCGGAGTGTCGCCGGGCGAGGATCCGGACGATCATGATCACCGGAGACTATCCGGGCACGGCGCTGGCGATCGCGCGCGACATCGGTCTCGACCACACCGCCGGCTGTATCACCGGACGTGAACTGGAAAAGCTCTCCGAGCAGGAATTGGCCGACCGCGTTCGTTCGGTCAGTGTGTTCGCGCGGATGGTGCCCGAGCAGAAACTTCAACTGGTGCGGGCGCTGCAGTCCAACGGCGAGGTGGTCGGGATGACCGGAGACGGGGTCAACGACGCTCCTGCGCTGCGGGCGGCCGACATCGGCATCGCCATGGGTGCGCACGGCACCGATGTGGCTCGCGAATCGGCCGCGTTGGTGATCACCGATGACGACTTCAGCTCGATCGTGGGCGGAGTGCGCCAAGGGCGCGGGATCTTCGACAACCTTCGCAAAGCGATGGCCTACGTGATCGCCGTGCACCTTCCGATCGTCGGTATGTCGCTGATCCCGCTGTTCGTCACGGATTGGCCACTGGTCCTGCTGCCGGTCCAGATCGCCTTTCTCGAACTGATCATCGATCCCGCCTGTTCGGTGGTCTTCGAGGCCGAGCAGATCGATCCGACGATCATGGACGCACCGCCACGTGACCCGACGGCCCCGATGTTCAGCGCCAGAGTTCTCGGAATCGCTGCACTGCAGGGGCTTTCGCTTCTCGTCGGTACCGCAGCGGTGTACGTGTGGGCCGTGCTCACCGACAGGCCCGACTCGGTGACGCGCTCGGCGACCTTCGCCGCGCTCGTCGTCGGAAATCTGGCGCTGATCCTGGTGAATCGATCCTGGCGGTTATCGGTGTGGCAGACGTTCCGTCAACGTCGCAACCCGACGCTCAAGTGGATTCTCGGCGGGGCCACGCTGCTGCTGGTCGCGACGCTGACGATCCCGGCGCTGCGGTCCCTGTTCAACTTCGGCGCGCTCACGCCGAGCGAATGGTGCATCGCGGTCGGCGCCGGAACCGTCGCGGTCGCCTGGTTCGAGATCTACAAGATCGCGGCGGCCCAGCAACCCACACCGTCCATCGCCGCGGATGGAACGCGGTGACAACCATGAGGTCAGGGTCCGGTATTGCGGTGGGGTTACAGATCGGGACGCAGCCACCGCTGAGTGCCCTGCGGGCCTTCCTCGTCGCGGCGCGTGTGATGAAGCTGGATTCGGTGATGGTCATCGATCACTTCCAGAACGTCTTTCCCAGCAGTATGTGGACCCCCGAGCTGACCTGGTTGGCGGCGCGACGGCCCACGCCGCACGAATTCTTCGACTTTCAGGTGCTGTCCGGCCACCTCGCCTCCCGGGTCGGGCACATGCGTCTCGGGGTCGGAGTGACCGAGGCGATCAGGCGCCACCCTGTTCTGATCGCCCAAGCCATGATGACCCTGTCTCATCTGACGAGGCGGGCACCGATTCTCGGGATCGGCGCGGGCGAACGCATGAACCTCGACCCCTACGGCCTCGACTCCTCCGAGCCGGTCACCCGACTGGACGAGGCGCTTCAGATCATCCGGCTGTGTCTGACGAGTCGGGAACCGATCACGTTCACTGGTCACCATTTTCGACTCGACAATGCTCCGATGGATCTCGAGGCCGCTCCCGGCCGGACCCCCGAGATATGGGTCGCCGGCCACGGACCCCGGATGCTCGCGCTGACCGGACGCTACGGAGACGGATGGTATCCGACCACGGTGGCGTCGCCGGCGGAGTACGCCGACAAGCTGGCGGCGGTGCGGGCTGCTGCCGTCGATGCCGGGCGCGACCCGGGTTCGATCACCCCGGCGCTGCACCGGTTCATGGTGGTCGCGGCCACCGAGCGCGAAGCGCGAGCCATGCTCGAGACGAAAGTCGTTCGGGCGCTGGCACTCATGGCGCCCGCTGCGGTGTGGGAGCACGCCGGCGCTGTGCATCCGTTCGGCGCCGACTTCAATCCCCTGGTCGATTTCATCCCGGGAGACTACGACCGCGCGACCATGGACGAGGCCATCGCCGCTGTGCCTGCGGCGGTGGTCACCGAGGGTCCCTTGCTCTGGGGCAGCCGGGAACAGATCGTCGCCAAACTCCGAACTTTCGGCGAGGCCGGCCTCCGCCATGTGGTCCTCGCGCCGGTCTCGGGGCTCGTCTCCCCGCGCGCGGCACTGTACGGGCTGTGGGCCACCGGTCGGATCGCACGTGCCCTGCGTTGACAAGGAGCGTTGATGGCCTGGCAGGAGATTCAGCCGTTCCTGGTGGCGCTGGCTGTCGGGTTGCTCCTCGGCCTGGAACGCGAACGCAGCCACAGTCGCAAGCTTCCCGCCGGGTCGCGTTCGTTCGCGCTGCTCGCGTTGGTCGGTGCGGTAGCGGCCAGTATCGATCCCTGGGCCGTGACGATCGGGCTGGCCGGCGTCAGCGCGTTGATGACCGTCGCGTATCTCCGCGCCAGCGGCGACGATCCGGGAACGACCACAGCGCTCGCGGCCCTGACGGCCTACGTGCTCGGCGCACTCGCCTACAGCCGCCCCGCTCTGTCTGTGGCGCTCGCGGTGATCGTGGCGGGTCTGCTCGTGTCGAAGACGCGAATCCATCGGTTCGCACGCGACATCGTCAGCGAGGTCGAGTTGGAGGACGCGATCAAGTTCCTGGCGGTGGCATTCGTGATCCTGCCGTTGCTTCCGGATCGGGCGCTCGGACCCTACGGTGTGCTGAACCCGGCGAAACTATGGCTTCTCGTTGTTCTGCTCACCGGTATCGGCTGGCTCGGCTACATCGGTGTCCGCGCACTCGGTCCCGAGCGCGGTCTGCTGATCACGGGCCTGGCCGGCGGGTTCATCTCGGCCACCGCGACCACCGCGTCGATGGGCCGGCTCGGCAGGACCACCGGCAGCATGCGGGCGCCGTTGGCCAGTGCGCTCTTGGCCAGCCTGGCCACCCTCGTCCAACTGCTCATCGTGATCGGCCTCATCGACATCGACGTCCTGCGCCGACTGTGGTTACCGGTGGTGGCCGCAGCGGTTGTGCTCATCGGTGTCGCCGCGTTCTTCTACTGGGGGGCCGGTCGTGATCAGGGGGACGGGACCGCGGACGGCAGCGACGAGATCAGCGTGCCCGCCGGCCGCCCGTTCGCTCTGCGGCCTGCGCTCATCCTGGCCGCGGTCCTGACGTTCGCACTGCTCCTGGGCCGTTGGGGAGGCGATGTCCTCGGGCCCCAGGGCACGATCCTTGCTGCGTTCGCCGCGGGCCTCGCCGATGCCCACGCCGGAGCGGTCGCCGCGGCCAGTCTCGCCGCCCGGGGCGACGTCACCGCCGATACCGCGCTCATCGCGATCGGGGCCGCGCTCGGATCGAACCTGCTCGTCAAGGCGATCCTGGCCTTCGTGGCCGGCGGCCGGCGGTTCGGATTTCGGTTCATCGCCGGGATGGCACCGCCCGCCATCGTCTTCGGCCTCGTACTGACGGCGACCATCTCGATGCGCTAGAGGTCAGAATGGTCAACGGTGCTCGCGCAGCAGACTCGCCCGGCGCCGGTACTCCTCCTCGTCGATGTCACCCCTGGCGAACCGTTCTGCGAGGAGATCCTCCGCAGACGTCTGCGGAGAGCCATGGGATCGCCCGACGCTCTGGCGAGGGCCACCGAGGTACCGGACTGCGAGCACGATGCCGGCGATCACCAGCGCCCACACCAACACCATCATGATGGACATCAGAGCCCAGCCGCCCCAGCCCATGCCACTCCCCCACATCCATCCGTCTCCGTACATCATCGCGACAGTCCTTTCCGGCCGCGAAGTCCGGCACACGTCATGGCCTCCTGTCAGAGTGCGCTCGACAGGCATCCCCTGGTAGAGCCGATGGTCCCTTGAACAGCTCGCGCCGGCGCATGACGAAGCGATCTCGGTCAGGACGAGATCTGGTGTCGGACAGTCCGTTGTTCGGGAGAGAGCTGACACCATCGGACCCGTGAGAGCCACGGCAGCGACGAAGACCGACAGCGGGCTTGCCGTCCGCCTCGCCGCGCTTGCTTCACTGGGTGCAGCGGTCATTCACTGTGCCGTCGTCCCGACGCACTGGCAGGAATGGATTCCGGCTGGGTTGTTCTTCGTCGCGGTGGCACTCTTCCAACTGGTCTGGGCATACGCGGTGATCACCCGCGCGACGACACCGGTTCTGGTCGCCGGGATCATGGTCAACCTCGGAGTGGTGGCGCTATGGGCGCTGACCAGGACCGAGGGAGCACCGTTCGGGCCACATGCCGGGGTGGCCGAAGTGGTCCAGGCTGCGGACCTGTGTGCGGCGGTGTTGGAGATCTATGTCGTGATGGGCGCCGGCTGGGCGTGGTACCGCCGCCACCAGGGAGAGCTGATCCCCGGGTACGCGAACGCGCTGATTCTTCTCGGCGCCTTCGCGGTCGTCACGCTGGCTTCCACGGTCGGCGTCGTCTCGGGGTTACGGCACGGCCACCATGCGCCCTCGATGGCAGAGTCGGGTCATCACGGGCCGAGCGGCGGGCACGCCGACGCGCAGCACGCTCACCCTCCCGAGCCGCCGAGTGCGGAATCCGCGGGCGTCGTTGATTCACCCGAACCTGTCGCTGTCCCCGCCGCTCCGCCGCAGCCGTCGCACGACGGCCACGATGATCACGACCACGGCTGACGTCAGCGGCGCAGGATGGCCCGTGTGCTGGCCTCCGGACTCAGATCCAGCCGACGCAGCAGCTGCGCGTTGAGCGCGACGACCACCGTCGACAGTGACATCAGAATCGCACCGACCGACATCGGCAGGACGAAGCCGATCGGGGCCAGCACACCGGCGGCCAGCGGCACCGAGATCAGGTTGTATCCCGCTCCCCACCAGAGGTTCTGCTTCATCTTGCGATAGGTGGCGCGCGACAGCTCGATCACCGACAGCACCGAGCGCGGATCGGAACTCGCCAAGATGACACCCGCCGAGGCGATCGCGACGTCGGTTCCGGCACCGATCGCGATACCGACGTCAGCCTGAGCCAGTGCCGGCGCGTCGTTGACGCCGTCACCGACCATCGCGACTTTCTTGCCTTCCTGTTGCAGCGCAGCCACTTTCGCCGCCTTGTCGTCCGGGCGCACCCCGGCGAAGACACGGTCGATGCCGAGTTCGCGGGCCACCGCGCCGGCGACAGCTTCAGCGTCACCGGTGATCATGACCACCTCGATGCCGAGTTCGTGCAAGGCATCGACGGCTTCGCGGGATTCGTGGCGGATCTCGTCGGCCAGGCGCAGACCGCCCACCACGGCGCCGTCGCGGACGACGTGGAGGATGATCGCGCCCTCGTCGCGCCACCCGGTGGCGGCGTCGACTTCCCGGGCACCGACCTCCTCGAGCAGGCGCGGACCGCCCACCCGGATCTCGCGGCCGTCGACGACCGCGCGGACACCGACCGCCGGCGACGACGTGAACCCGCTCGCGCGCGCCACGGGGATTCCGCGTTCCTGTGCAGCGTGCACGATGGCCCGCGCCAGAGGGTGCTCGCTGTCGGCTTCTGCTGCCGCGGCCAGTGCGAGGACGGCGTCCCCGGAAAGGTCGCCGACGGTGTCGATCGCGGTGACCGTCGGCTCGCCCTTGGTCAAAGTGCCGGTCTTGTCGAACAGCACGGCATTCACGGTGCGCATGCTCTCGAGGGCGAGCCGGTCTTTGATCAGAACGCCGCCCCGGGCCGCGCGTTCGGTGGCGATGGAAACCACCAGCGGAATCGCCAGACCGAGCGCGTGGGGGCACGCGATGACGAGCACGGTGATCGCCCGCACCACGGCACTGTCCGGATCCCCGACCGTCGTCCACACCGCGGCGGTGACGGCCGCGGTGATCAGCGCGAACCAGAACAGCCAGCCGGCAGCCCGGTCTGCGAGGCGTTGAGCGCGTGACGAGGAGTTCTGCGCTTCGGCGACCAAGCGTTGGATGCCGGCCAGGGTGGTGTCGTCACCGATCGCGGTCACCTCGATCCGCAACCCCGAATCGGTGGCCACGGTTCCCGCCGTGACGGCGTCCCCGACGGCGCGGGCGACCGGGCGGGATTCGCCGGTCACCATCGATTCGTCCATGGCGGCGCGGCCGTCGACGATCCTGCCGTCGGCGGGGACGCTGCCCCCGGGGCGGACGATCACGACGTCGCCGAGGCGCAGATCGGCCGGCGACACAGTGACCGTGTGGTCGCCCTCGATCTTCTCTGCTTCGTCGGGAAGCAGCGCGGCCAGCGAGTCCAGCGCGGACGTCGTCTGCGCCAGGGAGCGCATCTCGACCCAGTGCCCGAGCAGCATGATGACGATCAGCAGCGCGAGTTCCCACCAGAACTCCAGCTCGTGATGGAGCAGGCCGAGGCTGGCGCCCCAGGACGCCAGAAACGCGACGGTGATCGCCAGCCCGATCAGGAGCATCATTCCCGGCTTGCGAGAACGTATCTCGCTGACTGCCCCGGTGAGGAAGGGGCGCCCGCCGACGACGTACATGACGGTGCCCAACAGCGGCGCCACCCAGCGGGCACCAGGGAACTCGGGGACCTGATAACCCAGCAGCATCGCGAACATGGTCGAGAAGACGACCACAGGGATAGCGATGACCACGTTGATCCAGAACAACTTTCGGAATTGAGCGACATGATCGCCGTGGCCCGCATGGCCGCCGTGGCCGGCGTGTCCACCGTGTGTGTCGTGGCCGGCGTGTTCATCGGCGGGAGGTGTCGCTACGGCGGGGCCGTGGTGATCGTGTGGGTGTGTCATGACGCGCTCTCCTTGTCAGAGCTGACCATATACCCCCAGGGGGTATAGGTCAAGCATGACTTCGCACTCGCCGACCTTCGCTCGCTACGTATGACTATGTAACCGGTGTTACATTCAACCGATGGCGAACGACGAATCGACGACGCGCTGGTTGGTGCTCATCGTGAAAGTGCCGGCCGAGCCGTCTCGGCACCGGGTCGCCGTATGGCGGGAGCTGCGCCGGGTCGGCGCACTCCAGGTCGGCCAGGGAGTGTGGACGGTGCCGAATGTCCCGGTGTTCGCCGACGGTGTGGCGCGGGTCATCGAGTTGGCTGAGCGCGGGGAGGGCGAGGTGATGGTCCTCGACGCCGCGGGACGTCACGAGTCGGACGGCGCGCGCCTGGAGTCCCTGTTCACCGCCGAACGCAGCGAAGAGTGGAACGAGTTCCTCGCCGACTGCGCGAAGTTCGACGCGGAGATCGACAAGGAGATCGCCTCGGCCAAGTTCACCGTCGCCGAACTCGAGGAAGAAGAGCAGAGCCTGGATCGGTTGCGGCGATGGCACCGCGACATCATGGTTCGCGACGTGTTCGTCGCCCCGTCCGCCGTCGAGGCCGAACAACGGCTCAAGGCGTGCGCCGATCGCCTCGCCGATTACACCGAACGGGTCTTCGCGGCCCTGCACCAGATGTGAAGTGGCGCCATGAATCTCGACACGCGAATCTTCTACGCCGTCAACGACTTCGCACGGGACACACCGTGGCTGCATCCCGTCGTGTCCGGATATGCCGGCTACGGCGTCCTCCTCTTCGCGGGTCTCCTGCTGTGGGGATGGTGGACAGCGCGTCAGGACGACGACCGCGGTCGCATGGTCGCCGCGGCGTGGGCACCGCTGGGCATGCTCTGCGCACTCGCCATCAACCAGCCCATCGCGTCTGCTGTCGACGAAACGCGACCGTGCCGAGCACTTCACGACATCGTGGTGCTGCACTGCAGCAGCGACGCGGGATTCCCCAGCGATCACGCCGTCATGGCAGGCGCGATCACCGCCGCGCTCTGGCTGGTCCACCGGCAGTTGGGCGTACTCAGCGCCATCGCCGCAGTGGCGATGGCAGCGTCGCGCGTCTACGTCGGCGCGCACTACCCCCAGGACGTCGTTGCCGGACTGCTACTCGGGGCTGCGATCAGTCTGGCCGGGTACCTGCTGGTTCGACCGCTGTTGCGGTGGTTGCTCACACGTGCCGACCGCAGTCCACTGCGCATAGTGCTCAGCCCGGGCGCACCGTCGATTGCCGAGGAATCTCGGACGTGAGGAAAGTCCGATGAACGCCGCACCGGAAGGCCCGGCAGCGGCCGCGCCGGGCCCGACGTCCGCCCGGGGACTCACACCGTGGCATTTCGTTCTGCTCTTCGGCATGGTGAGTCTGCTCGCCGACATGGTGTACGAAGGCGCGCGCAGCATCATCGGGCCCTACCTCGCGACGCTCGGAGCGTCGGCCGCACTCGTCGGATTGGTCGCCGGCGCAGGCGAATTCATCGGGTACGCGTTACGCGTCGTCTCCGGTTATGCCATTGCCCGCACCCAGCACTACTGGGCGTGGACCATCACCGGCTACGCCCTGACCGTGCTGAGCGTGCCGTTGATCGGTGTCAGCGGCGCCCTGGTGCCTGCTCTGCTGCTCTACGGCACCGAGCGACTCGGCAAGGCGGTGCGCTCACCCGCCAAAGACACGCTGCTCTCGCACGCGTCCACGAACACCGGGCGCGGCAGCGCTTTCGGCGTCCACCAGGCACTCGACCAGACCGGCGCCATCGCCGGCCCCCTGCTGCTGGCAGCGGTCCTCAGTGCGCACGCCGGCGACTACCGGCTCGCGTTCGGCGTGCTCATCATCCCCGGCGTGCTGGTGCTGATCCTGCTCGGCTGGCTACGATTCCGCGTCCCGGACCCGCGCAGCTACGAGTCGGACTCCGCGGCTTCGTCTCCATCTCCCGCGGCCGCCACGGCGCGACGCGGCGGGATCGCGCGAGGGCTCCCTGCCCGCTTCTGGCACTACGTGATCACCATCGGCGTGCTGTCCTGCGGCGTCGCCGCCTTTCCCCTGCTGGCCTATCACGCCCAACGCACCGGACTTCTCACGGACGCACAGGTGCCCATCCTGTTCGCGGTCGCGATGGCGGTCGACGGCGCGGCCGGGTTGGTGATGGGCCGCATCTACGACAGGCGCGGACCCCTCACCCTGCTGGCAGTGCCCGTGGCGGCCGCATGCTCTGCGGTCGCCTTCACCGACAATCCGGCCCTGGTGTGGATCGGTGTCGCAGTCTGGGGAATCGTCAACGGTGTGCTCGACTCGACGGTCAAAGCCGTTGTCACCGAGCTGGTCCCGGCCGAAACCCGGGCGATCGCGTTCGGCTGGCTGGCACTGCTGCGAGGGCTGGCGCTGCTCATCGCGGGCGCGCTTCTCGGCGCCGCGTACGACGTCTCCCCCCACTTGGCCATCGCGGTGATCGTGGCGGCCAACGCGGTATCACTGGTCGGCTTGGCGACCGTCCTGCGTCGTCTGCACCCGGCGGTCCCGGCCGGTTGAGACACCCGTCAGGCGCCGGCACCGGGTGCGCGCACCACCATCGGCACGGCGGGGAAGTACGACGCCATCTCGGAGCGTGACTTGCGCAGCGCCGCGGTGCCGTACCCACGCCCCCGTTTCTCCGGATGGATCCAGACACGAACGTTGACTTCGCCGCCGGACAGTTCGCCGAAAACCATGCCGACCTTGTCGTCGCCCTCGAGGACCACGAACCAGGCCGCCTCCTCGGCGCTGACACGACCCTGTGCCGAGCCGATCTCGTTGTCGAGGTCTCCGGCCGGCTCACCGGAACCGTCGCCGGCGGCGCCGACGTCTGCGGTGCGTGCGGCGAAGATGTCGCGGTCGACATGCGACGCGAAGAGTCTCAACTGCAGCGTGTCGCCCGACGAGGCCGGGCGCTCGTTGAGGGTGAACGTCAGCTGACTGTTCAGATCGTCGAGTTCGGCCTTGATCTTGCGTCGTGATTCTCGAGTGAGCTGTTCGAAGGACATGCCGATGACGGCTTCGCCCGCGCGTTGCGATGCCCCGAGAAGCTGCGATATCGCGGCTACCGCGGCCGGACGATCTTCGGCTTCGACGATGGCGTCCAGGAGTTCGTGACGGCGGTCGAGCGCGGTCAACAACGCGTCGGCGATCTCGCGGCGTGCCGCAACTTTGTCATGGTCGGTCATGGCTCTGAGCGTAGGCGCGTCCGGTGCACTGTGTGGCGTTCAGCGAGAGCCGAATCTCTTGGTTTCCGGGAGAAGTGGTCTACATCGCGCACATCTTTCTGCCGGACCATCGACGCCGGTGAGACCCGCGGGTCAGGTCGGAGCCAGAGCCCGCCGCCATTCGTTGTGGACGTCCCAGCCATCGACCACTTCCACCAAGGCCAGGAGTCCAGTGGGATAGACGAGGGACACCAGCCAACGGCTCGAGCCGCCATCACTGACGGAAAACCCCGCCCTCAGAAATCGCCAGAGCCACTTGATCTTCAGCTGATCACGCCGGAAATCGAACGCCACAACCGGTTCGCCTGCTCGAAGCCGAGAGTTGAGATCTGAAACTCCCAAGGCCTTCTCGACCCACTTCGAGTACTCCTTGACCGTGCAGCGCAAACTGTCCTCGCTGAGTTCGAGCGCGGCTCTCGTTGAAAACGGGGTGAAGCGGTTCTCCACCAGGTAGACCTCGGTACGTGGCGGAGGAGACAGGGTCATATCGGGGCTTTGGTCGGTCGTCGACCGTGCAGTCGGTTGTGGCGTTGCGGGCGTGCACCAACAAACGACGATCTGCGTCTCGAGACGATCATCGCCGGCAAGTCTACGACGCCCGCCATTCCCTGCCGGCCGACGAGCGTGCCGGGCAAGGCTCGCCATACAAGGATCCACCGGATCCTGTGGGGCATGCTGGCGAACAGCATGAAAACGGCCCCCGGAGTGTCCTCCGGGGGCCGATTCATTTAGTAGCGGGGACAGGATTCGAACCTGCGACCTCTGGGTTATGAGACACGAATCTTGCGTTTTCGCGTGTGCTCTGCGTCACATTCGCGCAGGTCAGCCGACTTGCAGTATCCGAGGGGATACACCGGATCCCACCGATTCCGGGGAGTTTCGCAGAGTCTTGTCCCCAAATCTGTTCCCAAGTATCGGATCCGCGGCGGTGGTAGGAACGGGCGAAGTGGACTCGACCGCCAACACATATCAACACTGCCGGGCGGCGGCCTGATCAAGCTTCCGACTGCATCCAAGCGCGGAACGCACGTATTGCCAATCACAGCCGAACCTCGTTGGACGCGCGCGGAGGGATCAGTCCGCGAATCTGTAAACGGGAGGTCCCCAACAATGGGTGCGGTTCTGGGCGTCTCGGCGAAGGCGCATGGAGCCGGTTGATTGCAAGCGCCACGGAGATTTCATCCCTCTAACGTCCTCGACCAAGAGGCGGCCCACCAGATGATGGACACACGGATGGACGTTGCGTGCAGCCCCATTCGACCTGCCCGCTTCTTGCTCATCGATGTCCGATGGTCACGAGGTCGCCGTTCGGTTCCTGAGGGGCACCGGTGCGTCGGTTCACGGGCAGGGGCAGCAGGCTGAGGTGATGGCGCCGCAGATCGACGATCTGGTAGGCGATCAATCCAATCAGCGTCGCCAGCAGAGCCGCTGACGTCCACACGGTGCCCCATTGAAGGCCCCCGTGATCGCGGGGCTTGCTCAAGAAGTCGCCGATGGTGGCGCCGAGTGGCCGCGTGAGCACGAAGGCGATCCAGAACAGAACCGTGGCGTTGGCGCTGGTGAACCGGTGGGCTGCCAGCAACACCAGCATGATGGCGGCGAGAAGCGTCGCGCTGTCGCGGAAGCCGAGTCCGAGGCTGTCGGCGAGGAAGTCGCCACTGGAGGTGCCCAGGCTGTTGGAGAACAGGATGGCGACCCAGAAAAGCACCTCTCCGCGCAAGGACGCGACGTTCTCGACGTCAAGGGTTTGTCCGCTGCGCCACCAGATGACGAAGACAATGATCAGTCCGGTGCTGAGTATGGCTGCCCCACCGGGGTAGCCGATGCCGCCAGTGCGGTTCATCAGATCCGACAGGGTGGTGCCGGCAGTCGACGACAGCGCGATCACGATCCAGAAGATGGCCGGGTGGAAGCGCCCGGCTCTGAGCTGGCAGACCGCCGCGATGAGGAGGGCTGCCAGGAACACAACGGTGCTTACGAGGTACCCGGTGCGCAGGGTCTGCGCCAGCAGGTCGCCGCCCGTCTCGCCCAGGGTAGTGGCGGCGATTTTCATTGACCAGAACAGCACGGTGATGTGAGGGAGCTTGCGCATTACCCAGCGCCCGGAGTCTGGGGATGGGTGTGCGGGCAGGTCGGTCCTCGGCGTGGGTCTCGACTCTTCCTCTGAGTCTTGCTGCGGTCGCGGTTCTTTCGCTTGTGCGCTCACCTCGCACAGCGTTAGTGGCGACTGCTGAGAACCGGCTGAGTGAGGCTAAGTCTGCGTTCATTCCGGCTCAGCATCGTCTCAGCGCCGTCGGCGCACTCTCATGGCACCTGCTCGATGACGAGAAAACGAGAGAACTCATGAAGCACTGGGTCGCCATCGCCATCAGCGTGCACAATCTGGCAGCTCGGGCGATCGCGCCACCCGGCGAGTCTCACTGCACGGACGGGTCATCCACCAGCTCGAGCCCCAAGGCTGCGAAGGCATCGTGGCCCGAACGTCGGGTAGGGACTCCCGACCGTGTGTGACCTCGGCGCAGCGTCGGTGGGTCGATTCCCTGGGGAAGGGCAAGGAGGTTCACGGCGTTCAGTATTCGATGCAGCTGGACGCAACGATCATCGTAGACCTGGTGTGTTGAGCGCGAACCCACGCCGGCCACAACCACGTGAGGCCCCGCTGTCCGCCTGGTCGGCGCCAGGCTGCCGGACGTGGGATGCGCTGGGTGTTGTGGGCGTTGGCACGGCGAGACGCGGCCCGTCGGGAGCGCGGTCTGATGTACTGGACGAACGGTCCGAGGACCAGGTGGAGGGTGTTATGCGCATTCTGCTCGTCGAGGATGAACCGCGACTCGCCGAACTGATCCGCCGCGGCTTGGTGGCGGAAGGTTTCGTGGTGGAGGTGACCAGTGACGGGCGTGTCGGGTTCGACGAGGCGATCGGCGGTGGTTTCGATGTCCTAGTGCTCGACATCATGTTGCCGTCAATGAGCGGTTATGAGATCGTCCGCGACTTGCGCAAGGCCCAGGTGTGGACTCCGGTGTTGATGTTGTCGGCCAAGGACGGCGAGTACGACTTGGCCGATGCGTTCGATCTGGGTGCCGATGACTACTTGATCAAACCGTTCTCGTTCGTGGTGCTGATTGCCCGGTTGCGGGCACTTTTGCGCCGCGGCGCGCCGGCGCGTCCGCCGATGCTGCGGATCGATGATCTGGAGTTGGATCCGGCCCGTCACCAGGTGACCCGCGCCGGGGTCGAGGTGCAGTTGACGGGGCGCGAGTACGGGGTGCTGGAGTTCTTGATGCGCCACGCGGGCACGGTGGTGACCAAGCAGGAGATCCTGCAGTCGGTGTGGGATGTGAACTACGAGGGCGACGACAACATTGTCGAGGTCTACGTCGGTTATCTGCGTCGAAAGGTCGATGTACCGTTCGGTACGCAGACGATTCACACTGTGCGCGGCGTGGGCTACCGGATGTCTCCGGCGGCAACATAACTGTCGGTGTCGGCGGCCAGAGTTACGGTGATGCACGCACCGCCGCCGACTCGTTCACCGATGCTGATCGCGCCGTGGTGGGCTGCAACGATCTCGGCGACGATGGCCAACCCGAGTCCGCTGCCGCCGGCGTCGCGGGTGCGAGCAGCATCCAGGCGCACAAACCGTTCGAACACCCGCTCCCGTTGATTGGCAGGGATTCCCGGTCCGTCGTCGCCGATGTGGATGACGGCGTTGCCGTCGACGCGTTCACAGGCAAGTTCGACGATGTTGTGAGCGTGTCGGGCGGCGTTGTCAACGAGGTTGCGCACCATACGAGCAATCTGTCCGCGGTCCCCGGTGACGCGGGCCGCGGTGATTCGTGTTATCACGCTCAATCGGGGATTGCCGTGTAGGCGTGCGGTTTCTGCGGCGAGGATGTCGTCGAGGTCGACATTCTCAGTGCCCGCCTGTAATTGGTGCTCATCAGCGCGTGCCAGCAGCAGCAGGTCGTCGACCAGGACGCGCATACGCGCGGCCTCGGGGATGAGAGACTCCTCCAGCAACTCCGTGTCCAGCATGTCGGGGCGGTTGTGGGCCAACTCCAGCGCGGTGCTGATCGCCGCGAGCGGGCTGCGAAGTTCGTGGGAGACGTCGGAGATGAACTGGCGCTGAGCGGCGTGCCCGGCTTGGAGCCGGCCCAGCATCCGGTTCATGGTCTGCGCGAGGTGGGCGATCTCGTCGCCGGTGGGGGGAACCGGGATGCGGTCGTCGAGCTGCGCGGTGGAGATGGCGTCGACCCGGGCGCGGATGCGTTCCACCGGGTCCAGCGCCCGTCCTACCAGCAGATACGTGGCCCAGGCCACCAGTGCCACGACGAGGGGACCGCTGACCGCCAGCAGCAGCGCGACGGTGGCCACGATCGATTCGACGGGTTCGCGGTTTCCGCCGACCAGCACGGTGACTGGTCCTGCCGGAGTCACTGCACCGCGCGCAGTCACCCAGTAGTCGCCACGCTCGACGGGCAACTGGACGCGCCCGACGTTCACGGTCTGCCCGGCCGGCACCATCATCTCTACCAGCGGCGCCTTGGGTGCCCCGGCGGATGCCAGCCGCACCGTCCCCCGTTCATCGAGGATCTGGATGACGCCGATCTGCCCGTCGGTGCTCAAGACTCCAGGGTCGAGTTCGGTCGCCCGGTCGGTGCGCAACTGCTCGACAAGTTCTGCGGCTCGGGCTTGCGCCGCGGTTTGCGCCGATCCCTGCAACGTGTAGTAGAGGACCGTCAGCATCACGGCCGACGCGACAACGATCCCGATTGTCACCACCACCGCAGCTGCCGCAGTGGAGCGGGTCCGCACCGAGCGCCGGGAGAGCCGACTCATCGCCCGGGTCTGGTGCGGTCGCGCGGTGGCAGTCGAATGCATCGGGCGCTGTCTCCTCACAGTCGGGCTCGGTCCGGGTGGGATGCCCATCGTCGCGACACCCGCTGGGGCGTCGACGTCGTCATCTCATTGTTCGCCGTTCGTCGAGGACGCGAAACGCCCAGGGTGCACTGACCTGGGACCACGATGCCCGTCAATGGTGCCCCGCCCGTAACAGCGCTCAGCTCGCCATCGCGCAGGGTCGCCTTGCGCACCCATTGCAGACCCCTAACCAACAGCAGCGCACCCATCGGGAGCAGGGGTCGATCGGCATCAGCGAGACCGCCGCGGCGAGAGCAGCGAAGCCGCATTTTTTGACGCTACTCAGGAGACGCCCGTGGCGATGGCATCCTCCGTCGAGGACGATCCGCCCGCGCCGCGCGGTTCCATCATCCGCCGGTACGCGAGATGCGCGAGCATCGTCGCTGCCGCACCGAGCACCAAGCCGCCCAGGACGTCAATGGCCCAGTGCACTCCCAGATACAAGCGGGTGAACCCCACCGCACCCGCGGTCACCGCGGTCACCGCAGCCCACGCTGCACGAGTCGCAGGCCCCCAGTGGTGGCCCGCGACGACGGCCAGCACACCGAACAGGGACACGGTCGCGGTGACATGGCCCGACGGGAACGAGTGGTCGGTCTCGCTGATCAGCTGTACGCCGGCGGGCGGGCGGTGAGCGCCGACGACGATCTTGGTCAGAGTGCTGACCGCCCCCGCGCCGGCCACGGTGGCCAGCACCACCAGTGGCGGGCGTAGCGACCCGAGCCGAAGCCAGACCAGACTGGCCGCCACCACCGCGAGCACTGCGGTGCCCACCGGACTGAAAACGGTGGTGATCGCCAGCGTCCACGTCGTCAACATGGGGTTGCGGTGGGTGAGCATCGCATCGAGAACGGCATGGTCGAAACCGGTGCCGGACCGCACCTGATGGGCCAGCAGACTCAGCACGGCGAACAGCGTGAGCAATACCCCCGCGAGTATCGCGGCGCCGGCGGACCGGTGGCGGACGGCGGGAATCGTCATGGGTGCCAGCGTCACCGTTGGCCGCTGAGGATCCGCTGAACGGCCAGGTCAACGGATCCGCTCTCGCGGACGTGAAGGGGCTGGGCTGCGTCGCTCACTGGTCGCGGATCAGCGTCTGCGCGGGGCGCCGCGTGAACAGCACGACGGCGACGGCAGCGACTGCGCCCAGTGCGCCTGTGGTCACGGCAGCGGTTGCACTCAGGTAAAGCCACGGAACCGCGACGGTGTCCGGTGGCGGGTCGAATACTCCACGCAGCACCTTGACCAGCATCAGTGAGAGAACGGATCCGGTGACGCCGCCAGCGAGGATTCCGGCGGCGGTCAGGACGCTGGTTTCACTGAACACCAGTGCGCGCAGGTGGCGGCTTCGCGCGCCCAGCGCGACCATCAAGGCATAGCTGCGGCGGCGATCGGCCAGCCCGAGGCCGAGCACGAGCGCGCCCGCGCCGATGGCGAGTACCAGCGCGAAGGACAGTTCGATGCGGGTCAGGCCGCTCAGGTCCACCGCGGTCAGGCTGGATCCGACCTGGGCGCGTACCGAGGCGATGTCGGTGACGGTCGCGCCGGCGCCCACCACCGCCCGGACACGGGCAGCAACGGCCGCGGTGTCGCGGCCACCCGTGTCGATCAGGTACACGTTGGGGGTGGCGGCGCCGGTCTGGGTGGCGAGGTAGTCGGCGTTGGCGACCAGGAAGCTGTCTTTGGGGGCAGTGGGGAACTCGGTGACCACCCCGGCGTAATGGAAGGAGATCGGGCGGGGCTGCTTGGTGGAGGCGTCGACGAGGCGCAGCGTGACCGGGTCGCCGGGTTGGAGTTGGAAGTCGTGCACCGTTTCGGCGGACAGCAGGATCGAGTCCGGGGCGTGGGTCAGGGCGCTCATCCGGGTGGCCGCATCCGATTGCGGGAAGTAGCCGTTCTGCAGGGCCGTGGCGCGTGTGAACGAGGCCGGGTGTACCGCGTAGAGGTCTTGCAGGTCGGCACCGATATAGGCGAACCGGTGGGCCATGGGTTCGACGGCGCGCACGCCGGGAATGGCAGCGAACCGCGCGGTGACCTCGGCGGGAAGTGGCGTGGTGGTGGTGACGGTGACGTCGGCGCCGTTGGTCAGCTGCGCGTCGACTTCGGCCTGCTGGCGGTAGGTGGCGTTGAACGTGGCGGTGGAAGCGGCGAACGCCACCGCCAAGGTGAGCAGGACGATTCCGCGAACCAAGGGGCGCCGCGCGCGGGACAGACCCGCCCCGACAGTGCCCGCAAGCTCGGCGGTGAACGGTCGCAGCACGACGGCGATCAGGCGGTGGCCGCGCCCGAGCAGCAGGTCGGCCAGTCGCCAGGTCAGCAGCCCGGCACCGATCCACAACAGCGCGGGCCCGGCGAATGCCCAGTAGGACACCGAGATTGCGGGCACTCCTTCCGGCGCCAACACCAGCTGATACCCGCTGCCGGTGGTGGCGTAGAACACCAGCACAGCGCCGGCCAGGATGAGGCCGTCGACGCCGAGGCGCGCCCAGGTCGGCAGGCTGGATGAACCGTGACGCCGTCGCGCGTCGGCCACGGTGCGGCCGCGCAGTTCGCGCCACACCGGCAGCAGCACCGTCGCGGCTGCCACCGCCATCCCTGTCGCAGCGGCGGCCGCCGGCCAGCCCAACGCGGCGGTGGTCGTCGTCCCGAATCGGGGTGATCCGAACGCCAGCGTGTTGACGACCGCCGCGCCGAGCACACCAGCCAGCGCCCCGGCGGCGCCGATGATCGCCGCCTCGGCAGTGGCCAACACGAGGAGTTGGCGTGCGGTTGCCCCCCGTACCCGCAGCAGCGCCTGCTCGGCGCGGCGGCGGCCGGCGCCGGCTGCGGTGACGGTGGAGGTGAGCAGGGCGGCCAAAACCGCGCCGGGCAGCCCCAGGAACAAGAACAGGACTCGGGCGTAGGCGGCGTCCCCGCGGGCGGCGTCTAACGCGGCACCCAGGTTGTCACCGACCAGCACCGCGCCGGCGCTGCGGGCTTCCAGATTGTGCGCCGCGCCGCGCACCGCGGAGTAGGCGACGGCCGGATCGGGCGGTAGGCGATGGTCGCGTCGCAAATGGACTTGGGTGGAGATCAGGTCCGGGCGGTTTACGGCCATCGCGTCGAACACGTTGTGCCACTCCCGCTCTGGCAGCAACACAACGTTGTCCGGCGGTGCGGCTGGTTGCGCGGTGGGCGGGGCGCCGACGGTTTGAAACAACGAATTCGCCTGCGGCAGTTCGACTATTCCGGCGACCCGCACCGCGACCGGAGGCAATCCGTCGCGGCCTATGCTGATCATGTCGCCGGGAGCGGCGTGCAGGTTGGCCGCGGTCTGCTGGGCCAGCAACACCCCGCTGTCCGCACCGGTGAGGGTGCGGAACTGCTGCGGGAACAGCTGTCGGTAGGTGGCTGGGATACCCAGCACCATGCCCGGGCCGGTGGTCTGGGAGCTGCCCCCGACAATGGCCGACAACCCGTTGGTGTGGGCGAACCCGACCGGTGCGACGGCGGCCACACCGGGGACCGCGGTGATCAGCCTGGAGGCGGCGATCGTGTCGGCGCCGGGGTTGAGTTGAACTTGCCAGTCCACCGCGACGCTGCGCACCGCCCGTTCGGTCATCGTGGCTTGCGAGGTCGCCAGAAACGATCCGAGGGTGGCGATCAGCGCGACGGCGACCGCGACGCCGACGGCTGCGCCCAGCAGCCGTGCGCGTTGACGGCGCAGCAGGCCGGTCAACCACACCCGGATCATCGCCGCTGCCCGTCGAGGCTGGTCCTGCGCAGCCGGCCGTCGCGCATCGCCCATTCCATGGGCAATCGGCGGGCCACTACCGGGTCGTGGGTGGACACGATCAGTGCCGAGCCGAGATCATCGGCGGCACCCAGCAGAACGTCGATCACCAGGGCGGCGGCGGCGTGGTCGAGTTGACCGGTGGGTTCATCGGCCAGGATCAGCCGCGGCGCCGCGGCCAGGACGCGTGCAATGCCGACGCGCTGAGCCTGACCGCCGGACAGGGTGTCAGGCATCGCGGTAGCCAGGGCGCAGATCCCCAGCCGGCTCAACGCCGCGTGGGCGCGGTTGGTTGCGTCTGCTTCGCGGCATCCGGCAAACAGCAGTGGTAGGCGGACGTTCTCGGTGACATTGAGGTTGGGCACCAAGCTGCGGCCCTGGAAGACCAGTCCAGCCGCGACAGGGGCCGCGTCCGGGTCCGCGTCGGGCCAGCACACGCTGCCGGAGGTGGGGGTGACCAGACCGGCCAGCAGGTGCAACAGCGTCGACTTACCCGATCCCGACGGGCCGGTCAGCGCGATGCGGTCACCCGAGGTCACGGATACGGTGACACCGCGGACGGCCACTACCGTGCCCGCGCCAGTACCGAAACAGCGGGTCAGCCGCTCGGTGCGCACCACGGCATCCTCGCCACGCTCTGAGGTCACGCCGATAGTGGTGCGTCCGAGGCTGGTCATGGCAGCACCTGGCCGTCGACCAGCGTGATCACGCGGTCAGCGCGGGTGGCCACGGCAGGGCTATGGCTGGCGATCAGAATCGCCGCCCCGGCCTTCGCCCGTGCCTGCAGAATGGCCAGCACGTCGGATTCGGTGGCGGTGTCCAATTCGCCGGTGGGTTCGTCGGCCAGCACAACCTCGGGGTCGTTGGCCAGGGCGACGGCCAGCCCGGCGCGGGCCAACTCGCCACCAGATAACTCCTCGGGGTAGGCGTCGGCGCGCTCGGCAATACCGAGGGAGGCCAGCAGCACCGCGGCATGTGTTCGGCCGGATCCGCCGGACAGCCGCTGCGCCAGCACGACATTCTGCTCGACGGTGAACGGCAACAACAGATTCCGATCCTGGTACAGCACGCCCACATGTCGGGAACGCAGCCGGGAACGCGATCGTTCGGGCTGATGACTGAGACGCTGACCGCTCAGCCAGACTGTGCCGCCGTCGGGTTCGTCCAGGCCCGCCAAGCAGGCAAGCAATGTGGACTTGCCCGAGCCCGACGGGCCGACCACGGCGACCAGCTCGCCCGGGCGCAGGATCAGCGACACCCCGCGCAATGCCTGCGTCTCCTCCTCCCCGGCTCTGAAGAACCGGTACAGCGCGGCGGCCTGGACCACCGGCATCGCCACGGCCGGCATGGTCGGTGTGCTCATCGCAGCCACGTGAATGAGTCGGTGACGGTGCGCCACGGGTCCACGGTGTCCGATCCGGCCGGCGCGGCCAGGGTCACCGCCACCCCTCGCCCGTTGCGGGCGTACTCGTAGCGCGAGACGTCCTGGCGCACCGATTTACCGGTGACCGGGCTCGGCGCGGAATCGGCCTGATAGGTGACCTGTATGACTGAACCCGCCGGTCGTTGCACCGTCGTCACCGTTCCATCTGCGAAACCCATTGCACGGGAGGCAATCTCGGGAATTTCGACGGTGCGCGCATACGCTTCGGTGGGTTGATAGAAGCCGTCGTGCGGAACCACGGTGATGCTGTTGTATTTGTCGCTGAACGTCACTGTGGTTCCAGAACCGGTGCGCGCCCAGCCCTCGGGATGTTTCAACGAGTAGGACCCGTCGGCGGCGGTGAAAGTCACGAAGGCCTGATTGTCCGGAATGTCACCAGGCGGGTTGGATTCGGTCACCGACGCTGCGGCGCCGGCCGATGGCGCGGCCGGACCGGCGGACGGATTACCGCCGGCGCATCCCGCGGCCACGGCGACGACCGCGACGCCGCCGACCACCGCCAGCAGTAGGGGTCTGATGACTGGCATGAGCTCTTCCTCGCAATTCGACTGGATGGGGTGCCACGACTGCTCTGCTGAGATATCGCCCGGGCAGCGATGAGTTTGCCTAGCAGGGGCCGTCGGGGACCTCCGGTCCACCCTGGTCGCCGTCTTGGACATTGTCGGTGTCCGATACGCCCGGCTGATCCGGGGTGTCGCCGGGCCCGCGAGCGTCGCACTGCGGCGGGGCCGGCGGCGGCGGGGTGGCGTATGCCGGCGCCATGCCCGCACCGCCGACCGTCGCGGCGGCCATCAGAGCGCCGATTCCGGCGAGCACACGCTGCGTGGACTTCATCATGAGTGGGTGTCCTTCCCGTTCAGTCAGCCCTATCGGCTGATGCGTTCACCGTGCTCGCCACCGACTGAACATTCGCTGTGCCCAGCTGAGGAGGCCTACAGCGAGGTACACCAACCGTCGGGTTCGACGACGAATGCCTGACATGGAGGGCGCCGGAATTCCCGTCCGCGGTCTTCTGCCTGGTGGGGTAGGTCCAGCCTGCTTGCGTGTCGCTCGCGCATGTGAGAGCCGCGGTCGGACGGTGTCAGTGTCTACTTGGGTGCGATCTGGCAGCATGAGGCAACGGTGCCCTCCTCCACATTGGCAGCAACTCCTCCGGGCCGCGTGAGCCTCGTCTTTGCGGGTCTGTCGACTGTTGGTAATAGTGGCGATCAAATGGGAACCCCACCCCCGCGGCCGCCTCGTACCGTGCCGGCTACGCGGCAGCATCCAATCCGACGGTCATGCGGGATGCACGGCCAAACCTGGTCTTACAGCGTCGAATTGGTGCGCAACGATCGCCGAGTCAAAGCTTCTCGTGGAAGAATCAAGCATCACCGCTGCCGACGTCATCGCCGGTTGTACTGGCGCGGTAGCGGATTCCATGGAGTGGGGGCTATTCCTACTGCGGCCACGCTCGAGGCGCGGCGACAATCACCACAGGGTCGGATGGCCCCTACGGCGTTCGCAGCATGCCGTACCACCGCAACCGCCGATGGCAGAAACTGACAGTTTTCAGCGGGCTTTCAGCGTCCCCGCCTTAGCGTCTGCCTGGCTTCAAGACCTAGGCTCGCCTTACCTAACAGCAGCGGCCGCGCAGGGAAGGGTTCGACCACATAGTGAATTTTGCAGACGGTGTCGACGCCCCCTCCATCGCCGTGCAGCTGGCAGGAAGCGGCCTTATCGGTGTTCGAGAGGGTCTGGAGACCGGCATCGTCGTGATGATCCTTGTCGCCCTCCTCGTGAAGTCTGACCGTCGGGACTCTCTCAAGTGGGTCACGGTGGGAGTGCTGGCCGCGGTCGTGTTGGTTGCCGCCATCTTCTTCGGCATCCACTACGGCACGTCGACGCTGTCAGGGCTTGAGGCCGAACTCATTGCCGGGGTTGCGTCCCTCATCGCGGTCCTGATCGTCACTTGGATGGTGTTGTGGATGCGAACCGCGGCACGCGGGATCTCCGGTGAACTGCGCGCCGACATGACCCGGGCGCTGTTCGTCGGCCCCGTCGCGGTCGTCAGCTTGGCCTTTCTGTCGGTCGGACGCGAGGGCGTGGAGACGGCGCTTCTGATGGTCGGCTACGCCGAGAACACTGCGGGCAGTTCGTGGCCACTTATCGGCCTGCTGCTGGGCATTGCTGTCGCTGCCATGCTCACCGTGTTCATGTACTTCGGATCGTTGCGCATCAACTTCGCCACGTTCTTCAAGTACACTGGCGCGCTGCTGGTGGTCGTGGCGGCAGGGATCCTCGCCTATGGCCTGCGCGCACTACAAACCGTCGGTTGGCTTCCCGGCCTGTCCAACACAGCCTTCGACGTGTCCGCGCACTTCGAGTTGTCGAGCTGGTACGGCGCAATGTTGCAGGGAATATTCAACTTCCGCCCGGATCCGACGGTTCTGCAGGTGGTGGCGTGGGGCCTCTACGTCGCGATCGTCCTGAGCGTGTTCCTGCGGCCACAGTCGAGGCCCGTCGCCGCCCACCGATCTCCCGGACACCTTGAACCAGAACACGTCCACACCGAGCACCACAGGTGAGACCGTCGTCATCATCGACGAAATCAGCTGCGCTGCAACACCCAACAGCCCAGCGGCGGCCAACGCGCCCTTACAGGTGACCAACGGCGGCCGAACAGTCACTGAGTTTCACCCATACGCCATCGGCGACCAGGTGCTCGGCGAGGCCGAGACCCTCGCCCGGGGAGAGCCGTCTGCTCATCATGGAAACGGCCGAGCGGCCCCTGCCAGCCCACACCTACCTGCGTTTAAGGCTTCCCGTCACCGCGTCTCGCGGCTCTCAGCGCGGCTTCAGCGAAGCCTCCGTACGTTCCCGAAACATGAGTGATGGAACACGATCGTCCTCGATCGAGAAACCCCGGGAAATGCTGAGCAAGGTCCCAGAAATCACCGTGTGGTTCTGGGTTATCAAGATTCTTTGCACCACCGTCGGCGAAAGCTTCGCCGACTGGATCAACATGACCCTCGGCGTCGGCCTGAACCTGGCTGTGTCAACCCGATCTGGGACCACGATGACGGCCTGACTGGGACCCACCTGGCACCGGCTAATCACGCCCTTGGTCTCGGTGGTCACTGCCGAGTGGCGAGGGCTATAGGTATCTGCAGANTGGCTGTGTCAACCCGATCTGGGACCACGATGACGGCCTGACTGGGACCCACCTGGCACCGGCTAATCACGCCCTTGGTCTCGGTGGTCACTGCCGAGTGGCGAGGGCTATAGGTATCTGCAGACCTGATCGGGGCTACAGGTTTCGGGCTCTGGGAGGGCTGCATCGTCGCGGAGCGCAGCCACGTTGTCGCGAAGTGTTGTGAGGTCGGCGATCTGCGCGTCGATGTCGGCAAGGCGCGCGTCCAGCAGGTCACGTACGTGGCCGCAGGGAGCTTGGCCGTGGTCGCGGATGTCGAGGATCTGCTTGATCTGGGCGAGGGTGAGCCCGGCCGCTTGGCCGCGGTGGACGAAGTCGATCCGGCTGACCGCGTCGGGGGTGTAGTCGCGGTAGCCGGCCGGTGTGCGTTCGGCCGGGGGCAGCAGCCCTTGCTCTTCGTAGAACCGCAGAGTCTTGGTGGTCGTGCCTGCCGCCTCGGCGAGTTCTCCGATCCGCATCCCGGCCTCCATCGTGTCGCAGGTCTCGCTTGACCTTCCCCTTTACTGGAAGGTCCAGTATCGCTGCATCAGGAGCGTTTCCCAACAGTTCTGGGAGGAATCGGGATGCAGACCAGGTACGACCTCGCGATCATCGGATCCGGCGGCGGTGCGTTCGCGGCGGCCATTCGTGCGACCTCTCTGGGCAAGTCGGTGGTGATGGTCGAGCGTGGCACGTTCGGCGGCACGTGTGTGAACACCGGCTGCGTGCCGTCGAAGGCACTGATCGCAGCCGCGGAGGCCCGGCACGTGGCCGCGGACGCGCCGACCCGGTTCCCGGGCATCGCCAGCGTCGCGGGCGCGGTGGACATGCCGGCCCTGATCGGCGGAAAGCAGGATCTCGTCGAGGCCCTGCGGGGTGAGAAGTACGTCGACGTCGCCGACTCCTACGGTTGGCAGGTCCGCCGCGGCAACGCCGCGTTCGCCGGCACTCCGGATTCGCCCCTGCTCGAGGTCGCCGCGGCGGATGGCAGCGTCGAGACCATCGAGGCAGCGCAGTACCTGGTGGCCACCGGGTCCCGTCCCTGGGCCCCGCCGATCCAAGGGTTGGAGGAGGCCGGGTACCTGACCTCGACTACGGCGATGGAGTTGACCGAGGTCCCCGACTCGCTGCTGGTGCTCGGTGGTGGCTACGTGGCCCTGGAGCAGGCGCAGCTGTTCGCCCGGCTCGGGTCGACGGTGACCCTGCTGGTTCGGTCCCGGCTCGCGTCGAAGGAGGAGTCGGAGGTCTCCAAGGCGCTGCAGGAGGTCTTCGCCGATGAGGGCATCCGGGTGGTCCGCCGAGCGGTCCCGACCCGCGTGACCCGCGACGCCGCCACCGGCCAGGTGGTGGTGACCGCGGACGTCTCCGGTGGCGCGCAGGAGTTCCGCGCCGACGAGGTTCTGGTCGCTCTCGGCCGCCGACCGGTGACCGACGGGCTCAACCTCGACGCGGTCGAGGTGAAGACTGGCGAGGTCGGCGAGATCGTGGTCACCGACCAGCTGCAGTCCTCCAACCCGCGGATCTGGGCGGCCGGTGACGTGACCGGGCACCCCGAGTTCGTCTATGTCGCCGCCCACCACGGCACCGTGGTCGCCGAGAACGCCTTCACCGACGCCGAGCGGTCGGTGGACTACATGCGGCTGCCCCGGGTCACGTTCACCAGTCCCGCGATCGGCGCAGTCGGGATGACTGAGGCCCAAGTCCTCGCGGCCGGGATCCGCTGCGACTGCCGGGTGCTCCCGCTGGAATACGTGCCGCGAACGCTGGTCAACCGGGACACCCGCGGCTTCATCAAGATGGTCGCCAACGCCGACACCGGCGAGATCCTCGGCCTGACCGCGGTCGCCAAGGACGCCGGCGAACTGGCCGCCGCGGGCGTCCACATCATCGGCAAGACCATCGCCGAGGTCGCCGACGCCTGGGCGCCTTACCTGACCATGACCGAGGGCATCCGGATCGTCGCGAAGGCCTTCACCACCGACGTCTCCAAGCTCTCCTGCTGCGCCTGACCCGCACCCACCCCACTCAACGAAGGAGGCATCCGCGATGTCGGACCTCAGCACCCAACTGCCCCAACGACTCACCCGACCCGAGGAGACCGGCCTTGACGCCGGCCTGCTGATCCCGCTGCTGCGGCTGCTCGTCGACGGCGACCCCGTCACCGTCGAGCAACTCGCCGCGGCTGCGAGCCGCACCCTCGATGACGTACGGCGCGGTCTCGCGGCGGTGCCGGACACCGAGTACGACGATCAGGGCCGGATCATCGGCCAGGGCCTCACCCTGCGCCCCACCCCGCACCGGTTCACCGTGGCCGGTGAGGAGCTCTACACCTGGTGTGCGCTGGACACGCTGATCTTCCCCGCCCTGCTGGACCGCCCGGCAAAGGTGGAGTCGGCCTCCCCGGTCAGCGGCGAGCCGGTTCGGGTCAACGTCGACCCCACAGAAGGTGCAACCAGCGTCGATCCGCCCACCGCGGTGGTGTCGCTGGTGAACCCGGAGCAGATCACCTCGATCCGTTCCTCCTTCTGCAACCAGGTGCACTACTTCACCTCCCCCGAGGACGCCGCGGGCTGGCTGGCCGAGCACCCCGGCGCGGAGGTGGTCCCGGTGGCCGAGGCGTGCCGGATCGGGGCCGCCCTCGCCACCGGCCTGCTCAACCGCCTCCAGGCGCCCGCCGCGGCCGACGACAGCCACAGCTGCTGCTGACCCATACCCACTGAAGGGAATGAGAACACCGATGATGTCCAACCACGACGATCGCCCGGGAGGCAGCGGCCTGCTCCTCGGAGCCGGCGCCGCGCTGCTCATGGTCGCCTGTTGCGCCTTGCTCCCCATCCTCATCGCCGGTGGCGCGATCGCCGGTATCGGCGCGTTCCTCCGCAACCCGTGGGTCATCGGCGCCGGGATCGCCCTGGCGATCCTCGCGCTGATTGCCATCTCCCGCCGCGGCGGCGGCACCGCCGGCCACGGCTGCTGCCCGCCCATGCCCACCAACGAAAACGTCGACCCGAAGGACGAGCAGAACCGATGAGAATCACCCGCCGCCACCACGCCGCGCTCTCGATCGCCGCCGTACTCGCCGCCGGATCGCTGACCCTGACCGCCTGCGGCAACAGTGCCGACCCCGCGACCGCCGGTTCCGGTTCACCCGCCACCGTGACCAGCGTCGATGGCCAGCAGATCAGCCTGCCCGCCAACGGGAAGCCCACCGCGGTGTTCTTCTTCTCCGTCGGGTGCGGCGAATGCGTCAACGGCGTCCGGTCCCTCGGCGAGGCCGCCACCACCGCCGAGAACGCCGGCACCGTGGCAAGCTTCCTCGCCGTCGACATGGACCCCGGCGAATCCAAGGCCCTGATCGGCGACTTCATGGAGTCCGTCGACGCCGAACACGTACCGGCCGCAATCGACGATGGCGCGGCACTCTCCCGGCGATTCGAGGTGGCCGCTCTGTCCACCCTGATCGTCGTCGACGCCGACGGCACGGTGACCTTCCGCGCCACCGACCCCGACGCCGCGACGATCACCGCCGAACTGGCAAAGGCCGGAGCCTGACCCATGGGCGGACTGCTCACCCTCGCCTTCGCGGCCGGCATGGTCGCGCCCGTGAACCCGTGCGGGTTCGCGCTACTCCCGGCCTGGATCACCCACACCCTCGGCGACACCGATGCCTCAACGGTCCCGGTGCGGCTGCTGCGGGCGCTGCGGGCCGGTCTCGTGTTGGCGGTGGGGTTCGCCGGCACCCTCGCGGCAGCTGGCCTGGTAGTCAGCGCCGGCGCCCGAGGGCTGATTCGCGCCGCGCCGTCGCTTGGCCTGGCCGTCGGCATCCTGCTGGTGGTTCTCGGCCTGTGGATGCTAGCCGGACGCTCGGTCTCGGTGCGGGTGCCTCGGATCCCCGGCCGGGCAGCCGCGGGACTCCCACCCACTGCCCGGATGGCTGCGTTTGGGGTCGGCTACGCGCTGGCTTCGCTGTCGTGCACGTTCGGGGTGATCCTCGCGGTCATCGCGCAGGCGCAGGCCACCTACAGCTATGCCGGGCTCCTGCTCGTCTTCGGTGTCTACGCTGCTGGCTCGGCGACCGTCCTGCTGCTGCTCGCCCTGGCCACCGCCGCGGCAGGCAGCGGACTCACCCGCCACGTCGCGCGATTGGCCCGCCATGGCCCACGGGTCACCGCTGTCGTCCTGCTGCTCACCGGCGCCTATCTGGCCTGGTACTGGTACCCGGCGGCCACCAGCGACGCCCCGGTCGCCGCGGGCCGTGGTGGCGGACTCACTGACGTCTCCGCGGTGGTCTCCAGCTGGATCCAGACACGGGCGACACTCATCGGCGCGCTCGCTGCCGCGTCTGCGCTGGTAGTGCTGGCGCTCGGGGTTCTCCAGCGACGCCGCCGGATCCTTCGGGGGCGCCCGATGACCACGCGGGACAGCACGCAGTGACAGCCCACCGGGTGCGGCGTGCGCACGAAACAGGCTCGGTTGATTGCGTCACCGCGACGCGTTCCCTGACCGGGTCGACGCCAGCCGGTAGGAGTCGGTACCAGTTTCGATGATGTTGCCGCCGAAGGTGAGGCGGTCGACGATGGCCGCGCACAGGCGCGGGTCCGTGAAGGTCTTGGTCCAGCCGGCGAAGCCCTCGTTGGACGCGATTGCCACGCTGTTCTTCTCCTCTCGCTCGGTGAGGACCTGGAAGAGGAGTTCGGCGCCGCGGCGGTCCAGTTCCATGTAGCCGAGCTCGTCAATGCAGAGCAGGTCGACGCGGCCGTAACGAGCGATCGTGCGGGCCAACTGCTTCTCATCGGCTGCTTCTACAAGCTCGTTCACCAGCCTCGTGGCGAGGGGGTACTTTACCCGGAATCCCTTTTCCGCGGCTGCGGTCCCCATGCCGATGAGCAGGTGAGACTTGCCGGTGCCGGAATCCCCGATCAGGCACAGCGGCTGGCCCTTCCGCACCCACTCGCCGGTCGCCAACTGGTGGATGGTGGCGGGGTTGATGTTCGAGTTGGCGTCGAAGTCGAAGTCCGCGAGGAACTTGCTCCGCGGGAACCCGGCGCCGTTCACGCGCCGGATGGTGGACCGACGGTCGCGGTCGTCGCACTCGGCCAGGAGCAGCTCGGCGAGGAATCCGGTGTAGGTCAACTGGTCCTTGTTCGCCGCCGCGACCGCGTCGCCAAGCAGGGCCCGCATGGTCGGGAGCCGGAGCCTCCGGCAGGCCTGGTCGACCGCCGCTACGGCGGCTTCCTCGGTCAGGACGCGGCGGCGGCGCAAGGTGGTGGTCACGCTGGTGACTGTGCTCATCGGGGTGCTCCGCTCTCATCGGGACTCATCGGGTCGGGGTGGTGGTCGGTGCCGGTGCGGCGGCCGAGCAGTTGCTGGTATTTCTCCATCGACGGCAGCGGCCGGGTGTCGGGCGGGAGGCCGGCGATGACCGCGGCCGGGTCGAGCAGCAGGCGTTCGGTGAGGGACACGACCTTCCGGCTGCGCTTGGCGTCGCCATCTCGTCGTTCGCCATCGCTGGGCTGCGCAACGGGATGACGGTCTGAACTGGCCCCGGTGGGCGCTGCGAGGGTGGTGTGCAGGCGTGCTTCGACCGCGACCACATCAGCTGAGACTGCACCGACGCTCACTGCGGCGAGCAGCCCGGCTTCGACTTCGTCGGCGGCCATGGCGCGGTGCAGTAGGAGCACGTCGATCAGTTCCCGGGTGCCGACCGCATCCCCGAGCCGCCTGCGGGCGTTCGCCCAGAACGCCTCATGCGCAGGCGTGAACGCCCCCGATTCGCGGGCCTGCGCCAACGCGGTGGAGCCTGGCAATGCGCCCGGCTTACCCTTGAGCACCTCGAGGTAGTGGTCGAGGTTCACCGACTGGCCACCCCTTGTGATGACGCGGGCGTGCCGGGCGATCTGGAGTCGGCCGTCGAACACGACGACCTCGGATGCGCGCAAGGAGACGCGGACGCGGCGGTGGATGAACCGCGCCGGGACGGAGTACCGGGCCATGCGGACGGTGATCATCGCGGAGCGGTCGACCATCGGGTTCAGCATCAGCCCGGGGTCGAACCCCTCGACCGGGAGCGGCGCGAGGTTCTCGCGTTCGGTCGCGAAGTCCTCGCCGACGGTCCGGATCCGCGACGAGATCCGTCGGCGGTCGTCGGCGGCGTCCAAGGCACGGACCTTCTCGTTCAGCTCGTCGAGCGAGTCGACGACGGGCATGGGCACGAGGTGCTGGCGGCGGAACCGGCCGACGTCGCCTTCCACACCGCCCTTCTCATGTGCCCCGGCGATGCCCGGCTGGCAGTAGAACGCGTCGAACCCGAAGTGAGAGCGGAACAGCACCCAGCGGTCGTTCTCTACCCGCTCACGACCGCGCGCGTTGACGACCCGGGTGACTGCGGCGGTGAGGTTGTCGTACCGGACGTGCCGGGCGGGGATGCCGCCGATCTCGTTGAACGCGGCGATGTGGCCCTCGAGGAACGCCTCTTGGCCTTGGGTGGCGTAGATCCGGTGCACCGCCTTCCCGGAGTAACTCAACCTGAATGTGAAGAGGAAGACCTTCGTCTTCACCCCGGCCAGGATGACGTAGAGCTCGCCGAAGTCGACTTCTGCTTCTGCGCCTGGCGCGTGCTCCTGGGGGATCATGACTTCGACCCGGCGGCCAGCTTCGAGGCCGATCTGCGTGCGGCGGATGCGGACGTAGTCGCGAACCGTCGAGTACGACACCTCAATGGCGTCGTGTTCCTCGATGAGGCGGACGTGGATCCGGCGGGCGGTGTGCCGTTGCTTCCGCGGCGCCTCAAGGTCGGCGCGGAGCATGTCGTCGATGGCCGACTTGAACGGATCCAACCGGGGCGAGGAACGCACCGGGGTCTTCCGCGGCGGTGGTTCCGCGGACGTGAGGGCCCGGCGAACGGTGCCGCGTCCGACTTGGTGCTTGCGTGCGAGCGCTCGGATCGACATGCCCTCGACCCGGGCGTCCCGACGGATCGCAGCGAACAGTTCCACACGCACCCTCATCCCGAAACCCACTTCCGGTGCCGCGAGGACCGCTGGATGCGGGTCCTCCTGACGCCACGGAAGTGGGTCCAGATCAAGCCGTCACGACGCCACGCCGAAGCCCGGGTGGGTCCCGAATCAGACCGTCACACTGGTCCCGAATCAGACTGTCACCGCCATGGGTCCAGATCAAGCCGTCACGACGCCACGCCGAAGCCCGGGTGGGTCCCGAATCAGACCGTCACACTGGTCCCGAATCAGACTGTCACCGCCACCGAAGGGCTCATCGCCGCGGCGTTCACCCACCGCGACTCCCGCGCCGGAGATCCGGATCTGCACACCCATGTCGCGATCTCGAACAAGGTGTCCTATGTCGACGCCAACGGGGTACGCCGCTGGCTCGCGTTGGACGGCCAACCCCTGCACCGCGTCACCGTCGCGGCCTCGGAGTTGTACAACACCCGCCTGGAAGCGCACTTGATCGCCAGCCTCGGTGTGCGGTTCGTCGAACAATCGCGCGGGTGCGGTAAGCGGGCGGTGCGCGAAATCGCCGGAATGTCGGCGGAATTGATGTCGCGGTGGTCGAGCCGGCGCGCAGCGATCAAGGCCCGTGCCGCCGAGCTGGCCAAGCAGTTTCAGGCCGATCACGGCCGCGAACCGACCAACGTGGAGATCATCTCGTTGGCTCAGCAGGCGACGCTGGAATCGCGCGAAGCCAAGCACGAGCCGCGCTCGTTGGCAGAGCAGCGCCACGTGTGGCGCACCCAGGCTGTCGANTCGTTGGCTCAGCAGGCGACGCTGGAATCGCGCGAAGCCAAGCACGAGCCGCGCTCGTTGGCAGAGCAGCGCCACGTGTGGCGCACCCAGGCTGTCGAGGTCCTCGGGCACCACGGTGTGAGCCAGATGTTGGCCGACACGTTGGCCGCACCGCAGACCACCCGCGAGACCGTGACGATCGACGAGGAATGGATCGCGTCGCGCGCTGGCGAACTCATCGCCACGGTGGCCGAAACGCGCTCCACCTGGCAGCGCCACCATGTGCGCGCCGAAGCGCTGCGCATGNACGGTGGCCGAAACGCGCTCCACCTGGCAGCGCCACCATGTGCGCGCCGAAGCGCTGCGCATGGCCCGCGCCCACGACGTGGCGCACGATGTCGCATTGGTCGACAAGCTCACCGAAACCGCCCTCGGGGACACGTTTTCCATACCGCATGCCCGCGTCGCCGACGCCGAGCTGGGCGAGCCCGTGGCGTTGCGTCGCCGCGACGGTGCCAGCGTCTACCGCCGCCACGGCGTCGAGGCCTACACCAGCCGCGAAATCCTGGCTGCCGAGCGCCGGATTCTGGACGCGGTGCACCGCAGCGACGGCCGTGTCGCATCTGCGGCGGATGTCGAAATGGCACTAGCCGACTCGGCCGCGGGGGGGCGCACCCTCAACCCCGGCCAGGCCGCGTTGGTCTCGGAGATGGCGACCGCGGGGCGCCGTGTCGCACTCGCGCTCGCCCCGGCCGGAACCGGCATGGGGGCGCACCCTCAACCCCGGCCAGGCCGCGTTGGTCTCGGAGATGGCGACCGCGGGGCGCCGTGTCGCACTCGCGCTCGCCCCGGCCGGAACCGGCAAAACCACGGCCATGGCGGCGCTAGCCCATGCGTGGCGCAGCTCGGGCGGCCACGTGATCGGTTTGGCCCCCACCGCCGATGCAGCGATCGTGCTCGGGGAGGACCTGGGCGCGGTCACCGACACCCTCGACAAGTACGTCTGGTCGGCCGATCCCGACAAGGCCGCGACATCCCGTGTACCCGACTGGTTCACCCAGGTCGGACCCGACACCCTCATCGTGGTCGACGAGGCCGGCAANTCACCGACACCCTCGACAAGTACGTCTGGTCGGCCGATCCCGACAAGGCCGCGACATCCCGTGTACCCGACTGGTTCACCCAGGTCGGACCCGACACCCTCATCGTGGTCGACGAGGCCGGCAAGGCCGCCACTGCCGGGCTGGACGCAATGATCACCGACGCGCTGCGCAAGGGTGCCAGCGTGCGCCTGGTCGGGGATGACGGGCAGCTCTCCTCGATCTCGGCCGGCGGCATTCTGCGCGACATCGCCGAAGCCACCGACGCGCTCACCTTGAGCGAAGTGGTGCGGTTCANGGCAGCTCTCCTCGATCTCGGCCGGCGGCATTCTGCGCGACATCGCCGAAGCCACCGACGCGCTCACCTTGAGCGAAGTGGTGCGGTTCAAGTCGCCCGCCGAGGCCGCAGCCGGACTCGCGTTGCATGACGCCGACCCGGCCGGAATCGGCTTTTACATCGACCATCACCGCATCCATGTCGGCACCGACGAGACCGCCGCCGACATGGCCTATCAAGCGTGGCGCGCCGACCAAGCCGCCGGCGGAGATTCCATCCTGCTCGCCCCCACCAACGACATCATCAACGAGCTCAACGCCCGGGCCCGCGCCGATCGCCTCGCCGCGGATCCGGACGCGGCGACGGCCCCCTCGGTGATGCTGGCCGACCAGCTGCACGCCAGCGTCGGCGACACCGTCCGCACCCGCAAGAACAACCGGCGGATCACGATCGGACGCAACGACTTCGTGCGCAACGGTTACCGCTACACCATCACCGACGTCCTGCCTGAAGGCGGCGTGAAAGCCCGGCATCTGCGCAGCGGGCGCATCGTCACGCTGCCGGCGGACTACATCGCCGAGCACGTCACACTGGGCTACGCGGCCACCATCGACTCCGCGCAGGGATTGACCGCAGGCGGGCGCGCTACTCGAGGCACCTGCCACATCGTCGGCTCGGACATGCTCACCCGCCAGCACCTCTACGTCGCCATGACCCGAGGCACCGACGAAAATCACCTCTACCTGTCGACCGCCGAGGGCGACCCCCACCGCCTGCTCTCGCCCAAGGCCACCCACCCCGACACCGCAGTCGACGTCCTGACCAGGACGCTGGCCCGCGACGGCGCNTCCCCTCTACCTGTCGACCGCCGAGGGCGACCCCCACCGCCTGCTCTCGCCCAAGGCCACCCACCCCGACACCGCAGTCGACGTCCTGACCAGGACGCTGGCCCGCGACGGCGCTCAAGTCTCGGCCACCACCGCCGCCCGCCAGGCCGCCGACCCCGCCGCGCGCCTCAAGGCTGCGGCCGACATGTACTACGACGCACTCGGCGCGGCCGCCGAGAACCGCCTCGGTGTCGGCGCCCGCNGCCGCCGACCCCGCCGCGCGCCTCAAGGCTGCGGCCGACATGTACTACGACGCACTCGGCGCGGCCGCCGAGAACCGCCTCGGTGTCGGCGCCCGCGACCGCCTCGATGCGTTGGCCGACGAGATCATTCCGGCGCTCAGCCAGCGCGAAGCCTGGCCAGTGCTGCGCCGCAACCTGTCCATCCTGGCCCTTCGCGGCGCGAACCCGCGCGAGCTGCTCACCGAGGCGCTGGCCAAGGGCAGCGTCGCCGATGCCGCCGACCCCGCCGCGGTTCTCGATCACCGCATCGACCCCGTGGGAACCCATTCGGCCGGCATCGGAGTGCTGCGTTGGCTGCCCGCGATCCCCCAAGCCCTGGCCGACGATCCGCAATGGGGCGCCTATCTCGCCCGGCGCGAGGCGCTAGTCGAGGGACTGGCCACCGAGATCCGCACACGTGCCCGCGCCTGGACCAACGCCAACGCCCCCGCCTGGGCGCGCCCCCTGATCACCGTCAACCCGGTCCTGACCGCCGAGATCGCGGTGTTCCGCGCCTGCACCGGAGTCGACGAGGCCGACACCCGCCTCACCGGTGCCCGCCAATTCCCGGTGCGCACCCGCGACGTCCAGTCCGCACTGCACCGCTACGCCTCCGCCGACATCGGCCGCCGCAGCGCCGACACCACCCGCTGGAACGACCTCATCGACAGCATCGACCCACGGCTGCGCTCGGACGCCTACTGGCCGCANCATCGGCCGCCGCAGCGCCGACACCACCCGCTGGAACGACCTCATCGACAGCATCGACCCACGGCTGCGCTCGGACGCCTACTGGCCGCAGCTGGCCACCCAACTGCTCCAGGCCGCCCGCACCACACCTGACCTGCGCCAGATCATCACCACCGCCGCCCACCAAGGCTCGCTGCCCGACGAGCTCCCCGCCGCCGCACTCTGGTGGCGCATCGCCGGCGCGCTGTCCCCGACCGCCACGCTGGCCACCACCCATTCGCGGCTACGCCCGCCCTGGGTCAGCGACCTCGACGTGGTGTTCGGGACCGCGCTCGCCGAGACCATCACCTCCGACCCCGCCTGGCCCGGCCTGGTCGCCGCGATCAGCGCCGCGGACCCGCGCAAGTGGACACCGCGCGACCTGCTCCACGTCGCCGCCGAGCAGCTCGCCGACGCCGCACACGACGACCAGCCGATCCCGCCCGGCGATTACGCGCGCCTGATCACCTACACCGTCGATGCGTTCACCCATCGCCTGCACGCCCGCCTCGGCGTGGACTTCGACGACCTGCCCACCCCGCAGGACGCGCCGCCCGATCCCGCCGAGGAAGCGCTGTTCCCCCCGGACCCCGAAGACCCCTCCACCCACAGCCTCGATGAGCATTCGCCCTTCGACGACCATTTCGACATCGCCCCGCCCGAAGACATCGACGCCCTCGAATACGGGTCGCAAGAATATGCCGGTCTTGAATTTGAAGACTTCTCAGCAAATCGCCCTACCCCGGAATTGGGCATCACCATGGAATCACTTACTGCCCTGCGCGCCGAATACCGCATTGTTCACGACCACATCAGAACTTTGGCCGCCGACATTCGCGCCGGAAATGGTCCCGCGACGCGCGCGGCCGCCGGCGATCTGCTGCGCATGCGCGGCCAGGTCGACGCCGACCGCCCCTACCGCCACGCCGTCACCAACGTGATGGAGCAGTGGGCCGATGCCGACGCCGCCTACAACGAAACCCTGCGTCTGGTCGAACACTCTCGCACCCAGCTCGACCTCCTCCTAGCCACCCACGACGCCGATGAACTCGACATCATCTCGGCCCGCCAAACGGTCGCCTTCTACACCGGACTGCTTCCGGCACAACCGCCGTCGCTGCAGTTCCAGCAGACCCTCGCCGACGCTCAAGCCGCCCGAGCTGCGGCGGCCGGCGGCACGATAGTCACCGAGAACGACATCGTCATCGCCCGCGGCGACGCCGAGCGCGCTGACCTAGCTGAACTGGCCGCACTGCGCCAGCGTCGACGCGAGCTGCACCGCGACATCGAACGCGCCGACCGCGACATCGCCACCGCGTTCGCCGCCGCCCAAACCGCCACCTCCGANCCGCACTGCGCCAGCGTCGACGCGAGCTGCACCGCGACATCGAACGCGCCGACCGCGACATCGCCACCGCGTTCGCCGCCGCCCAAACCGCCACCTCCGACACCCTCGACCAGCTCCTCGAATCCGCCCGCGCGGAAGTCGAACTCCTGCAGCTCGCCGGCCACCTCGACCCCAAGAGCGTTCCGCTGCTCATCCCCGGCTCCGCTCTGTCCGGCCTCGAACCTCAGACCGGCGATCGGCTCAAGTCCCTGGCCGCACTCCCCTACCGGCTCCCCGTCGTCGGTGCCGACATCGAGGACAGTGAAACCGCCGCAGCGCTCTACACCCTGCGCAGCACCGCCAACGCCGACGACCGGAAGGTGTTGTGGCTGGGGGCATCTGAGTCCAGTTCAGCCCCGGCCCGCGATGCCGAACTGGCCGACACCATCACCACCATCAGCCACNCCCAAGAGCGTTCCGCTGCTCATCCCCGGCTCCGCTCTGTCCGGCCTCGAACCTCAGACCGGCGATCGGCTCAAGTCCCTGGCCGCACTCCCCTACCGGCTCGCCGTCGTCGGTGCCGACATCGAGGACAGTGAAACCGCCGCAGCCCTCTACACCCTGCGCAGCGCCGCCAACGCCGACGACCGGAAGGTGCTGTGGCTGGCAGCGTCTGAGTCCAGTTCAGCCCCGGCCCGCGATGCTGAACTGGCCGACACCATCACCACCATCGGCCACGCGCACCAGCAGGTCAGCGACCACCAATGGATGCTGCCGCCCGGAGCCATCGTCGTCATCGACGATCCCGCGACCGCTGACCCCGGCCAGCTGATCGACCTCGCCCGCCACGCCATGGCCGCAGACGCCCGGGTCATCCTCATCGAACACAGCACCAATGCAGGGGCCAGCTCCTCGGCGGTGCGGCTGCTCACCCAATCCCTGCCCTGGTGCACGACCCTCACCGCCGCGCCCACCGAGCCCTCAGACCCGCTGCTGGAGCCGGTGCCGGCGGTTGCCCTGGCCGATCGCCTCGGCCGCACCCACCTCAGCGAATCGTGGCGTCACGTGCTCACCCAGTACGACGGTGCGGCACGCGCCGCGCGCGCGGCGCACCGCCGCCACCTTGCCTTGGGATGGCGCACACCCGGGCCGGAGGTCGACGGTCCGGAGCACACCCTGGGCGCCGGCATCGATGACTAGATCACCGGAGGCAGCCGGGTCGTGCGTACGTCGACCTGCTCACGCAAACCTTTCCAACTGGCGTGCCGGAGGCCCCGCCCAGGCACCCACTCGCGAAACGCGACCTCTCCCACGTGCCGGGGCTCTACCCATCGCCAACCCTGTTCATCGACAGGGGGATTCACAACCGGGGGCACCTCGCGCACAAGCGGGTGCAGGACCTCGAACAGATGTCGGCGCATCACCGCGCTGAACCCCGTGCCGACCTGGCGCCGGCTAGCTCCAACGCACCGTCGTCGCGGTGGCCGGCCAGCAGCAGCGCCCCGACTCGCCCCGGCGGACCTGCGAACGCCACCACTGCAAGTTCGGCACTCTGTCGCACTGGGCTCTTCACCCACCACGGCGAGCGGCCCTCCCGATACGGGGAGTCCACCCGCTTGGACACGATGCCCTCCATATGGTGCTGAGCAGCTACCTCCAACATGTCCGCTGCCGGCACACCGAAGAACGCCTTGGGCACCGTTACCACCGCGGACTCCTCCACGATCAGCGACTCCAGTACCTCGCGGCGCTTGACGTACGGCTCGTCAGTGAGATCCCGGCCGTCGACCGCGAGAACGTCAAAAGCTATGAGCTGCACGGGAACCGAGCGGAGCAGGTCGGGCTTCGGCCGCCGATTCTGAGGCCACCGCCGCTGTAGTCGCGTGAACGACGGACGCCCCTGTGCATCAAGGGCCACGATCTCTCCGTCGAGCACCACCGCCCGCCCGCCCACGGCCTGACTCACCAAAGCCAACTCCGGGAACGTCAGCGACACGTCGGCACCATTGCGCGAGAAACTGACGACCTCGCCGCGATCGACAATGAGATTGGCGCGCTGGCCATCAAATTTCCACTCCACAGCCCACCGGTCACCACTGGGCGGCGGACCGAGGGTGGCCAGCATCGGCGCCGACGTCCCCCGCCGGCGCACCACAGAACGCCCAGCGGCCACTCGTTGACGGTACGCCCGCCACGCAACACACCTACATGGGCTCGAACCGGAATCGCACGTCCTGCTCAGGCCGACGCTGCGGCCATCCGCTGTCGACGCTGGCGAGTCTGGATCGCACTGTCGTAGATATCGATGAACTGGCTCCAGTCGGGAATCTGGACACGGCGCCCCGCGGTACCCCGAAGCAGCAACTGCGCCTCCTCGTAACTTTGTGGAAGCAGTTCCTGCCAGTCGATGATCGCGCCCAGTTGCGATGACTGCGAACGGCTTCCACCGTTCGGCTCGTAAGACTCTGTGCGCCGCGTCCCCAGCCCCTGCCAGTGCGACGCTTGCTCGAGCAGGTGGCGCTCATGGGCCCCGTACATCACGACGGTGCCGGGGAAGATGTCGCGCAGCGCGTCGGCATACTTCGGCCCGTACACGACGTCGAAGTGGCTGGAGGCCTGCACGGTGGCCATGATGTTGACGCCCAGACCCGCCGACTCGCCAACGTAGTTGAGCAGCGCGGGTAGCGGGCAGGAGTTACACACCTCGTCGAGTTCGAGCAGCAGTCGATGTTCAAGCTGGTGCTGAGCGGTGCGTTTGCGGAAATGGCGGATGATGGAGTCGATCAGCGCTACCGCCGCGCCGGCGACGGTGCCGGTGTTGGGTGCGATGACGAACAGGCTGGCGTCAGGGTCGCCGAGCATGGAGACATCGAAGGATTCGATGCTCAGCTCATCGACTGCGCTGAGGCGGTCGAGATGCTCGGTGGCGCTGAGCCCGAGACGCACCCACGGCGTGACTGCCTTGGAGACGGTGATGGCCACGCTGTCGCGCATGCGGCTGTTCATCGTGAGCACGCGCTGCATCGGGTCGGAGAGCATCGGGTGCGGACACAGTGCTGCCGCGGTCATCCAAGACGGTGTGGCTTCCAGCGACATCTGACCGCCGCCGTGGCCGTCCTCCTCGTCCTCGACCCCGAGATTCTCGACGGCTTCCAGGACCCAGGGCATGCCCTGACTGTTGCCTTGGGGGCTGGCCGCGTACAGCAGGCACGCCAGTGGGCGGCTCGCCGTCGATTCCCACAAACCGCCAGCGGCCACCGTCTGGCCGCTGGACGCCCCGCCGAAACCGACACCGGAGGTGGCGAGCATGGTCTCGGCGACGGTGAGAGCTTCGTCGGCCGACCCAATCGACGCAGTGGGATCACTGACCATGGACCGCACCCCCTCCGGCCAGGCGAGCGTCTTCTCCGGGCGCAGGTCGATGACCCCGGTCGGGCCCGTGACTCCGCGGCGCATGAGCACCAGTTCGGCGAGGTCCTCCTTGCTGGACACGGCCACCAGCGGGCCTGGATGAAGTACCGCGGCCGGGGCGAGTAGGCGTCGGGTCTTGCCGGTGCGCGTGGGTGCGCTGATCGCCAAATGCGGTGCGCCCTGGACCTTCTCGTACTGCTCGTCGTTGTTGACGACCAGCCCGCAATAGGGGTTATAGGGCTCGGGTCGCTTGCTCATGGGCTACATCGTGGCGGGCGGCACGTGTAGCAGTCCACCACCAGAGCCGGATTAGCCAACTAGTACGTTTTCGTTGGATGCACGGACCCCAGAGACCGCGCGAGAATCGGTGGCCACTGAGTGTTCAACTGGTGACTCCGCGCAGTTGAACACTCAGAGCGCTAGGAGTGCGACGACCACCATGCGTAAAGGCCTTCCAGGCTGGTGGCGGGTTGAGCGGCACGAACGGCGCTGAGCAGCAGCTTGTCGTCTTCGGTCCACACCACCACGGGCTGCCCTCCCTGCAGTCCACAGAAAACAGTTCCCCGCACAATGTTCGGGCTGTCGTTCCGACGCCACGCTCCCGGCGTTCACTCACCCTTTCGACAGTTGTCGACAAACCTAGTCGGACATGGTACAAATGCCTCCATTTACTCCCCTTGGGGTGTAGCCGCCGGTTGGCAACTTTCTGACGCTCTCGGGCTCATTGTTTCGATCTATCTGTAGTGTCGTCTGCGTGTGATGTGGGTTGCGAATCTGGGGACACCCCGCAGTGTCGTCGCGTGAACAGCGGAGATGACGTCGTTAACAACTGTGCGCGGCATGGCCGCCGGCCCTAGTCGGCAGGCCCTCGGACTTCCATAACGAGGACCATCGACCCTACGCATCAACACTGTAGGAGCGGATTCTGGGCGGCAGACAACGCTTCAACGGTGGTGAGGTGGTTTAAAGTTATGTATGACGGCGACGGCTGGATGTGGGATCACGGCTGCGGATGGGGTTGGGGCGGCTGGATCCTGATGGGTCTGCTTATGGTGGTGTTTTGGGCGGTCGTGATCACGTTGGTGGTCCTGGCCATCCGCTATTTCACCGCCGATCGCAGCAGCGCCCGCACCGGCTGGCCTGGCCTGGGTCCCAACCGCGCAGAGGATCTCCTGGCTGAACGATTCGCCCGCGGCGAGATCGATGAGGACGAGTTCCGACGTCGCATGGCCTTACTGCACGAACACCGGTGAGCGCGATGTCGACTCAGCGTTTGCGGCTTGTTCTGCTTATCGGCCTGGCGGCCCTCGTGCTCGGGGTGGCCAGCACTTTCGCCGTGGCAGCGGTTGCGCCTGGTACTCGAAGTGCTGGACCCGCCGCGCCCATCCGGCCGTACCCTTACGCACCGCAGTCCTGTGAGGTGCCTGCGTTGCCGGGCACGGTCGTCAATGTCACCCTCACCGACATGCCCGGCAGCATGATGGGGCCGGGCATGATGATGGCGCCGGGCATGATGATGGGGCCGGGCATGATGGGGCCCGGGATGATGGGACCGGGCATGATGGGACCAGGTCCTGGCGGGCGATACGGCCATGTCGCACCGAATCAGGCATACCCGTGGGCGGGTATGCGGATGATGAGCATCCTGATCGACCCGACCACGGTGCGCGCCGGTGAGGTGTCATTCCGGGTGCTCAATACCGGGCTGTGGATTCACGAGCTGACCGTGCTGCCGCTCGGTGCGGGCGAAAATTTGGGCCAGCGACGCATCGGGACGAACAACCAGGTCGATGAATCGGCCAGCCTGGGCCATGTGGAGGCCAGCTGCGGCGCCGACGAGGGCGATGGCATCCCTCCCGGTGCTGCGGGCTGGACGACCATCACGTTGAAACCTGGCCGCTACGAGTTGATCTGCAATATCGCCGGCCACTACTAGGCCGGGATGTATACCGAGCTGACGGTCACCGGCTAATTCACGCCGGACCGCTGAAGCAGTTCACGCCGGACCGCTGAAGCAGCGGTCGTGCAGATGCACGATCAACGGTGATCTGCGCGACCGGCCCCGTAAAATTCTTGGTCGGGCCCGACCCCGCTGACCTGATCACCGGTGCCACGCTAAAGACGGGATAACATCGCGGGGGACGTCCGTAACACCCGCGCGATCCGTTCGGTAGGCTCGGCTCCGACGGCAGAGCCGATGGGTCCCTTCCTCGGTCTGGACGCTGACGACGCGGCCGAGCTCGGCCGATTGTTGACCTTCCTTAGCGACTGGCTGGCCAGCGACCCCAACCGGCTGAGGTGTCGCTGCACGACTACGTTGCGGCGCCCGACCACCTCGGCGCCTCCTGCCGCATCGACGAACTGCGCGCTGACATTGAGCGTTACGCTCGACTGCTGCTCGGTTATGACGCCGCCGACCGGTTCTTCAGGAAAGCCCCGGTCAGCCCCAAAAGATCGCTGTGGGATCCCGAGCCACTGGCAAGCAGCCCCGATATTGGCCGTCCGCGACACCAGGCCACCAGCCCATAGGCATCGAAACGCAGGTTACGGTCGCGCCAGTACAATCACCACACCGCGGGTTCTCCCCATAGCCCAGCCGAGCGATCGGGAAACGGGTCCAGTGCGAATCCATATCCGCTCGCCGCGCCCGCCGGCACTCGACGATCGTCAGATGACGCTCCGCGACGTCAATCTCGATCTGCACCTCGTATATGCCTCGGGCACCCGTCTTGACATCATCGCTGCACTCTCACAATATCCGTCTCCGCGGCAGACCCCTCATACGACTAGTGTGCAACTCGTCCCGTTGCGACGTTCGCTGGGATCCGGCCCGTCACACCGGGGCCATGTCGGGTTGACATTGCCAGGCTACTTCATGCAGATCGCAGCCGTTTTCAGCCAGAATGCCGGGCAGCAGGGACCGACGGTTCCGATGACGATGGGGATCCCAGCCGATTCGTCGCTGCAGATCGCCGGTATGGCTCGCACGCGGCCGATGGGAGGTCGCTGATCGGGGGCGCGGCGCGTTTCGATCGCGCGTTGTTTCGCTGATCGGTAGGGTTTGGCATTGAGTTATCCCGCTCGCCAATTTCCTCAGCACCACTCCGAGCATGGGTGTAGTGAGCCCTCTGGTATGTGGCCAGTGTGCCCGGCGCGGTGGGCGAGCTTGTCGGGGTGCAGGATCACCACGGCGTTGGTCTCCAGCCGGATCCAGCCGCGGTCGGCGAAGTCGTGCAGTGCCTTATGTGTGGCCTCGCGGCCCGCGCCGGCCAGCTGCGCGATCTCCTCTTGGGTCAGCTCGTGGGTCACCCGCAGCGTGTCGCCGTTACCGGTGCCGAATCGGTGGGCCAACAGCAGCAGTTGTCGGGCGACGCGGCCGGGCACGTCGGTGCCGCTGTGTTCGGCCAGCGTGTCGGTGGTGCGGCGCAGCCGTCGCGCCAGCGTCTGCAGCAGCTGTTCGGCGATCTCGGGGCGATCGGCGATCCAGGCGCGCAGCCCGTCGCGGTCCATCCAGGCCGCGCGCACCTTGGTGATCGTGGTCGCGCTCGACGTGCGGGGCCCGGGATCGAAGACAGACAGTTCACCGAACATGTCCGAGGGCCCCAAAATGGCCAGCAGATGTTGGCGACCCCGGGGAAAGCGGCGCCCGATTTTGACTTTGCCGGATCTGATGATGTAGAGCCGGTCGCCGGGCTCACCTTCGGTGAAAACGGCCTGCCGGGCACCAAACACGATCGGATGCAGCCGCCGCCGCAGCGCCGCCGCAGCGGCCGGGTGCACAGCCTCCGCAATGGCGGCACCGGCCAGTACCTTGTCCACCAGAGCCCCCTGAGCGAACGCCGGAATCGGTGATGCCGGCCTGCTGATCCCGCGCGAGCACCCGCCGATCCCCTCACCGGCGGGTGATCGCACCACCTTGCGGGACGAACCTGGGTAAACGTGGGTCTGGACCGCAACCGGCCGCACCTAGACGTGTCCCGCCGCCCCAGAGTTTTCCGGCCGCGGGTGAACCGCCAGTAGCCACCAAGGAAAGCCGACGTTACCCGTTGCTCACCGCCCGGGCGAGGTCTCGACGAGCTCGCTGGATCAGCCCAGAGCCGGCGCAATTGCGTCACGCGCCGCCGCCCCAATGCACCGGCCACCCACCGGCCTGCTCCAGAACGGACATCGGCGTCAGATCGCTGCCCCCGACTACTGGTCCCGTCTGCTCGGTGATGAGGTCTCGGGCCGCGAGTTGTTGGCGCAGTTCGGCCAGGTTGCCCTCAGCGGCAACGGGATGCGGCGTCGCTGACGGCGCGTTGTGCGGTGACCCGAGGACCCGCAACAGGGATAAAGCGCCGATCGAGAGCGTAGAGCAGCCGTGTGATGGTGCGCTTGTCCTGCTCGTCGTCCTCGAGCTGAGCCCGAGCGCGTCCTGCCTCAAAGAACGCGCCGCGGGCCAGGCTGTGGCCGATCCGGTCACGAACCTCGGTGACTCTGGCGTCAACCTCGGCGAGTTCACTGACCAACAAGCGCCGAAAGTAGGCGCCTTGTTCAGCGTCGGCCACCCGGGCGATCCCCGCCGGATCATCCGATGCGGGCAAGTGCGGCAACTGCATCACGTGTCAGGATAGCGCAGGTGCCGAACCCGGACCGGGGGCACACCAGTGCCAGCGGGCGCGCACGCGCCCGCCACCCTCGCCGATCACCGTGATAGTGATCGGCCCAATGTAGAGCTGCACCGGCACCGCGATGGCCGCGACGCGGCCGCGGGTGATCTCCTGGACCGTCGCCTCGATGTCCTCGGGGTAGTGGTTGCGGCCGCGGATGATGAGGAGGTCCTTGATGCGGCCGACGATGAACAGCGCGCCGTCGTGCACGAAGCCGAGATCCCCGGTGCGCAGCCACGGGCCCGCGGGCGTGCCGGGTGACGGGTCGGTGATCGTCGCGCCGAAGCACTGCTGCTCCTCGGCGGTCCTGCTCCAGTAGCCGGCGGCGACGTTGTCGCCGCACACCCAGATCTCCCCGACCGCGTCGGGCGCGCATTCCGACGACGTGTCGACGTCGACGATGCGCACCACCGGTGAGGCGGGCAGCGCGTAGCGCACCAGCGCCGAACCCCCGGAGTCGCGTCGACGTACGCGGCCCGCCGACAGCTCGTCGGTGTCGAAGCGCAGCACCTCCGCCGATTCGTTCCACGTGCCCGACGCAACGAAGACCGTCGCCTCGGCCAGACCGTAGGAGGGACGCAGCATGTGGTCGCGAAAGTTGAAGTGCGCGAAGCGATCCGCGAAACGCTCGAGGGTGGCCGGGTCGACGCGTTCGGCACCGTTGATGATGCCCAGCACGCCGCCGAGGTCCAGCCCGGCCAGCTCGGCGTCGGTGGTCTTGCGGGCCGCCAGCTCGAAGGCGAAGTTCGGTGCGGCCGAGAAGGCACGCTCGTTGCGGGCCAGCGCCCGCATCCACCGCGCAGGCTGTTCCAGGAACGCCACCGGGCTCGTCAGGTCGGCGCGGAAGCCGCCCAGGATCGGCGCGCACACCCCGAGCACCAGACCCATGTCGTGATAGAAGGGCAGCCACGACACGATCGTCAGGCCCGTCGTCTGCTGACCGGCGAACAGGCTGCGCATCAGCTGCTCGAAGTTCACCGCCAGGTTGCGGTGGGAGATCATCACGCCGGTGGGCAGCCGCGTGGACCCCGAGCTGTACTGCAGGTACGCGGTGTCCGGCAGGTCGGTCGCGACGAGGCCCGCCGCGCTGTCGGCGTCGAGGTCGAGCGCGTCGATCTCGAGGATCCGCGGCGCCGGATCCAGCCGGGCGCTGTCGACGTAGTCGCCGACGTCGGTGGCGGCCGCGGACGTCGTGAGGACCACCGCCGGGGTGGTGTCGGCGAAGACGGCGCTGACCCGCTCGTGACTGGACCCGCGGTGCGGCAGCGGCAGCGGCACCGCGACGAGCCCGGCCTGCATCGCGCCGAGGAACGCCAGGATGTACTCCAGTCCCTGCGGGCCGAGGATCACCGCCCGGTCGCCTGCGGTGCCGTACGCCTGGATCTCCCGCGCCACGGCCATCGTCTGGCGGGACAGCTGCGCCCAGGTCAGGGTGTGGGCGCGGCCCGCAGGGTCGTCGGCGTAATCGGTGAACGCGAACGCGGTGTCATCGGGACGCAGGGCCGCGCGGCCGTGCAGCATCGACAGCACCGACGACGGTCCGGTCGACGTCACGACGCGTCCACCGTGAATTCAGCGAGAAGCTCGCTCATCCGTACCCCCGACCACTGACGTTTCCGTAGTTTCACACACCTCGACCGCCACCGCGAACCCCCACACCGTCACCCGGTCGCGGCCGGCGCACGCGTCGCCGGCGGCGCCGCGCTCACCCGGGACGGCCACCAGTTCGCCCGGCCGACCAGTGCGGCGATCGCCGGCACCGTGATGGTGCGCACCACGAAGGTGTCCAGCAGGATGCCGACCCCGATCACGAAGCCGCCCTGCACGACGATGCCGATCGACGAGAACAGCAGACCCGCCATCGAGGCCGCGAAGATCAGGCCGGCCGCGGTGATCACCCCGCCGGTGGAACTCAGCGTGCGGATCACTCCGTAGCGCACGCTGTGCGGCGATTCGTCGCGCAGCCGCGATACGAACAGCATGTTGTAGTCCGCGCCGACGGCGACCAGCACCACGAACGCCAGCGGCGGCACCGTCCAGTGCAGCGGCTGCCCGAGGATCCACTGGAACGTCACCACCCCGATGCCGATGGCCGCGAAGAACGACAGCACGACCGAGCCCACCAGATACAGCGGCGCGACGATCGAGCGCAGCAGCACCGACAGCGTCAGCAGCACGATCGCCAGCGTGACCGCGATGATGAACCGGATGTCGCGCTCGTAGTAGTCCCGGGTGTCGCGCAGCGCCGCGGGATAACCGCCCATCGAGATCGTGGCGTCGGCCAGCGTGGTGTTGGGCTGCGCGCCGCGGGCGATGTCGTTGATCGCGTCGACCTGATCCATCGCCTCGGGGCTGAACGGGTTGAGTTTGGTCTGCACCAGGTAGCGCACCGAGTGTCCGTCCGGGGAGATGAACGCCGCGGCGGCCTTCTGGAACTCCACGGCGTTCAGCACCTCGGCGGGAATGTTGAAGCCCGCCATCGCCGAGCCCGACGCGTCGTGGCGCATGGTCAGCAGGAACGTCGACGCCTGGTCCAGGCCCGAGGCCAGGACCTTGATCTGCTCGACCAACTCGTCGACGCCGCCGGCCACCTGCCGGCTCCCGCTGGCCAGGCGGTCGGTGTTGCGCTGCAGATCGGTCAGACCCGCACGGGCGCCCGCGGGCGTGTCCAGCCCCATGGCCGAGATCGTCTTCGTCAGTTTGGCGAACGCCGTGTTGAGCTGGTTGACGGTGGCGGTCAGGCTCTGCCGGTCGTCCACCCCCTGCAGTTGCCCGGCGAGCTTGTTGATCTCGTCCATGCGGCCGTCGTTGCGCGCGGCGACGAGCTTCTCGAACTGCTGCCGGGTGTCGACGCAGGACGGGTTGGCGTCACAGACCTGGTTGCCCTGCAGCGCGACCAGCACCGGACCGATCCAGCCGAACATGTCCCGCACCGCGCGGAAGTTCACTCCCATCGACAGGCCGAGCTTGTTCACGCTGTCGACGAGCTTGGCGGCGGTCGCGACGTCGCGCACCAGCTTGTCGCCGCCGTACTGGGCGCGCGCCGAGGAGAAGGTGTCGATCAGACCCTGCAGGCTGGGCGCGATCTCGTTGACCTGGGCGCGCACGTCGCCGAGGCTGTCGGCGAGGGTGTCGGCGCCGGCCACCAGCTTGTTCAGGTCGCCGCTGCGTTCGCCGATCTGCGCCGAACCCGCGGCGAGGCGGTCCCCGACGATGCCGGCCTGGAAGGTGGCGCGGAACTCGGCCGGCACCTCACCCAGCGGCCGGGTGATGCCGCTGACCAGCGCGACGTCGGGCAGCTGGGCGATCCGCGACGCCATCTGTTCCAGGTCCGCCAGCGCGGCCGGCGAGCGCAGATCGCGCGGCGACTGCACGAGGATGTACTGCGGGATGGACTGGCTGATCGGGAAGTGGCGTTCCAGCGCCGCGTAGCCCACCGAGCTGGGCGCCGACGGGGACACCGTCTTGCGGTCGTCGTAGTTGAACTTCGCGAACCCCGCGGCGCCGGCCAGCAGCACCAGCACCAGCACGCTGGCCACCAGATGCGGCACCGGGTTGCGCACGATCCGGATGCCCGAGCGGCGCCAGAACCGGGCCGTCAACTCACGGCGCGGTGCGATCCAGCCGCGCGGGCCGGCGAGCACCATGATCGCCGGCAGCAGCGTGACCCCGGCCAGGAACGCGACCGCGACGCCGATCGCCGCGGACACCCCGATGGTCTTGAACACACCCATCGTCGCGAAGCTCATCGCCAGGAACGTGATGCCGACCGTGGTGGCCGACGCGGTGATGACCTTCCCGATGGAGATCATCGCCCGGGTGACCGCGTCGTCGACGTCGGCGCCCGTCCGCACGTAGTCGTGGTAGCGGCTGATCAGGAACACCGCGTAGTCGGTGCCGGCGCCGGCGAGGATCGCGCTGAGGAACACGATCGACTGGTTCGACACCCCCGAGCCGGTCAGCTGCGAGTAGCCGGCGACCACCCCCTGGGCGATCAGCACCGACGCCCCGATCGTCACCAGGGGCAGCAGCATCGTCACCGGGTTGCGGTACACCAGCAGCAGCACGGCCAGCACCAGGACGGCGATCGCGATCTCGATGGGCAGCCGGTCGTGCTGACCGGCGACGGTCAGGTCGGCGACGGTGGCCGCGGGACCGGTGACGTGCACGGCGAGCGGGCTGCCGCGCGGCGGGACGTGGTGGGCGATCACGTCGGCGACGCGGTTGAACGAGTCGTAGGCCCGCGGCGTGCCGAGCTCCCCGACCAGCGTCACCGGCAACACCCAGGTCGTCTTGTCGTCGCTGGTGAGGAACATGCGCAGCTGCGGGGTGCTGACGAAGTCCTGCACCGACACGACGTCGGTGACGTCGTCGCGCAGCGCGTCGACGACGTCGCGATAGACGGCCTCGTCGGCCGGTGTGAGTCCCGCGTCGTCGATGAACGCGACGACGAGCAGGTTGTCCGAGCCGGGTTCGCGGAACGCCTCCGCCATCTTCGTCGCGGTCACACTCGACGGCGCGTCGGCGGGCAGGATGACCAGCGGGTGTTTCTGCGCCATCTCCCCCAGGGACGGGAACGTCAGCGGCAGGGCGACCGCCATCGCGATCCACACCGCGATCACGGCCCACGGGAACCGCACCACGAGACCGGCTAGCCGCCGCATGTCGCCTTCACCCCCGACCCCTCGCCGTGCCGCACGCTATGCGACGCGTCCCCACTGGCCGCTGTCGGCGACCAGTGCCGACACCGACGTCATCGCCTGCATGTAGCGGTCGACCGATTTTCTGGCGACCGGGTTGTCGGGATGCATGATCGCCATGACCGTGCCCTCGCCGTAGCGGAAGATGTAGATCGTGAGCTGATAGGAGTATCGGCCGTCAGGATAGATCCCGATGTTGTCGGCCAGGCCCATTTCGCCGGCAGCGAGGATCGCGTTCAGCGGCGCGGCCCCGCCGTGCAGGAAGTTCGACACCGGGAAGTTCGCCTGCGGCCAGTTCAGCCACGGCGCCAGCTCCAGCACGCGGTAGTACGGCACCTTCGCCATCGCCAGCCCCGAATCGAACGAGGACTGCGCCGACCATGCGGCGTCGCTGAACGAGGCGGCGCCGATCGGCACCACGATCGGGATCAGACCGGTGAACCAGCCCTGCGTCATGAAGTTGTCCGAGGCGGTGCGCGAATCGCGCGGCGTCAGCCCGTAGTAGGTGAGCGCGCCCGTCAGCTCGTGCTCCACCTGGGCCAGGCAGGCGAACAGGCCCCCGACGAACCGTGCGCCCGCGGCCGCGCAGGCCGCCTCGAAACGGTCGGTCTGCGCGCTGTCCAGCAGCACGTGCGAGGTCATCGTGCTGCGGGTGGACTGCTGCGGATCCCCGAGCGGCAGCGGAAACTCGGGGAAGCCGCCGGAGTTGTTCTCCGCGAAGTCGATCCAGGTCTGCACGCCGGGCGAGTCGACGGTGAGCTCGTCGGTGAACTCGCGCTCACGCACACAGAAGGCGTCGAAGCTCCCGGCGTCGGGCAGCACCAGGGCGTGGCCGCCGCCGCTGAGCGCCGAGTACATCCCGTTGGCTTCCATCATCGTGGTGCCGATCAGCGTGGCGTCGCCGTGCACGTGATCCATCGAGGCGAAGAAGCTGAAGTGGTCCTCGCACTGGATGACCCCGAACGTGAAGCAGCCCCATTCCAGCGGGCTCGGGATGTCGACGACGTGGGCGTGGATCTCGTCGACGTCCATGTGACCGTGGGTGACGGGGACGAACTCGATGTCGTCGGGGTCGGTGAGGGCGTGCCGGATGAATTCCCCGTCGCCGGTCTGGGCGAACCAGCTGCGGAACGTGTCGTGCCGACGCAGATAGGCGTTGACCGCGTGATCCATCGCGGCGATGTCGCACTGGCCCGCGACGTCGCAGCTGGCGATGATCTGGCGGGAGAAGTTCAGTCCGTCGGCGCTGCGCCGGCAGTAGTTCTGCAGGTGTTGGCCCTGCATGTAGCTGACGGGCACCGCGCTGACCGGCGCCTGGCGCGCCTTCTCGACCGCCGCCGCGGTCGGATGCCACGAGGTGACCGACCCGGCCGCCAACGACCATTCCTCCAGTGCGCCGACCGTGATCTTCCCGATGCGCACTCCGCGGTCCTCCCCCGTCCTGCCCGTCGCCGTCCGGCAGGGCCATTCATCGCTGGATCAACTTACCGAATGAGTGCTGGTCCTCAAGGACCTTCGCAGCCGAGGGGAGTCGCCCGAGCGCCCCGTCACACCGTCGCGCTAGCACGCCCGGGGAGCGTGACGACGTGCGATAGTAGCCGTCGACGTGATCCTGGTCGGGGGAAGGACAACCACGTGGTGTCTGTCGAAGGTCGAAGCGACCCTGTCGCTCGCTTTGCCGTCGTCGGCTACGCGGCCCGATTCCCCGGCGCCCCGGACGCCGACGCGTACTGGGATCTGCTGCGCGAGGGACGCGACGCGATCTCCGAGGTCCCGCCGGACCGCTGGGACGCCGAGGCCTTCTTCGACGCCGATCCCGGCACCCCGGGCAAGGTGGTGACGCGTCGGGCAGGCTTCGTCGACGACGTGACCGGGTTCGACGCGCCGTTCTTCGGGATGTCGACCCGCGAAGTCCGGCAGCTCGACCCGCAACACCGGCTGCTGCTCGAAACCGCCTGGCACGCCGTCGAACACGCGGGCATCGCACCGTCGACGCTGGCCGGCACCGACACCGGCGTCTTCGTCGGGCTGGCCACCCACGACTACCTCGGCATGGCGTCCGACGAGCTGACGTACTCCGAGATCGAGGCCTACATGGCCATCGGCACCTCGAACGCCGCCGCGGCAGGCCGGATCAGCTACCGGCTCGGGCTGCAGGGGCCGGCCGTTGCCGTCGACACGGCCTGCAGTTCCTCGCTGGTGGCGATCCACCAGGCCTGCCAGGCGCTGCGCCTGGGCGAATGCGACCTGGCGCTGGCCGGCGGCGCCAACGTGCTGCTGACCCCGGCGACGATGATCACCTTCTCCCACGCCCACATGCTGGCGCCCGACGGCCGATGCAAGACCTTCGACGCGGCCGCCGACGGGTACGTGCGCGGCGAGGGCTGCGGGATCATCGTCATCAAACGCCTCGAGGACGCGCTGCGCGACGGCGACCACATCCGGGCGGTGATCCGCGGCAGCGCGATCAACCAGGACGGCGCCTCGGGCGGACTCACGGTGCCCAACGGGGTGGCCCAGCAGCGGGTCATCGCGGCCGCGCTGGACCGGGCCGGCCTGGACCCCCGCGACGTCGACTACCTGGAGGCCCACGGCACCGGCACCTCGCTGGGCGACCCGATCGAGGCGCAGGCCGCGGGCGCGGCGCTCGGCGACGGCCGGGAACCGGACCGGCCGCTGCTGATCGGCTCGGCCAAGACCAACATCGGGCACCTCGAAGCCGCCGCGGGCATCGCGGGCGTGATCAAGGTGATCCTGTCCCTCGAGCACGAGACGCTGCCCAAGCACCTCAACTTCGAGAACCCGTCCCCGCACATCCCGTGGGACCGGCTGCCCGTCGAGGTGGTCAAGGAGACGATGCCCTGGACCCGCGACGCGCGGCCGCGCATCGCCGGCGTCAGCTCGTTCGGCTTCGCCGGGACCAACGCCCACGTCGTGCTGGAAGAGGCCCCCGCCACGGTCGCTGAGGATGTCGCCGAGCCGTCGGCTCCGGTGCTGCGTGTGCTCCCGCTGTCCGCCCGCACCCCGACCGCGCTGCGCACCCTCGCGGGCCGGTACCGCGACTGGCTGACCGAGCACCCCGAGGCCACCCCGGCCGACGTGTGCTTCACCGCGGGGGTGGCCCGCGCGCACGCCGAGCACCGCGCCGCGCTGGTGATCGACTCCCGCGAATCGGCCCTCGACCTGCTCGGCGCGCTCGCCGACGACCGCCCGTCACCCGGGCTGGTCCGCGGCGAATCCTACGAAGCCCCCAAGACCGCGTGGCTGTTCACCGGGCAGGGCAGCCAGTACCCGGGGATGGCCCGCGGGTTGTACGACACCGAGCCGGTGTTCGCCGAGACGCTGGACGCGTGCGCGGCCGCCGTCGCCGACCTCCTCGAAAAGCCCTTGCTCGACGTGATTTTCGACAACGACGACGCCGAGGCGCTGCGGCTGACGTCCTACGCCCAGCCGGCGCTGTTCGCCGTGGAGATGGGGCTGGCCCGGCTCTGGCAGTCCTGGGGGCTGGAGCCCGACGTGGTGCTCGGGCACAGCGTCGGCCAGTACACCGCCGCCTGTGTGGCCGGCGTGTTCGACCTCGCCGACGGCGCCCGGCTGATGGCCGAGCGCGGGCGGCTCTTCGCCGGACTGCCCGCCGGGGGCCGCATGGTCGCAGTCTTCGCGCCCGCCGAGCGGGTCGAGGCCGTGACCGACGACGTGCCGAGCGTGTCCGTCGCCGCCTACAACGGCGCCAATACCGTGTTGTCCGGTCCGGCAACGGATCTGGAACGCGCGGTCGCCGGGCTGGTGGCCGACGGCGTGCGCTGCGACTGGCTCGAGACCAGCCACGCCTTCCACTCCGCGCTGCTCGACCCGATCCTCGACGAGTTCGAGTCCACCGCGAACCGGTTCACCTTCGGGCCGCCGCAACGGATCCTGATCGACAACCGCACCGGCGCCGCGCTGGGCCGCAGCGTCACCCTCGACGGCGCGTACTGGCGCCGGCATGCCCGTCAACCGGTTCAGTTCGCTTCCAGCGTGCGCACTCTGGCCGAGCTCAACTGCAAGCTGCTGGTCGAGATCGGTCCGCGACCGGTGCTCACCGCCGCTGCGTTGGCGGCCTGGCCCGACCCGGCCACCAGCCCGCGGGTGATCGCGAGCCTGCGCCCCACCGCCACCGACCAGCGGCAGATCACCGAGGCGCTGGCCGACGCCTACGTCCTGGGCCACCTCCCCGACTTCCGCGCCGTCCGTCCGTCGACAGCACGCACCCTCGACCTGCCGACCTATCCGTTCGAGCACCGCCAGTACTGGTTCCGCGACGCGCGCGAACCCGTCGAGCGTCAGCAGCGGACGGGCCCGCGCACCGCCGCCGTCGGACTCCTCGAAGACGGCCGGATCGACGAACTCGCCGCGCTGCTCGGCGCCACCGAGGACGACACCCGGACCCGGGAGATCCTCAGTACCCTTGCTGCGCAACACAATCAGCAACGTGACGCGCAGTCGATCACCGAGGACCGGTACGAGATCCGCTGGGATCCCGCAGGCGCCGCACCGCATGACACCGCCGACACCCCCTCGTGGATCCTGGTCGGCGACGACACCCCCGCCACCCGCCCGCTGATCGACCTGCTGACCGCGCGGGGGCACCGGTACCAGATCCTCGGACTGCCGCTCTCCGACGCCGAGGAGGCCGCCGTCGCCGACGCCGTGCGCAGCGCGGCCGCGGCGGATCCCGCGTTGCGCATCGTGCACATCGCCGGGCTGGACGCCGACGCCTCGACGTCGACGCGGTCCCTGCTGCGGATGCAGCACCGGGTGCTGCCGGGCACCCGGCGGCTGTTCCGTGCGGCCGCCACCGCCGAGGTGCGCAGCCCCATCTGGCTCGTCACCCGGGGCGCGCAGCGCGTCGCCGACGGCGACGTGACGGCACCGGATCAGGCCTGCCTGTGGGGATTCGGCCGCGCCGCCGCGCTCGAGGCCCCGCAGCTGTGGGGCGGCCTTGCCGACCTCGCCGCCGGTACCGCCGAGGAATGGTCGGCGCTGGTGCAGCGCATCACGACACCGGCCGGCCCGGGCATCCGGGACGATCAGCTCGCGCTGCGCGGCCACGACGGCTACGTGCCGCGGCTGACGCGGCGCACGGGCCAGCCGATTGCTCAGGGACTACAGATGCGTTCGGAGGCAACCTATCTGGTGACCGGCGGGCTCGGCGCGATCGGACTCGAGATCGCCGGTCATCTGGCCGCGCACGGCGCCCGGCACCTGGTGCTCACCAGCCGCCGCGAGCCCGGCGAGGCGGCCCGGCAGCGCATCGCCGCGCTGACCGAACAGCACGGCTGCGAGGTGCGCGTGGTGGCCGCCGACGTCGCCGACGCCCACGACGTCGCGCGGCTGCTGGCCATGATGCACGCCGAGCTGCCACCGCTGGCCGGGGTGGTGCACGCCGCGGGCGAGATCGGCACCACCCCGATGACCGACCTCACCGACGACGAGATCGATCGCGTGTTCGCCGGAAAAGTCTGGGGTGCGTGGCATCTCGCCGAGGCAGCGGCCGAGCTGAATCTGGACTTCTTCGTCAGCACCTCGTCGATCGCGTCGGTGTGGGGCGGCTTCGGTCAGACCGCCTACGGCGCGGCGAACGCCTTCCTCGACGGGCTGTCGTGGCGGCTGCGCGAGCGCGGTGTCGCCGGTAGCGCCGTGAACTTCGGGCCCTGGGCGGTCGGCATGGCCGACGCGCGGTCGCGGGCGCGGCTGGAGGAGCGGGGCGTCGCGACGCTGTCCCCCGCCGACGCGCTGGCAGGCCTGGCCGACGCGATGGCCACGGGCGCCCCTCAGGCCGTCGTCGCCCGCATCGACTGGGCCCGTTTCCTGCCGCTGTACGAGCAGACCGGCCGCCGCGGACTGCTCGCCGAGCTCAATCAGGAACTGCCACAGGCTGTTCCCGCACCGACGGCCACCGGGCGCACCGCCCTGGTCGAACGGCTCACCGAGGCACCCGTGCAGCAGCGCCGCACGTTGCTGATCGACTACCTGCGCGACGCGGTGGCCGAGGTGACGCGGGTGGACGCCACCGAGATCCGCGAGGACGCCGGCTTCTTCGACATCGGCATGGACTCGCTGATGGCGGTCGAGCTGCGCCGCCGGATCGAGACCGGCGTCGGCCGCGACATCCCCGCCACGCTGGCGATGGACCACCCGCGGCTGTCCGACGTCGCCGACTACCTGCTCGGGGAGGTGCTCGGACTCACCGAGGCGGCGCCGACGCGGCCGGCCACGGTCGTCACCGCCCGCACCGACGATCCGATCGCGATCGTCGCGGTCTCCTGCCGGTTCCCCGGCGCGCCGAACCCCGAGGCGTTCTGGGACGTGCTGGCCGGCGGCGTCGACGCGATCCGCGAGGTCCCGGAGGACCGCTTCGACATCGACGAGTTCTACGACCCCGACCCCGACGCCCCGGGCAAGACCTACACCCGCTTCGGTGGATTCCTGGACGGGATCGACGGATTCGATCCCGAGTTCTTCGGCATCTCCCCGCGCGAGGCCGTGTGGATCGAGCCCCAGCAGCGCCTGATGCTGGAAACGGTGTGGGAGGGCCTGGAACGGGCGGGCTACTCGCCGGCCTCGCTGCGCGGCAGCCGCACCGGCGTCTTCACCGGCGTGGCCGCCAACGAGTACGCGCACCTGCTCTCGGCCGAGTCGATCGACAAGATCGAGCCGCACTTCATCACCGGCAATGCGCTCAACGCCATCTCCGGGCGGGTGTCGTTCGCGCTCGGCCTCGAGGGCCCGGCCGTGGCCGTCGACACCGCGTGCAGCTCCGCGCTGGTCGCCGTGCACCAGGCCTGCCAGGCGCTGCACTCCGGCGACTGCGACTTGGCGCTGGCCGGCGGAGTGAACGTGCTGCTCAGCCCGGTGACCACCGTCGCCGCCTCCCGCGCGCGGATGCTGTCCCCGGTCGGACGCTGCAAGACCTTCGACGCGTCGGCCGACGGGTACGTCCGCAGCGAAGGCTGCGGCGTCCTGGTGCTCAAACGCCTCAGCGACGCGGTGCGCGACGGGGATCCGGTGTGCGCCGTGATCGCCGGCAGCGGGGTCAACCAGGACGGCGCGTCGAGCGGCCTGACCGTCCCGAACGGCGGCGCGCAGCAACGGCTGATCGGCGCGGTGCTGGCCCGGGCCGGGCTGACCGGCGGTGAAGTCGACTACCTCGAGGCGCACGGCACGGGCACCCCGCTGGGCGATCCGATCGAGGTGCAGGCCGCCGCGGCCGCGTACGGCGACGCGCGCACCCCCGATCGGCCACTGCTGATGGGTTCGGTGAAGACCAACATCGGCCACCTCGAATCCGCCTCCGGCGCAGCCGGTCTGATCAAGGTGGTGCTGTCGCTGCAACACGAGGTGCTGCCCAAGAGCCTGCACTTCGACACCCCGTCGCCGCACATCCCCTGGGACACGCTGCCCGTCCGCGTGGTCGACCAGGCCACGCCGTGGCACCCGCACGGCCGGCCCCGCCGCGCCGGGGTGAGCTCGTTCGGTTTCACCGGGACCAACGCCCACGTGCTGATCGAGGAGGCGCCTGCCGCGGCGCCGCCGCAGCCCGACACGGCGCCGGACGCCCCGGTGAGTGTGCTCCCCCTGTCGGCGCGCTCCCCCGAAGCGCTGACGGCGCTGGCGCAGCGGTACGAGGCCTGGCTGGGCGCCCACCCCGACGCCGACATCGCCGACGTGTGCCTGACCGCGGGCACCGGACGCTCCCATTTCGAGCAGCGCGCCGCGCTGGTCGTCGACTCTGTCGACGGGGCCCGCGCCGCGCTGGCCGACCTCGCCGAGAACCGGTTGCGGCCCGGCGTCGTGCGGGGCGAGCACACGCACCGCCCGACGACGGCGTGGCTGTTCACCGGGCAGGGCAGCCAGTATCCCGGCATGGCCCGCGAATTGTTCGACAGCGAACCGGTTTTCGCCGACACGGTGACGCAGTGCGCCGAGGCGGTCGAGGATCTGCTGGCAGAACCGCTGCTCGAGGTGCTGTTCGCCACCGACCGCGAGACCGGCGGCCAGGCCGGAAAACGGTTGCGGCACACGTCGTTCGCGCAACCGGCGCTGTTCGCCCTCGAGATGGGGCTGGCCCGGCTGTGGCAGTCCTGGGGCGTCACACCCGATGTGGTGCTCGGCCACAGCGTGGGCCAGTACGCGGCGGCCTGCGTGGCCGGTGTGTTCAGCCTCGCCGACGGTGCCCGGCTGATGGCCCAGCGGGGCCGGCTGTTCGGCGACCTGCCCGAGGGCGGTCGGATGGTGGCGGTGTTCGCCGACGCCGCCCGCGTCGAGGACGCCGCCGGCGGGCATCCCCGGGTGTCGGTCGCGGCGTACAACGGTCCCAACACCGTGCTGTCCGGCCCCGGCGAGGACCTCGAGCAGATCGTCGCGACGTTCGGTGAGGACGGCGTCCGCTGCACCTGGCTGGAGACCAGCCACGCCTTCCACTCCGAACTGCTCGATCCCGTCCTCGACGAATTCGAGTCCTACGCCGCGCAACTGCCGTTCGCAGCGCCGACGCTGCCGCTGGTCTGCAACCGCACCGGCGCGGTGCTCACCGGCCACACGACGCTGGACGCCGAGTACTGGCGCAAGCACTCCCGTCAGCCGGTGCAGTTCGCCGAGAGTGTGCGCACCGTGGCGGCCCTCGGTTGCTCGGTGCTGATGGAGATCGGTCCGCAACCGGTGCTCACCGGCTCCGCGGTGCAGGTCTGGCCGGAGCACCTGCCGGCCCCGCGGGCGATCGCGTCGCTGCGCAAGGGCGTCAGCGACCGCCGTCAGATCGCCGACGCGCTGGCCGCGGCCTACGTCGGCGGTCACCGGCCCGACTTCGCCGCGGTGGCCCGCCGTCCCCGGCACGTCGTGGAACTGCCCACCTATCCGTTCCAGCGTCGCCGCTTCTGGCCCAGAAGTGCGGGCATCACGGTGGACGGCGGCGTCGGCCCCGCAGTTTCCGGGATCCTGGGCAGCGCCAAGGAACTGGCCTCCGGTGACTCGGTCTACACCAGCAGGCTGTCGGTGAAATCGCAGCCGTGGCTGTCCGACCACGTCATCTACGGCACCGTCGTCGTGCCCGGCGCGACCTACGCGGCGATGGCGCTGGCCGCCGTCGGCGCCCCCGCCCGGGCCAGGGACGTCTTCTTCTACGAGCCGATCATCCTGCCGGAGAAGGCGTCCCGCGAGGTGCAGTTGACCCTGCATCCCACCGACGGCGACTGGACCTTCCAGGTGCACAGCCGGCCCCACGGCGAAGCCGGTGCCGAATGGTCGCTCAACGCCGAGGGCCGGGTGCTGGCCGGCGCAGACGACACAGACACCGCCGACGATGCTTCCGACGCCCCTTCACCGGAACCGATCGACGAGGCCGTCGAGCGGCTCACCCGGATGCGGCCGCAGGAGCTGTTCGACACGTTCGCCGACCTCGAACTCGCCTGGGGTCCCACGTGGTCGGGATCGCTGAAATCGCTGTGGCTCGGCGACGGGGAGGCGATCGGCGACATCCTCGTCGGGGAGGAACTCACCGAACACCTCGGCACCGAACCGATGCATCCGGTGCTGATGGATCTGTGCACCGGCGTCGCGTTCCCGGCGTTCCCGGCGCTGCTGGCGGCCGAACAGGGCGTGACCGATCTGTACCTGCCGTTGCGGTACGGGCAGGTGTCGGTGGCGCAGAGCATGCCGCGCCGGTTCTACTGCCGCGCGACCTGGCACCGGGCCGCGCTGGACAGTGAGACCCAGGTGTTCGATCTCGACTTCGTCGACCGGGACGGCAACCGGCTGGGCGGCATTCGCGAGTTCACCGTCAAACGGGCACCGCGCGAAGCACTGCTGCGCGGCCTCGGCGGCGACGCGACCCGGCTGCTCTACACCGTGGGCTGGCACGAGGTGCCGGCGCCGGCCGCCGAGGATCCGGTGCCCAGCGGTACCTGGCTGATCGCCGGGTTCGACGACCTGGCCGCGCTCGTGCCGGGGTGTGTTCCGTTGCCCCGCACCACCGAGTCCGCCGCGCTGGGACAGGTGCTGGCCGACGCGCACCAGCGCGGTGTCGGGTTCTCCGGCGTCGTGTGGCGCGCCGCCCCGTCGCCCGAATCCGAATCGGGCGCCGCGCAGGCCGCCCGCCTGGAAGGCGAGATCGACCACCTGCTCAGCGCGGTCCATGCCGTGCAGAGCGGCGAGGTGAAGCTGCCCGGCGGACTGTGGATCGTCACCGAACGCGCCGTGGCCTGCGAATCCGGCGAGCCCGTCGACCCAGTCCAGGCGGCACTGTGGGGATTCGGGCGCACCGTGGCCAACGAGGAACCCGCACTGCGGTCCCGGCTCGTCGACGGCGACGGATCACCGGAAGCTGTCCGTGCGCTGGCCATCCTGCTCGCCCACCCCGTCGACGAACCCGAAGTCGCTGTGCGGCAGGGCAAACTGTTGGCCTCCCGGCTGGTGCCGTGGGCGCGCACCGGGCACCTCACCGTCCCCCGGGCGAACGACTACGTGCTCGCGCCCACCGAACGGGGCGCCATCGACAACCTGCGGCTGACCGAGACCGAGGTGGCGCCGCCCGCCGAAGGCTATGTGCAGGTGCGGGTCGAGGCGGCGGGGCTGAACTTCCGCGACGTCCTCAACGTGCTGGGCCTCTACCCCGGCGATCCCGGCCCGATCGGCGGCGACTTCGCCGGCACCGTCACGCACGTGGGTGACGGTGTCACCGGACTCGACATCGGCCAGCGCGTCTACGGCTCCATGCAGGGTGCGTTCGCCAGCCGGTTCAACGTGCCCTCGCAGTTCCTGGCCCCGATCCCCGACGGGGTGAGCGCGGTCGAGGCCGCGACCATCCCCGCCGCGGCGCTCACGGTGCGGCTGTCCTTCGACTGGGCGCGGCTCGAGCCGGGCGACAAGGTGCTGATCCACGCCGCCAGCGGCGGTGTCGGGCTGGCGGCCGTGCAGATGGCCCAACGCTGCGGGGCAGAGGTATTCGCCACGGCCAGCGCCTTCAAACGCGAGACGCTGCGCCGGATGGGGGTGCAGCACGTCTACGACTCGCGCAGCACCGATTTCGCCGATCAGATCCTGGCCGACACCGACGGTGCCGGCGTCGACGTGGTGCTCAACAGCCTGACGAGTGAGGGGTTCATCGAGGCGACGTTGCGGGCCACCGCACACGGCGGCCGCTTCGCCGAGATCGCCAAGCGCGACATCTGGACGCCGGAACAGATGGCTCAGGCCCGGTCCGACATCGACTACGAGATCGTCGCCCTGGACACGGTGATGCTCACCGAGCCCGACCGCATCCGCGGGCTGCTGACCGAGGTGTCGGAGGGGCTGGCCAAGGGCGAGTGGACGCCGCTGCCCGCCGAGATCTACCCGCTGACGGAGGCCAGGTCGGCGTTCCGGCGCATGCAGCAGGCCCGGCACATCGGCAAGATCGTGCTACAGATGCCGAGACCGCTTCAGCCGCAACCAGATCGGACCTACCTGATCACCGGCGGTCTTGGCGCGATCGGCCTGCACATCGCAGCGCATCTGGCGCAACTGGGCGCCGGCGACATCGTGCTCACCAGCCGCCGCGCCCCATCCGCCGACGCGGCGCAGCTCATCGACGACCTCACCGAACGCCACCGGTGCCGGGTGCACGTCGTGACCGCGGACGTCGGCGACGAGCAGGAGGTGACCGCGCTGCTGGACCGCATCCGCGCCGAGATGCCCCCGCTGGCGGGCGTGGTGCACCTGGCCGGCGTGCTCGACGATGCGCTGCTGTCGACGCAAGATCTGCAGCGGTTCCGGAACACGTTGGCCCCCAAGGCCTACGGCGCCGATCACCTCGACCGGTTGACCGGCGACGACGATCTCGACTTCTTCATCGTGTCGTCGTCGGTGTCCAGTGTGTTCGGGTCTCCGGGGCAGGCCAACTACGCGACGGCCAACGCGTTCCTCGACGGTCTGGTCGCGGCGCGGCGGGCCCACGGTCTGCCGGCGACAGGCGTGAACTTCGGCCCCTGGGCCCGCGGCGGGATGGCGTCGTCGGAGGCGGCGACGGCCAACATCAGCGCCCAGGGCCTGACCCCGCTCGAACCGTCGGCGGCGCTGAGCGCGCTGTCGGAGGTCGTCGCCAACGGGACCGGGCAGGCGACCGTGCTCAAGGCCAACTGGCAGCGGGCCGCCAAGGTGCTCGGCGCCGCACGCCCGCCGATGCTCGACCTGGTGCTGCCCAGCGCCGGCGGTGAGGTGACCGGTGACAGCGAACTGCTGCGCCAGCTGCAGGAGATCCCGGTGCCGCAACGCGCCGGCTTCGTCACCGAGTTCCTGCAGCGCGAGGTGCAGAACTTCCTGCGGCTCGCGCAGCCGCCGGCGGCGTCGAGCCGGTTCTTGGACCTGGGCACCGATTCGCTGATGGCGATCGAGCTGCGCAACCGGCTGCACAGCCAGTTCGGCGGAGCGTTCACGATCAACGCGACCGCGGTGTTCGACTACCCGACCATCGGCGGGCTCGCCGAGTACCTGGTGGGCCAGCTGCCCGATGCCGAACCGCCCGCCGAATCGGCGGACTGACGCCGGGTGCGGCAATTCGAACGGAATCGGGACGTCGCGACCGCGGTGACCGGCCGCGGCCGTCGCACCGGTAGGCTAATCCGGCATGGTTGACAGTCATCAACCCACGCGCTCGAAAAACGTTATCGCTCTCGCGATCTCGCTCGGCGCGGTGGTCATCGCCTCGGCTCTTGGCGGTCTCGCGTCGGCCACCTCGGCGCAGGACTACGCACGCCTGCAGCAGCCGTCGTGGGCGCCGCCGTCGTGGGTGTTCGGTCCGGTGTGGACGGTGCTCTACACGATGATGGCGGTGGCGGCCTGGCTGGTGTGGCGCAGCGGCCCGTGGTCACAGACGCGGCCCGCACTGATCGCCTACGGCACCCAGCTGGTGCTCAACGCCGCCTGGACGCCGCTGTTCTTCGGCCTGGGCTGGCGCGGCATCGCCTTCGCCGAGTTGAGCGTGCTGTGCCTGATCCTCGTCGGCACCGTGGTGCTGTTCTTCCGCCGCAGCGCGGTCGCGGGCTGGCTGCTGGTGCCCTACCTGGCGTGGTCGACGTTCGCGCTGTGCCTCAATTTCGCTGTCTGGCAACTGAATTCCTAGGAGGAGCGGCCCATGACCAAGTCGGTGTTCATCACCGGAGGTGCCACCGGGATCGGCAGGGCGACGGGTCTGCTGCTGGCGCAGCGGGGGTACTTCGTCGGCGCGTACGACATCGACGAGGAACGGCTCGCCGTGCTGGAGCGCGACATCACCGCGGTGGGTGGCCGCGGTGTGGTCGGCCACCTCGACGTCACCGACGCCGACGAGATGGCGCGCCGGCTGGCCGAGTTCCACGAGACCGCCGGCGGGCGGCTCGACGTGCTGATCAACAACGCCGGGCTGCTCAACGCCGGACGCTTCGAGGAGATCCCGCTCGAGGTGCACCACCGCGAGATCGAGGTCAACGTCAAGGGTGTGGTCAACGGTCTGCACGCCGCGTTCCCGTACCTCAAGACCACACCCGGGGCCGTCGTGGTGAACCTGGCGTCGGCGTCGGCGATCTACGGCCAGGCCGATCTCGCCAACTACAGCGCCACCAAGTTCTTCGTCCGGGCGATCACCGAAGCACTGAACCTGGAGTGGGGCGGCCACGACGTCCGCGTCATCGACATGTGGCCGCTGTACGTGAACACGGCGATGACCAGCGGCATCTCGACCGGCACCACCACCTCGCTGGGCATCCGGCTGACCGCGCAGGACATCGCCGAGGGCATCGTCGCCGCCGTCGACCCCACGCTGCCCCGCAAGGTGCTCCGCCAGGTGCACTTCCCGGTCGGCACCCAGGCCAAGGCGCTCGCCGCGGGCGCGCGGTTCTCCCCGGCGTGGCTGACCAGGCTGGTCAACAAGCGTCTCGCCGGGCACTGAACCCGGCGCGGCGTCACGCCCAGCGCGTCGCCTCCACCTCCGGCGGCAGCGGCGGATGCAGGGGGACGTCGAGCCCGTCGTAGATCCCGGGCTTCTGCTCGGCCAGCCATCCGATCGCGCCGAGCAGGCGGTTGGCCGCAGTCGTGTTGCCGCCGTCGGCGCGGGTTCCGCCGGGCACATCGGCGCGGGTGACGATCGTCAGCTGCGGGTCGCCGTCGACGATCACGCGGTGATCGCCCACCCCCTCGTCGGGTTGCGGCCAGTGCGGGGCGCAGGACGGATCGATGCGGGTGATGTGTTCGACGATCACCCGCTGCACACCGCCGGACCACCCGATGACCCGGAGGAAGAAGGCGCCCTGGGTGCCTTTGTCGAAGCGACCCATCACGGTGTCGACGGTCTCGTCGAGCGGGACGCGCTCCACCTCCTCGGTGATGTCGTCGATCTCGATGCCGAGCCCGCGCCCGATCAGCCGGATGTTGCCGCCCCACACCATGGTCGGGATCGACGGCAGCAGCATCATCGGCGTCTCGTCCATCGGCATCCCGAACCCGCACGAGACCCGCACCGCGTAGGGCTGGTCGTAGGTGGAGTAGTCGAAGATCTCCTGGCAGGTGATGGTGCGGATGCGGGTGCACAGTCCGGCGGCGGTGACCGCCAGCGCGTCATTGGCCCAGCCGGGATCGACGCCGCTGACCAGCAGGGCCGCCCGGCCCTCCTCGGCGGCAGCGGTGAGACGTTGCACCCAGTCCGGCGGCGCGGAGCGCGGGTCGTACAGCGAGTACAGCGACGGGGTGACGACGTGCGCGCCGGCGCGCAGGCACCGTTCGATGTCGGCGACCGCCTCGTCGGGCCGGATGTCACCGGAGGCCATGTAGGCGACCGCGTCAGCGCCGGCGAGCACCGCGTCGACGTCGGTACCGGCCAGGATCCCGGTCGGCGCGTCCAGGCCGGCGAAGGTCGCCGCGTCCCGGCCGGCCTTGTCGTCGGACGAGGTGATGACGCCCGTCAACCGCAGGCCGGGAAAGGCAGTGACCGAACGGATCGACGTCGCGCCCATATTGCCCGTTCCCCATACCGCGACACCGATGCTGGAAGCCATGACCACACCCTAGAGAATCAAACGTGACCATCATCACAGGGTGCCGTTTGGCCTGCTCAGCAGGCAGAACAGGGCGAAAAACGTGTCCCGGCCAACTGCTCGGTTGGTCAGCGAGGGGAAATTGCTCACAGTGGTCTTGCGTTGAAGTTACCGGGCGGTATAGTCAGCCGCAGTTACTGGTGGGTAACTTGGCCGAAAAGTACCCAACCGCGTGTGGCGTTCTCGACGAGGAGGAAACGTGTCCCACTACAAGAGCAATGTTCGTGACCAGGTGTTCAACCTGTTCGAGGTACTCGGGGTCGACCAGGCCCTGGGCCAGGGCGCGTACGCCGACCTCGACGTCGACACCGCGGTCGACATGCTGGGCGAGATCGCCCGGCTGGCCGAGGGTCCCGTGGCCGCCTCGTTCGAAGAGGGCGACCGCAACCCGCCGGTGTTCGATCCCAAGACTCACACCGTCACGCTGCCCGAGGCTTTCAAGAAGTCCGTGCGCGCGGTCGTCGAGGGTGGCTGGGACAAGCTGTCGGTCAGCGAGGAGCTCGGCGGCATGCCGATGCCCAGCGCGCTGTCCTGGGCCCTGCAGGAGCACATCCTGGGCGCCAACCCCGCCGTGTACATGTACGCGATGGGCGCCGGATTCGCCGACATCTTCTTCCACCTCGGCACCGAGGAGCAGAAGAAGTGGGCCAAGCTCGCCGCCGACCGCGGCTGGGGCTCCACCATGGTGCTGACCGAGCCCGATGCGGGCTCCGACGTGGGCGCCGGCCGCACCAAGGCCGTCCAGCAGCCCGACGGCACCTGGCACATCGACGGCGTCAAGCGGTTCATCACCTCGGCCGACTCCGACGACCTGTTCGAGAACATCATGCATCTGGTGCTCGCCCGCCCCGAGGGCGCCGGCCCGGGCACCAAGGGTCTGTCGCTGTTCTTCGTGCCGAAGTTCCACTTCGACCCGGAGACCGGTGAGCCCGGCGAGCGCAACGGCGTGTACGTCACCAACGTCGAGCACAAGATGGGCCTGAAGGTCTCCGCGACCTGCGAGCTCTCGCTCGGCCAGCACGGCACCCCCGCCGTCGGCTGGCTCGTCGGCGAGGTGCACGACGGCATCGCGCAGATGTTCGACGTCATCGAGCAGGCGCGAATGATGGTGGGCACCAAGGCCATCGCCACGCTGTCGACCGGCTACCTGAACGCGCTCGAGTACGCCAAGAGCCGCGTGCAGGGTGCCGACCTGACCCAGATGACGGACAAGACCGCACCGCGCGTGACCATCACCCATCACCCGGACGTGCGTCGTTCGCTGATGACCCAGAAGGCCTACGCCGAGGGGCTGCGCGCGCTGTACCTGTTCACCGCGACGCACCAGAACGCCGACGTCGCCAAGACGATCCACGGCATCGAGCCCGAGCTGGCGGTCAAGGTCAACGACCTGCTGCTGCCGATCGTCAAGGGCGTGGGTTCGGAGCAGGCGTACGCCAAGCTGACCGAGTCGCTGCAGACCTTCGGAGGCTCGGGCTTCCTGCAGGACTACCCGATCGAGCAGTACATCCGCGACGCCAAGATCGACTCGCTCTACGAGGGCACCACCGCCATCCAGGCGCAGGACTTCTTCTTCCGCAAGATCGTTCGCGACAAGGGTGTGGCGCTGGCGCACGTGGCCGGGCAGATCGAGTCGTTCGTCAAGTCCGAGACCGGCAACGGCCGGCTGAAGGCGGAGCGCGCCCTGCTGGCCACCGCGCTGGAGGACGTGCAGGGCATGGCCGCCACGCTGACCGGCTACCTGATGGCCGCGCAGGAGGATCCGGCGAGCATCTACAAGGTAGGCCTGGGTTCGGTGCGCTTCCTGATGAGCGTCGGCGACCTGGTCCTCGGCTGGCTGCTGCAGCGCCAGGCGGCGGTGGCGATCGAGAAGCTCGACGCCGGTGCCACGGGTGACGACCGCGCCTTCTACGAGGGCAAGCTCGCGGTGGCGTCGTTCTTCGCGAAGAACTTCCTGCCGATGCTGACCAGCACCCGGTCGATCATCGACAACCTCGACAACGAGGTCATGGAGTTGGACGAGGCGGCCTTCTAGTCCGCTTCGCCCACAAGAAGCCCCCGGACTCTTCCCGGGGGCTTCTTGCGTTGGCGGATGTCCACACGCTTCCGGCGCAGACGCGAACTCGCGTGGAATCACCTGTCAGAGCCCGAGTTTGTGTCTGCTCAGCGACAGAAAAAAGGCGGGTTCGGGAGGACTTGTGGGCGCGTCACACTAGTCTCGCGCGGCCGGCTTTCATCCCTTGCCGACTCTTCAGATGAGTCACTCCCGAACCCGTCGTGCAGGCGATGCTACGCCTGCCCGACCCCTTGCACCAGAGGCGATTTCAGCTCTCGGTGTCGACCGCCCGCAGCAGTGCACGGGTGCGTGCGTGCGCCTCCGGCGAGCGGAGGAACACCGCGCCGACGAACTCGTCGACACCGGCCGATCGCAGCTCGGCGAGGCGGTCCCGGACGGTGGCCTCGTCGCCGATGATCGCCGCGTCCTGCGGGCCGGCATAGCCCTCGCGGTCGAGCATCGCCCGGTACGACGGCAGCGTGCCGTAGATCGCGAACTGCTCGGCGGCCTCGGCCCGGGCTGCGTCGACGTCGTCGGTGACGGCGACGGGCAGCGCCGCGACCACCCGCACCGCGTCCTCGGGACGACCCGCGTCGGCGGCCGCCTGCCGCAGCGACGGGCTGACATGGCCGCCGAGCGTCGCCGGACCCGTCATCCACGTGCACGTGCCGGAGGTCCGCCTGCCCGCGAGCCGCAGCATCTGCGGCCCGAGCGCGGCGATGTACACGTCCGGCCGCGGCGCGCCGGGGATGACGAGCGCACCCCGCGTCGTCACGGTCTGGCCCGGCGCGTCGGCGGGCTCACCGGCCAGCAGCGGCAACAGGCCGTCGAGGTACTCGTTGAGGCGCCTCACCGGCTTGTCCCAGGGGATGCCCCACATGCCCTCGGTGACGGCGGCGTGGGTCATGCCGAGCCCGAGCACGAACCGCCCTTCCGAGGCCAGGCTGACGGTCAGCGCGGCCTGCGCCATGTGCATGGGGTGCTGGTTCTGGATCGGGATGACGCCGCTGGCCGCCTGGATCGTATCGACCTCGCGCAGCGCGATGGCCAGGATCGTCAGGAGGTCGGGTTCGTAGGGCAACTGACTCATCCAGACGCGGCCGAAGCCCTCGTCGCGCAGTTGCGCCAGGTAGGCGATGGTCGCGTCGACGGGTGAGCCGTCGCCGAGGCCGGTGAGCTGTCCGAACATGCTGATCTGCATGCTCAAAATGTAAGAGCCCCGTGTTGCCGTCGGGTCGGGGGGTCAGACGGCAACACGGAGCTATCACGTGTATCGATGCCCCACGGGCGGGCGTTACAGCGTCGGGAAAAAACTTTTCTAGGCCTCGAGGATCGCCGTCACGCCCTGGCCGCCGGCGGCGCAGACCGAGATCAGGCCGCGGACCGGTTGTCCCGTTTCGGCCTTCTTCTCCGCGAGCTGCTTGGCCAGCTGGGCCACGATCCGCCCGCCGGTGGCCGCGAACGGGTGCCCCGCCGCCAGCGAGGAGCCGTTGACGTTGAGCTTGGACCGGTCGATGGAGCCCAAGGCGGCGTCGAGGCCGAGCCGCTCCTTGCAGTACTCCTCGGACTCCCAGGCCGCCAGTGTGGCGAGCACCACGGACGCGAAGGCCTCGTGGATCTCGTAGAAGTCGAAATCCTGCAGCGTCAGCCCGTTGCGGGCCAGCATCCGGGGCACCGCGTACGTCGGCGCCATCAGCAGGCCGTCGCGGCCGTTGACGTAGTCCACTGCGGCGGTCTGGCCGTCGACGAAGTACGCGAGCACCGGGATCGACCGAGCGGCGGCCCACTCCTCCGACGCCAGCAGCGCCGCCGAGGCGCCGTCGGTCAGCGGGGTGGAGTTGCCGGCCGTCATCGTCGCGTCGCCGCCCCGCACCCCGAACACCGGCTTGAGCTTGGCCAGCTTCTCGGTCGACGAGTCGGCGCGCAGGTTGTTGTCCCGATAGAGCCCGAGGAACGGCGTCACCAGGTCGTCGAAGAAGCCGCGGTCGTAGGCGGCGGCCATGTTGCGGTGGCTGGCCGCGGCCAGTTCGTCCTGGTCGATGCGCTTGATGCCCATCTCCTTGGCGGTCACCGCGGCGTGCTCGCCCATCGACATGCCGGTGCGCGGCTCGCTGTTGACGGGGATCTCGACGCCGAGGGCGGCCGGCAGCTTGCCGACCAGCTTGAGCCGGTCGACGTTCGACTTCGCCCGGCGCAGCCCGAGCAGCACCGAGCGCAGGTCGTCACCGAGGGCGATGGGCGCATCCGAGGCGGTGTCCACACCGCCCGCGGCGGCCACCTCGTAGCGGCCGCGCGCGATGCCGTCGGCGGCGGCGATCGCGGCCTGCAGGCCGGTGCCGCAGGCCTGCTGAAGGTCGAACGCCGGGGTGTACGAGGACAGCGAGCTGCCCAGCACGCACTCGCGCATCAGGTTGAAGTCGCGGCTGTGCTTGAGCACTGCGCCGCCGATGACGGCGTCGAGGGTTTCGCCCTTGAGATCGAAGCGCTCGGCCAGGCCGTCCAGCACCGCGGTGAACATGTCCTGGTTCGACGCGTTCGCGTAGGCGCCGTCCGACCGTGCGAACGGAATCCGGTTGCCTCCGAGGACGGCTACCCGGCGGGTTGTTGTGCTGTCGGCCACGTCTGCCTCCCGGCGTCGCGAGGGATGTTGGGTGTCGAGGGTCATACTACCCACCGTTCTTACTCTGGAGTAAGTTCGTGAGGGATACGACAGTGCTGGGTAACCATCACCGTCGACACACGATGTACCCGGATTTCTCGAAAGGCAGCGCCGTGGCTTCCGATCTCCTGTCCCAAGTCGTCAACTCCGGCCCGGGGTCCTTCCTGGCCAAGCAGCTCGGCGTGCCCCAGCCCGAGCCGCTGCGCCGGTACAAGCCGGGCGAGCCGCCGCTGGCGGGCTCGCTGCTGATCGGCGGCGAGGGCCGCGTGGTCGAGCCGCTGCGGGCCGCGCTGGCCGAGGACTACGACGTGGTGTCGAACAACCTCGGCGGCCGCTGGGCCGACCGGTTCGGCGGGCTGGTGTTCGACGCCACCGGCATCACCGAGCCCGAGGGCCTCAAGGCGCTCTACGAGTTCTTCACGCCGTTGCTGCGCAACCTCGGCCCCTCGGGCCGCGTGGTGGTCATCGGCACGACACCCGACGAGATCGACTCGGTGCACGAGCGAACGTCGCAGCGCGCGCTGGAGGGCTTCACCCGCTCGCTCGGCAAGGAACTGCGTCACGGCTCGACCGTCGCGCTGGTGTACCTGCACCCCGACGCGAAGCCGGCGGCGACGGGCCTGGAATCGACGCTGCGGTTCCTGCTGTCGGCGAAGTCGGCCTACGTCGACGGGCAGGTGTTCCGCGTCGGCGCCGCCGACGCCACCCCGCCCGCGGACTGGGACAAGCCCCTCGACGGCAAGGTCGCGGTGGTGACGGGGGCGGCGCGCGGCATCGGCGCGACGATCGCCGAGGTGTTCGCGCGCGACGGCGCGAGGGTCATCGCGGTGGACGTCGAGCAGGCGGCCGAGGCTCTGGCCGAGACCGCGACGAAGATCGGCGGCACCGCCCTGACGCTGGACGTCACCGCCGCCGACGCGGTCGACCGCATCACCGAACACGTCAAGGAGCACTACGGCGGCACGCTCGACATCCTGGTCAACAACGCCGGCATCACCCGCGACAAGCTGCTGGCCAACATGGACGAGGGCCGCTGGGACTCCGTGCTCGCAGTGAATCTGCTTGCCCCACTTCGCCTTGCCGAGGGCCTGGTCGGTAACGGCACGATCGGCGAGAACGGCCGCGTCGTCGGGCTGTCGTCGATGGCCGGCATCGCCGGCAACCGCGGGCAGACCAACTACGCCGCGACCAAGGCCGGCATGATCGGGCTCACCGACGCGCTGGCCGCGCCGTTCGGCGAGAAATCGATCACCATCAACGCGATCGCCCCCGGGTTCATCGAGACCAAGATGACCGACGCGATCCCGCTGGCCACCCGCGAGGTCGGGCGGCGGCTGAACTCGCTGTTCCAGGGCGGCCAGCCCGTCGACGTGGCCGAGGCCATCGCCTACTTCGCCAGCCCCGCGTCGAATGCGGTGACCGGCAACACCATTCGGGTGTGCGGCCAGGCCTGGCTGGGGGCATGAGCGAGGGCGGGCAGCCGTCCGGGCTGCGCAACCTGGTGCTCGCCGCGGCGGGCGCACTGCCGTTCGTGCCGCGCGGGGACACCCTGCCCGACCGGACGCTGACGGTCGAGGACCTGACCATCGACCCCGCCCACGTCGCGGCGTACGCGAACGTCACCGGCCTGCGCTTCGACAACACGGTGCCGCTGACCTACCCGTTCGCGCTGACGTTCCCGACGGTGATGTCGCTGATCACCGGCTTCGACTTCCCGTTCGCCGCGATGGGATCGGTGCACGTCGAGAACCACATCACCCAGCACCGGCCGATCGCGGTGACCGACACCGTGTCGGCGGCCGTGCACGCCGAGAACATGCGCGAGCACCGGCGTGGCCTGCTGGTCGACGTGATCACCGACGTCAAGGTCGGCACCGAGACCGCCTGGCACCAGGTCACCACGTTCCTGCACCAGCAGCGCACCAGCCTCTCCGACGAACCGAAGCCGCCGCCGGCCAAGCAGCCCAAGCTGGGTCCGCCGAACGCGGTGCTGTCGATCACGCCCGGCCAGATACGGCACTACGCATCCGTGGGCGGGGACCACAACCCGATCCACACGAACTCCATCGCGGCCAAGCTGTTCGGCTTCCCGACCGTCATCGCACACGGAATGTTCAGCGCGGCAGCGGTATTGGCGAACATCGAGGGACAGCTGCCGGACGCTGTGACGTATTCGGTGCGGTTCGCCAAGCCCGTCGTGCTTCCGGCGCGCGCCGGCCTGTACGTCGACCGGCGCGGAGACGGCTGGGAGCTGACACTGCGGCATCTGACCAAGGGACATCCCCACCTGACGGGCACGCTGTCGCCGGCCTGACCGTCAGCTCTGCGCGACGGCGCCCACTTCGGGATCCGACGGCGCAGGCGCGCCCTTGAGGCCCAGCCAGAACAGGTTGATCATCAGCTCGGCGGCCTCGTCGACGTCGGCGTCGCCGGTGCTGACCCGGGAGGCCACGGCCTCGCCGGCACCCACGAGCGCGACGGCCATCATGTCGAAGTCGGTGTCCGGGCCGGGGAACCGGGTGCCCGAGCGCAGCAGTCGGCCGACGAGCTCGATGATGCGCTCACGGCCCTCCCGCACGGTGTGCGCGAACCGCTGCGAGCTGGTCGCCTGGGTGTAGAGCACCATCCACGACGAACGGTTCTCGTCGATGTACTTCAGGAACGCCAGCACCGCGCTGCGCAGCAACTCCTTGGGCGGGTCGTCGAAGTCGATCTTGTCGCGCACCTCGTCGACGAAGCGCGCCAGCTCCCGGTCCAGGCACGCCCCGAACAGCTCCTCCTTGGAGCCGTAGTACAGGTAGAGCATCGGCTTGCTGATCTGCGCCTCGGCGGCGATCGCGTCCATCGACGTCTCGTGGTAGCCGTTCACCGAGAAGATCTGCACGGCCGCGTCGAGCATCTGCTGTTCGCGGACGGCACGCGGCAAGCGCTTGGTACCACCTGCCATGACGCGCCTTTCTCCACTCCCGGCCAACGTGCTTACCAACACAGGGTAAGCACTGGATGACGGATCAGCCGCCGCAGCGCGGGGACGGCCCCTTCATGGCGGCCAGCTTGGTGACCGAGGCGTCGACGGCCGGCTGGGACAGCTCACCCGCCGCGACGGCCTTCTCCAGCCGGTCCAGGACGGCGGGCACCTCGTCGGTGGTGACCCACAGCGCGACGTCCGCACCGGCCTGCAGCGCGCGCAGCGCCGCGTCGGGCACCCCGAACCGGTCGGAGATGGCCTTCATGCTCGACAGGTCGTCGGTGAACACCACGCCACCGAACGGCGGGCCGCCGTAGTCGCCCGAGCGGAGCAGTCCATAGGCCTGCGGGCTGAGGCTGGCCGGTTCGCTGCCGGTCAGCCCCGGCACCTCCATGTGGCCCACCATGACGCCGACCGGGCCCTGGGTGGTCAGCGTCCGGTACGGCACCAGGTCGTTGTCCTTCAGCGCGTCGATCGGCGGGGTGACCACGCTGCCGGCGTGTGAATCGCCCGAGCCGTGGCCGTGGCCCGGGAAGTGCTTGAGCACCGGAAGCAGCCCGGCGTCGCGCAGCCCGCGGGCGTAGGCGCCGGCGTAGTCGGTGACCGCCGTCGGGTCCGCGCCGAAGGACCGGTCGCCGATCACGGTGTCGTCGGGGGCGTCGGTGACGTCGACGACGGGCGCGAAGTCGATCGTGAACCCGAGGCCGCGCATCTGCCGGCCGCGATCGAAGGCGATCTGGTAGACCTCCTCGGGCGTGCGCGTGGCCGCCAGCGTGCGCGGGGCGGGCTGCGCCCCGATCAGCCCGGCCAGCCGGGACACCCGGCCGCCCTCCTCGTCGACGCTGACGGCCAGCGGCAGCGGGCCGGCGTTGGCGGCGATGTCGGCCAGGGAGCCGTCGGTGAGCATCGACATGTCGGTCCAGCCGCCGACCATGATGCCGCCGACGTGCTGGTTGTCGACGACGGCGCGGGCGTCGGCGGCGCCGGTGACGCCGACCATCAGCAGTTGGGCGAGCTTGTCGCGGGTCGACATGGCCGCGACGGCGGCGGCGGGATCACCGCACGCGAGGGTCGGCGCTTTCTGGGGTGCGGAGCCGGGGGCCGGTCCGGCCGCCATCGCGACGGTGGTGGACGAGGTGGCCGTCGTGTCGTCGGCCGGCGCGCCGCATCCGGCCAGCAGGGCCGACGTCGCGAGCATTCCGGTCACCGCTCTGAACACGTTCCGCGTTGCAACCATGGGTCTCGACCCTAACGGCAACGCGGGCCGCGGCCATAGTCTGAGAGGACGGGCACGAGAAGGGGGACCGATGCCAGCGGAGGAGACCGTTGTGCTCATCGCGTTCGACGGTTCGCCGACAGCGCGGCGCGCGGTGCACTACGCGAGCCGCTTCCTGACCGTCGACCGCGCCGTCGTGCTGACGGTGTGGTCGCCGCTGCACCGCGGTTCCGAGCCCACCGCATTCGACCTCGACGGACCGCCGGATCCGCCGGAAGCCGACGAGGCGGACATCGCGCTCGGTGAAGCGCAGCGCACCAACGCCGCCGGGGTCGAGTTGGCCGTGGCGGCGGGCCTGCCCGCCGAACCGCTGTGTGTCGCCCAGACCTACACGGTGTGGGGCACCATCATCGCCGTCGCCGACGACGTGGACGCCGATCTGATCGTCACCGGGACCCGGGCCACCACCGGCTTGCGCTCGCTGGTGCAGTCCAGCGTGGCCGATCACGTCCGGCGCCGGGGGCACCGGCCGGTGCTCATCGTGCCCCCGGAGCCGTGAGACGCCCGTGCTAGTTTGAGGCCCATGGATCGGTTCCTCGTACCTGCGGCGGCCAGCATCGTCGTCGGCCTGCTGTTGGGCGCGGCAGCCGTGTTCGGGGTGACGCTGATGGTGCAGCAGGACACCCGGCCTCCGCTGCAGGCGGGCGATCCGGCATCGTCGGTGCTCAACAGGGTCGAGTACGGCGACCGTAGCTGAGCAGACCCGGCCGCTGTCGCGGCGCTGGCTGTGGGTGGCCGCCGCGGCGGCACTGGTCCTGACCTTCGCCCAGTCCCCGGGCCAGATCTCCCCCGACACCAAGCTCGATCTCACCGCCAACCCGCTGCGCTTCCTGACGCGCGCGTTCACGCTGTGGAACAGCGAGCTGCCGTTCGGTCAGGCCCAGAACCAGGCGTACGGCTACCTCTTCCCGCACGGCACGTTCTTCCTCGCCGGAGACCTGCTGGGCGTGCCCGGCTGGATCACGCAGCGGCTGTGGTGGGCGCTGCTGCTGGTCGCGGGGTTCTGGGGGGTGCTGCGCGTCGCCGAAGCCCTCGGCATCGGCACCACCACCTCGCGGGTGATCGGCGCGGTCGCGTTCACGCTGTCGCCGCGGGTGCTGACCACCATCGGGGCGATCTCGTCGGAGACGTTGCCGATGATGCTGGCGCCGTGGGTGCTGCTGCCGGTGATCCTCGTGCTACGCGGCGACCCCCGGATCCGCGCGCTGGCGGCGCGCTCGGCGCTGGCGGTCGCCCTGATGGGGGCGGTCAACGCGGTCGCGACGCTGACGGCGTGTCTGTGCGCGGTGGTGTGGCTGGTCTGCCACCGGCCGGGCCCGGTGTGGCGGCGCTTCGTCGTGTGGTGGCTGCCGTGTGTGGCGCTGGCGGTGGCGTGGTGGGTGGTCGCGTTGCTGCAGCTGGGCCGTATCAGCCCGCCGTTCCTGGACTTCATCGAGTCGTCCGGCGTCACCACGCAGTGGATGTCGCTGACGGAGATGCTGCGCGGCACCGGGGCGTGGACGCCGTATGTGGCGCCGACCGCGACGGCGGGTGCGTCGCTGGTCACCGGATCGGCCGCGGTGATCGCGACGACGCTGGTGGCGGCCGGCGGGCTGGCGGGCCTGGCGCTGCGCACGATGCCGGCCCGGGGCCGGCTGGTGACCATGCTGCTGGTCGGCGTGGTGCTGCTGGCCGCCGGCTACTCGGGCGGGCTGGGCTCCCCGATCGCGCAGCAGGTGCAGGCGTTCCTCGACGCCGACGGCACCCCGCTGCGCAACCTGCACAAACTCGAACCGCTGCTGCGGTTGCCGTTGGCGCTGGGGGTGGCACATCTGCTCGGCCGCCTGCCGCTGCCGGGCAGCGTGCCGCGGCCGGTGTGGCGGCGCGCGTTCGCGCACCCCGAGTCCGACAAGCGGGTCGCCGTCGGCATCGTGGTGCTCGCCGCGCTGCTCGCCTCCACGTCGCTGGCGTGGACGGGCCGGCTCACCGCACCGGGCGCGTTCGACGCGATCCCGCAGTACTGGCACGACACCGCGGCGTGGCTGGACGCCAACAACTCCGGCGGACGGGTCCTCGTCGCGCCCGGTGCGCCGTTCGCGACGCAGGTCTGGGGCAACAGCCACGACGAGCCGCTGCAGGTGCTCGGCGACAGCGCGTGGGGCGTGCGCGACTCGATCCCGCTGACTCCGCCGGAGACCATCCGCGCGTTGGATGCGGTGCAGCGCCTCTTCGCCGCCGGCCGCCCCTCGGCGGGGCTGGCCGACGCCCTTGTCCGGCAGGGCATTTCGTACGTGGTGGTGCGCAATGACCTCGATCCCGAGTCCAGCAGGTCGGCCCGGCCGATCCTGGTGCACCGGGCGATCGACGGCTCCCCGGGGCTGACGAAGGTCGCCGAGTTCGGCGCCCCGGTCGGTCCCGGCACTCTGGAGGGATTCATCACCGACAGCGGGCTGCGGCCCCGCTACCCCGCCGTGGAGATCTACCGCGTCGACGGCGCCCGAAACGCCATGGCGCCGTACGTCGTCGACGCGGACGCCATGCCGCGCGTCGACGGCGCGCCCGAATCGCTGCTGCGGCTCGACGAGCGCCGCCGGCTGACCGGCCGACCACCGCTGGGCCCTGCGCTGCTGACCCAGGACGCGCTGCGGGCCGGACTGCCCGCGCCCGTCGTCACGGTCACCGACACCCCGATGGCGCGCGAGACCGACTACGGCCGCGTCGACGACCACAGCTCTTCGGTGCGTGCCGCCGGCGACGCCCGCAACACGTTCAACCGGGTGCCCGACTACCCCTCGGCGGGAACCGATCCGGTGTCGGGCGCGTGGGGCGGCGGCCGGCTCACGGTGTCGAGTGCGGCCTCGGATTCCACGGCGCTGCCGAATGTCTCGCCGGCGTCCGGGCCGCCGGCCGCGATCGACGGCGACTCGTCGACCAGCTGGGTGTCCAACTCCCTGCAGAGCGCGGTCGGGCAGTGGTTGCAGGTGGACTTCGACCATCCGGTCACCAACGCGACGCTCACCATCACGCCCAGCGCGACCGCCGTCGGCGCGCAGGTCCGCCGGCTGGAGGTGTCGACGGTCACCGGCACCAGCACCGTCCGGTTCGACGAGCCGGGCAAGCCGGTGACCGTCGCGCTGCCCTACGGGGAGTCGCCGTGGGTGCGCATCACCGCGGTGGCCACCGACGACGGATCACCCGGGGTGCAGTTCGGCATCACCGACCTGTCGGTGACCCAGTACGACGCCAACGGCTTCGCCCACCCCGTCAACCTGCGGCACACCGTCGAGGTGCCCGGCCCTCCCCCGGGTTCGGCTGTGGCGCAATGGGATCTGGGTGCCGAACTGCTCGGCCGGCCGGGCTGCGCCGCCAGCCCGACCGGTTACCGGTGCGCCGCCGCGATGGCCCTGGCCTCCGAGGAACCCGTCAACCTGAGCCGCACGCTCACCGTGCCCAGCCCCACCGAGGTGGCACCGACGGTGTGGGTGCGCGCCCGGCAGGGGCCCAACCTGGCCGACCTGATCGCGCAACCGAACACCACGCGCGCGGGCGGGGACGCCGACCTGATCGACGTCACGGGCTCGGCGTACGCGGCCACCGACGGTGATACCGCCACCGCGTGGACCGCACCCCAGCGCGTGGTCCAGGGGCACATCCCGGCCACGCTGGTACTGAAACTGCCCTCCCCGCATATGGTTTCCGCACTGCGCGTGACACCGAGCGAGTCGGCGCTGCCGGCTCATCCGACGATGATCGCGATCGATCTCGGCGACGGCCCCCAGGTGCGCCGCCTGACCGACGGCACGGAGACGTTGCGGATCAAGCCGCGCCTGACCGACACGATCACCATCTCCCTGCTCGACTGGCACGACGTGATCGACCGCACCGCACTGGGTTTCGACCAGCTCAAACCGCCGGGCCTGGCCGAGGTGGTCGCGCTCGACCCGCGCGGGGTTCCCATCGACGCGGCCGACGCCGCCGCCAACCGGGCTCGCACCGTCACCCTGGAGTGCGGCCGAGGCCCGATCATCGGCGTCGCCGGGCAGTTCATCCCGACCTCGGTGCGCACCACGGTCGGCGATCTGCTGGACAACAAGCCGATCCCGGCCCGGCCGTGCCGCAGCGAGCCGATCACGCTGCCCGCCGGCCAGCAGGAGCTCGTGATCAGTCCCGGGTCGGCGCTCATCGTCGACGGCGTCGCGCTGACCACGCCTCGGGACAGCGAGGTCCGCACCGCCACACCACAATCCGTCGGCACGCCGCTGTGGCGCAACGACCGTCGCGAGGTCGACGTCGCGCCGTCGGACGCGACACGCATTCTCGTCGTCCCCGAGAGCATCAACCCCGGGTGGTCCGCCCGCGGCGCCGACGGCGCGGCGCTGCGCGCGATCACCGTCAACGGCTGGCAGCAGGGCTGGCTGCTGCCCGCAGGCACGAGCGGCGCCGTGACGCTCGCCTTCACCGCCAACACGGCCTACCGCGCGGGGCTGATCGGCGGCCTCGCGCTGCTTCCCCTGCTGCTCGTGCTGGCCTTCGCGCCGGCCCGACGCCGCGACCCGCTTCCGCCGGCGCGGCCCTGGGCACCGAACCTCGTCGCCGTCGGCGTCGCGGCGACGCTGGCCGCGACGGTGATCTCCGGTCCCGTCGGCGCCGCGCTGTCGGCATCGGCGTTCGGCGCCCGACATCTGCTGCGCCGTCGCGAGAAGCTCTGCGAGACAATCACTGTCGTCGGCGCGGCGGGCGGACTGATACTGGCCGGGGCGGTGCTCAGCCAGAATCCGTGGCGCTCGGTGGACGGCTACGTCGGACATTCGCCGTGGGTGCAGTTCCTCGCGCTGATCTCGGTGGTGGCGGTCGCCGTCTCGGCGGTTCCCTGGCCGACGGACATGGACAGCGGCCAGGATGACTGACATGACCTCCCCCGTCCCCCCGATCGGCACCCAGGTCTCGGCGTTGGCCGCGCGGCATCCGCACGCGCCCGCCGCCACGTGCGACGGCGTCACGGTGACCCGGGCCCAGCTCGACGCCGCCACCAACCGGCTGGCGCGCAGCTTCGCCGCGTGCGGCGTCGGGGTCGGCGACTACGTGACGATCCTGCTGCCCAACTCGCTGGACTGGATCCACGCGGTGCTGGCCTGCTGGAAGTTGGGCGCGGTGCCCCAACCGCTGTCGGCGCGGCTGCCCGACGCCGAGTTGGCGGCACTGCTCGAGTTGCGGCGCCCCGCGCTTCTGGTCGGCCGCGCCGACCCCACCGGCGTCACCCCCACCATGACCGCGACGCCGGCACAGGACGTCTCGGATGCGCCGCTGCCCGAGGCGGTGTCGCCGGTGTGGAAGTCGATGGCCTCGGGCGGCAGCACCGGGCGGCCCAAGCTGATCGAGGCCGGCAACGACAGCCGCATCCCCGCGGCGATCGGCACGCCGCTGGGGGCGCAGGAGGGCGACGTCTCACTGATCTCGGTGCCGCTGAGCCACAACACCGGCTTCACCACGTTCGCGGTGGGCCTGCTGCAGGGCCACCACCTGGTGGTGATGCCGCGCTTCGAGCCGCACGGGTTCCTGCGGCTGGTCACCGAGCACCGGGTGACGTTCCTGACGACGGTGCCGACGATCATGCAGCGGCTCCTGCCGGTGTACCGCGCCGACCCCGACGCCTACGACCTGTCGTCGATCCGCCGGTTCTGGCATCTCGCGGCGCCGTGCCCGCCCGCGGTCAAGCGCGCCTGGATCGAGCTGCTGGGCCCGGACAAGGTGTGGGAACTGTACGGCGGCACCGAACTCCAGGCGCTGACGTTCATCTCCGGCGACCAGTGGCTGACCCATCCGGGCTCGGTCGGTGTCGTGGTCGCCGGGGAGATGAAGGTCCTCGACGACGACGGCAACGAGTGCCCGCCCGGCGTGCCGGGCGAGATCTACATGCGCCGCGCGCCGGGCGCACGGCCCACCTACCGCTACGTCGGCAGCACCGCCACGAGCCGCGACGGCTGGGACTCGCTGGGCGACCTCGGGTACTTCGACGCCGACGGTTTCCTGTACCTCACCGACCGCCGCGTCGACATGTTCACCGTCGGCGGGCGCAACGTGTACCCGGCCGAGATCGAATCGGCGCTGGCCGAACATCCCGGGGTGCTGTCCAGCCTGGCCGTCGGGGTGCCCGACGACGACCTCGGCCAGGTGCCGCACGTCATCGTCCAGGCGCCCGGTCTCGACGCGGCCGAGGTGACGGCGTTCCTGACCGACCGGCTGGCGGGCTACAAGCTGCCGCGCACCGTCGAGTTCACCGACCGGCCGCTGCGCGACGACGCCGGCAAGGCCCGCCGGTCGGCGGTGCGGGACGAGGTCATCGCGCGGCGTGCCGCGCAATCGGACTAGCGCGCGACGGCGGGCTCGGTGACGTCGTCGACGGAACTGTCCAGCGGAGTCGGGTCGTTGCGGCGCTCCCACCGGCGCAGCGCGTTACGGCACGGCGACTCCACCAGCGCGTAACTGACCGCGGCGATCGCGAACCCGAACACCACGGTCAGCACCAGCACCGGAGCGAAGTGCCCGTTGAACGCGAACTCCCCCAGCAGCGGGAACACCATCGCCAGGGCGGCCAGATGCCACACGAACAGGCCGTAGGACCAGCGGCCCAGCGTCACCATCGTCGGGTGCCCGATCCACCGGTGCGCGGTGTCGGGGGTGTCGAGCACCAGCGGGGCGAGCAGCGCACCGGCCACCACCGCGCCCATCGCGGTCTTCACGGTGACCTGACCGATCGTGCCGAACTGCAGCCCCTCCTTGCCGGCCAGCGGTGACGCCGCGATCAGGAACGCCGTCACCGCCACGGCCGCCATCAGCAGCCGCCGGCGAGCCAGCCGGTGCGGCAGCCCGACCGGCGACACGGTCAGCTCCGCGAGCACCATGCCCGCGGCGAACCAGGAGAAGAAGGCCGGCGGCCAGTTCCACAGGTTGTGGCCCGACGCCGGGTCGAACGGGATGCGCACCCAGAACAGGCTGGCCACCGCGGCGGCCACGATCACCGGGATCCGGGCCTTGATCGGGACGCGCCGCACCAGCAGCGCCAGGAACGGCAGCGCGATGTAGAACGCCACCTCCACCGACAGGCTCCACATCTGGGTCAGCCCGGGGGTCAGCGTCAGCGGCACGTAGATCTGCGTCAGCGTCAGGTTCGACAGCCACACCGTCGCGTCGGCCTGGGCGTCCGGGAGCAGCGTGAGGATCACCACGACCGCGACGAGGTATCCGGGCATGATGCGCACGAACCGCGACCGCAGATAGTGGCCGGCCGCCGGCCGCTTGCGCAGCCCCCGGGCCGCGGCCGCGTGGCCGCGCCACAGCAGGAAGCCCGACAGCGCGAAGAACACGGCGACCGCCAGGTCGAAGCGACCCAGCAGCCGGCCCGTCACCCCGGTGGTGTGACCGGTCTGGAACGCCACGTGGGTGACGACGACACCGATGGCCGCGCAGGCGCGCAGGCCCTCCACCGCCGGCAGGAACCCCCGGGTGCCCCCGACGGCGCTGGGGCCGGCGGCCGTCTCGGATCCGGTCACGACGACCAGTGTGCGCCTCCGGCGTCGCCCGGCGGAAAACGGGTAGTCAGGCCCGGCGGGCTGCCCGAAGGTGCTTGTCACTGCTTGCTACTGAGGGCCTTAACTTGTGCTGTTAGGGTCGAACGGGTTTTGCCGCGCGCGAAGGGAGACACGGTATTGAACCGCGCAGTTGCGCTGAGGTTTGCCGCGTGCGGAATCATGGGACTGGGCGCCGCCCTGCTCATCGCCGCGCTGCTGCTAACGACGTACACCAAGGGCAAGATCTCCAAGATCCCGCTCGACATCGACACCACGCTGGTCAGCGACGGCACCGGTGACTCTTTCGACCCCGCGTCCCTGAACACGCAGAAGTTCGTCGTGAACAAGGACGTCCCGGTGGTGATGCAGCAGCAGATCAGCGTCGAGTCGCCGGCCAACGCCGACGTCGTCACGCTGCAGGTCGGCGACACGCTGCGGCGGTCGGACCAGCAGCAGGACAAGGGTCTGCTGCTGGCGATGGTCGACACCGTGACCCTGGACCGCAAGACCGCCGAGGCGGTGTCCAGCGAGAGCAACCCCGGCGGTGCCGTGCAGAAGCCGCGCGCCATCGAGGACGAGAACCCGCCGACGAACATCGCGCTGCCCCACGAGGGGCTCGCCTACCGCTTCCCGTTCGACACGCAGAAGAAGACCTATCCGTTCTTCGATCCGATCGCGCAGAAGCCGTACGACGCGAACTACGCCGGTGAAGAGGACGTCAACGGGCTGACCGCCTACAAGTTCACCCAGAACGTCGGCTTCGACAACGACGGCAAGCTGGTGGAACCCGTCAAGTACGCCTCGCTGTACGACGACGACGCCGACAGCCAGGTCACGGCCCGCGCCGCGCTGTGGGGTCTCGAGGGCGACCCCGAGGAATCGATCACGATGACGCGCTACTACGCCGCGCAGCGCACCTTCTGGGTGGATCCGGTGTCGGGCACGATCGTCAAGGAGACCGACCGCGGCTACCACTACTACGCCCGCGAGGCGCTCAAGCCCGAGGTGACGTTCGTCGACTACACGGTGACGACCAACGACGAGTCGGTGGAATCCCAGGTGGCGGCGGCGTTCGACGAGCGCGACCGGGTGGCGCTGTGGGGCCGCATCCTGCCGATCACGTTCACCGCGCTCGGCCTGGTCCTGCTGATCGGCGGCGCGCTGCTGGGCTCGTTCAGCCTGCGGGCCGAGTCGATGCTGATCGACCCCGGCCTGGACGACACCGGCAACCGGTTCTTCGGCGGGCGCGGCGACGAGGGTGAACCGGTCCCCGGCGCGGAGGCCAAGACCGAGAAACTCCCCGCCCAGCGACCGACGGATCTGCCGCCGGACAGACCGGTCTGATCGCCCGCACCCGCTCGCTGGTCGCGCCGGCGTACGCGCTGGTGCTGGCGCTGGCGGTGACCGCGCCGCTGCTGGGGCCGGGGTATCTGCTGCTGCGCGACGCGGTGTCGACGCCGCGGTCGTATCTGACCGATGCCGCGCTGGGGCTCACGCAGGCCGCTCCTCGGGCGCTGCCGCAGGACGTCGCGGTCGCGTGGGCGTCGGCGGTGCTCGACGGCGGCGTGGTGGTCAAGGCGCTGCTGATCCTCGGGATCTGGCTGGCCGGCTGGGGTGCCGCCCGGCTCGCCGCGGCCCTGCTGCCCGACGCGGGCCTGCCCGGGCAGTGCGTCGCGGCCACCATCGCGATCTGGAATCCCTATGTGGCCGAACGCCTGCTGCAGGGGCACTGGAGCCTGCTGGTGGGGTACGGCGCGCTGCCGTGGGTTGCGGGGTCGGTGCTGGCCCTACGTTCTGCGCCGAAACTGCATTCCACGCGCGAAGATGGCGAGTTTCGGCGCGTGGAATACAGTTTCGGCGGGGTCGGGGCGGTGCTGTTCTGGCTGGCGCTGGCCGGGCTGACGCCGACGGGCCTGATGCTGGCGGCGACGGTCGCGCTGGTGTGCGCGGTGGCGCCCGGGCCGGGGAGGTCCCGCCGGTTCTGCGCGGTGGTCAGTCTCGCGGCGGCGACGACGGCCGCGCTGCCGTGGCTGGTGGCCTCCGCGGTGGCCGACGGCTGGAGTTCCGGGGCGGACCAGGGACCCGCGGTGAGTGCGTTCGCGGCCCGCGCCGAGCCGGGCCTGAGCACGCTGGGCAGCCTCGCCGGACTCGGCGGCATCTGGAACGTCGACGCGGTACCCGCCTCGCGCACAAGCCTTTTCGCCGTGGTGGCGACGGTCGTGCTGCTGGCCGTGGTGGCCATCGGCGTGCCGGTGCTGATCCGGCGCCGCGCCGGGGTCCCACTGCTGGTGCTCGCCGTCGCCGCGGTGACGGTGCCCGCACTGATGGCGACGGGCCCGGGGCTGGCGGCCGTCGAGGCGGTGATCGAGGCGGTTCCCGGCCTGGGCGTGGTGCGCGACGGGCAGAAATGGGTCGCGCTGGCGATGCCCGGTTACGCGCTGGCCGGGGCGGCGGCCGTGGTCACGCTGCGGCCCCGGGTGCCGGCCGTCGCCACCGCGGCGGTGTGCTGCGCCGCGGTGATCGCGACGCTGCCCGACCTGGCCTGGGGCGTGGGCGGAAAGGTCCGGCCGGTGCAGTATCCGTCGGCGTGGCGGGAGGCCGCCGCGGTGATCGACGCCGCCCCGGCACCGGTCGCGGTGCTGCCCGTCGACAGCATGCGCCGCTTCGCCTGGGCCGGAACCGCACCCGTGCTCGATCCGCTGCCGCGGTGGCTGCGCGCCGAGGTGCTCACCACCGGCGACCTGTCCATCGGCGGGCGCACCGTGCCCGGCGAGGGCGTGCACGCGCGCGAGGTCCAGGCGATGCTGCTCGCCGGTGCCGACCGGGACCAACTGGCCGCGGCGGGTGTGGGCTGGGTCGTCGTCGAAGGATCCGACGCGAATCTGGCTCTGCCCGTGACCTTTCGGGACACCGAGCTCACCGTCTACCGGGTCGGCGGGGACAGCCCGTCCTCGCCCCATCGCGGCATGGTGCTCGCCGCGCACGGGGTGTGGCTGGCGCAGCTGGTCGTCGGGCTGGGCGCGATGACGTTGCGCCGCAGGCGGTCACGCGGCGCAGACGCCCGGGACGAGCATGCCCAACGGCCACAGCGCGGCGACGAGTAGGTAGGACAGGATGTCCGCGCCGGCCGGCAGCCGCGTCGTCAGGATGTCCTCGACGGCACCGACCTGCTGCGTCTGGAAGAACGCCCACGTCAAGCCGATCCCCACGTACGGAATCGCCAGCCACAGCGCCATTTCGACCACGTCGTAGACCGAGACCCGCCTGCTCAGCAAGCGGCGGACGGCGGTGCGGATTCCCATCAAGACCCCTAGACCAGACGGCGGTGCCGTCGCACCCGGGTCCGGACGTCGGCCAGAAGCAGGAACGTGCCGGCCTGGCGCACGAATTCGGGCAGGAACCGGTTGACGAAGGCCACCACCAGAAACAGCCGTTCGAAGCACCACTGCCGCCCGGTACCCCAGCCCAGACCGAGCGCGTCGCGGAACACCGGAGCCAGAAAGCCTGCCGTCAGGAATTTCAGCAAGGGTCGGAACGGAAGGGCCAGAACGGGATTGATCATGCGCAGGTCGATCAGGTCCATCAGGTAGTCCCGCACCGCTGCGTCGAGTCCGATCCGTGCGCAGGCCTCGGTCCAGTAGTCGTCGAAGTCAGCTCGGCTGGGCGGCCACTGATCCTCGGTGACCTGCAAGGTGGTACCCAACGGCCACGCCGACAGATAGAACTGCTCACGCTGCTGCGGCGTCATCGGTCCACGCAACAACTGGTAGGTGTCTTCGAGACCGACGAACAGGCACGCCGCCACCCACATCTGCAGGTCGCGGTCGAAGGCGTGGTAGCGCACCGGACTGGACGGCGTCGACTTCACGTGCCGGTGCACGTCGTCCACCGCCGCGCGGAACGCCGCCCGGTCCTCGTCGGTGCCGCGGATCGCCACCGCGAGGTAGGTGAACGTGGTCCGCGCCCGCTTCCACGGATGCTTCATCAGGTTGCCCGACTCGACGGTGCTCTCGACGACGCCGTGCCCGACGCCGGGGCGGGACAGTTGCATGATCACGTTCGCAGCCCCCGCGGCGAACGACCAGAAGTCCATCGCATCGGCAACCGACACCGGACCGTCGTCCCACCGCGCGGTGTGGTGGGCCACCTCGATCCGGTTCGCGGTCACGGCGTACACGCCCCGACGAGCAACAGCACCGGCCAGTAGAGAACGCCTCCGACGAACGCGGCCGCCGCGCGCACCCCGTCGGCACGGGCGAGGTGGTCGTCGCCCACCAGGGTGTAGATCACGCCGATCACCAGGTACGGCGTGCCGAGAAGCGCCGCGGTGCCGATCCATTCGGCCACCGTCATCCGGTAGTCCAGGTACCGCTGCAGCGGGCTGCGCACGCCGGTCATCGTAACGGCGGGAGCAGCCGCGCAGCCTCAGACCAGGCCGCTGGTGCGGCGGCCGGCCCGCACCGCGTCGAGGACCGCACGCATCGCGTCGGCACTCTGATCCCAGGAGAACTCCCCGCTGCGCACCTGCGCTTTGGCGCCGAGCTGGTCGCGCAGCACCGGGTCGGTGAGCAGCCGGTGCAGGCCGTCGACCAGATCCTCGAGGTCGTCGACGAGGATCCCGGTGACACCGTCGACGACGGAGTCGGACAGTCCGCCCGAGGACCGGTACCCGATCGTCGGCACGCCGTGCTGGGCGGCCTCCACGACCGCCAGCCCCCAGCCCTCCTTGCGCGAGGGCAGCACGTTGACCCAGCTGCGTTGCAGCACAGCGTGTTTGGTGTCGTCGTCGATGTGTCCGTGGAAGGTGACGGCGTCGGCGATGCCGAGGCGCTCGGCGTGGTCGATCAGCCGCTGCGCCCACCAGCCGCCGCCGACGACGTCCAGGTGAAGATCCGGGATCCGCGGGCGCAGCCGAGCGACCGCGTCGAGCGCGTCCTCGATCTGCTTGTGCGGCACCAGCCGGGAGAGCACGACGACGCGGGGGGTCGGCGACCGCGGCGCGGTCAGGCTGGCCTGCGGCGCGGCGTCGACGCCGTTGCGCACCACCGCGACGTGGTCGGCCCGCACCCCGAGTTCGGTCAGATCCCGCGCCGAGGGCAGCGACACCGTCACGTACTGGTTGCGCCGGTGCAGCCGCGGCGACAGCCGGGATTCGACGAACCAGCCGATGCGGCTCTTCACCGGCCCGGCCACCGGCCACTGCTCGCGGTGGCAGTGGTGCACCAGCACCACGGCGCGCCGGCCGTAGGCCAGCCGGGCCAGGAACGGCAGCCCGTTCTGGGTGTCGACGACGACGTCGGGCCGCACGTGCCGCAGCGGGCCCACCCCCACGCGGGCCGCGACCATCGCCAGCCCGGCGCGCACGTACACCGAGTAGGGCCCGCCCCGGCGCTGGATCTCGACCCCGTCGACGACCTCGCGCCGCGCCGACCCGTCGTAGCGCGCCGTGCGCAATGTGACGCGGACTCCGGAGCGGGCCAGGTGCGCGCCGATGCGCTGCAGGTAGGTCTCGCTGCCGCCGCCCTGCGGGTGCCCGGTGTCGCGCCAGCACAGCAGCAACACGGAGTTCAGGGGGGCGGACATCGGTGTTCAGACTAGCGCTGTGCCTAGGGTGGCCGGGTGGTCGCTACGGATCTGTTCGCCCGGCGGGCGACGCTGGCGCGCTCGCTGCGGTTGCTCTCGGCGTTCCGCTTCGAGCAGAGCGATCCCGACCGTTTCTACGGCGCGCTCGCCGACGACACCGTCGCGCTCGTCGCCGACCTGTGGACCGGCGCGACCGGCACCGATCCGGCCGGCCTGACCGTGCTCGACGTCGGCGGCGGCCCCGGCTACTTCGCGTCGGCGTTCACCGACGCCGGGATGCGCTACCTCGGGGTCGAACCCGACCCGCGGGAGATGCACGCCGCGGCGCCGCGCACCCACCGGCGCGCGGGCACGTTCGTCCGCGCCTCCGGGATGGCGCTGCCGTTCGCCGACCGCAGCGTCGACGTGTGTCTGTCCTCCAACGTCGCCGAACACGTCGCGCAGCCGTGGCGGCTCGGCGCGGAGATGCTGCGCGTCACCCGGCCGGGCGGGCTGGCGATCCTGTCGTACACGGTGTGGCTGGGCCCGTTCGGCGGCCACGAGATGGGGTTGACCCACTACCTGGGCGGCCGGCGCGCCGCCGACCGGTACGCCCGTCGGCACGGCCGTCGACCCAAGAACGACTACGGCTCGTCGTTGTTCGCCGTGCACGCCCGCGACGGGCTGCGGTGGGCGGCGGGCACCGGCGCGCTGGTGGCCGCTTTTCCCCGCTACCACCCGCGATGGGCCTGGAACCTGACGAAGGTGCCCGGGCTGCGGGAATTCACGGTGAGCAACCTGGTGCTGGTGTTGTCACCGTCCTGAATCCGCCAACTGCAACAGGTTCTACTTCCGCCTGATCGTAGGTAATGTGACGTCCATGACACAGAGCACGGCGTTCAAGACCGAATGGGACAAGCTGTTCATCGGCGGCAAGTGGGTCGAGCCGGCCACCGCGGACGTGATCGAGGTGCACTCCCCCGCCACCGGTGAGCTGGTCGGCAAGGTTCCGCTGGCGAGCGCCGCCGACGTCGACGCCGCCTGCGCGGCCGCCCGCAAGGCGTTCGACGAGGGCCCGTGGCCGCAGATGTCGCCCGCCGAGCGCGGCGAGGTGCTGGCGCGGGCGGTCAAGATCCTCGAGGAGCGGGCCGACGAGCTGAAGTTCCTGCTCGCCGCCGAGACCGGCCAGCCGCCGACGATCGTCGACATGATGCAGTACGGCGCCGCGATGTCGTCGTTCCAGTACTTTGCGGGCGCGGCCGACAAGTTCACGTGGCAGGAGATCCGCGACGGCATCTACGGCCAGACGCTGGTGGTGCGTGAGCCGATCGGGGTCGTCGGTGCGGTCACCGCCTGGAACGTGCCGTTCTTCCTGGCCGCCAACAAGCTGGGCCCCGCGCTGCTGGCCGGTTGCACGATCGTGCTCAAGCCCGCCGCCGAGACCCCGCTGTCGGTGTTCGCGATGGCCGAGGCGTTCGCCGAGGCCGGGCTGCCCGAGGGCGTGCTGTCGATCGTGCCCGGCGGCCCGGAGACCGGCCGCGCGCTGACGGCCAACCCGGAGCTGGACAAGTTCACGTTCACCGGTTCGTCCGCGGTGGGCAAGGAGATCGCCAAGATCGCCGCCGAGAAGCTCAAGCCGTGCACGCTGGAGCTGGGCGGCAAGTCTGCGGCGATCATCCTCGAGGACGCCGACCTCGACTCCACGCTGCCGATGCTGGTGTTCTCGGGGCTGATGAACTCCGGGCAGGCCTGCGTCGGGCAGACCCGCATCCTGGCGCCGCGCTCGCGCTACGACGAGGTCGTCGAGAAACTCTCGGCCGCGGTGTCCGGGATGCTGCCCGGGCTGCCCACCGACCCCGCCGCGATGATCGGCCCGCTGATCAGCGAGAAGCAGCGCGAGCGCGTGGAGGGCTACATCAAGAAGGGTGTCGAGGAGGGCGCGCGCGTCGTCGTGGGCGGAGAGCGCCCCGAGGGCCTGGACAGCGGCTGGTACGTGCAGCCGACCGTGTTCGCCGACGTCGACAACTCGATGACGATCGCCCAGGAGGAGATCTTCGGGCCGGTGCTCGCGGTGATCCCTTACGAGGACGAGGACGACGCGGTGCGCATCGCCAACGACTCGGTGTACGGGCTGGCCGGGTCGGTGTACACCACCGACAACGAGAAGGCGCTCAAGATCGCCCGCCGGATCCGCACCGGCACCTACGCGGTGAACATGTACGCGTTCGACCCGGGCGCCCCGTTCGGCGGGTACAAGAACTCGGGCATCGGCCGCGAGAACGGCACCGAGGGCATCGAGGCGTACTGCGAGCCGAAGTCGATCCTGCTGCCGTTCGGCTACACCCCGTCCTGATCTTCTGCCGAGCAGACGCAAACTCGTACGAAATCGCCCCGGCGAGCACGAGTTTGCGTCTGTCCCCTACTTCGTGGGGCCCCACGCGGTCAGGCGGTGTGCGGCATGGAGTGGTGTTCGTGGGCGATCACCCACGCACCGTCGATCTTGCGCAACCCGAACGTGCTGCGCAGCCGCTTCTCGGGATGCGCGGCGATGTCCTCCGGCATGCCGGCGCGGAACAGGGCGTGCGCGTAGGCGACGGTGTCGCCGGCGGTGACGTCGAGCCGGACCAGCTCGAGCACGGCGCCGCCGGCGATCCATTCGAAGAACTCCGGCCACGTCGCGCGGTAGCCGTCGATGCCGTACACCCCGTCGTAGGGAACCGGCACGTCGAACAGCACGATGTCATCGGTGTGCGCGGCGGCGACGCCGTCGAGGTCACGGGCGCGGATCGCGCCCACCCAGCGGTCGAGGACGTCGCGGATGGCGGTTTCGTCGGTCATGCGGTGCAGACCGGGGGCGGACCCGGAAGTCATCGCCGCGAGCAGACGCGAACTCGGTTGAATTGGCGAGAATCCGCCTGAGTTTGCGTCTGCTCGCGCAAAAAACGGGAGCCTAAAACGCCGACTCGGGCACCTCCATCGCCGTCAGGTCGACCGCTTCGAGGATGGCCCGGCGCGACGTCAGCCCGGGCAGCATGTTCTTGGCGAAGAACAGCGCGGTGGCCACCTTGCCGGTGTAGAAGTCGCGGTCGCGCGGGCTCACGTCGCCGTCGAGGGCGGTCAGCGCGATCTCGGCCTGATGCAGCAGCAGCCAGCCGAGCAGCAGGTCACCGACCGCGAGCAGGAACGGCACCGACTCCAGACCCACCCGGTAGAGCTCGCGCGGATTCTCCTGCGAGTCGATCAGGTACTTCGTCATCGCCGCGACCATCGCCTGCACGTCGTCGACCGCCGTCGACAGCAGCGCCCGGCCGTCGGCGAGCTCGGGGCGCGCCGCGCCGTCGTCGAGGAACGCCCGGATCTGCGTGACGACGTGCAGCAGCGCCCCGCCCTGGTCGCGCGCGATCTTGCGGAAGAAGAAGTCCTGCGCCTGGATCGCGGTGGTGCCCTCGTACAGCGAGTCGATCTTGGCATCGCGGATGTACTGCTCGATCGGATAGTCCTGCAGGAAGCCCGATCCGCCGAGGGTCTGCAGGGACTCGGTCAGGCACTGGTACGCCCGTTCCGAACCCACGCCCTTGACCACCGGCAGCAGCAGGTCGTTGACGCGGTCGGCCATCTCGGCGTCGGCGCCCGAGACCACCGCGGCGACCGCCGGATCCTGGTGGGCGGCGGTGTACAGGTACAGCGCGCGCAGCCCCTCGGCGTAGGCCTTCTGCGTGAGCAGCGCCCGCCGCACGTCGGGGTGGTGGATGATCGTCACCCGCGGTGCGGTCTTGTCGGTCATCTGGGTCAGGTCGGCACCCTGCACGCGGCTCTTGGCGTACTCGAGCGCGTTCAGGTAACCGGTCGACAGTGTCGCGATCGCCTTGGTGCCCACCATCATTCGCGCGTACTCGATCACCTTGAACATCTGCGCGATGCCCTTGTGGGTGTCGTTGACCAGCCAGCCGACCGCCGGGGCGCCGTGCTGGCCGAACGTCAGCTCACAGGTCGCCGACGCCTTGAGCCCCATCTTGTGCTCGAGCCCGGTGACGTAGACGCCGTTGCGCTCCCCGAGCTCACCGGTCTCGGGATCGAAGTGGTACTTCGGCACGATGAACAGGCTCAGGCCCTTGGTGCCGGGTCCGGCGCCCTCGGGCCGGGCCAGCACCACGTGGATGATGTTCTCGAACAGGTCGTCGCCGTCGCCGTTGGTGATGAACCGCTTGACGCCGTCGATGTGCCAGGTGCCGTCCGGCTGCTCGACGGCCTTGGTGCGACCCGATCCGACGTCGGAACCGGCGTCGGGTTCGGTGAGCACCATGGTCGCGCCCCAGTCCCGCTCGATCATCAGCGACGCCCAATGCCGTTGCTGCTCATTACCGATCGCGTAGAGGATGTCGGCCATCTTCGGACCGGCCGAGTAGAGGAACACCGCGGGCTGGGCGCCGAGGGCGAACTCGTTGACCGCCCACTCGACCATCGCCGGGACCGGCACACCGCCGATGTCCTCCGCCATGCCGACGCGCGACCATTCGCCGTCGCGCCAGGCCCGGAAGGTCTTCTTGAACGGCTCGGGGATGCTGACGACGTGCGTGCCGGGGTCGAAGGTCGGCGGCTGTCGGTCGGTCTCGGCGAACGCCTCGGACAGCGGCCCCTCGGCGAGCTTGGCCGCCTCGTGCAGCATCTGACGCACGGACTCGCCGTCGAGGTCGCCGAAGTCGCCCGTGGCGAGCACCTTCTCGAGTGCCAGCGTCTCGAACAGGCCGAACTCGATGTCGCGGACGTTGCTGCGGTAATGCCCCATGGTGGGCCAGACTATGCCGCCGGGCCGCGCCCGTCAGGCTTTACGCCAGTGTGCGCAGACGAAGGCGGCGTTGCGGGCCGTGGCGACCAGTTCCCATTCGGAGCGCACCGGCAGCACCGGTGAGCCCGCCCCGAGCGTGCACGGCGCGTAGGACACGATCATCTCGTCGACCAGGCCGGCGCCGACGAACTGCGCGGCCACCTTTCCCCCGCCGACCACCCAGACGTGCCGGTCCCCGGCGGCGTCGCGCAGCGTCGGGAACAACTCCGTCGCCTCACCCGCGAACGTCTGGACCGGGTGGTCCGCGGCCACGATCTGCGGACGGTGCGTCATCACCCACGACGGTTGGTCGTACATCCACGCGCCGGGGTGGTTCGTCAGGATCCACTCGTAGGTGTCGGCCCCCATCACCAGCGCGCCGACCGAGGCCAGGAACGGGTCGATGGCGAACGGTCCGTCGGCGTCGATGTCACGGGTGACCAGCCACTGCAGGCTCGCGTGCTCGTCGGCGACGTAGCCGTCCAGGCTGGCGGCGGTGTAGTAGACGCAGGCCATGTCAGGTTCCTCTCATCCAGTCCAGCGGGTCACCGCGGCCGGTGTCGACGCCGTGCTCGGCGAGCATCGCGCGGGTGAGTTCGCGCCGGTGCGCGGAGTAGGTCAGCACGTGCGCGACGATCCCGTACAGCGGGAACGACTCGGGCGGTTCGCAGAGCGCGTCGATGACGGTGTCGCCGAGTCGCCCGGCCGCGGTGTGATCGGCGATCGTTGTGCGCCAACGCTTTCCGATCTCGTCGTGGAACGCCGCCAGCGCGTCGGCGTCGACCAGGTCCGGACTCGTCGAGGTCCGCGCCGGGAAGTCCTCCCCGGCGATGGTGGCCAGCCACACCTGCTTGGTCCAGACGATCGCGCCCAGCACGGCCCCGACGCTGGGTTCGGGCCCGTCCCAGTCGAGCACCGTCTGGGCCGGGCGGATCGGCGCCGTCCACTGCTGCGGGGTCAGCTCGACCGCCCGGCTCAGGAGATGCGCGGTGTCGGCGAGGTCGTGGTCGATCATCAGCGCGGTCACGTCGGGCGCCGGGGCGGTACTGCGGGGACTGTCCAGCCACAGCGACTGCGGCGGGTGGAAGTGCAGCCCGTTGGGCGCGGGCAGCCGGAAGTGCACGGCGGCGGCCTCCGACGGCGGGCGTCCGAAGGTGCGGCGGAAGGCGCGGGAGAACACCTCGGCCGAGGACCAGCCCTCCGCGGCGGCGACGGCCGACACCGGTTCACCGCGTTGGAGCCGCCAGGCCGCCCGTTCGAGCATGATGCGACGCCGCAGCGCCGCGGGGGATTCGCCGGTGAGCCGGCGCACCTCCCGGGAGAAGTGGAATTCCGAGGCGTGGCTGCTGCGCGCCATCGCACCGACAACTCTTCTCCCCGAGCCGTCGCCTATATCGGTCACCGCGTCGAGGAGTTCGCGCAGCCGGTCGCGCCCCGATGGGTCCGTCACGCGTCCGAGTATCGCCGCCGCGGCGGCCCCGGGACCATGACATTTCCTGCTGTCCCGCCCTGACCCGCAAAAGCACTAGGGCGGAACCCCCGACCAGGTTCCGCCATAGTGAGCATGAACCTACCGTCGCGCGGCACCCACCGCTGGCTTTCGGCCGGCGGGACTTTCCGGCCCGCCCTCTGCGTTCAGGCTGCTATACCCAGCAGTGCCAAGCAGGAGGATGACATGACCACCGACCACATCACCGCACTCGTCACCGGCGCCAACCGCGGGCTCGGACGCCGCTTCGCCGAGCAGCTCCTCGAACGCGGCGCCACCGTGTACGCCGCCGCGCGCCGCCCCGAGGCCATCGACCTGCCCGGGGCGATCCCGCTGCAGCTCGACATCACCGATCCCGAATCGGTGCGCCGCGCCGCCGAGACCGCACACGACGTGAACGTGCTGATCAACAACGCCGGCGTCTCCACCCGCGCCGGACTGCTCGACGGCCCGATCGACGACATCCGGCTGGAGATGGAGACGCACTACTTCGGCACGCTGGCGATGATCCGCGCGTTCGCCCCCGTCATCGAGCGCAACGGCGGTGGCTCCATCCTCAACGTCCTCTCCGTGCTCTCCTGGGCGCACGTGCCCACCAGTGGCGCCTACGCCGCCGCGAAGGCCGCCGGCTGGGCCCTCACCGACGCCGTGCGCGCCGAGCTGGCCCCGCGCGGTATCCACGTCGCGGCGCTGCACGTCGGCTACATGGACACCGACATGGTCAGCTACATCCCGGCCGACCAGAAGACCGATCCCGCGGTGGTGGCGGGCCTGGCCCTCGACGGCCTGTTCGCCGGAAAGCCGGAGATCCTCGGCGACGAACTGACCCGCACCGTCAAGGCCCACCTGTCCGACGCCCCGCAGTGACAAGATGGTCGGCACAGCGCCGGCCACGCCTTGGGTAGACTGGCCAAAACTAGAACACGTTCCAGTCCGACGTCCGTCTCTGCAGGGGGCCTTCCGTGAGCTCGACCGACATCATGCCGTCCGAGATCACCAAGTGGGATCCCGTGCTCACCGAGCGGGTGATGGGGCTGCTGCGACCGTTCCTGAAGGGCTATCACCGCGCCGAGGTCCGCGGCCTGGACACCTTCCCGGCCGGCGGCGCGCTGGTGGTGGCCAACCACTCCGGTGGACTGCTGCCGATGGACGTGCCGGTGTTCGCCAGCGGCTTCTACGAGGAGTTCGGCTACGACCGGCCGGTGTACACGCTCAGCCACGACCTGCTGATGGTCGGCCCCAGCGGCGCGTTCCTGAAGAAGACCGGCTTCATCCCAGCCAACCACCACAACGCCGACGAGGCGCTGCGCTCCGGCGGGGTCGTGGTGGTGTTCCCCGGCGGCGACTACGACGTCTACCGGCCGACGCTGGCGGCCAACAAGATCGACTTCGGCGGCCGCACCGGCTACATCAAGGCCGCGCTGAACGCCGGGGTGCCGATCGTGCCGACCGTCGGCATCGGCGGCCAGGAGAGCCAGCTGTTCCTCAGCCGCGGCACCGACGTGGCCAAGGCGCTCGGCCCGATCGCGCGGGCGTTCCGCACCAAGATCCTGCCCGTCTCGTTCGGCTTCCCGTTCGGGCTGTCGGTCGTGCTGCCGGTCAACGTGCCACTGCCCACCAAGATCACCATGCAGGCGCTGCCGCCCATCGACATCGTCGCCCAGTTCGGGGAGAACCCCGACATCGACGAGGTCGACGCCCACGTCCGGCACGTGATGCAGCGCGCGCTCGACGACCTCGCCGCGCAGCGCCGGCTGCCGGTGCTGGGCTGATGGGCATCACCGACCCGATCACCGGCACCGTCGGCCTGCTCTCGACGCTGACGCGCGCGGGCCTCATCGCGCCGATGCGGCCCGACAAGTACCTGCGCATCGTCGGCGCGATGCAGCGCGAGAACATGGCCGTCACATCGGGATTCGCCGCGGCCGCCCAGCGCTGCGGTGACCGCGCCGGACTGATCGACGAGATCGGCATCCTGACCTGGCGCCAGATCGACCGCCGCGCCGACGCGCTGGCCGCCGCGCTGCAGGCACTGCCCGGTGGGCAGCCCGATGTGGTGGCGCTGATGGCGCGCAACCACCGCGGATTCGTGGACACGCTGATCGCCGCCAACCGGATCGGCGCCGACGTGCTGCTGCTCAACACGTCGTTCGCGGGCCCGGCGCTGGCCGAGGTGGTGGCGCGTGAAGGCGAAGGCCGCTCCCTCGTGCTGATCTACGACGACGAGTTCAGCGACACCGTCGACCGTGCGCTGGAGGGGCGGCCCGAGACGCCGCGGATCGTCGCGTGGACCGACACCGACGGCCACGAGCTCACCGTCGAGCAGCTCATCGACGCCCACGCCGGGCAGGAACCGCGGCGGGCCACAGAGCGGAGCCGCACGATCCTGCTGACCTCGGGCACCACCGGAACCCCGAAGGGCGCCACCCATTCCGGCGGCGACCCCGGCGTGCTCAAGTCGATCCTGGACCGGACGCCGTGGCGGGCCGAGCAGCCCGTGGTCGTCGTCGCGCCGATGTTCCACGCGTGGGGGTTCTCCCAGCTGGTGTTCGCGGCGTCGATGGCGTGCACCGTGATCACCCGCCGCAAGTTCGATCCCGAGGCGACGCTGGATCTGGTGGACCGGCATCGCGCCACCGGGCTGTGCGTCGTGCCGGTGATGTTCGACCGGATCATGGAACTGCCCGACGAGGTGCTGGACCGCTACAGCGGACGGTCGCTGCGGTTCGCGGCGGCGTCCGGATCGCGGATGCGCCCCGACGTCGTCATCCGGTTCATGGACCGGTTCGGCGACGTCATCTACAACAACTACAACGCCACCGAGGCCGGCATGATCGCCACCGCGACGCCGCGCGATCTGCGGGCCGCCCCCGACACCGCGGGCCGGCCGGCCGAGGGCACCGAGATCCGGATCCTGGACGGCGATCTCCACGAGGTGCCGACCGGTGAGACCGGTGCGATCTACGTGCGCAACAAGACCCAGTTCGACGGCTACACCTCCGGCGCGACCAAGGACTTTCACGACGGCTTCATGTCCTCGGGCGACGTGGGGTATCTCGACGAGGACGGCCGGCTGTTCGTCGTCGGCCGCGACGACGAGATGATCGTCTCGGGCGGCGAGAACGTCTACCCGATCGAGGTGGAGAAGACGCTGACCGCGCATCCGGACGTCGCGGAGGCCGCGGTGCTCGGCGCCGACGACGAGAAGTTCGGTCAGCGCCTGGTGGCCTTCGTGGTTTTGACCCCCGGCGCCGCGGCTACCCCGGACTCGCTCAAGCAGCACGTGCGAGACAACCTGGCCAACTACAAAGTGCCCCGCCAGATCACGATCCTCGACGAACTGCCCCGCAGCATCACCGGCAAGATCTCCCGTAAGGAATTGCAGGACCACATCGACCATGATTAAGCGCCGACCCGTGCTGCGCGCCGTCGCCGAACTGCTCAACGCCGCCAACGGCGTCCGGCCACTGGCCCGCGAGGGTTACCCCACCATTCCCGTCTTCGCCTTCGGCTGGCCGACCTCGGAGATGTCCGCGCTGTACCTGGCCGGTTCGATGGCCGACGCGGTGCGCCGCGGCATCCGCGGTGACTTCCGGGGCACCCGCGGGCGGATCGCCCTGGCACTGACCGCAGTTTCGTGGGCGTTGCTGGGGCTGATCCACCGCCGCAACGCCTCCTCGCAGCCGCACTTCGAGGACCCGTTGCGCGCGGCGCTGGGCGCGGACTACCAGGAGATCGCCGAGAAGGCGAAGGCCAAGCGCCGCCGGCGCATCGGAATCCCGCCCAACGACCTGATCCGGCGCCGCTACGTCGAGAAGGCCGGCACCGTGCAGTACGGCCCGCACGGCGGAGCCAACCGCGCCGACATCTGGCGCCGCGCCGACCTGCCTCGGGACGGGAAAGCACCGGTGCTGCTTCAGGTTCCGGGTGGCGCGTGGTCGATCGGAATGCGGCGGCCGCAGGCCTATCCGCTGCTCAGTCATCTGGCCGACCACGGCTGGGTGTGCGTGTCGATCGACTACCGGGTCAGCCCGCGCAACACGTGGCCCGACCACATCATCGACGTCAAGCGAGCGCTCGCCTGGATCAAGGAGAACATCGCCGAGTACGGCGGCGACCCCGACTTCGTCGCGATCTCCGGCGGTTCGGCCGGCGGCCACCTGTCGGCGCTGGCCGCGCTGACCCCCGACGATCCGCTGTTCCAGCCCGGGTTCGAGGACGCCGACACGTCGGTGGTGGCGGCGGTGCCGATCTACGGCCGCTACGACTGGGTCACGGTGCACGGCAACGGCCGTCGGGAGTTCATCGCGTTCCTGCAGAAGTTCGTCGTCAAGCTGCCGTTCCGGTCGAACCGCGCCGTCTACCTCGACGCCTCACCGATCCACCGGCTGCGCGCCGACGCGCCGCCGTTCTTCGTCCTGCACGGCCGCGACGACTCGATCATCCCGGTGCCCGAGGGCCGCGAGTTCGCCGAGGCGCTGCGCGAGGTGTCGACGTCGCCGGTGGTGTACGCCGAGATCCCGCACGCCCAGCACGCTTTCGACTTCTACTACGGCTCGCCGCGGGCGCATTACACCGCGCAGGCGGTCGAGGAGTTCCTGTCCTGGGTGCAGGCCACCCGCGCGGCGGCTCCCCGCGAACAGGCCGGCTAGGGCGCCATCGCGGTCTCGACCACGGTCAGCTCCTCGGGAAGCCCTGCGGCGCGCCGGATCTCGATGAAGGCCTCGACCATCGCATCGGTCAGCTCGTGCGGGTCCCCCAGTGTCTTGCCGTCGGCCAGCACCGAGATGTTGAGCTGCTCGACGTAGCTCCAGACGGTGATGTTCAGTCCGCTGCCCGCGGTCAGCGGGCCGACCGAGTAGATCTCGGTCACCAGCGCGCCACCGACCCGGGCCCGCTCGCGCGGACCGGGCACGTTCGAGATCGGCAGGTTCATCACCTTGTTCTGGCCGTCCTTGGTGGACAGCCACCGGAACATCGCCTCGGCGGGGGCCGGCGGGAAGTACGCCGACCACTGGCTGACCAGTTCCGGGCCGAGCAGGGTGTTGCTCTCCTTGCCGGCGGCCGCCGACTCGTGCGCGACCCGCACCCGCTCCAGAGGGTCATCGATCTCGACGGGCAGGCTGACCAGCACGCCGGTGAAATAGTTGCCCGAGATGCGGTCCGGAGAGAAGTCGAAGCTCACCGGAACCGACGCGAGCAGCGGATGGCCGGCGTGACCGTCGTACTGCAGCAACAGCTTTCGCAGCGCGCCCGCCGAGATCGACAGCACCATGTCGTTGATGGTGACACCGAGGTGCTTGGCGGTCTGCTTGACGTCGTCGAGCGCCAGGGTCGCGGTGGCGAACCGGCGGGTGGCGTCGAGCATGTGGTTCATGAACGTGGGCGGCGGCGTGAACGGACGGGTCAGTTCGGGGGAGAGCTTGTGCGGGCTCTGCCGGACCCGGCGCACACCCTGCGCGGTGTAACGCACCACCGACGGGAACCGGGCGATCTGGCGCAGGTGATCGGTGAAGGCGGTGCGGACCAGTTCACCTCGCGACGGGGCGGGATCGGTGGCGTAGGAGTCGCGGTCGATCTGCGGCCCCTCCTGCAGATCCATGCCCCGCGCAAGCAGATTCGCCGAGGCGACGCCGTCGGCCAACGCGTGGTGGATCTTGCCCAGCACCGCGATCCGGCCGCCGGCCAGGCCCTCGATCAGATACATCTCCCACAGCGGGCGGCTGCGGTCCAGCGGGGTGCTCGCCAGCCGGCCGACCGCCTCGTCGAGCTGGCGGCGGCCGCCCGGGGCGTCGACGCGATAGGGCCGCACGTGGTAGTCGAGGTCGACCTCGGCGTTCTCCCGCCACATCGGATGGTGGAACTTGAACGGGATGTCGATGAGCTCGTAGCGGAACGGGTCGAGCTTGTAGAGCCTGCTGTGCAGGACCTTTCGCAGCTCCTCGACGCCGAACGTCGCCCCGCCGAGACCGTCGAGCTCGATCACCGCCAACTTCAGCGTGTGCATGTGGACGTTGGGGGTCTCGCTGTAGAGAAGAACAGCGTCCCACCCGCGAAGCCTCTTCACAGCCCGCACCTCTCCTCGGAGGTGTCTATATAACCTCTTTGGCCCCGATGAGGCTGCGGTTTCGATGAATGTGGTTGAGGAACAAGCCGATTGCCGTCGACGCCGCGCCGGTGCGGGCCCCGTCGGTCATGTCGAAGCCGTGTCCGGCGCCGGGCAGCTCGACATAGCTGACCACCGAGCGCGACACCTCCTTCAGCCGATCGACGAAGCTGCGGGCCTGGGCCACCGGGATCACGCTGTCGCCGGTGCCGTGCAGCACCAGGAACGGCGGCGCTTCGGCGTGCACCCGGGCGATCGGCGAGGCCTTGCGGAACACATCGGGATGCTTGGCGATCTTGCGCCGCACCACCACCCGCTCCAGGAAGTCGACGAACCGGACCCGCTCGACCGTCGAGCGGTCCTCCCAGTCGTAGCGTCCGTAGATCCCGATGACGGCGTCGACCGACGTGTCGGACCCCTCGGGCAGTTCACACTGCATCTCCGGGTCGTTGGCGGTCAGACCCGCCAGCGCCGCGAGGTGTCCGCCCGCCGAGGTGCCGGCGACGGCGACGAAGTCACGGTCGCCGCCGAACTTGTCGACATTGGCGCGCGCCCAGGCGATCGCGGTCTTGACGTCGGTGATGTGCGCCGGCCACGGATGGTGCGGGGCGACCCGGTAGTCGATGGACAGGCAGACCCAGCCCATCTCGGCCAGGTGGGACATCAGGGCATAGCCCTGCAGCATGCGGCTGCCGTGCACCCATGCCCCACCGGGCACGAACAGCAGTACCGGCGCCGGCTGGTCGGGCAGGTCGTCGCGGCGCCAGACGTCGAGCAGCTGGGTCGGCCGCGGACCGTAGCGCACCGAGGTGCGGTGCACGTGGCGCCGGTGTTCGCGCATCTTCCAGACCGGCGGGACCCGCTCGGCGGCCGGCCAGTCGATCTCGAGGTCCTTCGGCGAGATGAGGCCGCGCAGCGCGGCCTGGGTGACCTCGTTGGTGCAGTCCCGTTCGCGCTGCTTGAGCTCGGCGTCGTTGGGCGCCATCAGCGACTTGACGGTGGAGTTCAGAAAGTCCGGCGCGTGCCGGGCACCCCAGATTCCGGCGGCCGTGAGTGCGCCGAGCGGCTCCAGGTGCTTGCCGATCACCGGCAGGGATGCGGTGGCCACGCTGGCGGCCAGCATGTAGTCGCTGGGACCGGCCTTGAGAAGCCACTGCAAACGCGTGGTCAGCGTGGGCCCGGGATACCGGATATCCGGCCGTTCCGTCATGGCGTTTACCGTACCCCGCAGTTCAGAACCGAAACGGACATTCTCAGCAACGTTGTCTACTGTTTTCCCGCCGTGGCCCATTTGTGACGTGGGCCACAGCCCGGCTGAGCGGCGAAACCGCAGGTTAGGTTCTTCTCGACAAGTGTCAACTGGCATGTTGACCGGCAGGGAGGCCGACACCGTGAGCACAACCGTCAGCGCGTCCGCACTCGCCATCACCGAGGACCACCAGGCCCTCGCCGACGCCGTCGCAGGCCAGCTCAACCGGCTGCACGCCCTGTCGCAGGCCCGCGCGGCGCTCGACGGCGGATCCCGCCACCCGGCCGACATCTGGTCGGCGGCAACCGATCTCGGGTGGCAGGGGCTGGCCGTCGCCGAAGAGCACGGCGGTTCGGGCTTCGGACTCGCGGAACTCGCCGTGGTGGTGGAGTGCCTGGGCCGTCAACTGTGTCCCGGGCCGTTCCTGCCGACCGTGGCGGCGGCGGTGACGATCGAGAAGTCCGCGCCGGATTCGGTTCGGGCAGAACTGCTTCCGGGACTGAGCTCGGGCGCGACCGTGGCTGCCCTCGGGATCACCGGCAGCGTGACGGTGGGCGCCGACGGGACGGTCAGCGGGGAGAGCCCGGTGGTGCTGGGCGCCCCCGACGCCGACCTGCTGGTGCTGGTCGCCGGGGACGACGTGGTGGTGCTCGACGCCGGTTCCGTGACGGTCACCGCGCTGGAGTCGCTGGACCCGACCCGCAGCATCGGGTCGGTGGTGGTGCAGGACGTCGCGGTGCCCGCCGAACGGGTGCTGCGCGGCGCGGCCCGCGAGGCCCGCACGGTGTTCCGGATCCTGGCGTCGGCCGAGGCCGTGGGTGTCGCCTGGGCGGCGCTGGACATGGCCGTGGCGTATGCGAAGGTGCGCGAGCAGTTCGGCCGCACGATCGGCACCTTCCAGGCCGTCAAACACCACGCCGCCAACATGCTGGTCGCCGCGGAGGTGGCGACCGCGGCCACCTGGGACGCGGCCCGCGCCGACGACCTGGCCAGCGCCGACTTCCCCGCGGCGGTGGCCGCGGCACTGGCGATCCGCGCGCAGATCCTCAACACGCAGAACAACATTCAGCTGCACGGCGGTATCGGCTACACGTGGGAGCACGACGCCCACCTGTACCTGCGCCGGGCCCGCACGCTGGCGGCGCTGATGGCCGACGGCACCGACCCGCTGCTCGACGTCGTGGCGGGGCAGCGCGAGGGACGAGCCCGGGCGGCGACGTTCACGCTGCCGCCCGAGGCCGAGGAGTACCGCACGCAGGCCCGCGAGGCTGCCGCGGCGGTGCGGGCGCTGCCCGCCGAACAGCAGCGCGACGCCCTCGTCGACTCCGGCTACCTGGTGCCGCACTGGCCCGCGCCGTGGGGCCGGGGCGCCGACGTGCTCGAACAGCTGGTGATCGAAGAGGAGTTCGCCGACGTTGCCCGACCCGACATGGGCATCACCGGGTGGGTGGCGCTGACCATCGCCCAGGCCGGCACCGAGGAGCAGCGGCAGCGATGGGTCGAGCCGGTGCTGCGCGGCCAGGTGATGTGGTGCCAGCTGTTCTCCGAGCCGGGTGCGGGCTCCGACGCCGCGGCCGTGCGCACGTCGGCCACCAAGGTCGACGGTGGCTGGCTGGTCAGCGGGCAGAAGGTGTGGACGAGCCTGGCCCATCTGTGCCACTGGGGCCTGGCGACCGTGCGCACCGATCCCGACGCCCCCAAGCACGCCGGTGTCACGATGATGGCGATCGACATGAAATCTCCTGGGGTGAAGGTCAATCCGCTGCGCGGTATCACCGGCGACGCGCACTTCAACGAGGTGTTCTTCGACGATGTCTTCGTGCCCGACTCCGACGTCGTCGGCGACGTCAACAAGGGGTGGCTGGTGGCGCGGGCGACGCTGGGCAACGAGCGGATCTCCATCGGCGGCGGATCCGGCGCGTTGACCGGCATCACCGCCGACGACCTGGTGGCGCTGCTGGACAGCGCACCGCAGGCCGCAGCCCACCATGTGCTGCGCGCCGGGGAGGTGATCGCCGAGACCCACACCCTGCGTCTGCTCAACCTGCGCCGCGCCACCCGCGCCATCACCGGCGCGGAACCGGGACCCGAGGGCAACGTCACCAAGCTGCTGGTCGCCGAGTCCGGACAGCGGCTGACCGAGCTGGCCTTCGACCTGGCCGGGACCGCCGCCGTCGTCGAGCAGACCGTGGCACTGACCCGCAGCTACCTCGGCAATCGCGCGATGACCATCGCCGGCGGCACGTCGGAGATCACCCGCAACACGATCGCCGAACGCATCCTGGGGCTGCCCCGGGATCCCCTGCTGCGGTAGCTGCGCATACTGAACGGGTGCCCCGCACCAAATCTCCCACGAAGACGAGCACCCCGGAGTTCCACCCCGAGTTGCGCCGCAGTGCCCGCCTCCTGCCCAAGCAGATGATCACGCCCGTCACGCTGCCGTTCGTGCGGGCGGCGTCACGGTTGATGTGGCGCGGTGAGCCCGACGGCGTGGAGGTTCTCACGCTGGCGTCCGGCGTCGGCGTCCGGCTGCACCGTCCCCCCGGGGTCACCACGCCCGGACCGGCGCTGCTGTGGATCCACGGCGGCGGCTACGTCATCGGCGACGCCGCCCAGGACGACGTGCTGTGCCGTCGCTTCGCCCGCGAGCTCGGTGCGACGGTGGTGGCGGTGAATTACCGCCTGGCGCCGGAACATCCGTACCCCGTGCCGGTCGAGGACTGCTATGCCGCGCTGTCCTGGCTCGCCGGGCTGCCGTCCGTCGACCCGGACCGTGTCGCGATCGGCGGGGCCAGCGCCGGCGGCGGCCTGGCCGCTGCGCTCGCGCTCCTCGTCCGCGACCGTGGCCGGATCCCCGTGGCCGCACAGCTTCTCGTGTATCCGATGCTCGACGACAGGACCGTCGAACGCACCGGCCTGGACAATCCGGGACACCGGCTGTGGAATCAGTCGAGCAACCGCTACGGCTGGCAGGCCTACCTGGGTGACGCCGACCGCGACGTCGCCGTCCCGGCCCGGCGCACCGATCTGGCCGGCCTGCCGCCGGCCTGGGTCGGCGTCGGCACGCTCGATCTGTTCCACGACGAGGACGTGGCGTACGCGCAGCGACTCCGGGAGGCCGGGGTGCCGTGCGAGGTGATGATCGTCGAGGGCGCGTTCCACGGCTTCGACGGCATCGCCCCCAAAGCCCCTGTGTCGCAGAGGTTCTTCGACAGCCAGTGCGCGGTACTGCGCACCGCGTTCGCGCCGTCGGCGGTGTGAGCCGGCCTCACCGGGCGTAGACCACCTCGCCGGCCACCACCGTCGCCGCGACGTGCTCCGCGTCCAGGTCGGCCAGCACCTGCTGCGGGCTCGCCGAGAGCACGCAGAGGTCCCCGCGTACACCGGGCTCGATGCGCCGCGGCGTCGCGGGGGTCAGAGGATCGCCGAGGAACATCGCCAGAGCCTCGGCGGCGGTGACCTTTTCCGCGGCGGTCAGCACCACACCCGACGCTGTACGCCGCGTCACCGCAGCGCGCATCGCCGCCCACGGATCGGGGTGCCCGAACGGTGCGTCGGTCGACAGCGCGACGGGCACGCCCGCGGCACGCAGCGAGGCCACCCGCCACAGTTCGTGATGCTCGGCGGCGGAAACGTCGCGCAGGTACGCCTCGCCGCGCTCGGCGACGAAGTTCGGCTGCGTCACCACGGTGGCCCCGCTCGCCGCGACCGCGGCCAGGCTGCCGTCCGGGACGACGGCGGCGTGCTCGAGCCGGTCGGCCGGGTGGCGGCCCGCCGAGTCCAGCGCCGCGAGGGCGACGACGAGTTGCGCGGCGGTGACACAGTGCAGCGCAACGGATTCGCCCGCGGCATGCCGGGCGGCGATCCATCCGATGAGCACGTCGAGGTCGAGCTCGTCGTCGTGCAGGATGCGCTTGCCCGGCGCCAGGCAGTGCACGGACTGCATCAGCTCGCCGCTCCGGTGCGCCTGCTGCAGGGCCGCCACGTCGGCGGCGCTCAGATCGGGGGTGGCGTCGGTGACACCGGTGACGCCGTAGCCGCTCAGCCGCGCGCTCAGCTGCGCGAGGCCGGGTTCGGTGCGGGCCAGCGCCGCCGTCCAGCCGGTGTCGGCGCTGCGCAGCCGGCCGTCGGGATGATCGGGCAATCCGACGAGCGCCAGGCCCGCCGAGTTGAGCGTCCACAGCACGCCGCTGCGGTGCTGGATGCGCAGCGGGAGATTCGAGCAGATCCCGTCCAGCACGGCGCGATCCAGCGGTCCCGCGACGGACTCGTGGTAGCCGACCGCGCGGATCCAGCCGTCGGCGCCGGGGGTCGCTGCGCGCAGGACGTGGGCGAGCTGCTCCGGTCCGGTCACCTCGTCGGGACCCACGCGTACCGAGTGCAGGGCGGCCGCGGCGGCGCGCAGGTGCAGGTGGTGGTCGTGCAGGCCGGGCAGCACGGTGCCGCCGCCGGCGTCGAGGACCGTCTCCCCCCGCCGGGCCGGTAGTCCGTCGGCGACCTCGGTGATGCGATCTTCGACGCGGATGTCGGTGCGGGTGCCGTCGAACAGCACGCCGCGGCGGATCAGCACGCCGGGGCCAACCGGCGTGCCACCAGGTCCTCGACCAGCGCGTTGTGTTCGCCGAGCCGCGCGGCGGTCTGCGTCACGGATAGTGTTGCGCTGCAGGATATCTCGTCGACCCGCGGGAGCGCCGCGTACCGGGCGGCCACCGCGGCCATCGCCACGTCGATCACCTGACCGCCGCCGCGGGCATGCGACTCCAGCACTGCGCGGGCGGCCTCCAGGCCTGTCAACGGATCGGCGATCGCGTCCCCGCAGAACACCGGCGCCGCCGCGGTGCCGCCGACCAGCCCCCCGGAGACCGCCGCGTCGTCGCCGAACGCCACCCAGTGCGCGCACTCCCCGACCGCGCCGTGGCCGGTGATCTGCACCCAGATACGGCCGTCGCGGGCCGGGACGTCGGCGGGCCCCAGGCCCCGGGCGTGCAGCGCGGCCGGCCGGGACGACACCAGCACCACGTCGGCCGCGGCGAGCAACCTGACCAGTCCCTCTGGCCGCGCGAAATCGACGGCGTACGAGAGCTTTCCGCCGTTCATCCAGTCGAAGAACGGCGCCGGGCCGACGCGGGTGCCGTCGGGCCGCTGCGGGCTCTCCACCTTCACCACCGTCGCCCCGGCGCGGGCGAGCAGCCGGCCGCACAGCGGACCGGCCCACATCGAGGACAGGTCGGCCACCAGCAGATCGCCCAACGGGCGCGGGTGCGTGCGGGCACCGACGGTGCGCACCACGGGCGACGACGGCGCCGTTTCCCCGAGCACCCCGACCGGCAGGCCGAGCAGCCGCGCCCGCGCCGCGACCGCGTGTGCCCCGGTGGCCCGGATCCGTTCCCGCACCGCCGCCCACGGGTCCGGGGTGTCCTGCGCCTCGACGAGCGCGGGCACCGCGTCGAGATCGTCGGGGCGCGCCAGGGTCAACGCGCACCACCCGTCCGCCGCGCCCATCAGCCGGGTGGCACCCCCCGCCGACACGGTGCCCCCGCGCGGGAGGTCGAGCAGCGCAGCGCGTCCGCCCAGCAGGTCGTCGGCGTCGACATCGACACCGGTCGCTGCGGTCACCGCCCGCGCCGTCGCCCGCGCCTCGGCGAGCACGGCCGCGGGGAGCACCACCGGCGTCATCTGACCATTGTGGCGGTCAGAACAGCAGGCCGGTGAAGACCCAGTCGAGCACGGCCCGATCGGCGCCGTCGTCGGCGACGGCGTAGACGGTCGAGCGCAGCCGCACGGTGCCGCCGCGGCCGCCGGGCAGCGGATCGACGGCCTCGACAGCGAGATCGCTGTACAGGGTGTCGCCCTCGTACACCGGCGCGGTGTGGTCGCACGAGTCCCAGCCCAGCACCGTCACCAGACCGGGCAGCATCCGGCAGGCCTGCGCGAACGCCAGCCCGATTGTGTGCCCGCCGTACACCAGCCGGCGGCCGGATCCCCGCGAATCATGATGTGCGGCTGCGATGTTCAGCGTCAGCCGGGCCAGCTCGGGGGCGCTGGTGACCACGTCGGCGGTGCTGCGCAGCACGGTGCCCGCCAGTGCCGGGTCGAAACCGGGCCCGGGGACCCGGGCGCGGAACGCGTCGGCGTCCCAGTCGGCGGTGGGATCGGGGGCGGGTCCGGCCCCGGCGCCGATCGCGGCCATGTCGTCGCTGTGCCCGGTCTCGACGCCGTCGGCGCTCAGCGGCAGCATCGCGCAGCGGTGGAAGTCGAGCACCAGCCGGCCGACACCGTCGATGGTCGTCATCCGCAGCGCGGCCAGCCCGGTCGGCGGCCGGCCCGGCCGAGTCGCGTTCTGCTTGAGCCCGACCACCTCGGTGCGGGTGAACAGGGTGTCCCCGATGACCGGGAACCGGTGGAATGTCAGGCCGCGGTAGAACAGGTTGGCTCTGACCCGCTGGGTGACCACCGTCGACTGCCCGATCGCCACGTCGCACACCAGCCCGGGATGCGCCATCGGCGCGGTCGCGCCGGTGACGAGCGCCGACAGCTCGGCGTCCAGCGGCAGCCGCAGCCGGTCCCCGAGGATCGCCTGGTGAGCCGCCGCCACCCCGGCGGTCAGCGTCATCGTCGGCGCCGCATCGAAGACCTGACCGACGTGCAGATCGTCGAAGAACGGGCCCCCCGAGATTTGGCCGTACAAAGTCACAAGCGGTCATGCTGGCACTGACGCTTCGCATGTGTCAACATCGGCAGAATGGCCGTACATTTGCTCGACGACGACGAAACGATGCTGGTCGACACCGTGGCGCAGTTCGTCGACCGCGAGGTGAAACCGACCGTCCGCGACGTCGAGCACGCCAACGCCTACCCCGAGGCGTGGATCGAGCAGATGAAGCGCATCGGGATCTACGGGCTCGCCGTTCCGGAGGCCTACGGCGGCACCCCGGTGTCGACGCGCTGCTACGTGCTGGTCACCCAGGAGCTGGCCCGCGGGTGGATGAGCCTGGCCGGCGCGATGGGCGGGCACACCGTGGTCGCCAAACTGCTGGACCTGTTCGGCACCGACGTGCAGAAGCAGCGCTACCTCCCCGCGATGGCGACCGGGCAGCTGCGCGCGACGATGGCACTCACCGAACCCGGCGGCGGATCCGACCTGCAGAACATGCACACCGTCGCCCGGCCCGACGGCGACGGGTGGGTGATCAGCGGCGCCAAGACATGGATCTCCAACGCCCGCCGCTCGGGCCTGATCGCACTGCTGTGCAAGACCGACCCGGACGCGACGCCGCGGCATGCGGGTATCTCGGTGGTGCTGGTGGAGAACCCGACGCCGGGCCTGACGGTGTCGCGCGATCTGCCCAAGCTGGGCTACAAGGGTGTCGAGTCGTGCGAGCTGGCGTTCGACGGATGCCGGGTGCCCGGCGACGCGGTGCTGGGCGGTGTTCCCGGAAAAGGGTTCGCGCACATGATGAAAGGCCTCGAGACCGGGCGCATCCAGGTGGCATCGCGGGCGCTGGGAGTCGCGACCGCCGCCCTGGACGACGCGCTGGCCTACGCCCGGGAGCGGGAGAGCTTCGGGGTGCCCATCTGGAAGCACCAGGCGATCGGCCACTACCTGGCTGACATGGCGACCAAGCTGACCGCCGCACGCCAGCTGACGCTGCACGCCGCCGACTGTTACGACAGCGGTGAGCGCGCCGACATGGAGGCCGGCATGGCCAAGCTGTTCGCCTCCGAAGCCGCGATGGAGATCGCGCTGAACGCGGTGCGCATCCACGGCGGCTACGGCTATTCCACCGAATACGACGTCGAACGGTACTTCCGGGACGCGCCGCTGATGATCGTCGGCGAAGGAACCAACGAGATCCAGCGCAACGTCATCGCTTCCCAGCTGGTGGCCAGGGGCGGTCTGTAGATGAAGGCGCCGCCGGCCTATCAGGTGCTGCGCGAACGGCTCCGCGAGGAGATCGTCGCCGGCCGGTACGCCGACGGCGCACGCCTGCCGACCGAGTCGGAACTGTCGGCGCGCCATGGTCTTTCGCGGCAGACCGTAAGACGGGCGTTCCAGGATCTGGTGGCCGAGGGCGTGGTGTACCGGGTGCCGGGGCGGGGCAGCTACGCCGGCGAAGGCGGGCGGCGCTACCTGCGCCGGCTGGGCTCGGTCGACGACCTGATGAGCCTGTCCGACGACACCACGATGGAGGTGCTCGACGGGCTGCGCCGGCGCGTCGACATCGACGCCGCCAGCCGGCTCCGCCTCGACGACGACGTGGTGCACTCGGTGACGTTCCGGCGGCTGCACGACGGGGTCCCGTTCGGGCACACTGTCGTTCACCTTCCCCCGGCGGTCGCGGCGGCGGTGTCGGCGTCGCCGCATCTGCGCACCGCAGCGGTGAGCACCCACACGGTGATCGGACTGCTCGAGCCGCATCTGGACGCGCCGATCGCCGAGGCCGCCCAGACGATCACCGTCGGCATGGCCGACGCGGGTGTGGCGGCCGCGGTCGGCTGCGAGCCCGGGCATCCGATGCTGCGAGTGGACCGCCTCTACGGCGACGACGACGGCCGTCCCGTCGAACTCGCCGTCAGCCACTTCCTGCCCGAGCAGTACACCTACCGGGTCACCCTGCGCCGCTCGGGTTAGCCGCGGTGGCCGCGATGCTTCCGAGCAGTGTCAGGGCATCGGCGCTCGCGGTGCCCGGGTCGGCGTCGTAGACGATCAGTTCCTGCCCGGGTGACGAGCGGACGTCGAACGTCTGCATGTTCAGCGTCACCACGCCCACCTCTGGATGGCGGAAACGTTTGCGAGCCAGACATTTACGCCGCGCATCCCGGCGCTCCCAGAGCGCGCGGAACTCCTCGCTGGTCAGTAGCTCGGCCAGCACGGCCCCCGCGCGGGGATCCTCGGGCGCGGACCCGTAGGCCATCCGGAAGCCGGCGACCGAGTCGGCCGCGACCTCGTGCCAGTCGGCGTAGAACTCCCGAGCCCGCGGATCGGTGAACACCAGCAGCATCAGATTGCCGACCGCGCCGAGTTCGCCGAACAACGCGGTGGCCAACGGATTGGCGGCCAGGATGTCGTAGGCGCGGTTGTAGACCAACGCCGGGTTGTCGGGCCACGCCGCCATCAACCGTAGCAGTCCGGGGTCGACCTGTTCGGAGACCCAGGTACGTGACGTCCGCGGCGTGAGCCGGGCGAGCGTGAACAGATGTGCCCTGCCGTCGTCATCGAGGCGCAGTGCCGCCGCAAGCGCCTCGATCACCTGAACGGACGGGGACCGTTCGCGGCCCTGTTCGAGCCGTCCGTAGTAGTCGGTGCTGACCCCGGCCAGCAGAGCCACCTCTTCGCGGCGCAGGCCGGGGACGCGGCGGGTGCCCGAACTGGTCAGACCCACGTCGGCGGGGCGGAGCGCGGCGCGCCTGCTCCTCAGGTACTCCCCCAGCTCGGTCACCTCTCCAGGGTAGGAAATCGCGACGCCGCAAACAGGGTGTACCGCACCCTGGCTGTGCGTGTCTGGCCCAATGACGCTGGGAGCATGACCGACACCAAGATCATCATCGTCACCGGAGCCAGCAGCGGAATCGGCGAAGCCGTGGCCGAACGGCTCGCCGCCGACGGGCATCACGTCATCGCCGGGGCACGGCGGAAGGACCGGCTCGAACAGCTGGCCGGCCGGGTCACCGGGCAGGGCGGCAGCATCGAAGTGCACGCGCTCGACGTGACCGACCGGGCGTCCGTCGCCGCGCTCGTCGACGCCGCCGTCGCCGCCCACGGACGGGTGGACGTGATCGTGAACAACGCCGGCGTCATGCCGCTGTCCCGACTCGACGCGCTGCTGGTCGACCAGTGGGACCAGATGATCGACGTCAACGTCCGCGGGCTGCTCAACGGCATCGCCGCCACGCTGCCGCACTTCCAGCGCCAGGGGGCGGGACACTTCATCACGGTGGCCTCCATCGGAGCGCACGAGGTGGTGCCGACCGGCGCCGTGTACTGCGCGACGAAGTACGCGGCGTGGGCGATCACCGAGGGCCTGCGCCTCGAACTCGACCCCTCGATCCGCGTCACGACGATCTCGCCGGGCGTCGTGGAATCCGAACTCGCGCAGACGATCACGGACACGACGGCGGCCGAGGCGATGCGCGGGTACCGGGCCGATGCGATCCCGCCGGCGGCCATCGCCCGGGCGATCGCCTACGCGATCGGCGAACCGGCCGACGTGGACGTCAACGAGATGGTCATCCGGCCGACGCGGCAGCGCTGATCTCGTCGACCAGTCCCCACTGCAGCGCGGTCGCGGCGTCGACGGACCGGCCGGACAGCACCAGGTAGGCGGTGCGCCACCGGCCGATCCGGCGGGTGATGCTCACCGTGCCGCCGGCGCCGGGGATCAGACCCAGCTTCAGCTCCGGTAGCCCCAGCACCGCGTCGGGGTGGCAGCTGACCCGGCCGCAGAAGGCCGCCATCTCCAGCCCGCTGCCCTGCACCTGCCCGTGGACCTCGGCGCGGCAGGCCGATCCGAGCCGGGCGGTGATCTCGGCGAGCGCCAGCGCGGGGCTGTGCCGGGTGCGGGCCAGGTGCGCGCTGGCCGGGTCGGCGAGGGTGCCGAACTCGGCGAGGTCGCCGCCGCTGCAGAACGACGGACCGTTGCCGGCCAGCACCACCTCCCGGACCGACGGGTCGAGGCAGGCCACCTCCAGCGCGTCGAGCAGCGCCGCCCGCGCGTCGGTGGAGAAGGCGTTGTGCCGCGCGCTGCGGTTGAACCGGATCGCCAACCGGTCGTCGACGCGTTGCGCCACAACGGGTTCGGCGATCACGGGCACGGTGGCCGGGCCGCGCTCGGTCAGCCAGCGGGCGAACTCGGCGCCGGCCTGCAGCGTCGAGTAGGCCAGCGATTCGGTGACGACGCCGGCGAACGTCGTCCCCGCCGGGTCCAGGGCGCGCAGTACGTCGTCGCACACGGCCGACGCCTGCGGCCACCGGGCGACCCGGCCGGCGATCTCGGCCACCGCCGCGTCGACGGAGTCGACCGTGACCGCGCGGACGTCGTCGCAGGGCTCCTCAGTCAGCGAGAAGGTGGCGTCGTCGGCCGACGCGGCCTCGATCAGTTCCCCGTCGGCGACCCGGACGTGCTTCACGAGTACTTCTTTATCAGCTCCTGCTTGTAGAGCTTGCCGGTATCGGTGCGCGGCAGCTGTGCCTCGAACGACAGCGACCGCGGGCACTTGTAGTGCGCCAACCGGTCGCGCAGCCAATCAATGAGCTCACGCCCGAATTCTTCGGTGGCGTCGCGTTGGTCGACGGTCTGCACGACGGCCTTGACGCGCTGGCCCATCTCCTCGTCCGGGACGCCGAACACCGCGGCGTCCATCACCTTCGGATGGGTGACGAGCAGGTTCTCGGCCTCCTGCGGGTAGATGTTCACCCCGCCGGAGATGATCATGTGGTGCCTGCGGTCGGTCAGGTAGAGGAAGCCCTCCTCGTCGAGATACCCGATGTCGCCCACCGTCTTCCAGCCGCGGGGGTCGCGCGAGCTCTGCGTCTTCTCGGGATCGTTGAGGTACTCGAAGTCGTTGCCGCCCTCGAAGTAGATCTCGCCGGGATGGCCGGGCGGGAGCTCGTTGCCGTCCTCGTCGAGGATGTGCACCGCACCGCCCATCGGCTTGCCGACCGAGCCGGGGTGGGTCAGCCAGTCCTCGGCGAAGATCAGCGTCGACCCGTGCGCCTCGGAGGACGCGTAGTACTCGTCGACGATCGGGCCCCACCAGTCGATCATCTGCTTCTTGATGTCGACGGGACACGGTGCGGCGGCGTGCATCACCCGCTGCAGGCTCGACACGTCGTACTTCGCGCGGACCTCCTCGGGCAGCTTGAGCATCCGGGTGAACATCACCGGCACGAACTGCCCATGGGTCACCTTGTGTTTCGCGATCGCGTCCAGCGCGCCCTCGGCGTCGAACTTCTCCATCACCACGGTGGTGATGCCGCCGGCCTGGGTCTGCATCGACCACACCGACGGTGCGGTGTGGTACAGCGGGGCGGGGCTGAGGTAGACCGCGTCGGGATGCATCCAGAACGAGACCAGCGCGGCCATCAGGCCCGGGGACTCCGACGGCGGCACGTGCGGCAGCGCGCGTTTGATGCCCTTGGGGCGTCCCGTCGTTCCGGACGAATACTGCAGCAGGTCGCCCTCGATCTCGTCGTCGATCGGGGTATCGGGTTGTCCGGCAACACATTCCGGGTAGCTCTGCCACCCGTCGAGGGTCCCGTCGGCGATGATGCGCACTGGCGGCAGGCCGCCCGGCAATTCGGCCGCCAGCCCGGCAAGGGTGTCGACGAGCTTGCCGGAGCCGACGATCGCCTTCGCGCTGCTGTTGTCGATGATGTAGGCCGCCTCCGCGGCGGTCAGGTGGGTGTTGATCGGGACGTAGTACAGCCCCGACCGGCGCGCGGCCCACATCACCGCGTGCATGTGCTCGCTGTTCTCCATCAGGATCGCGACGGCGTCACCCTCGACGAGACCGGCCTCGCGGAACAGGTGCGCCAGCCGGTTGGCCCGGGCCTCGAGCTCACCGAACGTGACCACGGTGCCCGAGGGGTACATGATGATCGCGGGCTTGTCGGGAGAGGCAACGGCGGTGTCGCGGATCTGCATGGGCTGAGAATACGTGGCCCTAGTTGACAGGTGTCAAGTGCCTCGAGTGTGCGGTCAGGGCGACTTTCGAGGCGGATCCGCGCCCTCACCGCACACTCGGTGAGCGTGCGGTGAGTACCGCGGGCTACTCCGCTTCGGCGAGGCGCGTCTTCAGCGCGTCGAACTCGTCCTTGATGCCGGTGGGCAGCTTCTCGCCGACGAACTCGAACCACTCCTCGATCAGCGGCAGCTCCTTGCGCCACTCGTCGGGCCGCACCGCCAGCGCCTCGTCGACGTCGGCGGCCGACACGTCCAGGCCCTCCAGGTCGAGGTCCTGCGCGGTCGGCACGATGCCGATCGGCGTGCTCTTGCCGTCGGCCTGGTGCTCGATGCGCTCGATCGCCCACTTGAGCACGCGGCTGTTCTCACCGAAGCCCGGCCACAGGAAGCGGCCGTCGGCTCCGCGGCGGAACCAGTTGACGAAGAAGACCTTCGGCAGCTTGGTGTCGTCGGCGTTCTTGCCGATGTCGATCCAGTGCTGGAAGTAGTCACCCACGTTGTAGCCGAGGAACGGAAGCATGGCCATCGGATCGCGGCGCACGGTGCCGACCTTGCCCTCGGCGGCGGCGGTCTGCTCGGAGCCCAGCGTGGCGCCGATGAACACGCCGTGCTGCCAGTCGCGGGCCTCGGTGATCAGCGGGACGGTGGTCTTGCGGCGGCCGCCGAACAGGATCGCCGAGATCGGCACACCCTGCGGGTCGTCCCACTCCGGCGCCAGCGTGGGGCACTGCGAGATCGGGGTGCAATACCGCGAATTCGGATGCGCCGCCTTACTTTCCGTCTCGCGCAGGATCCAGTCGTTGCCCTTCCAGTCGATCAGGTGATCGGGCTCGCCCTCCAGACCCTCCCACCACACGTCGCCGTCGTCGGTCTTGGCGACGTTGGTGAACACCGTGTTGCCCCCCGCGATGGTCTTCATCGCGTTCGGGTTGCTGCTCCAGTTGGTCCCAGGCGCGACGCCGAAGAAGCCGAACTCGGGGTTGGTGGCGTAGAGCCGGCCGTCCTTGCCGAACCGCATCCACGCGATGTCGTCACCGACGGTCTCGGCGCGCCAGCCCGGAATCGTGGGCTGCAGCATCGCGAGATTGGTCTTGCCGCACGCCGACGGGAACGCCGCGGCGATGAAGTAGGCCTTGTTCTCCGGGGAGATCAGCTTGAGGATCAGCATGTGCTCGGCGAGCCAGCCCTCGTCGTGGGCCATCGCCGACGCGATGCGCAGCGAGTAGCACTTCTTGCCCAGCAGGGCGTTGCCGCCGTACCCCGACCCGTAGCTCCAGATCTCGCGGGTCTCGGGGAAGTGGGTGATGTACTTCGTGTCGTTGCAGGGCCACGGCACGTCCTGCTGGCCCGGCTCCAGCGGCGCACCGATCGAGTGCAGCGCTTTGACGAAGAAACCGTCGTCGCCCATCTTCTCCAGCGCGGCCGACCCCATCCGGGTCATCGTGCGCATCGACACCACGACGTACTCGGAGTCGGTGATCTCCACGCCGAGCTTCGGGTCCTCCGCGTCCAGCGGGCCCATGCAGAACGGGACCACCCACAGCGTGCGGCCGCGCATGCTGCCGCGGTAGAGGTCGGTCATCAGCGCGCGCATCTCGGCGGGGTCCATCCAGTTGTTGGTGGGCCCGGCGTCGATCTCACGCTCGCTGCAGATGAAGGTCCGCGACTCGACGCGCGCGACGTCGGACGGGTCCGACAGCGCCAGGTACGAGTTCGGCTGCTTCTGAGGGTTCAGCTTCTGGAAGGTGCCGGCCTCGACCAGCTGGGCGCAGAGCCGCTCGTACTCCTCCTCGGACCCGTCGGCCCACGCCACACGGTCGGGCTGTGTCAGCTCGGCGACCTCGCGCACCCAGGCGAGCAGCCCCTCGTGCTTGGTCGGTGCGGAATCCAATCCCGGAATGGTCGCTGCGGTCATGCTGTGTTGTCTCCTGCACTGTTCCTGCGCGTGGTCTTCAGCGGACGCAGGCGCCGGAACCGACCATGATCTGGTCTTCACAGGCAGCTGCCGCCCCTCCTGAACATTGAGGTTAACGCGGGTGACATACCCGCGGAAATCCAGGACTATGTCCGTTCACTCACAGGAACGATTCAGAACAGGCCGACCGGGAGGGCTACCGATCGGTAACCACGAAATCCGTCGCGGAGGGGTCGAAGGACCGGCGCCGCGCCGGGTATCGCCGCAGCTCGGCCTCCATGTGCGCCAGCCGACGATCGACGGCGACGGCGCGGGCCGTCTCGACGGCCAGCAGCCGCGCCGACACCCGTTCCTCCACCTCGGTCCGCAGCATCGCCACAGCGTCGGCGACCCAGCGTTCCATCAGCGCGCGGGCGTGCAGCAGGGCCCGCGCCCGCACCACCCAGACGGTGACGGCCAGACCGGCCAGCACGGCGGCCACCGTGCCGCCGACCGCCGGCACCCCGGCGAGCCGCGCCGCCACCCGGGCCATCACGACGGCCACCCCGAACCCGAACCCCACTCCGAGCACCACCATCAGTTGGGTCTCCAGCCGGCGCGCGTGACGCGGCGGCGCGGGCGCCACGATCGCCCGCTCGGGAGGCGCCGGCACCGGTGATGCCGTCAGCTCGGCCACCCGGGCGTCGATCTCGTCGTCGACCTCGGCCAGGGTGTCCGCGCAGTGCTGCCGGACCCGGTCTTCGACAGCGGGCCGCGTGCGCCGGGTCATCGCGGCCACCTCGGCGAGCAGGTCGGCCCGCACGGCCGCGCAGCGCTGCCGCGCGGAGTGCGTCAACTCCAGCCGGACGCGCTGCAACCGGTGCCGCCACTGCGCGTGGCCGGTCCGCGTCGAGCGGTGGGCCCGCAGTACGTCGGCGCGCTCGGCCTCCAGCTCGCCGAGCCCCGCGTCGAGGTCGGCCTGCCGGGACCGGGCGGCCGCACGGCGCGCGAGGTCGGGGTCGGTCAGCTCCCGGGTGAGCACGGCGACCAGATCGTCGACGGAAGGCTCCCCCAGCCGCGGATCGGCCGCGGCGGTCACCCACGGGATACCGGCCAGCCGGTCCCGATCGGCGGCGAGCACGCGGCGCCACGCGCGGTGATCGTCGACCTTGTTCACCACGCCGATCACCGCGCCCGTGCGCGCCGTGACCGCAGCGGCCAGCGCGCCGTCGGACCGTGCCATCGGGGCATCGGCGGACACCACGAACACCACCACCTGCGGTGTCTCGCCGACGGCCAGCCCGGATGCCTCGACGAAGCGGTGGGCGGGAATCCGCTGCTGCAGCCGGGCGAGCACGCTGGTCACCCCGGACCGCGCGGTACCGGTGACGAGAACCGGGTCAGTCATCGCAGCCCTCCAGCAGCCGCAGGCTGCCGCGCGCGATGTCGGCGGCGCAGCGCCGGTGCAGCGCATCGAGCGGCGCCCTCGCGTAGGCGTGCCACCGCAGCGCCCGGCGGGTGTGCGCCCCTGCGTCGTCACCGCGATCCACCTCGGCGCCGCCGGCCTCGACGACGTCCACGGCCGCCGTCATCACCGCCAGCACGACGTCGTCGCCGTCGACGAACGCCGCCAGCCGCTCGTCGGAGGTCTCGGCGGCCACCACCCGCAGCGCGTGCACCGCCGCGCGGATCCGCGTGTAGCGCAACGGGGCTGCGACGGCGGCGAGCGCGGCCAGTACCGCGTCGGTCCGGCTCAGCGCGCGCAGCCGGGCGGTCACCGCGGCCGGCGTGAGCCCGTCGGCGGCCGCGAGGACGGCGTGCGCCAGCCCGAACCGGTCGAACCTGTCGAGCAGCTGCCGGCGCGTCCCGGCCGGTACCGGGTGCTCGCCGGCGACGAACGCGTCCACCGACGTCATGTCCGCCGGGGCGTCGACCAGCGCGCGCAGGGCCGTGAGGTCGTCGTCGCGCACCTCGGTCACCCCGAGCAGCGCGATCATCGGCACCACCGGGAGCCCCAGTGCGACCGACATCCGGGCGGCGGTCACGTCGGCCGCGGCCAGCGGACCGCCCGCCCCCGGCCCACCCAGATCGGCTTTGTTCAGGACGACCAGAGTCGGGACCGACCGGCGCTCGAGCACCGTCCGCTCCTCGTCGGTGAGCCGCTCGGCGAGCACCACGACATCGACCTCGGCGGCAACCCCGGCCGCCACGACCGCCACGCCCGCGGCGGCCAGCGCCGCCGCCACCGCGTCACGGCCGACCCCGCGGCGGCCCCGCACGGCTACGCTGACGGGCACACGCAGGCGCCGCTCGACGGCGGTCACACGCGGATCTGCGGTCAGGGCGCCGCACCCGGCCAGCACATCCGCCACACCCGTCACCTGCCCCCCGCTCTGTCCCTGACGGAAATCGTGGCATCCGCGCCGACCTGCTGGACGCACGAATTTCGGGGCGGCCGATCGGCGTAGCAGCCGAAGGCAACTGTTGGGTATCAATCTGTAACACGATGCGGGAGGTGACTCCGTGATGAGCGACGATGGACGGATGCACGTGCCGGGTCCCAGCGACGTCGAGGTCGCCGGCGGCGCCACGGACGGGACCGACGGCCAGCGCCCCGCGCACTTCCCCCGCCGCGTCACCAGTTTCCGCGCCCGCCGGTCCACGATCTCCGACCGCCAGCAGGCGATCTGGGATGAGCGCTGGCCGGAACTGGGTCTGCCGGCCCGCTCCGGTGACGAGCCCGCCGCGCCGCTCGACACCGACGCCTGGTTCGGCAGGCACGCCCCGCTGGTGCTGGAGATCGGCTGCGGAACCGGGACGTCGACGCTGGCGATGGCGCAGGCCGAACCCGACATCGACGTGATCGCCGTCGAGGTCTACCGCCGCGGGCTGGCCCAGCTGCTGGCGGCGATCGATCGCACGTCCGAGACCGACCCCGTCAGCAACATCCGGCTCATCCGCGGCGACGGCGTCGACGTGCTGACCCACATGCTCACCTCCGGCTCGCTGACCGGGGTCCGCGTTTTCTTCCCCGACCCCTGGCCCAAGGCCCGTCACCACAAGCGCCGGCTGCTGCAGGCCGACACCGTCGCGCTGATCGCCGACCGGCTGCGCCCCGGCGGCATCTTCCACGCCGCGACCGACCACGCCGGGTACGCCGAACAGATCGCCGAGGTGGGCGACGCGGAGCCCCGGCTGCGGCGCATCAGTCCCGACGCGGCGGGTCTGCCGATTTCGGTGGCCCGGCCCGTCACCAAATACGAACGCAAGGCCCTGGCCGGTCCCGACGTCGCCGAGTTGCTGTGGGAGAGGTCATGAGCGTGACCGACCACATGCCCGCCGAGGTCCCGGAGGTCCTCGCGGACGTCGACGCCGCGGTGCCGGCACCCGCGCCCGCCCGCGTGCTGCTGGTGTGGGACGCCCCGAACCTCGATATGGGGCTGGGCTCGATCCTCGGTGGCCGGCCGACCGCGGCACACCGGCCCCGGTTCGACGCGCTGGGCCGCTGGCTGCTGGCCCGCACCGCCGACCTGTCCGCGCAGGCGAGCGCGGACGGCCAGGCGGTGTCGCTGGAGCCCGAGGCGACCGTCTTCACCAACATCGCGCCGGGCAGCGCCGAAGTGGTCCGGCCCTGGGTGGAGGCGCTGCGCAACGTCGGCTTCGCGGTGTTCGCCAAACCGAAGATCGACGAGGACAGCGACGTCGACGCCGACATGCTGGCGCACATCGCGTTGCGCCGCAGCGAGGGTCTGGCGGGGTTGATCGTCGCGTCGGCAGACGGGCAGGCCTTCCGGCTGCCGCTGGAGGACATCGCGCACGAGGGCGTCGAGGTCCAGGTCCTCGGATTTCGCGAACATGCCAGTTGGGCGTTAGCGTCGGATACCTTGGAGTTCGTCGACCTGGAGGACATCCCTGGTGTCTTCCGGGAGCCGCTACCGCGAATCGGGCTTGATTCGCTACCGGAGCAGGGCGCGTGGCTGCAGCCATTCCGGCCGCTGTCCTCGCTGCTGGCGTCGCGTGTCTAGAACAATGGAAAAGCCTGGTCGTGATGTGCGCATGCCGATGATCACAGACTTTTGCGCAACGGTGAGGAGCTGAACGTGTTCGCCTGGTGGGGTCGAACGGTGTACCAGTACCGATACATAGTGATCGGTGTCATGGTCGCACTGTGCCTGGGCGGCGGCGTCTACGGCATCAGCCTGGGACAGCACGTCACCCAGAGCGGTTTCTATGACGAGGGCAGTCAGTCCGTCCACGCGTCGGTGATCTCCGACGAGGTGTACGGACGTGACCGCACCAGCCACGTGGTGGCGATCCTCACGCCGCCGGACGGCAAGAAGGTGACCGACCCGGCATGGCAGAAGAAGGTCGTCGGCGAACTCAACGACGTGGTCGACAGCCACAAGGATCAGGTCGTCAGCTGGGTCGGCTGGCTCCGGGCGCCCGACACCACCGCCCCGACCGTCCAGCAGATGAAGACCGAGGACGGCTCGAAGACGTTCATCAGCATTCCGCTCAAGGGCGACGACGACGACACGATCCTGAAGAACTACCAGACCATCGAGCCCGACCTGGAGCAGGTCAACGGCGGCAACATCCAGCTGGCCGGGCTGAACCCGCTGGCCAGTGAGCTCACCGGCACCATCGGCGAGGATCAGAAACGCGCCGAGGTCGCGGCCATCCCGCTGGTCTGCGTGGTGCTGTTCTTCGTGTTCGGCGGTGTGGTCGCCGCCGCGCTGCCGGGCATCATCGGCGGCCTGACGATCGCCGGCGCGCTGGGCATCATGCGGTTGACCGCCGAATTCATGCCGGTGCACTTCTTCGCCCAGCCGGTGGTGACGCTGATGGGGCTCGGCATCGCGGTCGACTACGGGTTGTTCATGGTCAGCCGGTTCCGAGAAGAGATCGCGGAGGGCTACGACACCGAGACCGCGGTCAGACGCGCGGTGATGACGTCCGGCCGGACGATCATGTTCTCGGCCGTCATCCTGGTGGCGTCGTCGGTGCCGCTGCTGCTGTTCCCGCAGGGCTTCCTGAAGTCGATCACCTACGCGATCATCGCGTCGGTCATGCTCGCGGCGATCCTGTCGGTCACCGTGCTGCCCGCGGCACTGGGCATCCTCGGACACAACGTCGACGCGCTCGGTGTGCGCACCCTGCTGCGGGTGCCCTTCTTCCGCAACTGGAAGCCGATGCGCGTCTACCTCGAGTGGCTGGCGGCCAAGACGCAGAAGACCAAGACCCGCGCCGAAGTCGAGAAGGGCTTCTGGGGCCGGCTCGTCAACGTCGTGATGAAGCGGCCGATCGCGTTCGCCGCGCCGATCCTGATCGTGATGATCCTGCTGGTCATCCCGCTGGGCCAGCTGGCCCTCGGCGGCATCAGTGAGAAGTACCTGCCCCCGGACAACAAGGTCCGGATCGCGCAGGAGGACTTCGACAAGACGTTCCCCGGGTTCCGCACCGAACCGCTGACGATCGTCGTCGAACGGCAGGACGGCCAGCCCGTCACCGACCAGCAGCTCGCCGACGTGCGCGCCAAGGCGATGACGATCAACGGGTTCACCGACCCCGACAACGACCCGAGCAAGATGTGGCAGGAGCGCTCCGTGCAGGAGGGCGGGTCCAAGGACCCGTCGGTCCGGACGATCCAGAACGGTCTGGTGAGCCGCAACGACGCGCCGCAGAAGATCGAGGAGCTGCGGTCCATCACGCCGCCACGCGGCCTGGACATCTCGGTCGGCGGCACCCCGGCACTCGAGCAGGACAGCATCCACAGCCTGTTCGACAGGCTGCCGCTGATGGTCGTGGTGCTGATCCTCACCACGACGGTGCTGATGTTCCTGGCCTTCGGGTCGATCGTGCTGCCGATCAAGGCCGCGCTGATGAGCGCGCTGACTCTCGGCTCGACGATGGGCATCCTGACGTGGATGTTCGTCGAGGGCCACGGCTCCGGCCTGATGAACTACACGCCACAGCCGCTGATGGCACCGATGATCGGCCTGATCATCGCGGTGATCTGGGGTCTGTCCACCGACTACGAGGTGTTCCTGGTCTCCCGCATGGTCGAGGCTCGAGCGCGGGGCATGTCGACCGCGGAGGCCATCCGGATCGGCACCGCGACCACCGGCCGCCTGATCACCGGCGCCGCGCTGGTGCTGGCCGTGGTGGCGGGCGCGTTCGTGTTCTCCGATCTGGTGATGATGAAGTACCTGGCGTTCGGTCTGCTGATCGCCCTGCTGCTGGACGCGACGATCATCCGGATGTTCCTGGTGCCGGCGATCATGAAGCTGCTCGGCGACGACTGCTGGTGGGCGCCGCGCTGGATGAAGCGCGTCCAGGAGAAGCTGGGCCTGGGCGAGACCGAGCTGCCCGACGAGCGCAGGCGGCCGCTGGTGCGCGAGACCGCACCCGCCGAGGCACTCGTCGGCGCCGGCGGTCCGCCGGTGACGGCCCCGCCTCGGGCGCTGCCGCCGCACGATCCCGGCCATCCGGCGCCCGACCGCGGGCCCACGCCCGCCGTCACCACCCGCATCGCGACGGGGGCGCACGCCGGTGGGCCGTCCGCCGCGGGCACCACGCGGCTGCCCGGCGCACCGTCGCGGCCGCCGGCCCCGGAGCCCGAGTCCGAACCGCAGACCACCCGACTGTCGGTGGCCAAGAACGCCGTCCGCAACGCCGTGAGCAGTGCCGCCGACGCGGTGACCCAGCGCGGTCAGCGGCCGTCGGCCCCGCCGCCGGCGCCCAAGCGCGACGAACGCGAGATCGAGTCCTGGCTCGGGGACCTGCGGGGCAGCGGTGCCGGAACCCCGGGACCTGCCGCACCGGCGCGGCCGTCGGCCGAGCCGACGCGGGCGATGCCCGATTCCAGGCCCGATCCGGCCGGCAACGAGCCGACCACCGCGTTCTCCGCGCAGCGCGCCGAGGGGACGCAGGACGACGACTCCGCCGAGGCGACCCGCGCCATCCCGACCGCGCGGCAGTCCGACGCGGACACGGCGACCGAGAAGCTCAACACCCGGCCCGAGGGCGACGCGCCGCGGCGCGGCGGCAACGGGCTGAGCGCGCAGGAACTGCTGCGCCGCGAAGGCCGGCTGTAGCTAGTTCTCGACGTCGTCGGGTTCGGCGCTGAGCACCGGCCCGTCGTCGGCCCTCTGCGCGGCTTCGACGGCGTCCGGGTCGTCGGCGACGAGCACCCGGATCGCGCTGTTCAGGAATGCCAGGATCGGCACGGCGAGCAGCGCGCCGACGATGCCGGCCAGCACCGCTCCGGCCGCGATGGCGAGCACCACGGCCAGCGGATGGATGGAGACCGCGCGGCCCATCACCAGCGGCTGCAGCACGTGGCCCTCCAGCTGCTGCACGGCCAGGATCAGACCGAGCGTGATCAGCGCGTAGATGAGGCCTTTGGTCAGCAGCGCGACGATGACCGCCAGGAATCCGGTGACCACGGCGCCGACCAGGGGGACGAACGCACCGAGGAAGACCAGCGACGCCAACGGCAGTGCGAGCGGAACGCCCATGATCGCCAGCCCGATCCCGATGCCGAGCGCATCGACGAGCGCGACGAGGAACGTGGCCCGCACGTAGCCGATCAGGGAGTGGAACCCGGCGCGGCCCGCGTCGCGCACCCGCTGCCGGGTGGAGGACGGGAAGACGCGGGTGACGAACTCGAAGATGTTGCGGCCGCCGTGCAGCAGGAAGATCAGCGTGAACAGCACCAGCAGCGCGCCGGTGACGATCTCGGTGATGGTGCCCGCAGTGGACAGCGCGCCGCTGGTCACCTTCTCCTGGTTGTTGCGCAGCGCCTCGATCGCCGAGTTGCCCGCGTTGTCGATCTGTTCGCGGCTCAGGCCCAGCGGACCGTCGACCAGCCAGCGGCGCAGCCCGTCGATGCTGCGGGTGACCTGCTCGACCAGCGCCGGGGTGCCCTCGATGAACTGGCTGACGACGAACGACAGCAGGCCGCCGACGAGCGCGAGCCCGCCGAGCAGGATCAGCGCCACCGCGCCGCCGCGTGGCGCGCCGCGGCGGTCGAGGAAGTCGACGGCGGGCATCAGCAGTGCCGCGGCCAGCGTGGCCAGTGCGACCGGCACGACGATGACCTCGACCTGCATCACCACCCACAGCGCGGCGAACACCGCGCCGAAGATGACCAGCAGCCGCCACGCCCATGCCGCACCCCTGCGCACCAGCGGGCTGACCGACTCGTCGGCAGCGGGGTCGGAGAACGGTCGGGCTGACATTCCGGTAGCGTAACGGCCTCGCTGATCATGAATTCGGTTCGCCGGATTCCGGGTGCCCACGCCTTACCCTGTAGGCGTGTCACACGACGCTCCTCCGAGCGGCACCCAGGCGGGCAGCGCCGGCCGGGAGCGGCCCGCACGGGGCAAGTACTGGTGGCTGCGATGGGTGCTCATCGTGGTCGCGGTCCTCGTGCTGACCATCGAGCTGGCGCTGGTGCGAGATCAGCTCGCCAAGGCGTGGAAGAGCCTGTACTCGGCGGACTGGTGGTGGGTGCTGGTGGCCGCGGTCGCGGCGATGGCCTCGATGCACAGCTTCGCACAGATCCAGCGCACCCTGCTCGCGTCGGCCGGTGTGCAGGTACGGCAGTGGCGCAGCGAGGCCGCGTTCTACGCCGGCAACGCGCTGTCGACGACGATGCCGGGCGGGCCGGTGCTCTCGGCGACGTTCATCTACCGCCAGCAGCGGCTGTGGGGCGCGTCGCCGCTGGTCGCGTCGTGGCAGCTGGTGATGTCGGGGGTGCTGCAGGTCGTCGGTCTGGCACTGCTCGGCCTGGCCGGCGCGTTCATGCTGGGCGCCAGCAAGAACCCGCTGTCGCTGATCTTCTCCCTCGGCGGTTTCCTGGCGTTGATCCTGCTGGCCCAGGCGGTGGCGACCCGTCCGGAACTGATCGAGGGCATCGGGGTGCGGGTGCTGTCGTGGGTGAACTCGGCGCGCGGCCGGCCGACCGACACCGGGCTGGCCAAGTGGCGCGAGATCCTGTCCCAGCTCGAGTCGGTCCAGCTGGGCCGGCGCGATCTGTCGGTGGCGTTCAGCTGGTCGCTGTTCAACTGGATCGCCGACGTCGGCTGTCTGTTGGCGGCCTGTTTCGCGACCGGGGGTCATCCGTCGCTGGCCGGGGTGACGGTGGCCTACGCCGCGGCCCGCGCCGTGGGCTCGATCCCGCTGATGCCCGGCGGGCTGCTGGTGGTCGAGGCGGTGCTGGTGCCCGGGCTGGTGTCCAGCGGCATGTCGCTGGCCTCGGCGATCTCGGCGATGCTGATCTACCGGTTGATCAGCTGGATCTTCATCGCGGCGATCGGCTGGGTGGTGTTTTTCGCGATGTTCCGCACCGAGAAGGACGTCGACCCGGACTCGGGTGCGGTGCCGCGCGCCGCTGATGCCGCCTGCCCGCAGTTCAGTCCCGATCCCGAGGCGCCCCATCCGCCGGACCGCACGGCCGACCCACCTGACGAAACACGCGCAGCTTCATGAGATTTCGGCGCCCGGCCGCCCTGCTGGCGGTGAGCGTGGTCGCGGCATGCTCGTCGGCGCCGGCGCCCGAGACCACCACGACGAGCGCCACGACTGCGACGACGGCGCAGGCCGCCCCGGCGACGACGCAGCCCGCCGAACCGTCGGTGCTCACCCCGGTCATCGCGCATGCGGTGGCCGAACCGATCCCGGTGCCGGCCACCGACGGCAAGACCCATCTGGTGTACGAGCTGGCGCTGACCAACACGCTCTCCCAGGAGGTCACGCTGACGTCCCTGACGGTGCGCGCCGGTGACCGGACGCTGCTGGACCTGCCCGCCGACCGCCTCGGCGCGTGGACCCGACTGTCCGGGACCCCCTCTCCCACAACGGTTCTCGGTCCAGCTCAAAGCGGGTACGTCTGGCTGGACGTCGTCGTGCCCGACGGCGAACCCGCTCCCGAGCGACTCACGCACGCGCTGGGAATCGCGGTGCGCCAACCCCAGCCGCCGCTGATCCCGGCCACCCTGACCGAGGAGATCGCGCCCGTCGCCGTGCAGAAACGCACCCCGATCGTCCTGCGGCCGCCGCTGACCGGACCGAGCTGGCTGGACGCCGTAGGCTGCTGCGGCATCTCCGGTCACCGCGGCGCGCTCAACCCGATCAACGGAGCACTTTGGGCCGCAGAACGTTTCGCGATCGACTACGTGCAGCTGACCCCTGACGGCCGGTTGTTCACCGGCGCGAGCACCGACCTGGCGAGCTTCCCGTACTACGGCGCCGACATCCACGCCGTCGCCGACGGTCCGGTGGTCGCCGTCGCCGACGGCATGCCCGAGGCGGTGCCCTTCGCCGCCGCGACGGGGCTGGCGCTGGACCAGTATCCGGGCAACCACGTCGTGCAGGATCTCGGCAACGGCAACTACGCGCTCTACGCCCACCTGCAGACGGGCAGCATCGCGGTCAAGCCGGGCGACCGGCTCTCCGCCGGGCAGGTGCTGGCCCGGCTGGGCAACACCGGCAACACCGACGCCCCGCACCTACACTTCCATGTGATGAGCACCCCGGACCCGCTGCGCTCCGACGGCCTGCCGTTCGTGTTCTCGGCCTTCGACCTGCAGGCCACCCTGCCCGATTCGGAGGACGCGCTCAGCGCCGGTCGGCCCGCGGAACTGCCGCCGCCGGCGCCGCTGCGGCCGCAGCGCGACGTCATGCCATTGCAGAACGACCTGATGACCTATGCGGCTCCGTAACAAGACCCCGGCAGCGCTGGCCGCCGACGTCGCCTGCGTGGTGGTGTTCTGCGCGATCGGGCGGCGCAGTCACGCCGAGGGGCTGACGCTGACCGGGGTGGCCGAGACGGCGTGGCCGTTCCTGACCGGCACCGCGCTGGGCTGGGTGCTCGCCCGGGCCTGGCGGCGCCCGCTGGCACTGCTGCCCACGGGCGTGGTGGTGTGGGTGGCGACCGTCGTGGTCGGGATGCTGCTGCGCAAGCTCACCGCGCAGGGCACCGCGCCGAGCTTCATCGTGGTCGCGTCGCTGACCACCGCGGCACTGCTGCTCGGATGGCGCGCGATCGCCCGGTCAGTCGCCTGAATGATCCTGCGGCGCAGGCTCTGTCAGGACGGTGAGGGTGGCCCGCAGACCGCCGAGCGGACCGTCCGACAGCTCGATCGAGCCGCCGTGCAGCGACGCCTGCTGCGCAACCAGCGCCAGCCCCAGCCCCGACCCGCCCGGCGCCGCGTTGCTGCCGCGGGAGAAGCGGCCCAGCACCGTCAGATGCTCGTCGACGGGCAGGCCGCGGCCGTTGTCGTCGACGACGATCGTCATCAGGTTCGCGCGGCGGTGCGCGGCCAGCACGATCCGGGTGGCCTGGCCGTGGGTGATCGCGTTGCGCACCAGGTTGTCCACCGCCAGCCGCAGACCGCCCGGCCACCCCAGCACGAACCCCAGGTCGTCGGCGGCGTGCACCTCGATCGTGACGTCGCGGCTCACCCGCATGTTCTCCCGGGCCACCCGGTCCAGCATGTCGGTGACGTCAACGACCTCGCGGTCCTCGGCCTGGGCGAGCTGACCCGAGGCGAGCTGCCCCAGCGCGGTGATGATGCCCTCCACCCGGCGCTGCGCACGCGACAGGTCGGCGACCACCTCGGCGCGCTCCTCGGCGGGCAGGTCGTGGATGCGCAGCGTGTCCAGGTCCGCGCGCATCGCGGTCAGCGGGGTACGTAGCTCGTGGGCGGCGTTGGCGGCGAAATCCTGGGCGGCCTGCAGCGAGTTGGTGGTGGCGCGCTGGGCGGCGGCGAGCCGGTCGAGCATCGCGGTCATGGCCTCCGACAGGTCCTCGGCCTCGCGCACACCGCGCACGGCCGGGATCTGCTCGGACCCCTTGCCGAGCGCCTTGGTGTGCTCGGTCAGCTTGCGCAGCGGGCGGATCGCCGGGCCCGCCAGCAGCCAGCCCAGACCCGCGGCGATCAGCACCGTCACCACGCCGACGGCGATGTAGAGCGGCACCCGGGCACGGTTGAGCAGGATGCTGTCGGCGCGGATGCCGATGGACATCAGCACGCCACCGTCCTGCTCGACCGGGACCGTCCGCACCCGGTACTCAACGTCGTTGACCATCACGGTCTCGGTGCCCGGCGGCAACGCCGGCAGCTGGAACCCGCGCTGGTACACCACCTGTCCCGAGGAGCGCGAGCGTCCGGTCTGGAGCACCCCGCGGCGCGGATCGGTGAGCTGCTCGGGGTAGACGCTGGCGTCGACGATCGCGTCCAACCGCCGATCCAGTTGCGCCGCATCGTTGTTGGCCAGCACCAGCGAGGTGAGGATCGTGAACGCCGCGACCACCGCGGCCGCGGCGGCCGCCGACGCGATGGCGACCCGCGTCCGCAGCGAGGCGGACCGCAGCGCGCGGGGCAGTCTCACCGGCGAACCGGGCGCTGACTTCTCACGGCTCTTCCCGCAGCACGTAGCCGATCCCGCGCACGGTGTGGATGACGCGCGGCAGTCCGTCGCGCTCGAGCTTGCGCCGCAGGTAGGACACGAAGACGTCGGCGACGTTGGTGTCGACGTCGAAGTCGTAGCCCCACACCAGTTCCAGCAGACGCTGGCGGCTCAGCACCACCCCCGCGTTCTCGGCCAGCGCGGCGAGCAGGTCGAACTCCCGCTTGGTGAGGTCGACCCGTTCGCCGGCGACGAACACCAGCCGGCGGGACGTGTCGATGGTCAGCGACCCGACCGTCATGGTGTCGGAGGTGGGGTCGGAGTTGTGCGCCCGGCGCAGCAGCGCGTGCAGCCGGGCCACCAGCTCACCGAGGTCGAACGGTTTGGTCAGGTAGTCGTCGGCGCCGGCCTCCAGACCCGCGATCCGGTCGTTGACGGTGTCGCGCGCCGACAGCACGCAGATCGGGATGTCGTTGCCCAGTGCGCGCAGCGCCGTCACCACCGCGACGCCGTCGAGTTCGGGCATCTGCACGTCGAGTACCAGCGCATCGTGCGATTCGCTGGACAGCAGCCGCAGCGCCTCTTTCCCCGTCGCCGCGACGCGCACGTCGAACCCCGAATGCCGCAGACCCCGGGCCACCGAGGTGCGGACATCCGGGTCGTCGTCCACCATCAGCACCGTCCGACCCGCGCCGTCCTGGGCGGACAGCTCTCCCCCACGAGTGGGCGAAGCATCCACCCTGTCTCGCATCGCGTCTACGGGAACAGCGGTCCGTTGCGGTCGCCCTCCGAGAAGCCGCACCGGTTCTTGATGTCGACCAGCGGCTGCCGGATGGAGGTCAACTCAGCCTTGACCTGGGGGTTGGCGTTCATGTAGTCGACGACCTTGCTGCGCAGCTGGTCGGGGGGCAGGCCTTGCAGCCCGGAGAAGAAGTCGTTGACCTCGGGATGGGTGAACAGGTAGGCCGACGTCGACGCCGAGACGCCGGAGGCCACCCCGGCGAAGTCGGCCGCGGTGCAGTTCGGCGGAAGGGCCGGCTGAGCCGACGCCATCGGCGCGGCGGCGAGCACCCCGAACAGCGAGGCGCCGGTGACCGCGCCCGCGCCCAGTGCGCCGGCGACGGCGCGGCGCAGGATGGGGCCCGAGATCAACATGAAGTCTCCTTCATCAAGAGGTGGACAGCCGGCACCGTGTCGGTGGCCGACCTGAGACCATCCTAGGAAGCTAAGCAGACCGGCAGCCGAGTTTCCCGCCGAGCAATTAACCAATCGTGAGAAAACCGCTCCGGCGGTCAGCGCAGCGGCGGCGCGGTGGCGGCCTCGGCGGAGCCGACGCCGACGCTCTGCGCGGCCGGTGACGTCGCCGGGGCGGCGGGGGCCGACGGCTGCGCGGCGGGCTGAGCGGCCTGCATCAGCCCGAGGAGCTGCGGCAGCGTCACGGGCAGCTTGCACCGCCCGGCCAGCGCCGTCAGCGGTTGCTGCAGCCGCTGCAGATCGGCGGCGACGAGCGGATTGGCGTCGAAGTAGGACTTCAGCGCGCCGAGCGACTGCGGGCCGCTCTGCTGCTGGGTGATCAGCGTCAGCGCCTGGTTGGTCTGCGGATGCGTCTCCAGGTAGGCGCCGGTGCTGGTGGCCACCGACCCTGCGGTCTTGGCGACCTCGCTGGCCGCGCACGGGTCGGGCGCGGCCTGCCCCGTCGGCGCCGCCGGCCCGGTCAACAGCACCGCACCCGCACCGACGGCGAACGCCGCTGCCAGCGCGGCGCCGGTCCGGCGCGCGGTGAAACCCGAGGGTGCTTTCATCACGAACTCCTCACGGTCTGCGGGCGCCCACACGCCCCGCAAACGTCGTACGGTCAACAGCAAAGAATCCCCGACCGACGAACCTCGTCGGGGCCATCGTGCCATCGCCGTGGCCCGGTGCCCAATCGAGACGGCCACCGGCGCTGCATTAAAGCTGCATGAGGCATCTCTGGCAGGACTGTTCAGCGCGGTCGGCGAACAGGTCGCTGCTGTACCCTTTCGCTACGAAAGGCCGGGGAGAAAGTGGGGAGTTCCCATCCAGCAGTTCATGATGCGCGTGAGCAGCAACCTGCGCAGATTCCGCTGGGCGGTGTTCGCCGTGTGGCTGCTGCTGCTGGTGCCCTCGATCTACCTCGCGATGAACCAGTCGGGCAATCTGACCGGCGGCGGCTTCGAGGTCGAGGGTTCGCAGTCGCTCTACGTCCAGCGCCAGCTGGAGGCGCAGTTTCCTGACCAGGGCGCCTCCCCGCTCGCGCTGGTCGCCGCGCCCCGCCCGGACGCCTCGTTCGACGACATGAACGCCGCGGTCGCGCGCCTGGAGGCCATCGCGCGCGAGGTGCCGAGCGTCACGATCATGCCCAACCCGGCCCAGCCGCCCCCGCAGCCCGACCGGCCCTACGTCATCACGCTGCAGTTGGGGTTCGAGAACACCGGCGCCGTCGACGTCGCCAAACAGCTGCGCGAGAAGGTCGGCATCGACGGCGACGAACCCGGCGAGACGGAGAACGGCAAGGTCCGCCTCTACGTCATCGGCCAGGGCGCGCTGGGTGCGGCCGCCACGCTGGCCACCAAACACGACATCGCGCAGGCCGAGAAGTGGAACTTCCCGATCGTCCTGGTGATCCTGCTGGCGGTCTTCGGGTCGCTGGCCGCCGCGGCGATGCCGCTGCTGCTGGGCATCTGCACCGTCGTGGTGACGATGGGGCTCGTCTTCCTGCTGTCGAGTTACACGACGATGTCGGTGTTCGTCACCTCGACGGTGTCGATGTTCGGCATCGCGGTGGCCATCGACTACTCGCTGTTCATCCTGATGCGGTTCCGGGAGGAGCTGCGTGCCGGCCGGGAACCCGAGGACGCCGCGGACGCCGCGATGGCGACCTCCGGACTGGCGGTGGTGCTGTCCGGCCTCACGGTGATCGCGTCGGTCACCGGTATCTACCTGATCAACACCCCGGTGCTGCGCTCGATGGCCACCGGCGCGATCCTCGCCGTCGCGGTCGCGGTGCTCACGTCGACGACGCTGACCCCGGCCGTGCTGGCCACGTTCGGGCGCCGGGCCGCGCGCCGCTCCTCGTACCTGCATTGGGGCCGCGGAGTGGAGGCGACGCAGTCAAAGTTCTGGACCCGCTGGACCGGCTGGGTGATGCGCCGGCCCTGGGTGTCGGCGCTCGGCGCGGCCGCGGTGTTGCTGGCGCTGGCCGCGCCGGCGTTCTCGATGATGCTCGGCAACAGCATGCAGCGGCAGTTCGATCCCACCCACGAGATCCGGGGCGGCGTCAACGCCGCGGCCGAGGCCCTGGGCCCCGGTGCGCTCGGTCCCGTCCGGGTGCTGGTGACGTTCCCGGACGGCAACGCGGCCTCGGCGCCGGCCAAGGAGCCGCTGCTCGCGTCGATCAGGCAGAAGATGGCCCAGGCGCCCAACACCGTGTCGGTGACGCCGCCGGTGTTCGGCCAGGACTACCGCAGCGCGCTGCTGTCGGCGGTGCTGTCCGTGGACCCCGAGGACATGGGCTCCCGCGACACCGTGGACTGGATGCGGGAGCAGCTGCCGCCGGTCGCCGGCAACGCCGCGCAGATCTACGTCGGCGGGCCGACCGCCCTGATCAAGGACTTCGACGACCGAGTGGCCCAGATCCAGCCGCTGGTGTTCTTGTTCGTCGCGCTGATCGCGTTCGTGATGCTGCTGATCTCGATCCGCTCGGTGTTCCTGGCGCTCAAGGGCGTGGTGATGACGGTGCTGTCGGTCGCGGCGGCCTACGGCAGCCTGGTGGTGGTGTTCCAGTGGGGCTGGCTGGCCGACCTGGGCTTCAAGCAGATCTCGTCGCTGGACAGCACGATCCCGCCGCTGGTGCTCGCGCTGACCTTCGGCCTGTCGATGGACTACGAGATCTTTCTGCTCACCCGGATCCGGGAACGGTTCCTGCAGACCGGCAACACCCGCGACGCGGTCGCCTACGGCGTGTCCACCAGCGCGCGCACCATCACCAGCGCCGCGCTGATCATGATCGCGGTGTTCATCGGGTTCGCGTTCGCCGGCATGCCGCTGGTGGCCCAGCTCGGCGTGGCGTGCGCAGTCGCGATCGCGGTGGACGCGACGGTGGTGCGGCTGGTGCTGGTGCCCGCGCTGATGGCGATGTTCGACGAGTGGAACTGGTGGCTGCCGCGCTGGCTCGACCGCGTGCTTCCGTCGGTCGACTTCGAGAAGCCGCTGCCCAAGGCCGACATCGGCGACCTGATCATCATCCCCGACGACATCTCCGCACTCGCGCCGTCGGGTGCCGATCTGCGCACCGTCGTCAAGTCCGCGGCCAAGCTGAAAACCCTTGCACCGCAGGCCATCACGGTAGCCGACCCGCTGGCGTTCAGCGGCTGCCAGCCGTGCGGCAAGCTGGTCCCCGGACGCCTGAAGAGCGAGGGCCGGGTGCCCGCGACCATCGGCAACCGGGCCCACGGCAAGACGGTCGCGGTGAAGCTGCCCAAGCATCCGGTGACGATGTGGCGGGGCCGGCTCGACGTGGCGCTCGACGCGCTGGCCGTGGAGAGGGGCGCCGCCTCACAATCGGGACATCCGCCGCTGGAGCGGATCAGCCCGATGGAGACCACGAACGTGCTGCTGCCCACCGGTGACCGGTTGCAGATCCCGACCGGCGCCGAGACGCTGCGGCTGAAGAGCTTCCTGATCATGGAACGCAACGGCGCCCGCGACTACTCGGACTTCGCCGACCTCGTGGCCTCAATGGACACGCACACCGCGGCGGAAGTGCTGACGGGCATGGACCGGTACTACTGTGGTCAACCGGCGCGCGAGCACTGGGTGGCCACCCAGCTGGTGCGCCGCCTGGCCGATCCCCGGCCTTCCGACGGGCCCGACATCGCATCCTCGGGCGCCGACGCGGAGACCGACTGGGCCAGGGTCAGGCAGCGGTGCCTGTCCGTGGCGGTGGCCATGCTGGAGGAGGCGAGGTGACTGTGTCGTCGGAACCTCGCTTCTCTGAGGCCGGCGGGCAGTCCCGGGGCCCGCACTCCGACGACCGGCCCGTCGAGTTCTGGCCGACGGCCGCGATCCGCGCCGCCCTCGAACACGACGATCTGAGCGTGTGGCAGCGCATCGTGGTGGCGATCAAGCGCGATCCCTACGGCCGGACGGCCCGTCAGGTCGAGGAGGTCCTCGAGACCGCCGAGCCCTACGGGGTGTCCCGGGCGATGTCGGAGGTGCTGGTGCGCACCCGCGAACACCTCGAGGCCAACGAGTGCGCCGAGGTGGCCCGCCACGTCCGGCTGCTGCTGGACCGGTCGGGGCTCGGTGAGCAGGAGTTCGCCTCCCGCATCGGGGTGCCCGCCGCCGACTTCGCCGCCTACCTGGGCGGCAAGGTCAGCCCGCCGGCGTCGCTGATGATCCGGATGGGCCGGCTCTCCGAGCGCTTCGCCAAGATGCGCTCCCAGCGCCCCGGGCACTAGCCCCTTTCCCGCGGAAGCGCATTCCGGGCTGCGATCGGCGGCCGATCACAGCCCTGGCTTCTCTACCGCGAGTGGATCGGCGAGACGTCCTCGACCAGCCAGCGTCCATCGGTCTTCGACAGCGTGACGCGCAGTGCCAGCACCGCCGTGTCGGCCGGCTTGCCCGGCGAGGTCTGGGTGCCGCGCAGGACGACCGCGACGCTGGCCGCCTGCGGCCCGATCGCCTCGACGCCGGCTGACACCGTGCTCGCCTGGGCGGAGACGTTGCGGCTGCCCAGGTCCTTGGCCACCCCGGCGAAGTCGTTCTTGAAGCGGTCGGCGCTCTCGGAGGTCATCATCTGCGCGGCGCGGTCGATCGAGGCCGTCGGGTTCTGCGGCGTGAACGTCGCCGACGCCTCGGCCACGCTGCTGGCGATGCCCGTCACCGCGGCGCTGTCCTCGCGCAGCGTGCGGTCGGGCACCGTCCACTGCGTGTAACCGACCACGGCGGCGGCCACGAGCGCCGCCGTCGCGGTGCCCATCACGGCCAGGCGCAGGCCGGGTCCGTCGTCGTCGGTGCCCACGGTGACGCCGTCGCGGCGCGCCAGCACGACGTTGACGATCACCGCCTGCACCACCAGCAGGCACAGCACCGAACACACCGACACCCACCACAGCGGCCATGCCAGCGCGACCCCGAGATAGATCAGCGCCGCCACGGCGGCCGCCGGGGCGAGGACGTCGAACAGCAGGACGCGCAGCAGGTTCCTCATCGGATCGGTTCCAGCCGCGAGATCAGCAGTCTGCCGTCGACGTCGGACACGTCCATGCGCAGCGTCCAGCGCACCGTCTGCGGCGCCTCGGTCCCGGCGTTCTCGCTCACCGACGTCGCGATGACCATGACGGTGTCGGTGCGCGCGGCCAGCCCGGACAGGTCCGACCGCGGCGCCGGCGGCGGTGCGCCGGGCTGGTCGTGGTGGATCGTCTCGATCGCGACGGCGTTGATCTGCCCCGTGGTGCGCGCCTTGAGCGTGCGCACCAGCTTGCGGTACGGCTCGACGGTCGCCTCGAAGTCGGTGTTCAGCTGCCCGACGGTGCCCTCGTGCAACGTGTTCAGATCCGCGTCCACCGAGTCGGCGTTCATGTTGATCAGCACACCGGTCCACTCGGCGGCGGCCTGCAGCACCCGGGTGCGGTAGGCCCGTTCGTCGGTGTCGCCGCGGTGGGCGTTCCAGATCAGCGCGGCGAGCACGACGGCGGCCACCGCGACGAGGGCCAGCACCGCCGAGGCGATGCCGTAGACGCTGACGACGCGGGGCGCCTCCTCGCCGCGTTGCGATTCGGGCTGGTCAACAGGCATGCGGGTGAGGGTACCCGGGCGTTTCTGGAAGGATGTCGGGGTGACGGTAGAAGCGACCTCCCTCAAGTCCGGTATCGATCTGCGCTACGTCGACGACTCCGCCCGGCCCCAGGACGACCTGTTCGGTCACGTCAACGGCCGCTGGCTCGCGGAGTATCAGATCCCCGCGGACCGGGCCACCGACGGTGCGTTCCGCACGCTGTACGACCGCGCCGAGGAGCAGATCCGCGACCTCATCACCGAGGCAGCCGACGCACACGCACCGGAGGGGACCGACCAGCAGCGCATCGGCGATCTGTACGCCAGCTTCATGGACGAGGACACCATCCGCGAGCGCGGTCTGGCGCCGCTGCTCGCGGAGCTGGCGACGATCGACGCCGCCGAGAGCCCCGAGGAGCTGGCCGCGGTGCTCGGGGCGTTGCAGCGCACCGGCGTCGGCGGGGGCGCCGGCCTGTACGTGGACACCGATTCCAAGAATTCCAGCCGCTACCTGCTGCACCTGACGCAGTCGGGCATCGGGCTGCCCGACGAGTCGTACTTCCGTGAGGAGCGGCACGCCGAGATCCTGGCGGCCTATCCCGGCCACATCGCGGCGATGTTCGCGCTCGTGTACGGCGGCGACCACAGTGAGACGGCGGAGGCCATCGTCGCGCTGGAGACCCGGATCGCCGCGGCGCACTGGGACGTGGTGAAGCGCCGCGACGCCGACCTGACCTACAACCTGCGCACGTTCGCCGACGTGACCTCCGAGGCGCCCGGGTTCGAGTGGCGGGGCTGGCTGACCGCGCTGGGGGCGTCGGAGGAGGCGGCCGCCGAAATCGTGGTGCGCCAGCCCGACTTCCTGACCGCGTTCGCGACACTGTGGTCCGACGTGGATCTGGCGACGTGGAAGACCTGGTTGCAGTGGCGGCTGATCCACGCCCGGGCGTCGCTGCTCAGCGATGAGCTGGTGGCCGAGGACTTCGCGTTCTACGGGCGGCTGCTCTCGGGCACCGAGGAGATCCGGGCCCGCTGGAAGCGGGGCGTCTCGGTGGTCGAAGCCCTGATGGGCGACGCACTGGGCCGGCTCTACGTCGAGCGGTACTTCCCGCCGCAGGCCAAGGCGCGGATGGACGAGCTGGTGGCCAATCTGCGCGAGGCCTACCGCGTCAGTATCGACACCCTCGAGTGGATGACGCCGCAGACCCGGCAGAAGGCGCACGCCAAGCTCGACAAGTTCACGCCGAAGATCGGTTATCCCGCGAAGTGGCGCGACTATTCGTCGCTGGTGATCGCGCGTGACGACCTCTACGGCAACTACGTGCGGGGCCACGCGCTGGAGTACGACCGCGACCTGGCCAAGCTCGGCGGCCCGGTGGACCGCGACGAGTGGTTCATGACCCCGCAGACCGTCAACGCGTACTACAACCCCGGGATGAACGAGATCGTGTTCCCCGCAGCGATTCTGCAGCCGCCGTTCTTCGACGCCGAGGCCGACGACGCCGCCAACTACGGCGGCATCGGCGCGGTGATCGGACACGAGATCGGGCACGGCTTCGACGATCAGGGCGCCAAGTACGACGGCGACGGCAACCTGGTGGACTGGTGGACCGACGAGGATCGGGCCGAGTTCGGGGCGCGCACCACCGCGCTGATCGAGCAGTACGAGCAGTTCACGCCGCGCGGGCTGGATTCGTCGCACCACGTCAACGGTGCGTTCACCGTCGGCGAGAACATCGGTGATCTCGGCGGCCTGTCGATCGCGCTGCTGGCCTACCGCCTGTCGCTGAAGGGCCGGCCGGCGCCGGTCATCGACGGGCTGACCGGCGAGCAGCGGGTGTTCTTCGGATGGGCGCAGGTGTGGCGCACGAAATCCCGTGAGGCCGAGGCGATTCGGCGACTGGCGATCGATCCGCATTCGCCGCCGGAGTTCCGCTGCAACGGCGTGGTCCGCAACATGGACGCGTTCTACGAGGCGTTCGAGGTCGGCGAGAGCGACGAGCTGTACCTGGAACCGGAACGGCGCGTCCGCATCTGGAACTGACCGCTCAGCGCAGGTAGGGCCGTAACGCCAGCAGGTAGGCGGCCAGCAGTACCAGCGGCGCCACCAGCGGCAGCCAGGGCACCTCGATCGGCACCGCGACGACGACGGCGGTGACGGTGGCGAATGCGACGGCGGCCGTCATCGTCGGGACGGTGGCGGCGTCGTGGCGCGTCACCAGGTACGCGGTGGCGGACAGCCCGGCCAGCGTCGTGTCCAGCGGGGCCGGAGCGGCGAGCACGACGGTCAGCACGGTCAGTGCAACCGCGACGCCTGCCGCCGGCCGCCACCAGATGCCGACCGCGACGGCGGCCAGCGCGGCCGCGGCCGCAGCGAGCGCCCATCCGTGCCCGGTGCGTGCCGCCGCACCCACCATGACGACACCGAACATCAACGGCAGCAGGGCTTTTCGTAGTGCTGTCATCGACGTGCCCGGTGTTCGGGGACCAGTGCCATCGCCTGGTCGAGCGTCGCGGATCCCGGCCACGCGACGATGTCCACACCGACGGTCGCCATGTCGCGGTACATGAAGGAGCGCTGCATCGCCCACATCCGGTCGACGAGGGGGTCGACGTCGCCGTCGACGGGGCAGCCCTCCAGCACGTCGACCGCGACCACCGGGTGCCCGCGCCGGCGCAGATCGATCAGCGCGAGCGCGAACTCGGTGTCGAGCATCGTGGAGAACGCGACGACGATCGCGCCCGCCGGCAGCGCCGGGCGCGGCGCCAGGGTGCCGGTGGCCGACTCGTGGTCACCCGTCGCGCCGAGCATCGTGTCGAGGATCCGGTAGAACTGCCGCTGCCCGATGTCGGCGCCCAGCCACCGGGTGGCGCGGCCGCCGAGCGCGACCAGCCCGGCCCGGTCGCCGTAGCGCAGCGCGCTCTGCACCACCTGGGCCGCGCCGCGCGCGGTGCGTTCCGTTGCGGCCGTGGCCGGTCCGGGCGGTTGCGGGTAGGTGTCGAAGAGCACCACCACGTCGGCGGCGCGGTCGGTGAGTCGTTCGGTGACGTGCAGCGTGCCGCGGCGCGCGCTGACCGGCCAGTTGACGGTGCGCAACTGGTCACCGGGCACGTAGGGGCGGATGTCGGCGTACTCCACCCCGGGCCCGGTGTGGCGGGTGAGGTGGGTGCCGAGCCGGTCGAGCAGATCGGTGCGCGGGATCGCCGTGGATTGCGGTGGGGCGACGGGGAATACGCAGACCTGTGCGGCGGCCACGGTGCCGGTGCCCTCCAGCAGCCCGCCGCGGCCGAGGACGCGCACCGTCGCCTCGATCGGGTAGCGGCCCCAGCGCTGCGCCCGCACGGCCACCGTCGGCGCGGAACCCGCGGCGACGACGTCGAGGTCCATGCCCGGCGGCGGCACGGCGGCCAGTCGCACCGCGCCGCCGTCGTCGGCATGGGCCGAGAGCGTGACGGTCACCTGTTCGCCTTCGAAGCAGCGGTTCAGCGCCGGCTCGCCGGTGACCGAGACCGTCGGCACGGGCCGCTGCCACCCCAGCGAGCACAGCACCGCGAGCAGCGGCGCGACGAACGCGATCAGTTCCCACCGGCCGGTGAGCAGCGCGGCCGCGATCGCGACGGCGGCACCCGTCGCGATCGAGCGCGTCAACGGGGATGCGCGCCAGCGTAATTCGGCGTCGGTCACGATGACCCCCGGGCCCGCGGCACCGGGGTGCGGCGGAGCAGGTCGTCGACCACGTCGCCGCCCTGCACCTTGCGCACCCACATCTCCGGCCGCAGGCTGATGCGGTGCGCCATCACCGGCACGGCCAGCGCTTTGACGTCCTCGGGCACCACGTAGTCGCGGCCGAGCAGCAGCGCGCGGGCGCGGGCGAGTTGCACGAGATCCAGTTCGGCGCGGGGGCTCGCACCGACCGCGACCTGCGGATGGTGCCGGCTCGCGGCGGCCAGCGCGACGACGTACTCGAGCACGTCGTCGTGCACCGTGACCAGTTCCACCGACTCCTGCATGGCGATCAGGTCGTGCCCGTCGACCACCTGGGCCACCTCCGGCGCCGCCGATCCCCGCTCGAGACGGCGGCGCAACATCGTCGTCTCCTCCTGCTCGGACAGGTATTTCAGCTCCAACCGCAGCGCGAACCGGTCCAGCTGGGCCTCCGGCAGCGGATAGGTGCCCTCGTACTCGATCGGGTTGTCGGTGGCCAGCACCAGGAAGGGCTCGGGCAGCCGGTGGGTGACGCCGTCGATGCTGACCTGACGCTCGGCCATCGCCTCCAGCAGCGCCGCCTGCGTCTTCGGTGGGGTGCGGTTGATCTCGTCGCCCAGCAGCAGGTTGGTGAAGATCGGGCCGCCGCGGAACTCGAAGCGGCCGGACTGCATGTCGTAGATCGTCGAGCCGAGCAGATCGGCGGGCAGTAGGTCGGGGGTGAACTGCACGCGGGTGAAGCGCAGCCCCAGTGCGGCCGCGAAAGACTTGGCGATCAATGTCTTTCCCAGTCCTGGCAGGTCCTCGACGAGCACATGCCCGCGGGCGAGCACCGTCGTCAGGATCAGCGTCAGCGCCGCGCGCTTTCCGACGACGACTCTGCTGATCTCGTCGAGCACGGCCTCGCACTGCGCGGTGGTGGCGGCGGGTTGCAGCTGAGGGCTCACAGTCGCTCCAAACGGCGCAGGATCTCGTCGAGGGCGGCGCGGCCGGGTCCGGGTTCGGCGTTGCCGGTGCGGGAGATGTTGTCGGGATCCACCCACGGCCAGAGCGCGTCACCGAACAGCATGCGCCCGGTCGCGTCGAAGCCCCTGGGATCCTTGGCTTTCCGCTGACCGGCCGCGAGCTCGAACTGCCGCGCCAGCATCGGGCGCAGCCGGCGGTCCCAGTCCGATCGCGACGACTCCGACCAGGAGATCAGCGTTTCGGTGCGGGACAGCCAGCGCTGCAACGACGCTCCGGCGCCGTCCGTCGTCACGTCCGGGTCGGGTTCGGTGCGCTGCGTCAGCCGCCACCGCACGGTGAGCAGCACCGCCACCAGTGCCGCACCGGTGGCCGCGACTACCCACTCGCGGTCCAGCAGCGCCCATGCGCACACCTGCGCCCCCACGACGACCGCGACCGCGGCGACCACGAGCTTCGTCATGAGACACCCTGCAGTGCACGCTGAACCACCTGCAACGCCTCCACCGCCTCCGCGCGATGCTCCTCGGTCATCACGTGCGGACTGAAGCGGGCCTCTTCGAACAGGTCGACCAGCTGCGTCGCGCTGCCGGCGTGCACCGCCCGGCGGGCGACGGCGCGGGCCAGCACCTCCGAGGGGGTGTCGGAGGCCTGCGGAACGGTGCCCGGCGACTTCTCCAGCTCCTGTTCCATCGCGACGTAGCAGGCGATGATCGCCTCGCGGGGATCGCGGCTGCGGTCGCCGACCTCGGCGAGCCCGCGCTCGGCCGCCCTGGCCAGATCGGGCCCCGCGGGCGGCGGCGCTGCGCGCGGGGCGTCGTCGGTGAGCACCGGTTCGGCGGCGGTGCGGCGCCGGCGGCCGAGGACGGTGGCGAGGACCGAGAGCAGCAGCAGGACGATCGCCGCACCCATCAGCAGATTGAAGACGCTGGATCCGCTGTCCGAATCCTGTTGGGGCGGTGCCGGATTCGCCGTCGCCGGGTCGGGGCGGCCGGTCGATTCGGCGGGGGCGGCGCCGACGTCGACGGGCGAGATCCAGCGCATCAGCAGCATGATGAGCAGCAGCCAGGCGAGCAGTGCGGCCGCGGCGATCAGCAGCAGCCGCCAGGGGATGTTGCGACGCTCGCCGCTGAGGCGGCGGGGCAGTTCGCCGGGGGCGCGCGGCGGCCGGGGCGAGCGGCCGTTCGACGCCAGCGACACCGCGATGGCGGTCAGGGACACCGCGAGCATGACCACGACGGCCACGAGTGAGCCGGTGCTGTCGGCGTCGGTCTCGGCGGGCTCGGCCGGCGGCGGCGCACCCGGCAGGAACCCGCGCAGTGCGACCGCGGCGAGCAACGTCAGCACCAGCACGCCGACGGTGCGGACCACCGCCTTGTCGTCACCGGGCATTCGCGCCCACCCTTCGCCGTGCCCCCATGGTGGCACGGCGTGCGGCTACCGCGGCGCGAAAGCGCCTGCGGTCTTCGCGGACTGGACTACGTCAGAACATCTGCCAGTCCGACGCACCGTCGGGCTGGTTGTAGAGACCCTTGGAGTTCTTCACCACGACGGGGTCACCGCTACCGAAGTTGTCGTAGAACCACTGCGCGTTGGCGGGGCTGAGGTTGATGCAGCCGTGGCTGACGTTGCGCTTGCCCTGGTCGCCGACCGACCACGGGGCGCTGTGCACGAAGATGCCGCTGTTGTCGATGCGCACCGCGTCCTGCACCTTGAGTTTGTAGCCCTCGGGCGAGTCGGTGGGCACACCGTAGGTGGACGAGTCCATCACGATGTCGGCGAACTTCTCCAGCACGTAGTACGTGCCGTTCTTGGTCTCGTGCTTGCCGTCGGGCTTGCCCATCGACACCGGGAACGTCTTCTCGACCTTCCCGTTGCGCACGATGGTCATCGTGTGCGTCGAGTCGTCGACGGTGGCGACCAGCTGCTCGGGCACCGTGAAGCTCGACTTCGTGCCGGCGGCGTCGATGTTGACGACGGTGCCGGCGGGCCAGAAGTCCTGCGGCCGCCAGCGCAGCTGGGTGTCGGTGGTCCAGTAGAAGCGGCCGGGAACGGGCGGCACCGACGAGATGTGCACCGCGTCCTGGGCCATCTGCTTGTTGGCGATGGGCCGCTGGAAGTTGATGTAGATCGGCTTGGCCGCGCCCGCGATCGACCCGTTGGTGGGGTTGAACGACGGCGGCACGAACGGCGGCTGGCCGACGAACGGGGTCGGGTTCTGGCCGGCGGGCGTGCCCTCCGGGATGGCCATCGGCTCGCCGGGGATGACGGCGAACGGGTCGGCCGGGGTCGGCGCCGCGGCCGGGGCGGGCGCGGGCGCGGGCGGCGCGAACGGATTCGGGAACGCCAGCGGATCGGATGGAGGCGGCGGCGCCATCGGGTCGGCCGGTACCGGCGGCGGGGCCACATCGGGCTGCGCGGTCGCCGACGGGGCGCTCAGCACCAGCCCTGCGACCACGGTCATCACCGACAACACGGCGATGAAACCGCTCCTGTTTGCCTGCCGCATGCGTGTACCTCCAGTCCCGCGACTTCACCCAGTGTGGCACAGCGCTGAAGTCGATCGTGCTGGCCAGCGGGTGTTCACAGCCCCGACGGCCCCACATTCGAGAGCCCTGACCTGCATTGATGATCGTCACAGCCGAGTCAGGCGTTACCTGGGCGGGAGCCGTACGCTCGACCGAATGATCGTCGCATTCAGCATCAGCCCCTCCGGAGGGGACGAGACCGGTGGAGTCAGTGAGGCCGTCGCGGCGGCGGTGCGGGTGGTGCGGGCCTCGGGCCTGCCGAACGAGACCAACGCGATGTTCACCAACATCGAGGGCGAGTGGGACGAGGTGATGGCCGTGGTCAAGCAGGCGGTCGACGCCGTCGCTGCGGTCTCGCCCCGCGTCAGTCTGGTCCTCAAGGCCGACATCCGGCCCGGCTACACGGGTCAGCTGACCGCGAAGGTGCAACGCATCGAGGATGCGCTGAGCTGACCCCGTTGCCTCCCGGCAACGGAAACCTTACTCTTCAGTAAGAACAGTCGTTCACTGAAGGGTGCTGGCATGCGGACGACGGACATCGAGTCCCTCGGCGAGGTGGCTGCCGAGGGCCTGAACGTGCTGAACACACTGGTGCGCGGCCTGCACACCGGCATCGCCGGGCGCGTGTTCCGCTCCATCGGGCCGGCGGCGCGGCCGGTCGAGATGGTGCACGACGCGATCGCCGGCGCCGTCTACGACGCCCTCGATGCCACCGGACACCGGCTGCCCCCGGCGGTCGCCGGTCTCGCGGTCGCGGGCCTGGCCTTCGACGACGACGCCCCCCTCGACGAGCGGCCCGGTGTCGCCGAGGCGATCGCCGCGCTCAACGGCATCTACGGCGACGAACTGGCCGACCGTGACAACTCTCTGGCCGCGCCGATGGCGGTGCGGGTGGCCGGGCGCCCGGTGGCGCTGACGCCCGATGCGGTGACCGACGCGTTCCCGGCGCCCACCGACACGCTCGCGGTGTTCGTGCACGGGCTGTGCCAGACGGAGTCGTCGTGGCACCGCCCGCCGCGGCCCGTGCCGGAGGCGGACGCGCGGTGGTACGGCGAACGGCTGCGCCACGACCACGGGTTCACGCCGATCCAGATCCGGTACAACACCGGTCTGCACATCTCGACCAACGGCCGGGCGTTCGACGAGTTGCTGACCCGGTTGGTCGAGGTGTGGCCGGTGCCGGTGCGCCGGATCGCGCTGATCGGTCATTCGATGGGCGGACTCGTGGCCCGGTCGGCGTGCCACTACGGCCACGAACGGAACCGTCGATGGACCCGGGCGACGCAGCAGGTGGTGTGTCTCGGTTCGCCGCACCTGGGCGCCGACCTCGAGAAGGGCGTGAACGCCGCGACGTGGCTGCTGATCCGCCTGCGGGAGACGCGCGCGATCGCCGAGTTGCTCAACCTGCGCAGCGACGGCATCAAGGACCTGCGCTTCGGTTCGGTGCTCGACGACGACTGGGCCGACGCCCATCCGGACGAGTTCCTGCGGGACCGGTGCGGCGAGGCGCCGTTCCTCCCGCACGCCCGCTACCACTTCGTCGCCACCTCCGCGGCGCCGACGGCGCTGGGCATGCTGTTCGGCGACCACCTGGTGCGACCGTCGAGCGCGGCGGGGCGGGGCCGCAAGCGCCGGTTGCCGTTCGGTGACGACGACGGCCTGGTGCTGACCGGCCTGCATCACTTCGATCTGCTCAATCACCCGCGGATCTACGAGCGAATGCATCACTGGCTCGGCGCCGGGTGAGCAGAACCACACGGGTTCGGCGTTCGGATCGCCCCCGCTGACACCGTCTCACTGACATGGACACACACAGAGAACACGCGATGCCCGAGGAGGCACAGCCGGTGGGTCCCGTCGCCGGAGAGACGCTCAAGGATCCGGCCAGCTGGCCCGGCCACACCCTGATCGCCGCGGGACTGCTCGCGTTCGCGCTCTCGCTCACCGGGTTCGCCGTCGGCCGCAGCGGACTGGCCACGGCCGGTGTCGTGATCGCCGTTCTGGCGCTGTCGGCGGGGGTGGGCTGGCTGGTGGCCGAACACCGTCGGCTGCGTCAGCGGACGATCGCGATCACGCCCGAACGTCCGGAGGACGTCGCTCCGCCGGAGTGAGAGTTTCATCCCCAGAGCCGGATTCATCCACAGATCCTGACGTCGGCAGGCGTCTGCCGCCCTGACCGTCTCCGCTCGGAGGGACCATGGAGGCATGTCCGCACCCGCGCCTGCTGAGCCGGCGCCGACGAGTTTCGACGATCGGCTCGGTGCGTTGTTCGACGAGCTGGCGGAGTTGACCGGGCAGCGCAACGCGATCGACGGCCGGATCGTGGAGATCGTCGCCGAGATCGAGCGCGACGGGCTCTGGGGCGCGACGGGAGCGCGATCGATCCCGGCACTAGTCGCGTGGAAGACGGGGGTGTCCCCGTCGCGAGCGGAAACCATTGCGGCCGTTGCGCATCGGCTCGAGGAGTTCCCCCAGTGCGTGGGCGGTCTTCGGCAAGGCACGCTGTCGCTGGACCAGGTCGGTGTCATCGCCCAGCGGGCGGCCCACGGCTCCGATGCCCACTTCGCGGAGTTGGCCCACTGCGCGACCGTCAGCCAGTTGCGGACCGCGCTGAAACTCCAACCCAAACCGGAAGCCCGTCCCGACGCCGACGCCGATGTCGATGTGGACGTGGACGTGGACCCGCCCGCACCCGATCCGGATCCGCAGCCGTCGATCACCACGACCACCGACGAGCACTACACGTATTGGCAGATCACGCTTCCGCATGTCGAGGCGGCGACCTTCGAGGCGGCTCTCCAATCGCATCGGGACGCGTTGATCGCGGAATGGAGGCAACGGCTCGAGACCGATCAGCGGCCGCCGATGCCCACGACCGCCGACGCCTTCCTGCGCTTGGTGGGTGCCGGGTGGGACGCCGAGGTCGCTGCCCGCCCGCACGGGCAACGCACCACGGTCGTCGTCCACGTCGATGCACGTGACGCTGTCGCCTCACTGCATCTGGGTCCGATGCTCACCGACTCCGATCGGCGGTACCTGTCCTGTGATGCCACCTGCGAGGCGTGGTTCCATCGCGACGGCCGCACCATCGGGGTGGGTCGGACCACGCGGACGGTGAACCGTCGGCTACGCCGCGCGCTGGAGCATCGCGACCGCACGTGTGTGGTGCCGGGGTGCGGAGCCACCCTGGGGCTGCACGCCCACCACCTCGTGCACTGGGAGGACGGCGGACCCACCGAGCTGTGGAATCTCGCGCTGGTCTGCCCGTACCACCACCGCGCTCACCACCGCGGGATCATCACCATCACCGGAACGGCCGACACGCTGTGCGTCACCGACGGTGCGGGACGTGTGCTGAGCTCCGCGTCGTTGGCGCGGCCGCCGACCACGCTGCCTCCAGCGGTCGAACCCTGCCGCGGGCCCACCGGTGAACGTGCGGACTGGTGGTGGTACCAGCCGTTCGAGCCCCCGCCCGCTGCCAGGAACTAGGCGTCAGGAGCGGACCAGGCGCGCGATCGCCGCGGAGGCCTCGGCGAGCTTCGCGTCGGCCTCGGCGCCACCGGCCTCCACGGCATGGGTGACGCAGTGGCCGAGGTGCTCGTCGAGGAGCCCGAGCGCCACCGACTGCAGGGCGCTGTTGACGGCGCTGATCTGCGTGAGGATGTCGATGCAGTACTTGTCCTCGTCGATCATCTTCGCGATGCCGCGCACCTGCCCCTCGATACGGCGCAGCCGCTTGGCGTAGTTCTCCTTCTGCGCGGAGTAGCCGTGGACGGCGGTGTCGTCTGCTTCGGTCACTGGTTGCCCTCCAGCATCGTGTTCATCTGCCCGATCTCGGCCTGCTGCGTCGACACCATCGTCTTGGCCATCGATGTGGCGTCGACGTTCTCGCCCGTGGCGATCTCCGCCTTCGCCATCTCGATCGCCCCCTGATGATGACCGACCATCGACTGCAGCCACAGTCTGTCGAACTCGGGGCCGCGCAGCGACTCCAACCGCGTGATCGTCGCCGGGTCGACCATGCCGGGCATGCTCTGATCCGGAGCGTCCTGGTCGGCCTGGCCCAGCTTCGGCTGCTCGTTCCACTGCACGAGAAAGACGTTGAGGGTGTTGATCTCGGACTGCTGCTCCTCGGCGATGCGGGCGGCCAGCGCGGCCAGCTGCGCGTTGGTCGAGCGGTCCGGCACCAGCTTCGCCATCGCGACGGCCTGGCGGTGGTGGTCGATCATCTGCTGGGCGAACGTCACGTCGTGGGCGTTGAACCCGGCCGGTTCGCCGGTGATCACCGGGGTGTCGGTCGACGTGGGCGCCGCACCGCCCGACGACGAACCGGAACTGCCGCACCCGGCCAGCATCACGGCGGCGAACACGGCGGCCACCACGCGGGCGATCGGCATCATGCGCCCAGCGTACTAGTACCCCACGGGGGTATCCATAACGGTTTGGCCGGGTGAAACGCCAGGCGCATAATCGAGCCCATGCCCTCACAGTCCCCAGACGCCACCGCCAGGTCCGATTCCAAGCCTGACATCAAGCCCCGCTCTCGCGACGTCACCGACGGTCTCGAGAAGGCCGCCGCGCGCGGCATGCTCCGTGCGGTCGGCATGGGTGACGAGGACTTCGCCAAGTCGCAGATCGGCGTCGCGTCGTCGTGGAACGAGATCACGCCGTGCAACCTGTCGCTGGACCGGCTCGCCAAGGCCGTCAAAGAGGGCGTCTTCGAAGCCGGCGGCTTCCCGATGGAGTTCGGCACCATCTCGGTGTCCGACGGCATCTCCATGGGCCACGAAGGCATGCACTTCTCGCTGGTGAGCCGGGAGATCATCGCCGACAGCGTGGAAACCGTCATGCAGGCCGAGCGGCTCGACGGATCGGTGCTGCTCGCCGGCTGCGACAAGTCGCTGCCCGGCATGCTGATGGCCGCCGCCCGTCTCGACCTCGCCAGCGTCTTCCTCTACGCCGGGTCGATCCTGCCCGGCAAGGCCAAGCTGAGCGACGGCACCGAGAAGGACGTCACCATCATCGACGCGTTCGAGGCCGTCGGCGCCTGCGCGCGCGGGCTGATGTCGCGCGAGGATGTCGACGCGATCGAACGCGCCATCTGTCCGGGTGAGGGCGCCTGCGGCGGCATGTACACCGCCAACACCATGGCCTCGGCCGCCGAGGCGCTGGGAATGTCGCTGCCCGGTTCGGCCGCTCCCCCCGCCACCGACCGCCGCCGCGACGGCTTCGCCCGCAAGAGCGGCATCGCGGTGGTCGAACTGCTGCGCCGCGGCATCACCGCCCGCGACATCCTCACCAAGGAGGCGTTCGAGAACGCGATCGCCGTGGTGATGGCGTTCGGCGGCTCCACGAACGCGGTGCTGCACCTGCTGGCGATCGCCGCCGAGGCCAACGTGAAGCTGACGCTCGAAGACTTCACCCGCGTCGGCGCCAAAGTGCCCCACCTCGCCGACGTCAAGCCGTTCGGCTCCTACGTGATGAACGACGTCGACCGCATCGGCGGGGTTCCCGTCGTGATGAAGGCACTGCTCGATGCCGGTCTGCTGCACGGGGATTGCCTCACCGTGACCGGCAAGACGATGGCCGAGAACCTCGCGCACATCGCGCCCCCGGACCCCGACGGCAAGGTGCTGCGCGCGCTGTCCGAGCCGATCCACCCGACCGGCGGCATCACGATCCTGCACGGCACGCTCGCGCCCGAGGGTGCGGTGGTGAAGTCCGCGGGCTTCGACTCCGACGTCTTCGAAGGCACCGCACGGGTTTTCGAGCGCGAGCGGGCAGCACTCGATGCGCTCGAGGACGGCACCATCACCCACGGCGACGTCGTGGTGATCCGCTACGAGGGCCCCAAGGGCGGTCCGGGCATGCGGGAGATGCTCGCGATCACCGGCGCGATCAAGGGCGCGGGCCTCGGCAAGGACGTGCTGCTGATGACCGACGGCCGGTTCTCCGGCGGCACCACCGGGCTGTGCGTCGGGCACATCGCGCCCGAGGCCGTCGACGGCGGCCCGATCGCGTTCCTGCGCGACGGTGACCGCATCCGCCTCGACGTCGCCAAGGGCACGCTTGACGTGCTGGTCGACGAGGCCGAATTCGACTCGCGCAAGGCAGGTTTCGAGCCGCTGCCGCCCCGCTACACCACCGGCGTGCTGGCCAAGTACACCAAGCTGGTCGGTTCGGCCGCCGGCGGCGCGGTCTGCAGCTAGATGTCGCTCGCCTTCCTGCTGACCACCCTCGTCGTGGTCGCCACCCCGGGCACCGGTGCGCTCTATGCCGTGGCCACCGGGCTGGCGCACGGCACCCGCGCGGCGATCGTCGCGGCCGTGGGGTGCACGTTGGGCATCGTCCCGCACATGGTGGCGGCGGTCAGCGGGCTGGCGGCCATCCTGCACAGCAGCGCCGTGGCGTTCCAGACGTTGAAGTATCTGGGCGTCGCGTACCTGCTGTACCTCGCGTGGCTCACCTGGCGTGACGACTCGGAGCTGGTCACCGAGTCCGGGCCGGCGGCACCGCCCGGGCCGTGGCGCATCGTCGGCACAGCGATCGGCGTCAACGTGCTGAATCCGAAGCTGACGTTGTTCTTCTTCGCGTTCCTGCCACAGTTCGTCGATCCGGCCGCGGGTTCGGCGTTCCTGCGGATGCTCGGGCTCTCCGGCGTCTTCATGATGGTCACCCTCATCGTGTTCGCGGCCTACGGCGTCTTCGCCGCCGGGGTGCGCACGCACGTGATCAGGCGGCCCCGCGTGGTGACGTGGATGCGCCGGACCTTCGCCGCGACGTACGTGGCGCTGGCGGCCCGGATGGCGGTCACCTCCCGCTGATGCGGTAGCGCCGAGAATCTTTCAGCGATCGGCTGCTACCCCTCGGCAGCCCCGGCGGCCTCGTCGACCGTCAGCGCCCGGGACACCGCCGACCGCCAGCCGGCGGCCTCCCGTCTGCGCAGCCGCGCATCCATGTTCGGATACCACGCCGCGGCGACGTGGCGGTGGGCGCGCAGCGCGGCGCGGTCGGGCCAGTACCCGACCGCGAGCCCGGCGGCGTAGGCCGCGCCCAGCGACACCGTCTCGGACACGAAGGGCCGCATCACCGGGACGTCGAGCACGTCGGCGACGAACTGCATGAGCAGGTGGTTCGACGTCATCCCGCCGTCGACGGCCAGCCGTGCGAGCGGCACCCCCGAGTCGATCGTCATCGCGTTCACCACCTCCCACGTCTGCCACGCGACCGCCTCCAGCACCGCGCGCGCCAGATGCCCCCGGGTGATGTAGGACGTCAGGCCGACCACGATGCCGCGGGCCTCGGAATCCTAGTGCGGAGAGAAGATTCCGGAGAACGCGGGCACGATGTAGCAGCCGCCGTTGTCCTCGACGGTCCGCGCCAGCGTCTCGATCTGGGGTGCCGTGTTGATGACCCCGAGCGCATCGCGGAACCACTGGACCAGCGAGCCGGCGACCGCGATCGGTCCCTCCAGCGCGTACCTGGTCTCCTCCCCCGGCGCCGCATACGCGACCGTCGACAGCAGGCCGTGGTCGGACCGGACGATCGAGGTGCCGACGTTCATCAGCAGGAAGGCGCCGGTGCCGCAGGTGCACTTGGCGTCGCTGGGCTCGAAGCACAGCTGGCCGAACAGCGCAGCCTGCTGATCACCCAGCGCGGCCGCGATGGGCACTCCGGGAACGACCGTCGTGCACCGGCCGTACACCTCGCCGTTCGACACGATCCGGGGCATCATCGCCTCCGGAATGTCGAAGTGCCCCAACAGTTTCAAGCTCCACTGCAAGGTGTGCAGATCCATCAGCAGGGTCCTGCTCGCGTTGGTCACGTCGGTGACGTGGACGCCGCCCTTGGGTCCGCCGGTCAGGTTCCAGATCAGCCACGTCTCCAGCGTGCCGAACAGGACGTCGCCCCGGCGGGCCCGCGCTTCGAGCCCGCGGACGTTGTCGAGCAGCCACCGCAGCCGCGGCGCGGCGAAGTAGGTGGCCGGATCGAGTTCGGCGATCCGGCGGAAATCCGCGGCATGCGAAGCGATCTGGTCGACCACCGGTCCGGATCTGGTGTCCTGCCACGTGATCGCCGGCGCCACCGGCCGGCCCGTGCGGCGGTCCCACACCACCGTGGTCTCCCGTTGGTTGGCGATGCCGAGGGCGACGACGTGGGAGCGGTCCAGCCCCGCCGCCTTCAGCGCCTCGGGCACGATGCGGCGCACGTTGCGCCACAACTCGAGTGCATCCTGTTCGGCCCAGCCCGGCTGCGGGAAGCTCTGCCGTTGCTCGCGCTGCGCGATGGCGAGCATACGGGCGCGCTGGTCGAACACCATGCAGCGCGCAGACGTCGTGCCGAGGTCGATCGCGGCGATCACCCGTTGATCGCTCACCGGGCCGACTCGAGCGCCAGCATCACCGCCGCGGCCGCGTGCCGCAGATCGTCGAGGAGGTCCTCGCGCGGTGTCCCGTCGCTGCGCAGCAACTCCTCCGGCGCCCCGTGCACCGCCATCGCCGCCACCGTGGAGCGCCGACCGTGCACGGGAACCGCGATGTCGGCGGAGTCCGGATCGCACTCGCCGTCTGCGGTCGCGACCCCCTCCGCCCTGATCCGCGCCACCGCCGCGGCCAGCCGGGAGCGGTTGGTCGACGTCCGTCGGGTGAAGCGGTCCAGCGTGAGGTTGCGCAGAAGTCGTTCCCGCAGAGGCGAATACGCCAGCAGGAGCTTGCCGCATCCCGTGGCGTGCAGCGGCAGGCGCTCACCGACCCGGAGGGTCTGGCGCCGATCGTCCGGACGGAACACATGGTGGACGATCTCGGCCTCCTGGCCGTCGAGCATCGTCATCAGCACCTCCGTGCCGGTGCTCAGGGCCAGCGCGTCCGCCCAGGGCATCGCCGCCGAGCGCAGGTCGTTGCCGTCGAGCTCCACGACGTCGTGGGAGGACAGCCGCGGACCCGGCGAGTAGTCACCGGTGTCGGGGTCCTGGTCGAGGTACTCGAGGTCGACCAGGGTCCGCAGGATGCCGTGGGTCGTGGTCTTGGACAGGTCCACCTCCTGCGCGATCTCGCGCAGCTGCATCGCGCGGCCACTGCGTTCGACCAGGTCGATGATCGCGGTGGCGCGGGCGATGGCCTGGATGGGACCGGGCATGGAGATGCTCCTGACTGAAGGCGCTGAGACGGGGGCCACTGGGCTCCGTTCGACATTGTCGAACAACGCCGGTTGATGCGCGTCACATTCCCTCCTTACGTTCGCAGCACGTCATCGATCGAGTGCCCGCTTCAAGGGACGTACCGACACGCACACGGAGGAAGCAACGATGAAAACCAAACACCCACTACTCGGCGAACTGTCCGGCGAGCTGCTGGGCACCGCGATCCTGGTCCTGTTCGGCTGCGGCGTGGTCGCCCAGGTAGTGACCGGCGGGTTCCCCGACTCGGTCACCTCGGGCGATCACAACTCGATCGCCTTCGGGTGGGGGCTCGGCGTGACGATGGCCGTCTTCGTCGCCGGCCGGATCAGCGGCGCCCACCTCAATCCCGCGGTCACCGTGGCGCTCACCGTCTTCCGTGGGTTCGAACGGCGAAAAGTGCTGCCCTACATCGGAGCCCAGATGATCGGGGCATTCGTGGGCGCGTTGATCGTCCGCGTGGTCTACGCCGACCAGATCGCCGCCGTGGACGCCGGCCACACCAAGGCGACGCAGGGCATCTTCTCCACCTCACCCGGCGAGGGCGTGTCGGTCATGACCGCGTTCGCCGACCAGATCGTCGGCACCGCGCTGCTGGTCATGGTGATCTTCGCGCTGACCAGCGCCATCAACAATCCGCCGCTGGCCAACACCGCACCGCTGATCATCGGTCTCCTCGTCGTCGCGATCGGCATGGCGTGGGGCACCAACGCCGGCTACGCGATCAACCCGGCACGCGACTTCGGCCCCCGCCTGGCGTCCTGGATCACCGGCTACCAGGAGGCGATGTTCTCGGCGAACGGTCCCGAACTCTACGTCTGGGTGCCGATCGTCGCCCCCATCATCGGCGGTCTGATCGGCGGTGCGCTGTTCGTCTACGGCATCGAGAGGTTCCTGCCCCCCGCGACGCAGCCCCAGGAGATCGGCGTCGAGCAACCCGCCGAGCTCCAAGACCGCTGATCACCCCGCACCGAACCCACCCCCTCAGAAAGGTCATTCCCATGCCCGATTTCGTCGGATCCGTCGACCAAGGCACCACCAGCACCCGCTTCATGGTCTTCGACCACGGCGGCAACGTGATCGCCGCACATCAGCTCGAACACGAGCAGATCCTGCCGCAGGCCGGCTGGGTCGAGCACAACCCGGTGGAGATCTGGGAGCGCACCTCCTCGGTCATCCAGACGGCGCTCGGCAAGGCCGGTCTGGTCAGCAGCGACCTCGCCGCGCTCGGGATCACCAACCAGCGCGAGACGACCGTGGTGTGGAACAAGCGCACCGGCCGGCCCTACTACAACGCGATCGTCTGGCAGGACACCCGCACCGACCGGATCGCCAGCGCGCTGGAGGCCCAGGGCCACGGTGACACCATCCGGCACAAGGCGGGTCTGCCACCGGCGACCTACTTCTCCGGCGGCAAGATCAAGTGGATCCTCGACAACGTCGACGGCGTCCGCGAGGCCGCCGAACGCGGCGAGGCCCTGTTCGGCAACACCGACAGCTGGCTGCTGTGGCGGCTGACCGGCGGCAGCCACGGCGGCGTGCACGTCACCGACGTCACCAACGCCAGCCGCACCATGCTGATGAACCTGGAGACCCTGGACTGGGACGACGAACTGTTGTCGCTCTTCGGGATTCCGCGCCAGATGCTCCCCGAGATCGTGCCCTCGTCCTCCCCGGAGCCGTACGGCATGACCCTCGCCGACGGCCCGCTGGGCGGCGAGGTGCCGCTCACCGGTGCCCTGGGCGACCAGCAGGCGGCCACCGTCGGCCAGGTGTGCTTCGCCCCGGGAGAGGCCAAGAACACCTACGGCACCGGCAACTTCATGCTGATCAACACCGGCACCGACATCGTGCGATCCAAGTCCGGACTGCTGACCACGGTCGCCTACAAGCTCGGTGACGCCGACGCCGTCTACGCGCTGGAGGGTTCCATCGCCGTCACCGGCTCGGCCGTCCAGTGGCTGCGCGATCAGCTCGGGATCATCAGCGGCGCAGCACAATCGGAGGTGCTGGCACGACAGGTCGAGGACAACGGCGGCGTCTACTTCGTGCCGGCGTTCTCGGGGCTGTTCGCCCCCCACTGGCGGTCCGACGCGCGGGGCGCGATCGTCGGGCTGTCCCGGTTCAACACCAACGCGCACGTGGCCCGCGCCACGCTGGAGGCGATCTGCTACCAGAGCCGCGACGTCGTGGAGGCGATGGAGGCCGATTCCGGCGTGCACCTGGAGGTGCTGAAGGTCGACGGCGGCATCACCGCCAACAACCTGTGCATGCAGATCCAGGCCGACGTGCTCGGGGTCGACGTGGTCAAGCCCGTGGTCGCCGAGACCACCGCGCTGGGCGCCGCCTACGCCGCCGGGCTGGCCGTCGGGTTCTGGAAGGACACCGACGAGCTGCGCAAGAACTGGCTCGAAGACAAGCGCTGGCAACCGCAGTGGTCCGACGAGCAGCGGCAGACCGGCCACGCCCAGTGGAGCAAGGCCGTCTCGCGCACGCTCGACTGGGTGGACGTCAGCTGACCGCACCCCCGACACCCTCGACCCCGAAAGGTCAACTCATGCAATCCCTTCCACTGTCCCCCCGCAACCGGGACGCCGCCCTGACCGACATGGCGGACGAACCGCTGGACATCCTGATCATCGGAGGCGGGGTGGTCGGCGCCGGCGCCGCCCTCGACGCCGCCACCCGGGGCCTGCGGACCGGTCTGGTCGAGGCCCGCGACCTCGCCTCCGGGACGTCGAGCCGCTCCAGCAAGCTGATCCACGGCGGGCTGCGCTACCTGGAGATGCTCGACTTCGGGCTGGTCGCCGAGGCGCTCTCCGAACGCGGCCTGATGCTCGAGAAATTGGCGCCGCACCTGGTCCGGCCCGTCAAATTCCTCTATCCGCTCAAGCACCGCGGATGGGAGCGGCTGTATCTGGGCGCCGGTCTCGCGCTCTACGACGCGATGTCGAAAGCGTCCGGCCACGGCGCCGGGGTTCCGTTGCACCGGCACCTGACCCGACGCGGTGCGCTGCGCGCCGCGCCGTCGCTGAGCAAGGACGCGCTCGTCGGCGCCCTCCAGTACTACGACGCGCAGGTCGACGACGCCCGGCACACCATGACCATCGCCCGCACCGCGGCCGCCTACGGCGCGCGGGTCGCCACCCGCACCCGAGTGGTCGACCTGATCCGCGAGGGTGAGCGGGTCACCGGTGCCCGCGTGGTGGACCTGGAATCCGGCCGCGAGTACACCCTGCGGGCGCGTCAGGTGATCAACGCCACCGGTGTGTGGACCGACGACACCCAGACGCTGGCCAACGAGCGCGGTCAGTTCCACGTGCGCTCGAGCAAGGGCATCCACCTGGTGGTGCCGCGGGACCGGATCCGCTCCTCGACCGGCATCATCCTGCGCACCGAGACCTCGGTGCTGTTCGTCATCCCGTGGGGCCGGCACTGGATCATCGGCACCACCGACACCGACTGGTCGCTGGACAAGGCCCATCCGGCGGCGAGCCAGAAGGACATCCGCTACCTGCTCGACCAGGTCAACACGGTGCTGCGGACGCCGCTCACCGAGGCCGATGTGGAGGGCGTGTTCGCGGGGCTGCGGCCGCTGCTCGCGGGCGAGAGCGCCGACACCTCGGCGCTGTCCCGCGAACACGCTGTGGCGCACAGTGTTCCGGGTCTGGTGGTGATCGCCGGCGGCAAGTACACCACCTACCGGGTGATGGCCAAGGACGCGGTCGACGAGGCCGTCCACGGCCTGGGTGAGACCTTCGACCGGCGGATTCCGGGCTGCATCACCGACGATGTGCCACTGCTGGGCGCCGAGGGCTACCGGGCGATGTGGAATGCGCGGACCCAACTTGCGGCCGAGTCCGGCCTCAACGAGTCGCGCATCGCCGCGCTGCTGAACCGGTACGGCTCGATGATCGGCGAGATCCTCGCCCTGATCCGGGAGGATCCGTCGCTCGGTGCGCCGCTGGCCGCGGCCGACGACTATCTGCGCGCCGAGGTGGTGTACGGCACCACCCACGAGGGCGCGCTGCACCTGGACGACATCCTGTGCCGGCGCACGCGCATCTCGATCGAGACGTTCGACCGCGGCACCGAATCCTGTTCGGAAGTCGCCGATCTGATGGCTCCGCTACTCGGCTGGTCCGACGAGCAGAAGGAGCGGGAGATCGCGCACTACCTGGCCCGCGTCGCCGCCGAGCGGGAGAGCCAGGCCATGCCCGACGACGAGACCGCCGACGGTGCACGGCTGGGCGCCGCCGACATCGTGCCGGTCAGCTGACGGTGCGCGGAGCCCTCTGGTCGGCGTGCTCCCGGCCCGCGAGCCGGGCGTCCCACTCGTCGAGAACCGCGGGGGAGGTGCGCGGCGTCGCCAGGCTCGCGATCACGTAGACCACGAGGCTGGCGGCCAGCCCGTAGTAGATGGGCTCGTTGGCGAGCACGTCGCCGACGATCACCATCGTGCCCAGCGTGACGACGGTGCCGACCGCCATTGACCACAGCGCCCCGGCCCCGGTGGCCCGCTTCCACAGGAACCCGCCCAGGATGGCGACCAGCAGTCCGCCCACCAGGATGTCGTAGGCGATCGTCAGCGCGGCGACCACGTCGTTCAGCAGTGCGGCGATGACGATCACCACGATGCCGAGCACCACCACGTACAGCCGGTCGGAGTGCACGTCGCGTTCGGTGTTCTCGTCGTCCGTGGTGCGCCCGATCAGCCTCTGCAGCAACGGTTTCACGTCGGTGCGGGCGACGGTCGCGGTGGCGATCAGGGCTCCGGACGCGGTGGACATCATCGCCGCGACCGCCGCGGCGAGCACCAGCCCGCTGATCCCCACCGGCAGGATGCTCTCCGCGATCTGGGCGTACACGTCGTCTTTGGCCTCGATGTCGGGCAGGAACGTCGAGGCCGCCATGCCGATCACCGCGCCGGCGATGCCGTACAGCACGCAGTACAGCGCCGCCGTGGTGCCGCCCCACTTGGCGACCTGCGGGGAACGCGCGGTGAACACCCGCTGCCAGATGTCCTGGCCGATCAGCATGCCGAAGCTGTACACGACGAAAAACGTGATGATGGTGGGCATCCCGATCGCCCCGAGGTCGAACACCGCATCGCCCGCGCGCTCCCGGATACCGGCGAAGCCGCCCGCCTTGCTCAGCGTGAACGGCAGCAGCAGGGCGAAGATGCCGATGGTCTTGAGGACGAACTGCACCATGTCGGTGAGCGTGATCGACCACATGCCGCCGATCGACGAGTACAGCATCACCACCGCGCCGCCGATGATCACCGAGATCGTGCGGTCGGTGCCGAACAGCACGTTGAACACCGTGGCGTAGGCGATCGTCGACGTCACCGACAGCATCAGCGTGTAGGCGGCCATGACCAGCCCGGACGACGACGTGGCATCGACGCCGTAGCGCAGCCGCAGCATCTGCGCGACGGTGTAGACCCGCAGCCGCTGGATGCGGCCGGCGAAGAACAGGCTCAGCGCCAGCAGACCGACGGCGATGGAGACCACCAGCCACATCCCCGACAGACCCCACTTGTAGCCGAGGCCGACGCCGCCGACGGTCGACGCGCCGCCCAGCACCACGGCGGCCATCGTGCCGGTGTACAGCGTCGGGCCCAGCCGCCGTCCCGCGACCAGGAAGTCGGCCGAGTCCTTGGTCCTGGTCTTGCCCCAGAATCCGAACGCCAGCATGGCGACGAGGTAGACGACGATGATCGCGATGTCGAGCGGCTTGCCCATGGTGAACTCCTAGGTGGCTGAGAACATCCGCAGCGTTGCGGGAAGGACGACAACGGCGGGTCCGCGTGCCGTGAAGGTGCCGGCGACGACCTCGCCGACGGTGTCCAGGGTGGCCCGGTGCGCCGGGACACCGAAACTCGCTGCCAGAGCGGCGAAGTCGGGCCGGGCGAGCTCGGTGGCGGTGGCCTGGCCGAACTCCCCGGTCATGTACTCGCGCAGGATGCCGTAGCCGCCGTCGTCGACGATCAGCCACGTGACGTCGGCGTCGTGCTGGCGTGCGGTGGCCAACTCGGCGATCGAGTACATCGCGCCGCCGTCGCCGGACACGGCGAGCGTGCGCTGCCCGGTGCCGATCGCGGCCGCCACCGCGGCGGGGAACGCGAAGCCCAGTCCGCCCGCTCCCTGCGCTGAGTGGAACTCGCCGTCGAGCGGGTCCCACGCCGACCACGCCCAGTACCCGGCGATCGTCATGTCCCAGAACGTCTGTGCCGCAGCGGGAGTCGCGGACCTCAGGTCACGGATCAGGGCGCGCTCGGCCGCGACGTCCTGGCCGGCGAGCCGGTCCTCGACGGCCGCCCGCAGGGCCGCGGCGATGTCGGCACCGTCGGTGCTCGTCCGCGGTGTCACCTGGGCGGCGATCGCGGTCAGCGCCTGCGCGGCATCGGCGTGGACGGCGAGCGCCGGATGGTTGGCCGCCAGCACCCGGGCTTCGGCGTCGACGTGGATCACGGTGCCCTTGGGGGTGAGGGTGAAGTAGTTGCTCGTCACCTCCCCCATCGCCGTGCCCACCGCGAGGAGCACGTCGGCGTCCTCGAGCAACGACGTGGTGTGCCGGTCCTCGATCCACGACGCCGCGGACAGCGGATGGTCGAACCGGATGGCGCCCTTGCCGCCCACGGTCGACACCACCGGCGCGTTCAGCAGTTCGGCGAGCGCGACCAGTGCCTGCGCGCCGCCACGGGAGCGACGCACGCCACCGCCGGCGAGGATCACCGGTCGCTGCGCGGCGCTGAGGAGAGCCGCGGCCTCGGCGACCACCTCGGCGCGCGGCGGGCGAACCGTGACGGCGGTGACGACGGAGGTCACCGGCGGCACATCGGTCGGCTCGAGGAGCACGTCCTGCGGGATCTCCACCCAGGTGGGACCGGCGGGCGCGGACTGCGCCAGCGACCACGCGTCGGCGAGCAGACTCGGCAGCTGGCCCGAATGCTGCGCCACCGCCGTGCTTTTCGTAACGTTGACGGCGCTGCGCTGCTGATCGTCGAGTTGGTGCAGCGCACCGCGGCGCAGGCCCATCGCCGCCCGCGGCACCTGGCTGACGATCACCAGTAGCGGCACACCGGTGGCGTAGGCCTCCTGCAGCGCACCCAGTGCGGTCAGCGCACCCGGTCCGGTCGACAGGAACAGCACGCCGACCTGGCCGGTGGCCCTGGCGTAACCGTCGGCGCCGAATGCCGAGTTGTTCTCGACCCGCGAGCTGACGAATGTCAGGTCGCTGCGCCGGATCGCGTCGAACAGGCCCAGCGCGTTCTGCCCGGGGATCCCGAAGACGTGCGACGCGCCGAGCGCCGTCAGCGTCTCGACGACGACGTCGCCTCCGTTGCGCTCCATCGGCGATCCTTCGGGTGGGGAATGTGGTGTGGCTCACGGTAGAGCCGCTCCCCACCACCCGCAAGCTATTCCGTCGCTCTACCAGCCGCTCTCGTCCCGATCTGCCGACACGACGCGGCTGATCCACGCAGATGCGGCACCGAAGACGCACTCGACGATTGATCCGTCGGGCGGGTCAGGCCGAAAAATCTTCGGCCCGATCACCGCCCCTTGACGTCGAGCACCCGTTTGCGCAGCCCCTCGGTGGCCGTCTCCATCAATCCCTTGGCGCCCCGCTTCACCACGAACCCCGGCAGGGGCACCGTCGGATCGACGGTCAACTCGAACCTCACCCGCGTGGTGTCGCCCTCGGGAACCAGCGTGTACCGGGCGTCCTGAGCGCGCTGCTGCGAGGAGCTCACCAGCGTCCAACTGACACCGTCGTCGTGGACCGCGTAGTCGAGCACCTGCTCGTCGCTGATGCCGACGATCTTGACCACCTGCCGGGACCGGGCGGGCCGGCCCTGGTCGTCGCGTTCGAGGATCTCGACCTCCTGGTGCGCCGAGGACCATTCGGTCAGCGACTCGAGGTCGAACAGCACGTCCATGATCTCCGCGGGCGACGCCTCGATGACGGTCTCGCGGGATTCGGTGATGGCCATCTAGACGCGTGGCTTCGTGCCGCGCCGGCCGGTGATGCCCAGGTAGGCGGCGATCAGCACGATCGCGAAGATGATGCCGACCAGGAACGGGATGATCTTGAATCCGCCGTTCTGATTCGAGTAGCCCAGCTTGTAGGACACCCAGGCGCCCAGGAAGGACCCGAGGGCGCCGAGCACGATGGTCATCAGCACGCCGATGTTCTGCTTGCCGGGCATGACCAGCCTGGCCAGTGCTCCGACGATGAGACCGACGACGATTGCGCCGATGATGGTTCCGATCACGATGTGCTCCTCGATAGGGGTGTCCCGACGGCGCAGGGTTACCCGTCGGTGCGGGAATCAACCGCCATCGCCTCGATGCGCCCCAGCGCCACCGCGAGCACGGGGAGATAGGCGGGCGCCCACACCGGTGCGCTCATCCACGCCCGGCACCCGTCGGCGGTCGGTTCCACGCCGTGGTGCGTGGCGGGCACACCGGCGACGCGCCACGCCCAGGACCGTCCCTGGTCGAGTTCGGTGATGGTGAACGGCAGCGGCACTCCCACCGGCGTCCACACCCGGCCGGTCGCCCCCAGTTCGAACCCACCGCCGTCGAGTTCGGCGCCCGCGACGGTCGGCCCCCACTGCGGCCACGCGTCGAGGTCGACGAGGAGGTGCCACACCGCGTCGGCGGGCGCGGAGATCTGTCTGCTCACTGTCCACACGGCTCTGGTGTACCCGTCTCGGGAACCTGCGTCACAGCATGGGTGGTGCCTGCGCGATCTCGACCCGCCGCCGAAGCCGCTCGGCGAACTCCGCGGCCTGCTCGAGGTCGGTCTCGTTCGGCCGCCCCTTGTTCACCCCGCCGAGGAGTTTCAACGGGCCGACCGTGTCGCAACCCAGACACCAGAACGAATCCAGCACGTCGAAGCCCTTCGCCGCGAGCTTGCGACCCAGCGGGCCACCGTAATCCAGCAAGCGCATCCGGCGCGCGCCGCTGGTGAAGAACGTGAACGCGCGCCGAGTGCCGGTGTCGTCCACCGGCAACCGGCGCACCAGATTCCACAGCCGCGGATGCACCGCCATGAAGTAGACGCCCGACCCGAATCCGATGAGGTCGTACTGTCCGAGCGAATCGACGTCGACCGCCTCGGGCGTCACGACGTCGGCACCCAGCACTTCGGCCATGCTGTCGGCGACCCGACGGGTGTTCCCGTTGGAGACCGACGCACAGATGATCAGAAATTTCATGAGCGTGATCGTGCGCCGTCGTGACCCTCGAGCGTCAGGGCGCTAGATCATCTCGCCGCGGGACGTTGGTCACTCGTCGGGACGAATCGCAACGCCGGCGCGCCCAGGAAGGCAGCACCCCCGGCCGCGATCGGTCGAGGGAGCTAACCGAACCGCTCGTACAGCGCGGGCAGGAACCCGGCGAGGTGGTTCATCTCCTGGGCGCAGTGCACCATCAGATCACGCGGGTCAGGTAGCCGGCGCTCCGCCACCGGACGAATCATGCTGTTGGCGAACAGGTTCCCGTGCCGGGCCCCGATCTCCGGCCCGCCCATCCAGAACCGCGAGCGCATCTCGGACCCGCCGGCCGTGGGCCGGACCTGGTGCACCAGCCAGCCGATGTCCACCGGGAGCTCCGCGGACCCCAGCCGCGCGCACACGGCCACGGAGTCGCCGAGTCGGTGCGCCGGCAGTCCCAGCTCCTCCGGGGACACGAAGCGGATGGCCGCCTTGGTGTACATCGACCCGAGGTACTCCTCGACCAGCGACGTGCGCCCGACATAGTGTCCGTCACCGCCGCCGTCGGCCCATCGCGCCGACGCGTGCGCGCGCGGATGCCACAGCTTGTACCGGCGTGCATCGCTGCCGTGCCAGCCGAACCACCAGTCCCACATCCGCGGCGTCACCCCCGGCATGTCGGTCAGCACCGACACCGCGAAGCCGCCCCGGCGCAGCCGCGCGTAACCGGTCTCGGTGGGGAGGTATCCGTCGTCGAGAAGATCTGCGGCACAGGCGAAATCGAGCAGCATCTGGTCGGCCTGCGGACCGTGGTGCAGCGCGTCGACCACGTGGCCGGGTAGCGGCGCCATGTGCGGATCGAAGAAAGACCCCCACGCGGTGTCGGCGTCGCCGGCCCGGTACCCCAGATACGCCATCACACCCGTCCCATCCAGCTGTGGAACCGGCCCGCCGGGTCGTAGACCGACCGGACCCGGTCCAGCTCGGCCATCGCGGCGTCGGTGGCGAACGGGGCGGGGCGGCGGCCCAGGTTCTCGTCGGCCAGCTGGACCCCGGTCTGGAGGTGCTCCATCGTGGCGAGGTTCGACCGCGCCCAGTCGCCGTGGGCGTCGTCGTCGGCGGCGTCGCGCCACACCCCGTAGAGCGCGAGGTAGATCTCGTCTTCGAGGCTGTAGGCCATGTCCTGCCGCTGCGGCGACGGCCCCCAGTTCAGCCACAGGAAATGCGCCGGGTGCGGCGGCATCGTCTCGAGGATCCGGTGGATCCCCGGCATCAGTTCGTCCGCGGTCGCCGAGGTCCACATGTTGTCGGTGCCGTACCGGTACCCGGTCGGGTAGTTGCTCATCACCCCCGCGTACCAGGTGTCCAGGTCCGACGGCGCGTACGGCACCGCGATGCTCGCCCGGTCCCGCACCGGGCAGGTGTCCAGCAGGGCCAGCGCAGCCGTCGCCTCCGCCTCGGAGTCGGCGAACACCGGGGACGCCAACACGATCGACGGGCTGTCGATGCCGGCGCCGGGCACCGCCCGCGACGCCACGATCTGCAGTTCCACCCGGCGGTCCACCTCGGCGCTGATCGCGCGCGCCCACGGGTAGATCTCCTCCGCACACGCCATCGGATACACGTAGAGGCTGCTGCCGCACACCGGCGGACGCGGGTAGAGCCGCAGGTGGAACGCGACGACGACGGCGAAGAAGCCCGGACCGGAGCCGCGGGCCGCCCAGTAGAGATCGGGGTGGTGCTCGGCGTCGATGTGCAGGCGCTCGCCGTCGGCGGTCACCACGTCCAGGCCGAGCACGCTCTCGCACGCAGGGCCGAGGACGCGGCTGTTCCACCCGTAGCCGCCCTGCAGCAGGTAGCCGCCGATGCGCACGCCCTTGCAGTGCCCGGCCGGGAAGAACAGCCCCTGGCGGTCCAGCCGGCCGGCGAGCACGCTGCCGCCCATCCCCGGCCCGACGACGGCGGTCCGGGTGTCGGTGTCGATCACGCAGTCGTCGAGGCGGCTGACGTCGAGCAGCATGCCGCCGTCGCGCACGTGGTTGCCGGCCCAACTGTGGCCGCCGGAGCGGACGCCGATCCGCATGTCGTGCTGCGCGGCGTACCGCACGGCGGCGACCACCTCGTCGGCGTCGACGGCCTGCACGACGACGTCGGGATAGCGCTCGGGGGTGCGGGCATTCCACACCGTCTGGGCGCGGGCCTGCTCGTAGCCGTCGTCCCCGCGGAAGAAGTGCCGCCCGTCCGGAAGATCCGCCACCGCTCTGCCCTCCGCTGACCTGATCCGGATAACGGATCATGGTGGTTCATACAGCGGATCACTATAGTGCTCGGCATGGCGCCGGCGGACGAGAATCAGCGCACTCGCGACTCGACCCGTGACGACGGGCTGCAGGCGCTGCGCCGGGCCGCCGCGGCACTCGACGAAATCGCCACCGCGCCCAATCTGCTGCGGCCGGGCGACATCGCGGCGAACCTCGGGCTGGCCAAGTCGACGGCACGCCGCCTGCTGGTCGCCCTCGTCGACGTCGGGTTCGCCGCGGTCGACGACGCGGGCCGCTACCGCCTCGGCGACCGGTTGCTGGGCCTGGCGAGTGCCGACGGTGCGCATCTGGCGGCCGCGCTGCGCCCCGTGCTCGACGCCGTCGCGTCGGCGACCGGCGAGACGGTCGACCTGTCGGTGCTGCGGGGCCGGCAGATGTGGTTCATCGACCAGATCGAATCCCCGCACCGGTTGCGGGCGGTGTCGGCGATCGGCGCCCGGTTCCCGTTGACCGACACCGCGAACGGCAAGGCCGCGCTGGCACTCCTCGACGACGACGAGGTACCCGCCGCAGTGGCCGAGGAGATCCGCGAGGTGCGGCGCACCGGCATCGCCTACGACCGCGACGAACACACGGCCGGGATCTCGGCCGCCGGGGTCGCCAGGCGGGTACCGGGCGGCCATGTGCTGGCGATCTCCGTTCCGGCACCCACCGAGCGGTTCCGGTCCCACGAGCCGGCGATCGTCGACGCACTGCGCGCTGCGGCGGCCTCACCGCTGTGGGACACCGTCGGCTGAGGAGTCACTGCCCGCCCGCGAGCACGATGTCCACCGCCGCCTCGACCACCGCGTCGGCCGGTAGGGCGCCGAACATCAGCGACGGACACGTCACCACTCCGGTCAACATCGACAGCGCCGCGTCCAGCCGGGCACCGGAGAACCGCTGCCCCAACAACTCCCGCAGCGGACGCTGACCCTCGGCGTTGACCCGGTCCCGGAGCCGGGCGGCGGCCGCGGTGGTGGCCGACTGCGCCAGCCCGAAGACGAGGCGATCGAGCCGCATCTCGGTGATCGAGCGCCGGAACACCGTGAGCTCACCGATCAGATCGGCCCGCAGATCCCCGCTCACCGGGTGGTGCGGCAACTCCCCGAGCGCGTCGAGGGCCAGGCGCACCAGGTCCAGCCGGGTGGGCCAGTGGGCGTACAGCGTGGTCTTCGAATACCCCGCACTCTCGGCGACCCGGGCGTGCGTGACCTCGTCGAATCCCTCGGTGCGCAGCACGTCGAGAGCGGCGCGCGACACGTCCGTGCGCGTCCGGGCCACGCGCGCGTCCTCGCCATCCCTGTCCTGAGTGCTGGGCACCATGGGCCCTTCCCGTTGCGGCTGCGATCGCGTCACCAATGCGTCAGAAACTGGATTGGTGGACGCCCTTTTCATTAGTGATTTTGGTGTGTACTAATGAACTCTAGATCCAGTAATGGTAATTCGAGAGCATTTCCTCGCATCCGCGTCGAGCACCCGGCGCCGGCGATGCCACGGTCCCCCCACCGCCCCCAGAAGGGAAACCCCATGCCCGCCATCCTGTTCGGATCGATCAGCACCCTGGCCGACACATCGGAACTGCAACGTCAGGCGTTCAACGAGGCCTTCGCCCAGCACGGGCTGGACTGGACCTGGTCGCAGGAGGAATACCGCTCCCTGCTCGGTTCAAACGGCGGCGCGCAGCGCGTCGCCGACTACGCCGCCGAGCGCGGCCAGGACGTCGACGCCGCCGCCGTGCACGCCACCAAGTCGCAGCTGTTCCAGAAGCTGCTCGCCGAAGCGACGCTGAGCCCGCGGCCCGGAGTGCGCGAGACCATCGAGGGAGCCAAGGCGGCCGGCCACAAGGTCGGATTCGTCACCACCACGTCGAAGGCCAACGTCGACGCCCTGCTCGCGGCGCTCGAACCCGACATCGACGCCTCCACCTTCGACATCGTCGTGTACGACGACCACGTCGACGAACCCAAACCCGCGCCGGCGGCCTACCAGCTCGCACTCGACTGGCTCGACATCGAGCCCGCCGACGCCGTCGCCATCGAGGACAACATCGGCGGCGTGCGCGCCGCCCTCGCCGCCGGGCTGCGCTGCATCGCCTTCCCCAACGCCAACACCGCCGGTGCCGACTTCGACGAAGCCACCGACACCGCCGACCACCTCGACGCCGACCGCGTGGTGGCGTTGGCCGCCGCCTGACCGGAACGAACGGAGCCTGCCCGCATGAGCGACCTCACCGCACGAGTCACCGCCTCCGAGCGCAACTTCCACGTCGAAGGCTATGAACGCATCTCCTACGACCTGACCTACGTCGACGGCGTATTCGACATCGACAACACCCAACTCGCCGACGCCTACCGTCGGTACGGACGCACGCTGATGGTCATCGACGAGGTCGTCTACGACCTCTACCGCGACAGCATCGACGCGTACTTCGACCACCACGGGATCGATCTGACCGTGATCGGCGTCCACATCCACGAGACCGCCAAGTCGCTGGAGACCTTCGAACGCATCGTCACCGAGTTCGATCACTTCGGCCTCGTGCGCACCGAACCGGTGCTCGTCGTCGGCGGCGGATTGACCACGGACGTCGCGGGATTCGCGTGTGCGAGCTACCGGCGCAACACGCCCTACATCCGGATCCCCACCACGCTGATCGGGCTGATCGACGCGAGCGTGTCGATCAAGGTGGCCGTCAACCACGGCCACCACAAGAACCGGCTGGGCGCCTACCACGCCTCGCAGCAGGTGTTCCTGGACTTCTCGTTCCTCAAGACACTGCCCGAGGACCAGATCCGCAACGGCATGGCCGAGCTGATCAAGATCTCCGTCGTCGGCAACGCCGAGATCTTCGACCTGCTCGAACGTTTCGGACCCGAACTACTCGCCACCCGATTCGGCCACCAGGACGGCACGCCGCTGCTGCGGGCCACCGCGCACCGGCTGACCTACCAGGCGATCGCCACCATGCTCGAGCTGGAAGCACCGAACCTGCACGAGATCGACCTGGACCGGGTCATCGCGTTCGGCCACACCTGGAGCCCCACGCTGGAGCTGACCCCGCCGACGCCGTTCTTCCACGGCCACGCGATCAGCATCGACATGGCGCTGTCGGTCACGCTGGCCGAGCGCCGGGGCCTGCTCACCGCCGGCGGCCGCGACCGCGTGCTGGCCACGATGAGCGCGCTCGGTCTGGCGCTGGATTCCGAGTACCTGACACCCGAGCTGCTCGAGCGGGCGACGGCGGCGATCCTGCGCACCCGCGACGGGATCCTGCGCGCCGCGGTGCCCGACCCGATCGGAACCTGCCGCTTCCTCAACGACGTCACCGTCGACGAGCTCGTCGACACGCTGACGCTGCACAAGAAGCTGTGCGCCGAGTACGACCGCGGGGGCGACGGCATCGACGCGTTCACCGCCGCCACCGTCGATGGCTGAGGTCCTCGCCGCGGTGCCGCGGCCGGTCACGCCGACGACCATCCTCGCCCAGCAGCTCGCCGAGCTGTGCGACCATGTGCGTGCGCAGCCGTCCGTCGACGCGGTGACCATCGAGAAGCTCTGCCGGGCAAGGGATCTCGCGGCCGGTCTGGATCCCTACCTGGAGGCCAACACCACCGGGGAGTCGCCGGCGCTGGCCGACCTGGCCCGGCGCACCCGCGCCCACCTGTGGCGCGACGGGCTGGAACAGGAGATGCTGTCCGGGCACGTCGAGGGACAGCTGCTCAAGTTCCTGGTTCGGATGACCTCCGCGGCGCGGGTGCTCGAGATCGGCATGTTCACCGGGTACTCCGCGCTGGCCATGGCCGAGGCGCTGCCCGCGCACGGCGTCGTGGTCGCGTGCGAGATCGATGCCGGCGCCGCCGAGATCGCCCGGGCCGCGTTCGACAGCTCCGGCATCGGGGACCGGATCCGGATCGAGCAGGGTCCCGCACTGGAGACGCTGCGCCGGCTCGCCGACGGCGGGGAGCCCCCGTTCGACATCGTGTTCGTCGACGCCGACAAGAGCGGCTACCAGGGCTACCTCGACCTGCTGCTCGACTCGACCCTGCTGGCGCCCGGTGCGGTGATCGCCGTGGACAACACGCTGATGCAGGGCCAGCCGTGGACTGCCGGTGACGCCGTCACCGAGAACGGCAGGGCCATCGCGGCATTCAACCGCGCCCTGGCCGACGACCCGCGGACCGAACAGGTGCTCATCCCCGTCCGCGACGGGCTGACCCTGATCCGTCCGCTCCCGCGATGACCCTCACCGCGGAAACCACAGACCGGGCCGCCCCGGCGGGTGCGGTGCGGCGTCCTCCCGACGCCGCCCGCACCCTCGCCGTCCTCGCCGCCCTGACCGCGACGCTGCCCGTCGACCTCGCCGTGACCGGGCTGGCGCTGCTGCGGCGCGCGCCGCGTCCCGCCGTCCGCGCCGCCACCCGGCCGCGGACGGTGCTCGTCAGCGGCGGCAAGATGACCAAGGCGCTGCACCTGGCCCGCGCGTTCCATCTGGCCGGGCACCGGGTGGTGCTCGCCGAGTCGGCCAAGTACCGCTGGACCGGTCACCGCTTCTCCCGCGCGGTGTCGGCGTTCCACTGCACGCCCGAGGCGTCGGATCCGCACTACGCCCAGGCCCTGGCGGACATCATCGCCGCCGAGGAGGTGGACGTCTTCGTGCCGGTGTCCAGCCCGGCGGCCAGCGTGCCCGAAGCAGCCGTCCGGGATCTGGTGGGCGGGCACTGCGAGATCCTGCACGGCTCGGCGGCGCTCATCGCGACGCTCGACGACAAGCGCGACTTCAGCAGGCTGGCCACCTCGATCGGCCTGACGGTGCCGGAGTCCGTGCTCGTCACCGACCCCCGCGACATCGAGCGCTTCGACTTCGCCCCGGGCCGCTCCTACATCCTCAAGAGGCTGTCCTACAACCCGGTCGGCCGCACCGATCTGACGCGTCTGCACCGCGACACCCCCGAACACAACGCGGCGTTCGCGCACAGCCTCGAGATCTCGCCCGGCGACCCGTGGCTGCTGCAGGAATACGTCGACGGCCAGGAGTACTGCACGCACTCCACCGTGCGCGACGGCGCCGTCACCGTGTACGGCTGCTGTGAATCCTCAGCGGTGCAACTGAATTACCGGTTCGTCGACCGGCCGGCGATCCGGGCGTGGGTCACCCGCTTCGCCGCGGCACTCGGGCTCACCGGTCAGGTCTCGTTCGACTTCATCGAGGCGGCCGACGGACGCGTGTACGCGATCGAGTGCAATCCCCGCACCCACAGCGCGATCACGATGTTCCACGACCACCCCGACGTGGCGCAGGCGTACCTGGAGGACCGGGCCACCGCGATCACCCCGCTGCCGGGTTCGACCCCGACGTACTGGATCTACCACGAGCTGTGGCGCCTGCTGCGTGGACCCGACCGGCTGCGGCGACTGCGGGTGATCGCCGAGGGCCGGGACGCGATCTTCGCGGGGTGGGACCCGCTGCCCTATCTCGGGGTGTACCACCTGCAGATCCCGGCCCTGCTCGTCGACAACCTGCGACGCCGGCGCGGGTGGCGGCGCATCGACTTCAACATCGGCAAGCTCGTCGAATCGGGCGGTGACTGACTTGGGGCGCAACGTCATTCAGCTCGTCGGGTCTCCGGTCGACGAGTTCCACGCGGAGCTGTCGCGGCTGTACGCGCGCGCCAGCGCGGCGGCGCTGGTCGAGCAGCACCGGGTCGGGTTCGCCTACGTCGCACCCGGCGGCACCTGGCAGTTTCCCGACGGCCTCGACGCGGAGAGCCTGGCCGCGGCCGAACCGCTGCCGGCCGCGACGGGCATCTCCCGGCTCGCCGAGATGCGCGTGGATGTCGTTCTGCCGCAGATGTTCTGCCACCCCGGGATGACATCGTATCGGGCACTGCTCGACGTTCTGGGGCTGCCCTTCCTCGGGAACACCGCCACGGTGATGGCCAACACCGCGGACAAGGCGGTCGCCCGTGCGCTGGTCGCCGCCCACGGTGTCGCGGTGCCGGCGGGCCGGGTCGTGACGCGCGCCGACGAGGTGGACCTGCCGCTGCCCGTCGTGGTGAAACCCGCGCGTTCGGACAACTCGATGGGGGTGTCGCTGGTCACCGACCGCGCGGCGTTGGGCGCCGCGGTGGGCAGCGCCAGGTCGTACTCGGCGGACGTGGTGGTCGAGACGTATGTGCCGCTCGGACGCGAAGTACGCTGCGGCGTCCTGGAAGTCGACGGCGGGCTCGTGTGCCTGCCGTTGGAGGAGTACGCGCTCGACGCCCCGATCCGGCTGCCCGCGGACAAGCTCGGCCGCTCCGGCGGCGGGGATCTGCGCCTGGTGGCCGGCGACGCGGGACGCGCGTGGATCGTCTCTGACGACGACCCGGTGGTCGAACCGGTGTGGCGTGCGGCGCGGGCCTGCTTCCGGGCGCTGGGCTGCCGGCACTACGGGCTCTTCGACTTCCGCATCGATCCCGACGGGGTGCCGTGGTTCCTGGAGGCCGGGCCGTACTGCTCGTTCGCCCCGTCCAGCGTGATCGTGAAAATGGCTGCCGCGCACGGATATTCGCTCCCGGCATTGTTCGACACCCTGTGCCATGAGGCGCGCATCGAGGCGGCATGACGATCGAGATCACCACCCGACACCCGATCGGCGCCCAGGTGCGCGGGGTCCGGGTGGGCCCACTGGACCCGACGGTCGTCGCGCACCTGCGCGCGCTGCTCGCGGTGCACGGGGTGCTCGTGCTGCCCGGCCAGCGCGTCGACGACGAAGATTTCGTGCGGTTCCTGCAGAGCTTCGGCGAGCTGGTGTTCACCACCGGGGAGACCCCGGTCCCGCATGCCCCGCTGCTCAACGTCATCACCAACGTGGGCCGGACCCGGGCGCCGCGCTCGTCGTTCCACGTCGACACCAGCTATCTGCGCTGCCCGCCGGCCTACACCGCGCTGCGCGCCGTGACGGTGCCCGAGTGCGGCGGGCACACGCTGTTCACCAACCAGTTCAACGCGTACGACACGCTGCCGCGGGACGTGCAGGCCCGCATCCGCCAGCGCGTCGTCACCCACGTCGTCACCGGGCTCGACCTCGACGAGGGCGCCGAGACCTCGGCACAGCATCCCCTGGTGCTGCGGCATCCGCTGTCCGGGCGAACGGCGCTGTACCTGTCGACCCGGCAGCGCTGCCGGGAGGTCAGCGGGATGGCACCGGAGGCCGCGGCGGAGTTGATCGACGAGCTGCTGACGCATTCGACCCGGCCGGACAACGTCTTTCGGCACCAGTGGCAGCCCGACGACGTGGTGATCTGGGACAACCGCTGCGTCATGCACAAAGCCGACCACGACGGCGTGGTCGGCGACCGGGTGATGCACCGCGGCACCGTCGTGGACCGCGCGGCCTGGCGTTAACCGACCACCGCGACCGCGAAGCCGTCCCATCCCTTGGTGCCGACGGTCTGGATCGCGGCGGTGTCCAGGCGTGGATGGGCGCCCATCATCGCGAGCATGTCGCGCACGGCCTGCGCCTGCCGATCGTCGGGCCGGGGATGCAGTACGCGCCCGAAGCGTGCGATGTTGTCGACGATGATCACGGTTCCGGGGGCGCCGAGGGTGATGGCCCACTCGACGTAGGCGACGTTGTTCTCCTTGTCGGCGTCGATGAACACCAGGTCGAACGGTGCCCGGTCGGCCAGTGTGGGCAGCGTGTCCAGCGCGGCGCCGACGATGATCTCGACACGGTCGGCCACGCCCGCCCGCTCCAGGTTGGCGCGCGCCACCTCGGCGTGCGCCGGCTCGAATTCGAGGCTGATCACCGAGCCGTCGGACCCGACGGCCCGGGCCAGCGCGATCGTGGAGTAGCCGGCCAGAGTGCCGATCTCGAGGACCCGGCGCGCCTTGGCGACCCGCACCCACAGCGACAGCAGTTTGGCGTGCTGCGCCGAGACCTCGATGGCGGGCATCCCCGCCGCGGATCCGGCGTCGCGGGCCGCGCGCAGCGCATCGTCCTCGGTGTGCAGCAGGTCGGTGAACATCTCGTCGAGGGACACCCAGTCGGGCTCGGTCACATCAGCGACCGTACCGCGCGTGGCTCAGCCGATCACGCCCTCGTTCGCGCACACGACCCGCAGGACGTGGGCAACTTCGGGACCCATCACCGCGGCGGCGAGCTCACGCAGCGTCGCGACGAACTCCGGTCCGTGCGGCGGATCGGCGTCGCACAGGTGGTGGGCGATCTCGTGCAGCACCACCAGCTCCCGCAGCGCCCACATCGCGCGGCCCTCCGGCACGGCGATCGTCGCCCCGTCGCCGGCGCGTTCGTAGTGCGCGGCGGTCGCCCCGCGGCGCGGCCGAACCCGCAGCGGCCCTCGGCCCGGCCAGGTCGCGGTGACGGCGGGCAGCGCCAGCACGTCGTCGACATAGGCCTGCACGGAGTCCGCCGAGGCGAAACGCGCCTCCGGCGGCAGCGTCAGCTGCGTGCCGAAGAACTCGACGACCCGGTTGTTGCGCTCGGCTGCCCGGTCGAACATCGTCCGGACGAAGCCTTCTGCGGCATACACTTTCGCGCGCTGCGCGTCCCGGGTCATCTCTCCAGTGCCGGGCGTGCCCCCGCCAGCTCCGTCTCGCCGCCCAGCCGGGCCCGCCGCCCGGCGCGGTCACCGGCCCTGCGCGCCGCCGAGGAGTAACCCGCCGTCGCGCTGGTGGCCCGCCACGTGCCCCGCGCCCGCGACGTCTGCCGGTAGTAGTCCTTGAGCTCGAGGTCCTTGTTGCGCAACGCGATTGCGGTGCCCGGATCACTCGCCGGACCTCTCGTCGCCTCCTGCTGGGCCTGCTCGCGCGCCTCGGCCAGCCGCTGCCCGACCCGCGCCCCGAAGGCGAGCTGGAAGTTGATGCGCGCGGTGATGGTGGGTGTCGGCCGGTGCGCGCCGGAGGCGATGTAGTCCTTCGACGCGCGCACCATCTGCAGCACCAGGCTGGTGTACAGCGCGTGGGTGGCGTCGATGTCCTCGGCGAAGCCGTAGGCGTAGACGAACGTCGAGTTCGACGCGATGTCGCATTTCACGTCGTTGGCGGCGGCGATCACCACGAACAGCTGCACGTAGGTGCGCAGCCCGCGAGCGCCGGGCTCGCCGATGGTGATGGTGCGCTGCACCGGCGCCTGCGCGGCGGTCCGCGTCTGGCTGTGCGACCGCGCGACCGCCAGGTCGATCGACGTCGCGGTGGCCAACCGCTGCGCGGCCGCCATGAACGCCTCGGCCTCGTGTTCGTTGTCGGTGCCCTCGGCCTGGCGCAGCAGCGCGGCGATGCGGGCCAACATCTTCTCGTCAGTGCTCATGCCCGAAAACCTAGGACGGGCCGCAGACATGTCATCGCCGACCAGTATTGCTCATCCCCACAACCGAATTCATCCACAGCCGGTCGGTCACTTCGCGGCGAACGCGTCCAGCGCGGACACCAGCTGCGGGGACAGCGGATCCTTCTTGGAGTAGTTGGCGATGCTGTCGGTCGGGTCGTCGCGCAGCACGTGGTTGACGCCCTTGAGTTCGACGACGGTCAGCGCGGTCCGGCTCAGCGCGTCGACCAGCGGCCGCACGTTCTGGCAGCGGGCCTGGTTGTCGGCGTCCGAGCAGGTGAGCAGCACCGGGGTGCCCGCGGGCACCTTCGCGGCCAGCGCCAGCGGGTCGATCCGGTCGGCGTCGATGACCGCCTTCAGGTTGCCGGGGTTGACGATCGCGTTCAGCCCGTCGGGGAGTTTGTCGGGCACCGTGCCCTGGGTGCGGATCTGCTGGACAGCCGCGGTCCAGGCGGCGACCGTCTCGGGCTTGCCGTCGGCCTTCACCCGGTCGGTGATGATGTCGAGGTACCGGCCCGGGAGCGGCTGGAACAGGCCCAGCGAGTGGACCTTCGGGGCGTCGGGGGCGGCGTCACCGGCCAGCGTCAGCGCGTGGATGGTGCCCTCCCCCAGCGCGTAGATCGACACCCGGTCCGGATCGGTGCCGGGCCGGCCCGCCAGGAAGCGCAGGGCGGCCCCGGCGCCCGCGGTGTAGACGCCGCTGACGACGTCGCCGGGCCGGGCGGCGTACGGGCCGATACCCGTCTTGCCCGTGCCGACCTTGTCGTAGCGCAGCGTCGCCACGCCCCGCTCCGACAGCAGCTCGGCGAGCTGGCGCATGTTGCCGATGGGGCCTGCGACCTGGTTGTCGCCGTTGCGGTCGGTGTTGCCGCTCTCGGAGATCAGCAGCGCGGCCGGACCGCGGTCGTCGGTGTCGCGGTGCCGGTAGGTGCCGTAGAGGGTCAGCCCGTCGGCGGTGAACGACACCTCCTCGTCGACCCACGCCGGCGCGGACGTCGGCGCGTTCGACGAGCAGCCGGCCACGAGCAGCACCGCCAGCCCGAGCAGCATCGCCAGGACGCGTCTCACAGCTTCGACTCGATCCACGACGTCACGTCGTCGAGCACCAGCGCCTGCTCCGGCTCGTTGAAGACCTCGTGGTAGAGGCCGGGATACACCTTGAGGTGGGCGTCGGTGGTGCCGACGCACTCGAGCAGACGCCTGCTGCCGTGGACGGGGATCAGCCGGTCGGCCTCGCCGTGCACCACCAGCAGCGGCGCGGTGATCGCCGCGGCGCGCTTCGGCATGGTCTCGCCGACCCCGATCAGCGCGCGGCCGATGCCGGCGGGCATCTTGCCGTGGTAGACGAGCGGATCGGCCTCGTAGGCGGACACCACCCGCGGATCCCGGGAGACCGCGTCGGCCGGCAGGTTCTCCACAGGTAACCCGGGGGCGATCCGGCCCAGCACCTTGGCGGCCCGCAGCTTCACGGGCGACACCGACTCGTTCGCGTCGACGGCGGGCCCGGACAGCACCATCGCGGTGTAGTCGCCGGGGTGCTCCACGCCGTAGCTGAACACGATGCCGCCGCCCATGCTGTGCCCGAGCACGATGCGGGGGCGATCGGGGTGCTCGTCGGCGGCGATGCCGACCAGGGTGTGGAAGTCGGCGGTGAACTCGGCCATCTCGCGCAGGTAGACGCGCTTGCCGCCGGACCTGCCGTGGCCGCGGTGATCGAGGGCGTAGGTGAGCAGGCCGGCGTCGGCGAACCGGGCCACCACATGGTCGTAGCGGCGGGCGTGCTCGGCGTATCCGTGGGCCAGCACCACGACCCCGCGCGGCGGCTGATCCGGCGTCCAGGTGTCGTAGACGATGCGCACGCCGCCGACTCCGTCGAAGCTGCGTTCGGTTCGCGTCACGGCCATGACCGGCAGACTAGCGGGCGAGTCTGCCGACACCGAGGTCTCATCGCGCTCGAGGGGGCTGACCCTGTCGGTGCTGCTGCGTAGGCTGCGATACGTGACCGTGTTGGCTGTCGATGGCAGCAGCGCCGAGGACGCCTTTCTCGCCGACGCCCAGCGGTATCGGCGGGAACTGCTCGCGCACTGCTACCGGATGACCGGTTCCCTGCACGATGCGGAGGACCTGGTCCAGGAAACGTATCTGCGGGCGTGGAAGTCCTACGGCGGCTTCGAAGGCAAGTCCTCGGTGCGCACGTGGCTGTACCGGATCGCGACGAACACCTGCCTGACCGCACTGGAGGGCCGCAACAAGCGCCCACTGCCCAGCGGGCTGGGGCAGCCGTCGTCCGACCCCCTCGGTGAGCTCCACGAGCGCCACGAGATCACCTGGCTGGAGCCACTGCCCGACGCGCCGCGGGAGGATCCGTCCGACCCGTCGGTGATCGTCGAGTCCCGCGAATCGGTGCGGCTGGCGTTCATCGCGGCCCTGCAGCACCTGCCGCCGCGGCAGCGCGCGGTGCTGGTGCTGCGCGAGGTGCTGCAGTGGAAGGCCGCCGAGGTGGCCGCGGCGATCGGCGCCTCGACCGCCGCGGTGAACAGCCTGCTGCAGCGGGCCCGGGCGCAACTCGACGAGGTGGCGCCCACCCGTGACGACGAGGCGGCCGACGTCGACTCGCCCGAGACGGCTGAGATGCTGGACCGCTTCATCGCGGCGTTCGAGACCTACGACATCGACCGGCTGGTCGAGCTGTTCACCGCCGATGCGATCTGGGAGATGCCGCCGTTCGACGGCTGGTACGACGGCCCGGCCGACATCGTGTCGCTGTCGAAGAACCACTGCCCCGCCGAGGGGCCCGGCGACATGCTCTACCTGCGCACCACCGCCAACGGCCAGCCGGCCGCGGCGATGTACATGCGCAACCCGCAGACCGGCGTGCACGAGGCGTTCCAACTGCAGGTGCTCGACATCCGCAACACGGGCATCGCCCACGTCGTGGCGTTCATGGAGAAATCGCTGTTCGAGAAGTTCGGCCTGCCCGCCACGCTGTGAGCCGGCCCGATAGGCAAACAAACGGTTGCGTATTGGCCGTGATGTGGTCTAGCGTGAAAGGCAACCAGGAGGTTGCATGAAATGCCTGATCGCATCGAGAAGAGCGCACTGCTGCGAGCCCCCCTCGACCGGGTGTGGCGGGCCATCAGCGATTCCGCGGAGTTCGGCATCTGGTTCGGGATGACCGTCGACGGGCCGTTCGTCGCGGGGACCACGGTCACCGGCGTGATGACACCGACCGCGGTCGACGACGAGGTCGCCGCGAGCCAGGAGTCGTTCGCCGGCATGACGTTCCCGCTGCACGTCGTCACGGTCGAGCCGCCCCGCCGTTTCGCGTTCCGGTGGAATCCGCTGCCGGAACCGGAGTTCGCGGACCTGACCACCCTGGTGGAGTTCACGCTCACTCAGGCCGACGACGGCGTGCTCGTCGAGATCGTGGAGTCCGGCTTCGACGCCCTCCCCGAATCCCGTCGTGCCGCGGCGTTCGCCGACAACAGCGGCGGCTGGGCCACCCAGCTCCGCCTCATCGGGCGGTACGTGGCGGCACCGCAGTGGGCGTGACCTCGACAGTGAGCGCGGCGACAGCGGCGCCGCTGTTCGATGCGCTGGGCGATCCCCACCGGCTGCGGATGGTCATCTGGCTGTGCGACACCGGACCGTGCTCGACGTCAACGGTGACGCAGTCGGTCCCGGTGACCCGGCAGGCGGCCGCGAAGCACCTCGCGCTGCTGGAATCGGCCGGGGTGGTGCGCAGCGAGAAGCGGGGCCGCGAGCGGATCTGGACGGTGCAGACCACGTCGCTGCTCGCCGCTCAGGATTACCTGGCCACGCTGTCGCAGCACTGGGACCGGCGCATCGACCGGTTGCGGGCCTTCGTCGAGGAGGTCGAGGAGTAGCTCACCGCGGCGGAGTCGTCTCGTCGGCCCTGCCGGCTGCCCGGAGGCGGTCGAGCACCGTGTCGATCGCGGCGCCGAACGCGCGCTGCTGGGCCGCCGACAGCCCGTCGAACACCACCGACCGGACCAGGTCGACGTGCCCGGGCGCCGCGGTCTCCAGGGCAGAGCGCCCCGCGTCGGTGATCGTCACCGTCGCGGCGCGGCGGTCGTCGTCATCGCCCTCGCGCGCCACCAGACCGCGCCCGCGCATCCGGCGCAGCTGGTGCGAGAGCCGGCTCTGCTCCCAGCCGATCAGCTCGCCGAGCTCGGTGATGCGCAGCGGACCCCGCTCGGAGAGCGCGACCAGGACGTCGTAATCGGACAGCGAGAGTTCGCAGTCGGCCTGGAGCTGACGGTGCATCGCCGTGTGCAGCCTGCTGGTCATCGCCAGGTAGTCGCGCCAGATGCGCTGCTGCTCGGCCGTGAGCCATTCCATCACCCCACTGTACGGAATACATGATGTGTCATGCATGTTGTCGGACGCAGAGCAGCCACCTAGGCTGGCCAAGACTCCCGAGGAGTGATCGCATGACCACCACCCACAGCGTCGTCGACATCCGGCGCGCCGAGGATCGCGCCGCCACGAAGATCGCCTGGCTGGACTCCAAGCACTCGTTCTCGTTCGGCGGTCACTACGAACCCGACAACACCCACCACGGGTTGCTGCTCGTCAACAACGACGACATCGTCAAGCCCGGCACCGGCTTTGACACCCACCCGCACCGCGACATGGAGATCGTCACGTGGGTACTGCGCGGCTCGCTGGTGCACCAGGACTCCACCGGCCATTCCGGGGTCATCTACCCGGGACTGGCGCAGCGGATGTCGGCCGGCCGCGGCATCCTGCACTCCGAGAAGAACGACTCGTGGACGCTGACCGGTGACGAAACGCACAGTGAGCCCGTGCATTTCGTCCAGATGTGGGTGGTCCCCGACGAATCCGGCATCACGCCGGGCTACCAGCAGCTCGAGATCGACGACGAGCTGCTGCGCGGCGGCCTCGTCACGATCGCCTCCGGCATGCCCGAGCACAGCGACGCCGCCGCGATCACGATCCGCAACCGCTACGCGGCGCTGCACGGCGCCCGGCTGCAGCCGGGGCAGAGCGTGGAACTGCCCGACGCGCCGTACCTGCACCTGTTCGTGCCGCGCGGCGAGGTCGTCCTCGAAGGCGCCGGACCGCTGCACGAAGGTGACGCCGTGCGGTTCACCGCGTCGGGTGGTCAGCGCGTCACCGCCACCGATGCCGCCGAAATCCTCGTCTGGGAGATGCATGCCGGACTTGCTGCGGCATAACCGAATCGGTGCGCTGCTCGTCGGCGCAGCCCTGCTGGCGGGGTGTATCGACGCACCGGCACCGTCCCCGCGGACGTCCTCGACAGGCGCCACCGCGTCCTCGGCGCCACCGGCCACCGGCACCGACGTGGTCACCGTCGGGGTCCCGCAGGGCCTGGCGCAGGCACCGTTCGACGAGCCGCGACAGGTGCGGGTACCCGCCGGCTGGACGCTGTCGGTGTGGGCGCGCACGCCCCGCCCACGGCTGGCCACCTGGGCGCCCGACGGCACGCTGTTGGTGTCGGTGCCCAGCGCGGGCACGGTGCTGCGGTTCACACCGCGCGGCGCAGGCGCCGAGGAGTCGGTGCTGCTCGACGGCCTGGACCAGCCGCACGGGTTGGCCTTCGCCGGCAGCACGCTCTACGTCGCGCAGAGCAACCGGGTCGACGCGTACGACTACCGCGAGGGCACGGCCACCACCCCGCGCGTGGTAGCGGACGGATTACCCGACGCGAAGAGCCCCGACCTGCGCGGCGCCTACGCCCACGCGCTCAAGAGCGTGGCGGTCGGACCCGATGGGGCGGTGTACTTCTCGATCGGGTCGACGGGCAACATCACGGCCGCGGACCGCACCGCGACCCCACCGCGGGCGACGGTCATGCGGGTGCCCCCCGGGGGCGGGCCCGCGGCGCCGTTCGCGACCGGCGTCCGCAACGGCACCGGCCTGGCGGTCGCCCCCGACGGCGCGCTGTGGACGGCCAACAACGGCCGCGACAACATCGCCGATCCGCGCACCGGCGAGGTGGATCCGTCCTACGTCAGCGAGCATCCGCGCGAACAGCTGGCGCGCCTGTCGCCGGGACGCGAACTGGGCTGGCCGTACTGCAATCCCGATGGCGGCCCGGCGAACCTGCCGCTGGTCCGCGATGTCCAGACCAACGCCGATGGCAGCCGGATGGACTGTGCGGCGCTGCCGCCGATCGAACAGAGCTTCGGCGCCCACTCGGCGCCCCTGGGCTTGAGCTTCACCACCGGCGTGCTCCCCGAGCCGTTTGCGCAGGGTGCGCTGGTCGGGGTGCACGGCTCGTGGAACGCCACCCCACCCCGCGAACCCGAGGTGTCGTTCTTCCGGTGGCGCGACGGGACTCTCGGCGACCAGCAGACGCTCGTCGGCGGCTTCCAGGCCGACGACGGATCGCGCTGGGGCCGCCCGGTGGCAGCGGTGGCCGGACCCGACGGCGCGGTCTACGTCACCGACGACGCCGCCGACGCGATCTACCGTCTGGCGCCGCCGGCCTGATCCCGCTGGTCGGCCAGGTCGTTGAGCACGGCGGTCAACTGCCGCTCGGTGTCGCCGGCGAGCCTGTCGACCGCCAACTTCATCACCGGATTGAGCAGCCGTGCGGCGCCGTGCATCTGCCGTTCGGACTCGTAGGTGATCACCGACCCGGCGCCGTCCGGCTCGATCGTGATGGTGTCGACAGACGTGGCCGAGCTGCTCTCGCCGACGAACACCACCCTGTGGTCGCTGAGTTCGTCGAGCGTGTAGGTCAGCTCCGCGGTGCGGCCCAGGATCCTCGAGACGTTGTGCCAGTAGGCGCCCTCGGCGACCGGACCGCTATCGATGCGTTCGCAGTGCTGCGTGCCCGGATCCCACTGCTCGGAGTGCGCGAAATCCTTGAGGTAGTCGAGGACGACCGTGGGCGGCGGACTGACGGTGAAGGTGCGGGACACGGTGGGCATGTTCCTGGTCTACCCGATTCTCAGCAAACACCTCGGCGACCCGCCCGGAACCGTCCTGTGATGTTGCTGTGACGAAAGTTGACAGTGTGACTACTGGGATCAATGCTGTCATGACGACCGGGTTCGTCGACCCACCTTCGAGAGGAGCCGCTGGTGCCGACTCCTGTCGCAAACATTCGCCGCGTGGTGTCCGGCGTTGCCGCCGCGGTGGTGTCCGCGCTGGTGGCCGCCGGGGTGATGGCAGCGCCCGCCACCGCCGCGAGCGCCCGCGAGCTGCTCGCCGGCGCGATCGCCAACACCAAGGGCTCGTATCTGGTCTACAACTTCGGCGGCGGATTCCCCGCGCCGATGCTCGACGCCGCAGGTCGCTGGTACGAGATGACCAACGGCGGCCGGCTGATGATCATCAAGGCGGCGTCCACTCGGCTGGCCCCGCGGCTGCTCGCCGATTCGCACACCGGCTTCCAGGCACGCTGCGAGCGCGATCCGCGGGCACGGACCGCCGAGGGGTTGCTGCAGGCCTCGGAGACCTACTCGCCGCTGCAGGCGTGGCAGGTGCTCGGGCAGCCGACGATCGCGATCAACGCCAACTTCTTCGACGTGCGCGGGCAGCAGGGCGGCTCGTGGAAGTCGACCGGGTGCAGCTCGCCGCTGGGCGCCTACGTCGACAACACCCGCAACCTCGGCCGCACCAACGCGGCGGTCACCGGCACGCTGGCCTACGCGGGCAAGCAGGGGCTCTCGGGCGGCAACGAGAACTGGATGGCGCTGTCGACGATGATCCTGCCGGTGCAGGGCGCGCCGTTCGTCGTCCCGCCCCGCAGCGAGGACGACTTCGACGCCGCCTCCCCGGTGATCGCGGGTCTGCTGGACAAGGGCACCCGCTTCGTCGCGGTGGCCGGCCTCGGACTGCTGGCCCCCGGCGACACCGGCCAGATGAACGATCCCGGGCCGAGTGCGGCCCGCACCGCGATCGCCTACGTGCGCGACCGCGACGAGATGTACGTCTTCTCCGGCGGCAGCTACACCCCCGACCAGATCCAGGACCTGTTCCGCGGCCTGGGCAGCGACACCGCCGTCCTGCTCGACGGCGGCGGATCCTCGGCGATCGTGCTGCGTCGCGACACCGGCGGCATGTGGGCCGGCGCCGGCTCCCCGCAGGGTTCCTGCGACACGATGGCGGTGCTGTGCGATTCGCACGAGCGGGCGCAGCCCGCGTGGCTCGCGTTCAACTAAAGCGCGCTGCGCGCCGCCGCCTCCGTCGGGGCGGCATAGCCCGCGCCGAAGAGCACGACGTGCGCCAGCAGCGGGTAGAGCTGGTGCAGGCCGACGCGGCCCCGCCAGCCGTCGGCCAGCGGCCGCACGCTCTGGTAGCCATCCAGCACGGCGTCGAGGTGCGGGCAGCCGAACAGCGCGAGCATCGCCAGATCGCTCTCGCGGTGTCCGCCGTGGGCGGCCGGATCGATCAGCACCACCCCGCCGGGCGTCCACATCACGTTGCCGCTCCACAGGTCGCCGTGCAACCGGCTCGGTTCTTCGGTCGGGTCATCGAAATCGCCTGCCAGACAACGGGACACGACGGCCTGCACGGCGTCCCGGGCGGCGGCGTCCAGACGCGGCGCGGCGCGCTCGGCCATCGGTCTGAGCCGGTGGGTGGCGTAGAACCGGCCCCAGGACGCCTCCCGGCTGTAGCTCATCGGCAGCGGCCGGTCCAGCGGGCCGAAGAATCCGTCCGGTGCCGTCCAGCCCTGCGGGGGCGCGCCGAATCCGTCGGCACCCGCGGCGTGTGTGCGGGCCAGGCCTGCACCGAACGCCACCGCGGCACGCTCGGTCGGCGCGGCCGTCGTCAACCGCTCCAACGTCAGCGACTGCTCGTCCATCGCGACCACCCGAGCGCACGGCACTCCCCCGTCGGCGGCCGCCAGCCAGCGCAGCCCCGCCGCCTCGCACGCGAAGAAGCCCGCCGGCGCCCGGGCGTCGCGTTTCACGTGGAACACGTCAGCCCTGCTCACCGAACCAGAAGATCGCCGCGCTCGCGGTGACGATCAGCGCCGCCAGCCCGATGATCGGCGCGACGGTGAACCGCGTCAGCGTCGCACCGACCCCCGCGCCGAGGCACATCGTCGCCACCACGCCGTAGCGCAGCTTCTCCCGGTCACCGGTCCCGCCGGCCAGCCGGCTGTCGAAACCGATCCCGACGATCGTCGACGTCAGCACCGTGGTCGACAACTCCTGGATGCCGAACTGACGGGCCGTCGCGTTCTGCGCGCCGAACGCCACCGCCAGCCCGGCGATCAGGATGAGCTTGCGGTTGTCGTGATAGTCCAGCACCCCGGTGCCGGCGAGCACCGCGAGCACCGCCAGCAGCAGCGCCTCGGTGCCGAGTGCGGTGACCAGCCAGCGCCGCACGTGGCTGTCCAGGTGCCGCGACAGCCGGCCGCCCATGATGGTGCCCGCCACGAAACCCGCGAACGCCACGATCGCCGCGGTCAGGTCGACGCCGGAGTGCGGGACGAACCAGAACCCCAGGAAGATCACGTTGCCGGTCATGTTCGCGACGAACACATGCCCGAGTACCAGCACGCTGACCGCGTCGATAAGCCCCGTCGTGAAGGTGAGCAGCAGCAGCGCGGTCAGCGTCAGCCGGTGCGACACCGGCGAAGGGGGCGGCGGCACCGTCGGGCCGGTTCTACAGCTTGGGGGTGAGGTCGAACGAGGTGATGGTCGACATCCGGGTGATCAGCCAGTCGCCGTCGTGGCGTGTCATGGTCAACCGGTAGGACAGGTACCGCAGCGACGGGATGTTCTTGGTGACCGGGCTGGTCGCGACGGAGTTCGTGTACACCAGCGCGGTCGCCTCGGTCGGGGTGCCGGCCGGCGACACGCTCTCCACCGCGGCGCCGACCACCTCGGTGGTGTTGGTGACCTGCGCCTGCTTGTTGGGTTCGACGATCGCGTCGATGTACTTCCGGTACTCGCCCGCGAAGTCGCCGGAGAGGAACTTCGACGCCCGGTCGGCGAGCGTGGGCATGTCGTCGGGGGTGTAGGTCCACAGCGCGGTGATCGCGGCCGTCGCCGTGCGGGCGATGTCGATCTTGGTGGCGTTCAGCGCACGCTGGGCCAGGTACGGCTGCACCATCGCGCCGGCGAAGGCGCCGCCGCCGACGAACAGCACCGAGGCGGCCACCGCGACGCCGATCGTCCGTGCGCCCGCGGGCCGATGCGGCACCAGGACGACCTCGGCGGGTGGGTCGGTCTCGGCCCCAGGGTCGGTCTCGGTGTCGGTGTCGCTTCCGATGTCGGCCGGCTCCTCCGGCGAGGGCGTGGTGCGAGCGGCGCGGGCCGCTTTCCCGACAGGCGTCTTGGGCTGGTCCTCGGCGGGCGGCTCGGACGCCGCGGCGGCGTCCGCGGCGGTGTCGGTGGCCTCCGGGGGTGCGGACACGGTCCGGCGCCGGAAGAACCGGCGGCGACGCTGCGGGGTTCCCTCGAGGGTGTCGCCGGTCGAGGTGACGGCCTCGTCGTCGGTGGTCAGATCACCTGAACCAGGTTGCTGATCTTCCACTGCTGTCCTTCCTTGATCGTCGTGGCGATCCAGCGACTCCCACTCTCGATCGTCGTCTTGCCGTCCGGCGACTTCGAGGTCACCTTCGTCGCGATCAGGACGTCGGCGCTGCCGTCGTCGTTCCACCGCTGCACCCCGGCCTCCAGCACGTCACCGGTCGTGGGCTCGGCCTGGGCGACCTGGAGCAGGATCGCGTTCTGCTTCTCCTTGAAGTTCTTCGCGAACTCGCCGGTGGCCTGCGCGGCGATCCGGTCGGTGTAGGCGTTGGCGTTGAACGGATCCAGGCTGGTGTAGGTCGTCATGAACTCGCGGGCGTAACCCAGTGCCGCCGCCTCGGTGAGCGCCTGCCGACGGTCCGACTCGTGGCGGACGAGCATGAACGTGCTGGCCGTCAGCGCCGCCGCCACGACGAGCGCCGCGACCACCGACACGACGGTCAGCCCCCACCGGCGCGGCGGACGCGGGGTGCGGGTGAAGTAGTCGGCCGTGGTGTCGTCGACCTTGCGGCGCGGGCTCACTGCTGCGCCTGATTCATCTGCGGCTTCTTCAGCACGGTCAGGTTGGCGACCCGCCACTGTCCGTCGGCCGACCGGTCGAAGTCCACCCGCACCGTCGCGGTGATGAACTTCAGGTCCTTGGGATCGTCGCCGCGCTGCCCCTGCATCGCCATCAGCATCGACACCTGATCCGGCGTCACCGGCGGGTTCGTCAGCACCGCGCTGCTCACCGCCCAGTACTCGTTGGACTTCACGCCCGCCTTCTGAGCCGCCTGCTGCTGGGCGACCAACTGCGGGCGGTAGCCGTCGGTGGTCAACCCCTGAGCGCGGGCGAAATCGGCCGGCATCGTGTCGGCGCCGTAGCTGAGCATCTGCTCGACGATCCGCGGGCCCTGCTCGGCGATCTGGGCCCGCGCCGCGTCGACCGCGCGCTCATGCCGGTACACCGTCAGATATCCCAGGCCGGCGGCCGCGGCGCACAGCAGCGCGACCGCGAGCAGGAACACGGCCACCAGCCGTCGCATGTCCCGACGGGGCCGCTCGACGCGCAACACCTCGGTGCGGGCCAGCAGGTCGGCGAAGGTGCGGCGCCTGGCGTCCCACAGCGGCCACAGCCATCCGACGAACACCGCCAGCGTGTCGGCCAGGTGCGCCAGTTCGCGCAGCGCCAACCGGCCGATGCCGACGGGCGCGCCGCTGCGGTCACGCACCGCGATGCCGAACAAGGCCCGGCCCAGCGTCCACCCGGTCGCGGCGGGCGCCACCAACCGGTTCAGCGCCATCGCGAACAGTGCCGCCGCCCCCGCCCCGGTGAACACCCAGCGCGCCCAGCCGTCGGCGGGCGACGCCAGCGCCAGCAGCGCCATCGTCGCGACGACCGCGACCCCGGGCACGATGTCGACCACGAGCGCGCCCGCCCGCGCCGCCCAGGACGCCGGCGTCGGATCCGGCGCGGCGTCGTCGGCGCGTGACGCCGAGATCGGGAGGACGACCGTCACGACGTGACCTGGTCCAGCTTGGCGATCCGGTAGCGGCCCTCGTCGAAGGCCATGGTGGCGCGCAGCCGGTATCCGACCTGCTGGTCGGCCGCCTCGGAGTTGGTGATCTTCACGCGCACCGCGACCAGCACGTTGATCGACCCGTCGTCGTTGTGCCGTTCGACCGCGGCGCGCAGATCGTCGACCGCGACCCGGGCGTTGGCCGCCTGGTACGCCTCGGCGACCACGCTGCTGAACAGCCCGGCCTGCACGCCGAAGTCGCCGGTCGAGCAGTCCAGGATCTTGGACTGCGCGGCGGTCATCGCGGCGGTGTCGGGAGCCTGGGTGGCCGCCACACACTCCTTGGCGGCCGCGAGTGCCGCCTCGTCACTGCGCGTGATCGCGGCACCCCGCTCGTTGGCCCGGAGCGCGAAGTACCCGCCGGCCACCGCGCCCGCGGTGAGCAGGACCAGCAGCAGCGTGATCGCGGCGACCCAGCCGGTGCCCAGTCGGGACGGCCGGCGCGGATCGGTCGGTTCTTCGACGGACGTGGTGTCCGGCGCCTCGGACTCCTCGAGGCCGCCGGTGTCGATCCCCGGCGCCTCGGACTCCTGCCCGCCGGTTGGGTCGTCAGTGTCGATGGGGGGGTTCAGCCGGCTGGTGCCAGCATCTCCTTCCATCCGTCGTCTCCTGGGTTCGTCGAATTCTTGACGTTGTAGCGCACACCGTCGGGCCCTACCACTTCACCGCTCTGCGGGCTGTACGCCGCGGTGGAGCCGGGCGGCCCCTGTGCGGGAGTGTAGATGCACGGGTTGGGCTGTTGACCGCTGCAGCTGACCGTACCCGAGCCCGGTTGGCTGATCGGATCGCTGACCGGCGCGGTGGTCTGTACGGGCGGCAACCTGTCGGCGGGCAACGGGTTGGTCCCGTTGTTCACCGACGGCGCGGGGATCACCCGGCCCGGGTCGACGCCCTGGTCACAGCGGGCGCCGGGCGCCGGGCAGGACAGGATCTGGTTGGGATCGCCGTACCAGGGGTTGGTGCCCAGCGGGACGTAGGGCTCGTTGCTGCGGCACTCGCGCGGCGAGGCCGCCCGCTTGCCCGGCACATCGGCGCACGGATAGTTGCGCGCACCGCGCACCGCGTTGCCCTGGAAATCCTTCGGGATCTTGCAGTAGGTGCCCGACGGCAGCGGCGCCATGCTGGTGTCGGCCGGCGATCGCCACTCCGAAGCGGGCAGGAAGCCCGTCAGGCACGGTGGCGGCAGGTTGATCGACAGGCCGAAGTGCAGCAGACCCTCGTTCTCGAAGATCGTGCCCGCCTGGGACAGCGCCGCGCCCTGCGGCAGGATCACCAGCGCCTGCTCGAGGCCCTTGTTGTAGCGCTTGAGCATGTCGATCACCACGGACAGATTCGCCAGCGTCTGCGGCAGCGAGTCGCGGACGTCGTTGAACACCGTCGACACCTGATCCAGCGTCGGCGCGGCCTGCTGCAGGCCGCTACGCAGCGCGGAGTCCTGCTCCGCGGTCTGCCCGGCGATGATGTTCAGGTTGCGCGACCACTGGCCGATCGCATCCCCGGACTGCACCTGGCTGTCGAGGATCGGCGCCGCGTTCGTGATGATGTCATTGACCTGCGGCAGGTTGTCGCGGAATCCCTCGGCCAGGTTGGTGGTCGATTCGACGAGCCGCTGCAGCGACGGGCCCAGCCCGCCGACCGCCGCGGAGGTCTCGGTCAGCAACGAGTCGATCTTCTCCCTCGGCAGCACCGCCAGTCCGCGGTTGGCCGCATCGAGCGCGGGACCCACCTCGGCGGGCACCGTGCTCTTGGTGATCGTCTGGCCGGGGCTGAGGTACTGCTTGGTGTCGGCGGCGGGCACCAGGTCGAGGTACTGCTCGCCGATCGCCGAGACCGAATGCACCTCGGCGGTCACGTCGACCGGGATCTTGTAGTCGTTGCTGATGCTCATCGTGGCCCGCGCGCCGTTCTCGGTCGGCTCGACCTCGGTGACCTTGCCGATCTGGGTGCCGCGGTAGGTCACGTTGCCGGTGGCGTACAGCCCGCCCGAGCGGGGCAGCTGCGCGTACAGCGTGTACTGCCCGACGCCGGCCAGGCTCGGCAGCCGCAGGTAGTACAGCCCCAGCACCGCGACCGCGGCGACGGTGAGGATCGTGAAGATGATCAGCTGGATCTTGATGAACCGGGTCAACATCGCTCACTCACCCCTTTCCACCAGCGGTCCACCCGGCACGTCGTGCGGGTTCGGTGTGAACCGCACATCCGGGATCATCGTGTTCGGGTCGCGGCCCCACGACTGTTCCAGTGCCCGCAGCATGCCCGAGACACCGGTGCCGCTCAGGAAGCCGTTGTCGATGGCCGACAGCGTCAGGTCCACCAGCAGCGAGACGTTGATGTAGTCACCGCGCACCACCTTCGGTACGTTCTCGATGCTGAACGGCGCGGTGAACAGCAGCTTGAGCGCCCCGAGCGTGTACGGCCCGGCCTTGCCGAGTTCGCGCAGGGGCCGCTGCAGGTTCTGCAGGTTGGTGTTGAGGTCCCCGCTGGCGGGCGAGAGCGCATCGTCGGCCGCGTTGCTGATCCGGCCCAGCGCCTGCACGGCGTCGGCGAACAGATCGCGGGTGTCGGCGAAATGCTTGATCAGCGGCGGGAACTCGGTCAGCACCTGATCGAGCGTGTCGTTGCGCTGCTCGACGATCGACAGCAGCCGGTTGGTCGAGTCGATCGCCCGGGTGATGTCGTCGCGCTGCTGGTTCAGCTCGTTGGTGAACGTGTCCAGCTTGCCCAGGAAATCGCGGATCTGGTCGGACCGGCCGTTGAGGACGTTGAAGATCTCGGACTGGATGGTCTCCAGGTTCGACACCCCACCACCGGTCAGGATCGAGGCGATGCTGGCCAGCACCCGCTCCGTGGTGGGGAACGCCGAGGCGTTCTTCAGCGGGATGGTGTCGCCGGTCTTCAGCTTCTGCGGTGACGGGTCCGGCGGCGGGTCGAGCTGGACGTGCTGGGAGCCCAGCAGGCTGGTCTGGCCGATCTTGGCCAGCGTGTTGACCGGCAACTGGACGGACTTGTCCAGATCCAGCGTCAGCGTCGCGACCCAGTTCTTCAGCTCGATGGAGCGGACCCGTCCGACGTAGACGTCGGAGACCCGCACCCGGCTGTTCACGTTGAGCGCCAACGTGTCCGGCATCTGCACGTAGATCGTCGTGTGGTCGGGACCGGTGCCGGGGCCACCCGGCAGCGGCACGTTCGCGATGCCCTTCCACGAGCCGCACGAGGTCAGGACCACGGCGGCCGCCCCGAGCGCGACCGCCCGTCGCCCGAATGTCGCGATGCTTCTCACGGTCGGCCTCCCGCCTCAGCCGGCAACAACGGACCCGACGGCGCCGCGGGTGCCGGCGCGGACGCGGCCGGCGGTGCGGCCGGTGCGATCGCGCCGAGCGGATCGCCCGGGACGACGCCCGGTGCCGGACCCGGCGGCGGCCCCGGCTGGGGGTACCACGGCGGCGGCAACGGGGTGTTCTCGCTGTACGCGTTCGGCGGGCCGGGCAGCCTGCCGTTGTTCACGCCGAACGCCGGAGGCGCGGGCGGGGCCACGATGTCGGGTCCGCCCATCAACTCGGACAACGACTCCGGGGTCAGCATGTTCTGGGTGAACGGCTGCACGTCGACACCCTGCATGCCGGGCGCGACCACCCAGCCGGGTTCGTGGTTGCCGTGCGAGAACAACGTGTCCCGCGAGAAGATGCCCGGCACGGTGGTGTCCTTGTATCCCGGCGGCGGCTGCAGCCGTGGCTCGGAGTACGCGATCTGCTTGGGCAGCGTCATCGCCGGATGCAGCTGGTTGGCGCCGAACGGCAGGTAGTTGAACTTGATGGCGTCGAGGATCGGGCCCAGGTACTGCGCGCACAGCTCCGAGGACTCCTGGTAGCCCAGCCGGCTGCCCGCCTGGATCGCGCTGCAGATGAACTGCATCGGGTTGGCGAAGTTGTTGATCACCGGCAGACCGACGATGCCGCCCGCGTTCGGCGCGGAGATGTTGACGACGTTCGCGCCCAGGTTCGGGAACACGTGCAGGCCGGTCTCCAGGCCGTCACGCGGCTCGGGCTGCAGGATCGCGTTGGTGACGTCGGCCAGGTTGTTGATGTCGTGCGTCAGCACCTCGCCGTTCTTGCCGATGAAATCCCTTGTGGTGGAGAGCAACTGGTTGAGATCCTGCAACGCGTCGGCGACCTCGCGGTCGGTGTTGGTGAACGCGTTGGTGAACTTCGCCAGGTCGTTGTTCAGCGCCACGAACTGCTGGTCGCTCTTGTAGAGAGCGTTGACGAACAGCGCGAGGCTCTTGACGACGCTGAAGAGGTCGCCGCGGCCCTCGTTGAGCGCGTACAGCGCTTCGGACAGACCCTTGAGCGTCTTGTTCAGCTGCTCACCCTTGCCGGCGAACCCGTCGGCGGCGGACTCGATGATGTCACCGAAGGGGCCCTTGGGCTGCTCGGGCGTGGGCCCGAGGTCGGTGAGCAACCGGTCCAGCGAATCGCGCAGGTCGTCGTACTCGACCGGCACCTGGGTGCGGTCCAGGTTGATGACCGCACCGTTCTCCATCACCGGTCCGCCGGTGTAGGGCGGGGCCAGCTGGACGGTGCGCGACGCGACCAGGCTCGGGTTGAGGATCGACGCGGTGGCGTTGGCCGGGACCNTCCATCACCGGTCCGCCGGTGTAGGGCGGGGCCAGCTGGACGGTGCGCGACGCGACCAGGCTCGGGTTGAGGATCGACGCGGTGGCGTTGGCCGGGACCTTGTACTTCTTGTCGTAGTTGAACGTCACCTTCATCTTGTCGCCGTCGGGTTCGATCTTCTCGATCTTTCCGACCTGCACGCCCATGATCTGCACCTTGTCCCCGGGGTACAGCGCCAGAGTCTGGGTGAAGTAGGCGGTGACGGTGTTGGTGGTCAACCGCTGATAGGCCTTCCAGCCCACGAACGCGGCCACGATCGCACCGATCAGCACGATCGTGCCGACCACCAGGGCCGCCCGGGACACGCCGGGCAGCTTGAGGTTTCGCACGTTGAAGATCGTCGACATCTGNCTGCGGGCGATACCGGTGACGCGGTGGCGTTGGCCGGGACCTTGTACTTCTTGTCGTAGTTGAACGTCACCTTCATCTTGTCGCCGTCGGGTTCGATCTTCTCGATCTTTCCGACCTGCACGCCCATGATCTGCACCTTGTCCCCGGGGTACAGCGCCAGGGTCTGGGTGAAGTAGGCGGTGACGGTGTTGGTGGTCAACCGCTGATAGGCCTTCCAGCCCACGAACGCGGCCACGATCGCACCGATCAGCACGATCGTGCCGACCACCAGGGCCGCCCGGGACACGCCGGGCAGCTTGAGGTTTCGCACGTTGAAGATCGTCGACATCTGGCTCTCCCCCCTTAACCTTGTGAACCCGGCGGGAGGAACGGTGGATTACCCGGCAGCGGAGCCGAATCGGCCGGCGGCAGCTGCGGACCCGGTCCGGGCGGCGGCGGCGGACCGGTCAGCGCCGGCGGCAGCGGCGCGATACCCGGGGTGAAATCAGGCGCCGAGGGCTGCGGTGCGAGCGGAACCGTCCGCGCACCGGGCGGGGCCGGCGGCAACGGCGGCATCGCACCCGGCACGTTCGGCGAGAGCTGACCCGGGATCGCGGCGGCCGGCACACCCGGTCCGGGCAGCGGCCCGGTCGGATTCGGCGCCGACGTCGCGACATTGGGGCCCTGACCCTCGTAGTTCGGGCCGTACGGGTTGTCGCCGTAGGGGCCGACCGACAGTCCCGCGCACGGCAGCGGGTTCCCGGGCCGGGGCAGCCCGTCCGCGGGCGGGGTGTACGAGCACGGCGAGCCGGGCACGACGGCCGGACCCGGATTGTCCGGGGTGCCCTCGAGCGGCGTGGGTGCCGGCGGCGGTGCGCCGTTGGTGAAGCCGGTGCCGTTGGGATCGGGGAACCGGAACGCGGGCAGGCCGGCGTTGCGCCAGAACTCCTCCGGGTTGATGCCGCGCTTCTTGAACGCGGCGTCGACGAACGGCTGCAGGATCCAGTACGGCGCCAGGTTGACGAGCATCACCTTGAAGAAGGGACCGGACGCGATCGCCTCACCCAGCGACGCGGTGAACTTCGACAGCGTGGTCAGCACGTCGACGAGGTCGAACTTGCGCTCGTTGAGCACGTCGCTGATCGTGCGCAGCTGCTCGAGGGTGCGGTTCAGGTTGGGGTTGTCGTCGATGAACCCCTTGACCTGGGCGGAGAACTTGTCGACGCGTTCGAGCAGCTGGCTCACCGCGTAGTTGCGTTCGTTGACCGCCGCCAGCAGGGTCTGCGCGTTGACGAACAGCTGGTTGATCTGCTCGCTGCGGTTGCCGAGCACACCGGCCACCCGGTTGGCGTTGGCCAGCAGCGCCTTGATCTGGTCGTCGCGCTTGCCGATGGTGTCGGAGAACCGGGCCACCCCGTCGAGCGCCGCGCTGAGGTGCGGATAGGTCTGGTCGATGGTCTGCGACAGGACGTTGAGCGATTCCTTGACAGTGTTGGTGTCCCAGCCCGACGCGGAGTTGCTCAGGTCGAAGAACGCGTCGTAGATCTGGTACGGCGTCGAGGTCTGGCCCAGCGGCAGTGTGCCGTTGGCGCGCAACGGGTCATCGCCGCGCGGCTCGATCTCGATGTTGCGCCGGCCCAGGATGGTGTCGGTGCGGATCGCGGCCCGGCTCTTGGTGCCGATCTGGGTGCCGCCCAGCCCGTAGCCGATCACGACCTTGTCGCCGGAGATCTCCGTCGACCGCACCAGGCCGACGTCGACGCCCGCGATACGGACCTTGTCGCCGGTGTTGATGCCGCCGGTATCGGAGAACTCGGCGTAGTAGGTGGGCGTGGCGAACAGCATCGGCACGCTGGTGAAGCTCTGCCCCACCCCGATGACGACCACCAGCAGGATGATGCCCATCAACCCGCCGCGGACACGGTTGGATCCCTCGAGGGTTCTCATTTCGGCGTGCACCTACCCGAGGGCTGACTCCACACCTTGACCGTGCGCACCGGCCCGCCGGGCTGCAGCCCGTTGAGCTTGAGCGTCACGTCGCAGGCGTAGAAGTTGAAGAAGTCACCGTAGACGCCGCCGGCACGGCCGATGATCTTCAACGCGGTCGGAAGCCGGACGAGCAGGTCATTGAGCTGATCCTTCTGGTCCACCAGCGGTTGCTGGACCACCTCGAGCTTGCTGATGGTCTGTTGCAGCAGCGGCCGGTTGTCGGCCAGCAGGTCGGCGATCGTGCCCGCGGCGTCGCTGATGTCGGCGACCGACGACGCGATCGGATCGGCGCGGTTCTTCAGCCCGGTGATCAGCGTCTCGAAGTTCTTGACGGTGTCGTCGAACTGCTGCTGATGCTTGACGACGGTGGCCAGCACGGTGTTGAGGTTGTTGACCACCTCGCCGATGGCCTGGTCGCGGTCGGCCAGGGCCGAGGTCAGTGACGCAGTCTGGTCCAGGATGTCATTGATCGTGCCGCCCTGTCCCTGGAACACCGTGACGATCGACTGCGCGATCGTGTTGACCTTGTCCGGATCCAGCGACTGGAACACCGGACGGAAGCCACCGATCAGCGCATCGAGGTCGAGCGCCGGCTCGGTACGTTCGACCGGGATGGTGCCGCCCGCGGGCAGCTTCTTGTTGCTGTCGCCGCGCTTGAGCTCCAGGTAGCGATCCCCGATCAGGTTGAGGTACCGCACGGAGGCCGTCGTCTCGTCGAACAGCTCCAGCGAGCGGTCGACGTCGAAATCGACCCGCGCCTTGGAGCCGCCGTCGATCACCTTCACGCTCTTGACCTTGCCGACCTCGACCCCGGAGGCGCGGACGAACTGCCCGGAGCGCAGCCCGCTGGTGTTGGTGAAGATCGCCGAGTAGCTGGTGGTGCGGTCGAAGCGCATCTGACCGAACACCACGATGATGATCGCGGTGAACAGCAGCAGCACCAGAGAGAAGGCGCCCAGCTTGATCGCGGTTCCGGTGATTTTCATGGGTTGATCGTGTTCTCCCCGACTTGGCGTCCCCAGACGTACTCGGTGAGGATCGGCTGGCCCAGTTCCAGGTGGTTGTACGGGGCGATCGACGCCCCGGTGTCCATCACCAGGTACGGCGCCGGCCACAGGTCACGGGTGATCGGCTGCCAGCAGCCCGGGCGGCCCTCGGGTCCACCCTTGGCGTTCACCCGCGGCAGGTTGTCGGGATAGACGTAGGCGTTGGCCGTGCCGAGCCCCAGCAGTTCGGAGTGGGTGCGCAGCGAGTAGCCGTTGCCGCCCAACGACGCCGCGATCTTGGGTTCGACGTCGTGGTAGTTGCGGATCGTGCAGAACAGCGCGGGGCTGTACTCGTCGAGCAACGCGGAGGTGGGCACCAGATCCTTCAGGCCGCGCTGCAGGTAGGGCCCGCCACGCTCGAAGATGTCGCCGCCGGTGTTGCCGAAGCCGACGGCCGCCATCAGCGCCTGGTCGACGTTGCCCTGCTGCTCGTTGAGGGTGCGCGCGGTGGTCACCGCGTTCTGCAGGCCGTCGAACAGATCGGGGGAGGCGTCGGCGTAGACGTCGGCCAGGTCGGCGAGCAGCTGGTTGTCGCGGCGCAGCTGCGGCAGCCGCGGGTTGACGTCGTCGAGGATCTGGTTGCCGTTGACGATCGACTGCCCGAACCGGTCGCCGAGGCCGTCGAGGGCCTGGGCCGTCGCGGTCAGCGTCTGGTTCAGCTTGATCGGGTCGACCTGACCGGCGACCGACACGACGGTCTCGAACAGCGTGTTGAACTCGGTGGTCACCTTCGTCACGTCGATGACGTCGGAGCCGGTGATCCGCTGCGGCGACGGCTTCGGCGGCGACGAGAACGACACGTACTTGTTGCCGAACACCGTGGTGGCGCTGATGTCGGCGTTGACGTTCTGCGGGATGAGATCCATGTACTTCGGATTGACCTCGAGGACGATCTTGGCGCGCGGTTCACCGCCGACGGTGACCTGCTCGACCTCGCCGACCCGGCCGATCTCCACCCCGTTGTAGGTCACCTTCGCGCCCGGGTCCATCGACAGACCGGAGCGCGCGGCCATCATCGTCAGCTGCGTGCGCGGCAGGAAGTCGCCGCGGAACTGAAGGAACACCAGCACCAGCACGACGATCGTCGCGAGCGCGAGGACGAGACCCGCGAGCTTGTACGGCGGCTGCCGCTTGTCGTTGACGGGGGCGGTCATCGCTACACCGTCAGGTTGAAGTTCGGGTCGACGCCGTAGAGCGCCAACGAGGCGAACAGGACCACACACACGATCGCGATCAGCGAGGCCCGCATCGAGCGGCCGACGGCCTCCCCGACACCGACCGGGCCGCCGCTGGCGTAGAAGCCGTAATAGCAGTGGTTGAGCATGACGATCACCGAGATGATCACCGCCTGAACGAACGACCAGAACACGTCGTCCGGCCGCAGGAACGTGCGGAAGTAGTGCTCGTAGGTGCCGGTCGACTGCCCGTAGATCAGTGTCGTCGTGACCTGCGCCGACAGGAAGCTCATGATGATGGCCATCGCGTAGAGCGGGATGATCACGACGAAGCCCGCCACGATGCGCGTGGACACCAGGTAGGAGATGGACTTGATGCCCATCACCTCCAGGGCGTCGATCTCCTCGCTGATCCGCATGGCGCCCAACTCGGCGGTCGCGCCGGCGCCCACGGTGGCCGCCAGCGCCTGCCCCGCGACCACCGGTGCGGCGATGCGCACGTTGATCAGTGCGGCGAAGAAGCCGGTGAACGCCTCGACGCCGATGTTGCCCAGCGAGGCGAAGCCCTGGATCGCGACCAGCGACGAACCCGACAGCGTGACGAAGCCGACGATTGCCACGGTGCCGCCGATGACGGCCATCGCACCGGTGCCCATGCCGATCTCGGCGACCAGGCGCAGCATCTCCTTGCGGTAGTAGCGCACCGCATGCCCGATGGACCCGACCGCGGTGACGACGAACCAGGCGATGTGACCCATCGAGTCCAGGCCGCGACCGGGCGCGCCGGCCACCTTCTGGGCGGCAGCGACGCCGCGGGGAAAGCGGGACCGCAGAACGGCAGCAGTCGACATGTCAGCTCCCTGTTCCGAATTTGACGCCGATGGTGGTCAGCACGACGTTGACAGCGAACAGCGCGATGACGCACAGCACCAGGGTCTCGTTCACCGCGGTGCCCACACCCTTGGCGCCGCCGGCGCACGTCAGACCGCGGTAGCAGCCGACCAGGCCGGCGATCAGGCCGAAGGTCAGGGCCTTGACCAGGGAGATGACCACCTCCGGCAGGCCGGTGACCAGGGTGAGGGTGGAGACGTAGGCGCCGGCCGACACGTTCTGCAGGTAGACGCCGAAGATGAAGCCGCCGACCAGGCCGATGGTGATGACCGCGCCGTTGAGCAGCATCGCGACGAACGTCGAGGCGATCACGCGGGGCACGACCAGCCGGTGGATGGGGTCGATGCCCAGCACCTCGAGCGCGTCGATCTCCTCGCGGATGGTGCGGGCGCCTAGGTCGGCGCAGATGGCGGTGGAGCCGGCGCCGGCGACGACGAGCACCGTCACCAGCGGACCCAGCTGGGTGACCGCGCCCAGCGCCGCGCCGGCGCCGGAGATATCGGCCGCGCCGAACTCGGTCAGCAGGATGTTGAGGGTGAAGATCAGCAGCACGGTCAGCGGGATGGACACCGCGACGGTGGGCAGGAAGGCGACCCGCAGCAGGAACCAGCTCTGCAGGATGAACTCGCGCCACTGGAACGGCGGCCGCAGCAGGGCCTTGCCGACCAGCACGCACATGCGCACGAAGCCACCGACCGCTACCAGCGCCGGTCTGACCTGATCGCGCACGTAGCCCGTCAGGTTGGAAGTGGTGGTCACCGCAGACCTCTCGCGACTAATCCGTCGCTGGTGTAGCGCACCGGCAGCACCTGACGCACGCCCCTTTCCAGCCCCAACCCCAACCGTGTGAGCCCCGCCTCCCTACCGGTTGGTAGTAAGACGGACCACAGGACTGTACCCGATCCCACGGACCGCCCGTACCGCATCCGCGGGATTAGCCCCTCAACCGTTAGCAAATGATCCCCTTCCGGCTAACCTGGCTGCGGCCCGGCCGAAACCGTTGTCCGAGTGGAACTTTCGCGAGCGTCAATCTGGTCGCCGGCGGCGAAGCGCGCGCGCAGTTCGGTCTTGAGCACCTTGCCCGCCGGATTCCTGGGCAGCGCCTCGACGATTTCGAGGGCCTTGGGGTGCTTGTACCGGGCGAGCCGCTCGGTCAGGAATTCGTCGAGATCGGCCAGCGTCAAACCGACCTCACCGGATGTTCTCAGCGAACTCCGGGCAACGACCACAGCAACCGGGACCTCGCCCCACTTCTCGTGGCTGCGGCCGATCACCGCGACCTCGACGATGTCCGGATGGGCGGCGAGGACGTTCTCCACTTCCGCGCAGTAGATGTTCTCGCCGCCCGAGATGATCATGTCCTTCTTACGGTCGACGACCCAGATGTAACCCTCGTCGTCCTGCCGGACGAGGTCGCCGGAATGGAACCAGCCGCCCGCGAAGGCCTCCGCCGTCGCCGCGGGGTTGTTCCAGTAGCCGGCCATCAGCGTCGGCGCCCGGTAGACGATCTCGCCGACCTGCCCCACCGGCACGTCGTTCATCTCGTCGTCGACGATGCGCGCCGACACCGTCGGGATCACCTTGCCGACCGAACCGAGTTTGCGCAGCGCGTCCTCGCCCAACAGCATGCAGGTCACCGGCGACATCTCCGTCTGCCCGAAGGCGGCCAGGATCTGGGCGCCGGGGAACGTGTCGGCCATCTCGCGCAGCAGCGTGTCCGACGCCGGCGCGGCACCCCAGGACAGCACCCGCAGTCTGAGGTCCCGGGGCTCGGCGCGCTGGGCGGCGCACACCGCCTGCCACTGTGCGGGCACCAGGAAGATGCCCGTCACCTTCTCGGCCGCCAGCACGTCGAGCAGTTCCCCGGGATCGAACGCGCCGAGCGGGTAGATCACCGTGGGCCGGCCGAGCAGGAGGCCGAAGATCGTGTTGCCGATCCCGGCGATGTGGAAGAGCGGCACCCCGACGAACCCGATGTCGTGGTTGATGTCGGCGCCGTTGGTGAACAGGTGCGTCAGCGCCTGACCGGCCAGGTTGTTGTGGGTGAGCACCGCGCCCTTGGGACGCCCGGTGGTGCCGGAGGTGTACATGATCAACGCGGGCGAATCGTCGGGGATGTCCACCGGCGGGCACGGCGCGTTCTCGGCCAGAAGGTCCTCGTAGCCCAACACCCCGTCCTCGGTGGCGCCGGCGGCGACGATCACCGTGTCGAGCGTGGCGTCGAGGTCCCGCACGGCGGTGGCGACCCCGGCCAGCACGGGCTCGGTGACGACGACCGCGGCCTGGCAGTCCGACACCAGGAACGCGATCTCAGGCGGGGTCATCCGGAAGTTGACCGGCACGGCGATCCCGCCGAGTTTGTTGACCGCCAGCGTCGACTCGATGAACTCCGGACGGTTGAGCATCAGGATCAGCACCCGGTCGCCGAATCCGACGCCCCGCCGGTGCAGCGCCCCGGCCAGCGCGCTGACCCGGCGGTCCAACTCGGCCCAGGTGGTGGTCGCGCCGAGGAACCGCAGTGCGGTCGCTTCGGGCTGCATCAGCGCGTGCCGGGTCAGCTGATTGGCCCAGTTCTGCCTGCGGGCCAGGTAGGGCTGCTCCGGCACGCTCGTCGATGTCACCGTCGTCCGCTCCGTCACTGTGAGTTGCGCGAGGATGATATTTGATCAAACATGATGTTGCCTCGGTCACACTATGGGCCAGGCGGCGTCGGGACAACCCGCCGTCACATCTGAAGGGCGGCACCGCGATGATCGCTCCCGCCGGAGCACGACCCGCCGGCGCGGTGCGCCGCGAACAGCTCTCCGACGAGGTCGCCGCCCGCCTGCGCACCGAGATCATGACCGGGGTGCTGCGCCCCAACACCTTCATCCGCCTCGACGAGACCGCGGCCCGCCTCGGTGTGAGCATCACACCGATCCGAGAGGCGCTGCGCACGCTGCGCGGCGAAGGCATGGTCGAGCTCGAGCCGCACCGTGGGCACCGGGTGGTTCCGTTGTCCCGCAACGACATCGAGGACATCTTCTGGCTCCAGTCGACAATCGCCCAGGAGCTCGCCGCGACGACCGCGCGGCGCATCACCGACGAGCAGATCGACGAACTCGAGGTGCTCAACGCGGCGATGGCGGCCGCGGTCGAGCGGCAGGATCCCGACGCGATCGCGGCCGCGGAGTTCGCCTTCCACCGCACGTTCAACCGCGCCTCGGGGCGGATCAAGCTGGCCTGGTTCCTGTTGCACGCCACCCGGTATCTGCCGCCGCAGCTGTTCGCCTCCGACCGGACCTGGGGTGCCGAAGCGGTTGCCAGCCACGACCGGCTGATCGCCGCGCTGCGGCGCCGCGACACCGCGACGGTGGTCGATCTGACCGAGGACCAGTTCGCCGACGGGCTGTCGCGTCTGCTCGGCTACCTGGAACAGGTCGGACTGTGGGCTAGCCGGCCGCGAGCTGCTCGGCGCGGGTCTTGAGGTTGTCGGCGAGGTAGTCCAGCGTGTCGCCGATGGCCTTCTTGACCATCGGTTTGGGCAGCGCCAGCTTGGTCTCCACGTCGAGATCGACGGTCAGCAGTGACGTGACGCCGAGCCCGACCACCGAGAACTTCTGCTCCTGCTTGTCGAAGTGGTCGCCCTGCTGCAGCACCGTGTAGATCTGATTCTCGCCGGGGTAGTAGACCGCGGTGATGAACGTGCCCGCCTGACCCTGCACCACGACGTCGAGCCGCAGCTGGCTCGGCCGTCCATCGTCGTAGCGGGCGAGGATCCAGCAGCCCTTGATCTCCTCGTTCCACAGCGGGTAGCTCTCGAAGTCGGCGACGATCGCCATGATCGACTCTGCGGGCGCTGCGACCTCGACTGTCTTGCTCACCAACGGCATCGGCTGAGCATAGCGACTCCCGCCGGCGCCTCACGCGGTCGTGGCCATGCCCTCCCGACGATCATCCCGCTGGGCACCGGTTGCATCTCGCCCTCGGTCGTGCGCAGCGTGCAGGGTGACGGATTCGACTGTGCCAGTAGCGGTTTCGCCGGGTGGTGCGGCGACGTCAGCGCGCGGCGACCGTCGACGACGGGGGCAGCAGCGCCAGCGCGGCGACGTACCCCTGGCGCGGCGCGGCAGCGGGATATCCCGCGCGCAGGAACGCGTGCACGGCAGTGACGATGCGTGGTGCCCTCATGGCGGCTGGGCGTACCCGCCTCACGGAAGTGCCAAACCTCAGCCGGCCAGTTCGGTGCGCAGATCCCTGGCGTTGCGCACGGCGTTGCCGCCGAGATCGTTGTTGAAGTACACCAGCACGTCGCGGCCCTGCCCGTCCCACTCGCGGATCCGGTCGGCCCACCACCGCAGGTCGTCGGGGCTGTACGACCCGCCGTAGAGCGCACCGGGATCGGGTCCGTGCAGCCGCACGTAGACGAACCGGGCCGTCGCCGTCAGCAGGCACGGCAACCCCGCACCGCTCATCACCACGTACGCGGCCCCGTGGCGCTCCAGAACGGCGAAGGCGCCGGGGTCGTTCCAGGAGGGGTGCCGGAACTCCACCGCCACCGGGATGGCCGGGGGCATCACGTCGAGGAAGTGGTCGAGCCGTGCGTCATCGCGTTCCATCGTGGGTGGCAGCTGCACCAGCAGTGGCCCGGCCCGGTCGCCGAGCGCGCTCCAGCCGCGGTGCAGGCGCTCGACCCAGACCTCCGGCGAGCTCAGCCGGCGGGCATGGGTGAGGCCGCGGGCCGCCTTGACCGTCATCAGGAAGCCCGGCGGCAGCTGATCGCGCCAGCGCTCGAACCAGGCGTCCGGCGGCCACCGGTAGAAGCTGCCGTTCAGCTCGACGGTGTCGAACTCGGCGGCGTAGCGCTCCAGCCGCCGCCCCGGGGCCAGCCCCCGCTCGTAGAGGACGCCCACCCAGTGGTTGTACGACCACCCGGAGGTGCCGATGCGGATCGTCACGGCCCGTCGGGTACCCGCCCGTTTGCCGATCACCGCATCGGCAATTGCTACAGGTGTGACCGTCTACCGACCGCTGCTCCAGGAACTGCTGTTCGCCTACGGACCGTGTGGGCAGGAGGACGCGGTCCGCGACGTGTGCCTGCGCGAACTGCGGCCCGAGGTCGACGAGGCGTGGACCGATCCGGCCGGCAACGTGATCGGCGTGCTGCGGGGCGGCGACGCGCCCGCGGTGCGCGTGATGGCGCACATGGACGAGCTGTCGATGCTGGTCAAGCGCATCGACGCCGACGGCACCCTGCACCTGACGCCGCTGGGCACGATGTACCCGGGCAACTTCGGCCTCGGACCGGTGGCCGTGCTCGGGCAGCACACAACGGTGTGCGGCATGCTGGCGCTCGGCTCCGAGCACACCACCCAGGAGAGCCCCCGCATCTGGCGGACCAAACCCGACCAGGGCGACAAGGCGCTGGACTGGCCCGACGTCTACGTCTTCACCGGACTGACCGGCACCGAACTGCGCCACGCCGGCGTCGCGCCGGGCACCCGCGTGTGCGTCGACCGCAGCAGGCGCACGCTCGTCGACGTCGGCAACGACTACCTCGGCTGCTACTTCCTCGACGACCGTGCCGCGCTCACCGCGCTGCTGTGCTGCGCCCGTGACCTGCGCGGCGGTGCCACGCCGCCGGGCGACGTGTACTTCGTGTGCACCACCAACGAGGAGATCGGCGGCATTGGCGGTGGGTACGCCAGCCGCACCCTGCCGGGCGAGCTGACCCTGGCCCTCGAGGTGGGACCCACCGAACCCGAATACGGCACACAGGTTGCGGGCGGCCCGATCGTCGCCTACAGCGACGCGCTGTGCGTCTACGACAAGTCCGTGGCCGACCGGCTGATGGACATGGCCGACGAGCTGGGCCTGGCCCCGCAGGCCGCGGTGCTCGGCGCGTTCGAGTCCGACGCCTCGCACGCCAAGGCGGGGGCGCTCACCCCGCAGGCCGGGCTGCTGTGCCTGCCGACGCTGAGCACTCACGGCTTCGAGGTGATCGCCCACGGCGCCATTCCCGCGATGGCCGACGTGCTGACCGGGTTCCTGCGCGACCCGTGGCGCGAGGTCGGCTAGCCGCCCGAGCGGGCGTCGGCCTGGTCGGCGCCGAGCGGGGAATCGTGGCGCACCGCCTCGTCGCGGATCAGCCCGCGCAGCAGCGCGGTGCTGAACTCGACGGCGATCTCCTGGGCCGTGCGGCGGCCGTGCGGACGCAGCCAGCGGTAGGACCCCAGCGTCATCCCGATGTAGCCGAGGGCGAGCACGTGGGAGTCGCACTCGTAGAACTCGCCGCTGGCGATGCCGCGGTCGATCACGTCGCGGACGTGCTCGTAGACCTGGGTTTCCTTCTCCCGGATGTAGGCCACCTGCTCCTCGGTGAACCACTCCGTGATGTAGGGGGCTTCCTGGAAGTAGACGGCCGCGCGCTCGATGTCGCTGGAGATGCCGACCAGCAGGCGCCGGGTGAAGTGGTAGATCGTCTCGCGCGCCGACGCCGACGGGTCGTCGTGCAGCGCGTCGACGGTGAAGTCGGCCGCGCCCTTGTAGATGTCGTACAGGATCAGCGACTTGCTCGCGTAGTAGTGGTAGACCGTCGCCTTGTTGAGCCCGACCGCATCGGCGACGTCGTCCATCCGGGTGCCGTGGTAGCCGCGCGCGGCGAAGAGCTTGGTGGCCACGGCCAGCAGTTCCTCGCGGCGGGACATACCGTTGCTCGGCCCGGTCGGCACAGCGGTCTCAGACATGGTGACTCACTCTAGAACGGACCGGTGGGTCCACGATCCACTAACTGGTTGGTTCAGTCTAGGTCGTTGCCCTGTGACCGCGGCCCCGGCCGGTCTAGACTTCCTGCAGAGCCAGCGTGCACGGCCGACGGAGAGGTATCGCGGTGGACCCCAATCCCGATTACGACGCAAGCGACGAAGTCGAGTACGGCATCAACTGGTTCGCGTGGATCCTGCGCGGGGTGTACCCGCCACCCTCCTACCCGCCGGTCTGATCGGCCATCTGGCGCCCGAACCGACGTTTGGGCGCCAAAGTGCGCGTGCGCCGCACCATTTCGTCGAGTTCGGCGCGGCTTCTCTGCACCACCACTGAGACGTGCCCGCGGATCTCCGCGCGCCAGTCCCTCGGCGGCACAGGTTCATGGTCGGGCGGCCACAGGATCGGCGGCTCGATGAGCGCGAGTTGCTTCCCGGGCTCCACCGGCCGCAGGTCCTCCTCGTAGCGCTCCCCGCATTTGCGGCAGCGCACCTCGTAGCGCATCCCGTCGGGTTCGCCCTCGATGAAGACGTAGTCCGCCATCGAGACACACCGCGGGCACCGGGCCAATCCGCGCTCCACCACCATGCTCACCTCGACATCGTGCGGCCCGCGGGGCGCGGGGCGCACCGGCCCGGTCGATGTCGATGCGGGATCGGTGCCGTTTCGAGATACGCCGGCTCGAGAACTCAGGCCGCGGCGGCTTTGACGGCCCGGCCGACCTCCGCGCGCAACTCGCCGTACTCCGGCGAGCGACGCAACTCGTCGGGGTCGACGCCGGTGCGGGGCAGGTCCACCGGAATGTCCAGCGCGACCTGTCCGGGGCGACGGGTCAGCACGACGATCCGGGAACCGAGAAAAGCCGCCTCGTCGGCGCTGTGCGTGACGAACACCGTGGTGCGCCCCGATTCCGCGCTGACCTGACGGACGTCCTCCTGCAGGCGCTCCCGGGTCAGCGCGTCGAGCGCGGCGAACGGCTCGTCGAGCAGGAACAGCGGCGTCTCGGCGGCCAGCGCCCGCGCAATCGCGACGCGCTGCTGCTGGCCGCCGCTGATCTCCCAGATGCGCCGATGTGCGGTGCCCGACAACCCGACCCGGTCGAGGAGCTCGTCGCGACGCTCGGCCCGTCGGTCCCGCGGCACCCTGGCGTACTTCAGCGCCAACTCGACGTTCCCACCGACCGTCCGCCATGGGAACAGCCGCGGCTGCTGGAACACCACCCCGGCGGTCACGCCGGGAGTCGGTGCGGCACCGGCGATTTCGACCGATCCCTGACTGGGCGCCTCGAAACCGGCGAGCAACCGCAGCAGCGTGCTCTTGCCGCAGCCGGACGCGCCGACGAGCACCAGGAACGACCCCGGGTCGACCGTCAGGTCGACGGGTCCCAGCGCGGTGACCTCGTCGCGTCCGCTGCCGTACCGGTGGGAGACCGACGCGATCCGGATCGCCGCGTCACTGCGCGAGGACACCCGGCAGACCCTTGGTGTAGATCGCGTCCTGGAACGTCTGCAGCGGCGCCGCGGCCGGGATCTGCTTCTGCTCGGCGAGGAACTCCGACGCGCTCTGCAGGTTCACCGTGATGTTGCCCGGTTTACCCTCGGAGCCAAGCCATTCCGGCGACGCCACTTGCTCGGGGGTCAGGTACACGCCCTGCTTGAGCTGGCCGGCGACCTCGTCGGCACTCAGCCCGATCTCGGCGGCGATCGCCGAGGACGCGGCCGCGGGATCCTTCTGGATCAGCGTGAGCGCGCGCGCTTCCTGCTGACGCCAGATGTCGACCACCTCGGGGTGCTGCGCGGCGAAGTCGTCGGCGACCGCACCGAGGTCGAGCGTCGGCTTGCCGTCCTTGGCCAGCTGCCGGCTGGTGATCAGGTCCTTGCCCGAGGTGCGCAGCTGGTCCAGCGTCGGCAGCCACGTGTAGGCGGCATCGATGTCACCGCGCTCCCAGGCCGCCAGGATCGCCTGGGGCTGCAGGTCGACGAGCTGAACATCGTTGGGCGACAGGCCGTTCTGGTTCAGCGCTGCGAGCAGACTGTAGTGCGCGGTGGACGCGAACGGCGTGCCGATGCGCTTGCCCCGCAGCTGCCCGATGGTGTCGATGCCGCTGCCGTTGCGGGCCACCAGGGCCTCGTTGTCGCCCGCGACGTCGAGCACGAAGGCCACCTTGTAGGGAATGTTCAGCGGCGCTGAGAGCCCCCGCGCCACCGGGCTGGACCCGAGTGCGCCGAAGTCGAGTTCCTTGGCGATGAACGCGGTGTTGACGTCGGCGCCGGAGTCGAACTTCGTCCACTTGATGTTCCAGTCGGGCAGCGCCTCTTCGAGCCACTTGTTGTTCTTGACGATCAGATCGCCGCTGGGGAAGCTCTGGTAACCGATGCGGATGGTCGGCTTGTCGGCCTGCTGCCCGGAGTTGTCGACCGAGCACCCCGCCAGCGCCAGCACGGCCGCGACCAGTGCGACGATCAGGGACTTGCGTTTCATATCTTTCCTCTCCAGGGGACGGCCCGGCGCTCGACCGACCGCAACAGGCCGTCGATCACCAGACCCGAGACGCCGATGGCGAAGATGCCGACCAGCACGACGGGGGTGTTGTTGTAGTTGCTGGCGTCCTTGACCAGACCGCCGATGCCGGGAATGCCGTTGAACAGTTCGGCGGCCACTACCGACGAATAGGCCATACCGACGGCCAGCCGGATCCCGGTGAACGTCTCCGGCAGCGCCGACGGGACGACGACGTCGCGGATGACCTGGCGCCGTGACGCGCCCAGCGCGCGGGCGGCCTCCTGCAGCCCGACGGGCGCGGCGACCACGGCGGCGGTGGTGGCCACCGCGGCCGGCGGCAGCGCGGCCAGCGCCAGCAGCGTGATCTTGGGGGCCTCGTCGATGCCCAGCCAGATCACCAGAAGGAAGAAGTAGGCCAGCGGCGGCAGCGCCCGCAGGAACGTCAGCCACGGTTCGAGCACGCTGCGCAGCCAGCCGACCGATCCCATGACGAGTCCGAGCGCGACGCCGATCGCCACGCCGATGACCACGCCGGCCAGCACGCGGCGCAGCGTCATGTAGAGGTGCTCCCACAGCAGGTATCCGGCGTAGCCGCGGACGCCGTCGTGGGTGGTGGAGACGTCGACGAAGGCCCGCCACACCGTGGCCGGGTAGGGCACGAACGTCTGGTTCCAGATCCCGCTGGCGGCCGCCGCCTGCCACACGGCGCCGAACACGACGACCGACAGCAGCGGCAGGGCGGCGCGGGTCAGCCGGCGGCGCCACCGGGCGCCGCGGGGTCGCGCGTCAGGGCCGGGCGCCGCGGTAGCGGCGTCCTCGGTCGCGATGTCGACGAAAACGGACACCGGCAGACATTGACGGATCCGTCATGGCGGGCATAGAGCTGCGCTCAGCCTGAGTTGAACTTCGTCCGGCGCCCTCCCCCATGCGGGGGAGATAGCTGATCGGATTGTGAGTCGTGCGCGTGGCGTCTTTAGACTGTCATCCTCCACGTCCAACGACGAGCAGCGTCGAAGTGCCCGGCACGCCGCCGGGGCCCTTCCGCAGATTCGTGCGCGAAGCCTAGATCGGATCGACATCGATGATCATCGGGATACCGAGAGAGTCCTTGCCCGGAGAGACCCGCGTCGCGGCGACTCCGCAGACGGTCACCCAGCTGCTCAAGCTGGGCTACCAGGTGGCGGTGGAGTCCGGCGCCGGCGCTGCGTCGAGTTTCTCCGATGAGGCGTTCGCCGAGGCCGGCGCCGAGATCGGCGATCCGTGGCAGGCCGACGTGGTGCTCAAGGTCAACGCGCCGAACGACTATGAGATCGCCCTGCTGCGCGACGGCGCGACCCTGGTCAGCCTGATCTCGCCGGCTCTCAAGCCGGAACTGCTCGAGAAGCTGTCCGGCCGCCCGATCACGGTGCTCGCGATGGATGCGGTGCCCCGGATCTCGCGGGCGCAGTCGCTGGACGTGCTGTCGTCGATGGCCAACATCGCCGGCTACCGCGCCGTGGTCGAGGCCGCGCACCGCTTCGGCCGGTTCTTCACCGGACAGGTGACCGCGGCGGGCAAGGTGCCGCCGGCCAAGGTGCTGGTCGTCGGCGCCGGCGTGGCCGGCCTGGCCGCGATCGGCGCGGCCGGCAGTCTGGGCGCCATCGTGCGGGCCACCGACCCCCGCCCCGAGGTCGCCGATCAGGTGAAGTCGCTGGGGGGCGAATACCTGGCCGTCGATCCCGCGGCGGCCGAGGTGTCGGCCACCGGCTACGCCAAGGAGATGGGTGACGACTACAAGGCCCGCGAAGCCCAGCTCTACGCCGAGCAGGCCAAGGACGTCGACATCATCATCACCACCGCGCTGATTCCCGGCCGGCCCGCGCCGCGCATCATCACCGCCGAGATGGTGGCCTCGATGAAGCCGGGAAGCGTGATCGTCGACATGGCCGCGGCCAACGGCGGCAACGTCGAGGGAACCGTCAAGGACCAGACCGTCGTCACCGACAACGGCGTCACGATCATCGGCTACACCGACCTGGCCGGCCGACTGCCGTCGACGGCGTCGCAGCTGTACGGCACCAACCTGGTGAACCTGCTCAAGCTGGTGACCCCCGAGAAGGACGGCCAGCTCACCCTCGATTTCGATGACGTCGTGCAGCGGTCGGTGACCGTCGTGCGCGACGGCGAGATCACCTGGCCGCCGCCGCCCGTGCAGGTCTCGGCCGCACCCGCGGCCGCGGCGGCAGCCGGACCGGTCGCACAGAAGCCGGCGAAGACGCCGATGTCGACGGGTCGCCGGCTCGGCACGGCGTTCGCCGCCGCGGCGGTGCTGTTCGCGCTGATCGCGCTGTCCCCCGCCGCGCTACAGGTGCACCTGACGGTGTTCGCGCTGGCGATCGTGATCGGCTACTACGTGATCGGCAACGTGCACCACGCGCTGCACACCCCGCTGATGTCGGTGACGAACGCGATCTCCGGGATCATCGTCGTCGGTGCGCTGCTGCAGATCGGGCATGGAAATCCCGTCATCACCGCGGTGGCCGGCCTAGCGATCCTGCTGGCCAGCATCAACGTCTTCGGCGGCTTCGCGGTGACCCGCCGCATGCTGGCCATGTTCTCGAGGAGCTAGGACCATGTTGACCTTGGAGACCGCCGCCACCGCGGCGTACGTCGTCGCCGCGCTGCTGTTCATCCTGGCGCTGGCCGGGCTGTCCAAACACGAGACGTCGCGCGCCGGCAACTCGTTCGGCATCGCCGGCATGGCCGTCGCGCTGATCGCGACGATCGCGCTGGCGCTGGCCCGCCACATCGAGCCGCTCGGTCTGGCGCTGCTGGTCGTCGCGATGGCGATCGGCGCCGCGATCGGGCTGTGGCGCGCGAAGGTCGTCGAGATGACGGGCATGCCGGAGCTGATCGCGCTGCTGCACAGCTTCGTCGGCCTGGCCGCGGTGCTGGTCGGCTGGAACGGCTACCTGCACGTCGAGCGCGACGCCGGCGGCGCCGAGGCGCTGCAACTGGGCCGCGAGGGCATGCTCGGGATCCACTCCGCCGAGGTCGTCATCGGCGTGTTCATCGGCGCGGTCACGTTCACCGGATCGATCGTCGCCAACCTGAAGCTCTCGGCGCGCATCAAGTCCGCGCCGATGATGCTGCCCGGCAAGAACGTCCTCAATGTCGGCGCGCTGGTGGTGTTCGTCGCGCTGACCGTGTGGTTCGTCATCGACCCGCAGCTGTGGCTGCTCGTGGTCGTCACGGTGCTGGCGCTGCTGCTCGGCTGGCACCTGGTGGCCTCGATCGGCGGCGGCGACATGCCCGTCGTGGTGTCGATGCTCAACAGCTATTCGGGCTGGGCCGCGGCGGCGTCGGGCTTCCTGCTGGGCAACGACCTGCTGATCATCACCGGCGCGCTGGTGGGATCTTCGGGTGCGTACCTGTCCTACATCATGTGCAAGGCGATGAACCGGTCGTTCATCTCGGTCATCGCCGGCGGGTTCGGCATCGAAGCGGGCCCCGCCGAGGACAAGGACTACGGCGAGCACCGCGAGATCACGGCCGACGGTGCGGCCGAACTGCTCGCGTCGGCGAGCTCGGTGATCATCACCCCCGGTTACGGGATGGCCGTCGCGCAGGCGCAGTACGGGGTCGCCGAACTGACCCGCAAGCTGCGCGACCGGGGCATCGAGGTGCGCTTCGGCATCCACCCGGTCGCGGGCCGGCTGCCCGGGCACATGAACGTGCTGCTGGCCGAGGCCAAGGTGCCCTACGACATCGTGCTCGAGATGGACGAGATCAACGACGACTTCGACGGCACCAGCGTCGTCCTGGTGATAGGCGCGAACGACACCGTCAACCCGGCCGCGTCGGAGGACCCGTCCAGCCCGATCGCCGGCATGCCGGTGCTGACGGTGTGGAACGCCGACAACGTGATCGTGTTCAAGCGGTCGATGGCCTCGGGTTACGCCGGCGTGCAGAACCCGCTGTTCTTCCGGGAGAACACCCAGATGCTGTTCGGCGACGCGAAGGACCGCGTCGACGCGATCAACGCGGCGCTGTCGGAGACGGCGAAGGTCTGACCCCACTGGACCCACGTCCGCACGTTCTGGACGAGGTCACTCGCGTTTCCTCTGTACAACGTGCATACGTGTGACTCACTGCTCGGGCGGCGACGTCGCGGTGACGACGGTGCCGCGCCCGGGTTCGGAGTCGACGTCCATCGACCCGCCCATCGCGTCGAACCGGGCCAGCAGCGACCCCAGCCCGATGTGGCCTGCAGCCAGCGACGTGCCGACGATGTCCGGATCGAAGCCGCGGCCGTCGTCGCCGACGGTCAGGATGACCCGGTCGCCGCGGCGCATCAGGTCGACGGTCACCGTCGTGGCGCCGGCGTGCTTGCCGACGTTGGTGAGCAACTCGCGTGCCGCCCGGTACAGCAGGGACTGCGACGCCGGCTTGCCGACCTCCTCGAGCTCGGCCACCACCTCGACGTCGTAGCGAATCTGGAACTGCCGCAACAACTCCCGGATGCCGGCGGTCAGGCCCAGTTGCGCCAGCACCTGCGGGTGCAGTTCGGTCACGGTGGAGCGCAGCCCGCTCGCGGTCTCCTGCAGCGCGGTGTAGACGAGGTCGAGCGCCGGGTCGGGGTGCCGCTCACGGGCCTCCTCGAGCTCCATCCGCGCGGCGAGCAGCGTCTGCAGCGGACCGTCGTGCAGATGCTCGGCGATCTCGCGGTTGTGCCGCTCGTCGGACTGCATGGCCTCGGAGACCAGCTGGCGGCGCACCTCCTGCAGAGCCCGCAGCCGGGACGCGCGCCGCGCCAGCACGAAGCTCAGCGCCGTCGTCGCGACCGCCATCCACACCATGAACCCGAAGTGGGTGTACACCATGTTCGGCAGGCCGACCTTGTCGTCGCGCTTGGAGTAGAAGATCCACACCGTCAGGTAGCCGCCGGCGGTGACAGCGCCGATGATCGCGGTCAGCGTGGGCCGATCCTGGAACGCCACCGAGATGGGCAGCAGGAAGAACACCGGCAGCAGCGCCGCCGTCGCCCCGCCGCTGACCAGGCACAGCGCGATGATCACCGCCAGATCGGCGATCGTCGACGCCCAGTCGGCCCAGCGCGGCACCGGCCCCCGCAGCACCGCGAGCAGCCACACCACCGCGGCCACGGCGTAGCAGCCCAGGATCCCCGCGTAGAGCTGCGGCAGCCAGTGGTCGACCTCCCAGATCCACACCAGCACGCCGATCAGCGCGATCAGCGGCAGGCGCAGCACCGCGGAGACGCGCACGGGTTCGGCGGCCAGATAGTCGCGGCAGGTGCGCAGGAGATCCACGTCAGTCCAGCAGCTTGCGGCGCATCGCCTCGGCGACAACGGCGCCCCGGTCGCTGACCCCGAGCTTCTCGTAGAGCCGCTGCACGTGGGTCTTCACCGTCGACGGGGCGAGGAACAACTCCTTGGCCATCGCCGGGATGCTGCTTCCTTTCGCGATGAGTACCAGCACCTCGCGTTCGCGCGGGCTGAGCACCGGGGCGTCGGGCTCGGCGCGGCGGCGGATCTCACCGGCCAGCCCCGCGGCCAGGCTCGGCGCGATCACGTCGCGTCCCTTCGCGCAGTCCAGCACGGCATTCACCAGCTCCCCGCGCGTCGACTCCTTGGGCAGGAATCCGGCCGCCCCGTCCTGCAGCGCGCGGTAGACGATCGCGGACTCGTCGTGCGCGGAGATCAGCAGCACCCGCGTCGGCAGGTCGTCGCGCGTCACCGCCGCGGCGACGGCGGCGCCGTCCATGCCCGGCATCCGGTAGTCGAGCAGCGCGACCTGCGGCCGGTGCTCGCGGATCGCCGCCAGCGCGGCCGGCCCGTCGTCGGCCTCGGCCACGACGTCGATCGACCCGCTGGACTGCAGCGCCCGCACCACCCCGTCGCGGAACATCGGGTGGTCGTCGCCGACCACCACGCGGACCTTGTCGGTGCTCACCGCGCCACCATGGCGCTCAGCATTCCACAGCAAAGCCACGGCCCGCCGTGTTTGGGCACTGCGTCGGTCCGCCCGGTAAAGTGGGCGCCGGCAAGGGGGCGAAGCCATTGGCCCCGCGGCACCGCTGTACCTGGCGGGAGGCTTCATGACCAGCAGTGATGCTCCGAATGAGGATCTGGTTTTCCACAGCACGGATCTCGCGGCGACCGAGGATTTCCTGGTACGCGCGTACACCAAGATGTCGATCGGCGCGGACGCCGGCGAAACGGCGTCGGCTCATGTCGAGCGCCGGTGGGTGGGTCCGGTCAACGTCGACGAACTCCGTCTCGATTTCACGATGTCCTACGACGCGGCCCCGCTGGGGCGGGTCTGCTTGTGCCGGGTGCAATACGGTCACATCGAGGAGAACTTCATCGGCGACTCGCCGGACGTGTTCGCCCCCGGCGACGTCGCGCTGTTGTCGCCGCCGGAACTGCCGTACTCGGGTCGGGTGTGCAGGGCCGGCTACGACCTGACGATGTTCGACACGACGCTGCTCGACCGCGTCGCGTCCTCGGCGCGGCCCGCCGACGGTGTGCGGCTGACCGGTCACCGTCCGGTGTCGGCCGCCGCGCAGCGCCGGCTGAGCCGCACCATCGACTACGTCCGCAGCGTCGCGAAGGCAGACGAGCCGCCGACCCCGCTGGTCGCCTCGACCACCGCGTCGATGCTCGCCGCGGTCGTGTTGTCGACCCTGCCCAGCAACGCGGTCGTGGCGCCGACGGCCACCGACCGGGCCGATGCGAAGCCCGAATTGTTGCGCCGCGCTGTGGCTTTCATCGACGACAGCGCCGAGCGCGACGTGACGCTGGTCGACATCGCCGAGAGTATCCATGTCACCCCGCGGGCGCTGCAGTACATGTTCCGCAAGCACCTGGACATGACGCCGATGGAGTACCTGCGCCGGGTGCGGATGGATCACGCGCACCGCGAGCTGCTGCGGTCGGATCCCGCGAGTACGACGGTCGGGATCGTCGCCGCGCGGTGGGGATTCGCCCACACCGGGCGCTTCGCCGGTTTGTACCGGCAGGCCTACGGGGTGAACCCGTCGGACAGCCTGCGCCGCTGAGCTACTGGGACGGGGTCAGACCGCGGGTCGCGGGGCCCTCGATCAGCGCGCCGTCGGGTGCGAACCGGGAGCCGTGCAGCGGGCACTCCCACGCCAGGTCGGAGTCGTTCCAGGTGACGACGCCGCCCAGATGCGGGCACACCGGGGACACCGTGCGGGTCACCCCGTCGACGACGCTGGTGGCCGTCATCCGCCAGGGCGCGCCGCTGACGATGCCCTGGCCCTCCTCGGGTTCGCCGGATGCGGTCAGCGGGGCCACCCAGCCCTTGGCCAGGTGCAGTCCGACCTGCATGTTGAGCTGGAGCGCGGTCGGGATGCCGCTGAGTTCGTGTGGGCTCCAGCTGGCGAACGCCGCCGCCCAGTCCATCCGGCCGCCGAGGATCCGGGACGACAGCGCCAAGGCCGCGGCAACCCCGTTGGTCATCCCCCACTTGTCGAATCCCGTTGCCACGAGCAGGTTCTCGAACTTGGGCAGTAGGGGGCCGACATAGGGCAGTTCGTCGATGGGGTGGTAGTCCTGCGCCGACCAGTAGTGGGTCTGCACCGCGCCGGGGTAGTGGAGCGCCGCCCAGCGCGCCAGTTCGGTGACGGCGTTCTTCGGGTGGTCGGCCCGCCCGACGGTGTGGCCGGCGCCGCCGACGATCAGCTTGTCGCCCGTCGGGGTCGGCGCATAGCGCACCGAGCGGGTCGGCGAGTCCACCGACAGGTACATCGACCGGGTGATGTCGCCCGGGACGTCGAAAGCCAGGCAGTAGGAGCGTTTGGCCTCCATCCGCGCGAAGAAGAAGCCGCGGTCGAGCACCGGCGTTCCGGTGGCCAGCACCACGCGCTGCGCGGTGACGGTGTGCTGGGCGTCGCGGGTGTCCTGGGCCTCGGCGGTGCGGCGCAGGCTCACCCGCAGCGGGCCGGTGCCCGACACCGTGGTGGCGCGCACGCCCTGCAGGAGGGTGCCGCCGTGCTTCTCGAGTTCGGCGACCAGGCTGGACAGGTACGGGATCGGGTCGAATTGCGCCTGTTCTCGCAGCCGCACGCCGCCGGCGAACGGGAACGGCACGTCGGCCTCGTCGACCCACTGCGCGTCCAGGCCGGCCTCTTTGCATGCCGAGAGCACGCTGCGTGCCGTGCTCAGGCCCTTCTCGTTCTGGGCGTAGGCATGGTCGTCCTCGCGCTGATAGCTCAGCCCGTGCTCGTCGCAGTGCCGCAGCAGCCACTCCCGGCCTTCGGTGTTGCCGGTGACGTAGGCGCGCAGCCGGTCGGCGCCGTGCTTCTGGGCGATGTTCGCCAGCTTGCTGCCCTGCAGCGCGCTGACCTTGCCGGTGGTGTTGCCGGTGGTGGCAGCGCCGACGTGGCGGGCCTCGACCACGACGACCTTCTTGCCGGCCCGGGCGAGCAGCGCCGCCGTGGTCAGGCCCGTGATCCCGGCGCCGACCACCACGACGTCGGCGGTGTTCACGTCGTCGATCACCCCTGCGGGAGTGGGGTTCTCCAGCCGGCCGTCGGTCCACAGAGAAGGCATGGCGCGCGGTGTACCCGCCGCACCTGCGACCAAACGCCGCGGGTTCGCGCGTCGTACGAGCTGGCAGGCATGCGCCGTGAGCAGGCAGTCCTGACCGCCTCCACGCCGCCGTCTTCGACAGGTGTCATATCGTGGCGGTCATGGACTTCGCGATGTCTGCCAAGGCGGCCGACTACCACCAGCGGTTGACCGATTTCATGGTCGAGCACGTCATTCCGGCCGAAGAGTCGTACGACCGCTACCGCCTCGAGGCGGGCCGGGACGACCACACGGTGCCGCCGGTCATCGAGGAGCTCAAGAAGCTGGCCAAGGAGCGCGGGCTGTGGAACCTTTTCCTACCCGCCGAGTCCGGCCTGAGCAACTTGGAGTACGCCCCGCTGGCCGAGCTGACCGGCTGGAGCATGGAGATCGGGCCCGAGGTCACCAACTGCGCGGCGCCCGACACCGGCAACATGGAGACGCTGCACCTGTTCGCCACGCCCGAGCAGCGGGAGCAGTGGCTCGAGCCGCTCCTGGCCGGTGAGATTCGCAGCGCGTTCGCGATGACCGAGCCCGCCGTGGCCTCCAGCGACGCCCGCAACATCGAGACCACGATGCTGCGCGACGGCGACGACTACGTCATCAACGGCCGCAAGTGGTGGATCTCGGGGGCGGCTGATCCGCGCTGCACGATCCTCATCGTGATGGGCCGGACCAACCCGGACGCAGCCAGCCACCAGCAGCAGTCGATGATCCTGGTGCCCACCGACACTCCCGGGGTGTCGATCGAGCGTTCGCTGCCGGTGTTCGGCTGGCAGGACCAGCACGGCCACTGCGAGATCACGTTCGACAACGTGCGGGTGCCGTCGTCGAATCTGCTCGCCGAGGAGGGCAGCGGTTTCGCGATCGCGCAGGCACGGCTGGGGCCGGGGCGCATCCATCACTGCATGCGGGCGATCGGCGTGGCCGAGCGGGCGCTGGCGCTGATGATCGACCGGGTGCAGAAGCGGATCGCGTTCGGCAAGCCGCTGGCCGAGCAGGGCGTGGTGCGGGAGTCGATCGCGTTGTCGCGCAATCAGATCGACCAGACCCGGCTGCTGTGTCACAAGGCGGCGTGGACCATCGACGAGCACGGCAACAAGAGCAAGGACGCCCAGGTGCTTGTCGCGCAGATCAAGGCGGTGGCCCCGAAGGTGGCCTGCGACGTGCTCGACCGGGCCATCCAGGTGCACGGCGGAGCCGGGGTGTCCGACGACTTCCCGCTGGCCCGCATGTACGGCTGGCACCGCGCGATGCGCCTGTTCGACGGTCCCGACGAGGTGCACATGCGCACCATCGCGCGCGCCGAGCTCGGCAGGGAGAAGTCACCCCTTGCCGCGGCGGTGACGCGCTAGTGGCGTCGGTCGGCGACGAACTCTCCGGCGCGTGGAACTTCCGTGACGTCTCCGAGCAGACCGGGATCGCACCGGGGAGGTTCTTCCGCGCCAGCGAGTTGTCGAAGCTCGACGACGACGGCCGCAGCACGCTGAGCGGATACGGCGTCACCGATGTCGCGGACCTGAGGACGCTGCGCGAACTCGAGCGGCACGGGCCGGGCCTGGTGCCGGCGGGCGTCGACATCCATCATCTGCCGTTCGTCGAGACCTCCGCGTCCGACGACGAGGCGCCGCACGAGCACGCGTTCCAGCGGATGATGACCGACAAGCCCGACGGCATGTCGGTCGCCGACGCCGCCGCGCGCTACATGACCGAGGAGTACGGCCGCATCGCGGCTGCGCCGCTGGCGCAGCGCGCGGTGCACCGGGTGGTGACGCTGCTGGGTTCGGGCCGCAGCGTGCTGGCGCACTGCTTCGCGGGCAAGGACCGCACGGGCTTCGCGATCGCGACGGTGCTGGAGGCCGCGGGGGTGGACCGGGACGCCATCATGGCCGACTACCTGCGCAGCAACGCCGCGGTTCCGCGACTGCGCGAGAGCATCCTGGAGACGGTGCGGCAGCGGGCCGCCGAATCGCCGGAGGTGCTCGAACTCGCCGAGGCGCGGCTCACCGACTCGGTGCTCGGCGTCCGCGAGGAGTACCTGGAGACCGCGCGGCGCACCATCGACGACGAATTCGGTTCGCTGCGTGGCTATCTCGAGGCGACCGGGCTGACCGACGCCGACATCGAGCGGCTGCGCACCGCCCTGCACGGCTGAAGCGCTACCGCAGCGCCCAGTGCACGCTTTGTGACGGAAAATCGCCAATTTCCGTCAGAATGCGTGCACTCGAGGCGCTCACACCGTCAGATACACCCCGACGGCCCAAGTGACCGTCGCCAGTAGCGCCCCGGTGAGCTCCACGCCCACCGACAGCGCGACACCCTTGATCGCGTGCACCGTCGAGGCCCATGCCCGGGTGAGGTTGCGGCGCATGGCCATTTCTGCGGCGAACACCCCGCCGACGAAGCCCACCAGGAGGCCGACGACCGGTATCACGAAGAACCCGACGATGCCGGCCAGCGCACCGACCACCAGCACCGAGGTGCGTACCTGCGCGTCGCGCATGCGCCGGGCGGGCCAGGTGTACTTGATCACCGCGGCCGCCGCGAAGAACGCCGCGGCGATCCCGAAAGTCACCCACGCCGTCGCGGTGCCGACCACGTAGGCCCACACCCCGATCGCCGCGATCACCAGCACCCCGCCGGGCAGGATCGGCACGATGATCCCCACCAGGCCGATGGCGATCACCAGCCCGACGAGGACGATCCCGCCGGCACTCATTCCTCAGCCCCGCATCGGGGTGTTGACCTTGTCGGCCTCGATGGTGACGACCAGCCGGGTCTCGTCGGGGTTCCCGCTGAAGTACGGGTACGGGATGCCGAGGTACTTCTGCGACAACTCGTCGATGCCCTCCTTGCCGCCCTCGCTGGTCATCGACACCACCCGGCCGCGCACCTCGAAGAAGCGGGCGACGTCGTCGGGATCGGCGACGTTGACGGCGATGCGCGGATCACGCCGCAGGTTCCGCTCCTTCTGCATGCCGCCGACGATGTTGAGCACGACGTGCTCGCCGTCGGTGGTCACCCACGTCTCGGTGAGCTGCGGGGAACCGTCGGCCATCAGCGTCGCCACGAAGCACGGGCTGGGCTTGCGGAGCAGCTCGAGCAGGGCGTCGGGTAGGGCAACTGGCATGGCGCTACGTCCTCTCAGGAACCGAGTTGGTCGGCGAGATCACCGAAATCGTCGGCCATGATGTCGAATTCGTCGGCGGCCGGCCGGCGCAGGGTGCGGTCGGGGCCGTGCTCGGCGGGTCGGAACACGAAACCGGTTCGCAGTCCGGCATCCCGCGCGGCGCGCAGGTCGGAGGGATGCGCGGCGACCATCATCAGTTCCGAGGGTGCCACGTCGAGGATCTCCGCGCACCCGAGGTACGTCTCGCGGTCCGGTTTGTAGTGCCGGAAGATCTCCGCCGACAGCACGCAGTCCCACGGCAGGCCGGCGCGCTTGGCCATGTTGGTCAGCAGCGAGACGTTCCCGTTGGACAGCGTGGTGATGACGAACCGCTCCTTGAGCCGGGTCAGCCCCGCCACCGCATCCGGCCACGGGTCCAGCCGGTGCCACGCGCGGTTCAGGTCGTCGATCTCGGCGTCGTCGACGGTGATGCCGGCGTCGGTGAGCAGCTCGACGAGCCGGCCGCGATGCAGGTCGTCGATGCGGGTCCACGGCAGTTCGCCGCGGCGCACCCGGTCCATCGCCGGTGAGTAGCCGGCCCGCCACGCGTCGGCGAACGCCGGCCAGTCACGCTCGACTCCGTACCGGGCGCCGAAGCGCTCGAGTTCGGCGGTGACGCTCGAGCGCCAGTCCACGACAGTGCCGAACACGTCGAAGGCGAGTGCGCGGACCACCTATGGCTCCAGCACGAGTTTGCCCGCGACACCGCCGTCGGCGAGGCTCTGCAGCGCCTCGGCGCCGGCCGACAGCGGAAACCGCACCGGCGCAGGAGGTCTCAGCCCGGCGGCGACCAGTCCCGCCAACCCGGCGCCCACCTCGGCCTGCGCGCCGGGGGTCCGGTTGACGAACTCGCCCCAGCCGACGCCGACGACGCTGACGTTGCGCAGCAGCAGCCGGTTCACCTTGACCGTCGGGATCCCGCCGGCGGCGAAGCCGATGACCAGCAGCCGTCCTTCGGTGGCCATCGCGCGGACCGCGTCGTCGAACGCCGAGCCGCCGATCGGGTCCACCACGACGTCCACGCCGCGACCCCCGGTGTGCTGCTTGGCCGCGTCCAGCCACCCGTCGCTCAGCGGCAGCACCGCATCAGCGCCGAGGGACTCGACGAACTCGATGGCAGACGGGCGGTGCACCATCGCGATCACCGTGGCGCCCATCGCTTTCGCGATCTGTACCGCGGCGGTGCCGACGCCGCCGCCCGACCCGAGCACCAGGACGGTCTCTCCGGCGCGCAGCGCCGCCCGGCGCTGCAGGGCGAAGTACATCGTGTAGTAGTTGCCCAGCAGAGCCGCTGCGGACGCGTCGTCGACGTCTTCCGGTGTGGCGACCACGCTGCCGGGGTTCACCGCGACCCGCTCGGCGTATCCGCCGAGCATCGTGAACGCCGAAACCCGCTGTCCGGCAGCGAAACCGGAGTCCTCGGGCGCCGACCGGACCACCCCGGCGACTTCCATGCCGGGGATGAACGGCGGGTCCAGGCGCATCTGGTATTCACCGCGGAGGAGCAGCAGATCCGGGAAGCACACCCCGGCGGCCCGCACGTCGATGACCACGTTGCCGTCGCCCGCGGGGTCGGGCACATCGGTGTACACCAACCCCGCAGGGCCTGACAGCTCCTGCGCGAGAAGCGCTTTCATCGGCCTCAGCCGAGGCTGAACGTGGCGCGCTCGGCCGCCGACAGGTCGGCGATCTCGCCCCAGCGGCCCGCGACGTCGTCGACCGACGGCACCTCGGTGAACGTCACGCCGCTGTTCTGGAACAGCGCCACCCGCTGCACCTTGCCGCCACCGACGATGAACACCGACGCGGTCTCGGGCACCTCTTCGGTGCACAGGTAGGCCACGACGGGCGCCACGTACTCCGGCGTCAGCTTCTCGAACACCTCGGGCGGCAGGATGTCCTGCGTCATCCGGGTGGCCGCGATCGGGGCGATGGCGTTGGCCTTGATGTTGTACTTCGCGCCCTCCTGGGCCAGCGTGTTGATCAGGCCGACCAGGCCGAGTTTGGCGGCGCCGTAGTTGGCCTGACCGAAGTTGCCGAACAGACCGCTGGTGGAGGTGGCGACGACGACGCGGCCGAAGCCGCTCTCGCGGAAGTGCGGCCACGCCGCCCGGATCACGTTGTATCCGCCGTAGAGATGCACCTTGAGCACGGCGTCCCAGTTGGCGAACTCCATCTTGTGGAACGTGCCGTCACGCAGGATGCCGGCGTTGCTGACCACACCGTCGACCTTGCCGAACTCGTCGACAGCGGTCTTGATGATGTTGGCCGCGCCCTCGGGCTCGGCGACGGAGTCGTAGTTGGCGACTGCGCGACCGCCGGCGTCCTTGATCTCCTTGACCACCTCGTCGGCCATGTTGTGGCCGGCGCCGGTGCCGTCGCGTGAGCCACCGAGATCGTTGACGACGACGCTGGCGCCTTCGCGGGCGAGTGTCAGCGCGTATTCGCGTCCGAGACCGCCTCCGGCGCCGGTGACGACGATGACCCGATCCTGCACTCCTGGCATGACGATTCCCTTTCCTAGAAAAGCCGTCTGGCGAGCTTCCAAGCCTTCTCTGTATACGGGGGATAGATGAAGGCGCCGACGTCGGGTCGGGTTGGCTTGGTCATCACGGTCTTGCGGTGGCTGAATTCCTCGAAGCCGTACTTGCCGTGATAGGCGCCCATGCCCGAGGGGCCGACGCCGCCGAACGGCAGCTTGTGCGTGGCGAAGTGGAACAGCAGATGGTTGATCACCATGCCGCCGGCGGCGACCTCCTTGATCACCCGCTCCCGCACCGCCTTGGTCTTCGTGAACAGGTAGGCGGCCAGCGGTTTGGGCCGCGAGTTCACGAAAGCGATTGCCTCGTCCAGGGATCCGACGGTGACGACCGGCAGGATCGGGCCGAAGATCTCGTCGGTCATCAGCGGCTCGGCGGGGTCGGGGTCGACGACGACGGTCGGCTGGATCCTGATGGTGGCGGCGTCGGAGCCGCCGCCGACCGCCACGGTGCCCTTGGTGGCCGCCAGCGCGCTGGTCAGGCGGTCGAAGTGGCGCTCGTTGACGATGCGCTTCCCGCCGGGGTTGCCCGCCTCGAACTCGGCGACCGCCTCGCGCAGCTTGTCGACCAGCTGATCGCGGATCGGGGCCTCGGCGAGCACGTAGTCCGGCGCGATGCAGATCTGCCCGGAGTTGATCAGCTTGGTCCACGCGATGCGCTTGGCGGCGACCTCGACGTCGGCGTCGGCCGACACGATCACCGGGCTCTTGCCGCCCAGTTCGAGCGTCACCGGCGTCAGGTGCGCGGCCGCACCCTGGTAGACCTTGCGGCCGATCTCGGTGCCGCCGGTGAACAGCAGGTAGTCGAAGCCCTGCTCGATGAGCTCCTGGCTGACCGCGCCGTCGCCCTCGATGACGGTGATCGCGTCGTTGTCGAGATACCGCGGAACCAGTTCGGCCATCAGGGCCGAAGACGCCGGCGCGATCTCCGAGGGCTTGAGCACCACCGTGTTGCCGGCCGCGATCGCGCCGACGGCCGGGCCGAGGGTCAGCGCGAACGGGAAGTTCCAGGCACCGATGATCAGCACGGTGCCGTACGGCTCGTACTCCACCCACCCGCGACCGGGCAGCTGGGAGAACTCCAGCATGCGGTAGCGGCGCTTCGTCCACTTGCCGACGCTCTTGGCCGCCGACGCCGCCTCGCCGGCGGTGCTGGCGATGTCGGCCAGCCACGCCTCGAACGGCTTGCGGTCCAGGTCCTTGGCCAGCGCGTCGGCGATCGCGCCCTCGTTCTCGGTCATCAACCGCTCGAGAGCGTGCAGCTGCTGCTTGCGCCACTCGACGCTGCGGGTGCGGCCCGAGGCGAACGTCTCACGCAGACGTCGCACGGTCGCCGGGATGTCGGGGGTGGCGGCACCCAGGTCGACGGGGACGGCGGAATCAGTGGTCATGACGGGTCTCCTTCATCTGACCTGCGGAGTACCCGAATCGTAGCCAACCATCCGGTTGGTGAACAGGCGGCTGGGCAGCCGCGCCGCTCAGCGCCGGACGGCGGTGGTGAAGGTCGAGAAGGACTCGCCGTCGTTGTCGGCGATCTCGATGTAGCGGTCGAGCCGGATCATCTCGTCCTGCGAGGCGATCGCCTGGGCCTGCCAGCCGTGGGCGTTCAGCCAGTCGGCGACCTCGGCGCGGTCGGCGTCGTCGTAGGTGAGCTCGGTGATGTCCATCGGCTCGACGTCGAACTGCGCGGTGATCCGGGCAAACCGTTCCCGCATCCGCTCCCGGCGGTCGGGGGCGTGCAGGCCCATCGACTCGGCGGCGATCTGGCTGCCCGGTGCGCTCAGCTCGGTGATCTGGCCGAACAACCGGTCCTGGGCGTCGGCGGGCAGGTACATCAGCAGACCCTCGGCCAGCCAGGCCGTCGGCTGCGCGGGATCGAACCCGGCGTCGGTCAGGGCGGTCGGCCAGTCCTGCCGCAGGTCGATCGCCACCGCCCGGCGGTCGGCCGACGGGCTGACGTCGTGGGCCGCGAGCGTCTCGGCCTTGTACTCGAGCACCTTCGGCTGGTCGATCTCGTAGACCGTGGTGCCGGCCGGCCACGGCAGCCGGAAGGCGCGGGAATCCAGCCCGGACGCCAGGATCACGACCTGCCGGATGCCGGCGTCGACCGCGGCGGCGAAGTACGCGTCGAAGAAGTGGGTGCGCACGGCCTGGTAGTTCTTCATGTTCTCGAACATCGCGGCGACCTCGGGGTCGGACGCGGAGACGGTGGTGACGAAGTCGTCGTCGAGCATCAGGCCCCACACCCCGGTGCCGGCGTCGGCGATCAGGATCTTGGCGTAGGGGTCACGGATGAGCGCGTCGGAACGCTCGGTCTCGGCGGCTCGGGCGGCGGCGACCATGACAGCGGTGGCGCCGACGCTGGAGGTGATGTCCCAGGTGTCGTCGTCAGTGCGCAGAGAGCTCATACTTCGAAAGTCTATCTATCGACTGCCCGCGCTCAGCCGGGGTGTGGTCCACGCCACAGCGCGGTGACTAGGCCAGATGCCAGAGCTTGTTGGCCAGCAGCAGTTCGAGTTTGTGCACGACCGCGCCGAGGGCGGCCCCGTCGCCGACGAACCCGGCGTAGAAGCCCATGCCCCACAGCACCGCGACGAGCATCTCCACCAGGTGGCTGACGTCGGTGTCGCCGCTGAGTTCGCCGCGCTCGATCGCATCGTTGACGGCCCAGGTCACGAACGCCCGCGAGTTCTTCAGCGGGTCGTGCTCGTCGCTGACCAGTTCCGGGTGACGCTGGGTCTCCAGCACGGACGTGACCAGGAACGCCGCGGCTGAGCGGTCGTCGGCGTCGGCCTGCGTCGTGGCCGACAGGAACGCCGCCAGTCGGTCGACCAGTCCGGTGCGCTCGTGCGCGCGCGCCACGCCTGCGCTAACAATCGACGTGTTGGTCTGCTCGACCACCTCGGCCCACAGCACGCGTTTGCTGGCGAAGTAGTGATTGATCGCCGGACGGGTCAGGTCGGCGCGGATCGCGATGGCCTGGAACGTCGCGGCGTCGTATCCCAGTTCGCTGAAAACCTCGCGAGCAGCATGCAGAATGCGCTCGCGCGTCTCGGCGGCTTTCGCTGCGGGAGGGCGACCCGGACCTCTACTCGCCGTATACGGCATTGTGAAATTGTGCCACACGTCACCAGTCCCGACGGCACTCGGTCTGCTCCGCGCTCCCGACCCGCCGTCTCAGCAAAGTTCGACCACACACTGGCGGCGAGTTCCGGGCCGACGGACCGCCGGTATCGGGCCCCGTCGAACTAGGGTTTGGCTATGGGGGCGGTCGGGTCGCGGGAATCGTTCTTCAACGCTGGGTTCGACGTGCTCGCCGAGCTCGGCTACGGCGGGCTGAAGCTGGCCGAGGTGTGCCAGCGGCTGGGGGTCACCAGCGGGTCGTTCTATCACTACTTCTCCAGCTGGTCGGACTTCACCCGCCAGCTCGTCGCGCACTGGCACGAGGGGATGACCGTGCGCGTCGTCGAGGCGGTCCGCGACGAAACCGACCCGCGCCGGCGGGTGGACAAGTTGATCAAAGGAGCGCTGGAGTTGCCGCACGGCGCCGAGGCGGCGATCCGCGTCTGGGGGTCGATCGATCCGCACGTGCGGGCGGTGCAGGCCGCGGTGGACCATCAGCGCTTCGACGCGGTGTTCGAGTCGGCGTTGCAGCTGCTGGGCAACAGGCGGCAAGCTGAGATGTTCGCATCGTGGTCGGTGTACCTGCTCGTGGGTTACGAGCAGGCTCTTCTGCCCCGCAACCCGGACGGATTGGAGTGGCTCGTGACGCAGTTGCTGGACAGCCTCGACGCCGGCCGGTTCAGGTCGGTGCCCGACGGTGACTGAGACCGCCGACGACGACGTCGAGGCGCCGCCCGTCGAGCACGTGGTGTCGATGTTGCGCGAACGTCTCTACGGGGCGATCTCCTGTCTGGCGACGCTGGTGGTGCTGACGCGCTACACCGAGGACGACACCAGCGGCTGGTTCCGGATGCTGGACGTGGCCGTCACGATGGGCGGGTTGTGGGCGGCGAGTCTGCTGGCCGACTGGGTCGCGCACCTCGCCGTGCACGAGGAGGCGCCGCGCGGATCCGAACGCTGGCGGATGCTGCAGGCCTCGGGTCAGATCCTGCAGGCCAGCGTGTTGCCCCTGGCCGCCCTGGCGACCGCGGGCATCGGGCTGCTCGACACCGACACCGCGATGTGGGTGGCCAAGTGGATTCTCGTCGGCGAACTGGGACTGATCGCCCTGCTGGCGGTGCGCCGCACGCGGCTGCCCTGGTGGCAGCAAATTCTGACCGTGGCCACGTTGATCGGCGTGGGTCTGCTCGTCATCGGCATCAAGGTGCTCGCGCATTGACGACCGCGCCCACTCTGACCGTGCGGGGACGCATCGTTCGGCGCATGCATCAGCGCGATCCGGACAACGACGCTCTGCGCCGCGCGCTGCGGGCCGCCACGGTGGTGCCGATCGCAGCGGCGGTGAGTTTCGCGATCGCAGGCGGTAATTCGCAGACACCGCTGTTCACATTGTTCGGTTCGGTGGCGTTGCTCGTGTTCTCCGACTTCCCCGGGAACCGGCAGAACCGGGCGGTCGCCTATGCGGGGCTCGGCTTGAACGGGATGGTCAACATCACGCTCGGCACGCTGATCGCGCCGTATCCGTGGCCCGCGGTGGCGCTGATGTTCGTGCTCGGGGTCGCCGTGACGTTCTCCGGTGTCCTCAGCGAGACGGTCGCCGCGGGGCAGCGGGCGACGCTGTTGACCTTCGTGCTGCCGGCGTGCACGCCGCCGGGCCCGATCGGAGAACGGTTGCTGGGCTGGACGATCGCGCTGGCCGTGTGCGTGCCGGCCGCGCTGTTCGTGCTGCCGCCGCGTCATCACGGTCAGCTGCGACGCCGCGCCGCGCGCGCCTGCCGCGTCCTGGCCGACCGGATCGACGGGGTCGCGACGGCCGACGACGTGCGCCGTGCGATGGACTCACTGCGAGAGACGTTCCTGGGTGCCGACTTTCGGCCGGTCGGGCTGACCGCGGGCAGCCGGGCGCTGGTGCGTGTGGTCGACGACCTGGAGTGGGTGTCCGAGCGGGTGGGGCAGGACACCGGGGTGACGTTGCGCGACCGGGATGCGGTGGTGCGGGTGCTGCGATGCGCGGCCGCCGTGCTCCGGATCTCGCGGCCGGCCGACCGGGATGTGGCCCGGGCCGAACTCGAAGCGGCTCTGGTCGTGCTGCGCACCACCGCACGGGGCCGCTGGCGGGAGGATCTCGACGAGATCCTCAGCGCGCCCGGCGACGAGCGTGCCGTCGCGTTGGGCCGTGAGCTGTTGCGGCGGCGCACCATTGCCGCGATGATCGGCGCGACCGGTCGCATCATCGCGGCCGCCGCGGCCGCGGACTCCCGGCCGGTGTGGGCCCGCGCGCTCGGCCGGCGGCTGCCGCCGACCGGCGCGTCGGACCGGCTGCTCCCGGAAACCGTTGCCGCCGCGCAGATCGCGTCGGGCTTCCTGGCGAACCGCTCGGTCGCGGTGCGCAACAGCCTGCGCACGGGGCTGGGGCTGGCGATCGCCGTGGCGATCACGCATCTGTTCCCCGTCGAGCACGGGTTCTGGGTGGTGCTGGGCGCACTGTCGGTGTTGCGCAGCAGCGCGCTGAGCACGGGGACCCGGGTGTGGCGCGCGGTGATCGGGACCGGGATCGGCTTCCTGCTGGGTGCGCTGCTGATCGGCCTGGTCGGGGTGGAGCCGACGGTGCTGTGGCTGCTGATGCCGCTGGCCGTCTTCGGATCGGCCTACGTCCCGGAGATCGCGTCGTTCACCGCGGCCCAGGCGGCTTTCACGATGATGGTGCTGATCTTCTTCAACCTGATCGTGCCGACGGGCTGGCAGGTGGGGTTGATCCGGGTCGAGGACGTCGTGGTCGGCGCGCTGGTCGGGGTGGTGGTGTCGGTGCTGCTGTGGCCGCGCGGGGCAACGGCCTCGGTCACCCGCGCGATCCACTCGGCACGCGCGATCTTCGGCCAATACCTGTGGGCGGCGGTGCTGCGCATCACCCGCGGTGCGTACGAGGAACGCACCGACGAGGTGGCGACGCTGAGCCACAACGCGCTCGCGGCGTCACGCGTCATCGACGACGCTGTGCGGCAGTATCTTTCGGAGAGCGGCGCCGAGACGGACTTTCGCGCCCCGGTGGTCCGCTCGTTCAACCGGGCGATCCGGTTGCGCGCGGCCGCCGATCTGATCGCCGACATCCCGACCCCGCCGCCGCTGTCGGCCTACCCGAAGGTGCGCGCGGTCGTCGAGAAGCACGCCGCGGCGATCTGCGAGCGCGTGGCGGGCCGACCCCCCGAACTTCCGTGGGCGCCGATCAGTGACGACTTCGTGCGGGCGCTGCGTGCGGAGATGCGCGACGACGACCTCGGCATCTCCGCCGCGCTGCCGCTGCTCACCGTCGCAGCGCTGCTCGGTGAACTGGAGTTGATCTATCCGCTCTCAGCGTGACGGGCGGTGCGGCATCAGCGCGTTCGGCGGGATCGTCCCGAACCGGCCGGCGTTGAAGTCCTCGACGGCGGCGATGAGCTCGGACTTGGAGTTCATCACGAACGGGCCGTACTGGAACACGGGCTCGCGAATCGGCTTGCCGCCCAGCAGCAGAACCTCGAGGGCGGGCCGGTGCGACTCCTGGGTCCGCGAGGCCGCGACCGTGATGCGGTCGCCGGGGCCGAGCACGGCCAGCTGACCCTGCTCGATCGGATGGTCGACGGGACCGACCGAACCGCGGCCGGACAGGACGTAGACGAGCGCGTTGAAGTCGCGGTTCCAGGGCACGTTGAGCCGGGCACCGGGTTCGATGGTGGCGTGCGCCAGCGTGATCGGCGTGTGCGTCGCGCCGGGACCCGATGCGCCGTCGATGTCCCCGGCGATCACGCGCACCAGCGCGCCGCCGTCGTCGGAGGAGAGCAGACCGACCTGCGGGCCCTCGATCGACTGGTAGCGGGGCGCGGCGAACTTGTCCTTGCGCGGCAGGTTCACCCACAGCTGGATGCCGTGGAACATGCCGCCACTTTCGACCAGTTCCGCCGGGGGTGTCTCGATGTGCAGGATGCCGGATCCGGCGGTCATCCACTGGGTGGCGCCGTCGGTGATCAGTCCGCCGCCGCCGTGGGAGTCCTGATGCGCGAAGCGGCCGTCGATCATGTACGTGACGGTCTCGAAGCCGCGGTGCGGGTGCCAGTCGGTGCCGCGCGGCTCCCCGGGTTGATACTCGACCTCGCCCATCTGGTCCATGTGGACGAACGGGTCCAGGTCGCGTGCGCTGACGCCCGCGAACGCGCGGACCACGGGGAAGCCTTCGCCTTCGTACCCGCGGGGTCCGGTCGTCACCGAGCGCACGGGGCGGTCGGTGTCGGTGGGGGCCGGGGCGGCGATGCGGGGCAGAGTCAGGGTGTCGGCGGTGATCGCGGGCATACCCCATCTAACCGGACCGTGGTCCGATTCATTCCGAGCGCTGGTGCGCGACCAGATCGCCGAATCGGCCCGATCGGCGCGCTGGACGCACACTAGGCCCACGTTCAGGGGGTACTCCCCCGCCATGGCCAACAGCATCTGGGAAGTCGTCGCCGCCACCCTCTATGACCGCGGTAACCCCGACGGTGGTGCGGAAGAGTTGTCACTCGTGACCGGTCCCGAAGAGGAAGCCCGGCGGGTCTACGCGGACACGACCGCCATCGCCGCGGACCGCGGATATTCATCTGTGGTGCTTCGACGCGACGGTGTCGACGTGGAGTCGTGGCCGCAGGCCACCGGCTGGACGTCCTGATCCAGCCGGTGGCGCAGCGTCAGGCGGCCGCGGACGCCGAGCTGGACGTGTCCGAGCTCGCCTTGTCCGCCTTCTCTGTCTTGTCCGCCTTCTCCGACTTGTCGGCCTTCTCCGACTCGGCCGTATCCGGCTTCGTCGACGCGTCGGCGGCCGAGTCGTCCGCTGCGTCATCGGCAGCAGCGTCGCCGTCGTCGGTGGCGACGTCCCCGGTGGTCGCGTCGTCCTCGGTCACCGCGGTGTCGGTGTCCTCGCTGACGTCCTCGGTGACGGTGTCTTCCGTGACGTCCTCGCTCGCCGTCTCGTCATCGTCCGTCGCGACGGCACCCGACGGCGATTCCGGTGCGTCGTCGTCCTCGAATTTGACTCCGGCAGAGGACTTTTCGGTTGCCGAGACGGTGTCGACGGCGACCAGCGTGGCCGTCGACGGCACGGTCGTCACGGCGGTGGTGTCGGCCGGCGGCTTCAGCGCGGCCGCGATGGCCTGCGGCAGACGCACCAGGAACTGGTCGATGGTGCCCCGCGGGGACAGCAGACCCTGGAAATCCTCGGTGGCGTAGATCGGATTGCCGTCGGCGTCCTTGCCGAAGTACGGCCGGTAGCCGTTGATGAACGCGCCGGCGACGATGCCGGGCGCGTTGACGACGGCGGTGAACGCGTCCTTGAGGTTGCCCTCCTTCACCGCGGTGTAGATGGTGTCCGCCACGTTGGCGATCGCGAAGGCGGCGGTGATGCCCGGCACGAGCAGGCCACGGGTGACATTCGACGCCGTGCCGCGGGTGATCAGGGAGTCGTAGACCCGCCCGACCGCGGCCATGATGTCGCTGGGGATCGTCAGGATCGACAGCAGCGGCTGGCCGATGTTCTCCAGTGCCACCAGCGCCCAGGTGTTGAGTTCGACCAGCGCTTCGGTGAATTGGCCCTGCTTGATGAACTCGCCTGCCGCCTGCAGCCGCACCGGCAGGTTCGTCGCGGTGCGCTCCAAGCCCTCCAGCGAGCCGAGGATGCCGGTGCCGCGCCGCTGACCCGGTGCGGCCTTGGCGCCGACGATGGCGTCGAGGTAGTCCTTGCTGTTGGCGATCACCTGGTTCAGCACCGGCAGCGGCTGGCTGCTGACCGCACTGAACAGCGTCTTGACGTTGGTGAAGGTGTTGGCGAAGTTGTTCTGCCAGACGACCAGCGGGTTCTCGAGCACCGGGTTGGCGGCGGCGGTCAACTGCACCGCGCGGTGTTGGATCTCCGTCGCGGTCACCATCGATGACATCGGGGCGACGGCGACCGCCGAGGCACACAGCATGGCGGCGCTCGCGACGGCGAATCTGTTCGCGCGGGGCGCGGCGCCGCCGACGGCAAGCGGAAGAACGTAGGGCACGGAAGGACTCCTCTAGCTGGTCACAGGGTGAATGCCAGCCGGACATTAGCTGAGGGTTACCTAAGAAACAATAGGTACGCCTTACCTAACTGCGGAGCCCTCCCGGCGCGCTCAGCCCAGGACAGCCAGGGCGGCGGCCCGCGCCTCGGCGGCACTCGCCGTACCCAGCACCGCGTCCGCGGCCTCGCGGCATTGCTGCAGCGTGACCTGCGCCAGCTTCGCTCCGACGCCCTGCACCGCGGCGGCCGCGGCGGACAGCGAGGTGACACCCAGGCCGGTGAGCACGCACGCCAGCAGCGGATCGGCGGCGGCCTCCCCGCAGACACCGACCGGCTTGCCGACCGCCGCGCCGGCGCGCACGGTCATCGCGACGAGCGCGAGCACCGCGGGCTGCCACGGATCGGTCAGGGTGGCCAACTCGGCCGACATCCGGTCGGCGGCCATCGTGTACTGCGCGAGGTCGTTCGTGCCGATCGACAGGAAGTCGACGTGCTCGAGGATCCGCTCGGCCAGCAGCGCCGCCGCGGGTACCTCGATCATCACCCCGGGCGTCAAGCCGCGCGAACGTGCCTGTGCGGCAAACGATTCCGCTTCCTGCGCGGTGGCGATCATGGGCGCCATCACCCACGGCTGCTCGCCGGACTTCTCCGCCGCGGCCGCGATCGCATCGAGTTGGTGGTGCAGCAGCCCGGGGTTGTTCTCCGCGATCCGGATGCCGCGCACGCCGAGCGCCGGGTTGGCCTCGTCGGGATGGCCGGCGAACTTGAGCGGCTTGTCGGAGCCCGCGTCGAGCGTGCGGATCACGACCTTGCGGCCCGCGAACGCCTCGAGCACCTCGCCGTAGATCTGCGCCTGCTCGTCGACGGTCGGCTCGGCGTCGGTGTTGAGGAAGCACAGTTCGGTGCGGAACAGGCCGACCCCTTCGGCCGGGGTCTCGCGCGCGGCGCGGGCCGCGGCCCCGTCCTGCACGTTGGCCAGCACGGCGACCTGGTGGCCGTCGGCGGTCGCGCCCGGGCCGGACCAGTCGGCGGCCGCCGCAGCGACGCGCGCGGCCTCGGCGACGGCGTCCTGCGCCGCGGACTCGTCAGGCGTGACGGTGACCGTGCCGAGGGTTCCGTCGACCAGCACCGTCGTGCCGGCGGGCACGTCGTCCAATCCGTGGACGGCGACGACGCACGGGATGCCCAACTGGCGCGCGATGATCGCGGTGTGGCTGGTCGGGCCGCCCAGCGTGGTGGCCAGCGCGACGATCACCGCGGGGTCGAGCCCCGCGGTGTCGGCGGGGGCGAGATCCTCCGCGCACAGCACCGACGGCGAGTCGGGCAGCGGGACGCCCGGCTCGGGCAGGCCGTTGAGTTCGGCGATCACCCGGTCGCGGATGTCGCGCAGGTCGGTCACGCGCTCGGCCATCAGGCCGCCGAGCTTGGTGAACATCTCGACGAACTGGTCGATCGCCCCGTTGACCGCGCGGGCCGCGGGGGCGCCCTCTTTGATCCGTTTCTCTGCGGCGCCGAGCCAGCCGCGGTCCTGCGCGAGCGTGGCCGTCGCCGCGAGCACCTCGGACGCGGCGCCGGTGGCGTGGGCGGCGCGGTCGCGCAGGCGGCCGGCCACGGTCGCCGCCGCGGCGGTGAAGCGCTCGCCCTCGGCCGCCCGGTCGCCCTCGGCGACCTCGGGGAGCCCACTGACGTCGACTTCGGGGAGCCGGCCGGGGCGGATCACGGGTGCGTAGGCCACGCCGGCGACGACGGGAACCCCCTGCAGCACGGTGCCGGGATCTGGGCGGGAAGCGCTCTGTGAGCTGAGCGAAGACGTCGCGGTCATGTGAACCAGGTTACAAGAAACCGTTGACAAGTCAACACGTTCAGGAGTAAAACCAAACATATCAACAACAAACCGGACGTATCCCAACACAAACGGAGCTCCATGTACCCCGAAGAACGGCAGCAAGCCATCGCCTCCTTGGTGATGGCGAAGGGCCGCGCCTCGGTGACCGAGCTCGCGCAGGCCTACGACGTGACGACCGAGACCGTGCGGCGCGACCTCGCCGTGCTCGACAAGGCGGGCATCGTGCGCCGCGTGCACGGCGGAGCGGTCCCTGTCCGCGCCCTGCATCTCGTCGAGCCCGGCGTCGGCGAGCGCGACGTCACCCGGTCCGAGCACAAGGACGCCATCGCCGCCGCGGCGGCCGAGTTCTTCCCCCTCAGCGGCGCGAGTGTCCTGCTCGACGCCGGCACCACCACGATGCGCATCGCGGCGCACCTGCCGACCGACCGCGAACTCGTCGTCGTCACCAACTCGGTGCCCATCGCGGCGCGGCTGGCCACCATGCCCACCGTGTCGCTGCAACTACTCGGCGGCCGCGTGCGCGGAGTTACGCAGGCCGCCGTCGGCGAACAGACGCTGCGGGTGCTCGACACCCTGCGCGTCGACATCGCCTTCATCGGCACCAACGCGATCAGCATCCGGCACGGCCTGTCCACCCCCGACAGCGAGGAGGCGGCGGTCAAGCGGGCCATGGTGCGGGCGGCCAACTACGTCGTGGTCGCCGCGGACTCCTCCAAGGTCGGCCGCGAGGACTTCGTCAGCTTCGCGCCGATCACCAGTGTCGACACCCTCATCACCGACCCCGAGATCAGCGCCGCCGACCGCGCCGAACTGACCGAACAGGGCCTCGAAATCATCTGCGCAGGAGATCACCAGTGATCGTCACCGTCACGCCGAACCCGAGCATCGACCGCACGGTCACGCTGCCGTCCCCGCTGACGCGCGGCGCCGTCCACCGCGTCACCTCGGTCACCAGCCAGGCCGGCGGCAAGGGCGTCAACGTCGCCCGCGCGCTCACCCTCGCCGGCCTCGACGCGCTCGCCGTCCTGCCCGCGGCCGGCAACGACCCGTTGATCACCGCGCTCGAGACCGCGGCGGTGTCGTTCCAGATCGTGCCCACCGCCGAGGCGGCCCGCACCAATCTGACCATCACCGAGCCCGACGGCACCACCACCAAGATCAACGAGCCGGGCGCGACGCTCGACGAGGCCACGGTCGGCGCACTGACCGACGCGGTGCTCGCCGCCGCCGACGGCGCGGACTGGGTGGTGATGTCCGGATCGCTGCCGCCCGGGATGCCGGCGTCCTGGTACGGCGACGTCGTCGCGTTGCTCGCCTCGCGCCCCTGCCGCGTCGCCGTCGACACCTCCGACGCACCGCTGGCCGCTCTGGTCGGTTCGCTCGAGCGCGGCGCCCCGGATCTGATCAAGCCGAACGCCGAGGAACTGGCCAGCGTGCTCGGCCTCTCCCCCGAGGTCTTGGAAAGCGCTGTCGCCCAGGGCGATCCGGAGCCGGTGGTGACCGCAGCCCGTCAACTCATCGACCGCGGCATCGGCGCGGTGCTCGCCACCCTCGGCGCCGAGGGGGCGGTGCTCGTCGACGCGAACGGCGCCTGGATGGCGACCCCGCCGCCGATCGTGCCGCGCAGCACCGTGGGCGCGGGGGACTCGTCGCTGGCCGGCTACGTCCGCGCCGAAGTCGGCGGCGCCGTTCCGCCGCAGCGGCTGCAGATGGCCGTGGCCTACGGCAGCGCGGCCGCGGCACTGCCCGGCACCACGCTGCCGACCCCCGCCCAGATCGACCTCACCGCCGTGCAGGTCTCGCCCATCTCACCGATTCCCGCCACCCAGTAACACGCCGACGACGAAAGTAGTGCCATGACAAGCTCCACCACCTCACCACCCATCATCACCACCGACCTGGTTCTGCTCGACACCGCCGTCGACGGTGACAAGCAGGCGGTCATCGCACGCATGGTGGGCAGCCTCGCCGCGGCGGGTCGCACCAACGACGCCGACGGCCTGGTCGGCGCTGCGATGGCGCGCGAACAGCAGTCGGCCACCGGACTGCCCGGCGGCATCGCGATCCCGCACTGCCGCTCCCCCTACGTCGACACCCCGACGATCGGCTTCGCCCGGCTCAGCCCCGCGGTGGACTTCGGCGCCCCGGACGGCCCGGCAGACCTCGCGTTCCTGATCGCCGCGCCCGACTCCGGCGGCCAGGAGCACATGAAGCTGCTGTCCAGCCTGGCAAGGGCGTTGGTGCGCAAGGACTTCGTCGAGGCGCTGCGCAACGCGTCGTCGGCCGACGAGGTCGTCGGCCTGGTCGACGGTGTGGTCAACCCGGCGCCCACCCCGGCCACCCCGGCGCCCGCCGCGGCGCCGGTGGAGAAGTCCGCGGCCAAGACGCTGATCGCGATCACCGCGTGCCCCACCGGAATCGCGCACACCTACATGGCCGCCGACGCCCTGGCCGCCGCGGCCAAGGAGGCCGGCGTGACCATGGTCGTCGAGACGCAGGGCTCCTCGGGCAGCACCCCGGTGCCGGCCGAGACCATCGCCAAGGCCGACGCGGTCATCTTCGCGACCGACGTGGGCGTCAAGGACCGCGGCCGCTTCGCCGGCAAGCCCGTGATCGCCTCCGGAGTGAAGCGGGCGATCAACGAGCCGGCCAAGATGGTCGCCGAAGCCGTTGCCGCAGCCGATGATCCGAACGCACCGCGGGTCGAGGGCTCCGCAGGCGGCGGCGCCGCGACGAGTTCCGCGCCGGCCGGCGGCGTCGGCTGGGGCACGCGCACCCGGCAGATCCTGCTGACCGGTGTCAGCTACATGATCCCGTTCGTCGCCGCGGGCGGCCTGCTGATCGCGCTGGGCTTCCTGTTCGCCGGCTACGAGATCGCGAACAAGCCTGACGGCGCCACGCAGTCGCTGGGCAACATCATCGCGCTGAACAACTCGTTGACCAACCTGCCCAGCGGCGGGTTCACCCAGTACCTGGGCGCGATCCTGTTCTCCCTGGGCGGGCTGGCGTTCAGCTTCCTGGTGCCCGCGCTGGCCGGCTACATCTCGTTCGCGATCGCCGACCGGCCCGGCATCGCGCCCGGTTTCACCGCCGGAGCGCTCGCGGTGTTCGTCGGCGGCGGATTCATCGGCGGTATCGTCGGCGGCGTCATCGCCGGCTTCGCGGCTCTGTGGATCAGCAATCTCAAGGTGCCCAAGTGGTTCCGCGGCTTGATGCCGGTTGTGATCACCCCGCTGGGCGCGTCACTGTTCGTCGGTTTGATCATGTTCTTCCTGGTGGGCCGTCCGCTCGCGCTGATCAACACCGGCCTGACCAACTGGCTCAGCGGGCTGTCCGGCACATCGGCGGTCCTGCTGGGTGTGATCCTCGGCCTGATGATGTGCTTCGACCTGGGTGGCCCGGTGAACAAGGCGGCCTACGCGTTCGCCACCGCCGGCCTGGCGGCCTCGACCACCGCGTCGATCCAGATCATGGCCGCCGTGATGGCGGCCGGCATGGTGCCGCCGCTGGCGATGGCGCTGGCCACCACGGTGCGGCCCGGGCTGTTCAGTGAGCCCGAGCGGGAGAACGGCCGTGCGGCATGGCTTCTCGGCGCATCGTTCATCTCCGAGGGCGCCATTCCGTTCGCCGCGGCTGACCCGCTGCGCGTCATCCCGTCGATGATGTTCGGCGGCGCCGTCACCGGTGCGCTGTCCATGGCCTTCGGCGCGACGTCGCGGGCGCCCCACGGCGGCATCTTCGTGCTGTTCGCCATCGACAACAAGCTGGGCTTCGTCATCGCGCTGCTGGCCGGCACGGTGGCGGCCGCGGTGGCAGTCATCGCAGCCAAGCAGTTCATCAAGCCCGGCGCCAAGAAGGCCGAGCGCGAGCTCGCCGTTGCCGCCGCCTGAGACCATCGATTCAGACAACCGAAAGAGGAGAGTTCATGCCCACCAAGACCGTCATCGTCGGCTCATCGATCGGACTGCACGCCCGGCCCGCGGCGATCATCGCCGAAGCCGTCGTCAACGCCGGTGTGCCCGTCACCCTGTCGGTCGACGGCGGTGAGCCGGTGGACGCCGGCTCGGCGCTGATGATCATGACGCTCGGCGCCGGCAACGGTGCCCAGGTCACCGTCGCCTCCGACGACGAGGCCGCGCTGAACACCATCGCCGAGCTGGTGCAGCAGGACCTCGACGCCTGACCCACCCCCTTCCGCCGAAACTGCGTTCCGCGCGCCGAAGCCCGAGTAGGGCCCGCGTGGGACGCAGTTTCGGCGGAAAAGAAAGCGGAATGACCCTCCTCCGGGGGACCTTAGTCTGGCTGATGTGCCGGCACCGAGTACGTTCGACGTGACATTTTGCGCCGCCCGACGGGCGGCGCTATGTTTGCTGACGACGTGCCGGACCGCGGGGATCCGGACAGCCCGGGTGGGGGGTGGACAGTAGTGCGGCGACTTGGTGCCTTGTTTGCCGCGATCGCGCTGGTGTTCCTCGTAGCGCCGCCTAGTGCGGGCGCCATCGACCCCCCGGTCATCGATCCGGCCGCCGTTCCCCCTGACGAGACGGGCCCCGACCAGCCGATGGAGCAGCGGCGGGTCTGTGCCGCGCCGACAGTGTTCCCCAACTCCAACTTCGCTGACCGGCCGTGGGCGAGCGACTACCTCCGGCTCGCCGACGCGCAGCGGTTCGCCACGGGAGCCGGGGTAACTGTGGCCGTGATCGACACGGGCGTCAACGGGTCACCACGGGTGCCCGCGGAGCCGGGCGGCGACTTCGTCGATCAGGCCGGCAACGGCATGTCCGACTGCGACGCCCACGGCACCCTCACCGCCGCCGTCATCGCGGGCCGGCCCGCCCCCACCGACGCGTTCGTCGGCGTCGCACCGGATGCGCGGATCCTCTCGCTGCGGCAGACCTCGGACAGCTTCCAACCGGTCGGCACCCGCACCGACCCCAACGACCCCAACGCCACGCAGACCGCCGGTTCGCTGCGCAGCCTCGCCCGCGCGATCGTGCACGCTGCCAACATCGGCGCCCAGGTCATCAACATCAGCGAGGCCGCTTACGACACACCACGAAGCGCACCATTTTGCCACCGACGTCGCGGCGCCACCACCGGCAGTCCAGCGTGCGGTCCGGCCTGCTCAACGCGTCCACCATGGCGGCGACCTCGGGGTGCGGATCCCCGAACGCGGTCAGGATGCCCTGGGCGGTCAGGTCACGGGTCACCTGCTCCCACACGATCTTGCGCTGGTCCTCGTACGGGATGTTGGGTCGGATCCCCAGAGCCAGCGGGAAGTCGACGAGGTGCAGCAGGTCCGCGATGACCAGCATGCCGTCGATGGTCACCTCGGCGCCGACCACGTCGTCGAAGTGGGTGGGTTCGGCGTCGCCGAAGAACGGACTGGCCATCACCGGCGGAGCCGCTCGGCGGACGCCTGGTCGGTGGTCTCGTACCGGTGCGCGGCGAGGGTCAGGTTCTCCTCGAGCGCGAGGGAGTGCCCGGCGATGCTGGCCGCCGCGTCGGCGCGGGCCTGCTGGATCGCCTCGAGCGCCGCCGCCGTGGACCACGCGACCACCCCGTGGGTCGTCCGGATGCGGGTGTCCGCACCGGCGACGGCGGCGGTGGCCGAGGTCATCTCGGCGGCGGCCTGACCGTGCTTGGCGGCGAGTTCGCGCAGGTGCGCGGTCGTCACCTCGAGGGCGTCGTACGACATGGCGGTGTCTTCTCTGCTCGGTTACAGCGGCGGGCGGGTGGCGGCCGGGGCGGGTGCACGCGGCGGTTCGGCCGCCGGCGGCGGCGCCGTGACCGGTGCGCCCGGTTCCGCGGTGGCGGCCGGGGTGGTCGGCTCGTCGTCGGGGGCGGGCTCGGCCGGTTCGTCGGTGCGCTCCTCGTCGGTCGTCGCCCTCTCGACGTCCGGTGCGCCGTCGGTCGACTCGGCGGCCTGCGCCGACGTCGTCGCCGACAGCGCCTGGCCCGCCGCGCTGACGACTCCGGTCAGCGCCGCGGCGATCGGCGCCACCGCGGAGCCGATCGCGCCGCCCACCGCACCGAACACCGACGACATCGCGGCCATCGGATCCGCGGCAGCGGGCGAGGGCGCAGCCTGTCCGGCGGCCGCGGCCTCGGTGCCCGGAGTCGGCGAGCAATGCATCGCAGGTGGTGCAGACGGTGCCGGGGCGGGCGACGCTCCCCCGACGGACGGTCCCGGCTCGGGGGCGGACGGCTGCCCGGGGGTCGGCTCGTCGACGCGACGGCGCTCCACGTCGTCCGAGGGCGGCGTCGGCTCGTCGGGGAGCGGCGGCGGCGCCGTCTTACGGGTCAGCGCCGCATAGCCCTCGGCGAGCCGGCGCAGCTCGGCGGCGTTCTCACCGGTCTCCGACGCCAGGTTGGCGAGCTCCGTGGTGCTGACCAGCAGGGCGGTGTTGACGGCGGTCATCTCGACAGCGGCCTTGAGCGCCTTCCCTACCCCGGGGATCAGGGCCAGCGACCAGGTGGCGTAACCGAGTCTGGACAGATGATCGGACTGGTCATCGAGCTTGCCGCGGTGGTAGTCGACCTGGAAGGCCTCCCGTGCGACGACCGTCTGCACGTCGCGATCCAGCACAGCCAGCGACGCGGCGGACCCGGACTGCCGGCGGTTCGCGGAGGCGTATGTCCGCGAACCGGTGCCGGCCCAGTCGTCCCGGGGGTACGCCGAGTCGACGGTCTGGCCGGCGTCGGTGAAGCCGGAGGCGCCGCGCCCGAACGCCTCGCCGGGGTCGGGCCGACCCCACCCGGTGGTCAGCCGCATCCCGGCGATGAGCAGCTGGCCCGCATCGAGGATCTCGGAGCCGGACGACGCCGTTCGCGCCCGCGCGCCGGCATTGCCGAAAGCGCCACCGAAGACTTTGCCGAACCCGTCGGCATCGTCGGACATCTCCACGCTTGATCACCCCTTCCCGCTGGGAGCCTACCAGCGGGTCACCCCCTACCCTCTCACCAATTTCGGGGGTCGGGGACCCATGGTGCGGTGTGAGATCACGCCTATCAGCTACTACTAAGAGTGGTACAAGCTGGTTGTTCGCCGAGAAGGCAAATTTGCGATCCTGCTTGGCCATCTGGGTCGTCGTCGACGGGGCCGGGGTCGGCTGCACCACCGACTGCCCACTTCCCAGTCAGTTGACCGGTCAAGGACCCAGATGGCAGATGTCTTTGCTAAGGGGGTCGCCCCGTACGCTGAGGCCCTGCACGATGGCACCGGCGAGGAGACGCGTTGTGACGGACCGCGATGAGACACTGCGGGGCGAATCGGGGTGGACGGACTCGGGGACCCCTCCCACGGGTCAGTCCCCTGTCGTGCCGTCCCGCCCGCCGATCGACGCGAGCCCGACGCAAGTCCTGAGGCCCGGGGCGCCGGTACGCCCACCCGCGTGGCCGCCGGCGGGACGTCCGACGCCGCCGCCCGGCCCCTGGCCGCCGCGGCCTCATGAACCCGACACCGCGGGGCTGCCGGCCCAGCCGGGGTCGTACGCCGAGCGCATCCGCCCGGCCGACCTCGTTCCGGTGCGCAAGCCCACGCCCGGCCGGGGATGGCGGCGGGTTCTGTTCAAGGCCACGTTCGGTCTGATCAACCTCGGGCCGTCGCCGGCCGAACGCCGTATCGCCGGACTCGAAGCGGCGATCCGGGCGCCGCTGCGCGGGCACTTCAAAGTCGGCGTGATGGGCAAGGGCGGCGTCGGCAAGACCACGGTCTCGGCGTGCATCGGCTCGGTGTTCGCCGAACTCCGCCAGGACGATCGCGTGGTGGCCGTCGACGCCGACACGGCGTTCGGCAAGTTGGGCAGCCGGGTGGATCCCCGTGCCCAAGGCTCGTTCTGGGAGCTCGCCGGCGATCAGCACCTCGAGACGTTCGCCGACGTCCGCAATCGTGTCGGCAGCAACGCCGCCGGACTGTTCGTGCTCGCCGGCGAAGCGACTCCCGCGCGCCGACGCGTGCTCGACCCGGCGATCTACCGCGAGGCGACAGCGCGACTCGACCGCCACTTCACGATCTCCGTCGTCGACTGCAGTTCGACCATGGACTCCCCGGTTACCCAGGAGGCGCTGCGCGATCTCGACGCGCTCGTCGTGGTGTCCTCGCCGTGGGTCGACGGCGCGGCGGCCGCCGGGCAGACGCTGGACTGGCTGGCCGCGCGCGGTTTCAACGGCCTGCTGCACCGCACGGTGGTGGTGCTCAACGACTCCGACGGTCACGCGGACAAGCGCACGAAAACCGTTCTGGCACAACAGTTTTCTGGACACGGCCAACTGATCGTGGAGGTGCCGTTCGACGGCAACCTCCGACCGGGCGGCGTGATCGAAGGGACCCGGGATCTGTCGCCGGCCTCGCGGGTCAAATTCCTCGAGATCTGCGCGGCCTTGGCCGCGCACTTCCCGCACGACCAGCGCTGATCGGGCCGAAGGCCTCGGCAAGGAATCAGGTCTGCCGCAGGCTCAGCACCTCACCGAAGATCCGTCCGTCGGCAAGCAGGTCTCCCATCTGCCCGGACTGGCGCTCCGACACCTGCCAGGCCGGATCGTCGCCGTAGCGGCGCGCCAGTTCCTCATCCACCCGGTCGACGCGGTCCTGCCATTCGTCGGGCATCTCCGGAAGGTCGGACGTGCGCATCCGCGACACCGCGGCCAGACCGGCAGCGGTCAGCGCGTCGCGCAGCGAATCCGGTGTCGGGAAGTTGTTGCCGTCCGGTATCTCGTCCTCGGTCAGCGGCGTGTGCGCGACGAAGACGAGCAGGCCGATCCGGCCCGGCGGCCGCACCACGCGACGCAGCTCGCGCAGCACAGCGACGTGGTCGGGGGTCGTGCACACCACCCCCAGGCACCAGGCCGCGTCGACTGCGGCGTCGGCGACCGGCAACGCGTCGGCACTGCCCTGCACGGTCGGGTAACCGAAGAGCGACCGCGCGGCGCGGCACGCACCCGCCTCAGGCTCGACCAGCAGCGGCAGAACCGGTTGCCGATCGACGGCATACGCCGCAGGCCCGCCGACCCCGGCGCCGCAGTCGAGCAGCGACTCCCCGCCGCGCAGCTCGAGCTCGTCGATCAGCCAGTCGAGGGCGGCCGGATTGCCACTGCCCCGGCATCCGGCGGGAACGTGGTACGGCGGTCCCAGATCGCGAGCCACCGCCGCCGTCCATTCGGCCACCGTGTCGAACTCCGCCGACATCGCGTCACTCATCGCGCCTCCCTCCCCTGTCGGATCCGTCGTCCCACTTCGGCCTTGATCTCGGCGCCGGCCCGGGTTCCCGCCCCCGACGCCAGCCCCGACACGTTGACCCCGTCCACACCGTCGATGGCCAGCAGCGCCCGGGCCTCGGCGACGGCGGCCTCGATGCCCGCCTCGACCGGATCGGGTGCCCCGAGGACGCTGTCGACCACGGCGGGGTCCACCGCCAGCCCGGGCAGGCCCTGCAGCACGGCCGCCGAAAGCTCGTCGGTGATCACGGCGACGGCCGCCAGCACAGGGATCGCCAGCCCGGCCGCGCGTGCAGACGCCATGAAGTCGGCCACCACCGCCGGTGCGGACATGTGGTTGAGCACCGCGATGCCGGCACCGGCCCGCTGCTTCTGCACCAGCCGCAACGGCCGTCCCGAAACCGGTGGCGCCGAGGGTGTTTCGGGCACGGCGGCGGTGACGCCCACATCCGCCGCCAGTGCCACCAGACGCGGTCCGTCGAGGTCGAACGTCTGCGTGACATCGGGACGCACGTCGTAGGCGCGCCCGTCACCGGTCACGCAGAGCACGGTCTGGACACCGGTCAGCGCCAGCCCGCGCAGCTCCTGCTCGAGCACCACGCGATTGCGATCACGGCACGACAGCGTGATCCACGGCTGCACCCCGGATTCGAGGAGCAGGCGGCCCATCAGCGTGGGCGGGAAATCCGGCCGGTTCTGATGCTCGCCCACCAGCACCGCGTCACAGGAGTCGGCCAAGGCGTGCGCCGTGGCCGCCACATCGGCTGTGTCGAACGGAAGGCAACTGAAGTCGGTGAGGATCAGTGGCGCCATCACGCGCGGCGCTTCCGCCGGGGCGCCGTCCCACAGCACGGTCTCGGGGAACGCGCACGGTCCGGGCCGCATCTCGCACTGGCCGTCGGGACGGACCCCGCCGCAGGGGCCGAACTGCATGTGCTTCGGGCAGGCATCCGCCTCGTCCTCCCCTACCGACTCTGCCGTCATCGCACCTCCGTGTCGTCGGAGCATCGTGCCCCGCCCCGGGGGCACCCAAACGCGGACCGCCGGGGCCTTAAGGCCGTACGGAGTGGACCTTTGGCCCCATCCGCGGCGCCGGGAGCGTCCCTAGGCTCGGAGGAAGCGCGGAACGGGACGGTTGCCTCTGGTTCGGCGTCAGGCGAAACCGGAGGCAACTCCGCCGTTAAGAAGCAGCGCCGGCCCTGTTCTCGCCGTTCGCCCCCGCATCCTGTGTGCCGGAGGGCAACCGCTGATGAGCGGTCATCAACACCCCGTCGTACACCTCCCGCGTCGGCAGCGCACCGTCGTTCTGCAGCGCACGGAAGTCGACCAGGATCTGCTCGGCCAGCAGTCGCAGCTTCACGTTCGCCTGTTGCGAGCGCCACCGCAGCAGGTCGAAGGCGGCGGCGGCGTCGATGCCGTAGACCACCATCAGCATGCCTTTGGCCTGCTCGATGGCCGCGCGGTGCTCGGCGAACTCGGCGACCTGGGCCGACATCTCGCTGCGCCGATCGTCTTCGTAGGCGGTCAGGTCCACGTAGAAGCCATCACTTCCCACCACCTGGCCGCTGTCGTCACGCAGCTGGTTGCCGACCACGATCACGTGATGGATGCGGCCGTGCACGTCCCGGATGCGGTGCCGCGAGCTGAACGCCGCCCGGGTTTCGCGGATTCGCTCCATGAGCGCGGCCATCTGGGCGCGGTCGGCGGGATGCTTGTGACTGAGCACCAGTTCGGTGGTGGGAACGACGGTGCCGGGCTGATAGCCGTGGATCTGCGCCACCTCGTCGGACCACTCCCACCGGTCCTCGTCGAAGAGGTAACGCACCCAGCCGATCCTCGGCGCCGCGGACCCGGCGTCGCCACCGGCGCCTGTGGCGCCGTCAGGTGTCGGCACTGATGCGCTCCCCCACGTCCTCGAGTTGCAGGTATCTCCCAAAATACCGACCCGCCCGCGCACGGGGCCCCGATCGCAGCGAACTCACGTGATCTGCGTGATCAGCGCCTCGATGGCCTCGGCGTCCTCCGCCGCCACCGGTTCACCGGCCTCGGCCTGCGCCACCGCCTGCTCGGCGACGCCGGCCGCCTGCGCGGTTTCCTGAACGGTCAGGTTCGCGCCGCGGCGCGCGGCGTAGAGCCGCTGTCCGAGAGTGGCACCGGGGGCCTGCGCAGCCCGCATCATCAGGTCGTCGTAGAGGCCGCGCACCGCACCGAGCGCCTTGATCAGGGCGGGGGTGACGCGGCCGATCCGCGCAGCCCGAGCCGCAACGGCTTCCAGCTGTCGCAGATCGGCCAGCATCGCGGTGATCCGGGGCGTGAAGGCCGGGTCGTCGACGGGTGGCAGCGACGCCACCGTGGTCGACATCGTGCTCACCGCGGGGACGACGGCCTGAGCGATCAGGGACGCCTCGTCGCCGGCCCCGGGGGGCACCGCCGGCGGGCGCGGCCGGTCGGCCTGCCCGGTGCGCAGCCGTTCGATGGTTCCGGACGGCCATTGCAGCACTTCTTCGAGCTTGGCCCGGGTGCGCTGCCGCGGCCAGCTCCTGCCCTTTTCGAAAGCGATCAGCGCACCGGCGTTGATGACGCCCTCGGCGGCCAGGCGGCGCTGGCTGATGTCGAGTTCGCGGCGCCGCGCCGCTGCTGCGGCCCCGGCCCTGACCATCCCGGGATCGGGCGCGTCGGTCGATTCCTCGATCGACTCCGCGTTGATCATGTGCCGGGGATTCCTCGTGTGTGGTCGGGGCCCGAGAGGGCGGACGGATCGTAGCGAGCGGGGCGAGTACCGCTACGACTCGGTGGTGCCTGCGCAACGGTTCGACGTCAAAACTACACCGTCAGGACGGCCATAACCGCATCAACGCTACATCTTTTTGATGACGTCTGGCGTGCTGCCGCTGCGGCGATAATTCGCAGTTCGCAGCCTGTTTTCCGGCCCAGAACTGCCATCGTCGGATGGCGTCGGACCCCACCTCGCAACAGTTCGTTCACTGAAACTGTTGCATCGCTACGGTTTGTCGGTTAGCTTTCCTCCCATCGCGGCGGATGCGCCGCCCAGGCACAGAGGAGCTACCCGATGAACGCAACACCGTGGGACGAGACACCGGTCGGCGAGTGCACCCGGGACCCTGACCGATGGACCACCACCGCGGACGACGAGGCGAAGGCGATCTGCCGTTCCTGCCCGCGCCGGTGGCTGTGCGCGAAGGAAGCCTGCGAGTCACCCCGCGCCGAGGGGTTGTGGGCGGGCATCTACGTGCCCGAGGCCGGCCGCGGCCGTACCTTCGCTCTGCGCCAGCTCAAATCGCTGGCCGAGCAGAACGGCCAGCGGGTCGGCGAGCGCCGGGTGTACTACGCCGAGATCGCATGAGCGTCGATCTGGTCCGGACTATCACCGGTACCCGCCCGGTTGACTCTGCTGGCGGTGCCGGGCATGCCCCGGGCTCCAACCCTTTCCGTCGCTTCGAGCGACCACTCGCCGAGAGGCGCCATGGCGGCACCGCCCCCCAACTTCATGACGCGCTGCGCGGCGACGCGTCCAGTCCGCTCAGCATCAGCTGCAGCGAGGATTCGAACGACGACCGCAGCATCAGGGCGCGCAGGTGCGGCGCCGCCGCAGCCGCATGAGGAGCCTCGGATCGAGGCACCCGGTTTCCGAGCTCCTGCCAGGCGGCGTTGTCACTGCTGCGGATCTCCGGGGACAACGAGAGGAACGCCGACTCGAGCATCGCCTGCCCGAGGAGGAAGTCCCCCAGCGAGCGGAACCGGTGGGCGGCCGTCTCGGCGTCGAACCCGCCTTCGCGCAGCAGCCCGATGGTCAGCTCCACGACACGAATCTCGTTGTCCATACCGGTCGTTCGCGTCGCCACCGCGAAGCTGGTCTGCGGGAACTCGTTGACGTACACGCGGTAGAGCGCCCGCGCGAGGTCGGCCAGTGAGTCGATCCAGTGCTCCCGGCGCGACCAGCTGTCGAGCGCGATGCCGATCATCCGGTCCGCCACTGCGCGCAGCACGTCGTCGACACCGCCGAAGTAGCGATACAGCGCCGAAGCGTCCGCACCGACAGCCGAGGCGAGCGTCCTGGCGCTCATCACCGCCGCACCGCGCTTCTCGATCAGGTTCACCGCCGCGTCGATGTACGCCTCGCGCGAGAGGTCCGTTCCCGCGCGGGTACGGCGCCGTCGTCGCCCGGCAGCCGGCTGCCGCCCCGATTCGGCCATCCACCACCCCTTACGTCAACACCGTTGACTGTACGTAGGTATTGCCAGAAGCTTGAACGCTGCGGAACGAGACGGGGAAAGAGGGTCATGGGGGACAGCACGAAGGTCACCGCTCTACGCATCCGACGCATCGCCCACGACGGCGGCTATCTGTCCTATGAGGTGGACGCGCGGGCTGCGGACGGGCAGATCGGCCGGTACACGTTCACCGGGAACGTCTTCGTCGGGCCGGTGGTGATCACGGGCAACGACAAGGGTGCGCCTGTGAACGTGGTGGTTCACCATCCACGCCGGTTCGGCGAGTTCGCGGCCGAGCAGTGGGTGCGCCGCTTCTTCGCCGAGTGGCGGGAAGAGGATGCGCACACCGAGGACATCGCCGCCGTCACCGACGGCTGGTTGACCACCGGGTGGCAGGCGCGCTGCGGCTGATCAGCCGCTCACCACGTGTCGACGAACCGGCCGCCGCTGCGGTGCGGCCGACCCGCGGCAGTCAGCGTCGCGGCGATCACCGACCGGGTTTCCGCGGGGTCGATCACGTCGTCGATCTCGAAGAGCATGGCCGCGTTGAGGGCGCGCGCGTTGTCCTGCGCGGCCGCGGTCACCTGCCGCACCCGGGCCTCGCGCTCCGCGTCGTCGGCGATCGCCTCCAGTTCCTTGCGCAGCCCGAGGCGGACCGCGCCCTCCAGACCCATCGGTCCCAGATGCGCACCCGGCCACGCCACCGTCAGCACCGGCTCGTGCAAGCTGCCGCCCGACATCGCCTGGGCGCCCAGGCCGTATCCGCGCCGGAGCACGACAGCGACCATCGGCACCCGAAGCGCTGCGCCGGCGACCAGCATCCGGGACGCCCGGCGCACCAGTGACTCCGCTTCGGCGGCCGGGCCGACCATGTAGCCGGGGCAATCGATCAGTGACACCACCGGCAGTCCGAACGCGTCGCAGAGCTGCAGGAAGCGCGCCGCCTTGTCCGAAGCCGCCGCGGTGATGGCCCCGGCCGTGAATCGGGTGTCGTTGGCGATCACCCCGACCGCGCGCCCTTCGATGCGGACCAGGGCGGTCACCATCTCGCGCGCGAAGCGGGGACGCAGAAAGGTCACCGAGCCGTCGTCGGCGAGTGTTTCGATGACGGGCGCGACGTCGTAGGCGCGCCGCTCGCGTTCGGGCACCGCGGTGCGCAGCGCCGTCTGGTCACGCGCGGTCCACTGCGCGACGTCGCCGGTGAAGTAGCCGAGCAACCGCTTCGTCACGACGACGGCCTCGGCTTCGTCGGCGACGACGACGTCGACGTTGCCGTTGGGTTCCTGCACGCTCATCGGGCCCACAGCGTCGGGCGGCACGTCACCCAGCCCGCCGCCGGCGATCATGGCCGGTCCTCCCATACCCAGTGAGGCGTCCTTGGTCGCGACGATCAGATCCGCGGTTCCCGCGATCACCGCATTACCGGCGAAACAGCGGCCTTTCACCACGGCGATGCGAGGAACGACGCCGGAGAGCTTGGCCCACAACGCGAATGCGCGGGTGTCGAGCGCCGACACCACGGGGTAATCGGTGTCCCCCGGCCTGCCACCCCCGCCCTCGGCGAAGAACACCGTGGGCAGCCGCATGCGGTCGATGAGCTCGAACAGTCGGTCTTTCTTGCGGTGCCCGAGTGCGCCCTGCGTTCCGGCGAGCACGGTGTAGTCGTAGGACAGGACCGCGCAGGCCTTGCCGTCGATGCGGGCGGTGCCGGCGACGAGTCCGTCGGCAGGCGTCCGGGCGATCAGGTCCTCGAGGTCCCGACGCATCCGCTGCGGGGCGATCGCGAACCGCCCGTATTCGACGAAGGAGCCCGGGTCGACCAGGTCGGCGACGTTCTCCCGGGCGGTGCGGCCCTGCGCGGCGTGCCGACGTTCGACCGCCTCGGGACGGGCGGCGTCCTCGGTCAGCGCGCGCCGGCGCAGCAGTTCGGCCAGATCGTCGCGGAACTCGTCGGACTCAGGCATCGAGGTCGGCGATGGCCGCGGCGATGTCGTCGAGCAGCGCATCGACCTGCTGCTCGTCGAAGCCCCGCTTGCCGAACGGGGGCTTGTTGAACCGCACCGCGCGCACGTCCTCGGCGGACAGGTGACCGCGGCCGTCGAGGCGGCGGGCCGCGAGCGCGACGAAGTCCTGCACCGATTTCTCGTCGTATCCCCGCTTGCCCCAAGGCGGTTTCTCGAACGTGACGTTGCGCAGATCCTCAGCCGTCAGCTCGCCGTCGCCCATGGGCTCAGACTCTAACCAGTTATCCACAGGGCCTGTGCACAGACGCGGCCGCGCGTCGGTGCCCGGGCATACCGTGCGGACATGACGAACTGGATCAACACGGTGAGCCGTGATCATGTGGAACGCGGGGTGCGCGGCCGCTTCACTCAGGCCAACCACGGCAAACCGCACATGCTGCGCAAGATGGCCAGAGGGGACTGGATCATCTTCTACTCGCCCAAGACGGCCTACCCGGACGGCGCACCGCTGCAGGCGTTCACCGCCATCGGCCGCGTCGCCGATGACGAGCCGTATCAGGCGGAGGTGGCGCCGGAGGTCGCGCACTGGCGGCGCAACGTCGACTTCCTCGACTGTGCCGAGACGCCCATCCGGCCGCTGATCGACGAGCTCGGCTTCATCGAGGACAAGTCCCGGTGGGGTTACAAGTTCCGCTTCGGGGTGTTCCGCATCGACGACCACGACCTGGAGGTCATCCGTGCCGCGATGGTCGACTCCGCGTCCGTCGGCCGAACCGGTGAGGAGACTACTGTGAGTCCATGAGCAATACCGACGCGGCGCCCTCCGAAGTCGACTGCGGCCCTTCGTCATTCACCGGGGTGCTGCATCCGCGGGAGGTGCCGCTCGGCGGACCGCGCGCGATTACGGTGCGGCGCACGCTGCCGCAGCGGGACCGGTCGCTGATCGGGGCGTGGTGCTTCGCCGACCACTACGGGCCGCACGCCTGCGTGGCGGGCCGGGCATGGACGTGCCCCCGCATCCGCACACCGGATTGCAGACGGTCAGCTGGTTGTTCAGCGGGCAGATCGAGCACCGGGACAGTGGCGGGGTGCACGCCGTGGTGCGTCCCGGGGAGTTGAACCTGATGACCGCCGGGGCCGGCATCTGCCACTCCGAAGTGTCGATGGTCGACGCGCCTGTGCTGCACGGCGCGCAGCTGTGGGTGGCGCTGCCCGGTTCCGACCGCGACACCGGCCGCGATTTCGCCCACCACGTGCCACGACCCCGCACCGTCGGCGCGCTCACGACGCGGGTGTTCCTCGGCGAACTCGACGGTGAGCGCTCACCGGTGCACACCTTCACCCCGCTGCTGGGGGCGCAGCTCGATCTCGACGCCGGTGTCGAGGTGACGCTCGATGTGGACACCGGATTCGAGCACGGCGTGCTGGTCGACCAGGGCAGCGTCGAGGCGTGCGGCACCGCGCTCGCGATCGCCGACCTGGCCTACCAGGGCACCGGCCATGCCGCGCTGCATCTGGCCAATCGCGGCGACGGCCCGGCGCGGGTGCTGCTGCTCGGCGGAGTGCCGTTCACCGAAGAGCTCGTCATGTGGTGGAACTTCGTCGGCCGCAGCCACGCGGAGATCGTCGCGTTCCGCGAGCAGTGGCAGGGCCGGGACGCCCGCTTCGGGGACGTGATCGGCTACCGCGGCGACGTCACCCGGCTGCCGGCTCCGCCACTGCCGAACGCCACGTTGCGACCGCGGCCCAATCCGCGGGTATAGAGAACAGATGGCCAACGACAGAACCGGGGCGCCGACGGAGGTCGTCGCCGAACCGGACCGCTTCAGCATCTCCGTGGAGGGCCGCCCGGTGGGCTTCGCCGACTTCTACGATCGCGACGGTCGGCGGGTCTTCCCGCACACCGAGGTCGACCCACGGTTCCAGGGCCGCGGGCTGGCCACCATCCTCGTCCGTGAAGCGCTGGAGGCGACCCGCGCCGCGGGTCTGCGCGTCGTGCCACAGTGCTGGATGGTCGCCGAGTTCATCGACAAGAATCCCGAGTTCGCCGATCTGACAGGAGACCCCGCATGACCACCGACAAGACCGGCGCACCGACCGAGGTCACCGCCGGGGCGGACCGGTTCACGATCTCCGTCGACGGACAGCAGGCCGGCTTCACCGAGTTCGTCGACCACGACGGCCAACGCATCTTTCCGCACACCGTCGTCGACGACGACTACTCCGGGCGCGGGCTGGCGACGATCCTCGTGCGGGAGGCCCTCGAAGCCACCCGCGACGCCGGACTGCGAATCGTCCCGGTGTGCTCGATGGTCGCCGGATACATTGAGAAGAACCATGAATTTGACGACATCGTCGACCCCGTGACCACCGATGTGAAACGGGTGCTCGCGCGGCGCTGAGCGCACGCGCCCGGCCGCTACAGGTACTGCGCGGTGCTCCCCGAGACCGGCATCCCGCCCAAGCCCAGCTTGCGGTGATCCCAGCTGCGCATCCGCGACGGCACCACCCGGACGCAGATGCGGTTGTTCATCATCTGGTCGACGAACGGCCGCACCTCCTCGGTGTACGGGCCGGTGTAGCGCTCCCACACGCTGATCCCGACCCGCAGGTTGGTGTCCGGATCGTCGTAGATCTCGGCACTGCCGTCGATCGACACCCCCCGCAGGGTGTCGTAGGACAGACCGTCTTCGATCATCACGGTGATCGTCGGGTCACGGCGCAGGTTGACGGCCTTCTGCGACTTGGCTTTGGTTTCGAACCAGATCTCGCCGTCGAGCACCGCGTACCACATCGCCACCAGGTGCGGCCGTCCGTTCGGCAGGACGGTCGCCATGGTGGCCGTGCGGCTGCGTTCGATGAACTCGGTGATCTCACCGTCGGTCATCACGATCTTCGCGCGTTCGTTCTTGCCCACGATCTGCGATCCTTCCAGGCCGCCCAGCGACGACTCCGGCGGGTCGATCCGTTTGATCATGGAGCACATGGGAAAGGAACCCTTGGGGGTAGCTACGGGGCGGCCGTAGTCCCAAGGCCTCGTCAGGGTTAAGCAACAGCCCGGCGGGGCCGCCTCATTTCCCAGGTTTCGAACACACGTGCGAGGGGCATCCCGGGTGCGGAGGTGAACGACGATGACAGACAACGAGAATCACGCACCGCAGGAGAACGCCGAGAAGGACCCGTCCCAGTGGGTCACCGGCGAGGAGCCCATGACGGGCCCGCAGCGCAGTTATCTGCACACCCTCGCCCAGGAAGCCGGTGCGGAGGTCCCCGAGGACGCGACGAAGGCGCAGGCGTCCGAACTGATCGACCAACTGCAACAGCAGACCGGTCGCGGCAACTGAAGCGGGGTCAGTAGAAGAGCACCGGTGGCAGCGGGCGCAGACCGCCACCACTGGTGCTTCCCGCGAAGCGGACCGGCCCGTCGTGTGATCCGGTGAGACGGAGCGACCCGATGCGACGGAACTGGCCCACCGGCGGGCTGATCATGAAGCTCACCTCGCTGCCCGCCGCGAACCGCAGGTCACGGCCGGTGGTGTTGGGGCGTGCGCCGAACAGAATCGGTTGCAGCCCAGCCAGATACAGCCACAGCGAGGAGTAGAGCGGGGCCACCGGGTCGCTCGGGAGCACCGCGTGGTGCAGCGGCGCGCCGTCGCCCGACGATGCCAGCAGGAAGTCCTGATCGCGGCCGGCCCCGTAGACGTCGCACAACTTGATGCACAGCTTGCGCGGGGCGGGGGCGCGGTCATCGGGACCGGCCTGCACCAGGGCGCGGTGGGTGACACCGGGGCGGAGCGCCCGCACCGAAGGGACCGCGGCGGTGGCGTCGATGGTGAGTGTGGCCTCGAAGGTGTCGCCGGGCGCACTGAACACGTCTCCCGCGTACCCGATCACCGCGGTGGCGGTGTCCCGTACCGCGCGAGCACCGGCGAGCAGGTCGGCCGGATCGGCGATGCGCATGCCCTTCTTCATACCCGCTACGCCGGTTGCCCATGAGCGTGCCCTCGCGGAGAGGCGCGGGCGCCGCTCATCTGTGTCACGATCGACAGGTGGGGTGTGCAATTCGTTCGATCCGTCCTTTCCGTGTCGCCGCGGCCGTCGCCGTGAACCTGGTGCTCGCATCGCTGGCCATGCCGTCGGCCGTGGCCCAGCCACCGGCGCCCGCGCCGAACCTGCCCGGTCCGCCGCCGGCGGTGCCGGTTCCGCCGCCTCTTCCGGCCGCGCCGGAGGCACCGCCCGCGGTCGCCGCGCCGCTCGACGCCGCGGCTCCGCCGCCCGGGTGTCCCGATGTGCAGGTGCTTTTCGCCCGCGGCACCACCGAACCCCCGGGGCTGGGCGCGATGGGCCAGGCGTTCGTCGACGACCTCAAGGCCCGCGTCGGTCCGCGGTCGGTGGCGGTGTACCCCGTCGACTACCCCGCGAGCCCCGACTTCCCCACCGCGCTGCAGGGTGTGGTCGACGCCAGCACGCAAGTCCAGAAGACCGCGGCAGCGTGCCCCGACACCCACATGGTGCTCGGCGGATACTCCCAGGGCGCGGCCGTGATGGGCTTCGTGACAACCGAATTGATCCCCGACGGGGTGTCGGCCTCCGAGGTGCCGCAGCCGATGCCGCCCGACATCGCCAACCACGTCGCCGCGGTGGCACTGCTGGGCACACCGTCGGACCGGTTCATGAATGTCATCCAGCAGCCGGAGGTCAAGATCGGTTCGCTGTACCAACCCAAGACCATCGAGCTGTGCGTGCCGGACGACTTCGTCTGCTCACCCGGCAACGACATCGGCGCCCACGCCCGCTACATCTCCGACGGTCTGGTCGGTCAGGCAGCGGACTTCGCCGCGAGCAAGATCGCCGCCAGCCCCAAGCCGACGTCCCAAGCGGGTTGAGTCACCCGTCGAATTCCCTGTCCGCGAACGCTTTTCGGTAACTCGAGGGTGACATGCCGAGCCCTCGCCGCAGATGATGGCGCAGATTGGCCCCTGAGCCCAACCCCGACTGACGGGCGACTTCGTCGACGCTGAGGTCGTGGCCTTCCAGCAGTTCGCGCGCCCGGTCGAGTCGCCGGTTGCGCATCCACACCCCGGGCGGCTGCCCGGTCTCCTCCCGGAACCTGCGGATGAACGTCCGGGTGCTCATGCCGGCATGCCGGGCGAGCTGCTCGATGGTCAACGGCTCCTGCAGATGTGCGCACGCCCAGCCGCGGGTGGCGGCCGTCGACGCGGAGTCATCGCGGGGCAGCGGCGTTTCGATGAACTGGGCCTGGCCGCCCTCCCGCCAGGGCGGCACCACGCAGAAGCGGGCGACGGCATTGGCCACCTGTCCGCCGTGGTCGCGGCGGATGATGTGCAAACACAGGTCGATACCCGCCGCCAGGCCGGCGGAGGTCAGGACGTCGCCGTCGTCGACGAAGAGCACGTTCTCATCGACGTGCACCGCCGTGTGCAGCGCGCGGAGGTCGTCGGCGTACCGCCAGTGGGTGGTGGCGACGCGCCCGTCGAGCAGTCCCGCCGCCGCCAGCACGAAGGCACCGGTACAGATCGACACGACCCGCGCACCGGCGGGGATGCGCGCGACGGCGGCGCCGACCTCGTCGTCGAGCCGGCCCTCACGACGGACGGCTGTGTTGCGCGTGCCCGGGATGATCACGGTGTCCGCGTCGTCGAGCGCCTCCGGACCGGCTTGCGGCACGATGGCGAACCCATTGGTCGACGGCACCGGATCGCCGGTGGCGCCGCAGGTCACCACCTCGTAGAGCGGTCCGCCGTCTGCTTCGGCGGCGCCGAACAACGTCGGCGCGATCGCCGCATCGAAGCCCACCACCGGATCGACCAGCAGCACGACCACCTTGTGCCGACGATTCATCCCTCCAGCTTGGCATGTTCTTGACGAATATCGGCAGTCTTGCCACTGGTGCGGCTGGAGTTCCCTCGGCGATAGTCGTCCGGTGACCGTCACCGCTCGAGCGCGCCGACGCGCCGGTCCCCGCATGCACTGGGCGTGGGTGGTGGCCGCCGTCAGCTTCGTCGCGATTCTCGGCGCCGCCGGATTCCGCTCGGTTCCCGGCGTCATGATGAACCCCCTGCACCACGAGTTCGGCTGGTCGCACGGCGTCGTCGGGCTCGCGATGTCGGTCAACATGACGTTGTTCGGGCTGACCGCCCCCTTCGCCGCGGCCCTGATGGATCGGTTCGGGATCCGGCCGGTGCTGACCGTCGCGCTGAGCATGATCGCCGCGGGCAGCGCGTTGAGCGTGCTGATGGTCGCCAGCTGGCAGCTGGTCCTGCTGTGGGGCGTGCTCGTCGGCACGGGGACGGGTGCCATCTCGATGGGCTTCGTCGCGACGATCGCCACCCGCTGGTTCGTCGCCAACCGGGGTCTCGTCACAGGCATCCTCACCGCCGCCAGCGCGACGGGACAGCTCATCTTCCTGCCCGTGGTCGCCGCGGTCAGCACCCGGCACGGCTGGCGGTGGGCCTCGTTGCTGGTCGCCGCGGCCGCTCTCGCGGTGGTCCCGCTGGTGCTGGCCTTGATGCGAAACTGGCCGCAGGACAAGGGATTGGAGCCGTACGGGCAGGCGCCGGCGGCGCCCACCGGACCGGCGCCCACCCCGCCGGGCAGCAGCTTCGCCGCAGCGTTCTCCGGTCTGCAGCGCGGTGCGCGGGTGCCCGCGTTCTGGCTGCTGGCCGGCAGCTTCGCCATCTGCGGGATGACCACCAACGGCCTGATCGGCACACACTTCATCCCCGCCGCCAACGACCACGGCATGCCGACCACCGTGGCCGCGAGCCTGCTCGCGGTGATCGGCGTGCTCGACGTGGCCGGCACGATCTTCTCCGGCTGGCTCACCGACCGCGTCGACCCGCGGGTGCTGCTGGTGGTCTACTACACGGGCCGCGGGGTGTCGCTCCTGCTGCTGCCCACCCTCCTGTCCCCCCGGGCGGAACCCAGCATGTGGGTGTTCATCATCTTCTACGGCCTGGACTGGGTCGCCACCGTTCCACCGACGATCGCGTTGTGCCGCAGCTACTTCGGCGACAACACACCCGTCGTGTTCGGGTGGATCTTCGCGTCGCACCAGCTCGGTGCCGCCGTCGCGGCGGCCGGCGCCGGTTGGCTCCGCGACATGAAAGGTAACTACACCCTGGCGTTCCACCTCGCAGCAGGGCTGTGCCTGCTCGCCGCCGTAATGTGTACAGCCGTGCGAAGGAAAGCCCAGTGACCGCCGCGGACACCCACCTCGACGCCGACCTCGTGGTGATCGGTTACGGTAAGGGCGGCAAGACGCTCGCCGCCACGCTGGCCCGTCAGGGTTGGTCGGTGGTCATGGTGGAGCGGTCGCCGATGATGTACGGCGGCACGTGCATCAACACCGGATGTGTGCCGACCAAGGCGCTCATCGCGCGATCCGAACACCTGGCGCCCGGCGCCCATCCGCAGCACTATCGGGACGCCGTGGCCGCCACCGCACAGCTCACCTCGACACTGCGTGCCGCCAACTTCGCCATGCTCGACACCCTCGACGCGGCCACCGTGCTGACCGGTGAGGCGGTGTTCCGGGACGCACACAGCATCGAGGTGCAGACCGCCGACCGCGGAACCGTCACCGTCAGCGGCCGCCACATCGTGGTGGGCACCGGCTCGCATGCCGTCATCCCCGACGTCCCCGGGCTGCGCGACGCGGCGAACATCGCGACGAGCACCGAGATGCTCGTCCAGGACCGCCTGCCCGACCGGCTGGTCGTGCTTGGCGGCGGGTACATCGGCATGGAGTTCGCCGCCATGTACGCCGCGTACGGCTCGCAGGTCACCGTCCTCGAACGTCACGCCGACATCCTCGGCCAGGAGGATGCCGACGTCGCCGACTGCGCCCGCGAGGTGATGGAGGCCGCCGGCGTGCGGATCGTGACCTCGGCCGTCATCGACCGCGTCGACGATCAGGGGGACGGCACCAGCACCGTGGCTTTCCACACCGAGGCAGGGCCGGAGACACTGCCGGCCGACACGATCCTGGTCGCGCTCGGCCGTACACCCGCGACCGAGTCCCTCGCCCTGGACCGGGCCGGTGTGAAAGTCACTGCGCGCGGCGCGATCTCGGTCGACGAGCACCTGCGCACCAGCCAGCCTCACATCTTCGCCGTCGGCGACGTCAACGGTGGCCCGCAGTTCACCTACGTCTCCCTCGACGATCACCGGATCGTGCTCGACCAGCTCACCGGCACCGGTGCGCGCAGCACCACCGACCGCACGGCGGTGCCGTACACCCTGTTCCTCACTCCCCCGCTCTCGCGCGTCGGCCTCACCGAACGCGCGGCGCTCGAGGAGGGGCGTTCCATCAAGACCGCGGCGATGCGCGTCGCCGACATGGCAACCGTTCCGCGCGCCCGGATCGTCGAAGAGACCGCGGGCATGATGAAGGTGGTCGTCGACGCCGCCACCGACGAGATCCTCGGCGCCGCGCTGCTGTCCTACGACTCGCACGAGGTCATCAACACCGTCGCGCTCGCGATGCGCCACGGCATCACAGCGTCGGCGTTGCGCGATGAGATCTACACTCACCCGTCGATGACCGAGGCGTTCAACCAGCTCCTCGGCGCGCTGCACTAGGGCCTGCACTGGTCGGAACCGGGTGACTCCGACGTGTCGATTGCCGTCGCGGGGGTAACCGTGACGGCGTGCAGGTGCACTGGTCGGCACCCCGCCAATAGGTCTGCTGCACGGTTGCTTTCGAGAGAGGACGGCCGCGATGCCGAAGACCACCAAATCGGGCGAGGCCAAAGAGAGCGAACTCCCGAGCACGCTGCAGAAATCCGAGGACAAGGCGAAGCGCACGTTCGCCAAGGCGCACGACGCCGCAGCCGAGGAGTACGGCGAGGGTGAGCGCGCCTACCGCGTCGCCTACAGCGCACTCAAGCACAGCTACGAGAAGGTCGGCGACCACTGGGAGGAGAAGGAGCAGCGTGGCCCCTCTGACGAGCGGGCGGAAAGCGGCGGCCCGAACGCGGCGGGGGAAACGGCCGAGGGCGTCAACGCCAACGCCACCAAGAAGCACCTCGTCGACCTGGCCAAGCGGCTGAACATCGCGGGCCGCTCCCGGATGTCGAAAGACGAACTCGTGGAAGAGATCAAGAAGGCGAACAGGCGGGAGAGCCGCAAGTCCCGCAGCTAGGCCCTGCCGGTCCGCTCGCGGTGCTTGCACCCGGGCCAGCAGCACGGCCGGCGCTTGCCCTCCTCGAGTTCCTCCTGGGTGCGGCGGATGCGGCGCTCGCGGGTCGTCGCCTGCTTGGCATCGGTCACCCAGCAGATGAATTCGTTGCGCGCCAGCGGTGTGATGTCGTTCCATGCGGCCAGCGCCGAGGGGTTGGCGCCCAGCGCCGTTCGCAGGTCATCGGGCATGTCGTGGACGACTCCGCCGAGGACGGTCGCGTTGCTCACGGCATCAGATTAACCCTGGCGGCGACGCAGAATTGGTGTCCGCGGGCCTTCGATCGCGCCATATGCTGATGGCAGCGTGTGCCATGGTGGTTCGAACCGACGGGGGGAGAGCAGTGTCGATTCTGCAACTGGCGACGGATCTGGCGGTGCCTGAGCACCCCGGACGGCTGGTGGGGGCGATGGTCGTCCAAGTGGCCATCGTCGGCGGGCTCATCTGGCTCATCGTGTGGGCGGTCCGCAACGCCCGCGCGCCTAAGCCGCCGCAGAATCCGTACCCTCCCGCCTACTACCAGCAGTTCCCGCCAACGCAGGCGCCGTGGCCGCCGCAGCCGCCCTACCCCGCCCCGCCGGGCGGGACCTGGCCGCCCCAGTCGCCACCGCCCTACCCGTACCCGACGCCCGGTTGGCCCCAGCAGGCCCCGCCACCGGGCGGTCCGCCGCCCGGGCAGCGTTCGTAGCCGGCACGGGGGATGAGGCGGCTTCGCCGTTCCGCTGAGCACCATCTCTGGCTGAGCGAGTACCTGGTCGCGCGTGGGGTCGCGCGACGGACCCGGTTGTGTCTCGCCGTGACCAGTGCGGCGATGGCGGCGGGGGTGCTGACGCTGCTCTTCGGGGCCGGCGGCCCGCAGGAGGCGGGAGCGCCAGCGCTGATGTGGGTCGCGTTCGCCGGCGGGATGTTCGGGACCGCAATGTGGCTGTGGAGATGGCCCTCACACGCGATGTCGCTGGCGTTCGTCGCCGTCACCACGATGTCGGTCACGGCGGCGTGCCTGGCTTATCCCGATCCGCTGGCTGCGCTGCTGGGCTGCATCGCGTTCACCACCATCGTCGGCTACGCGGCGTTCTTCCACTCACCCGAAGTCGTCGCCGGCGTTCTGCTGGTCGTCGCGGCCGTCGCCGTCGACCAGGCAGCCGGGCTCGCCGCGCAGGGGCGGTTCGCACTCGCGGCGGTCGATCTGTTCCTCATCCTCCAGTGCAGCATCGGCGTTGCGCTCGCGCTCTACAGCCTGGTCCGAACCCTGCGGGGCGATTTGGCCGCAGCCGATCTCGACCCGCTGACCGGGCTCCTCAACCGACGCGCCTTCCGCAGGACCGTCGGCGGACGCCTTTCGAATCACCAGGGCAAGGGCGGCTACCTGCTCACCGCGCTGCTCGATCTCGACGATTTCAAAGCCATCAACGACACTCACGGGCACGCGGCGGGAGACCAAGCCCTCGTGGCCGTCGCCGAAGCTCTGCGCGCGACGGCGACTCCGAGCGCGGTCATCGCGCGAAGCGGCGGGGAGGAGTTCTTGTTCGCCGACTTCGCATCCGCGCACGACGTCGTCGCGCGCTACGAGGAGCTGTGCGCGGTCATCGCCGGTCTGCCGGTGTCCGTCACGGCCAGCATCGGCACGTCCTTCGCCGACCTCGCCGCGCTGACCCCGCGATCCCATAATGAACTGCTGGACCGCCTGATCGTCGCCGCCGACCAGGCGATGTACGACGCAAAACGCCAGGGCGGCAATCGATGTCATCACTACGGAAGCGTGCACTGACGCCGAAAAGCAAGCGGGCCGCGCCGGGGTAGGCGCGGCCCGCCGGAGAGCGCGGAACGTTCGTGCGGACTACGTATACGGCCACGGCACGTGGCGGTGCGCCCAGGGTCGGGCGCCTTTTCTGACGTAGCAATGTTCGTGGACGGCACGTACGTCCAGCACTCTCATCGGGTTCATTCAGGCATCGTTCGTGGCTCACCACCTCCTGTTGCAGTCGACGTCCCGGGACGGCCTTCTCAGCGCCGGAGGTGAGCGCTGCCGGGGCCACACCCAGGGGGACGGTTCATCGGGCCGGGAGTGTTCACCGGCACCGATCGGGCGAGAAGGATTGCGCGGCAAGGCCAGTGTGATCGTTCGTGTCCGAGGTGCGACCCGCTGCGTCGCAGGACGTTCGCAGTGCGTGACCTGCAGCCAGGCGGCGTGCACGATCGCTTCTGCGTACGTCACCGCCGGGCACTCGCTGTCGACCCGGGTCGTCATCAACACCACATCCACCTCGCTTCGAGATGACCTATGTCGCCGATAACACATCTCTTACCACCGCGGCACGTCGGATTCAAGAGTTCATCGCCATCATTTCTCTTCATAGCTGTTCCGGGGCAACATCTTCGGGGGTTTTCACCGCGGTGCTGTCGCAGCGTCGCTTTGTGTCTTGAGTCGAGACGTTGGCGCTGACCTTCACCTTCCGCGATCTGGCCATCTGACAATCCTTCTCCGGCGACCCTGACGGAAAGTTTGAGTCAGTGAATTTGTCGGTGGTCGAATGTATGTTCGAATCATGTCGACGGGCGATCTGCGGGCCGCGGTGGCCACGGTGGTGGCCGCCGTCGACGAACTGACTGCCTGCGATGCCGATCTGGCGACCCGCGCCGAGTTGGTCGACGTCTTGGACGAGCTGGAAACCGTGTGGTGCCGGCTGCCCGCGCTGCGGCACCGCCTGTTGGCGCGGCTGCAGGTCGAGACCACCCCGCAGCAGATGGGCGCCAAGAACTGGAAAGACGTGCTGGCGATCCGGTGGCGCATCTCCNCCTGTTGGCGCGGCTGCAGGTCGAGACCACCCCGCAGCAGATGGGCGCCAAGAACTGGAAAGACGTGCTGGCGATCCGGTGGCGCATCTCCCCGTCCGAGGCGCACCGCCGCCTCACCGAGGCCGCGCTGCTCGCCCCGCGCCAACCCGTCACCGGACCGCCGCTGCCGCCGGTCTTGCATGCCACCGCCGTCGCCCAAGAGTTGGGGTTGATCAACGCCGAGCATGTCGAGGTGATCCGTAAAGCCGTCGACAAGCTGCCCGGGTTCGTCGACACCACCACGCGCGAGCAGTTCGAGGTCGACCTGGTCCGCGACGCGGTCGGGGCCGGCCCGAGCGCGGTCAAAGACGCCGCCGATCAGCGGTTGTTCCTGCTCGACCANGCGCGAGCAGTTCGAGGTCGACCTGGTCCGCGACGCGGTCGGGGCCGGCCCGAGCGCGGTCAAAGACGCCGCCGATCAGCGGTTGTTCCTGCTCGACCAGGACGGACCCGAACCCGACGAGCACGAACGGGCCCGCACCCGCGGCGTGACCAAACACCAGCAGCGCCGGGATGCAATGACCGATCTGGCCGCCCGGCTCACCCCCGAAGCGTGGGCGGTCTGGGAAGTGTTGTTCGCCAAATACGCCGCGCCGGGCATGTGCAACCCCGACGACCCGCAACCCTGCACCTCCGGGACACCGTCGCAAGCCCAGATCGACAACGATCACCGCAGCCTGGCCCAACGCCAACACGACGCCCTGCTCGCCGTCGGGCGTATCGCGTTGATGAGCGGCGAGGCCGGTCAATTGAATGGCCTACCGGTGTCGGTGATCATCCGCACCACCCTCCAAGACCTGGAATCCCGGGCCGGGATCGGCGTCACCGGCGGCGGCACCCGCCTCCCGATCCGCGACGTCATCAAGATGGCCGGGCACGCCAACCACTACCTGGCGGTGTTCGACCGCGCCACCGGCTCCGCCCTGGATTTGTTCCGCACCCGCCGCGTCGCCTCGCCGGCGCAGCGGATCATGCTCATCGCCCGCGACGGCGGGTGCACGAAACCGTGCTGCACCGTCGGCGCCTACGGCGCCCAGGCCCATCACGCGACCACCGACTGGGCCGCCGGCGGGCTCACCAACGTCAACGACCTCGGGTTGGCCTGCCCCCCAGACAACCGCGCGGTTAAAGACGGCGGCTGGAGCACCGCGATGAACACCCGTCACGAGGTCGAATGGACCCCACCCCCGCACCTGGACACCGGCCAAACCCGCGTCAACACCCACCACCGCCCCGAAGCACTCCTGCGCCCACCCGACGACGACGAACCACCGGCAACCGCCCCGCACGCCGCAACGGCTGAGCCGCTCGCACCGACCGACGCAGAACCACCCACCACAGCCGACGACCCCGCCCAACCCGGCGGACCCGCACCACCCGGCGACCAAGCGGCCTGAGCGGCCGCACATCCCTTCACACCTCGAAATGCAGCACTGAGACAATCGATCTCGTGGAAGTCGGCCCTGGAGCCGTGCGTGTCCTCCTGGAATGACATGCCAGCAATCGCGTGCAAGTCCTCACCCCGGTGTGCCCAAGGAATTCACAGCCGCTGCGGTCACCGCGCGCGCAATGGTCAGGTCCTTAGCGCTGAACGGCTTTACGTCGCCGGCCTGGAGGTCTCGTGTCAGTGCGCATTGCTGTGTAGGGATTGGGCCATTTTGCGGAGGATGTGCGCGACGGCCGACTGCTCACTATCAGTGAGGTCGGAGAGCATGCGCAGTTCGACGGCGCGGACGGCGGCGCTGGCGGTGTCCAGTGATCGCCGACCGCGCGCCGTCAGTTGCGCGGGCAGGACCTTTCCGACGGCCGCGTGGGCCGGACGTGTGACGTCGCCGTCTCGTTCCAAGGCTTGCAGCAGCACGTTCATCGACTGACGGGTGACGAACGCGCGACGCGCGAGTTCAGAATTCGACAGGCCCGGCCGCTGGGCCAGCAGCTCCAGACAGGCGTAGTGGGTCACCGTCATCCCCAAGGGGCGCAACACTTCTTCCATCGCGTGCCGCAGTGCGGTCGACGTCTCCTTGAGCAGGTATCCCACTGAACTTTCCAGATCGATCCCGACGTCGCCTTGACTCATGTCAGTAGTCTGACATACCTTTAGTCATGTCAGATAACTGACACATACGCGAAGGAGACCCGAATGCCCGTAACCGGCCCCGATTTCATTTCTCTGCAAGTTCGCGACCTCGACGCCGCCCAGGCGTTCTGCGAGCAGTACCTCGGACTCGTCCGCTCACCCGCGGGACCCCCGCACGCCGTGGTCTTCGACACCACACCGATCGCTTTCGCGCTGCGCGACGTCGTCGAGGGGGTTGACCTCGACACCATCGATCAACCCGGCATCGGCGTCGCGCTCTGGCTGCACGCCACCGACGTGCAGGCGATCCATGACGCCCTCGTTGCAGGCGGCACGACCATCGTCGTCGATCCGTTCGACGGTCCTTTCGGCCGGACATTCACGTTCACCGACCCCAACGGCTACCAGGTCACTCTCCATGACCGCGCCTGAGCACTCGATCCCCCTTGGGATCAATCACCGCAGTCGGCCGCAACGCGGCTCGACGAGCTGTCGTCCGCCGGGTTCGGTTTCGCAGCAATGGATTTCGCTGACACCGAGAAAATCGCCGAGTTGGTCGATCGTCACCGCGATATCGGTGATCTCCGGCAGCGACCCCGATCGCCTCGCCCAGCACTTATTGGTGATCGAGGCCGCTTCCCCATCAACGCCCGTCCACAAAGCCACCGAGGATGCGCTGACCTACACGATCGTGCGCAATACCTGGTACATCGAGAACTACCTGCAATCCCTGGGCGGCCCACGCCGCACCGGCATCCTGGCCGCCTCCACCGGCGACCCCGTCGTCGCAGCCGCAACGCGAAAAGACCTCGGCGAAGCATTGGTGGCCGTCGTCGTCAGAGAGAGCGCTCACCAAGACAAAAGGTCACGAACCATTTCTGGTTCGTGACCTCTGTCGTCGGAGTTCGTAGAACTCCTCGTGGTGGGCGAAGGGGGACTTGAACCCCCACGTCCCGAAGGACACTGGCACCTGAAGCCAGCGCGTCTGCCATTCCGCCACTCGCCCGAAACAACCGGGGCAGCCTATCACGCAGGCCGACCCGCGCTCCAACCGTACTTGGGCACCCCGCAGAACGCCAAAACGGCAGTGCGCGCGCACCTGACCTGCGGGGACGTGATTCTCAGAGTTCTGTTGGTCACGTCTGGGTACAGGTGGCCGATACCATGCATGCAAGCATCGCTGCCAGCCGACACGCTGGCTGCATTTCGTTGTCGAGGGAGGCGATCGGGGACATGGGTCTGGTCGATCGTTTCGAGCGCAAGCTCGAGGACTCGGTCGGCAACGCGTTCGCCCGGGTGTTCGGCGGATCGATCGTCCCGGCCGAGGTCGAGTCGCTGTTACGACGTGAAGCCGACTCCGGCGCCCGTGAGGTGCACGGCGGCCGCGTTTTGGCACCGAACGACTACGTCATTACCCTCAGTGTGCCTGACTATCAGAAGGTGAGTGCCGACCCGGACATCACCCCGACCACGTTCGCCAAGCACCTGGAGGGCTACATCCATGAGCGCAGATGGCAAACGTATGGTGAGGTGGTTGTCCGATTCGAGCAATCGCCCGACCTGCACACCGGACAGTTTCGCGCGCGCGGTGTGGTCAATCCCGACTCGACCACGGGCGTACCCGCCCCACCACCTCGAGACCTCTCGTCCCACGCAGAACCAGGAGTACCAGCGATGAGCGACAATCCGACCTACCGCGGCGGCCAGGGGCCGGGCCGGCCTGGGGACGACTACTACAACCGTCCCGAGGACGACCGGTACAACCGCCCGGACGATCAGCGCGGCGGCTACCCGCCCGCCGATCAGGGTGGCTACCCGCCCGCGGACCAAGGCGGCTACCCGCCGGCCGACCAGGGCGGCTACCCGCCGCACGGCGATCAGGGCTACCCCCCGCGGGGCGGCTACCCCGGCCAGGGCGGTTACCCGGATCAGGGTGGCTACCCGGACCAGGGCTATCCCCCGCCGTCCTACGAGCAGCGTCCCCCGGCCGGCTACGGCCCGCCGCAGGGCGGCTACCAGGACCAGGGCTACCGGCCCGCGCCCGGCGGATACGGTCCGCCTCCCGGCGGCGGTCAGCAGGGCTACGGCGCGCCCGCCGGTGACTACGACTACGGTCGTCCGCCGGCCCGCCCGTCCTACCCCGATCAGAGCGGCTACCCCGACCAGGGTGGCTACCCGGATCAGGGCGGCTACGGCGGCGGCCAGAACTACGGCCGTCAGGAGTACGGCCAGCCCGACTACGGCCGCTATGGCGGCGAGGCCCCGGCCGGTTACGGCGAGCAGGGCTACGGTGAGCAGGGTTATGGAGCCGGCGGCTACGGCGCCGGCTACGGAGCCGGCCAGGGTGAGTACCCCTCGGCGGGTTCGACGGTGACGCTGCAGCTCGACGACGGCAGCGGCCGGACCTACCAGTTGCGCGAAGGCGCCAACGTGATCGGCCGCGGCCAGGACGCTCAGTTCCGCCTGCCCGACACGGGGGTGTCCCGTCGGCACCTGGAGATCCGCTGGGACGGCCAGGTGGCGCTATTGTCAGACCTCAACTCCACCAACGGCACCACGGTGAACAACGCGCCGGTCCAGGAGTGGCAGCTGGCCGACGGCGACGTCATCCGGCTGGGCCACTCCGAGATCATCGTCCGCGTTCACTGAGGCTCGCACGCACGGGGGTAGCGGTCGCGTGGTCCTCACGTCGACCGCCGCCCACGTATGGTGGCGGTGCCGCAGGGACGCCGACGAGCGCTTGCGCGAGGAGCATGGCGGGGACGGAGAGGACGTCGGATGCAGGGGCTGATACTGCAGCTGACGCGCGTCGGCTTCCTGTTGTTGCTCTGGTTGTTCATCTGGTCGGTGCTGCGCATCCTGCGCACCGACATCTACGCGCCCACCGGCGCGGTGATGGTCCGCCGCGGGCTGGCGCTGCGCGGGTCGCTACTGCCCAACCGGGCACGCAACGTCCCCCGTCAGCTCGTCGTCACCGAGGGTGCGCTGGCAGGCACACGCATCCCGCTGGGCACCCAGCCGGTGCTGATCGGCCGCGCCGATGACTCCACTCTGGTGCTGACAGACGATTACGCCTCGACGCGCCATGCCCGGCTCTCGCCGCGAGGTCCGGAATGGTACGTGGAGGACCTAGGATCGACCAACGGTACATACCTCGACAGGGCGAAGGTGACGACGGCGGTACGAGTTCCGATGGGCACACCGGTGCGGATCGGCAAGACGGTGATCGAGTTGCGCCCGTGACCCTCGTGCTCCGATACGCGGCCCGCAGCGACCGGGGGCTGGTGCGCGCCAACAACGAGGACTCGGTGTACGCCGGGGCCCGGCTGCTGGCGCTCGCCGACGGCATGGGCGGCCACGCCGCCGGCGAGGTGGCGTCTCAACTGGTGATCGCGGCGCTGGCCCACCTCGACGACGACGAGCCGGGCGGCGACCTGCTCAGCAAGCTCGATACCGCGATACGCGAGGGGAACTCGGCGATCGCCGCGCACGTCGAGGCCGACCCCGAGCTGGACGGCATGGGAACCACGCTCACCGCAGTCCTGTTCGCGGGCAACCGTCTTGGCCTGGCCCACATCGGCGACTCGCGCGGCTACCTGATGCGTGACGGCGAACTCGCCCAGATCACCAAGGACGACACCTTCGTCCAGACCCTGGTCGACGAGGGACGCATCACCGCGGAAGAGGCGCACAGCCATCCGCAGCGTTCGCTGATCATGCGGGCGCTCACCGGTCACGAGGTGGAGCCGACGCTGATCATGCGCGAGGCCCGCGCCGGCGACCGCTACCTGCTGTGCTCCGACGGCCTGTCCGATCCGGTCAGCCACGACACCATCGCCGAGGCGCTGCAGATCCCCGACGTCGCCGAAAGTGCCGACCGGCTCATCGAATTGGCGCTGCGCGGCGGCGGCCCCGACAACGTGACCGTGGTGGTCGCCGACGTGGTGGACGTCAACTCCCACGACTACGGCCAGACCCAGCCGATCCTGGCCGGCGCGGTTTCCGGTGACGACGACCAGAGCGCGCCGCCGAACACCGCGGCGGGCCGGGCGTCGGCGTTCAATCCGAAACGCAACACCGCCAAACGTGTTGTGCCGCAACCCGAGGAACCCCCGCCGCGTCCACGCTCGCGACGCCGCATCTACCTCGCGGCCGCGGTGCTGGTGCTGGCGGTCCTCGCCGGCTTGGCGGTCGCCCGTGAAATCGTCCGCAACAACTACTACGTCAGCGAACACGACGGCATCGTCTCGATCATGCGTGGTGTTCAGGGCTCCTTTCTCGGGATCTCTCTCCAGGAGCCGTATCTGCTGGGCTGCCTGAACGCCCGCAACGAGCTGTCCCTCATCAGCGCCGACCAGTCGCGCGACAACCTGGGCTGCCGGCTGCTCGGCGTCGACGACATGCGTCCCTCCGAACGCGCCCAGGTGATCGCGGGTCTCCCCTCGGGCACCCTCGACGACGCCATCGGTCAGATCGAGGAACTGTCCCGCAGTTCGGTGCTCCCGGTCTGCGCGCCGCGCTCCCCCGCCACGTCGAGCCGTCCGCCGACGTCGTCCGCGCCGCCGCCGCGTCCGTCGACCACGCCTGCCCCGGGAACGCCTGCGCCCAGCGGTGATTCACGCACCTCGGCTCCCCCGCCCGCGCCCGAGACGCCGCGCACCGTGACGTCGTCGCCCGCGCCGCCCGGTCCCGCACCGGCACCCACTCCGTCGCCGACCCCGTCGCCCACCGTGACGGCGCTGCCGCCCCCGCCACCTGAACCGGGAACGAACTGCCGGGAAGTGTCATGACGACACAACCGCAGTCCCCGGTGAAGGTCACGCCGGCACTGCCGAACCGCCGCAACGCCGAACTGTTGCTGCTCGGCTTCGCCGCGCTGATCACCACGATCGCGCTGCTGCTCGTCGAGGCGAACCAGGAGCAGGGTCTGCGCTGGGATCTCGCGCAGTACACGGTCGCCTACCTCGCGCTGTTCGCCGGCGCGCACCTGGCCGTGCGGCGCTTCGCGCCGTACGCCGATCCCCTGCTGCTCCCGGTCGTGGCCCTGCTGAACGGCTTGGGGCTGGTCATGATTCACCGCCTCGACCTCGCCACGGGTGAACCCACCGCCCGCGGTCTGGGCGGCACCGCCAACCAGCAGATGCTGTGGACGCTGGTCGGCGTCATCGGGTTCTCCCTCGTGGTCGTCTTCCTGAGCGACCACCGGCTGCTGTCCCGGTACGGCTACGTGTGCGGGCTGACCGGTCTGATCCTGCTCCTCATCCCCGCGATCCTGCCGCGCTCGATGTCGGAACAGAACGGCGCGAAGATCTGGATTCGGTTGCCGGGCTTCTCGATTCAGCCCGCAGAGTTCTCCAAGATCCTGCTGCTGATCTTCTTCGCCGCGGTCCTGGTGTCCAAGCGCAGCCTGTTCACCAGTGCCGGCAAGCACGTGCTGGGCATGGACCTACCCCGGCCGCGGGATCTGGCACCGCTGCTGGCCGCGTGGATCGCCTCGATCGGCGTAATGATCTTCGAGAAGGACCTCGGCACCTCGCTGCTGCTGTACGCCTCGTTCCTGGTGCTGGTGTACATCGCCACCGAGCGGTTCAGCTGGGTAGTGCTCGGATTGACGCTGTTCGCCGTCGGCAGCGTCGCGGCGTACTTCGTGTTCGACCACGTCCGCGTGCGCGTCGAGACGTGGCGCGACCCGTTCGCCGATCCCGACGGCGCCGGCTACCAGATGGTGCAGTCGCTGTTCAGCTTCGCCACCGGCGGCATCTTCGGCACCGGGCTGGGCAACGGCCAGCCCGGCACCGTGCCGGCGGCCTCCACGGACTTCATCACCGCCGCGGTGGGCGAGGAACTCGGGCTCGTCGGTCTCGCGGCCGTGCTGCTGCTGTACACGATCGTGGTGATCCGCGGCATGCGCACCGCGATCGCCGTGCGCGACAGCTTCGGCAAGCTGCTGGCGGCCGGCCTGGCGGCCACGCTGGGGATCCAGCTCTTCATCGTTGTCGGCGGCGTCACCAAGCTCATCCCGCTGACCGGCCTGACCACCCCCTGGATGTCCTACGGCGGCTCGTCGCTGGTGGCCAATTACCTACTCCTGGCAATCCTGGTGCGGATCTCCCACAACGCCCGCCGGCCCCTGGAGGGCCGCTCGCTTCCGCCGGGTCCGATCGCGGCGGCCAGTACCGAGGTGATCGAGAAGGTATGAACACCTCCCTGCGCCGCATCTCCGTCATGATCATGGCTCTGATCGTGCTGCTGCTCGCCAACGCCACCCTGACGCAGGTGTTCACCGCCGACGGACTGCGGTCGGATCCGCGTAACCAGCGGGTGCTGCTCGACGAGTACTCCCGCCAGCGCGGCCAGATCTCCGCGGGCGGGCAGCTGCTCGCGTACTCGGTGTCGACGGAGGGCCGCTTCCGGTTCCTGCGCGTGTATCCCAATCCGCTGGCCTATGCGCCGGTGACCGGGTTCTATTCGCTGAGCTACTCGAGCACCGGTCTGGAACGCGCCGAGGACACCATCCTCAACGGTTCGGACCAGCGCCTGTTCGGGCGCCGGCTCGCCGACTTCTTCACCGGCCGCGACCCCCGCGGCGGCAACGTCGCGACCACGATCCGACCCGAGGTTCAGCAGGCCGCCTGGGACTCGATGGAGAAGGGCTGCAACGGCCCGTGCAAGGGCGCCGTGGTCGCGCTCGAGCCCTCGACCGGCAAGATCCTGGCGATGGTGTCCGCACCCTCCTACGACCCCAATCTGCTGGCCACCCACGACGTGGCCGAGCAGTCGCAGGCGTGGCAGCGGCTGCGCGACGATCCCGACTCACCGCTGTTGAACCGCGCGATCTCCGAGACGTATCCGCCCGGGTCGACGTTCAAGGTGCTCACCACCGCCGCGGCGCTGCAGTCCGGCGCGACACCCGACACGCAGCTGACCGCGTCCCCGCAGATCGCCCTGCCCGACAGCACCGCAACGCTGGAGAACTTCGGCGGATCATCGTGCGGCGGCGGGCCCACGGCGACGCTGCAGTACGCGTTCGCGCACTCCTGCAATACGGCGTTCGTCCAGCTGGGCGTCAACACCGGCGCGGACCGGTTGCGCACCGTCGCGCAGGGATTCGGGGTGGACGTGCCCCCGCCGGCGATTCCGCTGCAGGTCGCCGATTCGACGCTGGGTCCGATCCCGGACGCCGCGGCGCTGGGGATGACGAGCATCGGCCAGAAGGACGTCGCCCTGACTCCACTGCAGAACGCGATGGTCGCCGCGACCGTGGCGAACAAGGGGATCACGATGCAGCCGTACCTGGTCGACAGCCTCAAGGGACCCGACCTCGCGAACATCGCCACCACCGTGCCGACCGAAGAGCGGCGAGCGGTGCCCGAGCAGGTCGCAGATACACTTACGGACTTGATGGTCGCCGCCGAGCAGGTGACTCAGCAGAAGGGAGCCATCGCCGGCGTGCAGATCGCATCCAAGACCGGCACTGCGGAGCATGGCACTGACCCGCGCAACACGCCCCCGCATGCCTGGTACATCGCCTTCGCGCCTGCTCAGGCACCCAAGGTCGCAGTGGCGGTGCTGGTCGAGAACGGCGGGAACCGCCTCGAGGCGACCGGTGGCGCGCTGGCCGCGCCGATCGGGCGGGCGACGATCGCGGCGGCGTTGAGGGAGGCCTCGTGAGTCCGCGAAGTCGAGCGAAGCGAGGCGAGCAATGAGTCCGCGCGTGGGAGTGACGCTGTCGGGCCGGTACCGGCTGCAGCGCCTGATCGCCACGGGCGGCATGGGCCAGGTGTGGGAAGGCGTGGACTCCCGGCTGGGCCGACGTGTCGCGATCAAGGTGCTCAAGGCCGAGTACTCCACCGATGCGGAGTTCGTCGAGCGGTTCCGCGCCGAGGCCCGCACGGTCGCGATGCTCAACCACCCGGGCATCGCCGGCGTCTACGACTACGGCGAGACCGACATCGACGGCGAGGGCCGTACCGCCTACCTCGTGATGGAGCTCGTCAACGGCGAGCCGCTGAACTCCGTCCTGAAGCGCACCGGCCGGCTGTCGCTGCGGCACGCGCTCGACATGCTCGAGCAGACGGGCCGCGCGCTGCAGGTCGCGCACACCGCGGGCCTGGTGCACCGCGACGTCAAACCGGGCAACATCCTCATCACCCCGACCGGGCAGGTGAAGCTCACCGACTTCGGTATCGCCAAGGCCGTCGACGCGGCCCCGGTGACCCAGACCGGCATGGTGATGGGCACCGCGCAGTACATCGCGCCGGAGCAGGCCCTCGGGCACGACGCGACCGCGGCCAGCGACGTGTACTCGTTGGGAGTCGTTGGCTACGAAGCGGTTTCGGGCAAACGACCGTTCACCGGGGACGGCGCGCTGACCGTCGCGATGAAGCACATCAAGGAGAACCCTCCCCCGCTGCCGGCCGACCTGCCGCCGAACGTGCGCGAGCTGATCGAGATCACGTTGGTGAAGAACCCCGGCATGCGTTACAAGTCGGGCGGCCCGTTCGCCGACGCCGTGGCCGCCGTGCGCGCCGGCCGGCGCCCGCCCCGACCCAACGCCGCACCCTCGATCGGTCGCGCCGCGCCGGCCGCGGTGAAGCCGACCATCGCGCCCCGCCCCGCGGAGCCGACGGGCCGCGCCCCGGCCGCCACCTCCCGCACCCGGACCACCGGCAGCCACCACCGCTCGGCGCCGCCGGCGCGACGCACGTTCTCGTCCGGTCAGCGGGCGCTGCTGTGGGCCGCCGGCGTGCTGGGCGCGCTCGCGATCGTCATCGCGATCCTGATCGTGCTCAACGCGCAGGACCGCAAGGACCGCGCGCCCGCGCCCCCGACGGTCACCGAGACACCGTCGCAGAGCGGCACCTCCGAGACGCCGGCCGCCGCGCCCGCGGCCATCGTCGATCATGAAAACGCCCGTTTGTGGGTAATACGACCCCCTGTCCACGCGCCGCCGCCCGCGGTGCGCCCCAGCCAGAACTGATGTTGCGATGACGACCCCACAGCACCTGTCCGACCGGTACGAGGTCGGCGAGATCCTGGGCTTCGGTGGCATGTCCGAGGTCCACCTGGCACGCGACCTTCGCCTGCACCGCGACGTCGCGATCAAGGTGCTGCGTGCCGACCTGGCCCGGGACCCGAGCTTCTACCTGCGGTTCCGTCGCGAGGCGCAGAACGCCGCGGCGCTCAACCACCCGGCGATCGTCGCGGTGTACGACACCGGCGAGGCGGAGACCCCGACGGGTCCCCTGCCCTACATCGTGATGGAGTACGTCGACGGCGTCACGCTGCGCGACATCGTCCACACCGAGGGCCCGATGCCGGCCAAACGGGCCATCGAGGTCATCGCCGACGCCTGCCAGGCCCTGAACTTCAGCCATCAGCACGGCATCATCCACCGCGACGTCAAGCCCGCGAACATCATGATCAGCAAGAGCGGTGCGGTGAAGGTGATGGACTTCGGCATCGCCCGCGCCATCGCCGACGCCGGCAACCCGGTCACCCAGACGGCCGCGGTGATCGGCACCGCGCAGTACCTCTCCCCCGAACAGGCCCGCGGCGTCAAGGTCGACGCCCGTTCCGACGTGTACTCGCTCGGCTGCGTGCTCTACGAGATCCTCACCGGCGAACCGCCGTTCGTCGGCGATTCCCCCGTCGCGGTGGCCTACCAGCACGTCCGGGAGGACCCGGTGCCGCCGTCCGCGCGGCATGCCGACATCTCCCCCGACCTCGATGCCGTCGTGCTCAAGGCGCTCGCCAAGAACCCCGACAACCGGTACCAGACGGCCGCCGAAATGCGCGCGGACCTGGTCAAGGTGCACAGCGGGGAACGGCCGGACGCCCCCAAGATCTTCACCGACGCCGAGCGCACGTCGCTGCTGTCGTCGAGTCCCGCGCACCTGCGCACCGACCCGGTGGATCACCAGCCCCGATACATCGCCAAGGAGCGCAGCGGATCGGTGGGCCGCTGGTTGATCGCGGTCGCGGTGCTGGCCGTGCTGACCGTGGTGGTCACCATCGCGATCAACATGTTCGGCGGCGAGACCCGCGACGTCCAGGTGCCCGATGTGCGCGGTCAGGTCTCCGAGGACGCCATCGCCGCCCTGCAGAACCTCGGCTTCAAGACCACGGTGGCGAAGAACACCGATTCGGAAGTGCCGCCCGATCACGTCATCAGTACCGATCCGGCCGCCAACTCCTCCGTCAGCGCCGGCGACGAGATCACCGTCAACGTGTCGACGGGACCCGAGCAGCGCGAAGTGCCCGACGTGTCCGGCCTGAGCTACGGCGACGCGGTCAAGAAACTCACCGACACGGGCTTCAGCCGCTTCCGGCAGACCACGTCGGCGTCGCTGCCCGAGCAGCGCGACCGCGTGCTGTCGACGGTGCCGCCGGCCAACCAGACCTCGGCGATCACCAACGAGATCACCATCGTCATCGGCAAGGGCCCGTCGACGGCCGTCGTACCCGACTGCGTGGGGCAGACCATCGAGGTGTGCCAGCAGATCATGTCCGCATCCGGGTTCACCAAGACCGTTCCGGTCGAGGTCGACAGCACCACCGCCGCCGGGCAGATCATGGGCAGCGATCCGGCGGCGGGCCAGACCGTGCCGCAGGACAACGTGATCCAGATCCAGGTCTCCCGCGGCAACCAGTTCGTGATGCCGGACCTGACCGGCCAGTTCTGGACCGACGCCGAACCGCGGCTGCGCGCACTGGGCTGGACGGGCTCCCTGGACAAGGGCGCCGACGTGCAGAACAGCGGTCAGCGGACCAACGCCGTCGTCACCCAGAGCCCGGCCCCGGGTACCGCGGTGACCTACGGCTCGCGGATCACGCTGAGCTTCGCGTCGTAGCGGCCGCCACCGCGGTCGCGACCTCGTTCTCGAGGCGGGCGACCAACGCCTCGGCGGGGGCGGCGCCGCACTCGGCGAGCCAGTTGGCGAGCATCCGGTGCCCGCCCTGGGTGAGGATCGACTCCGGGTGGAACTGCACACCGTGGATCGGCAGCTCGATGTGCCGCACGCCCATGATCACGCCGCCTTCGGTGCGGGCGATGACCTCCAGCTCGTCGGGCACGGTGCCCGGCAGGATCGTCAGCGAGTGGTAGCGCGTCGCGACGAACGGATCGGGCAGCCCTTTGAGCACTCCCCTGTCGGTGTGGAAGACGGTGCTGGTCTTGCCGTGCAGCAGTTCCGGGGCGCGGTCGACGGTGCCGCCGAACGCGACGCCGATGGCCTGATGCCCCAGGCAGACGCCGAGCAGCGGCGTCGCCGCTGCCGCGCACGCGTTGACCAGGGGGATCGATGCGCCGGCCCGCTCCGGGGTACCCGGGCCGGGGCTGAGCAGCACCCCGTCGAATTCTTCTGCGACTGAAGCGATGTCGGCATCGGTGGCCAGGCGGTCGTCGTCGTTGCGCCACACCTGCGCGTCTACCCCGAGCTGACCCAGATACTGCACGAGGTTGAACACGAAGCTGTCGTAGTTGTCGACGACCAGAACCTGCATGTGCCCAGGCTACCGCCGGGCCTTCAGTAGCCGAGCGGACCGATCGGCTCGGCGAACCTCATCCGCACCGGCGCGGTGTACCCGACGAGTTCGACGTCGCGGGTCTCCTCGGTGTAGCCGAGGCCGAATCGCACCGCGTACTGCTTGTACAGCGTCACCAGCGGGGCGGCGGCCAGGGCGCGCTGCATCGCGGCGGCGTCCCCGATCGCGGTGATCACGTATGGCGGGCTGTAGGTGCGGCCGTTGAGCAGCAGCGTGTTGCCCACGCAGCGGGGCGCCGACGTGGCGATCAGACGCTGGTCCTGCATCTGGATGCCCTCTGCGCCGGCGCTCCACAGCGCGTTGAGCACGGCGGTGATGTCCTGCTGGTGCACGACGAGGTCGTCGGGCGACGCGTCGCGCGGGAACCGGCCCTGAGCGTCGCGTTGCGCGTCGTTGAGGGTGACCACCAGGCCCGGGCCGCGCAGCGGCGTCAGCGCGGCCTCGGGGGCCAGCGCATCGGCACGACGCGTGATCGCGGCCAGCGCCGCGGCCGCGGTGGGGGAGCCGCCGTGGTGATTCTCGATCTGCGGCGCCAGTGCGTCCCGCTCCGCGGTCAGCCGGTCGACCGAGCGCTGCGTCTCGCGCACCAGATCGACAAGCCGGGGGGCGTCGCTGCGCCGGATCTCGTCGCCACCGGACACCCCGTGTGTGGCGCCGAGCAGCAGGCCCGCCGCCGCGCACACCACCGGCACCCCGAACCGCCACGCCGACCGCCGGCGCACGGTTGCGTCACGGGCTTTCATCGGTTCGGTCTCCTCACGCGTCGGTGCTGCTCGTCGCTGCGTTAGGCTTTGACCTACATATCGTCGCACCGATCGTCCGAAGGTACCCATGCCCAAGTCCAAGGTCCGCAAGAAGAACGACTTCACCATCAATCCGGTGAGCCGGACTCCGGTCAAGGTCAAGGCCGGTCCGTCCAGCGTCTGGTTCGTCGTTCTGTTCGTCGGCCTGATGCTCATCGGGCTCGTCTGGCTGATCGTTTTCCAGCTCGCGGGCAGCGGCCCGGACGTGCCCAGCTTCCTGCAGTGGATGAGCAATCTGAACGTGTGGAACTACGGCATCGCGTTTGCCTTCATGATCACGGGGCTGTTGCTCACGATGCGCTGGCGCTGACCCGCTGCGGAGCCGGATGTGACGAACATCTCGACCCCCGGCGTTCCCCTGCTCGCAACCCTGCGGACACCGGATCACATCGATGTGATTCATCCCCATTGGGGATAGCACCTGTGGATAACCCCGTTCGGCGCGGTAGGAGTGTGTGAGTTGACCGCTCAGCAAACATCTTGGGGCCCGCCGACGGCAGGCATCGCCGGCGCCGCAGCAGTGGGCATCCTGCTCGGAATCGCCGTTGTGACGCTGGTCACAGACGTGCCGGGGCGCATCCTCATCGGCATTGCGGCGGTGGGGTTGCTGGCGTTTGCGGTCGTGTCGTGGCGCGCCCGGCCGAAACTGGCAATCGACGGCGACGTGCTGGTGTACCGCGGGTGGTTCACCACGAGGCGGCTGGCACGCCCGGACATCAGCCTTATCCGCATCACGGAGTTCCGCCGGATCGGTCGCACCATGCGTCTGCTGGAGATCGACACCACCGACGACCGCCTGCTGGTGCTCAGCCGGTGGGACCTGGGCAGCGACCCGTTGCGCGTGCTGGACGCGCTGACCGACGCCGGCTTCGCGCGCGGCGCCGCAGCGTGATTTCGGTGTCGTTGGTCGCGCCTGGCGTGACCGACGACGCCGAAATCGCTAGGAGATGGTGACCGACTCGATGACGACCGGATCGGTCGGGCGGTCGCTGCGATCGGTCGCGGTGGTGGCGATCGCGTCGACGACCTTCTGCGACTCGGGGTCGACGACCTCGCCGAAGATCGTGTGGCGACGGTTCAGGTGCGGCGTCTTGCCGACCGTGATGAAGAACTGCGAGCCGTTGGTGCCCGGTCCCGCGTTGGCCATCGCCAGCAGGTAGGGCTTGTCGAACTGCAGTTCCGGGTGGAATTCGTCGGCGAACTGGTAGCCGGGGCCGCCGCGACCGGTGCCGGTCGGGTCGCCGCCCTGGATCATGAAACCGTCGATGACACGGTGGAACACCGCGCCGTCGTAGAACGGGCCGGACGAGCCGCCCGAGGCGTTCTCGGTGCTGTAGTCCTTGGTGCCCTGGGCCAGGCCGACGAAGTTGGCCACCGTCTTGGGCGCGTGGTTACCGAACAGGGCGATCTTGATGTCGCCGCGGTTGGTGTGCAGGGTCGCGGTCGCGGTCTGAAGAGGACTCGTCACGGGAAGTCAGTGTGCCACGCCGCCTCCGACCCCCAACCGGGCACCGTGGGGTTGGCGGAGATGGCAGGCTGAAGGTCCCAGTCACGCGCTGCCGAGAAAGGTGGGCCATGAGCTCCAAGACCCGAGTCCGGTTGACCCCGAGCCAGCGGCTGAGCCGCGGCCTGAAGTACTCGACGGTCGGGCCGGTGGACGTCACCAGGGGAGCGGTCGGTCTGGGGGTCGACTCGGTGCGGTCCTCGGCGTCCTGGGTCGGTGAGCGCTACCGCACCAGTCAGGTCGCCCGCCAGCTCAAGGCGGAACTCGCCTCGGCGCAGGAGGCCATCGCGAACCTGCCCGAGACCCTGGACAGGGCGCGCACGCCGCGGCGCCGCCGCCGGCCGCGGCTGGTGGCCGCCGGCATCACGGTGGCGGTGCTGGCCGGGGGAGCGGTCGCCTTCACGATCGTCCGTCGTTCGACGCAGCCGGAGCCCTCGCCGCTGCCGCCGAGCGTCGAGGTCACGCCGAAACCGTAGCGGGGTCGGATCATGGCCGTCTCGGTGTTCGACCTGTTCTCGATCGGTATCGGGCCGTCGAGTTCACACACCGTAGGGCCCATGCGCGCGGCGCACCGCTTCGCCGAACGGCTGCGCGGATCGCTCGACGAGGTCGCCCGGGTGCGCGTCGAACTCTTCGGTTCGCTGGGCGCGACCGGCGCGGGACACGGCACCCCGGGTGCGGTGATGCTCGGACTCGAGGGGGCACAGCCGGAGTCGATCGATCCGGCCGCGGCGCGGGAGCGGGTCGCCGCGATCGAGCAGGAGGGTCGCCTCCTGTTGGTGGGGGAGCGGCCGATCGAGTTCGACATCGTGATGATGCTGCAGGCCATGGCTTTTCACAGCAACGGCATGGTCTTCCACGCCGTGCGCGCCGACGGCACCGAGGTGGACCGGCACGTGTACTACTCCGTCGGCGGCGGGTTCGTCGTCGACGAGGACGAGGCGGCGACGCCGGCCGCCGACGACGTCGCCGTGCCGTACCCGTTCCGAACGGCGGCCGAGCTCGTCGCGCTGGCCGAGGAAAACCGTTGCCGGATCGCCGATCTCGTCGTCGCCAACGAGGAGGCCCTGGGCAACGGACCCCGCCTGCGGGAGGGTCTGCTGCACATCTGGGCGACCATGCGCGAGTGCGTGGCCCACGGCCTCACCACCGGGGGCACACTGCCAGGCGTGCTGCACGTGCGTCGACGGGCCGCGGCGCTGGCCACGGCGCTGGAGGCAGATCCGACCGATCCGCTGTTCGCGATGGACTGGGTGACGGTGTACGCGCTGGCGGTCAACGAGGAGAACGCCGCCGGCGGCCGGGTGGTGACGGCGCCGACGAACGGCGCGGCCGGGATCATTCCGGCTGTGCTGCACTACTACTGGCGGTTCGTCCCGAATGCCGACGACGACGGCGTCGTCGAGTTCCTGCTGACGGCCGCGGCGATCGGACAGCTGTTCAAGGCGAACGCATCGATCTCGGGGGCCGAGGTCGGCTGTCAGGGCGAGGTCGGGTCGGCGTGCTCGATGGCCGCGGCCGGCCTGGCCGCGGTGCAGGGCGGGTCACCGGCACAGGTGGAGAACGCCGCCGAGATCGGCATCGAACACAACCTGGGGCTGACGTGCGATCCGGTGGGGGGACTGGTGCAGATCCCGTGCATCGAGCGCAACGCGGTCGCATCGGTGAAGGCGATCACCGCCGCGCGGATGGCGTTGTTCGGCGACGGCACGCATCACGTCAGCCTCGACACCGCGATCAAGACGATGCGCGACACGGGGGCCGACATGGCCGACAAGTACAAGGAGACCTCACGCGGGGGACTGGCGCTCAACGTCGTCGAGTGTTGAGCACCGCGCTCAGGCAATGCCCAACTGCCGGTAGATGTCGGGGAGGACGGCCCTGGCCTCGCGCAGGATCGTCAAGATCGCCCAGTCGTGGGGCTCGCCCTCGCGCAGAACAAAGGTGAAGTCGGCGCCGGGCGTCATCGCGGCCCTCTCCCGGAGCAGCAGAATGTCCGGTGCGACCACATCGCGGCTACCGGCATAGATCGTGGTCGGCGGCAGGCCCTCCACCGACCCGAACAGAGGGCTGAGCAGCGGATCCGCGAGGTCCAGACCGTCGGCCCACAGGTTGGTGTACGACCGGACATCCTCGAGGACTTCAGGCGTGAAGATGGGATCGTCAACGAGCGGGATGGCCGGGTTGCTCAGTGTGCTGTCGACGGCGGGTGCACTGAGCACCATTCTCGATGGCACCGCCTCGCCGCGACGTACCAGCTCCTGCACCGCGACCAAGCTGATGTTGCCTCCGGACGAGTCGCCGAAGACGCTGACGTTGTCGGCGCCCCGCTGTTCGATCTGAGCGGTGATCAGGTCGGCCACCGCGGGCACGACCTCGCGTGCCGTTCCCGTCGGCACCAACGGGTACAGCGGCACGACCACCGTTGCGCCGGTCTTGCGGGCCATCGCGCTGTAGAACAGCCAGTTGAACACTGTCGGCTGCAGGACCAACGCGCCGCCGTGGACAGCCACGACGGCCTCGTCGGAAGTCGACCGAGTGGACTGCATGGTCCAGACCGGCATTCCGTCGAACTCCGTGCGCTCCACGGTCAGCCCGCGCCTCGTCCGCCGCGGTGGATGGTCGCTCTGGAGCAGCCCGAGGACCGGGATCGTCAGATCGACGTGCACCAGAGTCCCGATCTTGCCCACCGTCCCGAACACAGCGCTCAGGGTTCTCGACAGACCCGACGGTCTCCCGGTGAAGACCGGGGGCTCCACGGCGGGCGCCGTGATGGTGTCGGCAGGTACAGGATCGGTCGACCCGCCGGTCGCGATGACGCGTTCGGCGACTGGGGGTCGCACCCCGTTGCGTCCCACTGCGTTTGCTGATTCCTCCGTATCCCGTCGCGAGAGCGCCAGCAGGGTGAACGCGGTCGGGCCGTCCGCGGGGACGTCGGGTGATCTGGTGTTCGACGGGTCGGTGTCCGCGGCCGGAGTCTGCGCCCGAGTCGGTCGGCGCTGCGAAAGATTCACCAGTGCCGTCTCGTTCGAGGTCGTTTGCGTGTCTGCCGCTCGGAACGGACGCCACCGTGGTCGGACGTCGGCGTCGCCGTCCGAGCGGTTCGCACGTCGACGCGCGCCCGGTGAATCGGCAGGGTCGCGGCGGTCTCGGCCGGAGGTGCGGGGGACAGCGGACGGGCCGCGGTCCGGCTGCGATGCCGCGTCCGACACCGATGACGTGCCGGCATCTGCGGGTGCGGCTGATGCCGTCCACGGTCCGGCGATCACTCCCGCGCCGATGCCGAGACCGACCGCGAGCGCTCCCGCCAGGCTGAGGTGTCTGCCGCACTCGGCTGCCGTGCGCGTCGCTGAGCTCATCGCGGTCCTCCATCCCCGGCAAGCAGCGACATCGCCCCTGACGTGCGAGCGCTACGTGATGAACCGCAGTGTGCACCCGCACCGGGCCGACACCTTCAGTAGTCGGCTACTGCACTTCGTACGGACCGGTCGGCGGGGGTCCGAACTTCGGTGGGCCGTATCGGTGGCCCTGCACCCAGTCGTATCCCAGTGACAGCAACATCTCTTCCTGCTGCTGTGTCTCGACACCCTCGGCGATCATGCGCAATCCGAGATCCAACACCAGCTGGATCGCCCAGCGTGCGACGACGTCGTGGCCGCGTCGCGGGCGCTGGACGAAGGTGCGGTCCAACTTGACCATGTCGACCGGCAGATTCTGCAGATGAGCGAGCGAGGAGTAGCCGATCCCGAAATCGTCGATGGCCACAGTGATACCGAGCGACCGAATCGCATTGAGCAGCAATTGGAGTCGGCCCGCTTCGTGCACAATCGCCGACTCCGTCAGCTCGATCGTCAACCGGTCGGGCGGAACGTGGTAGTGCGCGATCAGGTCCGCGAGGAAAGTCACGTACTCGGTGTCCACCGTCATCGCGCTGACGTTGACGGCCAAGTGGAAATCCCGGGTCCTGTCGCGCAACAACTCGAGGCACTGCGCCACCGCACGCTCGGCGATCCGTCGATCGACCTGGCGGATCTGACCTGTCTCCTCGGCGAGAGGGACGAATTCGTCGGGCAGCAGGACATCTCCGGCCGGCTGGCGCCATCGAGCCAGCGCCTCCGCGCCGATGATCTGGCCGGTTCGCAACGAGACGAGGGGTTGGAATGCCGGAACGAGCTCGTCGCTGGCGAGCGCCCGATAGAGCTGCTGCTCGAGCATCGAACGACGCACCGCCCGCTGAGAGAAGTCCTCCTGGTAGAACGTGATTCGCGACCCGCCGGCACGTTTGGCCGAGTACATCGCCAGGTCTCCGCGCCGCAGGAGTTCACCGGCATCGGCGACGCCTTCGGCATCGCTGTCGGTGACGGCGCCGATGCTGACACTCACCACGATGGTGACGCCCTCCACGATCACCGGATCCCGGAACGCCGCCAGGATCCCCTCGGCGACCTGCGAAACCTCACCGGACGAGTTGTCGCGAAGCAACACAACGAATTCGTCGCCCCCGAGGCGAAACACACTGCCGGACCGTCCGACCAGATAGAACGTCACCCGCTCCAGCCGGTCGGCGGTGGCCTGCAGCACCAAGTCGCCCCTGTGATGGCCGTACGCATCGTTGATCTGCTTGAAGCGATCCAGGTCGAGGAACAGCAGCGCAAAACGCCGCGCTGCGGGCGGGGATCGGATCTCACTGTCGACGGCCAGTGACAGCGCGCGGCGGTTGCCCAGGCCCGTCAGCGGATCGACGGTCGCCTGGGTCGCGAGCTGCCGATAGGCCCACTCGTTGAGACCTGAATGCACGGCCTGGTAGAGAGTGTCAGCCGCGATCCGATCGTGCTCGGACCACATGCGGCTGCGGTCGGTGACGTTCTCGACGAACTCGCTGAACGATCCGCGCGGGTGCAGGCGCCCGTGTTCGTCCTTGCGAACCAATGCGTTCACTTCTCCGCCCCAGCGGACGGTGTCCAGGAAGGGACGGCGGAACCAGGTGAGGTACCCCTCCGGGGTGCCCGGTAGTCGGGACACGATGGCGCCTGCACACGTGTCAGCGGTGGCGAGCTGCGGCATGTCGACGGCGAGGCGGTCGGTGACCTGCACGAGACCCGTTGCTGTCGAACCGGATTCGCGAAACAGATCGTCGATCGCCCCTTGCCGGGGCACCTCACCGAGGCGGACCACCTCTCTGCCCAACCGGGCCGCGAAGCCGTCCGCCTGCACCGCCTTCATCATGTCGTCGCCAACCGCACGGATGCAGTGGATGGCGTCATCCCCGGCCGTGAGATTGCGGCGAAGTCCTTCCGCAAGTGATGTCACCTGAGCGCGCCGGGCGCCAAAGCTCTTCTCGTCCATCGTCGCTGCGACGAATGAGGCGATACGGCTGACGGTGCTGAGAGCCTGGCGATCCCCCAGGCTGAGTGCCCGGGGCTCGGTGTGGTGCATGACGAACATGCCGGTCAGCTGTCCGCGCTGAACAACCGACACCGCGGCGGTGGCAGCCACACCCATGTTGCGCATGTACTCCAGGTGCACCGGCGAGACGGCGCGACGTTGAGCGAAGGTGAGATCGAGAGCGGGTGCCGGCCCGCCCCCGCGAGCCGAGCCCAGGAGATGGACCGTCGGTCCGTCGACGTCTTCGATGACCCGCACCAGTTGCACCACGTACAACCGACGGGCCTGCGGGGGGATGTCCGACGCGGGATAGTGCAGCCCGAGATACGGCTCCAGGTCGGGCCGGTTGATGTACTCGGCGGTCACCTCGCCGTGGTAGTCGGGATGGAACGTGTAGGCCATGGTGCGCGCATAGCCGAACATCGCTCCCAGCGCCGTGACCGTCTGCTCGGAGAACACCTGCCAGCTCGGCGCCTGCAGCAGCGTGCTGATCATCGCGGTCGGATCCTCGGCGATCGATGCGATGTCACGCTCGATCTCGAGGATGTAGTGGTCAGCCGTCGTGTGGGCGGTGATCACCACGGGATCGGTTGTCAGCCAGAACATGTGGGATCGCCATCCGTCGATCGCCTCGAATCGGGTGGCGCCGGTGGGCAGCTCGAGCGCGCGGGCGACATCCTCGACAGTCGTCCCGAGCACCGCTGGCGCACGCAGCTTCGCGCAGATCGGCGCCTGAAGGTTCGACGACACGTGGGAGACGCGCCGCCGCGCGAGGTCGATCGCGAGGAGCCATCCGTGTGCCTGGATCGCGTCGGGCTTGTCGATGGGTTCGGTCTCGCAGCCTTCGTGACCGACCACCTTCCACATCGCCTCCGGTGTGTCGCTCGTCATCGATGGCCACCGGCCGAAAGATGTGCGACGAGCGCCCTCCGGTGGAGGTCGAAGCCGGCACGCGCGGCCGCGATTGCGGTGTCCGCCTCCTTCGCTTCCACGTGATCCACGGCCTTGAGCACCGCGCGCCAGCGGGCCTGGAGATGATCGCCATAGGGTCGGAGCAGCAACTGTTCGCGGTCGATCTGCCACCACGACGCGGTTCGGGCGACGCGCAGCAGATGCAAGCCGCCGAGAGCCGAACCCACGTAGACGTAGACCAGGCCCACCATGGCGGCGCGTCCTGGCGTCGTCAACGGCTGTCCGCCGATGTCGCAGACACGCGGAGAGTCGAGGCGGGATCCGCCCAGGGTGTCGAGGAAGGATGACTCGGCATCGATCGCTGCGCGCTTGGACACCTCGGCGGGCGACAGCCCCTCGACCCACAGTGCGCGCGGGATTCGGGGCAACGTTGCCTCGACGGCCTCGGCAGCCGCGATCAGCCCGCCGAGAACCGCCGCGTAGTACCCGCGTTCGGCCAGGCGGGGGAGGTCGACGAGATCGTCCACCGAGGCGTGGTCGTCGGCGGTGGCGCGACGGAGGGCCGGCGTGAAGCCGCTTTGGTGTTTCGTCGACATGCCCACCGACATCTCACCCTCGTCACCGTTCACCTGCAGTGGTGGGCATGATTGTCCACCGCCGAGGCGTTCGGTGCGGGCGGTTCGCGGCGATGGCGAGGCGGGGTCTCAGCGGACTGACAGCGCGCGGACAGCTGCTGGTGTAATTGTGGAGCCTAGGAGATTCGAACTCCTGACATCTGCCTTGCAAAGGCAGCGCTCTACCAACTGAGCTAAGGCCCCTCGTCAGGAAGGCGCATCGGCGAGTGTGTGCCACACCTCGGGGCTGTGCTGGGTCCGCCAGACCACGAACCCGGCGGCCGCGGCGATGCCCGCCGCGAGCAGCAGCACCACCTTCATCGATGTGTACCTTTCCGTGGGGCTAGGAGGACTCGAACCTCCGACCTCTTCGTTATCAGCGAAGCGCTCTAACCGCCTGAGCTATAGCCCCGTGCAACCGCATGGCCGAGCAGCGAGATTACCGCACGGACAACCCGACTCCCAAACCAGCTCAGTCGCGGTCGGCCAGAGTGACCTCGACACCGCCCACGAGGTCGGTGGTGAGGTTGTAGATGAACGCCCCGATCGTCGCCGCCGCGGTCAGCAGAACGATGTTGACCAGGCCGATAAGGGCGGCACCCCCGAAGATCGTGCCGCTGGACACCAGCTCGCCGCCCGAGCTGCCGCTGGCGCTGGTCAGCAGGTCGCCGACGTTGCTGTTGAGCTTGCTCCAGACGCCCATGCCGCCGAGCACCAGGTACAGGAACGCGACCGCGATCATCCACACGAAGAACAGTGCCACCGACAGCACCAGCGACACTTTCAGCGCGCTCCACGGATCCACCCGGCGGATCTGCATGCTCGCGCGGACCGGCCCGGTGTGCTGCCGCGGACCGACCTGCACGGCCCGGCCGGCGGCGGCCTTCTGTGCGGGACGGGCGGGCGGCTCGGACGTCTGACGCTCCGCCGGCTTACGCTGCTGCGCCGTCCGGGGCGGACCCGACAGGTCGGGCAGCTCGCTCTTGTACGCCGCGCCGCCGGTGTTCTCGGTGCGGGTCGGGGCTTCGGGACGGTGTGCCTCGGTCCGCGTCGGCGGTTCCGGACGGTTGCCCTCCGGACGGTTGCCTTCGGGACGGTTGCCCTCGGGGCGAAGCACCTCGGTGCGGTCGCCGCGCGGCGCCGACTCGGTGTCCTGGCCGCCGGAGATGAAGCGGTTCAGCCGGGCGTCGAGCCCGCCCTGCGCGTCCGGGGCCTGCTGCTGGCGGGCCCGGGCCGCGGGACCCCGCTGCCATGGCGGCACGTCAGCGTGCTCGGCGCCGTGAGCGGGCCCCTGGGGCGGAGCCGCGCTGGGCACCGGCGCCGGCGCAGCCGGTGACCCGTTGCCGGTGGCACCGGACGCGTCACCCGCGCGCGGGTGTCCCGGCTCGTTCGGTGAGCTCACAGACCGCTCCTCACTGCTCCGTCGTCGGCTCTTCACCGATGTCGGTGTCGACCTCGTCGGTACCGTCGCCCTCTTCGGCGTTGCGTGCGATCGCGATCAGGGTGTCGCCCTCACCGAGATTCATCAACCGGACGCCCTTGGTCTGGCGGCCGGCCTTGCGAACCTGTCGCGCGGCGGTCCGGATGACGCCCCCACCTGAGGTGATGGCGTACAACTCGGTGTCGTCGTCGACGATCAACGCACCGACAAGAGTGCCACGACGCTTGTCGAACATGATGGTCAGCACCCCCTTGCCGCCGCGGCCCTGCACCGGGTACTCGTCGATGGCCGTGCGCTTGGCATAACCACCCGACGTCGCCACCAGCAGATACGTATCGGGCCGGACCACATTCAGGGACAGCAGCGCGTCGTCGCCGTTGAACCGCATGCCCTGCACACCGGAGGTGGCGCGACCCATCGGGCGCAGCGCCTCATCGGTGGCCGAGAACCGGATCGACTGGCCGTTGGCCGACACCAACAGCAGATCGTCCTCGCTCGAGCACAGCACGGCGCCGACGAGCTCGTCACCGTCGCGCAGGTTCACCGCGACGATGCCGCCGGACCGGTTGGAGTCGAAGTCGACCAGACGCGACTTCTTCACCAGGCCGTTACGGGTGGCGAGCACCAGGTACGGCGCGTCCTCGTAGCCCTTGATCTGGATGACCTGGGCGATGCGTTCCTCGGGCTGGAAGGCCAGCAGGTTCGCGACGTGCTGACCGCGTGCGGTGCGCGACGCCTCCGGCAGGTCGTAGGCCTTCGCGCGGTACACCCGGCCCTGAGTGGTGAAGAACAGGATCCAGTCGTGGGTGGAGCAGACGAAGAAGTGGTTGACGATGTCGTCCTGCTTGAGCCCGGCGCCCTGCACGCCCTTGCCGCCGCGCTTCTGGCTGCGGTACAGGTCGGTCTTGGTGCGCTTGGCATAGCCGGTCTCGGTGATCGTGACGACGACGTCCTCGCGGGCGATCAGGTCCTCGTCGGCCACCTCGCCGTCCGCGGCGATGATGCGGGTGCGCCGATCGTCGCCGTACTTGTCGACGATCTCCTTGAGCTCGTCGCGCACGATGGCGCGCTGCCGTTCCGGCTTGGCCAGAATGTCCTCGAGGTCGGCGATCTCGGCCTCGATCTTGGCCAGGTCGTCGACGATCCGCTGACGCTCGAGGGCGGCCAAGCGACGCAGCTGCATGTCCAGGATCGCCTGGGCCTGGATCTCGTCGATGTCGAGCAACTCGATCAGGCCGGTCCGCGCGACTTCCACCGTCGCCGACGCGCGGATCAACGCGATGACCTCGTCGAGCGCGTCGAGGGCCTTGACCAGACCGCGCAGGATGTGCGCCCGCTCGTTGGCCTTGCGCAACCGGTATCGGGTGCGCCGGACGATGACGTCGAGCTGATGGTTGACGTAGTGGCGGATCAGCTGGTCGAGGCGCAGCGTACGGGGAACGCCGTCGACAATCGACAGCATGTTGGCACCGAAGCTGGTCTGCAACTGGGTGTGCTTGTAGAGGTTGTTGAGCACGACCTTGGCCACCGCGTCACGCTTGACCTCGACGACGATGCGCAGCCCGACGCGGTCGCTGCTCTGGTCCTCGATGTTGGAGATGCCGCCGAGCTTGCCGTCGCGCACCTGGTCGGCGATCGAGGTGATGAAGTTGTCGTGGTTGACCTGGTAGGGCAACTCGGTGATCACCAGCGAGGTTCGCCCGCGGGAGTCCTCCTCGATCTCCACCACGCCACGCATGCGGATGGAGCCGCGCCCGGTGGTGTAGGTGTCCGCAATCCCTTGTGAGCCGACGATCAAGCCGTACGTGGGGAAGTCGGGCCCCTTGACCCGCTCGCACACCGCGGTGAGCGTGGCCTCCTCGTCGGCCTCGTGGTTGTCGAGGCACCAGTAGACCGCCTCGGCGAGCTCGCGCAGGTTGTGCGGCGGCATGTTGGTCGCCATGCCGACCGCGATACCGCCCGATCCGTTGGCGAGCAGGTTCGGGAACCGGCTCGGCAGAACCGTCGGCTCCTGCACCCGGCCGTCGTAGTTAGGGATGAAATCGACTGTCTCCTCGTCGATTTCACGCAGCATCTCCATCGCCAACGGAGTCAGCCGGGCCTCTGTGTACCTCATCGCGGCCGGCGGATCGTTGCCCGGCGAACCGAAGTTGCCCTGCCCGTCGACCAACGGGTAGCGCAGCGACCACGGCTGCGCCATCCGGACCAGGGTGTCGTAGATCGACGAGTCGCCGTGCGGATGGTAGTTACCCATCGTCTCGGCTACCGAGCGTGCGGATTTCGCGTGCCCGCGGTCGGGCCGGAATCCGGAGTCGAACATCGCGTAGAGCACCCGGCGGTGCACCGGCTTGAGGCCGTCCCGAACCTCGGGCAGCGCGCGGCCCACGATCACGCTCATCGCGTAATCGATGTAGCTGCGCTGCATCTCCTGCTGGATGTCGACCGGTTCGATGCGGTCGCCGGTCTCGTCGCCCGGCGGCAGCGTGGTGTCAGTCATGAGTTTCCTATGCCTCGTCTAGCGTCTTAAACGTCAAGGAAGCGAACGTCTTTGGCGTTGCGGGTGATGAAGCTGCGGCGTGCTTCGACGTCTTCACCCATCAGGATCGAGAACAGTTCGTCGGCCGCCGCGGCGTCGTCGAGCGTCACCTGACGCAATACCCGCACCGACGGATCCATCGTGGTCTCCCACAGCTCCTTGGCGTCCATCTCGCCCAGACCCTTGTAGCGCTGGATGCCGTCTTCGACGTTGATCCGCTTGCCGGCGGCGCGACCCGCCTCGAGCAGCCCGTCGCGCTCGCGGTCGGAGTACGCGAATTCCGGCTCGGTGCGTTGCCACTTGAGCTTGTAAAGCGGGGGCTGCGCCAGGAAGATGTGCCCGTTCTCCACCAGCGGTTTCATGAACCGGAACAGCAGCGTCAGCAGCAACGTCGAGATGTGCTGGCCGTCCACGTCGGCGTCGGCCATCAGCACGATCTTGTGGTAGCGCAGCTTCGAGATGTCGAACTCGTCGTGGATACCGGTGCCCAGTGCGGTGATGATCGCCTGGACTTCGGTGTTCTTCAGCACGCGATCGATGCGGGCCTTCTCGACGTTGATGATCTTGCCGCGCAGCGGGAGGATCGCCTGGAACATCGAGTCCCGGCCGCTCTTGGCCGAACCGCCGGCCGAGTCACCCTCCACCACATACAGTTCCGACTTGCTCGGATCGGTCGAGCGGCAGTCGGCCAGCTTGCCGGGCAGCCCGCCGATGTCGGTGGCGCTCTTGCGCCGCACCAGCTCGCGCGCCTTGCGCGCCGCCATCCGGGCCTGCGCCGACGAGACAGCCTTGTTCACAACGGTTTTCGCCTCGGCCGGATTGGCCTCGAACCAGTGGGTGAGCTGCTCGTTGCAGATCTTCTGGACGAAGGACTTGACCTCGGTGTTGCCCAGCTTGGTCTTGGTCTGGCCCTCGAACTGCGGCTGGGACACCTTCACCGAGATGACCGCGGCCAGGCCCTCGCGGATGTCGTCACCGGTGAGGTTCGGATCCTTCTCCTTGAGGAGCTTCTTGTCCTTGGCGTATTTGTTCACCACGGACGTGAGCGCCGCGCGGAAGCCCTCTTCGTGCGTGCCGCCCTCGTGGGTGTTGATCGTGTTCGCGAAAGTGTGCACCGACTCGGAGTAACCCGCGTTCCACTGCATCGCGATCTCGACCTCGTGACCGGGGCCCTTACCGTCGAAGTCGATGACGCTGGGCTGGATCGCGGTCTTGGTGCGGTTGATGTGCTTGACGAAATCGACCAGACCGCCGGGGTAGTGGAACACCCGGTGCTTGACCTTCTGCGGCGCGGACTGCTCGGCCGCCTTCTCCTCGGCGGACTTCGGCGCCTCGGCGTGGTCGCTGACGACGTCGTCCACGACCTCTTCCGGCGCCACCCGCTCGTCGGTGAGCTCAATGGTCAGGCCCTTGTTCAGGAAGGCCATCTCCTGCAGTCGGCGCGCGATCGTCTCGAAGTCGTAGTTGGTGGTCTCGAAGATGTCCGGGTCGGCCCAGAACCGGATCGTGGTGCCGGTGCCCTTGGTCTTCTCGCCCTGCCGGAGCGTCCCCGGCACCGAGCGGTCATAGGTCTGGAACCATTCGTAGCCGTCCTTGCGGACATCGGCCTCGAGCCGTGTCGACAACGCGTTCACCACGGACACACCCACGCCGTGCAGACCGCCGGACACCTGGTAGGCGCCCTCTTCGAACTTGCCGCCGGCGTGCAGCACCGTCATCACGACATCGATGGTGGGGATGCCGGTGGAGTGCATCGCGACGGGAATGCCGCGGCCGTCGTCGGTGACCTGTACTCCGCCGTCCTCGAGGATCCGCACATCCACCTTGGTGGCGAAGCCGGCCATCGCCTCGTCGACGGCGTTGTCCACGACCTCCCAGATCAGATGGTGCAGGCCACGCTCGCCGGTGGACCCGATGTACATGCCCGGGCGCTTGCGGACCGCTTCCAGACCTTCGAGGACCTTGATCGAGTCGGCGCCGTACTCACTCGGAGCATTGTTCTTCTGGGCAGCCACGTTGGACGCGTCTCCTTGGGTCTTGGGCAGGCGAGGGCCTGCAGGGGGATCCGACGACCCCCTCGCGGATCACCGTCACAGTCTACCGAAACGTGCCGTCAGGACCGATTCAGGAACCGCGTTTTGAGATACCTAATCGCGCCGTGCGCCGATTTTTGCGGCAGAAGATAGGTCTTGACGCTTCGGAAACTCGGTGATCGCGTTCTGGCGGCTCTCAGACAACGGTCCGCCGGCTCATCCGTAGGTGTCGCGCGGACCCCGGCCCGGCACCCGGTAGGGACCCTTGCGCCAGGACGGACCGGCGGGTCCGACGATCTTCAGCGAGGTCACGACGCCGTCTCCGACCGCCGCGGCGATCTTGGCCAGCAGCTGAGCCTGCACCATCCGCAGTTGTGTCGCCCACGCCGTCGATTCCGCCGACACCGTGAGCACACCGTCATTCAGTGACGCGGGTGCGGCGTGGTCGGCGATCTGGTCGCCGACGACCTCGCGCCAGCGTCCGAACACCGCCCCCTCGGCCACCCGGCCGGACCAGCCCCGGCTGCGGGCGACCTCACTACTGGCGGCCCCGAACGGTTGGGGATCCCTGCTGTCGGGGCCCGGCCCGGACCAGCGGCGCCGGTTGGCGGCTGGACCCGTGCGGCGCGGCGCCGGAGACGTCCGGCCGCGGCCCACGTTCTTGCCCTGCTCGCGAGCGGCTCCCCGGGCTTCCTCCAGTGCCCGGCGCACCAGATCCATCCCCTTCAAGCCGGCGAGATGCGCCGGCGGCTCGATCGGTTCGTCGCCGTCGCTCATCGAAGCACCTCGGAGACGCGGCCCGCATCGTCTTCGCGCATGGTGATCTCGACGCGTCGCGCGTCCCAATCGGCGGGGATGTCATCGTGCACGGCCGCGGTCACCAGCACCTGCTCGGCGGTGGCGGCCACCTGGGCGAGCGCCTCGCGGCGCGCGGTGTCGAGTTCGGCGAACACGTCGTCGAGCAGCAGCACCGGATCGCTCCCCTCTTTGCGCAACAGTTCGTAGGCGGCCAGCCGCAACGCCAGCGCCATCGACCACGATTCACCATGACTGGCAAAGCCTTTGGTCGGCTGGTCACCCAGCCGTAGATCCAGATCATCCCGGTGGGGTCCGACAAGACACACGCCGCGCTCGAGTTCGGCGTCGCGGCGCCGGCTCAGCGCATCCAGCAGTGCGGCCTCCAGCACCTCCACATCGGCGTTGCCGGCGGCCGCCTCGGCCTCCACCACCTCGACACCGCTGCGGTACCGGATCGCCGCCGGGCGCGACGACGGTGCCAACAGCTGGTAGGCCTTCTCCACTTCGGGGGCGAGTTCGTTGACGAGCTCGATCCGTGCCGAAATGAGTTGCGCCCCATGGGAAGCCAGGTGGCCATCCCACACGTCGAGGGTGTCCAGCGCGCCGCGGTCCCCGCGGAAACGGGCACCCGAGGCGGTTTTGAGGAGTGCGGTCCGCTGCCGCACCACCTTGTCGTAATCGGCGCGCACACCGGCGATCCGCGGGCGCCTCGTGGTGGCCAGTTCGTCGAGGTAGCGCCGGCGATCACCGGGATCACCACGGACCAGGGCGAGATCTTCCGGCGCGAACAGCACGGCGCGCAGGACGCCGAGGATCTCGCGCGCCGAGCGGACGGGGGAGCGGTTCAGCCGCGCCTTGTTCGCCCGGCCCGAGGTGATGTCGAGATCCACCGCGAGCTCACGTCCCTCGCTCACGACGATCGTCGAGATGATCGCGCGGTCGGCGCCGGCGCGGATCAGCGGCGCGTCGGTCGCGACCCGGTGCGACCCGAGGGTCGACGAATACCACAGCGCCTCGATGAGATTCGTCTTGCCGAAGCCGTTCGGTCCGACGAAGACAGTGCGGCCGGGCTCCAGGTCGAGTTCGACCCGCGGCCAGGATCGGAAGTCTGTCAGCGCAAGGCGACGTACGTGCACGGGTCCGCCCCGGTCACCCGGATTCGCTCACTCGTTTGACGGCGTGACCACCGAACTGATTGCGCAAGGCGGCCACCGCCTTCATGGTGGGGGAGTCGTCCTGGCGCGACAGGAACCGCGCGAACAACGATGCCGCGATGCTAGGGACCGGAACCCGCAGCCGGATCGCCTCCTCGACGGTCCACCGGCCTTCACCGGAATCCTCGGTGTAGCCGCTGATGTCGTTGAGGCCCGGGTCTTCCTTGAGGGCCTTCGCCAGCAGCTGCTGCAGCCACGACCGCACGACGGTCCCGTTGGTCCACGCCTGGTAGACGGCCTGCGGATCGCGCACCAGATCCTCGGCCGCCAGCATCTCGTAGCCTTCGGCGTAGGCCGTCATCAGCGCGTATTCGACGCCGTTGTGCACCATCTTGGCGAAATGACCCGCGCCGACCGGGCCGACGTGGACGAAGCCGTCCTCCACCGGACCCGGGGGCCGCAACGCGTCGAAGATCGGCATGGCGCGCGCGACGTCGGCGTCGTCGCCGCCGACCATCAGCCCGTACCCTTCGGTCAACCCCCAGATGCCGCCGGACACGCCGGCGTCGATGAACGCAATTCCCTTCTCCGCCAACATCTTCGCGTGGGGACCGTCCTCGGTGTAGCGGGAGTTGCCCCCGTCGATCACCAGATCACCCTCACCGAGCACCCCTGCGAGTTCGGTGATGGTCTGATCGGTGATCGTGCCGGACGGGACCATCACCCACACCACTCGCGGTGCCGGCAGCGCTGCGGCCAGGTCGGCGAGCGAGGCGACATCGGAGACCTCCGGCCGCGGGTCGTACCCCACGACCTCGTGGCCACCCTCGCGCAGGCGGGCCCGCATGTTGAACCCCATTTTGCCCAGGCCGATGAGACCCAGCTGCATGTCAGCGCCCCTCCTGTAGTCGATGCGGCCGGTCAGCCGGGAAGGCGCACCGGCATCAGCAGATACACGTAATCGGTCTGCGCGGCCGGGAACGGCCCGGAGCCACCGGCAGCCGCGTCGTCCTGACCGGCCGGACGCAGCACCGCGGGCCGGCTCGGTGTGGTGAATCCGAACGTCACCCGTTCGGCGTGCAACGAACCCAGACCGTCGGTCAGATAGGTCGGGTTGAACGCGATGGTCAGCGGATCCCCGGAGAACTCCACCGGCAGATCCTCCTCGGCCCGGCCCACGTCGTCGGCGCCGGCCGACAACCGCAGCACGTCGTCGGCGAATTCCATCCGCACCTGCGCGCCACGGTCGGCGACGAGTGCCACACGTTTGATCGCCTCGGTCAGTTCGGCGACACCGATGGTGGCCACCGCGGTGTGCTCGGTGGGCAGCAGCTGGCGGAACTTCGGGAACTCCGCGTCGAGCAGCCGGGTGGTGCTCCGCTTGCCCTTGCTGCGGATACCGAGCAGGCCTTCCTTGCCGACCGACGGACCCGATCCGAGGGACAGGTGCACCTCGTTGCCGTCGCTTCCCGCCTTCGCGGCCTCGGCCAGCGTCTTGGCCGGCACCAAGACCGCGGCCTCGACACCGGGAGTGGACGTCGACCACGTCAGCTCGCGCACCGCCAGCCGGAACCGGTCGGTCGCGGCCAAAACCACCTTCTCGCCGGAGATCTCGACGCGGATGCCGGTCAGCATCGGCAGGGTGTCGTCCCGGCCGGCTGCCACGGCGACCTGGCCGATGGCCTCGGCGAACAGGTCCGCCGACACCACACCGGTCTCGTCGGGCAGCGTCGGCAGCGTCGGGTAGTCCTCGACGGCCATGGTCGGCAGCGAGAAACGGGCGCTGCCGCAGGTCAGGGCAACGCGGGTGCCTTCGACGCTGACGTCGACCGGCTTGGCCGGCAGCGCGCGCACGATGTCGGACAGCAGCCGACCGGACACCAAAACGCTTCCCGGAGAAGCTATTTCAGCGGCGATCTGCACCTCGGCCGAGACTTCGTAGTCGAAGCCGGAGATCGTGAGCCCCTCGTCGGAGCCGGTCAGCAGCACACCGGCGAGCACGGGCACCGTCGGACGCGACGGAAGATTACGCGCGACCCAGGCCACCGCGTCGGCGAACTCCTCGCGGCTCAACCGGAACTTCAAGTCCGTGAGACCTGCCGTTGTCGTCGCCACGTTCATAGCGTCCCTTCGATGTGCACCCCGATGAAGCGATGAGCAGCGGTTTCCTGGACTGACACACCGCGCCGCTGTGACACGCTGCGACGACCGGAAGGGCTGTCGATGAACCACCGTAGAGCTTTCGGCCCCAACTTGAAAGCTAAACGATCGGGCCGACATCTGGGCGACGAGCGGCCCCGACGGGGCCGTGACGTCCGGCTTTCCCCAGGCGGCTTCTTCGAGAAGAAATTGATAGAGAGAAATGAGCAGTAGTACTAGGTGCTGTGCATTCTGGGGACAGCTCGGCGTCCGCGCAGGCCAGCACCCGTGAGCAGGTGTGGACACACTGTGCATGGCGGCGGCCGGGTCGGTGAGACGTTGGGGATGAACCACGAACTGTGGACGAACTGTCCGCAACGACACGGAGTTGACCGCAGCTTGTCCACAGATCGTCCACAGCTCTGCGCTGTGACGGGTGAGACGAGAGCGATGCAAGTTTTTCGGTTTCTCGGCACAGAAAAACACCCCCCACCGCTGTGCGGTGAGGGGTGGGGAGCGGGCGAGGAGGGTCAGCGCTTGGCGCGCTGCCGGATCCGGGTGGTGAGTTCCTTGACGTGATCGAACACCTCACGGCGCTCGGCCATCTCACCGCGAATCTTCTTCTCCGCGTACATGACCGTCGTGTGATCGCGGCCGAACGCCTGACCGATCTTGGGGAGTGACAGGTCGGTCAGCTCGCGGCAGAGGTACATCGCGATCTGCCGGGACTGGGCGAGCGCCCGGGTCTTACCGGGGCCGCGCAACTCGTCGACGCTGGTCTCGAAGTACTCGGCGGTGGCGGCCATGATCGCCGCGGTGCTGATCTGCATGGTCGACGAATCGGAGATCAGGTCGCGCAGCACGATCTCGGCCAGCGACTTGTCGATCGACGTCTTGTTCAGCGACGCGAACGCCGTCACGCGGATCAGCGCACCCTCGAGTTCGCGGATGTTGCGCTCGATGCGGCTGGCGATCAACTCGAGTACGTCGTCGGGCACATCGAGGCGGTCCATCTGCGCCTTCTTACGCAGGATCGCGATGCGGGTCTCCAACTCCGGAGGCTGGACGTCGGTGATCAGACCCCACTCGAACCGGGTCCGCAGCCGGTCCTCCAGCGTTGCCAGCTGTTTGGGCGGGCGGTCCGAGGAGATGACGATCTGCTTGTTCGCGTTGTGCAACGTGTTGAACGTGTGGAAGAACTCTTCCTGGATACCGTCTTTGCCCTCGATGAACTGGATGTCGTCGACGAGCAGCACGTCGATGTCACGGTAGGTGCGTTTGAACGACGCCCGCCGGTCGTCGCGCAACGAGTTGATGAAGTCGTTGGTGAATTCCTCGGTGGAGACGTACTTGACGCGCATCCCCGGGAAGAGCCGCTGCGCGTAGTTGCCGGCCGCATGCAGCAGGTGGGTCTTGCCCAGCCCGGACTCACCCCAGATGAACAGCGGGTTGTAGGCGCGGGCCGGCGCCTCGGCGATGGCCAGCGACGCGGCGTGGGCGAATCGGTTGGATGCGCCGATCACGAACGTGTCGAACGTGTAGCGGCGGTTGAGGTTGATCGCGGTCGGATCGTCGCTGGTGGTGTTCTGCGCACGGTTGGCGAAGAACGACGGCCAGTTCTCCTCGGCGCTCGCGCGGGCGGCGAGGTCGTCATCGACGAGGTCATCGTCGTCGGTGAGGTGGGGGACGGGCGCCGGGGTGAAGCCGTTGTGTGCGTCGGTGCCGTCGGCCGGTTCGGGGTCGGCGATCCGGACCCCCAGCTCGACGCGTTGACCGAGCTGACGGCTCAGTGCCGCGACGATCGGTTCACGCAGATGTCGTTCGATCTCGTTCTGCACGAAAGGCGTGGGTACCGACAGCAGCGCGAACCCCTCGGTGATGACGAGCGGTTGCACCATCTTCAGCCAGGCGCGCTGTTGCGGGGTGAGGGAACCGTTGGCGGTGCCGCCGTCGCCGTTGAGCTCGGTGACGACGTTGTTCCAGATGGAGACGAAGGGTGGGTCGGGGTCAGCTGTCAAGGACTCGAACCCCCTAGCAGCCGGCGCACGGTCGGCCAAAAAACGAGGACGAACTGTCCACAAAGTTATCCACAGGTTGTGGAAAGTGAAAGTTCGTCGTCGTTAGGTTGTCTACCGGCGAGGACGCCGTGGGTCGGAGCTCGGCACCAGGTGGGTACACGCAGTGGGCTCGCGGCCGAGTGGGTCGTCCTCGCTTCGTTGTCTTGCGCCGCCCCGCGGTGGAAGCGGCATTGCCAGAAGCTAACAGTTTTCTCTCCGAGTGCCAACAGTTCTGCAACATTGCGAGGAACCGTAATGCGGTCTGGCTCAATCGTTCCAGAAGAACGTGACGGCTGTGATTCGTGTGATGCCGCTGACGTGCGCGGGAGTTCTGTGAGCTCGGGCCGGCCGGCGGTATCGGGGCGGGTGAGCGCAGGTTTGACCCGGCGAATTCTCGTCAGTACCCTCGAACAGTCGCCCGCACGTGGCGATACGGCTGCGATCCGGCATGTGCCGGGGACCGCGCTGGCAAGTACAGCGAGACCGACGAGCTTACCAACGGCCGACGGCGTCCTGCCTGTCATGAGAGATCATGCGGGCAAAGGCGTGGGGGCCAGACCGACGAGGAGTGACTGCCGTGGCCAAGGGCAAGCGGACCTTCCAGCCCAACAACCGCCGCCGCGCCAGGGTGCACGGTTTCCGGTTGCGGATGCGCACGCGCGCGGGTCGCGCGATCGTGTCCGATCGGCGCCGCAAGGGCCGTCGTTCTCTGACTGCGTGACGCGGCGCAAGGTCTGACGCGGTGCTTCCGGCGCAGAACCGGATGACGCGGTCGACCGAGTTCGGTGCCACAGTCAGTCGAGGGACGCGGGCGGGGCAGCCCGACCTCGTCGTCTACTGCCTGCGTTCTGATCACACCGAGGACACCGGACCCCGGATCGGCCTCGTGGTCTCCAAGGCGGTGGGCAACGCCGTAGCGCGGCACCAGGTGTCACGCCGGTTGCGGCATGTCGCGCGGGCGGTTCTGCCCGAGCTCGGTCCCGCCGATCGCGTCGTCATCCGTGCCCTGCCGGGGAGCCGGCGGGCCATCTCGCCGCGACTGGAGCAGGAGCTGCGCACCGCGTTGCAGCGGATCCGCACCCGCAACGGAGCGTCTTCGTGACGTCTCGTCCGGTCCGCGCCGCGGTGTTCCTCATTCAGCTCTACCGCACCACCATCTCCCCGCTGCGTCTGCCGACCTGCCGCTTCACGCCGACCTGCAGTCAGTACGCCGTCGAGGCTCTGACCGAATTCGGTCTGCTGCGCGGCGGCTGGCTGGCCCTGGTGCGTCTGCTCAAGTGCGGTCCATGGCATAACGGAGGGTGGGATCCGATACCGGATCGCGGTATCGAGCGCGAACGTCACAGTGACGCCACAGCCGAAGGGTCCGGTGGCGCAGCCGAAGACCGGGGTGAGCCGGTTCAGCAAGGGAAGAGTCTGCCGCGTGTTTAACTTCTTCAGCCTCGACATCATCTACTACCCGGTGTCGGGGATCATGTGGGTCTGGTACAAGGCGTTCGCCTTCCTGCTGGGCCCGTCCAACTTCTTCGCCTGGGCGCTGTCGGTGATGTTCCTCGTGTTCACCCTGCGCGCGATCCTCTACAAGCCGTTCGTCCGGCAGATCCGGACCACCCGGCAGATGCAGGAACTGCAGCCCCAGATCAAGGCGCTGCAGAAGAAGTACGGCAAGGACCGCCAGAAGATGGCGCTGGAGATGCAGAAGCTGCAGCGCGAGCACGGATTCAACCCGATCCTCGGCTGCCTGCCGATGTTGGCGCAGATCCCGGTGTTCCTCGGCCTCTACCACGTGCTGATGTCCTTCAACCGGACCCAGACCGGCATCGGCCGTCTCGGGCTGTCCGTCGAGGAGAACCGCAGCCTCGGCAACTACTTCTTCAGCGCCACCGACGTCGGCCACTTCCTGGACGCCAACCTGTTCGGAGCGCCGCTGGGCGCGACGATGATCCAGAAGCACGGGCTCGAGGCTTTCACGGAGTTCCATCGACCCGCGGTGATCGCCGTCGGCGTGCCGATCATGATCGCAGCCGGTATCGCGACGTACTTCAACAGCCGGGCATCGGTGGCGCGCCAGAGTCCCGAGGCGGCCGCCAATCCGCAGACCGCGATGATGAACAAGCTTGCGCTGTACGTGTTCCCGCTGGGCGTCGTGGTCGGCGGTCCTTTCCTTCCGCTGGCGATCATCCTGTACTGGTTCTCGAACAACATCTGGACCTTCGGTCAGCAGCACTACGTGTTCGGCAAGATCGAGAAGGAAGAAGAGCAGAAGAAGCAGGAGGCACTCGAGCGACGCGCGGCCAACGCGCCGGCGCCGGGGGCCAAGCCGAGCCGGAAGAAGAAGGCCGGCACCGATGCCGACACGGCGGCGATCGACGGGGTGGAGATCACGGAGTCCGGAGCGACCGAGGAGCCGGCGCCGCCGGCGGCCGACGGTACGGATGGAAACGGCGTGAGTAAGTCCGCGGCACGGAACGGGTCGGTGAACCGAACCCCCCGACCGGGCGCCCGGCCGAAGAAACGGAAACGTTGACGCGCGGGTGACCGCGAACGAGGGAGAGGTGTATCCATGACGAATTCAGAAGCCGTGACCACGGACGAGACGACCATCGAGGAGGCTGTCGAGGAGACCGCCGAGCCGACGACGGATCTCGAGGACAAGCTGGTGGCCGAGGGCGAGATCGCCGGCGACTATCTCGAGGAGCTGTTGGACCTGCTGGACTTCGACGGCGATATCGATCTGGACGTCGAGGGCGACCGCGCGGTCGTGAGCATCGACGGCGGGGGAGACCTGAACAAGCTCGTCGGCCGCAAGGGTGAGGTGCTGGACGCACTGCAGGAGCTCACTCGGCTGGCAGTGCATCAGAAGACCGGCGAGCGGAGCCGGCTGATGCTGGACATCGCTCAGTGGCGCAAGCGCCGGCGCGACGAGCTGGCCGCCCTGGGGAACAAGGTGGCGCACCGGGTGCTGGAGACCGGCGAGCGCGAGGAGCTGTCCCCGATGACGCCGTTCGAGCGCAAGATCGTGCACGACGCCGTGGCCGGTGTCTCGGGCGTGCACAGCGAGAGCGAGGGCGTGGAGCCGTCGCGTCGCGTGGTCGTGCTCGTCGACTGACCCACTGCGAGTTACATCGATGTAGTTCTCGGAGGCGGGCAATCGCCGGGCGCACATGCGGAGGATGTTTCACGTGAAACATGCGGAGGTGCCACCACCGCCACCGGCGGTCGAGGCGGTCTTCGGTGACGCCGCCGACTCCGCGGTCGCCTACGCCGAGATCCTCGCGGGCGCCGGCGTGGAGCGCGGACTCCTCGGCCCCCGTGAAGTGGACCGGGTCTGGGACCGGCACGTGCTCAACAGCGCGGTTGTCGGCGAGGCGCTGGCCGCCGGCGAGACCGTCGTGGACATCGGTAGTGGGGCGGGCCTGCCCGGGATACCGTTGGCGTTGGCCCGCCCCGATCTGCACGTGACGCTCGTCGAGCCGCTGCTGCGCCGCAGTGATTTCCTGCGTGAGGCGATCGACGAGCTCGGCATCGCCTGTGTGGTGGTCCGCGGTCGCGCCGAGGATCGCGCCGTACGGGACGACGCGGGGGAAAGGGACGTCGTGGTGTCGAGAGCCGTCGCGTCGCTCGACAAGTTGGCCAAGTGGAGCGTCCCGTTGCTGCGACCGGGCGGACGAATGCTGGCGATCAAGGGCGAACGCGCTGCCGACGAGGTGCAGCAGCACCGGCGGTCGATGGCAGCGCTCGGCCTGACCGGGGTAGAGGTGAGGACATGTGGCGCCCAATACGTGGATCCGCCCGCGACCGTGGTCGTAGGGTTGCTGCAAACGGAGCGGCGCCGCCGGCCTCCGGCGGGAAGGAGACAGCGGTGACGTCTACGGCGGGGGAACCCGGCCCGGCACCGGTCGATGTTTCACGTGAAACGTGGAACGCGCAGGAGTTCGATACGCCGATCGGGGCGGAGGCGGAACGCGCCATGCGGCTGATGCACGCGGCGTCGGAGGGGCTACTTCCCAAACCGGCGCGGCAGCGCATCTTCACGGTGGCGAACCAGAAGGGCGGCGTCGGCAAGACGACGACGGCGGTCAACATCGCCGCGGCGCTCGCCCTGCAGGGTGCCCGCACCCTCGTCATCGACCTCGACCCCCAGGGCAACGCCAGCACCGCGTTGGGCATCGAGCACCGACCCGGCACCCCGTCGTCGTACGAAGTACTGATCGGCGAGATCCCGGTCGAGACCGCGTTGCAGCAGAGCCCGCACAACGAGCTCCTGTTCTGTGTCCCGGCGACCATCGACCTCGCCGGCGCGGAAATCGAGTTGGTCAGCATGGTCGCCCGGGAAGGCCGGCTGCGCACCGCTCTCGCTGAACTGAAGCACCACGACTTCGACTACGTGTTCATCGACTGCCCGCCGTCGCTCGGACTGCTGACCATCAACGCGCTCGTCGCCGCCCCCGAGGTGCTGATCCCCATCCAGTGCGAGTACTACGCGCTGGAGGGCGTCGGGCAGTTGCTGCGGAACATCGAGATGGTGAAGGCGCACCTGAATCCTGAACTGAACGTCACCACCGTGGTGCTGACGATGTATGACGGGCGCACCAAGCTGGCCGATCAGGTGGCGATGGACGTCCGCGCGCACTTCGGTGACAAGGTGCTGCGCACGGTCATCCCACGCAGCGTGAAGGTGTCGGAGGCGCCGGGATACGGCATGACGATCATCGACTACGACCCGGGGTCTCGCGGAGCGATGAGCTACCTCGACGCGAGCCGTGAACTGGCTCAGCGCGGCGCGCCGGGGCAGGCATGATGACGCCCTCGGACTTCAGCAGCACCGGCGCGACGATCAGAGAAGGACACGCATGAACAACCCGGCACGCAAGCGCAGCGGACTCGGCCGGGGGCTGGCCTCGCTGATCCCGACCGGTCCCGCCGAAGGCGACGAGCCGGCCACCACGGGCCCGCGCATGGGTGCGGCCGCGGCCGACGCGGTATTCGGCGCATCGCCGACGAGTACCGAGCCCGCTGCGCCCGCCAGCGAGGTGGGTGCGGTGTACCGGGAGATCGCGCCGTCGCAGATCGATCCGAACCCGCGTCAGCCGCGCCAGGTGTTCGACGAAGAAGCCCTCAGCGAGCTCGTGCACTCGATCCGCGAGTTCGGACTCATGCAGCCGATCGTGGTGCGGGCGGTTCCCGGCGAAGATCACGCACCGCGCTACCAGCTGGTGATGGGGGAGCGGCGTTGGCGGGCGGCTCAGCAGGCGGGCGTCGCGACGATCCCGGCGATCGTCCGCGAGACCGCCGACGACAGCATGCTGCGCGACGCCCTGCTGGAGAACATCCACCGCGTCCAGCTCAACCCGTTGGAAGAGGCGGCCGCCTACCAGCAGCTGCTCGAGGAATTCGCCGTCACCCACGATGAACTCGCCGCGCGGATCGGCCGGTCCCGCCCGGTGATCACGAACATGATCCGCCTGCTGCGTCTGCCGATCGCGGTGCAGCGCCGGGTGGCGGCGGGCGTGTTGTCCGCCGGCCACGCGCGCGCCCTGCTCGCCCTCGAGGGCGGACCGGAGCAGCAGGAAGAGTTGGCCGCCCGCATCGTGGCCGAGGGACTGTCGGTGCGCGCCACCGAGGAAGCCGTCACGTTGGCGAATCGGGAGGAGACGGGAGCCCCGCCGGCGCCGCGCCGCAAGCCCATCCAGATGCCCGGGCTGCAGGATGTCGCCGAACAGCTCTCCTCGGCCTTCGACACCCGGGTCACCGTCAGTCTCGGCAAACGCAAGGGCAAGATCGTCGTGGAGTTCGGGTCCGTCGACGATTTGCAACGGATTGTGGAGTTGATGAACTCGTCGACTCAGTGACCGGTCACACGCGGGAGTTACGTCACTGTGACACTGGGTGGGCCGGAATGTCCGGCGATCGGTGTGGGGGAGGGAAAGGTGCTGTGCGGCAGATGATTTCAACGCCGGACGGACGACGGGCGCCGGAGAGCGGCCGCGGCGGGCCGACAGCGCCTACGCCTTCTATCCTGGAGGGGCAGCCGCGGATCCCTTCGCGGCGGAGACACCCGGGAGCGTAGTGACCGCACGGATCAGGCCTCTGCGGCTCGAAGCGTTCGAGCAACTACCGAAACACGCACGTCGCTGCGTGTACTGGGAAGTCGACCCGTCGACACTGGGCACCGAGGACCACCTCTCGGATCCCGAGTTCGAGAAGGAAGCATGGCTGTCGATGGTCATGCTCGAGTGGGGATCGTGCGGACAGCTGGCGCTGGAGTGCCGCGATCAACCCGGCGAGACAGGCGATGAGCCCTGCCTGGGCTACGCGTTCTACGCGCCGCCGCGCAGCGTGCCGCGTGCGGGCCGGTTTCCGACCGGACCGGTCAGCGCGGACGCGGTGCTCCTGACGTCGCTGGGCGTCGACGCCGGCCCGGGCCATGAGGATCTCTCCCACGCCTTGATCACCGCGGTCGTCGGCGACCTCGTCCGACGCGGTGTCCGTGCCCTGGAAGCGTTCGGTCGCACTGCCGCGGTCGACGAACTCGGCGACGTGGCGGACGTACCACCGGACGTGCGGCCGGTCGTCGAGGTACTCGGAGACTGCGCCACGTCCACCTGTGTGGTGCCGAGCGATCTGCTTCTCGATGCCGGCTTCGTGGTGGTGTCCCACCACACCTACTTCCCGCGCCTGCGTCTGGAACTCGAGCAGGGTCTGGGCTGGAAGGCCGGCGTGGAGGCGGCGCTGGAACGTCTGCTGGAAAGTGCGCAGCTGCAGCAGCCCGTCGGTGCGGGCGCGTCGCCCTGCAGTTAGCCGCGGCGGGCCTGATCGACTGCCAGCTCGTGGGCCAGCAGCTCGGCGAACGTGAAAGTGCCTGTGGGACGGTCGTTCTTGCCCAGAAGGTAGAGACGCTTGACCGCCGCGAGGATGCCCTCGGCGATCGAATCGCGCGCCGCAGGGGAGACCAGCGTGGCCCGGTCGCCCGGATTGGTGATGTAGCCGATGTCGACCTGCACCGTGGGCATCCGGGTCAGCCGCAGCAGGTCCCAGGTCCGGCCGTGCACGCGGCAGTCCCGTAAGCCGGTCCGCGCCACCACTTCCCGCTGGATGAAGTCGGCCAGGTTGCGCCCGATGGTGGACACCGACCCGTGCGAATTGCCGAAATGGAACGAGGCCACGCCGTTGGCTGCCGGGCTCGTCTGGGTCTCGCACCGCAGACTGAGCATCAGATCCGCGCCGACGGTGTTGGCGGTCGCGGCCCGCTCCGCGTCGGTCGGCGAGGCGGTGGCCGAGCGCGACAGGAACGTCTCCATGCCGATCGCGGTCATCCGGCCCTCGAGGCGACTCGCCAAGTCCCACAGGATGTCTGCTTCACTGATCGGCCCCGCGGGACCGTTGGTGATCAGACCGTGGTCCCCGCCGCCGCGGCCCGGATCGATGATGATCCGCTTCCCCGAAAGCCGGGGCCCGGAGCTGCGCACCAGCTCCTCCTCGCGGATGGCGTGCGGCGATCCGCCGGTGACGCGCGAGCCGAGAAAGTACAACGAGCGCAACGTCTCCGGGCCGCAGATCCCATCCGGATACAGCCCGTACTCGCGTTGGTAGGACATCAGTGCGTTGTGGGTCTGCAATCCGAAATGTCCGTCGACCAGGCCGGTGTAGAAACCCAGATCCTGCAGACGGGCCTGCAGCGTCGCCACGTCGTCGCCGTACATCGGGGCGCCGAACTGGTGATTGAGCGTGCGCGCCCCGAGCCGGTAGGACGCCTCTTTGAGCGCGCGATACGTGGCCTCGCCGACGATCCCGTCGACCAGCAACCCGCGATGCTGCTGAAAAGCGCGCACCGCATGGTCGAGCTCCCCGTCGAAGACGTCCGCGGCGACGTGGCGCCCGGTGCTCAGATCCTCGTCGGGGTCGGTGATCATGCCCAGCGCTGCCAGCGCGGCCCGGATCTCGGTGACCGCCGCTGAACGGTCACCGCGACGCAGACTCGACATAGGCAGCATTCTCTCAGAAGGGGAGAGGATTCCGGAAAACCCCAGGGAAGTGTCCGGGCCGCAAAAGCGGCGTCAGAGCACGTCGCCGAGCTCGCGCAGCAGCGCTGCCTTGCCTTTCGCGCCGACGATCCGCTTCACCGGCTGACCGTCCTTGAACAGGATCATCGTCGGGATCGACACCACAGAGAAGTCGCGCGCGGTGGCGGGGTTCTCGTCGACGTCGAGCTTCGCGACGGTCAGCGAGCCGGCCTTCTCGGCGGCGATCTCCTCCAGGACGGGAGCGACCATCTTGCACGGTCCGCACCACGTCGCCCAGAAGTCCACCAGCACGGGTGTACCGCTGGACAGCACGTCCTGGGAGAACGAGTCGTCGGTGACGGCAACGGTCGAGGTTCCTGCCTTGGCATCGCTCATTGCTGTGCTCCAATCAGATCGCTGTCATCGGTTGTGGTGGAGGTTCGTTCGCCCGGCTCGGCGTGGTCGGCCAGCCAGCGTTCGGCGTCGATCGCTGCGGCACAACCACTTCCGGCCGCGGTGATGGCCTGGCGGTAGGTGTGGTCGACGAGATCGCCTGCGGCGAAGACTCCGTCGACCGAGGTGTAGGTGGTGCGCCCGACGGTGCTCACGTAGCCCTCGTCGTCCACCTCGATCTGTCCGCGCACCAGATCCGAGCGCGGGTCGTGGCCGATCGCGACGAACACACCCGTCACCGCGAGCTCCGACTCCTCGCCGGTCACGGTGTTGCGCAACCGGATTCCGGTCACCTTGGGGTCGCCCTCGATCGAGGTGACGGCGGTGTTGGTGAGGATGGTGATCTTCTCGTTCTGCTCGGCGCGCTCCAGCATGATCTTGGAGGCGCGGAACTCGTCGCGGCGGTGGATCAACGTGACGCTGCGCGCGAACCGGGTGAGGAACGTGGCCTCCTCCATCGCGGAGTCACCGCCGCCGACGACGGCGATGTCCTGGTCGCGGAAGAAGAACCCGTCACAGGTGGCGCAGGTGCTGACACCCATGCCGATGCGTTCTTCCTCGCCGGGGACACCGAGGTGGCGCGCCGCCGCGCCCATCGCGAGGATGACCGCGCGGGCCTGGTAGGTCTCGTCGCCGACGGTGACCTTCTTGATCGGGCCGTTGAGGTCGACGGCGTCGACGTCTTCCATGCGGAGGTCGGCGCCGAAGCGCAGCGCCTGCTCGCGCATCTGGTCCATGAGTTCGGGGCCGGTGATGCCGTCACGGAAGCCCGGGTAGTTCTCGACCTCGGTCGTGGTCATCAGCGCACCGCCGAACTGCGTGCCCTCGAAGATGAGGGGCTTCAGCTGAGCGCGGGCGCTGTACACGGCCGCGGTGTATCCGGCGGGGCCGGAGCCGACGATGATGACGTCGTGGACGGTGGACGAGGAGGTCATGAGTGCCTTTCTGCCTGTTCCTTGAACACCAGGGTAGGCCGGGGTGTTCCCGGGGGCCTCACCGGCGGCTCAGCGGCGTTTCACCGTGCGCTCAGCGAGTACCCCGGGTGCGGCCGCTGTGCACGTGGCGTCTACGACAACAGCCCTGACCTGCGGCGGTCGGGTGGAAAACATCAGCGGAGTCTCGGGAAGCGGAAACGTCGTCGGGGCGACGGGGCGTTGCGCAGGGCGGCTCCCACCCGGGCGGTCACCTCCGCGGGCACCTCGGGTGCGGCCGCGTCGTCGGCAGCGAAGCGGCGCAGTTCCCGCCGCACCTCGTCCAGCTCCGTCTGATCGGGATCGTCGTCCATGTCCACCCCCGCCGGTCGTGTGTGACCGTCCGAGGGTAGCCGACGGCGCTCACTCGGCGCGGTGCGCGGCCAAGCTCCTCAGCGACTCGGCGAGCTTGACGCGGGCTCGGGCGCAGCGGCTCTTCACCGTGCCTTCGGGCACGCCGAGCATTCGCGCGGTCTCGGCCACCGAGAAGCCCTGCATGTCGACCGCGACGACGGCCGCCCGCTGTTCCAGCGGCAGACCCAGGAGCGCGCGTTCGACGACGATCGCGGTGTCGACGTGCGCGGTCGGGTCGGGGATCCGGCCGAACTGGTCGTCGAGCTCTGCGTAGTCCCGGAATTTGTTGCGGCGCAGGCGGTCCAGGCATGCATTGACGACGATCCGGTGCAGCCAGCTGCGCACCTCCGAGTCGTGCCGGAACGAGGCGGCCGTGCGGTGCGCGGCCAGCAGCGCGTCCTGCAGGGCCTCGGCGGCGTCGTCGCGGTTGACGGTGGTCAGGGTCGCTAGCCGGTACAGCTGGCGGTGATGCCGGTAGAACAGTTCCTCGAAGGCGTACCGGTCGCCGGCGACATGCGCGGCCAGCAGTTCGGCGTCGGTCCGCGGCCGGTCCGGCGGTCGTCCGAAAATCCCCACAGCCGAACACTAAGCGGAGCCGACGGTGCTCTGATGCACCAGTTTTCGGAGGCCGGCGTCAGCCGGCGGCTTTGAGCGTGATCTCCGAGACGTCGCTGCGGCTCTGCCCGTTCACCTGGCCGAGCGTCGAGATCCACACCAGCACATTGGACGTCGGGGCGGCGCCCTCGACCGGGATCGTGTTGGCGCCGGGTTTGAGCGTGGTCGGCTGGGTCAGCGCGGTGGTGTCGTCCAGCGACGACGGCGACGCCGAGGTCGCCGAGCGGATCTGCACCGCCGTGCCGGTGCTGTTGACGTTGATCGTGACCGAGCCGATGGTCGTCGGCTCGGGGAGTTCGAGCATCAAGCCCACACCGTTCTTGAAGCCTGGGAACGGCGCCGGGTCGCTGTAGGTGTCGGTGGGCCACACCGTCGAGGGATCACCGTCGATCGCCAGGCCGGCCAGGTCGGGTGCGTCGGCCTCGCCTTCGGGCGAAAAGACGGTCGCGCGAACAGGTTTGACGACCGCACCGGCTCCCGTGGAGGGGCTCTGCTCAGAGGACGACGACGGGGCGTTGAGACCGAGCTCGTCACCGCCGAGTCCGTTGCCGACGTCGCCGAAGATCCGGCTGAGCACCGTGGCCAGGAGCACCACCGCGATGATGACGACGCCGGCGGCGACGGTGAGGCCGATGATCAGTCCTTTGCGGCGGCGGTTCGCGGTTTCGGGATCGGCCGACGCCTGCCATGCGCTGCCGCGCTCGTCGACCGTCTCGTCCACGGGGGCGAGGTGATCGGTCCGGTCGGCGACCGCCGTCGCCTGCTGCAGCAGGTTGAGCATCGTCGACGCGCTACGGATGCCGCCGTTCTCCTGCACCGCCCGCACCGCGGCCGCCGAGATCTGGAACGGGATGTCCCGGTCGACGGTGCGCGGCTCCACGGCTTGGCCCGCCGGGTCGAGATCGGCGGCGGCCAGTCCGCTGGGCTCACCGGTCTCCGGCAGCGGCCAGCGGTTGATCAGCAGTGCGTAGAGGGCTGCGCCCACACCCCGGATGTCGTCGTCGGGGGTCGCCGCCGCCGGCGTGGCCGGGAAGGCCAGGGCCACATCGCCCTCGATGCTGACCCGGATCCGGGCGGGGTGGTCGATCGCGAGTGCCACCCCGCTGCGGTGCGCGGCTTCGGCGGCGGCTGCCAGCGACTGCACCGCGCGGGCGCCGCCGATCGGCGACGGCGAGGTGTCGGCGACTTCGGCCAGCGATCCGCCGCGGATCCACTCGGAGACCACCAGGCCGCCCTTGCCGACGCGGACCACGTCGAGGACGCGCGCCACCCCCGGCATGTCGATGCGGCCCAGCCGCTGGGTGCGGTCGAGGATCTCCTGCACCTCGTGGTCGGGGAGCCGGCCCTCGGGGTCGACGAAGGTCAGGGCCACCTGCCGGTCCAGCGCGGTGTCGAGGGCCTGCCAGAACTGCAGGCCGGCCGGTCCGCCGTGGGACACCAGCAGGCGGTAGCGCCCGGCGGCGACGGTCGCGCCCGGGATCAGGTGGGTGGCGTCCTCGACGGCTGTCGCGGCCTCCAGCGGGGGCTCGCGAGGCGGATCGAAGGCCAGTGACTCGCGGGTGGGGTCGTTGCTGTAGTCCGAACGCGGTCGCGGCGGACCGGCGGTGGCGATCGCCTCCGTCGGTCGGTCGGGCTGCGCGGGGGTCTCGGGCGCCTCGGGCACGTCGGGCTGGAAGTCGTCCGCAGACGGGCGGTTGATCCGGGTGGTGGCAGAGGAGTCGGAGGGCGCAGGGGAACCGCCGGCGGGGGTGTCGCTCACACCAGCTCCTTTCCCTGTCCTGTCCTCGGCAACCATGCCCCTGTGTCCCCGCAGCGACGGTTCGGGAAACTGACGCTGGCGTCGCGGAGACGATGTGAGATCAGGGTACGTGAGCGGACCGGCCGCCCGGGTCGGGACGGAACTCCCGGCCGGCGCCCGGCTCCGACTTAGCCGGCCGCGCACGGCGGCCAGCGCCGCCAGCGCCTCGGGCACCTTCGCCGCCAGCAGGATTCCGACGATGATCGGCGCCATCACCAGGCTGATCGCCGCCAACCGCAGAAGCGAGCCGGCGCCGCCCCAGTGGTCGGTCAGGGTTGCCAGCCCCAGCAGCCGGTCCAGCACGTGGGCGATCAGCCCGGCCGTCAGCGACGCGGTGATGGTGACCAGGATCGTGCGGATCACGTCGAGGCCCAGCAGCCGGCCGCCGGGCGGGTCGAGCCGCGACCGCAGCAGCAGGTAACCGACCGTCGCCCCGGCGAGGAAACCCAACCCGTTGGCCAGGCCCAGGTAGCCGGCCACCAGTTCGGGATCGGCGGTCAGGTGCGGCGCCGCCAACGACGCCGCGATCTTGACCGTGGTGATCACGACGATCAGCACGATCGGCGTCCACGGCTCCTCGCGGGCGTAGAACACCCGCAGCTGCAGCAGCACCATCGCGTACGGGATCAGCGTGAACGCCGACAGCGTGATCGCCATGCCGAGGTATCCGGCATCCACGGAGCCGAAGTTGCCGTAGGCGAACAGCGCGCTGCCGATCGCCGGGCCGCCGACGGTGAACAGCGCCACGATCGGGATCAGGGTGACCATCGTCAGCCGGGTCGCCAGCGACAGGTCGGCGAGCACGGCGGGTCCGTCGTCGGCGGCGGCGTTGCGCGACAGCCGGGGCATGACGACGGTGAGCACCGTGACGCCGATGATGCCGAACGGCAGCTGCAGCACCAGCCAGGTGTAGTTGTAGATCGCCGGGCCGGACGCGGCCGCGCCGCTGGCGATCTGGTTGCCGACCACCATGCCGACCTGGCTGATCAGCACGTAGAGCACCATCGCGAGCGCCATCATGCCGAACTTCTTGAGCCGGTCGTCGATGCCCCACAACGGACGCAGGCTGACCCGCTGGGCGCGGATGGCCACCAGCAGGACCGCGGTCTGGGCCACCACGCCGAGCGTGGTGCCGATGCCCAGGACCAGCAGCTTGGCGTTGCCCATCTCGACGGGATCAATCGAGAGTTCGCCCGGAACAAGGACATACAGCCCGAGGGTGAGGATCGCGACGACGTTGTTGACCACCGGCGCCCAGGCGGGCGGCCCGAAGACGTTGCGGGTGTTCAGGATCGCCATGAACACCGACGACAGCCCGTAGAAGATGATCTGCGGCAGCAACAGGAACGCGAACGCAGTGGTGAGCGGTCGGCTCACCAGGGGGTCGGAGCCGAGCATGAGGTCGACCAGCAGCGGGGCGGCGAGCGTGGAGACGACGGTCACGACCAGCAGCAGCGTGGTCGCCAGCGTGAGCAGGCGGCGCACGAACGCCGCTCCGCCGTCGGCGTCGTCGCGTTCGGCGCGGGCCAGCACCGGGACGAAGATCGCGGTGAACGTCGCCTCGAGCACCAGCGCGGCGATCAGGTTGGGCAGCTGATTGGCCACGGTGAACGCGCTGGACAGGGCCGCACCCAGGATCGCGGCGAGCAGCACGATCCGCGCGAACCCGGTGAGCCGGCTGACCAGGGTGGCCAGCGCCATGCCCCAGGACCGGGACACGACGGCGGCGTCGGACAGTTCGGAGCGGGCGGGCGCCCGGCGCGGACCGACGGTGCTCACCGGCGCCCTCCGTCGTCGTCCTGGTACGCCAGTGCCACTTCGATCGGGTCGGGCCGGTCGAGGTCGGCCGGGTCGGGCTGGCCGCGGAACCGGTGCCACAACCGTCGTCCGACCAGCAGCACCAGCACGGCCCCGCCGGTCAGCGTGATGAAGAACAGCACCTTGCCGTAGGCGTTGGAGTGCACCGAGAGCCGCACCGGCTCGCCGAGGGCCAGACCGTCGGCGGTGCGCAGCGCGACGTCGACGGCGACGCGCTGGGTGAAGTGCACCTCGATAGGGACCTTGAGCGGCAGGAAGCCCGGGGGCAGCACGATCTCGCCGGGATCGGTCACCGTCATCCCGGGCGGGGCGTCGATGTCCAACCGCACCCGGATCGGCACCGGCAGGTCGTTGCGCAGCGCCAGCGGCAGCGGGCTGCGTTCGGTGGCCAGGGTGTAGGAGCCGCCCGGGTTGACGATCGTGACCGCCTTGAACAGGTCCTCGACCGTGGTGCCGACGGTGGTCAGCCGCTGCTGGGCCAGCCCGTTGCGGGCATCGGGCGGTACCGACAAGCTCAGCGCGCGCAGCAGATCCTCGCGCAGCGGAGCGGTGTACTGCGTGCCGGTCAGACCGGTCCGCTCGTCGGTGGTCAGTGCGCCGGTCAGGCCCCACAGCCGGGCGGTCGTAGCGGCGATGCCCGACACCACACCGTCGTCGAACCGGCCGCGGGGGTTGCCCGCGTTCTCCGGCGGCGCAGGCACGCCGCCGTGCACCGCGTTCGCCGCATCGATCACCGCGGTGAGCGGCCGCGGCACGGCCAGCCCGGACCGGATGGTGCTGGCCACCGCGGTGAGGACGGCCTCGGCGTCGTCGGCGGTGGCGCTCCAGGTCATCGGCGGCATCAGGATCTGGTCACGCGGTGCGGTCTCGGGGTCGAGCCCGCGCCACAACAGCGCGCCCAGCGCGTCCTGGCGCCGCGCGATCGCGGAGTCCTGCTTCACCGCGATGTCCAACGAGGGGTCCAGGTACGACGGCGATTCCGGGCCGGTGCCCATGCCGGCGAGCGCCGCCCCGACCGCCGGGTCGAACGGGGTGGTGACCACGTTGGCGGTGTAGCGCACCGGCGCGGTGTCGGCGGTCCCGGGTTGCCCGCCGTCGGCGTCGCTGGGCCCGGCCAGGTTCGCCGCGGCGATGGCCACGGTCGGGCCCTGCGCGGAGAGCAGGTCCACCGCGGGCGCGGTCAGCGGCCCGTCGCCGACGATGCTGGCCCCGCGGGTCGAGGTGATCCCGAGGATCTGGTCGACGATGTCGCCGGCACCGTTGGTCGCGATCGCCGACAGGCCAGGATCGGCCACCCGGTGCAGCGCGTCGAGGTCGGCCTGGGCGTAGACGGTCGGCGTCACGCACATGCGCTGGGCGAGCGCCTTGAGCCGGTTGAGCCAGCCGATCGCGGCCTGCTGGCCGGTGCCCGGATGGGTCGGGGTGGTCCGGGGTCCGGCGTCGGCGGCATCGTTGACGACGTAGCCGTTGGTCATCGCGTTGACGGTGACGAGCAGGTCCGGGTCGACGGCCAGACACAGCGCACGGGTGACCTCCCCGCCGGGATCGACCTGCGGGCTGGTCGCGAAATCGGCCGCGGCGAGCAGAGCGTCCAGCCGGCCGCCCGCGGCCAACGAGCTGGCGAGGTCGTCGTCGATCAGCCGTACCGGGGTGGTTCCCCCCGGCGCGCCGGCGGCCAGCCGCGGCCGGTCGGCCAGCGGCCAGAACATCGTCAGCCCGACCGGACGGGTGGTGTCCGGGGGGACCGCGGAGGTCACCGCGTCGGTGGTGGCGTCGGACGACTGGGCGGGCGGCACGCCGAGTACGGGAAGCAGGAACCGCGAGTCGTCGAGCCGTGCGGGCTCCCCGTAGTCCGGGGTGCCGTTCACGTTCACCATCACCGGGTAGACGCCGGGCTCGGTGATGTCGAGCGACGAGTGGTCGGGGGAGCGCAGCGGATAGCCCAGCCGGAACGGAACCTCTTGTCCCCGAGCCATTTCCGGGGCGATGGTGATGAAGTCGGCGACCGGTTGGTACTGGTCGACGTTGCCGGCGAGGTCGGTGCGCAGCGCGGTCGACGACGTCACCGCATCGGCCCGTTCCAGCCGGACCACCACGTCGCGTACGGCGCGGTCGCCGACGTTGCGGATCTTGCCGGTGACGGTGACCATCGGGTCGCTGGTCGTGGTGACGACGTCAGGGGTGATGTCGTCGATCTGCACGGTGAGGAACGGCAGCGTGGAGGGTTGGGCGTCCGCGACGGCCGGTGCGACGATCGGCACGACAGCCAACAGCAGCGCGACGACCGCGGCGAGTATGCGCGCGGGCGGACGGGTCACGGACTCTGACCGCAGCCGTTCGTCCGCCCGCCGGGCTGTGGTTGAGCGGTGGAGTCGGCCCGGTGGTTGCGGGTGTGCGAGTGCGTCTGGCCGCGCCGCCGCGGCGTGCTGCGCGGCAGCGGCGGCAGCGCCGCGGGCCCGTCGGTGTGCAGTTTGTCGATCAGTTCGTCGGCGACCTCGGCGAGGCGGCGCTCGTCGGCGTAGGCCAGCCGCTTCGGCAGTTCGTGCAGGGGCACCCAGGCGACTTCGGTCACCTCGACGTCCTCGTCGGAGAGCTCCCCGCCGGCGAATCGCATGAGGTAATGGTGCACGGTCTTGTGCACGCGGCGGCCCTCGGTCACGAACCAGTAGTCGATGCTGCCCAGCGCCGCCAGCACGCTGCCCTGGATGCCCGTTTCCTCGGCGACCTCGCGGATCGCGGTCTGTTCGGCCGTCTCGCCCCGCTCGATGTGCCCCTTGGGCAGCGACCACAGCATCCGTCCGCGCCGGTCGATGCGGCCGATCAGCGCCGCGACCTGGCTTTCCTTGGGACCGTCGAGACCGTCGATGACCAGGCCGCCTGCCGATGTCTCGTGCACGGTGCGCAGCCGCTCGGTGGGCCGCCGCGGGCGGGAGCGCGCAGGTTTGGGTGTCGCGCCCGACGGGGTGTCTGCGGCGCCTGCGGTCGCCTTCTGGCGGTGGCCGTTGGTGTTCTCGGCACCAGGCTCCGGCGGACCTGCCGCGCGTCGGCCGCGGCGGCGCCCTCGGCGCCGTCGTGGTTTTGGCTGCTCGCCGTCCGACACCCAAGCGATAGTAGCTGCCGTGAACTGCAGCCCACGCCGCACTCGCCGGTCGGTGACATGCCTGTGACCAGTAGGCTCACCGGACGTGCCTGAGCCCACGTCCGGACGAGATGTCCCCGAACTGCTGGCCGCTGCGCAGGTGTCGCTGAACCGGCATCGCGAGGTGCTCGAGGGGCTCGGACGGTTGTTCGCCGAGCGGGGGCACGCGCTCTATCTGGTCGGCGGCAGTGTGCGGGACGCGCTGCTGGGCCGGCTGGGCACCGATCTGGACTTCACCACCGACGCCCGCCCCGAGCAGATGAAGGCGCTGCTGGCGGGGTGGGCCGACGCGCTGTGGGACACCGGCATCGAGTTCGGCACGCTCGGCGTCGGCAAGAACGGTGACCGGCTGGAACTGACCACGTTCCGCGCCGATTCGTATGACCAGGTGACGCGGCACCCGGAGGTGTCCTTCGGCGACAACCTGGACGACGACCTGGTGCGCCGCGATTTCACCGTCAACGCGATGGCGGTGCGCATCGACCCCGACCGGCCCGGCGGCATCGGTGACTTCCTCGATCCGCTGGGCGGGCTGACCGCGCTGCACGCCCGCAGCCTCGACACCCCCGCCGCGCCGGAGGTGTCTTTCGGCGACGACCCGCTGCGCATGCTGCGCGCGGCCCGGTTCGTGTCGCAGCTTGGTTTCACCGTGGCGCCGCGGGTGCACCGCGCACTGGAGGAGATGGCGCCGCAGCTGGGTCGGATCAGCGTCGAGCGGGTGGCCGCCGAACTGGACAAGATGCTGTTGGGCGCCGATCCGGTGGCCGGGATCGACCTGATGGTGCAGACCGGGCTGGGGGAGGTGGTGCTGCCCGAGATCGGGGCGATGCGGATGGCCATCGACGAACACCACCAGCACAAGGACGTCTACCAGCATTCGTTGACGGTGCTGCGGCAGGCGATCGATCTCGAGGGACCCCTCGGTTCTGAAGGCGGTGGCCCGGACCTGGTGCTGCGCTGGGCGGCGCTGCTGCACGACATCGGCAAGCCCGCCACCCGCAAGCACGAATCCGACGGCGGCGTGAGCTTTCACCACCACGAGGTCGTCGGCGCGAAGATGGCCCGCAAGCGGATGCGCGCGCTGAAGTACTCCAAGCAGATGATCGATGACGTCTCGCAGCTGGTCTATCTGCACCTGCGGTTCCACGGATACGGCGAGGGCCGGTGGACCGACTCGGCGGTGCGCCGGTACGTCACCGACGCCGGGCCGCTGCTGAGCCGGCTGCACAAGCTGGTGCGCGCCGACTGCACCACGCGCAACAAGCGCCGGGCCGCACGGCTGCAGGCCAACTACGACGACCTCGAGCACCGCATCGCCGAATTGGCGGCCAAGGAGGACCTGGCGCGGGTGCGGCCGGACATCGACGGCAACGAGATCATGCAGATCCTCGACATCCCGCCCGGCCCGCAGGTCGGGCAGGCGTGGAATCACCTCAAGGAGTTGCGGTTGGACCGCGGCCCGCTCAGCCGTGAGGAAGCGGTCGAGGAACTCTTGAGATGGTGGAACGAGAAGGGCGAGCCGCGCGTCTGACAGGTATGGAGTACTGCCTGGGCGATCCGGACGGCTCGGCGACGATGTGGAGCGCCGACCCGACCGCCGATGTCGACGGTGACGGGGTGCGCGACGCCGTGACGCTCGATCTGGATGACGACGGCCTTCTCGACGACGCACTCGCCGACTTCGATGTCGACGGGTTGGCCGACCACGGGGTCCTGGACTTCGGCGGGGACGGGCAGGCCTACGTCACCGACGACGGGACCGGTACCTGGTCGGTGAGCGCCGACCGGGCAGCGGCGGTGCGCTGGCTCGGGCTCGACGGGGTGGAGCATCCGGCCGGCAGCGCGACGGTGGATCTCGACGGGGACGGGCAGGCAGCGGAGCGGTTGACCGACAGCGACGGTGACGGGTTGGCCGACCGGGCGTTCGGGACGGGGACGGCGTGGGTCGACATCGACGGTGACGGCCGCTGGGATGTCCGCCTGGTCGACACCGATGACGACGGCGCCGCCGACAGCGCGAGCCGGTTATGACCCCGATCAGCCGCGGCCGCGCCCGGGCGGGCCGGCGAACGCCTGCGCGATCGTCAGCCACTGCTCGGCGTCGGGTCCGACGGCGACGACGTCGAGCTCTGACCGCGCGCGGCGCTGCGTGACGAGCATGCAGAAGTGTTCGGCCGACCCGCTCACCCGCTGCGCCGCATCGTCGGGGCCCCAGGACCATTCCGCGCCGTCCGGCGCGTGAAGTTTCACGTGGAACGGTTCGGCCGGCGGCGTCAGCCCGTGCACCGTGTAGGCGAAGTCGCGCGTCCGCACGCCGATGTGGGCGATCGAGCGCAGCCGGGCCGTCGGTGCCCGCGTCACCCCGAGCGCGTCGGCCACATCCAGGCCGTGCGCCCAGGTCTCCATCAGCCGGGCGGTGGCCATCGACGGCGCGCTCATCGGCGGCCCGAACCACGGCAGCTTGCGGCCGTCCTCGACTGTCAGCAGAGCGTCGTGCAGGGCGGTGCGGGTGTGCCGCCAGTCGGCGAGGAGCTGCGCGGGCGGAGTCACTGCGAGTTCCTCGGCGGCGGCGTCGACGAACCCGGTGGGGTTCTGCGCGGCCGACGACACGATATCGGCGGCGAACGCTGCTTCGTCGGTGACGGCGATCAGCGCACCCGGCGCCAGACCCTCGACGTCGGCCTCGTCGACCACCGGCACGTNACAGCAGATGTGCGATCTGATGGGCGATCGTCCAGCCCACGGCGGGAGTGTCGGTCGCCCAACGTTCCGGCGGCAGGTCGGCGACCAGCGCGTCCAGGTCGTCGCTCTCGGCGCGCAGGTCCGCGACCATCGGGGCAGCTCCGGCCATGCCGGTCACCTTAGCCCGCGGGTCGGCGCCGGCGACCGACCGTCGCGTAGACCGCCAGCCCCGCGAGATAGACGACGGTGCCCGCGACCGCCAGTCCCGGCGCATGGCCGTCGGCCGGGATGACGAACGCCGCCGCGGCGATGGCGAGGATGAACGCCATCCAGAACAGCGAGTCCTGAACCGTGAACACGTGGCCGCGCAGCGCGTCGTCCACGTCGATCTGCATCGCGGTGTCCGCGCACAACTTCACCACCTGGCCGGCGCCGCCCAGCAGGAAGCCGCACGCGATCATCACCGGCAGCCGCAGGGTGGCACCACACAGTTGCACTCCCGCGGCGAAGGCCAGCGCCCCGATCGGGGTGGCGTAGCGGCCCCATCGCCGCACCAGTGTCGGGGTGACGACGTTGGCCAGGAAGCTGCCGATTCCCGCGGCGGCGAGGAACAGCGCGGCGGTGCCGAGACCCGCGACGGAGGCGGACGCGGGGTCGGTGTGGCGCACCAGCACGAGCACGAGCATTGTGTTGAGACCGAACGCCATCCGGTGCGCCGACAGCCCGGCCAGCGTCGCGGTGACGGTCGGCACCGCGAGCACGGTGCGCGCGCCGTGCACCCAACCGGTGGCCACCGCGTAGGCGACCGAGCCGTGCACCGCGCGGATGCTGTCGTCGGGGCCCAGCATGCGCGGCGGGAAGCGCACCGACAGCCACAGCGCCAGTGCCACCGGCACCACCACCAGGAAGATGATCACCGAGGCGCCGCTGTCGCTGGACCCGAACAACCAGCGCGGCAGCAGCATGAAGTTGGCGCCGAAGAACGCCGCCGCGCCGCCGGTGGCCGTGGCGATCGAGTTCATCGCGACCACCTGTTCGCGGGGCACCACATGCGGCAGCGCGGCCGACAGCCCGGACGACACGAATCGCGTCAGACCGTTGACGATCAACGCACCCAGCAGGATCGGCAGGTCACCGACACCGGCGGCCAGCAGCATCCCGACCGTGATGACCAGCGCCAACCGGCCACTGTTGGCGCCGATGAGGACCACCCGGCGGTCCCAGCGGTCCAGCAGGGCGCCGGCGAACGGGCCGAGCACCGAGTACGGCAGGAACAGCACCGCGAAGGACGCGGCGATCGCCCACGGCTCGGCGGCCCGCTCCGGGTTGAACAGGATCGCCCCGGCCAGCCCCGCCTGGAACAGGCCGTCACCGAACTGACTGACCGCCCGCAGTTCCAACAGGCGACGGAACTCGGGCAGGGACCTGGTCGAGGCCCACACCGAACGCCACGCTGCGCGAGGTGCGCGATCGTCGGGCACGGGATTCACGTCCTAGGAGAGTGGTGGCTGCGTCGAGAGATGTCGCTACCGGAGCCACAGTACAAATATCCGGGCGGGCCCCGCTTGTTCGCCTCCGTCAGACGGCGGTGATGACAGAATGGTCGGGTGGCGCAGCCAGAGGATCCGGAGGATTTCGTCGCACCCGCGGCCTACCGGGTCCGCGCGGGCACGATGTTGCTGGCCAACACCGATCTGCTGGAACCCACGTTCCGGCGCAGCGTCATCTACGTCGTCGAGCACAACGACGGCGGCACCCTGGGCGTGGTACTCAACCGGCCGAGCGAGACCGCGGTCTACAACGTCCTCCCGCAGTGGGTGAAGCTCGCGACCAAACCGAAGACGATGTTCATCGGCGGACCCGTCAAACGCGACGCGGCGCTGTGCCTGGCGACGCTGCGCGTCGGCGTGGACCCGGCCGGCGTCAACGGCCTGCGCCACGTGCAGGGCCGGATCGCGATGGTCGACCTGGACGCCGACCCCGACGCGATCGCCCCGCTGGTCGAGGGGGTGCGCATCTTCGCCGGTTACTCGGGCTGGACCATAGGTCAACTCGAGGGGGAGATCGAGCGCGACGACTGGATCGTGTTGTCCGCGTTGCCGTCCGATGTGCTGGTGGAGCCGCGGGTAGACCTGTGGGGGCGGGTGCTGCGTCGTCAGCCGATGCCGCTGTCGCTGCTCGCGACCCACCCCATCGATCTCAGCCGTAACTAGCGGTCACAGGACAGCGTGCACGAGGCGCACGCCCCTGCGCAGCTGTCCGCACCCGCCGCGACGCGGGCGTTGGCGCGGGCCACGACCTTGGCGCTCTGCCAGCATCCCGCGGCCACCGTCGCCAGCGCACCGCCGATGCACACCAGCAGCACCACCGTCGACGTCGGCCGCGGAGCCGACAACCCGACCACCGCGCCGGCGGCCAGCATCACCGCCGCGGCCAGCTGTGTCGGAGCGACCCCGCGCAGCACCTGACGGACGAAGTCGTCGGACACCGGCCGGGTCAGCGACCAGACGCCCAGCGCCGCGGTCACGGCGGCGACGCCGAGACACAGCATTGCGGCGACCATCATGGGTCAGAGGATACGGCGTCGGCAGCGGGCCGCCGTCCCCCGGGCGCCAGGCTTCGCCCGGGGGACGACGTCGCTTATCCCTGCAGTCCCAACAGCTGCGGCGCGGGGGCCGCCGCAGCGGGGACAGCGGGAGCTGGGGGTGCCGGCGGGGCCGGCGCGGGCGGGACGCCCAGGGGCACTCCGGGTGCGGGCGCCGCGGACGGCACGCTCACCTTGAAGCCTTTGACGATCGCCTCGGTGGCGTCCGCGGCGGCCACCACCTGGTCGACGCTGGTGGTCACCGCCAGTGACACCAGGTAGCGGTCCGGGCCGACCGTCGCCAGCACGTGGCGCCGGGAGGTGTTCAACGTCATCGCGTTGTCCCGGTAGGTGCCCTCGATCAGCGAGGACGGCATCCCGCCGAAGTCGGTGAACGATGCGTCGGTTGAGCGCCACGCGGGCAGCTGCTGGGCGTCGATGAAGCCGTGGCTGATCGCCTCCTTGGGGTCGAAGTCCCCACCGACCAGCTTGTAGACCACCACCTGCGCGTTCGACGAGTACAGGCCGTTGCCGCCGACGCGGTCGGCGATGACCGCGAACGCGTCCGGCACGTTCGGGTCCGGAATGTGCTGCCAGCCGCGGGGCATCGGCAGCACGATGTTGAGCGCGCGGAAGTCGCGGCTGGACTGCGGCTCCAGCGCGATTCCCTTCGCGGCGAAGAAGTCGCTGAGCGTGCCCGAGGTCGCCGGCACGATCGTCGGCGCGGGCGCGGCGGGAACGACGGGCGGAGTCGCGGCGGTGACGCCGGCGGGTACGGCGGCCACCCCGGCAGTGGCGGGTGTCACACCCGGCTGCAGGGGCACGACGTTCGGCGCGGCCGGCACCGGCTGGGCGATCGTGGCCGGCGACGGCAGCGTCGGCTGCACAGGGAGGGGCTGCGCGGACGCCGTGCCCGAGACGCCCAGCACACCGGCGACACCGGCGCATGCGCCGATCCCTCCTGCCAGAACCCGCCAGCGACGGCCGTTTTCGCTCATCGAGTGAAGTCCTCCCAATCCCTTTTCCCGACGGTCGGGGCCAAGCGCACCCGGGTCAGGCGAGCAATGTATCCACGGGCTCGACGCGCTCACCAGGGCTGGAATCGACCTGGGACCAACCCCTGACGCATCCGCAACGGAACCGAGATCAACCCGTGGCCCGCGGGGCCGCCACAGAGCGGCTTATACGCTGATCACGTGACCGACACGCCGACTGCGCACCATGCCGCCGACGACACCCCGCCGCACCGCTACACCGCGGAGCTCGCCGGGGACATCGAGCGCTCCTGGCAGCAGCGGTGGACCGATGCCGGAACCTTCGACGTCGCCAACCCGGTCGGCTCGCTGGCCGCGCCCGACGGCACCCCGGTGCCGGCCGACAAGATGTTCGTCCAGGACATGTTCCCGTACCCCTCGGGGGAGGGGTTGCACGTCGGGCATCCCCTCGGCTACATCGCCACTGACGTGTACGCCCGCTACTACCGGATGACCGGACGGAACGTGTTGCACGCGTTGGGTTTCGACGCTTTCGGTCTGCCCGCCGAGCAGTACGCCATCCAGACCGGGACGCACCCGCGCACCCGCACCGAGGCCAACATCGTCAACTTCCGCCGCCAGCTAGGCCGGCTCGGTCTCGGCCACGATGCGCGGCGCAGCTTCTCCACCACCGACGTCGAGTTCTACAAGTGGACGCAGTGGATCTTCCTGCAGATCTTCAACGCGTGGTTCGACCCGGAGTTGAATCGGGCGCGTCCCATCGCCGAGCTGGTCGCCGAGTTCGAGGCGGGCACCCGGACGACGGGTGACGGCCGGCCGTGGTCGTCGTTGAGCAGCGGTGAGCGGGCCGACGTGATCGACGGCCACCGGCTGGTCTATCTGGCCGACTCGGTGGTCAACTGGTGTCCCGGTCTGGGCACGGTGCTGGCCAACGAGGAAGTCACCGCTGACGGCCGCAGTGAGCGCGGCAACTTCCCGGTGTTCCGGAAACGTCTGCGGCAGTGGATGATGCGCATCACCGCCTATTCGGACCGGTTGCTCGACGACCTCGAGGTTCTGGACTGGCCGGAGAAGGTCAAGACGATGCAGCGCAACTGGATCGGTCGCTCGACGGGCGCCAGTGTGCTGTTCGGCACCTCCGCCGGCGACGTCGAGGTGTTCACCACCCGCCCGGACACTCTGTTCGGTGCGACGTATCTGGTGTTGGCACCCGAGCACGATCTGGTGGACGACCTGGTCGCCGCCGAGTGGCCCGACGGCGTGGACGCGCGGTGGACCTACGGTGCATCGACTCCGCGCGAGGCGGTGGCTGCCTACCGGGCTTCGATCGCGGCGAAGTCCGATCTGGAGCGCCAGGAGAACAAGACCAAGACCGGCGTGTTCCTCGGCGCGTACGCCACCAATCCTGCTGACGGACAACAGGTTCCGGTGTTCGTCGCCGACTATGTGCTGGCCGGCTACGGCACCGGCGCGATCATGGCGGTGCCCGGCGGTGACCAGCGGGACTGGGACTTCGCCACCGAGTTCGGGCTGCCGATCGTGGAAGTCGTTGCGGGTGGCGACATCTCGGAGGCGGCGTACACCGGTGAAGGCCTGATGGTGAACTCCGGTTTCCTCGACGGCATGGACGTGGCGGCAGCGAAGGCGGCCATGACCGAGCGGCTCACCGCCGACGGCCGCGGCCGCGCCCGCATCGAATACAAGCTGCGCGACTGGCTGTTCGCCCGTCAGCGGTACTGGGGCGAGCCGTTCCCGATCGTCTACGACGCCGACGGCCGCGCCCACGGCCTGCCCGAGCACATGTTGCCGGTGGAGCTGCCCGACGTTCCGGACTACTCCCCGGTGCTGTTCGACCCCGACGACGCCGACAGCGAGCCGTCGCCGCCGCTGGCCAAGGCCACCGACTGGGTCAACGTGGAACTCGATCTCGGTGACGGGCCCAAGCCCTACACCCGGGACACCAATGTGATGCCGCAGTGGGCCGGCAGCAGCTGGTACGAGTTGCGCTACACCGATCCGTACAACGGAGAAGCCATGTGCGCCAAGGAGAACGAGGCGTACTGGATGGGGCCGCGCCCGGCCGAGCACGGTCCCGATGACCCGGGCGGCGTCGACCTGTACGTGGGCGGCGTCGAACACGCGGTGCTGCATCTGCTCTACTCCCGGTTCTGGCACAAGGTGCTGTACGACCTCGGGCATGTGAGCTCCCGCGAGCCGTACCGGAGGCTGGTCAACCAGGGCTACATCCAGGCGTTCGCCTACACCGACGCGCGCGGGACGTACGTGCCGGCGGCCGAGGTCAGCGAGCGCGACGGACGGTTCTTCTGGACCGGGCCGGAGGGTGAGGTCGAGGTCAACCAGGAGTTCGGCAAGATCGGCAAGAGCCTGAAGAACTCGGTGTCCCCCGACGAGATCTGCGACAACTACGGCGCCGACACGCTGCGGGTGTACGAGATGTCGATGGGCCCGCTGGAGGCGTCGCGGCCGTGGGCCACCAAGGACGTCGTCGGTGCATACCGCTTCCTGCAGCGGATCTGGCGTCTGGTGGTCGACGAGGAGTCCGGCGCTGTGCGTGCCACCGATGACGCGCTTGACGAGGCCACGCTGCGGCTGCTGCACCGCACCATCGCCGGCGCCGCCGACGATTACGCGGGGCTGCGCAACAACACCGCCGCGGCCAAGCTGATCGAGTACACCAACCACCTGACCAAGCAGTCGGTGACTGCGCGCGCCGCGCTCGAACCGCTGGTGCTGATGGTGGCGCCGCTCGCGCCGCACCTGGCCGAGGAGCTGTGGTCGCGGCTCGGTCACGAGGGCTCGCTGGCCCACGGACCGTTCCCGATCGCCGACGAGCAGTACCTGGTCGACGACACCGTCGAGTATCCGGTGCAGGTCAATGGCAAGGTTCGCAGCCGGGTCACGGTCGCTGCGGATGCCGTCGCCGACATCGTGGAGACGGCCGCGCTGGCCGACGAGAAGGTCGTGGCCTTCCTCGACGGCCGGACCCCGAAGAAGGTCATCGTGGTGGCGGGCCGGCTGGTCAACATCGTCGTCTGACTTGCGATTTCGGCGTGCACAGTCGCGGTAGGCGCGACTGTCCACGCCCAAATCGCGCGGGGTGGAACCCAATCGGCGCCGGTGACGTCCAACCGGTGTGATGAGTGAGTACCTTCGACGGCACGACGGTGTGGTGACACTGGCCCAAGCGCGTGCCGCGGGGCTGAGTAAGCACTCCGTGAGCCGGCATGTCCGGTCCGGGCGTTGGCGACGCTGCTCTGAAGGTGTCTACTTCGCCGACGACAGGCCGTTCACCGACGCGGCGCGGGTGAGGGCAGCCGTATGGAGCTATGGCGACCGTGCCGCAGCGAGCGGTCTGGCCGCCGCGTGGTGGCATGGCCTGACCGGCTTCGCACCTCCGGTGGTCGAGGTGACGGTGCCGCGCGACAGCAACGGCCGCGTGCACGACGGTTCAGTGGTCCGCCGCCGCGATCTCGCTGATCCCGATGTCGACGAGGTCCGAGGCTTGCGCGTGACGGCGGCACCCCTGACGGTGCTCGAGGCCGCCGTGAAACGTCGCGACGGCGCCAAACTGTTCGACGCCGCGCTCCAGCGTGACTTTCACTTGCGAGAGTTGTGGCAGGTTCATTTGCGGAACAAGGGACGCCACGGTTCGCCGGCAGCCCGTCGCCTGCTGCGAGCCGCCGGCGACGGCGCGCGCTCAGAGGGCGAGCGGCTTCTGGTCGGGATTCTGCAGCGCGCCGGCCTTTCGGGGTGGCAGGCGAACTATCCACTCAGCGGCTACGTTATCGACATCGCGTTCGTCGCGGCGAAGGTGGCGATCGAGGTCGACGGGTTCGCCTTTCACAGCGATCACGAAGCTTTCCAGAATGATCGGTTGCGTCAGAACGTCATCTCGGTGGCGGGCTGGCAGATCCTGCGGTTCACCTGGTTGGACCTGACCGAATACCCGGAGCGCGTCTTGGCGACCATCCGTGCCGCGATTCGGGCGTGATGGGTAGCGCCCAGCGCGACTGCGCACGCCGAAATCCCATTACCGGGGGCGGACGATGACCTCGTGGACGTGCGCGTCGCGGGGGGCGTTGATCGCGTCGGCGGTGACGCGGGCGACGGTCTGCACGCTGAGGTACTGCCCGGGGTCGTACTCACGGCCCTCGTAGGCGACGAGATCCTCCTGCATCGCCGTCGCGATGCGGCCGGGGTGCACGGAGGTCACCCGCAGCGACGGTTCGTCGGCGCGCAGCGAGTCGGCGAAACCGCGCAGAGCGAACTTGCTCGCCGAGTACGACGCCAGCCCCGGCGAGGCGTTGATGCCTGCGCCGGAGTTGATGAACACGACGTGCCCGCTCGCGGCGCGCAACGCCGGCAGCAGTTCGAGGGTCAGCGCGACGGCGCCGATCACGTTGACGGCCATCGTGGAGCGCCACTGGTCGACGGTGGTCTCGGCCACCCGCCCGGGGTAGGCGACGCCGGCGTTGTGGATCAGCACGTCCAGCTCGACGATGGGTTCGACGACGGCCGGGATCGCGTCGGGGTCGGCGAGATCGACGGGCCAGGTGGTCGCTCCGAGCCGCCCCGCCACCGCGTCCAGCCGCTCCGAGGGACGCCCCGCGAGGAACAGGGTGTGCGTCGGGGCCAGCGCGTCGGCCAGCGCGGCTCCGAGGCCTCCGGAGGCCCCGGTGATCATGGCAGTCGGCACACGACGACACTACCGACCTGCGCGGCGGGCGAAGAGGTCGCATCATGGGAGGCGATGCCCCACGATCCGAGCTTTGCCCCGACACAACTGGCCGCCCGCGCGGCCTACCTGTTGCGCGGCAACGACCTGGGCACGATGACCACCGCAGCACCGTTGCTCTATCCGCACATGTGGAGTTGGGACGCGGCGTTCGTGGCCATCGGGCTGGCCCCGCTGTCGGTCGAGCGGGCCGTCGTCGAACTCGACACGCTGCTGTCGGCGCAGTGGCGCAACGGCATGATCCCGCACATCGTGTTCGCCAACGGGGTGGACGGGTACTTCCCGGGCCCGGCCCGCTGGGCGTGTTCGGCGTTGTCCCCCGACGCGCCGCGCGGCCGGCACACCTCGGGAATCACCCAGCCGCCGGTGCACGCGATCGCCGTGCAGCGCATCCTCGACCACGCCCGTCGGCGCGGCCGGTCCACCCGCGCCGTCGCCGACGCGTTCCTCGACCGGCGCTGGGGCGATCTGGTGCGCTGGCACCGGTGGCTGGCCGAGTGCCGCGATCAGAGGGGCCGCGGCCGCGTCACCCTGTACCACGGCTGGGAGTCCGGCATGGACAACTCGCCACGCTGGGACAGCCCGTACGCCAACGTGATTCCCGGCGACGTGCCCGAATACCAGCGCGAGGACAACAAGATCAACACCGACGCCAGCCAGCGGCCCAGCGATATGGAGTACGACCGCTACCTCTGGCTGGTCGAGGAGATGAAGGCCGTCCGCTACGACGACGAATTACTGGCCAAGGCCATGAGTTTCGCGGTCGAGGACGTGTTCGTCTCGGCGATCTTCTCGGTGGCGTGCCAGGTGCTGGCCGAGATCGGCGAGGACCACAAGCGCCCGAACGCCGACGTGAAGGACCTGTACTCCTGGGCGGAACGTTTCCGCGCCGGCGTGGTCGCGACCAGCGACGAAAGGACGGGTGCTGCAAGGGATTACGACGTGCGCGCGGAGAGGTGGATCGCGACCGAGACGGTGGCGCAGTTCGCGCCGCTGCTGTGCGGCGGCCTGCCGCACGACCGGGAGCGGGCGCTGATCCGCCTGCTGGAGGGGCCGCGGTTCAGCGGCCATCCCGATCTCGCGTACGCGCTGATCCCGTCGACGTCGCCGGTGTCGCGCGACTTCCGGTCGCGGGAGTACTGGCGGGGTCCGGTGTGGCCGGTGATGACGTGGTTGTTCTCGTGGTGCTTCGCGCGGCGCGGCTGGGCCGAGCGGTCCTCGACGCTGCGGCGGGAAGGCCTGCGGCAAGCCAGCGATGGCACGTTCGCCGAGTACTACGAGCCGTTCACCGGCGAGCCGTTGGGCAGCATGCAGCAGTCGTGGACCGCCGCGGCGGTGCTGGACTGGTTGGGCTGAGCGCTATTCGGCGATGCGCTCGAGCGGCGCGAGGGCCTTGGTCAGTGCGGCGAGCTCGTCCTCGCTGAGCTTAGCGAGCAACTCGGCCAGGTGAGCCTGCCGGGAGGCCAGGGCATCCCGGTGCTGGGACAGGCCCTCGGGGGTGATCTCGACCAGGACCGCGCGCAGGTCCGACGGGTCACGGGACCGCTTGACCAGGCCGAGTTTCTCGAGCCGGCGGATGGCCACCGTGGTGGTCGGCGTGCGGACGCGTTCGTGTGCCGCCAACTCGGTCATCCGCATCGGGCCCTGATCCAGCAGCGTGAGCAGAATGGACAGCTGAGCGAGCGTCAGGTCCCCGGCGGTGGCCGTCTTCCCGGTGTGGCGCAGCACGGACATCACCTTGGCCAGCACGCGCTGCAGTTCGCCCGCGACCTCGCTGACCTGCGTCTCCGTGCCCGTCATAATTTCGCCAGTCTAACCTGTCGGGGGCTTGCGGACCGTCCGGTCAGCGGCTTTGCAGAAAAAAACTTGACAGGTGCGTCAAAGCACCTGCGACAGGAATCGCTGAAGCCGTTCGGTCTCGGCCTTCTCGAAGACCTGCTCCGGGGGTCCCGTCTCGACGACCTGCCCGCGGTCCATGAACACGACCGTGTCGGCGAAGGATCGGGCGAAGTCCATCTCGTGGGTGACGATCACCATCGTCATGCCGTCGGCCCCCAGTTCGGCGATCAGTGCCAGCACCCCTTTGACGAGTTCGGGGTCGAGCGCCGAGGTGGCCTCGTCGAAGAACATCACCTGTGGGGACATCGCCAGCGCGCGGGCGATCGCGACGCGCTGCTGCTGCCCACCGGACAGCGTGGCCGGCCGTACGTCGGCCTTGTGCCGCAGTCCGACCCGATCCAGCTGCGTGAGTCCCAGCTCGCGTGCGGCGTCGGCGTCCAGGCCCTTGAGCCGTCGCGGCGCCAGCGTCACGTTGTCGAGCACGGTGCGGTGCGGGAAGAGCTGAAACTGCTGGAACACCATGCCGATTCGCTGCCGCAGTTCGTCCGGGTCATCGCGCAGCACCGACCGCCCGTCGAGCAGGATGTCCCCACGATCGGGTTCGTAGAGCCGGTTGAGAGTGCGCAGCAGCGTGGACTTGCCCGACCCGGACGGCCCGATCACGGCGGTCGACGTGCCGGCGGCGACGTCGAGGTCGACGCCGCGCAGCACGGCGTTGGGGCCGAAGGACAGGTGCAGGTCGGTGGCGGCCAGCGAGACCGCGGTCGTCGTCGTCATCAGTTCATCTCCTGGGAGGTCGAGGTCAGCAGCGGGTCCTCCTCGTCGGGCCGGCGGCCGCGGCGCAGCCGGGTGTCGATGAAGTTCACCAGGTGGGTGAGGGGGATGGTCAGGGCGAGGTAGAACAGTCCGGCGGCGACCAGCGGTGAGAGGTTGCCGGTCTGCGCGTTGAGGTCGCGGCCGACCTGGAACAGCTCGCGCTGGTTGGCGATCAGGCCGAGGAAGTACACCAGCGACGACGCCTTGAGCAGCGAGATGAACTGGTTCATCAGCGCGGGTAGCACCCGGCGCACGCCCTGCGGGATGACGACGAGCCGCATCGAGGTCGCGTAGCTGAAGCCGAGCGCCCGGGACGCCTCCAGCTGCCCCGGGTCCACGCTCTGGATGCCGGACCGGAAGATCTCGCCGACATAGGCGGCGGCCATCAAGCCGAGTGCGGCGATCCCCAGCGGGTAGGGGTTGTTGCCGGTCAGCTGTCCGACCACCGGGCCGATGCCGAGCCCGATCAGCAGGATGATCACCACTTCGGGCAGGCCCCGGAAGATGTCGGTGTAGATGCGGGCGGGCCAGCGCAGTAGTCGCGAGGTCGAGATCCCGGCGACCGCGAGCGCCATGCCGAGCACGAGGCCGATCACGCTGGCGGCGAAGGTCAGGATCAGGGTGTTGGGTAGACCGGTCTTGAACAGGTCCGGGATGGCCTGCTTGTAGAGGTTCCAGTCCAGGAACGACGCGGCGAGCTGGGACAGTGTCGACGGCGGCGCCGAGGCCTGCGCGGGGGTGGCCTTGGACTGGTTCTCCGCGGCGATCGCGGCGAAGTCGGGCAGCTTCGGTTCGGGTGCGGACTTGGATCCGGGCTTCCAGCCCGGCGGGAGGGCGCGCGGCACCCAGTCGGAGTACAGCCGCGACCAGGTGCCGTCGGCGACGATCGCGTCGAGGCCGGAGTTCAGCGCGTCGATCAGCGGCTGATTGTTCTTGGCGACCGCCCACGCGACGAAATTGTCCAAGCTGAAGGTGTTTTCGACGATCTCGGCGGGGTCACCGGGCTGCACCGTGCCCTGCGCCTGCTGCGACGGCGCGACCCAGGCGTCGAGCTGGCGGGTCTTGAGGCTCGCGTAGAGGGTGCTGTAGTCGGGGAATTTCACGGGCTGCAGCTTGAGGGTGTCTATGACGTAGGCCTCCTGCACCGTGCCCTGCACGACGCCGATGCGCTGACCCGCGGCGAGTTTGTCGAACCCGGTGATCGGCGAGCCCTGAGGAACCACGAGCGAGAAGTAACCGAAGTCGTACCCGTTGGTGAAGCCGACGGTCTGCCGCCGGGCGTCGGTGGTGGTGATCGACGAGGAGCCGACGTCGAAGCGGCGGGACGCCACCTGGGCCAGCAGGCCGGAGAACTCGGTGCCGACGAAGTTGATCTTCAGGCCCAGCTTGTCGGCGACCGCCCGCAGCAGCTCGTTGTCGAACCCGGTGAACTGGCCGGCGGAGTTGATGCAGATGCTGGGCGGCGCATCCGACAGGGTGCCGACCGTCAGCGTGCCCGGGCTGGACAAGCCCAGCGCGTTGACGTCGATGTCCTGCAGCGGACGCACCCCGGGGGTCGTGTACTTGTCCTCGGCGGGACCGGTGGCCGCGGCCGCCAGATTCGTCGGCAGCGCACTGGCGCTCTGCACCCCGGGCGGGGCGCACTGATCCACCTGCGCGCCCGCCGGGGCGGCCAGCCCCATCGCCGCGATCATCGCCGCCACCAGGACCAGAACGAAACTTTTCACGGTCAGGCGCGGTACCCGCTTGCTGCTCATCTCAAGCAAGGTAGTGGGCCGCGCACCGGAGCCGGAAGGTTCGGCTCAATCGGAGTGCAATGCCGCGCGGGTCAGCCCGCCTGATGGTCCCGCCACCGACACAGCGCCTCGGCCTTGGTGAGGTCGTAGTCGGGACCGTTGACGCCGATCGTCAGCAGCGTGACACCGAGGCCGACCAGGGCCTCGGCTCCGGCGAGCATGGCGTCCTCGCTGCCCTCGGGCACGCCCGACGAGCGCTCGATCGCCGAGGGGTCGCGCCCGACGTCCGCGCAGTGCCGGTCGAGCACCTCGGCCTTGCCGGGGTAGGTGGAGCGATCGGTGAAGCCGTGCCAGATGTGGGCGTGTTCGGCGACCAGTCGCAGCGTCTTTTTCTCGCCCTGCCCACCGATCAGGATCGGAATATCGCGCAGCGGAGCGGGATTCAGCTTACCCAGCCGGGATTCGATGCGCGGCAGCGCCTCGGCGAGGTCGTCGAGCCGGCTGCCCGCGGTGCCGAACTCGTAGCCGTATTCGTCGTAATCCTTCTGCTTCCAACCGGATCCGATGCCGAGGATGAGCCGGCCGTCGGAGATGTGGTCGACGGTGCGGGCCATGTCGGCGAGCAGCTCGGGGTTGCGGTAGGAGTTACAGGTGACCAGGGCGCCGATCTCGATGCGGGAGGTCTGCTCGGCCCACGCGGCGAGCATCGTCCAGCATTCGTAGTGTGCGCCGTCGGGGTCGCCGTACAGCGGGAAGAAGTGGTCCCAGTTGAACGCGACGTCGACGCCGATGTCCTCACAGCGGCGCACCGCGTCCCGGATGTGGCGGTATTCGCCTGAGTGTTGTGGCTGCAGTTGCACGCCGATACGCACGGGTCGGGTCATGCCTCAAGATAACCTCTCGCGAGCAGATACAAACGCGCGCAACCGCTCTACAGGCCGATCTGGCCGTTGTCCTTCCACACCGCCACCACCGACGGCCGCGCCGTGCCGTTGCCACCTTCGGGCCAGCGGGACTGCGGGTTGTCGATGCTGTTGTCGTCGTTCTCGCCGGGGTGCTGCACGCACACCGTCACGAGCGTGTCGGTCACGATGGGTCCGCAGGTCTCCGCGCCCAGGGGGACGGTCAGGAACTGTTTCACCTCACCGCGATTGGGGCCGTCGAGCGCGACCGCGAACAGTCCGTCGTTGGAGTCCAGTGCGTTGCCGTCGGTGGAGATCCACAGGTTGCCGTGGCTGTCGAAGGCCAGGTTGTCCGGGCAGGAGATCGGGCTGACCTTGCTCTTGTCGAATCCCGCGAAGTAGGTGTCGGCCGCCTTCGGGTCACCGCACACCAGCAGCAACTCCCAGGTGAAGTCGGTGCCGGCGTGGTTGTCGGTGATCTCGAGGATCTGTCCGCTCTTGTTGTCGTTGCGGGGGTTGGCGGCGTCGGGGGCGGCCTCGCCGGGTGCGCCGCGTTCGTCGTTGTTGGTCAGCGCCACGTAGACCTTGCCGGTCTTGGGGTTGGCCTCGAAGTCTTCGGGGCGGTCCATCTTGGTGGCGCCGGCTTTGTCGGCGGCCATCCGGGTGAACACGGCGGCTTCCTGTGCGGTGACGCCGTCGACCAGTGACTGCGCCTGCCCGCCGGGCCCGCTGCGCAGCAGCGGAAGCCAGGTGCCCGTGCCGCTGAACGACCCCTTCGCCGGCAGCGTGCCGGAGCCGTCGATCTCCGAGGGCGGGATGTCGCTGGAGAGCTTGGCGACGTAGAGCGTGCCCTCGTCGAGGATCGTCATGTTGTGCGCCATCGCGGCCGGATCGGTGCCGGGCTGCATCTTCTTGGCGGAGACGAATTTGTACATGTAGTCGAAGCGCTGGTCGTCGCCGGTGTAGGCGACCACGGTGCCGTCGTCGGTGACGTAGATGGTGGCGCCTTCGTGCTTGAGGCGTCCCATCGCGGAGTGCTTCACCGGGGTCGACGCGGGGTCCCACGGGTTGAGCTCGACGACGTAGCCGAACCGGTTGACCTCGTTGGGCGTCTTCGTCAGGTCGAAGCGCGGGTCGAACGTCTCCCACTTGAGGGCGGTGGGTTCGGCCGCGACGCCGTAGCGGTCCCTGCGGTCGGCATCGACGGGCCCGGGGGCCGGCGCACCGTCGGCGGCGCCGAAGTACTCGTGGAAGTTCTCCTCGCCGGACAGCACGGTGCCCCACGGCGTCACGCCGCCTGAGCAGTTGGCGAACGTGCCCGCCACGGTGCGTCCGGCGGGGTCGGCGGCGGTCTTGACGAAATCGCTGCCGGCCGCGGGACCGGTCAGGGTGAACGGGGTGTCGGCGGTGACGCGCCGGTTGTAGGAGCCCATCACCGGTTTCAGACCGTCGGGGGTGCGCTCCACCTCGACCACGCCCATGCCGACCGCGGCCTGCTCGACCTCGAACTGCTCGCGGGTGGGGGCGTCGGCGTCGAAGCCGGGGAACATGAACTGCGGGGTGACGTATTCGAAGTTGGTGACCAGCAGGAAGCGGTTCTGCCGCCCGGGGATCGGCAGCAACCCGGCGAAGTCGTTGTTGAACCCGAACTGGCCGCGCTGGGCCGCGCCGGTCTGCTTGGCGACGTCGAAGGCGGGCGCGCCGGGAAGGATCGGGTCGCCCCAGCTGATGACGACGGCCTGCCGGTAGCCGTCGGCGACGACGACGGCGTCCTCACTGTTGGGGGCCACCGACGCGAAGTTCATGCCCGGTGGGGGAGAGGCCGGGGCGGGCGCCGACGACGACGTCGGCGCGGGCTGGGTCGGCGAGGAGCACGCCGCGAGCGCGGACCCGGCGCCGACGGCGAGCACCGCGACGCTGCCGGCCTGCAGGATCGAGCGGCGGGACACGACCTTGGCGATGTCGCCGAAGTACTCGTTGTCGCTGCGGTTGGGCACCGGCTTGGAGCACGCGTCGCCGCACTTGTAGACGCAGGTGATGTGTTGCCGACGGGACTTCCCGTCGTGGCTGACGAACAGGTTCAGCGGCACGAGCGCCATGAGATCTTCCGGTTCCTTCCCACGCGGACCTCCGGCCGGGGGCTGCCGGCCGGACCGCCGCACCGTACGACACTCCGACGAGCAGCAGGCGACCAGCGGGTTAACAGCGAGTGTTCAGGAAGACCCCATTTGCTGGTGTTGCTGCCGTTCCCGGTATAGCCTGTCCACCACTGTTGACGAGAGGGTCAAATAGTGACAGGTACAGCCACGAAAGCGCAGCTCGACGCCCGGCCACGCGCGCACTGGCTCGCGCTCGGTGCCGCATCGGCCGGTGTCGGAGCGGCGTTGCTGGGGTTCTCGCTGCTCGGGCCGCAGACCGGCGTCGCCGCGGCGGACGGCACCAGCGAGACCTCGGCCGGTCCGTCGACAGCACACCGGGCCGACGCGGCCCGTACCACCGGGGCGCAGCGACGAGCCGAGCGCCGCGCGGCCCGGGCCGAGACCCGTCAGGCGCGGCGGGCGGTCCGCACGGCCGACGCCGAACCCGCGTCCACCGAGCCGGCCGTCGACACCAGCACAGTCGAACCGAGGACGGCCGTCACCTCGACCCGAAGCACCCTGTTCAACAAGGCACCGACCGTGACCCCGATCCAGCTCACCGGTCAGGTCGACGGTCCGATCACCGGAACGATCGGCGCGAGCGACCCCGACGGCGACCCGCTCACCTACCGGATCCGGCGGTCACCACGCGAGGGCTCGGTGCAACTCGCCGACGACGGGACCTACACCTACACGCCCAACGAGAGGTTCGACGGCGTCGACACCTTCCGCGTCGCCGTCCTCGACGGGAGCCCGTTCCGGCCGTTCGGGACCAGCGCCACGTCACTGATCAACCAGGGCGCCATCACCTTTCAGTTCCGCTACACCGACGGCGGTAACACCTGGACCCCCGAGCGGCAGCAGGCTCTGCAGGACGTGGCCGGACAACTCACCGGATACGTCATGGTGACCAAGCCGGTGACGCTCACCTACGACGTGGGTGTGGAGACCGATGCGGGCAGCCTCGCTTCGGCCGGCAGCGCGCTCACCTCCGGATATGCCGGCTTCTGGCGCACCGTCGTGCAGAACAAGCTGATCACCGGGGTCGACTCCAACGGGTCGGCCGCCGACGGCCAGATCGACTGGAACTTCAGCTACGTCTGGGGATTGGACGACAGCGTCGGCGCCGACGAGTACGACTTCACGTCGACCGCACTGCACGAACTGCTGCACACGCTCGGGTTCCTGTCCCAGATCAACAAGGCCGGAAGCAATACGGGTCGCTCCTGGACATCGTTCGACCGGTTCGTCGTGGCGGCCGACGGTCACAAGCCGATCAGTGCGTTCTACACCTGGAACACCGCCGACAATGCGCGGCTCACCGGCGCCAGTGGGGGCTTGTTCTTCGGGGGCGCGAACGCGGTCGCGGCGTACGGCGGCCCGGTTCCGCTGTACACGCCGAACCCTTGGGAGAGCGGCAGTTCCATGAGCCACCTCGACGACACCACGTTCGTCGGCGCCGACGATCAGCTGATGAACGCCAAGGCCGGAAAAGGCCCCGGCGTGCGGGCGCTGAGCGCGGTCGAGCTGGGCATCCTGAAGGATCTCGGCTATCAGGTGGTCACGCCGCAGAACTCGGCGCTGGCGTTCGCCGGGCTGCTCGTGCTGGTCCGGCGGCGCCGCAGGGCGGGGAGTTCAGTCGGCGAGGACGCCGCGTAGCAACTCGACGAGGACCCGCGGCTGATCGCTCTGCACCGAGTGCCCGGAATCCTCGACGATGTGGACTTGCTGGAATCCCGGTGCGGTGCGGGCGAATTCGGCAGCGTCGTCGTCGTTGACGAAGAACGACTTCGCGCCGCGGATCAGCGTCGTCGGCGTGGAGAGCCGCGGCACGTCGTCCCAGAGGCCCTCGAATCCCTCCGCTTTCCGGATGGAGTCGTAGCGCCATGTCCAGGTGCCGTCGTCGAGCCGCTTGGCATTGTGGAACACGCCGCGCCGCAACGATTCCCGATCGCGGTGCGGTGCCGCCGCCACCGTCACCTCGAGCATCGCGTCGAACGACGGGAAGGTGCGTTCCCCCTGCACGAGAGCGACCGTGCCCTTCTGTGCGTCGGTCATCTGGGTGTGTCGTTCGGGCGCCGACGGTGTGACGTCGACCAGGATGAGCTTGCGCACCAGGTCCGGCGCGGTCACCGCCAACCGCAGTGCGGTCAGACCGCCGAGCGACATGCCGACGACGAGGTCGGCGTCGCCGGCCAGCTCCCGCACCACCGGTTCGACCGCGACCGCGTTGTTCTTCGGCCCGTAGTCACCGTCCTCGCGCCACGCCGAACGGCCATGGCCGGGAAGGTCGATGGCCAGCGCGGGCAGGCCGAGCCCGAGGATCACGGTGTCCCAGGTGTGGGCGTTCTGCCCGCCGCCGTGCAGGAACACCACGCGCGGCCCGTCGTCGCCGTAGCGCAGTGCGCTGATCGGTCCGTGGTCGACGCGGGTCGCCGTCGGCAGTGGCCCCGTCATCCCGGCCTGGGTGGCGTTCTCTTTGAGGAAGATGAATTCCGACAGGCTGGCCAGCTCGTCGTCGCTGTCGTCCATGGGCAAACAGTACGCACCGGCCGATATTGGGATGCGTGCGGCGTGCCGGGTGTGCCACCGTCGAGGCCGTGCACACCGATCCGACGAGCCTGACGTTCCGTAGCGCCGAGGAGGCCGACTGGCCGGCGATGGCCTTGATCACCGCGACGGGGTTCGGGGTCTGGCGGTCCGAGGAGACCGTCGCGGTCTGGCGGTCGATGATGCCGGCGGACAGCGCCGTGGTCGCCTGCGACGGGGACGACGTGGTCGGTACCGCGCTGTTCCTCGACCTCGAGCTGACCGTGCCCGGGGGAGCGGTGCTCCCGATGGCGGGGGTGTCCATGGTCGCCGTCGCGCCGACCCACCGGCGGCGGGGGGCGCTGAGCGGCATGTTCGACGAGTTGCACCGGCGGATGGACGCCTACCCGATCGCCGGGTTGGAGGCCAGTGAGGCGGAGATCTACGGCCGCTTCGGCTATGGAGCCGCGACGGTGTGGGAACGGCTCGAGGTGCACCGCCGCGGCGCACGCTTCCATCCCGCGGTGCCCGATCCCGGCGGTGTCCGCATCGTGCGGCCCGCCGAGCATCGCGCGCAGCTCGAGGACATCGACGAGCGATGGCGGCGCAGGACTCCCGGCGGCCTGCACACCCCGGCCCGGCTGTGGGACGAGATCCTGGCCGACCGCGAGGGGTCGAGAAACGGTGGTACGCCCCACTACTGCCTGCTGCATCCGGACGGCTTCGCGTTCTACCGGCTGCACGGCAGTGACGAGAAGACCACCGTCGAGATGACGAAGCTGGCGGCGGCGACCGCGGAGGCGGAGATCGCGCTGTGGCGCGTGCTGCTGGGCTTGGATCTCAAGGAGATCGTCGGCGTCCACACCCATCCCGGGAATGTGCTGCGCTACCTGCTGACCGACCCCCGGCTGGTCCGCACCACCAACGTCGAGGACGGGCTGTGGCTACGGATGCTCGACATCCCGGCCGTGCTGCAGGCCCGCACCTATTCTGCGGATCTGTCTGTGGTGCTGGAGATCTCCGATGAATTCCTGGGTCGCGGCGGCCGGTTCGCGCTGCAGGTGCGCGACGGCCGTGCGCACTGTGCGCCCACCACCGCAGACGCCGACGTGCACACCGACGTGTCGGTGCTGGGCAGCCTGTATCTCGGGGCGCACCGCGCTTCGTCGTTCGCGACCGCACACCGGTTGCGCTGCAACGACTCTCAGGTTCTCGCCGCGCTGGACGCGGCGTTCGCGGTCGACGTCCCGGCCGAACTGGGTTACGGCTTCTAGCCCCAACGCGAAACTGCGAGGAGATCGGCATTCCGTGATGGAACGCGATCTCCCCGCAGTTTCGGCGAAGAAAGGTCAGCCCTCGATGAACTTCTCGAGCTGATCGCGGGCGATGTCGTCGGCCAGCTGCCTGGGCGGGCTCTTCATCAGGTACGCCGAGGCGGCCTCGATCGGACCGCCGATGCCGCGGTCCTTGGCGATCTTCGCCGCGCGCACCGCGTCGATGATCACGCCGGCCGAGTTGGGGGAGTCCCACACCTCGAGCTTGTACTCCAGGTTCAGCGGCACGTCGCCGAAGGCACGGCCCTCGAGGCGGACATAGGCCCACTTGCGGTCGTCGAGCCACGCAACGTGGTCGGACGGGCCGATGTGGACGTTCTTGTCCTCGATCTTGCCGGCCAGCGAGCCGGACAGGTTGGAGGTGACGGCCTGGGTCTTGGACACCTTCTTCGACTCCAGCCGCGAGCGCTCGAGCATGTTGAGGAAGTCCATGTTGCCGCCGACGTTGAGCTGGTAGGTGCGGTCCAGCGTGACGCCGCGGTCCTCGAACAGCTTGGCCATCACGCGGTGGGTGATGGTGGCGCCGACCTGGCTCTTGATGTCGTCGCCGACGATCGGCACACCGGCGTCTTCGAACTTCTTGGCCCACACCGGATCCGAGGCGATGAACACCGGCAGCGCGTTGACGAACGCCACACCGGCGTCGATCGCGCACTGGGCGTAGAACTTGTCGGCCTCCTCGGAGCCCACCGGCAGGTAGGACACCAGCACGTCGACCTTGGCGTCCTTGAGCACCTTGACCACGTCGACGGGCTCGGCGTCGGACACCTCGATGGTGTCGGCGTAGTACTTGCCGATGCCGTCGAGCGTCGGGCCGCGCTGCACGACGATGTCGGTCGGCGGCACGTCGGCGATCTTGATGGTGTTGTTCTCGGAGGCGAAGATCGCCTCGGACAGGTCGAAGCCGACCTTCTTGGCGTCCACGTCGAAGGCGGCGACGAACTTCACGTCGCGCACGTGGTACTGGCCGAGCTTGACGTGCATCAGGCCGGGAACGCTGGCGTTCTCGTCGGCGTCCTTGTAGTACTGCACGCCCTGCACGAGCGACGACGCGCAGTTGCCCACGCCGACGATCGCAACCCGAACGTCATTGCTTGCGGTCATGACGACTTCTCCTCTTGTCCTACGTCACTGCTGGTATGGGTGGTACTCGAGCTCAAATCTGTTCGGCACGTCCCTGCGCCGACTTCTCCGCCGCGATCAACTCGTTGAGCCATTTCACTTCGCGCTCACTGGACTCCAGCCCCAGCTGGTGCAGCTGTTTGGTGTACCGGTCGAACGAGTTGCTCGCCCGCGCGATGGCTTCACGCAGACCTTCCCGACGCTCTTCCACCTGACGGCGGCGACCTTCCAGGATCCGCATCCGGGCCTCGGCCGGTGTGCGGTTGAAGAAGGCGAGATGCACTCCGAAGCCGTCGTCGGAGAAATTCTGGGGTCCGGTGTCGGCGACCAACTCGGTGAACCGCTGCTTGCCGGCATCGGTGAGCTGGTACACGCGGCGCGCACGGCGCACCTTGACCGTGCCTTCCGGCGCGGCGTCCTCGACGATCAGGCCGTCGGCCTGCATGCGCCGCAGCGCCGGGTAGAGCGAACCGTAGGAGAAGGCACGGAACGCACCGAGCAGGCCGGTGAGCCGCTTACGCAACTCGTAGCCGTGCATCGGCGCTTCCAGGAGCAACCCCAGGATGGCCAGCTCGAGCATCCGGGCACCCCCTTCTCATGATTCGCCGCTAGGACGATCCGACACGTCGCGCAATAGTATCGCGCCGATATATTGAGCGCTACACGGGTGCGCCGCGCGATGGCCGTCGGACGCCCCTCAGGCGCTGGGATAACTGACGCGCTTGATCGTCAGATCGCCGTTGAGCTCGATGTATCCGCTGTTCCCGAAGTTCGGCGAGACGTAGATGCTGAGCTCGATGCTCTCCGGCGGCGCGGTCATGTCGCTGTTCGGGTCGATGCTCAGATAGGTGGTCTTGACTTCCGTCGGGTCGATCCCGAGCGTCTCCGGGGCGCCCCGCAGGATGCCCACCAGCTTCGGCACGTCGAACGCGCCCAGGTCCACCAGGCGGGCGTCCGAGCCGGCGCTCGTCTCGCTCGGGTCGTCCCAGCCGCCGCGGTAGGAGTAGTTCAGCACCCGCCGGGGCTCGGTGGGGTCGGGACGTTCCAGCGAGGCGTAGTCGGAGTAGATGGTGAGGCTGTAGCCCTTGGTGTCGCCGAACTTCTGCTCCATCTGGGTGAACAGCCCGGTGAGCCCGCCGAGGGAGTGCAGTTGCCGTGGCGGGGTGAGCACCGTGGCGGGGATGCCGTCGGCCTTGGCGCCCGGGTCGGAGGTGAAGTTCAGCGGTGAGGGCGTGTTGCCGTACAGGCCCCATCCGATCGCCACGCCGAGCAGCACCAGCACCGACGCCATCGCGATCCGGATGCCCCAGCCGCCGGGCAGCGTGGGCAGCTGCCGGGGCGGTTTGCGCAGCTGGGTGGGTGCGTTGGCGGTCTGCAGGTCGGAGACCAGATCCTGCAGCTGGCCGAGCGTGGCGGCGTTGGTGGCGGCCTTCACCCGCTCGCCGTGCTCGGTCATCGACAGCTGGCCCTCGGCCAGCGCGGTGTCGAGGATCTGACACGTGTCGGTGCGGTCGCTGTCCTTTGCCCGCGTCCACGTCGTTCCGCGAGCCGAGCTGCCAGAAGCCACGAGAGATGATCGTAGGAGTTGAGTCCGCGATCCCGCAGGCCAGCGCGGATCACGGCGGGGTCGGGGCCGACCCGGGAGCCATGTCACGCGTCCACGGCCCGGGCGTCGACGTACTCTGGTCTGCGTGCGATTGCAGCGACAGGTGGTGGACTACGCCCTGAGGCGGCGGTCCCTGCTGGCGGAGGTCTACTCGGGGCGCACCGGCGTCACGGAGGTCTGCGACGCCAACCCCTACCTGTTGCGCGCGGCGAAGTTCCACGGCAAGCCCAGTTCGGTGATGTGCCCGATCTGCCGCAAGGAACAGCTGACCCTGGTGTCGTGGGTGTTCGGTGACCATCTCGGCGCGGTGTCCGGATCCGCCCGCACGGCAGAGGAGCTGGTCCTGCTGGCAACCCGTTACGACGAGTTCTCGGTTCACGTGGTGGAGGTGTGTCGGACCTGCAGCTGGAACCATCTGGTGAAGTCCTACGTGCTCGGCGCGGTGCCGCCCCCCAAGGGTTCGCGCCGCACCCAGACCGCGCGCAGCAACGCGCGGACGGCCAGTGAATAGCGACGGGCGTCACGACCGATCAGCCGACAGTGCCCGCGATGGGCGCAGGGCGGCCGACGGTGTGAACGCGCGACCCCAGCACCGTGCCGACGCCCCCCGGCGCCGGCCGCCCGGCCCGGATGCGCCGCGTCCGCCCCGGCCCGCTCCCGACGACCGGTTGACCACCGTGCTGCCCCCGGTGCGCGACGAGCGCCCCCGCCATCTCCAGGATCCGATCGACGCCGTCAAGCGCGCGCTCGACGGCGGCCCGCCCAAGCAACCGCCGCCCCCGGGCCGACCGCCCGGCGGCGGAGGCCCTCCTGGCGGTGGTGGTCCGCCGGGACGCAAGCCCACCCTGCGTGAGCAGATCAGCGGCAAGTGGGTGCGCCGCAGCCTGATCGCGATGGCCGCGGTGCTGATCGTGCTGCCGCTGCTGACGTTCGGGATGGCGTATCTGATCGTCGACGTGCCCAAGCCGGGTGACATCCGCACCGCGCAGGTGTCGACGATCCTGGCCAGCGACGGTTCGGAGATCGCGAAGATCGTTCCGCCGGAGGGCAACCGGGTCGACGTCAACATCGACCAGATCCCGGTGCACGTGCGCGACGCGGTGATGGCCGCCGAGGATCGGGACTTCTACTCCAATCCGGGCTTCTCGTTCACCGGCTTCCTGCGCGCGTTCAAGAACAACATCTTCGGCGGCGACCTGCAGGGCGGGTCGACGATCACGCAGCAGTACGTCAAGAACGCCTTGGTGGGCGATGCGCGCTCCGGCGTGGGCGGGCTGATCCGAAAAGCCAAGGAGCTGGTCATCTCCACGAAGATGTCCAGCGAGTGGTCCAAAGACCAGGTGATGCAGTCGTATCTGAACATCATCTACTTCGGCCGGGGCGCCTACGGGGTGGCCGCCGCGTCGAAGGCGTACTTCAACAAGCCGGTCGAGCAGCTCACCGTGGCCGAGGGCGCGCTGCTGGCGGCGCTGATCCAGCGGCCGTCGGCACTCGATCCGGCCGTCGATCCGGAAGCCGCGAACGAGCGGTGGAACTGGGTGCTCGACGGCATGGTGCAGATCGGCGCGCTGTCCGCGCAGGACCGCGCGGCGCAGGTGTTCCCGCCGACGATCCCGAAGGACGCGGCGAGCACCCAGAACCAGACCACCGGGCCGAACGGGCTGATCGAGCGCCAGGTGACCAACGAGCTGATGGACATCTTCAACATCAGCGAGCAGCAGCTCAACACCGAAGGCCTCCAGGTCACCACGACGATCGACCCGAAGGCGCAGTCCGCCGCGGTCGACGCGGTCTCGGAGTACATGGACGGCCAGGACCCGGACATGCGCACCGCGGTGGTGTCGATCGACCCGAAGACCGGTGGCGTGAAGGCCTACTACGGCGGCTCCGATGCCAACGGATTCGACTTCGCCCAAGCCGGGCTGCCCACCGGATCGTCGTTCAAGGTGTTCGCACTCGTCGCGGCGCTGCAGCAGGGCATGGGGCTGGGCTATCAGGTGGACAGCTCGCCGGTAACCGTCGACGGCATCAAGATCACCAACGTCGAGGGCAGCAGCTGCGGCACCTGCAACATCGCCGAGGCGCTGAAGCGGTCGTTGAACACCAGCTACTACCGGTTGATGCTGAAGCTCAAGAACGGTCCGCAGGACGTCGCCGACGCCGCGCACCAGGCCGGCATCGCCGAGAGCTTCCCCGGTGTGGAGCACACCCTGTCCGAGGACGGCAAGGGCGGCCCGCCCAACAACGGCGTCGTGCTCGGCCAGTACCAGTCCCGGGTCATCGACATGGCCTCGGCGTACGCGACGATCGCCGCGTCGGGCGTCTACCACAAGCCGCACTTCGTGCAGAAGGTCGTCAACGCCGAGGGCACGGTCCTCTTCGATGCCAGCCAGGAGGACAACTCGGGCGAGCAGCGCATCGACAAGGCGGTGGCCGACAACGTGATCGCGGCCATGCAGCCGATCGCCGGGTACTCGGGAAGGGCGCTGGCGGGCGGGCGCCCGTCGGGGGCCAAGACCGGCACCAACCAGCTCGGTGACACCGGCGCCAACCGGGACGCGTGGATGGTCGGCTACACGCCGTCGCTGTCCACCGCGGTCTGGGTGGGCACCACTGACGGCACCAAGCCGCTGGTGAACGAGTCTGGCGGGGCGGTGTACGGGTCGGGTCTGCCGGGGCAGATCTGGAAGGCGACGATGGACGGCGCCCTCGACGGCACCGACGACGAGTCGTTCCCCAAGCCCGAAGAGATCGGCGGTTACGCGGGTGTGCCGCAGGCGCCGCCTCCGCCGCCGTCGACCACGGTTGCGCCGCCCCCGTCGGAGACGGTGATCCAGCCGACGCTGGAGATCGCGCCCGGCATCACGATCCCGTGGGGCCCGCCGACCACCGTGCCGGCCACGCCGGCGCCGGCCCCCGTCGGGGCCCCGCCCGGCCCGGAGGTCGTACCGGGGGCGCCGCCGCCTCCCGGTGCCCCGGTCCCGGTCGCGCCCGGCGCTCCCCCGCCGCCTCCGTGACCTCGCCGGGCCCTCTCGCAGACGATCTGCGGAGCCTCGACGATCGCGATTTCCCCAGCCGCACCGACACTCTCGGTGCCGCGCTGGCCGGCACCATCGGCGGCCCCGTCGGTCGGCACGCGCTGATCGGCCGCACCCGGTTCATGACCCCGCTGCGGGTGATGCTCGTCATCGCGCTGGTGTTCCTGGCGCTCGGCTACTCGACGAAGGCGGCCTGTCTGCAGACGACGGGCACGGGCACCGCCGATCAGCGGGTCGGCAACTGGGCGAACAACCGCGCCTACTACGAGCTCTGCTACTCCGACACCGTGCCGCTCTACACCGCGGAACTGCTGAATCTCGGGAAGTTCCCGTACAAGTCGAGCTGGCTGGAGACCGACGAGAAGGGCAGGCCGCGGCTGCAGTACGACGGCGCCCCCGCGGTGCGGTACATGGAGTATCCGGTGCTGACGGGGATCTACCAGTACCTGTCGATGTCTTTGGCGAAGACGTACACGACGCTGACGAAGCTGACGTCGGTGCCGATCATCGCCGAGGTGGTGATGTTCTTCAACATCTCCGCGTTCGGTCTGGCGCTGGCGTGGCTGACGACGGTGTGGGCGACGGCCCTGCTGGCCGGTGCGAGGCGCATCTGGGACGCCGCGCTGGTGGCGGCCTCCCCGATCGTGGTCTTCCAGATCTTCACGAACTTCGACGCGCTGGCGACCGGGCTGGCCGCAGGCGCCATGCTGGCGTGGGCGCGCCGCCGGCCGGTGCTGGCCGGGGTACTGATCGGGCTCGGCGTGGCGGCCAAGCTCTACCCGCTGCTGCTGCTGATCCCGTTGACGCTGTTGGCCGTTCGCACCGGACGCCTGCGCGAGGTCGGTAAGACCGCGCTGACGGCCGCGGTGACCTGGCTGGTGGTCAACCTGCCGATCATGGTGCTGTTTCCGCGGGGCTGGTCGGAGTTCTTCCGGCTCAACACCCGCCGTGGTGACGACATGGATTCGATCTACAACGTGGTGAAGTCGTTCACCGGGTGGCGGGGCTTCGATCCCGAACTCGGGTTCTGGGAACCGCCGGTGGTGCTCAACTCGATCACCGCCGCGTTGTTCGCGGCGTGCTGCATCGCGATCGGCTACATCGCGCTGACCGCATCGCGGCGGCCTCGGATGGCGCAGCTCGCCTTCCTGGTGGTGGCGGCGTTCCTGCTCACCAACAAGGTGTGGAGTCCCCAGTTCTCGCTGTGGCTGGTGCCGCTGGCGGTGCTGGCGCTACCGCATCGACGGGTGCTGTTGGCCTGGATGACGATCGACATGCTGGTGTGGGTGCCGCGGATGCTGTATCTGTTCGGCGAGCAGAACAGGGGTCTGCCCGAACAGTGGTTCACTGCCACCGTGCTGCTGCGTGACATCGCGGTGGTCGTGTTGTGCGCGTTGGTGATTCGACAGATCTACCGGCCGGAGCTGGATGTGGTGCGGCGGGGCGGGGTCGACGATCCGGCGGGCGGGGTGTTCGACCGGACACCGGATGCGTATCCCGCGTGGCTGCCGGACTGGCTGCGCCCCCGCGCATCACATCCGGGCCCAGCGCGCCAGCGCGAAACTGTAGAGGCCGTAGGCGGCGAAGCCCAGCGCGGCGAACATCAGCAGCGCGTCCCCGGAGTTCGCGGCGCCGAGGGTCTGCACGGCGGCGTCCAGTCCGGCCGCCTTGGCCGGATCGGCCCGGACGGCGGCGACGATCACCAGCATGCCGGCCAGCGAGTAGACGACACCCTCGGCGACGTAGCCGTACACCCCGAGCACGACCACCAGCCGTCCGCCCGAGATGGTCAGGTCGTCGACGAATCGTCGTGAGGCGCCCTTGTAGGCGTAGTAGCCACCGATGACGGCGATCACCGCGCCGACGGCGACGAGCACCGTGCGACCCGAGAACGATTGCATCAGTTGGGCACTCAGGCCGGTGTTCTGCTCACTGCTGGTCTCGCGGCTGCCGATTGCGAACCGCACGCAGGTGTAGCCCACGCTGCAGTAGACGGCCAGCAGGCCCAGGGCTTTGAGCCGGTTGCCGATGCTCGCGTCGCGGGGGTCTCGCCCGCCTTCGGCCGGATGCAGTCCGAGCAGCGCCTCGGTGAGGCGCCAGGCGGCCAGCGGGATGAGCGCGGCGGCGATGGCCCACAGGATGAGCACCCCGTCGGTCGCGGCGGCCAGCGTCGCCATCGCTCCGGAGGGGTCGGCGTGCCCGCCGCGGCCGATCGCGATCCGGGCTATGACGTAGGCGATCAGGAAGTGCAGCGAGCCACTGGCGAGGAAGCCGGCCCGGGCCGCCCGGCGCACCCCGTCGTGGGCCACGATCCGGTCGACGAGCGGCGGCCGGACCATGGCTGCGCTCTACCCTCGGGCGCTGCCACCGAAACCGCGACGGCGTCGACTGTTTGCCGCTCGCCGCGGGTGGTTATATTTGCTAAACAACTGCTGCATCTCAGGCTGGAGTCGTCTCATGACCTTTCTCGACCGGGCCCTGCCCGCCGCGGTGATTCTCGGTGGTGTCGTCGCGGGCGCCCTCGGCTTCGGCGCCGCACCCGCGTCCGCGCAACCCGCTCCGCCGCCCCCGCCGGGGCCCGCCGAGTTCCCGCCGAACCCGCCGGGTGAGCCGGTGCCGAACTGGGCGCCGCGCAAGCCGGCGGAGATGTGGAACGGCGAGCCGGTGGTGTGGACCTCAGGGTGGGGCGGCCGCTGGGGTGTGTGGAAGAACGGAATGTTCATCACGCTGTCGTCGAACCCGGTGACCAACGGCGGCTGACGTCCGAGGGGATGTCCATCTGCCTAGATGCGCTATATAGTTGGCAGACGACTGGCCGCTTTCTGCGTGCCATGAGGTGGGAGTGACGATGAGCGGACTGATCAGGCGTACGACGCAGATGGCGCTGGCGGCAGCGGCCGCGGCGACGGCGTTCCTGGGGGCAGCGGGTCCGGCCAACGCCGACTCCACCGACGACTACCCGATCCCGCACCGCATCATCGTCACCACCTGCGACGTCGAGCAGTACATGGCCGCAGCGCGCGACACCAGCCCGGTGTACTTCGAGCGCTACATGATCGACCGGAGCAACCGGCCGGCCGACGTGCAGCAGATGGCCTTCGATCGCATCCACTGGTTCTTCTCCCTCGACCCGGTCGCGCGCCGGCAGTACTCCGAGGACACCGCCACCAACGTGTTCTACGAGCAGACCGCGACGCGGTGGGGCAACTGGGCCAAGCTGTTCTTCAACAACAAAGGTGTGGTCGCGCACGCGACCGACGTCTGCATGAACTACCCCAAGGGCGACATGTCCGTGTGGAACTGGCCGGTTCCCGGGCATCCCTGATCGCGATTTCCCAGATCAAAGCCCGTTCCTGTAGCCTGGGCCGGTTGCCGACGCAGGCGACCCTCCTGCCGCGGACACGCCGCGGCCGATCAGACCAGAGGAGGTGATGGGTTCCTATGCGTCCATACGAAATCATGGTCATTCTCGACCCCACACTCGACGAGCGCACCGTTGCTCCGTCGCTGGAGACGTTCCTGAACGTCATCCGCAAGGACGGCGGCAGTGTCGACAAGGTCGACATCTGGGGCCGGCGCCGGTTGGCCTACGAGATCGCCAAGCATGCCGAGGGCATCTACGCGATCGTCGACGTCAAGGCCGAGCCCGCGACGGTGTCCGAACTCGACCGTCAGCTCAACCTGAACGAGTCCGTGCTGCGGACCAAGGTGATGCGGACCGACAAGCACTAAAGAGTGCCGATCGTCGGAGCCGCTGCGTAGGCTCGCGCCCAACGTCCGCTCACCTAGGAGGAACTCGTGGCTGGTGACACCACCATCACCGTCGTCGGAAACCTGACCGCCGATCCGGAACTGCGTTTCACGCCGTCCGGTGCCGCGGTGGCCAACTTCACCGTTGCGTCCACCCCGCGCATCTACGACCGGCAGAGCGGGGAGTGGAAGGACGGCGAGGCGCTGTTCCTGCGGTGCAACATCTGGCGTGAGGCCGCCGAGAACGTGGCCGAGAGCCTGACCCGCGGGTCGCGCGTGATCGTCACGGGCCGGCTCAAGCAGCGCTCCTTCGAGACCCGCGAGGGTGAGAAGCGCACGGTGGTCGAGGTCGAGGTCGACGAGATCGGGCCCTCGCTGCGCTACGCGACCGCGAAGGTCAACAAGGCCAGCCGCAGTGGCGGCGGCGGTGGCGGGTTCGGCGGCGGCGGAGGCGGTAACTCGTCCCGCGGCTCGGAGCAGCCCAAGGACGACCCGTGGGGCAGCGCGCCCGCGTCGGGGTCCTTCGGCGGCGCCGACGAAGAACCGCCCTTCTGAGACAACACATTCGGAAACATCCGAGTAATTTCAAGAAAGAGTTAGACACATGGCCAAGTCCTCCACGAAGAGGCGTCCGGCTCCGGAAAAGCCGGTCAAGACACGCAAGTGCGTGTTCTGCTCGAAGAAGGGGCAGAACATCGACTACAAGGACACCGCGCTGCTGCGCACCTACATCAGCGAGCGCGGCAAGATCCGTGCCCGCCGGGTGACCGGCAATTGCGTTCAGCACCAGCGGGATATCGCGATCGCGGTGAAGAACGCCCGTGAGGTCGCGTTGCTGCCGTTCAGCTCGTCGACGCGATAGGACGAATGAGATGAAACTGATTCTGACTGCCGAGGTCGAGCACCTCGGAACGGCCGGCGACGCGGTCGAGGTGAAGGACGGCTACGGCCGCAACTATCTGCTGCCGCGCGGCCTGGCCATCGTGGCCACCCGTGGCGCGCAGCGCCAGGCCGAGGACATCCGGCGCGCCCAGGAGCTCAAGGGCGTCAAGAGCCTCGAGCACGCCAACGAACTGAAGACGGCGCTCGAGGGTCTCGAGGGCGTCGAGCTGGCGGTCAAGACCGCCGGTGATTCGGGCAAGCTGTTCGGCTCGGTGACCACGGCCGACGTCGTCGCCGCGATCAAGAAGGCGGGCGGACCGAACCTCGACAAGAGGACGGTGCAGCTGCCCAAGACGCACATCAAGACCGTCGGCACCCACCCCGTCACGGTGCGCCTGCACCACGACGTGGCCGCCACGGTGTCGCTGAGCGTCGTCGCCGGCTAGCCGCCCCACGGCATTCACGGCCGGGTGGAGACCGCGAGGTCTTCACCCGGCCGTTGCTGTACGTATGGCGAACTCTTCGAGGCGAATCCTTCCCAGCGAACATAACCGGGTGTTAACCTGCGTGGCCCCGAAGCGAAACACAACACGCCCGAGAAGGAAACCGGCGACGACACGCCGACGAATTTCCCATCCACAGCTCGTGCCCAGGCCTATGGTGCGTCCATCTGCGGAAACAGGGCGGATGACAGTGTTGATCCACAGGTTCTCCCCAACGCCTCAACATGGCTCACCAGACCTATCCACACGCCATCCACAGGTCTGTCAACAGGGGCTGGTTGCATCCCGCCCAGCAACGTCTATCGTTGGCCGTCGCCGACGCAGTTGCGGGTGCCGACGGGGGTGTTGTCGGATCCCGGACTTACAGTCGCAACAGGACGCATGTCGAACGTGCGTTCGAGGTCGATTGAGGAGGGGTGAGGCACCGCGTGGCTGTCGTCGATGACTTGGGCCGGTCCGGAGACCACACGTCCATGGAGCCGCCTCCCAATGAGGAGTTCGGCCGGCAGCCGCCCCAGGATCTCGCGGCCGAGCAGGCGGTGCTGGGCGGCATGCTGCTCAGTAAGGACGCCATCGCCGACGTGCTGGAGCGGCTGCGCCCCGGGGATTTCTACAAGCCGGCCAACCAACTCGTCTACGACGCGGTGCTGGATCTGTACGGCCGCGGAGAGCCCGCTGACGCGGTCACAGTGGCCGCGGAACTCGACCGCAAGGGATTGTTGCGCCGGGTCGGTGGGGCGCCTTATCTGCACACGCTGATCTCGACGGTGCCGACGGCCGCCAATGCCGGGTTCTACGCCGAGATCGTCTCGGAGAAGGCGCTGCTGCGCCGTCTGGTGGAGGCGGGCACCCGGGTGGTGCAGTACGGCTACGCCGGCGCCGAGGGCGCGGACGTGAACGAGATCGTGGACCGGGCGCAGGCCGAGATCTACGACGTCACCGAGCGGCGGGCCACCGAGGACTTCGTGCCGCTCGAAGAGCTGCTGCAGCCGACGATGGACGAGATCGACGCGATCGCGTCGCAGGGCGGCATCTCGAAGGGTGTGCCGACCGGCTTCACCGAACTCGACGAGCTGACCAACGGTCTGCATCCCGGCCAGATGATCGTCGTGGCGGCACGTCCCGGTATGGGGAAGGCGCTGTCGCTGGACACGCCGCTGCCGACGCCGACCGGGTGGACGACGATGGCCGAGGTCGTCGTCGGTGACGAGCTGATCGGCCCGGACGGGTTGCCGACGCGGGTGGTCGCGGCGACCGCCGTGATGGAAGGCCGGCCGTGCTTCGAGGTCGAGTTCTCCGACGGCACAGTGATCGTCGCCGATGCCGAGCATCAGTGGCTGACCTCCGGCGCGATCCGCACCACCCGTGAGATCGCCGAGACGTTGCCGACCGGGTTAGTCCACTCGGTGACGAACACGGCAGCGGTGCAGGCAGCGAACGCCGACCTTCTGGTACCGCCGTACACCTTGGGCGCCTTACTGGGCGACGCGACGACGACCGACCCGGAGATCCTGATGCGGATCGAGGGGGAGGGGCCGAGCACGTCCGGCGCACTCGTCGGCACGCGCATCCCGGTGGAATACCTGCGCGCGTCGGAGGCGCAGCGGCGGTCGCTGCTCGCCGGTCTGCTGGACGCCGGCGGCACGGTGGCGGAGGACGGAACGGTGCGGCTCGGCGTGCCCGACGAGCGGCTCGCGGAGGATGTCGCGGAACTCGTGGTGTCGCTCGGTTACCGGTGCGAGGTCGAGGCGGGCGGTGGAGTCGCCTTCGCTGCGGCCGACAGCGTGTTCCGGCTGCATCGAAAGGACCTGCTGCACAAGGAGCGTCGCTCGGCCGGCGCCGAAGCGCGGTTGATCGTGGACGTTCGACCCGTCCCGAGCGTTCCGGTCCGGTGCGTCGAGGTCGACAACGCGAGCCACATGTACCTGGCCAGCCGGTCGATGATCCCGACGCACAACTCGACGCTGGGACTCGATTTCATGCGGTCGTGCTCGATCAAGCACCACCTGCCGAGCATCGTGTTCTCGCTGGAGATGAGTAAGACCGAGATCGTCATGCGCCTGTTGTCGGCCGAGGCGAGGATCAAGCTCGCCGACATGCGGTCGGGACGGATGAGCGACGACGACTGGACGCGGCTGGCGCGGCGGATGAGTGAGATCAGCGAGGCGCCGCTGTACATCGACGACTCACCGAACCTGACGATGATGGAGATCCGGGCCAAGGCGAGGCGGCTGAAGCAGAAGGCGGACCTGCGTCTGGTGGTGATCGACTACCTGCAGCTGATGACATCGGGCAAGAAGGTCGAGTCGCGCCAGCAGGAAGTGTCCGAATTCTCGCGCCAGATCAAGCTTTTGGCGAAGGAGCTGGAAGTCCCCGTGGTGGCGATGAGCCAGTTGAACCGTGGCCCGGAGCAGCGTACGGACAAGAAGCCGCAGCTGTCGGATCTTCGCGAGTCGGGATCGATCGAGCAGGACGCGGACATGGTGGTGCTGCTGCATCGCCCGGACGCGTTCGAAAGCGACGACCCTCGTGGCGGCGAAGCGGACCTGATCGTCGCGAAGCACCGCGCCGGCCCGACGCGCACCGTCACCGTGGCGCATCAGCTGCACCTGTCGCGGTTCGCGAACATGGCCAAGCAGTAGGGCGGTCGGCGTGTGGGCCGATCCCGTGTCGGCGCCCCTCGGCACCATCGAGCCGTGATCACCGAGCCTCCTCCCGAAGACGACCACTGGCGGACCGAGGCCCTCACCAGGATGGAGAGGTCAGGCGCGGTCCTCGACCGGATCGAATCGAACGAGCCTTACCCGGTGGAAGACAACAGTGACCTAGCCGGTGACAGAGAGCAGATCCCGACCTGTCGCTCGACACTGTCGCCACGCGACGCCTGAAGGTTGCGGTCGACTACCTCGCCGGCGTACGCGATCTGGTGAGCGGCGGGCTTCACTACTACGCGTTTTCCCGCTTCTGCGCGCAGTCCTCACGCCGACAACCTTGTACATCAGTGTCTCGGCGAGGCGATCAATGCCATCCTTCGAAATCGCGACATTTCGTCGCACATGGTGGATTACCGACAGGACCACACCGAGAGGTACGAACGCGCGAAGGAACGGTGACATCAATGCTTTGTACGTCGACGTGGCATTTGAAGTGGAGAATTATGGAGAGCCGGGACTCCGCGGCTGCTGCGGCGCGCTAGCGGCGGACGAAACCGGTATAGCGCAGCGCGACAATGAACTGCAGTTTTGCAACGAAGATTGACAAGGTTCCGTGACACGGCCCATTTTTGTCAAAGTACCCAGGTTTGTCTCATCAATCTTCGTTGCATCTCGACAGGTGCGCTGCGGCGGACGTGAGTGACTACGCCTACTCCAAACTCGGCCGGTAATGAGCCGCCTCCGCCTCCGCAGCAAGTAATGCGCCCAGCTCACCCTCCTGCTGGGCAACAAACACACCGATCACGTGTCGACATACTTCCGGCACGCTCACCCCACGCATATCCGCAATACGTTTCAGCCCGACCAGCATTGACGTCGACACGTGAAACTGCACGGCGAACTGACCGCACGAGCCATCCTCAGGCGGCAACCCCGGACCCACCACCACAGGTTCATCCATCCCGTACTCGCCCACCTCAGCACCCCGAGGTCGTTCAACAACCCCACCAGAAGCGGCGCCACCAACGCCGTCGGCCGGGTCCCGGAACTCCTCATGACTGAACAATCCCATTCCGCCACGCTAGACCTCGCAAAGGTCCCAGGCCGCTAACCAGGCGACACCGCATCGAATCGTTGTCGGCGCCTGGGAGCAGGATGGGCGTTGAGGCAGTCGAACACCGCCCTACCATGTCGCCGCCGCCTGCCAGGTTCCCTCCGAACGACAGCGGCAATGACCGGGGGATGGGTTGGCTGACTCACTGAGCCACACCAAATGGCGCCACACCTGGCCTGGGTTCATCGTCGCGACGGACACCCAGACCGCGGTCGTGCACCTGGAGCGCTACTACTCCGAAGACGACGATGGTCAGCCCAGCTACACCGGGTCGCGGTTCGAGTCGGTGGCCGCGCTCAATCCCGACCCCGACACGCTCGGCCCTGCGGACTTCGTCGCTGTGTCCATGCTCAGCGTCACGGTGCCGGCCGAGGCGGCGCTGCGGCTTATGGGGCGCGACGCTGCTGAGGTCAGCCGACTGCTCGCACAGATCCCGGCCGACGTGGACATTGCCGACGCGGACCCGGCCATGCTGAGCGGCGACTCCCCGGCCGGACAACTCTGGGCACTCCTGCGCCGAGGCCGTGACGGGCTTGGCCCCACGACGACGAGCAAGCTGCTGGCGGCGAAACGTCCTCGGCTACTGGCGATCTGGGACAGTTTTGTGGAAGAAGCGACGGGCTTGGACGTTGCAGTGCGGCGCGCTTGTCCTCGGCGTCGCGGTCGAGTTCCAACCCTGGATAGCCACCGCGAGCCGGCGCGAGCTTGGTTTCGCCACATAAGACCAACGAGGCGGTCGGCAGGAGGGGCTGTCGGGAGCAAATCAGCGGCGCGCCAGCCAGTCGACCAGCCGCGTGGTGCCCAGTTCGGCCGCGTCGTCGGTGACGAGCGTTGTTTCATCGATGTTCAGACCGCTGTACGTTGCCGACGGGTCGTCGAGGACGTTGAGCGTTCGGCTCTGGCGGCGCAGGACGGCGCGGGCCATGTCGGAAAAGGACATCTTCTGCGGACCTCCGACGTTGTGAATGGTGTTGAGCGGCTCGTTGACGGCAACGCGGGCCAGGATGGCGGTGACCTCGGCGGAGTCGATGGGTTGGATGAGTGCGGCCGGGGCGCGCACCTCGTCGCCGACGATCAGGGATTCGGTGATGGGTTCAGCCAATTCGTGAAACTGCGTGGCCCGCAATACCGTCCAGGGAACCTCTGAGGTCGCGGCTGCGTTCTCCTGGGCGAGCTTGCCGCGGATGTATCCGGCTTTGGGGGCCATCGCTTCGACGCCGACGATGGACAGCACCACGTAGTGTCCGACGCCGGCCTTGGCGGCGGCAGCGGACAGGCTGGCCGCGGTCTGCCTGAAGAAGGCTTCGGCGGAGTCCTCGGGGGTGGCGGAGTTGATCACGTCGATGACGACCCCAGCGTCGGCGAGGGCTTCGTCAAGGCCCTGCCCGGTGAGCAGGTCGACACCGGAGTCACGGGAGGCTGCGGTGACGCTGTGTCCGCGGCTCCTGAGCAGGGGGACGAGTTGGCGGCCAATCAGGCCGGTCGCGCCGGTGACGGTGATATTTTTCGTAGGTTCGGTCATCGCCGTGCTGCCTTTCTCTCGAGGTGAAATGGGTTGATACGGTGCGACATTGGTTTCGGGCTTACAGGGGTGGGCGCTGCCGCCGTGCGGATTCGTCAAGCCGTGCTCATGTGACGCCGGCACCGCCGTCGACATGCAGGGTGGCGCCGGTGATGCAACTCGCGCGCGGTGACGCCAGAAAACTGCGCGGGCTCGCCTTCGCGGCAAAGCGGCCCCGTCCCCGCTGTGGTGCATCGGCCGTTGCTGCACAGCGCATCGAGCTGCTCATCGGTGAGGAACTTGAAGAGGAATACGCACCGGAGCTCGGCTTTGAGGCTCTGCGAGGCAAGCCGCGCCGGTGGGCCCAGTTCCTGTCGCCACCCCGGGGTCGGCCGACCCGTGGTCAGTGACAGCTCGTCATCCATACGAGTCGACGCCGCGCTGTTCGTCGGAGTCCATCATTCTCCTTCAGACGGCGGTGCCGCCGCCGTCGACGTGCAGGGTGGTGCCTGTGATGAAGCTGGCTCGTGGCGAGGCCAGGAAGTAGATCGCCTCGGCGATCTCGGCGGGATCCGCCGTGCGCCCGAGCGGTAGGGCGCGCCCGAGTTCCTCGTTGGTGTCACCCCATTCGGCTGCCACACCCTCGGTGGACGTCGGGCCGGGTGCCACGTTGTTGACCCGGATGTGGTGCGGGCCGAATTCGACGGCCCACGTGCGCGTCAACTGCTCGACTGCTGCTCTGGAAGCGCTGTACACCGAGGCGCCCGGAACACCTTTGGACGCGACCATGGAGGTGACGTTGACGATGACACCGCCACCGCGACGGATCATGGAGGGCACCGTCGCGGCCACCAGGAAGTAGAGACCGCGCACGTTGGTGGCGAAGGTGTGCCCGAACTCGTTCTCGTCCTGATCGACGGTCAGGCTGGCCGGGAAGCGCGCGGCGTTGTTGACCAGGATGTCGGGCTCGTGTTCGCGAGCGAGTCGCTCCACACCGGCCGGGTCGGCCATGTCCACGGCGACGAATTGTGCCGCAGACCCGAGGGCGTCTCGGGCCTGCTGTCCGCGTCCGGGATTGCGTCCGGTGATGACGACCGAGGCGCCCGCGTGCACCAGTCGGTGGGCCGTCGCGAAGCCGATGCCGGCGGTGCCGCCGGTGACCAGTGCGGTTCGGCCGGCCAGCTCGCTCATCGAGCCAGCCATTCGGACAGCCCGGTGGTGCCCGGTGGTGGCGGTTGGTCCCGGTCGGTGATCGCGGTCTTCGGTGTGTCCATGACGTCAGACACCGACTGGTCCTTTCTTCAGCAACTTCGCCCGTTTTCCGCCTCGGGGCCAGAAGTAGCTGCCCGGTTTTCGGGCCTCTTTGGCCAGGAAGGACAAGGTGCCCTTGCAGACTGACTCTTTGATGGTGGCGGCGAGGTGCCCGCCGATGTGCATCGGCAACGCAACATCGTCGAAGTGCGACATCTGGATGGTGCCGGCGTGGCGGCCCAGGCTGATGCACTGACCCACCGAGGCCGGGTTCAGATTCGCGGGTTCCCTGCCAGCGAGCCTCGCGAGGACGGTATCGGTGGCGTGCGAGGCCAGCGGCATGGCGAGCTGGCAGCTCATCCGCAACGGCTGCCCCGACGGGGAGGCTGCATCGCCGGCCGCGAGGATCGAGGGGTCGTCGACACTGGTCAAGGTCTCGTCGGTGAGCAGCCGGCCGAGCCGGTCGGTGGACAGGCCGCTGTCAGCGGCCAGGGTGGGGACACCGAACCCGGCCGTCCACACCGTCACCGCGCTCGGCAAGGCTCTCCCGTCGCGCAGTACCACCCGGTCTGGACCGACCTGCGTGGCAGTTGCGTTCTCGACAACGGTGGCCCCCAGCTTCGTCAACCTCTTGGCCACCGACTTGCGCCCACCTTTGGCCAGCGACGGACCCAGCGCGCCGGTGACCAGGGTGACGTTGCGACCGGCCTCGGCCCATTCAGAGGCGGCTTCGATCCCCGTCAGCCCACCGCCCACGATCACGATCGGAGCCTGCAGCGGGACGTCTGTCAGGCGCGCGGCCAGCCGCTGCGCTGACTCCAGTTCGCCCAGTGCGTAGGCGTTCTCGAGCGCACCGGGTGTCGCGGTGGAGACCGGAGCGGTGCTACCGACGGCGTAGATCAGGTAGTCATAGCCGAGGAAAGCACCGGAGGACAGCCGGAGCTGGTGTGCGGCTGCGTCGATGCGTTCAGCACTGTCGAGAATCAGTTTCGCTCGATCCGTGAGGATCGCCGAGTAGTCCTCGACGGCGTCATCGTTGCCGGCGACCAATTGATGGAGCCGGATTCGTTCGACGAATGCAGGGCGCGGGTTGACCAGCGTGATGTCGATGTCGGCGCGCCGGCTCAGGCGGTTGGCGGCAAGGACGCCGGCGTATCCGCCGCCGACGACCACGACGCGGGTGGTGCTGGTCATGGAGACTCCTCGGGGTTGGGCGCTGCTGAACTGGCCGGGCGTTGGCGTCGATGGGGACCACCTGGGCGTGGACGCGGTTGACGCCAATGGGCCAGAGCAGGCGGTCCCGTGTGCCCGAGCCCACTGAACTCCGCACACTGGCGAAGCTCGCCACCGACAACGACGATGTCCTTCACGCCTATGACGATGGCACCGGACGTACCGGTCGGGGACCACGGAAAACCCGTAGTCCTTTTCCGCCCTACGTGCCGGCAGCGATGGGAGAGGTGCCGCCGCCAGGGCGGCGACATCGTCGGGCCGGTGGGCAACGACGGGCAGATCGCCGCCCTGCAGCTGCCTTGGACGTGGCCGCTGAGGCGCTGACGGTGGGCGTGACGCGCAACTCGCCAGAAATCTCGAAACGACGCGTCGGCTCGTCGTGCCCCGGTGTCTGCGCCGCTGCGGCACGATGGCGGTAGATCTGTGGACCGCGTTCGTCAGATACTGCTCGGGGGGGCCATGAACGACGACATCGTGCCGAGCGCGGGGGATGGACTGGGAAGCGCGGCGCGCGTTGTTCGATGGTCCGGGGTGACGGGGTTTGTGCTTCCCGCGCTGACGCTGGCGGTGTATCCGATCTGGTCCTATCCCGAGACCCAGACTCCGGGTGTGGACGTAGCGCGCTGGGCGAGCGACCATCATGCGCAATTGGTCGTCACCCAGGTGCTCAACACGGTGGGTGTCACCCTGTGGTTCGTCTTCGGTGCAGCCGTGTGGACCTACCTACGAGATCGGTTGCCGCGGAGGTCGATTCTGCCGGGATGTTTTGCTGCCGCCTTCTTCGGGTGCGCCATCCTGTTGCTGAGTGGCTTCACCGCGTTCAACCTCCTGCTCTACCGAGACCGCAGCGCCGAACAGGCAAGTCTGCTGTACGACTTGACCTTCGGGTTGTTGGCGATGTCAGGCTTGCCCACCGTCGTCGCGCTGGGGTCTTTCGCTGTCGCGGTGTACCGCCACCAGGTACTGCCCCGCTACACCGCGCACCTGGCGCTCGCCGCCGCCGCGGTACACCCCCTTCTGCTGGCCGCGTTCATCGTCGAGCGCGGCCCTCTGTCACTGGAGGGGTTGTCGATCACCGCGATGCCGGCCTTCCTGTTCGCCTGGATTCTGGGCACTGCGTCGGCGATGCCACGCCGACGCTGACGCACCGGCACCGCCCAGGCCCGCTCGCAGAGGCAAGCGGACTTAGGCCGTGTCGACGGGTGCGCGCCAGTGACTGACCGCCCCGCCAGGAACCCGAAGACGGGTCGGGCGTGAAAAATGGCGGACCTTTTGAAGACGCTGACTTCGTGACCGCCCTGCCGAAATGCAATGGCAGCCGCCAGCCCCGCGAAGCCGCCACCCACAATCCCCCCGCACTCACTCAAACTGCGACCGTCGGTAGTAGATGGCGAGAGCCGTATGCTCCTCGATCGGACCCTCGGCGATACCGCGGCGATGCTGGGCATTGTGGTTGACGAGCATCCCGAGGCCGCTCGGGTCATCGCGCTGTATGACCGCCACGCGGCGGCGTGGTCGCGCGATCGCGGTGACCGGCTGATCGAACGCGCCTGGCTGGACCGGTTCGTGGCGTCGTTGCCCGGTCAGCGCCGCACCGTCCTCGACGTGGGGTGCGGAACAGCGGTGCCGATCGGCCAGTACCTGATCGAGCAGGGATGTCATGTCCACGGGGTCGACTCGTCGAGCGCGATGATCGCGATGAGGGCTGCCCGTTTCCCCGAGCACCGGTGGGACGTCGCCGACATGCGCGCGCTGTCTCTCCATCGCCAATTCGACGGAATCATTGCCTGGGACAGCCTCTTTCACCTCTCGGCGCATGATCAGCGACGGATGTTCCCGACCCTCTCCCGGCATGCCGCGCCGGGTGCGGTTCTGTTGTTCAACAGTGGTCCATCGGCCGGTGAGCAGATCGGGAGCTACCAGGGTGAACCTCTCTACCACGCAAGCCTCGACGAGTCCGAATATCGTGACCTTCTCGGCGACAACGGCTTCGACGTCATCGCCCACGCCGTCACGGACCCTACGTGCGGGCAGCGCACCATCTGGCTCGCACAGCAGGCGTAGCCGGTAAGCAGAACCTGCTCCGACCGTCGTGAAAGCGGACATCCTGAAAAGACAGTGCCGTCGTCAAAGGCAGACGATCATTGGTCATGACGGATCGCAGTACCTGACACCACCCTGAACCTGCCGGTAAGTGCCGACGTCAGATACGCCTGATCCAACGTCATGAAGCGTCGCCGTTGCCCGCTGGCTCGCCGGCCTCGTCTGTCGAACGACTCGATGAGCCGGGCACTTCCGCAGGATCGTGGATGTGACCCCAACGGAGTATCGGGCGACCTTTTCGGGAGGAGCCTGACGGCATCAGGCGCGCAGGCCGACGAGGACTCCGGTCGCAAGAGCGGACTGGCGCGGCAACACCACGGTGTAGCCGAGGTCGCGCAGGATGCCCGCTTCGATCGCGCTGATCTCGCGCACCTCGACGATCCCGTGCCACTTGGCCTTGTGGTTCATCAATTGGAAGTCGTCACCGGTGAAGGTGTCGTCGTCGAGGTGGGCCGACGAACTGCCGTCCTTCCATGGATTGGGGGAGTACAGCGGGACCGGTTTTCCGTACGCCGCAACGGCGTTCGACCCGCCGAAGAACACTCCGCCGGCGAACCCGGTCAGGTAGGGATCTGCCGAACTCGGCCAGGTGAAGTCGGCGGCGAAGAGCCTTGTGCCGTCGGCGGTACTGATGAAGCTGTCGAAGATGCTCCACGTCCGCCCGCTGTTGGTGCCCGGCGCCTCCAGCGTCGAGGCGAAGCCGAACGAATGCAGGAGTTCGTGCATCGCCGTGCTCATGAAGTCGTACTCGTCGCCGACGACCACGTCGCCCAACGCCCACGGCTTGGCGAAGTTCCACTCGATGGAGCCGTCGTACCCGGCGCCGTTGGCGTCCTTCCCCGTGAGCAGCTTGTTCTGCACGATCGTCGGCCAGTAGCCGGGGTCCGTGCTGATGAGGCCGCTGCCGGCGCCCGCCAGCCAGCGGACGTCCGGATTGTCGACCCCTTCGATCTCATAGGTGAGCACGACCGGCTTGGCGACCCGCAGGAAGGTCACCAGCGCGTCGGCTGAGCGCTGCAGGGCCGCGCGACGCTCGGGCGTCCAGTGTTCGGCACCCTCGGTGTAGACGAAGTCGAACGTGACCGCACCCTGGTTGATCAGCGCGCCGGCGCGCGTTCCGATCGGCCGGAACCAGTCCAGCAGGTTGATGTGCAGCCCGAGGTCCACGGCGCGCACCACGAAGGTGTCGACGCCGTCGAAACCCTCACCCGGGGTGTAGGTGAATGTCCCGTCCGCGTTGAGGTGCACCTTGCCCGTCGCCGGTCCGCGCACCACGCGGTAGACCAGCCGGTCCCCGTCGGGATCCAGTGCGTCGACGGTGCCGGTGACCTCGCCGGTGATGACACCGGTGAGTTGAACGGGGGTCAGTGTGGGCGCCTGGTTGAGAAGGCTGCGACGCAGGGCCGCCCAGGCTGCTTCGAGTTCGTCCTTGCGCTCGTCGCTGACCGGCCGCGCGTCGATCCACGCCTGCGCCGAGGCCGAGATCTTGGCGATCTTCTCGGCGACCCGCTCCTCATGGGTCGGCCTGGGCGAGGCCGTCGCCGTCGCCGTGACCGTCGCGGGGGCAGGGGTTGTACCGGTGTCGTCGCCGTCGGCCGACGTGCGCTCCTCGGCAACGTCGTCCTCGGCGACGTCGCCTGCAACATCGTCATCCGCGGCATCGTCCCCGTCGGCAGCGTCCGCGTCGGCATCGACCTCGTCGGTGGTGGCGACATCCGAGGGGTCCTCGTCGGACTGATCGAGGGGGCGCGCACCGGCGCGGCCGGCGCGGTCGTCGGCGTCGTCAACGGCGTCGTCGGAGCCCACGTCATCGGTGCGGTCCGTATCGGTGGCGGCGCTGCCCGACTCACGGTCGGCCGCCGGTGTCGACCTCGCTGGACCGGTGGACTCTGCGCCTCCGGCGCTACCGGTCGATGCGGCCGACGACTCTCCCGAAGTGTCGGCGGCCGCCGTACCGATGTCCGGACCCACCAGCGAGAACCCCAGCAGTGCCGCCCCGACACCAGCCGATGCCGCGCCCAGCTGCAGCCACTGCCTCACTCCGAACTGCTCTGCGCGCCGTTGACGCCGTCCGCCCATGTGCTGACCCCCCTGTCAATATTTTCCAGGGAGCGTACAGCAAATTCCTTCCCTAGTCACAGATTGGCGAAATCGGGCCAGAGGAGCATTTTTGAGGGGCCTCTCAAAGATGATTCTCGTGAAGAGCAAACAGGTGGCAGCTGATGACGCAGCAGGCGTCACGAGGGCCTGGCGTTACTCCTCGGCGTAATCGGTACTGGCACTGAGCTCCTCCCACCTGTCCACCTCGTCGGCTCGGGCCTGTGCCTTCTGCCGATAGCCGGCGAGCGCGTCGGAGCCCAGAAGCAGGAAGCCCGGGGGTTGCGGTTGCTCCACGGCCGTGATGATGGCGGTGGCTGCCTTGGCGGGGTCTCCGGCCTGCGTGCCATGGAGGGTGTCGTGCTCCTTGCGACGCTTCCCCGCCGTCTCGGCGTAGTCGTCGATGGGGGTTGCCGCCTGGGTGAGCGAACGACCCGCGAAGTCGGTCCGGAAAGCGCCGGGCTCCACGATGGTGACCGAGATGCCAAGGGGCGCGAGTTCGCCGTGGAGCGAACCGCTCAGTCCCTCGATGGCGCATTTGGCGGCCGAGTAGTAGCCCGATCCGACCGGGGTGATCTGCGCGCCGATCGACGAGATGTTGACGATGGCGCCAGACCGGCGAGTGCGCATCCCCGGCAGCACGGCCTTGATCATCGCGACCGTGCCGAAGAAGTGCGTCTCGAAAAGCCTACGGACATCGGCATCGTCGCCCTCCTCGACGGCGGCGCGGTACCCGTACCCGGCGTTGTTGACCAGGACGTCGACGCCGCCGAATCGGCGTTCGGCCTGTGCTACGGCGCTCGCGACCTGCTCGGGACGGGTGACGTCGAGGGCGAGAGCCAGAACGCGCTCGGGAGCGGTCGCCGCGAGATCGGCGACCTTCCCGACGTCGCGGGCGGTGACGACGACGTCGTGTCCCGCCGCGATGACGGATGTGGCGAGTGCACGGCCCAAGCCGGTCGAGCAGCCGGTGATCAGCCAGGTGGACATGAGTTCCTTCTCCGTAGGCGAATTTTGGTCTTCGACGGAACTAGCGCTCGATCAACTTCATCTGCTCATCGGTGTGATGACCGCCCGCCGCCGGCGTGAGCGAATCGAGTCGCGCCAGCTGCGCTTCGGTCAGCACGACCTCGTCGGCGGCGACGTTCTCTTCCAGCCGCGCGACCCGTCGCGTCCCCGGAATCGGCGCGATGTCAGTGCCTTTGGCGAGCAACCACGCGATCGCGACCTGAGCGGGTGTCGCGCCGACCTCGTCGGCCACGTCCTTGACGTCGTCGGCGATCGCCAGATTGCGCGTGAAGTTCTCGCCGGTGAATCGAGGGTTGGTGGCCCGGAAGTCGTTGGCGTCGAGTTGGTCGGTCGACCGGATGGTCCCGGTGAGGAAGCCCTTGCCGAGGGGCGAGTAGGGGACGAGCCCGATGCCGAGCTCACGCAGGACGGGCAGGACCTCGTCCTGGTCTCTGGTCCACAGCGAGTACTCGGACTGCAGCGCCGTGATCGGGTGTGCGGCGTGGGCGCGGCGGATGGTGTCGACCCAGGCCTCGGAGAGCCCGATGTGGCGCACCTTGCCCTCGGCCACCAGTTCGGCGACGGCGCCGACGGTGTCCTCGATCGGGGTGTGGGGGTCGACTCGGTGTTGGTAGTAGAGGTCGATGTGGTCGGTGCCGAGCCGGCGCAGCGAGCCCTCCACGGCGGTGCGGATATTGGCGGGACTGCTGTCGAGGTTCCACGGGCCGTCTCCCGCGTGCGAGACCAGGCCGAACTTGGTGGCGAGCACGACCTCGTCGCGGCGGCCTTTGATCGCCCGGCCGACGAGTTCTTCGTTGACGTACGGACCGTAGATCTCGGCGGTGTCGATGAGGTTCACGCCCAGGTCGAGTGCGCGGTGGATGGTCCTGATCGATTCGTCGTCGTCGGATCCGGCGCCGGTGTAGCCGTGGGACATGCCCATGGCGCCCAGTCCGATGCGGGCGACGTCCAGATCGCCGAGCTTGGCATTCTTCATCATTGGTCCCTTTCGACTCGTTTCACGCTGCGGCAGCGATCGCTTGAGTGCCGTCGCGCGAGCCGCCGCGCACACGATCCACCCAACGCCTGATTCCGATGCCGCGGCAGTACCTGCTGGTCCAGGTATCGCCAGTACCCCTCACCCCGAGGCGATCTCCGACGGAAGGTTGTCCTGGGTGGCCGCCCACGACGCGAGCAACTTGAGCCCGTCGGCGGTGGGCGTGCCGGCCGCCGCGGTGTAGACGTTCAACTGCAGGCCGGGTTCGGATGGGAGCGGCATGGCCTCGAAGTCGAGGTCGAGTTGGCCGACCACGGGATGGTTCAGCCGCTTGCGGCCGGACCGGTGGAACCGCACGTCCTGAGATGCCCAGCGCTGCCGGAACAGCTCGCTGCGCGTCGACAGCTCGCCGACGAGTGCCACCAACTGCTCGTCGTGCGGGTTGCTGCCCGCCTCGAGCCGCAGCATCGCGGCTGCGTCACGGGTGACCCGGTCGTAGTCGACGAAGAACCGCTCGGCTTCCTCGGGGCGCAGGTACACGAATCGCGTGGTGTTGGCCGGACGCCGCGGGTCGGCGAGGACCGGCGCGTAGAGCGCACGGGCGAGCTGGTTCATCGCGAGGACGTCGTGCCTGCCATTGCGGATCCACGCCGGCGCGTCGGTGATGGCATCGAGGAGTTGCCGCAAGGCCGGCCGCACAGTTCCAACCGTCTTGCGCTTGCGACGGCTGCCGGGCGGCCCGGAGCCTCGCGCGAGAGCGAAGAGGTGATCCCGCTCGGCCTCGTCGAGTTGCAGTGCGGAAGCAAGTGAGTCGAGGACGGCCTCGGAAGCACCGGCGAGGCTGCCGCGCTCCATGCGCACGTAGTAGTCGACGGAGACGCCGGCCAGCATCGCGACCTCTTCGCGGCGCAGCCCCTTGACCCGGCGGTTGCCGCCATAGGCAGGCAGACCCGCCTGTTCGGGGGTGATGCGCGCACGTCGTGAACTGAGGAATTCGCGGATCTCGCTGGGCACGTCCATGCCGGTCATGTGTCCACGGTAGGCGCGAGTCCTCGGTGCAGGGAGGTACTGGCGGTGCCTGTCCCAGCAGGTCCTCCCGCGCGTCGGGACGATCGAGCACTGGTAACTTCACGACTCGATCTGATTCCGCTCTTGCTAGCCTGTTTCGTGCCACGAAAACTCAGTGACGAACAAATTGAGGCGTTTCTCGACAGCCGTCCGGGCTGGGCGATGCTGAGCACCATCGACAAGGATGGCTTTCCGCATACCGTGCCCCTCGGATACTTCCGACTCGGCCGCGACATCGTCATGGGTGTGCGGGATGGGACCCACAAAGTGGCCAACGTCGAGCGCAATCCGAACGTGAGCGTCATGCTCGAAGACGGATCCACCATGGCCAACATCCGGGGAGTGATGTTCCAAGGTCACGCCCGCATCGTCCGCGAACCCGGCGAGGCACTGGAAGTCGCCAGGGCCGGGGCCCGAGCGCGGGGTGTGCCGGAGTCCGAATGGCCCACCGCACCCAGACCGGGCTCTGCCTATATCCGCGTGACACCCGTGAGAACAGTGTCATGGGACTACTCGGAACCGACGTCGGATCACGGGTAGCTACTCCGAGCGTCGCGGAAGGAAGCTGCTCCTCTCGATCTGATTGCGCGGCAACGGATTCGTGGTGCGCCGTTGGACGTGCGTCTCTCGGGCTGCGAGGTGATCGGTTTCTTCACGACTCGTCCTGCAGCAGTTCACCTGTGTTTGCCGGCCGGCGGATGATAATGACGCGATGTCGTGGTCGATCGCCGGTCTGGCGGCCGTGCTGGTGGTGTGGTCACTGTTCGCGCGTCGGCTCAGCCACTGGCAGGTCACTCCCGCGCTGATCCTGGTGCTCGCGGGCACCGTCTTCGGCTGGCTCACCGACGATGCACTGGCCGGCCGCCTCGAGGCCCGTGTCGTCGAGCCCATCATCGAGGCGATCCTGGCGATCGTGCTGTTCGAGCACGCAACCCGGGTTCATGGCGGATTCTTCGGCGGTCATACCCGCATCGTGTTGCGGCTGCTGTTCATCGCCTTGCCGATCGGTGTGGTGCTGGCTGTGATCCTGGGCGCCGGTCTGATGCCCAGCCTCACGCTGGCGCAACTGCTGGTGCTCGCGTGCGTCGTGGTCCCCGTCGACTTCGCGCCGGTGGTGTCCTTCCTGCACGATCCTCGGATTCCCGAGCGGGTTCGCCACGTGTTCAACATCGAGGAGGGCTACTCCGACGGGGTGATCGCGCCGGTGTTCCTGCTCGCGCTCACGATCGCCAGTGGCGAGCACACGCGGTCGGAGGGCGTGATCTACGCGTTGCGACAGGGCATTCCGCACGTCGCCATCGCGGTCGTGCTCGGCGTCGCCATCGGTGCGTCGGCCGCGTGGTGCGCCAACGCGGCCGATCGCCGCGGGTTGATGACCGAACAGTCGCGCCGCCTGCTGATGCTCGGCGTGCCGGTGCTGACGTACACCCTCAACGTCGGCCTGCACGGCAACGGCATCGTCGCCGCGTTCGTCGGCGGCATCGCGTATCACAGCGTGCGGCACTACGTCGACGAGGAGCGCGAGCAGGAGTACATCGACGACGTCGGATTCGTGTTGGCGGCGGTGGTGTGGTTCGTGTTCGGCGCCGTGGTGTGGGAGAAGCTGCACGACGGCGTCGCAGTGGGTCAAGTGGTCTTCGGGGTGCTGGTGCTGACCGCGGTGCGTGCCATCTCGGTCGCGGCGGCGACGGTGCGATCGCCGCTGAGCGGCCCGGAGCGGGTCCTGTTGGCGTGGCTCGGCCCCCGCGGCACGGCGAATGTCGCGTTGGCACTGTGGGCGTACATCGTCATACCCCCCGGACCGGGCGACACGCTCCTGTCGGTGGCCATCGTGGTCGTCCTGGGCAGCGTCGTCCTGCACGGCGTCGCGGCCCCGATCTTGGTGAGTCGCATGGCGTCTCGCGCGACCACAGAGGTGGCTCGGTGAATGCGGACACAGGCTGTGCGCAGGTTGTGGCGTCTGTCCGCCAGGCGCGGTCACGCGAACCTACACTCGCAATGTGCGCCTGCCCGTCCCGCCCACCGACGACTCGGCGATCCGCGCGTGGGTGGACGATCAGCTCGGTGATCTGACCACACCGCCACCGCGGGCGAGCGACCCGCCCGCGCGGGGCGGCCAGACCGCGGCCGACGCCGCGCTGCAGTCCTTCGATGTGACCGGCTATGCCCGGCGCCGCAACGAGGTGTGGCCGCCGCAGCGTCGCGGCGCGTCGCGGCTGTCGCCGTACATCCGGCACGGCCTGCTGAGCCTGCGTGAGGTGTGGGACCACGTCGCCGGCGGTCCGCCACCCGACGTCGCCAAGTTCCGTGACGAGCTGCGGTGGCAGGAATACGCCCGTCACCTGTACGCCCGCGTCGGCGTCGCGTCGTCAGAATCGTTGCGATACAACGTCATCGAGCATACGGAACCCGCTCCCGAACAGTGGTCGAGCGAGGCGCGCTGCCTGGATCTGTGTTGGAGCGAACTCGCCGCCGGCTGGCTGACCAATCAGAGCCGGATGTGGCTCGCGTCGCACTGGACGGTTCGTCAGGGGTGGGGCTGGCGCGACGGCGAGGAGCTGATGTTCCGCCATCTGCTCGACGGCTCGCGGGCAGCGAACCGCCTGGGCTGGCAATGGACGGTGGGTGCGCTGACCGGGAAGGCCTACGGGTTCTCGCGCTGGCAGGTGGAGAAGCGGGCTCCCGGTCTCTGCGCGTCGTGTCCGCTCGAGCGGCGCTGTCCGATCGCGCGGTGGCCCGCCACACAGGATCCCGAGCGGCGGAACACGACCGACTCTCGGCTACGTCATGACAACCATCCCGACATCACCGGCGGCCCCGCGACCCCACGGCACACCGCCGAACCGGAGGCGGTCTGGATGACCGCGGAGAGTCTGAGCGATCGGGATCCCGCTGTCGCGGCGCATCCGGGTCTGCCGGTGGTCTTCGTCTTCGACGAGCCGCTTCTGCGACGGCTTCGGTTGTCGCAGAACCGCCTGGTGTTCCTCGCCCAGTCGCTGGCCGACCTCGCCACCCGCCGCGAAGTGCAGGTGCACCGCGGCGACCCCGTGCAGGTGCTGTACGACATGGCTTTGGCGACGACATTCGCGCCGGTTCCCGGCTGGCGGCGCCGGGCGTCCCGGCTCGACGTCGGCGCGCTCTATCCCTGGCCCTGGTTGGAGCGGCCCCGGTCAGGGTCAGTCGGATCGTTCACCGCGTGGGCGAAAGCTCGGCGGTCCTGACCGCGGGTCCTCAGATGTCGGCGTCGATCCCGTTGACGGTCAGCGTGAACGGGCCCTGCTGCTTGTCGAGGATGTAGAGCGACACCTCGTTGATGCGTGAGGGGTCGAGGTTCCGCGGCGCCTCGGGCGCGGGATCGAAGCGCATGCCCACCGGCTGGAAACCTGCGACGGGCAAGTCGTAGGCCCGCGGGACGCCGGCCTCGGTGGTGAAGCGCTGGATGTAGGCCCACGGCTGCCCTGCGTCGCCCACCTTCAGCACGTACGTCTTTCCGTCGCCCATGGCGCGCACACGCAGCGACGTCGCGCCCGTCGCCTTTCGCCCGGTATCGGGGTCCTCGGGACCGCGGGCTGACGCGAACCCGCCGTTGTTCTCGAGCGAGAGGGTGCCGGAGAACACGAGGCCACCATTGCCGAACGTGACCGCCGAGGTGGACCTGCCGCCCATGACGGGGTCGTTCACCGTCGTCCAGGTGGCCACCTCGCCGGGGTTACTGAGATCGACGAGTACGACGTCGGATCCGTCAGGCGGAGCAGCCCCGGCGGACGGTTCGACACTGCCGCAGGACATGACGGCGAGCGAGCATGCCACCACGACGCCCATCAGTGCGCGCACCTTCATCTGATCAACACCCATCTGTTTCCGTGCGCATCTCACCCTGGCGCATCGGCATGCCATCGATCACGGTGTAGATCGTCTGCAGGTCCGGCACGTCGGTGATGCGCAGTTTCTCGCCGCCGTCCTTTCCGATCAGCAGCACGCGGAACGCACTGACATCGATCCCGTACTGCTGCGCGAGCCGTCGGGACTCCTCAGCGTCGATCGCTTTCCCATCGAGAGTGCTGGTGCCCTCGGCCACCAGGACGCCGAGCACCATGTCGCGTCCGACGAAGTCGCACCGACTCGCCTCGATTCGGCTCAGTGTTTCGACGAGGCGGGGATCGGTGGCGGCCGGCGCGGAGACCAGCAGCGGGCGACGTTCCCAGCGGTAGTCGTCGAGTTCGGTGGCCCCGGCGGTCCCTGATCCGAAGGCGGCACTCGCCACCAGGACAGTGAGCATCAGCGCGAGCCAACGAATACTGCGCTTGTCTGTCATGGTGACCACCAACAGTACCGGCTGCCGAACCGCCCCAGGGTTGAAGCGCACCTCCGTCTGGGCTAGAGGTGAGGCAGCACGGTCACTTTCCCGGTGGCGGTGGCGTTCTCGATGATTTCGTAGGCGTGATTGACCTCGTCGAGCGGGAAGGTCGTCGAGTGCAGGCGGGGGGCGAGCCCGCCGTGGTCGGCGAGTGCGGCGGCCTGAGACATGATGTGGCCGTGGTGCTCACGCCCGCGGCCGGTCAACAGCGGCAGCAACGTGAAGACGCCTGAGTAGGTGGCGCCACGGAAGGACAGGGGAGCCAAGCTGTGGGTGCCCCAGCCCAATGCGCTGACAACGTGGCCGGTGTAGCGCTTGACGGCGGCGAACGACGCGTCGAGGGTGGCGCCGCCGACGTTGTCGACGACGACGTCGAAGCCTTCTCCGCTCGTGTACTCATCGACGTACTCTTCTACGCCGCTCGTCGTGTAATCGATGGCCGTCGCCCCGACCTGGCGGATCACCTGCTGGCTCGCCGGCCCCCCGGTCGCGAACACGTGTGCGCCTCGAGCGAGGGCGAGTTGTACCGCGAGGAATCCGACCCCGCCGGCTCCGCCGTGGATCAGCACCTGTTCCCCGGCAGTCACATCCGCGCGATCGACGAGTCCCTCCCAGGACGTGACGAAACCCAGCGGGATGGCCGCGGCCTGCTCCATGGACAGTGCTTCGGGCTTGCGAGCGATCAAGCGCGCATCGACTGCGGCCAGTTCGGCCAGTGACCCCGCGATGCCACCGACACCGCCGGTCATACCGAACACTTCGTCCCCGACCTGAACCTGGTGAACCTGTTCACCTACGGCTTCCACCACCCCGGCCATGTCGATGCCGAGAATCGCCGGCGGCGCCATCTTCGCGTGTGCGGCCATGCCTCGGCGGATCTTGGTGTCGAGCGGGTTCACCCCACTGGCCATGACTCGAACCAGGACTTCGCCGCGGCCGGGCGTGGGGTCGGGAACATCGCGGATCTCGAGCGGGGTGTTGTAAGCGGTCAGGACTGCAGCGCGCATGGTGTCTCCTCGAGATCTGCTGTCATCTTCGCCCCGGTGGTGGATGCACCGCGGGCTATCCGGTCGACCAGTCGATGTAACCGCACCGCGTCGTCGAACGCATCGACGTTCCACACGGCAGAAGCGAGCCGGGCTGATCCTGCTCGGCTGGTCGCGACCGCGCGAAGCATGTACTGCGGCAGGGCCTGCAACGCCGGAACATGGGCGGCAGCAGCCCATCCGGTGCCCGGGCTGGCACCGATGATGCCGACTCCGATGGCTGTCATCTAGATCGTCGCCTCGTTGCCGTCGAATGTGAGGACGAGCCGGCCACGAACGCCGCCCTGTTCGAGGGCGCGGTGCGCCGCGGCGGCCTCCGCTGCCGGGAAGATCCTGGCCACACGCATGGTGATCTTCCCCTGCTCGGCGAGCACTCGGAGGCTGCGGAGCCTGTCGGTCGCATGGGTGTAGTCGGGCACCCATACGTCGCGGATCACGATGCCGCGCTCAGGGTGCAGCGTCGAGGTGCCGCGCTCGCCGGGACGGCGAACGATGGCGAGCTGAGCGCCGTCGCGCAGCGCGGGCAACACCTCGTCACCCTGCAGTGCGGCATCGACGACCGCCGCCACCCCGTCGGGGTGCCGTCGCCGAATGCGTTCTCCCACAGCGGGTCCGCGCGCAACGATCTCGTCGGCACCGAGGGCTGAGACGAGCTGCTCATCGGAGGGTGCGGCATCGGCGATCACCCGGAGCCCGTCGGCCTTGGCGAGTTGAACGGCATAGCCGCCGACCGCGCCCGCGGCGCCGGTGACAGCGAGGGTCTCACCCGGTGCCAGGTTCAACACGTCGAGCGCCCGACGGGCGGTGAGCCCGTTCATCGGAACGGTGGCCGCCTCGGCGTGACTGCTTCCGGCCGGCGCGGCGGCGACCTGGTCTGCGTCGACGACCACATACTCGGCGTACGCGCCGCCGGAGTCGTCGATCGGCATCACGATCGCCATGACCCGGTCTCCGATGCCGAGGTCGGTGGATGTGCGGGGGCCGATCTCGTCGACCACCCCGGCGACCTCCATGCCGGGACGGTACGGCGGTGACAGCGTGCTGGCGCGCAACGCCTCGTCGATGTCACCGACCCGCAGCAGAACGTCGGCGGGGTTGACGGTGGCGGCGTGCACCCTGATGCGTATTCGGCCTGGGCCGGCGTGTGGCTCGGCGACATCGACCTGGTGAAGAACCTCCGGGCCTCCGTAACGAGTGACCACCACTGCCTTCACGAGGACCGCCTCTCCTTCGGGGAACCTCCCCCATCTATCTCGACGGTAGGATCAAACGGGGAACCATCCCCAGATATTCCGCGTGACGATCACGGAGGGTCAAGGGTGCGTGCTGACGCCCAACGCAACCGGGCTGCTGCGCTCGCGGCCGCCGAGGCTGTCTACGCCGAGCACGGTGTGGACGTCTCGCTCAACGAGATCGCCCGGCGCGCCGGGATCGGCAACGCGACGTTGTATCGGCACTTTCCCAGCCGGGAAGTGCTTCTCTCGGCCGTCTACTCGGGCCATCTCGAGCGGTACTGCATCATCGCCGAAGACGCTGCGCGGGCCGACGATCCGGTGAGCGCGTTGCGCGACTGCGTCGTTTCCACCTGCGCCCTGCAGGCCACGAACCGGGGATTGGCCGATCTGCTGGCATCGCTACGGCCGTTGTCGCCACACGTCGAAAGCCTTCGTGCTCGTCACCACCGCGCCATCACTGCGGTGTTCACGCACGCGGTACGCAGCGGCATGGTGCGCGTCGACGCGTCGCCCGCCGACCTCGCAGTGCTCTTGATCGCCAACGCCGGTCTCATCCACCGGACCGTCGAGGACGCTCCGCGCGCAAGCGCTCGATTGGTCGCGCTGTGGTTGGCGGGTCTCGTCTCGCCCGATATCCCCGTCGACGTACCGCCGCCCACCGATCGGCAGATCCGCCGAGTGCTGCACCACTGACCCCCAGCGGGCCGTGACACAAAAATGACCAGATCATCGAATCTGTCTATTCGCTGTGAAACCTGTTCTAGTTTGTTGACGGCTGTCATGACGCAGTCGTCAATATCGAGGTTGGGGAGATGAATGGCGCAACTGTCAGCGTGGATGGGTGCAGGTGTGGTGGCCGCGGGTGTGTCGGCTGCGTTGATTACCGGGGCCGATTCCGCGGCCGCTGATACCGGGTCCGACACGGCGGGCGCTACCGCCAGTGCGTCCGACACCGTTGATCGTGGTCCGCGCGCGTCAGACAACGCGGATGGTGAGAGCGGCAGCGCGGAGACGTCGAGTACGACCGAGGACACCGACACCGACACCGACACCGACACCGATGCCGACACCGACGTCGACACCGACACCGAGGAGGCCGACGACGCGGATGTCGACGAGGCTCCCGACGCATCCGACGAGGATGTCGACTCAGACGCCGACACGGACGCCGGCGACGACAACCAGACCGGCGCCGACACCGACTCCCCTTCTGACCGTGATCACGACGCGGCGACCGACTCGAATTCCGATGACGAGCAGGCGGTCGAGGACGACGCCCCCGAGCTGACTGAACAGGACGACCCCGGCGAACCGGAGTCGGTCGACCCCCGGCCGGCAAGCCCCGAGGGCACCGGCGCCGAACAGAGCGCGCCACCGAGCACCCCGGCTCGACCCCTCGCGGCCACCAACACCGTTGCGGCGAAACGCGTGTCGGCCGCGTTCGCCGCCCCGACGGCAGCGGCGGCACCCGAGCCGCGCACGCTGCAGGAGGTCATCCAGTCGCTGGTGACGGAGCTCATCGGGGCGGCCATCCGGTTCGTCGCCGGCCCGCCGGTGGTGCCGCCGGGCGTCAACGTCACGGTTCGCAGCTCCAGGCTGGAGATCACCGAAGGGCGCTTCGTCCGCGCCGACTGGTACTACCCCGACGGCGACGAACTGCCGGCGCGGTTCATCTACCTGCAGCACGGTTATCGCGGTGTCGGCCCGATGTACAGCTACACCGCATCCTGGCTGGCCGAGCGCACCAACAGCATCGTCGTCGTCCCGACGCTGTCGTCGAATCCCTATGTGCGTGACGGTTTCTGGCTCGGAGACGATCAGGTGTACCGCGCCACCGCCGCCCTGCTGGTCGGGGATCGGGACGCCCTGACCGCCAGCGCCGTGGCCGCCGGCTTCGCCAAGAGGTACGGCGCCGACGCTGCGCTACCGGATCGGTTCACCCTGGTCGGGCATTCGCTGGGAGCGGGAGTCGTCGCAGGCACCGCCGGCTACTACGCCGAAGCGGTGATCGCCGGCGGCGCGGTCAACCAGCTGGCCGGTGTCATCACGCTCGACGGCGCTCCGCCCGGATCGGTGCTGGCGGATGCGCTCGACAAGCTCGACGGCCTCGGCACCTACATCCCGGTGATCGAGCTCGGGGCGCCCAGGGAGGACGGCTCGCCCCGGCGCGTCGACGAGGCGCTCAACGCGCACCGGCCCGGCCACTTCAACGGCGTGGTTCTCGACAACGGGCAGCACCTGGACTCCATGCAGGGTGGGAGCCGGGCCATCCAGCTCATCTCGTACCTCAACCAAGGGTTCCCGACCGAGCAGAACAAGTCGGCTGCCCAGACTCTCATCGCCGGATGGATCAACGACGTCTTCGCGGGCCGCATCGATTCGTCGACGGGTGCGTGCGAGGGGAGCGGGTGCGCCGGGATCTACGGCGAGCCGGGTGCGGCGGTGTCCATCGCGACCCCGGTGGGTCCCGCCACCGGTGTGGTCATCGGTACGTCGGTGGCACCGGTCACCACCGTGTTCCGGCCGCTGTCGGCGACGTCTCTGGTGTCGTCGCGGTCCACGTCGCTGCGTCTGGCCCTCACGGGGCGACCGGAGGCGGCTACTCGCCGTTCGTGGTGACGCGCTGGACGTGGCCGCAGATCCGGTCGTAGGTCGCGCGGGTGATGTCGGTCGCCGAGCTCATGATGTTGTACCCGTGGTCGACGCCGGGAGCCTCGTAGTACTCGGCCAACGCGCCTGCGGCATCGAGCTTTTCGGCGTAGCGGCGAGCCTCGTCGCGGAGCCGGTCGTGTTCGGCGGTGATCACCAGGGTCGGTGCGATGCCGGCCAGGTGCGCGTCGTCGTGCGCCGGTGAGGCCAGCCGGTCGCGCCGTGACGCGGGATCGGGGATGTAGGCGGTGTCGAAGACCTCTCCCATCCACGGCTTCATCACGGCTCGAGCACCGATCGTCGACGGCTTGTCCCGCGTGGCCGTGACCAGATCCAACGGCGCGTAGAAGAGCACCTGCAGGGCGATGTCCGGGCCGCCGTTCTCCAGTGCCTGACGGGCAGTGGCGGCGGCCAGGTTCCCGCCGGCGCTCTGTCCGCCCACGCACAACCTGGTGCCGTCCCAGGTGCGGTCACCGTCGGCGACCCACCAGGCGATGTCGTAAATCTGCTGCGGCGCTGCGGGAAACCGGTGTCTGGGGGCCAGCACGTAGTCGGGGTTGACGACGCTGACGCCGGCGCGGGCGGCGAGGTACCGGCACCACGGATCGTCCTGTTCGGGGTGGCCGACCACGAAGCCGCCCCCATGAAGATTGAGGTACACCGGCGGCCGCTCGTCGTCGTTCGGCGGGTGGTAGATCGTGGCGTCGACGGCGCCGTACCGGGTGGGGATCGACACCGTTGACGTGCGGCCCGGAATCTCGGTGAATCGCACCGCGGGTTTCGGTGCGGGATTCACCGTGGCGGCGAACAACCGCGCCAGCACATCGGCGACGGCGGGGCGGGACAGTACTGACATCACTGCGCCTGCAGGGCAACGGCGAACGACCTGCGCAGGGACCGTCGGGCGACCACCGGTAGCAGCGCCGCCAGGAGCCGGCGCCCGAAAATCGAAGGGTTGCGGGTGAGTTCGATGTCGACGCGGGTCCCCGACGTCTGCGGGGTCAGCTGGAAGATCCAGCCGCCGCCGGGGCCGAACACCTTGGACTCGTGAGTGGTGACGGTGACCCGTCCCCGGCGGGTGTCCCATTCATAGCGGGCCCGCTCCCACGCAGCCGCGGTTCCCTCGGTGACCTCGGCCCAGCTGTCGCCGAGGGCGTGGACGTGGAAGTGGTCGGCGTCGATGGTCGGCCATGTCACGGGCCGGGCGGCGGAGAAGTCGGTCAGCACGGACATCAGGTCCGGAGCGCTCAGGCGCGATGTCATCTGGAGGTGGACGGTGGGCATGTCAGATCGCCGTCGTTCCGCCGTCGACGCTCCAGATGGCGCCGTGGACGTTGCCGGCTTCGGGACCGGCGAGAAACGCGACGACACTGGCGACTTCGTCGACCGTGCTCATCCGGTGCGATGGGACCCGCTCCAGGATCGGCGCGATGCCGTCGGCGAACTCCTCGTTGCGTTCGGTGGAGATGGGACCCGGTGCCACGGCGTTCACGCGCACTCCCGACGGCCCGTACTCGGCGGCCCAGGCTTTGGTCAGCATGTGCACGCTGGCCTTGGTGGCGCCGTAGAGCGCCGACCCCGCCGCGCCGTTGATCCCACTGATGGAGCCGATGTTGACGATCGCACCGTCACCGCGCTGCGCCATCGCCGGCGCGAGGAGACCGGTCAGCAGGAAGGGAGTGATCACGCTGACGCCGAACGCGGCGGTGATCTCTTCGGCGGTGACGTCCGCTGTCGGTGCCGGCTGAACGAGGGTGGCGACGTTGTTGATCAGGATGTCGAGCCGGCCACCTGCGGCGTCCGTTGCGGCGGCCGCGAGTTCGCTGACGGCTTCCGGCCCAGTCGAGAAGTCCACCGGGACGAAAACCGCACGCCCACCTTGTGATTCGATCTGCGTGACCACCTGCTCGCCGCGCGACCGGGTCCGCCCGGTCACCACGACGTGGGCGCCGGCGCGGGCAAGGGCGACAGCGATACCGGCGCCCAGACCGGAGGTGGAGCCCGTGACCAGGGCGGTGCGCCCAGTGAGGCTTGGTGTGCTCATGAGTGTCATCCGTTTCGTCAGTTGATGTGTGTGGCGACGTCGGCGATCGCCGACGCGAACTGCTGGGGTGCCTCCTGCGGCACGTTGTGCCCGATGCCGTCGAGCACGCGGTGTTGGTAGGGGCCCGTGTAGTGCGATCGGTACGCGCTGCCGTCCTTGGCTTTCCCGTCGAAGTCGCTGCTGATCGTGATCGTCGGAATCGTGATCGCCGGCCGAGTCGCCAGGAGCTTCTCGTCGGCGTCGTAGCGGCTCTCGCCGGGTGCGAGGCTGAGTCGCCAGCGGTAGTTGTGGATCACGATGTCGACGTGGTCGGGGTTGTCGAACGCCGCAGCGCTCAGGTCGTAGGTGGCGTCGTCGAAGTGCCACAGCGGGGACGCGTTGGTCCAGATGAGCCGGTTGAAGTCCTTGGTGTGCCGGCGGTACCCCGCCTCGCCGCGTGGGGTGGCGAAGTAGTACTGGTACCACCAGCCGTACTCGGCCTGCGGCGGCAGCGGTTCGAGGTTGGCGGCCAGATCGACCGTGAGGTAACCACCGACCGCCACCAGGCCTGAAACCCGTTGCGGCCACAGCGCTGCCACGTTGTTGGCGGTCCGCCCGCCCCAGTCGTATCCGCCGAGGATCGCGCTGCGAATGCCGAGGGCATCCATCAGCGCGACGGTGTCGTGCGCGAGCGCGGCTTGCTGCCCGTTACGCATCGTTTCAGCGGACCGGAACGTCGTCGACCCGAAGCCGCGCAGATACGGCACGATCACCCGGAAACCCTGCGCGGCCAGAATCGCCGAGGCATCGGCGTAGCTGTGGATGTCGTACGGCCAGCCGTGGAGCAGGATGACGGGCCGCCCATCCGGTGGCCCCGCTTCGGTGTAGCCGACGTTGAGGTCGCCCGCGTCGATCTGAGCCACCGGACCGAGCGGGTGTGCCGGCCCGGCCGGCGGGCCGGCCTGGGCCGGCGTCGATGCGCAGCCCGCCGCGGAGATGGCGCCGGCCATCGTGGCGAGCAGTCCGAAGTCGCGTCGAGTGAGGGGCATGCCTCCATGACACTCGAGACGAGTCTTCGCGTCCAACGATTGTTTTAGATAGGAAGCATCTACAGAAGAGATAGAGTGCGCGGGTGGAGCTGCGTCAGATCGAGCACTTCGTCGCCGTCGCCAGTGAACTGAGCTTCACCCGCGCCGCCGAACGGGCGCACGTGGTGCAGTCGGCGCTGTCGACATCCGTCGCGAAACTGGAGCGCGAACTCGGCGTCGAACTGTTCGACCGGACCCGACAGCAGATCCGCCTCACCGCGGCGGGCGAGCGCTTCCGGACCCATGCCTACGAGGTCCTCCGGGTCAGTCGCAACGCTGCCGAATCGGTCGCCGAGTATCGTGGAACCCTTTCAGGCACAGTGGAATTCGGATCTCTGATCTCCTACGGGCCGATGGATGTGGCCGGCGCACTCGGTGATTTCCACCGCGAGCACCCGTTCGTGCGGCTGCGGTTGCGGTTGAGTCAGTCGGGGGCCTCGACCTATCTGTCCGCCCTGGTGGAGGGGTCGCTGGACGTCGCGCTGATCTCGGTGCCCGAACGCTTTCCGCCTCAACTCGAGATGCGCCTGCTGTTCGAGGAGCCGATGGTGTTCGTCTGTCGTGGGGATCATCCGCTGACCGCCCGTGGCGCGGTGAGTCTCGGTGATGTCGCCGACGACGACCTGGTCGGATTCCCGCCGGGGTTCGGCCTGCGCCGCCTGGTCGACGACGCCTTTCACGCCGCAGGGGTGCAGCCGCGCACGCTGTACGAAGTTCCGGCCGGGTTCGCAGAGATCGCCGCGCTGGTCCGCGCCGGCCTCGGAGTCACCTTCATGCCGGTATCGGAAGCGGGGAGATTCGGTGACCTGCGCACCGTCGACCTGGCCGTTCCGATGCTCTGGCAGGTCTATCTCGCGGCGCCTCCGGCGGACAGGCTGACCCCGGCGGCGGCCCGCTTGGCCGACGTGCTGCTGGATGCGGCTGCGGCCGCGCGGCAGGGAGTCTGATCGGGCCTCCCAGTCCAGGATACGAGCGAGTGGGGGGCTTGCGGCAAGACCCCGGTGGTGCTGCATGCTGTCTCGTTCCAGCAGGTCGGACGAAGGGTTTTGGTGTTGCAAGAGCTTGAGAAAGGTCCGTTCTTCCACGGCACGATCGCCGACGTGAGCGTGGGTGAGTTCCTCACCGCGGGCCGTCGTTCGAATTACCGTCCCGAGATCGTGATGAACCACATCTACTTCACTGCTCGTGTCGACGGAGCGGGCCTCGCCGCGGAGATCGCCGCAGAACTCGCCGGGGGCGCGGCCCCGCCGAGGGTGTACGAAGTCGAACCCACCGGGGAGTACGAGAACGATCCGAACGTGACCGACAAGAAGTTTCCCGGCAACCCGACGAGGTCCTACCGCAGCACGGCCCCTGTGCGGGTCGTCCGGGAGATCAGCGAGTGGACTCGCCTGACACCCGAGGAGCTGCAGACATGGCGGGAGCGACTCTCCGTGCTCCTCTCCGACGACGGCGGCGAGATCATCAACTGAGCCGGATCTCCCGAGGGTCGGCGATCACGCCACCTCGGGTAGACATCGCCGGCCGCAGTTCGTAGCCTTTCCCGGGACATCGACATCGGGGCCAGGGTCGGTCCATGGAAGAGGGATCGTGACCATCCGCGTGACGGGCGTTCGCCACTGCCTTCGACGCACGGTAAGTGGTCTCGGGGTCGCCATCGTGGTGGCCGCCGCGGCGATCGGCGACGTTCAGGCGGATCCCGCCGACGACGCGCTGGCCCGGCTCAACGAGCTGTCCCAACAGGCTGTGCAGAGCCGCGAGGCCGTCACCGCGGCCCAGCGCGACGCCGACGCCACACAGGCGGAGCAGGTCGCGGCGGCCGACCGTCATCGCGCCGACCTGGCGGCTCTGGACATCGCGAATGCTCAGCTCCAGCCGTTTCAGGCAGCCGTCGACCGGGTGGCGGCGATGGACTACATGAGTGGCGGCGACAGTCAGATGGTCGCGGTGCTCACGGCGGTCTCGCCGCAGCACCTCATCGACCGGCTGTCGCTGCAGCGGATGGTGGGCGCTACCACGGCGGACCAGATGAAGGCCTACCGGGCGACGCGAGAGCGTGCGGCCACCGCCGCGCAGGCTTCGGAGCGCTCGGCCGCCGACGCACGCGCCGCGGCCGAGCGGGCCGCCGCGGTCCGGGCCGAGCTCCAGGCCAAGTGGCAGGACCTCCTGCGCCAGATCTCGGCAGCTGAGGCGCAGTACGCGGCGTTGACACCGCGACAGCAGGCGATCGTCGACGCGCCTGCGCCACCGGCTGCGCTGCCCCCGCAGGACCCGGCGATCGTTGCGATGCCCGGCGTGCCGCCCGGGGACCTGGCTCCGCCGCCCGCGCCCGCCCTCGCCGACATCCCCGAGGCACTGCCGGTCGGCGTGGCGAACGAGGCCGGGCTACAGCCCAACACAGTTCTGGTGGCCCGGGCCGTCAGCCGGCAGTTTCCCCAGATCGCCACCATCGACGGAGTCCGGCCGGACTCCAAGCCGTGGCATCCCCGCGGTCTGGCGATCGATATCATGATCCCGAACCCCGACAGCCCCGAGGGCATCGCGCTCGGCGATCAGATTCGCGCGTTTGCGTTGGCCAATGCGGGTCGATTCGGCCTGCAGGATGTGATCTGGCGGGGGACCTACTCCACGCCGGCCGGCCCGCAGGCCTCCGGTTACGGCCACTACGACCACGTCCACATCACGACGACGCCCCGCGGCTGATCGATCGTCCGGCCTCGCCGGGTTCAGTGTGGCGGCGACCGACACGGGCCGGGATAGCCTGATCGCGTGCGGCCCCTCGTGCTCCGGAGCGCACCGCTGCTGCTGACACCGGTGCTCCTGGTGGCGAGCACTTTTCCTGGCGAGTTCCGGGTGTCGGTTCAGTATTGGGCGTTGGCGTGCTCGGCCGCCGCGATCTTCCTGCTGGGTGAGCGGTGGCCGTTTCCGGTGACGCTGGCGTTGTCCGCTCTGGCCGTACCGATGTTCGCTGCCCAGGCGTGGGGCCTGTCGGGCCTGGTGCCCTACCTGGGGGCGGTGGCACTGGCGGAGCTGATTGCCCGGACCGATCGCAACCGCCTCGTGGTCACCGCAGCGGCCGCGTGGCTGGCAGCGCTGGTCCTCGGGGTCGCCCTCGACGACCACGCACAGCGCTGGGGAGCCGCCGACATCACCGTCGTTCTCGCGGCTTTCGCGATACCGGTCTTGCTCGGTCTGTACCTGCGCGGACTGCGGCAGGTCAAAGTGGCCGCGGAGGCTGAGGTCCGGGCGCAGGAACGCACGGCGATGGCGCGGGAGTTGCACGATCTCGTCGCTCACCACATGGCGGCCATCGTGCTGCGCACCAGCGTTGCCGAACACGTGATCGGCGGGGACGCGGATCCGCGGATCGCCGAGGTCCTCGAGGACGTACACCGCACCGCCGCGGACTCACTCGCCGACATCCGCCGTTGGCAAGCGGCGCTGCGTGATCCGGCGTTGTACGAAGTGGCCATGGTGGAGCCCGAGGCACTGTGGCGTGAAGTCGAGGCCGCCGTCCAGCGCACCCGCGCGGCGGGTTTCCGTGTCGATGTCGATATCGACCGGGGGACAGTCGAATTGGACGCGATGGCGCGGCTGACGCTGCTGCGGGTGACGCAGGAATCGCTCACCAACGTGATGAAGCACGCCGATCCGGGTGGTCCGGTGCGTGTCGTGATCGCCCGTTCCGACGGCGGGGTGGAAGTTCGTGTCGACAGCACCGGGATCGGTGACCAGCGGGGTGGCCTCGGTGTCGTCGGCATGTCCGAGCGCATCGCGACGGCGGGCGGCAGATTGGCCGTCGGACGTCGTGATCGAGGCTGGCAGGTACGGGCATGGCTACCAGCGTCCTGATCGCGGATGACCAGCGTCTGGTCCGGGCGGGTCTACGGATGCTGTGTGAAGCTGCTGACGATATCGACGTGGTCGGCGAGGCGGCGGACGGGGCTCAGGCTGTCCGACTGGCTGCCGAACTCCAGCCGGACGTCATCTTGATGGATCTGAGGATGCCCGGTGTCGACGGCGTCATCGCCACCAGCCAGGTGATGGCTGCTCGCGCAGTGGCGAAGGTCCTCGTGCTCACCACATTCGACGATGACGACCACCTGTATCCCGCGCTGGCCGCGGGCGCCGCGGGCTTCCTGGTCAAGGACACCGGTCCCGCCGAGTTGGTGGGAGCGATACGGCGCATCGCGGTCGGCGACTTCGTCCTTTCTCCGCATCTGCTGCAGCGGTTGGTATCCCGGGCCGTCGAGGTGGGCGCGCCCCGGGACGTGACCACGGCCGTCCCGTTGACTGCACGCGAGCGGGATGTACTCCGCCTGGTCGTTCAGGGTCTGTCCAATCAGGACATCGCCGTCGCACTTCACCTCGGCGTCACGACTGTCAAAACCCATGTGTCGAATGCGGCGGCCAAGCTCGGCGCACAGAATCGTGTGCAACTCGCGGTGCACGGATATCAGCTCATGGCGTGATCGTGTGTGGCCGTCCCCGGCTGCTCGGCGGCCCGCTCCTGCGGACCGAGCACCAGGAACTGGCCCATCATGCCGCGGTCCTCGTGCATCGTCAGATGACAGTGATACATGTACGGCGCGCGGGGATCGGTGTAGTCCGCGAATCGCACCGCGAGCCGGATCCGTTGTCCCGGTGGGGTGTAGACCGTGTCCTTGAAGCCGGCCAGGTGCGCCGGCGGCGGTTCACCGTCGATGTCGATGATGCGGAACTGCGTGTCGTGGACGTGAAAGTTGTGTGGCCAGTTGTCCACATTGCGGACGGTCCAGACCTCGTCGGTGTCGACGATCGCATGAAAGTCGATGCGGTCCATGTCCATTCGTCGTCGATTGATCATGAACCACTGCAGGTCGAACTGCCGTTGCACGGCGGCCGTTGCCCCGCGCAGCGGCGGCAGCGTGGCCAGGGACGCAGGCAGCCTCGCGCTGGAGCGCAGGCTCTGCTCGGCGATCAGGTCCACGACGGTGAAGGTGTCGTCGACGCCGAAGCGGCCGGCTTCGTCGGCCGCGAGGCCCGCTCGATTCTCCAGAGGAAACGATCGCAGTGGTATGCGCTCCCCGGCACGAAGTGCGACGACGATCTCGGCCCGTTCGCCCGGACTCAACTGGATCCGGCTCGCGGGTACCGGCTCGGCGAGGAGCCCGCCGTCGCTGCCGACGATGTGGAAGACCCGGGTGTCGCTGAATCCGAGGTTGTACAGCCGGGCCCCGGAACCGTTCAGGATGCGCAGTCGCACACGCTCCGTGTGCACGGTGAGATGCGCTCCCGCAATGCCATTGGTCACGAGGGTGTCGCCCAGCAGGCCGATGTCCGTCGGGTCGGACTCGTCCAGCGCACCGGCTCCCGTGAAGCGGCGATCCTGGATGATCAACGGTATGTCGTCGACTCCGTACTCGTGCGGGAGGTCGACCTGTGGGTCGTCGTCGACGATGAAGAGTCCGGCGAGTCCGCGATAGACGTGCTTTTCGGTGGCGCCGTGCGGATGGGGGTGATACCAGAGCGTCGCTGCCGGCTGCCTGATCTGCCAGCGCGGCTCCCAGGATCCGCCGGCCGGCACCATCTGATGGGGTCCGCCGTCGGCCGCGGCGGGTACGTGCATTCCGTGCCAGTGCACGGTGGTGGGCTCGGCGAGCGTGTTCTCGACGCGCACCGCCACGGACTCACCGCGCCGTGCGCGCAGAGTCGGACCCAGGATCGAGCCATTGAAGCCCCAGGTGTCGGTGCGCACTCCGGTCACCATTTCGGTCTGGCCGGCCATGGCGCGCAGTGTGAAGATGCGGAAGCCGTCGGCGTCGACGGTGGAGTCCGCCAGCGGGGGAATCGGCAGGGGACGCGTCGACGGTGGAACGCGCTGATCGCGGGAGCAGGCCAGGCTCATCGCGAGAGGAGCCGCGGTGAGGCCGACGAGCAACTGCCGGCGCGTCATCGAAGGGGAAAGCACCCTGTCAGCCTTCAGTGTGCGTGGCGGGACCGAATCGTCCGCCGGGCCGGGAAACGACGACCCGGGGGACCTTGTGCGGGCCGGTGAGACGTGCTACCCGGGGGACGACCCGTCAGATCTTCTCCGCCTCGATGAGGTCGTGCGGGACGACCGAGAACGTCCGGCCGGTGGGCCGCAGGCCCGCGCCGGTCAGCAGGTCGGACAGTTCGGCCGCGGAGCGCAGACGTCCGCCGTCGCGTTGGGTCAACGTGTGCAGGTCCAGCAGCGGGGAGAACGCGTTCGGCCGGTGAGGCGGCTGGAGGTACTCGATCACCACGAGCCTGCTGCCACGAGGCATGGTCGCCGCCACCGCGTTGAGGATCTTCGCGCAGCGTTCGTCGTCCCAGTCGTGCAGCACGTCCTTGAGCAGGTAGACGTCGGCCGTGGTGTCGACGGCGCGGAAGATGTCGCCCTCGACGCAGTCGACGCGGTCGGCGACCCCGCGCTCGGCGAGGAGTCCGCGGGCCTCGGCGATCATCCCCGCACTGTCGACCAGGACGCCGCGCACGTCCGCACCGGCCTCGGCCACGATCACCGACAGCAGCGTGCCGATCCCGCCGGCGACGTCGCACACCACCGCGCCGTCCGGCCACGGGTAGACCCGCGCGATGGCGCGGGCACTGATCTCGGTCGCCTGGCGCATCGTCGCCGCGAACACGCGTTGCTCCTCGGGATGCGCGGCGTACCACTCCCACACCGACATACCGTGCACGATCTCGAAGGCGCTGCGGCCGCTGCGCACACTGGCGGCCAGGCCACCCCAGGCATCGACCGTCGACCGCATCCCCTTGTAGCGCATCCAGGCCCGCAGTGACGCGGGGTGGTCGGTGCGCAGCACCGCACCCATCCGCGTCAGCTTCGCCGCCCCCGTCCGGCGATCGATCGTGCACAGACCGCACGCGACGGCGCCGCGCAGCAGGCGATACGTGGTGTCCTCATCGCAGTCGATCCGGGCTGCGATCTGCGGCGCGGTCATCGGCCCGCCGGCCAGCACGTCGGCGATGCCCAGCTCGGCGATGGCGGCGGCGACCTGGACGCCGCCGACGCCCTCACCGAGATCGAGCATCGCGATCTGGGGCGGCACCAGCATGTCGGCCAGCTGTTTGAGTCTGCGCCGCAGGGCGAGCGTGGCCAAGACCACGGGAAGAGGCGTCGACGGCATCCGGGTAGGTTAACCGGGATCGGACTCGCCGGTCCTCCACAATGGGTCAGATGGACGGCGGTAGGGGACCAGGCACACACGAACCCGATCCCTATCTGCGCGTCTACGCATCGCGTGTGCACAATTTGAAGACCGTGGACGTCGCCGCCCCCCGCGACTCCTTCGTGGTGTTCACGGGGGTGTCGGGATCCGGTAAGTCCTCGCTGGCGTTCGGCACCATCTATGCCGAGGCCCAGCGCCGCTACTTCGAGTCGGTCGCACCGTATGCCCGCCGATTACTGCTGCCTCAGGACGCGCCGAAGGTCGACGACATCACCGGGTTGCCGCCGGCGGTCGCGCTGCAACAGCGCCGCGGCTCCGCGACGTCGAGGTCGACCGTCGGTACCGTCACCACGCTGTCGAATCTGCTGCGCATGCTGTTCTCCCGCGCCGGAACCTTTCCGCCCGGTGCCACCGTGCGGCTGGACTCCGATGCGTTCTCGCCGAACACCACCATCGGTGCGTGCCCGGAATGCCACGGCCTCGGACGCGTCCACAAGGTGACCGAGCAGACGCTGGTGCCCGACCCGTCGCTGACCATCCGCGACGGCGCGGTGGCGGCCTGGCCCGGAGCCTGGCAGGGGCAGAATCTGCGCGACATCCTGATCACGCTCGGCTATGACATCGACAAGCCGTGGCGCAAATTGCCCAAGCGGCAGCGAGATTGGATTCTGTTCACCGAGGATCAGCCCACCGTCGAGATCGATCCGAGCCAACATCCGGTCACCGCTGACTACTACTACAACGGCACCTTCTCCAGCGCCGAACGCCACGTCCGCCACACACTGGCGAACTCGCAGAGCGCGGCGATGCGACGCCGGGTGCTGCAGTTCGTGCACAGCACCGAGTGCCCCGTCTGCGGTGGCTCCGGGCTGCGACCCGAAGCGCTCGCGGTGACCTTCGCCGGCCGCACCATCGCCGAGCTGACGGCCCTGCCGCTGACGGCCCTGACCGAGGTTCTGTCGCCGGCGGCGATCAGGACGGAGTTCGCCGCGGCTTACGAATCCACCGAGTCCGGCGAATTCACCGAAGTGGCCACCATGATCGCGTCCGACCTGGTCGCCCGGATCGCCGTGCTGGTCGACCTGGGGCTCGGATACCTGAGCCTGAACCGCCGCATACCGACGGTGTCGCCCGGCGAACTGCAGCGCCTGCGGCTGGCCACCCAGTTACGGGCCGGGCTGTTCGGCGTCCTGTACGTACTGGACGAGCCGTCGGCAGGTCTCCATCCGGCCGATGCCGAACCGCTGCTCGACGTGCTGGACCGGCTTCGGCGCGCCGGGAACTCGCTGTTCGTGGTCGAGCACGACATGGATGTGGTGCGCCGCGCCGACTGGATCGTGGATGTGGGTCCCGGCGCCGGTGAGCTGGGCGGCGACGTGCTCTACAGCGGGCCGGTGGCCGGCCTCGCGGAGATCGAATCCTCGGTGACCCGACGGTTCCTGTTCGCCGACGAGCCGCCGGCCCAGCGACCCGCCCGGACGGCGATCGGCGTGATGCGGTTGCGCGGCATCACGTTCCACAACCTGCACGATGTCGACGTCGACATCCCGTTGGGGGCGTTCGTCGCCGTCACCGGGGTGTCGGGATCGGGCAAGTCGACGCTGGTCTGCAAGGTGCTCGGCGATGTGATGGCCCGACAGTTGGGGAACCCCTCCGAACCCGACGACACCGGGGCCGACGGTGATGTCGAACTCCTCGACATCGACGTCGACTCCAGTGTGGGGGTGACCGTCGAGGGCGCCAAGGTGATCGACCGTCTCGTCACCGTGGACCAGCGGCCGATCGGACGCACTCCGCGGTCGAACCTGGCGACCTACACCGGGCTGTTCGACGCAGTCCGTAAGGCGTTCGCCGGCACCGCCGAAGCCCGTCGGCGAGGCTGGAGCGCCGGCCGTTTCTCGTTCAACGTCGCCGAGGGTCGCTGCCCCACGTGCCAGGGCGAGGGTTTCGTGGCGGTCGAACTGTTGTTTCTGCCGGGCACCTACGCCACCTGTCCGTCATGTCGCGGGGCCCGCTACTCGGACGAGACCCTCGAGGTCACCTACCGCGGTTGCACGATCGCCGATGTGCTGGCCCAGACCGTCGACGAGGCCGCCGACTTCCTGAGCGATCTGCCCAGCGCCGCACGGAGTTTGGCGACGCTGCGCGACGTCGGGCTCGGGTATCTGCGGCTGGGGCAACCGGCGACCGAACTGTCCGGCGGGGAGGCGCAACGCATCAAGTTGGCGACCGAGTTGCAGCGGGCCAAACGGGGCCACACCCTCTATGTCCTCGACGAGCCGACCACGGGGCTGCACCCGGCCGACGTCGAGCTCCTGGAACGTCAGCTGCACCGCCTCGTCGACGCCGGGAACACCGTCGTGGTGGCCGAACACGACATGGCGGTGGTGGCCAGGGCCGATCACGTCATCGACCTCGGACCCGGCGGCGGGGACGAGGGCGGTGCGGTCGTGGTGGCAGGCGCGCCGGCAGTGGTCGCCGCCGATACGGTGAGCCGCACGGCGCCCTATCTCGCGGCGCAGCTGGCGCCTTGAATCCGGGCAGCCGTCGGCTACGGGCAACCACCTTCGGAATCCGCTCGCAAGGGCTAGCGTGCGATCCATCGGTACTGGACGGAGGCGTCCAGGCCCAACGTGCGGTGAGGTGATGTCACGTGGGCGGGAGTCGGCTGGCGCAGCAGCGGCTGCGCACACTCGACGAGTCCCTGCTCGTCGACGACGAGGAGGCAGACCGGCCGGTCCTCGACTTTCTCAGAGCAACACCGGGCCGGATGGCGTTGCTGGCCGTGGTCCTGGTGGTTGCGCTGCTGGGGGTCGGCGCGGCCACGTCGAAGACGGTGTACGACCGGCAAGGCCAGCTCGAGACACTGCGATCGCGCACCGAACCGCTGGCGGACGCAGCTCAACGAATCTACAGCGCCCTCTCGTTCGCGAACGCGAGCGCGGCCACCGGGTTCCTGTCCGGTGGCGTCGCGCCCCGCGACGTTCGCGCCCGGTACGACGCCGCCGTCGGACAAGCGTCTGCCGGCTTGGTCACCGCTTCGAATGGCGTGTCCCCCGATGATGTGCACTCGCTGCGGATGCTGACTGACGTCTCCAATCAACTGTCGGTGTACACAGCGATCGTGGCGACCGCTCAGGCCGGCAACAGAGCGGGTAACCCGATCGGAGTCGCGTACCTCAACGAATCATCGGCGTTGATGCAGCAGGGCATCCTGCCGGCCGCCGGACAGTTGTATGCGAGCCAGTCCGATGCCGTCACCACCTCGGAGCGCTCCATCGGCCCGCCCCACGTCATGATCGCAATGGGTGTCCTCGTGCTCGTGTTGCTGGTGCTCTCCCAGGTGAGGCTTGCCCGGCGCAGTCACCGTCGGTTGAACTCCGGATTGCTGCTCGCGTCGGCGTTGATGGCGGTGTTGGTGGTGTGGTTGACGGTGGCGGGGCTGGCGTCTGCGCATGCCGCCGGCAATGCGCTGATGCAGGGCGGTGAGCCGATGAACACGGTGGTGAAAGCACGGATTCTCGCCCAGCAGGCCCGCGCGGAAGAGATCCTCGGGTTGCTCAAGCGGGGCTCCGACTCGATGTCCGACATGAGATTCGAGGAGCGCACCGCACAGATCGGGTGGCTGCTCGACGAGCACAGAGTCGACCGGGCGGCCGAGCCACTAGATGGCTGGATGCAGTCGCATCAGGCGATCCGAAGCAAGCTGGCAGACGGTGACTACGGCGGCGCAGTGGCGATCGCGCAGGATGACGCGCCACAGCATTCAACCGTCCAGTTCACGCAATTGGACACGGCGCTACGGGACGAGATCACCCAACTGCGCGAACGGCAGCGCGACGGAATCTCGCGGGCCTACACCGCGCTGAACCTCCTTCCGTTCGGCGCGGCGGCGATAACCGTGTTGGCGGCGCTGGCGGTGGCCGCCGGCATCGCGCCACGACTGAGTGAGTACCACTGATGCGTACGATCGCAGCTGTCCTGGTCGTGGTCTCGGTGCTGGTCGGCAGCTGCGCCACGGTGCGGCCCCTGACCGACGTGGCCGCCTCGCTCACCACGCTGCCGATGCCCAGCGGGGCCGAGGTGGCGCCGTCCGTGTCCGGCGCCGCAGTCGAGAGTTGCGATGCCACTGCGAGTTTGCGCCCGTCCTCTGAACCCGAGCCCACAGTCGATGCGCTCCGGCGGCGCGGCCGAGTGGTCGTCGGCATCGACCAGAACAGCAATCCGCTCAGCTTCCGCGATCCGATCACCGGCGAATTGGAGGGGTTCCTCGTCGACCTGTCCCGCGAGGTCGTCAGGGACCTCGTCGGCGATCCCGCCAAAGCCGATTTCCGTCTGGTTGCGGAGCCCGACCGCATTCCCGCGGTGCAGAACGAGACCGTGGACATCCTGACGAAAGCGACGACGATCACCTGTCCACGTGCCGAGCAGATCGCCTTCTCCACGGTGTACTTCGAAGGCAGCCAACGGCTGTTGGTGCCACGAGGTTCGCCGGTGCGGGAACCGGCCGATCTGGCAGGCAAACGGATCTGCTCCGGGCTGGCGACGACATCCATCGCCACCGTCGCCCGGGTCGCACCGGCGGCGACCATTCTCGGTGTTCCGAACATGGACGATTGCCTGGTTGCGCTCCAGCAGGGTCAGGCGGACGCGGCCAGCACCGACGATGTCCTTCTTGCGGGCATGGTGGCCCAGGATCCCAATCTGGAGATCGTCGGACCGCCTCTGGAATCCGAGCCGTACGGCATCGGAATGAACAAGTCCCAGGACGACCTGGTGCGGGCGGTCAACGCCAGCCTCAACCGAATCCGAGGCGACGGGACCTGGGTGGCGCTGTACCGGAAATGGCTCACCGCGCTCGGCCCCCCGCCGACACCCCCGGAACCGAAGTATCGGGATTGACATGGAACGGATCGAGGGAACGCGCGCCGTTCTGGTCACCGAATCAGAGCCGGCCAGGGTCGAGCCGACCCGCCCGCGACTGCGCACGGGTCGCCGGCGGATCGGCGGCGGCATGGTCGAGATCCCGATTCGCCAGGACATCGAGCCTGCCAGTGCGATCCTCACGAATCCAGTTCTGGCCGAAGCGAAAAGGGAATGCAGCAGCTGCGGTCACCCGGTGGGGCGCACCTCCGGCGGGCTACCCGGGGCCAGCGAAGGGGTATGCCCCCACTGCGGCGCCGTGTTCTCTTTCACACCACATCTCGAAGCCGGCGAGGTGGTGGCGGATCAGTACGAGGTCCAAGGCTGCATCGCCCACGGCGGCGTCGGCTGGATCTATCTGGCGATCGATCGCAACGTCAGCGATCGGTGGGTGGTACTCAAGGGTTTGCTTGCGCCGAGCGGATCGCAGGCGCAGGCGATCGCCGTTGCCGAACGCCAATTCCTGGCCATGGTCAACCATCCCAGCATCGTCAAGATCTACAATTTCGTCGAACACCCGGGTTTCGATGGCCGCCCCGTCGGCTACATCGTGATGGAGTACATCGGCGGCACGACGCTGCAGTCGCTTCTGGCCACGCAGCGCGCGGAAATGCCTCAGCGCCAGGACAAGCCGATGATGCCGGTGGAGGAGGCACTGGGATATCTGCTCGACGTCATGCCTGCGCTGTCCTACCTCCATTCACTGGGGCTTGTCTACAACGATCTGAAGCCCGAGAACATCATGCTCACCGAGGACAACGTCGAGTTGATCGACATGGGAGCGGTATCGGGTATCGGAGACTGCGGATACATTTATGGCACCAGGGGATTTCAGGCGCCCGAGATCGTGCGAACCGGCCCGACCGTGGCGACCGATATCTATACGGTCGGCCGAACGCTGGCTCAACTGACCGTCGATATGTCCGACAGCCGATATTCCGAGACGCTGCCCGACCGCGACGACGTGCCCGTCTTCCAACGTCATGAATCGTTTTACCGGTTGCTGGTGCGTGCAACGAATCCTCGTCCAGTTCAACGGTTCTCGTCCGCAGAGGAGATGGCCACCCAATGCAGGGGAGTGCTGCGTGAAGTTCTCGCGGAGCAGACCGGTGTGCCGCACCCGGGAACGTCTGTCCTCTTCACCATGCACGGCTGCGAATTCGGAGCGGATCTTGCGCCGCATCGAACCGATGTCTTGGTCGACGGCCGCATGCACATCACTCGGCTTGGCGCCCGTGATGTCGCCCGCGCACTGCCCACCCCCGTCCCGACCGACGACCCGGAAAGTGATTGGCGGATCGACTGGGACGACGGAATCGCCGCTCTGGACGGAGATCTGCAGGTAGCGCTGAAGTGTTTCCAACGGGTGATCGCCGCAGTACCCGGCGAAGCCGCGCCCAAGATGGCGTCGGCTGCCACGGCCGAGCTGATGCTCGAAACGGAAGACGCGGGGAACGCCGAACCGTTGCGGCAATGGTGCGAGCAGTACTACCGGACGCTGTGGCGCACTGACCATTCCATGGTGAGTGCAGCGTTCGGGTTGGCTCGTCAACGTGCCGCTCGTGGCGATCGTGCTCTTGCCATCGATGTGCTCGACGAAGTCCCGTTGACGTCGCGCCACTACGGCGAAGCTCAGCTGACAGCGGTGTTGATGCTGCTCGACGGGAAACCTGTCGCCGACATCACCGAAGCCGATCTGCGCGATGCGGCGAAGCGTGTCGGCGGGCTGTCCGCGACGGAGCCGCGAGTGCTGCAGGTGCGTGCGATCGTGCTAGGGGCCGCTCTCGATTGGCTTCGTGCCGGCGAGACCCCCGCTACCAACACCCCGATCCTCGGGCAGGCGTTCGACGAAGAGGGATTGCGCCTAGGTACCGAGGCGGCACTTCGGGAGCTCGCGCGCCATTCGCCGCGCAGGCGTCACCGTTACACACTGGTCGACTTGGCGAATTCGATCAGACCGCCGAGCTGGATGTGACGTGAGCCCTGGGACGTGACCTTGACGATCACCGTCCCCTGCACGGCAGGGTCGTGGCTGACCGCCGCCGCGCCTAACCAGCCGGTGTCACGTCTGCCCCGGACCCCTTGATGGAGGCTTTGGCGCGTTTCTCCGCGCGCACTGCCTTCGTGCCGCGCACGTATCCGGTCGCCGACACCGCCGCGGCCAGCAGCGCGTCCTCTCCGGCGACGAACGGATGGAAGCCGACGCCGGCGCCGCCCCGGCCCTTGACCGGGATGTCGGCGACGTCGGTGACCTTCCAGGCCTTCCCGGAGATCGACAGGAGCGCTTCACCGTTCTGGCACGTCAGCGGCAGGGCGGCGATCACCTCATCGTCATCGCCGGCCAGCTTGACGCCGGCGACGCCGTTGCCGGCCGCGCCCTGCGGATTCACCGCGGCAGGATCGATCCGCAGCACCTTGCCGCGTCGCGTCACCAACGCCAGATGGGATCCGGGTGCGAGGACCCCCGACCGGACCAGTCCGGTGATGTCGGGCGCCACCGGGATGTCGCGGATCTTGAACGGCAGACCGTTACCGTTGGTGAACTTCACCCGGCCGTCGGTCCAGACCGCCCAACCCAGACCCGAGGTGAGCAGGTCGCCGTGGCTGTCGGAGAACACCCCCCGGTCATCGAGGCGCCAGGCGGGGTTGGTCTTGCGCTCGCGGGCGCCGTCCTCGTCCGAGCCGGACACCGTCGGCGTGGCCTCGAAGTCCAGGACGGTGCGGCGGTCGAACTCCGCGCCCTTGAACAGTTTGGCGGTCTCCACCAGTTCCTGGTCGATCACCTTCCGGCGCGCATCGGGATTCGACACCAGTTCGGTGAGCTGTGCGAACTCGGCGTCGAGCTTTTCGGCTTCGGCCTGCAGTTCGATGACGTCGAGCTTGGTCAATCGGCGAAGTTGAAGTGCCAGAACGTAATCGGCCTGTTCGGTGTCGATGCCGAACCGCTCCTTGAGGCCCTGACGGGCGTCGTCGACGGTGTCGGAGCCGCGGATCACCGCGACCGCGGCGTCGATGTCCAGGTGGATCGTCATCAGGCCGGCCACCAGGTGGCGCCGCGCGGTGACCTTCTCCAAGCGATACTCGCTGCGCCGCAACACCACCGAGTCGCGCAGGTGCAGGAACGCGGCGATCAGTTCGCGCACCGACCACCAGCGGGGCACCCGATCCTCGTCCAGCGCGACCAGGCTGGCAGCGAACGTGGACTCCAGCGGCGTCAGGGCGAGCAGCTGGTCACGGATGGTCTCGGCGCTGTGTCCGCGTTTGGCGGTGACCACGATCCGCAGCCCGTTGCGCCGGTCGGTGAGGTCGGACATGTCGGCCACGCCCGCCATCTCGCCGGACTCGACCAGGGCCCGGATCCGTTCCTGCACAGTGTTGCTCGCCACCCCGGGCGGAAGCTCGGTGATGATGCAGTTCTTGCCCTCGACCGACACCGTGCCGCGGACCGTGAACGCGCCTCGACCGGTGGTGATGTACTCGCGCAGTCCGGCGGTGCCAACTACGGATGCTCCGCACCCCCAGTCGGGCCCGGGAATCAGCTTGAGCAATCGGTCGTCGGTCATGTTCGGGGTCTTCAGCAGCGCCCGGCAGGCGGCCATGATCTCCCGCGGGTTGTGCGCAGGCACCTTGGTGGCCCAACCTTCGGCGATGCCGACCGCGCCGTTGCAGAGCAGGACGGGCCACTGCGCGGGCAGCACGGTCGGCTCGACCCATTCGCCGTCGAACGTCGGGACCATCGGCACGGCGTGGTCGTTGAGCTCGGCGGTCAGTGCGGCACCAGGCGCCGACAACCGCATCTCGGTGTAGCGGTCGGCTGCCGGGATGTCACCCTGAATACGGGGGAATGCACCTTGTCCGTCAATGACTTTCACGCGCTGGAAGTCTGCGGCCATCAGCGCGGCGGCGCCGTACATGGACGCGCCGCCGTGCGGGTGCAGATTGCCGGTGACCGCCGAGCAGACCTTCGAGGACTTCTGCGGCTTGTTCCCGGGCAGCAGCCTCGAGTCGTGCATCTGGTAGAGCAACCGCCGCTGGCCGGGCTTGAGACCGTCGAAGGCCGAGGGGATCGCGCGGTCGCTGACGCTGTACAGCGCGAAGGTCAGCTGGTAGTGGTTCCAGTAGTCGTCGGCGCTCTGGTCGAGCACCAGGTCGGGGTTCTGCTCGGGAACGTCGAGGGTGGCGGTCACGTGTTCTCCTACGTCAGATCCAGAGCGGCGGTGTCGACGCGCGCGGCGACCTCAGCCATCCAGGTGCGCCTGCCCTCGGGGGGCCCACCGAACAGGGTGTGGTGCAGTTTCGGGTCGCCGTCGTCGAGATGGACGCGAATGACCGTGCGGCGCTGCGGATCCAGCACGGTGTTCCAGAAGTCGTCGGCGTCCATCTCGCCGAGGCCCTTGTTGCGCTGGACCTCGACCTTGCGGTTGGACGCAGCCTTCAACTGCGCCACCGCGGCGTCGCGTTCGGACTCGTCCTGACAGTAGATGCGCTGCTGACCGTCTTTGACGACGAACAGCGGGGGCAACGTGACATAGACCATGCCCGCTTTGACGAGCGGCCGGTAGAAGTCCAGGAACATCGAGATGAGACTGGAGTTGATGTTGCCGCCATCGGGATCGGCGTCGGAGGCGAACAGGATCCGGTCGTAACGACACGACTCCGGATCGCAATTGTCGCGCACCCCGCAGCCCAGAATGCGCTCGATCGAATCGAATTCGTCCTTGACGCGCGCCTTGCTGACGGTGAATCCGTAGACGTTGGGCGGCTTGCCTTTCAGCGGGAAGGCCGCCTGGAACGTGGCGTCACGCGCGGCCTTGATCGTGCCCAGCGCCGAATCACCCTCGCACAGGAACAGTTCGGCGCCCGACCCGCGCCCGGTCTCACGGCTGGGAAGTAGCTTCGGCGGCAGTGACAGATTGGTGCCCAGGCCCTTGGCTTTCGACGCCGCCCGGGACCGGGCCTTGGCGCCCTCGGCGCTGCGCCGTGCCCGCGCCGACTCGAGGGCCAACGTGGTCCACAGCGACACGGCGTCGGCGTTGCCGGGGTTGGCCGCCCAGATGGTCACGCTGCGCGCCACATCGGGGGCCATCGCCACGTTCAGCGACCGCGAGGACACCGCGGTCTTGGCCTGCGAGTCCCACGACACGTCGGGGGCGCGGGTGTCCACGGCGAGCGCGGTCACCGCGGCGAAATCCTGCGCTTCCGGGCCGTCTTCGCCCTTGGCCAGCCCCAGGTCGCGGATGCGTGACGCGCGATCGGCCAGCGCTTCGGACAGTCCCTTCACCGCGGCGGTCAGATGGGAGCCGCCGCCGGGGGTGCGCACCGTGTTGCAGAACGCGGCGACCGTGGCCGGCTCGGCGGGGCCGGCGGTCAAGGACCACCGGAACGGCGTCGGTCCGCGGCCGGTGGTGTACTCGCCGCGGCCCTCGACCACCGCGCGCACACCGGGCACGGGAGTGCCCGCCGCGACACACATGAGGTCGAGCAGGGTGTCGGTGCCCCACGGCCCGCGGAACGCCTCGAGCAACTCGGGTCTGACCTCGTCACCCGGCCAGCCTTCGTCGAGGACGGTCAGGTGGACGCCGGGGGACATCCGGCACGCCGCGTGCGCGCGCAACAGCACCTCGTTGATGTCCACGGTGCTGTCCGGCACGACCGCGGGATCGAACAGGATGCGCACCGTGGTGCCGTGGGCATCGGGCTTGCGGTTGCCCGAGCCGCGCAGCTTCTGCGTGTCGGCGCGGGTGAACGGGGCATCCGGGTCGAACTCCTTGCCGTCGAACACCCCGGGGTAGCCGCCGCCGAAGCTCTGCAGGTACGTCTTCCCGGCCCGGCGCACCGTCACGTCGGTCCGCGCGGAGATGAACACCGCCGCCGCCGCACCGATCCCGTTCAGGCCGGCACCGGTGCTGGCCGCGTCGGAGTGGGCGGAGAACTTGCCGCCTGCCCGTGCCGTGCCGAGCGTCTTGACGATGCCGTTCTTCCCGTTCACCGGGTCGGTGTCGACGGGCAGGCCGCGGCCGTCGTCGGCAACGCTGACCGACCCGTCGGCGTGCAACGTGATGGTGACGGTGCTCCCACCGTGGCTGGGGTCGGCGACCTCTTCGATCGCATTGTCGACGATCTCCCGCAGAGCGGTGTTGAGCACGTCGAGTCCGAGGTTGACCGCCGGCCGCAGGCGGGTGTGCTGGACATCGTCGAGCTCGGTGATGTCGGCGGCGGTGTAACTCACTGCTTGCGGGTCCTTTCCCCACGGGGCGATGGGAAGGCCCGCGGAATGCGGGCGCCTTCGTATTCTGCCTCGGGACCCTGACAGCGGGCCTCCGGCGCGGCCGATGAATCGCCCAGTGCGATGCGCATCTCAGCCGGACGCTGCCTGCTGTCAACTCAATGGTTGACGGAGGGTAACGCGATCCCGCAAAGTCGTATTCAACCGAGGGGTTGATGACTTTCATGGCCGAGACTCTGCCGAAAGTGTTCGCTGCGCTGGGTGATCCGATCCGGCTGGACATGGTAGCGCGCCCCGCGGCGGGGGATGCGACGGTCGGCGCGTTGGCGCAGCACTACGACATCAGCATGCCGGCGGTGTCCGAGCATCTGAAGGTGCTCGAGACCGCTGGATTGGTGAGCCGGTCACGCGCGGCGCAAACCCGGCCCGTGCATCTCGAGGCAGGGGTGTTCGACCTGATGGACACATGGATCGAGCGCTACCGCGCCCGGGCGGAGGAGCGCTGCCGGCGGCTGGATGCCGTCCTGGCGCAGATGAACGACAAGGCCGAGGAACCGCGACGGAAGGGCAAGGCATCATGAACACCTTCGAGGGACAACCCGACCGCGTGCTGGGGTGCGAAGACCTCGGCGACAGTCGTACCTGGTTGCCTGCGCAGGCGCTCGCCGGCGGGAGGCCTCTGACATGATGCCGCGTCTGTGCGACCTCGACCCCGCCGATCGTCATCGGGCGGTGGCCGAACGGTTCGCTGAACATGTTGCAGCCGTGCCAGATTGGGATGCTGCGACGCCGGTCGCGGGTTGGTGCGCCTGGGACGTCGTCGACCACCTCATCGGATGGTCGCGAGAATTCCTGCGGGCCGGCGGTGTGGCACTTCCTGTCGATCAGCCGCGCCGCGACGATCCCGGCGCGGCGTGGGGCAGCCACTGCGTTGACGTGCAAGCGCTCCTCGAGGGGCCGGAATCGGCAGCGCAATTCACCCACCCGTACGCGGGCACCCACCAGTTGGCCGAGGCGATCGACCGTTTCTACACCCCGGACGTGTTCATGCACACCTGGGATCTGGCGATGTCGACCGGTCGCGACCCGCTGCTCGACCCGCAGTTCGCGGCGACCCTCGTCGACGGCATGTCGGCGATGGAAGACGTGCTGCGTTCCTCGGGACAGTACGGACCGGCCGTCGCGGTCCCCGCCGATGCCGATCCGGTCACCCGCATGGCCTGTTTCATCGGACGCGATCCGCAGTGGCGTCCCTGATCGGTGCCGCTGTACGCGCCGACAGCAGCTACACGTCGTCGGAGAAGTCGGCGCTCATCCACCGGTCCGGTCGCACGGTGAAGAGCACGCTCGGTGCGTCGCCCATCCCCGCGACGAAGGCGCGCCCGCCGTCCTCGCCGAGATAGCGGATGGCGATCTGCTCGCGGGCATCCCTCGGCGCGGGTGTGGTCACCTCGACGACCGTGCCTTCGACGACCACGTACTGGTACGGCAACTCTTCGCGCTGCACCACCAGTGTCACGACGCCGGCTCGCTCGATCAGCCGAGCCTTGCGCGAGCCTGCCCCGGTGTTGATCCGGATCTGCCCCTCGGAAGTCACGTCGTACCAGATCGGAACGCTGGCCGGCGGCCGACCGTCCTCGGCAGCCACCGACAGCACCCCGACGTGCATGCCCTGAAGAAATTGCTGCCGCTCGTCAGCGGTGAATGCGCGCATGGACGAGCCAACACTCCGACGAGTGGGACTATTCCTCGCGCCTCCGGCGATGCACGCGCTCCACTTCACCTGCGGTCCACACTCGACTTTCCGGCGTCTCCGTGACGATCCAATCAGCCTGCGCGCGTGGCTGATACGTCGCGATGTACTCCACTTCCTGCGCGGCCCAGCGCTCCCAGTGCGGACGGTAGGTGTCCCCGTCCCGCTGCAGCGCGCGCCGCTTGCGCTCGTCATCGTCGGTGTCCACCCAGATGCCGAGGTCGGCCAGCGCGCGGTTCGGCCCGGCCAGCGCGCCCACGCCTTCCACGATGAGTCGCTGCCCGGGCTCCACGACATGCCAGCCCGCGGGGGCATTCGTCGTCCAGTCCCATCCGCGCCATCGGCCGGGCCGCCCCTGCGAGCGAGGGTGCAGCAACTCCGTGCGGATATGGTCGACCGCCCAGGCCAAGCCGTCCCAGCCCGGGTAGATGTCGTCCAGCCGGACCACCGTGCTGGAGCCCCACACCCGGTGCAACTCGATCGCCAGGGTCGTCTTACCCGATCCGGATCGCCCGTCGATCAGGACGGTGCGGCCATCGCTGTCGGACAGCCGCCGCGCGACGTCACCGACTTCCAATGAAGTTCCAATGGCCGGTGGCGACCGACGTCGTGACCGCCACCGCCACGATGACGAAACCCGATACGATCAGCGCGATCTCGCGGCGGCCGAAGGGTGAGGGCCGCGCCCACGTCCGGGTGGGGTGGGCGCCGAACCCGCGCGCCTCCATCGCTGTGGCGAGCATCGATCCGCGGCGGACCGCGAAGACCAGCAGCGCGAACGCCTGCCCCGCTGCCCGCCGGATGCGGGCGTGGTCGGCGACACCCCGTGCGCGGCGGGCATATCCGAGGTAGCGCCAGTCCTGGCCGAGCAGCCCGATCATGCGCACGCCGGCCAGCGCGCCGAGCACGAACCGGGCCGGTAGCCGCAGTACCTGCCCCAGGCCGTCGGCGAGCTCCGTCGGATCGGTGTCGATGAACAGGAAGACCGCGGGCAGTGCGATCGCCAGGACCCGCAGAAACGTCGCGACCGCCAGGGTGATGGACCCGTCGCTGACGGTGATGAGCAGGAAATGCCAGTGCACCGTGCCGCTCGGTTCCCCGTAGAGCGTGATGGTCACCGCCGTCAGCGCGGCGGCGAACACCAGGATCGCGCCGCGATTCAGCAAGGACCGCAACGGGACTCGAATCGCGGCCAGAAGGATCACCTCGAGCGCCAGCGCGGTCGACGCCGACACCCAGTCGACGCTGAGGACCAGGCCGACGGCGATGGTGAACGCCGCCGCCAACTTCGCGACGGGGTTGACCTGCGCGACGGGGACGGCCGCTGCGTCGGTGACGACGCTCATCGTGGGACCGCCACGGCGTCGGAGTCCAAATGGTGCAGGTCGATGCGCTGGTCGGCGAGAAGCGTGGCGAAGTCGGCGTCATGGGTCACCGCGACCACCGCGGTCCCCTGATCAGCGATGTCGGCGAGCAGACGCAACAGTTCTTCCCAGGTGATGCGATCCTGGCCGAACGTGGGTTCGTCGAGGATGATCATCTCGGGCTGGGTCGCGAGCACCGTCGCCACCGAGAGCCGACGCTGCTCGCCACCGGACAGCGTGTACGGGTTGGCCTGCGCCAGATGGGTCAGGTGCAACCGTTCCAACAGCTCATCACATACCGCGGTGACGGTGGCGCTGTCGCGTTTGAGCGCGCGGGGTCCGAGAGCCAGTTCGTCGAGCACACTGCCGGTCAGGAACTGGTGCTCCGGATTCTGGAACACACTGCCGATACGCGTCAGCAGCTCCCGTGACCGCCACCGCAGCGGCTCGCGGCGCTGCGCCGACGGCGCGAAGCCGCGCTCCGCGTCCAGCCGGCCACTGCGCGGAGGCAGCAGCCCACCGACGGTCAGCGCCAGCGCCGACTTGCCCACCCCGTTGGGGCCCGTGACGACCGTCGTTGTGCCCCGGGCGATCTCGAAGTCCACCACGCCCGCCGGCGGGCCCGACGGATAGCCCACGGACAGGTCGGCGGCCGCCAGCAGCGCCGGGCCCGGCGCGCGATTGCGGGGGATCGCCGGCAGCTCCAGCCCGGGCACCCACACCCCGGCGCGCCGCAGCTCCTCCCGTTGCCCGTCGAGGACACCGGCGGGCGCTCCGTCGGCCACGACCCGGCCGTCCACCCCCAGCACGACCACCCGGTCGACCACGGGAAGCCATACCGCCGTGCGGTGTTCGATGACGATCAACGTCGCGCCGCTCTGCTCGACGGCGGAGGCGACGGCGTCGCGCACCTCGCCGACACCGGCGGGGTCGAGGTTGGCGGTCGGCTCGTCGAGCAACAGCAGACCGGGATTCATCGCCAGCACGCCGGCCAGCGCCAGCCGCTGCTTCTGACCACCGGACAGGTGCGACGTGTCATGGCGCACCGGCAGTTCCAGGCCCACCGCGGCCAGCGCCCGCCGCGCCCGCGGCCAGATCTGCTCGCGCGGCACGCGGAAGTTCTCCATGCCGAACGCGACGTCGTCGCCGACCCGGGAGAGGATCACCTGGGCGTCGGGATTCTGCAGGACCATGCCGATGCGGCTACGGCTGTGCGCGGGCGCCGCACCGTCGAGCAGCAGGGCTCCCGACTCGTCGCCGTCCTCGTCGCTGTCGAGCAGACCGGCCAGCCCCTGCATCAGCGTCGACTTGCCCGAGCCGCTGGCCCCGAGCAGCAGCACCCGCTCGCCGGGCTCGATCGTGAGGTCGAGGCCGCTCAGCGCCCACCGGGTGCGACCGGCATGGCGCCAATGCCAGTCTCTGGCGGCGACGGCGACGCCGCCGGACGGTCGGTGGGACGCGGTCACGACCGGGCGTCGGCGGGTGCGCCCACCCGGCCCGACGCGAAGCGCGACAGTGCACCGGTCTTGGCGAGACCGCGGACCACGTACCACGACAGGGCGCCCGCGATGACGGCGCCCGAGACGATCCCGGAGACGACGTAGATCGCCGAGAAGGTGGCGGTCGAGCCGGGATACCAGAGGATCAGATCGTTGATCCCCATCGCCAGGCCGGCCGCCGCGCCGGCCAGTACGGCCACCGGCAGACCCCACCGGCGGTACAGGAACACGGCGAAGATCAGCTCGGCGGCCGCGCCCTGCACCAGTCCCGACTCGATGGTGAGCACACCCCACTGGTTGCCGACCAGCGCCGACACCACGGCGGCGACCAGCTCACCGTAGAGAGCCGCGCCCGGTTTCCGGATCACCAGGGCGGTGAGCACGCCGGCGAACAGCCAGCCTCCGCCGACCAGACCCTGCAGCCCGGGCAGGACCGCGCTCATTGGTGCGCCGATCGGGTTGGACGCGATGTTCCACAGGACGAACACCAGCCCGGCGGCGACAGCGAGCACGCTGGCGACCACGATGTCGACCACGCGCCACCGGTACACCGGGCGAACAGATTGCGATGTCATTGTCACTCCCTACGCCGGCATTACCCGGTCAGGTTCTACGGTCGACGGCCCGTTGCCGTCCTCTCAGCGCACGTGCGGGTGCGCTCCCGTGTGGTCAGGTTTTCGACGGTAGCCCAGCAGGGTGGGTGTTGCCAACCAGGGGTTTCCTGCCCCGCGACCGCGGTGTTGCCTGTGAGTCAGAACACCCGGGGCGGGCGTTCGTTTTCCGCGTGGTGCCGACGACTACACCGGCAGAAGCACACGAGGTGCTGTCACAGAAAGGAACCTTCGATGAACACCACAGAACCCACCCTGTCCCGCCGCTCCGGCGGTGTCGGCGCCAAGCTCGCACTGATCGCCGCGGGTCTTCTCAGCATCGCGCTGCTGATCTTCGTGCTGCAGAACACCGTGCACACCACCATCAACTTTCTGGGCTGGAATGCCGATGTGGCACAGGGTATTTCGTTGCTCGCCGCCGCGGTCGTCGGTGGCGTCATCGCCCTGGTGGTGAGCGCTGCGATTCGCCTGCGCAAGACGGTCAGCTGAGGGCTCAGGCCCTCTTGACGGCCTGGAGGGTGAAGCTCAGCGGCAGCCGATCGCCGTTCTCGACGAGCCGCCACTCTCCGTCCTGGCAGTGCATGCGTCCCGGCAGCGCCTCCCAGGGCACGGAGTCGTGCTCGACGAGCATGGTGAGGTCCAGACCAGCCTCCAGCAGGGCGGTGACCACCTCCCCCAGGCCGTGGTTCCACTCCCGCGACTCGGTGTTGGTGAACACCACATCGGTCTCGACGTAGGTGCCCGGCGAGTCGAACCGCACCGGCTCGATCTGCTCGAAGTACGGGTAGGTGAGCACCAGCGCGTCCGTGCGTTCTTCGTCGATCGACCACAGGACAGGATGCCCGTCGCGCAGGAAGAGCCGGCCGTGCGGGCGCAGCAGCCGAGCGACGGTCTGAGCCCACAGGCGCACGTCCGGCAGCCAGATCAGGGCACCGACGCCGGTGTACACCAGGTCGAAACCGCCCTCGCCCAACGCGATTGCCGCGTCGAACACGTCGGACTCGACATAGTCGACGTCCATCCCCGCTTCGGCGGCGATGCGCCGGGCGATCGCCACCGACACCCCCGAGAAGTCCAGGCCCGTCATGCGGGCCCCGAGTCGGGCTAGCGAGAGCGTGTCCGTCCCGATGTGGCACTGCAGATGCACGCCACGCAGGCCGCTGATGTCCCCCAGGCGCGGGAGGTCGAAGCGGACGACGTCGGACAGCCAGTCGGGGTCATCGAGGAACCGCTGCACGGCATAGTCCGGGGAGGCGGCGTGCGCCGGGGCACGTTCGTCCCACATTGCCCGGTTCGCATCGCGGTGTTCGTCGGCCACGCAGGTCAGTATCGGGGAGATCCGCCGCCGGCAGAACGAAACCGAACCAATTCACGAAAGCGCATGCGCAAGCGCTTGCCTGGGTTCTAGGCTCCTGCACAGCCGCGGCGCGGACGGCGTCGCACACCGGACAAAGGAGTCCACATGGTCGGAAAGCGCAACCGGTCCACGCTCGCGGTCGGGGCCGTCCTGATGGCCGGCTCGATGGTCCTCGGTCTGACGGGGTGCGGCGGGTCGGGCTCGGACGAGGTGAAGGTCGGCCTGATCACCAAGACCGATTCGAACCCCTACTTCGTGAAACTGCGCGAGGCCGCCCAGGCCCAGGCCGACAAGGACGGCGCCCAGTTGATCGCGCTGGCCGGCGCCTTCGACGGCGACAACGAGGGCCAGGTCACCGCGATCGAGAACATGGTCGGCCAGGGCGTCAAGGGCATCCTCATCACCCCGAACTCCTCCACCGGCGTTCTCGACGCCATCAAGAAGGCGCGCGACGCCGGGGTCATCGTCATCGCCCTCGACACCGCGACCGACCCCGAAGACGCGGTCGACGCCACCTACGCCACCGACAACAAGGCCGCCGGTGTCAGCCAGGGCAAGTGGGTCCGTGCGGCCATCGGCAACGCCGCCCCCCAGGTCGTGATGCTGGACGGCACCCCGGGCGGCACCGTCGACACGTTCCGGCACGACGGCTTCCTCGAAGGCTTCGGCATCACCAACGGCTCCCCGGAGATCGTCGCGCAGGAGAACACCAACGGCGACCAGACCAAGGCGCAGACCGCGATGGAGAACATCCTGCAGCGCGCGCCGCGCATCAACGCGCTCTACACGATCAACGAGCCGGCCGCCGCCGGTGCGTACCAGGCCATCCAATCCGCCAACCGGGCCGGTCAGATCACCATCGGCTCGATCGACGGCAGCTGCACGGGCGTCGCGGACGTCAAGGCCGGCAAGATCGGCGCCACCGTGATGCAGTTCCCGGCGAAGATGGCCGAGCTGGGGGTGCAGGCCGTCGTGAAGTTCGCCAAGGACGGCACGAAGCCCAGCGGCTTCAACGACACCGGGTCCGAGCTCATCACTGACAAGCCCGTCCCCGGCCTGCCGTCGAAAGACACCGCCTGGGGCGAACAGAACTGCTGGGGCAAAGCCGGGTCATGACCACCGGCGCGCCCGCACAGACGAAGCCGTCGCTGGCGAGCCGGTTCACCGCGGAGAGTCTGCTGCGTGAACCGCTGCTCGGCCCGCTGGTGGCGCTCGTCATCGCGATCATCATCTTCAGCGCGGTCTCGGATTCGTTCCTCGAACCCCAGAACGTGTCGCTGATCCTGCAGCAGTCCGTGGTCGTCGGCATCCTCGCCGTGGGCCAGACGCTGATCATCCTGACCTCCGGCATCGACCTTTCGATCGGGGCGGTGGCCGTCTTCGGCACCATCGTGATGGCCCAGAGCGCCGGCGCCAACGGGCCTGTCGTGGCGCTGGGCTCGACGCTGCTGGTGTGCGTGGTGTTCGGCGCGATCAACGGCGGGCTTGTCACCAGCCTGCGACTGCCACCGTTCATCGTCACGCTGGGCACCTTCACCGCGATCCAGGCGGCGACCCGGCTGCTCGCGGGGTCCGAGACCTACCGCGTGGAACCGGGTCCGCTGACGTTCCTCGGCACGTCCTTCCGCATCGGATCGTTCTCCACGACCTTCGGCGTGGTCGCGATGCTGCTGGTCTACCTGGTGATGTGGTACGCGCTTTCCCAAACCGCCTGGGGCAGGCACATTTACGCCGTCGGTGGCAACCCGCAGGCGTCGGACCTGTCGGGCATCAAGTCGGGCCGGGTGCTGCTGTCGGTGTACATCACCACCGGCGTGATCGCCGCGATCGCGGCGTGGGCCGCCCTCGGCCGCATCCCGAATGCCGATCCGAACGCCTACCAGAACGCCAACCTCGAGACCATCACGGCGGTGGTCATCGGCGGGACGAGCCTGTTCGGTGGCCGGGGCGGTGTCGGCGGCACGCTGGTCGGCACGTTGATCGTCGGCGTGCTGCGCAACGGCCTGACCCAGGCCGGGGTCGACAACCTCTACCAGAACATCGCCACCGGAATCCTGGTGATCGTCGCGGTGGCCGTGGATCAGTTCACCCGCAGGAGATCACGATGAACGGCGCACCTGTTCTCGAAGCGCGGGGCCTGGTCAAGAAGTACGGCAACGTGACGGCGATCAACGGCGCCGACTTCGAGTTGCGCGCCGGCGAAGTGCTCGCGGTCATCGGCGACAACGGAGCCGGCAAGAGCAGCCTGATCAAAGCCCTGGCCGGGGCGGTCATTCCCGACGCGGGCCAGATCCTGATGAACGGCACCCCGATGGCGTTCAAGAACACCCGCGACGCCAGGGCCGCCGGCATCGAGACGGTGTACCAGGACCTCGCCGTGGTGCCGGCGCTCGACATCGCCTCGAACCTCTACCTCGGCCGCGAGGTACGCCGAAAGGGGTTCGCCGGCAGCATCTTCCGCCGACTGGACATGCCCCGCATGCGGCAGGACGCCGCCCAGCACCTCTCCGACCTGAAGATCGGCATCAAGAACGTCAACCAGACCGTGGAGACGTTGTCGGGTGGGCAGCGGCAGGGCGTCGCGGTGGCGCGCGCGGCGGCGTTCGGCCGCGGCGTGATCATCATGGACGAACCGACCGCCGCGCTCGGGGTGCGGGAGTCGGGACAGGTCATCGATCTGATCAAATCCATTCGTGCGCGCGGGATCCCGGTCGTGCTGATCAGCCACGACATGCCGCACGTGTTCGAGGTGGCCGACCGGATCCACATTCACCGGCTCGGCCAGCGCGCCGGTGTCGTCGATCCGAAGAAGCGCTCGATGTCCGAGGTGGTAGCGCTCATGACCGGTGCGGAGGAGCCGACCGATGAGGAACGCGCCGGGCTCTGAGAAACGGCCGATCGGTGTCTTCGTCGGATTGGCGACGCTCGACGTGATCCACCGCATCGCCGAACCTCCCGAGGTCAACCAGAAGGTCACGTCGACGGCGCAATTCGTGTCCGCCGGCGGGCCGGCCGCGAACGCGGCGGTCACGTTCGCCGCCCTGGGCGGGGCCGCGACGTTGGTGACGGCGCTCGGTGACGAACCGGTCGCCGACCTGATCCGCGCCGATCTGACCACCCACGGCGTCGAGGTGATCGACGCCGCGCAGGGCGCCACCCGGCCGGTGCCGGTGTCGTCCGTGTCGGTGGTCGAGTCGACGGGGGACCGGTCGGTGGTGTCCCTCGACGCCGTGCGCTCCGACGCCACCCCGCCGGCGCACCTCGATGACGTCGTCGCCGGCGCCGACGTGCTGCTCGTCGACGGGCACCACCCGCTGATCGCCGGTGCCGCCGTTCGGTACGCCGCGGCCCGCGCGGTCCCGGTCGTCGTCGACGCCGGCCGATGGAAGCCGGTGATGGACGACCTCATCGAGTACGCGACGGACATGGTGTGCTCCAACGACTTCCGGGTTCCGGACACCGACGGCCCGCGCTCGACGGCCACCGCACTCGTCAGCACCGGAGTCCGTACCGTGGTCACCACCCACGGCCCCGACCCGGTCGACTGGTGGTCCGACGGACAGTCCGGATCGGTCCCGGTCCCGGCCGTGCGGGCGGTCGACACCCTCGGGGCCGGCGACGTCTTCCACGGCGCTTACTGCTTCTACCCCGAGCGGCTCGGCATCGTCGAGCGCATCCAGCGCTCGGCTCAGGTGGCGGCGCTGCGATGCTCGATCGTCGGACCCCGTGCATGGCTGCGGGAACTATCCGCCCTGCAGACAGGGAAGGGTGGCCGGTGAGCATCGCCGACGTCGAGGACGCCACGTTCGATCAGCTGGTCGGGTGGGCCGGCGCGCTCGTGGTCCCGGGGCAGCGACGGATCCTCGGGCTCACCGGCGCACCGGGCGCCGGAAAGTCCACCGTCGCTGAGCAATTGGTCGATGCTCTGGGCCCCGAAGCGGCCGTGCTCGTCCCCATGGACGGCTTCCATCTGGCCAACGAGGTGTTGATCGCCCTGGGCCGCCGGGACCGCAAAGGCGCGCACGACACTTTCGACGACGGCGGGTATGCGCGGCTGCTCGCCACGCTGCGGGCGCAGCGCACCGATGACCCGGTCGTGTACGCGCCGCGGTTCCGCCGTGAGATCGAGGAGCCGATCGGTTCGTCGATCCCGGTGCACCCGACCACGCCGCTGGTGGTCACCGAGGGCAACTACCTGCTGCTGGAGTCCGACGCGTGGCCGGCAGCGCGGTCCTGCCTCGAGCAGGTGTGGTTCCTGGCCCCCGACACCGCCGTTCGGCATCGACGGCTGGTGCGCCGCCACGAGGCGTACGGCAAGTCGCCGGAGGACGCGAAGCGGTGGGCGCTCGGATCCGACGAGCGCAACGCCCAGCTGATCGAGTCGACCGCGGGCCGCGCCGACCGGATCCTGCGCCTGCCATGACCACCATGGGCGACGTCGCCCGCCTCGCCGGCGTCTCGGCCTCCACCGTCTCGCACGTCCTCAACGGCACCCGCAAGGTCGACGCCGCGACCCGCCAACGCGTCGAGGTGGCCATCGCCGAGACCGGCTACCGCCGCAACGGCGTCGCCCGGTCGCTGGCGGCCGGACGGACCCATACCGTCGGGCTGTCGATCTCGGCGCTGACGAATCCGTACTTCGGCAGCCTGGTGCACGCCGTCGAGCGAGCGCTGTCCGACGCCGGCTACGTGCTGATCGTCGGCGACTCCCACGACGCCGTCGACTCGGAGAAGCGGGTCACCGACTCGCTGCTCGACCGCCAGGTGGACGGGATGATCGTCGCGCCGGCGGCCGGATCGGAACGGTCCACGCTTCCCGGGATCACCCGCACGGGAACACCGCTCGTCCTGATCGACCGCATGCTCGATGTCGACTGCGACCAGGTGGGCCCGGAGAACGTGACGTCGGCACGGATGCTGACCGAGCATCTGCTCGATCTCGGCCATCGCCGCATCGCCGTCGTCCGCGGAATCCCCGGAATCTCCTCCACCACCGAACGGTTCGACGGCTACGTCGCGGCTCTGGAAGGCCGGGGGATCGGCCTGGACCCCAGCCTGGTCGTCGAGGGCGAGTCCAGTACCGACGTGGCCGAACGCGAAGTCCGCGCACTGCTGGCAAGCCCGAACCGGCCTACGGCGCTGGTGTCGATGAACAACGCGATGACGATCGGAACCCTCAAAGCCGTTCGGAGCCTGGGCTTGTCGATTCCCCGGGACGTCGCGTTCGTCTGCTACGACGACTTCGAATGGTCGGACCTGTTCGAGCCTAAGCTCACTGCGGCAGGGCAGGACGTCGAGACCATCGGTGCCACTGCCGCCCAACTGCTGCTGCGACGCATTCGCAAGGAGGACGGGCCGCCGCAGCGCATCCGGGTGCCGACGATGTTCCACCACCGCAGTTCCTGCGGATGCAGCTGAGCGGTCTCAGACCCGCGCGAAGCGATCGCCGACGCCGATCCTGCCCTCGGTGATCACGTCGAGGTAGGCGCCGGCGCACGGGAGACGACCCAGACCGAAGGATTCGACGAGGTTCTCTGCCGCAGGCGTGCGCAGAGCGTGCGCCGCGCGATCGAGAGTGCCGTGCTCGAGGGTGGGGATCACACAGCGCGGCGTCGGCCCCATTCCCCTCAGCTGTACCGATCCCACGGTGAAAATCTCTCCTTCCCAATCATTCTCGCTGTAGGGAGGATGCCCGGGCGGCGTCGCAACGACGATGTTGGGTCGATAGCGCAGTGCCTCGGTGCCGATGTGCGCGAGCGTGGCCGCGGTGATCACGTGCAGCGGAGCGAGGTCGACGAACGATTCGCCCGGCGTCGCCTCCGCCAGCTCGAGCAGCGGTGCGTCGACCTCGGCGTCGAGACCCCGATCGAGCACCTGCTCGGGGTCGGCGCGTTCCACGGTCGCCCCGGGCGTCCGCTGCGTAGCCACGCGCACGGGCCTCCCCAGCAGAGTGGTCATGGTCGGCTCGAAGGCAGCGTCGTCGGCCGGCACGTCGGCGCCGTCAGGCAGCCGGACCCGGACGCGGCCGTCGTCGTCGGTGCGGGCCGAGCACGTCAGCAGCCGCCGCCACAGCCGAGCCTGCTTGGCGCTGGCCACCCGTCCGGTCTCGTCGTCGATCAACGCCAGCCGGCGGTCGCCCTCGACGCCCCCGTGACCGACGTCGAGCACCGAGACCGTCTCCCCGAGCATCGACTTGACGGGGTAACGGTGCAGGCTCCCGACGTGCATCTGCTGGTCGACCGACATGAGCTCACTCTAGAGATCGATGGACGTGAGGTCGGGCAGCGGCCGCGACACCAGTGCGTGGATCTGCCTACCGGTCATGCCGAGTGTGCGCAGCACATGGGCGGCGACGTCGTCGGTGGTCTGGGCGTCGTCGCGGTCGGGCTGGGCGAAGAGCAACTGGCCCAGGCCCAGGAGTGCGCCGCCGGCGACGGCGAGCGCCACGTCGGGATCGTCGACGGTGAATCGGCCGGCCTCGGCCGCGGCGAGGATGTCCCGCTTGGCGCGCGGGGCCAGGCCGCGGTCGGAGGACAGCAGCGCCGGACCGATGGACAGCATGATGCGGCTCTCCTGCGGTTGCCGCCGGAAGAACCGCCCACACAACCGGTAGCGGCAGACGAATCTCTCCGCAGGGTCGGTGATCTGCGCGGTCAAGTGATCGAGCAGTTCCCCCTGCGCGTCCAGGACTTCGGCCACCGCGGCTGCGAACAGCTCCTCCCGGGACTCGAAGTGGTTGTAGAACGACCCCAATCCGATGTCTGCGGCCTGGGTGATCTCCAGGATCGGTGCGTTGAGCCGGCCGTCGGCGATGAACGTCTGGGCCGCACGGATCAGCGCGGCACGCGTGCGCTGCTTGCGCCGTTCCAATCGGTTGGGCGCATGGGCCTGCTCGTCGCTCACTGTCACCTCCGCGTCGCGCTCAGTGTAGAGCGACGTTGCTCAGTGATGAGTGTTTCGTCAGCGCAACGTCACCACGGCGCCGTGCCACACTCGCTGTGACGCTCGCGCTATCGCATCGTCGCCCACACCTGCTCATGAGGAGAAGAGATGTCCGAGACCAAGATCACCGTCATCTACGACAATCCGCTGAGCCCAGAGGAATTCGAGGCGAGGTACCCGGAGCAGCAGTTGGACGTCGCCCGGTCGTTTCCCGGTCACATCAGGTTCGAGGCGTCCAAGGTCTGGCCCAAAGAGGACGGCAGCCCCACACCCGCCTACCGCATGATCGATCTCTACTATCCCGACTACGCATCGGCCAGTGAGGCCGTGACGTCTCCCGAGGCGGGGCGGTTCTTCGAAGCGATGGGGCGGCTCTCGACCGGCGGAGTCCGTGTGCTGTTCTCCGACATCGAGGTTCCGCAAGCCTAGAGAGCGATCACGCCGTCCGCGCGCTCCAGTCGGAGGTGCGCTCGGGCGTCGCCTCGGCGAGCGCCTCGCGGGTCCGCTCTGCGCCGAAGTCCTTGCCGTACAAGGGGGTGCCGGGTTGCTGGCGCCACGATTCGGAGATCGGCCCGGCATCGACGGGATCGAATCCGAGCTGGTCGACCAGATCGTGGACGAGTGCCCGGCCCGGGCCGTCCTCGCCGGCGATGGGAAGCGCGATGCGGTCCGGCGCACCCTGGGGCTTGCCCCTCTCGAGAAGGTGCTTCCAGAAGATGCCGTTGAACACCTTGTAGACCGGAGCGCCGATGAGCTCGGCGACCCAGGCGCTTTCGACCTGGCCGTCCTCGATCGCCGCGATCTCGCCGTCGCGCTGCTGCGGGTAGTAGTTGTTGGTCTCGATCACCGGAGCTCCCGGCTTACGCGCATCGACGATGCCGTCGGCGAGGTCGGGCACGTTCTTCTGCGGGATGCTCACGATCACGAGGTCGGCGTCGGCGGCGGCGTCCTTCGCCCAGACCGCCGTTGCGCCCGTCTCCTTCTCGAGATCGGCGAGCGTCTCGGGGGCCCGCGAGTTCGACACCCTCACGTCGTGTCCCAGCTCGCGCAACCGCCGCGTCAGCGTGCCACCGATGTGCCCTGCTCCGATGATTCCGATCTGCATGCCAGCCTCCTGCGAAGTTCCTCGTTCGTCTGGGCAACACCGCACCGCCGAGGCGGTATTCCGGGTCGGCGCTGACCGTCACCGTCGGAGGTCCCGCTCGAACTGTGGCCAGCGTCACACCTGGACTTTGGTATCGCTTCGAGATCGAAGCAAGTTGCCACGATTGTAGCTGCTTCGATATCGAAGCAATTAACGAAGGAGACATCATGAAGGCAGTGCGCTATCACGAGTACGGGGGCAGCGACGTCCTGCGGTACGAGGAGGCTCCACGTCCCGTGCCGGGGCCGGGACAGGTCGTGGTGAAGGTCGCCGCGACGACGTTCAACCCGGTGGACGCCGGCATCCGCGGCGGGTACCTGGCGCAGGTGTACCAGATCAGCTTCCCGCACATCCCCGGCGTCGACGTCTCCGGGACGATCGCCGACATCGGTGCGGGCGTTCAGGATTGGGCGGTCGGCGACGCCGTGGTGGCGTTCCTGCCCCTCGACGCCGACGGCGCCGCCGCCGAGTACGTCCTGGTGCCGGCCGAGTCACTGGCAGCCGGGCCGACGGCGGTCCCCCTGGCCGACGCCGCGGCTCTGCCCGAGCCCGCGCTGACCGCCTGGCAAGCACTGTTCGACGTCGCCGGGCTCACCGGCGGGCAGTCGGTGCTGATCAACGGTGCCTCCGGCGCGGTCGGCGGCTATGCCGTCCAACTGGCCAAGCAGGCCGGCGTCGTCGTCACCGCCACCGCCAAGGACCGCGACGCCGAGCGGTTACGCGCCCTGGGCGCCGACCGCATCGTCGGCTACCTCGACTTCACGACATCACCGGTCGAGGTCGACGGCGGACCCTTCGACGTGGTGCTCAATCTCGTCAGCACCAGCGATGAGGAGACCCAGGCTCTTCTCGGCGCCGTGGCCGACGGCGGCTTCCATGTCGGGACCATGGTGTTCGGGCCGGAGAACCCGCCGCGAGGAGTCCGGACGCAGCGGGTGTTCGTCCGCAGCGATGCCGCCCAACTCGCCGAACTGGTCCGCCGCGTCGACGACGGAACACTGCGCATCGAGATCGCCGACCGGCGTCCCCTCGACCAGGCCGCAGCGGTGCACGAGGCCTCCGACAACGGTCGCCTGCACGGCAAGACCTTGCTCATCCCCGCCGAGTAGAAGCGGACGGCGACCGGACCGTCGCCTGCGATCCGCTGCCGCCGTGCACAATGCTCAGATGACGCGCCATGCCCAACGCCCCGACGCCACCGGGGCGTTGGGCACCATCCTGCACGCAGCGCAGCTGCTCCACGACAGCGGGCAGTCGACGAGCATGACCGTGCAAGCGGTGCAACGACTCTCGCGAGGGCTGGGGCAGCCCGCCGTCGTGATTCCAGGATGGGCGTCGGTGACCGTCTACGAACCCCGCGCGGGAGGCGCGAACGCGCTGATCGGGCAGACGCGTCCGATCGGCGTCAACATGCGCCGGGTGGCCACCGTGATGCGGGCGGTGGATGACGCCGGCCGCCGTCCCGTGCAGCGCGACGACATCGAGCACGTCATCGATACGGCCGAGCGCCTCGCGCCGTCCTCGACCCTTGCGTTCGTCGCGGCGTGCGGGGTGGGCGCGGCCGCCCTGGCGGTCGTGTTCGGCGCCAACGACATCCGGGTCGTCGGACTGATCGCCGCGGCGGCGGCGCTGGGTGGCGCGCTGCGCCGCGGGCTGGCGAGGCTCGGCGCGGACCCGCTGCTCCAGACGTTCGTGGCCGCGGTGATCGCGGGGGCAGCCGGGACCGTCGGCGGTGTGATCGGTCTGCAGTCCGCCGCGGGACTGATCGCCGTGTGCCCGGCGATGGTGCTGGTGCCCGGTCCGCAGATCCTCATCGGCGCAATGGATCTGCTCGCGGCGCGAATGACGCTGGCGGTCGCGCGGCTCAGTTATGCGCTGCTCGTGCTGGCGACCATCGCGATTGGCCTGATGGTCGGCCTGTGGCCGGGTGGGCAACCGCTGCCGTTGACGTCACCACCGGCCGCGGTCCCGTTCGCGGTCGACGTCCTCGCCGCGGGCGTCGCCGCGGCCTGCTACCCGGTGTTCTTCTCGATGCCGTACCGCCTGCTCGGCTGGCCGATCGCCGTCGGCATGGCCGCGCATGCGCTGCACTGGTGGGCGATCGACAGCTGGCATGCGAGTCTGCCGGTGGCGGCGCTGCTGGCGTGTCTGCTGACGGGCGCGGTTCTCACCCCGATGGCGTACCTGCGACACATGCCTTTCGCCGCAGTGGGTTTCGCGTCGGTGGTGGCTCTGGTGCCCGGCATGTACGTCTTCCGGACCGTCACCGGAGTCGCCGAACTCGCCGCAGGTGCAGGCGCACAGACCCTGCTCGAGGTCGCGACCAACGGCTCCACCGCCCTGCTGACCGTCGTCGCGATGGCCGTCGGGTTGGCCGTGCCCACCCGGGTGCGCGACCGGATCCTGGAGCGGGGCCGGCGCGGTTGAACGCCGGCGCCCGCCCTCGCGTCAGCCGGCGATGCGGATCAGCTTCTTGTTGACGAACTCGTCCATGCCGAACCGGCCGAGCTCGCGACCGAAGCCTGAGCGCTTCACGCCGCCGAACGGCAGCTCCGCACCTTCGGCTCCCACCGCGTTGACGAAGACCATGCCCGCCTCGATCTTGTCGGCGACGCGCTTGGCCTGTTCGGTGTCCGTGGTGAACACGTAGGACCCCAGCCCGAACGGGGTGTCGTTGGCGACGGCGACGGCCTCGTCCTCGTCGGCCACCTTGTAGACCGACGCCACCGGACCGAACAGCTCCTCGCGGTAGTCGGCGGGCACGTCGGTCAGCACGGCCGGCGGGTAGTGCGCGCCGTTGCGCTGGCCCTCGCTGATCAGGTGTGCACCCGAGGACACCGCGCGCTGCACCTGCTCCTCGAGCCGCTCGGCGGCCGCGACCGACGACAGCGGCGCCAGACCGTCGGCCTTCTCCAGCACCTTCTTGGTGAACTTGTCGAGGAACTCGTCGTACACGTCCTGGGCGACGATGATGCGCTTGGCGGCGTTGCACGCCTGACCGGTGTTCTCGAAGCGGCCGTCGACGGCGGCCTCCACCGTGGCGTCGAGGTCGTCGGTCGACAGCACGATGAACGGATCCGAGCCGCCGAGCTCGAGCACCACCTTCTTGAGGTTCCGGCCCGCGATCTCGGCCACGGCCGCCCCCGCCCGCTCGGAGCCGGTCAGCGACACGCCCTGGACGCGGGGGTCGGCGATCGCCGTGGCGATCTGCTCGTTGGTTGCGTAGACGTTGACGTAGGCGCCCTCGGGGTAGCCGGCGTCGGTGAAGATCTTCTGCAGAGCCTCCGCCGACTCCGGGCATTGCGGCGCGTGCTTGAGCACGATGGTGTTGCCGATGACCAGGTTCGGACCCGCGAAGCGGGCGACCTGGTAGTAGGGGTAGTTCCACGGCATGATGCCCAGCAGCACGCCGACCGAGCTGCGGCGCACCACTGCCGAGCCCTCGCCATCGAGAAGGTCGATGGGTTCGTCGGCGAGGAACTTCTCGGCGTTGTCGGCGTAGAAGGTGTAGATCGCCGCGCTGAACTCCACCTCACCGATCGACTGGTCGAGCGGCTTGCCCATCTCGCGTTGGATGATCCGGGCCAGCTCCTCCTTGCGCTCCTCGTGCAGCTCGGCGACCCGACGGATCAGCGCTGCCCGATCGGCGACCGACGTGCTGCGGGACCACTCGCGGTGGGCCTTGTCGGCCGCCGCGATCGCCTGCTCGATCTGCTCGTCGGTGGCGGTCGGGTACTCCTTGACCAGCTCCCCGGTGGACGGGTCGACTACCGCGTACAGGGACGTGCTCATCTTCGATTCGCTCCTCGTTGTCGTGCGTTGGCGCCTCTGTCGACTCTGTTCGCAGCGAGTCTAGGTCGCCGGCCGACACTTGTGTGCCGGCTTCGATCGCAGGCCTGACGCCTACTCCGGCTCGCCCATGTTGAGGGTCAGGGGCCGGCGGAAGAAGCGGGTCAGCCACAGCAACACCACGATTCCGATGACGAACCAGATGATCCCGTACCGGGTCGACTCGGCCGACAGGTAGAGCCACAGCAAGACGGTGAACATGACCCCGAGCCCCGGCAGCACGATATTGCGCAGGATCTGACGCGCTCCGTGCACCTCACGGCGCCGGTAGGCGAAATAGACGATCACGGTGAGATTCACCATCGTGAACGCGATCAGTGCTCCGAAGTTGATCAACGAGGCCACGAAGTCCAGGTTGAATCCGATCGCCAGCAACGACACGAGCCCGACGAAGATGATCGCGTACGACGGCGTCTGGAAGCTGGGGTGCAGGTAACCGAAGAACCGCCCGATCGGCCCCCGGCCGTTGCGTCCCATCACGTAGAGCAGCCGGGAGACCGACGCGTGCGAGGCGAGGCTGGAGGCCACTGTGGCAGCGAACGCGGCCGAGGTGAGCAGGATCTTGAACAGATGCCCGCCGACGTTGTAGGCGATCTCCGGCAGCGCGCTGTTCTCCAGCGACTCCTGGCTGAAGTTCGAGACGTCGGGGAAGAGCGACTGCGTGAAGAACGCGGAGACGAAGAAGATCGCGCCGCCGATCATCAGGGCCAGCAGAATCGCCTTCGGCACCGTCGAGGAGTCCTTGGCCTCCTCGGTGTACATCGTGATCGCGTCGAAGCCGATGAACGAGAACGCGACGATCGTCGCCCCGGTGATGACCAGGTTCAGATGCACGCCCTCATGCCACAGCGGCTCGGTCGAGAACAGGGTGCCGTTGCCCATCCCGTCCATCAGCGACTTGCCGGCCAGGATCAGGAACACCCCGATCAGCACCACCTCGAACACCACGAGCAGCATGTTCACCCGCGAGGTGTTGGTCATGCTGAACAGGCACATCGCGGTGATCGCCGCGACGTAGACGACGACCCAGAGCCACTGGGGTGCCGAGGGGAAGAACGAGTACAAGTAGCTGCGGATGATGAGGGCGTTCACCAGGGGGAGCAGAAGGTAATCGAGCAGCGCCGCCCAGCCGATCAAGAAGCCGAAACTCGGGTTGATGGTTTCTGAGGTGTAGGTGTACGCCGAACCAGCGGAGGGGAAGACCTGCGTCATCCTGCCGTAGCTCACGGCCGTGAACGTCATCACCACGAGCGCGAAGATGTAGGCGGTGGGCACGACGTTGCCGGTCTCGGCAGACACGATGCCGAAGGTGTCGAACACGACGGTCGGGGTCATGTACCCGAGGCCGAGACCGACGATCGCCCAGAGCCCCAGCGTGCGGGCCAGCGTCGTCTTTTGCGTCGATCCCGAGGCAGCTTGCGTCATCGTGATACCGCCATCTCGCTCGTGCCGAAACGTACTCACGGGGCTTACCACAAGAACGTCGCCACACTTGCCCTTTTGCGGCGTCTCAGCGGTGTAGCGTCACGACCCATGCGGTATGTCGTCGGGTACGGGCCGCGCCAGCGCGGTGTGGACGGGGTGAACCTCGCGGCCACCCTCGCCCGGTCCTCGGGTGCGACGCTCGATCTCGTCTCGGTGCTGCCCAGCGACGCCCCGACCTTCCACCGGTACTCGCCCGACCAGGCGTTCAACGCCGAAGTCGAAGAGCAGGGCCGGGAATGGCTGCAGGACGGTCTGTCCCGGGTGCCCGAGGACGTGCGGGCGGAGGCGCACCTGCGCAGGGCGGACTCCATCACCCAGGGCCTGCTGGACTCGGCCGTCGATCCCGAACTCGGCGAGGCCGCCCTGATCGTCATCGGCACCTACCACCGTGTGCGCAGCGGGCGCTTCGGGCTGGGCAGCCTGGCCGACGCTCTGCTGCACGCGTCGGCGGTGCCGGTGGCCCTCGCTCCGGCGGACTACCGGGCCCAACCCGGCGTCACCCGGATCACCTGTGCGGTAGGGACGCGACCCGGCAACGAGGTCCTGTTCGACAACGCGGTCCGCCTGGCGGGCGAATGGAAGGTTCCGCTGCGGTTGATGTCGCTGGTGGCCGTCGGCGAGGAGCGGCGCCGGGAGTGGACCCATCTGGCAGAGCAGCACGCGGCGGCGCTCGTCGACAAGGCGAGAACCGGGCTGCCGGCCGAGGTTCCGGTGACAAGCGTTGTAGGCCACGGAGATTCGCTCGAACACGCGGTGGAGGGCCTGGACTTCCAGGACAGCGAGATCGTGATGATCGGCTCGAGCCGTCTCGCCCAGCCCCGGAGGCTGTTCCTCGGCCACTCGGCCGGCAAGATCATGAGGGCACTACCGGTGCCCATGATCGTGTGGCCGCGCGACTAGTGCGCGTAATAGTCGTTGCCGCGGGAGAACTCGATGAAGACACAGGGTTCGTCGCCGACGGTCCACGCGTCGTGGCCGGGCGGCAACAACATCACGTGACCGGCCGGGAACGTCTCCTCGGCGCCATCGGCCATCCGAACAGCCAACGTGCCGGACACCACATAGGCGACGTGCGGTAGCTCGCACAGTTCCGTGCCGGCGTAGGACTTCAGGTCGTTCGACCACCGCGCACCGACGCCGAACGTCACCTGCGTGACGGCCACCCCGTCGAGTTCGACGGTGCGCTTGGAGATCAGCCCGTGGACGTCACTGTCGGAGCCCGCCAGGAAAGCCTTCTGCATCGCGGTGTTGTAGGTGCCCAAGACGTTCTCCTCGCTCGACGACTGCGAGCGGATTGTGCCCGAGCAGGCAGGTGAGCGCCATACATTCGCTCACGACGGTCCCATCACCCTGTCATTCCCGGCCTCCGAGATGCCGCGCCAGGAAGCGGGCGACGGCGGAGTACATCTCGATCACGGTCTCGGGGTTGACGGCACCGTGCCCCTCCTCGGATTGGATCAGGTACTCGACGTCCACGCCGCGGGCACGCAGGGCGGCGACGAGATTGTCCGATTCCGCCTGCACGACGCGTACATCGTTGGCCCCCTGGATGACCATCAGCGGTGTGCGGATCCGGTCCACCCGAGTGATCGGTGAGCGGGCCATCATGTCGGCCAACTGATCGGGATCGTCGGGGTCCCCCACGTAGGTGTGCCAGTTGTTGGCCAGGTGCGGACGGGCGATCGGCGGCAGGGTCCGCATGAAGTTCGCCAGATCGGAGATGCCGACGTAGTCGACGGCCGCGGCGAAGACGTCCGGGGTGAACGTCACACCGACCAGCGCCGCGTACCCGCCGTAGGACCCGCCGAAGATGGCGACGCGGTCGCGGTCGGCATACCCCTGCTCGACCGCCCAGTTCACTCCGTCGATCAGGTCGTCGTGCATCGCGCCCGCGAACTCGCCGATCGCCGCCTTGGTGAAGGCCTTGCCGAAGCCCGTCGACCCGCGAAAGTTGACCTGCAGCACCGCATATCCCCGGTTGGCCAGCATCTGCACGCCGGCGTCGAACGTCCAGCCGTCGCGGTACCACGGTCCGCCGTGCACCACGAGCACCAGCGGCAGGTTCGTCGGCTCCAGGCCCGGGGGCAGCGTCAGGTACGAGGGCAGCGCCAAGCCGTCCCGCGCGGGGATGGTGACAGGTTGCATCGGGGCCAGCTGCTCGGGATCCAGGTGCGGAAGCGGACGGAACAGCAGCCGGCTCTCTCCGGTCTGGTGGTCGTAGAGGTAGGTGAGCCCGGGATCGCGGTCGTGGTTGAAGCCGACGACCCAGCGCCGCCCATCGCGGTCAGACGACAGCCGGCTGATGTCCCCGTCGGACAGCCGGCCCAGATTGTCCAGCACCTCGGCGAATTCACGATCGAGCGCGTGAATCACCTGCCGCTCGCCGAGATACCGCACACCCAGCAGCTCGCCGGTGCGCCGGTGCTGGATCAGGGGCTGCGGCAAGAAGGGGCTGACGATCGCGCGCGGATCGAGATCGAAATCGGGGTGACTGTCGACGTCGGTCTGCTCCCCGGTGCGCAGGTCGACGCGCACCAGACCCATGCGGTCGGTGTCGCGGAAGGATCCCATCCACATCCCCGTGCCGTCGGGCGTGGGCACCATCGGATGAATGCCCATGGGGTAGTCGCGCCCGTCGAACGTGGTGATCCGCTGCAGGGTTGCGCTCGCCGTGTCCCACCGGGACAGCTCCAGATCCCCGCCCGCGGTCAACGAGGTGGCGAACAGGTCACCGTCGTCGCTGCGGAGCCAGGTGAAGACGGACCCGGGGTTCTCCGCGATCAGGGTGAGTTCGCCGGTGACGATGTCGAGCTCGTGCACGTCGAGCGCCGCGGGATGTCGGTTGTTGAGCATGATCGTCGTCCTGCCGTTCTTCACCTCCCCCAAGGCCAGGGCCATGGCGCCGGGAAACGGCGTGAGGTCGACGGCGGGGGCCTCGGGATCCTCGAGGTCGACGCGGTGGATGTGCCAGTTCTCGTCGCCGTCGGCGTCCTGAAGGTAGATCAGCCACCGGGGATCGTCGGTCCATTCGTAGTGGAAGACGCTGCGATGGTCATCGGCGGTCACGCAGCGGGGCTCTGCCGCATCGGATTCCAGGCTCTGCACCCAGACGTTGAGGCGGTTCTTCCACGGCGCGAGGAAGGCGAGCGTCGTGCCGTCGGGGGAGATCGTCGCCGCCGCGCGCGTGGGCGGGCTGAAGAAATCCTCGACGGGAATGAGATCGGGCAGAGCCACGGTGCGTCCTCTCTTGACGTGTTGCGGGCGTGACGGATCCGGCCACCGGCACGATGCTCGTCGGCGGGTTGTCTCCTATGGGTTTGTGACACTGGGGTTTTCGATGGTCAGGAGGGCACAGGACCTCCGAGGCGGCCGTTGGTGGCGTCCCTGATCGCGCGGTCGACCAGTGCCAGGGCTTCCTGCTGGGTGACCTTCTCCTTCTCGAGAATGGCCCTGCGGCCGACGTCCTCGTCGACCACCCGGAACGCCGCGGTGACGGCGGCGGCGCTGAGTCGGACGGTGAGATCGTCCTCCGGAAGGCGCAGGCGCGCGGCGAGCACGGGGATGAAGCCGCGCTCCATCTCGTCGTGCACCATCAGGTATGCCGTGCGCAGCGCGGGTTCGCTGACCGACAGCGTGGCGATGCGCAGGGCGCTGATCTCGTCGGCGAGCTCCTGATCGGTCAGCGGGTGCGCCGCGGTGTAGACGGCCATGTGTTCGGCGAGGGACAGCTCGGCCGGCCACTCGGAGGCCAGCTTCAGGAAGCGCTGGACCGACAGGGCCAGCACCGGTTCCACGCAGCTCTCCTTGGTGCGGAAGTAACGCCAGATCGTCCGCGTGGAAAGTCCTGCAGCCGAAGCGATGTCGTCACCGCTGGTGTTGGACACACCCCGTTCCCAGAACAGGGCGCACGCGAGCCGCGACACCGTCAGCCGTGCGTGCGCCTGCTTCTCGTCGCTCGAGATGCGCTGAGCCGGGGTGGCGATGATGGAAACCTCCTGTCACTTAGTGACAACTCCACTGTGTCACTGAGTGACACGACGGTCAAGCGCGGCCTCGCGGCGTCGGTACGATGGGCCGGGTTCCCTGCTGACCGGAGCCGCACCGATGAAGCCCACTGTCGCCCGCGAGACCGCCCGGGTGCGTTCGCTGCGGCGCGCCCTCGAATTCACCGCCGACCGGGCTGGACCGCTGGTCGATGCGACCCGCCCGTACGTCGACGGGTTGGAGCACCTCCCGCGGGACGGTCGGTTCCTGGTCGTCGGCAACCACACTCAGGCCGGCGTCGAATCGTTTCTGGTTCCCTACCTCGTGCGTCGCTCGCTGGGCGTGCTGGTGCGGCCACTGGTGGACCGCCAGATGGGCCGGATGCGCGGCCTGTCCGGAGATCTTCTCGCCGCCGCCGGGGGCGTCGTGGGAAGCCCGGAGACGGCTCGGGAGTTGATGCGCCGCGACGAGCCGATCCTCGTGTTCCCCGGCGGGGCACGGGAGATCTCGAAGTTCAAGGGTGAGCAGAACACGCTGCTGTGGGAGGGCCGGGCCGGCTTCGCCCGGCTCGCGATCGAGCACGCCTACCCGATCGTGCCCGCGGCGCTGCTGGGAGGCGACGAGATCTACCGCAGCCTGGTTGCCCGCGACAGCGCCTGGGGGCGGCTCACCGGCGCGGTGTCACGCCGGATGACGGGCCGCACAGACACCGCGATGCCGTTGCTGCGGGGGATCGGGCCGACGATGATCCCGCGGCCGCAGCGGATGTATCTGCGGTTCGCTGCCCCGATCGACACCGTGGCGCCCCAGGGCGCCGACCCGCACGAGTGGGTGACGACCGTCAAGCGGCGTACGCAGCAGGCACTCGAGCGCGCGCTCGCCGACCTCGGCGAACTCCGCAGGACGGATCCCTACCGCCGACTGGACCCCCGGGCGCGATCGGTCGCGCTCGAACCTGCGCGCTGAAGCGGCGTGACGATGACATAGCGCAATGGCGCGATCCGTCTTTTTGCGAGCGGGAGCCGTCCTCGACGGGCATTCTGATATTGACGCTCAAGCAAAGGGTGGCGCAATGGGTCGGATTGTTCGCTCAGCGACGTACTTCGTCGCCTTTCCGATCGCGTATGCACTGGCCATCTTGGTGGGACGGGCAACCCGGCTGGGGGGCGGTGAGATCGCGCTGGTGTGGCCGGCGGCGGCCGTGTCCACCATCTGGCTTCTCGCCGCGTATCGATGCGGACGGCGTGAACGCGCGGCCCATTTCCTGCTGCTCACCGGGCTGACTTTCGGCGTGAACTTGTACACCGGCGCGGCCGTCCCGCTCGCCGCGTGGTTCGTCCTGGTCAACGTGGTGCTGGCCGTCGTCACGGTGCGGGTTCTGACCTACGGTCGGCGCGAGGTGGTGTTGCGCGATCCCGCCGATCTCGCGCATCTCATCGCCGCGGTGGTCGTCGGTAACTGCTGCGGCGCGTTTCTCGCGGCCGGCTATTTCACGGTGGTCGACGGCGATCCCGCGGTAGAGACGTTCGCACTCTTCGCCGTGCGTAACGGCGCCTCGGCACTGCTCGGGGTGGCCATCTGGCTGAGGTTGCACGATGTGACGTTCGAGCGTCCCCGCCTCACGCCGTTCGCGGTCCTGGAGGCGGTGGCGGTCGGCGGCAGCGTCGTGGGCGTGTTCGTCTGGGCCTTCTGGCTGAACACGGGTGTGCCGATGGCGTTCCTGGTCCTGGTGCCGGCGATGTGGCTCGCGCTGCGATACAGCACGACGATCAGCACTTTCTTCGTCACCGCAGCCGGCATCTGGATCATCTGCGCCACGCTCGTCGGCAGAGGCACGTTCATCGTGCCCGACATGCAGATCCGCGCGTTGCTGGCGCAGGCGATGGTCATCAGCCTGACCGTCATCGTGCTGGCCCTCGCGCTCTACCGGGACTCCCGGGCCCGTCTCATCGACGAACTCGAACTCGCCCGCGACGCCGCGGACCGTGACTCCCAGCTCCTCGCCGCAGTCCTCGACAGCATCCACGACAGCGTGATCCTCATCGACGCCACCGGCGAGGTCGTGCTGCAGAACGCCCGCGCCTCCGACTCCGGCCTCGTCGGCGACGTCGTCACCGCCTCACGCGACCTCGCGGAGGTGCCCGCGCCCGGCGCGCGGCGCGATGTGATGGTCGAGGCCGAGCACTCGCGGGTCATCGAGCTGACGACGGCGCCGCTGGCCCGGCAGTCGCCGTTCCGCGTCGTCGCCTTCCGCGATGTCACCGAGGAACGCACCCACGCACAGCAGTTGCGCGAGGCCCGCGACCTGTTCGCCGGCGTTCTGCAGGCTGCATCCGAGCAGGCCATCATCGGCACCGACCCGGCCGGACGCATCACGGTGTTCAACAACGGCGCAGAGCGTCTGCTCGGCTGGACCGCGGCGGAGATGATCGGCCGGATGCCGCTCGAATTCCACTACCTGCCGGAGGTGGAGGCCAGGGCGGCGGAGACAGGAAGCGCCGCGGGCTTTGACGTCTTCGTCCACGGTGTCGGACCCGATTCGGCCGACGTGCGGGAGTGGACATACGTGCGCCGGGACGGGACGCACGTGGCCGTGAGTCTGGCCATCTCGCAGATGACCGATCAGGACGGTCGCTGCGTGGGCTACATCGGCGTCGCCACCGACATCACCGAACAGAAAGCGGCCGAACAAGCGCTGGCCGAGAGCGAAGAGCGCTTCCGGCTGGCGTTCGACACCGCCCCCATGGGCATGTTCATGTTCGACGTCACCCCGGAGCGCTTCGGCCGGATCACCCGCTGCAACCAGGCCATGGCCGACGTTCTCGGGCGCCGGCCCGACGACGTGCTGCAACTGACGGTGACGGAACTGGACGGGCTCAAAAGCCGTTCGGAGACAACGACATTGGAACAATTGCTGAGCCTGAGAGTGGGTCAGACGTTCGACGCCGAGACCTCGTTCCGGCGTGCCGACGGCGGCACGGTCTGGGGGCTGGTGTCCGCGTCCGTCGTCGCGCCGCGCGGGTCGGAACCCTACGGGATCTGCTTGGTGGAGGACATCACCGCGCGCAAGCGGGTCGAAGACGAACTGCACTACCTGGCCTCGCACGATCCGCTGACCGGGCTGGCGAACCGGGCCCTCTTCATGGGCCGCATCGACAAAGCGCTGGCCGACGCGGAGCGGACAGGCTCCGACAGTGTCGGACTGATCTTCCTCGATCTCGACGGATTCAAGACCGTGAACGACACCTGGGGACACGCGCAGGGCGACGAGGTGCTCAAGGTGGTCGGCGACAGGCTCAAATCGTCGATAGGACCGCATGACACGGCGGCGCGACTGGGCGGGGACGAGTTCGCGGTGCTCTGCCCGCGCGACGCCGATGTCGCATCCCTGCGCAGCGCCGCCGAGAGGATCCGCACCGAGATGCGTCGGCCCGTGCGGCTCGGACCCGGGCGGATGTACGACCAGCTTTCTGTCAGCGCCGGCGTGGTGATCTCGCAGCCGGGGTGCCAGAGCGAAACGCTGCTGCAGCGAGCGGACAAGCTGATGTACTTCGCCAAGCGCAGCGGCAAGGACTGCGTGACGGTGGGCAGCGGACCCGCCGAGGAGGCCGCGCTGCTGCGCGAGATGCAGCTGACGCCCGAATTGGGCAGGGCACTGGAGCTGCACGAGTTCGCGGTCCACTTTCAGCCGATCGTGGATCTGCGCACCGGCGAATGCGTCGCCGCGGAGGCACTGCTGCGCTGGCAGCACCCTGAGCGGGGCCTGCTGGGCCCCGACGAATTCCTGAGCATCGCGGAAGCGTCCCGGTTCATGCCGGCCATCGGGCGGGGCGTGTTGAACGAGGCATGCCGGCAGGCGCGGATGTGGACCGGTCCTGCGGAGCGTTCCGCCGTGCACGTCAATGTCTCCGGCCGGCAACTGGAGGTGGGCGACCTGCGTGCCGACGTCCTCAACGCGCTCGACGTCAGCGGACTGGATCCTCATCGACTCGTCCTCGAACTCACCGAGACGCACGCCGGTCGGGTCGCCGCTTCCCTCGGTGACGATCTGAACATGTTGCGGCAACTCGGTATTCGCATCGCCATCGACGACGTCGGCACCGGCTTCAGCGGTTTGGTGAAGATCGCCGATCTGCCGGTCGACATGCTCAAGATCAGCCGGCAGTTCATCGCAGGCTTGCCGGCCGACGTCCGCAGCGCCGCGATCTCGAAGGCGATCGTGGGCCTCGGCACCAGCCTGGGGATGACAGTCATCGCCGAGGGCATCGAACGTCAGGACCAGCGCGACCTTCTGCTCGAGTGGGGGTGTGAGCTGGGTCAGGGCTATCTGTTCGGTAAAGCGCGGCCCGGAGCCAGCGGAATCAAATCGCCCTCCTCCCTGTTCCACCCTGCATAGGCGGCATCACCGCCTGAGGGAAACGGAAGAGGCGAGATCGATGAAGAAAATCGGCTTGATGAGTCTGGTGGCCGGTGCACTGTCCGCGGCGGTGATCGGCTTCGCCGGTCCGGCGCAGGCCGACCAGACCGGATTCGGGTTCGGCGGCTACGGCTACGGGCACGACGGCTACGGGTACGGCTACAACAACGACTACCCGTGGATCCATCAGCTGTTCCCGACGGTGAGGGTGCCGCACGTGGACACCACCGTCCACCCCTGATCGAGAACCGACGAGGGCGCTCGCGACAGCGGGCGCCCTCGTCGTATGCCGGGTCAGCTCCTACCAGCCGCCGACCCAGCCGTCGAAAATCGCGTCCGGTTCCTGCTCAGGATGCTGTGACCGCCCGACCAGAAAATCGAAGTCGCAGCCCCGGTCGGCCTGCAGCACATGGTCGACATACATCGCGGTGTAACCGCGGGGCGGATGTTCCTGCGACACGGTGAGTGCGCTTCGGCGCTGCTCCAGCTCGCTGTCGGTCACCTCGACGTCCAGGGTGCCGGCGTGTGCGTCGAGCACGATGACGTCCCCGTCGCGCACCAGAGCCAGGGGACCCCCGGCCGCCGATTCCGGACTGACGTGCAGGACGCAGGTGCCGTAGGCCGTTCCGCTCATCCGGGCGTCGGACACCCGCACCATGTCGGTGACGCCCTGCCTGAGCAACTTGCTCGGAATGGGAAGCTGACCCCACTCGGGCATTCCCGGACCGCCACGGGGCCCTGCCGAGCGCAGCACCAGCACGGAGTCGGCGGTCACGTCGAGATCGGGATCGTCGAACCGCTCCAGGAGATCCCGCATGTTCTCGAACACCACTGCGGGGCCGCGGTGGACGAGCAGATGAGGGCTTGCGGCACTGGATTTGAGCACCGCGCCGCCGGGTGCGAGGTTTCCGCGCAGAACAGCCAGCCCGTTCGGCGGCTGGAACGGGCTGTCCAGCGCGGCGATCACCGACGTCTCGGTCGCGGTGGCGCTCGGGAGATTGTCGGCGACGGACTTTCCCGTGACGGTGATTGCTCCGGTGTGCAGCAGCGGAGCAACAGCTTTCATCACCGCCGGTATCCCACCGGCATGGAATACCTGCTCGACCAGGTGCGCGCCGGCGGGCCGCACGTTGACCATCAACGGTGTGCGGGCGGACAGTTCACCGAACCGGTCGAGGCTCAGCGGCACGCCGACGCGTCCCGCGATCGCCAAGAGGTGCACGATGGCGTTCGTCGAACCGCCCACCGCGAGCATCAGGGTGATGGCGTTGTCGAACGCCTCGGCCGTCAGGATCTGCGACGGGCGCAACCCCTCGGTGGCCAACCCGACCGCGCGGGCCCCGCACTCCTCGGCGACCTGGAGGCGACGGGAGTCCATCGCCGGCACCGCCGCGGATCCGGGCAGCGTCATACCGAGCCCTTCGACCAGCGTGGCCATCGTGGACGCCGTGCCCATCTCCGGGCAGTGTCCCCGCGACGGGCCGGCTGCGGCTTCCAGCCGTTCGTAGTCCGCCATCGACATCCGGCCCGCCCGGACCGCATCGGTGTACTCCCACAGGTCCGTCCCCACCCCCAACTGCTTACCGTCGAACACCGCGGGTGCGGCGGGGCCACCGGTGAGGACGATCGCCGGGACATCCGCGCTGGCCGCGCCCATCAGCTGCGCCGGCACCGTCTTGTCGCAGCCGCCGAGGAGGACGACAGCGTCGAACGGGTAGGCGCGGATGCACTCCTCGACGTCCATCGCCATCAGATTGCGGAACAGCATCGTGGTCGGCTTCATCAACTGCTCGCCCAGCGAGATGGTCGGGAATTCCAGAGGAAGGCCGCCCGCCGCGAGGACGCCGCGGCGCACCGCATCGGCCAGACCGCGAAAGTGCATGTTGCAGTTGACGACTTCGGACCACGAGTTGCAGATCCCGACGATCGGCTTGCCCTCGAACGCCATGCGCGAGAATCCCGAGGCGCGCATGGCCGATCGATGGACGAATCCCGGAACGCTCTGTCCGGCGAACCATTTGGCGCTTCGCAGGCCGCCAGCCGGTGTGCTCATCGGACTCGGGCGGCGTACGCGGTGATCCGGCGCAGCGCCGGTTGCCGCGCTGCCTGATAGCTCACCCGCCGCCCGAGTCTGGTGGACATCAGCGTCCCCACCATGCGCTGCTGCCACGGTTGCCTGCGGGCCTGCGTCCGGGAGGGGGTGCTCGCCGGAACCCCCGCGGCGTCCGAGAGCACGACCTTGGCGGCGTTGTGTCCGTTGGCGCCCATGACACCACCGCCGGGATGGGTTCCCGACCCGCAGAGGTAGTAGTTGCGCACCGGCGTGCGGTAGTGGGCCAGCTCGGGCAGGGGGCGGGCGCCGAAGAGCTGATCGAGCATCATCGAGCCGTGGAAGATGTTGCCGTCGGTGATCAGGTACTCGTTGTGCAGGTCGTCGGGGGTGATGACCACGCGGTCGAGGATGTGCTCGCGCAGGTTGGGCGCGTAGGTGAAGAGGTCCTCGAGAACCAGGTCGGCCCACTTCTCCTTCTCGGCCGCCCAGGTGGTGCCGGTCAGTTCGGAGGGCAGCTGCTGGATGCCCAGCGTCATGGTGTGCAGGCCCGCCGGGGCCAGTGAGTCGTCGGTGACGGACTGGGTGACGGCCTCGATGACGAAGGTGCTGGGGAACGTTCCGCGCCGCTGCGCTTCGTAGGCTTCCTCGAACGCCTCCCTGCTGGGGCCGAGCAGCTGGTGACCGTGGTGCTGGGGGCCTGCCGTCGCGTCGTCGAACGGAAGGTATTGCGGCAGTTCGTCGATGAGCAGGTGAATCCTGGCCATCGAACCCCGCGTGTCGATGTTCTCGACGTTGCGGACGACCTCCGGGGACAGCACGCCGGGCGGTACCAGACCCAGCAACGACCGCTTCGGGTCGGCGTTCGAGATCACCCGGGTCGCCGTGATCGTCGAACCGTCCCGCAGCAGGACACCGGTGGCCACCCCACGCTCGACGATGACCTTGTCGACCTGAGCCGAGGTACGGATGGTGGCGCCGTGGTGGCGCGCTCCAGCGGCCAGCGCCTCGGTGATGGCACCCATCCCGCCGCGTGCCATACCGAATTGACCGAAGTTGCCGTTGAACTCGCCCCAGGAGTGATGCCCGTAGGTGTAGGCGGTGCCGGGAGAGGACGGGCCGCCGAAGATCGACACCATCCCGAAGAACGTGAGCATGCTCTTGAGCCGCTCGTCCTCGAAGTACCGGTCCAGCAGATCGCGCACCGAAAGCAGGGTGAACTCGTCGAACAGGGTCTGTTCGCCGGCGGCTTCGAACGCCGCGAACACCTCGGAACGCTCCGGTGGCGGCTTCAGCAGGTACGGCGTGACCAGCCCCGCGAACCGCTGCAGTCGCACCCCGAAGTCGAGGAAGGCCCGGGCGTCGTTGCGGTTGAGCTTCTCGATCTCGCGCAGCGTGCGGTCGGTTTCCTTCCACATCGTGAAGGAAGTTCCGTCGCGAAACAGGCTGAAGGACAGCGCATCACCCTGATAGAGATCCAGCCCGAACCTGCTCAGCTCCAGCTCGGCGATGATCTCCGGACGCAGCAGTCCGGCGATGAACGCACACGAGGACCACTTCGACCCGGGGATCAACTCCTCGGTGACGCACGCGCCGCCCACGACGGGCCGGGCCTCGAGGACGAGGACCCGCTGCCCGGCCCGGGCGAGATAGTTCGCGGTGACCAGTCCGTTGTGTCCGGCGCCGATGACCACGGCGTCGTAGTCGGTTGATGGTGACATGTCAGATCTCCTGCTTCAGGGGCGATTTGCGGGTCAAGACGGTGGTGACGCTGTCCAGCTCGACGAGTTCGCCGAAGCGTTGGACGACGGCGCGAAGCTCCGGTGCGCCGTCGCGCACCTCTTCCCACTCCGGCCAGGAGGTCACCGTCATGACCTCGACGACGTTCGCGGGAGAGTCGTCGGACAGGTAGACGTCGAAGTCGAGCACGACGTCGAAGGCCAGGCAGACCGGACGGTCGAGGTCGCGGGAGAACCTCTCGAAGTCGGCCGCGCTGACCCCCGGCCGGAGCCGGAAGGTGTTGATCGCACTCACCGTCATGTCACGCACTCTCGCGATTGATCATCACGTGCTTGATCTCGGTGTACTCCTCGAGGGCGTACACGCTCATGTCCTTGCCGTTACCGGACTGCTTGAAGCCGCCGTGCGGCATCTCCGGAGTGACGGGCAGGTGGTCGTTGATCCACACCGTGCCGAACTGCAGATCGCTCGACGCGGTCATCGCGCGGCCGATGTCCTGGGTGAACACCGAAGCAGCCAAACCGTATTCGGTGTCGTTGGCCCAGCTGATGACGTCGTCGCCGTCACCGAACCGGGTGACGGACGTGACCGGGCCGAAGACCTCGGTGCGCACGATCTCGTCGCCCTGCCGGGCGCCGACCACCACGGTGGGGGCGGTGTAGAACCCGATGCCGGGGTTGGCGCCCTGGATCAGCTCGGTGTGGCCGGTGGCCTTGGCGCGGGAGACGAAGCCCTCGACCCGATCGCGGTGCTCGGCGGTGATCACCGGACCCATGGCGGTGTTCTCGTCGGCGAGATCGCCCAGATCCAGGCCCTTGACGGCCTTCTCGAGCTCTGACACCAGATCGTCGTGGACGGCGTCGTGCACGTAGAGCCGTGACGCCGCCATGCAGTCCTGGCCGGAGTTGCAGAACGCCCCCTCCATGATCTTGGCCGCGGTGAGTGCGACGTCGGCGTCGGGGTACACCAGCACGGGGGCCTTGCCGCCGAGTTCGAGGTGCAGGCGCTTGAGGTTGGAATCGGCCGAGGCCCGCATCAGCGCCCGTCCGGTGTCGACCGACCCGGTCAGCGATGACATCCGGACCAGCGGGTGGGCGACCAGTCGCGCACCGACATCGAAGCCGTCGCCGGTGACCACGTTCAGCACACCCGGCGGAAACAGGTCCTGGGCCAGTTCGGCGAGCCGCAGCACCGAGAACGGTGTGTGCTCGGACGGTTTGAGCACCAACGTGTTACCGGCCAGCAGGGCCGGTGAGATCTTCCAGATCGCCATCAGCAGCGGGTAGTTCCACGGTGCCACCGAGCCGACCACTCCGAGCGGGTCGCGCCGGATGATGCTGGTCTTGCCGCGGACGAACTCCGCCGCCGCCCGGCCTTCCATGGTGCGGGCGCCGCCGGCGAAGAATCGGAGGTGATCGGGGATCATCTCCATCTCCTCCAGCGCCAGGCCGATGGGCTTGCCCACGTTGCGCGACTCGATCTCGGCAAGGGTGCGGTGATCCTCCTCGACGCGGTCGGCGAGCTTGAGGAAAGCGCGGGCCCGTTCGCCGACCGGTGTGCGCGCCCAGTCGGCGAAGGCGGCGTGCGCGGCGGCCACGGCGCGGTCGACGTCGGCGGGGCTGCCGTGCGCGACCTCGGCGAAGGCCTCTCCGGTCGCGGGTGCAGGGACCTGGTCGACCGTGCCGTCGGCGGCCGCGGTCCAGTGTCCGTCGATGAACATCTCGCGGTGAAAGGTCATGGGGGAGACTCCAATTTTTCGGTGGGGGAGGGTGGTTCAGGAGGCGGCGGTGCCGGCGTTGGCGGCCGTCGTCAGGAGCGCACGCACGGCGTCGGTGGGAATCGGTTGCTGCGCGATGGACATGTGCACCATCACGCCCTCGATGACGACGTCGAGAAGGCGAGCGGTGGCGCGATCGAAGTGCTGGGCCAATGCGTCCTCCGCTCGCTCCATCCACTCCTGGGTGATGCGCTTGGTGACCGACCTGCGCACGGCGTCGCCGTACAGTTCGTAGGTCACGGCGAGTTCCTCGGGGTGGGCGGCCAGATCGTCGGTGACCGCGAGCACGATGCACTCGATCAGGTCTTCACCCGGCTCGCAGGCCGACAGGCGATCCTCGAACCGGGTCGCCAGCCGTTCGACGTGGGTCTTGAACGCCAGATGGACGATGTCGTCGAGCGTGGCGAAGTGATAGGTGATGGAGCCCAGCGGAACGTCGGCCGCCTCGGCGATGGCGCGGTGGGTGATACCGGCAACGCCGGCGCGGGCCAGCACGGTCAGCGCGGACTCCACGATGCGCTCCTTTCTGTCGGGGTCATGGCGGCGCGGACGCCGGGAAGTCGAAGTCATGACGGCCCTCCGGTTAGGAACGTTTGTACGTATCGATAGGAACAAACGTACCTAACGACGGGCAGCCGTGCCTGCCGAACGAGAACCTCGGTCAGACCGCTTCGGGTGCCGGTTCGTCGAGGTCGCGTTCGTTGAGCGCCTTGCCGACCAGGTCGTACTTCGCCGGAACGAACACCCGCAGGTACACCCCGTAGCCCATGCCGGCCAGCAGTGCGAGGAACACCAGCGAGAGCATCAGCACCGCCGTGGCGCCCTGCACACCCAGCAGCACGTCGAGGCTGTTCAGCGTCAGGATGAAGAAGGCGGCCAGCCCGACGATCGCGAGGATCGGCGCCACCACGGTGTTCCACGGGCGTTTGTCGACGTCGGATCGCCGAAAGAACACGAAGATCGCGACACCGGCGACGAGTTGAGAGAAGATCACGCCGATCGTGCCGATGCCGGTGGCCCACGTGAACAACGTCGCGAACGGGTCGAGACCGGCGATCGCGAACGCCGCGATGACGAGGCCGACGGTGACGCTCTGCACGATCGACGCCACCCAGGGTGTCTGACGGCGGGGGAGCGTCCAACCCAGCGGCTTCCACACCAGCGTCTGGCGGCCGAGCGAGAACATGTACCGCGAGACGTTGTTGTGGAACGTGACGATGGCGGCGAACGTCGCCGTGACGATCAGCGTCTGGAAGATCACCGAGATGTTGTGACCGATGATGAGGTCGCTGGCAGCGAAGATGAAGTTGCCGCCCGTCTCGGTGGCCAGCCCGACCACCTTGTCCAGACCGAGCGCATTCATGATGAGCCAGCCCGATACCGCGTAGAGGATGCCCATGAAGGCGATCGAGAGGTAGGTCGCACGGGGAATGGTCCTGGCCGGATCGCGGGCCTCTTCGCCGTAGATCGCTGAGCCTTCGAAGCCGATGAACGACGCGTGGGCGAACATCAGGGCCACCCCGAGCGCACCGCCCAGCACGACGCTCGGACTGAACGGCGTGAGCGAGAAGTCCGACACCGGAACCTCTTTGCCTGACAGGCTGAACACACTCAGCACGGTGATCATCGTGACTTCCAGCGTCATGAACACCCCGAGCACCCGGGCGCCAGAGTGAACGCCCTGCACGCCGAGGCCGAGACAGGCGAGCAACGCGACGAATGCGTAAGCCCACCATGGGATCTCGACCCCGAGCGCGGGATTGAACAGCTCGGACGCGTAATATCCGAAGCCGCCGTACAGGCCCGCCTGGATCGCGTTGTAGGCGAAGATCGCCAGCGACGCCGAACCCAGTCCGGGAATCCGGCCGAGTCCGAGCGTGACGTAGGCGTAGAAGGCTCCGGCGTTGGTGACGTGGCGGCTCATCGCGACGTAACCGACCGCGAAGATCATCAGCACGACCGCGGCGATCACGAACGCGCCGGGCATTCCGATGCCGTTGCCCGCGCCGATGATGATGGGGTAGAGCGCGACGACGACCGTCAGCGGAGACGCGGCGGCGATGATGTAGAAGAAGATGCTCGGAACACCGAGGGTGTTCTCTTTGAGCCCGTGGTTGCGCCGCCCACCGGGCGGCGCGGCGACGGGGGGCGAGGGGGCGGGCGTGGTGATCGGTGTACGGGTGACGTTGTCCATGGTGGTTCATCTCTCGTGGTTCGTGCTGTTTTCGGGGCGAACTGCGTGCTCGTGGTTCTCCTCACCGTTGGGGAGCACGGGGTGGGACGGACCCGGTCACCTCCTCATGTCGAGTGCGAGATCGACCAGAAGGTCCTCCTGGCCGCCGACCATCGCGCGGCGCCCGGCTTCGACGAGGAGGTCGCGGGTCGGAACGCCGAACTCCGCTCCGGCGCGTTCGGCGTGGAGCAGGAAGCTGGAGTACACCCCGGCGTAGCCGAGGGTGAGCGTTTCCCGGTCGACTCGCACGGGTCGCTGCTGCAGGGGCCGGACGAGATCGTCGGCGGCGTCCATCAGCGCGAACAGATCACATCCGTGCGACCAGCCGTTGAGCTCGGCGACCGCGACGAACGCCTCGAGCGGGCAGTTCCCGGCCCCGGCGCCCAGACCGGTCAACGACGCGTCGACCCGGTGCACGCCCTCCTCGACCGCGATCAGCGAGTTCGCGACACCCAGAGCCAGGTTGTGGTGGGCGTGGATGCCGATCGCGGTCGACGGCTGGAGGACGTCGCGGTAGGCCCGGACGCGGTCCCGGACGCCGGCCATCGTGAGACGGCCGCCCGAATCGGTGACGTACACGCACTGCGCGCCGGCGTCCTCCATGACCTTGGCCTGTGCGGCGAGGCCGCCCGGCTCGGCCAGGTGGGCCATCATCAGGAAGCCCGCGACGTGGAGGCCCATGTCCCTCGCGGTGGAGATGTGCTGACGCGCGATGTCGGCCTCGGTGCAGTGGGTGGCGACCCACACGGACGTCACCCCGAGATCGACGGCCGCGCGGAGGTCGTCGAGCGTGCCGATACCGGGGATGAGAAGCGTTGTCAGCCGGGCCTTTCGGACTGAGCCGGCCGCCGCGGCGATCCATTCCGCGTCGCTGTGGGTGCCTGCGCCGTACGTCAACCCGCCACCGGCGAGCCCATCGCCGTGCGCCACCTCGATCGCGGCCACGCCGGCCTCGTCGAGTGCGCGGGCGATGCGTGCGACGTCGGTGACGGTGAAGGAGTGGGCGAGGGCGTGCATGCCGTCCCGCAGTGTCACGTCCTGGACGTAGACCTCGGCCGTCATCGTGCCGCCTCGGTAGGCCGGGCGTGCACAACGGACTGCTCTGCCACCCGAACCGCCGCCGCGGTCATGATGTCGAGGTTGCCCGCGTAGGCGGGCAGTTAGTCTCCGGCGCCCTCCACCTCGAGGAACGCCGTGACCTGGACGAGGTCGGCGCCGCGCGCCTGCGCGCCGATCAGCCGCCGGCGCGAATCACGTTCGGGCACAGAGGTGATACGAACATCCTGGCGGATCCGGTAGCCGGGCACGTAACGTGCGACGTCGTCGACCATCCGGGTGACCGCCGTGCTGATCACGGAGTGGTCGGCCGCGGTCACCAGAGCGGAGACGGTGTCGCGCATGATCATCGGTGGCTCGGCCGGATTGAGGATGATGATGGCCTTGCCGCGGTCCGCACCGCCCACCACCTCCAGCGCGCGCGCCGTGGTGGTGGTGAACTCGTCGATGTTCGCCCGCGTTCCGGGACCGGCCGACCGCGAGGAGATCGACGCGACGATCTCGGCGTAGTGCACAGGGGTCACCCCCGACAGTGCGGAGACGATGGGCACCGTCGCCTGCCCGCCGCAGGTCACCATGTTGAGGTTGCGGTGGACGAGCACGTCGGTGGCATTGACCGCCGGGACCACGAAGGGTCCGATCGCGGCGGGGGTGAGGTCGATGACGAGTCGCCCGGCGGATTCGAGCCTGGTGTAGTTGGAGCGATGCGCCGCAGCGCTGGTGGCGTCGAAGACGACCTCGATGTCGTCGAACACGGACATCGCCAGAAGACCGTCCACTCCGTCTGCGGTCACCGCGACATCGAGCGCAGCGGCGCGGGCCAGCCCCTCACTGGCCGGATCGATGCCGGCCATCGCCGCGACGTCGAGGGTCGGGGATCGCCGCAACTTGTGCAACAGGTCGGTGCCGATGTTGCCGGATCCGATGACGGCGGTCTGAAGACGATGTGCCATCAGGACTTCTCCAGTCAGTTCAGGCCGGCGCGGCTGGCGGTGCGCGGCCTAGGTGAGACCGTGACGTCCGGGGCGCTGGTACGCACCAGTTCGTTGAGGATCGCCGCGTGGCGCACTTTGTGCCGGATCAGCTCCTCGTGGAACTCGGGCCGGACCCAGCCGTTGTACATGACGGCCTCGGATTCGCCCGGCTCGATCTTGAAGTAGACGGGTCCGGCCACGCGGGCGATGTCGCCGGCCTCCCACAGCCGGTTCATCCCGCCGAAGGACTCGAACGTCTCGGCCCACACGTCGAGGGGGATGTCGACGGAGCGGCGGATGGCGGCGAGCATCGGCCGGCTCAGGTCGCCCACCGGGTTGACGCTGTCGGCTCCGAGGTCCTGCAGAATCCGGATCGAGGCGGGATTCGCGTGTCCGGCGTACACCGAGATCTTGAACTTGGCGTCGGCGGGGATGTGGCCCGCGTCGCGGGCCTTGTTCAGGATGTCGAGAACGCCTTCGTCCCAGACCAAGACGCCGCGGATACCCGTCGAGAAGATGCGCAGGTAGTCGTCGAGCAGGTAACGGACGTTGTCCAGCCCGCGGACCCGGCGGCCACCCGCCTGACCTTCCGTGCTCAGCGCCTGGCGGCCGAGATCCCATCCGGTCCGCGGTCCCGGCACGGCGATCAGCTCGATGTCGTTCTCGGCGGCGAGCACGGCGACGTCCCGGAGTTCGCCGGTGTTGAGCAGCGTGGTGCCGCCGCCGAACGCGATGATCCGGTGGATGTGCACACCCTGCTCGGTGGATTCGTCGAGGAGTGCCTCCAGGGTCGAAAGACGTTCCACACCAGAGATTTCCAGGCGATAGGCACCTCCGTCGTCGAAGGCCTTCGCCGACGCGGCGAGGGTGTAGTCGTCGGCCGTCAGCAGGCCTTGGGAGGCCAGGATGGCGGCTCCGTCGACCTTGGACGAACGGCTTTCGGCTGCGGTGGACATGGCGTCTCCTTCGGGAACGTGTGCGCTCGTGTGCCGCAATTTCACTGAGTGATATCTCACTGCGGTGAATGAAATCTAAGCCAGCATGCGAGGGCTGTCAACAGATGAGCTGTCAATAGGTGCTGGTAACCTTCACCAGGTGAAAATCGAGGCGAAGGCGGAGAAGGGCTCTCATCTCGTCGGCGTCGAGCGCACGGCCCGAATTCTCAGCGCGGTCGCCGATGCCGACGCCGGTAATCTGACCGAGATCGCGCGGCGGACGGCGCTCAGCGAGGCCACCGTGTTGCGCTACCTCAACAGCCTGGCGTCGCTGGGATACATCGAGCGGTTCAACAACTCTCAGTACCGCCTGGGCTGGGAGATCTTTCGGCTGGGACAACGGGCGTTCTCCGGGCAGGTTCCGTCAGATGCCGTGGTTCCCACCATGGAGCGGTTGGTCGCCGAGTTCAACGAGACCGTGAACTTCGCGGCGGTCAAGGACCGCAGCGTGGTGATCCTCGAGGTGGTCGAAAGTCGGCGAGCGGTCAAGAAGGTCAGCGATGTCGGCCAATCCGATCCCTGGCACGCGTCGGCGCTGGGCAAGGCGCTGATGGCCAGCATGCCCGACAGCGTCTGGCACGATCTGCTGGCCTCTGCGGGCATGCCCGCGCTCACCGCGCACACCATCACGTCGGTGAAGAAGATGCGCGCCGAGATCGAGGACATCCGCCGGCGTGGCTTCGCCGTCGACCGCGAGGAAGCCGCCGAGGATCTGACGTGTGTGGCTGCCGCGGTGCCCACCGCCGGCGGCGGCGCCTCCCGCTACGCGCTCAGCATCAGCTTCCTCACCCACCGCCTGACGCCGGAGAGCCTCGAGCATGCCGGTGCACAAGTGATCCAGGGTGCCAACGAGATCGCGCGAAAGCTGCCGTGACCACGAGTCCGGACGGGGCGGCGGTGGTGGTCACGGGCGCCACGTCGGGCATCGGATGGGCAACCGCATCGCGACTGCATGCCGACGGTGCACGCGTGCTGGTCACCGGCCGCGATGAGGAGCGGGGACGCCGGCTGGTCGAAAGTCTGGGCGCACGAGCATGTTTCGTCGCCGCCGATCTGGCCGCGCCAGGGTCCGCCGATGCGGTGACCGATGCCTGCCTGCAGGCATTCGGCAGGCTGGATGCCCTCGTCAACGCCGCGGCCGTCGACCACACCGGTGATTTGTTGTCCACGCCGATGGCGGACATCCGCCGGGTTTTCGAGGTGAACACCTTCGGTGCCATCGCGATGATCCAGGCGGCCGCCCGGGTGATGGAGCACGGTGGATCGATCGTCAACATCACCTCACGGCTGGCTCTGGTCGGCGTCCCGACGATGGGCATCTACGCCGCCTCCAAGGGCGCCGTGCAGGCACTGACACTCTCCGCGGCCGTCGAGCTCGCGCCGCGCGGGATCCGGGTCAACGACGTGGCCCCCGGGATGACCAGGACCCCGCTCTACGACGCGTGGCTGGCGCGCACACCGGAGCCGGCAGCGACCGAACGCGAGGTGCTGTCGCGAATCCCCCTGGGGCGGTTGGCCGTTCCCGACGACGTCGCCGCTGCGGTGCGGTATCTGGTTTCCGACGAGGCACGGCACGTCACGGGGACCGTGATCAGGGTCGACGGCGGCTATACCGCCCAGTAGACGCAGACGCACACCCCGCCCGGATGGACGGGGTGTGCGCCGGGTGCTGCGAGTCTGCCCTGACCTCAGTCGTCGGCAGCGGCTCCACCGCTTCCGCCGGTGCCGCCCGCACCACCGCCGCCGCCCAGGTTCCCGGTGTTACCGGTGCCCGCGTTGCCGGTGTCACCGGGTTCCCCGGCATCTCCACTGCCACCGAAGCCGCCGGTACCGCCCGAGCCGCCGGTGCCGCCGGTCCCGCCGGTTCCGCCCCCGAGGGAGAAGCCGCCGTCGCCGCCGTCGCCGCCGTCGCCACCGGTTCCGCCCGCGTCGATGCTGCTGGAGCCGCCGAAGCCGCCGGGTCCGCCTTCGCCGCCGTCGCCGCCACTGCCGTTCTGGCCGCCGTTGCCGCCGACGCCGCCCTCGCCGCCGTCACCACCGAAGCCCCCCTCGGGACCCGCGCCGCCTGCGCCGCCCTGACCGCCCGTGCCGCCGTTGCCACCGTCGGCATCGTCGTCGAGGTCTTGACCACCGAAGCCGCCGAGACCGCCGGCGCCACCGTTACCGCCGGTGGCGGTCCCGGCGCCGCCCTGGCCGCCGAGGCCACCCTGGCCGCCGTCGAACCCGGCCGAACCCGTGCCGCCGGTGCCACCGGAACCGCCGTCGCCGCCGACCTCCCCTTCGCCGCCGTCGCCTCCGTCGCCGCCCTGGCCGCCGTCGAAGCCGTCAGCGCCGAGGCCACCGAGGCCACCGTCACCGCCGGTTCCGCCGAGGACGCCGTCGCCGCCGTCGCCACCATTGCCGCCGTCACCACCGACACCGCCGACTCCGGTGATGCCGTCGCCGCCGTCGCCGCCGTCGCCACCACTTCCGTCGATGCCGTCACGACCGAAGAGCCCACCCTGACCCGCGCTCCCGGCGTCACCGCCGTCGCCGCCATCACCGGGGGGCAGCGTGGACAGCGGGTCGGTGAACCCGTCACCGCCCTGGCCACCCTTGCCGCCATTGCCTCCGGCACCGAAGAGGCCGCCCCGGCCGCCCGCGCCGCCCTTGCCGCCCGCCTGTCCGTCCTCGCCCGCATCGGTCCCGTCGGCGCCCGTGCCGCCGGTGCCGCCGTCACCGCCGCTGCCGAAGAAGAACCCGCCGTTGCCACCGCGGCCGCCGGTGCCGCCGGCGACCCCCTGGCCGCCGGTGCCGCCGACGCCGAAGTACAGGCCGCCGTTACCGCCATTGCCGCCGTTGAGACCGTCGCCCCCGTTCCCGAACAGCAGACCGCCGTTGCCACCGTTGCAGGCCGCACCGACGCATCCCGCTTGCGCGTCCAGACCGTTGCCGATCAACCATCCGCCAGGGCCGATAGGCCGAAAGAGGTGAAATCCGTTGGGGTTCGAGCTGGCCGCAGCCAACGCGTTCGGTGTCAGGGCAGCGCTGTGGACCCTGACCGACTCACCCCCGTCGCGGGGTCCGTACAGCCACCACCAGTCGGTCGCCGGTGTCAAGGGAGGGGGTGCGAGAACGCTGTCGAAGGACACCAGTTGCACCGCCGGAGAGGCGGCGTCAGCCTCTCTTTCGTCGGCCAGGCCGACAGAGAGCAGACCGAGTCCGAAGACTGCGGCACAACCGATTCCGGCAGTGACGATGTGGCGGGTCGACACGTCCACCGAGCGCTCCCTGTTCCGATGTCTCGACATAACAGGCCTTTCTGGGGAGGCGTGTCAAAAGCGCGCCCGACACGCGACTGAGTGTTTCCTGAGAACTGACACCGGCAATTTATGTTTTTGCCAGCGCGGCCGTCAAGCATTTGATAGAGAGAACCGGAGCAACGTAATAATTCGGCCCATTCAGGCCGGATCGGGGGGTAGAGCAGGATTTAACAGTGGATTTGCGGCAGCGTCGCCGCACAATTATCGCGCGAGCAAATTTTCATTCAGATCGAGAATTGTGCTCGAGGACATTTCTCATGTTTGCCGAACCGCTCACATGTGCAGGCTCGACGACGCGTTCATCCCTGGCGTGCGCGCCATTTGTCGAGCAACCGGCGATCCCTCTTGGTGGGCCGGCCGGCGCCGCGATCGCGGACGGCGACAGGGATCGCCGCCACCGGCGGCGGCGGGGGAGTGCGGTCGAGGTAGCAGGTGGCCGCGTCGGCGGCGCCCACGCGTTTCTGGATCACCCGTACCACTTCGACGATCCGGGTGCGGTCCCCGACCAGTGCGCGCACCGTGTCGCCGGGTCCGACCATGGTCGACGGCTTGGCAGGTCGGTCGTTGACGCGCACGTGCCCACCCCGGCACGCCTCGGCCGCGTCGGGCCGCGTCTTGGTCAACCGGACCGCCCACAACCAGCGATCCACCCGCGTCGCCTCCATGACGACCATCATGGACTGCAGAGAACCCCGTCAGCGACCCCCCGGGAGGAGATCCGTGTGCTTCTGGTGACCGGCCCGACCGGCAACGTCGGCCACGAACTCGTCGACCTTCTCGGCCGGCGATACCGGCGACCCTGTCGTGTCGCTAGCCGCCATCCCGAGCAGCTCGCGGACGACACCTCGGCCGAGTCCGTGCGCCTGGACTTCTTCGATCCCACCACGTGGGCTCCGGCGCTCGAGGGCATCGAAGCGTTGTTCCTGCTCTTCCCCTTGCCGGGGAATCGTGCTGCGCGCCAGGCGATCGTGCCGTTCGTGCACGCCGCCGAGCACGCCGGATGCCGCCACGTCGTGTACGTCTCGGTGTTCGGCGCCGACCGGGCGCGCTTCATCCCGCACCACACGGTGGAGGCCGCGCTGCGCGATTCGGCCATGTCGGCCACCATTCTGCGGTGCAGCTTCTTCATGCAGAATCTGCACCGGGCGATCTCCACCCACGGTGTCGACATCGCCGATGCCGGCGAACTCTTCATCCCCGCCGGCCGGGGCAAGACGACGTTCATCGATGCGCGTGACGCGGCCGAGGTGGCCGCGACCGTGCTCGCCGACCCGGACGCCCATCGCGACGCGGTGTACCACCTCACCGGGCCGACGCCGTTGACCATGGATGAGGTCGCCGCCGAACTGACGGCCACGCTGGGCCGCCCGATCCGCTACGTCAACCCCGGCCTGCCGCGGTTCGCCGTGCGACTGCGGCGCCGCGGAGTCGGCTGGGACACCATCGGATTCATGTCCGCGGTCTACACGTTGACCAGAATCGGGCGCAACCAGCCGGTCACCGACGACGTGCAGCGGTTGCTGGGCCGCCCGCCGCGCTCACTACACGAGTTCCTGCTCGACGCCGCGTGGCGCTGGCGGGATCGGGCCTGGACCTAGGCGATCAGCCCCAGCGCGGTTTCCCTGCCGCGGTTCAGGAATTCGATGATGTCGGTTGCGGCGGAACGTATCTGCTTCTGAGTCGCTCGCTCGGGCCCCAGCAGCGCGGTCACCGAGGCGCCCAGCACGGTGAGCGGAGAGTCCGCGGGACGGGGACCCGGCGCAGGACCGACGAGCGACAACGCAATTCCGGTGACGAGCCCGTGCAGTGCGAAGGCCTGATCAGCTGTGTCCCAATCGGTTCGGGCCAAGTCATGGCGGCGCCACACCGGGAGCACCGCGCCGATCACCGCGCTGGGGCCGAGCGCCTCGTGCAGGGCGACCGAGCGCGGATGGTCGGTGAGCATGCCGAGCAGGTCGTCGTCATGGCGTTGCAGCGCGGCCAGCAGCGGTTGGCTCGTCGCGACGTCCAGCATGGTCGGACAGAACCGGGACGGCCGCGCGAGGTCGGGTTCGTCGCCGAGTCGGCGGATCAGGTCGTCCAGCAGGCCGAGAAAGCCCCGACCGAGCAGGCCGATGAGCAGGTCCTCCTTGGTCGGCCAGTACAGGTAGACGGTGCCCTTCCCGACGTGTGCGCGCTGGGCGACGTCGGCCACGGTGAAGCCGCGCGCACCCCGTCCGAGGAGCAGATCACTGGCCGCGGCCAGCAGGCGCGCCGCCTTCGTCGAGTGCTGTTCGGGCAGGCCGACGGGCGCAGGGCTCACCGGGGTGACTATAGCGATCGGCAGACCCCGACTGATCAAACTGACCAAATCGGTCGTCTGGTCAGTTTCTCACGTACGCTCGGTGTCGACCGTCGATCGCATCCCGGGACGAGGAGACCACCGTGACCAATCCATTCGTTGATCGAGCCGGCCGAGTTCGGGCCGTGCAGAAGGCGATCTTCACCGTCGCCGACCTGATCGGACCCGCCGTCGACCTCTCCCGGATCTACGTCGACGGGCTGGAGAACCTGCCGCGCGACGGACGCTTCCTACTCGTCGGCAACCACACCACCTCGGGATGGGCCGAGATCGTGTTGACCCCCTACTTCGTGCACCGCGAGCTCGGCGTCCGAGTCCGGGGGCTGGCCACCCGCCAGCTGGCCGACATGCGCGGCCTCGGCCGCGAGGTGATGGAGGCGGCCGGCGCGGTGGTCGGTGACCCCGAAACCGGCGCCGAGCTGATGCGCCAGGGCGAGACGGTACTGGTCTTCCCCGGTGGCGGGCGGGACATGCTCAAGTTCAAAGGCGAGGAGTACCAGCTGCTGTGGCAGGGACGTAGCGGGTTCGCCCGGCTGGCCATCGCCCACGACTACCCGATCGTCCCCGTCGGGCTGGTCGGCGGAGACGACGTCTATCACAGCCTGGTGGAGCGCGGCAGCACCTGGGAGCGGATGACCCGCGGCCTCGGCGAACGCCTGCACGGCGTCACCGGCGTCGGGATCCCGCTCATGCGGGGTGTGGGCCCGACGATGGTGCCGCGGCCGCAGCGGATGTACCTGCGGTTCGGCTCCCCGATCGACACGACCCGGCCCGCACGCACACCGGCCGCCCAGTGGGAAGCCTCGGTCAAGGAGCGGACGCAGACCGCCCTGGAGGGGATCCTGCACGACCTGCGGACGCGGCGCGAGAACGATCCGTTCCGCAATCTCAATCCGCTCGCCTGGCGGCGTGCTCTGCGCCCGGCGCTCACCGGGTGACCTGAGGTACGGGTGATCAGTCTGCCCAGTTGTCAGGCGGAGGTCTCGTCCCCTCGGTCGTCACCTGAAAGGAGGCGTTCCCGGAGGTCGAGCAGAAGATCAGAGGCGAGGTCGAAGTCGGCACGGGGTCCCTCGCGCATCCACGACTCGACGATGGCCTGCGCGAGGGTGCGTACCTTGACATTGCAGTTCTGTGACAGCACCCGAAGGATGCCGAACGCCCCCTCGGCGTCCATGCCGAAGGTCTGCATCAGCATTCCCTTGGCCTGTTCGATGACAGGTTGGCCCGCCAGCTTGTCGCGCAATTGGGCGTTCTCGCGGCGCAGGTCCGCCGCGTCGGCGTGGTCAACGCTCGACGTGGTGAGCGCGCCGGTCATGGTCGTGGTTCTCCGCTTTCGTCGTGGACAGGACCGCTGGCTCCTTTCTACGCCGACACATGCGCTACAGCAATGATTGCTAGAACGTCTTCATTACCACCGAATGACGATGGTGTCCCGGGGCCGCACGATCACTGCCTGCGTGTGCAATGATTTGCCGGCACGCACTCGGCGATGACCAGCAGTGTTTGCGCAGTGATCACTGACGAGCGGGGGCGCGATGTCCGAGCGCAACACGTCCGGCGTGACGAACGACCAGGTGGAATCCGTGATGCGTGCATCTCGCGCGCTCGTCGGCATCACCGCAGCCTCGATCATGACCGTCGACGACGTGGTGACCGTGCCCCAGCTCCGCGTGCTGATGATGATCGCCACCCGGGGTGCGATGAACGTCGCCGCGGTGGCGTCAGCCCTGCAGGTCAATCCGTCGAACGCCAGCAGGCTCGTCGATCGGCTGCTCAAGATCGGTCTGGTCGACCGGCGTGAGGACCCCACCGACCGGCGCAACATCGCGCTCACCTTGACCACCGACGGACAGGCGCTGATCGACGGCGTCATCCGCCACCGGCGCAACGCAATTCGGCGCGCGCTGCGCCAGATGGCGCCCGAGCAGCGTGACCAGTTGGCGGCGGTCCTCGAGGATTTCGCCACCGCCGCCGGTGAGCCGGCGCATGACTACCGGCACGTGCTCGCCTGACGCGGTAGCTCCTTTTTCCGGGTCGATCGTCACCGCACCGGCAGGTGAGATGACACCCTGGCTCGCCCGACCACCAGCGGGCGCACGATCGCGGGCATCCCGCGCCAGGCCGCGTCGCCGGTCTCGGCCGTGAAGCCACAGGCACTCATGGTCTCCAAAGTCGATCTGTTGCAGACACATCCGCCCGCGAACGCCCGCCACGGCCGCCGCATCGCATCCTGGCATACGGCGAGCCACCGCGACTGTGCACGCACGTGCTCGATGAACAGCACCTGCCCGTCCGGGCGCAGCACCCGGGCGATCTCGCGCAGGGCGCGTTCGGGGTCGGCCACGGTGCACAGCACCAGCGTCGCGACGACGGTGTCCACGGACGCATCGGGCAGGGGCAGGCGTTCGGCGGGAGCGTCGATGATGCGGGCGGCGCGGCCATGCCGATCGAGCCGCCTGGCCAGCCGCCGCCGCATCCCGGGCTCGGGCTCGGTGAGGAGCAGCTCGTCGACGCCGTCGGGATAGTGAGGGAGGTTCAGGCCTGTGCCGGCGCCGATCTCGAGGACGCGCCCGCGGGCGGCGGTGAGTACGGCGCGCCGCCGACGCCGCATTCCGACGGCCTCGCCCCACCACAGGAACGGGTCGTAAAGCAGAGCCATCACGCGCAGCCAGGCCTTGTTCATGTCCTGAACGTAGGGGCGGGAGCAGGGTCGGCGCATCGCCCGAGTCGGCCATCGCGGCACGGTGGCCGGTTCGGGTGACGTCAGAGCAAGCCCAGCTCAGCCGCGACGGCGACCGCGGCGGTTCGGGACGGGCTGCCGAGCTTGCGGCGGATGTTGGCGACGTGGCGGTGCACGGTGTGCGGGCTGACGACGAGGTGCTTGGCGATCTCGTGGTCGCTGAGTCCGCGCGCCACGCAGCGCAGCACCTCCCGCTCGCGCGACGAGAGCGGTCCGGGGGCGGGCGACTGCTCGTCCGGTGGCGCCCCCGCCGCCAGTCCGGTGCGGCAGGCGCGAACGACGGAATCCACGTCACCGTGCCAGGGAAAGTGCGACGTGCCCTGCAGCGGAACGAATGTCGCACCAGGGATGGCGGCCGCGACCTCGCGTCCGAGTCGGTAGGGGACGGCCCGGTCGTCGCGGCGGTGTACCACGGTGGTGGGTGCGCGCACGCCGGCAAGGCAGTCGCGCACGTCGAGTCGGTAGACAAGCCTCAGCAGCGCTGCGGCCGTCTGCGCCGTGGCCGACTCGCGTTGCAGGCGCCCGAAACGGTCGTGCTCGGCAGCGTCGGCGCCGCTGAGGAAGATGTCACCGAGCACCCGCGATCCGAGGCCCCAGTGCGCGTCGATCGCCGCCACGATCGCGTCGGCCACCTCCGGCGGAGTCAGCTCATCGCCGCGGGCGTAGCTGCCGTAGAGCACCAGCCGGTCCACCCGCTCGGGATACGTGGCGGCGAACGCCACTGCGGTGCAGCTTCCCGACGAGCCGCCCATCAGCGACACCCGGTCCAGCCCGAGCTCATCGCAGAGTGCGCGCAGCGCCGCCACCTCGTGCTCGAGCGTCAGGTCGGATTCGCGCACCTCCCGGTCCGACATGCCGGCGCCGAGGCGGTCGTAGCGGATCAGCGTCCGGTCGGTAGCGACGCCGTCCCAGAACCGGCGCACGCCGGGGTGTTGCCAGTCGAGCTCGAGGTGACTCACCCACCAGGCCGGTGCGATCAGCGGCGGCTCAGCGCTGTCCGCCGGCCCGCGCACCTCGTACGCCAGCCGGCGGTCACCGAGGGACAGGAACCGAATCCCGGGCGGGCCCAGCACCCATCGAGCCTACGACGTTCGAGCCCGACGCCATACTGCTGCCGCGCACGATCAATTCCGGTTCGAGGACCACCGACTCGGGCTGCCTTCCGGCCAGCACCTCCATCAGCAATCCCACCGCGCACCGCCCCATTTCGTGCATCGGGGAGCGGATGGTGGTCAACGGGACCGCGCCGCCCTCGGCCAAGGGCGTGTCGTTGTATCCCACGAGGGCGACGTCGTCGGGCACGTGGATGCCGCGGTCCCGCAGGACGCCGAAGGCGCCGATGGCCGCGAAGTCGTTGGTCGCGAAGATCGCATCGGGCACCGAACCGCCGGCCAGGATCTGCGCGATGGCGGCCCGGCCGCCGGCCGGATCGAAGCCGGAGTACACGATGCGCTCGGGCGGGACGTCGATCCCGTTGGCCCGCAACGCTTCCACGCAGCCGGTCGATCGGAGGCGGGCCGTCGAGGTGAACTCCAGACCCGCCAGGATCGCCACATCGCGCCGGCCGGTCTCGGCGAGGTGCTGACCGACGAGCCATCCGCCCTTGTGGTCGTCGACCGTCGCCGACGGATAGTTCCCCGCGCTGCGCGACACCAGCGCGAACTTGATGCCCTGCTCGTGCACCTCGTCGAGGAACTCGTGGTCGAGGTGGGCGTCGCCGTAGATCAGACCGTCGACGCGGCGGTCGATCATCATGCGGGTGCGTGCGCGCTGGTTCTCGGTGACGTCGCGCGAGTTCGTGACGAACGTCGACAGCCCAGCCTCGGAGGCGGCTTCCTCGATTCCCTCGTAGATGGTCGCCAGCACGTAGTCCTGCAGCCGCGGCACCAGAACGCCGATCAGGCCGGAGCGGCGGGTGCGCAGACTCGACGCCTGCGGGTTGGGGGAGTAGCCGTGCTGCTCGGCGAACGCGCGGATCCGCGCGACCGTGTCGGCGGACCCCCAGCGCAGCGCTTCGCTGCCGGGAGTGGCCAGGACGCGGGACACCGTGGACGGGCTCACACCGAGCTCATCGGCGATCTTCCGTAGGGTCATCGGGCCCTGTTGTGCCGCCACAGCCAGCCACCTCCGTGATGTGGCACTCACCCTAACAACACGTCCGATTGTTACGTGTCGATTTACACAAACGTTTGGCGGAAGTTACACAAACGATTGCGGACAACGTTTGTGTCATGGTTCACTCGGAACATGTCGAGTCAGGACGCGGAATGACGCGGATCGCGGTGATCGCCACCGGAGGCACCATCGCCTCGACCGCCACCGAGGGCGGCGTGGTCGCCACGCGCACCGCTGCCGCGGTCCTGGAGGGGGCGGTCTTCGGCGACATCGAGGTCGAGACCCATGACCTGATGACGGTCGGTTCCTACCGCATGACGCTGGGTCATCTCCGGTTGATCAGCGACGAGGTGGACGGGTTGCTGCGTCGTTCCCACGACCCCGTCGACGGCATCGTGATCACGCACGGCACCGACACGATGGAGGAGACCGCGATCCTGCTCGATCTGGTGCACGACGACGAGCGACCGGTCGTCCTCACCGGTGCGCAGCGGGCGGGCGATGCCCGCGACGGCGACGGCCCGCGCAACCTCGCCGACGCGGTGCTCACCGCCGCCTCGCCGCAGTGCCGCGGTCTCGGTGTCCTGATCGTCTTCGCCGGGCGGGTACTGCCCGCGCGGGCCACCCGCAAGGTGCACACCACTGCGCTCGATGCGTTCCGGTCGACCGCCTGCGGCGCAGTCGGGACGGTGGCCGACGGCACCGTGACCGTCGATGCGGTCCCTCGGCGTCCCCGTCCGATTCCCCGCCCGACCGCCGCGTTCGACGACACGCGGGTCGACCTGCTCGAGATGTATCCCGGCGCCGACGATGTGCTGATCGCCGCGGCCGTTTCGGCCGGCGCCCGGGGCATCGTGCTGGCCGGCACCGGCATCGGCAACGCCAATCCGGTTGTGGTGACAGCGGTCCGCGGACTCGTCGGCACGGACGTGGCCGTCGTGCTGTCGACCCGGGTGCCCGAGGGGCCGGTGCAGGGCGTCTACGGCGACGGCGGCGGGGCCGACTTGGTGGCCGCGGGCGTGCCCACAGCTTCAGGATTACCGGCCACTCAGCTGCGGATCCTGTTGGCGCTGTGGCTCTCTGAGAACAAGGCGGAGCCCGATCGGGTCCGATCGATGATCGCGGCCCATGCAGACATTGCCGAAGAAGACAACAAGGAGGAATGACCGATGGCAAAAGAAATCTTCGTGGCGTTCGGCATCGACGTCGACGCGGTCGGCGGATGGCTCGGCTCCTACGGCGGTGAGAACTCACCCGGCGACATCTCCCGCGGTGTCTTCGCCGGCGAGGTCGGCGTGCCCCGCCTCAACGCGCTGCTGCAGCGGTACGACCTCCCCGCCACCTGGTTCTGGCCCGGCCACTCCATCGAGACGTTCCCCGAGCAGTTCGACGCCGTGGTCGCCTCCGGCCACGAGATCGGGGTGCACGGCTACAGCCACGAGAATCCGATCGCGATGACGCGCGAACAGGAATCCGAGATCCTGGACTACTGCCTGGATCTCATCACCACCCGCACCGGGAACCGGCCCACCGGTTACGTCGCGCCGTGGTGGGAGTTCAGCAGGGTCACCAACGAGCTGCTCGTCGAACGCGGCATCACCTACGACCACTCGCTGATGCACCGCGACTTCGAGCCGTACTACGTGCGCGTCGGCGACTCGTGGACACCGATCGACTACGACAAGCCGGCGGCCGAGTGGATGAAGCCACTGGTGCGCGGCGAGGAGACCGACCTGGTCGAGATCCCGGCCAGCTGGTACCTCGACGACCTGCCCCCGATGATGTTCATCAAGGGCAGCCCGAACAGCCACGGGTTCGTCAATCCTCGCCATATCGAGGAGATGTGGCGCGACCAATTCGACTGGGTCTACCGCGAATCGGAGTACGCGGTGTTCACCTTCACCATCCACCCCGACGTCTCAGGACGGCCCCAGGTGTTGCTCATGCTCGAGCGTCTGATCGAGCACATCAACTCCCACGACGGAGTCACCTGGGCCAATTTCAACACCATCGCCGAGGACTTCAAGAAGCGGCGTCCGCGCAACTGATCCACCCACACGAAGGGTTTCAGTCTCATGTCAACACCTCACACCCCGAAGGTCCCCGGATTGCGGCGGGTCACCGGGAAAGAGACGCGCCGGGCGTCGGGCATCGCCTTCATCGCCTGGACCATCGCGGTGTACGACTTCATCCTGTTCGGCACTCTGCTGCCGCGCATCTCGGAGTCGTTCGGCTGGTCGACGAGCCGTGCGCTGCTGGTCTCCACCCTGGTCAGCGTCGGCACCGCGATCGTCGTCCTGGCCGTGGGCCCCATGGTCGACAAGTTGGGGCGGCGCAAGGGGATGATCATCTCCGTAGGCGGCACCGCCGCGTCCTCTGCGGCCACGGCCGCGACCGTGGGTGCGGCGTCACTCATCGGCGTCCGATCGATCAGCGGGCTGGGTCTGGCCGAGCAATCGGTCAACGCCACCTACCTCAACGAGCTCTACGAGGTGACCGAGGACGAGGCGATCAAGAAGCGCCGCGGGTTCGTCTACTCGATGGTGCAGACCGGCTGGCCGATGGGTGCGCTTCTGGCCGCGGGCTTCGTCGCCGTGATCACCGCGATCTTCGGGGCCGACGCCTGGCGGATCGCCTTCCTGCTGGCCACGATTCCCGCCGTTCTCGTCGCCCTGCTGTGCCGCACGCTCAAGGAGAGCCCACAGTTCGAGGCGCAGCACCGCATCCGCGCGCTGCGCCGCGAAGGGAAGAACGACGAAGCGGTCGCCCTGGCCGCCGCCACTGCGACCGTCGAGCAGACCGCGGCACCGATGAAGCGGATCTTCACCGGTAAGCACCTGCGCAACACCGTCGTGCTGTCGCTGGCGTGGCTGCTGAACTGGTTCGGCATCCAGACGTTCTCGGTGCTCGGCACGACGGTGCTCGAGACGGGCAAGGGCATCGACGCCTCCAGCACGCTGATCCTGGTGGTGCTGTCCAACATCGTCGGCGTGGCGGGTTACCTCGCGCACGGTTGGGCCGGCGACCGGTTCGGCCGCCGCAACACCATCGCCGTCGGATGGCTGGCGGCCGGAGTGTTCTTCGCTGCGATGCTGCTCGGGCCGTCGAACCCCGGCTACGTCCTCGTCACCTACATGATGGGGCTGTTCTTCCTGCTCGGGCCCTACGCCGCGATCATGTTCTTCCAGGCCGAGTGCTTCGATACCGACTGCCGGGCAACGGGAAGCGCGTTCATCGGCGCGATGTCGCAGCCGGGTGCCATCATCTCCGGCTTCATCCTCACCGCGCTCACCGCGGCCAGCATCGGGTACTCCACCGCGGCGCTGTGGGTGGGAGCGCTGGGCACGGTCATCTCCGGCGTCGTGGTGCTCGGCGCCCGCAAGGTCGCCCCACCCAGCGCCTCGGAGGCGATGCAGCGCGCCCAGACCATCACGGAGGTGCAGTGATGACCGATCAGCCGGTCGCCATGATCACCGGCGCCGCGTCAGGAATCGGTGCTGCGACAGCAGTATGCCTGGCGGAAAAAGGGATTCGGGTCGGCATCGGCACGTTCCCAGGCGATCCGCACGACCCCGAGACGACGCTGAAGGACGTGCGTGACGGCGGCGGGGAAGGGATGATCGTCGAGGTCGACGTCCGGTCCACCGCCTCCGTCGACGCCTTCGCCGAGGCGCTGGTCTCGACGTGGCGCCGGCTCGATGTCGCCGTCGCGAACGCCGGCATCCTGCGCGAGGCCGCCTTCGACACCCTCTCCGACGAGCAGTGGCACGACCTTCTCGACGTCGACCTGCACGGGGTGATGCGCACGGCACGGGCGGGCCTGCGGCACATGGGCGATGGCGGATCGGTCACGGCCATCTCGTCCATCGCGGGTGGGGTGTACGGCTGGCAGGCGCACGCGCACTACGCCACCGCAAAGGCCGGAGTGCTCGGTCTGGTGCGCAGCCTCGCCGTCGAATACGGGCCACGCGGGATCCGCGCGAACGCGATCATCCCGGGGCTCATCCGAACGCCGCAGTCCACCGACGCGGTCAACTCGCTCGGCCCCGAAGGGCTCGAACGTGCCGGCGGCTACATCCCATGGGGCCGCGTCGGCGACCCGCGCGAGGTCGCCGAGGTCATCGCCTTCCTGTCCAGCCCGCAGGCGTCCTACGTCAGCGGTCAGGCGATCGTCGTCGACGGCGCCCTGACCGTGGCAATGCGCGACTGACACAACATGATTGGTGGATGAGGTGATGAGTTCGGTGCTCGAAGGTAGAAGCGCACTGGTCACGGGCGGGGCGTCGGGTATCGGCCGGGCGATCGCCGCGGCCTACGTCGACGCGGGCGCGGAGGTGGTCATCGCCGACCGCGACCCGCGGGTGGCAGAGGTCGCCAAAGAGATCGGCGCGCGCCGCGGCGAGATCCTCGACGCGACCTCGGAACAGGCCGTCGACGCTCTCGTCGACAGCATCGTCGGCGACCAGGGCCGGTTGGATATCCTGGTCTGCTCCCACGGCATCCTGACGCAATCACCGGCGGCCGAGATGTCCACCGCGATGTGGCGGGAGACCCTCGATGTCGACCTGACCGCGGTGTTCCTGCTGAACCGGGCCGCGTTGCGGCCCATGCTCGATCAGGGTGGCGGGCGGATCATCAACGTCGCCTCGCAACTGGCCATCAAAGGCGGTGTCTCACTGGCGCATTACGCCGCGGCCAAAGCCGGCGTCATCGCGATGACGAAGTCGATCGCGTTGGAGAACGCCGGAAACGGCGTGCTGGTCAACGCGATCGCGCCCGGGCCGATCGACACGCCCATGGTCGAGGGCATCGACGACCAGTGGAAGTGCGACAAACGCGCCGAACTGCCGCTGGGTCGGTTCGGCACGCCCGCCGAGATCGCACCGACCGCCGTCCTGCTCGCCTCCGATCCCGGCGGCAATCTGTACGTCGGGCAGGTGCTCGGCCCCAACTCGGGCGACGTGATGCCCTGATGTGCGGGGGATGCGCGGGGGCGCCGCCGGATTGGGCTGCCGAGTGGGTCAGCGGTCCGCGCCGGCGCATGGCGGTCGCCCGGCGCATGACCGCGCTGATGAAGCGCGATCGCGTCGCCGCCCTTCCGTCGGGCTGGACGGTCACCTCGGCCACCGGCGCCACGGTGGTGTGCCGGACCTACGACGACCTCGTCGCGGCGGTGAGCCGGCGATCCGGGATCGACCCGGGAACCGTGAGTGAGGCAGGCTTGGGCGGCATCCTCGCCGCGAACGGAGCCCCCGCATGACCGACACCCACCGCATCGCCGTGATCCCCGGCGACGGTATCGGAACCGAAGTCGTGCCCGAGGGGCTCAAGGTGCTCGACGCGGCCGCGGCCGCCTTCGACCTCACGCTCGCCTACGAACACTTCGACTACGCCAGCGCCGACTACTACACCCGGACCGGCGCGATGCTGCCCGCCGACTGGTTCGACGAGCTCCGAGGGTTCGACGCCCTCTTCTTCGGCGCCGTCGGCTGGCCCGACGTAGTTCCCGACCACGTGTCGCTGTGGGGCAGCCTGCTGCAGTTCCGCCGGCACTTCGATCAGTACGTCAACATGCGGCCGGTGAAGCTGATGCCCGGCGTGCCCAGCCCGCTGGCGGGACGGGTGCCCGGCGACGTCGACTTCATCGTGGTGCGCGAGAACACCGAGGGTGAGTACTCCAGCATCGGCGGCAGGATGTTCGAAGGCACCGACCGCGAGACCGTCATCCAGGAGACGGTGATGACCCGCGTCGGCGTGGACCGCATCCTGCGCTACGCCTTCGACATCGCTCAACGGCGCCCGAAGCGGCGTCTGACGTCGGCGACGAAGAGCAACGGCATCTCGATCACCATGCCGTACTGGGACGAACGTGTTCTGCAGATGGGCGCCAACTATCCCGACGTCGAGGTGGACAAGTACCACATCGACATCCTCACGGCGAACTTCGTCTTGCACCCCGACTGGTTCGACGTGGTGGTCGCCAGCAATCTGTTCGGCGACATCCTGTCCGACCTCGGCCCCGCGTGCGCCGGCACCATCGCGATCGCGCCCAGCGCGAACATCAACCCCGAGAAGCGATACCCGAGCCTGTTCGAGCCCGTGCACGGTTCCGCCCCGGACATCGCGGGACGGGGCATCGCCAACCCCATCGGCCAGATCTGGTGTGCCTCGATGATGCTCGACCACCTCGGCGAGCCGGCGGCCGCGAACGCGATCGTGGCGGCCATCGAGGACACTCTCGCGCGCGGCGGCGATGTACTGACCCCCGACATGGGCGGACAGGCGACGACGGGCACGCTGGGCGATGCGATCGCCGAACGGGTCCGGGCGGCCGCCGGGGGCTGACCGGAACACCCAGGCTCCCAGCACTTTCCCAGCAGACACTCAGGGACGCCGGCCGATGTTGTGGAGTCCGGTGCCGTGTCGTACCGTCAACGAAGTTGATTAGTCACCCTATAGATCGCCGGACCGACGTGGACGCGTCCGTGGGCGTCGCCGCTCCTGAAAGGGTCACGCATGCAGCGGGTCTCGATTGCCCGGCGGCTCGGCCGACGCTGGACGATCGTCGTCGCCGTCGTGGTCATCGCGGTCGCCGGGTTCGCCGTGTACCGCCTGCGCGGCATCTTCGCCTCGGAGGACGTCACGGCGACCGCCAGCGGATCCGACAGCCAGATCGTCCCGTTCAACCCCAAGCACGTCGTCCTCGACGTCTTCGGTTCGCCCGGCACCACCGCGACCATCACCTACCTCGACGTCCACGCCCAGCCGCAGAAGGCCGTCGACGTCCCGCTGCCCTGGTCCTATGACGCCATCACCACCGACCCCGCCGTGTTCGTCAACGTCGCCGCCCAGGCGAACGGCGACTCCATCGGCTGCCGCATCACGATCGACGACGCGGTCAAAGACGAGAAGCAGGTGAACACCCTGAACGCCTACACCTTCTGCCTGGACAAGTCCGGATGAACAAGGTCCCGGCCCTCATCCGCCGCTTCTCGGTCCTGATCGCGCTGTTCTGGCTGGCCACCGCCGTCGTCACCAACGTCTTCGTCCCGCAGCTCGAGACCGTCGCCGAGTCGCACAACGTGTCGCTGAGCCCGAAAGACGCGCCGTCCCTGCAGGCCAGCAAGCGCATCGGCAAGGACTTCCAGGAGTACGACTCCGACAGTTCCGCCATGATCGTGCTCGAGGGCGATCAACCGCTCGGCGCCGATGCGCACCGCTACTACGACGGCCTGGTCCAGAAACTCCAGCAGGACACCAAGCACGTCCAGCACATCCAGAACTTCTGGGGGGATCCGCTGACCGCGGCCGGCTCGCAGAGTTCGGACGGCAAAGCCGCGCTGGTGCAGGTGTTCCTGGCCGGCAACCAGGGTGAGTCGCTGGCCAACGAGTCCGTCGACTCGGTGCGCCGAATCGTCAACGACACCCCGGCCCCGCCAGGGGTGAAGGCCTACGTCACCGGACCGGCCCCGCTGATCACCGATCAGTTCGAGGTGGGCCGGCAGGGCACCCTGAAGACCACGCTGATCACCATCGGCGTGATCGCAGTGATGCTGCTGTTCTACTTCCGTCGCCTCACCACCGTGTTCTTCGTGATCTTCACGGTGATGATCGAGCTGACCGCGTCACGCGGTGTGGTCGCCGTGCTGGCCAACGCCGGCATCATCGATCTGTCGACGTACTCGACGAACCTGCTGACCCTTCTGGTGATCGCGGCGGGCACCGACTACGCGATCTTCATCCTCGGCAGATTCCACGAAGCGCGCTACGCCGGCCAGGACCGCGTCGAGGCCTTCACGACGATGTACCACGGCACGTCGCACATCATCCTCGGCTCGGGTCTGACGATCGCCGGTGCGGTGCTGTGTCTGACGTTCACACGGCTGCCGTATTTCCAGAGCCTCGGGGTGCCCGCGGGTATCGGCGTCCTCGTCGCGGTGATCGCCGCGCTCACCCTGGCCCCGGCGCTGCTCTCCATCGGCCGCCACTTCGGTCTGTTCGAACCCGCCCGGCCGATGAACACCCGGAACTGGCGGCGCATCGGCACCGCGATCGTCCGTTGGCCCGGCCCGATCCTCGTCGCCACCATCGCGATCGCCCTGATCGGTCTGCTGGCGCTGCCCAACTACAAGACCAACTTCGACAACCGCACCTACATGCCGGCCGACGCCCCGGCCAACGTCGGCTACGCCGCCGCGGAACGGCACTTCTCCCAGGCGCGGCTGGAACCCGAACTGTTGATGGTCGAGGCCGACCACGACCTGCGCAACCCGACCGACATGATCCTGCTCGAACGGGTGGCCAAGGCGGTGTTCCACACCGACGGCATCGCGCAGGTGCAGTCGATCACCCGTCCGCTCGGCACGCCGCTGGACCACACGTCGATCCCGTTCCAGCTCAGCGCCAGCAGCGCCGCGCAGATCAACGCGCTGCCGTTCCAGCAGGCCCGCACCGCCGACCTGCTCAAGCAGGTCGGCGTGATCAACGATTCCATCAACACCCTGCGCCAGCAGTACGCGCTGCAGCAGCAGTCGGCGGCGGTCACCGACGAACAGACCCAGGCGTTCGCGCAGACGGTGGCCACCGCCCAGGACCTGCGGGACAAGATCGCCAACTTCGACGACTTCTTCCGGCCCATCCGCAACTACTTCTACTTCGAGCCGCACTGTTACGACATCCCGATCTGCTGGGCGCTGCGCTCGCTGTTCGACGCGCTCGACGGCATCAACGACCTGACCGACCAGCTCGCCAACGTGGCCGGCAGCATCGCCAAACTCGATGCGCTGCAACCGAAGCTGCTGGCGCTCATCCCGCCGCAGATCGCGAACCAGCAGACCAACCGCGACCTGACGATGACGAACTACGCGACGCAGTCCGGCATCAACGACCAGAACTCGCGCGCACTGGAGAATTCGACGGCACTGGGCGCGGCGTATGACGCGTCGAAGACCGACGACTCCTTTTATCTCCCGCCGGAGGCGTTCACCAACCCCGAGTTCCAGCGCGGGCTCAAGCTGTTCCTGTCCCCGGACGGCAAGGCCGCGCGCATGATCATCACCCACGAGGGCGATCCCGCGACCACCGAGGGCATCTCGCACATCGACTCGATCCGGCACGCCGCCGGCGAGGCCGTCAAGGGCACCCCGCTGGCCGGCTCCCGGATCTTCATCGCCGGAACTGCGGCCACCTACAAGGACATTCAGGACGGGGCGAAGTACGACCTGATGATCGCCGGCATCGCGGCGATGTGCCTGATCCTGCTCGTCATGGTGTTCATCACGCGCAGCATCGTCGCGGCGTTCGTCATCGTCGGCACCGTCGCGCTGTCGCTGGGCGCCTCGTTCGGGTTGTCGGTGCTGATCTGGCAGGACCTGCTCGGTATCCAGCTGTACTGGATCGTGTTGGCGCTGGCCATCATTCTGCTGTTGGCGGTGGGCTCGGACTACAACCTGCTGCTCATCGCGCGGTTCAAAGAGGAGATCGGCGCCGGGCTGAACACCGGCATCATCCGTGCGATGGCAGGCTCCGGCGCAGTGGTGACCGCCGCGGGTCTGGTGTTCGCCGCCACCATGGCGTCGTTCGTTTTCGCCGATCTGCGCATCCTCGGCCAGATCGGCACCACGATCGCGCTCGGGCTGCTGTTCGACACGCTGATCGTCCGCTCGTTCATGACCCCGGCCGTCGCCGCTCTGCTGGGCCGCTGGTTCTGGTGGCCGCTGCGGGTGCGCCCGCGCCCTGCCAGCCAGATGCTGCAGCCCTACGGCTCACGCGCGGCGGTGCGTCAGCTGCTGCTGTGGGAGGACGACGACCCGGCGGTCAAGCCCGCGGGGAAGTAGCCCGGTCGGGCGCGCGGCTGCCGGGGCCTCACGGGTCCCGCGGAAGCGCATTCCGGGTTGTGCTCGGGGCACCGATCGCAGCCAGGAACGCTATTCCGCGGAAGAGGGGGGCTCAGACGCGGGCGGGGATGCGCTGCTCGACCGGTTCGGTGTCGAGCACCTCGATGTCACGCAGCTTGCCCCTCAGGTGCGCGACCTTGCGCAGCTGGACTGCCATGTTCATCGACGTCAGCATCGGGATGCCGCCGATGAACGTGCGGAACGAGGGATGCCCGCCGTCCAGGTGCAGCACGAACAGGCAGCCGACCACGTAGAAGAAGCCGAGCGTGAACAACGCCGCCGGGATCGCGTACGCGAGCGGGGAGCGGGCGTCGGCCACCAGTTCGGCGGCGTAGTCGGCCTCGTCGCGGGTCAGCGGCTCACGCTTGCGCACCTTGGCGAGCACGGCTTTGTGGGCGCCCACCCGGTCGCCCAGCGGATGCGACGTCCGCCGCTCCAACCGGGTGATGTACACGAACACACAGGTGGCGAAGACGATTTCTGCCACCGCGGCCAGCGCCGCGAGGTCACCCCACACTCCGAGATCCACGCGAAGACTCCTTACGCTCCGTCCAAAAGGTTACCCGGCCTAACTGTTCTCGACGCATGCTCACAGCAACCACACAGGAAGGGCTGCAAGCATTCCCGGGCGTTTGGTGCGGGGTGGGCCCGGGAATTGTTAGCGGGTCTCTGTTTCGAACTCGAGGAGGCGTCGTGGTCCACCGCGTCGACAATCCGGTCCCGCGCGACGTCCGGCGGGCCCCCGCCCCGCAGCACGACACTGCCCCCGCAACGGAGTCCGACCGCCTCGACGCCCGCCTGCTCCGCATCGCCGGTGTCTGCGTGCTGGCGGCCATCATGACGATCCTGGACACCACCGTCGTCAACGTCGCCCAACGCACCTTCATCGCCGACTTCGGCTCGACCCAGGCGGTGGTGGCGTGGACCGCCACGGGATACACCCTCGCGCTCGCCGCGGTGATCCCGCTGACCGGATGGGCGGCCGACCGGTTCGGCACCAAGCGGCTGTTCCTCGGATCGGTCGTACTGTTCACCGCCGGCTCCCTGCTCTGTGCCACAGCGGGCGACATCACCCAGCTGATCCTCTACCGCGTGATCCAGGGACTCGGCGGAGGCATGTTGATGCCGCTGGTCTTCACGATCCTGACCCGCGAAGCCGGCCCCCGCAGGCTCGGACGGCTGATGTCGGTTCTCGGCATCCCGATGCTGCTCGGACCGGTCGCCGGACCCGTGCTGGGCGGCTGGCTCATCGACGACTACGGCTGGCGGTGGATCTTCCTGATCAACGTGCCGATCGGGGTTCTCGCGCTGGTGCTCGCCGCGCTGATCTTCGCCAGGGACGAGCCGTCGGACGCGGAGCCGTTCGACGTGGTCGGCATGCTGCTGCTGTCCCCGGGGCTGGCGAGCCTGCTCTACGGCGTGTCCTCCCTGCCCGAGCACAACAGCGTCACCGACCTCCACGTCTGGCTGCCGACGTGCGGCGGCGCCCTGCTGGTCGCCGCGTTCGTCGTCCACGCCCTGTACAAGACGGCCCACCCGTTGATCGATCTGCGCCTGTTCGAGAACCGCCTGATGGCCGTCGCCAACGCCGCGATGCTGGTGTTCGCAGCCGCGTTCTTCGGTGCGATCCTGTTGCTGCCCAGCTACTTCCAGCAGGTCTTCCATCTGACCCCGTTCCAGTCCGGGCTACACGTCATTCCGCAGGGGCTCGGGGCGATGATCACGATGCCGTTGGCCGGCCGCCTGGTGGACCGGCAGGGCCCGGGCAAGATCGTGCTGACCGGCATCACCCTGATGGTGGCGGGAATGGGTGTGTTCGCCTACGGCGCTTGGCATCAGGACGCCTACGTCCCGGTACTCCTGACCGGTCTGGTGGTGTTCGGACTCGGCATGGGCGCCACCATGATGCCGTTGTCCAGCGCCGCCGTGCAGACGCTGCGGCCCGAGCAGATCGCCCGAGGATCCACGCTGATCAACGTCAACCAGCGGGTCGCCGGTTCGATCGGTACCGCGGTCATGTCGGTGATCCTGACCAACCAGGTGAACCGCAGCGACGCAGTGGCCACGGCGAATCAGGTTGCCGCACTGCAGGAACAGGCCCGGGCGACGGGCAGGCCGCTCAACCCGGCGGCGCTCCCGCCGGACGCGGTGGCACCCGGCTTCGCCGAACAGGTGATGCACGACCTGGCCCACGCCTACACGATGGTGTTCGTGGTCGCCGCGCTGATGATCGCTGCCGCCTACCTGCCCGCGGCGCTGCTGCCCCGCACGCGCATCGACGCTTGACACCCCGGAAGAACGTCGGCACTCTGGCGGACGAGGGGAGTACCTCACCAAGCCCGGCGTCGTCAACACGTTCCGGCCCACCGGATCCGGCGCCAGGCACCCGCGACTGCGGGTCGAGCGAGACCTCATCTTTCGACGAGATGAGGAGTGCATGTCCACTGCCATCACACCCCGCGCTGCACAGACTGTCCTGACCGCGCAGCAGGTCACCGAACTGCAGGCGATGCGGGCCTATCCGAGCATCTCGATCCTGGCGACCACGCGCCCGGGGTCGACCATGCACGGCGAGGACGTCAGCACGCTCCGGAGTCTGGCGGCCAGCGCGGCGCGCCGATTGGCGGCGGAGGACCCCCGCCACCTCGACGCCGACCCGGAGAGCCTGGTGACCGCCGTCCACGCGATGATCGCCGAGGCGGCGGGCCGGCCGACCGACCGCGGCGTCGCGCTGTTCGTCAGCGCCACCGACCGGCGACGTGTGAATCTGCCTGTGCCCGTGGTGAACCGGTGTGTCATCGACCCCACCTTCGCCACTCGCGACCTGGTGCGCGCCCTCCAGCACACCCCGCACCACGCCGTCCTGCTGCTGTCGACCAACGAAGCGCGCCTTGTTCACGACCGCGGCGGCGTCCTCACCCCGGCGGCCTCCGGCGGGTTCCCGGCCCGCCGGCGCACCCTCGGCGCGCGACGCAGCCGCGCCGACGAGCGTCCCACCGACTTCCTGCGAAGGGTCGATCGGGCGCTCGGCGTGGCCCTGCGCCTGGACCCCATGCCGCTGGTGCTCGTCGCCGCCGAACCGACCGCCTCGCGATTCCATCACCTGTCCCGCAACACCGGGCGCCTGGCCGGCGTCGTCAAGGGCAGCCACCTGCACACCGGCGCCGACGAGCTGACCACGCTCACCCGCCCCGTCCTCCAGGACTACCTGCGCTCCCGCGCGCAGGAGGCACTCGATCTCGTCGAGCAGCGCGCCGGAGGCGGGCGGGTGCTGACCGACATCAACAGCGCCTGGCTCGCCGCGCGGTGGGAGCGCCCCGAGTTGCTGGCCGTCGAGGAGGACTTCTTCTACCCGGCGCGGCTGGGGCAGGACGGGGACAGCCTGATCCCCACCGACGAGGTGGACCGACCCGACGTCATCGACGACGCCGTCGACGAACTCATCGAGATCGTGCTCGGCCGCGGCGGCTGGATCGCCCTGCTCCCACCCGGTGAACTGCCTGACGGCGCCCGCTTGGCGCTGACCCTGCATCGCTGACGTCGGTACCCTCGCCGGGGACACCCCCCCCGACGAAAGGCTGCGTCTTGGCGACCCACTCCGCGATCGAGCTCGACGGCGTCGCCGGCTGGACGGTCGAGCTGATGGAGCGCTGGGGCGGCCTCGGCGCGGGCCTCGCGATCGCCGCCGAGAACCTGTTCCCGCCGGTGCCGAGCGAGGTGATCCTGCCGATGGCCGGCTTCGCCGCACGGCTCGGCGACCTGTCGCTGGCCGAGGCGATCATCGGCGCGACGGTGGGCTCGCTGGTCGGCGCCTGGGTGCTCTACGGGCTCGGCGCGTGGCTCGGGCACGACCGGATGCGCGGCCTCGCGCTGCGTGTCCCGCTGGTGGCGGCCGAGGACATCGACAAGACCACCGCGTGGTTCGCCCGCCACGGAACGAAAGCGGTCTTCTTCGGCAGGATGGTGCCGCTGTTCCGCAGCTTCATCTCGGTGCCGGCGGGCACCGAGCGGATGAACCCCGCGGTCTTCACCGTGCTGACGCTGCTGGGGAGCCTGGTGTGGAACACCGCGCTCATCTCCGCGGGCTACGCGCTGGGCGCCAACTGGCACGCCATCGATCCGTACACGGCGACCCTGCAGTACGTCGTGCTGGCGGGCGTCGTGATCTGGGCTCTGCGCTTCGTGATCACGCGGCGCCGTCGGCGGCGCTCAGCGGAAGCGGACCTCGAGCGTCGCGAGGCCGAAGATCTTCTTGCCGGCGGACTTCGCGCCGACGATGACGACCCCGGACCGCGTCGCCGGGTCCAGTGACTTCACCTTGCCGCTGAACTCGACGTCGGCGCCCTCCTTGGCCGGCACTATCGCCGGTGAGGAGAGCCGCACGGCGTAGCGGGTGGCAGCCCCCGGATCGCCGGACCACGACGAGAAGAAGCCGGCGCCCAGGCCCATCGTCAGCATGCCGTGGGCGATCACGTCGGGCAGCCCGGCGAGCTTGGCGATGTCCTCGTCCCAGTGGATCGGGTTCGCGTCGCCGGCCACGCCGGCGTAGTTCACCAGGTCACCGCGGGAGAGCCGGGTGTGGTGCACGGGCAGCGCCTCGCCGACCGCCAGCTCGTCGAACGAGCGGCTCCCCGGCGTGCGGGTCTGGCCGCCCTCGGACACCCGGATCGCCCCCTCGGGCCGAATCGTCTTGTGGTACTGGGCATCCGAACCGCCGATGTCGAGGATGTTCATGTCGTGCATCATCGCGTTCTGCACCGCGGTCTTGACGTCGGCGCCGATGTCCTCGGCGGTCACACCGACCACGGTGGTGTGCAGCGTGTGCACCCGCTCCCCGTCAGCGTCGGTGAACGTGTTGGTGACCGTGATGAGGTCGCGGCCGGCGATCCTGCGCACCGACGTCAGCTCCACGTCGATCCTCAACTCGTCACCGGCCACGATCGGGCGGTGCTGCTCGAAGACCTCCTCGGTCTGCATGTAGGTGTCGTAGCCCACCACCACCTCCTCGAACATGCGCCGGTTGCACTGCATGCCCGGGGCGGAGGTGAAGGTCAGCGGCGCGATCAGGTCGGGGTAGCCCAGCTCGGCGGCGGCCGCCACATCCCAGTGCGCGGGGTGGTAGTCCTGAACGGCGCGGGCGTACTCGCGCAGCTTCTCGCGGCCCACCAGGTACGTGCCGTCCATCTGGTAGTAGTGGCCGACGCGGGCTTCGAGCGGAGACGTTTCTGCCGGTGCGGTCATGGACTGCACACTAATCGGCATGGCAGGACGGCCGGACAAGGCGGCGCGGGACGGACTCACCGCGTCCCAGCAGCGCGCGTGGGTCAGTTACATGCGCGTCTATCACCGGCTCGAATACGAGATGAACCGGCACCTGCAGCGAGACTGCGGTCTGTCGCTCGGCGACTACACCGTGCTCAACGCGCTCGACAACGCGCCGGAGCGGACTGCGCAGCTGTCGAGCCTCGCGACGGTGATCGGCTGGGAGCGCAGCCGGCTGTCCCATCATCTGCAGCGGATGGCCCGCCGCGGCCTGGTCGAGCGGCTGCAGTCGGCCGAGGACGGCCGCGCCACCGACGTCACCCTGACCGCGGAGGGCGCGCAGCGGTTCCATGCGGCTGTCCCCGTGCATGCGGCGTGGGTGCGCCGCACGGTCTTCTCCGACACCGACCGCGGCCAGGAAGCGGCACTCGCCGACATCCTGACCGCGGTCTACGACTCGGTCCTGCGGCGCGGCACGCTGCCGCCGCCGGACTTCGGCCCGCCGGCCGAGTGATCACACCTGTTCTGCGCCACCGTCGACGAACAGCTCCGCACCGGTCATGAAGCTGCTCTGTTCCGACGCCAGGAACAGCACCGCCGCCGCGATCTCCTCGGGTCGGCCGACCCGGCCCAACGGCACCTTCGCCGCCTCCCCGTCCAGCAGATCCTGCTCGTTGCCGGGGGCGAGCCCGACGAGTCCCGGCGTCTCGACCGGTCCCGGCACCACGGTGTTGACCCGGATGCCGCTGCTCGCCAGTTCGGCCGCCCATGTCCGGCCGAAGGAGCGGATGGCCGCCTTGGTCGCGGCGTACACGCTGAAGGACGGTGTGCCGTTGTAGGCCGCCGTCGATCCCGCGAGGATCACCGATGCGCCCGTGTTGAGCAGCGGAAGCACCTTCTGCACCGTGAACAGCGTGCCGCCGACGTTGGTGGTGAACGTGGAGGTGAAGTGCTCCACGGTGATGTCGGGCAGCGCCGCGAACTCGCCCCCGCCCGCGTTGGCGAACACGACGTCGAGGCCGTTGCCGCGCGCCCGGATCGCGTCGACGACCGCGTCGAGTTCCTCAGCTTTGGACACGTCGCTCCGGACGCCCGTGGCCGCCTCGCCGATCGAGGCCACCGCGGCGTCGAGCGCCTCCTGCCGGCGACCCGTGATGACGACGTGCGCGCCTTCGGCGGCCAGTCGCTGCGCGGTCGCCAGGCCGATGCCGGACGTTCCGCCGGTGACCAATGCTGTCTTGCCGTCCAGCTGTCCCATGATGTCTTCCTTTCCCTGCCGTTGACTCTCGCTGCAACCTGCGTGACATGTCACCTATTCCCGCCTCTACGGTGGTGACGTGTTGTTCTTCCTGTTCGGCATCGGCACGAAGCAGAAATACCTCGGCGCGGGAGACGTGCGGACCTGCCCGCGCTGCCACAACACCACGCAGTGGACGCAGATGCGGCAGTTCCGCCAGTTCACCGTCTTCTTCATCCCGGTCCTGCGCTGGAAGCGCAGGCAGTTCGAGGTCTGCGGGATCTGCGGCACCGCCGTCGCGGGCTGAGTCCAGCTCGGATTGGCGCCAGGTCGGCGGCCCGCACTATGTTTCTCGGGGTGATCTCCCGCGCTGCGCGCGTCATCGCGCGCTGGACCGTTCCGCTCATGGCCCTCCTCGCGGTCGCCGGCCTGGTGTCGACACCGCAGCCGGCGATCCGGCTGGCCGCCGACGGCAACCCGCTGGCCGGCCTGCCGTTCTACGTGAACCCCGACTCCAAGGGCATCAGGGCGTCTCGCGGCGCCGGCAATCCGACGCTCGACCGGGTGGTCAACACCCCGACCGCGTACTGGATGGATCAGCTGTCGACGCCTTCGGTGGACGCGAAGTACATCGCCGCGGCGCAGGCCGCCGGCACCATGCCGATTCTCGCGCTCTACGGCATCCCGCACCGCGACTGCGGCAGCTTCGCCGCGGGCGGCTTCGGCTCCGCCGGCGCCTACCGCAGCTGGATCGACGGCGTCGCGGGCGCCATCGGCTCCGGACCGGCGACCGTCATCCTCGAACCCGACGCGCTCGCCATGGCCGATTGCCTGTCGGGTGATCAGCGCCAGGAACGCTTCGACCTGATGTCGTACGCGGTGGACACGCTCACCCGCAACCCGGCCACCGCGGTGTACGTCGACGCCGGCCACTCGCGCTGGGTCAGCGCCGAGGAGATGGCCAACCGGCTCAACCAGGTCGGCGTCGCCAAGGCGCGCGGCTTCAGCCTCAACACCGCGAACTTCTTCACCACCGACGAGGAGATCGGCTACGGCAACGCGATCTCCGGTATGACCGGTGGCAAGCCGTTCGTCATCGACACCTCCCGCAACGGCGCCGGACCCGTCGAGGGCGACCCGCTGTACTGGTGCAATCCCGACGGCCGCGCCCTCGGTGTCGCCCCCACCGCGAACACGGGCAACCCGCAGGTCGACGCCTTCCTGTGGATCAAGCGGCCCGGTGAATCCGACGGCTCCTGCGGTCGCGGGGAACCCGGAGCAGGCACCTTCGTCAACCAGTACGCGATCGACCTGGCCCGCAACGCGGGCTGGTGATCCGGCCGGGCACGGGCGATGCGCACGCTGATCGACATCTCGGTGCCGCTCAAGGCCGGCATCGCGTCGGATCCGCCCGGGCTGCGGCCGCAGATCGAGTACCTGACCCACCGCGACACCGTCGCCGACGTGCTGTCCTTCTTCCCCGGCGCGCGGGAGGAGGACCTGCCCGACGGGGAGGGGTGGGCGATCGAGCGGGTGTCGATGACCACCCACAGCGGCACCCACCTCGACGCGCCGTACCACTTCGCGTCGACCATGAACCACGGCGAGCGGGCCATCACGATCGACGAGGTGCCGCTGGACTGGTGTTTCCAGCCGGCGGTCAAGCTCGACTTCCGCCACCTCGACGACGGATACGTGGTGACGCCCGACGACGTCGACGCCGAACTGCGCCGCATCGGCCACACCCTCTCGCCGCTGGAGATCGTCGTGGTCAACACCAGCGCCGGTACCCGCTACGGCCACGACGACTACGTCGACCGCGGCTGCGGAATGGGCCGCGCGGCCACGCTGCACCTGCTCGAGCAGGGCGTACGGCTCACCGGGACCGACGCCTGGAGCTGGGACGCGCCGTTCTCCCTCACCGCGCAGCGCTACGCGCGCACCCACGACGCCTCCATCATCTGGGAGGGCCACAAGGCCGGCCGCGACATCGGGTACTGCCACCTGGAGAAGCTGCACAACCTTGAAGCACTGCCGTCCACCGGCTTCACGGTGAGCTGTTTTCCGGTCAAGGTCGACGCCGCCTCAGCGGGCTGGACCAGGGCCGTCGCGATCATCGACGCGTAGACCGCCGCGCGCCGCGTAGAGTTTCTGGTCGAACTGTTCGATACGGAAGGTGAGCGCGTTGGTGAGCGGACCCGACACCGCGACGCTGCAGACGGTCCTGGAGGCTGCGGCGTGGGCGCCGTCGGCACAGAACTCGCAGCCGTGGCGGTGGCACGTGGACGCTGACGGCCTGCACCTCGACGCCGACTGGGACCGCCGCCTCGGGGACAGCCCGTTCGACCGGTGCGACGTGCTGCTCGCCTGCGGCGCGGTGCTCGACCACTGCGCGCTCGCGCTGTCCGCGGCCGGCTGGGGTGCCCGCATCCACCGCTTCCCCGACCGGGCGGGCCGTCTCGCGTCCTTCGAGGTGATCGAGTCGGTGCCCCATCCGGCGTCCCGCGAACTGGTCGACATGATTCCGCGGCGACGGTCGGACCGCCGCGGGTACGGCGGCTCCGTGCTCCCGCCGACCACGGTGGAACTGCTGCTCCTCCGCGCCGCGCGATTCGGGGTGCAGTTGAGCGTGGTGCCCAGGGACCGCTGGCGCCGGCTCGGGGACGGCCAGGTGCAGCTGCACTACGGCCGGGGAGCCGACGACGCGCACCGCGACGACGACGGGGTGCTGGTGGTACTGGCCACCGAGGGTGAGGACGACCTGGCGCGGCTGCGCGCGGGGGAGGCGGCGAGCCACCTGCTGCTCTCGGCCACCGCGCTGGGCCTGGCGTCGTGTCCGCTCACCGATCCGCTCCGCTCCGCGCGCGACCGGCTCGCGCTGGCGTGCGACGTCTTCGACGGCCGGGCCCACCCGCAGATCCTCCTGCGCATCGGTCCGCGGGTGGTCGGTGCCGCCGAACTCCCCTCAGCGTTGCGACGTCCGCTCGCCGAGACGACGACGTGGAGCCCGTTCGGCCGGTGACGGCCGGTGCCAACCGGCCTGCGCGGTCCAGATGACGTGCTTCACCCCGTACGCCAGGCGGTCCAGCCGGGCCAGCGCCGCCGACAGGTCGTCGGAGAGCGGGAGTTCGGAGTCCGGATCGCAGACCGACAGCAATTGCCGTACCGGGTGGCGTCCGACGATCGCCCAATCGACGTCGCTGCGCGCGCAGTGCACGCTGATGTAGTACAGCGCGGTGAATCCGGCCGTTCCGAAGAAATCGACGGCGCGCAGGTCGAGGACGAGTTGCTTCGACACCCGGGTGTGGCGCTCCACGTACCGGCCGAACTCGCGGCCGTTGAGCGCGTCGATCTCGCCGACGACGGCGACGGCCACCCGAGTCCGCGAACAGTAGCGAGACGCGAATGTTGCCTTTCCGCAACGTAATTCGTCGTCACGCGGAATGTTTGTGAAGGAAAAGCTGCGTTGCTTCTCGACGGCGGTCATGTGTCAACCTCGGGGGGATCAGTTGAACTCGTGAACACCGGACGTGGATGCTGGTCGGCCACTCGGTCATGCAGGTGCTGATCACAGCACGTCCCGTGGGCTGGAAGCTCAACCAAAGTCAAGATAATACGGATTTCGTTTGAGCGGAAGGTCTGCGCCGATTCTCGCCAAACACGTTGCGAGCTGCGCTTCGCCGACGTCGATCCTGAGCTGCGCTATTGACGTCAAGGCCAATTCGGTTCGATGTGCTACGGATTTCGTTGTCCAGAGGGCTCAGGCACAATGACACGTGCCCTTCCATGCGGTCATCTCCGGTGCCGGCATCGCCGGACCCGCCCTCGCTCATCAACTCACCGCGCGCGGCTGGCGCACGACCGTGCTCGAGCGATATCCCCAGCGACGCGACGAGGGGCAGAACGTCGACATCCGGGGCGCGGCCCGTGAGGTCATCCGCCGCATGGGCATCGACGGCGACGTGCGCGCCGCCAACACCGGGGAGATCGGCACCCGATTCGTCACCGCCGACGGAACGCCCGCCGCGTCGTTCCCGGTGGCGCGGTCGGGGCGGCCCGACGGGCCGACCGCAGAACTGGAGATCCTGCGCGGCGAGCTGTCGCGCATTCTCGTCGAGCGCACCGCCGACCGCACCGACTACCGGTTCGGCACCCAGCTGGCCGATGTCACCGATCACGGGGACCACGTGACCGCAGAACTGGACGACGGGACCGCGCTCGACGCCGACCTGCTCGTCATCGCCGAGGGGCTGCACTCCCGCTCGCGCAGGTTCGTCAGCTCCGCCGAGGTGCAGAGCCTGGGCATGTACATCGCCTATGTCACGCTGCCGCACCGGGACACCGACGACCGCTGGTGGAACTGGCAGCACGTGACCAAGTCACGCGGAGTGCACCTGCGGCCCGACAACGTCGGCACCACACGGGCCATCCTGTCCTTCCTGTCCGACGTGCGCGGACTCGAGGACCTCGGCCAGCAGGACCAGATCGCCCTGCTGCGCGGCACATTCGCCGACGTCGGCGGAGCGGCGCCGCGCATTCTCGACGAACTCGACAGCGGTGCGCCGATGTACTTCTCGGCCGTCGGCCAGGTCCACCCTGCGTCGTGGAGCAAAGGCCGCGTCGGGCTGCTCGGCGACAGCGCATTCTGCAACGCCACCTTCGGTGGTGCGGGCACCAGCCTCGCCCTGATCGGCGCGTACCTCCTCGCCGGCGAACTGGCCGCCGGACCCGACCCGGTGGTGGCGCTGACGCGGTACCAGAAGGCGATGCAGCCGTTCGTCAAGACGGCCCCCACGGTCCGTGCCGAGGTGCTCCGGCTGGCGAACCCCCGCTCGCGCAACGGAATTCGTGTCGTGCACACCGGCGCGCGGCTTGCGGCGGGTCCGCTGGGCCGGGCGGTCAGCGCGCTGACCGGGATGGCCGGTATCGGAGGCGACGAGCTGGCCCTACCCGAGTACCGATAGCGCGATCTTGCCGCGCAGATGCCCCCGCTCGGCCCGCTCATGGGCGGCACGGGCCTCGTCGAGGCCGAAGGTGCTGTCGAGGGCGATCCTGACCGTGCCGTCGTCGAGCACCCGAGCCAGCTCTGCGAGCTGCGCGCCGTTCGAGCGGACCTGGGTCATCGACACCGTGGCACCGCGCGCGGCCGCCTCCGCGGCATCGGAGAACCCGGGGAACACCGGGAACAACGCCCCGCCGGGCCTCAGGGTGCGCAGGAAGCGGCCGGTGGCGGGTCCGCCGACGGTGTCGAGGACGAGATCGAGGCCTGCCACGGTGTCCTCGGGGGTGCGCTCGGTGTAGTCGATCACCTCGTCGGCGCCCAGTTCGCGCAGGAAGTCGGCGTGGCGGCCGGAGGCCACCGCGATGACGTGCGCCCCGCGAGACTTCGCCAGCTGCACCGCGATGTGGCCGACACCTCCGGCCGCACCGTTGACCATCACCGTCGCGCCGGCCAGCGGGACCGGCCGATGCTCCTGCGGCTGAAGGGGATTGGGCGTCTCATGACCCAGCTCGAGCAGGAACTGCCAGGCGGTCAGGCCGGACATCGGCGCCGCCGCGGCGTGCAGGTGGTCGATGCCGGCCGGCTTGCGCGCGAGATCCGTCACGGGGGCCGCGACGTACTCAGCGTAGGCGGCGCTGTCGCCGAACGAAGGGAAGCGGATCATGCCGAACACCTCGTCCCCGACGGCGATGTCGGCGACGTCGGATGCGACGGCCGCGACGACGCCCGACACATCAGATCCGGGGATCGCGGGCAGCGTGATCACCGGCCGCACGTCGGGCGGCAGCTCCTGGTGGGCGTAGCCGTCGCGCAGATACCAGTCGGGTGGGTTCACCCCGATGGCGTGCGCACGGACCAGGACTTCCCCGGACCGGAGCTCGGGCACCGGGACCGTCTCGTAGCGCAACACCTCCGGCCCACCGAAGTGGTGCACCCGAATGGCCTTCATCGTCGTCGACATCTGCGTCCTCTCGTGTTCTTATCGCACCGGATAGTTGCTTTAAGCTCTGGGGGGCGCAACACGAGGACACGGCACAACATTCCGGCGAGGAGGTGGACGTGAAGAAGCGGCAGATCACCCGCGGTGTGCGGACGGGCGGACGCAGCGCCAGGGTGCGCGAGGCGATTCTCGAAGCCGCCGTCGCCGAACTCACCACCGTGGGCTACCCCGCGCTCAGCAGGGAGGCGATCGCGGCGCGGGCCGGCGTGAACAAGACGACCGTGTACCGGCGCTGGGCGACCTTGGACGACCTGCTCGTCGACGCCTTGACCGAGTGGTCAGTGGAGGTGGTACGGGTCCCCGACACCGGAAGCATCGAGACCGACCTGCTGGCTCTCGGACGGGATCTCGCGGAGCTGCTCAACGGCGGGGTGGGACGGCAGGTGGCGGCGATGGTCCTGACCGCCGGGCTGCGGTCCGAGCGCCTCGGCGAGGCGACCCGCCGCTACTTCGACCACCAGGCCGCCCGCGCCGGGCCGGTGGTGGCCCGGGCGATCGAGCGTGCCGAGCTCCCCGCGGATTGCGATGCGGCAGAACTGCTGTCGACGTTCCGCGCACCGCTGTTCTACCGGCTGGTCACCACCGGCGATCCCATCGACGACGGGCTGATCCAGCGCGCCGCGGCCGTCGCGCTGATCGCCGCCCGTGCCGGACTGGTGTGAGCCTCACTCCGGCGGCAGCACCGCGTCGATGAGCGCCCACTCCGCCCGGCTCGCCCAGGACGGGTTCGCTTGCTGCGGCGAGCGGAAGACCTCCATCGTGCGCAGGCCCGGCAGCCGGGCCAGCTCGGCGGCCGTCACCGGTCGGCGCAGGAGCGGGATGTCGACCGGCACGTGCCAGCGACCGTCCTCCTCGACCGGATCACCGAGCAGCCGGCCGCAGCCCCAGATCCCGCGATCGCGGTGCGTGGTCACCCACAGCAACACCCGTTGATCGGCGTGCATCAGCCGTGAACGGTAGTTGGCGGCCACACACCACTGCGGGCGGGCGCGCCCGGACGCCCGCATGGCATCCACCGGCGTCCGTCGCGGATTGCACTTGATGACCCACGCGCCCAGCGTCTCCGGGGTGACCACGACTCAGACGTCGGAACTCTCGCGCCACAGATCGATGCCGGAATCGACGGCGTAGCGGTCGATCTCCTCGAGCTCGTCGGCGGTGAAGTCCAGATTCGACAGCGCGCCGAGGTTCTCGTCTAGCTGGGCCACGCTGGAGGCGCCGATCAGCGTCGAGGCGACCGTCGGCTCGCGCAGCACCCACGCCAGCGCCAGCTGGGCCAGCGACTGACCACGGCGCTCGGCGATGCCGGCGAGGCCCCGCAGACGGTCCACGACGTCGTCGGTCACCTGGTCGTCGTCGAACGTCGGCCGGGCCGTCGCCCGCTCCACACCGCCCGCCGGCTGCTGCAGATAGCGGTCGGTGAGCAGCCCCTGCGCCAGCGCGGTGAACGCGATCGCCCCCATCCCGGCGTCGGTCAGCTTGCCGGTCAGCTCGTCTTCGATCCAGCGGTTGAGCAACGAGTACGACGGCTGATGGATCACCAGCGGGGTGCCGAGCCCGCGGGCGATCGCCGCGGCTTCGGCGGTCTTCGCGGGGGAGTACGACGAGATCCCGACATAGCGGGCCTTTCCAGAGCGCACCGCCGTGTCCAGCGCGCCGATCGTCTCCTCGAGCGGAGTGGTCGGGTCGATGCGGTGGGAGTAGAAGATGTCGACGTAGTCGAGCCCGAGCCGGTCGAGGGACTCGTCGAGACTGTTGAGCACATAGGTGCGGCCGCCGAGCTGACCGTACGGACCGGGCCACATGTCCCAGCCGGCCTTGGTCGAGATGATCAGCTCGTTGCGGTACGGCTTGAAGTCGCGGCGCAGCATCCGGCCGAAGTTCTCCTCCGCCGAGCCGTACGGCGGGCCGTAGTTGTTCGCCAGGTCGAAGTGGGTGATGCCACGGTCGAACGCGTGCCGCAGCACCTCCCGCTGGGTGTCGAACGGCCGGTTGTCGCCGAAGTTGTACCAGAGACCCAGCGAGACGGCCGGCAGCAGAAGCCCCGAGGAGCCCACCCTGCGGTACGGCATCTCCGTGTAGCGCCGGGGTGACGCGACCCAGGGGTCGTGGGTGAAAGGGACGTCGGCGACTGCGAATTGCTCGGCCATCACCTCATCGTAGGCGCGCCCGCAACGGGGACCTCTCGGGCATCATGCGGGCTCGGTGGGGGCGAGAACCTCGATCACGCCGTTGTTCTCACGCACCTCGATCCGCGGCAACGGCGGGGGAGCGACGGGCAGTTGATGCGTCAGCGTCTGCCCGGACAGCGAGAACGACGTCGAATGGCAGGGACAGCGAAGCCGCCCGTCCGGCGCGTCGAGCCACAGCTTGCAGCCCTGGTGGGTGCAGACCCCCGAGACCGCCTGCAGCCCGCCGTCGCGGCGGTGCACGAATCCGCTCACCGAGCCGAGGTCGAAGGCCAGGGCGCCGCCGGCGGGCACGTCGGCGGCCGCGCCCACCGCCCGCCAGGTGCCGCCGTTGGGTTCCAGTGTGCCCTGCGTGCTTGGCTCCGCTTGCGGCACAGTGGTTTTCGACGCCAGCAGATTGCGGCCGACGACGATGCCGGCCACCGCCGAAGCGGCGGCGACACCGGTGCCCACGACCACCTGCCGACGGGTACCCGAGACCCGTCCGGCGGGCGGATGTTCGCCGGCCATCTCGTCGGCCAGGCGGCGATGGAGGTCGGCGACGAACTCCTCACTGGGGGCGTCGCTGCCGGTGCGGGCGGCCCGCAGCTCGATCGCGGCCGCCATCTGCGCGGCCTCGAACTCGTCGGGACGCGCCGGCCGGGTGCGCCGGCCCCGCAGCAGATCCTCGACGAACTCACGCACCGTCCGGTCCCTCATGGCGTGCCCTCCGCATCGTTCTGGGCGGCCAGGCGTAAAGCCCGGTGCTGCAACACCTTCGCGTTGGCCACGCTGATCCCCATCTGCCCCGCTGCGTCCCGGATGCTCATCGCCTGCAGGAACCGTAGCTCGAGGATGCGCCGGTAGTTGTCGGGCAGAGCGTCCAGCAGTCCGCGCACCCGGCCGGGAGCGGCGGCGTCGACCTCGCGCTCGGGTGCCTCGGGTACGTCCTCGTCGATCGTCGTCACCTCCCGGCCCATCCGGTGCCGCCAGTACGACGCCAGCACGGTCCGCGCCGTCCTGCGCAGATACGTCCGCACCTCGGGCACGGTCGCCGACACCCGCATCGGGCGCAGCGCCGTCATGAACAGCTCGGCGGTGAGGTCCTCGGCGTCCGGCCTGTTGCCGACTTTCGCGTACATCAGGCGGTACACCCACGTGACGTTGTCGCGGTACACCGCGTCCCAGTTCGGATACGACGTCTCGGTCACCGGCCGGAGCCTCCCGCGCCAGGGTGGCGTCTGCGCATCGCGGGACCCGGGCATCTCATTGTGTCCTGCGGTCATGACCGGCGTCGTCGAATCAGACTGCCGATTCGCTGTGGATCCACGGTCAGAAGGGGAGGTCGATCGAGCCGGCGGTGGTGTCGATCTCGTCGTCGTTGCAGGAGTGCACGGCAACGGGCGTCTGCACCTGGGGGTTGGTGCCGTAGGGGACTGATGGACTGGTGTCGGCGACCGACGGGGGTGCCGACACCAGGGCGGCACAGGCGCAGGCGGCCAGGAGGGCGCCGAGGGTGGGGATCGTCATGACCGGCGCCCCAGACGCTGGTCCAGCGAGAAGCCCCCGGCGCCGACGATCAGCAGGAAGATGCTGCCGCACAGCATGGCGATCTCCAGACGTCCCTCGTGGAAGAAATCCCAGAAGCCGCCCTCGGTCGGATACAGCGGCGCGCCGTGCCACAGCAGCGGCACCTTCGTGATGGTCAGGGCGCCGATCATGTCCACGATCATCGGGAGCACCGCCAGCCGGACCAGGATGCCAGCGAGAATCATTGCCCCGCAGATGATCTCGAATGTGCCATCGCCGTAGGCGAGAAACGTCGCCGACGGGATCCCCGACTTCGCGAAGCGGCCGGGTCCCAGCGTGTCGGGACGGAGGAACTTCAACACCCCCTCGCCGGCGAAGATCAGGCCGACATACAGGCGGATCAGCATCACCGCCCCCGATGCCCGGGTGGCGGTCAACTGGTCGAGGGGTAGGGCACGGGTGGACAGGACGGACATGGGCGGGCTGCCTTTCTCGGCGAGTGGTCTCGTCAAGAAGTAGGCGGGCGGGTTACATCAGCGACGCTGTCAGCGTCGCAGTGGCGCTGCCGCCTCGAACTCGGCCGTCTTCCCGGCCGACTGCCAGCGCAGCCAGCGCTCCCAGCGCTCGAGGTTCGTCCGCTGCCAGCGCCGGTCCAGCCGCGGCGACACCCGCCGGCCGATCTCCAGCAGGGTGACCATCGGAAACCGCAACGCCAGCAACGCGATTCCGGGCACCGCCGACGGCAACCGGTAGCGGCGGCGATTCCACGGCAGCATGTACAGCCCGAGGTAGCCCGCCTGCACCCGGTAGTGGTATTCGGCCCGCAGCCGACCGAGCCCGCGGTGCGACGGGGTGGGCGCGAAGGCGGGGACGAAGGATTCGACGAGTTCGGCTCCGTCGGAGCCGCTGTCGTGGCTGCGCGCGGAGTCCGCCATCAGCAGGATGCGCCACGCGTCGGCGAGCGTCTCGGGGAAATAGCCCTCGCAGCGCACCCCGACCAGATGACCGCAGTACCGGTTGAAGTGCAGCACCGCGCGCATCTCCGCCGGCGAGGTCACGTGACCGAGCAGGAACAGCCCGAGCGCCGGCGCGACGCTGCCGCCGAGCAGGGTCAGCAGCATCGCGGACTGGCTGATCGGCAGCCCCCAGCGCTGTTCGTCCCATTCGGGATGCTGCCGGACCCGCTCGCGGACGCTGACGTGCATGATCCGCACGTGCAGGGAGATGCTGCGTCCCGGGGAACCGGGCGTCAGGATGGCGCCGGGACGGCACACCTCGATCCACCAGCGTGACGTCTCGAGGTAGCGGTGCAGGGCACGCCGGCCGGCGTACCCGCCGGACAGCGACAGCGGGACGGCGAGCCAGCCCTCGGTGTAGGTGTCGGTGGTGCCTGCGTTGCCGAGCGCCCCCAGCGCATAGGCCCAGCGCCGCCACACCGCCGCGCCCTGCTCGACCAGGTCGGGCTGCACCCAGTCGGGCAGCTTCTCGAACTCCTCGAACAGCGCCCGCATCGACTCCGGCGCGTCGCGCACACTGTCGATGCCGTCGCGCTGGGCCCGCTCGACCAGGTCGCGGGCCCGGCGGGCGCCCATCTCGCCGTGATAGGTCTGCGCGACGAATCGCTCGGCCACCGGATCGCCCTCGGTGAGACCGTCGATGAAGGCGCGGGCGACGCCGTCGGACGGGAACGGGTCGACCCCGGTCAGCCGCCGGATCGCCGAACGGAGCCGGGCCCGCCGCGGGCCGACATCGGGATAGCGGAACGCGGTCGGGGCTCCGGGCGGGCGGAGGCTGTCTGCCATCGCTCTGTCATAGCGCAGCGCACCGCGCGCAGGAGGCGAACCGCCGTGCGATCAGGTCGCGGGCGCGTCGTCGTCCGTGGTGGGCAGCGCTTCCGCGCCCGGGGTGGCCGGGGTCGTCAGCACGTCGTCGGCCTGATCGTCGGGTTCGGCGGATGTCATCTTGGTCCTTTCGGAAGGGGCGTGACAGTTCTCGATGTGTCTGTAACGCGGTCCCACTCCCGGTACCCGCGCGGACGTCGCGGTAATCGCTTTCGGCTGCGCGGCGACCGCGGGGACGGGAGGATGGCGCGATGGCCACCCTCGTGTCCGTCAACGTCGGCATGCCCAAAGACATCACCTGGAACGACCGCACCGTCCACACCGGCGCGTGGAAACACCCCGTCATCGGGCCGCGCATGGTGCGCCGCCTCAACGTCGACGGCGACGGCCAGGGGGACCTCGGCGGGCACGGCGGCGAGAACCGGGCGGTGCTGGTCTACCAACTCGACTCCTACCGGCACTGGACCCGCGAATTCGGCCGCGACGACCTCGAGCCGGGACTGCTCGGGGAGAACCTGACCGTCGAGGGACTGCCGGACGACGAGGTCTGCATCGGTGACCGCTACCGCGTGGGCGACGTGGTTCTCGAGGTCACCCAACCGCGGGTCACGTGCTACCGCGCCGGTATGCGGATCGGGGAACCACGGATGGCCGCCCTGCTCGTCGCGCACCGCCGGCCCGGGTTCTACTGCCGGGTCATCACCGAGGGCGAGCTCGAAGCGGGTCAGGAGATCGAGAAGATCGCCGACGGCCCCGAACGCATGACGGTCGCCGAGATCGACGCGCTGCTCTACCTTCCCGGCCACCCTCGCGACGCCCTCGACCGCGCGCTGCGCATCCCCGCGCTGAGCCCCGGCTGGCAGACATCCTTGCGCGCGCTGGCCGACGAGAACGAGACGACCGGCAATCCGGGGCTCGCCGTCACGGGCCCACCGCCCGCGTGGACCGGGTTCCGCGCGCTGTCGGTGCGCGACGTGCACGACGAGAGCCGCTCGGTGCGGTCGGTGGTGCTCGCCGACCCGAGCGGCGCACCGCTGCCCGATTGGATTGCCGGACAGGCGATCACGCTGCGCATCCCCGGTTCGAACGGATCGGCCGCCGTGGTCCGCAGTTACTCCCTGTCTAATGCGCCCGGCGGGGGTCGATACCGCATCAGCGTCAAGCGGGAGCCCCACGGTGCGGCCAGCGGATACGTCCATTCCCGGCTGCGCCCGGGCGACCTCCTCGACGTCGCGGCGCCCCGGGGAACGTTCCTTCTCTCCGACGACGAGTCGCCCGTCGTCCTGGTCTCCGCGGGCGTCGGGGTGACGCCGGTGCTGTCGATGCTGCACGTGCTCGCCGCCGCGGGGACCCCCCGGCAGGTGGTGTGGCTGCACGGAGCGCGCGACGGCACGGAGCACCCGTTCGCCGCCGAGGCGCGAGATCTGTTGAAGCGGTTGCCGGGCAGCAGGTTTCACGTGATGTACAGCCGGCCCGCGCCGGACGACCGGTCCGGGGTGGACTACAGCGAGCGGGGCCGGCTCGCGGCGGCGGTGCTGGACGGCCTCGACGTACCCCGTGACGCCAGCGCCTACGTGTGCGGCCCGCAGGTGTTCATGACCGAGATGGAGGCGGCGCTGATCGCGCACGGGCTGGACGCCGCCCGGGTGCACACCGAGATCTTCGGCGCCGGGCCCGCCCTCACGCCGGGCATCGCCGCCCACACGGTCGCCCCGCACCAGCCCGCCGGACCACCCGGGCCGGGACCCGAGGTGCAGTTCGCCCGCAGCGGGATGACGGCGCCGTGGGGGCCGCCTGCCGCGAGCCTGCTCGAGTTTGCCGAGGCCTGCGACGTCCCCACCCGCTGGTCGTGCCGCACCGGGGTGTGCCACAACTGCGAGACCGCGCTGCTGGCCGGCGCCGTCCGCTACGCCCCCGAACCGCTGGAGCCGCCCGCGGAGGGCAACGTGCTGATCTGCTGTGCGCAGCCGGTCGAGCCCGTCGTGCTCGACCTGTGAATTCCCCTCCGCGGCCAGGTATGAAGGTGCCGCCGCGGGGTAACCGCGCCCGCATGGCGAAGATCGGATACTTCCTGTCGAGTGAGCAGTGGACCCCACAGAGCCTGGTCGACCAGGCCAGACGGGCGGAGGACGCGGGCTTCGAGGCCCTGTGGATCTCCGACCACTTCCACCCGTGGAACGACGCGCAGGGCCAGGGCCCGTTCGTCTGGGGCGTGATCGGTGCGCTCTCCCAGGTGACCTCGCTGCCGGTGAGCACGGCCGTGACGTGTCCGACGATGCGGATCCACCCCGCGATCATCGCGCAGGCCGCTGCCACGGCCGCCGTCCAACTCGACGGCCGGTTCGTGCTCGGTGTCGGCAGCGGTGAACTGCTCAACGAGCACATCTTCGGCGACCCGTGGCCATCGGTCGGTGTGCGCCTGGAGATGCTCGAGGAGGCGATCGACGTGATCCGGCTGCTGCACCGGGGTGAGGAGATCAGCCACCACGGCGAGCACTACGAGGTGCAGGAGGCGCGGATCTACACCTGCCCGGAGCAGCCCGTTCCGATCTACGTGTCCGGATTCGGCACGCAGGCAGCAGAATTCGCCGGCCGGGTCGGCGACGGATTCTGCACCACGATGCCCGACGCCGAACTGGTGAAGGCCTTCCGCGAGGGCGGGGGCGGCGACAAGCCGGTGCAGGCCGGCACCAAGGTGAGTTGGGACCGCGACGCCGACGCCGGACTCGACGCCGCGCACCGGCTGTGGGCCAACGAGTCGCTGCCCGGCCAACTCGCGCAGACGCTGCCGCGACCGCGCGACTTCGAGGCGGCCTCGTCGCTGGTGCCGCGGGACATGGTGGCCGAGTCGGTGACGTGCGGGCCCGACGTCGACGCCCACGTCGCCCAGATCCGGGAGTTCGTCGACGCCGACGTCGACGAGATCTACGTGCAGCAGATCGGCCCGGACCTGGACGGGTTCTTCAGCACCTTCCAGCGCGACGTGTTGCCGCAGATGCGCTGACTAGGGAGCCCTGCGGAATGCCGCGGTGATCGCGGCGACGCGGGGATCGGTGCGCAACTGCTCGAGCGTCTCGGGCAGCGGCAGCCGCCAGTTGGGATACTCGTCGACCGTGCCCGGCAGGTTCGGTTGACGGGTCTCGCCGATGACGTCGTAGGGCGAGATGAGCTTGAGCCGGCTCGGCGTCCGGGCCAGCAGGCGGTGCATCGCGAGGATGACCGCCGACTCGTCGGACTGCTGGTCGGCGGCCAGCAGACCCTCGGAGGTCAACAGCGCCAACCACTCTGCGCGTTCCTTGTCGGCGTTGGCCTGCTCGCCCGGGACGTCGTCGAGCAGGCCGAGGTCGGCGCGCGCCCGCACGTGCTGGCCCTCGAGGAACCCGGCCGCGGTCGGCAGGTCGTGGGTGGAGATGCTCGCGGCGGCCCGCTCCGGCCACCGGGCCGGCGGCAGCAACGGCTCGTCCGGAACGTCCAGGTCACGGGTGAACCACGCCACCGCGCAGCCCAGCATTCCGTTGTCCGCCAACGCCTGAGTCACCTCGGGCTCGACGGTACCCAGATCCTCACCGACCACCGTGGCCTGTGCGCGGTGCGCCTCGAGCGCCAGCACCGCCAGCATCGCCTCGGCGTCGTAGTGCACGTAGGTGCCGCGATCCGGGCCGTCGCCCGGCGGAATCCACCACAGCCGCCACAACCCGGCGACGTGGTCGATGCGCAGCCCGTCGGCGTGTGACAGCACCGCCCGCAGCATGTCCCGCAGTGGGGCATAGCCCTTGGCGGCCAACCGGTCCGGGCGCCACGGCGGCAGCCCCCAATCCTGGCCGCGCGGAGTGAAGTTGTCCGGCGGAGCGCCGATGCTGACACCGGTGGCCAGCACATCGGCCAGCGCCCACGCGTCCGCGCCGTCGGCGTCGACGCCGACCGCCAGATCGTGCAGCACCCCCAGCGCCATCCCGGACGTGCGGCCCGCGTCCCGCACCGCGGCGAGTTGCTCGGCGCACCGCTGCTGCACCCACGCGTGGAACGCCAACCGCGGCGCCAACTCCCGGCGGGCCGACGCCACGGCAGCACCGGAGACGTCACGCAGCGCTTCCGGCCAGCGGCTCCACCGGCCGCCGTGCCGTTCGGCCAGCGCGCAATAGGTGGCCCAGTCCCGCAGACCGTCGGAGGTCGCGGCGTCACCGAGCGGATCGGGCCGGCCCGCCGAGCGCCAGAGCACCTCCAGCGCCGAGCGCTTCGCCGCCCACACCAGATCGTGGTCGATGCGCGGGGTGCTCGCCGACACCCGCAGCGCGTCGACCTCGGCGCGGGTCGCCGGATCGGCCTGCCGGTAGGCGTCGAGGTCCTCGATGCGCAGCGCGAGCGGATTGGCGAACCGCCTGCTCGAGGGGGTGTAGGGCGACGGTTGTACCGGATGCGTCGGGCCGGGGGCGTGGAGCGGGTTCAGAAGCACTGCGCCGCAACCGTGTTCGGTGACCGTCCAGTCCATGAACTCGCGCAGATCACCCAGGTCGCCGATACCCCACGACCGTGCCGAGCGCAGCGCGTACAGCTGCAGCATCCAGCCCCAGGTGTCGGGCGCGGTCGGCACCTGCGGCGGAGCGGCCACCACCGTGACCTCCTGCCCGTCGGCGGTGTGCAGCCGGTACCAGCCGGGCGCCAGGTCGGCGGGGATCTCGTCGCGCACGTCGGTCCGGGTGCCGTCCTCGGCGATCAGCATCGTCGCCCCGGGCACCGGGCGCGGCTGCCCGGACAATCGGACCGCCAATGTGGGCGGCAGCACTCTAGCGCGGCTGCGCTCTTCGAGCCGGGACAGTTCGGCGCGGCGCTGCTCCTCGGTGCGGGCCTCGACCTCCAGCAGACCGAGCACCCGGATGACGACGTCGGCGTCGACGTTCACCGGCTCCCGGCGCTCGTTACGGTAGGACGTCGCGACCCCGTGGGCGGCCGCCAGGCGCCGGAGATCCTCGGGTACGGGCGCAGGGGAGACAGTCACCGCGCAGCTATACCCCTGACGGAATTCCTCACACCCTAGGCGATGGCCGCACCGACCAGGTGACCGATTCCGTAGGTGATCGCCAACGCGAGCCCGCCGCCGATGACGTTGCGCATCACCGCGCGTTGCTTGGGCGCCCCGCCCAGTCGGGCGGACACTGCGCCGGTGAGGACCAGCGCCGCCAGTACGGCGACGACGGTGACCGGGATGCGCCATGCGATCGGCGGCAGGATGATCGCGAGGATCGGCAGCACGGCGCCGACGGTGAACGACAGCGCCGAGGACAGCGCCGCCTGCCACGGGTTGGTCAGTTCGCCTGGCGTGATGCCCAATTCGATCTCGGCGTGCGCGGCGAACGCGTCGTGGTCGGTGAGCTCCTCGGCGACCGTCCGGGCGGTGGCCGGCGTCAGCCCCTTCTCCTCGTAGAGCGCGGCGAGTTCGTCCAGTTCGGCGGCCGGATCCTCGCGCAGCTCCCGACGCTCCTTGCTGAGCAGCGCCTTCTCGGTGTCGCGCTGTGTGCTCACCGACACGTACTCGCCCAGGGCCATCGACACCGCCCCGGCGGCCAGCCCGGCGATGCCGGCGGTCAGGATGGGCCCGCGCTCGACGGTGGCCGCGGCGACACCGACGACGATGCCTGCGGTGGACACGATGCCGTCGTTCGCTCCGAGGACGCCTGCCCGCAACCAATTGAGCTTGGCGGCAACGGAACCGACATGCGGTTCGGCGGGATGCGAGGGGATGGCCACCGCGTCACCGTAACCAGGTTCGCAGCACTCTGCCAGCAAACCAAGCCTTGCCATAGCAGGGGCGCCATCGGGGGTCTTACGGCCCTGTCCATGGCGGCCACCCGGTCCGACACTGGAGCGACAACGGGAAAAGGAGCCATCATGAACCGTGAAGCATGCAAGTTCTTCGCCGGGTCGTTCGCCGCGCTGGCCTATGCGCACGCGGCCTACGCCGTGGCGACGTCGAGCGGACTGGTCGACGAACCGGTGTTCCTCGGGCGGAGATGGGGCGTCGGTTACATGTGGACCGAGGCCGCGGTCTACTCGGCGCTGAGTGTCACCCTGGGCTACCTCGGCTGGCGCGGTCCACGCGGAACGGCGCAGCTTCCGCCCAGCGATCGCCAGGCGCGCGACGCGGTCGCCGAGACGGACGCTCACCAGGAGACCGTGCAGGAGTCCGAAAAGGGAACGGCCGCGGCGGTATGACCCGATGGCACTGAGCAGGCGGAGTTTTCTGGTCGCCGCGGCGGCGGGTGCGGCGCTGAGCGCGTGTGCGCGGCCCACCGCACCGCCCGCGCCCCGGCAACCCGCAGCAGGCCTGGCCGAGGCGATCGCCCGCACCGAGGCGGCCCGCCCCCACACCGGACGGACCGTCACCGCGCACCTGCGGGCCGGATCGAGCGACCTGGACCTCGGCGGTCCGGTGGTCCGCAGCCTCGCCTACGACGGCCGGGTGGCGGGCCCCGTGGTGCGGGGGAACGTCGGGGACGAGCTGGCGGTCACCGTCACGAACGGCCTCGACCACCCGACCTCCGTGCACTGGCACGGCATCGCGCTGCGCAACGACATGGACGGCGCCGCGCCGGCCACCCCCGAGATCGCCCCGGGCGCGGACTTCACCTACCGGTTCACCTCACCGGTCCCCGGCACCTACTGGGCCCACCCGCACGCCGGGCTGGACACCGACTACGGGCTGTACCTGCCGGTGATCGTCGACGATCCCGCCGAACCCGGCGACTACGACGCGGAGTGGATCGTCGTGCTCGACGACTGGACCGCGGGCGTGGGCCCCGACCCGCACCAGATTCTCGACGGACTGCGGTCGCGCAGGATGTCGATGCACGGCATGGGCGGCGCGGCAAGCCCCCTGCTCGGCGGCGACGGTGGCGACGTCAGCTATCCCTACTACCTCGTCAACGGTCGCATCCCCTCGGCGGCAACCGCTTTCACGGCACGCGCCGGCCAGCGGATGCGCATCCGGTTCATCAATGCCGCGGCCGACACCGCGTTCCGCGTCGCGCTGGCCGGTCACCCGATGACGGTCACGCACACCGACGGGTATCCGGTCGAACCTGTCGACGTGGATGCGGTGCTGCTGGGGATGGGGGAACGCTACGACGTGCTCGTCACAGCGGCCGACGGCGTCTTCCCTCTGGTGGCGGTCGCCGAAGGGAAGAACGGTGCGGGGCGCGCACTGTTGCGCACCGGGGTGGGAAGCGATCCCGGCCCGGACTTCCGGCCGGCCGAGCTGGCGGGCCGGGTGGCCACCGCGGCCGCCCTGAGTGCCGCCGCGCCCGTCCGGCTCGCCCCCGCGCCGCCCGATGCGCAACTGCAGGCGGTGCTGTCCGGCGGCATGATGGGCTACGACTGGCGGATCAACGGACGGCCCTTCACCGACGCCGTCCCGCTGACCGTCGCCGAGAGCCAGCGGGCCGTGCTGCACTTCGTCAACCGGTCGATGATGTGGCATCCGATGCACCTGCACGGGCACACTTTCGAGGTGCTGCGCTCCGACGGAGCGCCCGGCCCGCGCAAGGACACCGTGATCGTCGCGCCGATGAAGTCGGTGGCCGTCGCCTTCGACGCCGACAACCCGGGGGTGTGGATGCTGCACTGCCACAACGGTTATCACATGGACGCCGGGATGATGACCACCCTGGAGTACGTCTGAGCTGCGCGCAGGCATAACCTCGGTCAGATGAAGTTCGGCATCTCCACCTTCGTCAACGACGACACCATCGACACCGTGTCCCTGGCACGGGCGATCGAAGAGCGCGGCTTCACGTCTCTGGCCGTCGCCGAGCACACCCACATTCCGGCCAGCCGGCAGTCGCCGTATCCGCTGGGCGGTGATCTGCCGTCGATCTACTACCGCACGCTGGACCCGTTCGTCACGCTGGCGGCCGCCGCCGCGGTGACGTCCACGATCGAATTGATCACCGGCATCGCGCTTCTGATCCAGCGCGACCCCATCATCACCGCCAAGGAGGCCGCCAGCATCGACCTGATCTCCGGCGGGCGATTCGTGCTCGGAGTGGGGGCCGGCTGGAACATCGAGGAACTGCGCGATCACGGCACCGATCCGAAGACGCGCGGCGCGCTGCTCGACGAACGGATCGAGGCCATCAAGGCGCTGTGGACCACCGAACCCGCCGAGTACCACGGCCGGTTCGTCGATTTCGACCCGTCCTACTGCCGGCCCAAGCCCGTGCGCACACCGCACCCGCCGGTGCTGATCGGCGGTGACTCCGACGCCACGGTCAAGAGGGTGATACGGCACAAGGCGGGCTGGATCTCCAACCCGCTGCCGGTCGAACGGCTCCGGATGCGGATCGACCAGATCACCGAGGGCGCCGGGCACGACGTCCCGCTGACGATGTTCGCCGCCCCGAACGATCCGCAGTACTGGAGTGCCGCAGCAGAACTCGGCTTCGGGGAACTGGGCCTGCTGCTGCCGACCAAGCCGCTCGACCAGTCCCTGCGCATCCTCGACCAGCTCGCCGAGCGGGTCGCGCAGTTCCGCTGAGCTAGCGGGCCGCGGTGGCGCGTGGCCGGGCGGCGACGGGGACCGGAGCAGGCGCAGGTGCCTGCGCGGCGCGGCGTGCGCGCTGCAGATCCCGGGTGATCCGCCGGCTCAGGATCCGCTCGTCGCGGGCGCTCAGGGAGCGGTTGCGAGCCGCCAGCTGATCGAGCTGCTGCCAGCTCAGCCCGTCGAGGTCTCCGTCGGCGTCGTGGGTGGCGACGACCACCGCTCCGCGCAGCAGCGGGACGGTCTTCGCGGTGAAGTTCGTTGTGGCGAGCAGTAATTCGGTGGCGCGGCGGTTGACGCGGCGCTGGCAGCCCGGCGTGGTGGAGCTGAACCAGAAATCGAACTGCCGGTCGGCGCTGCCTAGAGACTGCAGCCCGCGGTCGTGGATGAGTCGGTCGACGTCGGCCTTGGTGTAGGCACGCGTCTCATAAACGGGGCCCTGGGCGCTGAAGTACAGGATTGTGTTCATCAGGATGATCCATTCGTCACTTTCTTCGGGTGGGTGGCGCGTCGGACCGCGTCGTCCGCGTCGTTACTGAAGTTACCCATGTGACAAATGAGACAAACCTTGATAACGATTAGAAACCCTTCCCCGGGCGGGCGGGGCCACCTACGGTCAGGCCATGGACTTCGAGGAATACCGGACCTATGACGCCACCGGCCTGGCCGAACTGGTCGCCACCGACAAGGTGTCGGCGGCCGAGTTGCTGACGCTGGCCCGGGACCGCGCCGCGGCGGTGAACCCGCGGATAAACGCCATCGTGCGCGACATCCCGGCGGCGGAGCCCGGCGGCGGCCCCTTCACCGGCGTGCCGTTCCTGATCAAGGATCTCGGCCAGGATTACGCCGGGACACCCACCGGCGCCGGTTCACGTGCGCTGGCGTCGCGACCTGCGCCGGAGCACTCCACCGTCGTGCAACGCTGGCTCGACGCCGGCCTGGTGATCTTCGGCAAGACCAACACCCCCGAGTTCGGCGCCAAGGGGGTCACCGAGCCGGTCGCCCACGGGGCGGCCCGCAACCCCTGGAACCTCGCCCACAGCCCGGGCGGCTCGTCGGGCGGAGCGGCCGCCGCCGTCGCCGCGGGCATCGTCCCCTGCGCGGGAGCCAGCGACGGCGGCGGGTCGATCCGTATCCCGGCGGGCTGCTGCGGGCTCGTCGGCCTCAAACCCGGTCGCGGACTGGTGCCGTCGGGGCCCGGCGCCGCGGAGCCGATGCACGGCGCCGCGGTGCAGGGCGTCGTCTCCCGCACCGTGCGCGACACCGCGGCCATGCTCGACGTGCTGCGCGGCGGTGAGCCCGGCGGACCGTACGTGCCCGGCATCCCGGACCCGTCGTTCGTGTCCTGCCTGGACACCGACCCTGGCCCGCTGCGGATCGGGGTGCGGGTGCCGTCGGCGATCACCCCCCATCCCCACGCGGAGGCCTACGCCGCCGTCGAGAACACCGTGCGGGTGCTGACCGGCCTTGGCCACCATGTCGACGAACTCCCGCAGGCTCCGTTCGACGACGCCGTGCTGGCCCGGGACTTCCTGCTGACCTGGTTCGTCTCGGTCGCCTTCGAAGTCGAGGAGGCCAAGCGGCTGACCGGGGCGGGCGACGCGTCCTTCGAACGGGACACGCTGATCATGGCGGCGCTGGGCCGCGCCACCAGCGGCGTGGACTACGTCGACGCCGTGGCTCGCCGCCACGAACACACCCGCCGACTCACCGCGTTCTTCGAGTCCCACGACCTGCTGCTCACCCCGACTCTGGCCACCCCGCCGCCCAGGATCGGCGCGTTCGACCTGCCCGCCGCGCTGGCCCGCTCAGCCGACGTCCTGCTCAAGACCCGGACCGCGGGGCTGCTGCGCTACACCAAGATCGTCGACGACATGGTCGACGACAACCTCGGCTGGGTGCCCTACACCCAGCTGGCGAATCTGACCGGGCGCCCGGCGATCTCGCTGCCGCTGCACTGGACGGCCGACGGCCTGCCGCTCGGCGTCCAGTTCGTCGCGCCGCTGGCCGGGGAGTCGCGACTGATTCAGCTCGCCGCCCAGCTGGAGCGGGCCGTGCCCTGGTTCGACCGGGTGGCGCCGATCTAACGGGAGTCTCCTGTCGGTGAATCCGCTTCGCGCCGTTCCTCTTTGAGTCGGTCCTTGCTGCGGATCAGGCGCAGCAGCGTGACCAGCGTGAGACCGCCGACGATGTTGCAGACCACCGTGTAGCCGAACCACGACAGCCAGTCGAGGTATCCGAACGAGGTGTTGCCGGCGATCAGTGCACCGAAGATCAGCAGCGAGTCCAGGATCGAGTGGAACATCTGCAGACCGGCCAGCAGGAACGCCCCGGCGACGGCCGCGGCGATCTTGGCCGGCATCGAATCGGTGCCGTGCTGCATGCGCGTCATCAGTGTGATCGCCATGCCGCCCAGCAGCGCGAGCGTGATCGACTCCGCGGACAGCGGCGCGTCGACGTAGTGCTGCGCGGAGGTGATGGTCTGGGCGTGCAGCTTCGGGAACGCCGTCATCACCAGCCACATGATCAGCCAGCCGCCGACGAGGTTGGCCGCCAGCGTGCCGCTCCACAGCTTGACCAGCTGCGCGACGCTGGCGCGTTTGGCGGCGACCGTGGTGACCGGCACCAGGAACCCCTCGGTGAACAACTCGCTGCGGCCCAGCAGCAGCGCCAGGAAGCCGATCGAGAAGGCCAGCCCCGCCAGCAGCGGGTCACCCGTCGCCACCAGCACCGACAGGTAGGCCAGCACCCCCATCGCCACCTCGGTGCCGCCGAAGAACCCGGTCACCAGCACCTCGCGCCAGGTGCGGTGCAGCCGCTGCGTGCCCTCGTCGACCATGCGGTTGAAGGCCTGTTCGAGGGCGTCCTCGATCGGGCTGTCGGAATCGCCGAGGTCACGCTGGTCTGTGCTGCTCATCGCGCCCGTGTACCCGTTCGGCGCCGTCTTGCGCCGGACCGGCCTGTGACCGTGCTTCCATGTCGAGAATGACGATCGCGCAGTACCGCGACTACGAGCGGTCCTGGCTCCGCGGCGACGTCCTCGCCGGTCTGACGGTCGCGGCGTACCTCATCCCGCAGGTGATGGCCTACGCGACGGTGGCCGGCCTCCCGCCGGTGACCGGGCTGTGGGCGGCGCTCGTGCCGATGGCCGTGTACGCGGTGCTCGGCTCGTCGCGGCAACTCTCGGTCGGCCCCGAATCCACGACCGCGCTGATCACCGCCACGGCGCTGGCCCCACTGGCCCACGGCGACCCGGTGCGCTACGCCGCCCTGGCGGCGGTGCTCGCGGTGCTCGTCGGCGCGGTCTGCCTCCTGGCCGGCGTCGTCCGGCTGGGGTTCCTCGCCGAGCTGCTCAGCCAGCCCGTGCTGGTCGGCTACCTGACCGGCGTCGCCGTCCTGATGATCGCGGGCCAGCTCGGCAAGCTGACCGGCACCCCGGTCGACGGCCAGGAGTTCACCGGCCAGCTGCGGTCGTTCGTGTCCGGACTGGACGGAGTGCAGTGGCCGACCGTCGCCCTGTCGGTCGGCGCGCTGGCGATGCTCCTGGGGCTGGCCCGGTTCATCCCGCGCTGGCCCGGGCCGCTGATCACCATCCTGGTCACCACCGTCGTGGTCGCCGTCTTCGCGCTGCAGGACGACGGCATCCGGCTGGTCGGCCCGATCCCCAGCGGTCTGCCACCCCTGGGCTTCCCCGGGGTCGGGCCTGCGGACGTCGTCGGGCTCGTGATTCCCGCCGTCGGTATCGCCCTGGTGGCGTTCTCCGACAACGTGCTCACCGCGCGGTCGTTCTCGGCGCGCCGGTCCGAGCGCATCGACGCCAACGCCGAATTGCGCGCGCTGGGGGCCTGCAACGTCGGCGCCGGGCTGAGCCACGGCTTCCCCGTCAGCTCGAGTGCGAGCCGGACCGCGCTGGGCGAATCGGTGGGCAGCCGCACCCAGGTGTACTCGCTGGTGGCGCTCGCCGTCGTGCTGCTGGTGATGATCGCGGGGCGGGGAGTGCTCGCGCTGTTCCCGACCGCCGTGCTCGGCGCCCTGGTGGTCTACGCCGCGCTGCGACTGATCGACATCGCCCAGTTCCGCAGGCTGCGGCGGTTCCGGCTCAGCGAGTGGCTGCTCGCGGTGACGACGACGGTGGCCGTGCTGGCGTTCGGCGCGCTGTACGGCGTGCTGGCCGCGATCGCCGTCTCGGTGCTCGAACTGTTGCGCCGCGTCGCCCGGCCCCACGACGCGATCCTGGGATTCGTGCCGGGGCTGGCCGGAATGCACGACATCGACGACTATCCGACGGCGAGCCCCCTGGCCGGGCTGCTGGTCTACCGCTACGACGCGCCGCTGTTCTTCGCCAACGCCGAGAACTTCCGGCAGCGCGCGCTCGCGGCGGTCGACGACAGCGCCGACCCGGTGCGGTGGTTCCTGCTCAACGCGGAGGCCAACGTCGAGGTCGACCTGACCGCACTCGACGCCCTCGGTCAGTTGCGGGCCGAATTGCAGAGTCGCGGAATCGAATTCGCGATGGCACGGGTGAAGCGGGAGTTGCACGACGACCTGGTCGCCGCCGGGTTGATCGACGCGATCGGCGAGGACCGGATCTTCCCGACGCTGCCCACCGCGGTGGAGGCCTTCCGCCGCGCCCACCCGGGCGGCTAGGCGCGCGGGGGCGGGAAGTACATCTCCTGGCGCACCGTGCACACCAACCGGCCGTCGCGGTTGAACATGGTCCCGCTGGCCAACGCCAGCGTGTCGGTGCTGCTCGGCGAGGACTGGTCGTAGAGCAGCCAGTCCGACAGATCCGCGGGTCCGTGGAACCACACCGAGTGATCCCGCTGCGCCGACGCGCCGACCTTGCCGCGCGCCGCGTACGCCGGTTCGGTCAGCGTCACCGCCGACAGGTACGCGACCAGTGCGGCCGTCATCGTCGTGTCGCCGGCCACCTCGTCGGGCACCGGGCCGTCGGGTCGCCACCAGATGCGCGACCGGGCCGGCGGCGACCGGTCGGCGTCGACGATGCGCCGTTCGAACCACCGCAGACTCGACCACTGTCCCGGCGTGACGTCGTCGGATTCGGCCATGTGCGGCGCGACGAGGGGCAGCGACTCCGGCTCCGGCACCTCCGGAGCCGACGGCTGATACCCGCTCGCGCCGGGTGCCGGCGCGGCCAGCGTGAACGACGACATCGCCTCCAGCAGGATCTGCTCGTCCTGGCGGGCGGTCACGCGGCGAGCCGAGAACGTGCGCCCCTCCTGCAGATCCACGACGTCGAACCGGACCGGACGGCGCGCGTCGCCGGGTCGCAGGAAGTAGGTGTGCACGCTGTGCGGGGCGCGCCCCGGCGCGGTCAGACCGGCCGCCAGCAGCGCCTGGGCCGAGATGTGGCCGCCGAGGATGTGGTGCGCCGGCGCCGGCAGTTGCTCACCGAGAAAGGCCCGGGCGTCGAGCCGGGTCAGGGCCATCGAGGCGAGCACATCGCCGAGGGAGGAGGGCACGCCACGAGATTGTGCCGCAGCCGTGTTTGCTCTGACCGACGGTGGTCAATATCACCTCCATGCCGGGTTTCAGCGACGCCCTCGAATGGGCCAAACACGAGCTGTCGGCTCGCGTGCCCAAGGCCGATCTCGACCAGCGCGACGCCGACTACATCCGCGAGCAACTGCCCGGGTTGTGGTTGCTGGCGTCGCTGTACTTCCGCGCGGACGTCCGGGGGCTCGACCGGATTCCCAAGGACGGACCGGTCCTGTTGGTGGGCAACCACAGTGGCGGTAACCTGCCGCCCGACACCTTCGTGTTCACGTTGGCGTTCTGCTCGTACTTCGGCGTGGAGCGGCCGTTCTATCAGTTGGCGCACAACCTGGTGGTGTCCATGCCGGGTCTGGGCTCGCTGCGCAAGTTCGGCACCGTCGCGGCCAACCACGACAACGCCGCGCTGGCCCTGAAATCCGGTGCGGCGCTACTGGTCTACCCGGGCGGCGACTACGAGGTGTTCCGCCCGTCCTGGAAGCGCCACGAGGTCGACTTCGACGGGCGCCAGGGTTATGTGACGCTGGCCCGCGAAGCGGGGGTGCCGATCGTCCCGGTCGCCAGCGTCGGCGGGCAGGAGGCCGCACTGTTCCTGGACCGCGGGCAGTGGCTGGCGCGGCTGCTGGGCGTGGACAGGATCGCCCGGCTCAAGAGCGTCCCGATCCTGCTGGCACCGCCCTGGGGACTGGCGGTCAGCGACATGGTGCCGCGGCTGCCGCTGCCGACGAAGATCGTCATCGAGGTGCAGGACCCGATCGACGCGGAGGACATCGCCGCGGCCGACGACGACGTCATCAACGACAAGGTGCTGGCCAGCCTGCAGGGCGCGGTCGACCGGCTCGGCGCCGAACGCCGCTTCCCGGTGATCGGTTAGGAGGGACGATGCGGCTGTCGCGAAGCAGGGTCGTCAACGTCGACCCCCACATCGTGTGGAAGCACGTCAGTGACCCGACCTGCTACCCCGAGTTCATGGCGCACCTCGAGCGCTGGGAGACCGTCACCGACGGCCCGGTCGGCGTGGGATCCCGGTTCACGGTGCACTGGCGGGTCGGCTCGGTGCCCATCGGCGGCGTGATCGAGGTGGTGGAGTTCGACGACGCCCGCGACCTGGCGTGGATCGGCATCACCGGGGTGACGCTGCGGGGACGCTTCCGCCTGCGCGAACACGGTGACGGCAAGACGAAGGTGACGTTCCGGCTGGCGTACGAGGCGCCGGGCGGGGTGCTGGGGCTGGTCGCGGACTGGGTGGCGGCGCGGCAGGTGGGCAGCATCATGGACCAGACCCTGGTGCGCCTGCAGGCCCTCACCGAATCCTGACACCGTCTTCCGAGGCAGCCGTGTTGCCTATACGGTCTAACTATGACGCGTGTGTCGGTGATCACCGGGGGAGCGGGCGGCATGGGGCAGGCGACGGCGGCGATCGTCGGCCGAGACCACAGCGTCGTGCTGTTCGACGTCCGGGAGGACCGGCTCGCCGCCGCGCACGCGGTGCTCGACGGGCAGGGCATCGCGGTGACCGCCGTCGCCGGTGACGTCACCGACCCGGCCGCCGTCGCCGCACTGCTGCGCACCGCCACCGAGCTCGGCACGCTGACCTCGGTGATCCACACCGCGGGCGTGAGCCCGAGCATGGGCGACGCCGATTACATCCTCACCACGAACGCGCTCGGCACGCTCACCGTCGGTGAGGAGTTCTACCGCGTCGCCCCCGAGGGCGCCGCGCTGGTCAACGTGGCGTCGATGGCGGCGCACATGCTGCCCGAGTCGGTGGTGCCGATCGCCACGTTCCCCCGCGCGCTCGAGGACGCGCCCACCTTCCTCGAGCAGATGCGCACGGCCTGCGAGATCGCGCCCGATCAGGCCCGCCCGGGCCTGGCCTACGCGCTGAGCAAGAGCTTCGTGCGGTGGTATTCGACGGCGCAGGCGGAGCGGTTCACCGGCCGCGGGCTGCGCATCCTGTCCGTCTCGCCGGGCTCGACCGACACCGAGATGGGCCGGCTCGAGGAGAAGGCAGGCGCCGGTGCGATGGTGGCCGACGCCGCGGTGCCGCGGTGGGGCACCGCGGAGGAGATGGCCGAGCTGCTGGCGTTCTGCGCGAGCGGGCGGGCCGGCTACCTGACCGGCACCGACATCCTCAACGACGGCGGCGTGATCGCCTCGATGACCGAACGTGCCCGCAGGGCCGCCGCCGGCTAGCCGACCGCGGCCCGCGGTCCGGATCCCGGGCTGGTCGGTGCCGCTGTTCTTCGTCGTCGGCGCCGTGTCCCAGTACGCCGGCGCCGCGGTCGGGGTGACGCTGTTCGAGACGACGGCCCCGTCGACGGTGGCGTGGCTGCGCGCGGCGGGCGCGGCGGTGGTGCTGCTCGCCTGGCGACGGCCGTGGCGGCGCCGCTGGACCCGGCCCGCGCTGGGCGCGGCGGCGATGTTCGGGATCGTCACGCTCGCGATGAACGTGGCGTTCTACGAGGCCATCGCGCGGATCCCGCTCGGCACCGCCGTGGCCATCGAGTTCACCGGTCCGGTGGCCGTCGCGGTGCTCGGCTCCCGCCGGCCGCTGGACTACGGCGCCGCTGTGCTGGTCGCCGCCGGGGTGTCCCTGCTGGCCGGCCCGCAGACCGGGGTCCACGGCGCCGGCGTGGCCTTCGCGCTGCTCGCCGCCGCGCTGTGGGCGGGCTACATCCTGCTCGGCAAGCGGGTGGCCGACGCGGGCGCGGGCGTCGACTCGCTGGCCGTCGGGATGGCCGTCGCCGCGCTGCTGTCGGCGCCGGTGCTGCTCGGCGCGCAGGGCGTGATCGACGCGTCGGTGCTCACCGAGCCGCGCACCTGGCTCCTGGGCGCCGGAGTGGGAGTGCTCTCCAGTGCCATCCCGTACGCGCTCGACCAACCGATACTGGCCCGCGTCGGGCGCGCCCGTTTCGCGCTGTTGCTCGCGCTGCTGCCCGCCACCGCCGCCGTGGTCGGCGCGGTGGCCCTGGCCCAACGGCCCGACCGGGCCGAGATCGCCGGCATCGCGCTGGTGATGGCCGCGCTCGTGGTCAGCGCCCGGGCGGCGCGCCGCGGCGGCGGCCTCGACGGCACAATCGAGCCATGAGCTGCTGCCACTCCGCATTCGACACCGCGTTCACCGTCGACGCGTCGCGCATCACCTTCGGCCGGGGCTGCGTGCGCGAAGTCGGCGACCGCGCCGCGGCGCTGGGCATGCGCCGGGTGGCGTTGTTCTCCGACGCCTCGGTCGCCCGGCTCGAGTTCTTCGACACCGCACTGCAGTCGCTGCGCGACGCCGGCCTCGACGTCGTCACCTACACCGAGTCCAGCGTCGAACCGACCGACGAATCCTTCCGCGCCGCAGCGGCTTTCGCGACGGAAATGAAACCCGACGGCTACGTCTCGGTGGGCGGCGGATCGGTGATCGACACCGCCAAGGCCGCCAACCTGTACGCCACCCATCCGGCGGACTTCGCCGACTACGTCAATGCGCCCATCGGCGCCGGGCGGCCGGTGCCCGGCCCGCTGGCGCCGCACATCGCGTGCCCGACGACATCGGGCACCGGCAGCGAGGTCACCGGCATCGCGATCTTCGACCTGCTCTCCCTGCACGCCAAGACCGGCATCGCGAGCCCGGCGCTGCGGCCCAGCGAGGCACTGGTCGACCCCGACAGCACCGACACGCTGCCCGGCGAGGTCGTCGCCTGCAGCGGACTCGACGTGCTCTCCCACGCGCTGGAGTCCTACACGGCCCGGCCGTTCACCCGGCGTGCCGCGCCCGCGCAGGCCAGTCAGCGGCCGATGAGCCAAGGCGCCAACCCCTGGAGCGATCTGGGCAGCCGCGAGGCGCTCGGACTGCTGGTCCGCTACCTCGAACGCGCCGTCACCGACGCCGCCGACCGGGAGGCGCGCGAACAGACTATGTGGGCGGCGACGCTGGCGGGCATCGCGTTCGGCAATGCGGGCGTACACATTCCGCACGCGATGGCCTACGCCGTGGCCGGTCAGGTGCGCGACTTCCACCCGTCGGGCTACCCCGGCGACGCGCCCATCGTCCCGCATGGCATGTCGGTGATCCTCAACGCCCCGGCCGCATTCCGGCTCACCGCCCCCGCGGATCCGGCCCGGCACCTGGCCGCCGCCGTGCACCTCGGCGCCGACGTGGCGGGCGCCGCCGACGCCGACGCGGGCGCGGTGCTGGCCGACCACCTGGTGCGCATCATGCGCGCGGTCGGCATGCCCGACGGACTCGCCGGGGTCGGCTACACCGAGTCCGACGCCACCGCGCTGGCGGCCGGCGCCTGGCCGCAGCAACGGCTGCTCGGTAACGCCCCGATCGACATCGATGAAGCGTTGCTGGCCAATACTTTTCGGCATGCCCTGCGGTACTGGTGAGGGCGGCCATGACCTCCGAGCGCGCCGAGGACTACCGCTACTTCCTGCCCATCACCACCCGCTGGATGGACAACGACGTCTACGGCCACGTCAACAACGTCACCTACTACAGCTACTTCGACACCGTCGCCAACCACTTCCTGATCACCCAGGGCGGCCTCGACATCCACACCTCACCGGTCATCGCGCTGGTGGTCGAGTCGGCGTGCACCTACCGGGCTCCGGCCGCCTACCCCGACGCGCTGCGCGCGGGACTGCGGGTGGATGCGCTGTCGCGCCGGTCGGTGACGTGGGGAGTGGCGATCTTCGGAGCCGACGGTGACGAGCCGCTGGCCCACGGCCGCTTCGTGCACGTCTTCGTCGACCGCGAGCACCGCAAGGCGGTTCCCATCCCGGACGGGATCCGTACCGCGCTGGAATCTATTGCCGCGCAGCCACAATGAGATCGGCCACCTCGGCGGCGACCCGCATTGCGGCCGGATCCTCCGACGGCGCGTAGCGGTCCGCGGCCGCGTCGTACCGCGCCCCGGCGATCGCGCCGTGATCGGTGTCGAGTTCGACGACGCGCACCGGCCAGCCGATCGCGTCCAGCTCCGCGGCGAAAGATCGGCTGACCGCCGGCGGCACGACGTCGTCGGCGCGGCCGTGCAGCAGGGTGAACGGCGCCCCCGGCCGCGCCCCGGTCAGCAGGTCGGTCAACGGGGAACCGCTGATCGGGTCCGTCACCATGAACGCCCCGGCCAGACACACGGTGTGGCCGAGCGCGACGCCGAAGCGCTGCGCGGCCAGTGTCATCCCCGCGGCGGCCGCGCCGCCCAACGACCACCCGACGAGCGTCAGCCGGTCCGGCTCGGCGGACCAACCGCGGACGTGCTCGACCGAGGCCAGCAGATCCGCGCGGCCCCCGTCGGGCGCGTGCGAATCCCAGTCGGGCGCCACGACGCCGAACCCGCGCTGCTCGAGTGCCTCGGCGAGCCGGCGCACGGTCGCGCGGGCGTCGGTCTGGGTGCCGTGCCACAGCAGCAGCGACGGGTCCGACGGTGCGCCGTACACGTCGGCGTGCCGGTGCGAGGCGTACTCCACGGTGTCCATCGGGCCGGTGTTCCCGCTGCCGCGTGTGTCGACTCATCGCTGACAGGTCGGACACCACCAGGTGCGCCGGCGCTCCGGATCGTTCGCCACCTCGGCGACCACCCGCACCGTCGTGCCGCACCGCAGGCAGGGCCGGCCCGCCCGGCCGGCCACCCAGTGCTGCTCGCCCTTACGCCGCACCCCGGTGGTCACCTGCATCGCGCCCGGGACGGTCGCGGAGTGCCGCAGCGCCCGCGCCCCCAGTTCGAGCAGTGCGACGACGTCCACCCGGCCCACCGGGGTCCACGGGTCGTGCCCGCGCAGGAAGCAGAGCTCGTTGGCCCACAGGTTGCCGAAGCCCGCCACGCACCGCTGGTCGAGCAGCGCGGCGACCAACGGGCGCTGGGGGTCCGCGGTGAGCCGTCGCGCCGCCTCGGCGAGATCCCAGTCGTCGCGCAGCGGGTCGGGCCCGAGGTGTCCCACACACTGCGCCTCGTCCGAGGACCGGACCAGCTGCACCACCGGCAATTTCACGCCGTAGGCGGCCGGGCCGTCGGTGCGCAGCAGCACCCGGACATCCGGCATCACCGACCTGGGCAGCCAGCGCCCGGTCGGCGAGACGGTCCAGGATCCCGACATCCGCAGGTGCGTGTGCAGGGTCAGGTCATCGGAGAGCCGGGTCAGCAGGTGCTTGCCGTGCGTGACGTGGGCCAACACCGTGCGCCCCGCGAGATCGTCGGTCGCATGCGCGGGCACCCGCAGCTCGCCGCGCTCCAGGGTGCGTCCGCGCAGCGCGTCGTCCAGGCGGCGGGCCAGGGCGTAGACCGTGTCACCCTCGGGCACGTCGGCTCAGAGGATGCCGGATTCGCTCGGCTCGTCGCGGGCGGGCCGGCTGGTGAGGTGCTCGAGGACGCCGGTGATGTCGAGGATCCGCTGCAGCTGGGCGGGCCGGTTGTCGAGATGCAGACGCACGCCGGCGATCGAGGTCCTGCGGTGGATCAGCAGCAGACCCGACAGCCCGGCCGAATCACAGAACGTCAGCTCGGTGAAGTCGAGGTGCAGGTCGGTGACCGCCGGACCGGCGAGCGCCTCGGACACGGCCGCGATCAGCTCGCCGGTGCTCTGGTAGTCGAGGTCGCCGCCGACGCGCAGCGTCAGGGCCGTGCCGTCGGTGCTCAGCGTCAGGTTCATGCGCTCGCCGCCTCGTCGATCGGGGCCGGCCGCAGCGTGCCGCGGGCCGCGGCCAGCAGGCGCTGCGCCCGCGGAAACTCCGACAGTTGCGTCGCCAGCGACTGCAGCGCCGGATGCAGCGAGGCCGCCGGGACACCGCGGGCGGTGAGGATGTCGGCCGTCCAGGTGACGAAGTCGGCGAACAGCGCGTCATCGTCGGTGTACAGGGCGGTGGCGAGGAAATCGACGATGTGCGCGATGTCCTCCACCGTGTGCTGCCGCTGCTCCTCGGAGTAGTCACGCATCGCGGGGAACCGCTCCTCGAGGTCGACGATCGTCGCCTTGACCAGCTGGCCGGCCGTGGCGCTGACCATCGTGTACTCCTGGTCGACGAGGTGGGGGAGGTCGTCGATGGGTTGGTGCGGCCGTCCGGCGGTGTGCCGGGGCATCCCCTGCTGCAGGTGAGCGGCCGCGGCCCGGGCATCGGGCGCCCAGCCGTCGGCGCCGAGCAGCCGCGCGAACCGCCCGTCGGCACCGAACGCGGCACCGCCCGTCAGCACCGGGACCCCGGCGGCCTGACACGCGGTGATCGCGGCGTGTGCGGTGGGCAGCCGGGTCGGGATCATGCACGACAGCGCGACCGCGTCGGGGCCGGTCTGGTGCAGATGGGCGATCAGGTGCGGCGTCGGCACCTGCGCGCCGAGGAAATCGACCTGCCAGCCCCGCAGCCGCAACACCTCGGCGAGCAGCCGGGCCGGCAGCGCGTGCCACTCGCCGTCCACACACGCGACGGTGACCCGGCCCGCCGACGCCGTCGGCCGGCAGGCGGGGTGGTGCGCCAGCGCGGCGATCACCCGGTCGTTGATCGCGGTCGCCACGTGCTCCTGGGCGACGGTGATCCGGTTGGCGGCCCACTCCGCACCGACCCGCTGCTGCACCGGGGCGATGACGTCGAGCAGGATCTCCTCGCACGGAGTGCCGGCGTCCGCGGCGGCGAACACGGCTCCGACGGCGGCGTACTCGTCCCCGTCGATGATCGCGGCCCACAGCTGTTCGGTCGTGCTCATGCTGATGCGGTGTACCTCCCGGCGGTGTGCCCGTCGACCGCGCTGAGGTGGGTTCGGCGCGGAGCGGTGATCGCCACCACCGCGATGTCGTCGTGTGCCTTGCCGTGTACCCACTGCGAGGCGAGCATCATGATCCGCTCGACCACGGCTTCGGCGGGCATGCCGACGCACTGCCGCAGCGCCGTCTTGAGCCGCTCCTCACCGAACATGTCGGCGCCCAGCGGGCCGCCGTGCGCCTCGGTCACCCCGTCGGTGTAGAGCAGGCACGTCTCGCCCGGGGCGAGTGCGGTGTCGAAGGTGCGCGACTTGATCTCCGGCAGCGCACCGACCAGGGTGCCGCGGGTGTCGGCCTCCTCGACGCGTCCGTCGGCGCGCACGATCAGCGGCGGCAGGTGGCCTGCGCTGGTCAGGCGCAGGTGCACCTGCCCCTCGCGCCGGGACACCGAGGCCAGCACCAGCGTGGCGAACCGTGCGTGGTCACCGGACAGCAGCGCGCTGTTGAGCAGCCGCAGCACCCCGGCGTGATCCTCGGCCAGCGGCGCGAGTGCCTGCAGGGTGTTGCGGATCTTGCCGGTCACCACGGCGGCTTCCAGACCCTTGTCGCAGACGTCGCCGAGCACGACGAGCGTCTCGTCCTCCGGCGTCTCGGCCGGATGGACGTCGTAGAAGTCGCCGCTGACCAGGTGGTGGTCTTCGGACGCGCGGTACCCGCCGGCCAGCTCGATGCCGTGGAAGCGGTGCAGCCGCGGCGGCAGCAGGTCGCGCATCAGCGTGTTGGTGATCGCGGCCTGCTCGCCGTAGAGCCGGGCCGCGGACAGCGCGGTGCCGGCGCGCGCGGCGAAGAGCCGGGCGAACACCTCCTCGCCGTCGCTGAACGCCATGTGCGAGCTCTGCCGCAGCAGGACCAGCGCCCCCGCCGGCACGCCGTGTCCGGGAAGGGGGGTGATGACGATGGATCCGACGGGACCGCGGAAGTCGGACGGGATGAGCCAGTCGGGGACCGTGGCGGGATCGATCCACCGCGACGGGACCGGCGGGAAGCCGCGCAGCGCCTCGCTGAGCCCGGCGACGAGATCCGGTTCGCCGTCCACGACCCGCTGCTCGACGATGCCGTCCGGGCCGCAGCAGACGAGCGGGATCCGGCGGCGGTAGGCGGGGGCCACCACGACCGCGGCGTCCGCGAGGTGCCGGGCCGCCATCCGCGCTGTGGCCTCCATGCAGCGGTCGACGTTCAGCGACGCCATCAGCTCCGTGGACGCCTCGTCGAGGAACGCCGCCCGGTCGCGTTCCCGAGTGACCGCCTCCTGGGCCTGCAGCAGCGCCCGGGCGGTGTCCGTGAACAGCCACCACGCGACTTCGCCGTCCGGCAGCCGGATGGCGCGCGCCTCGACGTCGCAGCCCTGGACGGTTCCGGTGACGGCGCGTGGTGCGGCGTCCGCGCCGAGCTCGAGATGAGCGGTCGCGAGCCAGGACGGCAGGACGTCCCGTAGAGCGGCGCCGGGCACGGCATCGGGGAACAGGACCCGGGCGGCAGCGCTCGACGCGCGTACCGAGCCGGCCGGATTCACGACGACGACCGGGTGGGGGACGGTGTCCCAGGCGGCGTCCACGGCGCGATCGACGCCGACGGCGATGCCGGACGGGGCCTCCTCGCGCATACCCACCTTCCCCATGGATCTCTTTGCCACTGTACGCAGAGCTGCTGCAGCGGTGAACAATTGATTTGCCCCGACGGTGGCTGGCGGACCACCCTGGGGGAAGTGAGCCCCGCCCCCAGCACCGCACCTGTCTCGACGCTAACGCATGATCGGCCGCGTCCCGCCATCCTGACGGTTCTCACCGCCGTGGCGATCATGTTGGTCGCGGCCAATCTGCGCCCCGCGGTGGTCGCGGTGGCGCCCCTGGTCGGCGACATCAAGGCGGCGACGGGCTGGAGCAGCGCGGTGACCGGCCTGCTCACCACCCTGCCGGTGTTCGTCTTCGGTCTCGTCGCCCCGCTGGCGCCGCGCTGCGCCGCGCGCTTCGGGATCGAACGGACCGTGTTCGCGGCGCTGGCCGTGCTGATCGTGGCGACCGCGGTGCGCCTGATGCCGGCGCCGAGTGCGCTGTTCGCCGGCTCGGCGCTGGCCGGAGCCGGGATCGGCATCTGCAACGTCGTGTTGCCCTCGCTGATCAAGCGTGACTTCCCGCACCGCTCCGGCCTGATGACCGGGCTGTATTCGATGACGCTGTCCGGGGGCGCCGCCGCCGCCGCGGCCCTGACGATCCCGATCAACGACGCGCTGGGCGGCGACTGGCGGATGGCGCTGGCCAGCTGGGGCCTGTTCGCGGTCCTCGCGCTCGTCGTCTGGGTGCCGCAACTGCGCCGGGTGCACCGCGTCGAGGTCGGCCACGCGCCGGCATCGCTGTGGCGTAACCCGATCGCGTGGGCGATCACGGTGTTCATGGCGGCGCAGTCGCTGATCTTCTACACCTTCACCGCGTGGCTGCCCGAGGTGCTGATCGACCGCGGCATGTCGGCCGGTGGCGCCGGTGCGGTGCTGGCGCTGGGCCAGGTGGCGGGGTTGTCGATGTCGCTGCTGGCCCCGATCGTCGCCGGCCGCTTCGCCGATCAGCGTGCGATCACACTGCTGGCGCTGGCGGTGACCGCGGTCGGCTTCGTCGGACTGCTGTGCACCGGCTTCGCGCCCACGCTGTGGGTGATGCTCGTGATGGCCGGGCCCGGGGCGTCGATCAGCCTTGCCCTGCTGTTCATGGTGGTGCGGAGCACATCGACCGCCCAGACCAGCCAGGTGTCCGGGATGGCGCAGAGCATCGGATATGCGCTCGCCGCCGTCGGTCCGGTCGCGATCGGCCTACTGCACGACCTGACCGCATCCTGGACCGTCGCGATGGCGGTGCTGGCGCTCGCGCTGATCCCGCAGACCCTCTCGGCGCTGCTCGCGGCGAAGAACGTCACCATGGACGCCCATCAAAAAAGCCGGTGACCGTCCAGGTCACCGGCTTCGACGGGATGCTCGCGTCAGCTCTGAGCGGTCTCGTAGCGTTCGGCGACCGCCAGCAGCTCGTCACGGATCGACGAGTCGGGCAGCGACCGGATCCGTGCGTAGAGGCGCCGCCGGTCTCGGGCGAGCTTGATATTGGCGCGGAACTGCGCGACAGACATGGTGCGTGTACTCCTCGATCGTGTCCCCGGGTTTCGGGAACGGGTATGTGGTGGGCCCTGCTGGGAGGGGATCGCCCTCCAGCAGGCACAACGGCCCATGCTCCCTTGTTAATTCCAGGTAAATCAACTTCGCTGGGTGTGAGTTCTCCAACTGTGAGCGCGATCACCAAGTTTGCTGGAGGGCTGACCCCGGAAGCGCATTCCTGGTCGTGATCTGGTCTCGATCACACCCCTCGGTTCTCGCCTGTGGGATTGCCTCGGGCAACCCGCGGGGGGCGCCGTTCAGATCGGCGTCTCGACGAGCGCCGCTTCGGCCTCCTCGAGGAGAACCGCTTCGGCGCGCTGATAGATGTGGTGGGCCTCTTCCGGAGTGTCGCCCACCGCGGTCATTCCCAGCCGGCCGATCTCGGTGAGGCAGCTGATCATGTGGAACACCACACCGGTCCGGCGGGCCTGATCGAAGTGCAGACCGTGCGTGACGACGATGTCGAAGAGGTCCTCGCCGGTGAGGGCCTTGAGCCGGTCGTCTTCGAGATGGTCGGTGGCAACGAGATACTTCGGGCTCCCGTGCGGGGTGACGAACACCCCTCGCTCACCGTCGTACGTGCCGTCGGTCAGGAACTGCAGGGTCAGGAACGGATGGGTGGTGCCGCCCTTGCGGAGGTTCAGCTCGATCGCATACGGCGTCCACGTGCCCTCGTCGTCCTGCACGACGACGAAATCGACGGCGAATCTGCCGAGCACCCCGAGGCTTGCGAGGTGACGCCCGATCGTCATCGCGGGTTCGGCGATGGCCGCGGCGTAGCGCGAGTCCGCCGGAAAGATGCAGCCGAGATACCGCTGACCGCTGGCGCCGCCGAGCATCTGGTCGTGGGTGGACAGGAGCTCCACCGAGGCGTCAGGTAGCGCCCGCATCTGGACACTCGGACTCGTCAGCGTGATGCCGCTGATGCGCTCCTCGACGATTCCCCCGTGGGTGCGGAATGCGGTGAGGTACGCCTCGACCGACAGGTCCTCGGCCTCGGGCTGGAGCGTGAGGATGCGGTCGGTGATCGCGGCTGCCTCCTCGGGCGCGCCGGGGGCGGGCAGACCGCGCAGATCGACCGACGCGTTGCCGGCTCCGGAGACGCCCTCGTTGAGTTTCACGATCGCCTGCGTCAACGTCGGACGCCGGGTCCGCATGCTCTGCACCCCTGCGACGATGTCGTCGACGGTGTGCAGATTCTCCGCTCCGACCGGGCATCGGACACCGAGTTCCTCGAACAGTTGCCGGCACCCCGTCTTGCTCCCGAGATCGGCGAGGCGCGGGTCCGCCCCGTACATCGGGATGCCGAGCGACAGCGCGACATCGCGCTCGAGCCCTGTCGTGTTGTACGGAATCAGGTGGCTGCGAGCCGGATTGGGAAGCAGCGACCTGATCTGCCGCAACAGCCTGGGTCGCTTCAGCAGCTTCGCACTCAGCGGCACCGGTGTCGCGTCGTTGACCGAGATCAGTGTCAGTCGGCGGCGGGCGTGGCTGGGGATGACGCCGGGTAGCAACCCCAGGTAGTACTCGACGATCGACTCGGCGATCGGCTGCGAGGTCACGTAGATCATCTGCAGCCTGGACTGGCGCAGCAGCAGGAGCAGGAACAGCGCCCGCTCCTCCATGGCCTGCATCACCGTGCCACTGCCGGCAGTCGACGCAAGGCTGATCGACGGCACGACGACCACCGACTCGTCGGGCATGTCGAGCCGCATGGACTCCCACACCGACGGCATCGCCAGTTGCAGATCGTCGAAGCGCCGGTACCGCTCGTCCTCGTCGAGCGCAGACAGCGTGTGCCCGGCCGTGTTCGATGTTGTCATGATGACTCCCCCTGGGGTTGATCTCGTAGTTGAACGATGTTGTGCACCCGCACTATTCGGCTGAAGCCTTTGAGCCGCAGATCCCCGACGGGTTCGTAGTCGCAGGAAAGGTGCTCGACCCCCGCCAGCACCCGGTCGGTGGCCAGCACCTGCCACGGGCCGGCCTCGCCGCACAACCGAGCCGACAGGTTCGTGACACTGCCGATCGCCGAGTAGTCGAACCGGCCCTCGAAGCCGATCCGGCCGAGTGTGGCGTAGCCCTGCGCGATTCCGAGACCCACCGCCAGGTCGTGACCGATCCGTTGCCAGCGAGCAGCCAGTTCACGGACCGAATCACGGATGTCGAGCGCCATGCGCACGGCCCGTTCGGCAGCGTCGTCGCAGGGCACGGGATCGTTGAAGAACACCATGATGCCGTCGCCGGTGAACCGCTCCAGGGTGCCTTCGTAGCCGTGCACCAGCGCACCCATCGCCCGGTGGTACTCGCCGAGTACCTCCATCACCTCCTCGGGAGCGCTGGTCTCGGCGAACGGCGTGAAGTTGCGAAGGTCAGCGAAGACGACGACGATCTCGCGGCGGTGGCTCTGGAGCAGGCTCTCCTCGCCCAGCACGACATCCGCCAGCTGTGGAGACAGGAAGTAGCGCAGTCGATTCGCGCGCTCCAGCTCGGCGATCTGTTCGTTGACCCTTGCCTCGAGCTCGGCGTTCCAGGCGGCCAGTTCCTGTGCCTGCCGCCTGATGGTGTCGTGGTAGCGCTTGATGCGGGCCAACGAACTCACCCGGGCGAGCAGTTCACTCTGGTCGAACGGTTTGGTGATGAAGTCGTCGGCGCCCGATTCCAAGGCGGCCAGCCGTTGTTCCCGTCCACTCGCCGTGATCATCACAACGGGCAAGAACTCGGTGGCCGGATTGGCGCGGATACGCCGGCACACGGTGTGCCCGTCCATCTCTGGCATCAGGATGTCGAGCAGCACGATGTCGACATCGTCGTGGGCGAGCATTGAAAGGGCTTCCGGACCCGAGGACGCGGTCAGCACCCGATGCCCGCGTGGGGTGAGGACGGCGTCGAGAAGCCGCAGATTCACGGGCTCGTCGTCGACTGCGAGCACTGTCACCGGTTGGTCCGTCACCGTCGTCTCCGTTCTCCGAGAATCCGCTGCAGTGCAGTGAGGAGTTCTTCTCTGCTCACGGGTTTGAGCAGGTAGGCGTCGGCTCCGAGAGCGAGCGCCCTTGGCCGGTCGTCGATCACCGAGGCGATGACGACGGGGACACCGGCGGTCACCGGATCCGACTTCAGTTCCGCGAGCACGTGCCAGCCGTCCAGCCGCGGGAGTTTGATGTCGAGCACCACCCCGGCGGGCCGGACCCGCCGTATCAACTCCAATGCGTCGATCCCGTCGTGCGCCTTGAGAACTCGGGCCCGAGACCCGACGAGATAGGCCTCGATCAGATCCAGCGATGCCCGGTCGTCGTCGACGAGCACGAGCACCGGTCCGCGCGATGGCGCGGCCACGGTGACCTCGTCGGGGATCGTCGGTGTGGTGGGTAGCACCGGAATGGAGAACCCGAACGTGCTCCCCGCGCCGACGGTGCTGTTGAGCCACATCCGGCCGCCGAACAACTCCACGATGCGGCGCGACAGCGTGAGCCCGAGCCCGGTTCCCTCGCCTTTTGACGGTCCGCGTCGACCCTGCTGGAACGACTCGAAGATCCGATCCTGATCCTCAGGGGCGACGCCGATTCCGGTGTCGGTGACCGTGATGATCAGATCGGGCCCGTCGCCCCGCACGCACAGCGACACGCTGCCCCCGTCCGGTGTGAACTTCACGGCGTTGGTCACCAGGTTCAACAGGACCTGCTTGAAACGCAGTTCATCGGCTTCGATCACCTCCACGTCGTCGGCGAGCTCGACCGACATGCTGATCCGGTGCGCTGCCGCCCTGTCGCGGATCATCGCGAGGGTGTCCTTCACCGCACCGGCGACCGGGAACGTACTCGGCTCGAGGACCATGTGACCGGCTTCCACCTTGGACAGGTCGAGGATCTCGTTGAGCAACTCGAGCAGATGGCGGCCGGAGTTCCAGATGTCGCGCAGATACTCCTCCTGTTGGGAGTTGATCTCGCCGAACATGCCGTCCAACAACACTTCCGAGAACCCGATGACCGCATTGAGCGGAGTCCGGAGTTCATGGGACATGCTGGCCAGGAACTCCGACTTGTGACTGCTCGCGATCTCCAGTTCCCGGCTCCTGGTCTCCAGTTCGCGATACAGTCGGGCGTTGACGATCGCCAGTGCGGACTGGTTGGCGAACGTCTCGAGCAGGTCGGTCACGTCGGACGGGAAGTCGCCGGTACCCCGGCGCCGGATCACCAGCACGCCGACCAGCGTGTCCCCGCGCAGCATCGGCACCGCCAGGACCGAGCGCCAACCGTCGCCGAAGACGATCTCCAGGAACGCGTCTCGCTGGGCGTGTGCGAGGTCCGAGACCGAACACGGCCGTAAGGTTCTGGCGGCCTGGCCGATCAGCAGCGACGAGCGGTCGATGGAGATGGTGCGCAGCTGTTCGAGCAACCGCCGGCTCGTTCCGGTCGTGTCGCGCACGGCGAAGGTGCCCGCTCGGTCGTCGTAATCGAGGATCGAGCCGCCGTCGGTGCGCAGCGTCGTGTCGCCGAAGCCGAGGTTGGTGAGCCGCACCGCGTTGCTGACGATGCGCTCGAGCACTTCGTCGAGGTCGAGGCTCGATCCGACGGCATCGTCGACCTGTTGCAGCGCCTCGAGCTGAGCGACCTTGTCGGCGAGCTCCGATCGCCGGGCTTCGAGTGCTCGCATCAGGTGGACCTGCCGCAGCGCAATCGCGCCCTGGACGGCGAACTCCTCCAGACGTTCGCGTTCGCGTTCATCGAACGGATCCACGTCGATGCGCCACATCGAAAGCACACCCACGACTTCGTCCTCGGACAGCAGCGGCGTCGACAGCAGTGTGCGGAACCCGGTGAGGCGCTGCAGGTCGAGTCGCCCGTAGTCGGCGTCGCTGAGCACGTCGGCCACCTGATGCGTGCGGCGGTCCTCGGCCGCGCGCCCCACGGTGGAGGATCTGTTCCGGGCGATCGGATGGTTCGCCAGGTACTCGCGATACTCCTCCGGCGTAGCGCCGGACACCCGTGACAACCGGAAGCCGTCGCCGTCGACCACGAACAACTGCGCTGCAGTGGCACCGCAGAGCCGGGCTGCGTACTCCACGATGGTGTCGAGGACCGCGCCCGGGTCTGCGGTGTCACGGCTGAGTGCGGCCAGGATCTCGTGGCTGGCCGCCGACTGCTCTCGGGCGGCACGCAATTCGTCGTCGGCATCGGTCATGTCACGTCCACCCGCCGTCCACGCCGCCGTTCACAGCCGGGTCCTCGGCCGGATGGCGTTCGCTTTTTCCACCAGATCGATGCGCCGCCAGGGATCCTCGGCGTCACGGGCCAGCGTGCGATAGCACTGTTCCATCCCGCGCCGCAGGTCTGGTTCGGTGAAGTCGGTGCCCAGTAGTCGCGCACTCGGGGGCGTGTTGCCCGCGTGCAGCCAGTTCAGTGCCGAGTCGAGCACGCGCAGGCGTAGTGCCGCCCGGGCGGTGGGTGATTCGATCGGCAGATCAGCCGCGCGGACACCCGCGTCGATCAGGGTCTGCTCGTCGACCTCGGCCGGAGAGTCGACGCCGAGCAGTATCTCGACGGCCGCTGTGCCCGCCAGAACGTGGTAGGCCGACGCGCAGGGAACCCGGTCGAGTGCCGCGACGGCACCCGTGCGGTCTCCCTGTTGCGCGCGTTGCCGGGCGAGGCCGAACGCCGCACTGACGTAGGTGTCGTCGGTCTGCCAGATCGTCTCGTAATAGCCGGTCGCCGTATCGACGTCGCCACGAAGCTCCGCGGTGGCCGCCAATGCCATTTTCGGCGCGAGCTCACCAGGTAACGCCGTGAGAACGACATCGAAGTCCGAATATGCTGCTGCATAATCCTTTTCGAGGAGTGAACACTGACCTCGGTACCAGGGGATCCGCCAGTCAGCGGTGGGGCCAGGCGCGAGCGCCGCCAGTCGAGTCCTGGCCTCCGACGGTCGTCCGAGCTCCAGTGCCGCCCGGATCAGGCGCAGCGCGACCTCAACGGAGAACCCGCTGGACAGCTGTGCGCCCCCGCGCGCCAAGTGCAGCGCGTACTCGAGCTGGGCAGGCGGAGTGCCGCTGGTGGTGGCCAGAATCGCGGCACCCGGATCGCCCGGGTCGACCACAGGAACGGGCAGCGCCGCGATCACCTCGGCGGGGACGACAGTTGTCCGGTACCCACCGCCGTACAGCCCGCGTTGCGGACTGAAGTACAGCGACCGCCGCGGCGGCACCGGGGTGCCGCCGGCGGCCACCACCTCGTACAGCACGCCGGTCAGTTGATCGGCCATCTCCGCGATCGAGGTGAACCTGTGGGCGGGGTCAGGATCGGTGGCCCGCAGGAGGGATCGGTACAGCGACTCGTGCGCTGCGAGGACGGGCACGCTGTCCGCCAAGGGGATGCGGTCTGCGGATCGGCCGTTGTTCGCCGGCAGATCCATGACCAAGACAGCGAGTGTGCGACCGACCGTGTAGATGTCGCTCGCCACGGTGGGTCCGGTGAGGGCGAGTTCGGGGGCCTGGTATCCCGGCGTCCCGTAGACGGGGCTGTCGGTGTCGTCCATCGCGATCACGGCGCCGAGGTCGATGAGCTTGAGCTGCTCGTCGGACTGCATCACGTTGTCCGGCTTGAAATCGCAGTAGACCATCCCTATTGCGTGCAGATACTCGAGTGCACTGGCGATTTCGACGATGTAGGCGATTGCCTGGTCCGGAGGCAGGGGGCCGTTGCGGGTCTTTCGGATCTGTTTGAGCGATGTCCCGCCGACGTACTCCATGACGATGTAGCCCACGGGTGTGCCGGTCGCGTCGCGGTGCTCGACGAAGTTGTGGATGCGGACGATGTTCGGGTGTTCCACCTCTGCCAGAGCGAACGCTTCGGCCGCGGCCGCGGCCATCGCGTCAGCGTTTCCGGAGTTCACCAACCCTTTGAGCACCACCCACCGGTCGTGCACGTTGCGGTCGATTGCGAGATAGATCCAGCCCAGTCCGCCGTGCGCGATGCAGCCCTGTACGTCGTACTGGCCGCCCACGAGGTCGCCGCGAGCGAGCCTGGGAACGAACGAGTATCGGGTGCCGCAGCGGCTGCAGAAGCCCTCGGTGCCTGCGGGTTCGGCATGGTTGCCGCGCCCGACGGGCGCACCGCATTGTGCGTTGCCGCAGAAACGCTGTCGTTCAGGTACCTGCGGATCGGTGATGATCGCTGCCGCTGGATCGCCCCGGGGTATCCGGGGCATCTCGACCACGCCGGCGCCGAGACGGCCGCGCGAGGGTGCCGATCGGTGGGAGCTCCTGCCCGCGGCCCTCGCTGCTCCGCCCCTCGGTCCTTGCGCGAGCGTCGCATCAGGACCGGTATCGGGCTCCGCAGGAGATGCCTTTCCGCAGACGCTGCAGTAGCCGTCCGTGCCGGTTCCGGCGCACCCCGTCTCCTGGCATCTCATGTGCGCCTCTGCTTCATGGCCATCACGTGCCCTCATACCGGGCTGTCGGCGGCCCAGGGGAGGGCCCCAGTCGGCTCAGCCAGCGGTCGTAGAGCCGGTCCCAGGTGCCGTCGAGTCGCATGCGTTCGAGCACGCCGTTGACGAAGCGGACGAGATCTTCGTGGTGTTTGCCCACTCCGATGCCGTACGGCTCGACCGCCAGACTGGGGCCGACGATCTCGACGGTGGGGTCCTGTTCGGCGAGCCCGGCGAGCACCGCGTCGTCGGTGCTGATGGCATCGACCTGGTTCTGCTGCAGCATGACCAGACAGTCGGTCCATGTGGTGACAGCGAGGACGGCAGGGCGGGGACTCATCGCGAACAGATTCGACAGCGACGTCGTTCCGGTGACGGCGCAGACCCGCCTGCCCGAGAGGTCATCGGCGGTGTCGATGCGGGTGCCGCGCGGTGCCAGGATTCTCTGGTCCGCGACGAAGTACACGGTCGAGAAGTCCACGCTGCGTTTGCGTTCGCATGTGATCGAGTAGGTCCTGACCACCACGTCGACCTGTCCGGAGATGAGCGCTGTTTCGCGGTCGCGGGCGTCGACAACCCGCAGGTCGATGCGGTCGGGATCACCGAAGATGGCGCGCGCGATCTCGCGGGCGACGTCGATGTCGAAACCTTCGATACGTCCGGTCGTGGGATCGCGGAATCCGAACCGGTAGGTGTTCTGGTCCACGCCGACGACGAGCAGGCCACGTCGGGCGATGGCGGCCATCGTCGACCCGGGCGGCATCGCCCCTGCCGGCGGCAGCGGGCCCGGAGGCAGACTCGCTTCGCGATCGCACTCCGCGGATGTGGCCGGCGGCGCGGCGGTGACGCCATGCGCCTCCTGCGGCTGGACGGTGACGGGGTCGACCGACACCGCGGGTGGGGGTGGCGGTGCCGAACCGCACCCCGCCGCCAGGAGAACGAGGAGCAGCGCCGCCGCGTGGCTCTTCACAGGAACTCCTTGATTCGCGGCCACATCCCCGCGATGACGGCGGTGGCGGCGAGCCCTGCCGACAGCACGACGGCCGCCGGCGCCCAGGCGAGTGCCGCGCCGGCCGACGACACGGTCGCCCGCATGGCGGTCCGGGTGCGTTCGACTTCGGCGCGCAATCCGGTTTCCACGATCCTGAACTGTGCTGGCGAGGCATCGGGGTCGGTGCCGATCGCCTGGGCCATCGCCGTCGCGAAGTCGCCGCCGAGATAGGCGCGCACCTGCTTGTCGTGGCTCGCCGTCCACTGGCGAACGGCATCCGCCGCCGGCTGCGGACCGGCCTCCAGTTCGGTCAGCAGCTCGTGGATGTGGTCCGTGTACTTCTTCTCGAGGGCAGTGATGTCGCCCCGCGCGATCAGTTCGAGTGTCTCCTCGGTGCGTGCCTGCTGGGCGAGGATGCGCGCCGCCGCGAGGTGTTCGAAACGTTCGACACCGACGGCGCGGCCGCCATCGATGTCGTCCGCTGCGAGCCGCGTGGAGACGACCAGGCTCGCGATCGCCAGGGCGACGAACCCCGCCGCCACGACCAGGCCGATGTTGAACTGCCGGTTGGTTCGGCGCAGCAGGATCCAGGACGCCACCGCAATCTCCGCGATGGCGGCAGCGAGCAGTACGAGCCCGGCCGCCGGGAAGGCGCCGACCGACGCCTGCTCGACGGTCAGCGTGGCAAGGCCGCCATCGAGGATCCGTTTGGCACCCGGCAACAGCTCGGTCTGCATCAGTGAGGACGCTTCGCGCATGTACGCCGAGCCGACGGGATAGTTGCGCATGTTGTTGACCCGTGCGGATTCGACCAGACCGGTGTACGTCGCCAACCGCGCGGTGATCTCGGCGACCGCGGTCCGCACGTCGATGTCGGTGGCGCCCGCGGCCACGTCCGCCAGCGCTGAGGCAGCCGCGGCGAGCGACTGGTCGTAGCGATCTCGCATCGCCGGTGTCTGGATGCCGCCGGAGAGGAATGCCGACGCGGCGGTGGCATCGGTTTCCGACAGCGCCCCGTAGAGGTTCTGCGCCGCGAAAGCGAATGGCTCGGAGTTCCGAAGCACGTTGTCGTGCACCGTGATTCGGTGATGGATACCGGCGACGCACACAACCGCAGCCACCGTGCACGACGCCACGAGCAGGAGCGTGACGGCGACGACGAGCCCCGGCGTCGTGCGGGCGAAGCGCCGCATCGTCGCGCCCCCGATGTCGGGGAGTCTCCTCGTGGGGTTCGACGCGATGCTCATCGTGCCAGCTCGGCGTCAGAAAGACTGTCCGGCCGCCTCTTTGCGGTCGCAACCATCGCGTGCGCCGGGGCGGTGCGGCGATGTCCTCGATCGGTCATCGCGACCCTCCTTCACCACCCGCCGTCACCGTGCCTGGCGGCTCAATCGTCGCGCCGCGAGGCGGGTGTCACACAAGTAGTGCACTACTGTTCTTGCCCCTGGACGGGCGTTTTCGAGTACTTGCATCGGCAGAAACGGTCTCAACGTCGGCGTGCTCCGTCCGGGCGAGCTGTCCTAGGCTGAGCCCATGCGGTTGACGTGGCCCCTGACGGGCCGCGCGGGGGAGATGGGACTCGTCGAATCCGCTCTGTCAGAACCGGCCTCGGCCGGGATCGTGGTCAGCGCGGCGGCGGGTGTGGGAAAGAGTCGTCTGATGCGCGAGGCGCTCGGTGCCGCGGCTGCTCGTGGGTGCGAGGTCCGCACGGTGATCGGGACCTCGTCGGCGCGGCGCATCCCGTTGGGCGCGCTGGCCCCGTGGGCCGGTGTCCACGGCGGCGGCGGCGTGCAACTGATCTGCGGAGTGATCGAATCGCTCGTCGCGGCCCACGACGATCGTGTTGTCGTGATGGGCGTCGACGACGTACATCTGCTCGACGACGTGTCGGTCTTCGTCTTGCACCAGATCGTGCAGAGACGGGCCGCCCGTCTGGTGCTGACGTTCCGGGCGGGTGAGCCGGTTCCCGAACCGGTGCAGGATCTCTGGAAGGTCGGCGATTTCGACTGGTTGAATCTCCAGCTGCTGAGCTCAGCCGACACCGCGGCACTGCTCGAGGCGGTGTTGGGAGCGCCCCCTGAGCCCGACGCCGTCAGTCGTCTTCACCGGCTCACCCTGGGAAATCCGCTGTACCTGCGCCACATCGTGGAGCAGGAGGTCGGACAGGGACGGCTCGTGGAGCACCAGGGCTGGTGGCGGTGGACCGGGGAACCCGTTGTGCCGCAGAGCCTTGCCGAGCTGATCGACGCCCGCATCGGCTCGTTACCGGCCGGGGTCGGTACAGTCGTCGACGCACTGGCGGTCGGCGAACCCATCGGCCTGTCCGCTCTGCAACGGATCGCTGATCCGGGTGCGGTCGAGGACGCGGACGAACGTGGGCTGATATCCGTCGAACACCGCGGCAAAGCGATCGAGGTGCGCGTGGCGCACCCGCTCTACGGGGAGGTTCGTCGCAGCCGCGCCGCACCGACCCGGCTCAGACGCCTGCGTGGGTTGGTTGCCTGCGAACTCGCTGCCGGTGACGACCGAGACGACGTACAGGTGTTGGTGCGCCGCGCGGCGTTGAGCCTCGACTCCGATCTGGTTCCTGACGGTGCCCTGTTGACCGCGGCCGCGCACGCCGCGATCCGTCTCGCGGACTTGCCTCTGGCGGATCGGTTGGCCGCTGCCGCGGTCGAGGCGGGCGCGGGACCGGAAGCCCAATTCGTCCGGGCCCATGCGCTGTCGTGGCTCGGCGACGGCAGCGCTGCCGAAGAAGTCCTCAACGCGGTCGACGTGTCGAACCTGAGCGATGATGCGTTCGCCCGATTCACGTACTACCGCGCCAGCAACGTGCTCTGGGCCCTTGCCGAACCGGAGCGAGCCGAGGCGATCGTCGACGAGGCGGCCCGCCTCACCAACGTGTCGGCGCGCCGCTGCGTCGCCGCCTTCAAGACCGTGTACTACTTCGCGGTCGACCGTCCCATCGAGGCTCTCGCCGCCGCCCGCGACATCGTTCTCGAGGAGTTGCCTCCGGTCATCGGCGCCGAGACGGCGTGGGTGCTGGCGAACATCCACGGTGATGCCGGTCGCACCGAGGAGGCGCTGGCGGTCGGCGAGGCAGGGCTGGCGATGGTGCGGACTTCCGACGCTCCGCACCTCGGCTTCAACATCGTCGATGCTCAAGTCAGCGCGCTGCTCATGGCCGGAAGGGTCCACGAAGCCGTCGATCTCGCTGAACGAGGACGCGTCGACGCCGATGATCTGCCCGGGGCGGCACATCTGCTCGGCTCCGCGATCGCGGGCCGCGCCGCCTTGGGTGCGGGACGTCTCGATGTCGCCCGCGCGATGCTGGGGCGCTCGTCGACGGCGTTGTCGGCCACCGGCTATGCACTCGGCTGGGGTTACCGCTACTGCCTGCCGCACGCGCTCGCGCTCGCCATGAGCGGAGACCACGCCGACGCAGTCGACGTGCTGGCGTCTCTGAATCGGCGTCGACGGCCCTTTCGCTCGCTCGACGACGAGAGCAGTCTGGTTCGGGCCTGGGTGGCGGCCGGTCAGGGTGCTGTCGGGGAAGCCGTCGCCATCCTCCGAGAGGCCGCTCGCACTGCCTCGTCCAGTGGTCGTTTCGCCGTCGAGGTGGCCTGCCTCCAGACGGCCGCGCAGTTCGGCGACCACGCAGGTGTCCAGCGACTGGCTGAGTTGCCCCGCCACGTGGAAGGGACGAGGGCCGGTGTCGCGTCGAGGTTCGCGGCGGCGTTGCGCGACGGCGACGCCGAGCTGCTCGGCGCGGCGTCCGAGGCGTTCGAGGAACTCGGTGACCTACTGGCGGCCCTCGATGCGGCGGCGCACGCGGCGGCGGTGTTCCGGCGCGACGACCGACGTGGGTCTTCGTTGACCTGGACGGCACGCGCGCAGGATCTCGCAGTGCGGTGCGGTCACATCCAGACGCCGGCGCTGGCGCAGGTGTGCTCTCCGCTGCCGTTGACCGATCGCGAACGGGAGATCGTGGCACTGCTGGGCCTCGGTCTGTCGAACCGCGACATCGCCGACCGGCTCGTGCTGTCCGTCCGCACCGTCGAGGGCCACATCTACAAGGCGATGATGAAGACGGACACCGCGAGCCGCGACGAGCTCGGGGATCTGCTGCGCCCGAGGAAGCCGCCCCCCACCGACGACCAGCACGACTGACCCCGGAAGCGCATTCCTGGTCGTGATCTGGTCTCGATCACAGCCCTCGCTTCTCGCCCGACGGCTGAGGGGTCAGGAGATCCACTCGCGGTCACCGGCGCGCGGGCGCACCGCGACGAGCGCCGTGCCGGCGAGGAACAGCGTCGCCGCGAGCAGGGGGAGGCGGCCGCCCGGCGCGAAACCGTTGGCGGACAGCACGGCCAGCGCCAGCGCGCAGGCCGCCGTGCCGGTGTACAGCAGGCCTTCCGCGATCGCACGCGGTATCGGCACCGCGACCGTGGGGATCGGCGCGGCGACCGACCGGCGCTGCCAGGCGAGCAGTGTCAGCAGACCGGCCGCGACCACCGCCAGCACCAGCTCCCACTCGAGCCGTGCGAGCCACCACGCCCCCGACCCCAGGGGCGGCTGGGGCAGCAGCCCGGTGGGGTAGCCGACGAGCGTCACCACGATCACCGGCAGCATGTGCCACAGGTACAGCGCCATCACGTTCTCGTTCGCGATCGCCAGCACCTTCGGCCAGACGCCGCGCGCGAGAATGCGGTTGAGCACCGGCACGATCGCGAACAGCACCCCGATCTGGACCAGCGCCAGCGCCAGCAGCGCCGCCGACGGCGGAGCACTGTTCTCCACCCGGTCGCCCGGCACCCCGATCATCGCGATCGGATACGGCCCCCAGGTGACCAGCGCGGGCAGGGCCAGCGCGGCCACCACCGCCATCGACAGCAGCGTGCGGCGGCGCAGAAGCCCGTCGTGCCAGGCGATCCCGAGCTGGTAGATCGCCGCCCAGCAGAAGAAGTAGTTGGCCATCCGGATCTCCGGATGGTCGGTCGCGATGCCCACCGCGTCCACCACGATCAGGCACGCCCCGAGCGTGACGGGTGCCGCGAGACCCCAGCGCCGGTGCGCGGCGACGGCGAGCGGCGTCAGTGCCACCACCATCAGGTAGACGGCCAGGAACCACAGGTGCATGGCCACCGCCCAGCCGCCGAGCTCCAGCACGGTCCTGCTGATCCCCAACGCCATCAGCACCCCGATCACGATCAGGACGAAGAACGCGTAGACACCGGTCGGGCCGAGTACGCGGGCCACGCGGCGGCGGATCCACTCCTGCCGCGCCGCGGTACCGGCATCGGCGGGCACGCGGCCCCACGACACCGCGCTCGCATAGCCGGCGACGGCGAAGAACACCGGGACCACCTGGAAGAACCACGTGATCCACTGCGTCCACGGCATCAGCACCAGAGGGTTGTCGCGGCCGAACGTCCCGTCGCGGTACGTCATCACCGACAGCAGCCAGTGCCCGACGACGACGATCATCACCGCCGCCGATCGGTACAGGTCCAGGGCGTGTTCGCGCGGGGGTGAGGCTGCGGTGGACTCGGTCATCGGTCCCCTCCGACTGTGAGGTGCTCCCTTCGGCACGGTAGCCGAACATTCTCAGGCAATGATCAGCGCAAAGCCGAGACGGGCGCTGACGGCAACGTCAGAATCGCACGTGTGAAACGAGTGCTGAGCCATCCGGCGTCGCGCCGCGTCGGCGTGTTGGCCGGCCTGTGCGCGACGCTGCTGAGCAGTGTGGTGATCGCGCCCACCGCGTCGGCCGACGTGTGCGGCAGCGTGGGCGGTCGATTCGTCTCGGTGAGCGGATGCGGCAACATCGCCGACGCCGTCGCGCCGTGGGTGCCGCCTCCCGCCGCCTATGCGCCGCTGCCCGAGGACTACGTGGCGCCACCTCCGCCGCCCCCGCCTCCGCCGCCCCCGCTGCCGAACGTCGACGTCTGCGCGAGCGTCGGCCGCCGGATCAGCGTGAGCGGCTGTGTCTAGGCGGCGCGCGGCCGCGGCGCTGTTGGCGCCGTCGTCCGTCGTCGCCTTCGCCCTGGCCGGTGCCGCGCCGGCCGACGCGGAGTGCGTGAGCTCCAACGGCACCACGGTCTGCTCGCAGGGCACCGTGCGCGGCACCAACAACGGGCAGGGACCGGGATCGCTCGACACCGGCCCGGCCTGGCCCTATCCCTGCGAATACGACTGGTACTGCAACGACGGCGGGCTCTCGATCATCTTCACGCCCGGCCGTAACTGACCATGACAGGAGCACCATGAGCACCTTCCTCACCCGTGCCGCGCTGGCCGCGATCGCGCCGGCCGCGACGATGCTGGCCCTCGCGGTCCCGGCGGCGGCCCAACCTGCGCCACCGCCTCCGGCGCCACCGAACTGCACGGCCGCCGACCTGGCCGGCGTGATGGCCGGTGTCACGGCGTCCACCTCGGCCTACCTGTTCACCCACCCGGACGTGAACGACTTCTTCACCACGCTCAAGGGCAAGAGCCGCGACGACCAGAAAACCGCGGTCGAGGACTACATCACCGCCCGCCCGGACGTGGGCGATGCGCTGCGCGCCATCCGCCAGCCTTCGGTCGACTTCCGTAACCGCTGCGGCTAGCCGCAGCCATGCGGTTGGTGGTCGACCTCAATCGTTGTCAGGGCTACGCGCAGTGCGTCCCGCTGGCCCCGGAGGTGCTGAAGCTCCTCGGTGAGGAGGCTCTGACGTACGACCCGAACCCGGACGCCTCGCAACGCCAGCGCGTGCTGCGGGCCGCCGCCTCCTGCCCCGTGCAGGCCATCGTCGTCGAAGTCGACCCACCCGGGGACCGGGACACCGAGTGACGGCCGCCCTGGCTCGTGAACTCGTCGAGTCGTTCCGCCGGACCGGCCGCATCGTGATCGTCGGGGCGTCCCTGGCAGGTCTGCGCGCGGCGGAGGCCCTGCGCGACGGCGGATTCGCCGGATCGCTGACGATCATCGGCGACGAGCCCCATGAACCGTACGACCGTCCGCCGCTGTCGAAGCAGGTGCTCAAGGGCTGGGTGGGCGCCGACCGGACCAAGCTGCCGAGGCTGCGCCGCGTCGACGCCGACTGGCGGCTGGGGGTCGCCGCCGTCGGCCTGGACCGCTCGACCAAGCGTGTCCTGCTCGCCGACGGTACGACCGTGGACTACGACCGGCTGCTGATCGCCACCGGGGTGCGGGCCCGGCCGTGGCCCGATCCCGCCGAGGCGGCTCTTGACGGGGTCTTCACGCTGCGCACCTGCGACGACGCCGCCGCGCTGCAGGCAGCGCTGCACGCCAGGCCGCGTCGGGTGCTGATCGTCGGCTCCGGGTTCATCGGGTCGGAGATGGCGTCGGTGTGCCGGGACCTGGGACTGGCCGTGACGGTCGCCGAACGAGGCACCGCGCCGCTGGTCGGTGCGCTCGGCGGGGTCATCGGCGACCTGGCCGCGACGATGCAGCGCAACGCCGGGGTCGACCTGCGCACCGGGGTGTCGGTGCTGGGGCTGGACGCCGACGGCGGCGGCCACGTCCGCAGCGCGCGGCTGTCCGACGGCACGACGCTCGACGTCGACGTGGTGGTCGCGTCGCTGGGCTCCATCCGCAACGTGGAATGGCTCGACGACGCCGGGCTGGCCACCGGCTTCTGGGGGGTGGCCTGCGACGCGGGCTGCCGGGCTTTCGACGTCAACGGCGTGGTGACCGACAACATCTTCGTGGCCGGCGACGTGGCCCGCGCGCCGCACGTGCTCTACGAGTACGAGTTCATGTCGCTGGAGCACTGGGACAACGCGGTGTCCGGCGGTGAGGTCGCGGCCAACAACATGATCAATCTGGAGACCGGGCGCCGTCCCCATCTGCCGCTGCCGTCGTTCTGGTCCGGTCAGTTCGGGGTGAACATCAAGGGCGTCGGAGTGTGCTCGTTCGGCGACGAGATCGTGTTCACCCAGGGCTCACCGGAAGATCTGCGGTTCGCCGCGGCCTACGGCCGGCGCGGCCGGATCGTCGGCGCCGTCACGTTCAACCACGGCAAGTGGTTGCCGTACTACGCCAGCCTGATCGAGCGGTCCGCGCCGTTCCCGCCACCGCCGCCCGGTTACGACCGGCCCGCCGACCAGGCGCCGATACCGGCGCGGTTCCGCGACCCGAGGGAGCCGACGGGCATCCCCGACGTGGTGCTCACCGGACACGACCCCACCGACCGGGGCGCAGAGTTCCTGCGCCACCGATGAGAGGACAGGCGATGACGACCGCGGCAGACGCGTGGGCGCAGGCCATGGCGTTCGCCAACCGCGCCGATCCCTATCCGTTCTTCGCCGAGTTGCGCAGGACGCCGGTGGCCCGGGTCGCCGACGACCTGTACGTGGTGACCGGGTACTACGAGCTGCTGGCGCTGTCCCACGATCCGCGGATCAGTTCGGAGTTCCGGCGCAGTCCGCTGAGCGGGCCGCGGCAGACCGACGACGTGCAGCCGGCCGATGACGTCGCCGCCTACGGCGCGCAGCCCAGCCTGATCGTCACCGATCCGCCCAGCCACGACATCGCGCGAAGGCAGGTGACCCGGCACTTCGCGCCGCCGCACTCACCGGACCTGATCCCCGGCATGGAACCCGACATCGTCGCCCTGTGCGACGAGCTCCTCGACCGCGCCAAGGCGGCGGGCAGCACCCGGATCGACGTGGTCGACGACTACGCCTATCCGGTTCCGGTGATGGTGATCTGCAAGATCCTCGGCATCCCGCTGGCCGACGAGCCGCGCTTCCACGCGTGGATCTTCGACATGCTCGCCGGGATCGATCTGGGGCCCGACGCCGGCACCGCCGAGGGTCAGGAGCGGGCGGCCCGCGCCGGCGACGCCCAGGCCGAGCTGCGCGACTACCTGGCCGCGCTGATCGCGGACTGTGCCCGGGGCGAAGGGCAGGGACTGCTGGCCGCGCTGGTCACCGACACCGACGGGCCGGACGGTCCGATGCCGCCCGAGCAGGCCGTGGCCAACGCCGTGCTGCTGCTCATCGCGGGGCACGACTCCACAGTGAACACGATCTCCAACTGCGTGCTCACGCTGCTGCGCAACCCGGGCACCTTCGAGATGCTGCGCGATCAGCCCGAACTGATCCCCCGCGCCATCGAGGAGGTGCAGCGGCTGCAGTCGGCGGTGCAGTTCTTCCCGAGCCGCAGTGCGACCGCCGACATCGCGATCGGGGACACCGTGATCCCCGCGGGCGCCGCGGTGCACCTTCTCTACGGGGCCGCCAACCGCGATCCGCGCCGATTCCCCGATCCCGACACCTTCGACATCCTCCGGCCCGACAACGAACACTTCGGCTGGGGCAGCGGGATCCACACCTGCGTCGGCGGACCGCTCGCACGCCTTGAGGTCAACCTCGCACTCGAGACGTTCCTGCGGCGGGTGACGGGGCCGCGCCTGGTCACCGATCCGCCGCCGTACCGGCAGAGCCAGATCTTCCGCGGTCCCCGGCACGTGCTGGTCGACGTCGACGCGATCACCTGACGCGGTTCAGGCCGGGAGCGGACCGCGCGAGCGTCCCGGCCGGCACAGCACCACCACGACCGCACACAGCACCGCGGCGACGCCGAACGCCGCGTTCACGCTGACCGCGTCGGCGGTGCCGCCGAGTACCGCTGCCGCCAGGGGCCGCGAACCGAGGAAGCCGACCAGCCACAGCGCCATGATGCGGCCGCGCAGCTCCTCGGGCGCCTGCTCCTGCACGACCGTGCCGAGCCCGGTCATGGCCCACCCGAAGCCGAGCCCGGCCAGCGCGAAGCCGGCCGTCGCGACCGCTGTGGCCACGGCTGTGGCGGTGCCGACCGCCAGCACCGCGCAGCCCGCCGCCAGCCCCCACAGCCCGAGCCACGACACGAGGTCGGCGCCGATCCGGCCGCGCAGCAGCGCCAGCACGGCCATCCCGATCGCGGCGCCGACCCCGAACACCGCCGAGAGCATGCCGACCAGCGCGGGCCCGCCCCCGAGCGCGTCGGCCACCGACGGGGTCAGCGTGATCGACGAGTCCGACGCGACGCCCACCACGGTGACCGCGATCAGCGCCAGCAGCAGCCGGCGGTCGCCCAGCGCGTACCGGACCGCGACCCGCACCCGGTAGTCGGCGCCGGAGCGGCGCGGCGGTGGCGCCGGGAAGCGGACCACGATCAGGAAGACGGCGAAGACGAGGTGCAGCCCGGCGCTCGCCGCGAAGGCGGCGGCCGGCCCCAGGTGGGCGGCCAGGTACGCGCCGGCCGCGGGGCCGACGATGCGGCCGATCGTCATCGGGATGCTGTTGAGCGCCATCGCGGTGGACAGTTCGCCGTCGCGGATCAGGCTCGGCACGATCGACTGCATCGCCGGACCCCCGACCGCGAACCCGAAGCCCACCAGCAGCGAGCCGAGCAGCACCGCGACCGCCGCCGCGGTGCCGTGCGCCGACGGCGCGGTGAACAACCACCCCGCCACCAGCCCGGAGCCCGCGACGCAGAACACCCGGCCAAGAAGGATCTGCCGGGCCGGGTTGCCGGTGTCGGCCCACTTGCCGCTCGTCGGGGTCAGCAGCAGTTGCGGCCCGAACTGGACGACGCCGACCATGCCGACCATCAGCGCCGAGCCGGTGGCGTCATAGATCACGATCGCCGCGACGATGCCGTGGGTCCAGACCGCGACGACCGAGAACATCTTGCCCCAGAAGAGCGCGCCGAACACGCGGTCGAACATCAGCCCGACCGCGCCGCGGGTCCGCGGCCGGTGGTCGAGTGCGTCGTCGCGCGCAGACCTCACCCGATCTGCATAGCACAGGGACGTCCCAGGTCCCGACGGTCGGGCTGTCCGCTGAGCGAAATCACCAGGGAGAAAATGATTTTCGACGTAACGCGGCGGTCCCGTCCGTCGATACACTGAGCGGCGCCGCGCCCGATGTGGGGCGTGCACACTCCGCGATCGTCATCGCATCACCGCCCCTATCCGAGGAAGCTCGCCGTTGATTCGCCCGACCGCGCAGGTCACCTCCGCGCAGCCCGCTCGTGCCGTGGGTCGTCGCGCCGCGCTCAAGGCTCCCCTGCTGGCTGCGGCGGCCATGTCGCTGTCCCCGGTGCCGCGCGCGGCGGCCGAGGCTGCGCGCTGGTCGCCCGAGCGTGCGAACCGGTGGTACGAGGCGCAGGACTGGCTGGTCGGGGCGAACTACATCCCGTCCAACGCGGTGAACCAGCTCGAGATGTTCCAGCCGGGCACGTTCGACCCGCGGCGCATCGACGTCGAGCTGCGGCTGGCGCGGCTGGCCGGCCTCAACACCGTGCGGGTGTTCCTGCACGACCAGTTGTGGATTCAGGACCGGACCGGGTTCGCGCGCCGGCTCGGCCACTTCGTCGACATCTCGGCGCGCAACGGCATCAAACCACTGTTCGTGCTGTTCGATTCGTGCTGGGATCCGCAGCCCCGGCTCGGACGCCAACCTGCGCCCCGCCCCGGTGTGCACAACTCCCGCTGGGTGCAGAGTCCCGGCGCCGAGAACCTCGACGACCGGCGCTACCGGCGGGTGCTGCACGACTACGTCGTCGCCGTCCTCACCCAGTTCCGCCACGACCGCAGGGTGCTGGGCTGGGATCTGTGGAACGAGCCGGACAACCCCGCCCGCCAGTACCGCGACACCGAGCGCCGCGACAAGATCGACGTCGTCGCCGACCTGCTGCCCCAGGTGTTCCGGTGGGCCCGGTCGGTCGATCCGGATCAGCCGCTGACCAGTGGGGTGTGGGACGGCCCGTGGGGTGATCCGCGAACGCGCAGCGCCATCGCCGGGATCCAGCTGGACAACTCCGATGTGGTGTCGTTCCACAGCTACGCCGATCCGGTCGAGTTCGACGCCCGCATCACCGAGCTCACGCCGACGGGGCGGCCGCTGCTGTGCACCGAGTACATGGCCCGGTCGCTGGGCTGCACGGTCGAGGGGATCCTGCCGATCACCAAGCGGCGCAATGTGGGTGCCTACGCGTGGGGCCTGGTGGCCGGCAAGACGCAGACGTACTTCCCGTGGGATTCGTGGGACCGGCCCTACGACGCCAAGCCGCAGGTCTGGTTCCACGACCTGCTCGAGTCCGACGGCCGGGCCTACCGGTCCGGCGAGATCGCCACGATCCGGAATCTCACCGGGCGGCCCCGCCCCAGCTGATCGTCAGCGCGCCTTCCAGTCCGGGCGGCGCTTCTCCCGCCACGCCGTGATGCCCTCGGCGACGTCCTCCGTCGCCCCGGCGACCTTGCGCATCACCTCGCCGAAGCGAACCGATTCGATCCAACCCATGTCGGCGGTGCGCCACGCGACCTCCTTGGTGGCCCGCTGGGCCAGCGGTGCGGCCCGGGTCAACGTGTGCGCGCATTCCCGGGCGGCGGCCGCCAGGTCGGCGGGCTCGACCAGCTTCCACACCAGGCCCACCTCCTTGGCGCGCTCGGCGGTCATCGGCCGGCCGGTCAGCAGCAGTTCCATCGCATCGGCCCACCGGATGCGCTGCGGCAACCGGATCGCGCCGACGATGGTGGGCACCCCGATCGACACCTCGGGGAACGCGAACGACGCCTCGGTGCTCGCAATCACGAAGTCGCAGAACAGGATTCCGGTCAGGCCGTAACCGATGCACGGACCCTGCACGGCCGCGATGGTCGGCTTGAACAACTCCATCCCGGATTCGAAGGAGTTGATGGTCGGCTTCTCCCAGAATGTGCCGCCGAACGTGCCGACCGCGCCCTCGCCGTCCTTGAGGTCCGCGCCGGCGCAGAAGACGCGGCCGGTGGAGGCGAGGACGCCGACCCACGCGTCCTCGTCGTCACGGAACCGGTCCCACGCCGCGTTGAGTTCTTCGCGCAGCGCGCCGTTGATCGCGTTGCCCGCCTCGGGGCGGTTCAGGGTGATGGTGGCGACGTGATCGTCCAGTTCGTAGGTGACCAGGCTCATGGCGCCACCTTAGGGTCACCCGCCGCGCTTCTCCGCCGACAGGAACGCCGCGGTGTCGTAGTAGGTGCGGAACGCGGTGACGGCCTCGTCGTCGCCCTCCAGCACGCTCACCCCGTCGTAGCGGAACGGCGTACCGTCGCGCAGCGTGCCCGTCGAGTTCCACTCCAGGAACGCGATGCCGTCGTCGGTCACGGTGTGGGAGAACGACGATTCCAGGTCGTCGAACACATCGCGGTACTGCGTCCAGAAGGTGCGTGCGCCGTCCTTGCCGTGCTGGCCGTGCGGGATGCCGGCCTTGTCGAGTGTGGCGTCGTCGGCGAAGAGTTCGACGAGCGGCTCGACATCGCGACTGTCGTGCAGTTCACCCAGGGCGGCCACGAAGCGTTTCGTCAGTTCATGCATGGTCTGTGGCCTACCCGCGCACGACCCGCCTACGCGTGACGTCAGACCCCGGTCACAACTCGTCGCGTCCCGGCACCGGGACCCGCATCAGATCCTCGGCGACGACCAGATCACCGGAGTACACCTCGGCGGCCTCCGCGCGGTGCCGCTCGGTGTCGGGGTAGCGCTGCGAGAAGTGGGTCAGCACCAGCCGGCGGACCCCGCATTCCGCGGCGACGGTGGCGGCCTGCCGCGCGGTCAGATGCCCGTAGTCCGCGGCAAGGTGGGCGTCCTCGTCGAGGAAGGTCGCTTCGATCACCAACAGGTCCGCGGCGTCGGCGAGCGCGTAGACGGCGTCGCAGAGCCGGGTGTCCATGACGAACGCGAACCGTTGCCCGGGCCGCGGCGCCGTGACGTCGTCGAGCCGGACGGTCCGCCCCGCCACCTCGAGGACGCCGTCGCGTTCCAGCTCGCCGACGGCGGGGCCGCTGATCCCGAAGCGCGCCAGCGCCTCCGGGTCGAAGCGGCGGCTGTCCGGTTCGACCAGCTGGTAGCCGAACGCCTCCACCGAGTGGTCGAGGCGGCGGGCGTGCAGTTCCCCGAACGGGCCTGTCGCGATCCGGCCGTCGTCGCTGACCGGGTGCGCGCGCACGTCGGTGATGTCGCGGAACACGCTGGCGTACCGCAGCCGCTCAAAGAATTCCTGGCCCGACGCCGGGAAGTAGGCCTCCACCGGTTGATGCACGCCGTCGAGGGACAGCCGTGCGATGACCCCGGGCAGCCCGAGGCAGTGGTCGCCGTGAAAGTGGCTGAGGCACAAGCGGGTCAAGGCACTGGCGGACACCCCGGCGTAGAGCATCTGGCGCTGTGTGCCTTCGCCGGGATCGAACAGGATGCCCTCGCCGTCCCACCGCAGCAGGTACCCGTTGTGGTTGCGCCGACGGGTGGGCACCTGACTGGCGGTGCCGAGGACCGTGAGCTCGCGAACCACGACTGCGACAGTACGGAGTCCGGTCGAGCGCCCGCGCTCAGGTGTGGGCGGGCGTGGCAGCGAACCGATCGATGATCGCCTGGCAGAACGCCGGGAGGTCGTCGGGGGAGCGGCTGGTGATCAGGTTGCCGTCGATGCAGACCTCCTGGTCGACCACGGTCGCGCCCGCGTTGCGCAGGTCCGTGCGCAGGCTGGGATACGACGTCAGCGTCCGGTCCTTCACGACGCCCGCCTCCACGAGCGTCCACGGCGCGTGGCAGATCGCGGCGACCGGCTTGCCGGAGCGGACGAACTCTCCGACGAAAGCGACCGCCGCGTCGTCGAGGCGGAGCTTGTCGGCGTTGACGGTGCCACCCGGCACCACGAGCCCGTCGTAGTCGTCGACGCGGGCATCACCCACCAGCCGGTCGACGGGGATCGTGCCCGCGGGTTCCAGGTCATGGTTGCGGGCGTCGATCTCACCGTCCTTCACCGAGAGCACCTCGACGTGTCCACCGGCGTCGGTGACCGCGGTGCGCGGCTGCTCGAGTTCGACCTTCTCGACGCCGTCCGCGGCCAGGAAGGCGATTCTGCGGCGTGCGAGTTCGTTCGGCATGGCGGCATCCTTTCGTCGGCTGCGCAGGCGGTTACCCGCTGGCCGGCGATCGAATCGCGGCCCGGTCAGTCCGAGGCGGTGCCGTCCGAGTGCGGGGTCGGGCTCTGGGCCGACTCCCACTTGGACTCCAGCGAGCGCGTGACGCACGTGCCGGCGGCCAGGTCGAGCTGGAACGTCTCGGCGTCGTCGTCTTCGAACGTGACGAGGAACCCGGCGTCGCTGGACGCCTTGTGTACCACCTTGTACGGCCGGTCGCCGTCGCCGCGGTCGACCACGATGATGTCGCCCGGAGCGACGTCGTCGATGGGATCGTCGGACGTCGGGTCGGACTGCGAGTCGGACATTCCCCGACCGTATCCGACGCCGGGGACCCGATAATGGGGCCATGGCGAAGTACGCCGTCAACGAGGCCGCCGTGGCACGGGCGCGGGAACTCATCGACGCCCGTCAGTATGTCCTCGACAGTGACTGGGGCGAGGTGCAGCCGAGGGCCGAGGCGCAGAACGACTACCTCGAGCGCCACGGCTGGGACGACTACGCGCTGTGGCATCTCGGGTTGACCGACGGCGCGGCCGAGCAGACCAAGGCGCGCTACGCCTTCGTCTACGGAGATTTCCGGCGGTTGCATCGCAGCGGGCTGATCGCCTGCGTGTACCGCGCGTCGGAGTGGCGGCACAAGGCTGTGGAGCTGGCGGCGCACGAGCTGCTGCAGGCACTCGACCGCACCGCCGGCATCTGCTGACGTTTCGTTTGGCCAGCAAACCGCGGGGTACTTGCTCGACGGGCGTCGCGGACCGCACGCCGGTCGAGAGAGGAAGCCGAACATGACACGTGGGCAGTGGACACGCGCCGCCGCAGCACTGATCGCCGGAGCAGGAAGCGTCGTGGCCGGCGGTGCCGTCGCACCGACGGCGAGCGCGCAGGGATGTCCGGACGTCGAGGTGGTGTTCGCCCGCGGCACCAGCGAGCAGCCGGGTGTGGGCGGCGTCGGGCAGTCGTTCGTCGACGCGGTGCGCGCGCAGGCCGGCCCCCGCACGGTCGGCGTGTACGCGGTGAACTACGCCGCCGCCAACAACTTCGATCAGCGTGAGGACATCGCCCGCACCGTCATCGACGGCGTCCGCGACGAGGCCGACCACGTGCAGGCCATGGCCGCCAACTGCCCGAACACACGCATGGTGCTCGGCGGCTACTCCCAGGGCGCCGTGGTCACCGGGTTCACCACCTCCGACGTGGTGCCCAGCGCGGTCCCGGCCGCCATCGCGCCGCGGCCGATGCCGCCCGAGGTGGCCGACCACGTCGCCGCGGTGGTGCTGTTCGGCACGCCGTCGGGTGAGTTCCTCGGCCGCTACGGCGCACCCACGATCACCATCGGACCGGCCTACGCCGACAAGACTCTGCAGTTGTGCGCGCAGGGCGACACGATCTGCTCGGGCGCCCCCGACGGCGGCCCGACCGTGGCGCACGCCCTGTATCCGGTGAACGGAATGGTCACCGAGGGAGCGACGTACGCCGTCGGCCGCCTCTAGGGGGTCACGCCCCGGCGGGCACCGGGTAGCGGTCGTTGACGTCGGCGTTGGTGTCCTTGCGCGCGCAGTGCGCGCAGCAGAACATGCCCTCGTCGGTCTCGATGCCGTGACCGAGGATGCGGCATCCGCAGTGCCCACATTCGGGCGCCAGTTGCACTGTGGCGCACTCGATGCTGTCGAACGTCGCCGACCGGCCGTCGGGCCAGGTCACCGTGAACGCTTTGTCGTAGTCGTTTCCACAGGTGGCACAGATGGTCATCGGGGTCCTCTCGGATCGGGTGTCGTGCGGGTCGGGGGACCGGATTCCCGCAGCGTGTGGTCACAAACCCGGTGGTTTGGCCCGCGACGGAGAGGGCATGAAGGAGGAGCAGCGCCGACCCGGCGCTGCGATGTCTGCCGAGGAGCACATGTGACCAGCGCATACACCGATGTCGACACCACCGCCGCAGCGGGGGTCTATCCGCCGCAAGAGGATTCGCACCTGCTCATCGACGTGCTGGTGGCTGCCGGACTGGCCCCCGGAGCACGGGTGGCCGATCTGTGTACCGGCAGCGGAGTGGTCGCGGTGGCCGCGGCACAGGCGGGCGCGGCGGAAGTCGCCGCCTTCGACATCTGCCCCCAGGCCGTGGCGCATGCGCGTCGCAACGCCTCGGCCGCCGGTGTCGATGTCGCCGTGCATCGCGGATCATGGGCACGCGCAATCGAATTCGCGCCGTTCGACGTCGTGGTGGCGAACCCGCCGTATGTTCCGCAGGCGCCCGTCGACGACACGGACTCGATTCCCCGTGACGCGGGGCCGTCGCAGGCGTGGAACGCCGGCGCCGACGGCCGGATGATCCTGGACCCGATGTGCGCCGCGGCGCCACTGCTGCTCGACGAGGGTGGCACCATGCTGGTGGTGCACTCGGAATGCTCGGACGTCCACCGCACGCTGGCGGCGCTGCGCGCCCAGGGTATGCGTGCCGAAGTCGTTGCTCAGCAACTGATCCCGTTCGGACCGGTGATGACGGCCCGCGCGGAGTGGCTGACCCGGGCCGGGCTGTTGGAGCCGGGCTGCGAGCTCGAGCGCATCGTCGTGGTCCGCGCGGACGCCCCGTGACCGACCAGCCCCCGCGCGTCGTCCGCGTCGTCCCCGGCGGCCCGGTGATGGTGGAAGGGCCTGTGCGCGTGGAACTCCCGGACGGGAGCGTGGTGGAATCCGACCGCTTCATGGTCGCGATCTGCGCCTGCCGCCGGTCCAAGACCTATCCGCTGTGCGACACCAGTCACCGGCGCCGGGAGCGGCACGCGTCCGGGTCGGACCAGGGGTCAGACCAGACCGCGTCGCAGTGAACTTCGTCCGGCGCTCCAGCTCGCCATGAGGTGATCGGCGAGCCGTTCTTCCACGACGTCGAACGCCCGGATGCCGAACACGACATCGACGTCCAGATCCGGTTCCCGCGCGACGAGATCACCCACGACGTCGGTGCGCACGACCTGCTCGTGGACGGCGTCCGCCTCGACGTGTTCGCGGTAGAACGCCGCGCACTCCTCGGGCGCACCCAGCCGCTCCAACGCCTGCACCATCCGCTTGGATCCGGGCGGGGAGGTCACCTCGGTCGCGGCGAAGTGACCGACGGCGGCGCCGCGCAAGCGGCGGTGCAATCCGAACATCGACATCAGGTTGACCACGGCCAGCGACTCGGCCGGCACCTCGGACAGGTATCCGAGGTAGGTGGTGTCCAGCCCCGCCGCGGCCATCAGGTCGGCGAACAACTGCTGATGCAGCCGGGCGCCTTTGCCCGCCCCGAACTCGTCGAACTCGACGGCGACGAACGAGGCCTTGGCCTGCCCCGTCAACCGGGGAATGGCCCACGCGTGCGGGTCACCCTCCTTGAGGTGGTAGAGCGACCGGTGCGCGAAGTACTCGCGCATCTGCTCCCACGTCCCCTCGTCCCGCAGGTGGTAGGACGGACCGTTGCCGCTCACCGGTTCGACGCACAGCGCATCGAGTTCCGACAGCGCGGTCGTCTCCGGATCGATCTCACCGACCGCCCGGCGAATGTCCTCGAGGAACAGGTCCTCCAGGCGCCCCCGCAGATACAGCAGGCCGGGGTTCCATTCCCACCCGGCGTCCACGCCGGCGAACCCGCGGTAGTGCAGCTCGTAGCAGAGATACAGGGCCAGCTGAAGATCGAGCCCGGTGGGATCGGCGTCGGCGAGCGACGTCTCCACCCGGGTCAGGTAACGCAGCGGCGCCCGCTCGGCCAGCAGCTCCACCACCGACAGCGAGATCGGACCTCGGGGTTCGGGCAGCACGGGTTCGACCATCGTGGGCATCACGGCTGCGAGATACCCGCCGGACATGGCGCCAAACCGGCAAGCCGAGGCGGAGCCCCTACCCACGGAGGGGGCTTGATCACACCTGATGCCGTCTTTTTCACAATTCCCGCGTGGGGCCATCGTTTCGGCTTCGACGGGTACCCCACAGTCAGGCGCACGTATGTGCCGCATGAGAGACCGAGACCAACGACTCCCTGAGGAGTGAGGAAACACTATGGCCACCACGGCTACCACCCAGAGCACCACCGCCACGCTGATCGCCCAGCTGCGGACCGTCCTCGACCTGACCAACACCGAGATCCAGGTCGCCGAGACGCGCATCACCCAGGCGCGCACCGACGCGGTCCGCCGTGAGCTCACCCAGAACGCCGAGAACGGGCGCGTCCGGGCCGAGGCCATCGAGTCCGCGATCCGCGACCTCGGCGGCTTTCCCGACGTGATCGGCCCGTTCCTGGGTCGCGCCGCCGCGGCGGTCAAGGCACTCACCGAGCAGGCCGCGCCGTTCGACGAGGCGCTGCTGGGCGACCTGGCACTGGAAGACCAGCTGCTGGACCGCTCGCGCTACATCAAGGCGCTGGCCGTCGCTGCCAAGCACAAGGACGTCGAGGACCTCGCCGACCGCCTCATCACCGCGCATTCGGCGACGGTGAACTGGCTGACCACCGTGCTGGCCGAGGACGCCCTCGGTGGGCCCGCGGCGCTGCGCCGCACGCCGGTGCAGGCGGCGGCCGGGCTGACCGTCAAGCTGCTGAACCTGCCGTTCACCTGGTCGGTGCGTCGGGCCGAGCGTGCCGCCGAGGCGGTGCGGTCCGTCCGTCCGGCGTTCGGCGATCTCGTCGACCGTGGCGCCCGCAGCAGTGAGATCGCGGCGAAGGCGCTGGCCGGTGCCCGCAACTCCGCGCTCGAGGCTGCTGAGCGCATCACCCGCGAGCAGGGCGCCGAGGACGCCGCCGACGTGATCCACGCCGCCCGTGGTGCCGCGGGGGTTCTCGACAGCGGCGAGCTGCCGATCGCCGACTACGACGAGCTGAACCAGACCGACGCCGTCGCCGCGGTGAAGGATCTCACCGAGGCCTCGGACATCCGTGTGATCGTCGCCTACGAGGAGGCGCACAAGAACCGCCAGCGTGTGGTGTCTGCCGCGCAGACCCGGCTGGCCGCCATCGCCCAGGAGGTCGTCGGCATCAGCTGACACACCTCGACCCGCCGGCGTGGACCCTCTCGAGGGTCTGCGCCGGCGGTGTCTCACGGTGAGCCGACGGGGTCACCTTGACGGCACCTCATCGGCTCGTTAGAGAATTTCTCATGACGTGTCGACGGGGAAGGGGGATCGGACGCAATGACCAGGGGTGACCTGCCCGCTGTCGTCGTGACCGCGGTCGCCGCCACGACGGCCCTTGCCGCGGACGCCGAGCAGACGTGGGAGGCGCTGCTCGACGGCACCAGCGGGATCACATCGATCGAGGACCGCAGTGCGGGGTTCGAGTTGCCCGTCACCATCGGCGGACGGATTCTCGAGGACTTCGATTCGCAGCTGAACCGGGTGGAGATCCGCCGGCTGTCCTACATGCAGAAGATGGCGTTGCTGCTCAACCGGCGGCTCTGGGAGGCCGCGGGCACCCCCGAGGTGGATACGCGTCGCCTCCTGGTGTCGGTCAGCCACGCCTACGGCAGCACGCTCGACCTGTGGACCGGCTACGAGGAGTTCAAGTCGCGCGGCCTGCGCGCGATCTCCCCGCTGGCGGTCCAGATGCACATGCCGAACGCCCCGGCCGCTGCCGTCGGCCTGGACCGGCAGGCCAAGGCCGGGGTGATCGCGCCGACGACTGGCGACGCCTCCGGTGCGTCGGCGATCGCCGAGGCCTGGCGCCTGATCACCCTCGGTGAGGCGGACGTCGCGATCTGCGGTGGGGTGGAGTCCAAGATCGAGCCGCTGCCCATCGTGGCGTTCGACAACCGGGGCTTGCTGTCTCACCACAACGACGATCCGGCCGGAGCCTGCCGGCCGTTCGACAAGAACCGCGACGGCATGGTGTTCGGGGAGGCGGGCGCGCTGCTGCTGCTCGAGACCGAGGAGCACGCGATCGCGCGGGGCGCGACGATCCTGGGCAGGCTGCTGGGGGTCGGCACCACCGCCGACACCTTCGATCTGATCGATCCCGATCCCACCGGCGAGGAGGCCGCGGCGGCGCTGTCGCGCGCCCTGCGCCTGGCGGGGCTGCAGGCGGGCGACGTCGACGTGGTGACCGCTCACGCCGCGGGCACCCGGGCCGGAGACCTCGCCGAGGCGCGCGCCCTGCACACCGCGCTCGGCGGCCACCGCCCCGCGGTGACGGCGCCCAAGGCCGCCCTCGGGCATTCGATGGGCGCGTCGGGTGCGGTCGGCGCCGTGGTGACGGTGCAGACGCTGCGCGACGGCGTGGTGCCGCCGACCCTGAATTACGAGACCCCCGATCCCGACATCGACCTCGACGTCGTCGCGGGCGCGAAGCGCTCCGGGGACTACCGTCACGCGGTGTCGAACACGCTGGGCTTCGGGGGGCACAACGTGTCCCTGGTGTTCGGGAAACCCTGACGGGTGACCGTTCCCTACGACGAGGCGCTTCGGGGCCGGATCCACACTCATCTGGCAGGGCATGTCCGGCGCACCGTCGAGGATCCGGAGAAGCGCCGCGCCGCGGTCGCGGTGGTGCTGGTCGACTCGCTGGTCGGTGAGGACCGGGTGGATCCCGCGCCCGTGGAGGACTGGATCGCCGGCCGACCGATGCCCGGGGATCTCGACGGGCGGATGGTCGATGTGTCCGGTGGCGCGGCATTTCTGTTGTGCCGCAGGGCTTCCCGACTCTCGACTCATGCCGCCCAGTGGGCCCTGCCGGGCGGGCGGCTCGACCCGGGCGAGACGGCCGTCGAGGCGGCGCTGCGGGAACTCGACGAGGAGGTGGGCGTGACCCTGCCCGACTCCGCGGTGCTGGGACTGCTCGACGACTATCCGACGCGATCGGGCTACGTCATCACGCCGGTGGTGGTGTGGGGCGGCGGACGCCTCGATCTGCACCCGGCGCCCGACGAGGTGGTCGCGGTCTACCGCGTCGGCCTGCATCAGCTGCTGCGCGCCGACTCGCCTCGGTACGTCACGATCCCCGAGAGCCCCCGCCCCGTCGTGCAGATCCCGTTGGGCAACGACCTGATCCACGCCCCGACCGGGGCGGTGCTGCTGCAGTTGCGGTGGCTGGGACTGGAGGGGCGACCGGACGCGGTCGACGAGCTGGAGCAGCCGGTCTTCGCCTGGAAATGACGATTCGGGCGTGCCCGTGAGTTTCCTGCACCACCCGGCCGGGTAGTCGGTTCTTCGATGACAACCACCCAGCTCGCCGGCAGACACCGGCTCGTACGCAGGCCGGTCCACGCCGCCCCGCGGTGGGGAATGGCGTCGATGATCGCGGCGGCCGGCGCCGCCGGATGGTTGCTGGCCCTGATGGACGACGACGGCCCCCGCACGGCGACCGTGCAGACACCGCCCGCGGCCACGGCGCCGCCGGTGCAGGACATCCAGCGCGCCGGTCAGGTCACGGCCGTATCGGCGCACTCGTTGACCACCACGGCCGCCGACGGCCAGGTCACCACCTTCCGGATTACGCCCGACACGGCGGCGATCACGCAGCCCGGCACGTCGACGCCGTACGGGCCGACATCGTTTGCACCGACGCAGAACGTCGTGGTGGTGGGTGTCGTCCGGGACGGTGTGCCGGTGGCGACCGCGATCGCGGACCCCGCGGCGGCCGGGCCTGCCGGTGCGCCGATGGACTACCAGCTTCCGAGCTGAGGGGCCGCGCGGAGCCCGTTGCCAATCTCACAACAATGCTGTTACGTTTGTGATGTTCAGTGAGATGTTGACAGCGCGTGAGGAGGTCGGTCGTGACCACGCCGCCGCTTCGAGCCTCGGGCAACTCCTCCCGGCGCGCCCAGATCGCCGAATTCGTGAAGGCCAAGGGCGCGGCGCGCATCGATGAACTCGCCGACCAGTTCGGCGTCAGCACCATGACCATTCACCGCGACCTCGACCATCTGCACGAGAAGGGCATGCTGCGCAAGGTCCGGTCAGGCGCCGAGGCCCCGCCCAGCGAGGCGTTCGAACGGAACATCGATCTGCGCAGGGCGCTCAACCTCGCCGAGAAGCAGGCGGTGGCCCAGGCCGGTTTCACGTGGGCCGCCGGCCGGGTCGACATGACCGCGGTGGCCCTCGACGACAGCACCACCGCACTGCACGTGGTGCCGATGCTGCTGGCTGAGCTGCCCCTGACCGTGGTCACCAACTTCCTGCCCGCGATCAACGAGCTGTCGACGGATCCACGGGTGCGGCTCAACGCCATCGGCGGCGACTTCGTGCCCGAGTACTCCTCGTTCCTCGGGCCCCAGGCCACCCGCGCGCTGCGCGACATGCACTACGACGTCCTGTTCATGTCGGTGCCCGCGGTGTCGCGCGGCATGTGCTTCCACCCCTCCAGCGCGGCGGCCGAACTCAAGCGGGCGTTCATGGAGAGCGCCGAGTTGTGCGTGCTGCTGATCGACCACACCAAGGTCGCGCGCCGCGCCATCCACCGGATCTGCGATCTGGTGGTCTTCGACGCCGTCGTCGTCGATGCGGGCATCGACCCCGAGGAGCTGCAGCGCCTCGAGGACGGTGGCGCCAACGTGGTCGTCGCTGACCTGCCCTCGCAGACAACACCTTTGGCGGAGGTGGGTCCGGCATGACCGCGCCGTCCTCCCCGCTCGTGATCGCGGTCGACTGCTCGACCACCGCGGCCAAGGCGATCATCGTCGATTCCGGCGGCCGGGTCGTGGGCACCGGATCTCAAGCCTTGGCCACCCACAGCCCGGCCCCCCACTGGTTCGAGCAGGACGCCCACCAGTGGTGGACGGCCACCAGCGACGCGATCATGGCTGCGCTCAAGGCGATTCCCGACCCCGGCGCCGTCGCCGCGGTCTGTGTCACCCATCAGCGAGAGAGCTTCGTCTGCCTCGACGAGCACGGCACGCCGATCCGGCCCGCGATCCTCTGGATGGACGGCCGGGCCGCGGAAGAGGCCCGGTCCTACGGCACCGAACGCGTGGAACTGTTGTCGGGAAAGCCCGCCGACATCACCCCGGGGCTCTACAAGCTGCTGTGGCTGCGCGACCACGAGCCCGACACGATGGCCCGCTGTCACCGCGTCGCCGACGTGCACTCCCACCTGGTGCACACGATGACCGGGCGCTGGGTGTCGAGCACCGCGTCGGTCGACCCCCTGGCCGTGATCGACCAGGCCACAGGGGATTACAGCGACGAACTGCTCGAACTCGCCGGGCTGCGCCGCGACCAGCTGCCCGACCTCGTGCCCAGCGGGTCGTCGCTCGGGCCGTTGCGCGCCGACATCGCCGACGCTTGGGGGCTGCGTCGCGACGTCGTGGTGATCGCGGGCACCGGTGACGGTCAGGCCGGGGGCATCGGATTGGCGGTGACCGATCCCGGGGCGGCGTACCTGGTGCTGGGGACCGCCGTGGTGATCGGCAGCGAGACCATGTCCTACGTTCCGGCACGCGCGTACCGGTCGATGGTCTCGGCGATGCCGGGCCAGTCCACCGTGGAGACGTTCAGTTCGTCGGGCACCTATCTGTCGACGTGGTTCCGCCAGCAGTTCGGCGACCCCGGGCTGGCCGGCGCGCCAGACCCGGAGCTCGAACGTGAGGCGGCGGCACTGCCGGTGGGCAGCGAGCGGCTCGTGACGTTGCCCTACTGGAACGGCGCCCAGACCCCGCACTGGGACGGGCGGGCCTCCGGAGTGACGTTGGGCTGGCAGGGATGTCACACCCGCGCCCACTTCTACCGGTCCCTGCTCGAGGGCATCGCCCTGGAGCTCCGGCTGCAACTCGACGGCCTCGAAGCCGCGCGCGGGGAACGCGTCGAGGTGCTCCGCGCGACGGGCGGCGGCGCCCGCAGTCCGCTGTGGACGCAGATCCTCGCCGACGTCTTCGACCGGCCGATCCAGGTGTGCGCAGCGGCCGAGGTGAGCGCGCTCGGCGCGGCCGCCATCGCGCTGACGGCGCTCGGCGTCTACGACACGTTGCCCGCCGCGGCTGCTGCGGTGAGCACCACCGACGCCGTCGTCGCACCCCGTCCCGACGCCGCAGCCGCCTACCGGCAGCTGCGCCCCGTGTACGAGCGGGTCTACTCCCAGACCCGCGACCTGCTGCACACCCTGCACGAACTACAACGAGGAGAACCACAGTGAGAGCCGCCATGTTCTACGGCCCCGGTGAACTACGGCTGGAGGACATCGGGTCGACCGAACCGGCCCCGGGCGAACTGCTGGTGGAGGTTCGGGCCGCCGCGACGTGCGGAACCGACCTGAAGTCCTACCGGCGCGGCCACCCCAAGCTCTTCCCGACGCTGCCCTCGCGGTTCGGTCACGAGTTCGCCGGTGTGGTCACCGCCGTCGGTGACGGCGTGGACGGGTTCGTCGTCGGCGACCGCGTCACCGCCGCCAACACCGTGCCGTGCGGGCACTGCTGGGCGTGCATCCGCCGCCGCGAAAGCCTGTGCGAGAACCTGGAGTTCCTCAACGGCGCGTTCGCCGAGGAGGTGGTGATCCCGGCCGCGATCGTCGCGCGCAACACCTACACGCTGCCCGATGATCTCGACTTCGCCGACGCCGCACCGCTCGAGCCGCTCGCCACGGTGGTGCACGGCATGGCCGAGACGGGCATCGAACTCGGCGACACCGTCGTGGTGCACGGCGCGGGCCCCATCGGCCTGATGTTCGTCCGGCTGGCCACGCTGCGCGGCGCCAACGTCATCTCCGTCGACCAGTCGCCGTGGCGGCTGCAGCAGGCGGTCCGGGCCGGCGCCGTGGACACCGTCGACCTGTCCGAGGTCACCGATTTCGAGGACCGGGTGGCGCTGATCAAGCAGCGCACCCCGCACGGTCGTGGCGCCGACGTCGGCATCGAGGCGGTGGGCCTGCCGCAGGTGTGGGAGCAGACGGTCCGCACGCTGCGCCCGGGCGCGACGGCGGTGCTGTTCGGCGGGACGCCGAAAGGCGCGCCGTTCTCGGTCGATTCGAGCGCGATGCACTACGAGGAGTACACGCTCAAGGGCGTCTTCCACCACACCCCGAACTACGTCCGCACCGCGGTCGAGTTGCTGGCCAGCAGGAAGGTCGACGGCTCGATGCTGGTGACCGAGCGCAGGCCGCTCGAGGAGCTCGTCCCGAGCCTGGAGGACATGGCCGCCGGCCGCGGATCGAAGTACATCCTCGAGCCATGAGACTGGAAGCGCAACGGCAGCAGGTCGTCGAGGCCTGCCAATTCCTCAGTCGCTCAGGGCTTGTCGTCGGTACGGCCGGCAATGTGTCGATCCGGGTGGACGATCTGGTGGTCATCTCGCCCAGCGGTGTCGACTACGAGGCGATGTCGCCGCGCGACGTCGGGATCCACGATCTGGACGGCAACGCCGTCGACGCGGTGCTGGCGCCGTCCAGCGAGCTGGCCCTGCACCTGGCGGTGTACGGGTCGTCGGAGCACTCCGCCGTCGTGCACACGCACGCCCCGGCGTCCACCGCGCTGTCCACTGTCGTCGACGAAGTGCCTGCGTCGCACTACTATTCGGCGCTGTTCGGTGGCGCGATCCGGGTCGCGCCGTATGCCACCTTCGGTACGCAGCAGCTGGCCGACAACGTGACCGCGGCCCTGCGCGACCGCGCGGCGGCGCTGATGGGCAACCACGGCGCGGTGCTCGCGGGCGCGGCGCTGCCGAAGGTGCTGAACCTGGTGCCCTACCTGGAGTACGTCTGCGACGTGCAGCTGCGGGCGATGGCCAGCGGGGCACCCGTGCGGGTGCTGGACGCCGAGGAGATCGCCGACGTGGCACGTCTGCTCGCCGGGTACGGCCAGCAGGCGACCGGGAACCGCTAGTTCGTCGAGGGTGGTCGTTGGGGGTCGAAGGGTTCGTACCACCACCAGTGGGCGCGTTCGCCGGTGGGTCCGCGGCAGGGCGCGACGTCCGGTGGTGCGGTGGTGGGTGGGCGGGCCAGGGATCGGTTGGTCAGGGGTCGGCCGGCGCGGTCGGTGACGACGAGCCGGTCGGCGGGTCCGGTGATGGTGATGGTGCCGCGGTGATGGGCGCGGTGGTGATAGGGGCAGAGCAGGACCAGGTTGTCCAGGTCGGTGGGTCCGCCGTCTTCCCAGTGCCGNCGGTGATGGTGATGGTGCCGCGGTGATGGGCGCGGTGGTGATAGGGGCAGAGCAGGACCAGGTTGTCCAGGTCGGTGGGTCCGCCGTCTTCCCAGTGCCGGAGGTGGTGGGCGTGCAGACCCACGGTGGCGCCGCAGCCGGGGACCGCGCAGCAGCGGTCGCGGTATTCCAGGGCGCGGCGCAGCCGCCGGTTGATCACCCGGGTGGACCGGCCCGCGCCGAGGATCTGCCCGTCGCGGTGGAACCACACCTCGCAGGTGGCATCACAGCTCAGGTATTGCCGGTCGGCGTCGGACAGCAGCGGTCCCAGATGCAGGGCGGCGATCTTGTCTGTGACGTCGACGTGCACGACGACGGTGGTGCGTTGCCCGTGCGGGCGGGCGGCGGCGTCGGCGTCCCAGCCGGCGTTGATCAGCCGCAGGAACGCGTCGCCGGTGGTGGGCATCGGGGGGCGGGTGGCGGTGGGGTCGAGCGTTTTCCACTGCGCGATCAGGGCGTCTTTGTGGGACTGCAGGGCCGCCTCGAGCGCCGCTGATTCCAGGTGCGGGAGCCGGATCTGCCAGTAGCTGTACTGCTCGTCGGAGGTGTGGCTGATGGTGCACACCGGCTCGGGCTCGGGGACTTCCTCAGCCTCGACCTCGGTTTCCGGCTCGGGTTCGGGCTCGGGTTTCGGTTTGGGGCGAGGTTGAGGGCGGTGCGCAGCTGGCTGACCGTGGCGGTGCGGGCCAGCTCGGCGTAGTGGGCGTCGGAGCCCGTGGCGGCGCGTGCGGCGATGGCGCCGACCTGATCCAGGGAGAGCTGGCCGTCCTGCAGGGCGGCGACGCAGCGGGGGAACTCCTCGATCCGGTAGGCCACCGCGGCGAGAACTTTGGCCCGGGTCGGGGACACCCCGGTCTTCCAGGCCACCAGGTTGTGCACCGAGCGGGCACCCGTGGCGGCCCACAGCCCGTCGCGGTCGATCTCGGCGATGATCGACACGATGCGGCCATCGATCGCGTTGCGCTGACCGGTCAGCTCGGCCAGCTCGTCGAACAACACGTCCAACCGCTCATCGATACGCCGCGAAGCGACCAAAGACGTTGCCGGCGAGGACATGCCACCATCATCACAGAGGGGTCNGCCAGCTCGTCGAACAACACGTCCAACCGCTCATCGATACGCCGCGAAGCGACCAAAGACGTTGCCGGCGAGGACATGCCACCATCATCACAGAGGGGTCCGACAAGTCCGGTCAGCATCACGAAGGCCGGCCGCGTGATGCGACCGGCCTTCGCGAATACCGTTGTGTCAGGGCTGCTTCTGGCCCGGGATCCCCTCGTAGGCGATGTCGCCGGTCTTGAGGTTCTGGGTGGTCAGATCGGACAGCCCGTCGAGGAACTTCTGCCGGTCGGTCACCACGTGCTGGATCGCGACGTCGACGTTGTCCTTGGTGATGGCCGGCATGACATACACCGGCTTGGTGTTCACCTCTTCCTTCTTGGCCAGCGCGTTGGCGACGGCCAGGCCGGCGGAGAGCTCCACGGTGCCGTTCTGCAGCGAGGTGCCGATGAACTCGCCGCTCTTGACCGCGTTGAGGCCGTCCTCGATGCCGTCGATGCCCACGATCGGCACATCGGTGCGGCCGGACTCCTTGAGCGCCTGCAGCGCCCCGAGGCCCATGTCGTCGTTCTCGGCGACGACGGCGTTGATCTGCGGGCCGAAGCCGGAGATCCAGTTCTTCATCTTGTTGACGGCCTCGTCGCGCTTCCAGTTGGCGGTGTCCTTGGCCAGCACCTTGATGTCCGGGTACTTCGCCAGCACGTTGTTGATGCCCTTGGTGCGGTCCAGCTCACCGGACTGGCCGAGCGGACCCTGCAGGATCACGATGTTGCCCTTGCCGCCGAGGCGGTCGGCCATCATCTGCATCTCCTGCTCACCGGCGGCCACGTCGTCGGGCTGCACGCTCGCCGCGACATCGGGATTGTTCAGCGCCGCGTTGACCGCGACCAGCGGGATGCCCTTGGACTTCGCGGTGGCGACCTGCGGTCCGAGGGAATCGGCCTGGATGGGGACGACGATGATCGCGTCGACACCCTGGTTGACCATCGAGTCGACCTGGTCGGCCTGCGTGGACACGTCGAGATTGGCGGAGTTCCAGACCAATTCGATGTTGTTGTCCTTGGCGTAGGCCTCCATGCCCTCCTTGCCCGCGGTGATGAACGAGCTCATGTCGTACACCGAGACACCGATGCGCTTGGTGTCGCTGTTGGCCGTCGTGTCGCCGGCGCCGCAGGCGGTCAGCGCGGCACCGACCACACCGGCCGAGGCCATCGCCGCGATCTTGGTGAGCAATCTCATGTGTTCTCTCTTCTCTCGTTTTCGACAGTGAAAAGTGGTGCGACGAAGGTTGACTCGGCTTGCTTCAGGTGCGCCTCCTGGAGGACCACACGTCGACCGCCACCGCAGCGACGATCAGCACGCCCTTGATGACGTCCTGCCAGTACGCCGGCACGACGAGGATGTCCAGGCCGTTGTTCAGCGTCATGATCATGAACAGGCCCAGCGCTGTACCCCAGATGCTGCCGCGTCCGCCCATCAGGCTCGCGCCGCCGATCACGACGGCGGCGATGGCATCCAGCTCGTAGCCCTGACCCAGGTTCGGCGGGCCCGAGATGACGCGGGAGGCCAGCATGACGCCGGAGAGCCCGGCGAGCAGACCGGAGATCGCGTAGACGCTGAACAACACGTTCTTGGCGTTGATGCCGGCGATCTCGGCGGCGTTGCGGTTGCCGCCCACCGCGTAGACGCGCATGCCGTACGTGGTGCGCTTCATGATGATGGCCAGCGCGATGATGCCGAAGATCATCAGCAGCACCGGGATCTGCAGACCGAGGATCTTGGTGTTGGCGATCGAGCCGAACTCCGCGGGCAACCCGTTGATGGGTGCGCCGCCGCCGATCACATAGGCCAAACCCGACCCCGCCGTCAGCGTGCCCAATGTCGCGATGAACGGTGGAACGTTGATGCGCGACACCAGGAATCCGTTCACGCAGCCCACCGCGAGACCTACCAGCATGGCCACCAGCACGGTGAGCCAGACCTGGCCGGGATTGGCCTTCGCGGTCGCCGCCGCCGACATCGCCGACACCGCGATGACGCTGCCGACCGACAGGTCGATGCCCCCGGTGAGGATCACCAGCGTCTGTCCGAGCGCGATGAGCGCGAACGGCGCCGCCGCGACCAGGATGGTGACCAGGTTGTCGGGAGTCGAGAAGCGTGCGCTGCGGTAGCTGAAGTACGCGATCACCAGCAGCACCACGATGACCATCGAGTAGCGCAGCAGCACACCCGAGAACCATTGCCGGGAGAACAGTTTCACGGGCTCGCCGGTGATCGGCGAGGTCACGGTCGGGGCAGCCGACGGGCCGGGCGGCTGCGCGCTGCTGTCGACGTCGGTACTCATGATGCCTCCTGCTGCGTGGTGGTCGATGGTGTCGATGGCCTGGTGTCGAGGGCGGTCGCGAGGCGGAACACCGATTCCTGGACCTCGGGGTGGTCGAGGGCGTCGCGGTCGAGTTCGCCGACGAAGGTGCCGCCGCGCATGACGAACGCGCGGTGGGACAGCCCGACGATCTCGGGCATGTCCGAGGACGCCATCAGCACCGCCATGCCGTTCGCCGCGAATTCGGTGACGATGCGGTAGATCTCGCTGCGCGCGCCGACGTCGACGCCGCGGGTCGGTTCGTCGAGCAGCAGCACGTTGACGTCGCCGGTGAGCCAGCGCGCCAGCACCACCTTCTGCTGGTTGCCGCCGGACAGTGTGCCGACCTCCTGGCTCAGTCCGCGGGTCTTGAGCCGCACCGAGGACATCACGTCGGACACCGCCTTGTTGCGGGCTTTCCCGCGCAGCCAGCCGGCCAGCGAGAACGACGACAGCCGCGGCAGGGTGCCGTTGTCGAGCACGCTCATCGACAGCACGACCCCGGAGAGCTTGCGGTCCTCGGGCACCATCGCCATGCCCGCGGTGATCGCCGCGGCGGGATGGTTGCGCTTGACGGCCTTGCCGCGCACCGTGATCTGGCCCGCAGTGCTGCTGCGGGCGCCGAAGACGGCCTCGAGCAACTCGGTGCGGCCGGCGCCGACGAGGCCGGCCAACCCGACGATCTCGCCGGCGTTGACGGTGAACGACACCGGTCCGGAGGCGCCGTCGACGTGGAGGTCACGGACTTCGAGCACCGGTTCCGTTCCCGGGCTCGGGCGGTCCGGGAACAGCGCGTCGAGTTCCCGGCCGATCATCGCGGTGACGATGTCGTCGTCGGTGACGTCGGCGATCGGTTCGTCGAGGATCAGCCCGCCGTCACGCAGCACGACCACCCGGTCGGCGATGGCGCGGATCTCGGCCATCTTGTGGGTCGTGTAGACCATCGCGACGCCGTGCTCGCGCAGCCGGCGCACCACCTTGTAGAGCCCCTCGACCTCCCGCTCGGAGATCGCGGAGGTGGGTTCGTCGAGCATCACCACCTGCGCGCCGGTGCTGGCGGCCTTGACGATCTCGACGATCTGGCGCAATCCGACCGGCAGGCTGCCCATCCGCGCCGTCGGGTCGATCTTCACGCCGAACACTCCGAGCGCGTCGCGGGCCTGATCGATCATCGCGCGCCGGTTCAGGAACGGCCCGACCGTGATCTCCCGTCCCACGAAAAGGTTTTCGTAGACCGTCATGTTCTCGATCGACGCCAGCTCCTGCGGCACGATCGCGACACCGTGGCGCACCGCGTCGCGGGTGTTGCCCGGCGCCAGCGCGGTCTCGCCGACGGTGACGGTGCCGTGGTCGGCGCTGTACTGCCCGCTGATGATCTTCATCAGCGTCGACTTCCCCGCGCCGTTCTCGCCGGCCAACGCGGTCACGGTGCCCGGCTGCAGGTCCAGCGTGATGCCCTCGAGCACCGGCACGCCGCCGAAGCTCTTGTGAATGTCGTTGCACCGCAACAGTGCCTGCCCGCCCGCCAACTTTCCCCGGTCGCTTCGCTCCTGCCCGCCGGTCACCGTGGCTCCACGATCGACTTCAGGCTCGCCGGGTCCGAATCGCTGTCGAGTGCCTCGCCGACGTGCTCGAGGTCGTAGCGCCCGGTCACCATGCCGTCGAGATCGACGGCGCCACTGGACACCAGGTGGATGGCCGCGGGCCAGGTGTCGGTGTAGCGGAACACGCCCGTCACCGTGATCTCCTGGTTGGCGATGTGGCTGACCGGCAGCGCGTATTCGTCGGCGCCCATGCCGACCAGCACGACGTGCCCGGCGGGGCCGACGGCCTTGATCCCGCTGACCACGGCCGCGGGCACCCCGGTGGCGTCGACGAACGCGTCGACCGGCTCGATCGCCGCGACGTCGACCGCGGTCGGGTCGAGCACCTCGGTGGCGCCGAACTGCAGGGCCTTCTCGCGGCGGGAGGCGACGAGGTCGGTGACCACGATGCGGGCCGCCCCGAATGCGCGGGCGGTTTGCGCGCAGATCACGCCGATCGGTCCCGCGCCGGCGATGAGGATCGACGTCCCGGGCGCGACGTGCGCCTTGCGCATCGTGGCGATCGCCACCGACAGCGGCTCGAGCAGCGCGGCCGCGTCGTCGGACATCGAGTCGGGCACCGGGTGCGCCATGTCGTCGTCGGTCAGCACGTACCGGCAGAACGCGCCGTCGATCGGCGGCGTCGCGTAGAACTCGATGTGCGGGCACAGGTTGTAGCGGCCGGCCCGGCACTGCGGGCAGCGCCGGCACGGGTGTTGCGGTTCCACCGCGACCCGCTGGCCCACCCGCGCCGGGTCGACGCCCGCGCCGACGGCGGCGATGCGCCCCGACAGCTCGTGGCCCAGGATCATCGGCTGCTCGACGACGAAGTCGCCGATACGGCCGTGCCGGTAGTAGTGCACGTCCGAGCCGCAGACGCCGACGGCGGCGACCTCGACGAGGACCTGGTGCGCACCGGGCTCCGGCACCGGTCTGTCCTCGATCTGCAGGGCGCCCACCCCTGTCATGACGCTGGCCCGCATGGTGGCCGGGGTCGGTTCGACGGTGGCGGTCACGTGCCACTCCTTTCGACGGGGGCGAGCAGTGCGCGCCCGATGACCAGGGATTCCACGCCGGGGAGGTCGGCGGATTCTCGGGACAGGACGGAGTCGGCGAGCGTCGCCAACTCGACGTCACGAACCCGCATCGGTCGCCTTCCGCTTCCGGTGGCCCCGCGCTCATCTGTTACGCGGATTGCTCATCTGATTGCCTGTGATGTGGATCATTCTCTGAGCTATGCTCACATGTCAAGCAGCTCTGCTCATATGAGCAGAGCCCGGGGTAGCGGCGGCGCAGGGAGGTGAGATGGGACCGGACGAACTGTTCCAGCGCGCCGTGATCGCCCGCCGCTACTACCTGGAAGGACGCACCCGCGTCGAGATCGCCGAGGAGTTCGGGCTGTCCCGCTTCAAGGTCGCCCGGATGCTCGAGGAAGCGCTCGAGTCGGGCATGGTCGAGATCGTCATCCACGACCCCGGGTCCATCAACGTCGACCTGTCCAGCGCCCTGCAGAAGCGCTACTCCCTGCAGCACGCCTACGCCGTCGTCGCGGAATCGAAGAACACCGCCGACCGGGTCGAAGCCGTCGCCAAGGCGATGGCCGACCTGCTGCAGTCGATCCTGCGCGAGGGCGACGTCATCGGCATCGACTGCGGCCGCACCATGACCCGCATCGCGCCGTACCTGCAGTCCCTGCCGAAGTGCGACGTCGTCCAGCTGACCGGCCTGGCCGGCGGGCTCACCTCCAACGGCGCCGACCTGACCCGACGCATCTCCGAGGTCACCGGCGGCAAGTCCTGGCCGCTGTACGCGCCCTACGTCGTCGGCGATGCCCGCACCGCCGAGAGCCTGGCCAGCACGCCGCCGATCAAGGACGCCTTCGCCAACCAGTCCCGCGTCACGTGCGCGCTGGTCTCCGTGGGCGGGTGGACCCCCGAGGCGTCCCAGGTCTACACCTCGATCTCCGAGGAGGAGGCCTGCGCGCTGTACGAGGCCGGGGTGCGCGCGGAGACCTGCGGGCTGCTGCTCGACGAAGACGGCAACCGGGTGGCCGGGCTCGACGAGCGCCGCATGGGCATCACCGAGGAGGGGCTGCGCGCCATCCCCACGGTCATCGCCATCTGTGCGGGTGCCGAGAAGATCACTGCGACCCGGGCCGTGCTGCGCTCGGGCCTGGTGTCCGCACTGGTCACCGACACCGAGATCGCGGCCGCCGTCGTCGACTGACGCGGCCGCCGAACCGAGCGAAAGGACAACACCCATGACCGAGCCCGTGGTCGATCTCGACTTCCCGCTGACCGGGAAGACGGCCCTGGTCACCGGAGGCGGATCGGGTATCGGTGCCGCCATCGCATCGGCCTTCGCCGCCAAGGGCGCGCGCATCGCCGTCGTCGACCTCAACGCCGACGCGGCCCAGCGTCACGCGGCGACTCTCGGCGCCGACAGCCGCGGATTCCGTTGCGACGTCTCCGATCCCGCGTCGGTCACCGCGACCGTCGAGGAGGTGGTCGCGGCGTTCGGCCGCGTCGACGTGCTCGTCAACAGCGCTGGCGTCGCCCTGCTCGCCCCGGCCGAGGAGCTCGCTCTCGACGCCTGGGACACCACGATCGACGTCAACCTCAAGGGCACCTTCCTGATGTGCCAGACGGTCGGCCGGCACATGCTCCAGGCCGGCGGCGTCATCATCAACATGGCGTCCCAGGCGGCCACCGTGGCGCTGGACCAGCACGTCGCCTACTGCGCCTCGAAGTTCGGCGTCGTCGGGGTCACCAAGGTGCTGGCCATGGAGTGGGGCGCCCGCGGCGTGCGGGTCAACAGCATCTCCCCGACCGTGGTGCTGACCGAACTGGGCCACAAGGCCTGGGACGGGCCGCGCGGCGACGCGCTCAAGACGCAGATTCCGGTCGGCCGGTTCGCCTACCCGAACGAGATCGCTGCTGCCGCAGTGTTTCTCGCTTCCGACGCCGCGGGCATGATCACCGGCGCCGACCTGCTGATCGACGGCGGCTACACGATCAGGTGATCGACCGGCAGCCATCGCGCCCAGTGAGAAGCCATGGCTGCGATCGGGCGCGTAGAGCAGCCGGGAACGCTATTCCGCGGGCACCGGCGGCCGGGACAGGCCGAGGTGGTCACGCAGCGTGGCGCCGGTGTAGTCGGCGCGGAACACCCCGCGCTCCTGCAGCAGCGGCACCACCCGGTCGACGAACGGGTCGAGACCGCCGGGGGTGACGTGCGGGACCAGGATGAAGCCGTCGCTCGCGTCGGCCTGCACCAGCCGGTCGATGTCGGCGGCGACGGTCGCGGGGGAGCCGATGAAGTTCTGCCGCCCCGTCACCTCGACGATCAGCTCGCGGGTGCTGAGGTTCTGCGCCTCGGCGCGGGCGCGCCACTCGCGGGCCGTGGCCACCGGGTCCCTGTACATGCGCACGCTCGCGCGGCCGCGCGCGATGGTGTTCTCGCCGACCACCGGATCGACGGTCGGCAGCGGACCATCCGGATCATGGTCGGACAGATCGCGATTCCACAGCTGCTCGAGGAACTTGATGGCCGTCTGCGGCGAGACCTGGGCGAGCCGGACCTCCTGCGCGAGTTCGGCGGCCTCGGCGTCGGTCTCGCCGAGCACGAACGTCGCGGCCGGCAGGATCAGCAGCTGCTCGGGTCGGCGCCCGTACCTGGCCAGCCGCCCCTTCACGTCGGCGTAGAAGGCCTGGCCGGCCTCCAGCGTGCCGTGCCGCGAGAAGATCGCGTCGGCCGCCGCGGCCGCGAACTCCCGGCCGCGCTCGGAGTCGCCGGCCTGGAAGATCACCGGCCGGCCCTGCGGGCTGCGCGGCACGTCGAACCGGCCGCTGATGTCGAAATGCTCGTCCTGGTACTGGAATTCACCGGTGTGCGGATCGGACAGGAAGTGACCGGTCTGCTTGTCGGCCAGGAGGGCGCCGTCGGGCCACGAGTCGAACAGCGTGTGCGCGGCGGCCAGGAAGCTCTCGGCCCGGGTGTAGCGCTGACTCTCGGGCAGAAAGCCGCCGCGGCGGAAGTTCTCCCCGGTGAACGCATCCCAGGAGGTGACGACGTTCCAGGCGGCGCGGCCCGCCGACAGATGGTCCAGCGACGCGAATTGCCGCGCCACCTCGTAGGGTTCGTTGAAGGTGGAGTTGATCGTTCCCGTCAGGCCGAGTCGGTCGGTCACCGCGGCCAGGGCGGCGAGCACCGTGAACGTGTCCGGGCGGCCGACGACGTCGAGGTCGTAGATCGCGCCGTTCTGCTCGCGCAGGCGCAGCCCCTCGGCCAGGAACATGAAGTCGAACTTGCCGCGTTCCGCTGTCTGGGCGAAGTGGACGAACGACGCGAACTCGATGTGGCTGCCCGAGGCCGGGTCGCTCCACACCGTGGTGTTGTTGACGCCGGGGAAGTGCGCGGCAAGGTGAATCTGCTTGACCGGCTTGCTCATCGGACCTCACTCCCTGCCGCGTAGCGGTTCGCGGGCCGGGGCAGACCCAGCTGCTCCCGCAGAGATCCGGGCGTTGGGCTGACGACCAGGCCGCGGCGGTGCAGTTCGGGGATCAGTGCGGTCGTGATCTGGGTCAGGTCGTGCGGAAGGGTGCCGGGCAGCAAGCGGAACCCGGTCGCGCCTGCGAGGTGCCACTGCTCGAGGTGATCGGCCAGCTGTCCCGGTGTGCCCGTGAAAACCGCTGCCGGATCGGTGAACTCGGCACCGTGCTGATCATCGAGGCGCGCGGTGCGGGCCGACGCGCCCGCGGCGGTGGGGTCCAGGAACACCACGAGGTCGACGAAGGTCAGAGCCGTGCGGTGCCGGGCCACTGACGCGGCCGCCTCCTCGGGGGTGTGCGGGCGCAGGAACACGATGTCGGTGGCCGCGGCCAGGGCGGCGCCGTCCTCACCCGGATCCTCCGCCGCGACCAGCGGCTGGCCCTGGGGCGGACGCGGCGTGATGGACGGCCCCTTGACGGAGAACCAGCGCCCCTCGAAGTCGATGTAGTGCAGCTTGTCCCGGTCGACGAACCGTCCCGTCGCGGCGTCCCTGATCTCGGCGTCGTCCTCCCAGCTGTCCCAGAGCCGGCGCAGCACCTCGACGTAGTCGGCGGCCTCGTCGTACAGCTCAGCGGACCGTTCCGGGGCGCGACGCCGGCCGAAGTGCCGGAACCCCTCAGGGCTCGCGTCGACCTGTACCACCAGCCCGGCCCGCCCGGCGCTGACGTAGTCGAGGGTTGCGATCGCCTTGGCCAGGTGGAACGGTTCGGTGTGGGTGGCCACCGCGGTGGGCAGCAGCCCGATCCGCTGGGTGCGCGGCGCGACCCGTGCGGCGGTCAGCACCGCGTCCACCCGCCCCTGCACCCCGTCCGGTGGCAGCGTCAGCGCGTCGTCGAGGGTGACCAGCCCGATCCCGCCGCGCTCGGCCTCGGTGATCACGTCGACCCAGTAGGCGGCGGTGGTCAGCGCCGCCGGCGACGCGTCGGGCTCCCGCCAGGAGGCGGGGTGCCGGCCGGTTCCCACCAGGCCGACGGCCAGATGCAGTGCTGTCACGTTGTCGTACTTTCGCCGCAGGTTTCTCGGACAACGGCGTCCGCTGCGCCCAGCATTCCCGCACCGCCCCGCCGGGGCCCAGGGTTGCGCTCACCGCCAGCCGAAAGCCAGCCGAAAGCCGGGCTCGGGTCAGCCGGTCTTCTCGAACGCCCGCCCGCGCCGCTCGGCGTCTGCGCTGCCGCTGAACAGGCCCGAATCCGCCTGCGGCGCAGTGCGGTAGACGGTGTCTCGGCTGTCGGCCCGGTCGCTGTCGGTCTGGTGTTCGATCCGCTGACGAGGCAGGGCGCCGGGATTCGTGCGCTGCAGCCACGCCACCATGCCCTCGCGGACGTCGCAGCGCAGGTCGAACAGCTGTCCGGCGTCGGGTGCGCTGACCAGCATCCGCACCCGGACCAGGCCCTCGACCGCGTCGGTCACCTGCAGGACCCCGACGCGCCCGTCCCACTTCGGGTTGGCGCGCAGCAGCCGGTCCAGCTCGGCGCGCATCGCGTCGAACGGGACGGTGAAGTCGACGTCGAGTTCGGCCGTTCCGAGCAGCTCGGTCGCGTTGCGGGTCCAGTTCTGGAACGGCGTCGTCGTGAAGTAGGTGCACGGAAGCACCAGCCGGCGTTCGTCCCACAGGTGCACCACGACGTAGGTGAGGGTGATCTCCTCGATCCGGCCCCATTCCTCTTCGAGCACCACGACATCGCCGACGCGGATCGCGTCGGAGAACGCGATCTGGATGCCGGCGAATACCGACCCGAGCGAGGTCTGCGCGGCGAGGCCGGCCACCACCGTCAACACGCCGGCCGAGGCGAACATCGTCTTGCCGACGTCGGAGAACGACGGGAACGTCATCAGGGCGGCCGCCACGCCCAGCACGACGACGATCGCGACCGCCAGCCGACGCAGCGTGGTGACCTGGGTGCGGATCTTGCGGCGGTGCCGGTCGGCATCGGTCAGGCCGGTGTCGCCGCCGGCGAAGCGGTCGATCACCTGGCGTTCGGCCACCAGAACCAGGCTGGCCACCATCCAGGTGACGGTGCCGATCAACGCGATCACCAGCACGTGGTCCAGCCAGGCGGCCCGGCCGTCCGAGGCGCGCCGCAGGGCGGCCGACGCCGCGATGACCACCAGGGTCGCGCGCAGCGGTCGGCGCGTCAGGTCGGCGACGTCGTGCAGCACGCGGCTGCGCCGGCCCAGCCGTTGCAGCAGCCAGGACAGTGCCAGGCCCAGGACATAGGCCAGAGCGACGGCCCCGGCCACCCATGCCGCGGTGGTGGCCAGGTGGGTCGCGGGTGCGAAGGTCGGATCATCCACAGGAAGAACAGCTCCTCGGAATCGGGGGTGTTGCGCCAGAAGGACATCGATGTCGGCGCACCGAGGGCGTTCCCGGGTGTGGTGCGGTGCAAAACCGCATCGCCCGATCTGCCGGGCGATTGGGACTCAGCTCACAGTCGTGCGCCGGGCCACCTGGCGCTTGATCTTGGCCGGCAGCGCGTCGGCCACCCGGAGACCGGGCAGCAGGTCCGGTTCGCTCATCAGCGCCCGGAACACCACGCCGACCGTGACGTCGTGGTCGGGCCGGGAGATCACGTCGATGGCGTCGCCGGCGCGGACCCGGCCGGGCTCGATGACGCGGAAGTACGCGCCGGGCAGCCCGGCCGCGGCGAACGTCTTCATCCAGCCACGGATGCCCAGCCAGGTGGTGAACGTCCGGCACGGGGTGCGCGGGCTGGTCACCTCGAGCACGAGGCCGTCCGAGCCGACGGACCACCGCTCGCCGATCAGGCTGCCGGTCACGTCGACGCCCGCGGTGGTGAGGTTCTCCCCGAACATCCCGTTGGTGAGTTCGCGGCCCAGATCCCGCTCCCAGCGGTCCAGGTCCTCGCGGGCGTAGGCGTACACGGCCTGATCGTCGCCGCCGTGGTAGCGCCGGTTGCAGATCGCATCCCCGGCGACGCCGCTGCCCGGGCCGGTCTTGGCGGGTCCGGGCGCGCTGACCGCGAGGGGTTCCGCGCTGGGCCTCTTGTCGATTCCGGTGCGCAGCTCACCCAGATCGATGGGCGCGGTCGCCGTGTTCACCGTCAACACCGAAGCCATGACCGACGCTAACCCGCCGGGCCGCTCACAGCCCTGCCGGGTCGTCGGGAACGTCGACGGCGTAGTCGGCCAGCACCTCCAGCGGGACGAGATCGAGCGTGCGCTCGTGGGTGCTCGCCAGCACCACCGGGCAGGCCTGCCCGTCCTCGTGCGCGCGCAGCCAGTTGCGGGCCGTCACGCACCAGCGGTCGCCGGGGACCAGGCCGGGGAACCGGTAGGCGGGCATCGGCGTGCTCAGGTCGTTGCCGATGGAGCGCTGGTGGGCGAGGAACTCCGCGGTGACGACGGCGCAGATGGTGTGCAGGCCGAGGTCCTGGTCGCCGGTGCTGCAGCAGCCGTCGCGGTAGAAGCCGGTCAGCGGGTCGGTGCCGCAGGGGTCCAGCGGCTCGCCCAGCACATTGCGTTCGGCTGCGTTCTCTTCCCTGGGGTCTGGCATCGGCCCAGGATAGGGGTCAGATGCTGAGCCGGCGATAGCGCTGCAGGCGTCGAATACCCTGTGCCGCTGCGGCGTCGGCGGTCGGGGCCAGGGCGGTGCGCAGGGCGCCGCGCACGGCGTCGACGTCGAGGTGCATGCCGATGGCCACCAGCGAATTCGTTACAGCGCTCGCCGGTGCGGGCGCGACGTGCACCGACGCCCCGACGACGTTGACGACGTAGCGGCGCACCGAACCGCGGTAGCGCACGGCCACCGTGCCCTTCATCCGGTACACGCCCGGCGGCGGCTCCTCGAGCAGATCGATGAGCACACCGGGATCGACGCAGCCCTCGCTGAGCTCGGTGACCGCGTCCGCGTGCACATGGTGGTGCTCGTCGTCCTCGACCGCGTTGAGCAGTTCCCGGAACGTCAACTGCCCTACCTGCTCGTCGGCGGCGACGTCGTAGAGCAGCGCGGGATCGATCCGGCCCGCGGTGGCACCGACGACGTGGGCGTGCGGGTTGCGCTCGCGCACCCGGTCGGTGACGCGGCGCAGCGTCGCCTCCTGCGCATCGGGGTGCACCTGATCGAGTTTGTTGACCACCACCAGCGTCGCGGCGCCGTAGCGCGCCGGCGGGCTGGCGTCCCGGTCGACGGTGTCGAAGTGCCGCGCGGCGTCGAGGACGTCCACCACCCCGCCCGGACGGATCCCGTCGACGCCGCTGAAGCGGATGATGCGTGAGATGGCGACCGGATCGGCCAGCCCGCTGGCCTCGACGATGATCGCGTCGAGCCGCAGCCTCGGGTCGGCCAGGCGGGCCAGCGCCACGTCGAGTCCGCCGTCGTCGGGCAGGCAGCAGATGCAGCCCCCGGCGATCGACGCGGGCTCGTCCACCTGCCCGGTGACCAGCCCCGCGTCGACGTTGAGCTCACCGAAGTCGTTGATCACCACGCCAATTCGTGCGTCGGGGGTGCGCAGCACATGGTTGAGCAACGTCGTCTTGCCGGCCCCGAGGTAACCGGTCAACGCGATGACGGGGATCGGGGGCACAGTCGGGCAGGGTACCCGGTCATGTCGCGATACCGGGCCGCGCGACCGTGCCGTGCCGGTACCATGAGCGACCGCGCCGTCGGCGCGGATGGGGGCATGACGAGCATGGACGGCGACATCGAGGGCGGTGCGGCCGCGGCGGAGCGGCTGCCGCTCGCCGAGGCCGCCGCCGACCTCCCGGTGCTCAAGGCCCTGCTGCGAATCTCCGAAGCCGTCGCGCGGGCGGACTACTTCGACGAGGTGCTCGAGGTGATCGCCGAGCAGGCGCTGACCGCGCTGCGGGCGTCGTCGCTGTCGATCAGCCGGTGGGAGCAGGACCGGGAAGCGCTGCGCACGCTGATCAACGTCGGTGACCTCGCGCCGGACGAGACGCGCTGGCCCACCGACGAGTACTACCCGGTGGCGTCGGATCCGCTCGTCGCCGACCTGTTGCGGCACGGCCGGTCCTACACGAACGCGGTCGACGACCCGGACTGTCCGCCCGACTGCAAGGCTCTGCTCGAGCAGTGGGGCAAGGAGTGCGAGATCGCGGTCCCCGTCATGTGCGGCGACACCATGTGGGGCGAGATCTGGGTGACCGGCACCGACGGCCGCCGGTTCGACGCCGGCGACGCCCAGTTGCTGCAGGCCATCGCCGCGCACACCGCGGTGGCGATCGGCCGGTCGGAGTTGCTCAGCACGGTGTGGGGCTACGCGCTGCAGGACCCGCTCACCGGCATCGCCAACCGGCGCGCCATCGATCAGCGTTTCGCCGAAACAGACTGGGAGACAGCGTCTCCGGTGGTTCTGCTCTGCGACCTCGACGGTTTCAAGAGGATCAACGACCGCGACGGCCACCCCGCGGGCGACCGGCTGCTGCGCGACGTCGCCGCGGTGCTGGGGCGGCTCGCCGGTGCGATCGACGGCGCCGTCGCCGCGCGGCTGGGCGGCGACGAGTTCTGCGTGCTGCTGCCCGACGCCACGCTGGCCGCGGCCCAGGTCTTCGCCACCGACGCGACGCGCGTGCTGCACGAAGCGGTCGACCAGTCGGTCAGCGTGTGCTGGGGCGCCGCGGCGACGACCCCGGAGGTGCGTACCGGAGGCGATCTCCTGGCCGCCGCCGACGCCGCGCTCCTGCACGCCAAGCGGCAGGGTCCCGCGCGGTACAGCGCCGGCGGCCCGATCCCGCAGGCACCCCCCGGCATCGAGGACCTGGACCGGCGCTCCGATGACCGGCGCGCCGCCGACCGGTTGGCGGGCGCCGTGGTGCGCGCCCTCGAGCAACGACCGGACATGACGCTGCCCGCGGCACTGGAGGTCCTGGCCAACGCCGTGGCACAGGCCGTCGACGCGGCCGCCTGGGCGATCTCGGAGTGTTCTGCGAGCGGCGACGCACTGCGGCTGGTCAGCAACGTCGCCAGTGTCCGCAAGCGTGACGCCGGGCTGACGGTGCTCGTCGAGTTCGGCCCGCCGCTCTACGACATGGAGGACTACCCGGCTTCGGCGGCCGCCGTCGCCGACGGGTCGACGTTCCTGGCCGCCGTCGACCTGGAGGGCTCGGATCCCGCCGAGGTGGCCCTGCTGGTCCAGTTGGGCTATCGGGCCGTGCTCGGTGTCGGCGTTCCGGCCGACGACTGCAACTATCTGCTGGAGCTCTACTCCCACGACGGACACCGGGCGCTCGCCGACATCGCGCCGCTGGCACAGGTTCTCGCGGCCTACTGCGCGTCGCGGCTCAGCGGAAGCCGGCCGTCCCGCCGTCGGCCATGATCGTCTGACCGGTGACGAACGCGGCGTCGTCCCCGAGCAGGAAACACACCACCGGGGCGATGTCGGTGGCGACGTCGCCGAGCCGACCCAGGGGGACCGCCCGCACAGTGCGCTCGTAGGTGCGGGAATCCATCTCCCGCCACGCCCGGATGCTCTCGGTCTCGGCGTACGGGCACACCACGTTGACCCGGATGTTGCGCCGACCCCATTCCAGCGCAGCGACTTTCGACATACCCCGGATCGCCTCCTTGGCCGCGCCGTAGGCGCCGAACATCGGCAGGCCCACGGTGCCGGAGCCCGAGCCGAGGTTGACGATGCTGCCGCCGCCGGCCTCGACGAACACCGGGTACACCGCCTGCATCAGCTCGAACGTCGCCCGCGGGCCGACGTCGAACACCAGGTCGTAGTCCTCGCGGGTGATCTCGCTGAACGGCTTGGGTTCGTTGGTCGCGATCGCGTTGTTCACCAGGCCGTGCACCGCGCCGAACGCGTCGGTGGCCGCGGACACGATGCGGCGGGCGATCCCGGGCTCGCGCAGATCGGCGACGAGAGGGACCACCGGGTGGTCCGCGAACTCGGCAGCGGTCGCACCGAGCAGATCCGCGTCGCGGTCGACGGCGAGCACCGACGCACCACGTTCGGTCAGCGCGATGACGATCCCCTTGCCGACGCCGCGCGCGGCGCCGGTGACGATCACCGCCCGGCCGGCCAGCGGTGTCATGCCCGCTGATCCTTGACGATCACGCCGTCCTTGACGATCACCGACAGGTTCTTCGCCGGGTCGCCGAGCAGCGCCAGGTCCGTCGTCGGATCCCCGTCGACCAGCAGCACGTCGGCCCACGCGCCGACGGTGATCTCCCCGAGGCGGGCCGACCGGTACGGATCGCGCTCGCCGGCCATCCGGAACAGCGCGGCGTTGCCGGAGGTGACCAGCTTGAGCGCGTCGACGGTGCTCATGTACTCGCCGAGCCGGACCAGCATCGCGCTCTGCAGATCGTCGTGGTCGGGCTCGAAGAGCAGATCGGTGCCCCAGGCCAGTTTCACGCCGTGCTTGGTGGCCCAGCCGTACAGCTGGTCGGTGCCGGCACAGATCTCGCGGTTCTTCTCGGCACTGTCGGGGTTGAGGAAGGAGTGGTCGTGTTCGGCGAAGGGTTGCGTCGAGAGCCACACGCCGCGCTCGGCGAGCATCGCGATGGTGGGCTCGTCGGCCAGGTGGCCGTGCTCGATCGAGCGCACCCCGGCCTCCACCGCACGGCGGATACCGGTGACGTTGTAGACGTGGGTGGCGACGTAGGTGCCGTAGTCCTCGGCGGCCTGCACCGCGGCGCGCAGTTCGGGTTCGGTGAACTGCACGGTGTAGAGCGGGTCGTACAGCGACGCCGCTCCGCCGCCGACCATCAGCTTGATCTGGCTGGCGCCGAGTTTGAGTTGTTCGCGCACCGCGGCGAGCACCCGCTCGGGGCCGTCGGCGACCCGCATGAACCCGATCTGCTCGGCGCGCGACTCGTCGCCGCCGAGTGCGGTGGGCCGTTCGTAGACGAACCCGAAGTCGCCGTGGCCGCCGGTCTGCGAGATCGCGGCCTGGCTGGGGTAGATGCGCGGTCCCAGCGCCGGCGCGGCGTCGATCACCTTCTTGATGCCCGCGGTGTCGCCGGCCATGTCGCGGACGGTGGTGAACCCGCGCAGCAGCGTGTCCTTCGCCTTGGCCAGCGTCGAGGCCGCCAGCAGCGACTGCGATCCCATCGCCAGGTCGAGCAGTGTGTTCGCCATACCGACGAGGTGGACGTGGGCGTCGCTCATCCCCGGCATCAGCGTGCGTCCGGCACCGTCGATCACCGTGGTGGCGTCCGTTTCGGCGATCGGTGAGCGCTCCACGGCCGCGATCGTGGCGCCCTCGATCAGCACGTGCCCGTCGACCAGCCGGTCCGACAGACCGTCGAAGATCCGCACGTTCTTGATCAGCAGGCGCTGACTGTTCCCGGCCATCGGGGCCACCTCCCTCGTCGGGACCTCACGGTAGCTGGGGCGCCAGAGACTGTGCGGGGCTCCAGCGTGAAGTTGCCTTCACGTTCGGGGGCGAGTGTGAACACACCTTCACACTCGCCGGCGACGAGTCGCGGAAAGCCGGACCCGACGGCGGTCGGGTCCGGCTTTCCGGCGATCGGGGAGGGGTTGTCGGATCAGGGAGCGGGGATGGAGGCGCAGCCGATGCCCGGGATGCAGCCCGAGACGCCGTCGGGGCCGGCCGATCCGCCGACGCCGCCGGGGTTGGTGCTGCCGCTGGCGCCGCCGGGTCCGGCAGCGCCGGAGGGGCCGCCGGGGATCGCACCGCTGGCGCCCTCAGGGCCGGCCGCACCGGCCACGCCGCCGGGGTTGGTGGCACCGCTGACGCCACCGGGTCCGGCAGTGCCGCCCGGTCCGCCGGGGATGGCGCCGCTGGCGCCACCCGGACCGGCCACGCCCGCGGTCACGCAGGGTGTGCCGTCGGGGTTGAAGCACGGCGGCGGCGCGGGCTGCGCGAATGTCAGAGGCGCGGTTGCGATTGCGGTCGCCGCAGCGCCAGCGAAGAACAGGGAACCCAGATTCAATGTCTTGTGTCGCATGGCTAAGTAATTGCCACTCGCAGCGCCGTTGAAACCACCGGTGTGGTGGCATTCTGGCTGAATGGGTCTGATCTTCCGGCTGCTCGAGCTCCTGGTGGTGCTCGTGCCGCTGATCGGTGTGGGCTACGCCACGTACCGCGGCATCGTCGCCGCGCGCGGGCAGCGCGACACCGAGCTCGCGCCCGCGCCGAACCCGCGGCCGGCCACGTCGGCGCAGCGCCGCGCGATCACCCGCACGATCGAACAGCACGACCGCACCGACACCCGCTGGCTGGACTACGAGCTCGACGTGGCCAAGGTGCTGGACTTCCCGCTGATGACCGACATGCGCGACCCGCTCACCGAACGGTTCCACCGCGCCAAACTGCGGGCCGACTTCCTGCGCCCCGCAGACGTCGGCGATCTGCTCGAGGACCGGGACGCGATGCGCGCCTACGTGGAGGCGGTGGGTGAGTACGTGACGGCCTTCGACATCGCCGAGGCCGAAGCGCACCGGCGCAGGCGCGCGGCGTTCACCGCCGACGAGCAGGAGCGTCTGGCGCTGGCGCAGCGGCTGCTGCGGGTCGCCGCCGACGCGGGGGCCACCGTGCAGGAACGCGACCGTGCCTATCGGCTGGCGCAGCGCGAACTCGACGGGCTGATCGTTCTGCCCGAGCGCACCCGGGTGGCGTTGGAGCGTGGCATCAGTGGCGAGTTGGGGGATTGAGCGTCATCTGCTGGTCGTAGAACCGGCCGAGGCGGTCGATGCGCCACAGCTGGCCGTAGATCAGCAGCGCGGCGCCCGTCACGGCCGGCCAGAGCTGCAGCGCGACCAGCCCCCAACCGAGCAGTGCCGCGGCGACGAGCGCACCGCCGATCCAGATGCGCTGCACCACAGCGAAATCCGCAGGCATCCGGTCGGGGCTCTGCAACCAGAGCCGTTCGCCGTAGATGCCTTTCGACGACCAGGCGGTGGGCGTCTCGATCGGGCCGAACGCGCGCGGATTCCACCACAGCCACACCAGTACCGCGGCGCACGGGACCAGCGCCCACCACCCGATCCAGACGCGGCTCCAGATCGCGACGATGATCAGCGGGATGGCGGCGAACCGGGTCCACACGCTCCACGGATTGGCGTGGCGCCGCCACGCCTCGTCGGACATGCCGACCAGACGGGCGTAGCGGTCCAACGCCCCCACCGGACTATCCCAGGGCGGCGTCGGCCACGTCGAGGGCACGGTCGAGGATCGCCACGCCCTCGCGGGCCTGCTCCTCGGTGACGATGCACGGCGGCACCACATGGATGCGGTTGTAGTTCGCGAACGGCAGCAGACCCAGCTTCTTACACTCGGCGATCACCGAATTCATTGCCGCGCTGGAACTTCCGTACGGCGCCAGCGGCTCGCGGGTGTCCGGATCGGCGACCAGTTCGACGGCCCAGAACACCCCGGCGCCGCGGACCTCGCCCACGCTGCGGTGCCGTGCCGCGACCTCACGCAACGCGGGGCCGAGCACCTCGGCGCCGATGCGGGCCGCGTTCTCGACGATGCCCTCCTCGGCCATCGCGGTGATCGTCGCCACCGCGGCGGCCGTCGCGAGCGGATGCCCCGAATAGGTCAGCCCACCGGGGTAGGCGCGGTGGTCGAACGTCTCGGCGATGTGCGGGCTGATCGCCACGCCGCCCAGCGGCACATAGCCAGAGTTGACGCCCTTGGCGAAGGTCAGCAGATCGGGGGTGACGTCGAAATGGTCGATGGCGAACCACTTTCCGCTCCGGCCGAAGCCCGACATCACCTCGTCGGCGATGTAGACGATGCCGTACTCGTCGCACAGCTCCCGCACCCCGGCGAGATATCCCGGCGGCGGCACCATGATGCCCGCGGTGCCGGGGATGGACTCCAGGATGATCGCCGCGATCGTCGACGGGCCCTCCATCCGGATGAGGTCGCGCAGGTGCGCGAGCGCCCGCTCGCTCTCCTCCTCCTCGGTGGTGGCGTGGAACTGCGAGCGGTACAGGAACGGCCCGAAGAAGTGCACGACGCCGGCGTTGCCGTGGTCGTTGGGCCAGCGCCGCGGGTCACCGGTGAGGTTGATCGCGGTCTCGGTGCCGCCGTGGTAGGAGCGGTAGCGGGCCAGCACCTTGTAGCGGCCGGTGTGCAGGCGCGCCATCCGCACGGCGTGCTCGACGGCGTCCGCGCCGCCGTTGGTGAAGAAGATCTTGTTCAGGTCACCGGGCGTGCGCTCGGCGACCAGGCGGGCCGCCTCGGAGCGGGCCGCGTTGGCGTGCTGCGGCGCCACCGTGCACAGCTTGGCGGCCTGCTCGGCGATCGCGGCGACGACCTTGGGGTGCTGGTGACCGATGTTGGTGTTCACCAGCATCGACGAGAAGTCGAGCAGGCGGTTGCCCTCGCCGTCCCAGACGTGGCAGCCCTCGGACGCGGTGATCGTCATCGGCGCGATCTCGGCCTGCGCCGACCACGAGTGGAACACGTGCGCCCGGTCGAGTTCGTAGGCGCGCGCGGCCTCGGCCCGGGCTTCGTCGCGGGTCAGGCCGTTGGGCAGCGTGGCGGTGTCGTCGATCAGAGTCATGGTTGTTCTCTCCGGGGTCGGGCGGGCATCAACTGTCGGAAGCCTTTTCGAGCGCGGCGAGCGCCTCGCCGCTGTAGACGGCCAGGCGCTGCAGGTGCGGCAGCCGGTCGCGGCAGCCGACGAACCCGAAGTTCATGGTGTCGGCGTAGCTCTGCAGGGTGATGTTCAGCGCCATGCCGTGGATCGGGATCGACACCGGATAGGTGGCCTCCAGCCGGGAACCGTTGAACCACAACGGTTCCCGCGGACCCGGCACATTGGACACGCACAGGTTGAACGTGTAGGGCCACGGCGTCTGCATGCCGGTCAGCGCGCCGGCGATCTGGCCGCCCGCCGGCGCCAGCAGCGCGGCGCTGTAGGCGATGATGGCCGTCGGCGACATCGTCTGCAGCTGCGCCTTCGCCGCCCTCGTCGCCGCGGTGATCACCTCGAGCCGCTCCACCGGGTCGGCGATGTCGGTGCCCATCGGCGCCAGGATCGCGCCCACCGCGTTGCCGCCGCCGTCGTCGCCCTTGGGCCGGACGTTGACGGGCAGGAACGCGATCAGCGAGCGGTCCGGCAGCTCGTCGATCTCGGCCAGGAACGTCCGCAGCCCGCCGCCCAGGATCGCCAGCGCGACGTCGTTGATGGTCGCCCCGTGCTGGGAGCTCAGCTTCTTGAGCCGGTCGAAGTCGTACTGCTGAGTGGCGAAGCGCCGGTTGCGGCTGATGCGCGCGTTGAGGATGCTGTGCGGCGCCGACGCCGAACCCGAGATCTGGGCGTACTCGCCGTCGCGCCGGATCTGCGTGTTCACCACGGCCGTGGCCAGGTCGACCGCTGAGCTCACTCCGCCGGTGACCGTCGAGGAGAGCCCGCCGAGCGCCCGCAGCGTCGAGGCGATCGGATTGACCGTCTCGGTGCTGGGGAGCGGGCGCTTGCGTTCGGGCAGCGGCACATTGAAGAACAGCCGGGTGTCGCGCGACTCGGCGTCGGTGGACAGGCTGCGGCTGAGCATGCGCATCGCGCTGTAGCCGTCGACGAGCGCGTGGTGGATCTTGAGATACAGCGCGAAGCGGCCGCCCTCGAGCCCCTCGATCACGTGCAGTTCCCACGGCGGCCGGGTCAGGTCGAGGTGGTTGCTGTGCAGCCGCGACACCAGGATGCCCAGCTCGCGTTCGTCACCGGGGCTCGGCAGCGCGGACCGGCGCACGTGGTAGTCGAAGTCGAAGTCCTTGTCGACCACCCAGCTGTGCAGCGGGCTGAACTGCAGCCGGGGGTGGGCGAGCTTCAGGTTCCACGGCCGGGTCACCTCGCGCTCCCGTGCGTCGGCGATCATCTGGCGCAGATACTCGACCGTCGCATTGGGGGGCGGGGTGAACGGCAACAGGCCGGCCACATGCATCTTCGAACTCGACGTCTCGCCGTAGATGAACAGCAGATCCTGCAGGCCGAGCCTGGCACTGTTGGCGCTCACGTCGCCACGGTACGCGGTGAGCTCAGGTCCCACAGAAGGTTCTGAACCCGGCGGAGAACTCCTCCCGGCCCGGTTCGGCGTAGCGCTGCAGACCGGGCCGTTCCTCGAACGGGGACCGCACCGCGTCCAGCAGCGCGCGCAGCGGGCCGAGCTCGCCGTCCGTCGCCGCGGTCAGCGCCTCCTCCACGAGATGGTTGCGCGGGATGTAGATCGGGTTGACCGCGTCCATCGCGGCCGGATCCGGTCCGAGCTCGCGCCAGCGGGCCAGCCAGGCGTCGAACGCGACGAGGTCGACGAACTCACCGCGCACGGGCTCGGCGTCACCGCGGGCCGCCGCCGCCAGCCGCCGGTAGAACGACGTGTGGTCGACCCGGCTCTGCTGCATCTGGCCCAGCAGATCGGCCACCAACGCGTCGGCCTGCTCGGCCGCGGCGCCGGGGATCCCGAGTTTGGCGCGTATGCCGTCGGCCCAGCGCTGTTCGTAGCGGGTCCGGAACCTGCCGAGGGACTCCTCGGCCATCGCGACCGCGGTCTCGGTGTCCTCCGGGTCCTCGGCGAACAGCGGCAGCAGCGCCTCGGCGAACCGCGCCAGGTTCCACAGGGCGATCGCCGGCTGGTTGCCGTAGGCGTAACGGCCCATGCTGTCGATCGAACTGAACACCGTCTGCGGATCGAAGGCCTCCATGAACGCGCACGGCCCGTAGTCGATGGTCTCGCCGGAGATCGTCATGTTGTCGGTGTTCATCACACCGTGCACGAAGCCGACCAGCATCCACTGGGCGATCAGGTCGGCCTGCACCTCGGTGACGGCCTCGAGCAGCGCGCGGTAGGGCTGATCGCCGTCCGCGGCGTCCGGGTGGTGCCGTGCGATCGCGTAGTCGGCCACGCGCCGCAGCACACCGAGGTCGCCGGTGTGGCCGGCGACCAGCGACGCGTACTGGAAGCTGCCGACCCGCAGATGACTCGACGCGACGCGCGCCAGCACCGCCCCGGGCAGTTCCGTGTCGCGGTAGACCGGGCGGCCGGTGGCCACCACGGCCAGCGAGCGGGTGGTCGGGATGCCCAGTGCGTGCATCGCCTCGCTGATCACGTACTCGCGCAGCATCGGGCCGACCGCGGCCAGCCCGTCGCCGCCGCGGGCGAACGGGGTGCGGCCGGACCCCTTCAGATGCAGATCGCGCACCCGCCCGTCGGCGTCGGCGAGCTCGCCCAGCAGCAGCGCCCGCCCGTCACCCAGCCGCGGGACGAAACCGCCGAACTGGTGCCCGGCGTACGCCTGCGCCACCGGTGTCGCGCCGGCCGGGACCTCGGTGCCGGCCAGCAGGCCCAGGCCCTCCGGGCTGCGCAGCCACGCCGGATCCAGACCCAACTCGCCGGCCAGCGGCTCGTTGAGCACCAGCAGGGTCGGATTCGGCGCCTGCTCGGCCTGCCAGCGCACCGCCAGCTCCGGAAGGTCACGCACGAACGTGTCCTGCAGCGCGATGCTCATCTGTTCAGCCTACGGAGAGGGTTCGATGACGGCGATGGCGTCGACGTCGTCCTTGATCGGGATGCGGCGCGCACTCTCCTCGAACACCAGCGCGCCCGCCGGCTCGGTGTAGCCGTCGCTGTGCGGCAGGATCAGCGCCCGCTGCCCGGGCGTGACCTCGGCGGTCTGCAGCGCCGACGTGGGTGGTGAGACCTGTGCGATCTGCTGCCCGGCGAGCTGCCAGACGACCGGAGGATCGAGTTGCGGCTGCCCGCACCGCCACGTCGTGAGGCTGAGCTTCGGTGCGCCCTCGTTCGGCCACCAGAGCTTGGTGATCCGGGAGCCCGCGGTGGGGTCGGCGCCGGCGACGTCGAAGGTCTGCTGGTTGCCGTCGGCGTCGGACTGCACGACCGCCGCGGTGCCGCACGCATCCCCGGTGGCGCGGTACAGCGCGTAGGCCAGGGCGGCGCCGTCCGGGCTCAGCCGCGCCACCGCCACCGGGCTGTTGGCGTCGGCCTGCCCCAGCGAGGTCGGCGCCCCCGGGCCGCGCACGGCGTACAGCGTGTCCGGGCCGCCGAACGGCGTGGGCGCCCCCTCGACCCGCGCGAGGACCGCGGTGCCGCCGCGCGCCACGATCAGCCGAGGGTCGCCGGCCTGCGGCACCGGCGGCAGGTCGACGGTCTGCATCACCTGCGGCGTCGCCGCGGCATCGGACAGGTCGAGCCGCATCAACCGGTTGGGTTGCTCCCACCACACGATCGCGCTACCGCCGGCGGTGCCCAGCGCGGGCCCCACCGGAATCTGGCGGGTGGCGCCGCGCCGGTTGCGCACGTCGATGGTCGCCAACTGGTTGTCGACGGTCCGCGCGAACACGAAGCGGCCGTCCTCGGTGCTGAGCAGATCGTTGGACGGGGTGAACGCGCCCGACGCGGTCGCGATCACGCTCGTGCCCTCGACGACGCCGATCTCGTCGGCGGCGCGGTACGCCAGCAACGGACCGGCCAGCCCCGGGGGCGGTGCGGTGGTGGTGGGGTCGAACGGCGACGACGGCTTGGTGCCCGAGGTTCCCGACGTCGTGGTCGACCCCGGTGGCGACTGGAGCCCGGTGCAGGCCGCGGCCAGGACGGCGACGAGCCCGAGCAGCACGAGGGTGACAGCGACGGTGACAGGGTGACGGGACGGATTTCTCATAGGGATCTGGGCTCCATGTAAGCGGAAAACGCGGCGGCGGTGGGCCGCGGGGTGGTGCGCGGCGCGCTCGACCGGGGGTGGCTCGGTATGGTGATTGCTCGCCGGCGGTGGGGGAATCGCGGGCTGACGAGCTGCGTCGGCCGGCCGCCGGGACCTGTGATCTGTAGATGTGGAGCAACGCTGTGAGCCTGAACACCATCGCTCTCGAGTTGGTGCCGCCGAACGTCGACCGGGGACGTGAGCAGGCCCTCGAGGACGCCGAGAAGGTGCTGCGGTGTTCGGCGGAGGCGGGGGTCGGCGGCCGGGTCCGGCACGTGATGATCCCCGGGATGATCGAGGAGGACGACGATCGTCCGCTCGAGATGAAGCCGAAGCTCGACGTGCTGGAGTTCTGGAAGATGATCCAGCCGGAGCTGCCCGGTGTCCGGGGGTTGTGCACCCAGGTGACCGCGTTCATGGACGAACCGACGCTGCGGGCCCGGCTGACCGAACTCGGCGGCAGCGGTTTCGACGGCATCGCATTCGTCGGTGTGCCCCGTACGCTGAACGACGGTGAAGGCTCCGGCGTGGCGCCCACCGACGCGTTGACGATGTTCGACGAGGTCGTCGCCAACCGCGGCGTCATCCTCATCCCGACCCGTGAGGGCGAGCAGGGCCGTTTCACCTTCAAGTGTGACCGCGGCGCCACCTACGGCATGACGCAGCTGCTGTACTCCGACACGATCGTCGACTTCCTCACCCAGTTCGCCGCGACCACCGAGCACCGGCCCGAGATCCTGCTGTCGTTCGGTTTCGTGCCCGCCGTGGAGACCCAGGTCGGTCTGATCAACTGGCTGATCCAGGATCCGGGCAACGCCGCCGTCGCCGCCGAACAGGACTTCGTGAAGAGGCTGGCCGGTGCGGAACCGGTGGAACGCCGCAAGCTGATGGTCGACCTGTACAAGCGGGTGGTCGACGGGGTCGGGGAGCTCGGATTCCCGTTGAGCGTGCACTTCGAGGCGACCTACGGCGTCAACACCCCGGCGTTCCAGACCTTCGCCGAGATGCTGGCGCACTGGGCGCCCGACCGCGGCTGACGTTCGCGCTGAGTTTTCGGCCCCGGTGCGGTCTACTGGGGTATGAGCAGGCCGATCGTCGCCTGGGCCGCCGCGCTGCTGGCCGTGGGTTCGGCTGTGCTGCACGGCGGTTCCCTGCCCGGAGTGACGAGCCCGTGGCTGGCCGCGCTGACCGTGGCGATGGTCGCCGGATGCCTGTTCTGCGCCTACGAGCTGCTGACCCGCGACACCGTGCGGGCGTGGGTGCTGGTCGCGGTGATGAATCTGGCGATGATCGGTGCGCACCTGCCGATGCCGGCCGGTCACCACCATGGCGGTCTCGGGGCGGCCGGCGCCGCCTCCCTGCATCCGGCCACGGTCGTGGCGGTGCTCGAGGTCGCGCTCGCCGCGGCCGTGCTGTTCCTGCGTACCCGAGCGCTCGCGCCGACCGTCGGCGCAGCGTGCCAGAGTGGACCCCATGACCTCGGCGCATCTCCCGGTCGGCAGGTTGGGCGCAACCTCGATCGACTGCCCGAATCCGGCTGAGCTCGCGGACTTCTACGCCGCGCTGCTCGGCATGCGGCGCGTCGTCGAGACGCCCGACGGCGGCGTCGTCGCGATCACTGACGGCGCGGCGATCCTGGCGTTGATGCGGGTCGATCCCTACGTGGCGCCGACGTGGCCCGCGGGGGACCGCCCGCAGCAGATGCACCTCGATGTGTCGGTCGACGACCTGGACCGGGCCGTGGCGGCCGCCGAAGGGCTCGGCGCGCGCCAGGCCCCGGAGCAGCCGCAGCCCGCGCTGTGGCGGGTGATGCTCGACCCGGCCGGCCACCCGTTCTGTCTGACGACGGTGGGCGCCGCCTGACATGCCCGATTCGACCTCCGCCGAGGTGCGTGCGCTGCGCGCACGGCTGGACGGCCTGACGATCCGCGACGCGGCGCGGCTGGGCCGCACGCTGCGCACGGTGCGCTCGCCCGACGCCGCCAAGCTCGAGCGGCTGACCCGGCAGTTCGCGACCGCCGAGGCGCTGGTCGCCACCCGGGAGGCCGCGGTGCCGGCCATCAGTTATCCGGATCTGCCGGTCAGCGAGCGGCGCGACGACATCGCGGCCGCGATCGCCGCCCATCAGGTGGTGATCGTGGCGGGGGAGACCGGCTCGGGCAAGACCACGCAGCTGCCGAAGATCTGTCTGGAACTGGGCCGCGGCATCCGCGGCACGATCGGTCACACCCAGCCTCGCCGGCTGGCCGCGCGCACGGTCGCCCAGCGCATCGCCGACGAACTGGGCACCCCGCTGGGGGAGGCGGTGGGCTACACCGTGCGGTTCACCGATCAGGCGAGCGATCGCACGCTGGTCAAGCTGATGACCGACGGCATCCTGCTCGCCGACATCCAGCGCGACCGCCGGTTGCTGCGCTACGACACGCTGATCATCGACGAGGCCCACGAGCGCAGCCTGAACATCGACTTCCTGCTGGGCTATCTGCGCCAGCTGCTGCCGCGCCGGCCCGACCTGAAGGTGATCGTCACCTCCGCGACCATCGAGCCGCAGCGGTTCGCGGCCCATTTCGGTGGGGCGCCCATCCTCGAGGTGAGCGGCCGCACCTATCCCGTCGAAATCCGTTACCGCCCTTTGGAAGTGCCGGTGGTGACCGACGGCCGTGATGGGTCTGGGGATCCGGACGACCCCGACCACGAGGTGGTCCGCACCGAACTGCGCGACCCGACGGAGGCGATCGTCGACGCCGTGCACGAACTCGCCGCCGAACCGCCCGGCGACGTGCTGGTGTTCCTGTCGGGCGAACGCGAGATCCGCGATACCGCCGAGGCCCTGCGGGCCGACCTGGGCGAGCAGACCGAGGTGCTGCCGCTGTACGCGCGGCTGCCCACCGCCGAACAGCAGAAGGTGTTCTCTCCCAGCCGTTCCCGGCGGCGCGTCGTGCTGGCCACCAACGTCGCCGAGACGTCGCTGACCGTGCCCGGCATCCGCTACGTCGTCGACCCGGGTACCGCGCGGATCTCCCGCTACAGCCGCCGCACCAAGGTGCAGCGGCTGCCCATCGAACCGATCTCCCAGGCGTCGGCCGCGCAGCGCGCCGGCCGCTCGGGGCGTACCGCGCCGGGGGTGTGCATCCGGCTGTACTCCGAAGAGGATTTCGCCTCGCGGCCCCGCTACACCGATCCGGAGATCCTGCGCACCAACCTCGCCGCGGTGATCCTGCAGATGGCTGCGCTCGGCTTCGGCGACATCGAGGGATTCGGGTTCCTCGACCCGCCCGACGCGCGCAGCATCCGCGACGGCATCGCGCTGCTGACCGAACTGGGTGCGTTCACCGACGGTGAGTTGACCCCGCTGGGCCGCCGGCTCGCCCAGATCCCGGTCGACCCGCGGCTGGGCCGGATGATCCTGCAGGCCGAGACCGAGGGCTGTGTGCGCGAGATGCTGGTGCTCGCCGCGGCGCTGTCGATCCCCGATCCGCGTGAACGGCCCACCGACAAGGAGGAGGCGGCCCGTCAGAAGCACGCGCGGTTCGCCGACGAGCACTCCGATTTCGTGTCGTTCCTGAACCTGTGGCGGTATCTGGGTGAGCAGCGAAAAGAGCGCTCCGGCAGCTCCTTTCGACGGATGTGCCGCGAAGAGTTCCTGCACTACCTGCGGATCCGGGAGTGGCAGGACCTGGTCGGGCAGCTGCGGTCCATCTGCCGCGACCTGGGCATCACCGAGTCCGACGAGCCGGCCGACGCGGCCCGCGTGCACGCGGCTCTGACGGCCGGGCTGCTGTCACACGTCGGGATGCGCGACGAAACGAAGGGACGTGACTCCCGGGAGTTCCAGGGCGCGCGCAACGCCCGCTTCGTGCTGGCGCCCGGTTCGGTGCTGACCCGCCGGCCGCCGCGCTGGGTGGTGGTGGCCGACCTCGTCGAGACCAGCCGGCTCTACGGCAGGACCGCCGCGCGCATCGACCCGGAGACCGTCGAACGGGTGGCCGGACATCTGGTGCAGCGCAGTCACAGTGAGCCGCACTGGGATGCCGAGCGCGGCGCGGTGATGGCCTACGAGCGGGTGACGCTCTACGGGCTGCCGCTGGTGGCCCGGCGCCGGGTCGGGTACGCCCAGATCGACCCTCCGGTCGCGCGGGAACTGTTCATCCGGCACGCCCTGGTGGAGCAGGACTGGCGCACCCGGCACCACTTCTTCGCCGACAACGCCCGGCTGCGCGGCGAACTGGCCGAACTCGAGGAGCGGGCCCGCCGCCGCGATCTGCTCGTCGGCGACGACGAGATCTTCGCGTTCTACGACGCCAGGATCCCCGCCGACGTGGTGTCGGCCCGCCACTTCGACGGGTGGTGGCGCAAGCAGCGGCACCGCACGCCCGACCTTTTGACCATGACGCGGGATGATCTGCTGCGCAACGACTCCGGCGCCGAGCAGCCCGACGCCTGGGAGGCCGGCGACCTCGCGCTGCCGCTCAGCTACCGCTACGACCCGGGCGCCGACGACGACGGTGTCACGGTGCACGTCCCCGTCGACGTGCTGGCCCGCCTCGGCGGCGACGATTTCGCCTGGCAGGTGCCCGCGCTGCGGGAGGAACTGCTCACCGCGCTGATCCGGTCACTGCCCAAGGATCTGCGCCGCAACTTCGTGCCCGCGCCGGACACCGCGCGGGCACTGCTGGCCTCGATCACCCCCGACAGCGGGCCGCTGCTCGATGCGGTGCAGCGGGAATTGCGCAGGCGCACCGGCATTCTGGTGCCGATCGACGCGTTCGATCTGGAGAAGATCCCGCCGCACCTGCGGGTGACGTTCGCGGTCGAGGGCGGCGACGGTGCGGTCGTCGCGCGCGGGAAGGATCTCGGTGCGCTGCAGCGCACGCTCGCGGCACCGGCCCGCGACGCCGTCGCCGCCGCTGCCGGGGACCTGGAACGCAGCGGGTTGCGTACCTGGCCCGACATCGACGAACTGCCGCGGGTGGTCGAGCGGCAGGGCGCGTCCGGGCACACGGTGCGGGGGTACCCGGCGCTGGTTGACGACCGGACGTCGGTGTCGGTGAAGGTCTTTCCCACCGAGGCCGAACAGGCGGTCGCGGCGCCGGCGGGGACGCGGCGGCTGGTGCGCCTGGCCGGCCCGTCGGTGACCAAGGCCGTGGAGAAGGCGCTCGACACCCGGACCCGGCTCACGCTGGGCAGCAATCCAGACGGATCGCTGACGGCGCTGGTCGACGATTGCGCCGACGCCGCGATGCAGGTGCTGGTGCCTCAAACGGTCTGGCGCCGTGCGGAATTCGAGCAGGCCCGGGCACGGGCGGCCGAGGCGCTGGTGCCCACCACCCTCGACGTGCTGCGGCGCGCCGGGAAGGTGATCGCCGCGCTGCACGACGTGCAGCTCGCCCTGCCCGACACCCCCACCGCGGCGCAGGCCGCCGCGATCGCCGACATCCGCGACCAGCTCGCCCGTCTGGTGCCTCCCGGTTTCGTGGCCGCGGCCGGAGCGTCACGGCTGGCCGACCTGACCCGCTACCTGATCGCGGTGAACCGGCGGCTGGAGCGGTTACCGCACGGGCTGGGCGCCGACCGGGAGCGGATGGACCGAGTGGCTGCCGTCCGCGACGCCTACGACGACGTCGTCTCCGCGCTGTCACCCGCGCGCGCCGCGGCCGACGACGTGCGCGACATCGCGTGGATGATCGAGGAATTGCGGGTGAGCCTGTGGGCCCAGCAGCTCGGCACCCCGCGCCCGGTCAGCGAGCAGAGGATCCACCGCGCCATCGACGCCCTCTCCCGCTGACCGGCGCGCAGGTGGTCAGCCCAGGGCGGCGATCCGGGCGACCGTCAGCGCCGAGGTGAGCTGCAGCAGGTCGGCGGGCCGGGACAGCTGCAGGCCGGTCAGCTCTTCGAGCCGGCGCATCCGCTGGGCCACGGTGTTGGGATGCAGGTGCAGCCGGGCCGCGGCGGCCCGCCGGTCCAGCCCCGTGTCGAGCACCACCCGCGCGGTGTCGAGCAGCTCGGTCGAGCGGTTGCGGTCGTACTCGGCGGCCCGGCCGAGCACCGACATCGCGAACTGCCGAAGCCGCTGCGGGTCACCGAGCTCGAGCAGCAGGTGATCGATCGTGATGTCGGTCAGGTCGATCACCGTCGACGCAGCGCGGTCGCCGGCCAGATCCAGTGCGCCGCGCAGGGTCCGGTACGTCGCGGGGAGTTCGTCGGCGCTCACCTCCGCCGACACCGCGGCGTGAGCGTGCTCGACGACGCCGGTGCCGGTGAGGTGATCGACCAGGCGCCGGGCGATCTCGACGGCGTGACCGGAGAAGCCCGTGGTCTTCGCGGCGGCGGGCCAGATCAGGACCAGGTCTCCCCGGTGCGCCGCGGACAGCGGCCGCGGTGCGGCGCGGGCGAAGAACCTGTCCGCGGCGCTCAGAAGACGCTCACTGTCCCTGGCGCGCAGCGCGATCAGCGTCTGCCCGCCCGTCAGGTCCCAGCCGAGCCGGCGGGCCCGCTCCAGGAACAGCGGCATGCCGGCCGCGTCGGAGCCGAGCAGATCGGCCACCAGCGAACCACGAAGGCGCTGTTCGACTTCGGCGGCTGTGCGGGCACGCAGCAGTTCCAGCGCGGTGACCACCGCGGCGTGCTCCATCGCCCGGACGTCGAGGCCGGAGAGCTCGGCGTCGGCGGCGAGTACGTGGATCCGCGCGACGGCGGCGCCGTCGAGGATCACGTCGGTCACCGTGGTGTCGTGGGTTTCGACTGCCGCATCCGCGGGCCAGCGCGCGGCGGCGAGCTGCTCGGCGTAGACGTCGGAGATGCGGACCGGGCGGTCGAGCAGCTCGGCCAGCGCCGACGCGACGCCGGCCACGCCCTCCCCGCGCAGCGCGGTCGCCGTGAGCAGGGTGTGCACCTCCTCGGCGCGTTGCAGTTCCCGGATGGTGGCCTGTTCGGTGGCGCGCAGCTGAGCCGTGCCGAGCGCGATGGCGACCTGGGTGGCGAGTGTGCTCACCAGCCCGATCTCGGCGCGGTCGAAGCGGTGCGGCTGAGCGAGATAACCGTTCAGCGCCCCGACCACGGCTCCGGCCCGCCGCAGCGGCACCGAGATCAGCGCCCGGTAGCCCTGTTCGTGCGCGACGCCGCTCCACGTGAAGTGGGGCATGCGGTCGATGTCCTCGACGGTCACCACCTCGCCGGTGCGGTAGGCGATGCTCGTCGGCGCCTCCTGCTCACCGCGCACGTCGAGCAGGATGGGTCGATCGGCGTTGACCTGGTCGACGTAGTCGCCGGACAGCCCGTGCGAGCCGACGATCGTCAGCGCCGTGCGGGAGGCATCGGGCAGGAAGACCGCGCAGAAGTCGTAGTCGAGCAGCGTGCACGCGGTCTGCGCCACCCGGTCGAGTACCGCCGCCACCGGTTCGTCGCCGCCGACGGCTTCCCCGATGTCGGCCAGCGCGCCGAGCCAGAACTCGAGCGGCCGCGCCGCATCCTGTGTCGTCGGTGACATAGGAATCAGAGTAAGTGTGTCTGTCAAGACATTGCATCGCATCGGCTCCCACCCGCACAGTGAGTGTCGTGACCGCGGTCACAGACCAAGGAGGTAGCCGGTGAGGCCCACGAATCGACCCTGGCGGCGGGTGACGCTCGCCGTCCTCGCCATCGCGACGCTCGTCCTGAGCACCGGGTGCTCAGCCGGGTTGGGCGGCCCGGCGTCGTCGCGCACGGCGCAAGACGGCGTCATCCGCTTCACGTTCGCGCCCGACCCGATCTGGGACTACATGAACGAGACCGGCGTCGTCGAGGCCTGGCAGCGAGAGACCGGCTACCGCATCGAGACCAGCGCCACGTGGGACGAGTTCGGGCTGTTCGCCGGCGGCCACGCCGACATCATCTCCACCGCCTCGTTCGAGGTGCCCGGCCTGGAAAAGCAGACGCGGCGCGAAACGGTGATCATCGGCCGGTACAACGCCGAACGCAGCCGCATCCTGGTCCGCGCCGACGATCCCGCCCAGTCCCTGGCGGATCTGCGGGGCAAACGCCTCGGGGTGTTCACCACGGTGTCGGGCACGCTCGTGTGGAGCGCGCTGGTCAAACGGATGCACGACATGAACCTCGTCGACGGCGACTTCGACGTGATCGTCGCCGACATCCAGAACCTGTCGAACCTGTTGGCGCGCGGCGAGATCGACGCCTGCATCTGCTACCCCGACCTGTCCGCCCGCGAACTGCGGGACGGCTCGGTGCGCCCGCTCTACGACGGGAAGTCCTCGGCCGACCTGTTCGCCGAGCTCGAGGCGCCCGGCCACGACGGCCCGATGGGCAACGTGTTCGTCGCCCGCAAGGACTGGGTGGACGCACACCCGGCCGAGGTGTCGGCCTTCCTCGACCTGTGGGACCGCGGCCTGGCCGAATGGCAGGCGCACCGCGACGAGATGATCGAACGCTATCCCCAGCACTTCGCGGTCGCCACGCCCGAGGACATCGCGTTCATGAAAGCTTATGTCGCCGAACATGACTGGGTGGTCGACGAGGTCCGCTTCGACCCGCAGTGGGCCGAGGACGAGAGCTCGATCTTCGACCTGATGCGGGAAACCGGCGTCATCGGCGACGACATCACCGATCCGAAGTTCCTGCCGACCCAAGGAGTCCAGCCGTGACCCAGACCGTCGCCCTGCCGGATACGCGGACCGCGCCGGCACCCGCCGGACGCCGTGCCCGCCGAGGCTCCGTCGCCACGGTGCGGTGGCTGGCGTCGGGCGCCGCGCTGCTGCTGGCCCTCGCGGGCTGGGCGGCCGTCGCCGCCTGGATCGACGATCCGATCGTCCCCCGGCCGGCCGGCGTGGCCGAGCAGGTGGTCGCGATCGTCGCCTCCGGTGAGGCGCTGACCAACTTCACGGCCAGCATCGCCAAGATCGCCGCCGGCTTCGCGATCGCGATGGCGGGCGGTCTGGTGATCGGATTCGCCATGGGGCGTTCGACATTCATGACGTCCTACTTCTCGCTGCCGCTGTTCGTGCTCGGCAACATGCCGGGGCTGACCTACGCGGTGTTCGGGCTGCTGATCTTCGGCGTCGGCGCCGGCGGACCCATCGTGGTCTCAGCGCTGGTGGCGCTACCGTTCATCGCGATCAACGTCGCCGAGGGTGTGCGGTCGGTGGACGGCAAGCTGCTGTCGATGTGCCACGCCTTCGGGCGCAGTCGCACCGACGTGCTGCGGCACCTGTACCTGCCGGCCGTGACGACGTTCGTCTTCGCCGGCGTCCGGTACGGCTTCGCGATGGCGTGGAAGGTGGAGGCGCTGACGGAGGTGTTCGGCGCCAGCAGCGGCGTCGGCTTCATGATCCGCAAGGCCTACCAGGAATTCCGCGTCGACGACATGCTCGCGTGGACCGCGCTCTTCATCATCGCGATGGTGCTGATCGAACGCGGCCTGGCCGCGTTGGAGAACCGCTTCTTCGCCTGGCGGAAGGAACTCGTATGACCACCGTGACCGCTGCGCAGGCGTGGCGACACCAGCTGAAGGGCCAGACCCGTTCGGCCACCGCTGTTCTGGCCGCCGTCGCCACCATCCTGGCCGCCTGGCAGCTGGCGGTGGTCTTCGGCAACCGGGTGCCCTCGCTGACGGAGTCGGTGGCCCGGCTGGGCTCCGAGGCCGCCCTCGGGGAACTGTGGGGCAACCTGGCGATCAGCATGAACCGGTTCGTGCTCGGCCTGGCCGCCGCGCTGGTGGTGGGCGCGGCAATCGGTGTGCTGATGGGCCTGTCCCGGCTGGCCGATCTGGCGTTCTCCGACCTGACCGCCGCCGGCCTGGCGATCCCCGCGGTCATCTGGGCGCTGCTGACCACGATGTGGTTCGGCTTCGGCTGGCTCACCCCGGTGGTCACCGTGTTCCTGTCGGGCCTGCCGTTCGTGGTGGTCAACATCGCCAAGGCCACCCGCGCGGTGCCCGCCGACCTGGTGCTGATGGCGCGGTCGTTCGGGGTGTCGCGGCAACGGGTGCTGCGCGAGATCGTCGCCCCGGCCGTCGCCGGCTCCACGGTGGCCGCGGTGCGCTTCGCGATCATGAGCGCCTGGAACGGGCTGCTGCTCGCGGAGTGGTTCGGCTCCACCTCGGGGGTGGGCTGGCGGGCCCGCTACTGGTACGACGCCAACCAGCTCGACGGCTTCCTGGCCTGGGTGCTGGTGTTCATCCTGCTGCTGGTCGTCGCCGACCTGCTGATCCTCGGCCCCATCGAGCGCTACGCCACCCGCTGGCGCACCGTCTAGAAAGCGAGACAACCCATGGCTTCCATCGAAATCCAGAGTCTGGTCAAGGAATTCACCGACCGCCGCGGCGCCGTCACCCGGGTGATCGACGAGGTCGACCTGACCATATCCGGGGAGACGTTCGTCTCCGTGGTCGGCCCGTCGGGCAGCGGCAAGACCACGCTGCTCAACATCGTGTCCGGCATCGAGACGCACACCTCCGGCACGGTGGCGCTGCGCGCCGGAGCGCGCGACGCTCGCGTCGGCTACGTGTTCCAGGACCCGCGGCTGCTGCCCTGGCGCACCGTGATGGCCAACCTCGGTTTCGTCCAACACGAGCGCGACGGCTGGCAGGACCGGGCCCGGCACTACCTCGACCTGGTCGGGCTCAGCCACTGCGCCGACCGGTTCCCGGCGCAGCTCTCCGGCGGACAGCAGCAGCGCATCGGCATCGCCCGCGCGTTCGCCGTCGAACCCGACGTGCTGCTGATGGACGAACCCTTCAGCCACCTCGACGCGATGACGTCCCGCACGCTGCGCGAGCATCTCGAGCGGATCTGGCTCGAGTCGCGCCGCACGGTCATGTTCGTCACGCACGACGTCACCGAGGCGGTGCAGCTGTCCGACCGCATCGTGGTGCTCGCCCCCGGCGGCCGGGTGCACGAGATCATCGACGTCGACCTGCCCCGCCCGCGCCGCGCCTCCGATCCGGCGGTGGCGATCCTGCAGGCCGAGGTGCTGGCGCGGTTCGAGGCGCTCGAGGCGATGGGATCCGCGGCATGAGCCTGCGCCCCGGACCGATCGACGTCCACGCACACTGGTTGCCGCAGCACCTGTTCGGGCTCGCGCCCGGCTCCCCGCTGCCGCCGCTGCGCGACCACCACGGGGAACTGCACCTCGGCGACCTCCCGCTGTCCATCCGGACCGAGGCGATGAGCGACGTGACCCGGGTGCTCGCCGACACCGACGCCGCCGGCCTGGGCGCCCGCGTGCTGTCCGCGCCGCCGTTCGCGTTCCCGGTCGCCGAGGCCGACGGGATCGACGAGTTCGTCGGAACGTTCAACGACGACCTGGACAAAATCGGCCGCGACAGCGGCGGCCGGCTGATCGGTCTCGGCCTGGTGTCCCTGCATGACCCGGCGGCCGCCCGCAAGCAGATGGAGGCACTCGCCGGCACCGAGACGATCCGCGGCATCGCGGTACCGCCACTGCTGGGCACCACGTCGTTCGACGTCGCACCGATGCGCGAGATCCTCGGTTCTGCCGCAGAACTCGGCCTCGCGGTGCTGGTGCACCCGATGCAGCTGCCGCGGCCCGAATGGTCGTCGCACTACCTGGCCAACCTGATCGGCAACCCCGTCGAATCCGCCACCGCGGCAGCCGCTCTGACCCTCGGTGGCGTCCTCGACGACTACCCGTCGCTGCGGATCTGCCTGGTGCACGGCGGTGGCTGCGCGCCCGCGTTGGTCGGGCGCTGGGAGCACGGCTGGCAGCAGCGGGCCGACGTGCGTGGCACCGGGACCCGCCCGCCGCGACAGATGTTCGGCGAGTTGTGGTTCGACACGCTCACGCACGACGTGCCCACGCTGAATCTGCTGCGCGCGCAGGCGGATCCGGGTCGGCTGATGTGCGGCAGCGACTACCCGTTCGACATGGGCACCCCCGACCCTCTGCAGCTCCCGCACGCGGCGGGCATCGACGACGCCGCACTGGAGGCCAACGCCCGGGCGTTCCTCGGGCTCGACACAGGAGAGAACGATGAGTGAGACCGACAAGCACACGTGGAGCGGTCACCGGGCGCTCGTGATCGGCGGATCGATCGGCGGGCTGACCGCCGCGCTGCTGCTGCGGCGCCTCGGCTTCGACGTCGACGTCTACGAACGCACCCCGACCGACCTCGACGGGCGCGGCGGCGGCATCGTGCTGCAGCCCGACACCCTGCGGTGGTTCACCGAGTGCAGTGACCAGCACCCCGAAACGGTCAGTACGTCAACGCATTACGTCCAGTACCTGGGCCAGGACAACGCGCTGCTGCACCGCGAGAACGCGCCGTGGAGCTACACGTCGTGGGGCACGTTCTATCGCGCGCTGCTCGCCGACTTCGATCGTTGGGCAGGCACCGGGCACTACCACCTGGGCGAGTACGCCGCCGGGTTCGACCAGGACGCCGACTCCGTGCAGGTCCGGTTCGCCTCCGGCCGGCGGGAGACCGCCGACCTGGTGGTGTTCGCCGACGGCATCGGCTCGCCGAGTCGGCGGCGCATCGCGCCGGGATCGACGTTGGAGTACTCGGGCTACGTCGGCTGGCGCGGCACCGTGCCCGAGCGTGAGGTGTCCCCGGAGACGTTCGAGTTGCTGCACGACTCGATCACCTACAGCGTCGGGCCGCACACGCACATCAATGTCTACCCGATCCCGGCTCCCGGTGGCGGCCTGCGCGTCGGGGAACGGCTGCTCAACTACGTCTGGTACCGCAATGTGCCCGAAGGTCACCAGCTCGACGAGCTGATGACCGACAAGCGCGGGTTCGTCGCCGGGGTGTCACTGCATCCCGGGCAGGTGCAGGACCGGTTCATCGACGAGATGCGCTCGGCAGCAACAGAAGTGCTCGCACCCGCAGCGGCCGAGGTGGTGCTGCGCACCGAGGCGCCGTACCTGCAGGCCGTCTACGACGTGGGCGCCTCCCAGATGGCGATGGGGCGGGTGGCGCTCGTCGGCGACGCCGCCAGCGCGGCGCGCCCGCACGCGGCGGCCGGCACGGCCAAGGCCGCGGCGAACGCGTGGGCGCTGTACGACGCGCTGTCCGACAGCGCCGACATCGCCGAAGCGCTGGCCAAATGGGAGCCCGGCCAGCTGGAGCTCGCCCAGCGGCTGCTGCGGCGCGTCAAGGAGATGGGCACCCGTTCGCAGGTCGACTGCACCTGGGTGCCCGGCGACCCCGACAACCGGTTCGGCCTGTACGGCCCGGGCCGATAACCCCTCGAGGAGAGATGATGACCAGTACCCGAGACTTCCTGACCGACGCGCCGCTGGCCGGCACCCTGGTGGGCACCGACTTCGACGGCTGGAGCGACGAGCTGCGGGCCGAGTTCGCCACGCACGCCCACGACGGACACGTCGGCTCACGGCTGCTCAGCGAGAACGACCGGGTCCGGGTGTGGGAGATCCGGCTCGCGCCCGGTGAGCGGTGGCACGCCCACCGGCACGTGCTGGACTACTTCTGGACGGCGGTCAACGCCGGGCGCAGCAGGCAGCACACCTCCGACGGCACCACCCGCGAGGTGTCCTACGGCGCCGGCGAGACCCGGCACTTCCACTTCGCCGCGGGGGAGTACCTGCTCCACGACATCGAGAACGTCGGCGACACCGAACTGGTGTTCACCACGGTGGAACACCTGGACTCGGCCAACGAGGCGCTCCCGCTCTGACGCGTCAGGGGGTGACGGCGGCGCTGGCCGGGTCGATGAGGATCTTGGCGTGCGTCTCGGGATCGCCGAGGGCGTCGAAGGCCGCCGCGACGCCGTCGAGTCCGACCGTGCCGGTCACCAGTGCCGAGGCGTCGAGCTTGCCGTCGGCCAGCATGTGCAGGGTGTCGCGGAACTCCAGCGGCGTGTAGCCGAACGCGAACCGGATGTCGACCTCCTTGCCGATGGCGACGGCGGGCTGGATCCGGTCCTCGCCCATACAGACGCCGACGACGATGATCCGCGACGCGAGCGGGGCCGCTCTGATGATCCCGTCGATCATGCCGGGCACCCCCACGCACTCGAAGATCACCGGCCGCTTCGGCGCCGTGCCGCCGAGGCGGTCGGCCACCCGGTAGACGTGCGACCAGCCGGGCACCTTGCGCAACTTCTCCATGGATCCCACGCCGAGTTCGTACAGCGCGGGCAGGGCGGTCAGCCCGCGTTGCTTGGCGGGCACCGCCTCGTACGGCGAGTCGACCGCGGGGTCGACGACGATGTCGGCGCCGCAGCGGGTGGCCAGCGCGCGCCGGCCGGGGGAGAAGTCGCTGGCGACGATCGTGCGCACGCCCCGGGTCTTGAGATGGCAGATCACGGCGAGGCCGACGGGCCCGCAGCCCAGCACGATCGCGACGTCCCTACCGGAGATCTCGCTGCGCCGCACCGCGTGGTAGGCCACCGACATCGGTTCGGTCAGCGCGGCCGTCGCCGGATCCAAGCCGTTGGGCACGGCGAACGTCATCGCCGCCTCGGCCAGCACCCGCTGGGCGTAGGCGCCCGGCGCCAGCGGCGACAGGCCCGTCAGGTGGACCCCGCCGTGCGCCCGGAGCAGCGGGAACGACACCACCGTGGTGCCCGGCGCGAACTCCTTGCCCACCTTGGGTCCCCGCTCGGCGACCACGCCGCTGAATTCGTGGCCCATCACCACCGGGGTGTCGCTGCGCATGAAGTCGGTGTAGCCGCCTTCGGCCATCACCTCGGTGAGCTCGTCGGCGTGATTCCTGGCGTGCAGGTCCGATCCGCAGATACCGCAGCGCAGCACGTCGAGCACCAGCTGGCCCTCCGCGGGCGCCGGATCGGGCAGGTCGACCACGTCGAGGGAGCCGTGCACACAACTGACCGCTTTCACCGGGCCATCGTCGCACGGTAGAACGTCGGTATGACCAGACGGCAGAAATGGGCCGGGCTCGCGCTGGCCGTCCTGGCGGTCGCGACCGTCGTCCCCGGCGCGCAGGCCCAGCCCGACCCGGAACCCGGGGTCCCCACCACCGCGGTGCCTGTCGTCGAGCCCGTCGTCCTCGGCGAGATGCCGCACGATCCGATGGCCTTCACCGAAGGCTTCGAGATCGACGGCGGCGTGCTCTACGAGGGCACCGGAGAGGTGGGCACCTCGCAGCTCCGCACACTCGATCCGGACACCGGTGCCGTGCGACGCGCCGTCGACATGCCCGGCCCGTTCTTCGGCGAGGGGGTCACCGTGGTCGGGGACCGCATCTGGCAGCTCACCTACACCGACGGCGTGGCCGTCGAGTGGGACCGCGCGACACTGACCCCGATCCGGCAGGTCCCGCTGAATCCACAGGGCTGGGGGCTGTGCCGCGACGGCGACCGGCTGATCCGCAGCGACGGCACCGCCCGGCTGCGCTTCCAGAGTCCGGCGGACCTGACCGAGACCGGCGGGGTCGACGTGACCCGCGACGGCCGGCCGGTGACGGGCCTCAACGAACTCGAGTGCGTCGGGGACCGGGTGTGGGCCAACGTGTGGCCCACCGACACCATCGTGCGGATCGACCCCGCGACCGGGGCCGTCGACCTCGTCGTGGACGCGAAGGGACTGCGGGCGCGGGGTATCCCGCCGACGGCGCAGGTGCTCAACGGCATCGCCCACGTCTCCGGCGACGAGTTCCTGCTGACCGGCAAGTACTGGCCGACGACGTTCCGCGTCCGGCTAGGGTGACCCCGGTGAGCAAGACGCGCTCGTTGACGATCGTCGTCGTGGCCTACGTGCTGGCCGTCGCCGTCGGGGCGGCCTGGCTGGTGTGGGGTCCCGACACCGGCCGGCTCTGGCTGGACACGCTGATCGCCGACGTGCTGGCCACCCTCGTGGTGTTCGCCTTCAGCCGGGCCTACGGCAATTCCAGTTTCTACGACGCGTATTGGAGCGTCATCCCGCCGCTGCTGCTCGTCTACTGGTGGAGTCAGGGCGACGGTGACCCACTGCGGTGCTGGCTGGTCGCGGTGCTGGTGGTCGTCTGGGCGGTGCGGCTCACCGGCAATTGGGTGTATGCGTTTCCCGGTCTGCACCACGAGGATTGGCGCTACCCGATGTTCCGCGAGCGGGCGGGCCGCTGGGAGGCCGTGGTCGATCTGGTGGCCATCCACCTGATCCCGACGTTGCAGGTGTTCCTCGGCATGGTGCCGGTCTACGTCGCGGTGACGACGCCGGGCCGCGGCCTGGTGTGGCTGAGCATCGTCGCGTTCGTGCTCGGAATGGCCGCGGTGGCCTTGGAATTCGCCGCCGACGCGCAGATGCACCGGTTCGTGCGCGAGCGCAAACCGGGCGAGGTGATGGACCGCGGCCTGTGGGCGTGGTCGCGGCACCCGAATTACTTCGGGGAGTTCGGCTTCTGGTTCGCGCTGGCCCTGTTCGGGCTGGCCGCCGCACCGACGGCGTGGTGGCTGTTCGCGGGCGCGGCGGCGATGCTGGCGATGTTCCTCGGGGCGAGCATCCCGATGATGGAGCAGCGCAGCCTGGAACGCCGGCCCGGCTATCAGGCCGTCGTCGACCGGGTGTCCCGCTTCGTGCCCCGGCCGCCGGCGAAGGTGCGCGCGTGACACGGGTGGTGGTCGCCGGCCTCGGCGATACCGGGGTGCTCACCGCGATCAAGCTGGCCCGCCACGCGCAGGTCACCGGGATCTCCAGCAAGCCGGGTCTGGTCAGCGGTCAGGAGCTGGGCTGGCGGCTGGCCCGGCCGCAGGAGTGGGCGCGGCACAACTGGATTCCGTTCGGCCGGTTCCGCGGGCTGGACGGGGTCACCACCGTGCACGGTACGCTGACCGGTCTGGATCTCGAATCACGCTGCGTGCTGGTCGAACTCGCCGACGGGTCGGCACAGCAGGTGCCCTACGACGCGTTGGTGATCGCCACCGGGGTGCGCAACGGCTTCTGGCGCACCCCTGCGCTGCAGGGCGCCGACGAGATCGATGCCGATCTTCGTGACCCGCACGACCGGCTCGCCGCCGCCCGGTCGGTGATCGTCGTCGGGGGCGGCGCCGCGGCGGTCAGCAGCGCCGCGCAGATCGCCACCACCTGGCCCGGGACGCGGGTGGACCTGTACTACCCGGGGGAGCGCGCGCTGGTCGGGCATCATCCGCGGACGTGGAAGACGGTGCAACGCAGGCTGATCGACGCGGGTGTCGGCCTGCATCCTGGGCACCGGGCCGACCTGGGGCCCGGGTTCACCCCCGCCGCGCTGACCAGCGAGCCGGTGCACTGGAACACCGGCCAGCCCCCGGCCACCGCGGATGCGGTGCTGTGGGCGATCGGCCGGGTGGCCCCGAACACCGGATGGCTGCCCGCCGAGGTGCTCGACGAGAACGGCTTCGTCCGCGTCACGCCGACGCTGCAGGTGCCCGGGCATCCCGAGGTGTTCGCGATCGGCGACGTGGCGGCCACCGACCCGCTGCGCAGTTCGGCGCGCAACCGCGCCGACGGCCTGCTGGCCCGCAACGTGCAGGCGTTCTTCGACGGCGGCACGCTCAAGGCCTACCGCGCGCCGACGCGGCGGTGGGGATCGGTGCTGGGCATCCAGCCCGACGGGCTCGAGGTGTTCGCCCCCAACGGCCGCGCATTCCGGTTCCCGGCGTGGTCCTTCGAGCGGGTGCTGATGCCCTGGATCGTGGCGCGGGGGATCTACCGGGGGATCAGGCCGGCAGTCACACCCATGCCGAACGACGATCGAGCCGCGAGGTACGAGGGTTGAGCCCCTGTACCCCCTATCGCCGCCGAAATCTGGCTATTGCGAGTCGGACCGCCTCGGCAATCGCGTCGTTGAACGGCTCTGCATCAGGCCGGTCATCTCTGGATCGCGTGAGAACGGCTATGGCGATCCGTTGCCCTTCCGGACCGATGAGCAACCCGGCGTCGTTGGTGGAGCCGAAGTCTCCTGCGCCGGTCTTGTCGGCACTCGTCCAGCCACCGGGAAGTCCCGCGCGAAAACGTTTCTGAGATGTCTCGTTCGCTGCCATCCAACCCAGCATCCGATTGCGCGCGGCGTCTGTGAGAGCCGAACCGGTCAGCACCTCCCGGTAGCCCGAGGCGAGCGCCCTCGCCGTGGTGGTATCGCGGAGATCCCCGGGTAGCGCCGTGTTGAGTTCGGTCTCCCACCGGTCCAGCCTGCTCTCGTTGTCGCCGACGCTGCGGGCGAATGCGGTGATCGCCGGCGGTCCGCCGATACGGCGCAGCAGCAGGTTGCCTGCCGTGTTGTCGGACCGTATCAAGGCCGCGGCACAGACTTCCTCGACCGTCATCGAGCCGCCGACGCGCGCACTGGTGACCGGGGAGTTCTCGACGATGTCGGCATCCACGACCGGTAGGGAAGCATCGAGTGGCTGGTGTCCGGATTCCGCCAGTTGCATAACTCGTGCCACCGCGTATGTCTTGAACGTCGAGCACATCGCGAAGCGCTCGGCGGCGCGGTGTGCCAGGGCGGCACCGGAGCCGAGTTCCATTGCGTACAGACCGATCCGGGCGCCTGTGCGGTCTTCGACAGCAGTGAGATCGAGCGTGGGGGTGTCGTCCGGGACCGGTGTCGCCGCGGCGCGGGAGTTCACCGCCAGCACCGCGACCGTGCCGGCCAATCCGGCCAGCGCTTGGCGTCGGGTAAGAGGGACGTTCATGGCGAAACCGAAACACGGATGCTCGGGTCGTCGCCAATTCCGTGGGCCGGCGGCGCCGATAGCCGACATGAATCACCGCATGTGGTCCGAACGTTTTCGGGACGACGACTCGCAGACCGGGTGATCCGGCTTCCACGTCCACGTCGTGTTGGATCGACGGGTGGATCTGATTCGACACCTGCGCTACTTCGTGGCCGTGGCCGAACATCGGCACTTCGGTCATGCCGCCGCCAGTCTCGGCGTCACCCAGCCGCCGGTCTCCCAGGGGTTACGCCGTCTGGAACGTCACCTCGGCCTGGAGCTTGTCGAGCGCACCCCGGCCGGCGCCACGCTGACCGACGCCGGTGCCGCGTTGCTGCCGCGGGCTCGGTTGATCGTCGACGACTCGACTCGGCTGCTCTCCGACGCCGCAGAGCTGTACGGCAGTCTCCGCGGCGTGCGCTGGGGCGTCATCCCGCAACTCGACGACGAGCTCCTGGCTCGATGCACCCGGGCGCTACGCGCAGCGCTCGGGGACAGCGGGGCGCCATTGACCACCGTCACCAAGGGCACCACGGGTCTGCTGACCGACCTGCGCCGCGGCAGCCTGGACGTTGCGGTGGTGGCGCACCCCGTGGTGGTCGCAGAATTGGACGCCGGGCCCGTGATCACGCTGCATCGCAACGTGGTACTGCCCGCCGGGCACCGTGCGGCTGAGGCAACGAACCCCCGGGTCCCGATGTTGCGCGGGCTGGCTCTGGCCGCGGCGCCCCGGGATGACAACCCACCGGCCCACGATCTGCTGATCGATGCGTTGCGCCGGCGCGGACTCGACATGGATCATCGGGCGGCGTCGACACACCGAGACGTGAGCGCCGCGGTGGCCGCGGGGCAGTGCTTCGGCCTCGCCACACCGACGGCGACGGTGCACGCCGGCACCTTCCACCGTCGGATGCTCGTCGACGATGTCTCGCTGCGTGTGCGAATCGTCACCGCGCCCGGTCGCAAGCTGACTGAGCTGATCCACGCGGTGGACCGAGAGTTGTTGCGAACCAGACAATGAACGACGTGGTTGGTCGGATCGGCGATGTGTTCGTCGACGCGGGATGCCAGGGCTGGCTGCAGGCAGAGCCCATCGGCCGTACGGGCCCCGTCGTGGACGTCGGCGGAGCGGATCCGGTGGTCGCCGCGTCGGTGTACAAGGTGATCGTCCTGGTTGCGCTGGGACGTGCGTTCGATGCGGGAGCACTCGACGCGCACGACACGGTTCGAGTGGTGCCCGGGGACTGCACACCAGGGCCCACAGGTCTCAGCCTGTTCAGCGATCCGGTGACGCTGTCGTGGCTGGACCTCGCCAGGCTGATGATCACACTGTCGGACAACGCCGCGTCCGACATCATTCTCGGTGCCCTCGGCCTCGCCGCGGTCGAGGAAGTGATCAGCGACCTCAGGCTCACCTGCACGCGCGTGATCGGTGGAACCGCGGCGCTGCAGCGTCAGATTGTTCGCGACTCGGGGGCCCTGACGCTGGAGGAGGCGGTCGGTCTACTGGCCAGCAACAGCACCATTCACCAGACCGCAGCGTTCGACCCGGCATACACGACAGCCACCAGTGCGGCGGACATCAATGCCGTGTTGAGTGGAATCTGGACTGATGCGGTCGCCTCGCCGGGTAGCTGTCACATGATGAGAACATTGCTCGCCCAACAAATCTGGCCACATAGGATCCGTTCGGCCTTTCCGTTCGCCGACGTGGTGGTGGCCGGTAAGACCGGAACCGTCGGCCCGATCCGCAACGAGGCGGCTGTTGTGGAGATACCCGGAGAGGTTCCGATCGCGGTGTCGGTCTTCACTCGCGCGGCACGTTCGGATGTGTTCTTGCCGAACGTGGATGCCGCGATCGGCCGCGCGGCCCACCTCGCGGTCACCGAGTTGCGCGCGTGGGTGCAGTAGCTACGGATGATGTTGCCTTCCGCAAGGGCACGCTCACGCTGACTCAGACGCGAGGCATCTCGGCGTTGATCCGGTCCAGCAGCTGCGGATAGCGTTTCGCCTCGCGGTGGCCGCCCGGCTTGCCGCTGCTGACCACCGCGACCGACAGTGCGCGGGTGGGGTCGGCCCACATCGCGATGTGCGTCAGCCCGGTGTGTCCGAACGCGCCGGCCGCGTCCCGCCCGAACGGCCCGAACCGTCTGGAGCCCAACATGTATCCGGTGCCCCATCGCATCGGCGCCATACCGGTCGCCAGGTCGGGGCGCAGCCGCCGCGCCTCGGCGGTGGCGGCGCGCAACGTCTCGGCCGACATCACCCGGACACCGTCGAGTTCACCTCCGCGGCAGAGGATCTCGGCGAACCGAGAGAGTTCGTGGGCGTTGGACACGGTGTTCGACGACGGGATGACGCCGGTGAGGAAGGCCGGTGTGTTGGAGAACGGGATGATCTGTTGCGGCGTGCCACCGACCGCGGTCTTGAACGCCTTGGCGATCGGGGCGGGCAGCGGCTTGCCGGTGACGTGGCTGGCCGCGACCAGCGGAACATCCTGCGGTGCAACGCCGTAATTGGTCCAGCGGAAACCCAGCGGGCCCAGGATCTCGTCGTGCAGGATGTCGCGGATGTTGCGGCCGGTGGCGGCGTTGATGATCTCGCGCATCAGCGGCCCCCACGTGACGCCGTGGTAGATGTGGACCAGCCCGGGCGGATACACCGGCTTCATCCGGCCGAGCATCTCGCGCGTGTACTCGCTGTCGTCCATGCGCTTGAGATCGGGGCGCGGTCCGGTGGCGAACGGCACGCCGGCGCTGTGCGTCATCACGTGCCGGATGGTGGTGCGGTCCTTGCCGTGGCTGGTGTAGCCGGGCAGGTAGTCGCACACCCGGTCGTCGAGGGAGAAGACGCCGCGTTCGACGAGCATGTGCGCGACGGTCGTGGTGATGGCCTTGGCCGTCGAGTACACGCAGAACGGGGTGTCGGTGCCGACCACCACCTTCTCCGACTCCGGCAGGTCGGCCGGTCCGTTACCTCGGGCGTGCCCGATGGCCCGGTCCAGCACGATGCGGCCTTCGCGGCGCACACACACCTGGATCGCCGGGTGCATGCCCGCCGCGTACCAGCGCCGGGCGGCCTGCCAGATGCGCTCCACTGCGGCCGGGTCGACACCGGCGTGGTCCTCGGCGGCGACCGACGTGACCGCGTCGAGGTCGTCGGCGACAGCGATCCGGCCTGCCGTCGCTGAACTCAGCGAGGTCCTCCGTTGAACATGCCGCTGCCGATGGCCTGGGTCAGCGCTCCGAGGAGGTCGCCCGGCCCCGGCTGCGGGGGCATCGGCGCGTTGGTGAGCTGCCAGGCCTGGCAGTCGCTGGTGGTGAAGGACGTGTCGGTCGCCTCGATCTGGACGAACGCCGGCTTCTTGGTCAGCGCGTTGTCCACGAGCTTGTCGCCCGCGGCGCGCTTCCAGTAGCAGGCCCCGCCGTCGACCGGTCCGGCCGACTGGTACACCCCGGGGGCAATGTCCTTACCCACGGCGTACGAGCCGTCGGCGTCGATCGTGGTCTTGAGTTCCGCCGGAGCGGGCCCCGGCGCGGGCGTCGGCGACGCCGGCTGGGCCTGCGCCACGGGCGACACGACGCAGGAGCACGCCAGCGCCACGGCCACGGTGGCGGTGCGCATCGATCTCATGGGACCCGGCCTCATAGGAAGTCAGTCTAAGTGCAGCGGCGGCGGGAGTGAACCCGCCGCCGCATCACGGTCGATCTCGGTGTAATCAGCCGGCCATGAAGGCGTTGTAGGCCGACTGCAGATCGCCGGGCAGAACGTTGATGTTGCAGGCGCGCTGGGTGTCGCCGATGGGCGCCAGGATGCCGCGCAGGTCGTAGTACTCGCCCGGGTTGGCGGTGAAGTAGCCGCGCAGGTTGGCCTCGGCCTCCGGACGGGGCTGGTTCATCGCCGCGGTGACGGCCTGGTTGGCGCCCGGGTGGCTGTCGAGGTACTGACGCGCGGCGGTGGTCGCCGTCCCGACGGTGCCGGCCACCTGGCTGGCGCTGCACTGCTCGGCGGGAGCGGCCGACGCGACGGGCGCTGCCACGGTCGCCACGGCCAGGCCGCCGAACACACATGCCGCCCCGACGCGGGCCAGGTTCTTGCGCACGCTGATAGCACTGGAATTCATTTGGTTTGGTTCCTTACGGATTCTCGAAAACGGTTACTGCTGTCCCCCACCCGAAATCCACGGTAGCCGCGATCGGACAGGGTCAAACCCGACGAGCCGGGCGGACACCAACAGCGCTGCGGGCGTTACGCTTTGCGGGCGTGACATCGGCCTCAATCCAGGCCCGAAACGGCGTTCCGCGGCCCGGTGACTTGGGCATCGGCTGAGTTTTCTCACAGTCGGCGGCTTTTCCTTAGATAATCGTGATGTCGGTTGTGTCCGAATCGTTATGTGCGGGGCCCGATAAGTTCACGGGGTGCACGCTGAGACGACCGATGTGTGGACGGCGATGTCCACCGCCCGCACCCTCCGGCGCTTCACCGACGAACCCGTCGACGATGCGACGCTGCGTCGCTGCCTGCAGGCGGCGACGTGGGCGCCCTCGGGCGCCAACGCCCAGGCGTGGCGGTTCGTCGTGCTGCGCAGCCCCGAGCAGCGCGCCGTCGTGGCCCGGGCCGCCGCGCACGCCCTGTCGGTCATCGAGCCCGTCTACGGCATGCGACGCCCCGCGCCGGACGATCGCAGTCCGCGGGCCCGCAACGACCGGGCCACCTACGAGCTCCACGACCGCGCCGGCGAGTTCACCTCGGTGCTGTTCACCCAGAAGCGCTTCCCGACGGCCTCGGAGCTGCTGCTGGGCGGGTCGATCTTCCCGGCGATGCAGAACTTCCTGCTCGCCGCCCGCGCGCAGGGCCTCGGCGCCTGCCCGACCAGCTGGGCCTCCTACGACGGCGAGCCGCTGCTCCGCGAGGCCGTCGGAGTGCCGGCGGACTGGATGCTCGCGGGTCACGTCGTGGTCGGCTGGCCGAAGGGCCGACACGGCCCGCTGCGGCGCCGCCCGTTGCGGGACGTGGTCGCCGTCGACCACTGGGACCAGACATGGGACGGAGTCGCCGCCGACGGCTAACTTGGTGGCGTGAAGCTGGATCTGCTCATGCCCGGCATCGAGGTGGGCCTCGTGACCACGAACCTCGACGCGATGACGGCGTTCTACGAAGGATTCCTCGAACTCGAGCCGCAGGGTGAGATCGCGTTCGAGGGTGGCTCGCAGCGTCGCTACACGCTCGGCAACAGCGTCATCAAACTCGTCACCTACACCACCGCCCCCGCGCCGGCGGTCCCCGGAGGCGGCCGCGCGCAGGCCGGGTTGCGGTACTTCACGATCGGGGTCAACGGGCTGCGCGCCGTCGCCGAGGCGTTCGAGGCGTCGCCCTACGAGATCGTCGAGCCGGTGACGGAGTTCGCGCCGGTCCCGGGGATGGGCTTCATGTTCGTCGCCGATCCCGACGGCAACCACCTCGAGCTGTTCGGAACCCTGTGAGTTACCCGCCGGGCTATCCGACGCCCCCGCAGCAGGCCCCGGCCTGCTACCGGCACCCCGACCGGCCGACGTACGTTCGCTGCACGCGCTGCAACCGCTACATCTGCGGCGAGTGCATGCACGACGCCGCCGTCGGGCACCAGTGCGCGGAGTGCGTCAACGAGGGCGCCCGTTCCGTGCGCCAGGCCACCACCCCGTTCGGGGCGGTGCAGGGCCGGTCCAGGACGCCCGTCGTCACCTACACGCTGATCGGGCTCAACGTCGCGATGTTCGCGCTGCAGATGGCGATCCCCGGCACCCAGCGGGCGCTCGCCCTGTGGCCGCCCGCGGTCGCCGACGGTGAGTGGTACCGGCTGGTGACCTCGGCGTTCCTGCACTTCGGCGTCACCCACATCGCGTTCAACATGCTGGCGCTGTACTTCGTGGGCCCGCCGCTGGAGGCCGCGCTGGGTCGGCTGCGGTTCAGCGCGCTGTACCTGCTCAGCGCCCTGGGCGGCTCCGCGCTCGCCTACCTGCTGACACTCAACGCGCTGACCGCCGGAGCCTCCGGAGCTGTGTTCGGGCTGTTCGGCGCGACATTCGTGGTGGGCAAGCGCCTCAACATGGACGTCCGCGGCGTGATGGCCGTGATCGTGCTGAACCTCGCGTTCACGTTCGTCTTCCCGCTGATCAGCTCGCAGAACATCAGCTGGCAGGGTCACATCGGCGGACTGGTGACCGGCGCCGCCGTCGCCGCGGCCTACGCCTACGCCCCGCGCACCAGCCGGGTGGCCGTGCAGGCCGGCGCCAGCGCGGTGATCCTGGTGCTGCTGCTCGCGATGATCGTGTTCCGCTCCGCCGACCTGCGGGCGATGTTCGGGCTCGGCTAAGCGGTCACACCGGCCGCGCCGGCCACCGCCTCGAGCGCGGCCAGATGCTGGTCGACGGTGCGCAGGCCCGCGCCCATCAGGTCCACCGACAGGTGCGTCGCGCCGGTGCGCGCCCACGCATCGACGCCGGCGGCGATCGCGTCGGGGTCATGCCGCCACTGCACGCGGCCCTCCATGCCGATGCCCGCCGGGTCGCGCCCGGCCTCGCGCGCGCCCGCGTCGACGAGGGAACGGGCCTCCTCCAGCGCCGGACCGGGCGGCATGGTCGGGAACCATCCGTCGGCGAACCGGCCCGCGCGGGCGTAGGCGCGCGGCGACGCCGCCCCGAGCCACAGCGGGATCGGCCGCTGCACCGGCTGCGGAGCGAGGCCGGCGCCGACGACGCGGTGGTGCCGGCCCTCGAAGGTGACCGACCGCTGCGTCCACAGCTGCCGGAGCAGGTCCAGTTGCTCCTCGGAGCGTCTGCCGCGGTTGCCGAAGTCCTCGCCGAGGGCCTCGTACTCGACCGCGTTCCAGCCCAGCCCCACCCCGAGCCGCAGCCGTCCGCCGCTGAGCAGGTCGACCTCGGCGGCCTGTTTGGCCACCAGCGCGGTCTGCCGCTGCGGCAGGATGATGACCCCGGTGACCAGCTCCAACGTCGACGTCAGCGCGGCCAGGTAACCGAACATCACCAGCGGCTCGTGGAACGTGGTGTCTACGTCGTACGGGCCGGCCCACCCCTGATGCACCGCGGGGTCGGCCCCCAGCACGTGGTCGTAGGCCAGCAGGTGGGCGAACCCGAGCCCCTCGGCGCGTTCGCCGAAGGCGCGCACCGCCCCGGGGTCGCCGCCCAGCTCGGTTTGCGGGAACACCACTCCGATGCGCATACCGGAGCCAACCATCACAGCGTGGAAAATCGTCCCTCCGGGTAAGAAAGGGGGGTGTTCGGCTTACCCGATCGGATCCGCGCCTGCCTGTTCGATCTCGACGGGGTGCTCACCGACACCGCGAGTGTGCACCGCCGGGCCTGGAAGGCGATGTTCGACGAGTACCTCCGGCAGCGCGAGGGCGACGGTTTCACACCGTTCGACGAGCACGCCGACTACGAGGACTACGTCGACGGCAAGCCGCGCGACGACGGGGTGCGGTCTTTCCTGCAGAGCAGGCACATAGACGTGGACGACGCGACGGTGCGTGAGCTCGGCGACCGGAAGAACACGGCGTTCCAGCACACGTTGGAGCAGGACGGGGTGGAGGTGTTCGACGGGTCGCGGCGCTTCCTCGAGGCCGTCACCGACGCGGGCCTGCGGCGGGCGGTGGTGTCCTCGAGTGCCAACACCAAGCAGGTCCTGGAGATCACCGGGCTCGCCCGGTACATCGAGGTCCGCGTCGACGGGGTCACGCTGCGCGAGGAACACCTCAACGGCAAGCCGGCACCCGACACGTTCCTGCGCGCCGCGCAGTTGCTCGACGTGGACCCGGCCGACGCCGCGGTGTTCGAGGATGCGCAGTCCGGCGTCGCCGCGGGCCACGCGGGCCACTTCGGCGCCGTCGTCGGCGTCGACCGCGTCGGGCAGGCGGACGCACTGCGCGAGCACGGCGCCGACATCGTCGTCACCGACCTCGGGGAGCTGTTGCCCTCATGATGATCGCCGACGACGCCTTCCCGGTCGAACCGTGGCACGTCCGCGAAACGGAGCTGCGCACCGACCTTCTGCCGCAGACCGAGTCGCTGTTCGCACTGTCCAACGGGCACATCGGGCTTCGCGGCAATCTCGACGAAGGGGAGCCCTACGGTCTGCCCGGCACCTACCTCAACGGGTTCTACGAGATCCGGCCGTTGCCCTACGCCGAATCCGGGTTCGGGTATCCCGAGGACGGCCAATCCATCGTCAACGTCACCAACGGAAAGATCATCCGGCTGATCGTCGAGGACGAACCGTTCGACGTGCGTTACGGCGAGTTACTGTCCCACGAACGGTTCCTCGACATGCGGGCGGGCACGCTGACGCGCCACGCGGAGTGGAGATCACCTGCGGGAAAACAGGTTCGAGTCGAATCGACACGGTTGGTGTCGCTGGCCCAGCGTGGTCTGGCCGCCATCGAATACGTGGTCCAGGCTGTCGATGACGGCATGCGTATCACCGTGCAGTCCGAGCTGGTCGCCAACGAGGACCAGCCGGAAACGTCCGGCGACCCCCGGGTGGCGGCTGTCCTGAGGAATCCGCTCGAGCCCCTACTGCACGAGGTGGATGAGAACGGGGCGCTGCTCATCCACCGGACGCGGTCGTCCGCACTGACGATGTCGGCGGCGATGTATCACGAGGTCGAGGCGCCGGGACGGGTGACGGTCAGCGGCGACGCCAGGGAGGATTGGGCCAGGACGACGGTGGTGTGTGCGCTCAAAGCCGGTGAGCGACTCCGCATCGTCAAGTATCTCGCCTACGCCTGGTCGAGCTTGCGGTCCCGACCGGCGCTGCGCGATCAGGCCGCCGCAGCCATCGCGGGGGCACGCTACACCGGGTGGGACGGCCTGCTGGACGTTCAGCGAGAATGCCTCGACGTCTTCTGGGACGGTGCGGATGTCGAGGTCGACGGTGACGCCGATTGCCAGCAGGCGGTCCGGTTCGGGCTCTTCCACGTGTTCCAGGCCAGCGCGCGAGCGGAGCAGCGAGCCATCGCCGGAAAAGGATTGACCGGAACGGGTTACGACGGCCACGCGTTCTGGGACACCGAGGGATTCGTGCTGCCTGTGCTCACGTACACCGCGCCGCACGCCGCGGCCGACGCGCTGCGCTGGCGAGCGTCGACGCTGGACCTCGCGCGGGACCGCGCGAAGGAACTGGACCTCGAAGGCGCCAGTTTTCCGTGGCGGACCATCGCGGGCGAGGAGTGCTCGGGCTATTGGCCCGCAGGCACGGCCGCCTTTCACGTCAACGCCGACATCGCGCTGGCGTTCGAACGCTATCGCGTGGTGACCGGAGATGATTCCCTCGAAAAGGGTTGCGGGCTGGACGTTCTGGTGGAGACCGCGCGGATGTGGCGGTCCCTGGGCCACCATGACCGCTACGGCGCCTGGCGCATCGACGGGGTCACCGGACCCGACGAGTACACCGCGGTGGTCCGCGACAACGTGTTCACCAACCTGATGGCCGCGGCCAATCTGCGGGTCGCCGCCGACGCGTGCTCCCGCCACCCCGACGCCGCCGCCGAACTCGGCGTGGACACCGAGGAGACCGCGGCGTGGCGCGACGCCGCCGACGCCGTGCACATCCCCTACGACGAGGAGCTCGGCGTGCACCCGCAGTGCGAAGGGTTCACGACGTTGCGGGAGTGGGACTTCCGCGACAACACCGAGTATCCGCTGCTGCTGCACGAACCCTACGTGCGGCTCTATCCCGCACAGGTGGTCAAGCAGGCCGACCTGGTGCTGGCGATGCAGTGGCAGAGCCATGCGTTCACCGCCGAGCAGAAGGCGCGCAACGTCGACTACTACGAGCGGCGCACCACCCGCGACTCGTCGCTGTCGGCGTGCACCCAGGCCGTGATGTGCGCGGAGGTCGGACATCTGGAGCTGGCGCACGACTACACCTACGAGGCCGCGCTGATCGACCTGCGCGACCTGCACCACAACACCGGCGACGGACTGCACCTGGCCTCGCTGGCCGGAACGTGGACGGCACTGGTCGCCGGGTTCGGCGGCCTGCGCGACGACGAGCGGGTGCTCGCGCTCGACCCTCAGCTGCCCTGCGGGATCAATCGGCTCCGATTCCGCCTGTGCTGGCGCAACTTCCGGGTGACCGTCGACGCCGACCACGACCACGTCACCTACACGCTGCGCGACGGTCCGCACTCGACGCTGACGATCCGGCACGCCGGCCGGGCGTTGGAGATCAGCACCGACGCCCCGACCACGGTGGAGGTGCGTGAGCGTCAGCCGCTGCTGCCCACCCCGAAGCAGCCGCCCGGCCGCGAACCGTTCCGCCGGTCGCGGGTGCGGTCAGACCTGCAGGCGTGAGCCGACGATCACCGTGCGGTCCTGCGGCAGGCCGAAATACGCGGCCGCGTCGGATGTCAGATACGAGGTCGCGATGAACAGGCGCTTGCGCCACGGCGCCATCGTCGGCGCATCCCCTTGGCAGAGCTCGAGTTTCGACAGGAAGTAGGTGGCCCGGTCCAGGTCGAGCGGGCCTTCGGTGTCCGCCGGATCGAGCAGGCGCAAAACCCTGGGCACGTCGACGCGCTCCATGTAACCGAACCGGGCGATCACCCCGATGATGCCGTCGTCGGTGGCACCGAGGTCATCGACGCTGATCCGCTCGGCATCGTCCACGCGGGGTACGGGCTCGGTGCTCAGCGTCAGGATCACCACGTGCTGGGCCAGCACGTGGTTGTGACGCACGTTCGCCCGCATCGACAGCGGCGCGGTCTCGGTGCCGCGGTTGAGGAACACCGCGGTGCCCGGAAGCCGCACCACCGGGGGATCGAGCCCGGACAGCGAGTCGACGAACTCCCGCATCGGGCCCTCGGCCTTCTCCCGCTCGAGCGTCACGATCGCGCGCCCCCGCTGCCAGGTCGTCATCACCGTGAACGCGCTGACGGCGATCAGCAGCGGCAGCCACGCGCCGTGGACGAGCTTGGTCAGGTTGGCCGCGAAGAACATCAGATCGATGATCAGCAGCGCACCGCCGCCGATGAGCACCAGCGCGAGTGGCGCCCCGGCGCGGGTGCGCGCCAGGTACAGGAACAGCAGCGTGGTGATGGTGATCGTGCCCGTCACCGCCATCCCGAACGCGTACGCCAGCGCCGAGGAACTGCGGAACGCGAACACCAGGATGAGCACGGCGACCATCAGCATGCCGTTGATCCACGGCACGTAGACCTGGCCGATGGCCTTGGCGGAGGTGTGCTCGATGCGCAGCCGCGGCAGGTAGCCGAGCTGCGCGGCCTGTGAGGCGACCGAGAACGCGCCGGTGATCACGGCCTGGGAGGCGATCACCGTCGCCGCGGTGGCCAGCAGCACCATCGGGATGCGGGCCCACTCCGGGGTCAGCAGGAAAAACGGTGCGCCGACCTTGGATTCGTCGCGCAGCACCAGCGCGCCCTGTCCGAAGTAGCTCAGCGTGCACGCGGGCAGCACCAGCCCGAGCCAGCCGACAGTGATCGCCTTGCGGCCGAAGTGGCCCATGTCGGCGTACAGCGCCTCGGCGCCGGTCACGGCCAGCACCACGGCGGCCAGCGCGAAGAACGCGATGTGGAAGTGCCCCGCGACGAAATCGACCGCGTACAGGGGGGACAGCGCGCGCAGGATCGCCGGGTCGCTGGCGATGCCGTTGACGCCGCACGCCCCGATGGCCAGGAACCAGCCGATCATCACCGGGCCGAAGAACCGGCCGACGGCCGCGGTGCCGCGACGCTGCACCGCGAACAGCGCCACGATGATGACCGCCGTGATCGGCACCACGAAGTCGGTGAAATGCGGGTCGACGGTCTTCATCCCCTCGACCGCCGACAGCACCGAGATGGCCGGGGTGATCATGCTGTCGCCGAAGAACAGTGCCGCGCCGAACACGCCGAGCGCGGCCAGCGTCGCCGTGGTGCGGCGGCTCGTCGGCACGGCCCACCGGCGCACCAGGGTGATCAGCGCCATGATGCCGCCCTCGCCGTGGTTGTCCGCGCGCATCACCAGGGTGACGTAGGTGAGCGTCACGATCGTCATCACCGACCAGAAGATCAGCGACACCACGCCGTACACATGGGCCGGCGACACCGGCACCGGGTGCGGGTCGTGCGGGTCGAAGACGGTGGCGAGCGTGTAGATCGGGCTGGTGCCGATGTCACCGAACACCACGCCGAGGGCGCCGACCACGATGGCCGGCCGGAGCGGACGGGTGTGTGGTGAGGCGTTCTCGGCGATAGTGGACATTGTGGCTGACGACGCGCGGTTCTCGGTCGACGACGCACTGGACCGGTTGTATGCGGCGCGCCCGGAGGACTTCACCGCGCAGCGCACCCAGTTGGCCGCCGAGGCCAAACGCAGCGGCGACGCGGCCGCCGCCAAACAGATCAGCGGCAGCCGCAAACCGACGGTGGCGGCCTGGGTGGCCAACCTGCTCGCCCTGCGGGGTACCGCGCGGGCGTCGCTGGCCGACCTCGGCGCCCGGCTGCGCGAGGCGCACGCCGCGATGGACGGCGAGGCGATCCGCACCCTGACCGGTGAGCAGCGCCGGCTCGTCGACGAGCTCAGCCGGGCCGGTTTCCTCGCCGCCGGCGTCGCCGAACCCTCGGCCGCACTGCGCGACGACGTCACCGCGACACTGCAGGCCGCCGTGGCCGATCCCGACGTCGCGGCGCGACTGGGCCGGCTCACCAAAGCCGAGCAGTGGTCCGGGTTCGGCGAATTCGGCACGGTCACAGCTGTTTCCGCGAAGCGCGCGCCCGCGCCTGCCAAGGCAGCGCCCGCCAAGGCGGCGGACAAGAAGGCCGATGACGAGCGCGCCCGCGAGGCCCGTGCAGCGCTCGCCGCGGCCGAACACCGCAAGTCCGAGGCCGACGCCGCACTGACCGAACTGCAGTCCGACCTCGCCAGGGCGCGGTTGCGCGCCGACGACGCCCGCCGCCGCCTCGCCGACGCCGAGCAGGCGGTCACGGCGGCCGAGGACGCCTACGCGGCGGGCAAGCGGGAGAGCGGCGCCGCCACGGCCGCGGTGAAGGCCGCCAAGTCCACGCGATAGCGTGCCAACCGACGGCGTGCGACGGCGCCGGGTAAGCGAAATGCTCAGCGCCGCGCTTACTTTCGGGAGGACGCTATGCAGTCCGACGTCCGCAGGGTGGTGACGGGCGCATCGATCGGCAACGCGGTCGAGTGGTTCGATTTCGCGATCTACGGCTTCCTGGCGACGTTCATCGCCGCCCACTTCTTCCCGCCGGGCGACGAGACCGCGGCATTGCTCAGCACGTTCGCGATCTTCGCCGCGGCGTTCTTCGTGCGGCCGCTGGGCGGGTTCGTCTTCGGCCCGCTCGGCGATCGGATCGGCCGGCAGAAGGTGCTGGCGCTGGTGATCCTGCTGATGTCGGCGGCGACGCTGGGTATCGGCGTGCTGCCCACCTACGACACCGTCGGGGTGCTCGCCCCGGTGCTGCTGCTGGCGCTGCGGTGCCTGCAGGGTTTCTCCGCGGGCGGGGAGTACGGCGGCGGTGCGGTGTATCTGGCCGAGTTCGCCGACGACGCCCGCCGCGGGGTGACGGTCACGTTCATGGCGTGGTCGGGCGTGCTGGGGTTCCTGCTCGGCTCGGTCACGGTGACGGTGTTGCAGACCGTGCTGCCGGCCGCGGCGATGGAGAGTTACGGCTGGCGCGTCCCGTTCCTGATCGCCGGCCCCCTCGGTCTGGTCGGCCTCTACATCCGGCTGCGCCTGGGGGACACCCCGCAGTTCGAGAAGCTCAGCTCCGCCGCCGAGATCGCGCGATCGCCTCTGCGCGAAGCACTCTCGACGTCGTGGCGGCAGATCCTGCAGGTGATCGGCCTGTTCGTCGTGTTCAACATCGGCTACTACGTCGTGTTCACGTTCTTGCCGACGTATTTCATCAAGACCCTCGGGTTCTCCAAGGCCGACGCGTTCGTGTCGATCACGCTGGCCGCGACGGTGGCGCTCGTGCTGATCCTGCCGCTGGCCGTGCTGTCCGACCGGATCGGACGCCGGCCCCTGCTCGTCGGCGGCGCAGCGCTGTTCGCGGTGCTGGGCTATCCGCTGTTCCTGCTGCTGAACTCCGGCTCGCTGGGCGCGGCCATCGCCGCGCACTGCGTCCTCGCGGCGATCGAGTCGGTGTACGTCAGCGCCGCGGTGTCGGCGGGGGTGGAACTGTTCGCCACCCGCATCCGCTTCAGCGGCTTCTCCGTCGGCTACAACCTCTGCGTGGCGCTGTTCGGCGGCACCACGCCGTACGTCGTCACCTGGCTGACCGCGCGCACCGGCGATGCCGTCGCACCGTCCTACTATCTGGTCGCTGCCGCGGTGACGTCGCTCGGGGTGGCGCTCACCCTGCGCGAGACGGCGGGCCGCACCCTGGCGCGGGTCCAGCAACCCCGGGCTACTCTGGGCACAGGCACCGGAGAAGGGGAGACGCGCAGATGAAGCTTCAGGTGTTGCCCTACGTCAGCGTCGAGGTCGACGAGCGCCTCCGCCGCAGGTTGCGCATCGCGGGCGAGCGAATGCGGGTGAACATGCGGGCCTACCTGCTCAGCGCGGCCGACGACGTCGACACCGCCGTCGACACGGCCGGCGACCGGGTACGCGGGCTGTGCGACCGCGCGGTGAACCGGTTCGATTCCGTCGCGGCCACCGTCACCGACAAGATCGGTCCCGCGCCGGACGCGCGCCCGCGGCTGCGGGTGGTGCGCGACCGCGAGGCCAGCTAGGCCCGCACCCGGCCCGCGCGTCCGCCCACGAAGAACGAGCCGGCGAGGACCACCAGACCGACGACGGCGACCGGGATGGACCAGGACCGCCGCGACGACAGCGCCGAATTGCACTCGGCCACGAAGTCCTTGTGCGGAATGATCTCGTTGAGAACGGGCAGGTTGGCCAGATTCTGGCTGTCGACGTCCCGGGCCTGGGACAGGTCCGCGGCGATCGCGTTGCCGCAGCCGATATCGCCCTGAGGTCCCGGCACCGACACGGGCACCAGCAGTCCGATGACCCCGACCAGCAAAACCACCGCACCGGCGATCAAGAGCAACCTACGCAGATTCATGGCCCGGGTTATGCCCAGTTCCGCGCTGCCGAAACAAGATCGATCGTTTGCCGACGTCGAGCCGGGTGGGCAGCACCCCCTGCGATGTGCTGTCCTTGTCGGGTGATCGGCCATGGGGTGACCGTCCTGCTGTCGTTGTTGGCGGCGGTGTTTCTGGCCATCGGCATCGTGGTGCGGCAGCGGGCCACCCTGGACGTGCCCGCCGAACACGGCGTCAGCAGCGTCATGTTCCTGACGTTGATCCGCAGGCCGCTGTGGTGGGGCGGCACCGCCGCGGCCATCGCCGGCTACGTGTTCCAGGCCCTCGCGCTGGCCAACGGGTCCCTGCTGCTGGTGCAGCCGATCCTGGTCTCGGCGCTGCTGTTCGCGCTACCGCTGTCGGCCCGGCTGGCGCACCGCCGGGTCACCCGCGCCGAGTGGGCCTGGGCGCTGCTGCTCACCGCGGCGCTCGCGGTGTTCGTGGTGCTGGCCAAACCCAGCCCGGGCGACTACGAGGCGACGCTGAGCACGTCGGCCGTCGTCGCGGTGGTGTGCACGGTGGCCGTACTGGCCTGCGTGGCGGTCGCGCTGCGCAGCGTCGGCTGGCGCCGCGCGGTACTGCTCGCGGTCGCGGTCGGCGTGTTGTTCGGCGTCGTCGCGGTGCTCACCAAACTGGTCATGCACGTGCTCACCCACGAGGGACCGATGGCGGTGCTGCTCACCCCGGTGCCGTACCTTCTGGCGCTGCTCGGCGTCGTCGCGGTGCTGTTGCAGCAGTCGGCCTTCCACGCCGGCTCCCTGCAGACCTCCGTGCCGACGATGCTCACCCTCGAACCGGTGATCGCGGTGCTGCTCGGGGCGATCGTGCTCGGCGAGCACCTCGACGTCGGCCGGTGGGACGCTGTCGCGTTGGCCGTGTCGACGCTGGCCATGGCCGCGGGCACCATCGCCCTGGGCCGCGACGAGGGCGCCTACGAGGAGCAGCTCGGCGCGCCGCCGCCTGCCAGGCCGCCGGGACCGGTCGATCACGCCGCTTCGGGCAGCGAATAGCCGACGGCCCTGGCCGTGTCGCGCAGCGCGCGGCGCAGCTGGTTGCGGCCCCGGTGCAGCCGCGACATCACCGTGCCGAGGGGGACGTCCATCCGCGCGGCGATCTCGCGGAACGTCAACCCCTCCACGTCGGCGTAGTACACCGCGGTGCGGTACACCTCGGGCAGCGCGCGCATCGCGGCCGCGATGGCCGGGTCGCCGAGACGCACCAGCACATCGTCCTCAGGCGACCGGGCCGACATGGCCCGCTGGTGGTGGGCCATCATCTGCGTGTCGGAGATCGCGTCGGTGAACTGCAGGGCCGGCCGGCGCTGCACTTTGCGGTACTCGCCGATGTGGGTGTTGACCATGATCCGGTACAGCCAGCCCGCCAGGTTGGTGCCTTCGGTGAAGCTCGCGAACGCGGCGAACGCCTTGGCGGCCGTCTCCTGCAGCAGATCGTCGGCGAGGTCGGGATCGCGGGTCAGCCGCACCGCGTGCCCGCGCAGCTCGGTGAGCAGCGGAACCGCGTCGCGGGTGAAGCGGACGGCGAGCTTGTCGGTGTCGGTCATCGGGACTCCTCGGCGCGGTGCGGATGATGCCTCCGACCTTTCCGCGCGCCACCTCGATCGTCTGCCCGGCTGACCCCCATCTCCTTTCCGGAGAACCGCCGCGCCGACTACCGGCTAGCCCCCACCCCAGGACGCCCAGCGGCGGATCCGGATGCTGACGACGGGGCCGTTGAGCGCAACCCGTTCGTACTGCGGGTACTTCGCGCGCAACTGCGCGTAGCCGATGGCGACCTCGTCCCCCGACCGGTGGATCGTCGCGGTCCCGTCCGCGCGCACCCACCACAGCCGCGCCCAGTCGTCGTCGTAGTGGTCGACCAGCAGACTGACCTCGGGGTTGTTCTCGATGTTGGCCAGCCGGCGCAGGTGCTGGGTGGACTTCGGCTTCGCGTCGACCGCGGTGTACACCAGATCGTCGCGGCCGGCGGCCATCGCGAAGACGACCGGCACCACGTGCGGCGCGCCGTCGGGGCGCACCGTGGCCAGAGCCGCCACCGGTGCACCGGTGAAGGCGGTGACCGTCTCGTCAGGTGTCACCCGCTCAACCCTAGGCGCGGGCAGTGCCGGCGGGATATGGTTCACCGCGATGACACGGCCAGGCAACCGCTGCGCCACCGCGCCGACTCCTGCTCACCGGAAGGTCTCATCCATGCCCACTTCCGCTTCACTGTTCTCCCGGGTCCTCGCGTGTGCCGCGTCCGCGCTCGTCGTCGCCGGGATCGCGGCGTGCGCGCCCCCGGAGAACAAGGATTCCGGCGCGCAGACCGAGTCCGGCGTCAAGGCCGCCGAGGCCACGTCGGCGCAGGACTTCGGCGGGATGGACGGCCTGGTGAAGGCGGCCAAGGGCGAGGGTGCGCTCAATGTCATTGCGCTGCCGCCGGATTGGGCCAACTACGGCGCCATCATCAAGGCCTTCTCCGACAAGTACGGCATCAAGGTCACCTCGGCGCAGCCCGATGCGTCCAGCCAGGACGAGATCAACGCCGCCAACCAGCAGAAGGGCCGCAGCAGCGCACCCGACGTGTTCGACCTCGGCCAGTCGGTGGCGCTGGCGAACACCGCGATGTTCGCGCCGTACAAGGTCGCCACCTTCGACGACATCCCGGCCGCCTTCAAGGATCCGAACGGCGCCTGGGTCAACGACTACGGCGGCTACATGTCGATCGGCTTCGACTCGGCGAAGGTGCCCCCGGTGACGAACGTCAACGACCTGCTCAAGCCGGAGTACCAGGGCAAGGTCGCCCTCAACGGCGATCCCACCCAGGCCGGCGCCGCGTTCTCCGGTGTGCTGATGGTGGCGCTGTCCCAGGGCGGGTCGGCCGACGACATCGCCCCCGGTGTCGAGTTCTTCCGGAAACTCAAGCAGGCGGGCAACTTCCTGCCGGTCGACCCGACGCCGGCGACCATCGAGTCCGGGCAGACGCCCGTGGTGATCGACTGGAACTACACCAATTCGTCTGAAACCAAGAAGCTTCCGTCCTGGACGGTGCTCGTGCCGCCGAACAACGCGGTCGCCGGCTACTACTACCAGGCGATCAACAAGGACGCCCCGCACCCCGCCGCCGCCCGACTGTGGCAGGAGTTCCTCTACAGCGACGAGGGCCAGAACCTGTTCGCCCAGGGCGGTGTTCGGCCGGTGCGCGCCGACAACATGGCCGCCGCCGGCACCCTCGACAAGGCGGTCGCCGCCGCGCTGCCGGTGGTCGACGGTCCGGTGACGGTGCCCACCCCGCAGCAGACCGAGGCCGCCTCGAAGTATCTGTCGGAGAACTGGGCCGCCGCGGTTGGCTGACATGCGTCGGGTGCGAGACGGCCTGCCGCTGCTGCCGTTCCTGGCCGTCGTCGTCATCTTCCTGATCATCCCGACGGTCACCGTCGTGGTGAGCGCGGTGTACGTCGACGGGGCCTTCTCGCTGGATCGCGTCGCCGCGCTGTTCACCGGGACGGCGCTCTCGGCGCTGTGGAACAGCGTGCTGCTCTCCGGGGCCACCGCGATCCTCGGCGCGCTGCTCGGCGCGGTGATGGCGTGGCTGATCGTCAGCAGCCCGCCGACGTCGATGGTGCGCCGTTCGGTGCTGTCGCTGTGCAGCGTGCTCGCCCAGTTCGGCGGTGTGGCCTTGGCTTTCGCATTCCTCGCGACCGTCGGGCTGAACGGGGTGCTGACCCTGTGGGTACAGCAGGCGACGGGCTGGAACCTCGCCGGATCGGGCTGGCTGTACGGCCTCGGCGGGCTGATCCTCGTCTACACCTACTTCCAGATCCCGCTGATGGTGATCGTGTTCGTCCCCGCGCTGGAGGGTCTGCGCGACCAGTGGCGCGAGGCGGCCGTCAGCCTGGGCGCCTCGACGTGGGACTACTGGCGCGAGGTGGCGATCCCGCTGCTGACACCGGCGTTCCTGGGCTCGGCACTGTTGTTGTTCGCCAACGCTTTCGCCGCGTACGCGACCGCCGCCGCACTGGTCAGCCAGGGCAGCCCGATCCTGCCGCTGCTGATCCGCGCCTCACTGGTCAGCGAGGTGGTGCTGGGTCAGGCCGGGTTCGCCTACGCACTCGCGCTGGAGATGATCGTCGTCGTGGCCGTCGTCATGGCGGCCTACAACCTGTTGGTGCGGCGCAGTTCCCGGTGGCTGTCATGAGAACGGCGGTGCGCGGGGCACTGTGGGTGCTGTTCGGCGTCTTCTTCCTGTTCCCCCTCTACGCGATGGCCGACTTCTCCACCCGCAACCTGCTCTCCGGCGGGCGCACCGGGCAGGCGTGGGCCAACCTGGTGACCGACGAGGCGCTGTATCGGGCGATCGTCGTGTCGCTGTCGCTGGCGGTGCTGACCGTGGCCGCGATGCTGATCCTGTTGGTGCCGACGATGATCTGGGTGCGGCTGCGCGCGCCGTGGGCCAAGGGGTTGGTCGAGTTCCTGTGCCTGCTGCCGCTGACGATCCCGGCGCTGGTGATCGTCGTCGGGCTGCGCAACGTGTACCTGTGGGTGACCTACCTGCTGGGGGAGTCACCGCTGACGCTGACGTTCGTCTACGTCGTGGTGGTGCTGCCGTTCTCCTACCGCGCCATCGACGCGGCGCTCTCGTCGATCGACCTGCAGACGCTGTCGGAGGCTTCGCGGTCGCTGGGCGCGGGCTGGATGACGACGATCACCCGCGTCGTGGTGCCGAACATCTGGTCGGGCATCCTGTCGGCGGCGTTCATCTCGATCGCCGTCGTGCTCGGCGAATTCACCATCGCGTCGCTGTCGGGCTACGAGACCCTGCAGGTGCAGATCGTGCTGATCGGCAAGAGCGACGGGCCGACCTCGGTGGCGGCGTCGCTGGCCACCCTGCTGTTCGGGTTCGCGCTGCTGCTGATCCTGTCGCTGGTCACCCGGGGACGCCGCCATCAGACGGGAGTGACGCTGTGAGTGACAACGGAGTGGCCGTCGAGCTGACCGAGCTGACCCGCCTCTACGGGACGACCCGCGCCCTCGACGGGCTCACCCTGCACATCGAACCCGGGGAGCTGGTGGCCCTGCTCGGCCCGTCGGGCTGCGGCAAGACGACCGCGCTGCGCATCCTCGCCGGGCTCGACGAGGCGACCTCGGGCACGGTGTCGGTCGGCGGCGTCGACGTCAGCAACGTGCCGGCCAACAAGCGCGACATGGGGATGGTGTTCCAGGCCTACAGCCTCTTCCCGCACCTGACCGTGCTCGACAACGTCGCGTTCGGCCTGAAGATGCGCGGAAAAGCCAAGCGCGACAGGCTCTCCCGCGCTGCGGACATGCTCGACCTGGTCGGGCTCGGCGAGCTGGGCGGCAGGTATGCCAAGGAGCTGTCCGGCGGTCAGCAGCAGCGGGTGGCGCTGGCCCGCGCCCTGGCGATCCAGCCGCGGGTGCTGCTGCTCGACGAGCCGCTCTCGGCGCTCGACGCCAAGGTGCGCACCCAGCTGCGCGACGAGATCCGGCGCGTGCAGCTCGACGTCGGGACCACGACGCTGTTCGTCACCCACGACCAGGAGGAGGCGCTGGCCGTCGCCGACCGGGTGGGGGTGATGAGCCAGGGCCGGCTCGAGCAGCTCGCCGCCCCGGCCGAGCTGTACGCCAACCCGGCCACCCCGTTCGTCGCTGACTTCGTCGGGCTGAACAACAAGGTGCCCGCGCAGGTGTCCGGCGGCCGGGCCACGCTGCTGGGGGTGTCGGTGCCCGCGTCGGCGGGGTCGGTCGACGGCCCCGGTCTGGCGATGGTGCGCCCGGAGTCGGTGACCGTCACCGCCGATGAGCAAGGGTCCGCCACGGTGTCGGCGGTGTCGTTCCTGGGCGCGATCTCGCGGGTCAGCGTGGCGGTGCCCGACGGTCCGGTGGTGATGGCACAGATGGCGAGCTCGGCGGCGCGGGCGCTGCGGCCCGGCGACCGGGTCAGGCTGGGCGTGGACAGCGACGGCGTGCTGGTCACCCCGGCGTGACTTCGGCGTGGTTATCGCCGCTCACCGACGACAACCACGCCGAAATCACAGAGACTAGACGTCCTTGACGGGGTCGATGCCCAGGTCCCGGTAGGTCACCAGCGCGTGAAACGGGATGTCGCGCTTGGCGAATCGCGCGGCGGCGACGTCGCCGCGGTCGACCATCGGGATCACCCCGGTCACCACCACCCCGAGCGGCAGGATCCGCTCGAGCGCCAGTTCGGTCGACCCGCCGGTGCTGATCACGTCGTCGACGAGCAACACCCGGTCACCGGCCTGCAGCCGCGTGCCCTCCACCCACTGCTCGCGGCCGCGCTGTTTCTGCTCCTTGCGCACCGAGAACCAGGCCTTGCCCGTCACCATCGCCACGCCGTGCGCCAGCGGGTCGGCGCCCATCGTCAGTCCGCCGACGGCGTCGAACTCGATGCCCTGCGCGGCGGCCAGATCCGCGACGGCCCGGCTGACCACGGCGAGGCGCTCCCCGGTGTCGACGGCATACTTGCCGTCGATGTAGTCGTGGCTGAGCTGGCCGCTGGCCAACTTGAACGGCTCTTCGCGACGTTCGTGGCCGCGGGTGCGGATCAGGTCGAACGCGGCCTGCCAGGTCTCGGGACGCTGCGCGGTGGTCATAGCGCGATCGTAATGCCCGCCGTGACTCAATGCCCGCGCGCGCGGCGCGTCAACTCGACCGCAGCCGAACGCAATTCATCGATCGAATCAATCGGAGCGGCGAAACCGACACGGGTGTAGGCCATTCCGCGATCGGTCTGCAGCCGCAGATCCAGGCCGTAGCGGTCCACGCCGGTGCACGACGCGGCCGTGGTGTCGGGGTAGCCGCCGAGCGCGCGTGCCATCGCGGCCAGCGCATCGGCGTGGTCCTCGTTCAGGTGCGTGACGGCTCCGGCGGCGTACGCGCCGACCGGGTCGGGTGCCGCCGCGGTGTAGTCGGCGCCGCTGGTGGACTCCATCCGGCCGTAGCCGCCCACCCAGCGCACCCGCTGCACCCGCAGCACCCACAGCGAGAAGTCGGTGTAGTCGATGTAGTACTTGGCGGCCGCGACGGCCGCCAGGTGCGCTTCCCGGGCGGCGGCCTGCTCGTCACCCCGGGGGCGCTCGACCCGGCCGGCCAGCGTGACGCGCGCGTTGGCCAGCGGATCGGACTCGGTGGCCGGCGCGACGATCGCCAGGCTCGCCCGCGGGTCACCTGCGAGGTTGCGGCCGTGCTCGGCGAGATTCGACACGCACAGCACCGGCGCGCCGTCGAGCAGGCCATAGGTGACGAACGAGGCCCACGGATCACCCTCGGCGGTCAGGCTCGCCAACGTCGCGGAGTTCGTCGACGCCGCGATGGTGCGGGCCTCCTCCGCGGCCGACGGCCGGGCCGGATTGACCGGCGCGGTCAACGGCGGCGGGACGGTCGGCGCATCGCCGGGGTCGCCGTGATCGCGGGGCGGGCTGGCGGACGTCACGTCGGCACGATAACCCAACTGACGGGGGCGTCGATTTGTTGCGATCCGCAGCAAATCCCGATTCGGGCTGGCGCTTGTGCCGATGTGAGAGAATCACGACGGGAGTCAATTCATCGGCACGGTCGAGATGGGGGCATCATGGCGGAGCCCGCGCTGCGCGCCTTGGCGGCCGCCGGTGTGATCTCGCTGGGCCTGCTGATCGGCGGCTTCACCGCGGCTCCGGTGCTCGCCCAGCCGTCCGACTCCGACGGGTCCTCGCAGAGCGGGTCCACGGACACGGGGACCTCATCCGGGACGACCGGCTCCGGCTCCGATTCCACCGCCTCCAGCAAACCCGACACACCTACCGGGAGCAGCGATCCCGACACGTCGGCGCAGACTCCCGACGACACCGACAGCCCGTCGGTGTCCGTCGACACGAGCACCGACGAGGAAACCCGCAGCGGGGGCTCGGGCGGCTCCACCGAGCCGGACGTCGCGCCCCCGACGAAAGCACCACAGAGGACCAGCAACTCCATCACCCTGCCGATGCTGCGTCTGCCTGCGCCCGGCGAGATCCCGTTCGGCAAGCTGCCTGCGCCGTCGACCTTCTACACCACCGTGCAGATTCCGGTGCCGACGCTCACGGAGTTCCTGTCCGCGCTGCAGATCCTGCCGCCCCCTCCGCCGCCCGGGCCGTCGTTCCGCACCCAGGAGGAGGCGCCCGTCGTCGACGCCGGCACCGGCACCGCAGTCGGCGGCGGCAGTGGCGCCGGAGCCGATCCCACCGTGTTCCGCGCGCCGCTGGTCGTCACGGTTCCGCGGGCGATCACCGTCGCCGGAGCCGGACCCAAGCTGGCGGTGCGTACGCCGGGCGGCGTTCCCGCCGAGCCCGGGTTCACCGCGCCCGGCGTGGCCGGCGCCAACACCCCGGTGATCCGCGGCTCGGTCGCCCCGACGCCGGGCACCACCGCCCGGCCCATGGCCCGCGACGGCGCACCGCGCCCCGAGGGCATGCCGCGCGCGGTGCTCAATCCCACGCTGGCACAGATCGCGGCGGTGGCTCTGCCCGGAGTGGCGGGCCTGGCACTGCTGACCTTCGGCGGCGGCGTGATCGGATACCGCCAGGCCAACAGCGTGCGCTTCGTGCGGACGGCCGGCGCCGAGCGCTTCCTGCCCTGAGGGCGCGTGATTCGTCTCCCGCCCTGCCGGGTAGGTGAGGACGTGTCCCATCCCGACGCAGGAGAACCGTCATGACGCTGCCCTTCGGTGACTGGATCGTCCGCCAGCGCTGGTACGCCGGCCGCACCCGCGTGCTGGCCGATGCCGCGCCGGCGGTGGTCACGCCGCTGCAGCCCGACCTCGACCACGTGCTGCTCGACGTCTCGTACGCCGACGGCGCCGCCGAGCGCTACCAGGTGCTGGTCCGCTGGGCCGACGCCCCGATCGACGGGTTCGGCGACGTCGCGCGGATCGGCTCCGACGGCGACCGGCTGGCCTACGACGCGATGTACGACCCGCAGGCCGCCCGGCACCTCCTGGCGCTGATCGACCGGTCCGCGACCGTCGGCCCGCTGACGTTCGTCAAGGAGCCCGGCATCGATCTGCCGCTCGACGCCGCACCGCGGGTGTCGGGCGCCGAGCAGAGCAACACCAGCGTGATCTTCGGCCGCGACGCGATCCTCAAGGTGTTCCGCCGCGTCACTCCCGGCATCAATCCCGACATCGAACTCAACCGCGAGCTGGCCCGCGTGCAGAACCCCCACGTGGCCACGCTGTTCGGCTCCTTCGACACCCAGTGGGGCTCGCAGCCGTGCGCGCTGGGGATGGTGACGGCGTTCGCCGCCGACAGCTCCGAGGGTTGGGACATGGCCACGGCCAGTACCCGCGACGACTTCACCGACTTCACCGAGGAGTCCCGTCTGCTCGGCGAGGCCGTCGCCTCCGTGCACGCCGCCCTGGCCCGGACGCTCGGCACGTCGACGGTCGCCTTCCCGGTCGACACCGCGCTCGCGCGGCTGCAGACCGCGGTCGCCGCGGCGCCCGCTCTGGCACCGCACGCGCCGCTGATCGAGGAGCGCTACCGCAAGCTGGCCGACGAGACGCTGACCGTGCAGCGGGTGCACGGCGACCTGCACCTCGGTCAGGTGCTGCGAACCCCTGCGGGGTGGGTGCTCATCGACTTCGAGGGCGAGCCGGGGCAGCCGCTCGACGAACGGCGCCGGCCCGACTCGCCGTGGCGCGACGTCGCCGGCGTGCTGCGCTCGTACGAGTACGCCGCCTACCAGCGGCTGGTCGACCACAGCGGCGACGGGGCGCTCGCCGAGCGGGCGCGCCAGTGGGTGGATCGCAACAGCACGGCGTTCTGCGACGGGTATGCCGCCGTCGCGGGTGAGGATCCGCGGGCGTCGGGTCAGGTGCTCGCGGCCTACGAACTCGACAAGGCGGTGTACGAGGCGGCCTACGAGGCACGCTTCCGGCCGTCGTGGCTGCCCATCCCGATGCGATCGATCGAGCGCATCCTCAGCGCCTGAGCGGCGCCGAGAGAGCAGAAAAGCTGGCAACCGTGGCCACCCGGTAGGTCACCGCCGCTCTACGGCTCCTACTCCGGCCCGCCCGACCGGTGGCACCTCGTCACGACGAGTGCCAACGTGGCGGCCACGGCTGCAACAGCTTCTTCAAGCTAACACAAGGATCGGTGAAAAGCGCTGAACCGCGACACTAAGCGTGGTGGCGCGCAACGCCTTTCACAGCGGCTCGTCAGCTGTTCGCGCGCAGCACGATGGTGGCCCGTGCCGGCACCGTCAACGTCGCCCCCGCGGGCTGCGCGTCGGCCTCCTGCCCGTCGGGAGTGAGCTCGGCGGTGTTGACCACCGGCACCCACGACGGCGCGAACTCCTGGGGCGGCAACGTGAACTCGATCGGCTCGTAGTGGGCGTTGAAGCACAGCAGGAACGAGTCGTCGACCACCCGCTGGCCGCGGGCGTCCATGTCGGGGATGCCGTGGCCGTTGAGGAACACGGTCAGCGACTTCGCGAAGCCCGCTCCCCAGTCCTCGCCGGTCATCTCGGTGCCGTCCGGGCCGAACCACGCGATGTCGGGAAGGCCCGCCACGCCGCGCCGGCCGACCGGCTCACCGGAGAAGAACCGCCGACGCCGGAACACCGGATGGCTGGCCCGCAGCGCGGAGACGGTGCGGGTGAAGTCCAGCAGCCCGGAGTCGACCTTCGACCAGTCGATCCAGGTGATCTCGTTGTCCTGGCAGTAGCCGTTGTTGTTGCCGCCCTGGGTGCGGCCCAACTCGTCGCCGTGACAGATCATCGGCACGCCCTGCGACAGCAGCAGCGTGGTCAGGAAGTTGCGTTCCTGCTGGGCGCGCAGCGCGTTGATCTCCGGGTCGTCGGTCGGCCCCTCGACGCCGCAGTTCCACGACCGGTTGTGGCTCTCGCCGTCGTTGTTGTCCTCGCCGTTGGCCTCGTTGTGCTTCTCGTTGTAGGACACCAGGTCGCGCAGCGTGAACCCGTCGTGGGCGATGACGAAGTTGATCGACGCCACGGGCCGGCGGGCGGTGTGCTCGTAGAGGTCCGACGACCCGGTCAACCGGTAGGCGAACTCGTCCAGGCTGGCGTCCTCGCCGCGCCAGAAGTCGCGCACCGTGTCGCGGTACTTGCCGTTCCACTCGGTCCACTGCGGCGGGAAGTTGCCGACCTGGTACCCGCCGGGGCCGACGTCCCACGGCTCGGCGATCAGCTTGACCTGGCTGACCGTCGGATCCTGCTGCACGAGTTCGAAGAACGTCGCCAGCCGGTCCACCTCGTAGAACTCGCGGGCCAGCGTGGAGGCCAGGTCGAAGCGGAAGCCGTCGACGTGCATCTCGGTGACCCAGTACCGCAGCGAGTCCATCAGCAGCTGCAGCGTGTGCGGATGGCTGACGTTGAGGCTGTTGCCGGTGCCGGTGTAGTCCATGTAGAACCGCTTGTCGTCGTCGACGAGGTGGTAGTACGCGGCGTTGTCGATGCCCCGCATGGACAGGGTCGGGCCCATGTGGTTGCCCTCGGCGGTGTGGTTGTAGACCACGTCGAGGATCACCTCGATGTTGGCCTCGTGCAGCGCCCGCACCATCGCCTTGAACTCCTGCACCTGCCCGCCCGGGTTCGGGTTCGAGCTGTACTTGAAGTCGGGGGCGAAGAATCCGATCGTGTTGTAGCCCCAGTAGTTCGACAGGCCCTTGTCGATCAGCGTCGAGTCGTTGGCGAAGTGGTGCACCGGCATCAGCTCGATCGCGGTGATGCCCAGCGACTTGAGGTGCTCGATGATCGCCGGGTGCGCGACCGCGGCGTAGGTGCCGCGGATCTGGTCGGGGATGTCGGGATGGGTCTGGGTCAGCCCCTTGACGTGGGCTTCGTAGATCACCGAGTCGGCGTATTCGTGGTTGGGCGGGCGGTCCACGCCCCAGTCGAAGTACGGGTTGATGACGACGCACTTGGGCATGTTGACCGCCGAGTCGTCGTCGTTGCGGCTGTCCGGATCGCCGAAGTTGTAGCTGAACAGCGACTGGTCCCACTCGAAGCTGCCGTCGATGGCCTTGGCGTACGGGTCGAGCAGCAGCTTGTTGGGGTTGCAGCGCATCCCGTTGGCCGGGTCGTACGGCCCGTGCACGCGGTACCCGTAGCGCTGGCCGGGCTCGATGTTGGGGATGAACCCGTGCCAGACGAAGCCGTCCACCTCGGGCAGCGTGATGCACGCGGTCTGTTCGCCGTCGGCGTCGAAGAGGCACAGCTCGACCTTGTCGGCGGCCTCGCTGAACACGGCGAAGTTGGTGCCGTAGCCGTCGTAGGTTGCCCCGAGGGGGTAGGCCTTACCGGGCCACAGCTCGAGCGTCGTCGAGTTGTCCGATGAGGGGGCGATCTGAGTCAAGTAACTCTCCTGGCGTAGCGATCGGCTCTGGCGATAGGGGATGCCCACATCAGCGGCGGTGCAACCGTTCGATCCATCACAGCGTTGTCGCAGCGAGCCGGGCGCGCAGCGCGGCGACGTCGACGTTCATCTCGCCCAGCAGCCGGGCGGTCAGGTCGACCTCGGCGCAGGTCACGGCCAGCAGGATGTGTTCGGCCCCGATGTGCCGGTCACCCCGCTCGTCGGCGATCGTCATCGCGTCGCCCAGCGCGGCCCGGCCGGCGTCGCTGAACGGGACGTGGCCCTCCGGCGGCGGGACCTCGGCGCCGCAGAAGTGGCGCAGCGTCTCGACGGCACGCGGGTGGGACAGGCCCGCCTCGGTGAGGACCACGGCCACCGGGCCGTCGGTGCGCAGCGCGCCGAGCAGCAGATGCTCCGGACCGAGCATGTTGTGTCCGAGGTGACGCGCCTCCAGCTGCGCGTGACCGATCAGCTCCTTGGCTTCCTCGGTGTACCGCTCGAACATGACGCCGACCCGGATCAGCTGACGGTCACGCCGGCGGAGCGCAGCGCGTCGATCGCCTCATCGGTGCTCGCGGGCGCGACACCGGCGGTGAGGTCCAGCAGGACCCGCGTCGTCAGACCGGCGGCCGCGGCGTCGGCCGCCGTCGCCTTGACGCAGTAGTCGGTGGCGATGCCCACCACGTCCACGGTGTCCACGCCCCGCTCGCCCAGCCAGTCCGCGAGGGTGGTGCCGTCGTCGTCGGCGCCTTCGAAGCCGCTGTAGGCGGCCGAGTACTGGCCCTTGCGGAAGACGGCCTCGATCGGGGTGACGTCGAGGTCGGGGTGGAACTGGACGCCGTCGGAGCCCACCACGCAGTGCGGCGGCCAGGAGTCGACGTAGTCGGGGCGGTCGGAGAAGTGGTCGCCGGGATCGATGTGGAAGTCCTTGGTCGCCACCACGTGGTCGTAGCCGTGAGTCCCGGCGAGCAGGTCGTTGATGCCGCGGGCCACGGCGGCGCCGCCGGTGACCTCCAGCGAGCCGCCCTCGCAGAAGTCGTTCTGCACGTCGACGATGATGAGCGCTCTCATCCGCTCACGGTATCGCCGCTGCGCTCGACACGCTGGTGAGCGGTGAGAAGCAGATGGTCGAACGTCTCGCGCGACGGCAGCGACTCCTCGTACACCAGCGCCGCGTAGTCGGCGAGCACCTGCTCGGCCAGCACCCGGAGCTTGACGTTGGACTCCTGGGAACGCCAGCGCAGCAACTCGAACGCGGCCTCGGCGTCGAGTCGGTAGATCAGCATCAGCATGCCCTTGGCCTGCTCGATGACCGCCCGGTTCTCGGTGATCTCGGTCAGCGCGGCGGTGACCATCGCCTTGGTCATCGCCGCGGTCGGGGTGACGTCGACGTAGAAGCCGTGGGTGCCGATCAGCCGGCCCGCGTCGTCGGTCAGCCGGTCGCCGATCACCACGACCTCGTGGACCTCGCCGCGGGTGTCGATGATGCGGTGCCGGGTGGAGAAGGTGCGGTGGGTGCGCCGCATCTCCTCGAGGGTGGCGGCGACCTGCTGACGGTCGGCCGGATGTTTGTGGGACAGCACGAGTTCGGTGGTCGGGGTCACCGTGCCGGGTTGGTAGCCGTGCAGGATCTGCACCTGCTCGGACCATTCCCAGCGTTCGTCGGCGAAGAAGAACTTGAACCAGCCGACGCGCTGGGGGGCGCCTCCGGCGAGCGCCTGCTCGAGTGACTCCTCGTCGGGCACATCGAGCACGATAGCCCCACCGGCCCCGCGTTCACCCCCCGAACAGCAAATACAGTCCGGTGAACGTGTAACCGACCATCACCAGCATCATGGCGAGCTGGCCGGTCACCTGGTGGGCTCGCGGCAGCAGGGCCAGCGCGCGGTCGTGCGCGGCGATCACCCCGGCGATGTGGCCGGCCACGACGAAGCCGACCTTCAGCGTGGCCACCACCGCCGGGTGCATCGACAGCACATAGCTGACGTCGTTGTCGGCCAGGCCCAGCACGTTCCATCCGCGGCCCAGCGGATCGGCCAGTCGAACGATCGTCTGCTGCCCGCGCTCGACCAGATAAGTGAGGTAGTGCGCGAACACGTAGCCGATGACGATCGGGATCAGCGAGTGCGCCAGCAGCCCGGGCAGTTCCCGGCGGCGCTGCGCGTCGACACCGCCGGTGCACCGCGCGGCGAGGGTGAAGGACACGGCGACGACGACGGCGAACAGCAGCAGCCCCGCGGTCCGCAGCAGGGTGGCCCCGGCGGCCGAGTCGGTGACGCGGTCCGTGAACGACCGCCACTGCGGGGTGGCCGAGAAGCTGTCGAACGCGGTCGAGCCGAGCAGCACCGACAGCACGACCACGATGCCCGGCCGCACCGGCAGCGACACCAGATGGTCGAACGGGTTCCCGACAGCGATCCGGCCGTCGGCGTTGCGGCGCATCGGCGACAACCGGGAGGTGACGGTGCTGTACACCTCGAACGGATCGGCCCGCGCGCACCACCGGGTGCCGCAGCACAGCGCGCCGGCCAGCGTGACGACGAGATACGCCAGCAGCCAGATCCGGATCGCCGGCACCGAACCGGGATCGGGGCTGGCCAGTTCCAGCCACACGAACGCGAACAGCCCCGCGGCGGCCGGCCAGTACCCGAGCGCCTGCGGGTACGTGACACCGAACGACGGCCGGCCCAGGACGCGGTGCAGGGCGCGCACCGGCGAGATCACCCGCCACACCGGGCCGAACAGCAGCGACACCGCCACCAGGCCGACCCACAGCAGCACGTAGAACACGCCGGGAAGCGGGTTGTCCGCGGTCTGCGGGCCGAACAACGCCGCCATCGCCACCCAGCCGGTCAGCAGCAGCGAGACGACGGCCAGCACCCAGCGCGTCGCGGGTGCGTCGACCACGGCGGTCACCCGCCTCGGCAGCGGCCGGCCGGGCCGGTCCGGGTCGAACCGCGGTGAGCGCCAGGCCAACGCGACGACCGCGAAGGTGAACGTCAACGCCCATGCCGCGCCGATCAGCGCGTAGGTGACCGGGATCGGCAGATCCGACGAGCCGCCCAGACCGTGTGCCAGGAGTTGGGTCGTCAACGGCCCGTCACTGCACAGCGATCGTGGCGACGGTCTTGTTCAGCGCGTGCAGTTCGACGTCGACCCGGCCGGGCATGTCGACGGTGAACTGGAACGACTGCCCGGGACCGACGGCGATCGGGAACGAGTGCTCGGGCGTGGAGTGCACGTGCAACTCGTCGGCGGCGTCGCTGTCGACGCGGATCACGATCGGCTGCTTCACCGTTGCCTGCAACTGTTCGTTGGTGGGGGTGACGGTGCCGCCCTTGATCGTCACGTCCAGCACGAGGCGCTGCGGCGCGGCCTGGGCGTCGGTCATCGACGGCTGGGCGGCATTCGAGGTCGTCTCCTCGGCACTCTTGTCGCCGCCGCAGCCGGCGAGCAGGACCGCCACCGCAGCGGCCAGGACGAGGACTCTGCTCACGGTTCTCCTGTCTCGTCGGTCTTCTGCCGGTTCTTCCGGGCGATGTAGAACACGACGCCGGCCACCACGAAGGCGGGAGCGAAGGCAGGCAGGGCCAGCCAGATCGAGTGATCGGCGAGGATCACCACATCGGGCGACGGCGTCACGACTGGCCCGAAGGCTCGAACTCCGCTTCGCTGCCGCTGGATTCGCTCTGGTTGATGCGACCGCCGCCCCAGGTGATCCCGGCGATCATCGCCAGCGTGCAGACCAGCACGATCAGGCAGCCGATCAGCCACAGCGACGCCGGGATGTCCGGGCTGCGCTCACGCTGCAGGATCGTGATCTCGGAGACGAACGGACGGGTGAACTGCGCCTCGGCAGGCACCTCCTTGGCGCCGATACCAGGGTCGCCGGCCAGGTAGATCGGCACCGCGGTCAGCGTCGTGCCGTCATGCACGCGCAGCAGCGTCTTCCACTGGCCGGACACCGGCATCGGCTTGGTCGAGACGTAGTGCCCGGGGCCGACCCTGTCGAGGTGGTCGATGAACTGACCACGCTCGTTGGCCAGGCCGCCCTGCCAGCCGAGCACCGACACCCAGTTGGGGTCGTCGCTGATCGCGTTGGGCGGGGTGAAGCGCACGTCGGCGGTGACGAAGCGGCCCGGGACGGGGCCGGGCACGTCGGTCAGCGCGAACGTCGCGGTCTCGTCGGCCGGCACCGAGTAGCGCAGCCCGTTGGCGGTCGCCCCGCCGATGGCGAGCACGGTCAGCACCACCAGCCCGACGGAGATCGCGCGGCGCGGCAGCCGTTGGCCGGTCAGCACCATGCCGATCATCGCGCCGCAGCCGCCGGCCAGGACGGCGACGGGCACGGCCATCGACAGGGCCTCCGGCCAGATGCTGGTCGGCCACGGGTAGAAGTACACGGCGTCGATCCAGAACGACTCAAGCCACAGGCCCACGGTCGCGACACCCAGTCCGCTGACCAGGCCGAACAACACCGGCCGCTTGAACAGCGGCGTCAGGGCCACCAGTTCGACCACCAAGGCGGGGCCGAGGTACAGCGCGAACCAGTTCACCGGCGCGTCGAGCAGTGGCGCCACCAGAAACGCGATGATGCCGCGCAGACCGATGGCCACGATCGCGGAGATGATCGCGGCGCCGCGGCCCAGGTAGATCCGAGCCGCGACCAGTGCCACCGACGCGGCGGCGGCGATCAGCATGGGCTGGAACACCTGGCGGAACTGCGGGACGCCGAAGTCGAACTCGATCTGGTACACCGACAGCCCGATCAGCACGCCGGCGAACGCCAGGTACTGGATGAACTTCAGCCCGATGCCGTCCCTCGGCGCGTCGGACCCGACCGCGCGTTTGCCTTCGAACTCGAGGTAGGCCGCGGCGATCGTGGAGAACCCGGCGCCGCCGATCATCATCAGGTGGGTGGGACCCCACAGCGTGACGTCCTGGCCGAAGATGCGGTGCCAGACGTCGTCGAGGGGGAAGCCGATCAGCGCGTACATGCCGCAGCCGGCCATCACGATGCCGCCGACCGGGGCGTACCAGTGGTCGGTGATGCGCACCGCCGCCGGGCCGGGCTTGTCGAACGGCAGCACGATCGCGGTGCAGCCGGCGATGAACACGAAGAACAGGCCGATGATGATGAAGTAGTGCGCCGGGTTGGCGAGCGGCCCCGGGTCGCGGCCCTTACCGATGTGCAGGCTGACGTCCCAGATGAAGCCGAACAGCGCGCAGATGATCGCGCTGACGAAGATCGCGATCGGTAGGGCCACCCACGGCGGCCGTTTGAACCGGCGGCCCAGCCATTCGGCCAGGTTCTCCAGCCACGAGATCTTGCGCTGGCGGTGCAGGTAGCCGATCCACAGCAGCACCGCCGTCACGGCCATCGCCACCGCCGACAGCCCGATCACCTGGCTGATCTCCGCGCCGCCGCCTTCGCTGCCCTGGGCGAGCACCGCAACGTCCTGTCGAGAATGCGTCATCGTCATTCCTGTCCACCCCGTGCCGAACGCTCTAACTGACTCGCGGGTAATGTTGCCAGAAGCGATCCAGGTGAAACCAGGGGTACCGGGTTTTTTCGCCGACCGGCCCATTTCGGTCCCGAGGGCGTCACGATGGGGAGATGGCCGGGGGCAAGACCGTCGTCGAACTGCGGGTGCACGGGGTGTCCGGTACCCCGCCCGAGGTGATGCTGAACTGCCCGGTCGAGTTCCTCGACCGGGTCAGCGGGGACTCCGACGCCGCCTTCTTCCGCCGCGCGACCTGGATCGATGACGCGATCAGCCCACCGTCGGCCGGCGGCTGGCGCCGGCGGATGGAGGCCTACTCCTGGGGCGGGCTGACGTCCCGTCGCGCGAGCCGGGCGCTGTGGCTGCTGTTCCTGCCCTTCTCCCTGATCAACCTCGCGCACTGGATGCTGCCGCCCGCGCGACACCGCGGACCCGCCACGGTCGTGGTGGCGCTGCTGCGCCTGCTCGCCCTGTCGTTCACCCTGACGTTGTTGCTGGCAATGGCCGTCGCCGTGCTGGATATCGCGCTGTGGCAGTGCGTGAGCGTCGACTACTGCCGTTCCGGATGGCTGCCCCTGGAGTGGCTGGGCGGCGTGCCGCCCGGGGGCCGGCTCGCGGTGGGGGCGCTTCCGCTGGCCGCGGTGATCGTGGCGCTGTGGCTGCTCGGCCGGCAGGAGGCCGGACAGGCGATGCCGTACGACGGACCTGACTGCGACGACGAGTTCACCGCGGCGTGTCCGCCGCCTGCCGCGGTGGTGTCGGTCGGCGAGCGCTCACCCCTGGCCGACACCACCTTCTGGAATCACGACGACTCCGTGGCGCGGATGCGCGCGTGCCATGTGACCGCGTGGACGGCGGCGCTGGCGGCGCTGGTGCTGGCGGCCCCGGTCGCCGACGGGGATCCGAGCCGTTCCCGCGACGTCAGCGCGGTGCTGCTGGGCGTCAATCTCGGGGTGCTGGCCATGGCCGTGGCGGCGACCGCGTGGAATCGGGCCACCGGCCGCGGCGGTGACGGCATCGGCGGCCGGCTGCACGCCGTGCTGATGCGACTGCGGTGGCTGGCGCTGATCCTGCTCGCCCTGTCGCTGGCCTGGCTCGGGCTCGGCAGCGACGTCCCGGCGCACCGGCTGCCCGACTTCCTGCCCGGGCTGCGGGGGTCGATCTACGCGCTGCTCGCCGTGCAGGTGGTCCTGCTGGCCGGGGTGTTCGTCGGGTGCGCGCTGTCGATGCGGGGCGGCGACAGATCGGCGCCGGCACCGGGTTACGGCATGACGCTGCGGGGCTTCACCGCGGCGTTCGTGGCGCTGCTCGGCTGGTTGATCGGCGGCGGGATCAGCGTCGGTGTCGGGCTGTCGACGGCGCTGGCGCTCGGCACGGTGCGGATCTCGACGGCGGACGCGGCCGAGGCGATGGTGAAGCGGACGGCGACGCTGGCCAACGCCGCCGAGAACTTCGCGGAGAAGGTGCACGCGGTGACCATGAGGGCACCGCTGATCGTCCCGCCGCCCTATGTGTGGGCATCGGTGGCGACGCTGTTGGTGCTTCTGGCGGCGGTCGTCGCCGTGGTGCGGGCTTGGCGTGCGGCGACGGGGACGCCTCCGCAGACGCCGGTGGAGGCGGCGGCGCCGGGGCGGGTCCTGGAGGCCGTCAGGCGGGCTCGGACGGCGGCGTCGCTGACCGACGCGGGGCCGGCGCTGATCGCCGGGCTGGTGACACTCGCGTTTGTGATCCTCGTCGTGATGGCGGTCCTGTTCTTCCCCGATCTGCACCGCTTCACCGGGGCCAGGTATCTCTCCGGTGGGGTCTCGTTCATCGCGATGTTCGTGCCGATCGCCCTGGTGGTCGGGCTGGTCGTGCTGGTGGTGCAGGCCTCCCGGAACCGGCAGATCCGCCGCGCGGTCGCGATCCTGTGGGACGTCATCACGTTCTGGCCGCGGGCCACGCATCCGCTGACGCCGCCGTCCTATGGCGGCCGCACGGTCTGGGACCTGCGCACCCGGATGGCCGCGCTGGTGCACCAGCCGGAGCCCACCCGGGTGGTGCTCGTCGCGCACAGTCAGGGCACCGTGATCGCCGCGGCGACCCTGATGCAGTGCACCCGCGACGACGAGCGCTATCCGCTGCTGACGTTCGGCGCGCCGCTGCGCCGTCTCTATGCGCGCAACTTCCCGGCCTACTTCGGCGCCGCGGCGATGGGCGAGCTGCGGCGGCAGCTCGCCCGCCCGGAGCCGCGATGGATCAACCTGTGGGCGCTGACCGATCCGATCGGCAGCTGGGTGTTCGACCCCGACCCGGTGTTCGTGCAGGGGCCGTCGTCCCCGGACCTGAGCGTGGCGTTGACGACGGTGGACTGCCGGATCCTCGACGTGGGGCAGCGCGACCCGGAGCACGGCGACGTCGCCGTCGATCCGGACGGCGCGGTGTGCGGCCACTCGGGGTTCTGGGACCGCGCCGAGTACCGGTTGGCCGTCGAGGTGCTGCAGTCCGTCGTGGTCGACGAGGACGTGGACGCCGGTGCTGTCGCCCCGCCGGTGAACCAGGCGATGTGACTCACTTCCTCGGCGGGCGGAGCACCTTCATCGCCATCTGCATCACCGGTGCGGGCACCCGGTCCTTCATCGACAGTGCGGTGTTTCCGACCTGGGTGCGTGCCGGAGTGCCCCGACCGAACATCCGGTTGAGCGGGCCACCGGTCGGCTCGAGGTCGACGTGCAGCGGCGGCTTGCCGTCGGCGGCACCCAGCGCGTTGGAGATCACGATCCGCTGGATCTCGCTGGTGCCTTCGAAGATGGTGTACAGCTTGGCATCTCGGTACCACTTCTCGACCGGGTGGTCTTTGACGTAGCCCCAGCCGCCCATCGTCTGGATGGCGCGCTCTGTGGTGCGGACTGCAAGCTCGCTGGCGGCGAGCTTGGACATCGAGCCTTCGCCCCGCTCGAACGGCACCCCGGTGGCGGCCATCCACGACGCCCGCCACGTCAGCAGGCGGGCGGCGTCCAGTCCGGTGGCGAGGTCGGCCAGCGGGAACGCGATTCCCTGGTTGTCGATGATCGGCGCACCGAACGCTTCGCGCCGATTGGCGTATTCGGTGACGTATTCCAGTGCGGCTCGGGCGATTCCGAGGGCCTGGGCGGCGACCATCGGCCGGGTCTGCTCGAACGTGCCCAGCGTGGCCGAGCCGGAGTGCCGGGCGCCCTCGACGGCCTCACGGGCGCGGGCCAGCTTGTACTCCAGCTTCTCCTGTCCGCCGAGCAGGTTCCCCGCCGGGACGCGGACACCGGTGAGCTTCAGTTCGGCGGTGTGGGAGGCGCGGCAGCCCATCTTGTCGAGCTTGCGCACCATGTCGAGTCCGGGCGTGCCGCCCGGCACGATGAACAGCGCCTGGCCCTTGTGGCCCAGTTCCTGGTCGACGACGGCGTTGACGACGTGCACGTTGGCGATGCCGCCGTTGCCGATCCACATCTTGTGGCCGTCGATGATCCAGTCGGCATCGGGCCCCGAGCCGTCGCGGCGCGCGGTGGTCCGGAGATTGCGGACGTCGCTGCCGCCCTCGGGTTCGGAGATCGCCAGGGCGGCGAGCTTGAGATCGCCCGGCGTGCCGAAGCATTCCGGCGCCCACTGCAGCATCTGCTCGGGGGAGGCGGCCTGCCCGATCGCCGAGAGCGCCAGCGCAGGCATCACCACCGCCAGCCCGATGCCGGCGCATCCCCAGAACAGCTCCTCCATGAACATCGGCAGGGACAGTCCCGTCGGATCGCCGATCAGATCCCGGTAGAACAGCGGGCTGTAGAAGCCGCGCTCGGCGGCTTCCTCGAGCACCGGCCAGGGGAACTCCTGGCGCTGGTCGTAGTCCGCGGCCACCGGCCGGATCACCTGCTCGGCGAACTCGTGTGTGCGCCTTGCCAGGTCGTGCTGCGCGGCTGTGGGTGTGATGTCGAAGCTCATGTCGGGTCCTCCGTCGGCGTCGGCATCCCGCACATGCGCACCACCACTCCTTCGTTCGGCCTAGAGTCCCGAGTACCCAACGTCGCACCGAAATCCACCGAGGAGGCGACGACCGCGCATGAAGATCTCGGCGCTGGCGCTGACCCAGCGGGACGGCGTGACGTGCGGTCCGTCCGTCGCCGTCATGGCGGGTGCGCTGCTGGACCGCGACTACGGTTCGGCGCTGGCGCGTCCGCAGGTGCGGGCCTGGTTCGCCGCCGAGCAGGCCCGGGTGCACGCGATGACGAACCGCGTCTGGCCGCGCGCGCTCGGCACCACACCGGCCGGCATGGCCGCCGCGATCAGCGTGCAGTCGGCTGCCCGCGGACGGCGCTACCGATGGCGGCCGTGGCGGGGCCGACGCGACCGGCTCGACGACGTGCTGGCGGCAGTGTCGGCGGGGTGGCCCGTGACCATGCTCATCGGCAACGTCATCCCGCGGCACTGGGTGCTGATCGTCGACGTGCGCGGCGATGCCGTGGAGTGCTACGAGCCGACCTCCGGGGAGGTGCGCACCGTCGGACTCGATGCGGTGCGCCGCGCGCGCTTGACCGGCCTCGGCTACCCGCGGCCGTTCGCGTTCGTGGTGCCGGGTCCGCTGCTGTGAGACCGCGGCGCCGGAGTGCGTCAGATCGTCATGCCGACCTCGCCTCCTCGCCGCCCGCCTCGGCGATGCGCCGCTGAGCTTCGCCGACCGAGATGCGCAGCCGGCGGGCCAGCACCTGCGCCCACGGGGCGCCGGCGAATTCGACCGGCGGCGGTCCGGCGACCACGCTGCCCAGCAGGCGGCGCTGCAGGGCGGCCAGGTGTTTGTCCATCGTGTCGAGCCGCACCAGCAGGGCGCGCTGATCGACGGGACGGAGGCGGTGAACAGGAAGGGCGGCGAGCGCACGGTAGGCCTCGTCGGCGGCGTCGAGCGCCGCGAACACATCATTCGAACTCATGTTCGAGAGCGTACGCAGGGGTACCGACACGTCGATACGCTGGCGAGATGGCCCCCAAGTACGCGACGGCAGAGGCCGTCGCCGCAACGGAACTGCTCGACTTCATCCGCCCCCGGCACCGGATGGTGCTGACGACGTTCCGGTCGGACGGATCCCTGCAGAGTTCACCGGTCACCGGCGGTCTGGACACCGAGGGCCGCATCGTGGTGGCGAGTTATCCGCAACGCGCCAAGGCCGCCAACATCCGGCGCCGGCCCCGCGCCAGCGTCGTGGTGCTCAGCGAAGAGTTCAACGGTCCGTATGTCCAGGTCGACGGCGCCGCCGAGGTCATCGATCTGCCCGACGCGGTCGAGCCGCTGGTGGAGTACTTCCGCTCGGTGGCCGGCGAGCACCCGAACTGGGACGAGTACCGGCAGGCGATGGTCGATCAGGGGAAGTGCCTGATCAGGGTCACCCCGCAGCGCTGGGGACCGGTCGCCACCGGCGGTTTCCCGCCGCCCTGATCGCGAGGGCGGACAGGACGGCCCACGCCGTTTGTGGTAGTCAGAGCTAGCGGACGCGTTGCATCAGCTAGCACGTCAAACTATAGTCTGGACACATGTCCAGGAGGGGTTCGGATTCCGTGCGTCACTCGATTCGACCAGCTCAGGACAGGTGAGCCGACCATGCGTATCGCCTTGCTGTCCTATCGGAGCAAGACCCACTGCGGAGGGCAGGGCGTCTACGTCCGACACCTGAGCCGCGGCCTGGTCGAACTGGGCCACGACGTCGAGGTCTTCTCCGGCCAGCCCTATCCCGGCGGTCTCGATCCCCGCGTACGGCTGACGAAGGTGCCCAGCCTCGATCTCTATCGCGAGCCGGATCCCTTCCGGATCCCGCGGCCCAGCGAGATCAAGACGACCATCGATCTCCAGGAGCTGTTGACCACCTGGACCGCCGGCTTCCCCGAGCCCAAGACGTTCAGCCTGCGCGTCGCGCGGCTGCTGGCCGAGAGGCGCGACGACTTCGACGTCGTCCACGACAACCAGTGCCTGGGCACCGGTCTGCTGACGATCGCCGCATCGGGCCTCCCGGTGGTCGCCACGGTGCACCACCCGATCACCCGTGACCGGGTGCTCGACGTCGCCGCCGCGACGTGGTGGCGCAAGCCCCTGGTCCGCCGGTGGTACGCGTTCGCCGAGATGCAGAAGGAGGTGGCCCGGCAGATCCCCGAGTTGGTGACCGTGTCGTCCACCTCCGCCGCCGACATCGCCGAGGACTTCGCCGTCGACCCGAGCCAGCTCCACGTCGTGCCGCTCGGGGTCGACACCCAGCTTTTCGGGCCGTCCGAGCACCGGGTGCGCAATCGCATCATCGCGATCGCCAGTGCCGACGTGCCCCTCAAGGGCGTCAGTCATCTCCTCCACGCGGTGGCGCGTCTGCGCGTGGAACGCGATCTCGAACTCCAGCTCGTCGCCAAGCTCGAACCCAACGGCCCGACCGAGAAGCTCATCGCCGAACTGGGGATCTCCGACATCGTGCACAGCTCCAGCGGACTGTCGGACACCGAACTCGCCGAACTCCTCGCCTCCGCCGATGTCGCCTGCATTCCCTCGCTCTACGAGGGATTCTCGTTGCCCGCGGTCGAGGCCATGGCGAGTGGAACACCGATCGTGGCCAGCCGGGCGGGCGCGCTGCCGGAGGTGGTGGGCGCCGACGGCGAATGTGCGCGCCTGGTGACCCCGGCCGACGTGGACGAGCTCACCGCGGTGCTGGGTGAGCTGCTCGACTCACCGCGGGAGTTGCGCAGACTCGGAGAGGCCGGGCGGCGACGCGCACTCGAGGTGTTCAGCTGGGAATCTGTTGCCGCACAGACGGTTGCGGTGTACGAACGAGCTCGGAAGAGGGTCGCCACATGCTGACCGTGGACTTCGACCGTCTCGGTGTGGGAGCGGGCACGAAGGTCATCGACGTCGGCTGCGGAGCGGGCCGGCACACCTTCGAAGCCTTCCGCCGCGGCGCCGACGTCGTCGGATTCGACCAGAACGCAGCGGATCTCAACGACGTCGACGCGATCCTGCATGCGATGGCCGAGCAGGGTGAGGCGCCGGCTTCGGCGAAGGCCGAAGCGGTCAAGGGCGACGCGCTCGATCTGCCCTACCCCGACGCCACGTTCGACTGCGTGATCGCTTCGGAGATCCTCGAGCACGTGCCCGAGGACGAGCGCGCGATCGCCGAACTGGTACGGGTGCTCAAACCGGGTGGCGCGCTGGCGATCACGGTGCCGCGCTGGCTCCCGGAGAGGATCTGCTGGGCCCTGTCGGACGAGTATCACGCCAACGAGGGCGGCCACATCCGGATCTACCGGGCCGACGAACTGCGCGACAAAGTGCTCGCCCACGGTCTTTCGTTGACCCACACCCATCATGCCCACGCACTGCATGCACCGTACTGGTGGCTCAAGTGCGCGGTCGGGACCGACAAGGACGATCATCCAGCGGTGACGGCCTACCACAAGCTGTTGGTGTGGGACATGATGAGCCGGCCCTGGCTGACCCGCACCGCGGAGTCGGCGCTCAACCCGCTGATCGGCAAGAGTGTGGCGCTGTACTTCAGGAAGCCCGCCGCGGCCGATGCCTGAGGTTCCCCACGTACCCGGCGTCTTCACGGCTGAGCAGTGCCTGCAAACTGCGGAATCCATTGCCGCGACGCAGGAATCCTCGGGCGCCATTCCGTGGTCTGCGGGCGGACACACGGATCCGTGGGATCACGTAGAGAACGCGATGGCGCTGACGGCGGCCGGCCTGCTCGAGCCGGCGCGGGCGGCGTTCGAGTGGTCGCGCACCACGCAGCGTCCGGACGGCACCTGGCCGATCCAGCTGCGCGACGGCGTGGTCGAGGACGCCAACAGCGACAGCAACTTCTGCGCCTACATCGCCACCGGTGTCTGGCATCACGTGCTGATCACCGGAGACCGGGCGTTCGCGACCACGATGTGGCCCGTCGTCTCCCGGGCCATCGACTTCGTCCTCGGCCTGCAGTCGGATACCGGCGAGATCGTTTGGGGCGCAAGCCCACACGGGAGTACCGAGGAAGCGCTGCTGACCGGGTGCGCGAGCATCTACCACAGCATCCGGTGCGCGCTGGCGCTCGCCGACCACGTCGGTGACCCGCAGCCCGAATGGGAGGTGGCCGTCGGCCGGCTCGGCCATGCCATCACCGACCACCCCGAGGCCTTCGTGGCCAAGGATCGCTGGTCGATGGAGTGGTACTACCCGGTTCTCGGCGGCGCGCTGCGCGGCCCCCGCGCGCACGCCCGGATCAGCGAGCGCTGGGACCACTTCGTGGTGCCCGGACTCGGGATCCGGTGCGTCGACGACCGTCCCTGGGTGACCGGAGCCGAAACCTGTGAGCTGGTGCTGGCGTTGGACGCGATCGGAGACCGCGCCCGCGCCCACGAACAGTTCGCGGCGATGCACCACCTGCGCGAGGAGGACGGCTCCTACTGGACGGGCCTGGTGTACGCCGATGACAAACGCTGGCCGGTGGAACGCACCACGTGGACGGGCGCGGCGGTGATCCTGGCCGCCGACGCGCTGTCATCGACCACGGCGGCCAGCGGGATCTTCCGGGGCGCGGACCTGCCGCGCGGCCTGGAAGCCGAGTACGACTGTGAGTGTGCGACCAGCGAGCGTTAAGCCGCGCCCAGCGTTCCCGACTGCCCGCTGACCCTTTCGAGCACCCGCATCGAACCGGTCGACAGCACCTCGCGGAAATCGCCGCACTCGAGCGCGCGCTGGTAGATGTGGAACGGCGCCTGCCCGCCGTCGGCCGGGTCGGGGAACACGTCGTGGATCACCAGTGCGCCGCCGACCTCGACCCACGGGGCCCAACCGGCGAAATCGCGTTGGGCCGCCTCCTCGGTGTGGCCGCCGTCGATGAACAAGAACCGCAACGGTGTTCGCCACCCGCGCGCCACGACCGGCGACCGGCCCACGATCGCGACCACATGATCGTCGAGGCCTGCGGCGTCGAGCGTGTGACGCAAGGTGGGCAGCGTGTCGAACAATCCGGTGACGGGATCGACCAGCGACGTGTCGTGGTATTCCCAGCCGGGCTGGTGTTCCTCCGAGCCGTGGTGGTGATCGACGGTGAACAGCAGTCCGCCGGTCTGCTGGGCGGCGGCACCCAGCATGACCGTGGATTTGCCGCAGTAGGTACCGATTTCGACGGCGACTCCGTCGCCCAGGTAGCGCACCGCGGTGTCGTAGAGGGTGCGGCCCTCGTCCGCGGGCATGAAGCCGGTGACGCGATCCGCGAGCTCGAACAGGGCCGCGGCGGTCGACGGAAGGTTCATGGCCCCCAACTTACCGTTGCTGGTCGCATCGGGTTGTAGTAGCGTCCGGACATGTGTCCGATCCGGCCTTGGAGTCGACGCGGCGGAGGCTGACGGCCAAACAGGCCGACACCGTGGACCGCCTGGGACGCGCCGCCGTGGACGTGCTCAGCCGTGAGGGATTCGCGGGACTCACCGTGCGCCGGGTGGCTGCCGAGGCCGGCGTGGGTGCCGCGACGGCGTACACCTATTTCTCGTCCAAGGAGCATCTGGTCGCCGAGGTGTTCTGGCGTCGTCTCGCCGGATCACCCTGCGCCGAGCATCAATCCGGCGACCCGGCGGTCCGGGTGATCGAAGTGCTCGGCCACATCTCGCTGCTCGTCGCCGACGAGCCCGAGTTCGCCGGCGCGGTGACCACCGCACTGCTGGGCAAGGATCCGGATGTCGAGGTGCTGCGGCTGCGCATCGGCCGCGACATCCGCGAGCGCCTGTCGGCCGCCGTGGGTCCCGACGCCGATCCGGCGGTCGTGGACACGCTGGAGATGCTGTACTCGGGCGCGCTGGTGCGCGCCGGTATGGGGTACGCCACGTACGAGGAGATCGCGCAGAAGCTGGAGAAGGCGGCGCGCCTGATGCTCGGCTAGCGCTCGTCCAGTCGTTGGACGAGCGCGGCGCACATCTCCCGTAACCTGGCCACCTCGCTCTGTTTGACCCGGATCAGTCGGCGGATGTTGCGTCCCCGCTCCGCCTTTCGGGCAGCAGGGGTGAGCCGTCGCAACTCGTTGCACCGTTCGACGATCTCGGTCTCGAGTGTCTGCCAGCGCGCCGCGAGCATCGTGAGGTAGTACTCGGCCTGGGCGTGGTTCGCGCCGTCGCGTGTCGTCTGCACTACTCGGCGGTCGGGACGTGCGACGCGATGCGGTCGGCGATCTCGCTCGCCTGGCTGACGTCGGTGGTGCGGGGCGCGCACGCCAGGACGTCGATGACCACATTCGTGCGCAGGGAGATCACATGCTCGCACGACGAGCTCGCCGTCCCGGCCGTGCGGCTGATCGGCATTCTCAGACGATCAGGCGCAGCGTCGAGTTCACCGCTGCGCCAACGGGGCAGCCTCTGATCGTTGAGCGTGATGTTGACCGTGTGGTTGGTGCACCTGGCCCACCGATCTGCGGACTGGGCGAGGAAGTCGCGCGCTGCGTCCTGTGTCGGATACGACGTGACGGACTGCACCACCGACGAGCGCCACTGGTCGTTGCCGGGAGCGCGGAGCAGTTGACGACGCACCGAACTCCAGGCCCCCGGAGTGTCCGGCGCGCCGTAGATGGCCGTCTCGCCCGGGTGCCAGACACCCAGACAGTTCAGGTTCGGCAGCAGATTGCGGTTGTCGTCCATCGCGGAGTTCACCGGGTCGGCGATCAGTGGTGCACCGTTCATCACCGACTGAATATCGCGGGGATCCAACAGAAGTCCGTTCAATGCCGAATCCGGGACGAGGTGCGACGCGGCCGGCTGCGGGGCCGGAGGCTGGCTGCAGCCGGCGGCGACAAGCGTCAGTGACACCGACCCGGCGCACAGCGCGGCCACGCGCAGGCGGCGGGCACGCGTCATGCGTGGGTACCCGCCGCGGCGCAGGCCTGCTGGGTGGCAACGGCGTCGTTGTTGAGCTCGTCGGCGGTCGCGTTCAAAGAGTCCCGCCCGCCGCGGAGACCCATCTTGATCAGGAGTTTGGTGGCGTCGACGGACCACTGACGCATCGGGTCGGCCACGGCCGGCGGCACGCCCGGGCCGTTGGCGGCCGCCATCGCGACCCCGGCTCCCTGCCGTAAAGCGGTGCGTCCCATCACATTGCTGCTCTCGACGGCGGGATCGGAATAGTCGACCGCGGCGAAGGCCTCGAGGGAGTCGGCGAAGTCGCCGTAGTACGTCGCGGTCGAGTCGAGCACCTCGGCGAACTGACCGCACGCCGCGACCGCGGCCGGGTCGGCGTTGTCGCTGCCCGGGGTGGCGACCTGTACGGGGGGCGCTGACGGATCGGCGACCGCATCAGCGGGTTGTGCCGAGGCGTGCGGAATCAGCAAAAAGCTCATCGTGATTGTGACACACCCCGTCAGTGACGCTTGCCCGATGCGAAATCCAGTTGGCACGTTCGTTCTCCGATCGATTCTTCAACGTGACGGTCACCCGCGAAAATCATGTTCTGCAACGGGTTTCACCGCCACAGTTCGTGGACTCAATGCGCTGAAGGTGAACGGATTGCGACGCCCAGGTAGACGGTGATGGTCTATTCATAGGTTTCCGCACATCTCACAGTGGTGCTCACAGTGTATTGCCAGCAAAGGTCCGCACTCGATAGAAGTCAGATCGAAGTGAGCAACCGTGCGTTTACCGAAAAGACACCCGGCCCATGGACGCTCTGCGGGTCAAAGGCGATAAGAACCCGTTCCACACACCACGAGAGGCGTCGTCAGACCAATGTTGAACCGCTATGTCACGCTCGCCGCTGCATGCCTGGCGGCGCCGGTATGGGCCGCGCCGATCGTCGCGGCGCAACCGGCACCCGCCAATCCAGGTGTACAGCCCGTCGCGGATGCGGCGCCGGCGCCGCCCCCGCCGCCCGACGGGGCAGTCCCTTCCGGCCCTCCCGGAATTCTCGACACACCTGACGGCTGGCACCTGGAAGTAGTGGGCAGCAACGAGACTCAGCTCCCTGTCGCGCCCTTGACCACGGCGATCTCGTCGCGCGAGTACCTGGTGAGCGGCACCTTCACCGGAAAGATCACCGGTCAGGGCAAGACGACGCTGGCCGGCGGGTCGATGGAGGCCGGTGAGCAGATCGGCTGCGGCATCATCTCCGACGAGGAGGAGATCAACCCGGGCGCGAGCATCACGCCCAGCATCGGCATCCCGTTCACGGGCAACCCGGCGTTCGGCGCATCGCTCAGCCTCCAGGGCAAGGTCTACCTGAAGCCCGGCACCGTGACCACCGTGGCTCTGGACAAGAAGTCTTTCAAGGGCACCTCGACCCGCATCACGCTGACGGGCGTGCGGGTCAAGACCGATCAGTGCGCGGGTCAGTCCTTCATCCGCTCCTACGCCACCCTGACCAGCTCGACCGACAACACCGACGACGTCGTCACCTATCTCGGCGTGACGAAGGCGGTGTAGGCCCACCCGGATTCGTTCGTCACGACAGACTTCGCTCACCGAAAGACTTTGAGAGGCCTCTGCATTTATGAAGAAGAAGTTGCTCGCGCTGGCCGCCGCCGGCCTTGTTCTCCCGGCCTTCGCGGTGCCCACCGCGCTCGCCCAGCCCGCTCCGCCCGCCCCACTTCCGCCTCCGGTCGACGGAGCGCCGCCGCCGGATGCCGGACCGCCGCCGGACAACGGCATCGTCGCGTCCGCGCCGCCCGGGACGGTCATGTCGCCCGACGGATGGCAGCTCACTGTCGCCGCCACCAATGAGACGCAGCTGCCCATCGCCCCGCTGACCACCGCGGTGTCCTCGCGCGAGTACCTGGTGGGTGGCACCTTCGTGGGAACGGTCACCGGATCGGGCAAGACGAAGCTCAACGGCGGTGTGCTCGAGGCCGGTTACCAGATCGGCTGCGGTATCGAGCTCGGTCAGGTTCGCCTGATCGGTTCCGTCGGCGTCGGCACCTCGGGCTCGACGATCACCGGCGGTCTGATCCCGACCGGCGTGAACTTCCCGATCTCCGGCACGCTCGAGATCCACCTCAAGCCGGGCACGGTGAACCAGGTGTCGGTGGACAAGAAGTCGTTCAAGGCCGCTCCGGCCCGCGTGACGCTCAAGGACGTGCACATCAAGGTGGACGGCTGTGCGGGACAGTCGTTCCTGCGGTCCTACGCGACGCTGACGAGCTCGACGACCGACACCGACGACGTCGTGGCGTACTACGGCGTCACGAAGTCCGTATGACACGTGTGATCCGGCAGGCACCGGCGGCGCTTCTCGCCGCCGGTGCCGCTGTCGTCTTCGCCGCTGTTGCCCACGCACAGCCGCCGGCGCCGCCGGAGCCACTCCCGCCCGCCCCTGCGCCGGCACCTCCGCCTCCGCAGGGCCCCGTCATTCCGGTGATCGGCGCGCCCCTGGGCCCCGAAGGCTGGAACATGCTCGCCCAGGCGGGGCAACCCGCTGCTCCGGGAATGCTGGGCGCTCCAGCGATTTCCGGCATCGACCGCACCACGGTTCTGGGGCAGAATGCGGTGCCCTCAGCGCCGGGTGTCGGCCCGGGCGTGCCGCCGAATCTGCGAGCCTTCAACAACGCTTACGGGGTGCCGCAGAACGTGGTTCCGGCCGCACCGGGGCAGGGGCAGCAGTTCGACGTGGCGCCGGGCGACGAGAACGCGGACGTGAACGGCCGGACCTGGCTGGGCCGCTACTACGACCTGGCGGTCGACGGGCGCTTGCACGGGGCGCTGCTCAACCAGGTGCCGCAGGAGCAGCTGGGGCAGCCCCTTCCGGGGACGGCGCCTCCGCCGGGAACCAACATCCCCCCGGGGCTCGTGCAGTTCCTGCCGCCACCGCCGGATCCGGCTCCGGCGCCGCTGCCGGTGACCCCACCGCCGGCCTGAGTCCCGCTCCACGGCAACGAAATCGGCCCCTACCGTAACCGGTAGGGGCCGATCTCGTGGGGAGGGTCAGGCGGCGTCGGCGCCGCTGTCGGTCTCCGGCTTGCGGTGCTTGCCGCCCGTGCTCTCGGCCGCACCGGTCTTGTCGCCGGCGGGCTTGCCGAGCCGGTGCTTCGGCGCAGTCGGTGCCTCACCGGTGTCGGTGCCGGCCTCGGCGCCGGTCTCGGCCTCGGACATCGGCGCAGGCGTCGACGCCGACTCCTGCGCGGGTGTGGTGTCCGTGCCCTTGTCGGAGTCCGTGCTCGCCGACTCGTCCTTGGCCGCCTTCTTCGCGGCGATCCTTTCCTTCCACGTCTCCCTGTGGGGGGTGGCGTCGCTCGCCGTGTCGTCCTGGTCCTGGGCGGCGGTCAACAGGTTGGGGGTTCCTCCGAGGACGTTCGCCGAAGGCGATTCGGCTGCAAGGAGATTGGGTGTCTCCTTCGCGTTGGTGGCCATGGCAGTCGCGCCGCCGCCGAAGACCTGCTGGATCAGGTCCTTGTCGTAGGCGATCTCGGACTTGATGGCGGTGCTGATTCCCGGGATGGCGCTCTTGAGGTTGTTCTGGACCTGCGTGATGTAGGCCGGGATGTCGTCGGGCTTGTTCGCGATGACGTAGGTGAGGATCGAGAACGGCAGCGACACCAGCTGGATTCCGGCGTTGACGGCCTTGCCGACCGCGATCGAGATGTTCGCGACGTTGTGATACGGGGCGGTGAGCAGCTTGAGAACTGCCAGGCCCGTGTCGGTGGCGTCGGCCGTGACCGCGGAAGGCGCCGAGACGTTGTCCACCGCCGCTGTCGCCGTATTCTGCGCGTTCCCTCCGAAGATCTGCTGGATCAGATCCTTGTCGTACGCGATCTCGGACTTGATCGCGGCGCTGATCCCGGGGAGCGCGCCCTTGAGGTTGTTCTGGACCTGCGTGATGTAGCCCGGGATGTCGTCGGGCTTGTTCGCGATGACGTAGGTGAGGATCGAGAACGGCAGCGACACGAACTGGATTCCGGCGTTGACGGCCTTGCCCACCGCGATCGAGATGCTCGCGAAGTTGTGGTACGGAGCCGACAGCAGCTTCAGCAGCAGCAACCCGGAGTCCTCACCCGAGAGTGACGCCATCGTGTCGACAGCGCCGGCCAGCGTGGCCGGGTCCGTGGGGGCTACGGGAGTGACGAGAGCCCGCGCCGAGGCCGGAAGCGGGTCGAAGGATGTCACCGAAGCCGAGAGCTCCACGGGCATCGAGGATTGCGTGATGACGGAGTGGTGGGGAGTCGGAGTCATGGCCGGGGCCGCCAGGCAGGCTGCCGAGACGAGCGCCACGAGAGGTTTGCCAATGGACGAATGCATACGGTCGCCTTCGAAAGGGGTGTGAGGACGGTGGAAATGTACGGGGCGCGCGCATGGTCAGCCCGAACGCTCAGCGGCACAGAGGTTCTGACCAGTTGAACGGACGGTGACTTTCCTGGCAATCACCGTGCACGTCGTCGACCTGTCAGTCCGGTGGCGGTGCGACCAGCGCGGTGGCCGCGGCCACCGCCGGCTCGGTGATGCCCGCGACGTCGCGTCCTTCTTCGACGAAGAACGCCGTCAGTTCCCGGAGGCCGCCGAGCAGGATCAGCGCGATCGGCGGCGATACCGGTGTCAGGCCGGCACGCTGGAAGCCCGGGTTCTCGGTCACTGTCACGAGCAGTTCGGTGAGATCGCTCATCACCTGCCGGTTGAGGGGCCTCGCCACCACACCCAGAGCCGGGGCCTCGCGGATCCAGCACAGCGTGATCGCCGGCCGGGCCCGGATGTGCGCGACGTAGGCGTCGACGGCCGAGCGGATCTGGGTGTGCCAGTCGTCGTCGGGGACGACGGCGGCGCGGATGCCGTCGATGAGGTCACTGTTGTTGCGGCGAAGCAGTTCGATGAGGCACTGCTCCTTACCGGCGAACTGCTCGTAGAACGTGCGCTTCGACGTGCGCGCATGCCGCACGATGTCGGCCACCGTGGTGTCCCGGTAGCCGCGCTCGACGATGGAGGCGGTCAGCCCGTCGAGCAGGCGGTCCCCTGTCAGCACCGGCGTCTCGGTCATGTCCTCACCCTTGCGTCCCCGTGGTACCAACCGGTACCGTACCGGACATGACTGTGGTACACCGCAGTACCACGCCGCTGTCCGCGGCGCGGCTGCCACCGAGTCCCGCCATCCCCCGTTCCCTGCAGGGCGTCGCCTTCTCCGTCTCGCGGAAATGGACGGTGCGCCAGATCGCGCGCCGCTGCGGCGACGTGTTCACCATGACCATCCCCGTCTTCGGCCGCACCGTGATCGTCGCCGATCCCGGCCTGGCCAAACAGGTGTTCATGGCCAACCCCGACGAGGTCGTCAACATCCAGCCGAACCTGTCGCGCGTTCTCGGGCCGGGTTCGGTGTTCGCCCTCGACGGCACCGACCACCGGCTGCGCCGCAAACTGCTGACGCCTCCGCTGCACGGCAAGAGCATCAAGAACTACGAGCGCATCTTCGAAGAGGAGACCCTGCGCGAAGCCGAGAGTTGGCCCGACGGTGAGCCTTTCGAGACGCTCGAGCCGATGATGCGGATCACGCTGAACGTGATCCTGCGTGCGGTCTTCGGTGCGGACGGCGCGCATCTGGACGAGCTGCGCCGCAGCATCCCGCCGTGGGTGACGCTCGGGTCGCGGCTGGCGGTGCTCCCGATGCCGTCGCGGACCTACGGCCGCTTCACCCCGTGGGGCCGGCTCGCGCAGTACCGCAAGCGCTACGACGAGATCATCGGCCGGCTCATCGACGCCGTGCTGGCCGACCCGAACCTGGACACCCGCGACGACGTCCTCTCCCTGCTGCTGCGCAGCACCTACGAGGACGGTTCGACGATGTCGCGCCAGGATGTCGGCGACGAGCTGCTCACACTGCTGGCCGCCGGCCACGAGACCACCGCCGCCACGCTGGGATGGGCCTTCGAACGCATCACGCGGCACCCCGAGGTGCTGTCGCGGCTGGCCGCTGAGGCCGACACCGACGACAACGAATACCGGCAGGCGACGCTCCTCGAGATCCAGCGCACCCGCACGATCATCGACTTCGCCGGCCGGCACGTGCAGGCGCCGACCTTCGAGCTGGGCGACTGGGTGATCCCGCAGGGCTACTCGATCCTGGTGGCCATCGCGCAGATGCACCGCCGGACCGACGAGTTCCCGGACCCGGACCGCTTCGACCCGCAGCGCTTCGTCGGGCAGCGGCCGCCGACCTTCGCGCACATCCCGTTCGGCGGCGGCACCCGGCGATGCGTCGGCGCCACCTTCGCCAACGTCGAGATGGACGTCGTGCTGCGAACGGTGCTGCGGCACTTCGTGATCGAGCCGACGACCGCGCCTGCGGAGAAGTCGCACTTCCGCGGTGTCGCGCACACGCCGAAGGACGGCGGACGCATCGTGGTGCGCCGCCGCCCCTAGCCGTTCGCTCGCGTCAGACCTGGGTGCGCTTCGGCAGTTTCCAGCCCGGCCGCGGGAAATGGCAGGTGTAGCCGTTCGGGTAGTGCAGCAGGTAGTCCTGATGCTCCGGCTCGGCCTCCCAGAAGTCGGGTGCCGGGCTGACCTCGGTGACCACCTTGCCGGGCCACAGTCCCGAGGCGTCGACATCGGCGATCGTGTCGAGCGCGACCTCGCGCTGCTCGTCGTCGACGTAGAAGATCTCGGATCGGTAGCTGCTCCCGACGTCGTTGCCCTGACGGTTCTTCGTCGTCGGATCGTGGATCTGGAAGAAGAACTCGAGCAGCGCGCGGTAGTCGGTCTGCGCCGGGTCGTAGACGATCTCGACGGCCTCGGCGTGACCCGGATGGTTGCGATAGGTGGGGTGGTCGTTCTGCCCGCCCGTGTAGCCGACGCGGGTGGACACCACGCCGGGCTGCCTGCGGATCAGATCCTGCATGCCCCAGAAGCAGCCACCGGCCAGCACGGCCCGCTTGTATTCGCTCACGCTTGCTCCTCATCGGCGGTCGAGTTGTCAGTGTCGGTGAACAATCCACGGTACTGCTCGTATCCCTGCTCGGAGAGTTCGTCGAGGTGGACGAAGCGCAGCGCCGCGGAGTTGATGCAGTAGCGCAGTCCGCCGTCGGCGCGGGGGCCGTCGGTGAACAGATGCCCGAGGTGGCTGTCGCCGTGCGCGGAGCGCACCTCGGTGCGGATCATCAGATGCGAGAAGTCACGCTTCTCACGGACGTTGGCCGTCTCGATCGGCCGGGTGAAACTCGGCCAGCCGGTGCCGCTGTCGAACTTGTCGACCGACGCGAACAGCGGTTCGCCGGAGACGACGTCGACGTAGATGCCGGGTTCGTGGTTGTCCCAGTACTCCCCGGTGAACGGCCGCTCGGTGCCGTTGCGCTGGGTGACGTGATACTGCTCGGGCGATAGGCCGTCGACCGCTTTCGGGTTCTTGTTGTACACCTTCGACATAGTGCTTCTGTAACGGTCTGGGCTGCGCATTTAATCCCGACGGCCCTCGACAACAGCGGGTAGAACGTGTTCTAGTTCATGTCGTGACGGGCAGTGCTTTCTCGCGCGAGGAACTCGCGGACGAGTTCGCCGAGTTCGAGCGGACGGTCGACCGCGCGGCGACGACGCGCGACTGGGACCCCTGGGTCGAGCAGTACACCGACGACGTCCTCTACATCGAGCACGCGGCGGGCACGATGCGCGGACGCGAGGAGGTGCGACCGTGGATCTGGAACACCATGGAGACGTTCCCCGGTAATCACATGACGGCGTTCCCGTCGCTGTGGAAGGTGTTCGACCCCGACACCGGCCGCGTCATCTGCGAACTGGACAACCCGATGCGCGACCCGGGCGACGGCACCATCATCAGCGCCACCAACATCTCGATCGTCACCTACGCCGGTGACGGCAAATGGCGCCGCCAGGAGGACATCTACAACCCGCTGCGGTTCGTCAGGGCGACGCTGAAGTGGTGCGCGAAGGCGCACGAGCTCGGCACCCTGCCCGACGAGGCGGCTGAGTGGATGGCCCGGGTGGGCAAGTGACCGGATCTTCTCCCGTCGCTCCGGTGCTGGTGATCGGCGCCAACGGCTACCTGGGCAGCCACGTCACCCGCCACCTCGTGGAGGCGGGACAGGACGTCCGGGTGATGGTGCGCGAGGGCGCGAACACCCGGGGCATCGACGGGCTGGCCGTCACCCGGTTCACCGGCGACATCTGGAACGCCGAGGTGCTGCGCGAGGCGATGATCGGCTGCGGCGTCGTCTACTACTGCGTCGTCGACACCCGCGGCTGGCTGCGCGACCCGGCGCCGCTGTTCCGCACCAACGTCGACGGCACCCGCCACGTCCTCGACATCGCCACCGAACCGGCCGTCGCCGCCGGGCTGCAGAAGTTCGTCTTCACCAGCAGCTATGCGACGGTCGGGCGGCGACGCGGTCACACCGCCACCGAGGACGACGTGATCGTCGACAAGGGTCTGACCCCCTACGTGCGCTCGCGGGTGCAGGCCGAGAACCTGGTGATGGAGTACGTGCGCACGCGCGGGCTGCCCGCCGTCGCGATGTGCGTGTCCACCACCTACGGTGCGGGGGACTGGGGCCGGACCCCGCACGGCGCCATCATCGCCGGTGCCGCGTTCGGCAAGCTGCCGTTCGTGATGGGCGGGATCCAGCTCGAGGCGGTCGGCATCGACGACGCCGCTCAGGCGCTGCTGCTGGCCGCCGAGAAGGGTCGCGTCGGTGAGCGGTATCTGATCTCGGAGAAGATGATCTCCAACGCCGAGGTGGTGCGGATCGCGGCCGAGGCCGCGGGCGTCCCCGCTCCGGCGAAGACCATGCCCCTGCCGCTGTCGTACGCGATGGCCGCACTGGGCAGTCTCAAGGCCCGGCTCACGGGGACCGATCAACGCCTCTCGCTGGACTCCATGAGGCTGATGCGCGCCGAGGCGCCCGTCGACTGCACCAAGGCGGAGCGGGAACTGGGCTGGCAGCCGCGACCGGTCGAGGAATCGATCCGCGAGGCGGCGAAGTTCTGGGTCGGTCTCCGCGCCGCCCGGCGCTGAGCTCAGGCGACGCGCGACCGCAGCCCGAGCACCGGCTGCCGCCGCCACCCGTCGCAGAACGTCGGCGACCACGGCCAGCGCCCGCGACCATCCGCCCATACGGCCTGCAGCACCCGGATGGGTCCCTCGGCATGTCTCACGGCCCAGCCACAGTGCACGTCCGGGTGGTCCACCTCGACCAACTCGACGAGCGGGCCGTTGTCGATCGTCACCAGGTCGCCGGGATTCCACCGCACGCCCTGCCGAATCCCGACGGCCATCGCCCCCAGCAGGCGCAGCGCCCGTGGCGCCGACACGCTGGTCACCATCAGTTCGGGCAGGCTCTCATCCGACAGCCCGACCGTGTACGCGAACGGCATGGTGTCCTCGACGTACTGGATCGTCCACCCGTTCCTGAGCACCTTCTCGCGCAGGACGTTCAGATAGTCCTGCCGGGTCGCGGTGGGGTGATCGCAGAGCCAACACATGCGGACAGCCTGCACCCGCACACCGACATCGCCGGTGCTGCCACAATCTGTCGGTGCGCAACGGTGAGATCTCCCATTGGTTCGACGGCCTGCCGACGCCGAGGGCGCCCCTGCCGGGCAGTCGCGACGCGGACGTGTGCATCGTCGGCGCCGGCTACACCGGACTGTGGACGGCGTACTACCTGAAGAAGGCCGACCCGAGTCTGCGCATCATCGTGCTGGAGGCGCGCTTCGCCGGGTTCGGCGCATCGGGGCGCAACGGCGGCTGGCTGTCGGGGCTGGTGCCCGGGGACCGTGAGCGGATGGCCCGTCAGTACGGCCGCGACGGGGTGGTGGCGTGGCAGCGTGCTCTCAACGAGGCCGTCGACGAGGTCATCGACGTGGCCGCCCGGGAAGGCATCGAGGCGGGCATCGTCAAGGGCGGGACGCTGGAGGTGGCCCGCAACCGCGCCCAGGCCGGCCGACTGGCCGCCGCGGCGGCGGCCGAGCGCAGCTGGCAGGTCGACGGTATCGCGGAGTTGTCCAAAGACGAAGCGGCGCAACGCATTCGGCTGAGCGATGTGGTGGCGGCCTACCACAACCCGCACTGCGCCCGGATCCAGCCCGCCGCGCTGGTCCGCGGGCTGGCCGACACCGTCGCCGCGCTGGGCGTGGACATCTACGAACGCTCGCCGGTCCTCGAGATCGCGGCGGGACGGGCGGTCACGCCGCGCGGCACCGTCAGCGCGCCCGTGGTGCTGCGCGCCACCGAGGGATTCACCGCGGGCCTGCCCGGGCTCAAACGCCGCTGGCTGCCGATGAACAGTTCGATGATCGCCACCGACCCGATCCCGGCCGAGGTGTGGGACGAGATCGGCTGGCAGTGCCGGGAGACGCTCGGCGACACCGCTCACGGCTTCTTCTACGCGCAGCGCACGGTCGACGACCGCATCGCGATCGGCGGGCGCAGCGTCCCGTACCGGTTCGGCTCCCGCACCGACCGCGACGGCCAGGTGCCCGCGCGCACGATCGCGGCGCTGACCGCGACGCTGCGCACGGTGCTGCCGCAGGTGGCCGGCATCGGGATCGCGCACGGCTGGTGCGGGGTGCTCGCCGTGCCGCGCGACTGGGAGGCGACCGTCGACTTCGACCGGGGCAGCGGGCTGGGCTGGGCCGGCGGCTACGTCGGGCACGGCGTCACCGCCACCAACCTCGCCGCCCGCACGCTCGCCGACCTGGTGCTGGGCCGGGCGACGCCGCTGACAGAACTGCCGTGGGTGGGGCACCGGTCGAAGAACTGGGAGCCCGAGCCGCTGCGCTGGCTCGGTGTGCGCGGCATGTATCTGGCCTACAAGGCAGCCGACTGGCACGAGGGCCGCGGCCGTGCCCGGACCTCGCCCATCGCGGTGGTCGCCGACAAGATCGCCGGGCGCCCGCACTGAGCGTTCAATGGTGGGTATGACCGACCGACCTGTGCTCCAGCCGTCCAGCACCCATCCGATCACCGTCGAGCCCACCGGCCGACACGTCGTCGTCCTGGTCGACGGTGACGTCGTCGCCGAGACCGACGCCGCGCTGACGCTGCAGGAGGGGAGTTACCCGGCCGTGCAGTACATCCCGATCGCGGACGTCGTGCCGGACCGGCTGGTCCGCAGCGACACCGCGACCTACTGCCCGTTCAAGGGCGACGCCGCCTACTACCACCTGCGCACCACCGGCGGCGGCACGGTCACCGACGCGGTCTGGACCTACGAGCAGCCCTATCCCGCGGTGGCCGCCATCGCCGGCCACGTGGCGTTCTATCCGGACAAGGCCGATGTCCGGGTGCAGCCCTAGGCTGTGCGCGTGCACAGTGCGGCCAGCGTCGTGTTCGCCGGCCCGGCGAGCCCGGGGCTGACGCTCGCGCCGCTGCGCCGGGGCCGCGCCGACCCCTGCCATCACGACGCCCCCGACGGCGCGATCTGGCGCACCAGCCTGCTCGCGAGCGGTCCCGTCACCGCCCGCCTCACCCGGGACGCCGTCGACACCGTCAGCTGCGAAGCCTGGGGTCCCGGCGCCGCCGAGTTCACCGACACCCTGCCCGCCCTGCTCGGCGCCGACGACGACACCGCCGGGTTCGACCCGCAGGAACCGACGATCGCGCGCGCCCATCAGCGGGTGCCGCACCTGCGGCTCGGCCGTACCGGGCGCGTGCTGGAGGCGCTGGTACCGGCCGTCCTCGAGCAACGGGTGTACGGCAAGGACGCCCGCCGCGCCTGGCGCCGGCTGGTCGGCAAGTACGGCGCGCCCGCGCCGGGGCCGGCTCCGGCGCACATGCGGGTGCCCCCGACGGCCGAGGCGTGGCGGCGTGTGCCGTCGTGGGAGTTCCACCTGGCCAACGTGGACCCGGGCCGGGCCCGCACCATCGTCGGGTGTGCGCAGCGGGCCGACGCGCTCGAACGTCTGGTGCGCCGGTCTCCCGAGGCGGCCCGGGCGGCGCTGATGACGCTGCCAGGTGTCGGGGTGTGGACGGCCGCGGAGGTCGCGCAGCGCGCGTTCGGCGACGCCGACGCGCTGTCGGTGGGGGATTACCACCTGTCGACGATGGTGGGCTGGAGCCTGCTCGGTCACCCCATCGACGACGACGAGATGGTGGCGCTGCTGGCGCCGCTGGCGCCGCACCGGCACCGGGCGGTCCGGTTGCTGGAAGCCAGTGGCCTGGCGGTGAATCCGCGGTTCGGGCCGCGCGCCGCGATCCCGAATCTGGCCGAAATGTGACGTCCGCCAAAGGGGATTATCGCGCCGACGGCACGGGTACACCTCGCGGGAACAACGCGAAGGAGCCAAACATGAGTGCATTCACCGTGCCCGGACTGTCCGACAAGCAGGGCGCCGAGGTGGCCGAACTCCTGCAGAAGGCGCTGAGCCGCTACAACGATCTGCACCTCACCCTCAAGCACGTGCATTGGAATGTGGTGGGGCCCAACTTTATCGGCGTGCACGAGATGATCGATCCGCAGGTGGAGCTGGTGCGCGGGTACGCCGACGAGGTCGCCGAGCGCATCGCGGCCCTCGGCGCGTCACCGCAGGGCACCCCCGGCGCGATCCAGAAAGACCGCACCTGGGACGACTACTCCGTCGGCCGCGACACGGTCCAGGCGCACCTGGCCGCACTGGATCTCGTCTACGTCGGCGTCATCGAGGACACCCGCAAGAGCATCGAGAGGTCCGGAGAGCTCGACCCCGTCACCGAGGACATGCTGATCGGGCACGCGGGCGAACTGGAGAAGTTCCAGTGGTTCGTCCGGGCGCACCTGGAGAACGCGGGCGGTCAGCTCGCCAACGAGGGCGCCAGCACCGAGAAGAGCGCGGCCAGTAAGGCCAAGAAGAACTCCTGACGCCGCGTCGTCAGTGCTCGGGGGTTCCGCCGGGGAGCGCGTCGTCACGCACAGGGCGTTCGGCGAGTTCCTCGGCGGTGCCGAACAGATACGGGTAGGCGACGCCCGCGATCGCCGCACCGATCAACGGCGCCACCCAGAACACCCACAGTTGCGCCGGAGCGCCGTCGGCGTTGAAGAAGGCGACGCCGGTGGAGCGGGCCGGGTTCACCGAGGTGTTGGAGATCGGGATCGAGATCAGGTGGATCAGCGTCAGCGTCAACCCGATCGACAGCCCCGCGAAACCCTTGGGTGCGCGATCGTCGGTCGAGCCGAGGATGACCAAGAGGAACACGAAGGTCAGCAGGACTTCGGCGATCAGCACCGCCACCAGCGAGTAGCCGCCGGGCGAGTGGGCGCCGTACCCGTTGGCCGCCATGTTGCCCGTCGCTGAGAAGCCCTCGCGGCCGCGGGCGATCGCATAGATCGCCGCGCCGGCGACCAGTCCGGCGACCACCTGCGTGATCCAGTAACCGGGCAACGCCTTCCACTCCACCCGTTTGGCCAGCGCCGCGCCCAGCGTCACCGCCGGGTTGAAGTGACCGCCGGAGATCGTGCCGAACGCATAGACCCCGGTGAGGACCGTCAACCCGAACGCGAGCGCGACGCCGACGAAGCCGATCCCCAGGGAGACGCCGTCGTCGGACAGGAACTTCGCGGCGAAGACGGCACTGCCACACCCGCCGAACACCAGCCAGAACGTTCCGATGAATTCCGCTGCGAGCCGGTGCAGCATCGTCGGTGGACGCATCGTGGCCCCCTTCCGCTCGGTGGTGGGCTCCACGGTGACACCCCGCGGTGCGCATCGGGGTCGGCGTGTCCGAACTGATGCGTTAGCGCAACGGCGGCTCCACCGCAGGTCAGCGGTAACCGGTCAGCCGCGCCAGCAGCGCGGTCCGGCCGTCGGCGCCCACCGCCGTCGCCTCGGCCACGCCGCTGCCGCGGCCGGCGTGCAATGCCCTGGCGGCGTAGTGGGCCTCCCCGCCGCCGTGGAACGGGCGCAGGAAGTTCACCCGCAGCGACGCCGTGTGGAATGCGGCGCCCGCGGCCCGGTGTAGCGCCGCGGCCCCGACCAGCTCGAGCCCCGTCGACGACACCCCGCCGTGCACCGCGCCCACCGCATTGTTCAGCACGGGATCGTCGTTCTGCGTCAAAGCGCTTCCAGCACTGCCTGTTTCAGCGATCTCGACGGCCATCAGGTCGGCCAGCCGATTGCCGGGCCGTGATCCCGACGCGGCGTCGGGCCAGGTGACGAGATCCGCGGGGGCGGCGATGTAGAACGAGCGCACCGTCGCGGTGGCCACGACGACGTCCTGCACGCTGAGGTCGCAGAGCGCGAGAGCGGTGCCGCTCTTCTGCCCGAAGGGGCGCGCGACACCGACCACCGGCACATCGGGTGCGGCCGCGATGGCCTCCGCGGCGCCGGGGGCGAACTCCACGGCCAGCTCGCTGGACACCGTCCACTCCCCGGTGCCGCGGCGCAGATGGTTGACGACGCCGCCGATGTGGTCGACCAGCATGGCCAGCGGGGCGACAGTGGCCTCACCGGTGCACGGGTTGGTCAGACCGGCCACCGGGATCGACGCCACACAGCGGTCCGCGCCTTCGTGGGTGGTGTCGATACCGAAGCGGCCCAGCGGGGTGTTCAACGGATGGGGCACTCCAGCAGCCTGACTGCTCCGTCCCGCGTCGGTACCCCTCGGGGGTATGCGCACGAGAGACACCGATCCGGGCCGGCTCGCTCCGCGAGCACCAAAAGAGCTGTGCATCAACGCTATCGGGCACACATACCGCCGACGGATCACCGGCGCCTCCGACGCTGCGGTTTGCTCGGCGCCGACATGGCCGCTCTCAGCGGGCGGCAGGGGAATTCTAAGAATCCGGCGAGGCTTTCTGCAAATGCCGGACGGTCCTTTGGCGCACTACACGGCCATTTATCCGGTCGGTAGCAAATTCCTACTCGAGGTGTGGTCTGTCTGTGATCTGCCTCTCATCCGGCCCCCGGAGTTGTTGCCGGGGTGAAAGACCGCCCACGGCAACGTTATTCGACTGTGATCTGACGGCGCCCCGCGCCGACACCCCATTCGTCCGGCGAACTGGCTTAGGGCGCACTAAGTTGGCATGTCAGGGCACCTTTGTCATATCGTTTTCACCACTTGTGGCGCGTGGAAAAAGGGCCGTCGTTCAGTGCTGCACGAAGGTCCCTCCGCCGCCGCCCCGGCTAACGCTCTCGTCAACGGTTGCCGTTCGTGAACGCTCCGCCGAGGTCTGTGAAGAAATAAGGTAGGTGGGAATGGCGCCCAGTCCACAGGGCCTGTACAACCCCGCGTTCGAGCACGACGCGTGCGGCGTGGCGATGGTGGCCGACATGCACGGACGCCGCAGCCGCGACATCGTCGAGAAGGCCATCACCGCGCTGCTCAACCTCGAGCACCGAGGCGCCCAGGGCGCCGAGCCGAACACCGGCGATGGTGCAGGCATCCTGCTCCAGGTGCCGGACGAGTACTTCCGCGCGGTCGTGGACTTCGACCTTCCCGAACCGGGTAGCTACGCCACCGGCATCGCCTTCCTGCCGCAGTCCTCGAAGGACGCCGCGACGGCGTGCGAGTCGGTCGGCAAGATCGCCGAAGCCGAAGGTCTGCGGGTGCTCGGTTGGCGCGAGGTGCCCACCGACGAATCCTCGCTGGGCGCTCTGGCCCGCGACGCGATGCCCACGTTCCGGCAGGTCTTCCTCGCCGGCGCCTCCGGCATGGACCTCGAGCGGCGCGCCTACGTCGTGCGCAAGCGCGCCGAACACGAACTCGGCACCAAGGGTCCCGGTCAGGACGGCCCCGGTCGCGAGACGGTGTACTTCCCAAGCCTTTCCGGTCAGACGTTCGTCTACAAGGGCATGCTGACCACGCCGCAGCTCAAGGCGTTCTACCTCGACCTGCAGGACCAGCGGCTCACCAGCGCGCTCGGTATCGTGCACTCCCGGTTCTCCACGAACACCTTCCCGTCCTGGCCGCTGGCCCACCCGTTCCGCCGGGTGGCCCACAACGGTGAGATCAACACCGTCACCGGCAACGAGAACTGGATGCGCGCCCGCGAGGCGCTGATCAACACCGACGTGTTCGGATCGGGTCAGGATCTCGACAAGATCGTGCCGGTGTGCACCCCCGGAGCCTCGGACACCGCCCGCTTCGACGAGGTGCTCGAGCTGCTCCACCTCGGCGGCCGCAGCCTGCCGCACGCCGTGCTGATGATGATCCCGGAGGCCTGGGAGCGGCACGAGTCGATGGACCCGGCGCGCCGGGCGTTTTACCAGTACCACGCATCCCTGATGGAGCCCTGGGACGGCCCGGCGTCGGTGTGCTTCACCGACGGCACCGTCATCGGCGCGGTCCTGGACCGCAACGGGCTGCGCCCGTCCCGCATCTGGGTCACCAGCGACGGACTGGTCGTGATGGCCTCGGAGGCCGGCGTCCTCGACGTCGACCCGGCCAAGGTCGTGCAGAAGATGCGGCTGCAGCCCGGCCGGATGTTCCTGGTCGACACCGCGCAGGGCCGGATCGTCTCCGATGAGGAGATCAAGGCTGAGCTGGCCGCCGAGCATCCCTACCAGGAGTGGCTCGACGCCGGGCTGTTCCAGCTCGAGGAACTGCCGCCCGGTGACTACGTGCGGATGCCGCACCACCGCGTCGTGCTGCGGCAGCAGATCTTCGGCTACACCTACGAGGAGCTCAACCTGCTGGTCGCCCCGATGGCGCGCACCGGCGCCGAGGCGCTGGGCTCGATGGGCACCGACACCCCGATCGCCGTGCTCTCGTCGCGGCCCCGGGTGCTCTACGACTACTTCCAGCAGCTGTTCGCGCAGGTCACCAACCCGCCGCTGGACGCGATCCGGGAAGAGGTTGTCACCAGCCTGGCCGGCACCGTCGGCCCGGAGGGCGACCTGCTCAACCCCGACGCCGAGTCCTGTCGGCAGATCGCGCTCTCGCAGCCGATCCTGCGCAACGCGGAGCTGTCGAAGCTGATCTGCGTCGACCCCGACCACGAGATCCGCGGCCACAAGCACGGCATGCGGGCCGCGGTGATCCGCTGCCTCTACCCGGTCAACCGCGGCGGCCAGGGCCTCAAGGAAGCTCTGGACAACGTGCGCGCCAAGGTCTCGGCCGCCATCCGCGACGGCGCCCGCATCATCGTGCTCTCCGACCGCGAGTCCAACGAGCAGATGGCGCCGATCCCGTCGCTGCTGTCCGTCGCCGCGGTGCACCACCATCTGGTCCGCGACCGGACCCGCACCAAGGTCGGTCTCGTCGTGGAGGCCGGTGACGCCCGCGAGGTGCACCACATGGCGTGCCTGGTCGGCTTCGGCGCCGCCGCGATCAACCCGTACATGGCCTTCGAGTCGATCGAGGACATGGTCGACCGCGGCGTCATCACCGGCATCAGCAGTGACCAGGCCAAGGCCAACTACGTCAAGGCCGCCGGCAAGGGCGTGCTCAAGGTGATGTCGAAGATGGGCATCTCCACGCTGGCGTCCTACACCGGCGCGCAACTGTTCCAGGCCATCGGCATCAGCCAGAAGCTGCTCGACGAGTACTTCACCGGGCTGTCCTGTCCGGTCGGCGGTATCGATCTCGACGACATCGCCGCCGACGTCTCGGCCCGCCACACGCTGGCCTACCTCGACCGTCCCGACGAGTGGGCGCACCGCGAACTCGAGGTCGGCGGTGAGTACCAGTGGCGTCGCGAGGGCGAATACCACCTCTTCAACCCCGACACCGTGTTCAAGCTGCAGCACTCCACCCGCACCGGTCAGTACGAGGTGTTCAAGGAGTACACGAAGCTGGTCGACGACCAGAGCGAGCGGATGGCCTCGCTGCGTGGGCTGCTCAAGTTCCGTGAGGGCGAGCGCCCGCCGGTGCCGATCGACGAGGTCGAACCGGCCACCGAGATCGTCAAGCGGTTCTCCACCGGCGCGATGAGCTACGGCTCGATCTCCGCCGAGGCGCACGAGACGCTGGCGATCGCGATGAACCGCCTTGGCGGACGGTCGAATTCGGGTGAGGGCGGCGAGGCGGTCTCCCGTTTCGACCGCGATGAGAACGGCGACTGGCGGCGCAGCGCGATCAAGCAGGTCGCCTCCGGCCGGTTCGGCGTCACCAGCCACTACCTGACCAACTGCACCGACATCCAGATCAAGATGGCCCAGGGCGCCAAACCCGGTGAGGGCGGCCAACTCCCGGGGCACAAGGTGTACCCGTGGGTGGCCGAGGTGCGGCACTCCACGCCCGGCGTCGGGCTGATCTCCCCGCCGCCGCACCACGACATCTACTCGATCGAGGATCTCGCGCAGCTGATCCACGACCTGAAGAACGCCAACCCGCAGGCACGGGTGCACGTGAAGCTGGTCTCCGAGAACGGCGTGGGAACGGTCGCGGCCGGTGTGTCCAAGGCGCACGCCGACGTCGTGCTGATCTCCGGGCACGACGGCGGCACCGGCGCCACCCCGCTGACGTCGATGAAGCACGCGGGCGCGCCGTGGGAGCTCGGCCTGGCCGAGACCCAGCAGACGTTGCTGCTCAACGGACTTCGCGACCGCATCGTGGTGCAGGTCGACGGACAGCTCAAGACGGGCCGCGACGTCGTCGTCGCCGCGCTGCTCGGCGCCGAGGAGTTCGGGTTCGCCACCGCACCGCTGGTGGTGTCGGGCTGCATCATGATGCGCGTCTGCCACCTCGACACCTGCCCCGTCGGCGTGGCCACCCAGAACCCCGTGCTGCGCCAGCGCTTCAACGGCAAGCCGGAGTTCGTGGAGAACTTCTTCCTGTTCATCGCCGAGGAAGTCCGCGAACTGATGGCGCAGTTGGGCTTCCGCACCGTCAACGAGATGGTGGGCCAGGTGGGCGCGCTCGACACCGCGCGGGCCGCCGAGCACTGGAAGGCCCACAAGCTGGACCTCGCGCCGGTGCTGCACGAGCCGGACTCGGCGTTCATGAACCAGGACCTGTACTGCAGTTCCCGTCAGGACCACGGTCTGGACAAGGCACTCGACCAGCAGCTGATCGTGCAGTGCCGCGAGGCGCTCGATTCCGGCTCCCCGGTGCGTTTCTCGACGAAGATCGCCAACGTGAACCGCACCGTGGGCACGATGCTCGGCCACGAGGTCACCAAAGCCTATGGTGGCCAGGGTCTCCCGGACGGAACGATCGACATCACCTTCGAGGGCTCGGCCGGCAACAGCTTCGGCGCGTTCGTGCCCAAGGGGATCACGCTGCGCGTCTACGGCGACGCCAACGACTATGTAGGCAAGGGCCTGTCGGGTGGACGCATCGTGGTGCGCCCGCCGGACGGTGCGCCGGCCGACTACGTCGCCGAGGACAACATCATCGCCGGCAACGTCGTGCTGTTCGGCGCGACCAGCGGCGAGCTGTTCCTGCGCGGTCAGGTCGGCGAGCGGTTCGCGGTCCGTAACTCCGGCGCCCACGCCGTCGTCGAGGGCGTCGGCGACCACGGGTGCGAGTACATGACCGGCGGCCGGGTGGTCATCCTCGGCCCCACCGGGCGTAACTTCGCCGCGGGCATGTCTGGCGGCATCGGCTACGTGTACGACCCCGACGGCGCGCTGCCCGACAACCTCAACGCAGAGATGGTCGCGCTCGAGAGCCTCGACGACGACGACGTCGAGTTCCTGCGCGGCATGATCACCGCGCACGTCGACGCCACCGATTCTGCGGTGGCGCAACGGATCCTGGCCGACTGGGGCACCCAGCTCGGTCACTTCACCAAGGTGATGCCGCGCGACTACAAGCGTGTGTTGCAGGCCATCGCCGATGCCGAACGCAACGGAGACGATGTGAACGAGGCGATCATGGCGGCCGCAAGTGGCTGATCCGCGCGGCTTCATGAAGTACACCCACCGCGAGACCCCGCCGCGGCGGCCCGTCGACCTGCGGTTGCGGGACTGGAAAGAGGTCTACGAGGAGTTCCCCGAGGATCATCTGCAGATCCAGGCCTCGCGCTGCATGGACTGCGGAATCCCGTTCTGCCACAACGGCTGCCCGTTGGGCAACCTGATCCCGGAGTGGAACGACCTGGTTCGCACCGACCGCTGGCGCGACGCCATCGAGCGGTTGCACGCGACCAACAACTTCCCGGAGTTCACCGGGCGGCTGTGCCCGGCGCCGTGCGAGGGGTCGTGTGTGCTGGGCATCAACCAGGATCCCGTGACCATCAAGCAGGTCGAGGTCGAGATCATCGACAGGGCCTTCGCCGAAGGCTGGGTCGTGCCGCTGCCTCCGGACCGGCTGACGGGCAAGAAGGTGGCCGTCGTCGGATCGGGACCCGCGGGACTGGCTGCGGCTCAACAGCTCACCCGGGCCGGCCACGACGTCACGGTGTTCGAGCGCGACGACCGCATCGGCGGGCTGCTGCGCTACGGCATCCCCGAGTTCAAGATGGAGAAGCGCCACATCGACCGGCGCCTGGAGCAGATGCGGGCCGAGGGCACGCAGTTCCGCACCGGCGTCAACGTCGGGGTCGACATCACGGCCGCGCAGCTGCGCTCCGAGTTCGATGCCGTCGTGCTGGCCGGGGGCGCCACCGCCCGTCGTGACCTGCCGATCCCCGGCCGCGACCTGGCGGGCATCCACCAGGCGATGGAGTACCTGCCGTGGGCCAACCGCGTCCAGCTCGGCGACCCGGTCGTCGACGACGACGGCCAGCCGCCGATCACGGCCAAGGGCAAGAAGGTCATCATCATCGGCGGCGGTGACACCGGCGCCGACTGTCTGGGCACCGCGCACCGTCAGGGTGCCGAGCACGTGCACCAGTTCGAGATCATGCCGCGCCCGCCGGAGACCCGTGCCGATTCCACCCCGTGGCCGACGTACCCGCTGATGTACCGCGTGACCTCCGCGCACGAGGAGGGTGGCGATCGGGTCTACTCGGTGAACACCGAGGAGTTCTACGGCGAGGACGGCCGCGTGACGGGGCTGCGCGGCTACGAGGTCGAGATGAAGGCCGGCAAGTTCGAGAAGGTCGAGGGCACCGACTTCGACATGGACGCCGACCTGGTACTGCTCGCGATGGGCTTCACCGGCCCTGAACGGGAAGGTCTGCTGACCGACCTCGGTGTCGAGATCAACGAGCGCGGCAACGTCGGGCGTGACTCGGTGTTCGCCACCTCGGTGCCCGGCGTGTACGTCGCCGGCGACATGGGGCGCGGGCAGTCGCTGATCGTCTGGGCGATCGCCGAGGGCCGCGCGGCCGCGTCGGCGGTCGACAAGTACCTGATGGGGCACACGGCGCTGCCGGCGCCGATCAAGCCGACGGCCGTCCCTCAGCGCTAGGCATTTTCGACGCTCGATCACCGAGCGTGCACAGGCGGTTGCGATCGCATCGATTTCACAACCGTGACGGCACGCTCGGTGCACGAGACGGTCGCAGCACGGTTTCGGCGCGTTAACACACGTCACTCCAGTCACACCAGAAACAGCATATTTTTATTCGGCGTGCCTCCAACTGTTTGCCAGCAGTCAGGTATCTAATGACTCGGTGAGGGCGCTGCGGTAAGGTGGCTCCCCGGTTCAGCTATTGACATACCGCAGGAGTTTCACCGTGTACATCAACCCGATTACCCGGACGCGGATGGGGCGAATGGCCTGGTCATTGTTCCGCCACCCCGTCAAGAGCCGCACTTTTCCCGCCAAGGCGGAACGGCTGATCACCGCCGACGAACTCGTGCGATACGGCTACTAGCGAATTTTGTCGCTCCCGTAGGCGATCTCCGGACGCTGTTGGAGCCTACTTTTGCCGGCCGTTATCATTCCGTGACCGTCAACGGTCTTTGCTGAGCAGCCCCGAATCGCGGATGGTCTCGGCCAGCGGCTCGAGCACCGCGGGATCGTAGGGCGGCGGCAGGTAGATGATCGCGAGATCGAGGCCCTCGGCGCCCAGCGCGATGCAGTCCTCGATGACGCGGCGGTAGTTGCGGTCCTCGCCGAGGCGGACGTGCGCCGACAGCAGGATCTCCTTGGGGTCGCGACCCACGTCGGCGCAGTGCCGGGCGAGCACGTCGCGCTTGCGGGCGAACTCCTCGGGGGTGCCGCCGACGAAGTTCCAGTGATCGGCGTACTGGGCGGTGATCCGCAGCGTGCGCTTCTCGCCGTTCCCGCCGATGCAGATCGGCGGATGGGGCTGCTGCGGGCCCTTCGGCTCGTTGCGCGCGTCCTTGAGCTGGTAGTAGTGGCCGTCGAAGGTGGTGGTCTCCTGCGAGAGCAGCCCCTTGAGAACCTGGCACGCCTCCTCGAAGCGGTCGAAGCGCTCCTTGATGCTGCCGAGCTCGATGCCGTAAGCGCCGGATTCCTCTTCGTTCCAGCCGGCGCCGATACCCAGTTCCAGTCGGCCGTCGGAGACGATGTCCAGCGCCGAGGCCATGTTCGCGAGGACGGCGGGGTGCCGGTAGTGGATACCGGTGACGAGCACCCCGACCCGCAGCCGGGTGGTGGCCTGCGCTAGCGCGGTGAGCGTCACCCACCCCTCCAGGCAGGGGCCGGTCGAGTCGGAGAAGATCGGATAGAAGTGGTCGAAGGTCCAGCCGGACTCGAAGACGTCGATGTCGTCGGCGGCCTTCCAGACGGCCAGCATGTCGGACCAGGTGGTGTTCTGCGGCGAAGTCTTGAATGCGAATCTCACTTCTTCGACTCTAGAACGATGACTTCGCGGCCGTCGACCGGTCGGTACGGACATGATCGACATGACCTCGGCGTGTGCGGGCACCGCCGACCTTCTGCACAACGTCGGCGACGAGCACCTGCCGGGGCGAACCCCCTGCGCCGACATGAGCGTGGCGGCCCTGGTGTCGCACCTCGGCGGCCTGGCGGCGGCCTTCACCGCGGCGGCGGACAAGCAGTACGGCGAGCTGACCGACAACCCGCCGGAGGTCAGCGAGGATCTCGAGACGGATTGGCGCGCCGCCTACCCCGATCGGCTTCAGGCGATGGCCGCCGCGTGGCGTGAACCGTCGGCATGGGAGGGCATGTCCCGTGCGGGTGGCGTCGACTTCCCCGCGGACGTCGGCGGGCTGATCGCGCTGACCGAGGTGGTCGTCCACGGATGGGATCTGGCCCGGGCGACGGGGCAGCCGTACTCCGTCGACGACACCGTCCTGGAGGCGGTGCTGCCGCACGTCACGACGTTCGCCGAGGGGCCGCCGGTCGAGGGGTTGTTCGACGCGCCGGTGCCGGTCGCCGACGAGGCGCCGCTGCTGGACCGGGTCGTCGCGCTCACCGGCCGGGACCCGGGCTGGACGCGTTAGGGACTCAGTGCGGCCGGCTGCTCACATGGGTGCGGGCGTGTTCGACCGCCTCGTCGAGCGTGTCCACGAGATGGCGTTCGTGGCGCAGTGATTCGAAGACACCGACGTTCTCCAGCAGCGCCGAGTGTTCCTCCCGCACCCCCTTGATGATGACCGTGATGCCGCGGGATTCCAGCTCGGAGCAGATCTGGGCCAGCGTGTTCGCGCCCGTGGCGTCGAGCATGCCCAGTTGCGACATCCGGATGATGACCACCGACGTATGAGGGTGGTCGGCGTCGACGATCGCCGTCGAGATGCGGTCGGCCACGCCGAAGAACATCGCCCCGTCCAGTCGCAGCAGCGCGATCTCGTCGTCCCCGGGCTCAGCCGCGCCGGGCAGGTCCTCGCGCACCACGCTGCTGCGCCGCGCCACGCTGCGGAGAGCGAAGAACGCGGCGACGACGATGCCGATCTCGACCGCGTCGATCAGATCGAAGCAGACGGTGACCGCCGCGGTCAGAATGAACGTCAGGGCATCAGATCGTGTGGAGCACAGGATCTTTCGTATCGTCGACGCGGAGATCATCCGAAACGAGGTGACCATCAGCACGCCGGCCAGCGCGGCCAGCGGGATCGCCGACACCGGCCCGGTGGCCAGGTAGACGACGCCCAGCAGCACCACCGAGTGCACGATCGCCGACACGCGGGTGCGGGCGCCCGACCTGACGTTCACCGCGGTGCGGGCGATCGCTCCGGTCGCGGGCATCCCGCCGAAAAGGCCCGAGGCCACCGACGCCAGCCCCTGCCCGACCAGCTCGCGGTCGGGGTCGTACGGACCCGTGGGTGACATCGTCGCGGCGACCCGCGCGGACAGCAGTGACTCGATGGCCGCCAGCGCGGCGATGGCCAGCGCTGCGCCCACGAGATCGCGCAGGGCGCCGACGTCGGCGTGGGGGAGCACCGGGGCGGGCAGCTGGGAGGGGAGTTCTCCGATGGTGGCCACCGGTAGTCCCAATGCGACGACGAGCACCGTCGCGGCGACGACCGCCGCGAGCGATGCGGGAACACCGCGGTGCAGCCGCGGCAGGGCCGTCATCAGGAGGGCGACGAACGCCACGACGCCCAGCGTTCGCGCCGCGTGGCTCCAGTCGACGTGGGAGACGACGTGCCACGCGGTGGTCAGCGTGCGTTCGCCGGCCGTGCCGGTGGCGCCGAACGCCGCGGGAACCTGCTGCAGGAAGATGATGCTGGCGATGCCGAGGGTGAATCCCTCGATCACCGGCCACGGGATGAACGTCACCGCACGTCCCAGGCCCGTGACTCCGGCGGCGAGGACCAGCAGTCCGGCCAGCACGGTGACCAGGGCGACGCTGCCGAGGCCGTGGGCGACGACGATCGGCGCCAGCACGACGGCCATCGCGCCGGTCGGACCCGACACCTGGACGTTCGATCCGCCGAACACGGCGGCGACGAGTCCGGCGACGACGGCGGTGATGAGTCCCGCGGCCGCGCCGACCCCGGAGCTGATCCCGAACGCCAGCGCGAGCGGGAGGGCGACGACACCCACGGTGATGCCGGCCAGGATGTCGCGCCGCCATGAGCGTGGCAGGTCCGCGTAGTCGCCGCGACCCGGGAGCAGGCGGGCGATCATCGGGGTTCGCCGAGTGGCGGCAACGAGTCGAGTGCGTCGAGCTGATGGCGTTGTCCGCCAAGGGTATCGGCGAGGAAGGTACGGGCGATCACCAGCAGTTCGGCGATCTTGGGGTGGGCCAACTCGTAGATCACCGCGTTGCCGACGCGTTGTCCCGTGACCACGTGGTGGCGTTTGAGAACCGCGAGGTGCTGGGACAGCAGGGTGGGCTCGATGTCGGCCTGGGCGAGGATCTCGCTCACCGGGGTGGGCCGACCGTTGGCCGAGAGGATCTCGAGCACACGGATGCGGGCGGGATGGGCCAGCGCCTTGAAGAGGTTGGCTTTGGTCTCGTAGAGCGGGCGCTGCTCGCCGGTGGGGAAGCGGTCGGACATGGTGAACCTAGCGGATTGATGGATTGAACGAACTCTCAAGTGAATGGTACGGCATCCGCGGGCCGCCCGAGCGCGCCGGGGTCGCGCCTACTGACGGTGACGCGTCAGGGCGCGACGAGTGACGTCAGTTCGGTCCCGTCGTCGGACAGTTGGACGAGGGTGGTGCCGGCCCGCCAGACATCGCGGAAGGATCCGACGGCAGACGTGTGGGACCACCGCTCGGTGCACGTGGCGATGTCGACTCCGCGTGTCTTCCGTCCGATGGCGGGGGTGCCGGAATCGAAAACAGCTGTCCTGCCGTCACTTCCGACGAGGCCGGAAAGGTTGGTCTCGCAGATCTGACCTTTCTCGCCGGTGTCGAGGTCGTACTCCTGCCACTGATCACCGGATTGCGACTTCGACTGATTGACGAACAATCGTGTTCCCAGCAGCAGAACTCCCCAGCCCGGGTCGAACCCCGTGATGCGGGCGAGCGGATATCCCTCGTTGCTGTAGACGGTGGCTCGTCGGGCTGAGTATGTGATGGGAAGATCTCGCGTCAGCGTGTCCAGCGAGCCGGAGGCCACGGACTGCCCGAGTCGCTTACCGCTGGTGTCGAAAAACCACAGCGCGCTTGGAGTCGGTGCGGGAGACTTGGGCGCGACCTCCACGGCGAATCCGCCCGGGTAGACGACAGCCGACATCGGCATCAGGTCGTCACTCAATCCATAGTCGAGAACCTTGCCGTCGTGGAGGGAAAACACCACCATTCGGTCGGACCCCCGGCCGCCAGTCACCTGGGTGGCAAGAACCTGGGGTGCGACGTTCGTCCATCCGATACCGTTTCCGACGCGACCGTCTCCCGGGACGAACCACGTCGTGTTGGCCGTGTCTCCGATCCCGTAGATACCCTCGTCCATCTTGCCGGCGACTGCGTAGTCGCCGACCTGCTCGACTCCGAGATGGCCCGGGTTCAAGCTGAGATCGGTCGGTCCCTGGTAGAGCACGCTTCCTGTCTTGGCATCTACCACCCACGCTGCGTCCGGTTCGCCGGAGGCGATGCACAGCACCCGGTCTGGGCCGTTGAGGAAACACTTGGGCGGGAACGCCGCCGGGAGCGCGAGCGGCGCGAAGAGAGGACGGCCATCCTGCGCCCCGAGTCCGGCAAGCCACCACCGCCGCTCGCCGGTTGTCGTGGTGATCATGAAATATGCTCTGTCCTGGACACTTCCGATGAAGGGCTCAGACCACAGAGGATCTGGACCTTCACCGAAGCGAAGTGATCCCGTCTGCTGGGCAACAGCATCGGCCACTCCGAGGTCCGCCACAGAGCGTCGCCACCCCGGCACTGGCTGGACAGCCATCGTCGAAGACAGGAGCATTTCTTGCCGAGGCTGCCATGTGGGCCGCGCGACAGGTGAGCCCTGGATTCCGCACGCCGTAACGGCGATGATCGACACGATCAACAGCGCCGCAACAACATAGAGTCGCGGCCATCTCGGTGTGCGGCTCATCGACTGCTCATCGCTCAGGACCCGGCAGTTCTGCCGAGTTGCCGGCGCGGTCCATGGCGGTAGAGCTCACTGGTTGCGTGGGACGAGCGACATCAATTCGTCTCCGTCATCAGATGATCTGATGAGGGCTGTATCGATATGCCAGATTTGGGCCGAGGAGTCCGCGCGCGCAGGCAGTGACCATAACTCGTCGCAGGTCGACAGACTCCGACCTCTGGCGAGAATTCCTGCCTGAGGATTGTCCACGGCGAACACCCCGACTTCGTCGTCACTACCGCGATACCGACTCCGCATGTCGAACGGACATGTCGTTCCTTCTTTCCCTGTACGCCAATCGTATTGCTGCCACTCGGGAAAGCTCGCGTTGCTAGTTCTGTTGGCGAACAACACGTCACCGACCACCCGAACTCCCGTTGGTACTTCACCATCGGCCTCCAGGATGCGCGTGCCATCGGGTGCGAACACCATCCATTTGCCATTGTCGCCCTCCACGATGGGATAAGTCAGCGTCGCCGTGCTGAGGCGCCCTGACTGACCGCGGTCACCGACACGCTGTCCCTCCTCGTCGAAGAACTGCACCTCTGTGGGCCCGTCGTCGGTCGTCACTTCGGCTGCGAAACCACCGGGGTAGGTGACCGCTTCGTCAACCTCAGCGCCTGCCGCGACCGGGGGTGTAACGACACGGCCGTCTCGAGCGGAGAACACGGTCTTGGCGGAGCTTCGAGGATCCGAGGCGCTTTGCGTGGTAAGGAAACCCGTCGCGCCGGGCTCGTCAAGCGCATTGGGGGGAATGTCGCCGTCGCCCGGCACGAACCAGGAGGTGGTGGCCCGCGGACCGACGCCGAACACACCTTGTCCCTGAGTGGTCGCGACGCTGGCCACCCCGATCTGCCGCACGGTCAGATCGGCGCCGTCGACGCGCAGATCCGTCGGACCCTGATAGGAAACGCGGCCGCTTGTCGCATCGACAACCCACGCCGTGACCGGCGCTCTGTAATCGTTCAGACACAGCACGCTGTCGACATTGAGAAAGCACCGGGGGGGCTCCGACGTCGTGTTCAACGAAACTGGTGGAAAGGCCGGTTGCCCGTCGCGGGTCTTCACGGCGATCAGCCACCATTGCGTGTCAGGAGTCGTCGTTTCCTTGGCGATGAAGAATCCTGTCCCGGCGAGATCGCCGACGTACGGGACCGCTTCCATCGGCGATGGAATCGCGAGATCTCGCGGCCGCGCTGACGCTGAGGCACTGAACATGTCGATCAACTTCGTCCGCCAACCGGGGACGGGTGCGGCAGACAGGTCGCCGTGGAGACTCGGCGCGGGCGGTTGCCATGCGGGCGGAGCTGTTGCTGCCTCACGATGTGTCGACGAGCCGCCACATGCCGCTACGAGAACCGCCAGCCCAGTGCTCAGTGTGAGCGACACAAAGCTTTTCGCGATGAGTCGGCTGATCATCCGTGGATGCCTGTGTGGCGCGCGGAGAACAGTTCAGCCCTCCTCAGAGCAACGGTGTCGGGCGAAGGCAATCCGAGCTCGTTCTCCAGATGGCTACGCACAGCGATCTGATCGTGTCCCAGATTCTGCATGATTCCGGTGACGATCACGTGCTGGGCGGCGCGGGCTTGTAGCCGCGCCAGTTCGGTGATCCCCGAGATCTCCTCGCCGAGTTCACATTCGGTGTATCTGGCGCAAGATGGCGTCAGGTCGACGGAGAGCACCGTACCGTCGAGCAGGACGGTGACGCCCACCGTTTGCTCTGGATTCACCGCTGTGAACATCAAGGTGGTGACGGTGTCGTGGTCGTGTCGGTCATCTCCGGGAGCTGGAGGGCCGGCCGTCAGGGCATCCAACGCGGCATCGTCGAGTGTGTCCCCGGAGAGTTCCTCGTGTGCGTCCCACCTCATGTTCACAGCCCGCACGCACCGATGTTGTCGCCCGAGCGGTAGTCAGCATCGTCGTAGTTGTCTGCCGCATCGGTCAGCCTCGTGGCCAGTTCCTCGGAGATCTTGTGGAGCGTCGCTCCCGCCTCCGCCCGGGCGCTTTGTGCCGCTGCAACCGCCATGTTGGTTGGTGCACAGACGATTCCGTGGGAACTCCACATGCTGCTCGCCGTGTCTCTGACGCTCTGGTTGGCAACGGTGATGCGACCGGCTGCAGCTCGCTGTTTCGAGGACAGCCAGCGCACGTGGTCGGTCAAGACAGCGAGATTCTTCTCGAAGTCACTCATCGCTCTCCGTTCGGAGTGGCAGTGACCTGATCGGCGTGCTGCTGCTCCGCTCCGAGTGGCGCGCGTGCACCGGGGACGCCCGCAGCTCGTGCACCGCCGGACGACGTCTCCTGACGCCGATACGACCTGGACGGGGGTGCAGGTGTGGAGCCCGCCGCGGCGGCGGTCCTGCCTCGGCCAACAACGCGTTGCGCTTGCGTCGGTATGACCGAGGAAGGCGTTGGTGAGGGTGGCGCCGAACCTGCTGTGGCGGGCGGAGTTGCCGTCACCCCGTATGGGGTGGCGGGCGGACCGAAAGGTATCGGTTCCAGGGGCGTGGGCACCTCGTAATCGCGGCGTGGATCGAGTCGGCGAGGTCGATGACCGGGTTGTATGTCCTTCTTGGCATCGATGAAGGGATCGCATGCGCCCGTAGCGAGGTCCAGCTTCTCCTGTGCCGCGTCCTGATAGTGGTGGAGTTGACTGCGGATCTTTGCGGCGTTGGAGAACGACGCTTGCGCCAGGTTCGCCACAGTGAATGTGGCAGTTGCCAATCCGGCTGCTGCGGCGGCCGAGTCGACGGACAGTTTCGCTGCTCGTCCACCGGGCACGACATTCATCCATGAGGTCGACAGAGCGAAGTCCTGGAGATGCTGCGACGTGTTGTCCAGTGTCGACCGGGTACGCGACACCTCATCTGTTTCGTCGCTCAAGATCCGCTGAATCTCTCCGTCGGCGACCTGCACCCTCGAAGTGAGGTTCTTGTGAGTGACCGCCCTGTCCAGATAGATACCCGACGCGTCGCCGCTCCAACGATCGTCGTGGGGCTTCGCATCGATCAACAGGTCGACGGCTTCTTCGAGCAGGTGGGCGGAGGCGCGAAACCCTTCGCCGTCCTCCGGCGCACCGCTGCCCGTCGTCGCCTTCATCGCCTCGATCGCCATCAAGGCTGCATCGATGGGTGGGGAATCAGTCAGTTTGACGAGTGTGCTCTCGGCGAATCGTCGGGGAACCTGACCCAGACTCGCGCCGAGACCCTCCAGTCCCTGAAGGACGTCGTTGACGTCGCCGATGACTTGCGACCCGTTGGTCACGGCGCCGTGGACGTCCCCGGTCAACACATCGCCGAGGAAACCAGCGGTGTCGGCGACCGTGCTCGCTCCGCCATGGACGACATCGAAAGCGTCGTCGAGGAAACCCACCAGCCCCCCGCCTTTCTTGACTCGAAAAGCCTAACAACCCCGCGAGAGGGGTCTTGACACGAATGTGTGCACCGTTCTAGGGGCACACTGGAGGCATGGATCCGGTCACCGCACTGCGCCAGATCGCCTACTACAAGGACCGCGCCCGGGAGGACCCCCGGCGAGTGATGGCCTACCGCAACGCCGCTGACGTCGTCGAAGCACTCACCGATGCCCAGCGCGAGAAGCACGGCGCCGCCAACAGCTGGCAGTCGCTGCCCAGGGTCGGACCCAAGACCGCCACGGTGATCGCCCAGGCCTGGGCGGGCCGGGAGCCCGACGTCCTGGTCGAGTTACGCGAGTCAGCGCAGGATCTCGGTGGTGGCGAGATCCGCGCGGCCCTGCGCGGCGACCTGCATGTGCACTCCAACTGGTCCGACGGCTCGGCCCCCATCGAGGAGATGATGCTGGCCGCCCGCGACCTCGGCCACGAGTACTGCGCGCTGACCGATCACTCGCCGCGGCTGAGGATCGCCAACGGACTGTCACCCGACCGTCTGCGCGAGCAGCTCGACGTCATCGACGAGATCCGCGAAACGGTCGCTCCCATGCGGGTTCTCACCGGGATCGAGGTCGACATCCTCGAGGACGGCTCACTCGACCAGGAGCCCGAGCTCCTCGACCGTCTCGACGTCGTGGTCGCCAGCGTGCACTCCAAGCTCGCGATGGACGCGCCGGCGATGACACGGCGCATGATCAAGGCCGTCGAGAACCCGCACACCGACATCCTCGGCCACTGCACCGGCCGCCTGGTCACCGGCGGACGGGGCATGCGCCCGGAGTCCCGCTTCGACGCTGAAGCCGTCTTCACCGCGTGCCGCGACGCCGGCACCGCCGTCGAGATCAACTCTCGGCCCGAACGCCGTGATCCGCCGACCCGGCTGCTGACCCTCGCGATGGACATCGGCTGTGTGTTCTCGATCGACACCGACTCGCACGCACCGGGGCAGCTGGACTTCCTCGGCTACGGCGCTCAGCGGGCGCTCGACGCCGGGCTCGCCGCCGAGCGCATCGTCAACACCTGGGACGCCGACACACTGCTCGAGTGGACCCGGTCCTGATCAGTCCGGCAGCATCGGCATCTCCCATCCCGGGTCACGGCCGACCAGCACGCCCCGCATGACCGCCGCGTTGCCGTAGCGTCCACGTACCCGGTCGACGGCCGAGTCGATGCTCGTGGTGTCGGCCGTCAGCGCGGAATGGGTGAACGGCAGCTCCATCTGCTGGGCCCCGTCACGGTCGATGTTGCAGACCGCGAACCCGATCAACGTCAGACCGCGCTCGGCGATCAACGGACCCGCCGCCGCGACCAGAGCCCGCGCCGCCCCGAGGATCACGTCGGTCGACGCGGTGGCCCTCGGCAGCGTGTGGGACCGGGTCACCCGGGCGAAGTCGTCGAACCGCAGGCGCAGCACCACGGTGCGACCCGTTCGCTCGGCCGCACGCATCCGCCGCGTGATCCGATCGACCAGATTGACCACGACCGCGTCGATCTCCGAACCCGACATCGTGTTGCCGGCCCGGCCCAGCGCGCGCTGGGCGCCGACCGAGCGGCGGCGCTGCCCGGTGACCACGCGCCGACGATCGATGTTGTGGGCCAACGCGAACAACTGCCGACCCATCGCCCCGCCCACCATCGAGCTCAGGGTCGCCTCGTTGAGCTCGGCCACGTCGGCGACCGTGTCGATGCCGTGCTCGCGGAGCTTGCCCGCAGTCTTCGCGCCGACACCCCACAGCCGCCGCACCGGCAGCGGGTGCAGGAACGCGAGTTCGCGGTCCGGCGGCACCAGCAGGAGTCCGTCGGGCTTGGCCTCCTGGCTGGCGACCTTGGCGAGGAATTTGGTGCGGGCGATCCCCACGGTGATCGGCAACCCGACGTCGTCGCGGACCCGTTCGCGCAGGCGTGCGCCGATCTGGACAGGGGTGCCCGACACCCGGCGCAGGCCCGAGACGTCGAGGAACGCCTCGTCGACCGAGAGCGGCTCCACGAGCGGTGTGGTGTCCCGGAACACCTCGAACACGGCCTCGCTGGCCTTCGAGTACGCCGACATACGGGGCGGCACGACGACGGCCTGCGGGCACAGCGCGCGGGCCTGCCGACCGCCCATCGCGGTGCGCACGCCGAATGCCTTGGCCTCGTAGCTGGCCGCCAGCACCACACCGGCGCCGACGATCACCGGCTGGCCGCGCAGCGCCGGGTTGTCCCGCTGCTCCACCGATGCGTAGAACGAATCGAGATCAGCGTGGAGGATGCTCGCTTCCCCGGACACGAACATATGTTCGCATCAGGGGCCGACATCCCCCGTCGGATCGCCGTAGATGGCCGATGTCCAGATGTGCACGAGGTTGTCCAGCACGCGGTGATCGGGGATCGAGGGCTGGTGACCGATGAAGGCCGCCGCCATCACCGACTCGTTCATCAGGTTCAGGGCGGTCGACAACTCGAGGGCGGGAACCGTCACCGGCGCGGCGCCGTCGGCACGTTCGGCCTCGATGACAGCGGCGATGTGCTCGATCCAGCGCTGCATCGACCGGGCCCACAGCTCACGGGCCTCCGAGTGCGTGTTCCGCACCCCGACCGTCGCCGCGCACACCGCGCGGTGGGCGCCGAAGGTGCTGACGAAGACGTCGATGCCCCGGCGCCAGATCGCCCGCCGATCCGCGGGCCGGTTGGCGATCAGGTCCTCCAGCGCGGCGTCCGCCTCGGCGATGACGCGCTCCAGCAGCGTCAACAGCACCGCGTCCTTCGACGGGAAGTAGAAGTAGAACGTGGGCCGGGAGATCCCGGCGCCCTTGGCCAGATCGTCGACGGAGATCTCGGCCAGCGGGCGGTCTTCCAGCAGCCGTTCTGCGGTCTCGAGGATCGCGATCTCCCGATCGTCGCCGGACGGACGCGTCGCGCGCCTACTCCGGGTCGATCGGGGGTGGCCGGTGGTCGTCACTTCCCCGACTTTACACCCTGTCGATATTTTCGACGCACTGTTGACTGCGTCGACGCGCCGTTGATAGCGTGGCGCGATGACCGAGTTCGTCGACGTCGTCATCGTGGGAGCCGGCATCTCCGGCATCAGCGCCGCCTGGCATCTGCAGGACCGCTGCCCGGGCAAGAGCTACGTCATCCTGGAACGCCGCGCCAACCTCGGTGGCACGTGGGACCTGTTCCAGTACCCCGGTATCCGCTCCGACTCCGACATGTTCACGCTCGGATTCCGCTTCAAGCCGTGGACGTCGAACAAAGCCATCGCCGACGGGCCCGCGATCATGGCCTATCTCAAGGAGACCGTCGCCGAATCCGGCATCGACAAGCACATCCGTTACGGGCAGAACGTCACCCATGCCGACTGGTCCGACGCGGAGAGCCGCTGGACGGTGACCGTCGAACGCGAGGGCGAGCAGGTCGAGATCTCCGCGCGTTACCTGATGGCGTGCAGCGGCTACTACAACTACGACCAGGGCTACTCCCCGGAATTCCCCGGAGCGCAGGACTTCACCGGCCCGATCGTTCATCCCCAGCACTGGCCCGCGGACCTCGACTACGCCGGCAAGCGAATCGTCGTCATCGGCAGCGGCGCCACCGCCGTCACTCTCATTCCGGCGCTTGCCAATTCGGGAGCGGGCCACCTGACCATGCTGCAGCGCTCCCCGACCTTTATCGCGGCGCTGCCCGACGTCGATCCGTTCACCGTCGCGACCAACAAGCGGCTGCCCGCCAAGGCCGCCTACGTGCTGAACCGGTGGAAGAGCATCCTGGCCCAATCCGCGCAGTACCAGATCGCGCGCCGGTTCCCGGACTTCTTCCGCAAGCAACTGCTGACCATGGCCAAGCACCGGCTGCCCGAGGGCTACGACGTCGAGAAGCACTTCAACCCGCGCTACAACCCGTGGGACGAGCGAGTGTGCCTGGCTCCCAACGGCGATCTGTTCAAGACGATCCGCGCCGGCAAGGCCGACGTCGTCACCGACACGATCGAGCGGTTCACCGCGACCGGCATCCAGCTGGCCTCCGGCCAGCACCTGGACGCCGACATCATCGTCACCGCAACGGGTTTGAATCTGCAGCTGTTCGGCGGTGCATCGATCTCCCGCAACGGCGAGCCGCTGGTGCTCAACGACTCGATGGCCTACAAGGGCATGATGCTGACGAACATGCCGAACATGGCGTTCACGATCGGCTACACCAACGCCAGCTGGACCCTGAAGGCCGACCTGGTGTCCGAGTTCTTCTGCCGCGTCATCAATCACATGGACGCCGGCGGATTCGACGCCGTCGAGCCGCAGCACCCCGGCACCACCGTGGACGAGCGGCCGATGATGGACTTCACCCCGGGCTACGTGCTGCGCGCGCTGGACTACCTGCCCAAGGCGGGCTCGCGGACTCCGTGGCGTCTCAAGCAGAACTACCTGCTCGACCTCCAACTGATCCGGCGCGGCAAGGTCGACGACGCGGCACTGAGGTTCACCAGACACCCAGCGCCGGTGCGGACTTCGGCCTAGAGGGTCCCGTCAGCCCTCGACGACCACGATCCCGTCGTCGTCGCTGTAGGCGATGTCGCCGGGGCTGAACACCACACCGCCGAACTCGACGGCGGCGTCGCGCACGCCCTCACCGGTCTTGGTGCTCTTGCGCGGATTCGTGCCCAGCGCCTTGATGCCGATGTCGAGGGTCCGTAACGTCGAGGCGTCCCGCACCGCCCCGTTGATGATCAGTCCCGACCAGCCGTTGGACCGGCCGAGCTCGGCGATGACGTCGCCCACCAACGCGGTGTGCACCGAGCCGTCGCCGTCGATCACCAATACGCCGCCATCACCCGGCTCGGAGAGCACCGACTTCAGCAGCGCATTGTCCTCGAAGCAGCGCACCGTGGTGATCGGGCCGGCGAACTCGGCGCGCCCGCCGAACTGGCGCATCTGCAGATCACAACTGCGGACGTCTGGTCCGATCTCGTCGACCAGGTCAGCGGTGGGGCGAGGGGTGAAGGTCACCGCGCCATTATGCCGCGACGACGAAACCCGTTGGCGCGACGGTCAGTCGTCGTGGTTGCGCCGCGCAGCGAGCAGCACCACGATGACCGCCAGCACACCGGTGATCACCGCGGCGGCGACGGGCAGGCGCGACGACGCCGGCGTGTCACGCGGCACCGGGGGCGGGCCGGTGACAGCGGTGCTCGCGGTGGCGACAGTGGACTTCGCCTGCGCCGCAGCCTCTTTGGCGGCGGTCGCCAGTGCATCGGCGTCCTTCGGCGGTGCCACCGGGGTGGCCGGGGCCTTCGTCGGCGGCGCCTTCTTGGCCGGGGCCTTCTTCGCAGGCGCAGCAGCCTTCTTCGCGGGTGCCTTCTTGGCCGGAGCCTTCTTCGCAGGCGCGGCCTTCTTCGCCGGAGCTTTCTTGGCGGGTGCCTTCTTCGCGGGGGCCTTGTTCACCGGATCGGGCTCCGGGCGTGCGGGATCGTGCCCGTCCTCGGGCCGATCCGACTGCTCCGCCATGTCGCTGCTCCTTCGACGTCTCTGCACCGGCAGGGTGCCCCAATCATGCCAGGTCACCCGTGACGGCTGTCTCGGTGTCAGCCCGTCACCGCGAGCGTCGCGGCGGCTGCCAGCGCCGCGGCCATCAGCGCCAGTTCGGTGTAGGCCCGCGCACGGGACACCTCGGCGCTGGAGCGGTGCGCCCGGGCCGCGGGCAGCCAGTGCGCGCGGTTGCGCCAGGCGAGCACCGTCAACGCGATCGTCAGGGCGATCTTGGCACTCAGCACCCGGCCCCAGCCTGTGCCGATGAGCTGGCCGGGCGCATCGAGCAGCGCCAGCCCGGCCACCACGCCGCCGCCGAGCAGCACCGCGACGCAGCCCAGCGACAGCTGCGAGAACCGCGGCAATACCCGCGCCCACTGACCGCGGTGGTCGACGGTAAGGACGAGGGCAGCCAGGACACCGCACCACACGGCCGCCGCCAGCGCATGCAATGCGATGGCCACCCCGGCTAACGGCTGATCGGCCAGATGCCCGGTGAGCGGGTGGCCCGCGACGCCGATGGCCGCCGCGCCGGCGGTCGCAGCGGCCACCGCAGGGGTCCGCGGCGCGAAACAGGCCGCGGCACACACTGCGGCCGCCGCCGCGACGGTCACCAGGCCGGCCCTGCCGGGCGCCGTGTGCACCGCGAAGTCCCAGACGGTGTGCGCCCCGACGCGGGCGACGCTGCTGCCCGCGGCCTCGGCGGCGGCCAGCACGAGACGCACCAGTTCGGCCGCCAGCCACACCGCCGACGCGGCGGCCAGCGGCGCGGCGGCCCGGCGCAGCAACTCGCCGCGATAGCGCGGACCGTCGAGCGCCGGCACGGCGGCCAGCCCCACGGCGACCACGGCGGCACAGTCGGCCAACCCCCTGACCAGCGCCACGGTCAGCGACGCACCGGGAAAGGCCAGCGCCCAGGCCAGTACGCCCGCCGCCCCGGCGACGAGCACACCGCCCGCCACCGCCCGGCGGTGCGTCACGACCTGCGCCGGACCGCCCACACCGCGCCCGCCGCCACCACGGCCACCGCCGCCACCGCGAACGGCCACGCCGGCAGCCCTCCGGAGGACGACGGCGCCGCCGCCGGTTCCGGAGCCGCGACAGGGGACGACACCGGCGCCGCCGACGCGGTGGCCGCCGTCGTCACGCGGTAGGACCAGGATCCGGTGACCACGTGACCGTCGGCCGACGTCGCGCGGTAGTTGACGGTGTACGTCCCGGCGGGCGCACCGCCGCGGACGCCGACGCTGATCACCGCTCCGTCGACGGTCGGGGTGCCCTGACCCCACTGCCCGCCGTCGGGACCGACCACCGTCATCGCCGCGAACTCGGGTTGCATCTCCTCGTTGAACGTCGCGCTGACCCGGGGTGGGGACTGCGCCAGTTCGGCGTTGTCGGCGGGATCGCCGGCGATCCGCGCGGCGTGGGCCCAGGCGGGCCCGGCGGAGGTCAGTGCCCCCAGGAACAGACCGCTCGCCAGTGCGGCGGCGGCGAGAACGTGGGTGAGCATGGCTGACCCACGATGAAGTGCCTTCATCGAATGTCGTCTTTCTGTGAGGTGTCCGTCAGTTGTCGCGGGGTCAGGCCGCGACAGGCGGACCCCGGTGCGACAACGAGGAGACGAGCACCAGCGCCGAGAACAGTGGTTGGTCGGCGTCACCGACGGCGGCGGCCGGCGCGGAAGACACCGGCGGCGGGAGGTGCACCAGGGTTCGCCGCACGACACGGCTGAGCGCCCGGCACAACCGATCGCCGGCGCAGATCAGGGCGGCGCCCACGAGCACTGCGGCCAGGTGCGCGCCGGCCATCGCCCACAGCGGCGCTGGGTCTGCGTGCGCGTGATGGGCTGCGGCGCTGAGTATTCCGTGGCCCGCGAGCTGCCCGCCGGCGAGCACCAATGTCATCAGCCGGACATCGCCGGTGCGGGGCAGCGCCGCTGCGGTGGCGCCGACCGTGGCGGCCACCAGCAGCAGCTGCACCATGGCGGGACCCGACGGGAGGCCGCCGCCGCCCAGAGCGTGCGCGGCGAGCGTGAGCGCCGTCGTCAGCAGGGCTGCCGCGCCTCCGCGCAGCAGCGCCCCCTGCCGAACCGACGGGCTGGACAACGGGTCAGGCCACGCCCAGGCGCGCCAGCAGATCGGCGTCGATGCCGTCGAGCTGCTGCGCGATCGCCGCGTGGGCGGGGCGGCGGCGGGCCGGCGGCATGTTCTCCGCGGCGGTGACCGCGGCGGCCAGGTCGGTGAGCCGCTCGCTGATCGCGGCGGCGAACTGCTTGGTCTCGGCGTCCTTGGGCTTCTTGTCGGTCAGCTGGCGCAGGGACTGCTCGGCGCCGGCGATGCGGGCCGACAGCTCGCCGCCATGGCCGGAGAACTGGCCCAGCTGGCTGACCGGGACGCCCAGCCTGTCGGCGCGGCGCTCGTCGATCAGCCCCCGCGCGGAGATCGACGCCCGGTACACCAGCGGCACCACCACCGGTGCCAGCAAACGAGAGACGGTCAGCGCCCTGCGAACCCGGGTGGGGGAGAACAACTTGCCTTCGCGCGCGGCCTTGAGTTGTGTTTCAGCAACTTTGAGCGCAGCCCGGTCGCTGTCTCGCTGGGCGCGCAGCTGCGCGCGCAGGGCGCGCTGGGCGGACTTCTGCTCGGCCTTGAAGCGACGCACCTCGTTCTTGGCCGAGAGCTTGGCTTCCAGCTTGGCTTTGGCTTTGATCGCGCGCGCTTCGGCCCTGCGGGTTGCGCGGGACTTGCGCCGTTTGAACAGACTCATCCCTGCGGCCTCTCCACTCATTCCACCGGCATGTCCCGCCGAAGATGCGGCGGTGACGCTGAACAACACTATCGTTCGGGGTGCGCAGCGGCCCGGGTGTGCCCCGGCATCGGCGGAATTACCGCGGTCAGCAAACTCCTTCCTGTGCAAGAATCGACGCACTCCCGAGCGTTCTCGATTCCAGACCCCTGGAGAGGTGGTGACGACGTGGGTTCGCGAGCGCGTACGACTGCGGCAGCCTGCCTCGTCGCCGGTGGGGTCTGGGCCGGGGCAACGGGGACGCCGACGGCGTACGCCGACCCGGCGGATTCCGGCGGCGCGACGGGTGCCGGCGCCACCGGGGGCGTCGACGGCAGGGCCGACGTGCCCGAGCGAGGCACCGGCGCGGGAGCACAGCCCGACGCCGAACCCGCGGCTCCGGCCGCCGAGGACCCGGACCACGAGGCGGCGCCGGCCCCCGACATCGCCGCCACCGACGAGGATCCGACGGTCAGCGACGCCAAGGTCCGGCGGCCCTGCCGGGACGGCGGCAAGGACTGCGGGCCCGGCTGGCCGTGGCCGTGGCCGTGGCCGGACGACGATCCGGATCCGCCCGGCGCGCCGAACCCGTCGAGCGCGGGCGGCGGCAGTGACCGCCCGGTGGGCGTGCCGCGGCCCGGCGGACCACCGCGCCTCGGCAGCGGGCCGGTCGGCACCCGGCCACCCGTCGAGGTCCCGTTCGACCCCGACGTGATCGACACGATCCCCGGCGTCGGGCTGCCGGCCGCCGGCACCGGCGCGCCGATCAGTGCGCCCCTCCTGACCGTTCCCGTCGCGGCAGGCACCGGCGGTGCAGCGACGCCGGCCGCCGTCGGCGGCGGGGCGCCCGCCGCGCCGCGCAGGGTCGTCGCCGAACCTCCACCCGCGCGGCAGCCGCCGCCGGCGCCCGAGGCGCCGCCCGGAGCGCCGGCGACCCCGTCGGGCCGCATCGGCTACGGCGAGGCGCTGCGCACCGCGGGTACGTCGCAACTCGCGGCGCTCGCGCTGCCCGGTGTCGTCGGAATCGTCGTGCTCACCGCCCTGGGCGGCCTCCTGGGGTACCGCCAGGCCAAGGCCGGCCAGGCGCTGCGGGCGCGCGGCACAGCACGATTCATGAACTGAGGGGTTTCGTTCACTCCGACGGGGTGAGCAGCGCATAGTGGAAACATCGGACTGGGTCCGAACGGGTCGAAAAGGGTTGGAAAGGGGAGCCATGCCTGCGAGCCGACGCGTCACCCGTGCGGTCAGCGAGGTGCTCGACCTGGCCCCGCGCCGGGGCGAAGTCTCGTTGCCCCGCCTGGTCGAGGCGGTCAGCGCCCACCGCGACCGGCCCATCGAGCTCACCTCCGGCGACCTGCCGCCGGGCGTGTGCGGGCAGTGGCGGCAGTACGCCGACCGCGACGTCTTCCTCATCCAGCAGGGCCTGCCCGCGTGGGACCGCACGCTGGCCCATGAACTGGGCCACCTGGTGCTCGGGCACGAGGGCATCCCTGTCACGCAGGCGGCCCGGGAGAACACCGAGGTGGCCAGCTCGGAACTCATCGGCTACATGCTCAACCAGCGCACCGGATGCATGGGACCCAGCGGAGAAGACGCCGAACAGGAAGCCGAGGACTTCGCCGCCCTGCTCATCTACCGGCTGGGCCGGCTGCCGTCGGACCGCTCCTCGATCGTTCAGGTGCGGCTCGGAGAGGCGTTTGGTTGATCGTCTGGGTGATCGCCGGCCTCCTCGGCCTGGCGACCGGACTTCGCATCGGATGGGCGCTGGTCAACAAGCAGTCTCTGGTCAGCACCGCGATGATCCTGGCTCTGGGCAGCCTCGGCGTGGTGGCGGCGCTGAACTGGCAGCCGCTGACGCTGCTGATCGACACGCTGCTGCGCTGGCCGAACATCTCGATGGGCCTCAGCCAGGTCGCGTTGATCGCCTGCGCGGCGGGCAGTTGCGTGATGATCACGACGGTCTCGTCGCTGCGCTCCCCGGCGGCGGCCCGAAAACTGGCGATGGTGCAGTACGGCGTGGCGGCCCTGATCGCGGTGGCGAGCCTGGCGGTGTTCTTCGCCGCGGGTCGGGAGCCGGAGATGGCGCCCGAGGAGTATCTGCGGCGCAGCCTGGGCTCTGACGGCACGTCGATCCCGTGGCTGCTGCCGCTGCTGTACGTCATGCTCGCGCTCAGCCTGGTGGCCTGGGCGGGCCTGCGACACAGCAATCGGACACGACGGGGCCGGGCGCTGTTCGTGTTCACCGTCGGCATCGTGCTGATCGTCGCGGCGCTGGCCTTCTTCCTGTTGCGCGCGGTGGGCACCAGCGGCCTGGTCGGGGTCGGCGCCGCGGCGACGCTGCTGGGCTGCGCGATGTTGATCGTGGCCGCGGGCTCGCTGCTGCCCAGCCTCGAGGACTGGTTCGGTGCGCGCCGCGAGCTGCGCACGATCCAACCGCTGCTGACCGAACTGGGCCGTCGGCACCCGGACGTCGGCATCGGGGTCCGCCCGCGCGGGCCGCTGGTCTTCCGTGTGGCGGAGCGCATGTCACTGATCTCGGATGCGCTGTTCCTGGAGGCGACCGCGGCGTCCGGCGCGCTGCAGCGGGTCGAGGCGAGCGGTGGTGGCGCGAAGGTGGGAGAGGTGGATACGGACGGCGAGGAGGATCTCGCAGACATCGCCGCACCACCCGACGTGGCCCCGGTCGAACAGGCGGCCGCCATCGCGGCGTGGATCGCGCTGGGGGAGGAATTCCCCGGCCTGCCCTGGTTACGGCAGCCGGCGAGCTACTCCGATCGGGAGTGGATTCTCGAAATCGCCCGTCAGTACCGCGCTCTCGACTCCGGCAGGTCGAGGGGCGATCTTCGCCGTCACGACCCGCCGGAGTGACGGAGGCTAATCCTCCAGGTTCTCCTTGCGGCGCAGCTCGTCGACCTTCTGCACGATGTCCTGCTTCGCCTCGGCGGACAGGCCCACCGTGCGTGCCGCGATGCGGCGAACGCCCTCGTCGCGCATTCCGGCGAGCAGCGTCAGCTCCTTGTCGAGCTTCTCGTAGTACTCGTCATCGGTGAAGTAGGCGGGCTTGATCCGGAAGAAGTTGGCAAGCGCGGCCATGGTCGCGACGGACGGGTTGGTGCGGTTGCCGGAACGCAGCTGTGACAGATAGGGAGCCGACATGGTCACCCCCTCGGCCTTGAGTGCCGCGATCACCTCGGCGGAGGTGTGGGGGCCGCGTCCTGGCGGGTAGACGGTGTCGAACAAGCGGTTGAGTCGAGCGGCAAACGTGTTGCTCATGGGATTGACCTCCACATACAGACGAGCGGGTTTTTGGGGCGGCGTATTTGCTGATCATCGTAGCGACAGATGTGTCCACAACCAAGTGCAAACCACAGAAAACTGCTCCCAGGCTCGCGTCGCGTTCCGCCGCTGCTCGTGTGAACGACGTCGACGTGGACACCTCCCACCCCCGCGGCAAGGTGCAGTTAGGCAAATAATAACGCCTCCGTAGCAAGCATACGCGCGGCTTTTCCAGAGGTGGCGGCTTTGGGGAAGCGCGATCCGTTGCCGGCAACCGCTCGCGAAACCCCGGACCCCCGGAGCAACGTTTGCTGGACGTGAGGTGTGTCACCGCGCACACGACGGCGTGACGCGTGCTCCATTCCTCGTCGCGCGCAAACGCCCGCCGCGATGGGGCGCGGCTCAGGCGGGAAAGTTGTCAGTAGCCAGTGGCAGACGACGGAATGGGTGGCTCAGGCGGCCAGAAGCATCGCGAGAATCGCCGTGTCGGGATGGCTGATCGGGTCGACACCGACGCGACTGACCATCGACGTCACGGTGCCGTCCGATTCCGCCTCCACCCACGCCGCGCGATGCTCGAGCCCGAGATGAGGCAGGCCGGGCAGCAGCACGCACCCTGACGCGGCACCGCTGCACTCCGGCAGCGACGGCGTGGTCTCCGACGGCGGATGCAGCATCAGCAGCGCGGGCGGCTGGCGCTCGGCGAAGTGCCCGGGCGCGACCGCGGAGTCGCCCACCACGGTTCCCTCGGCGAGGACGAGACCGACCGTGCCCGGTTCGGGTTCGTCAGGCAGTTCCTCGCGCGCACCGAAGATCGTCGTCGTGGAGAGCAGGCCGGGCAGCGAGGCCACCCGGACCGCGACCATCAACAGCTGCGCCCACTCCTTGGTCGAGTCGGGCCAGCGGCCGGACACCACGAACCCCTTCAGCGACCCGCGCGAATGAAACGGTGCGATCTCGATCGCCCGACCGGACCCGAAATCCATCTCGCCTCCCGGCATCGGTGAGCAAAAGCAGACACGTCTGTGGGTCGATTTGCTCAGGATGCGGCAGATTCCCGGTGACGCGCAAGTGGACACGAGGGCTACGGCCGGACGCGCCGACGAAAACCGGCCCGGTCGACGAACGACCGGGCCGGGTGACGTGGATGTGCGGAAGAGATCAGGCAGGCGGGTACACGCCCATCTGCTTGCCCTTGTCGGTCTGCCAGAAGATGTCGGAGATCTCGTCGATCGTCTTGAGCAGCTTCTCGGCCACGGCGGCGTCCAGCGACTTCTTCACGTCGCCGGCACCGTGCACGCCGTCCCAGAACAGCTGGTGCAGGTTCGGGAACTGCTCGAAGTGGTCCTTGGTGAAGAAGTCGGCCCACAGCACCATCAGGTGGTGCTTGACCTCTTCGGCCTGCCGCTCCTTGATGATGATCGCGCGGGTCTTGAAGTGCTCATCGTCCGAATCGTGGTACTTCTGAATCGTTTTCAGGCAGGACAGCGCCTCGATCTTGGCCTGCGCGGGATCGTAGACGCCGCAGTACAGATCGCAGTGGGCATGGGCAGGGGTGGCGTTGGCGAAAAGTCGATGCAGCATGGTCCTAACTTACCCTCAAGGTCATGAGGCGTAACCAGGGGCGGCGGCTCTTTCCGCACGGCTCACCGGTGCGGCGCTTCGTGGTCGTGGAGGACTCCATGCGCCCGACTCTGGTGCCCGGCGACGGACTGCTCGCAGTGCGGTGCGGCACCCCGAAGACGGGGCAGTTGCGGGTGTTCCCCGACCCGCGGATGTCGACGCGCTATCTGATCAAGCGGGTCGGGGGAGTGCGTCGCTCACCGGAGGGCACGACGTTCGAGGCCGTGTCCGACAACGCGGGCGCGCCGGGGGTGACTGATTCGCGGGTGTTCGGCTGGGTGCCGGCGGCGCAGTCCTACCGGGTGCTGTGGACGGTGCGGTCAGCCCGTTGAGGCGGGTGGGTCAGAACAGGACGAGCACGGCGAGCACACCGAGCAGGACCAGAGCGATCAGTCCCGCCCGCAGGAACGCCATCAACTGGCTGCGGGTGTAGACGCGCGAGGACGTCTGCCACTCCGACGGCGGGTAAGCGGATCCCGAACCCATCGACGACTGCGCCATCAGACGCTCCTCACCTGCACGCTTGATACCTCCCCCAAGTCTTCACCCCAGTGAGATCGGTCACATGTTCAACCCTGTGATCGCGATCATAACCTCATCTGTTCGCCGCGGAAAAATCGACCGGGGCGCTCGCCCGACGCAGATCAATTCGTTAGTCGTACGAGGCATTTCGCTCGGTTCGTTTCCTGTCCTGCCAGAGGGCTGTGAATCGCCGCGGCGTTTCGCGGCCCCGTTATCCACAACCGGAGGCGGTCCACGCGCCGATCGAGCGGCTCATCGCCGGATCGCCGCCGTTGCGGCCTGTGGATGAACCTGTGGAATCTGTGGATAGCGTGCGCCGCGGGGACGATATTGCTGCCGGAGCGGCAATGCTGGTGCCCTGCGTCCGGCGCATGTCAGCATGGCCACATGGACGACACCGGTGTGCCGCAGGCCGCGATCGAACAGGTGCCGTCGGCGTTCGACGACGCCGACGACGCGCGGGTGCTTCTCGACGTGCGCGAAGACGACGAGTGGCGCGCCGGGCACGCGCCCGGCGCCCGCCACATCCCGATGAGCGACGTCCCGGCCCGGATGGCGGAGATCCCGCCCGACGCCGAGCTGTTCGTCGTCTGTCACGCCGGGGGCCGCTCGCAGCGGGTCGCCCAGTATCTGGCGCGCAACGGCTACCGTCCCGTCAACGTCAGCGGGGGCATGCTCGCCTGGGCCGGTGCCGGCCGGCCGGTGGTCACCGACGACGGCGGGACGGGCGCGGTCTGAACCGGCTCCCAGACGCCGACATTAAGCTGGCCGGATGATCCAGGTCTGCTCCCAGTGCGGGACGCGGTGGAACGTGCGCGACCGGCAGCGGGTGTGGTGTCCGCGCTGCCGGGGGACGCTGCTCGCGCCCGGGAGCCCTGCCTCCTCGCCCGAGTGGAGCCGCGGCCAGGCCGGACCTGCGCAGCGCCGGCCCGGATCTGCTCTGCCGTCGGGCTTCCGCTGGGTCGCGGTCCGGCCGGGCACCCCGCCCCCGCCGCGGCGCCCCCGTCGCGCGCTCGGCCCGACACCGCGCTACGCCACGATCCCGCGCTGGGGCCTGGTCGAACACTTCGAGACACCCACCGAGGAGCGCCCGGTCCGCACCGGTCCGTCGCTGAACGCGGTCCGGATGACGCTGGTGACGACGGCAGCGGTGCTCGCGGCGGCCGCGTTCGTCCATCTGATCCGGTACGTGCTGCTCATCATCAACCGCACCGTGCTGCTCAACCCGTGGGTGGCCGGCATCGCCACCTGGGGTGGGGTCGCCATCAGCGTGGTGGCGATCTTCATGGTGGTGGCGAGCGCGCTGCTGCTGTCGAACTGGCTGGTGGCCCGCCGCGCTGCGGCCTACGCCCATCATCACCACGAGGACCCCCGGCCGTCGTGGGCGCTGCGGGCCGGGAGCCTGATTCCGCTGGTCAATCTGGCGTGGGCGCCGGTGTTCGTGCTCGAACTCGCCCACGTCGAGAACCGGCAGCGGTGGATGGGCCGGCCGATCGTGGTGTGGTGGGTGGTGTGGATCGCGAGCACCGCGGTGTCGCTGTTCTCGATCGCCACCAGTTTCACCACGGATCCGCAGGGCATCGCCGACAACACCGTGGTCACGATCGTGGCCTACCTGTTCGCCGCCGCGGCGGTGCTGCTGGTCCTGCAGGTGTTCCTGGGCTTCGAACGCCAGCCCGTGGAGCGGCCGTCCAAGCGCTGGGTGATGGTCGCCGCAGCCGGCCCGAAGGACACCGCCGAGGACACGAAAACCGACGATCCCGCGCGTGCGGTTGAGCCCGAAGGGCAGAACCCGGCAGCATAACGGTATGAGCTCCGGCGGGACGTCCGACGGCCACCCCTTCGTGGTGGCCCACCGCGGCGCCTCCGCCGACCGGCCCGAGCACACCCACGCCGCCTATGAGCGTGCCCTCGACGAGGGCGCCGACGCCGTCGAATGCGACGTCCGGCTGACCCGCGACGGCCATCTGGTGTGCGTGCACGACCGTCGGCTGGATCGGACGTCCACCGGTTCGGGTCTGGTCAGTGAGATGACACTGGCGCAGCTGCGCGAACTCGACTACGGCGCGTGGCACCCCAGTTGGCGCCCGGACGGCAGCCACGGCGACACGGGTCTGCTGACGCTGGACGACCTGGTGTCGCTGGTCCTCGACTGGAACCGGCCGGTGAAGATGTTCATCGAGACCAAGCACCCGGTGCGCTACGGCGCGCTGGTGGAGAGCAAGGTGCTGGCCCTGCTGCACCGGTACGGGATCGCGTCGCCGGCGTCCGCCGATCTGTCCCGTGCGGTGGTGATGTCGTTCTCCGCGGCCGCGGTGTGGCGGATCCGCCGCGCGGCACCGCTGCTGCCGACGGTGTTGCTCGGGGAGACTTCCCGCTATCTCGGCGGGGGCGCGGCGACCACGGTGGGCGCCACCGCGGTCGGTCCGTCGATCGCCACGCTGCGCGCGCATCCGGAATTGGTGGACCGGGCGGCGGCGCAGGGCCGCGCCCTGTACTGCTGGACCGTCGACCACTACGAGGACGTGCAGTACTGCCGCGACCTCGGGGTGGCGTGGATCGCGACGAATCACCCTGGCCGCACCAAGGATTGGCTGCAGAATGGGCTGACCGGCGCGGGCCGCGACTGACGCCGCTACGGGTTCGCGGCGTCGAGTACGTCCTGCGGGATCGGGGCGTCGGAGGCCAGGGCCGAGAACAGCTGCTGGGCGGCGTCGCTGTCCCACACGACGATCGAGCCCGAGCCGTTCTCGGTGAACTCCCCGATCGGCACCGTGATGTTCTGCATGTCGCCGCGCAGCGCCCAGCCCAGCCGGGCCAGGTCCCAGATGTGGTCGCCGTCGTCGACGGTGACGGTGTCGGCCGCGGCGCTCGCCATCGGGTACCACCGCAACGGGTTGAGCAGTACCGACGGGCTGGCGGCCCGGTGCACCAGCGTCGACATGAACGCGCGCTGGTTGGCCATCCGGTCGAGGTCTGCGCGCGGGGTGGCCCGGCTGCGGACGAAGCCGAGGGCCTGCTGCCCGTCGACGTGCTGACAGCCTGCGGGCAGGTCGATACCGGCCAGCGGGTCGCTGATCGGCTCGGTGGGGCAGACGGTGACGCCGCCGACCGCGTCGACGAGGCCGGCGAAGCCGCCGAAGCCGATCTCGGCGTAGTGGTCGATCCGCAGGCCGGTGGCCTCCTCGACCGTCTGGGTCAGCAGCGCGGGACCGCCGAGGGAGAACGCGGCGTTGATCTTGTCGCTGTCGTAGCCGGGGATCGGGACGTAGGAGTCGCGGGGGATCGAGACCATCGTGGCCGGGGTGCTCGATCCCAGGCCCGGCAGGTGCACCAGCAGGATCGTGTCGGTGCGGCTGTTTCCGAGGTCGCCGCCGGTGGCGAGCTCGGCCTGCTGTTCGGGGGTCAGGTCGGAGCGGCTGTCGGAGCCCACCAGCAGCCACGTCGTCCCGGCGCCCTGGGCGGGGCGCTCGGCGTAGTCGGTGAGCGCGGGGATGCGTCGCAGCGACGTGTCGATCCAGACGCCGACGCCCACCAGGGCCAGGCACACCACCAGCAGGACCACCGGCACCAGACGCAGCCACCGCCGGACGCGGCCGCGGGTGCGGCGCGGTGCGGGTGGGGCAGGAGGCGGCACTGGCCGGCGGGCGCGCGGCGGTGGCGGCGGCGGTGGGGGTGTGGGGGGCCGCGACGGCCGGGCCTGCGGGGGCGCCGGGGGCGGGGCGGCGGGCCTGCGCTGCGGCGTGGGCGGATTCGGCGGCCACACCGGTGGCGGGGGCCGGTAGCGCGGATCGCGCCGGAGCGACTGCGGCGGCTCACGCCGGGGCGGATGTCCCCGCGGCGGCGGCGGTGGAACCGGCCCCGGGACAGGCGGCCGCTTGTCGGTCACAGCAAGAACCTACTGCAACCAGCCCAGTCTGCCGGCGAGCAACGAGTATCCGACGAAGGCGACCGCGTCGATCAGCGTGTGCGCGATGATCAGCGGCCACAGTCGGCCGGTGCGCTGCCAGGCGTAGCCGAACACCAGCCCCATCGCGACGTTGCCCAGCCCGGCGCCGAAACCCTGGTACAGGTGGTAGGTCCCGCGCAGCAGGCTCGAGATCACCAGCGCGACCCAGGGATTGACCCGCAGCTGGCGCAACCGGGTGAGCAGGAAGCCCACCACGACGACCTCTTCGGCCCAACCGTTGCCGAACGACAGCAGCAGCAGCACCGGGATGCGCCACCAGGTGTCGTTGAGTTCGGCCGGTTCGACCGAGGCGTTCACCCCGAGCACGCGGGCGATCTGGTAGAGCGCCAGACCGGGAACGCCGATCATCAGCGCGAGCCCGACACCACCGAGAATGTCGGAGCGCCAACGGATTCGGGTCAGGCCGATGCGTGCGGGTCCGTCACCGCCGCGCCACAGCAGGTACAGCGCGAGCCCGCCCCAGGCCAACAGCTGGAACAGCCCGGCCAGGTTGAGGCCGAGGTCGATCAGGCTGAACGGCGAGCGGCGCGGGTTGAGCGCCACGGTCTGCCCGGACAGTCCGAGCAGGACGGCCTCGATCAGCCGCAGCAGCGCGGTGTAGGCGCTGAGCGCGAAGGTCACCGCCAGCACGACGGCGATCTCGATGCGCAGGGCGCGGCGCTGCGCATCGGTCAGCTGGTCGGCGGGCGAGCTCACCGCAGCTACGGTAGCGGTGCGTCCGCTCAGACGCGTCGGGCGCGCAGACCGTTGAGGAACGGGCACCCCATCAGCACCCGGATCGCCTGGCTGAGCCCGGTGACGTCGTCGACCGGCGCGGCGAACGGCAGCCGCACATCGTGGTCGCCCCCGTCGGATTCCACCCGCAGCGCGACCCCGTACCGGTCGAGGCCCAGCGGACGCACCCGTCCGCGCCGCAGAGCGCCGGGCAACCGGTTGGCGAGCCGGTCGACGACGTCGCGGTGGTCGGACTCCAGGTGCTGCAGCCAGCAGGACTCCATCTCGCAGAACGGATCCGGGCGGGCGGCCAGCAGGTCGCCGACGGCGACGGACTCGGCGCCGGTGGAGTCGGCGGCGACCACCGACTCGATCTCCAGTCGCATCAGCACGTACCGGCTCTCGTCGGAATGTACCTGCAGCAGAGCGGGATTCGGGTCCGAGGCGGCGATCAGGTCGAGTAGCTCGCTGACGTCGCGGTCGGCGACATCGCGCAACCGGCCCTGGACCCACACCAGCGAGCGCACCGGTTCGCGTAGTGCGATGGGCGCGTAGTCGGTCATCTCGAGCACCGCCTGCACGCCGGCCGCGCCGGCGGTGGCGACCGACGCGGCGAGCCTGCCCGCCGACGGCACCGTGACCGCGAACGAGCCGTCGCAGAGCAGGTGGTGCACCGGTGTGGCGGTGGGGTCGATGCCGTCGACGGCGATCATCGCGCCGCCGGCCCGTGCGCAGGCGCTGCGGATCCGCTCTGCGGTGGTCGGTGCAGTCATCGTGTCACCCTTTCGTTGGTAAGGTAACCCTAACTTAGGAGCGATCACGGGGATGCGCAAGGCTTTCCCGCAGCGGAACGGGATTACCACTGCGACCCGATAGGCTGTCGCCGTGTCCGGCATCGCCTATCTCGGTCCCGAAGGGACGTTCACCGAGGCGGCCCTGCGCGCGATCGAGTCGAACGGCCTGATCCCCGGCCTCTCCGAGCCGGTCACCCCGATCGCCACCGACAGCACGGCCGCCGCGCTGGCCGCGGTCCGCGCCGGTGAGGCCGCGTTCGCGTGTGTGCCGATCGAGAACTCGATCGAGGGCTCGGTGCTGCCGACACTGGACAGCCTCGCCGCCGGGTCGCCGCTGCAGATCTTCGCCGAACTGACCCTCGACGTGGCGTTCACCATCGCGGTGCGTCCCGGCACGTCCGCCGACGAGATCCGCACGGTCGCCGCGTTCCCGGTGGCGGCCGCCCAGGTGAAGCGCTGGCTGGCCGACCATCTGCCCAAAGCCGTTCTGGTGCCTGCTCATTCGAACGCCGCGGCCGCCACCGAGGTGGCCGACGGCAGGGCCGACGCCGGCGTCAGCACCGCGCTGGCCACTGCGCGTTACGGCCTCGAGGCGCTGGCCGCCGACGTCGTCGACGAGGCCAACGCCCGGACCCGGTTCGTCCTCGTCGGCGTGCCCGCGACACCGCCGAAGCGCACCGGCGCCGACCGCACGTCGGTGGTGCTGCGCCTGGAGAACCTGCCGGGCGCGCTGGTCGCGGCGATGTCGGAGTTGTCGATCCGCGACATCGACCTGACCCGCATCGAGTCGCGGCCCACCCGCGTCGAGCTGGGCACGTACATGTTCTTCCTCGACGTCGTCGGCCACATCGACGACGAACCGGTCGCCGAGGCCCTGCGCGCGCTGCACCGCCGTTGCGCCGACGTGCGCTACCTCGGATCGTGGCCCACCGGCGAGGCCGCGGGCACGCCGCCACCGGCGTTGGACGAGGCGTCGGCGTGGCTCGACGGGCTGCGGAAGGGCACGCCGTGAGCGGCCGGCTCGTCCTGGTCCGGCACGGGCAGTCGCACGGCAACGTCGCGCGCCGCCTGGACACCCGCCCGCCCGGGGCCGAACTGACCGACCTGGGCCGCGAACAGGCCCGTGGCTTCGCCGGCACGCTCGCCGAGCCGCCCGGCATGATCGCCCACTCGATCGCGACGCGGGCGGTGCAGACCGCGAGCGAAATCCATGGCGCGATCCGCAGCACCCCGGACGGTCCGCACGCGTTCGAGGGCCTGCACGAGGTGCAGGTCGGCGAGCTCGAGGACCGCGCCGACGAGGCCGCCCACGACGAGTTCAACGCGATCTACCGGCGCTGGCACGAAGGCGAGCTGAGCGTGGCGCTGCCCGGCGGCGAGAACGGGCACCAGGTGCTGGAGCGCTACGTCCCGGTGCTCGACCAGCTGCGGATGCGTTACCTCGACGACGACGCCTGGAGCGGCGACATCGTGGTGGTCAGCCACGGCGCGGCGATCAGGCTGGTCTCGGCCGTGCTGGCCGGTGTGGAGGCAGGCTTCGCGATCGACCACCACCTCACGAACGCCGAGGCGGTCATCCTCGCGCCGGTCACCGACGGCCGGTGGAGCTGTGTGCAGTGGGGCAGCCTGACCCCGCCGTTCGGGCCGGAAGCCTCGGTGACGACGGCAGGCGACTCGGCGGGCTCGTCAGCCGACCCGATGGGCTGACACCGCACCGACCTCGTCGCACACGCAGCCGACCGCGCTGCAGTCCAGGTGCATGTCGTGCGCCGCGGGCGGGGTGAGACACCCGTCCTCGGTGCATTCGTCCCGACGGTAGGCGTGGTGGATCACCGCACCGTGGCAGTGCTCGAGACCCGCCGCGCAGGCACGGCACTGATCAGTCATGACCCCATTCGTAGCACCGATGCCCGACGAGATCGTGGTGCCGCGCGAGGAAGGCGGCGCTCAGCCCCAGCCGAGTTCGTGCAGCCGGTCGTCGTCGATGCCGAAGTGGTGGGCGATCTCGTGGATGACCGTGATGGCCACCTCGTTGACCACCTCGTCGTCGTTGTGACAGATGTCCAGCAGGGCGTCCCGGTAGATCGTGATGGTGTCCGGCAGGGCGCCGGCGTACCAGGAGTCGCGTTCGGTCAGCGCCACGCCCTCGTAGAGCCCGAGCAGTTCCGGCTCGTCGGCGTTGCGGTCGGCGACGAGGATCACCACGTTGTCGATGGCCGCCGCCAGGTCGGGCGGGATGAGATCCAGCGCGTCGCCGACCAACTCGTCGAACCGTTGCGGACTCATCCGCACGGCCACCGGGTCAGGTCCCCGGCGGCGGTGGCAGCAGCGGTGCGGGCGGCGGCGGTTCGGCCGGCGCCGGCGCGGGCGGGGCAGGCACGTCCGCCGGGGGCGGCGGGCCGTCCAGGGGTGCGCCCGGCGGGGGTGGCGGCGGCCCGTTGAGGAACGTGTTGCCCTGCGGCGGCGCCTGGTCGGTGGCCGGGGCCTGTTCGGTGGGCGTCGGCGCGGCCGTCGTCGCCAGCTGCGGCATGTGCTGGGTCTGCTGCCCGCTGCCGGTGCTCTGGTCCGACGATGACGAAGACGATGACGACGAACCGCTGCTCGAGCTGCTGGACTGCGACGACGAGTCGGGCACCTGCGGCACGTCGATCGGGGGCAGGTTGAGGCGCTCCTCCGGGATGTCCGGCGGCGGCACGGGCGGCTGACCGTTGATCATCAGCGGGCCCTTGGCGCTGTTGAGCAGTGTCGACCACCCGCCGTTGCCGAGCGTGGCGCCGATGCTGCAGGACACCTGGCGGCTGCCCGCCGACCAGCTCGGCAGCGAGATCGTGCTGTAGATCAGCGTCAGCGTGGTGTTCCGCAGCTGGATCGGCGCCAGGTAGGCGTCGGTCATCTTGGTGCAGGTGTCCTTGATGAAGGAGTCCTGGTCGGCTTCGGCCGGCAGCCCGCCGGGGAACTTCTCGGCGAGGTTCACCGCTCCGGTGACCTCCATCGCGTGCGGCGCCGCGCAGTCGACGGGGATGTCGGTCGGCTGGTTGGTCGAGGGGTCGATGCCCAGGCACGTGCCCGCCGTCCACACCTTCGACTGGTCGATGTCGGCGACCTTGCCGGTGAAGGCCAGCTGCTGGTTGTTGGGGCCCGGCAGCTGCAGCCCGCACAGCATGCGGCGCTCACCCGACTGCTTCCAGGCCTTGTCGCCCGACCACAGCATGCTGATCGTGAACCGGCTGTTCGGATCGAACTTCGCGCCCAGGTAGCGCCGGACCGCGGCGGAGCACTGCTCCTGGCTGATCTGCTGGATGCGCGCCGCCGACGGCGGGGCGGCGTCGGGGCCGTACTCGCTGCCCGGGAACGTGCGCATGTCCACCGACTCGGCGACCTCGAAGCGGTGCTCGGTGGTGCAGTCGACGATCTGGGCGGCGTCGGGGGTGCGCTCCGGCCAGTTCAGGCAGTCCCCGCTCTTGGCGTGGTCGAACGTGTCGTTGCCGCGCGGGCCCAGCGAGATCGAGTTCGCCGTCAGCCCCCCGGCCGGATCGGCCTGCGGCAGCGCGGTGATGATGCCCGCGATCAACAGCCCGCCGAGTGCCGTCAGCAGCAGCGCCCGGCGGGTCGACTCAGCCTGCAGGCTGTGCCACCAGCGCGTCGGGCGGGCGGGCGGGTTCTCGGGTCCCGGTCGGGGTGTCGCGGACATCGCGATCCATTGTGACAGGCGTGTCAGGCCCTGTGACAAGTGATGCAGCTGTAACGTTATGCGGCTGACGCCGCGGCCCGTAGGGTTGCCCGATGTGATCGACCTGAAGGTGCTTCGAGAGGACCCCGACGCGGTGCGCGCGTCGCAGCGAGCCCGCGGCGAGGATCCCGCGCTCGTCGACTCCCTGCTGCAGGCCGACGCGGCGCGTCGGGCCGCGATCTCCGAGGGTGACACCCTGCGCGCCGAGCAGAAGACAGCCAGTAGGGCCGTCGGCAAGGCCTCGCCCGAGGAACGCCCCGCGCTGCTGGCCGCGGCCAAGGAACTCTCTGAACGGGTCCGGGCCGCCGAGGTGGCGCAGACCGACGCCGAGCGCGCCTTCACGGCAGCGCACATGGCGATCTCGAACGTCATCATCGACGGCGTGCCCGCCGGCGGGGAGGACGCGTTCGTCGTGCTCGACACCGTCGGCGAACCGCCCGTGATCGAGAACCCGAAGGACCACCTCGAGCTCGGCGAATCCCTCGGGCTGATCGACATGGACCGCGGCGCCAAGGTCTCGGGGTCGCGCTTCTACTTCCTCACCGGGTACGGCGCGCTGCTGCAGCTCGCGCTGTTCCAGCTCGCCGTGCGCACCGCCACCGAGAACGGCTTCACGCTGGTGGTCCCGCCGGTGCTGGTGCGCCCGGAGATCATGGCGGGCACCGGGTTCCTCGGCGCCCACGCCGACGAGGTCTATCACCTCGCCGAGGACGATCTGTACCTCGTCGGCACCTCGGAGGTGCCGCTGGCCGGGTTCCACTCCGACGAGATCCTCGACCTGTCCGGCGGCCCGCGCCGCTACGCCGGCTGGTCGTCGTGCTTCCGGCGCGAAGCAGGCAGCTACGGAAAGGACACCCGCGGCATCATCCGGGTGCACCAGTTCGACAAGGTCGAAGGCTTCGTCTACTGCCGGCCCGACGAGGCCGAGGCCGAGCACGAGCGGCTGCTCGGGTGGCAGCGCCAGATGCTCGCCCACATCGAGGTGCCCTACCGGGTGATCGACATCGCCGCCGGCGACCTGGGTTCCTCGGCGGCGCGCAAGTTCGACTGCGAGGCCTGGGTGCCGACCCAGCAGACCTACCGCGAGCTGACCTCGACGTCGAATTGCACGACGTTCCAGGCCCGCCGGCTGGCGGTCCGCTACCGCGACGAGAACGGCAAGCCGCAGACGGCCGCGACGCTGAACGGGACGCTGGCCACCACGCGCTGGCTGGTCGCGATCCTGGAGAACCATCAGCAGCCCGACGGCAGTGTGCGGGTGCCGCAGGCGCTGGTGCCCTATGTCGGGGTCGAGGTGCTGACGCCGAGCTAGCGGCGGTCCAGAAGCTGTTCGAGGACGTCGACGAACTCGCGGGGATGCACCGGGGTGCAGGCCGGGTCGGGGAAGGCGCCGCGGACGTCGAGGGTGACCAGGGTGGACTTCAGCGGCCGGTTCACGTCCAGCGGCAGCCAGCGCCGGAAGTCGGTGCCCCACAACCGGAACCGCGACAGGAACAGGCCCAGCGGGGCGACCTGGTAACCGCGGATGTCCCGCAGCGGGATGATCTTCGACGTGCCCGACGGGAAGTGGTAGCGACGCAACGTCAGCGCCTCCCGGTCGAGCTGGATCAGCCCGTCGTCGTAGTACAGGTTCGAGATGCCCACGGTCGGTTCCGGTTCTGCCATCACAGCTTCGCCGACCGCAACTCGTGGCCCCGGGTGGTCAGGCACCGGCCGTTCGTCAGATTCCACTGCCAGCCGTGCAGGTTGCAGGTGAGCGTCGAGCCCTCGATCACCCCGAACTTCGACAGGTCGGCCTTCAGGTGCGGGCAGCGGCGCTGGATCTCCCAGCCGTCCAGCGTGATCGAGGCACTGTCGTCGTGGGCCTCGGCGAACCAGCCGTCGGCGTAGGCGATGCGCTCGTCGGTCAGGCACTTGAAGAAGGTGTAGAGGTACTCGTTGTAGCCGCCCACCCGCCACGCCCGGAACCGGGTGGACAGGAAGATGGTGTTGACCCAGTCGGGTTCGCGGTCGCGGACCACCGTGCGGACCAGCTCGGGTGCGATCGCGAAGCCGTACCGGAATTTCTCCTCCGAGATCGGTTCGCGCACAGCGCGTTTCGGGAAGTCCAGCACCACCGTTTCGGGACCGAGGCGCAACTCCACCGGATAACCGATGCCGTCGCAGATCTGGTCGGAGGCCAGCATCACCGGCTCGAACAACTCCCGCAGCGGCTCGAGCAGCGGCTCCCCGCTCGCCGGCGCCCACGAGGCCTTCTCGGCGGCCAGCACGGGCGCCATCCGCTCGGCGTAGGCGGCGATGTAGTCGGCCTTGCCGGTGGTGAAGATCGCCCGCACCTCGTCGTCGGGGACCGGATGGGTCAGCGAATCCAGTTGCGCGCCGGTGAAATCGGCGGTCGAGCCGGGAATCATGAGCAGGCCGCCGTCGTGGCCGTGCGCGGCCATCTGGTCGAGGAACACCACCTGGTCGGGGAAGATGTTCGCCGGGTCGCCGTGGTCGTCGTTGAGGTCGCGCAGCTCCGGGTCCAGGAAGCAGGGCGGGCCCGCCGACGGGATCACCCAGGTGGCGCCGACCTGTGCGATGTACTGCCGGCACCGGTCCATCTGGCGCTGCCGCTTCTGGACGCCGAAGGCCTCCTTGGCGCGGGCGGGCATGTCGTAGACCATCGGGTACCAGATCGCGCCGGAGTACTGCAGCATGTGCACGTCGATCTGCCCGAAGTCGGCGGCGAGCACGTCGAGGTCGACCGGCCGTGCGTCGTTCATGTTGAACGCGACGGTCTCACCGTCGTCGACCACCAGGCCCGAGTCGCCGATGGGGCCGTCGGCAGGCGCCCGCAGCGCGATGATCATCACGTCGAGATCGCCCTTGGGCCCGCTGACACGGTGCTTGACAGAATCGGTGGTCTCGAAGAAGCGGTGGAAGCCAAGCTTCTCCAGTTCGCGGCGCAGGTCGGGCACCGGGAAGTCGGGCAGCAGCACCACGGCGTCCTTGTTGACGTGGGCGCGCAGGTTCGCGGGGTCGAAGTGGTCCTTGTGCAGGTGCGAGACGTACAGGTAGTCGACGTCGCCGAGCGCCGCCCAGTCCAGACCGCTGTTGTCGGGGAACGGGAACCACGACGCGAAGTAGGCCGGGTTGACCCACGGGTCGCACAGGATGCTCCCGGCGGCGGTGTCGATGCGGAAGCCGGCGTGCCCGACACTGGTGACCTGCACGAATACCCCTCTACTGGCTGCTTGCTCGCCTGTCAGCTTAGCCCGGCGGCGTGGGCTCGTCGTTCCACCGGCGCCGGTAGAACGCGATGCGTTCCGGGTCCGCACGTACCCCGTAGGCGTCGAGCAACACGGTCTCCCAGCGGCCCTCCGGAAAGTTCCAGTCCAGCGACATCGTGGCGATCGCGAGGTCGGCCCACCGGTCGGCGACGCCGAGGTCGCCGAGGTCGACGTGGCCCGCACACGATCCGTCGTCGGCCATCAGCGTGTTGGGCGCGCACGCATCGCCGTGGCACACCACGAGCAGGTCCGGTGCAGGGGTGCGTTCGCCGACCCAGGACGGCGGGCCGAACGGGCAATCCGCGACGGGCAGCGCGTCGTGCAGGCGGCGCAGGCCGGCGCCGATGGCCCGCGCCGCGGTCTCGGGCCGCCCGGCCCACCGCGGATCCACCGCGGAGCGGCCCGGGAGCGCGGCGGTGCGCAACCAGCCCGGCCCGTTGTCGAGCACCTCCGGCACGGTGGCGTACCGGTGCGCCCACCGCAGCCGCACCACCTCGTCGTCGAGCAGGTGCGCCTCCGCGTCGGGGTAGGTCTTGACGTACTCCGCGGGGGCGGGCCCGCCGACGCGGAACGTGACTCCGCCGAGCTCGTTGACCCAGACCGCGCTGACCGGCCGGTTGCCGGCGATCTCGGCGACGACCCTCGGCACGGGAAGCGGTCGGCTCGGCGTACTCACGGCAGTGGCCACCCCCTCACGCACTACGCTTGCGGCTGTGGAACCGGTATACGGCACAGTCATCCAGCTCGCCCGCCTGGTCTGGCGCGCGCAGGGCCTGAGATTCACCGTCACCGGCGTCGAGAACCTGCCGCGCACCGGCGGCGCGGTCATCGCGATCAACCACACCAGCTACTTCGACTTCACCTTCGCCGGGCTGCCGGCCTACCAACAGCACCTGGGCCGCAAGGTCCGGTTCATGGCCAAGAAAGAGGTCTTCGACCACAAGGTCACCGGCCCGATCATGCGCAGCCTGCGGCACATCGAGGTGGACCGCGACAGCGGGGCCGCGTCATTCGCCGAGGCGGTCCGGATGCTGAAAGAGGGCGAGTTCGTCGGCGTCTATCCCGAGGCCACGATCAGCCGCAGCTTCGAGATCAAGGACTTCAAGTCGGGCGCGGCCCGGATGGCGATCGCCGCCGACGTGCCGATCGTTCCGCACATCGTGTGGGGCGCCCAGCGGATCTGGACCAAGGGTCACCCGAAGAAGATGTGGCGGCCCAAGGTGCCGATCTCCATCGCCGTCGGTGCGCCGATCGAGCCCACGCTGCCCGCCGCGGAGCTGACCGCGCTGCTGCACTCACGCATGCAGCATCTGCTCGCCGAGGTGCAGGACGCCTACGGGCCGTATCCGCCGGGTGAGTTCTGGGTGCCGCATCGTCTCGGCGGTGGCGCGCCGACGCTGGCCGAGGCAAACCGGATGGATGCCGACGAGGCGGCCGCCAAGGCCGCCCGCCGCGCCGGACCGTCCACTGAGGCGCCGGGGTAAGCCGTGGAACCGGTCTTCCGCTCGCTCGAGATCGTGGCGATGCTGGCGGTACGGGCCACCGGAACGACGATCACCTTTCACGGGCTCGAGCATCTGCCCACCTCCGGAGGCGCTGTCATCGCGATCAACCACACCGGCTATGTCGACTGGTTGCCGGCGGCGCTGGCCGCCATGCACCGGAAGCGGCGCATGCGTTTCATGATCAAGGCCGAGATGAACGAGGTGAAGACCGTCGCCTATCTGATCAAGCACACCAAGACAATTCCGGTGGACCGCAGGGCCGGAGCCGGCGCGTACGCCCGCGCCGTCGAGGCGCTGCGCGACGGCGAGATCGTCGGTGTCTACCCGGAGGCCACCATCAGCCGCAGCTTCGAGCTCAAGGAGTTCAAGACGGGTGCGGCGCGGATGGCGCTGGAGGCCGACGTGCCCATCGTCCCGCTGATCGTCTGGGGCGCTCAGCGCATCTGGACCAAGGATCAGCCCAAGGCGTTGGGCCGCAAGAAGATTCCGGTCACCGTCGCGGTCGGGGCGCCGATCCCGCCACGCGGCACCGTCGACGAGTTGAGCCACGCGATGCGGGAGGCGATGACGAGCGTGCTGTACGAGACCCAGCAGGGCTATCCGCAACCGCCGGGAGCGCCGTGGCTGCCGCGGCGGCTGGGCGGCACCGCGCCCACGCCGGCGCAGGCCCGGCTGCTCGACGAGGCCGAGCTCGCCGAGCGGGCGCGCAGACGGGGCGAGTCATGACACCGGAACTCGTCGCGACCGACGTCGACGGAACGCTGCTCGACGACGACGAGACCGTCAGCCCGCGCACCCGCGCGGCGGTGCACGCCGTCGTCGACTCCGGCGCCCGGTTCGTCCTCGCCACCGGCCGGCCACCGCGCTGGGTGACCCCGGTCGTCGACCAGCTCGGCTTCGCCCCGATGGCGGTGTGCGCCAACGGCGCGGTCATCTACGACCCCGCGGTCGACCGCATCGTCAGCGCCCGCACGCTGTCGATCGAAGCCCTCGGGGAGCTCGCCGAGATCGCCGGGCGGGTGATCCCGGGCGCGGGTCTCGCGGTGGAGCGGGTGGGCGCCAGCGCGCACGACGCCGCCACCCCGCAGTTCGTCAGTTCCCCGGGCTACGAGCACGCCTGGCTGAATCCGGACAACACCGAGGTGTCGGTCGAGGACCTGCTCAGCGCACCCGCGGTTAAGCTGCTGATCCGCAAGGCCGGCGCGCGCAGTGCGGACATGGCCGCCGCCCTGGCCGCGCACGTCGGCCTCGCGGGGGACATCACCTATTCGACGAACAACGGGCTGATCGAGATCGTGCCGCTCGGCGTGAGCAAGGCCACCGGCATCGAGGAACTGATCCGGCCGCTGGAGATCGACGTGGCCCAGGTGGTGACGTTCGGGGACATGCCCAACGACGTGCCGATGCTCGCCTGGGCGGGACTGGGCGTGGCGATGGGCAACGCGCATCCGGAGGCGGTGGCCGCGGCCGACGAGGTGACGGCGACCAATGCCGAGGACGGCGTGGCCCGCGTCCTCGAGCGGTGGTGGGGCTAGGGGCGCTCAGGCCGGGTTGATCGGCGGGGTGAAGCGTTCGAGCTGAACCGGAGCGGGGCCGTCGGTCTGGTGCGGCAGTTCCACGGGGACACCGTCGACCACCCGGGTGACCGTGCCCTTCTCGCGGTCGAAGTTGAGCGTGCCGTGCTGGAAGTTCTGCACGATCCACAGTGGCTCGGCGATCTCGGAGCTGGTCGGCAGTCCGAGCGCACCGCGCTCGAATCCCAGTGCGCCCCAGGCCTTGTACAGCTCACCGGTGACGGGTTCGGCGCCGCTCTCCGGAGACCAGTACACCGCACCGCGTTCGAACGTGACGTACCGCGCCGAGCCCGCGCCCGATGCCTCGGGCGAGGTGGGCTTGCCCAGATAGCTGTTCATCCCGCCCAGCGAGTCCCATTTGGCGAAGATCGCACCGCCGCGCAGCTGTTCGGCGAGCTGCTCGGGCCCGGGCGGATCGTTGAATCGCGCTGCGATGTCGCGGATCTGGTCCATCACCGCGTAGGCCGCGTTGCCAGGGCACTCGGTGTTGCCGACGTCGCGGTGGGTGAAGATCGTCGGCAGGGTGGGCGACGAGCCGAACGGGAACTTCGTGAACGACCCGCCTTCGGACGGCAGCACCACCGTGCCGCGGGGGTCGACGCCGGCCTGACCCAGTACCCAGCCGAGAAGTCTTGCGGTGGTGCGCAGTTGGATCGGGGTCGGGGGGACGTCGGTGAAGTTACCGAGCATCGCCACCCCCCACGTGTTGTGGTTGAACCCGCCGGTGTGGGAGCCCTCGACGGGCCGGGTCATCCCGCCGGCCCGGCCCTCGAACACCTGGCCGTACTTGTCCACCAGGGCGTTGTACGCGATGTCGCACCAGCCCAGCGTGCGGGTGTGGTACTCGTAGATCGACCGGACGATCCCCGCCGAATCCTGCGGCGTGTAGTCGTTGCTGCCCGCGGAGTGGTGCACAACGGCGGCCTGGATCCTGGTGTCGTAGCGCGGTTCTCCGCAGCGCATCGATTCGTCGGCGCCCCACTCGGCGCGGTTGATGATGTGCGGTGGCTGGCCCGGCGGGGTGGCCGCGTTGGGCAGCGGAGCGAGGTCGGCCGGCGTCTCCGGCGGGCTGATCAGCACGGCGTTGATGTTCTCGCCGAAGGGCTGTTCGACGGTGGCGGGCATGTAGCCCAGCGCGGGCCGTGTCCCGGGTGCCGGGGTGGAGGGCCCGGTGGTCGGGGCGTCGGGAGGCCGGGTGACCGCGATCTGCACGGTGGTGGTGCGTCCGACGAAGAGCGGCTCGGTGCCGCGCGGAGCACTGTTACCGGTGGGGCCGACGCCCTCGAGCGTCTCGGCGTCGTACCACGGACCCCACGAGCCGTCGGGCTTCTTCGCCCGCACCCGCGCGGTGGTACCGGTCAGATCACCGGAGGTCAGCGCGACCATCGAGAACGGGGTGTCCTGGTGGATCTCCCGGATGGTCTCACCGCCGCCGAGCGCGGCGAGCGGCTGCGACACGACCTGCGGCGCGGCGATGGCGGGCGACGGACCGGGGCCCGGCGCGACGGCGATGCCGCGCACGAGCAGCGCCATCAGCAACACCGTCCCCGCGAGCGCGGCGATCAGCGTCGACCTCCGGCGACGACACAGCACGGACTGATGTTACGTATGCGTCAGGTGTTACTGGTGTTCCGACACGCGCGGAACGCGCGCCGACGGCACCGCACAGCGCTGGGCGTCTGCGGTGCCGTCGTCGTGGGTGGATTGGGTCAGGCGCCGGATTCCACCGCCGCTTCGGCGGCGCCGAGGCCGGCTTGCACCGGAGCCGCAGCGGCGCCCGCGGCGTCGGCCGCCGCAGCAGGTGCGGCGGCGGCTGCCGCGGCAGGCGGCTTGACCGCCGACATGATCGCGGGCATCAGCACACCCTTTAGCAGGTCGATGGCCTCACCGGCGCCCAGTGAGTTGGCCGCACTGGTCAGATCGCCGAGCAGTCCGCCGCTGCTGGACGCCACCGGCTGGGTGGCGGCGAGCGACGGATCGCCGAGGATCGGGTAGGCGCCCAGCGCGGGATCCAGGCCGACCGGCGCCGAGATCGGCACCTCACCGGCGGCCGGCAGCCCGGCCGTCGAGATCGGCGCGGCACCCAGGACCGGGTCGGTCAGCGCGGCCGGCGTGCTGAGGCCCGGCGTGGTGAGGCTCGGGGTGGTCAGGCCGGGCGTGGTGAGGCTCGGGGTGGTCAGGCTCGGGGTGGTCAGGCCGGGCGTGGTGAGGCTGGGTGTGGTCAGCCCGGGCGTGGTGAGGCTCGGCGTGGTCAGGCCGGGGGCCGTCAGCGCCGGGTCGGTGAGCGACGGGGTCGCGCCGACGGGGCTGGTCAGCGCGGGGTTGGCCAGGCCGGGGTCGGTCAGCGACGGCGTGCCCAGACCGGTGCCGCCCAGGCCGGTGGCACCCAGGCCGGGGGACAGGGTGGTCGGCGACGACGCGCCGGTCCCGGTGAGCAGGCCGGTCGGCAACGGCGGCAGATTGATCCCGAACTGCGAAAGACCCTGCGACAGGGCGTTGATCAGTTCGCCGGGGAGGTCGGTGATGGTGGCGGCCTGCCGGAACTCGCGGTGCTGCGGCTCCTGGGACGGGCCGGTCAGCTGGGAGGCGGCGACAACTGCAACGGGACCCGCGACGGCCAGAGCGGCGACTGTGCTCAGGGCTGTCGAGAGCCGGCGGCGACGTCGGTTCGGCACGGAAGTCTCCTCAATACATGGACTACAGGCGGTAGAGCGCGGATATAGGTCGTACGCGTTTGATGGTACTGATGTGACTGGTGAGACTAGAGTGACGATATGGAATCGTGAGCTAATCGCGACCTGCGCCGCTGCGCCAACTCGGGGTCGGCACCTGCCGTCGGATACCCTTGCTGCCGATGTTCTCCTCTGATTCCCGCCCGTCGACCGGTCCTTTCGACCTCTACGTCGTCGGCTCCGGGTTCTTCGGTCTGACGATCGCCGAACGGGTGGCCACCCAGCTGAACAAGCGGGTGCTGGTCCTCGAGCGGCGCTCACACCTGGGCGGCAACGCCTACTCCGAACCGGAACCGCAGACCGGCATAGAGGTGCACCGCTACGGCGCGCACCTGTTCCACACCAGCAACCAGCGGGTGTGGGACTACGTGCGGCAGTTCACCGAGTTCACCGGCTACCAGCACCGCGTCTTCGCACTGCACAACGGCCAGGCCTATCAGTTCCCGATGGGGTTGGGCCTGGTCAGCCAGTTCTTCGGGCGGTACTTCACCCCCGACGAGGCGCGCGCGCTGATCGCCGACCAGTCGGCCGAAATCGACACCGCCGAGGCTCAGAACCTCGAGGAGAAGGCGATCTCGCTGATCGGCCGCCCGCTCTACGAGGCGTTCGTCAAGGACTACACGGCCAAGCAGTGGCAGACCGATCCCAAGGAGCTGCCCGCCTCGACCATCAGCCGGCTGCCGGTCCGCTACACCTTCGACAACCGCTACTTCAACGACACCTACGAGGGCCTGCCCGTCGACGGGTACACCGCGTGGCTGCAGAACATGGCCGCCGACGAGCGCATCGAGGTGCGTCTGGACACCGACTGGTTCGACGTCCGCGACGAACTGCGGGCGGCCAACCCCGATGCGCCGGTGGTCTACACCGGCCCGCTGGACCGCTACTTCGACTACGCCGAGGGCCGGCTGGGCTGGCGCACGCTGGACTTCGAACTCGAGGTCCTGCCGACGGGAGACTTCCAGGGCACGCCCGTCATGAACTACAACGACGCCGATGTGCCGTTCACCCGCATCCACGAGTTCCGGCATTTCCACCCGGAGCGGTCCTATCCGGACGACAAGACCGTCATCATGCGGGAGTACTCCCGCTTCGCCGCCGACGACGACGAGCCGTACTACCCGATCAACACCGAGTCCGACCGCGCCCTGCTGGCGACCTACCGGACGCGCGCCAGGGCCGAGACGGCCGCGGCGAAGGTGCTGTTCGGCGGCCGGCTCGGCACCTACCAGTACCTCGACATGCACATGGCGATCGCCAGCGCGCTGAACATGTACGACAACACGCTGGCTCCGCACCTTAGCGACGGTGCGCCGCTGGTCGACCCCGACACAGAAAGCAATTGATATGAGTGACATCCCGTCCGGCGCGCTCGAGGCCGGGCAGTCACAGGCGGTGAGCCCCCTGGCCCGCATCATCCTGCCGCGGCCGGGTGAACCGCTCGACGTCCGCCAGCTCTACATCTCCGAATCCGAGACCAACGCCCGGCGCGCCCACGCCCCCACCCGCACCACGCTGGAGATCGGCGCGGAGTCGGAGGTGTCGTTCGCGACCTACTTCAACGCGTTCCCGGCCAGCTACTGGCGGCGCTGGTCGATCCTGGAGAGCGTCGTGCTGCGGGTGGAGCTCACCGGCAGCGCCCGCGTCGACGTCTACCGCTCCAAGGCCACCGGCGCCCGGATCACCGTCGGCGGGGCACCGATCGCCAGCACCGGCGACGAGCCGGCCGTGCTGGAGTTCGAGGTCGACCTGACCCCGTTCGAGGACGGCGGCTGGATCTGGTTCGACATCACCACCGACGCCCGTTCGACGCTGCACCACGCCGGCTGGTACGCCCCGATCCCCGCCCCGGGACGCGCCAACGTCGCCGTGGGGATCCCGACGTTCAACCGGCCCTCGGACTGCGTCAACGCACTGGCCGCCCTGACCTCCGACCCGTTGGTCGACGAGGTGATCAGCGCGGTGATCGTCTCCGACCAGGGCACCCAGAAGGCCAAGGACCATCCGGGCTTCGACGCCGCCGCCGCGGCGCTGGGCAACCGGCTCTCGGTGCACGACCAGCCGAACCTCGGCGGCTCCGGCGGCTACAGCCGGGTGATGTACGAGGCGCTGAAGAACACCGACTGCGAACAGATCCTGTTCATGGACGACGACATCCGCATCGAGCCGGACTCGATCCTGCGGGCCCTGGCGATGAACCGCTTCGCCAAGGTGCCCACGCTCGTCGGCGGCCAGATGCTCAACCTGCAGGAGCCGAGCCATCTTCACGTGATGGGCGAGATGGTCGACTCGGAGAACTTCATGTGGACCGGGGCGGTCAACACCGAGTACGACCACAACTTCGCCAAGTACCCGCTCAACGACGAGGACGAGTACCGCAGCCGGCTGCTGCACCGCCGCATCGACGTCGACTACAACGGCTGGTGGATGTGCATGATCCCGCGGCAGGTGGCCGAGGAGCTCGGTCAGCCGCTGCCGCTGTTCATCAAGTGGGACGACGCCGACTACGGTCTGCGGGCCGGCGAGCACGGCTATCCCACGGTGACGTTGCCGGGCGCGGCGATCTGGCACATGGCCTGGAGCGACAAGGACGACGCGATCGACTGGCAGGCGTACTTCCACCTGCGCAACCGACTGATCGTGGCGGCGCTGCACTGGGACGGCAACGTCAAGGGACTGCTTCGCAGCCACCTCAAGGCCACCCTGAAACACCTTCTCTGCCTTGAGTATTCGACGGTCGCGATCCAGAACAAGGCGATGGACGACTTCCTCGCCGGGCCCGAGAACCTGTTCTCGATCCTGGAGTCGTCGCTGCCCGACGTGCGCGCGATGCGCGCGCAGTACCCCGACGCCGTCGTGCTGCCCAGCGCCACCACGCTGCCGACGCCGTCGGACAAGCGCTGGCGCAAGAAGGTGGAGATCCCCACCAACCCGCTGTCCATCTCGCTGCGCCTGGGCCGCGGCGTCGTGCATCAGCTCAAGGCGCACGATCCCGAGCACCACCGCCGCCCGCAGGTCAACGTCGCGACCCAGGACGCCCGCTGGTTCTCGCTGTGCAACGTCGACGGTGTCACGGTGACCACCGCCGACGGACGCGGCGTGGTCTACCGCCAGCGTGACCGCGACAAGATGTTCGAGCTGCTGCGCGAGTCGCTGAAGCGCCAGGCGCTGCTCGCCCGCAAGTTCAACCGGATGCGCAAGACGTACCGCGCCGCGCTGCCGATGCTGACGAGCACGCAGAAGTGGGAGACCGTCTTGCTCGAGAGTTCCCATGCCTGACACGCCGCGCGGCGAGGACGCCGTGTTGGTGTCCGTGCAGTCGGCGGTGGCCGACCGGCCCGGCGTGCTGCCGCTGGCCCGCGCGCTGTCGCACTTCGGCGAGCACAGTCTGGGCTGGCTCGCCGTCGCCGCGCTCGGAGCCTGGCTGGCGCCGGCCCGGCGCCGCGAGTACCTGACCGCCGGGGTGGGCGCGTTCGCCGCCCACGCCGCCGCGGTGATCATCAAACGGATGGTGCGCCGCGAACGCCCGCACCATCCGGCCATCGCGGTCAACGTCGGCACCCCGAGCCGGCTGAGCTTCCCGTCGGCGCACGCGACGTCCACCACCGCGGCGGCCGTGCTGCTGGCCCGGCCCACCGGGCTGCCGCTGCCGGCGCTGCTGGTGCCCCCGATGGCGTTGTCGCGCATGGTGCTCGGTGTGCACTACCCCAGCGACGTGCTCACCGGGGTGGCCGTCGGGGCGATCGTTGCCAACGTGGTCGGCAGGGTGGCCGACGGGGTCGAAGGAGCGACACGATGAGCGCATCCCAGGTGGGTCAGCAGACGGGCTCGTCGTCGGCCGGGCCGCCCAAGAGCCTTCCCGCCGGTCTCGTCAAGGCGCTGCGCCCGCGTCAGTGGGTCAAGAACGTCCTGGTGTTCGCGGCGCCGCTGGCCGCCCTCGGCGACGACCGCTACGCCTACGACTACCGCGACGTCCTCATCCGGGTGTCGATCGCGTTCGTCGTGTTCAGCTTGGCGGCGTCGTCGGTGTACCTGGTCAACGACGCCCGCGACGTGGAGGCCGACCGGGCACATCCCACCAAGCGCTTCCGGCCGATCGCCGCCGGGGTGGTGCCCGAGTGGCTGGCCTACACGCTGGCCGTGGTGCTCGGCGTTGCGTCCCTGGCGATCTCGTGGATGGTCACCCCGAACCTGGCGCTGGTGATGGCGGTCTACATCGGCATCCAGCTGGCCTACTGCTTCGGCCTCAAGCACCAGGCCGTCATCGACATCTGCATCGTGTCGTCGGGCTTCCTGATCCGGGCGATCGCCGGTGGCGTCGCCGCCAATGTGCCGCTGTCGCAATGGTTCCTGTTGATGATGGCGTTCGGCTCGCTGTTCATGGCGGCCGGCAAGCGCTACGCCGAACTGCAACTGGCCGAACGGACCGGCGCCAAGATCCGCAAATCCCTGGAGAGCTACACCAGCTCGTACCTGCGCTTCGTGTGGACGCTCTCGGCGACCGCGCTGGTGCTCTGCTACGGGCTGTGGGCCTTCGAACGCGACGCCATGGGCGACACCTCCTGGTTCGTGGTGTCGATGGTGCCGTTCGTGATCGCGATCCTGCGCTACGCGGTCGACGTCGACGGCGGCCTCGCCGGCGAGCCCGAGGAGATCGCGTTGAAGGACCGGGTGCTGCAGCTGCTCGCGGTGGCGTGGATCGGAACCGTCGGTGCCGCAATCTTCCTCAGCTGACCGGCTGAGCCGCCCGTTCACGGAGGCGGCGGCCACCCGGCTGAACCGGTGGCCCGCCTTCCCGTATCACGTGTGGGTGCGGATCAGCCTGTGGGTGAGCGTGGTGACGGTGGCCGCGCTGTTCGGCTGGGGCGCCTGGCAGCGCCGCTGGATCGCCGACGACGGCCTGATCGTGCTCCGCACGGTGCGAAACCTGTTGGCGGGCAACGGCCCGGTGTTCAACGCCGGCGAGCGGGTGGAGGCGAACACCTCGACGGTGTGGTCCTACCTGGTCACCCTCGGCGGATTCGTGGCGGGCTCGGCCCGGCTCGAGTACGTCGCGCTGGTGCTCGCGCTGACCCTCAGCGTGCTCGGTGTGGTGCTGGTGATGTTCGGCACCGCCCGGCTGTACGCCCCCGGCCTGACCGGGCGGCGCGCGGTCTTCCTGCCCGCGGGCGCCCTGGTCTACATCGCGATCCCGCCGGCGCGCGACTTCGCCACCTCCGGCCTCGAAAACGGTTTGGTGCTGGCCTATCTGGGCCTGCTGTGGTGGATGATGGTGTGCTGGTCGCAGGGCCTGCGCCGGCCCGACGGCGAACGCACCTCACGCGGATTCGACGCGGCGCTGGCGGTGGTCGCCGGGATGTCGGTGCTGGTGCGCCCCGAGCTCGCGCTGATCGGCGGCCTCGCGTTGGTGATGATGCTCGTCGCGGCGCCCACATGGCGCCGGCGGCTGGCGCTCGTCGTCGTGGGCGGCCTGATCCCGGTGGCCTACCAGATCTTCCGGATGGGCTACTACGGGCTGCTGGTGCCCGGCACCGCGCTGGCCAAGGACGCGTCCGGCGCCAAGTGGGACCAGGGTCTGGTCTATCTCGCCAACTTCAATCAGCCGTACCTGCTGTGGGCGCCCGCGGTCCTGCTGATCGGGCTCGGCCTGATGGTGCTGTTGCTGCGCGGGCGACCCTCCTGGGGCGACCGGGGCGCCCGGAAGGAGTCCGGCTGGATCGCCCGCACGGTGCAGAGCCCGCCCGCGGTCGTGGCGTTCATGCTGATCTCCGGTCTGCTGCAGGCGGTGTACTGGATCCGGCAGGGCGGCGATTTCATGCACGGCCGGGTGTTGCTGACCCCGCTGTTCTGCCTGCTGGCCCCGGTGGCGGTGATCCCGCTGATGCTGCCGGACCGGTCCCGGATGGCGCGCGGCGCCGGGTACCTCTACGCCGGGGCCACCGCGGTGCTGTGGCTGGCCGTGGCGGGATGGGCGCTGTGGGCGGCCAATTCGCCGGGGATGGGCGCCGACGCCACCCGCGTCACCTACAGCGGCATCGTCGACGAGCGCCGGTTCTACTCCCAGGCGACCGGTCACGCGCACCCGTTGACCGCGGCCGACTATCTGGACTATCCGCGGATGCGGGCGGTGCTCACCGCCATCGAGAACACCCCTGACGGGGCGTTGCTGCTGCCGTCGGGCGACTACGACCGGTGGGACGTGGTGCCGGCGCTGCCTCCGCCGCCGGACGTGCGCGCCGCTGCCGTCGGCGGGTACGTCGGCCCGCACACGGTGTTCTTCACCAACCTCGGCATGCTCGGCATGAACGTCGGGCTGGACGTGCGGGTGATCGATCAGATCGGGCTGGCGAACCCGCTGGCCGCGCACACCGCGCGGCTCACCGACGGCCGGATCGGTCACGACAAGAACCTGTTCCCCGACTGGGCGGTGGCCGAGGGGCCGTTCCTCAAGGAACCGCCGTGGATTCCGCAGTATCTGGACGAGGACTGGATCCGGCAGGCCGAGGCCGCGCTGAAGTGTCCCGAGACCGACAAGGTGCTCGACGCGATCCGCGCGCCGATGAGTGTCCGGCGCTTTCTGTCGAACGTGATGCACGCCGCGGAGTACACCCGCTACCGCATCGACAGGGTGCCGCTGTACGAGCTTGCGCGGTGCGGCCTTCCGGTCCCCGAGTCGGTCGATCCGCCGTACACCGGGCTGCCCCCGACGGGGCCGTGACTGATCGGAATCTGTACCGGATTTGGCCAGGCGGAGGGTTTTCTGCTTTCGTAACGTAGCGGACACGTCCGTCGGATAAGGCATGTGACGGGGACCGCGGGCGAGGCTCGCGGCGAGAAGAGATGACCACAAAGGTGTGGTTGACTACACGGGCACGATGCCGGGTCGGGGATCGGCGGCTCGTTGCTGCTGTACGAAACAGATGGGACAGAAACAAGCATGAAGTTCGTTGCAAGGCTGCGCGCCAATGCGCGCCGGCTCACGATCGCGGCCCTGGTGGCCGCCGTGTTGCCGGCCGTGATCGGGGCCGTCGGCGGCTCCGCGACGGCGGGAGCTTTCTCCCGTCCGGGTCTGCCGGTGGAATACCTGATGGTGCCGTCGGCCGGTATGGGCCGCGACATCAAGGTCCAGTTCCAGAGCGGCGGGCCGAACGCGCCCGGCCTCTATCTGCTCGACGGCCTGCGTGCGCAGGACGACTTCAACGGCTGGGACATCAACACCCAGGCATTCGAGTGGTACCTGGACTCCGGTCTGGCCACGATCATGCCGGTGGGTGGCCAGTCCAGCTTCTACAGCGACTGGTACAAGCCGGCATGCGGCAAGGCCGGCTGCTCCACCTACAAGTGGGAGACCTTCCTCACCCAGGAGCTCCCCGCCTACCTCGCCGCCAACAAGGGTGTGAACCCCAACCGCAATGCGGCCGTCGGCCTGTCGATGGCGGGATCGGCCGCGCTGACGCTGGCGATCTACCACCCGCAGCAGTTCCAGTACGCCGGTTCGCTGTCGGGCTTCCTGAACCTCTCCGAGGGCTGGTGGCCGGCGCTGGTCAACATCTCCATGGGTGACGCCGGCGGCTACAAGGCCAACGACATGTGGGGCCCCACCGAGGACCCCAACAGCGCGTGGAAGCGCAACGACCCGCTGGTCAACATCGGCAAGCTCGTTGCCAACAACACCCGCATCTGGATCTACTGCGGCAACGGCAAGCCGTCGGAGCTGGGCGGCAACAACCTGCCCGCCAAGTTCCTCGAGGGCCTCACGATCCGCACCAACCGGACCTTCCAAGAGGAGTACCTCAAGGCCGGCGGCACCAACGGGGTCTTCAACTTCCCGTCCTCCGGTGCCCACGACTGGGGCTACTGGGGCCAGCAGCTCCAGCAGATGAAGCCCGACGTCCAGCGGGTGCTCGGCGCGGTGCCGCAGCCTTCGGCTCCGGCCGCCCCGGCGGACGCTCCGGCGCCCGCTCCGGCCGGCTGAGCCTGCGCCCAGCGAGACCGATTCTGACGGCGGTGACCCCCCACGGGTCACCGCCGTCAGTCGCTTGCGCCCCGCCGCGTCGGGGTGATGTGGTTCACTACGTTGCGGTCGGGCGATAGGAGAGGTGGGGGTCGATGCGTGCGCTGATCCGGACAATCATGGCGACGGTGCTGGCTGCGGCGGCAGTCTTCGCCGGAGGGGCGGGCACCGGCCACGCGCAGGGCGTCGAGATGCTGATGGTGCCCTCGGCGGCGATGGGTCGCGCGATCCCGGTCGCGTTCCAGGGCGGCGGCCCGCACGCGGTGGTGCTCCTCGACGCGTTCAACGGCGCGCCCGATGTCAGCAACTGGGTGACCGCCGGCAATGCGATGAACACCCTGGCCGGCAAGGGCATCTCGGTGGTCGCCCCGGCCGGTGGCGCGTGGAGCATGTACACCAACTGGGAGCAGGACGGCTCCAAGCAGTGGGAGACCTTCCTGGCTGACGAGCTGCCGAACTGGCTGGCCGCCAACAAGGGGCTGGCCCCCGGTGGGCACGGCATCGTCGGGGCTTCGATGGGCGGCACCGGCGCGCTGACGATGGCGACCTTCCATCCCGACCGCTACCGGTTCGCCGGCTCCCTGTCGGGCTTCCTGACCCCGTCCAACACCTACATGAACGGCGCCATCACCGCCGGGCTGGCACAGTTCGGCGGCGTGGACACCCGGAACATGTGGGGTCTGCCACAGCTGGGCCGCTGGAAGTGGCACGACCCGGACGTGCACGCACAGTTGCTGGTGGACAACAACACCCGGCTATGGGTCTTCAGCCCGTCGACCACGACGTGCACCGACGTGCCGGCGATGATCGGCTACTGCGACCAGGCCCAGGGCAGCAATCGCACCTTCTACCAGCACTACCGCTCGATCGGCGGCGGCAACGGCCACTTCGACTTCCCGACCTCGGGCAATCACGACTGGGGCACGTGGAGCGGGCAGTTGGCCGCCATGTCCGGCGAGCTGGTCACGACCATCCGGTAGGTCCCGGGCACCCGCTGTTGCCCCCGGTACCTTGGAGGACGTGCAACACGGGTCACGGTCCGCGCGAGCGGGAGCAGCAGGAGTGTGCCTGCTCGTCGCCTCGTCGGCGTGGCTGACCGGATGCTCGGCCGGCGACGACGTGATCTCGGGGATGAACTCCGAGATCGAGCCGGCGCCGACGCACGGACAGGCCGGGGCGCAGCCGCCCGGGCCCCCTGCGCCGGGCGGGCAGTCCAACGCGCTGATGGTGACGCCGCGCCAGCGTGCCTATCTCGACGCACTCCGCTCGGAAGGGGTGCGGCCCACCAGCGATCTGTCGGCGCTGAGCATCGGCTCCTACGTCTGCCAGGCGCGCGCGGCCAAGCAGCCCGATCAGGCGGTCTGGGAGTTCGTCGCGCCGCTGGTGCGCAACGACGCCAGCGATCCGCGCTCCGACGGCCACACGGGCAAGCCCTCGGCGAGTGAACTCCACGACGAGACCGCCGACTACATTCGCATCGCGACAGACCGACTCTGCTAGGAGCCTGAAGAATCCATGGCCAAGACCAATCGGCGGAAACGCCACCGCCTGCTGGCGCTGTTCGCCGCCGGGGCGGTCGGCCTCGTCGTCGTCCTGATCGTGGCGGTCGTCATCGTCGTGCTGCGCCGGCCCGAGAGCCCGCCGACGGCGGTTCCGCCCTCGGCCGTGCCGCCGACCGGGGCGCCGTCATCGCCGAGTAAGCCGCGTCCGGAGTTCCAGGACGCCAGCTGCCCGGACGTGCAGCTGATCTCGATCCCGGGCACCTGGGAGTCCTCGCCGGTGCTGGATCCGCTCAACCCGATGCAGTTCCCGGCGGCGCTGCTGCTCAACGTCACGAACCCGATCCGGGCCCAGTTCGGCACCGACCGCGTCGAGGTGTTCACGGTTCCCTACACCGCGCAGTTCCACAATCCGCTCTCGGCGGACACGCAGATGTCGTACAACGACAGCCGCGCGGAAGGCACCCGGGCCGCGGTGCAGGCGATGACCGACATGAACAACCGCTGCCCGCTGACCAGCTACGTGCTGGTCGGGTTCTCCCAGGGCGCGGTGATCGCCGGTGACATCGCCAGCGACATCGGCAACGGGCGCGGCCCCGTCGACCAGGACCTGGTGCTCGGGGTGACGCTGGTGGCCGACGGCCGCAGGCAGGACGGCGTCGGGCAGGACATCGGTCCCAACCCGGACGGTCAGGGCGCGGAGATCACGCTGCACGAGGTGCCGACGCTCTCGGCGCTGGGTCTGACGATGACAGGCCCGCGGCCGGGTGGTTTCGGGGCGCTCAACGACCGCACCAACGAGATCTGCGCGCGCGGTGACCTGATCTGCGCGGCGCCGACGTCGGCGTTCAACATCACCCAGCTGCCCAGGACGATCGAGGTGCTCAGCGGCGGCGCGGGCCAGCCGGTGCACGCGCTGTATGCCACCCCGCAGTTCTGGAACATCGACGGCCAACCGGCCACCGCGTGGACGCTGAACTGGGCGCAGGGCCTGATCGATAACGCTCCGCGTCCGAAACATGGCTGACACGTGACCGAGGGGATTTGGCCCGCGTGTGGCCGTCCCCTAACATTAAGGGAAATCTAAGAGCGTTCGACGCGGCTGAAGGGCGGGGAGCCGTTGCCCCGGTACGATCTTCGGGGCTTGGGATCTATCCCATGTGATTGGAGTTGAGATGGCCTTCCATAACCCGTTCATCAAGGACGGACTGATCAAGTTCCCCGACAACGGGAACCTGGTCAAGCACGTCGAACGATGGGCGAAGGTTCGTGGAGACAAGCTCGCCTACCGGTTCGTCGACTTCTCGACCGAACGCGACGGCGTCAACCGCGACCTGCACTGGGCCGACTTCGGTGCGCGCAACAAGGCCGTCGGCGCCCGCCTGCAGCAGGTGACCCAGCCCGGTGACCGGGTCGCGATCCTGTGCCCGCAGAACCTCGACTATCTCGTCGCCTTCTTCGGAACCCTGTACGCCGGCCGCATCGCGGTGCCCCTGTTCGATCCGAACGAGCCCGGCCATGTGGGCCGCCTGCACGCCGTGCTCGACGACTGCCACCCGACGGCGATCCTGACCACGACGGCGGCCGCCGAGGGCGTCCGCAAGTTCTTCCGCACCCGCCCGGCCAATCAGCGCCCGCGCGTGATCGCCGTCGACGCCGTGCCCGACGAGGTCGGCGCGACGTGGGAACCGGTCGAGGTCACGCACGACACGATCGCCTACCTGCAGTACACGTCGGGTTCGACCCGCATCCCGACCGGCGTGCAGATCACCCACCTCAATCTCGCCACCAACGTCGTGCAGGTGATCGAGGCGCTCGACGGCCAGGAGGGCGACCGCGGCGTCTCGTGGCTGCCGTTCTTCCACGACATGGGCCTCATCACGGTGCTGCTGTCCCCGATGCTCGGGCACTACATCACGTTCATGACGCCCGCCGCATTCGTCCGCCGCCCCGGCCGGTGGATCCGCGAGATGGCGCGCAAAGAGGGCGACACCGGTGGCACCATCTCGGTGGCGCCGAACTTCGCGTTCGACCACGCGGCGGCGCGCGGCGTGCCCAAGGACGGCGAAGAGCCGCTGGACATGTCCAACATCAAGTGCATCCTCAACGGCAGCGAGCCGATCTCGGCGGCCACGGTGAACCGGTTCAACGAGGCGTTCAGCCCGTTCGGGTTCAAGCCGCAGGCGATCAAGCCGTCCTACGGCCTGGCCGAGGCCACGCTGTTCGTGTCGACCACCCCGATGAACGCCGAGCCGCGGATCATCCACGTCGACCGCGACGAGCTCAACAGCCACCGCTTCGTCGAGGTGCCGGCGGATTCGCCCAAGGCGGTCGCACAGGCCGGCGCCGGCAAGATCGGCGTCGCGGAGTGGGCGGTCATCGTCGACGCCGACAGTGCCACCGAGCTGCCCGACGGTCAGATCGGTGAAGTGTGGATCAGCGGCCAGAACATGGGCACCGGCTACTGGGGCAAGCCCGACGAAACCGCCGCCACTTTCCACAACATCCTCAAGTCGCGCACCGAACCGTCGCACGCCGAAGGCGCCGCCGACGACGCCACCTGGGTCCGGACCGGCGACCTCGGCGCCTACCACGACGGTGAGCTGTTCATCACCGGCCGCACCAAGGACCTGGTGATCATCGACGGCCGCAACCACTACCCGCAGGACCTGGAGTACTCCGCCCAGGAGGCCACCAAGGCGCTGCGCACCGGGTTCGTCGCGGCGTTCTCCGTGCCGGCCAACCAGCTGCCCGACGAGGTGTTCGCCGACGCCCACTCCGGGCTCAAGCGGGACCCCAACGACACGTCCGAGCAGCTGGTGATCGTCGGCGAGCGGGCGCCCGGCGCGCACAAGCTCGAGATGGGACCGATCGCCGACGACATCCGCGCCGCGATCGCGGTGCGGCACGGCGTGACCGTGCGCGACGTGCTGCTCACGCCCGCCGGGGCCATCCCGCGGACGTCGAGCGGCAAGATCGGCCGCCGGGCCTGCCGGTCGGCGTATCTCGACGGCAGCCTGCGCAGCGGCAAGGTGGCCAACGCCTTCCCGGACGAGACGGACTGACGCTCAACTACAGCAACGGCAACGGCGGCCCGTGCGGGCCGCCTGTCGATCGTGAGGTTATGGAACATGGCTGAGTCGCAAGACAATCCGGGCGGTCAGGACATGACCGTCAACGAGATGCGGGAGTGGCTGCGCAACTGGATCGGCAACGCGACCGGCCAGTCGCCCGACTCCATCAGCGAGTCCACGCCGATGGTGGAGCTGGGGCTGTCCTCCCGGGACGCGGTCGCGATGGCCAGCGACATCGAGGACCTGACCGGTGTGACGCTGACCGCGACGATCGCGTTCCGGCATCCCACGATCGAGTCCCTGGCCACGGTGATCATCGAGGGCGAGCCCGAGGACGATCTGTCGGACATCGACAGCGAGGACTGGTCGCGCGACGGCGACGAGGGCCGGCTGAACATCGCGATCGTCGGCGTCGGCACCCGTTTCCCCGGTGACATGAACACCCCCGACGAGATGTGGTCGGCGCTGCTCGACGGCCGTGACGCGATCACCGACCTGCCCGAGGGCCGGTGGTCGGAGTTCCTGTCCGAGCCGCGCATCGCCGAGCGGGTCGCCAAGGCCCGCACCCGCGGCGGATACCTCACCGACATCAAGGGTTTCGACGCCGAGTTCTTCGCGCTGTCGAAGATGGAAGCCGACAACATCGACCCGCAGCAGCGCATGGCGCTGGAGCTGACGTGGGAAGCGTTGGAGCACGCCCGGATTCCGGCGTCGAGCCTGCGCGGTGAGAACGTCGGCGTGTTCGTCGGCAGCTCGGTCAACGACTACATGTTCATGTCGGTGGCCGATCCGACCGTCGCGCACCCGTACGCGATCACCGGTAACTCGAGCGCGGTCATCGCCAACCGGGTGTCCTACTTCTACGACTTCCGCGGCCCGTCGATGGCCATCGACACCGCGTGCTCGTCGGCGCTGGTCGCCGTCCACGAGGGGATGAAGGCGCTGCGCGCCGGGGATGCCGACGTGGTGATCGCCGGCGGCGTCAACGCGTTGATCACCCCGCTGGTCACGTTGGGCTTCGACGAGGTCGGCGGCGTGCTGGCGCCCGACGGCCGGATCAAGTCGTTCTCCCAGGACGCCGACGGCTACGCCCGCTCCGAGGGCGGCGGCATGGTGGTGCTCAAGCGGCTCGCCGACGCGCGCCGCGACGGCGACGACATCCTGGCCGTGATCGCCGGCGGCGCCGTCAACCACGACGGCCGCTCCAACGGCATGCTCGCGCCGAACCCGGACGCTCAGGAAGCGGTGCTGCGCAAGGCGTACAAGGACGCCGGCATCGACCCGCGCGCCGTCGACTACGTCGAGGCACACGGCACCGGCACGATCCTCGGCGATCCGATCGAGGCCGACGCGCTGGGCCGCGTCATCGGCCGCGGTCGCGCCGCCGACAAGCCCGCGCTGCTGGGCGCGGTGAAATCCAATGTGGGACACCTCGAGTCGGCCGCCGGTGCGGCGAGCCTGGCGAAGGTCGCGCTGGCGCTGCGCAACGACAAGATCCCGCCGTCGATCAACTACACCGGCCCGAACCCCTACATCGACTTCGACAAGGAACACCTCAAGGTCGCCGACACGGTGACCGACTGGCCGCGCTACAGCGGCCGCGCCATCGCCGGCGTGTCCGGGTTCGGCTTCGGCGGCGCCAACGCCCACCTGGTGGTGCGCGAGGTGCTGGCCAGCGATCTGGTCGAGCCGGCCGCCGAGCCCGACGTCGCGGTGGCGGCCCCCGCCAACGACGACGCCAAGGCCGTGTACGTGGGCGGCGTGCGGATGGACGAGTACGGCGAGTTCCTCGACGGCGACGACGACGGTGACGACGACGCACTCGACGTGCCCGCCGCGGCCGCCGGCGACGACTACGAGCTGCCCGGCCTGACCGACGAGGCGCTGCGCCTGCTGGAGGTGGCCCGCGAGGAGCTGGCGGCCATCGAAAATGATCCAGCGGCGGAGTCGAAAACGCCTGTTGTGCCGCTCGCTGTTTCGGGGTTCCTCACCTCACGCAAGAAGGCGGCCGCCGCCGAACTCGCTGACTGGATCGACAGCGCCGAGGGGCGCGCCTCGTCGCTGGAGTCGATCGGCCGCTCGCTGTCGCGGCGCAACCACGGCCGCTCCCGCGCGGTGGTGCTCGCCCACGACCACGACGAGGCGATCAAGGGCCTGCGCGCGCTGGCCGAGGGCAAGCCCAACCCGATCGTGCTGAGCGCCGACGGACCCGTCACCAACGGGCCGGTGTGGGTGCTCGCCGGTTTCGGTGCGCAGCACCGCAAGATGGCCAAGAGCCTCTACCTGCGGGACGAGATCTTCGCCGAGTGGATAAACAAGGTGGACAGCCTCATCCAGGACGAGCGCGGGCACTCCATCCTCGAGCTCATCCTCGACGACGCGATCGACTACACCGACGAGACCACCGAGCTCCCGATCGAGAAGGTGCAGCTGGTCATCTTCGCGATCCAGGTCGCGCTCGGTGAGCTGCTCAAGGCGCACGGCGCGAAACCCGGTGCGCTGATCGGACAGTCACTCGGCGAGGCCGCCGCGGCCTACTTCGCCGGCGGTCTGTCGCTGGAGGACGCCACCCGCACCATCTGCTCGCGCAGCCACCTGATGGGTGAGGGCGAGGCGATGCTGTTCGGCGAGTACATCCGGCTGATGGCGCTGGTGGAGTACTCCGCCGACGAGATCGAGACCGTGTTCTCGGACTTCAAGGACCTCGAGGTGTGCGTCTACGCCGCCCCGACGCAGACCGTCATCGGCGGCCCGCCCGATCAGGTGGACGCGATCATCGCCCGCGCCGAGTCGGAGGGCAAGTTCGCCCGCAAGTTCCAGACAAAGGGCGCCAGCCACACCTCGCAGATGGATCCGCTGCTCGGTGAGCTCGCCGCGGAACTGCAAGGCATCGAAGCGCATCCGGTGCAGGTCCCGTACTACTCGACCGTGCACGAGGGCAGCCTGGTCCGGGCCGGCGCGGAGCCCATCCACGACGTGGACTACTGGAAGAAGGGGCTGCGGCACAGCGTCTACTTCACGCACGGCATCCGCAACGCCGTCGACAACGGCCACACCACGTTCCTCGAGTTGGCGCCGAACCCGGTCGCCCTGATGCAGGTCGGGTTGACCACCGCCGACGCGGGTCTGCATGACGCGCAACTGATTCCGACGCTCGCCCGCAAGCAGGACGAGGTCGACTCGATGACCGCGGCCATGGCGCACCTGTTCGTGCACGGCCACGACCTCGACTTCCGCACGCTGTTCCCGCGGAAGTCGCGAGGCCTCGGTGGGGCGCTGGACTTCGCGGCCATCCCGCCGACCCGGTTCAAGCGCAAGCCGCACTGGCTGGACGCGCACTTCACCGGCGACAGCTCGGGGGTCATGCCCGGCAGCCACGTGGCCACCCCGGACGGCCGGCACGTGTGGGAGTACAGCCCGCGCGGCGAGACCGATCTGGCGGCGCTGGTGAAATCTGCTGCGGCAGCGGTACTTCCGGATGCCAAGCTGGTCGCCTCGGAGCAGCGCGCCGTGCCCGGCGAGGGGTCGAAGCTGGTGACCACGCTGAGCCGTCATCCCGGCGGGGCGGCGGTGCAGGTGCACGCCCGCATCGACGAATCGTTCACGCTGGTCTACGACGCGATCGTGAGCCGCGGGGGTGCGCAGACCGTGCTGCCCACCGCGGTCGGTGCCGGCACCGTCGCCGAGATCGCCTCGGTGGCAACGCCGGAACCCGAGCCCGAGGACGACGCGGCCATCCTGCAGGACAACCTCGCCGCCGGCGCCGGTCTCGCAGCCGGCTTCGCCAAGTGGTCGCCGGAGTCCGGTGAGACCATCGGCGATCGGCTGGGCACGATCGTCGGCGCGGCGATGGGCTACGAGCCCGAGGACCTGCCGTGGGAGGTGCCGCTGATCGAGCTCGGTCTCGACTCGCTGATGGCGGTGCGCATCAAGAACCGCGTCGAGTACGACTTCGACCTGCCGCCGATCCAGCTGACCGCGGTGCGGGATGCGAACCTCTACGCCGTCGAGAAGCTCATCGCCTACGCCATCGAGCACCGCGACGAGGTGGACCAGCTCGCCGAGTCGCAGAAGGGACAGTCGCCCGAGGAGATCGCGGCCGCGCAGGCCGAGCTGATGGGCGGCGCCAGCACGGTCGCCGAGCTCGAGGCGAAACTCGCCGAGGCCGGTCACCCGATCGCCACCGACGCCGTCGAGAAGATCGCCACCGACTCCGTGGAGGCCCAGAAGGATCTGACGGTCCCGCCTCCGCCGACCGACCCGTCGGGTCCTGGCATCCCCGCTCCGCCGACCAACCCCGCGGGGCCCGACAAGCCCAGCGCCGCAAGCATGGCCGCGAAGGTGCTGACCCAGGAGGCGGTCACCGAGGCGCTCGGCGCCGACGTGCCGCCCCGCGACGCCGCCGAGCGCGTCACGTTCGCGACCTGGGCGATCGTCACCGGCAAGTCGCCGGGCGGCATCTTCAACGACCTGCCCTCGATCGACGACGCCACCGCGCAGAAGATGGCCGACCGGCTCTCCGAGCGCGCCGACGGCGTCGTCACCGCCGAGCAGGTCAAGGCCGCGGGCACCATCCAGGACCTGTCCACCGTGGTGCGCGACCTGATGGACGCCGGTGAGGTGGACGGCTTCGTGCGCACCATCCGGGCCCGCCCCGAAGGGTCCACACGGATCCCGGTGTTCGTCTTCCACCCGGCCGGCGGGTCCACCGTCGTCTACGAGCCGCTGCTCAAGCGACTGCCCCCCGACACCCCGATGTACGGGTTCGAGCGGGTCGAGGGCTCGGTCGAGGAGCGTGCCGCCGAGTATCTGCCGAAGCTGCGGGAGATCCAGGGCGACGGCCCCTACATCCTGGTCGGCTGGTCGCTGGGCGGGGCGCTGGCCTATGCCTGCGCGATCGGGCTGAAGCGGGAAGGCGCCGACGTGCGGTTCGTCGGACTCATCGACATGGTGCGTCCCGGCGAGGAGATCCCGCAGACCAAGGAGGAGACGCGGGCCCGGTGGGATCGCTACGCGCTGTTCGCGCAGCGCACCTTCAACGTCGAGATCCCCGAGATCCCCTACGAGGAACTCGAGGCGCTCGACGACGAGGGTCAGGTCCGCTACGTCCTCGACGCCGTGCAGCAGGCGGGCGTGGCGATCCCGGGCGGCATCATCGAGCACCAACGGACGTCGTACCTGGACAACCGGCTGCTCGAGACCGCGGAGATCCAGCCCTACGACGGCCACGTCACGCTGTACATGGCCGACCGCTACCACGACGACGCGATCTTCTTCGAACCGCGCTACGCCGTCCGGCAGCCCGACGGCGGCTGGGGCGAATTCGTCGAGGATCTGGAGATCGTGCCGGTCGGGGGCGAACACATCCAGGTCATCGACGAGCCGTACATTGCGAAGGTCGGAGCGCACCTGAGCGAGGCGATCCACGTGATCGAGGCGGAGAGCGAGAGCAAGTGACGACGGAGATTTCTCCCACCCACCACCCGAAGACGAGCGCCGAACTGCTCGCCGAACTCCGCGAGAAGCTGGAGCTGGCCAAGGAGCCCGGCGGCGAGAAGGCCGTCGCCAAGCGCGAGAAGAAGGGCATCCCGTCCGCGCGAGCCCGGATCCACGCGCTGCTGGACCCCGGCAGCTTCCTGGAGATCGGTGCGCTGGCCAAGACTCCGGGTGATCCCGACGCGCTCTACGGCGACGGCGTGGTCACCGGGCACGGCACCATCAACGGCCGGCCGGTCGGCGTGTTCAGCCACGACCAGACGGTGTTCCAGGGCTCGGTCGGCGAGATGTTCGGCCGCAAGGTCGCCCGGCTGATGGAGTGGGTGGCGATGGTCGGCTGCCCGATCATCGGCATCAACGACTCCGCGGGCGCCCGCATCCAGGACACCGCGACGTCGCTGGCCTGGTACGCCGAGCTGGGCCGCCGGCACGAACTGCTGCGCGGTCTGGTGCCCGAGATCTCGCTGATCTTCGGCAAGTGCGCCGGTGGTGCCGTGTACTCGCCGATCCAGACCGACCTCGTCGTCGCGGTGCGCGACCAGGGCTACATGTTCGTCACCGGCCCCGACGTCATCAAGGACGTCACGGGCGAGGACGTCACGCTCGACGAACTCGGCGGCGCCGACGCGCAGGCCCGCTACGGCAACATCCACCAGGTGGTGGAGTCCGAGGCCGCCGCGTTCCAGTACGTGCGCGACTACCTGAGCTTCCTGCCCGGCAACACCTTCGACGACCCGCCGATCGTCAACCCGGGCCTCGAGCCCGAGGTGACCCCGCACGACCTGGAGCTCGACGCGATCGTGCCGGACGCGGACAACCAGGCCTACGACATGATGGAGATCCTGCTGCGGATCTTCGACGACGGCGACGTGTTCCAGGTCGGCGAGCAGTCCGGCCCGGCGATCATCACCGCGTTCGCCCGCGTCGACGGCCGGCCCGTCGGGGTCATCGCCAACCAGCCGATGTACATGTCGGGCGCGATCGACAACGAGGCCTCCGACAAGGCGGCCCGCTTCGTCCGGTTCTGCGACTCGTTCAACACCCCGCTGGTGTTCGTCGTGGACACCCCCGGCTTCATGCCGGGCGTGGAGCAGGAGAAGGGCGGCATCATCAAGCGCGGTGGCCGCTTCCTCAACGCCGTCGTCGAGGCGGACATCCCGAAGGTCACGATCACGATCCGCAAGTCCTACGGCGGGGCCTACGCGGTGATGGGCTCCAAGCAGCTGACATCGGACTTCAACTTCGCGTGGCCGACCGCCCGCATCGCCGTGATCGGCGCCGAGGGCGCGGCCCAGCTGCTCGTGAAGCGGTTCCCGGATCCGACGGCCCCCGAGGTGCAGAAGATCAGGGCCGATTTCATCGAGGGCTACAACACGAGCCTGGCCACCCCGTGGATCGCGGCCGAACGCGGCTTCATCGACGGCGTCATCGAGCCGCACCAGACCCGGCTGTTGCTGCGCAACTGCATGCGTCTGCTGAGGGACAAGCAGATCAACCGGGTCCAGCGTAAGCATGGCCTGACGCCCATCTAGATCGCCGGTGCGGTTGGATGGACAGCGTGTCGACTGACTTCACCGGGCTGCGTCGTGGCGCGCCGCTGGGCGATCCGCGCCTGGACCTGTGCGATCTGTACGTGTTCCCGTCCCCGAAGGACCCCGGGCGCACCGCGCTGATCCTGACCGCCAACCCGAAGGCGGACGCGATGCACCCCGACGCGGTGTACCGGATCGCGATCGACAACGACGGCGATCTGCGCAACGACATCGCGTTCAACTTCGTGTTTACCGAGCCGTACAACGGGCGCCAGAAGGTCGACGTCCGCCTCGGCCTGCAGGCCGAGGCCCGGGTCGACGCCGCCGCCGGGTCGGAGATCTTCGGCGGGCTCGACGTGTCGTTCGACGACGAACCGCACCTGTGGCGGTCGCGGTCGGGGTCGTTCTCGTTCTTCGCCGGGGCGCGCGCCGACGCATCGTTCGCCAACGCCAACGTGATCGCCATGGCGATCGAACTGCCCACCGACTATCTCGGCGCCGCCCCCGACGTGCGGATCTGGGGCCGCGCGAGTGTGGTGCGCGACGGGAAGTGGGTGCACGCCGACCGGGCCGGGCATCCGTGGGTCAGCGGGTTCTTCCCCGACGACGAGCAGCTCGCCGAGTTCAACGCCGGCGAGCCCAACCGCGATCAGGGCCGCTGGATGGGGCACCTGATCGAGTTGATGGTCGAGACCGGCGGCTACACCCGCGCCGAGGCGATCGACGCGATCACCGCCGAGGGCACCCTGCCGGACGTGCTGACCTACAACCCCCGCAAGCCTGCCGCGTACCCGAACGGGCGCACGCTGACCGACGACGTCGCCGACTACCGGTCGCGGTTCCTCACCAACGGACGCACCCCGCTCACCGACGTCGCACCCCGCCAGGACTTCCTTCCCGATTTCCCCTACCTCTGCGCCCCGCACTAGAGCCATGCCGTGACGTCGTCCGACCCGGCACCGACGCCGGCTCCCGCGCACTCCGCCCTGGTGGACGCCTACCGGATGTGCGAGACACTGCCCCTGGTCGGGGGGCTGTTCTCCCGCGGCAGGCGCGAGGCGCAGGCGGTGCTCTCGCTGCTGGTGACGGCGGTGATCGACGAACTCGACCTGACCGCGATCGTGCGCGACCGGTTGTCCAAGGAGGCGATCGACGCGGTGATCGCGCGCATCGACCTGGTGGGGCTGGCCGAGCAGGTGATCGACGGCGTGAACCTGCCGGCCATCATCCGCGAGTCGACGAGCACCGTGACGGCCGACGTGATGACCGATGTCCGCACGCAGGGTGAGCGTGCCGACGACGCGGTGTCCGGTTTCGTCGACCGGGTGCTGGGCCGCAGGCAGGGGTTCCGTGACCGTCCACGATGAGCGGGCCGCCGGAGTGGTCAGCCGGGGCGTGGCGGCCGTGGTCGACCTGGTGGTGGTCGGTGTCCTGCTGGCGATGCTGTACCTCGGGCTGATCCTGACCCGGCTGGCGCTGCACCCGGGCGCGTTCCGTTTCCCGGCGCTGAACCTGGTGTTCTCGGGGACCGTGGCGTTCGGTGCCGCGGTGCTCTACCTGGCCGGCTGCTGGTCGGTGTCGGGCTGCACCGCCGGCGCGGTCGTGATGGGGTTGCGGGTGGTGGGCCGCCGGGGGCGGCGGCTGGCGCCGGTGGTGGCGCTGCTGCGCGCCGCCGCGTGCGTCGTGTTCCCGTTGGGGCTGGCCTGGGTGGCGCTGGACGCGCGCCGAAGGTCGCTGCAGGACATCGCGTTCGGCAGCCGGGTCGTCTACGCGCGCCCATGACGACACGCACCGATAGGATCCGCGCATGCCGCTGACCGAGGGGGACGTGATCGCGGGCTACACGATCGTGCGGTTGCTGGGCGCCGGCGGCATGGGTGAGGTGTACCTCGGGCAGCATCCACGGCTGCCCCGGTACGACGCCCTGAAGGTGCTCTCGCCGACAGTGTGTGCCGACAGCGAGTACCGGGAGCGGTTCAGCCGCGAAGCCGACATGGCGGCCACGCTGTGGCATCCGCACATCGTCGCGGTGCACGACCGCGGCGAGTTCGACGGCCGGCTGTGGATCTCCATGGACCACGTCGAGGGCACCGACGCCGCGAAGCTGCTCGCCGAGCGGTATCCCGGCGGCATGCCGCCCGATCTGGTGGTCCGCATCGTCACCGCGGTCGGCGAGGCTCTCGACTATGCCCACGCCCGCGGGCTGCTGCACCGCGACGTGAAGCCCGCCAACATCCTGATCGCCGACCCCGAGACCGCCGACGAGCGGATCATGCTCGCCGACTTCGGGATCGCCCGCCGGGTCGGCGAAGTCAGCAGTCTCACCGGCACCGACATGACGGTCGGCACGGTCGCGTACTCGGCGCCCGAGCAGCTCACCGCCGACAAGCACATCGACGGCCGGGCCGACCAGTACGCGCTGGCGGCCACCGCCTATCAGCTGCTGACCGGGTCCCCGCCGTTCCAGCACTCCAATCCGGCGATCGTGATCAGCTCGCACCTGTCGGCGCGGCCGCCGTCGATCGCGGAGGCCCGGCCCGATCTGTCCGGCCTCGGCGGGGCGCTGGAGAAGGCGCTGGCCAAGTCGCCGGCGGATCGGTTCGAACGCTGTGTCGACTTCGCCCGCGCGCTGGCGAATCGCACCGGCCCGGTGGCGCTTCCGCGCACCGCCGACCCGGAGGCGACGATGCCGGCGCAGGCGGCCGGCCGGCCGCGGCACGCCCGCCCGGGCCGGCGCGCGCCGCGGTCACGCGGCCGGATGTTCGCCGTCCTCGCGCTGCTGCTCTCGCTGCTGGCGGTGGCGGCCGCACTGTTCGTGGTGCTGCACGACGAGCCGGCGCGCGGCCCCGACAAGGTCGCGGTGCCGGTCGTCGTGGTCGGGGCGGACTGCGCGATGCTGGGTGCGGCCGGGGTGACCGAGTCCGGATCGCAGGCGTACTGCGCACGGGTGAGCGGCTCGGATCAGTCGCTGTGGTCGCTGTATTCGGCGGACATCCCCAAACCCACCGGCACCGGGGACATCCCGGTGCAGGTGTGCGTGCAGCAGACCAGCCAATCGCAGGACGACTGCCGCGGCGACATCGCCCGCGAGAACGCCGATCCGACCGCCAACGACGGCTAGATCGCGGGCAGGTCGAGCCAGTCGTCGACGGCGAACGCGTCGTCATCGGCGGTGATTCGCGCGCCGCCGCGGCCCGGGTAGTGCGCGGGGATGACGGCGGCGCGCCTGCGGGCGGCCTCGGTCAGCACGCGGTGCCGGGTGCGTGCCGCAGCGGCGGGATCCTCGTCGAACGCGCAGGGGTCGTCGGGACGCACCAGCTGGATGGGGCAGTGGGTCAGATCGCCGACGAACACGGCGGGCGCCTCGGCGTCCAGCCACACCACCGAGGAGCCCGGCGTGTGGCCTGCGGCGGGCAGCAGCCACAGCGACTCGCTGAGCTGGTGGTCCCCGGAGTAGAGCTCGGTCTGGTCAGCCACCGGTAACACGCTGTCGGAGAACACGATCCGCATGCCCTCGTTGGTGCTGTCGCCGTCGGGCGCGAAATGCCGGTAGTCCTGCTCGGGCATCAGGTAGCGCGCGTTGGGGAACGTCGGGACCCACTCCCCATCGACCAGCCGGGTGTTCCACCCGACGTGGTCGGTGTGCAGGTGGGTGTTGATCACCACGTCCACCGCCTCGGGTGCCACGCCCGCGTCGGCCAGCGCGTCGAGGTAGCCGGTCTGCAGCTGGTGCAGCGGGGCGAAGTGCGGCCGGTGGCGATCGTTGCCGACGCCGGTGTCGACGAGCACGGTCAGCCCGTCCACCCGCAGCACCCAGGTCTGCATGGCGATCTTCCACTGGTCGGCGGCGCGGTCCCAGAACAGCGGCTCCAGCAGGTCGGCGTGGTCGGCCCAGGCCTGCGCGGGGGTCTGACCGAACAGCGACGTCGTCATCTGTACCCGCAGTTCGACCACCCGCGTGAGCGAGGCCCGGCCGAGCGCGGTCGTGCCGGTCACGGCTCGATGCGCATGGGCCCGGGTGTCCACAGACCCGAGTGGGTGCTCTCCCCGAGGTCGATCTGCGCGGGTTGCGCGTCGACGATGGTGTCGAAGCGGCGCAGCGATCCCCAGTCCTGGCCCCAGTCGTGTGACAGGTAGGTCGACATCACCGAGGCGCGCAACAGAAGATCCGTGATCCCGAGCAGGCCACCGTTCTTGCCGTCCTGCCAGGTGTCGGTGCTCTGCAGCTTGGCGTAGTAATCCGGCGAGATGCGGAACTTCGGGATGTCGGTGACGCCGTTGGCGTGCAGCATCGGCTGCTGGCACGGGAACGCGAGGCCGACCGCCCAGTCCATCAGCACCGGCTGGCTGGAGCCGACGTACTCCTGCACCGAGCGCACCTCGGGCACCCGGGGCGGGGTGACCGCGACCCAGTCGCCCTGGCCCAGCGACAGGTCCTCCGCGATCACCCGGACCGCGACCGCGTCGGCGGGAATCTGCTCGCGCGGGTAGCGCAGGTTGCGCCACGACGGCGTGGGGCCGATGTCGTAGGGCTGGACCCGGCCGGCAGGTACGGGCGCACCGTCGGGACCGCGGGTGGCGTACTCGAGTTCCACGGTCTGACCCGACGAGAGGCCCTCGGCGACGCTGGTGCCGGCGATGGTCCCGGCCGCGGTGATGACCACCAGCGGGTGTGCGTCGTCGGGGGCGGGCAGCGCGTACCACGCCGAGGCGAGCTTGCTCTCCTGTTGCGCCGCAGTCGAATACGAACCGGCGACCGGAACCTTCGCGGGGTCCAGGCCGTAGGGCAGGGGCACCGTCGACCCGTTCACCCCGGGCCGGGACAGCTTGACGGGCCGGTTCCAGTCGTAGTCGGTGCCCGGCTGCGGATTGGTGATCCGAATCGCCTCGGCGATGATCTTCTCCGGAACCCCGTTGGGGGAGAAGCCCGTCGGCGTCGCGCCGCCCAGCGGGCCCAGCGGACCGTAGTCGCCGGGCATCGGCTGCAGGAATCCGGCGTTCGAATCCGGTTCCACCAGAACGTCGTCGGCGAGTCCGCAGCCGCCGGCGAAGGCCCGCACGTTGGCCCACCCGTTGGAGTAGGTCGGGTACTGGCGCACCACGCCGATCGCCATCGACGCGATGAACACGAACACCATGAAGCCCGCGGCGATCGGGATCGGCGCCGTGGTCAGCACCCGCACCAGGCGCGGTTCGCGGCGCGGCCGCACGTGCAGCCAGAACGCCCACAGCGCGGTCAGCACGAACAGCACGAAGAACACCGTGCTGACGCTCACTCCGCCCAACTGCGGCACCGAATTGTTGAACGGCGCACCGAAATTCGAGACGTACCACCAGCCGTTGGTGGACGCGAAGCACAGCGCCAGCACGAAGAACACCAGCGCCAGGAACGTCATCCGGTTGCGCGCCGAACGCAGCACCACCGGCGACACCATGACCGTGGCCAGCGCCGCCATCGCGCCGCCCACCGCGGCGAACAACCCGAAGTGGTGGATCCACTTGGTGGGGGTGAACATCAGGAAGAAGATCGTCGCGAAGATCACGCCCATCAGCCGCCACGCCGGCCCGCGGGCCACGCCGGGAACGCGCTTGCGGCGCAACATCATGAACAGCGACGGGAACAGGCACATCGCGGTGAACAGGAACGCCACCCGCCGCGAGATCGCGGCGTCGGTGGTCGGCAGGATCAGGTAGTAGTACCGCAGGTTCTCGGTGTACCACTCCTGGCTGGGCCCGATCGCGGTGCGAATCCTGGTGGCTTCCAACACCGTTGCCAATGTCTGATCGGCGAACACGACGGTCAGCACCACGGTGCCGGCCGCCAGCAGCGGCGCCACCAGCGGCCAGGTGCCGACCAGCGCGCGGCGCCGCATCAGGATGCGCAGGATCGGCCGGCCGCCGGCGACCAGCGCGGCCACCGCGATCAGGCCGGTCGGCTGGATACCGAGGGTGAACGCCGCGGTGGTGATGGCCAGCGCGGCCGGGGTCAGCCTGCCGGAGGTGATGGCCCGCTCGATCAGCACGTAGGTCACCAGCGCGCCGGTGGCGATCTGGCCCTCGGGGCGCAGCCCGTTGTTGAACGGCATCCACGCGGCCAGCAGCACGAAGCCGGCCGCCCACATCGCCGCCCGGCTGCCCGACACGGCGGGGCCCAGGCGCGGCAGCACTTCGCGGGACAGCAGCAGCCAGCACAGCAGCGCGCAGATCAGGTCGGGTAGCCGGATCCAGATGCTGGCGTCGCTGACGTGGGTCATCAGCGCCAGCACGTTGTAGTACCAGCCGAACGGATCCTCGGGGCTGCCGAACCAGCGGAAGTAGTTCGACATGTAGCCGGCGTGGTCGGCGACCCGGGCCATCGCCAGGATGTAGCCGTCGTCGCTGCTGTTGGCACCGATCACGTACCAGAGGGCGAAGCCGCCGACCACGACGCCGTCGACGGCGCTGACGGTGCGCCACCGCTCGGGGATCAGCCGGTGCATGCGGTGCCCGTCGAGGCGGTCCAGCCGCCACAGCGCGAGCAGCGCGATCACCGTCGACACGATCGCCAGCAGCATCGCGGCGAGCTTGAGCGCGCTGGGATGGCTGGTGAAGCGGGTGTCGATGGTCGCCGAGAACGTCAGCCCGGGGGGTGCGGGCCCGACGAGGTCGGTGAACACGCCGACGATCGCGGGCCGCAGGTTCGGGTCGGCGTATCCGCTGCGCTGCGGGGAGCCATCGGCCTGCCGGAGGCCGACGAAGTCGGCGAAGGTGCCGTCGTGCGAGGACGTGATGTCCAGGCGCTGGCAGCCGGGCCCGGCGACGCGGTCGCGGTTCACCGAGGCCACCACGACGTTGCGCACGATCACGTCGACCCGCGAGGAGGTGACGTTGACCAGCATCGCGTTCAGCGCGGCGTCGCGGCCCTGGGCGGGTGCGGTGCCCAGCAGCAGGCCGCCCTTGGCGGGCATGCCGCGCACCACCGCGCACGGGATCGAGGCGTTCAGCGTGACGGGGGCCTGCGAGATCAGCGGCGCGGTGACGTTCTCGAACCGGCCCTGCTGGGGCCAGTTCAGCGTCGCCGTGGTCTGCGTGACGGGCAGCAGCGGGGTGGCCACCGCCAGCACGAAGCCCAGCAGACCGGCGATCGTCGCGACCCAGCGCGCCATCTTCACGTCGTTCACGGCAGGGCCCTGATCGGTCCGCCGCGATTCCAGCCGAACACGCGGGTCGATCCTTCCTCGACGACGGCGTCGGGCGCCTGGTCACGCGGCACCACGCGGATATAGCGCTCCAGCGATCCCCAGTCGCGGTACCAGTCGCCGTTCAGGTACGTCGGGATCGTCGCGGTGCGCAGCAGCGCCTGGATGAAAAGGAACGGCCCGCCGTCCTGGGCCGACTGCCACTGGTTCGACGACGCCACCATCTGCTTGAAGTTCGGGATGATCCGGTACTGCGGCAGTTCGGCGATACCCAGGTGTTCGGCGAACGGCCGCTGGCACGGGAAGTTGGCGGCGGTGGCGATGTCCATCAACACCGGGGTGTCGGAGCCGAGGAACTGCTCGGCGGTCTGCAGCACCGGCACCCGCGGCGGGGTGAACCCGAACCACTGGTCCTCGGACAGGTTCGGGTCGTCGGCGACGATGCGCGCGACGTTGGCCTCCGGCGGCGCCGTGGTCAGCGGGAAGCGCAGGTTGCGCCACGCCTTCTGCTGGAAGATGTCGATCGGATAGACCTCATTGAGGGCCTGGTAGGACCCGTCTGGCCGGTGCACGCCCCACTGCAGCTTGAGGGACTGGCCGTAGTTGAACGAGCCGTCCTCCTCGTAGTACCAGATGGCGCCGGCGGCGGCGACGGTCACCAGCGGCCGGTCCGGGGTGCGTGGCGGCAGCTGGTACCAGGCCGAGGTGGCCTTGGCGGCCTGCTGGTTCTCGTCGTAGCTGCCCATCACCGGCGTGCGCTTGGGATCCAGGCCGAACGGCAGGAACACCCGAGATCCGTTCACGCCCTCGGGGCCGTAGCCGCCGCCGGTGCCCGCCGCGAAGCCGACGCCGATGTTCGGCTTGTCGACCGGGCCGTCGGAGTTCACGGTGCCGGGATTCGCGGCGACCGGTTCGGCCGGCTCGAGGGTATCGCTGATGCCGTTGGGGGTGAACCCGACCGGGTTCTCGCCGCCGAGCGGGCCGTACTTACCCCAGCGCTGACCGGGGACCGGCTCCAGCATGCCGGCGTTGGTGTCGGCTTCGACGAGGACGTCGTCGGCCATCGCGCAGCTGTCGTCGGACAGGCCGGAGCGCAGCGCCGAGATGTTGGCGGCCCCGGTGGTGTAGACGGGGTAGCGGCCGACGGTCGCCTTGAGCAGCGAGCCCAGCTCGAGCACCACCATGATCGTGGCGACGACGAGCAGCGGGGTGGAGGCGATCGCGCGGTTGCGGCCGGTGTCGGCGACCTCGGTGTGGCCGGCGTAGTCCATCCGGAAGTGCAGCCAGCCGGCGAGCAGGCCGCACGCGATGGCCAGCACCAGGAAGATCGTCGTCACCGGGAAGTGGGCGATCACCGGCTGCTTGTCGAACCACGGCACCCCGTAGTTGCCGACGTAGAACCAGCCGTTGATGCCGGAGGTCGCCCAGGCCAGCACGAACAGCAGCGCGGTCACGTACAGCGCCAGGTTGCGGCGGCTGTGCAGACCTACCCGGGCGAACGCGAACGCGGTGACCCCGCCCAGCGCACCCGCGAGCCCCGCGAAGGCGCCGAACTGCACCGCCCACTTCGTGGGGGTCAGCGTCAGCAGCAGCAGGCCGATCGCGGTGGTGCCGGCCAGCCGCCACACCGGGCCGCTGATGGCGCCGGGCACGCGGCCGCGCCGCAGCAGCACCATGATCAGGCCGAACAGGCACAGCAGCAGGACCAGCACCGCGAAGCGGCGGGTCAGCGAGCCGTCCACGCTGTCCTCGACGGTCAGGAAGTAGTACCGCAGGAACTCCTGGTACCAGGGGATGGTCGGCCCGACGACGTACTTGATGCGCACCGATTCGGCGACCGTGGCCAGCGTCTGGTCGCGGAACACGATGACCGACACCAACGACAGCGCGGCCACCAGCGGCAGCAGCGAGGCCGCCCGTCCGTCGACGCGACGGCGGGCGGAGACGATGCGGGTGATCCCGCGGGCGCCGACCAGCAGCGGTGCCAGCGCGACGAGGCCCTGCGGCGCCAGCGTGACCGAGAACATCGCGATCACGATCGCGACGGCGGTGGGCCAGAGCCGCCGCGTCCCCAGCGTCGACTCGACCAGCATCCACACCGCGACCACCGCGAACGCGATCAGCGGTTCGGGACGCAGCCCGTTGTTGAAGGGCAGCCACGCGGCCAGGAACACCACGCCGGCGGTCCACACGGCGACCTTGTTGGCGGCCACCCGCCGGCCCAGCCGCGGCAGCACGCACCGGGACAGGATCAACCATGTCGCGATGCCCGCGGCGGTGGCGGGCAGCCGCATCCAGACCCCGGCGGTGCTGATCGATGCGAGGTGGGCGAGCACGCTCTGGTACCAGTCGAATGGCGCCTCGGAGGCACCGAAGTAGCGGAAGTAGTTGACGCTGTAGCCGGCCTCGCCGGACACCCGCGCGATCGTCAGGTTGTAGCCGTCGTCGGAGGACTGCGCGCCGACGATGTGCCAGATCAGCAGGCCGCCGATCACACCGGCGTCGGCGATCCAGGTCGCCCACCCGGCCCGGCGGCGCTGCCGGGGCGGCCGCCGCCCCGACACCCGGTCCAGCAGGGCCAGCGCCACGATCGACCCGATCACGCACAGCACGCCGAGCGCCATCACGAGGGTCTTCAGTGCCGTCGGTGTGGTGATGAAGCGGGTGTCGACGTCGATGCGCGCGTTCAGGCCCGCATCCATCGGCACCCGCAGATCGGTGAACACCCCGGCCACCTGGGGCCGCTTGTCCAGGCCGAGCGTGCCGGCGGCGCCGGGGATCCCGACGAAGTCGGCGCCGACCGCGCCGACATTGGCCCACAGCCGCAGTGCGCTGCAGGCGCCGGCGTTCACCGCGGGGCGGGGCGCGACCGCGGCGACGGTGTCACGGAACGCGACGTAGACGACGTCGGCGTTGGCGCGCACGAACAGTCCGTTGCGCCCGGCGTCGATCCCGTTGGCCGGGATCGTCGAGAACACCAGCCCGCCGTCGGCGGGCAGGCTCGCCACCGCGGTGCAGGGGATCGTGACGTCGAGTGACTTCGGGGCGCCCGACACCAGCGGCGCGGTGATGCTGCTGACGTTGCCGTCGGGGTTGGCCGACTGCGGCCACAGGATGGTGGCGGTGCTCTGCCGCACGGGCAGCAGCGGCGCCAGCGCGCACAGGATGATTCCCAGGATCCCCAGAGTGCCCGCGGCGATCGCGACGAGACGGGAACTGCGGGCAGGCACGAGGCTCGATGGTAGACGGGTCTAGCTCAGCCGCAGCGGCGCCGGGCTCCACAGACCGCTACGCGTTGCCGAACCGAGATCGAGACGGGCGGCCTCGGCGCCGGGGTAGTACGGCGTGAGCTGCTGCAGGGCACCCCAGTCGCGGAACCAGTCGTACTTCAGGTAGGTCGGCACCGTGGTGGCGCGCAGCAGGAGCTCGGTGATGCCGAGCGGTCCGCCGCCGAGGTAGTCCATCACCGGTGAGTTGGCCTCGGCGCCGAAGCGGTCGGGCATGATCCGCCACTTGGGCACCTCGACGACGCCGTTGCGGTGCCCGAACGGGCGCTGGCACGGGAACGCCAGCCCGACCAGCCAGTCCAGCAGCACCGGATCCGAGGACCCCACGACGTCCTGCAGGGTGCGCAGCTGCGGAATGCGGGGCGGGGTCAGCGCGATCCAGTGCGACGGGCTCAGGTCGTCGTCGGTCGCGACCAAGCGCACCCGGGTGGCGTCGGCGGGGATCGCGCTGAGCGGCGCGCGCAGGTTCCGCCACGCCGGGGAAGCGCCGACGTCGGCGAAGCCGATGCTGCCGGCCGGGTCGTCACCGGTGGTGGCCCACTGCACCGCGACGTCGCTCGGGTCGAACCGGCCCGCCGCGGAGACCACCAGCAGCGAGTCGGAGCGGTCGCCCTCGCTCCAGCCGGCGGGCAGCTGATACCAGGCCGACCGCAGGAACGCCGGCTGCTGGATACCGCTGCGCCAGCTGCCCAGCACGGGGACGCGGGCGGAGTCGAGGCCGTAGGGCAGCCGCGCGCGGGAGCCGTTGATGCCCGCCGCGGCCGTCGTGCCGCCCTCGGTGCCCGCCTCGCTGCCGGTGACCGCGCCACTGTCGCTGTCGGCGAAGTTGTCCGAGCCGGGTTGTTCCATCACCGGGTCGGCGGAGACGTCCGACGGAATACCGTTGGCGCTGAAGCCTTCTGACCGCGCCGCGCCCAGCGAGTCGCGGACGGGCACACCGACGGGGGTCAGGATGCCGGCGTTGGGGTCCTGTTCGACCATGACGTCCTCGGCCATGCCGCACGTCTTCCCGGTCAGGGCTTCGAGGTTGGAGCGGCCGACCGTCCACGCCGGGTACTGGCCCGTCACCGCCAGGGTCAGCGACCCGACCTCGAAGATCACCAGCGCCCACGTCGCGATCGCCAGGGGCGCCCGCCCGATGCCCCGCCACCGCCGCGGCTCGTCCTCCGGGGCGCCGTCGCGGCCGGAGAAGTGCAGCCACGCGGCGACCAGCAGGGCGAGCACCGAGAAGCCGAGCAGGATCGTGGTGAAGCCGAAGTGCCACTCGGGGAACGAATTCGACCACGGCACACCGAAGTTCGAGACGTACCACCAGCCGTTGACGGTCGCGAACGACAGCGCGGCGATGAACAGCACGGCCGCGGCGAACACGGTGCGGTTGCGGCGTGAGCGCATCGCGGCGGCGGAGACCGCGACCGCGGCCAGCGCGCCGAGGGATCCGGCCAGCCCGGCGAACACCCCGAAGTGGTGCGTCCACTTCGTCGGGGTGAACATCATCGCCAGGAACGAGATGATCGTGATGCCGACGATGCGGCGGCTCGGACCGAGGGCGGTGCCGGGAATGCGGCCCTTGCGCAACGACATCGCGACCGACACGGCCAGCGCGAGCAGCAGGGTGAGCACCGCGAACCGGCGTGCCACCGAGCCGTCGGGGCTGGTGGTGAACAGCCGCGAGTAGCGGATGTGCTCGTCGAACCAGGCCAGGCTCGGGCCGACGGCGGACTTGAAGCTGCTGGCCTGCAGTTCGGCGGCCAGCGTCTGGTCGCGGAAGATCAGGAAGATCGTGACCGTGCCCGCGGCGGCGATGGGGGCCAGCAGCGCCCAGTATCCGAACCGCGAGACATGGGCGGCGACAATGGTTTTCAGCGGCCCGATGGCGACCAGCAGCGCGCCGACCGCGGCGATGCCGGTGGGGCCGGAGAACAGCGTCAACGCTCCGATGATGACGGCGATCGCGACGGGCAGCAGCCGGCTGGTGGCCACGCCGCGATCGCCGTCATCATCGGAGCGTTGACGCTGTTNGCGCGATGATCGGCTCGGGCCGCAGACCGTTGTTCAGCGGCAGCCAGAACGCCAGGAACAACCCGGCGGCCGTCCACGCCGCGGCGCGGCTGTGCTTGACCGCGGTGCCCAGCCGGGGCAGCACCTCGCGGCTGATCACCCACCAGCAGGCCAGCCCCATCAGCAGCGTGGGCAGTCGCATCCACACGCTGGTGGTGCTGACGTGCGCCCACAGCGCGAGCAGGTCGTAGTACCAGCCGAACGGCGATTCCGGGGTGCCGAACCAGCGGTAGTAGTTGGCCATGTAGCCGGCGTTCTCCGACACCCGGGCCATGGTCAAGATGTAGCCGTCGTCGGCGGTGTTGGCTCCGACGAAGTGCCACCACACCATCACCGCGGTGACCAGGCCGTCCAGCGGGGACAGCGACCACCAGCGCGGCGGCAGGAAACGCTTGTGCCTGCGGCCGTCGGCGCTGTCGAGCACGTGCAGGGCGCCCAGCGAGACGATCGTCATCGCGACCCCGACGATCATCGCGACGAGCTTGAGCAGCGTCGGGGAGGTGCTGTAGCGGGAGTCGACCGTCGCCGAGAACTGCAGGCCGGGCGGGGCGGGGCCGGACAGGTCGGTGAACACGCCGACGATCTGCGGGCGGAAGTCGTAGCCGCCGCGCTCGCCGCGCAGCGGCTCGCCGGCGTCGGAGGAGTCGGGGGGTTGGGTGAGGCCGACGAACTCGCCGGTCACCTTGTCGGCGTGGGCGGTGAACGTCAGCTCCCGGCAGGCGGGGCTGAGCACCTGGTCCAGCGGCGCGCTGACCACGGGGGTGTTGCGGACGATGACGAGCAGGTCGTTGTTGACGCGCTCGATGAGCAGTCCGCGGTCGACGGCCTTGGGTGCCTGCTTGGGCACGGTGGACAGCAGCACCGTGCGTCCGGGGCGGTCCAGGCCGGCGGCGGCGCGGCACGGGATGGTGATCTGCAGGTCGGTGGCCACGTAGCCGATCAGGGGGGCGTCGACGCTGGCGAGCACACCGTTCTGCGGCCAGTTCAGCTGGGCGGTGGTCTGGTTGACGGGCAGCAGCGGGGTGGCGATCGCCAGCAGGGTGCCCAGCAGGCCCGCGACGATCGCGATCAGTCGCGCGGTGCGGTGGTTGCCCCCTGTTCCCGGCTGCTTCACCACGGGGCTAGATGGTAGATGGCTTGCGGATGGCCAGCACGAACGGCCCGATGGTGGACACGTCGAAGCGCGGATCGTCGAACAGCGCGTCGTCGAGTGCGACGTGGTAGCGGCGCACGTTGGGCTGGTTCGGGTAGACGTCCTCGGCGAGGCGCAGCGTGTAGGTGTCGTTGGCGCCGCGGCGCATCAGGAACACCGTCGGCGGGGGCCAGGGCAGCGCGTCGAGCGCGGCGACGAACTGGTCGGCGTTCGTCAGCATGGACCAGCCCTCGATCGCGCCGGCGCGCTCGGTGAACTGGGCCAGCGGGTTGGCGTAGTGCGACGTCAGGCCCTGGAAACCGTAGTAGGGGTAGTAGGACAGGAAGCTGTAGTCGGCGGTCAGCACCACGGTTTCGTTGCGCGGGCGGCCGGTCACCTCCTGGATCTTCGCGTCGACCTCCCGGTAGTACTGCTCGGCGCCCGGGGGACGGCGGTCGGCCCGCTGACCGGAGCCGTCAGTGTCGGTGTAGGCGACGACGATGTCGGAGCGCAGCACGTCGGGGATGTCCTGGCTGAAGGTGACGGCACCGAGCGCGCCGACCGCGGTGGCGACGGCGATGACGCGGTGCGCGTTCGGGGCGGCGACGCGGGCGGCGAGGGCGCGGGCCGCCTCGATGAAGCCGAACGCCCCGGCGGCGGTCAGCAGCACGGTCAGCGTCGGCTGCAGCCGGAAGGACAGCAGCGTGGTGCCCACCAGCGTGGTCAGCATCGACAGCAGCGACCAGGCGTAGACGGCGAGCACGGCGACGGCCAGGCCGCCCGCGCGGGTGGAGCTGCGCGCCCGCACGACCAGCCACAGCGTGCCCAGCATGCACAGCGCGCCGAGCAGGGTGAACTGCAGCATCGGGAAGGACAACTGGGCGCCGTCGACGGGCAGGTAGTGCTGGGCGGTGCCCCGGTCCGCGGGGGTGCCCTTGGCGGCGGCGATCAGGTAGGGACCCCAGCCGATCAGGGCGATCGCCCCGGAGATCGCCGCGATGACGAGCAGTCGCAGCAGCGGATCGAATGCGCGGCGGGCGACGGCCAGCAGCACGGCCATGATGGTCAGCGTGAACGCGGCGTAGCCCAGCAGCAGGGTGTAGAACAGCGCGGCGCCGCCGAGGAAGACACCGACCGCGACGACGGCCGCCCATCCCCCGGCCCGCGTCTTGCCGCGCAGGCCGGACCAGGCCAGCACGAACACGGGCGGCAGCAGCACGGTGATGATGGCGGCGTAGGGCTCGGCGGGGGAGTAGGCGAGCGCGGCGGCGGCGGTGGCGGCCGAGACGACCAGTGCGTACTCGAAACGCACCATGGCGGTCCACAGCACGAGCGCGAGCACGATGGCGACGGTGATCGACAGGATCGACCACGGCTTGAACATCTCCCAGGCCGGGGTGCCGGTCAGCGCGGCCAGCCGGCCGCCGATCCAGAACCAGCCCGGCGGGTAGTACGGCGGCAGACCGATGTAGGTCATGTCGTGCAGGCTCGCCGAGTCCGTCAGCCGGGTCAGGTATTCGGTGCGGAACTGCTGGTCGACGGAGATGCCGAACAGGTAGAGCTTGGTGGCCCCCAGCGGCATCGCCAGCGTCACCACGGAGAAGGCGGCGAGGAAGAGCACCGCGCCGACACGGGCGAGAGTGCGGCGGCTGCGCCGCCACACCAGTCCGGCGGCGAGAAGGCCTGTCAGGCAGACGACTTGGCCGACGGTGGTGAGCGCGTGCAGCTGATTGGAGGAGTTGTAGGCGGGCCACTCGACGCGCGCGATCGCAGCCAGGCTGACCACCGCGACCAGAGCGGCGAGGACGGTCGCAACGACCATCTGGCCGAGCACGGCCAGGGCGCTGCGCATCAGATGGGCAGCTTGCGGAAGATCGGACGGGGGATGTGGCGCAGCACCATCATCACGTAGCGGAAGGCGCCGGGCGCCCAGACCAGATCCTTGCCCTTGGCCGAGGCGGTGACCGCGAGCTCGGCCACGTACTCCTTGTCGACGGTCAGCGGGGCTTCCTTGACGTGGGCGCTCATCCGGGTGCGGACCTGGCCGGGCCGGATGACGAGCACGCGAACCCCGTACTCGCGCAACGCTTCTCCCAGTCCCAGGTAGAAGCCGTCGAGACCGGCCTTGGTGGAGCCGTAGACGAAGTTGGACCGCCGCACCCGTTCGCCGGCCGCGGAGCTCATCGCGATGATCTGCCCGGAGCCCTGTGCGCGCATCTTCTCGCCGAGCAGCACGCCGACCGACACCGCCGCGGTGTAGTTGATGTCGGCGATCTGCACGGCCTTGCGCTGGTTCTGCCAGAGTTCCTCGGCGTCGCCGAGCAGACCGAACGCGACGATCGCGACGTCGACGTCACCGTGGGCCCAGGCCTTGTCGAAGACGGCGGGATGGCTGTCGGTGTCGACGGCGTCGAAGTCGATGACCTCCACCGCTTTCGCGCCGGCCTCCTGCATCTGGGTCTGCGCGGCGTCGCGAAGCGGGTCGCCGGGCATGCAGGCGAGGATCACCCGGGCTTTGGCGTTGCGCAGATAGCGTGCGCAGATCGCCAGCCCGATCTCGGAGGTGCCCCCGAGGAGCAGGATGGTCTGGGGATTGCCGGTGGCATCAAACACCATTTAGAGGAGCTCCAGTCGTCGAGCCATGTCGGAGGCGAAGACGCCGTCGGGATCGACCTTGCGGCGCAACGCGATCCATTCGTCGATGCGGGGATACATCGCGTGGAAGGTCTCGGCGGTGGTGCGGGAATCCTTGGCGGTGTAGAGCCGCCCGCCGAATTGCAGCACCCGCTGGTCGAGGCCGTTGAGGAACTCGTTGAGCCCTGCGGTGATCGGGAAGTCCACGCAGACGTTCCAGCCGGGAATCGGAAAGCTCAGCGGCGCTTGGTTTCCCGGTCCGAACAGCTTGAAGACGTTGAGGAACGAGTAGAACCCGGAGCGCTGGATGTCGACGAGGATCGCCTTGAACTCCTCGACGGCGTCGGTGGGGACGACGAACTGGTACTGGCTGAATCCGGAGGATCCGTAGGCGCGGTTCCACTCTCCGAACATGTCGAGGGGGTGGTAGAACTGCGTCAGGTTCTGGACCTTGCCACGGTAGGTGCCCGATTTGCGGTACCAGAGCTCGCCGATCGGCATGAACGTGTACTTGTTGGCCAGCCCGTTGGGGAAGATGTCGGGCAGTGTCAGCAGTTGCGGCGCATCGAATTTCAGCGGATTCTTCTGCAGTTTCGTCGGCAACTGGTCGAGCGTGGCCAGTGAGCCGCGGGAGATCGCGGCGCGGCCCAGCTTCGGTGGGGCGCTGATGGCGTCGAACCACGCGCTGGAGTAGGTGTAGTTGTCCTCGGTGCCGTCGCTGTGGAAGGCGATGGTCTCGTCGAGGCTGTGGGTGACGTCGCCGTCGGCGATGAAGTAAGCGGTCTCGGTGGGCGTCATCGCGATGGTGGCGCGCAGAATGATGCCGGTCAGTCCGTTGCCGCCGACGGTGGCCCAGAACAGGTCGCTCTCGGATCCGGTCGGGGTGAGCGTGCGGACCCGGCCGTCGGCGGTCAGCAGGTCCATCGAGCGGACGTGGTTGCCGAAGCTGCCGGCGCTGTGGTGGTTCTTGCCGTGGATGTCGCAGGCGATGGCGCCGCCGATGGTGACCTGGCGGGTGCCGGGCAGCACGGGAACCCAGAGGCCCAGGGGCAGCGCGGCGCGCATCAGCTGGTCGAGGTTGACGCCGGCGTCGACGTCGACGGTGGCGTCGTCGGTGTTGATCGAGTGGATGCGGTTGAGCGCATTCATGTCGATGACGAGGCCGCCGCCGTTCTGGGCGTTGTCGCCGTAGGAGCGGCCGAGGCCGCGGGCGAGGACACCGCGGTCGGTTTCCTCGGCGGCGCGGGTGACGGCCTGGACGATCACCTCCGGATCCGGCGTCGACAGCACCTGCGCGACCGTCGGGGCGGTGCGGCCCCAGCCGGAAAGGCGCTTGGTGGTGGTCGGGAACTCGGTGCGAAACATCGTCACAGAGGGTACCGCCTGCGGCGGTCCGGCTAGCGCAGCCGGAAGATGACCGCGCGCTGGACGATGAAGTTGATCACCGTCGCGGTGCCCTGCGCGATGACGAAGGCAACCGGCACGCGCCAAGGCTGGTCCTCGAACCGCATGTAGAAGACGTAGTTGATGCCGACCTGGACGGCGTAGGTGACGGCGTAGAGGGCGACCACCGCGATGAAGCGGGCGCGGCTCGGCGGCGCCTGGAACGTCCAGCGCCGGTTGATCAGGTAGGCCGTCGTCGTGCCGGCGATGAAGCTCAGGGTCTTGGCGACGTTGACGTGCAGCCCGGCGGCGAGCAGCGCGACGTACAGCCCGAAGTCGACGATCGCGGAGAGCCCACCGGTGACGACGAAGCGCCAGATCTGCGTCGTCAGGCTCAGCTGCGGTGACATCGGGGGCTCGGCCACCGGGGCAGCTTACGGGCTCTCGGTCACCGTTCGCTGCACGCGGCGGCCGGTGGCGGGCGCGATGCGGGCCACGCCGCGCAGCAGCCACGGGGTGCGCTTGGCGACCGTCGCCGCCGCGCGATCGGAGCGGCGCATGGTCTTGCGGGGTCCCGGGGTGGCCGCGGACACCAGGCGCGCTTCGGAGGATCCGGCGCCCGGACCGTGGCGGTCGACCGCGAGCAGCTGCCACGTGCCGGGCACGCCCTTGAGCTCGACGCTGCCCCGGTCCTCGAAGCCCGTGCCCGAGCCGACGACCAGATCCCGCACGGTGCGCGAGACGAGGATCTCGTCGGCGCCCGCCCGGTCGACGATGCGTGCGGCGATGTGTACGGCGATGCCGCCCACGCCGTCGTCGCCGAGTTCGCATTCGCCGGTGTGGATGCCGGCGCGGATCTGCAGGCCGACGCTGCGGGCGCCGTCCCGGAGGGCTTCGGCGCAGCGGATCGCCTGGGTCGGCCCCTCGAAGGTGATGAGGTGGCCGTCCCCGGTGCTCTCCACGACGGTGCCGCCGAAGCGCTGCGTCAGCTCGTGGGTGATCTCGTCGAACCGGTGCAGCAGCGCACGCCACCGCTCGTCGCCGATCGCGGCGGCCTGGCTGGTGGAGGCGACGATGTCGGTGAACAGCACGGTGCGCAGCGCGCGGCGGGTGAGGGCGGGGGCGGCGTGGGTGCCGGTGAGGAATTCCTCGACGGCGGCGAGGATGGTGTCGGGATCGCTGAGCCACGGGACGTGGTCCCGGCCGTCGACTTCGAGCAGCTGGGCGCCGGGGATGTGCGCGGCCAGGTAGCGGCCTTCCTGGACCGGGATGACTTCGTCGCGGGCGTGGATGACCAGGGTGGGCACGCTGATCGTGGGCAGAATGGCGCGGACGTCGGCGCGGAACGCCGCTTCCAGCGCCACGCGCGCCATGCCGGGGCTGGCGCTCATGCGTTCGACCATGCCCAGCTGGCGCGTGGACCGGACGGAGGGCAACAGTGCCTTGGTCGCTTCGCCGCTGCCCCATGCGGTGCCGGCGGCGTGTGCCCAGGACTGCCAGCGGGCGAGCTGGGGGACCGACGGCGTGAACTCCTCGCCCAGCTCCGGCACCAAGCGCGTCCGCAATTCGACCGGGTCGACCTCGAGATCGTCCCACCCGGTGAAGCCGAAGTACGCGAAGGTCCCGGTGAGGATGAGCGCCTGTGTGCGTTCGGGGCGGGTGGCGGCGAAGAAGATCGACGAGGGACCACTCTCGCTTCCCCCGAACAGCACCGCCTGTTCGAAGCCGACCGCGTCCATCACGGCCTCGATCTCGGCCGCCCGGTCGTCGAGGGTGCGCACGCGGGGCACCGGATCGGACACTCCGACGCCGGCTTTGTCGAACAGCAGCACGCGGCTGAACGTCGCGAGCCGTTCCATGAACGCGACGCATTCGGGCACCGTCCACACCAATTCGACATGGCTGACGAACGACCCGACGAACACGAGGTCGATCGGCCCGTTTCCGAACACCTGATAGGCCAGGCTCAGACCGCCGCAAGATGCGTACGACGTTTCCGGCACAGCCCTGACCATACGGTTTCCCGGACGTTGCGGATCGGCTTTGGCGCAGCCTCTCAGAAGGGTGGTGGGTCATCGCCGTAGTCGGGTTCGGGTGCACTGGCGGTGTTGTTTTGCCGAGTTTGGCGTCTGGCGTTGCGCTCGGCGGTGGCTTGCGCGTCGGCGTCCCGGTCGCGTTGGCGTTGGAGGGCGTTGAGTTCGCGTTCGCGGGTGATGCGGGCGGCGCGGTTCTGGGCGCGGGTGCGCCGTCGGGTGGGCATCATCAGGGACCGCCCGGGGCGGCGCGGCGGTGTGGGCCCCGCTGGTGGTGGGGGTCCGGTGGTGGTGTTCCACGACGGGAACAGCAGCGTCGAGAACGGTTTGGTGGTGTAGGTGTGGCCGGTGGGGGTGGTGACCCGCACCGTTCCGTCGGCGGCTTGGGTGTCGGTCCAGCTTTCCCAGAACGTTTTCACCAGATGATGTTGGCGGCAATAGCATTTGGTGTTCGAGGCGTGGGTGGCGCCGTGCGGGTAGGGCTGGGTGTGGTCGATGTCGGCGAACANAGATGATGTTGGCGGCAATAGCATTTGGTGTTCGAGGCGTGGGTGGCGCCGTGCGGGTAGGGCTGGGTGTGGTCGATGTCGGCGAACACCGCGGGCCGATCGCAGCCAGGGAAGCGGCAGGTCAGGTCCCGGGCGCGGACGAACCGCTCCAGCGCAGCCGAGGGGCGGTAGCCGGCGGTGGCGCCCAGGGCGGCCGGGTCGGTGAGGAACCGTACGGTGGCGCCGTGGGCGATCAACTCGGCCAGCAGCGGCGCGGGCACGACCGCACTGCCGAAGCCGGGGATCAACGCCGCGGTGCGGCGTGCTGGCTCGGGCGATGGGGGCGGCGCTGGTTGTGAATCCGGTNGAGGGGCGGTAGCCGGCGGTGGCGCCCAGGGCGGCCGGGTCGGTGAGGAACCGTACGGTGGCGCCGTGGGCGATCAACTCGGCCAGCAGCGGCGCGGGCACGACCGCACTGCCGAAGCCGGGGATCAACGCCGCGGTACGGCGCTGAGGCTGTGGCGAGGACGCGGGAGCGGGCTGAGGCGCAGGATCGGGCTCTGCCGCGGGCGTGGGTTCGCCGTGCAGCTGGGGGTCGGGGGTGGCGTCCAGGGCGCTGGGGTCGGCGATGACGGTGATCGTGAAGCTCGACCCGCGGCCGTCGTCGACCTGGGCGGCCGGGCAGCCCGAATTACCGCAGCGGCAGGTCAGCACGAACGAGCCCGCCGCCATCGCCCCCAGGGAGTCGGCGCGGCGCTGATCCATGGTGCGGGGGTCGTTCTCGCAGACCGAGTGGACCATCACCGACAGCCGGTGGGCCAGCGCCGCGGCATCGGGGGTGGCCAACTTCCCGAACGCGCTCGTCAGGCCGGTGCGGTCATCGCGGTCGCCGAGGGTGAACGAGCGGCCCGCCATCCCGGTGCGCAACCGCCGCACCGCATCTGGGTCGTATCTGTCGATCCACACGTCGATGGCGGTCTCGAGCTTCTTCTGCGACAGCAGCCCCCACTCCCGCACGGCGTCGACGAAGATGCCGTCCAACCGGGCCAGGACCGCGGGATCGACCACCAAGGCGGCCCGGAACACGATCGTCGTCACCAAAGACAGCGGCACCCGCCCGGCCGCCAGGAGCCGGCCCAGCCGGGGGAACCGGTCGCGCAGCGCCAACCCCAGGCTCATCTGCCCCGAGGCGCGTCCGGAGCTGATGTTGAGCGCACAGCCGATCTCCGCGGCCGCGGCGTCCCAGTCATCACAGGCCCAGCGGGCCCGCTGCGGGTTTTGGCGGCGCTCCCAGAACTCCACGATCGCGGCCAGCTTCACCGCCTCGGCCCGCGCCGCCGCCGCCCCGCACCCGACCACGATGTCGACCAGATCCGCATCGCCGGCGCCAGCCAGCGACGCGATCGGCGGCACCACGGAATCGTACATACGTTCGATTTTAGTGAGGCTGCAGAGCCTCGGTAGAAGAAAAACTGCCCCCTGTGGATAACCGGCCCCATGACGATGAAGCTGTGGACAACCGTCCCCCGCAACGCCCCGACGTGCTAAGGCCTGACCGGCGTGATGCAGCCGACACCGCCAACAAACGAATGGCCCAGCCCACCGGCTCCGACGAGTTGCAGGCATGTGTTTCTGCCAGTGGCCGTTCAATTTCTGCCACCTGACATGGAATGCGCCCATCCGCAGGTTTGAGAAATCAGATCACCAAGATCGAAAACCAAGAAGAGGGCAAGACCATGAAGAAGCTCACCATCACCACCGCCGCCGCTGCCGCCCTGACCGCCGGAGTTCTGGGCCTGGCCGCCCCCGCGCTCGCCGCCCCGACCGGTGGCAACGCCGCCGACACCATCAGCGCGCTGGAGGCCCAGGGCAACCGCGTCGTCGTGAACCGCCAGGGCAGCGCCCCGCTGGACGAGTCCTCGGTGGTCTCCGTGACCCGCGGCCCGATCGTGCGCACGGCCGTCCCGTTCGGAACGTCCAACGGCGACTCCAACCGCTCGGAGACCAGCCAGACGATCTACGTCACCGTGAAGTAAGCACCACAGACCAGAAGGGCGCCCCCACAAGGGGCGCCCTTCTTCATGTGCGGCGCAAGCGAACCAGCGGGATCGTCCGACTCCCGGCACGCACTTCGTAGTCGCCGTATCCGGCGTAGACGTCGAGCGCCTTGTCCCAGGCGTCGGCACGCCCGGCCGCGTCGGTGATCTCGCGAGCCTCGTAGGTCCCGCTGAACCGGCCGGCGAGCACCTCCACCCGCGGGTTGGCCGTGAGGTTGCGGTACCAGGACGGGTTGCCGGGCCTGCCGTAATTCGACGCGATCAGCACCAGAGAGTCCCCGTCGACGACGTACAGCAGCGGTAACGTCCGCCGCAGCCCGGTTTTCGCGCCGATCGTGGTCAGCAGCATCACCGGCACGGGATAGACGCTGCTGACCCGTCCGCCGCTGACGCGCAGCAGCGGCGGATCGACGAGCGGCGCGAGGCGCGTGACGTACCAGTAGCCCAGCGGAGTTCGGGCGAAGCGTTCCAGCGTGCGTTCGTACACGCTCATCGGACGCCGACCGGTCATAGCCGGACGCTACAGTCCGCTGGCCTCGAGAACCTCGCATAATGCCGAAACCGCTGCATCGAAGGCGTGCTCGGGCGGTGCGGCGAAACCGACGACGACGCCGTCGCGGTCGGCGACCTCGGATCGGGCATCGGGGTGACGCATGATCGACAGCCCGGTGAGCGCGATGCCGGCCTCGCCGGCGCGCCGCATCACCTCGGGCTCGGCCCCTTCGGGCAGGCTCACCAGCAGGTTGACCCCCCGCGGCCAAGCCGCTGATCTCGACGCGAAGCGGTGCCAGCGCGCCGACGAGCGTGTCCCGGCGGCGCCGGTACCGGGCCCTCATCCGCCGGATGTGCCGGTCGTAGTAGCCGCCCGCGATGAACTCGGCCAGCGTGAGCTGACCGATGACACCGACGGAGAACTGTTGTCCCCCAGCGGCTTCGACCACAGGGTCGACGAGGCTATCGGGCAGCGCCATCCAGCCCAGCCGCAGCGCCGGTGACAGACTCTTGCTGACCGACCCCAGGTAGGCCACCCGGTCCGGGTCCAGTGCCTGCAGCGCGCCGACGGGCTGGCGGTCGAACCGGAACTCACCGTCGTAGTCGTCGTCGAGCACGAATCCGCCTGTGCGCTGCGCCCATTCGACGACGGCCATCCGCCGCGACGGATGCATCGGCATCCCGAGCGGATTGTGGTGGGCCGGCGTCAGCAGCGCCGCGGTCACGTCCAGGCCGTCGAGGTCCTGCACCACCGCACCCCTGTCGTCCACGCTGATCGGCACCGTCGTCACCCCGGACGCGGCAAGCGCATCGCGGAACAGGAACAGCCCGTACGCCTCGACCGCAATGGGTCCGCCCAGGGCGTGCGCCAGCAGCAGGACCGCCTGTCGTACTCCGGCGCACACCACGATGGATTCCTCCGACGTGCGGACCCCGCGGGTGCGGGCGAGGTATTCAGCCAGGGCGGAACGCAATTCGATACTGCCGCGCGGATCGCCCATCCGTAGCGCATCGTTCGGGGCGGCGGACAGCGCTCGGCGCGCACACGTCAGCCACTGTCCTCGCGGAAACTCCGAGATGTCCGGCGAGCCCGGCATCAGATTGTGCACCGGGGCGACCCGCGCTCCCCGCGGGCGGGTGCGGGTCACCGGCCGGGTGGTGTTGAGCACCCAGGTACCCGCGCCCTGGCGGGAGCCGAGCCACCCTTCGGCGACGAGTTCGGCATAGGCGTCGGCGACCGTGTTGCGGGCCAGGCCGAGATCGGACGCCAGCGTCCGCGACGGTGGCAGCATCGTGCCCGGGGTGAGCCGGCCGGAGCGCACCGCGTCGCGCACGGCGGTGATCAGCAGGTCCTTCGCGCCGCGCGCGCCGGGGGTGACGGACCCGCGCAGTTCGAGGTGCAGATCGCGGGTCCCCGAATTGGCCCAGGAAACCATGGTCTGATTGAACCACCGCCATGGGTCTTTCGCGCCTAGCGTCGACGTCATGACACAGACCCTCATCACCCCGGCTCGGTTGAAGATCTACAAGAGCTCCCCGGAGCTCTACGACGCGATGATGACGTTGTCCACGGCAGCCGCCAAGGACGTCGAACCCGAACTCGGCGAACTGATCAAGATCCGCGCGTCGCAGATCAACCACTGCGCGTTCTGCCTAGACATGCACACCCGCGATGCGCGCAAGCTCGGGGTGGGCGAGCAGAAGCTCGACGTGCTCGCGGCGTGGACGGAGGCGGGCGACATCTTCAGCCCGCGTGAACGGGCCGCGCTGGCGCTGACCGAAGCGATCACGGTGCTCGGCGATCACGGGGTTCCCGACGACGTCTACGCCGCCGCGGCAGACGCGTTCACCGATCGGGAGCTGGGACAGGTCATCGCGATGGCCGTGACCATCAACGCCTGGAATCGGATCAACGCCGCCGTGCACACGCCGCCGCCGCGGCGCTGACCGAAGGGCCGAAGGTAGTGCCGTTGGACCCTACGAGCATCGGCAAAGGCCGACGACCATGAATTCATGGACGCGACAACCACACCGGTGACCGTGCTCACCGACGCACAGAGCTGGGACCTGCTGTCCGGGGTATCGCTGGGCAGGCTGGTCACGACCGTCGGCGGGTGGACCGAGATCTTCCCCGTCAACTACGTCGTCCAGCACAGAACGGTGCTGTTCCGGACCGCGGAAGGCACCAAGCTGCTCACCTCGGTGCTCAACGAGCACGTGGTGTTCGAGGCCGACGACCACACCGTGGCCGAGGGCTGGAGCGTGGTGCTGCGCGGCACGGCCAAGCCGCTGTCCACCACCGCGGAGATCGACGAGGCCGAACGCGCGGGCCTGTACCCGTGGGTCGCCACCCGCAAGCTCCGCTACGTGCGCATCATGCCGGACACGCTGACCGGTCGTCGGTTCGTGTTCGGCCCCGAACCCGACCACACCGCGCTCGTCAGCTGACCGTCATACCCAGTACGGCACCCGCGCCCGGTACTGGCGCATCGCCAGCGCGGCGAACAACCAGCCGAACGCGGTAAGGACGAGCACCACGATCCAGTGCCGCAGTTCCTGATCTGCGCCCAGCAGCGGGGCCCGCACGATGTCGAGGTAGTGCAGCAGCGGGTTGAGCTCGACGATCTTGGCCCACTGGCCGGCGCCCTGGGACTGCAGCGTCGCCTCGTTCCAGATGATCGGCGTCATGAAGAACAACAGCTGCACCAGGCTGTTCAGCAGCGGGCTGATGTCGCGGTAGCGGGTCGCGAGGATGCCGAAACACAAAGCGACCCAGACACAGTTGAGAGAGATCAGCGCCAGCGCGGGGATGAACGACAGGTCCGTCCACGTCCAGGGTTTGGGGAAGATGATCGCGATGATCACGAAGATGATGATGTTGTGCGCGAACAGGATCATCTGCCGCCAGACCAGTCGGTAGACGTGCACCGACAGCGGTGTCGGAAGTTGTTTGATCAGACCTTCGTTGGCGATGAACACCTCGGCGCCCTCGAGAATCGAGGCGTTGATGAGATTCCAGATGATCAACCCGAGCGTGACGTAGGGGAGATGTTCGGACAGCTCGAGTTTGAACAGCTTCGAGTACAGCCCACCCATCGCCACGGCGGTGGTGCCGGTGGCGATGGTGATCCAGAACGGGCCCAGCACCGAACGCCGGTAGCGCTGCTTGATGTCCTGCCACCCCAGGTGCAGCCACAGCTCGCGCTTACCGAACCCGCCGACCAGGTCGGCCCAGGCCCGGGTGAACGTCTTCGACTGTGCCGCGGCATCCGTGAACGTCATCGTCGCGCGAACCTCTCCCGTCGACCCAACCGCCGCAACCGGATCCACTCGGCGAAACCGCGCGGATCGCGCGTCGACACCAGGAAATACCAGCCGAACCGCAGCCATTCCTGCGCGACGAGTTTGCGCATCCCCGGCTGGGCCTGCAGATAGCCGCGGTTGCGGTAGGTGTAGAACCGTTTGGCCTCGTTGTCCGGATACTGGGTGTGCATCCGGCCACCCAGGATCGGCTTGAATTCCTCGGTGCCACAGGGATGCAGGTACACCGCGTCCAGGCAGGTGCCGAACGGCAACCCGGTGCGGACGAGACGGCGGTGCAGTTCGGTCTCGTCGCCGCGGATGAACAATCGCAGATCGGGCACGCCGACCGCCTCGATCGTGGTGGCGCGGAACAGCGCGCCGTTGAACAGGGACGCGATGCCCGGCAGCAGGTCTCCGTTACCGTCGGCACGCAATTCGCTCACCAGCCGCCGCCATTTCAGGCCGCGGCGCAGCGGGAAGGCCAGGCGATCGGGCTCGTCGAGGTTGCACACCATCGGCGACACCTCGGCCAGCCCGTGGCGGCCGGCGCAGGCCAGCAGCGTCGCCAGCACCTCGGCGTCCTGGGGCCGGCCGTCGTCGTCGGCGAGCCACACCCAGTCCGCACCGAGCGCGAGCGCATGCAGCATGCCGAGCGCGAATCCGCCTGCGCCGCCCAGGTTTCGCTGCGATCCCAGATACGTCGTCGGAATCGGTTGGTCGGCAACGAGATCGCGGACCCGATCGTCGTGATCGTTGTCGACCACGATCAGGTGGTCGGGACGTCTGCTCTGGGCGGCCACCGCATCGAGCGACTTCGCCAGCTCGTCGGGACGACGGTGGGTGACGACGACCGCGACCACGGTTTCACGGTTCATGCGTGTGTGCCGTCTCCTCGAGCACCTCGCGCACATGGCGGGCGGCGTCCTCACCCTCGTAGGCGCGGACCACCTCTTCGATCCCGCCCTCCATCCTCACGGTGCCGTGATCGATCCATATCGCGGTCTTGCACAGGCGTGCCAGGAACTCGTTGGAATGGCTGGCGAACACCAGGATGCCGGACCGCTCCACCAGCTGGGCCAGCCGGGTCTGGGCCTTCTTCAGGAAGTCGGCGTCCACGGCACCAATGCCTTCGTCGAGCAGCAGGATCTCGGGGTCGATGCTGGTCACCACGCCCATCGCGAGCCGCACCCGCATGCCCGTCGAGTACGTGCGCAGCGGCATCGACAGGTAGTTGCCGAGCTCGGTGAACTCGGCGATCTCGTCGACCTTGTCGAGCATCTGCTTGCGGGTCTGACCGAGGAACAGACCGCGGATGATGATGTTCTCGAACCCGGAGATCTCGGGATCCATACCGACCCCGAGGTCGAACACCGGGGCCACCCGGCCCTGCACCGTGGCCACGCCGCGGGTGGGTTCGTAGATGCCGGAGAGTAGCCGCAGCAGGGTCGACTTGCCCGCACCGTTGTGCCCGACCAGGCCGACGCGGTCGCCCATCTTCAGCGACATCGTGATGTCGCGCAGCGCCTCGATGACGACGACGTTGGAGTCGTTGCGTCCGATCGCGCCGCCGGCCTTGCCGAGGAACGCCTTCTTCAGCGAGCGCGTCTTGGCGTCGAAGATCGGGAACTCCACCCACGCGTTGCGCGTGTGGATGGAGGGCTCGGGAGAGCCACTAGGACTTGCCACGAACGCTCACAGGTACTGGCCGGTGCCGTGCCCGCCGCGCTGACCGGGCACCACCACGCCGGGGGGCAGCGCGCCCTGGCGCATCTGCTCGAGTTGCTGACGGGCCGCCATCTGCTGGGCGAACAGCGCGGTCTGGATGCCGTGGAACAGGCCCTCGAGCCACCCCACCAGCTGGGCCTGCGCGATGCGCAGTTCGGAGTCCGACGGCACCGCCTCTTCGGTGAACGGCAGCGTGAGCCGCTCGAGTTCGGCGCGCAGCTCCGGCGCCAGCCCGTCCTCGAGTTCGCGGATGCTGGTGCGGTGGATGTCGCGCAGCCGGCCGCGGCTGGCCTCGTCGAGCGGTGCGGCGCGCACCTCCTCGAGCAGCTGCTTGATCATCGTGCCGATGCGCATCACCTTGGCCGGCTGCTCGACGAGGTCGGTCAGCGACTTGCCGTCGGAGTCCTGGACGGCGTCGGTGGAGCCGTCGCCGATGATCTCGACGTTGTCGTCGTCGGTGCTGTCAGAAGTCATGGTCCTAGAGTGCCCCAGCGTTGCGTCGTCATTCCGGTCGGGCTCCGCGCCACTGGTAGATGCGCGCCTCGCCGTTGTCGTAGATCTTCTCCCAGGAGCGGGATTTGTCCAGCGACGCCAGACCGTCGGGCATCACGAAGCCCCGCACCACCGGCGTGCTCACGAGAAGGTAGCGGATGTCGAGCGCCTTGACGGCCTCGGCCACCCGCGGATCGGTGTCGGCGTCGTCGGCGTAGGCCCAGATGATGAACCGGTGGTACCCGGGGCCCTGCTGCACGGGGTAGTCGTAGTGGGTCCACAGCGGGTGCAGACCGGCGACCGCGTACATCCATGCGGTGCCGTCGGTGTTGGCGTTGGCCACCAGGGTGTCCCGCGCCCCGGGCAGCGACGCCAGGTGGGCGAACGCCTCGAGGTCCTTCCCATCGATGATCACCGAGTCGTACTTCTCGCCGAACAGGAACTCGTGCCGCGGGAGGTAGTGCACGGCCGACGCGACGCACCCCACCACCAGGACCGCACCGGCGGCGGCGTGCCGGTTGCGCGGACTGAGCCGGCTCATCCGCCCGACGACGGCGGCGACCGCGGTGTAGGCGGCGATGCCGGCCAGCGCGCTCAACAGCATGGTCACCACCGCCGACAGGCGGCGGGGGTCGCTGTAGAAGAGGTCGCTGAACTTGCCGGTGACCGCGCCGAACGGACCGCCGAACGGCGCCGACGAGTGCACGATCGCCACGACCAGCAGCAGCCACACCGGCACCGGCCACCACACCCGCCGGACCAGCAGGATCACCCCTCCGGCGGCGGCCAGCGCGATCAGGACCCACTGGATCGGGAAGTCGTTGAGATGACGGGTGTGCTGCACGACGGCATCGAACAGCGCCCTCTTCTTGCCCTGATGGGTGACGAAGGAGTGGCCTTCGATGATCTCGGCCTGCTGCAGGACGCCCAGGAACTGGGGCAGCAGCAGGGCGACCGCGGGCGCGCCGACGAGCAGCAGCGTGCCGGTGTCGGCGAGCCTCCCGCGGACCGGGTGGCGCAACGCCTCGACCAGCCACCAGGCGGCCACCAGCAGCACGGTGACGACGCCGCCGGTGATGTGTACCGAGAACACCCCGACGACGGCGAGCACGGCCATCGGGATGCGGTCGCGGTGGGCCAGCGTCGTGGTGGTGAGCACGAAGACGGGGACGGCGATGCCGTACGCAGCCAGGTTCGGCATGGAAGCGGTGTCGAACTCGACGTAGGGGACCGCGGTGAACGAAGCCGACAGCGCGGCGGCGGTGGCGGCCGCGCCCGCGGTGGGCCACGGGCCGGTGCGGGAGCGCAGCAGCTGCCAGGTCAGCACCGCGGCGCTGACGGGGAACAGCCAGCTCGACACCGCCACCGAGCTGACGGTGTACGCCGTCGCCGGCGCGGCGCCGGACACCTGGGCGAAGACGGCGGCCACCGCGTGGAACGTGGACGGGTAGTAGAGCGCTTCGTGGGTCTCGATGTTGCGCAGTTCTCCCATGTGCGTCGGGGAGGCCTGCCCGGTGTCGAGGATGAACCGGATGGTGTTGGCGTGCCAGACGGCGTCCCAGGTGCTGGGAATCGACTGCCAGTTCTCCAGTCCGCGGGCGGCGGCCAGCCAGATCAGCACCGCGCCGAGCAGCACGCCCCCGGCGACCAGCAGCCCGGCCCCGCGCGGCGGCACCGCGGTGTCGTCGGGCTCGGGCTGCGCGCCGAATCGGCGTAGCAGCATCCGCAAACACGTCACGGCGACCGCCACCACGACGACGGCCAGCAGTGCCGACGCCGCGTTCCATGGCAGGCCCAGCGCGCCGAACGGGACGATGGCCATGGCCACGGCGCCGTAGGTCAGGGCCGGGCCGACGGCGACGGCCGCGGGCCAGTGCAGCCCGCCGCACCGCGCGATGATTGCCCCGGGTCCCACCAGCAACAACAGCGCAAGGAGAACGCCGAACCCGAAGCTCACTCGACTAGTATGGCTGCCCAGATGACCCGTACCGGTCACGGCATGGGCAGCAAGAGCGAGGTCGGGCAACCGCTCAACCGTCCGAATCGGGCGGTGCGGCGAGGTTCCCTTGACGCACTAAGGTGGGCTGGCATGGCATACGACGTCGCCCGGGTGCGTGGACTGCACCCGTCGTTGGGCGATGGCTGGGTGCACCTCGACGCACAGCACGGCATGCTTCTGCCGGACACCGTGAGCCGGGCCGTCTCCACCGCGTTTCGCGGTTCGATGCCGACGGTGTCGAGTCCGCACCCGTCGTCGCGACGCAGCGCCGCGGTGCTGGCCGCGGCCCGCCAGGCAGTGGCCGATCTGGTCAACGCCGACCCGGGCGGGGTGGTTCTGGGCGCCGATCGTGCGGTGCTGCTGACCTCGCTCGCCGACGCCGCATCGGCCCGGGTGGGCCTGGGCTACGAGGTGGTGGTGTCGCGGCTCGACGACGAGGCGAACATCGCCCCGTGGCTGCGCGCGGCGAACCGCTACGGCGCGAAGGTCAAGTGGGCCGAGGTCGACATCGAGACCGGCGAGCTGCCGACCTGGCAGTGGGAGGGGCTGGTCACCCGGCCCACCCGGATGGTCGCGTTGGCTTCTGGCTCAGCGACTTTGGGGACGGTGAGCGAGCTCCGCGAAGTGACCAAGCTGGTGCACGAGGTCGGTGGCCTGGTCGTGGTGGACCATTCTGCGGCAGCGCCGTATCGGCTCATCGACATCCAGGAGGTCGAGGCCGACGTGGTGGCGGTCAACGCGCTCGCCTGGGGCGGTCCGCCGATCGGTGCGCTGGTCTTCCGCGATCCCTCGCTGATCGACGCGTTCGGTTCGGTGTCGCTCAACCCGTATGCCACCGGGCCGGATCGCCTCGAGCTGGGCACACATCAGTTCGGTCTGCTGGCAGGCGTGGTGGCGAGTATCGAATACCTTGCCGGCCTGGAGGATTCGGCCCAGGGCAGCCGTCGGGAGCGGCTGGAGGTGTCGATGCGGTCGGCGGCGGGGTACCTGAACGGGCTCTTCGACTACCTGTTGTCGTCGCTGCGCCTGCTGCCCGCGGTGATGGTGATCGGCAGCCCCGAGGTCCGCATCCCGGTGCTCAGTTTCGTGGTCGAGAACGTCCCCGCCGAGCGGGTCGTGCAGCGACTGGCCGACAACGGCATCCTCGCGATCGCCAATGCGAACTCCCGCGTGCTCGACGTCATCGGCGTCAACGACATCGGCGGCGCGGTGACGATCGGGCTGGCCCACTACAGCACCGCCGCCGAGGTGGACCAGCTGGTGCGGGCGCTCGCGTCGCTCGGCTGACAGCGTCAATCGCGAACGCGCAGAATCACTTTCCCGGACACGTCGCCGGACTCCAGCAGCTCGTGGGCAGCCTGGGCCTCGGCGATGGGGAACTCGGCGCCGATCACCGGCCGGACCTGACCGTCGGCGATCAACGGCCACACCTCGTCGCGCACCCGGGCCACGATCTCGGTCTTGCCGGCGGGACCGTCGACCGGGCGGGCGCGCAGTGCGGTGGCGAACACGCCGCCGCGCTTGGCCAGCAATTTGGCGATGTTGAGTTCCGCCGTGACGCCGCCCTGCATGCCGATGATCACCAGCCGGCCGTCGGCGGCCAGCGCATCGATGTTGCGGTCCAGGTAGGCCGCTCCCATGATGTCGAGGATGACGTCCGCGCCGCCCGCATCACGCACGGCGTCGACGAAATCCTCGTTGTGATAGTCGATCGCGATCTCGGCGCCGAGTTCGGCGCACAGTTCGAGTTTGTTGCGCGAACCGGCGGTCACCGCGACGCGACACCCGAGTGCGCGTGCCACCTGGATGGCATGCGTACCGATACCGCTGGCGCCGCCGTGGACGAGCAGCAGCTGGGACGGCTGCAGGCCGGCGGTCATCACCACGTTCGACCAGACGGTGCAGGCCACCTCGGGCAGGCCGGCGGCGTGTTCGAGGGGGACGCCGTCGGGTGCCGGCAGTACCTGACCGGCAGGAACCGCCACGTACTCGGCGTAACCGCCGCCTGCCAGCAAAGCGCAGACCTGTTGCCCCTGAGTCCAATTCGTGACGCCGTCACCGATCTGCTCTAGGAATCCCGACACCTCGAGCCCTATGATGTCGCTGGCACCAGGAGGTGGCGGATAGTTCCCGGCCGCTTGAAGGAGATCGGCCCGGTTCACGCCCGCAGCGGTGACCCGGATCAGGACCTCGCCGGGCGCGGGCGCGACGTCAGGGACGGTTTGCCAGGTGAGCCGGCCTGAATCGGCCACGATCGCGCGCATCCACGCAAGGGTACTACGCTGGGAAAAGTCCCTTACCTTTTACCTGTCAGCAATACCACGGTGCATCTAGTATGACCCCATGGAGGGGATCATCGGGGGGCGTACCGCCAGCGATACGCCTGGTCTTGACATCGCAGAACAACGGGCGTGGCAGAACTTTCTGGACGCCGCACTTCGCTTGTACGCCACCATGAATCGTTCTCTGGTGGACCGGCACAAGCTCACACTCAACGACGTTCGACTGCTCGACCTACTGGCCAGGTCCCCGTCGGGCGCCGCGCGGATGGGGGATCTCGCGGAGTCGTTGATGTCGCTGCCGAGTCGGGTGACGCGTCAGATCCACCGGTTGGAGAAGCAGGGTCTGGTCGGTCGGGGGGCCAGTCCGGACGACGGACGCGGTGTGCTGGCGCGGATCACGCCCGAGGGGCGCGAGGCGCTGGCGTCGGCGCTGCACACGTACGGCGCCGCGGTGCGCGCCCACTTCCTCGACCGGTTGACCCGCCCGCAGGTTGCGGCGATGGGGGAGAACTGCCGTCGGATCAGCGTCGGGCTGAAGTCGGGCACGCAGTCGGTCAAGGTGGGCCGCGTCTAGACTGTCCCGCGGTGGCGTGGCAGAGCGGCCTAATGCACTCGCCTTGAAAGCGAGAGACGGCTAACACCGTCCGGGGGTTCAAATCCCTCCGCCACCGCAGCAATTCACCCCCCGTGCAGCAAATCCGTTTACCACAAAGAGCGGATTGCTGCCGGGGAAAGGCCCGGTTCACCCGTCCTCCGATCGGTGGACATCGCCCTCCACCGGTGATTCCGCTCAATAGCGGATGTGAAAGGCGGGCAAACCCGTCAATATCGACGCATGACGACAGGAACGGCCACCGCCACCCAACCGCTGTGGCGGATCTCGATGTCCAGCTACGTCGGCTCTGCCGTCGAGTTCTACGACTTCTTCATCTACGGCACCGCCGCAGCGCTAATTTTTCCGACGGTGTTCTTCCCCGAACTCAGCCCGATGATGGCGACGACGGCATCCCTCGGCGCCTTCGCGGCCGCCTTTCTGGCCCGGCCGGTCGGTGCGGCGGTGTTCGGCCACTTCGGGGACCGGATCAGCCGCAAGCAGACGCTCGTCGTCACGCTGCTGTTGATGGGACTGGCCACCGTCGGTGTCGGCCTGATCCCCAGCACCGCCACCATCGGTGTCGCGGCGCCTTTGCTGCTGCTCTTCCTGCGGCTGGTCCAGGGCTTCGCGGTCGGCGGGGAATGGGCGGGTGCGGTGTTGCTGAGCGCGGAGAACGCGCCGCAGGACCGCCGCGGCTTTTACGGCATGTTCACCCAGCTCGGGCTCGGCACGGCGCTGGTCCTGGCGAATCTGGTGTTCTACGTCGTGCAGGCGGTGTTCGGGGAGGACCCGGGGTCGGCGTTCTTCGCGTGGGCGTGGCGAATTCCGTTCCTGCTCAGCGGAATTCTGATCCTCGTCGCCCTGTACATCCGGATGCACGTCAAGGATTCGCCGGTGCACACGGAGTCCGCTCACGTCGGCACCCCGCTGGCCGCCCTGTTCCGCCGGCAGGGTCGTCAGGTGTTGCTGGCCGCCGGTGTGGCGATCTGCGCGCCGATGCTCGTGTTCCAGGCCGGCACGTTCTTCACCCACTACGCGGCCGACCGGCTGGACTTCTCGTACGACCTCGTGCTGATGGTCGGTGTCATCGGCGGGTTGTGCGCGGTCGGCTTCGCGGCGCTCTCGGCGATCCTCAGCGACACCTACGGCCGGCGCCGCGTCGTGTCGCTCGGCTTTGCGCTGACCGCGCCGTGGGCGTTCGCGGTCTTCCCGCTCATCGAGACGGGCCACAAGCTCGTCTTCGGGGTGACGATCGTGGTGACCTACTGCCTGATCGGGTGGTGCATGGGGCCGCTGGCGGCGCTCCTGCCGGAGATCTTCGACCCCGAGTACCGCTACACCGGCGCGGCACTGTCGCACACGCTGGGGGCCATCGTCGGCGGCGCGCTGCCGCCCGTCGTCTCGCCGATACTGCTGGCGTCCTACGGCGGGTGGGCGGTGTCGGTGATGATGGGCGCCCTGGGGCTGGTCAGCCTCGCCTGCGTGCTCGCGCTGCCCGAGACGTCGGGACGGACTTTGGTGTGAGGCTCACTCGCCTTTGAAGTCGGGCGCGCGCTTCTCGAACATCGCGGTGATGCCCTCGGTGAGGTCCCTCGACGGCAGGAACGCGGAGTTCCACGCCGCGACGTAGCGCAGGCTGGCCGACACCGCTGCGGTGCGCTGTTCGTCGAGCACGTCCTTGACGCCGGCCACGACGAGCGGAGGGTTCGCGGCGATCTCGGCCGCGGTGGCCCGTGCGGCGGCCAGGGTGGCCTCGGCGTCGGGGTACACGTCGTTGACCAGTCCGATCTTCTCGGCACGAGCCGCGTCGATGTCCTTGCCCGTCAACGCCAGCTCACGCAGGTGCCCGTCCGACAGGATCAGCGGAAGCCGCGCCAGCGAGCCGACGTCGGCGACGATGGCGAGCTTGACCTCACGGACCGAGAACTTGGCGTCGGCGCTGGCGTAGCGGATGTCCACGGCCGAGATCAGGTCGACACCGCCGCCGATGCACCAGCCCTGGATCGCCGCGATGGTCGGCGTGCGGCAGTCCGCGACAGCGGTGATCGACTGCTGCATCGTCTTGAGCCGGGCGTGGAAGTCGGCGCGGGGTTTGGCCAGGGCGCCCTCGGCCATCATCGGCGACAGGGTGCCGCCCATCGCCGCCAGATCCAGGCCGTAGCTGAAGTTGCGCCCCGACCCGGTCAGCACGATCGCCCGCACGTCGGGGTCGGCGTCCAGTTCGGCGAAGACCTGGGGGAGTTCGGCCCAGAACGCCGGGCCCATCGCGTTGCCCTTGCCCGGCCCGATGAGCGTGACCTGCGCGATGTGATCGGCGATGTCGACGGTCAATGACTCATAGCTGCTGCCCATGGACCAAGAGGCTAGCCGCCTCGCCGCAGCGGGGGCTACGAGCCCATCAGGACGTCGCTCACCTTGGCGCTCGGCAGGAACTGGCATGCCGCGTCGGCCAGCAGTTGGCCCACGGTCTCGCCGTTGGGGCCCAGGGGGTTGCTGCCCTGCTCGAGGATCGCCCGCACCACCGCGACGCGGGTGGGCTCGTCGAGGCCGTTGTACTCCTCGCAGGTCATGCTGGTCGCGTTCGGCGGCGGCGGGACCACCGGAACGTCGGTGCCCCGGGTCGGCAGCGGGAGGTTGGGGATCGTGATGTCGGGCAGCCCCGGGATCGACGGGAGCCGGCTCGGCGCACTGGGCTCGGTGGTCAGCGGAGGCCCCGGCTGGGTGGTCTGCGCGACGGCGCCCTCGGTGGTGCGCTGGCAGGCCGTGGTCACGCCGAGCGCGATCGCCAGCCCGGCGAGCGCCGTCGTCGTCACCCGCACGCGCGTCTTCATCTCCGCCACGATAGGCGGCTACACCCGTTCCAGATAGAAGTACAGGTGGCGCGGCGTGCCGCTGCTGGTGTCCAGCGCACCTTTGCCGTTCATGATCCCGATCACCGCGTTGTCGTCGACGACCTTGAAGTGGTCGTGCACCGGCTTGCCGTCGTAGACCATCGAGGCCACCGTCTCCCCGCGGAACTCCTCCATCCAGAGGCTGGCCTCGCCGTTCATCGCCTCGGTGTTGGAGTACCTGGCGCCCTCGGCGTCCAGGCAGACCAGCGGCTTGGCATCGGCGGCCGAGACGAACGTCTTGCCGAACCAGTTGAGCCGCTTCATGAATCCGTTGGCCTTGTGGCCGGTGTCGAATTCGCCGCCCTTCCACTCGCCGATCATGAACTCGATGGTGGCGGGGGCGAGGGTGGCCCAGAACGCGTCGAGTTCGGCGTCGTCGATCCGGTCGGTGCGCTCGGTCAGCTCGGTGAAGGTGGTGCGGGCGTCGGTCATGCGCGTCCTGTCCAGGTGCGGGCGAAGGCGAGGAAGGCGTCGTTCTCGTCCGGTGCGGCGACGGTGACCCGCACGCCGTCCTCACCGTAGGGCCGGACGATGATGCGGCTGTTGGCGGCGTCGGCGGCGAACGCCGACGCCCGGCCGGGCAGCGGCAGCCAGACGAAGTTGGCCTGCGACGGCGGCAGTTCGTAGCCCGCCTCGCGCAGCGCCGCCGACACCCGGACCCGTTCGGCCACGACGGCGTCGGTGCGCTCGAGCAACTCGTCGGCGGCGTCCAGGGACGCGATCGCCGCGGCCTGCGAGACGCTGGTCGCGGTGAAGGGCACGTACACCTTCGACAGCGCGGAGACGATCTCCGGATCGGCGACCGCGTACCCGACGCGCAGACCGGCCAGCCCGTAGGCCTTCGAAAAGGTGCGCAGCACAACGACGTTGCTGTAGGCACGGACCAGGCCGAAGCTGTCGGGGACGAGACCGTCGCGGATGTACTCGATGTAGGCCTCGTCGAGCACGACCATGATGTGCGACGGGACGGCCTCGACGAACCGGGCCAGCGCCTCCGGGTCGACGACGGTGCTGGTCGGGTTGTTCGGGTTGCAGACGAAGATCAGCCGCGTGCGGTCGGTGATCGCGGCGAGCATCGCGTCCAGGTCGAAGGTGTGGTCGGTCAGCGGTACCTGCACCGGCGTGGCGCCGGCGGTGCGGACCTGCAGCGGGTAGATCTCGAAGCTGCGCCACCCGAACAGGACCTCGTCACCGACGGTGGACGTGATCTGGATCAGCTGCTGGCACAGGCTGACCGACCCGCAGCCCACCGAGATGTGTTCGGGCGCGACGTTGACGTGCTTGGCCAGCCGCTGCTTGAGCTCGACGTACCCGTTGTCGGGATAGCGGTTGATGCCGTCGAGGGCCTTCTCGACCGCGGCGCGCACGCTCGGCAGCGGTCCGTCGACGGTCTCGTTGCTGGCGATCTTGATGGCGCCCGGCACGGTCTTGCCCGGCGTGTAGGCGGGAAGATCGGCGAGTTCGGGGCGTAGACGGGCGGGCACCTGGAACAGTTTAGGGCCGCCTCCGATCTGCTTTGCTTCCCGCCGTGGGGCCTGTGTACTCTCATCGGCGCGGCGGTAAACGTCGGGAGGCGTGCCAGAGCGGCCGAATGGGACTCACTGCTAATGAGTTGTCCGCCTTAAAGCGGACCGGAGGTTCAAATCCTCTCGCCTCCGCGCACAACTGAACATGCACCACCCAAGCGCCCGTAGCTCAACGGATAGAGCATCTGACTACGGATCAGAAGGTTAGGGGTTCGAATCCCTTCGGGCGCACTCACTACCAGCATGAACGGCTCCCGCGGCACAAGCAACACGCCCGGGAGCCGCTACTTTCCCGCCACATTCATTCGCGGACGCCGGTGTACTCGTCCAGCACGGCCCGGACATCCGGCCCCTCGGTGTGCCGCTGTAGATAGTGCTTCTCTGTGGTCGCCAGCTTCGCGTGCGACAACTGCTGCTGCGCCTTCTCGGGGCCGAGGTTGTCCCGAACCACGGTGGCGACAGCTCGCCGGAACGTGTGTGGGGTGATCGTTGCTCGAAGATCCTCGGGGAGCGCGGCCCGTAGCGACCGGCGCATGTTGGACAGCGACACCCAACCCCCGTCGCGGTTGGCGAACACGGGGCCCTCGCCGGACGTGTGCGACTTCAGCTCCTCCAACGCATCGACCCCGACGCGGGGGAGCTTGACGGTGTGCTCGGGGGCACCGCCCTTCCGTCGATCCTGCCGGTGTAGCGGCTTCCCGACGATGCGGCCGTGGTCGATCAGCGTCCCTCGGATCGTGACTGTCGGCGGATCGCCGCCGACATTGCAATCTGACCAACGCAGCGCCAGCACCTCGTTGGGCCTCGCGCCGGTGGCCACCAACAGATCCACGAACGCCGGCAATAGACGGCCGGGGCGCGGACCCGGACCCTCCCGGTCGGCGTACTCCCGGAGGGCAGCCCGGACGCGCTCGAGATCCTCGGAACTGATCTTGCGCGTCACCTCCTTGGGTGCCGCCTTCGTGGGCTTCGTCTCCCGGATCGGGTTCACCGCGATCACGCCGAATCGGACGGCCATCGAGAACATGCCCAGCAAGATCATCCGCAGCCGCTTGGCCTGTGTTGTGGCGCCCATGCGCTGAACGTGTCCGTGGGCCACTGTCGTGTCGACTTCTCGAATGCGCAACGCGCCCAACTGGTTCGCTGCGTGCTTCGTCCACACCTGCCGGTACTGACCCGCCGTCTGCTCGGACACGCCGTCTTCGGCGGCCTTGGCCACAATCCAGATTTCGAATAGCTCCGACAGTGTGGTCCGCTCCGTGACCTCCTGTGTGGCTGCGACGGGCGGACGACGATCCTTGAGATGCCGCTGCAGTAGACGACGAGCATCCTCACCTGACTTGAGGCTGGACCGCTCAACGCGGCGGCGCTTCCCGTCAGAGTCACGGACATATGTTGTGGCATAGAAAGTTTCGCTGTGACTGCCATTAGGCGTTTTGGTCTTGACCACCCGCTCGGTGATCCTGCCGTGCTCGCCAGGCTCCATGCGCTGTCTAGGCATCGTCACCTCCGTTGACAGTGCCACCGGCATCTCGTATCTGATCGTTCAACTGATTGATTCGCAGCTCGGCATAATGGATCTCACGTTCGTACAGCTCGGCTCGCCTCTGGGCATCCGGGTCATCGTCGGGGCCTGTCGAAGAGGCTTTTCGAACCAGGTCGCTCAGAATCTTGCGCGCCTCGGACCGCTCCCTGGTCGCCCTGAGCACCTGCCCCAATGGGGCAGGCTCCGCCTTCACGTCACCGTCAAAGCTCCAGAAGAAGGTCCATTCGCCCCCAAACCATTCCATTCCTTTCTCGCTTGTGGCTGGGATACCTGGGGCGTACTGGACAATCCCGTCTGGCAAGTGGGGGAACAACAATGTCACCGGAGGGACGTTCAGTGCTGTAGCCAGCGCTAGCAGTTCGGCCACATCAACTTTCCCAGCTCGGCTGTTGCTCTCAATCTTTGAAATGGCCACCCGTGTAACGGGATAACCCACCTCCCTGGTCCGATCTGCAAGCTGTTGCGCGGTCAGCTTTCGGTCAGTGCGGCATTTCTTGACGGCGTCGCCAAACCTCTTGGCGAGGTCCAACTGCCACTTCTTGGCGGCTTCGTCAATGTTCGGCATTGCAACATTATTGCACGAGTCCGCTTGCATTCGGGAGCATCCGCGGTATGCTCCGTAAGGCACGGTGCAACCGCCCCGTGTGTCGCATAACGGAGCAGGATGGCAATGACTGAACAAATCACTGAGCGGCTGGCTCAGCTCCACAACGTAGAAGGCGTGATGCATCGGCTTGGCATCGGCCGATCCATGGTGTTCGAACTAATGGCGTCTGGACAGCTGCGGTCGGTGAAAGTTGGCCGCAGGCGGCTCGTTTCAGAGGCTGCGCTCGCGGAGTTTATCCGGGGGCTTGAAGTCGGTGGTGACGCCGCCTGATGCGGATCTACCCCGCCCATGAAGATCTCGGGCTCGATCCCGAGGCTGATCGGACCGAGGATCTTCGGCCCGGAAATAGCGACAGCGCCGGTGCTGGAACACCGACGCCGTCAGAAACCACTCGTCACCAGAAGTCAGAAAGGTCTCATACCGAATGATAATCCAAGCCCCCGGCCGCGCAATAGAGCACCTCAAAGAAGCGCGGATGTACGTCAACCGGATGATCCTGCCCGCCAGCGGCGAACTCCGAACACGGGCCACGCGGGTCGCCGACACCATCAGCGCGTTGATCAAGGAGATCGAGACGCTGGAAAAGAGCCGCAAATGATCAAGGCTGCGAACGCTTTCGACGACGCTGTGTTCCGAATCGACATGATTCGCACGGCGATCAACGCTGCCATCCGGGAGCTTCCCGAGGACGTCCCGATGTTCGCTTTAGTCGACGTGGTGAACGCGCTGTGGAATTTGCGCAACGCATCAGTGCTTCTCGACAAGGCCGCCGACGCGCTCGAAGCCGACACCGAGGCGGTGCAGCGATGAGCGACAACACAACCCGTTGCGGTCTCGACGGCTGCACATCACACGCGTGCCAAAGTCTCGGCAACCACATCTGGAAAGGCGAGGCCCGACTCACTGGCTGCCTACCAACCGCGATACCGCAGCGCACCCGCTATCTGAGCATTTGGGTCGATATCGATGACCGGGAACGAGTGCCGGACGAACTCATGATCGGCCTCTACAACGACCAGAACGGGGAAGGTGATGGGGTCGAGGCGTGGATGACCGTGGACGAGGCCGAGCAGCTGCACTACTTGCTTGGTAGCGCGATTCGGCGTCACACCGCCTACGGACGGGCTGTGCAGTGACTGCGTTGCATCGGGAGTGCCCGGCCTGCATGGCGCCCGCGCTCAATGTCGCATGCCCTATGTGTGCTGCCGCCCCGAACGAACCGTGCCGCAACCTTTTCGACGACGGTCGGCACATCGTTCATCCGCCGCACTGGGCTCGTGCACTCGCCGCGCAGGAGGGCAACGTGAAATGACCGAATACTCCCGCAGTGTGGACTGGTACACCGTTCACGAGTTCGTGGAGTCGACGCTGAAGGAGGTGGGGTCCTGGCCGATGGTCGGGACCCTGCCCTGGCGTTACCTCCCCAACGACGACCCCAGGAAGCTCGCGGCAATTTTCGACGCTGCCCGACATTGGGCGCTCCGCGTCGACATCGCGCAGCAGGCGATGGACGAGGCCGGACAGGCGATCTCGGCGGCCGAGAACTGGAGCGAAGTGGCCCAGCAAGTGCAGCGCCGGCGTGAGATCGACGCGCTTAGGAAGGCAGGATGAGCGACACCGTCAGCGTTTGGGCAGAGCGATCTGCTCGAGTCGAGTGGGCATCGAGTATCCGCCCCAAAAAGCAAGTGTGGTTGTGGGAAGACCGAATTCCCGTATCCACGGCATCCGCGCTGGCCGGTCGCGGCGGCACCGGCAAGACCACCTACGCGCTGCACATGATCGCGCAACTGTCCCGGGGCACCTTGCCCGGTCAGTATTACGGGGACCCAAGGCCATCGCTGATCTGGTCAGGTGAAGACGCCTGGTCGACGGTGATCGTGCCCCGCGCCATCGCGGCCGGTGCCGATCTCACCAAGGTGGGCCGGCTATACATCGCTTCGGAGGAGGCTGGTCAAACCAGCGAGGCCATTCCGAAGCTCCCGTTGGACACCGATCGGATGTGCCAGGCGATCAGCGACACCGGGGCCGTACTGGTCCTGCTCGACCCCATCGCCTCGACCATGACCGGTGACCTTCACCGGGAGGCTGATGTACGACAGGCGGTCGACGCGCTCGCCCGCGTCGCCGACAAGACCGGCGCTGTCATGATGTTCGTCCGCCACTTCGGCAAGGGCGGCGGCAACGCCTCGGACAAGATGTCCGGCTCGCATGCATTCCGTGACGCCGTCCGGTCGCTGTTCCTATTCGCCGAAGACGGCGACCGCGTCGTCGTCACCCAAGACAAGGGGAACTACGCCGCCAAGGGCGATGCGTCCTTCGCGTTCCGCCTGGACAGCGTGTCCGTCCCCACCGACGACGGAACCGCGGAAGTTGCCCGTGTCGTAGACCTCGGGGTGTCGGACACCTCGGTCTCCGATGTCATCAACCGCACCACCGACAGCGGCGAACACGACGACATCGCGGAGTGGCTGCACGCCTTCCTGGCTAACAACGCGGTAAAGGCAAACGAGGTGTACCAAGCGGCTCACGCCGCCGGCTACACGGTCGACCAAGCCAAGCGCGCCAAGAAACGTCTCGGCATCGCTGCCGTCCGACCCGTGAACCCGGGGCCATGGTTCTGGCAACTCCCTGACGACCAGGGAGCAGAGAGCACCGAGGGGGCAGGGAGCACCGAGGACACTCAGGAATCGTGCTCCCTGCTCCCTGTGAGGTCAGAGGCTCAAGAGCGCCCCGAAATCGGGGCAGGGAGCACAGAGCAGGTGAGCTGCTCCCTGCACCCGTCCACGGCGCTCACACCAGCTCCGCCGACGCCGCTTACGACGCGCAGACAAGAACTCCGTGGCCGTCGCACCATCCGCTTCCGTGGCCGCGAAGTTCCGCGTTGCCTCGTCTGCGCCAAACCCGTCACCGCCGGGCAAGGCGACACCCACCTCGGCTGCCTGAGCAAACAGGAGACGGCGTGAACCACCGCGTCGTCTTTCTGCCCCCCGACTACTTCACCAACCCCCCAACGAAAGCCGACACCATGACCGAACAGCCCGACGACACCAACTTCAAGGACGACAGGCGGATCTACTGGAATCAGCTACGAGCCATCGAACTCTGCCGGGCCGTCAGTCTCGACGACACCCGCACGGCCGACGCGCTCATCGCCGAGGTCGCCAACGACAACGACGAAGTCCACCTCGTCGCCGGACTCGCCCACGTCGCCGTCTCCCTGGCCCGCACCGTCGCCGAACAACACCCCAGCACCACAGAGAACCGCATCTGGGCCGCCCTCGAAGACCGCAGCCACACCGGCCTGGCCGCCACCCACGAGATCGTCCAGATGATCGAGGCCGAAGAACAGTGAGCAACACCCCGCACGACCTCTTCGCCGCCCTCGGACTGGCACCCGCCCTGCCCGGTGCCCGTTGTCGGGGAAAGCACCACCTGTTCGACGCACCATCCGAATTGGACCGCGAACCCACCGACGTCACGGCCGCCCGCCACGCCCAAGCCATCGAACTGTGCCGCCGATGCACGGCGCTGGCGAGCTGCACCACATGGTTCGACAGCCTGCCCAAATCCAAGCGACCGCACGGTGTGGTCGCCGGACAGATCAACACCAGATCCGCCGGCCGGCCGGCCGGCGCCACCCGGAAGGAACGATCCGCATGACCGACGACCAAGCCACCAGCACCGAGCCGGAAGACCCGCCCACCGCAGAATCCGCGGAAACCGCTCAGCCGGTGGAGAACACAACACCCGACGCCCCCGACACTGATGGAATCGACGCAGCGCCCGACGACGGTCTTACTCGCCGGGACCACCGCTACCGGGAGAAGCTTCGTGCCGCCGAAGCGGAACGAGACACGCTGCGGCAGAACCTCGAAACGATGCAACGCCGCGAGGTCGAGCGGCTCGCCGCCGACCATCTCACCAAACCCGCCGCCCTCTGGACCGTCGGCGTCGAACTGTCGACCCTCGTCGGAGACGACGGCACCGTCGATCCCGAACGCGTCCTCACCGCCACCCAGGACGCCAAACAACAACTCGGACTGGAAGACCCCAAAGCGAAACTACGTAGGGGGCCGGTCGTGTCGCGCGAAGGAACCTCCGTGCACTCCGGCGGCAACTCGGGCTCGTGGTCTGACGCATTCAAGCGGTAGACTCACAACAGAGCTGCCCCTGGTGGGGGCGCTCACCGGAACAGCGCGGGCCGCATCCGAGATCTAATCCGTCCTCGGCTGCGGCCCTTGCCGTTTGGCCGAGAAACCTCGAAAGCGAGTCTTCACATGGCCACCATCACCACCACCCTGTCCTCCAGCGGATGGTCCCCCGACGTCACCGAAGTAGCACCCGGTGACGCCGTCCCCGAAGCGTTGATCCTCCAAACCTCCACCGTCGCCGGTGATGTCGAAGGCGACGCGGTCGCCGTCCACTGCGTCTACGTCGATGACGCCGACGCCGGGTTCGTCCCGGAGGGCAGCGTGATCCCCGAGGACAACCCCGACCTGGCCCAGTGCACCGTCTTCACCGGCAAGATCGCCCAACTGGTCCGCCTCTCGCGCGAGCAGTACAGCCACATCAACACCTCCGAGCAGCTGTCGGTCAGCGTGCGACGCACCGTCACCCGAGCCGCCAACTCGGCCTACCTCGCGCAGCCCGCCCCGGTCGGCCCCGCCGTCACCCCACCCGCCGGCCTGATCCACATCCCCGGCCTCGTCGACTGCGGCACCATCGCCGCAGACCTCGACGCCCTCACCGACGGGCTCGCCGTACTCGCCACGAACTACAGCTCACCCACCCACATCCTGTGCGCCCCCGACGCGTGGGCGGCGCTGCAGCGACTCAAGACCGGCGACAACTACAACACCTCGCTGCTCGGCGCCGGAACCACAGAAGCACAACGGTTCCTGTTCAACCTGCCCGTCCTCGTCGACCCCGCCGTCCCCTCCGGAACCGGCCTCGTCATCGACCGCACCGCCATCGTGTCCGCAGTCGGCCCCGTCACCGTCGCCGTGTCCGATCAGGCCGCATTCAGCTCCGACAGCGTCCTGATCCGCTGCACCTGGCGCTTCGGCGCGAACATCGTGCGACCCAACCGGATCGGCCTGTTCTACCTCGACGGCGTCACCCACAACTACACCGTCAGCTTCGGCGGCGCATCCAGCGGCAATGCCACCCTCACCTGGCGCGGACGCACCACCACCACGATCGCGTCCAACGCCTCCAACTCCGTCGTCAAGGCCGCGCTCGTCGCCCTCGACGACGGATACGACGCATCCGCCTGGACCGTCACCGGATCGGCCGGCAACTACGTCATCACCACCCCGGCAGGCGGCGCGCTCACCGGCAACGGCAGCGGGCTCGTCGGCGGCACCGGCCTGACCATCACCTAGTTCGTCAGGCTCGCTGATGCCCTTCGCATCGACCACGATCCGCTCGCGGCGTCGCGCAGAAGTGCGGCGCCGCGACGGTGACGGACCCTGCGCCCTGCAGATCACCGCAGACTGCCAAGCCGTCGGCGGCGAGATCGACTACGACGCCAAGGCGCCTCACCCACGCTCATTCCAGGTCGACCACATCGTGTCCACCGTCGAAGCCCAGATCCTCGGCTGGTCCCAAACCGAAGCCGACGCACTCGACAACCTCCAAGCCGCCTGCAGTCAATGCAACCGCGAGAAGTCGACCGGCTTCAAGCTGGCGGCGCCGGGTCGTGAGACCTACTTGAATCCGCGGTTCGCATGCTGATTCGGACCCCAGGGGGAGTGACCCCACAACGCCACCCACGCCGCGCCTCGCGGTATAGGCCGATGTGTGTGTGGCCTACCCCCACCCCCTCCCCCCAACATCCTGAAAGGGGCCTCAGATGGCCGAATACGCCAGTTTGAACGCGGCGATGGCCGCCAAGGACGATCTGGGCGAGGCGGAGCTGCGATACCGGCTGCTGTCGGAGACGTTCGAGGCTGAGCCGAAGCTTCGGGGGAACTTGAATTCGGCGCTGGAGCGGGCGAAGGCCGAGATTGTGCGCCTGCGGGCGGCCAAGCAGACCTCGGGTCCGTCGCCGGTGGACGGCAAGGTGGTCGCGTTCGACCCCGAACGGTTCCGCAAGTCGGGGTCGTAGACCGGGTCGGGTCGGGTGTTAACGCCGAGCCTTTCGTCGGCGAAGGACGCGCCATGATCGGGTTGGTTGCCCGGGAGCGTGTACCTGCACCCTGCTCACCCTCCGGCGCGCAGCTACTCCTGGTCGAGGATGAACTGTCGCAGCGACTCGGGCCACGTCCAGGCGTACTCGGGGTTTTCGTCCCACTTCGTCCCGACAGGTCCGACCGGGCAGCGGGTGTCGATCAGCACCTGGACACCGGCGAGGCTGACGTCGTGTTGCTCACCGGCCCGTTGGGCGGCTTGCTTCACGCGTGACCGCTGTTCATCGTTGAGGCCGCCCCACCACTTCACCACGTAATCGTGGAGGGGAACACTCACGACTGCTCGCCGATCTGCGCGGCCTCGAGTTTCTTGACCGCCTCGTAGAGGGCGACGACCACAGCCTCGGACTGCTTGCCGTACTTCTTGGCGATGTCCCACACGCCGGCTGAGAGTGGGAGATCGTCGGGGCGGGGGCCGGGTAGGTAGTGCGTGGGCTGTCCGGCGTGGCCGATGGTCGTCGTCTGCATACTGATGTCAGTGCTCATGGCGGTGACTGTAACGCCGGACACCGACATTTAGTCGGAGCACTGAGTCGCCACTTTCCTGATACAAACGCGCCCAGATTCCCGCACATTCACCCGTACAGAGGCGGACGCGTAATTGGCAAAACGCGAGCTAAGAGCACATTTTGTCGGACGATTACGGATGTACCTGTACGGCATCCTCACGCCAGAAGGTTAGGGGTTCGAATCCCTTCGGGCGCGCTTCGTCTTCCTCCCGTCGAGCACGATGTCGACCGCCGCCTCGATGACATCGTCATCCGGCACGGCGCCGAACATCAGTGACGGGCACGCCACCACTCCGGCCAGCATCGAGATCGCCGCCTCCAGGCGGGCTCCCTCGAACGCCGCCTCGAGCATGCCGCGGATCGGACGCTGAGCTTCGCTGTTCAGGGCGTCGCGGATCTCGGCCATCGTCTCCACCGACGCCCACTGCGCCATCGCCGAGAGCACGCGGTCGAGATGCCGATCGACCACCGCCTGCCGGAACATCTTCAGTTCCCCGATCAGGTCGGCGCGCAGATCGCCGGTGGGCTCCTGGTGGGGGAGTTCGCCGATGGCGTCCAGGGCCGTCTTGAGCAGGTCGAACCGCGACGGCCAGTGGCTGTAGAGCGTCGTCTTCGAATAGCCGGCCAGTTCCGCGACCCGGGCATGGGTCAGCGCGTCGGAACCCTCGGTGACCAGGACGTCGAGCGCGGTCCGCGCGACGTCCGCGCGGGTGCGGATGACGCGGGAGTCTTCACCTGCCGCGGACTTCCTGCCGGTGCCGGCTGCCATGCGAGCAGTTCACCTCCAGCTGTCGCTCGACCTCGCGCTGTGCTGTCAACAAAGTTAACTTACGAACGGATTGTCCAAAAACGTCATAAATAAACACTAGTGAACGAATCGTTCAATACCGTACCTTCAGATCTGCCCCATCCGCTTCATCCACTCAAAGGTGAGAGATGATTCCTGAAGAACTGACCCAGGCCCAATTCGACACCGTCTACAACCTGCTGTCTCTGGTGATCGCGGCCCAGCTGTTCGGCGCGATCTTCCTGTTCGCCGTCCAGCCACGGGTGCTTCCCCGTTACCGCCAAGCGCTGGTGATGTCCGGAATCGTGTGCGGCATCGCGGCCTATCACTACTTCCGTATCTTCGAATCGTTCAAGGGCGCCTTCGTGACCGACGCTGCCGGGGGACGCGGAACCTACGTCCAAGCCCCCGGCCAATCGTTCAACGAGGGGTATCGGTACGTCGACTGGCTGCTGACGGTGCCGCTGCTGCTCGCCGAGCTCATCGTCGTGCTGGCACTGGCGCGCAAGTTGCGCAACTCGCTGCTCTACCGCCTCATCCCGGCCTCGGCACTGATGATCGCGCTCGGCTACCCCGGGGAGATCAGCTCCGACGACCTGACCCGCAACGTCTTCGGGCTGCTGTCCACGGTGCCGTTCCTGTACATCCTGTACGTGCTGTTCGTGGAGCTCACCCGCTCGCTGGACCGTCAGCCGGCGGCGGTGCGCAAGACCGTCAGCCGGATGCGGATCCTGCTGCTGGCCACCTGGGGTGTCTACCCGATCGCCTACATCGTGCCGCTGCTCGGCATCGACGGTGCGGCCGCGTGGGTGGTCAAGCAGGGTGGCTACTCGGTCGCCGACATCCTGGCCAAGGTGCTCTACGGCCTGTTGATCTACAAGATCGCGCGGCTCAAGTCGTTCGCCGACGACGCCGAGTTCGCCGACCGGGAGAACGAGGCGCACGAAGGGGTCGTGGTGGCCGGCAACGGCGCGGCCCCGGTCACGGTCGGGGTGGGCCGGAAGGGCACCACGGCGACCACGGCCTAGGCCGATGTCACACAGCGCGCTGTCGACTTCCGCGGTCTGGTCCCGCTGGCTGACGGTCGGCACCGTGCTGGCGACGGGCGGGCACCTGTTCGGGGTGCCCGCCCTGTCGTCGTCGCTCGCGCTGGTGATCGTCGGCCTCGGGTTGATCGCGGGCGTGCCGCACGGCGCGGTCGACCATCTGATGGCGACCCGCCTGGCGCGGGGACGGTCGCTGACCGCCGTCGTCGCGGCCTATGCCGGAGTGGCCGCGGTGGCGTGGGTGCTGCTGCGGTGGGCCGGCCCGGCGGCGCTCGTCGCGGTCGTCACGCTCAGCGCGGTGCACTTCGGGCTCGGCGAACTCGAGGTGAGCCGCCGGCTGACGGGCTGGCGGCCCGGTCGGCTGACCGCTGCGGCGACGGTCGTCGCCGGCTGCGGCGCTCTGGCGCTGCCCCTGGCCCGTTCCGGCGAGCAGTTCTCCGCGGTCGCGGCCGCCGTCTCACCGGGGCTGGCGCGGCTACTCGCCGCGGCGCCGCTGCAGATCGGCATCACGGTGGGGTGGATGGCGTGTGCCGCGGTCGCGATCGCCGCGGCGCTGCGCGACGGCCACGGCGTGATCGCGCTCGACCTCTGGCTGATCGGCGCGCTGGGCTTCCTCGCCCCGCCGCTGGTCGCCTTCGCGGTGTGGTTCGGCGGCTGGCATGCGCTGCGGCACGCCGCGCGACTGCTGACCGTCGAACCCGGGTGCGCGGCGCTGCTCGCCGACGGACACCGGCACGCGGCGGTGCACCGGTTGGCCCGACTGGCCGTGCTGCCGTCGCTCGCCGTGCTCACGGCGATCGGCGCTCTGGGCTGGTTCACCCTCGCGTCGCCGGAGCCGACCGAGGCCGTGGCCGAGGCGCTGCGGGTGCTGCTGGCCCTCACCGTCCCGCACATGGTGGTCGTGCTGTGGCTGGACCGGTCCTCCGACGTCGAGCGCGAGCCCGTCCCGAGCGGGTCGGCCAATCGCTGACCTCGCGCCGTCAGACGCTCATCGCGGCTCGTTCGACATCGAGCAGCTGCTCACCGCGCCGTTCCTCCTCGTAGGCCTTCCGGCCGCCACGCAGACCGAACAGACGTTTCGAGACCAGCAGATAGACGACAGCGGCCACGTTGATCACGAACGCGCCGACACGCGTGACGGTGACGCCCTTGGAGACCAGGTCGTACACCTCCAACGGCAGGAACACCGACGTCGCCACCACGGCGAAGTACTCACCCCACCGGACCATCATCCACAGCCCCAGTCCCTCGACGAATTCGAGCAGGGCGTATGCCAGGAGCAGGCAGAAGATCAGGGCGAGTGTGGAAGGCCTGGCGGTCAGTGCCTTCTCCAACTCGTGCACGAGGGTCATCTGGTCGACCTTGATCCCCGACGCCCGCACCAGAGGCAGGTCCCGCTCGACGGCGGCCTGGATCGAGCCCTGGGCACCGCGGAACGTCCAGACAGCCCATGCGGCGAGGCCGATCAGCAGTGCGCGAAACCAGCGCTCCACCGCCAGCACCCGCACGATCACTGCCTGTCGCAGCGCCTTCCCGCGCAGCACCAGAGGCGCCTGGTCGGCCGGGCCCCGGCCGTGCGGCGGCCCGACGGCGAACGCCCCGCAGCGCAGGCAGCGCCAGACCTCGCCCAAGCCGGTTGTTCCGCTGAGCCGGTCGGCGAGCGCCGCGTCGTCGGGTGCGTACGTGACATGACCTCGGACTGCGCAGGCGACGAGTTCCCACGTGGATGCCGACATCCCCTGATCCTCGCGCCCGGCGCGCCTGTCGGGCGGCGAAACACCGGCGGACTTGCTGAAGAGTCGCTGAGCTAGCGACTTTCGGCCCTACTCGCCGGGGCGGTGGCGTTGTTGACTGCGCACGTGGCGATCGTCGAGAAGCCGGAAACCCTGGTTGCGCGCAGGCCGTTCCCCGCCCGGTTGGGCCCCAAGGGCAACCTGATCTACAAGCTGGTCACGACCACCGATCACAAGCTGATCGGGATCATGTACTGCGTCGCGTGCTTCGTGTTCTTCATGGTCGGCGGTTTGATGGCGCTGTTCATCCGCACCGAGCTCGCGGTGCCGGGTCTGCAGTTCCTGTCCAACGAGCAGTACAACCAGCTGTTCACCATGCACGGCACGGNGTTTGATGGCGCTGTTCATCCGCACCGAGCTCGCGGTGCCGGGTCTGCAGTTCCTGTCCAACGAGCAGTACAACCAGCTGTTCACCATGCACGGCACGGCGATGCTGTTGTTCTACGCGACCCCGATCGTGTTCGGCTTCGCAAACCTGGTGCTGCCGCTGCAGATCGGCGCGCCTGATGTGGCGTTCCCTCGGCTGAACGCACTTTCTTTCTGGCTCTTCCTGTTCGGGGCCCTGATCGCGCTGGCGGGTTTCATCACGCCCGGCGGCGCGGCGGACTTCGGGTGGACCGCGTACTCGCCGCTGACCGACGCCGTCCACTCGCCCGGTGTCGGCGGCGATCTGTGGATCTTCGGGCTCGGGGTGGGTGGTCTGGGCACCATTCTCGGTGCGGTCAACATGGTGACGACGGTGGTGTGCGTGCGCGCCCCGGGCATGACGATGTTCCGGATGCCGATCTTCACCTGGAACATCATGGTGACCTCGATCCTGGTGCTCATCATCTTCCCGATCCTCACGGCCGCCCTGTTCGGCCTGGCCGCCGACCGGCATCTGGGTGCGCACGTGTACGACCCGTCCAACGGCGGAGCCATGTTGTGGCAGCACCTGTTCTGGTACTTCGGTCATCCCGAGGTATACGTGATCGCGCTGCCGTTCTTCGGCATCGTCAGTGAGATCTTCCCGGTGTTCTCACGCAAGCCGCTGTTCGGCTATACGACGCTGATCTACGCGACGCTGGGCATCGCGGCGCTGTCGGTGGCGGTGTGGGCGCACCACATGTACGCCACCGGTGCGGTGCTGCTGCCGTTCTTCTCGTTCATGACGTTCCTGATCGCGGTCCCGACGGGCATCAAGTTCTTCAACTGGATCGGCACGATGTGGAAGGGGCAGTTGACCTTCGAGACCCCGATGCTGTTCTCCGTCGGGTTCATCGTGACGTTCCTGCTCGGCGGCCTGTCGGGCGTGCTGCTGGCCAGCCCGCCGCTGGACATGCACGTGACGGATTCGTACTTCGTGGTGGCACATTTCCACTACGTGCTGTTCGGCACCATCGTGTTCGCCACGTACGCGGGCATCTACTTCTGGTTCCCGAAGATGACGGGCCGGCTGCTCGACGAGCGGCTGGGCAAGGTGCACTTCTGGTTGACGTTCATCGGGTTCCACACCACGTTCCTGGTGCAGCACTGGCTCGGTGACGAGGGCATGCCGCGTCGCTACGCCGACTATCTGCCGACCGACGGGTTCACCACGCTGAACATCGTCTCGACGATCGGGTCGTTCATCCTCGGCGTCTCGATGATCCCGTTCGTCTGGAACATCTTCAGGAGTTGGCGGTACGGCGAGCCGGTGACGGTGGACGATCCGTGGGGTTATGGCAATTCGCTGGAGTGGGCGACGTCATGCCCGCCGCCGCGGCACAACTTCACCGAGCTGCCCCGGATCCGTTCGGAGCGGCCGGCGTTCGAGCTGCACTACCCCCACATGGTGGAGCGGATGCGCGCCGAGGCGCACGCCGGACGTACGCACGGTCCCGACGACGGCGACGTGACCCGCCTCGACGTGGCGGACGTGCGCACCTGAAACTGGTGCGTCTCGCCGTGCTGGGGCCCGATTAACATGTCCGGTGATGTCCGACACCGGGGGAGCCAGCGACGTCGCGGCCGCATGGGCGGCGCTGACCGCGGATCCACACAACGAACACGCGATGCGGCTCTACACGCTCGCGCTGAGCCGGCAGGGCCGGACCGCCGACGCACTGACGATGGCGTGGCGGATGCTCAGCGAACACCCGCTGTCGGCGTCGGCGCAGTACACCTACGCCGGCCTGTTGCACGAGTCCGGGCAGGGCGCCCAGGCGTTGGCGGTGGTCAACGAGGCGCTGCGACTGGACTCGTCGAACGCGGACGCGCTGGTGTTACGCGGCGACATCTATCGGTCGACGTGGGGCGCGGCGGCTGCCGAGGCGCAGTACCTGGAGGCGTTGAGGCTCTCGCCGAATCATGCTCTGGCAACACACAATCTGGGTGTCAGCAGGCTGCGGTGGGGAACGCTGACGCAGGCGGTGCGCGGGTTGTTGGCATCGGTGCGACTGGAACCGGCGTTGAGGCCGTTGGCGATCGACAACATCGGCCTGGCAGTGACCCGGGTCCTGCGGATGGCGACGGCGTCGGTGGTGTTCCTGGCGGTCGCGCTGATCGTGGTGATGGCCGCGCACGATGACGCGCTGCCGACGGTGATCCCGCGGATCGTAGCGGGGGTGCTGGGGGTGGCGCTGGCGGTGCCGTTGGTCTGGGTGGTGCGGACGGTACCGGTTCCGGTGCTGGCTTGTGTTGTGCGGCAACGACTTCTGCTCGGTGTGCGGGCGACTTTCGTGGTACTCGCGGTGGTGCTCGGAGTGGTGACGGCGGGGGTGGGGTCGAACCCGGTGTCCGATGTGGCAGGCACGCTGCTGCTGTTCGGGGTGTTCGGCCTGACGGTGCTCGGCTGGGTGACGGGCTCGTAGCCGCGCGAGCGTTGCGCGACGAGTGTGAAGCTGTCGTCACGCTCGGTACCGAACGTGAAGGTACCGGCACTGTCGGCTTAGGGTTGATCACCCGCCATGAAGAGTCTGCGTGGCCGCTGATCGCCAGAATCAAAGAGTTGGGTCTCGAACCTCGATCAGCACAAGACCGTGGACAGACATTCCCGGGGCGAGGAATCCCGCTGGCCGTCTAGCCTCCAATGTCTCACCCCGCCAACTGGTTCTCGACGCCGCGGGTGTTCGCCAGCCGGGCGGAATCGACCACCACCTCGTAAACGCCTGATTCGACCAAGCCGGCGCCCACCCGGCGGGCACTGTCGGGGTCATCGGTGAGCAGGAGGAGTTCAGCGGTTCTCCCCGACGTTCGTACGATGCGGACGGGGATGCCGTCGAGTTCTGCCGTGTAGACGCGCTCGAAGATCTCGGTATCGGTCAGCGGCACGCTCGCTGACCACACATTGGGGCGGACGGGCTGAAACCCAGGCAGGCCTTCGTCGTTGATGGCTGTCAGTTGGACGCTTTCTTGGACGACATCGGCGAAGAATTCACGACCGCGCCAACGCGCAAGTGTTCCGACCATCGGGCTCGGGGGGCGCCACTGCTTCGCGTTGAGCCAGCCGCGGGCAACCCCTTCGTATCGGGAGAGAACCTTCTGCTCGCCGTCGGATCGAAGGCGCCAGTACTCAGATCCGTAGGGATATCGGGCTCGGCTCATGGTCCAGACTCGTGCGAGAGAGTCGCCGCGAAGGAAGCCGTTCGAGAACGTGGGCCACGGGCGCGGTGCGTCGCTGGGTGGTCGCAACGATGCGAGACGGGGTTGCTCGAAGCGGACGACGTCGACGAACTGTGGCGCTCCCTCCACACCGTAGGCGGCCAGAAGTTGTTGTGGGGTGCGTAGATCGGCGACCGTCACGGCATCTGTGACGAAGCCGCCGACCTGGTCGTCCCCGGTTTCGACGATGGCCGTTGCGAGGGCAGAGTTGAGCAACTTCTGTAGTACGAGCCGTTCAGGCACGACGGGTTTCCTCCACCTCGATGCTGTCGAAGTCCTCAGGTGCGAATAATCCTGTCCACCCCATGTATTGGTCACCGTCCAAACCGATCGCCTGCGCAACCGCAGGTGAGCCGAGGAATGTGACTCTGATCCGACCGTCGGGCATACGCTGACGCAACGTCACCTGATGTCCCGCAATTGTCCCCGTCACTCGGCGGTGAACGATTTCGTCCAGTGACGATCGGGGAACCTTGACCCACGGTTCTCGACGGCCTTGCCCAACCGAGGACTCACCGAATTCGAACCCTTCGGGAATGTCCTGTCCCGGTGAAGCACGCAACGCGACCCAGTCGTCACCGCTGAATGCGATGGGAAGTTGTCGACCTCGATACGTGGCCATAGGGCCACTCACTGGCACTTCATTCATGATCGCCCCTGCGGTATCCAATTGTTGCCTTGGAGCACGGCCACCAAGCGTTGCGTTCCATCATCGAGAACCTCCCACATCTCAGCGCCGTCTCGCATGGTGATCTCCTCGGCGACATACTCTGGAATGACATCGTCGCCTGACTTCGTGAATCCGTTGCCGGTGAATGGCTCATCCCAAGAGTCGAAATGTTCGTCCCCTCCCATGGAGGACTTTCTCGGCACCTCGTACGACCAGTCGTATTCAGCGTCGGCCTGGAAGCGGATGACGTGAGTTCCGGGATCGTGTTGTGCGAACGGCGAATCCCTGTAATCCAGACGAAGGTGGTCGTAGATCTCCGCCGGCGTTGAGAGGTGTGCGGTGTCGCCGGCCACCGTGACCGCCCCCCGTACCGCGCTGGCCTCGAATCCGGCGTCGCCGCGGATGTAGTCGTCGGCTCGGCTCTGTGCAAAATTCCCATCGGCATCGAAGAAGCCCGGCGGGATGACCTTCTGCATCACGGTGTCAGCTGTGGGTGCGGGCAGCGCGTCGCGCACGGTGTTCAGCAGGTGGCGTTGATCCGGTGTCAGGGCATCGGTGGGGGTGTTGACCAGATCCACGAAGTCACTCTTGCTCACACCGTGTGCTGCGAGCGCCTCGTCTACGCGGTGGTTGTCCATGAGCTGCTCGGGAGCGAAGGACGTCGTGTGACTACTGCCGTCCATCAGCGAGTACACCCGTGAATGCTCATCTCCGGAGCCCCCGTTGTGCGGGGAATGTGAGTCGTTGCCGTTGGTTCCTGGCTCGTCGGGTGAGCCAGGATGTTGCCCGTCTGAGGCCGGGCTTCCCACATCGTGGCTGCCGGGAGCGTCGGACGACGAGTGTTCGGGGACTCCTGAGAACTGGGGCTGTCCACCGTCGTGAGTACCTGCCGACGCGGTTCCTTCCGCCGGTCCGCCGACTGACGGAGGCTGGCCCGGTGACTCGGGTGCAGGGCTCGGCGAAGCCGTAGTCGACCCCGATCGAGGAGCCGCTTCCGTGCCTGATACGCCCCTTCCCGCCTGATCTACCGGTGCCCGCGGGCCGGCGCCACCTTCCGCGCCGGAACCGGACGGCCGTCCTCCGGAAGCGGGTGGCTCACCGGTGCGCGCAGGCCCGCCGCCTGAGGGACCTCCGCCCGAAGGAGCCGCACCCGCACCCGGCGTGCCCGGCCCGGCACCTCCTGGAATTCCCTCGGGCCGCACCGGCGGTATGCCCCCCGGTGCTGTGGGACGGAACTCCGGAACCCGCGGTGTCTCAATCGGACTGGGCGTCCCTCGCGTCCAGCTGCCGAGCTCACGGACACCGGGCAGTCGGCCCTCCTCCAGCACGCGGCGGCTCAGGTTCAGTCCCTTGGCGACGCTGCCCGTCTTCGACAGCGCACCGCCGGGCACGAACAGCGACCCGATGTTGAACGCGGCCTCACCGGCGGCGCGGCCGGGATGATCGCCGGACCACTTGTCCCACGCCACGAACTCCTTGCCCATGTTGGCCAGCACCCCGGGCAGGGACGACGGGTCCTTGGCCACCGACAGGGCCATCTCGGCCATGCCCTTCCACGTGTCGGGGTCGGCCATCGCGACCACCCCGGACACCGTGCCGATCAGCCCGGTGACCGCACCCACCTGCACGTCGGTGTAGAACGTGACCGCGTTGGCCAGCGCGTTGCCCGCCCGGTCGCCGAAGTGCTCCACCAGGATCGGGCGGATCCACTTCTGGAACGCCGTCGCCGCGTCACCGATGAGCACGGTCAGCTCGTCGAGCAGTCCGACGATGCCCTTGACCTGCTGCTGGAAGTTGTGCAGCACCGTGCCCACATCGTGGGCGACCTCGCGCAGGATGTCGTCGCCCTCGCCGGTGAGGAAGCTGGTCACCGTGTCCCACAGACCGTCCAGGGACAGCCGGTCCAGCAACCGCCGGATGGCGTCCTGGGTCTCCTGGACACCGGACGCAAAATCCGTGATGGACTGCGCCACCGATGAACTCACGTCGGCCAGCGAGGAGATCGCCGTGCCCAGACTCTCCAGCGCGGTCGTCATCGCTGCGCGCTCGGGGATCTGCTGGGCGGCGACGGCAGCCTTGATGCCGGTCAGCTGCGGCTCGATCAACGCGAACCCGGTGGCGAAGTTGCGCCATTGCGTCGCGGTCACGCCCATCATCGCCGCGTTGCCCGACGGCCACGTCATCGCGATCCCCGCCACCGGGCCGAGCCCGGGAAGCACCTGCAGCAGCGGCTGGATCAGATACCACTTCGACGGTGGGGGCACGGTGACACCGTTGGGTCCCGGCGGCACGTGCGCGGGCAGCGCCTTGCCGGGGTCGCCGCCGACGCCGCCCGACGGCCCGGCGCCCCCGATGGTCGACGCGGCGTCGGCGTTGCGGTAGTTGAAGCCGCTCGCCTCCAACAGCATTCCCACCGACGTGAAGGCGTTCGCCGCGTCGGCGACCGCGGAGGTGAACTCGCCGGCCTGACGGCCGTACTTCATGCCGAAGTTCAGCCCCGCCGCATCCATGCCCGACGAGATGCCGCCGCCCAGCGCCGCGCCCAACGCATCCGACAGCCGCGCCAGCTGGCCGCCCAGCGCCCCGGTCTGTCGACCCGCGGCGATCAGCGCCTCCGGATCAACCTCGATGCGCACCCGCAGCCCCTCCAGCGGTCACGTCTGCCACATCTGTCCGTTCTTGGTGACCGCGTCGGTGTAGTTCTTGTGCGCCGCGTCGGCGACCTTCTGCAGCGCCGACAGGGCCTCCTTCATCTGCTCGGCGCCGTCGTCCCACTGCTGCTGGGCCTGGGTCTGCGCGTCCGACCCGTCGCCCTGCCACGACCCGCGCAGAGCCGCCATCGTGTGCTCGATGTCGGCGAGGATCTCGGTGACGTCCCGGCCGAAGTCCTCCATGTGGGTGATCGCCGCACGCAGCTGGGCGAAATCCACCACGAGTGCGGTCATCGGTTCCGGTCTTCCGGTTCCCGGTCCGAGGGCTCGGGCGGCTCCTGGCCGCTCTGGATCGCACCCTCGACCATCTGGGTCACCTGTCCAGCCACCTCCCCCGCGATCTGGGTGGCCTGCGCGACGAGCCCGCCGAGCTGACCGGGCACCGACCCCGCAGACTGGCCCGCCGACGACAGCTGGTCGAGGTTCATCTGCTGCGCGAGGTCGGCCACGGGCGCCGGCAGCCCGGCACTCGGCGCGCCCGGCACACTGCCGCCGCCCCCTCCGCCACCGCCCGGAGAGCCCCCGCCCTGCATCGTCGCGCCCAACGCCTCGCCGGACTGCTCATCGGTCTTGGCGTACTCCTTGCCGGCGAGGTTCAGCAGGTCGGCCATGGTCTGCAGGCCGCGGATCACCTGACCCGCGCCGGTGTGCCACTGATCCCACGCCGGCCCGTACGCCGAGGCCGCATCGCCTTTCCAGCCGGACTCCAGCAGTTGCCGGGTCTCGAGGTCCACCCCGGACAGGCCGTCCTGCAGCCGCTGACCGGCATCACGCAGGCGCTCCGCCGCCGCCTGCAACTCCGACACCACCACCTCGACCGAACGCCCCACGCGAAGCAGCCTATGGGGCCGCGCAGGGGGGTCCGTGCGCCAATTTCGCGCGGCCCGGACGTCTTTAGTCTGGTGACGTGCGCCTTCTGCTGATCGCCGACACGCACGTCCCGAAGCGGGCCCGCGACCTACCGCCGCAGGTGTGGGACGCGGTGGACGCCGCCGATGTGGTGATCCACGCCGGGGACTGGGTGGAGCCCGGACTGCTCGACGTGCTCGAGACCCGCGCCCGGCGCCTCGTGGCCTGCTGGGGTAACAACGACGGCGACGAACTGCGCCGCCGGCTGCCCGAACGGGCCGACGTCGAACTCGGCGGGCTCCGCTTCACCGTGACCCACGAGACCGGCGGCGCCGCCGGCCGCGAGGCCCGGATGGCCAGGGCCTACCCCGACACCGACGTGCTGGTCTTCGGGCACAGTCACATCCCGTGGGACACCACCGCGGAAACCGGTCTGCGGCTGCTCAATCCGGGTTCGCCCACCGACCGGCGCCGCCAGCCGCACTGCACCTACATGACCGCGACGGCCGCCGACGGCGCGCTGACCGACGTGGAACTGCACCGGGTGCCCCGCCGTGAGTGACCGGCCGGCCACCGTCGACGACGTCCACGCGATCGCCGCGGGGATGCCGCACGTCACCACGATCGTGGGCCCGCGGGCGGGCAACCCGATCTACCAGGTGGGCGGGAAGTCGTTCGTGTTCTTCCGGACCCCGCGACCGGACGCCGTCGACCCCGACACCGGCGAGAAGTATCCCGACGTGATCGTGATCTGGGTCGAGTCCGAGGCCGACAAGCTGGCGCTGACGCAGGACCCGGACTCACCGTTCTTCACCACGTCGCACTTCGACGGGCACCCGTCGGTGCTGGTGCGCGCGAGCCGGCTCGGTGAGATCGGGGTGACCGAGCTGCGCGAGCTGATCCAGGACGCCTGGCTGTCCCGGGCGTCGAAACGGCGTGCCGCGCAGTGGCTCAGCCGGGACGGGTGACGTTGTCGTGCTCGGCTCCGCAGACGAACAGCGCGAGCCGGGCCGGGACGTCACCGGGGTTGCGCCACCGGTGCCGGGTGCCGTTCTGCACCACCGTGTCCCCGGGCTGCAGCGTCACCTCGGCGCCGTCGTCGAGTTCCAGGATGACGGTGCCCTCGAGCACCACCTCGAAGTCGATGGTGTCGGTGGTGTGCATGCCGGGGTCGTCGAGTTCCATGTAGCCGAGGAGCCCGGGCAGCTTCGCCTCCCCGTCGGCGATCGCCTCCTCGGTGGTGAGGTCGTCCGTCCTGGCCGTCGCGGTGCCCGGCGGCAGCGTGAACATCGAGAACCGGAACCCGCCGATCGGCGGAAAGTAGGTGCGCCAGTTCGGCATCGACCCGTCGTCGGGGAAGTGCGGGGTCTCGTCGCCGCCCCAGAGCATGGTGAACTCGGATCCGGGCAGCAGGACCGGCGTGCGCGGCGCGACCGTCTCGTCGCTGACGAACACCGACTTCCCGGACGCATCGTGGCCTGTGACGACTCGGCGGACATCCATCGGTCCAGTCAACCACCGGATGCGGTGTCGCCGTGGCAGTCTCTGCGGAATGGAGCACAAGCCACCGACCCCGACGATCGAAGCCGCCCACCGCGCGCATCTGGGGAGCCTGCCGTTCGACGACACGCGAGACTTCGCCGACGCGGACCGCGGCTTCATCGCCGCACAGCAGCCCTGCGTGATCACCGCCGCCGACGGCCGCGTCGTCTGGGACAACGACGTCTACGACTTCCTGCACGGTGACGCGCCCACCACCGTGCATCCCAGCCTGTGGCGGCAGTCCCAGCTGGTCGCCAAGCAGGGCCTCTACGAAGTGGTCGAGGGCATCTATCAGGTGCGCGGATTCGACCTGTCCAACATCACGTTCGTCGAGGGCGACACCGGCATCGTCGTGATCGATCCGCTGGTGTCGACCGAGGTCGCGGCCGCGGCCCTGGCGCTCTACCGCCGGCACCGGGGGGACCGCGCCGTCGTCGCGGTCATCTACACCCACAGCCACGTCGACCACTTCGGTGGTGTTCTCGGGGTGACATCCCAGGCCGACGTCGACGCAGGGAAGGTCGCGGTGCTGGCGCCCGAGGGCTTCACCGAACACGCGGTGCAGGAGAACGTCTACGCCGGAACCGCGATGGCGCGGCGCGCCGGGTACATGTACGGCGCCGTGCTCGAGCGCGGACCGCAGGGGCAGGTGGGCTGCGGGTTGGGCCAGACGCCGTCGACGGGCGAGGTCGCGATCATCGTGCCGACGGTGGACATCCGCGAGACGGGGGAGACCCACACGATCGACGGGGTCCAGATCGAGTTCCAGATGGCACCGGGCACGGAGGCGCCGGCCGAGATGCACTTCTACTTCCCGAAGTACCGCGCGCTGTGCATGGCCGAGAACGCCACGCACAATCTGCACAACCTGCTGACGCTGCGCGGTGCGCTGGTGCGCGACCCGCACGGCTGGGCCGGCTACCTCACCGAGGCGATCGACACCTTCGCCCACCGCGCCGACGTCGTGTTCGCCTCCCACCACTGGCCGACATGGGGGAAGGAACGCATCGTCGAATTCCTGTCGCTGCAACGGGATCTGTACGCCTACCTGCACGACCAGACGCTGCGCCAGCTCAACCAGGGCTACACCGGTATCGAGATCGCCGAGACGTTCGCGATGCCACCCGCGCTCGAGCGGGCCTGGCACGCGCACGGCTACTACGGCTCGGTCAGCCACAACGTCAAGGCGGTCTATCAGCGCTACATGGGGTGGTTCGACGGCAACCCCGGGCGGTTGTGGCCGCATCCACCCGAAGCCATCGGCCCGCGTTACGTCGCGGCGATGGGTGGCCTCGACCGCGTCGTCGAGCTGGCACAGCAGGCCTTCGATGACGGCGACTTCCGATGGGCGGCAACGCTTCTCGATCATGCGGTCTTCACCGACGAGAACCATCAGGGTGCCCGGCAGCTCTACGCCGACACCCTGGAGCAGCTGGCCTTTGGGTCCGAGACCGCGACCTGGCGCAACTTCTTCCTGGCCGGCGCCACCGAACTGCGCGACGGCAACTTCGGCACCCCGACCACGACGTCGACCACGATGGCCGCGCAGCTGTCGCCCGAGCAGATGTTCGATGTGCTGGCCATCAGCGTGAACGGGCCGCGGGCCTGGGATCTCGACCTCGCGATCGACGTCACCTTCGAAGACACCGCCACCAACTACCGGCTGACGCTGCGCAACGGCGTGCTGGTGTACCGCAAGGTCGACGCCGACGAGCAGACGGCGCAGGCCACGATCCGGCTGGCGACCAAGGTGCGGCTGCTCAGCCTGGCAGCCGGCGACGCCACATCACCGGGCGTCGAGATCACCGGCGACGCCGAGGTACTGACCGCGCTGGTCGGTGTGCTGGACAGGCCCGATCCCGGGTTCGACATCGTCACGCCGTGACGAGGTCTATCGTTGCGTCCACCAGAGGGCCCTGAACGTGCGAGTGCTGGGTTATGACGACTGTTCCGACCGCTTGCCGGCATTGCGGAGTCGAGCCGCGGAAGAACGCCCGATTCTGTGACAACTGCGGCGCCCCGATCACTCGGCCGTCGGGCGCTGAATACAAGCAGGTCACGGTTCTTTTCGCTGACGTGGTCCGGTCGATGGAGATCGCGGGGGCGCTGGGCCCCGAAGCGCTGAGAGAGTTGATGACCGAATTGGTCGACACCTGTGGCGCAGTGGTTCGTCGCTATGGCGGTGATCTGAATCAGTTCACCGGTGACGGAATCATGGCCTTGTTCGGCATACCGAATGCACTCGAGGACCATGCCCGCCGCGCATGTCTTGCCGCCCTGGACATCCAAGCCGAGGCCGCACGCATGGATTCGACGGTCTTGGACCGCGCGGGGATGGTGCTGCGCTTACGGATCGGACTCAACTCCGGCCTCGTCATCGCCGGTGATGTCGGTTCGGCTCCGGTCGCCTACACGGCCATGGGGGGCCATGTGGGGATGGCGCAGCGCATGGAGTCTGTCGCCGGACCCGGCGGCGTCATGCTCAGCGAGTCGACTGCCCGACTCGTCGAAGGCGATTTTCACCTCGGCCCCCGAGAGCTCGCACGCATCAAGGGCTCCGACCAACCGGTTCCCGTCCACCGACTCCTGTCTGCGGTGGTCGAACGTGAAATGACCCGACGACGTTCGCGCCTTGTCGGGAGAATGTCCGAGAATCGTTGCATCGCAGGCGTTCTCGAAGATGCGCGCGATCGAGTCGGCGGCGTCGTCACAGTGCAGGGGACACCGGGCGTCGGTAAGACCCGGTTGGTCCAGGAATCGATGAGCGCCGCGACGCAGCGCGGATTCGATGTCTTCTTCACCTACTGTGAGTCACACGCACGCGAGATCTCGTTCAATGTGATCTCGCGTCTGCTGCGAGCAGTGTTCGCAATCGGCGGCGTCGAACCGACTGCGGCGCGATCGATGGTTCGTGCGGACATCGACGATGCCGACGACCAGGATCTGTTGCTGCTGTACGACATGCTCGGAATCGGCGAGACGGACATGCCGCTACCCGACGTCAGTCCCGATGCGCGGCGGCGACGGCTCATCGACTTGATGAGCAAGATCTCGCTGGCCAGGTCACGACCCACTGTCTACGTGATCGAAGACGTCCACTGGATCGATGAGGTCAGCGAATCCATGCTTGCGGAGTTCGGTCGAGCGATCATCCGGGCGAAGGCGACGATCCTGATCACGTATCGCCCCGAGTACCGGGGAGCCTTGTCCCGGATCGACGGCGCGACGACGATAGAGCTCGCCCCGCTTCCCGATGTGGACACACAGGAGTTGGTCAGAGAACTCCTCGGTGCGGATCCCTCGGTCGACGGACTCGTGGCGGTCATCGTGCACCGTGCGGCGGGAATCCCGTTTTGTGCCGAGGAGATCATCCGCGATCTTGCGGAGCGGGGCGAGATCGCGGGAACCTCGGGCAACTACACCTGCGACCGGGAAGTCGACGATGTGCAGGTGCCGGCCACGCTGCAAGCCGCTATCGGTGCCCGGATCGATCGGCTCGACGCGACTGCCAAGCGCACGCTCAACGCCGCGGCGGTGATGGGTGTGCGGTTCCGCGCGGATCTGGTTGAGCGCCTCGTGGGCAGTGCCGACTGGAAACCGCTGGTCGAAGGTCAGCTCGTCGATGTGCTTCATGGTGCGGGCGATGGCGAGTATGCCTTCCATCATCCCCTCACGCAGAAGGTGGCATACGAGTCGCAGCTCAAGTCGGCGCGCTCGGAACTGCACCGACGTGCGGCGGTCATCATCGAACAGACGGATGCGGCAGCCACCGGTGAAGGCGCCGCCGCGATCGCCACCCAGTACGAGTCGGCCGGCACCTGGAAAGAGGCATACACCTGGTCGATGCGCGCCGCGGAATGGTTCGGAGCGCGCGACATCCGAGCCTCGCGCGGCGCTTGGGAGCAGGCTGCGCGGATCGCCCACAAATTGCCGAACGGTCACGCAGATGCTCTGGCGATGAGGATCGAGACTCGGGCACTATTGTGTGGCACAGCTTTCCGCGTAGGAGGCGATCCCGAATCCACGGGATTCGAGGAGTTGCGCAGCCTGACGTCGCAGGCGAACGACAAGCGGTCGCTGGCCGTCGGAATGGCGGGCTATCTCAACACTCTCACCTTCAATTCGCGTCACCAGGAGTCCGCAGAGACGGCGTCCGAACTCGCCACACTGCTCGAGTCGATCGGCGATCCGACCATGACCGTCGGCCTTCTCTACGGCGCAGCACAGGCGAAGTGGGAAGCCGGGCAAGCGATTGAGAGCCGACGGCTCGCGCAGCGCATCATCGACCTGGCTGACGGCGACCTCGAGATGGGCAACCTGGTGCTCGGTTCCCCGCTTGCGTGGGCCACCTCGCTACGGGGAGTGTCATCGATGGTGTTGGGTCAGCCTGGGTGGCGCACCGATATACAGCGCGGGATCGCAATGGCCCGATCGTTCGACGCGGCCACGAGGATCGTGACACAGCTGTACCGGTTTTCCGGCGCCGTCGCGCACGGTGCAGCACTTCCCGATTCGAGCGACATGTCCATGACGGAGGAGTCTGTGGAGGTCGCGAAGCAGTCGGGTGATAATGCCGCACTTGCCTTCTCGTACATGAACCGGGCAATGTGTCTGCTACATACGCCCGAGAACCATGGTTCGGTCGGGATCGAGGCGCTGCAGACGGCGCGCGAACTGATAGTGCGCGACAGGCTGACTTTCACGTTGCGTCGGCTGTGCGATATCGAACTGGCGCGTGAGCGGCTCGAGGCGGACGACCCTGATGGGGCGCTCGACCTCGCCAAGGGCGTGCTTGACGAGCAGTTCACCAGCGGCGAGATGGCGTACCGTGGTCCTGCCACGTCGGTGGTCGTCGAAGCGTTGCTGCGTCGCGGCCAGCGGCACGATCTCGAGACGGCTCGAGGAGCGATCGAACGATTGTCGATGGTGCCGACGGATGTCGGATTCGTTCTGCATCGCCTTCCTGTTCTTCGGTTACGGGCGCTGCTGGCGAGGCAGACGGGAGCAGAGGGCGAGTACCGCGATCACCTGGCCCGGTATCGGCAGATGGCGGCCACGTGTGGCTTCGACGCCCACATCGCCGAGGCCGCCCGAATGCCCTAGGGCATCCCGCCGTCGGCGCGGACGATCGATCCGGTGGTGAAGCTCGACGCGTCCGACATCAGGAACAGAGCGGCGCCGACGATCTCGCTGGGCTGACCGGCGCGCTGCAGCGCGAAGTGCCGGAAGGGGTTGTCTCCGGACAGGTTCCACGCCGCGCTGATATCGGTGAGGAACGGGCCGGGCATCAGCGTGTTGACGCGCACCGTCGGACCGAACGCCTTGGCGAGTCCCTCGGTCATCGCGTTCAGCCCCGCCTTCGACGCGGCGTAGGGGAGGAACGACGGGTCCGGCCGCAGCGATCCGTGTGTGCTGACGTTGATGATCGAGCCGCCGCCGGCGGCCACCATGCGCTCACCGACCAGAGCCGACAACCGGAACGGGCCCTTGAGATTCAGATTCATCACCGCGTCGAACAGCTTCTCGGTGACATCGCCGAGCGTGTCGTAGAGCGGCGACATGCCGGCGTTGTTGACCAGCACGTCGACCCGGCCGAACCGGTCGTAGGCGGCGTCGACCAGGCCGTCGAGCTCGTCCCACCGGCCCACGTGCACCGCGTACGGGAACGCGGCCCGGCCGGTCTCGGCGGCGATCTCCTCGGCGGTGGCCACGCACGCGTCGTACTTACGGCTCGCGATGACGACGTCGGCGCCGCACCGCGCCGCCGCGAACGCCATCTCCCGTCCCAGACCGCGGCTGCCGCCGGTGACCAGCACCACCCGGTCGGTGAGATCGAACAGCGAATCGGCATAACCTGACACGCGCCCTATGGTGGCACGGTGCAACTGCTTCTGGTCCGACATGCGCTACCACTGCGCAGCGAGCCCGGGGAGGGCTCGGATCCCCGACTGTCCGACGAAGGTGCCGCGCAGGCGGCGCGGCTGCCCGATGCGCTGGCCCGCTTCCCGATCACCAGGCTGGTGAGCAGCCCGCAGGTGCGGGCCATCGAGACGGGCCGGCCGCTGGCCGACAAGCTCGGGTTGCCGATCGAGGTGGACGACCGGCTCGCCGAGTACGACCGCGACCTCCCGCACTACATCCCGATCGAGCAGATCGCGAAGGAGAACCCGCAGGAGTTGCAGCGGCTGATCGACGGCCATCTCCCGAGCGGCGTCGACGAGGACGCCTTCCGCGCCCGCATCACCGCCGGCATCGACGACCTCGTGCAGGCGGCCGACCACGACGACACGGTCGCGGTGTTCAGCCACGGCGGTGTGATCAACGTGCTGCTGCACGCGATCCTGGGCACCGAACGGCTGCTGTCGTTCCACGTCGACTACGCATCGGTGACGCGGCTGCTGTCCTCGCGCACCGGACGGCTCTCGGTCGCGAGCGTCAACGGCACCGAACACGTATGGGACTTATTGCCCCGGAACCACCGGTGGTAGACAAGTTCCCGTGACTGACCTCGAGGGCCTCGATCTGGCCGCCCTGGACCGGCACCTGCGTGACTCCGGGGTGCCTCGCGACGGCGAACTCCGCGCCGAGCTCGTGTCCGGCGGCCGGTCGAATCTGACGTTCCTGGTCTTCGACGATGCGTCGAAGTGGGTGCTGCGGCGGCCGCCGCTGCACGGGCTGACCCCGTCGGCGCACGACATGGCCCGCGAGTACCGGGTGGTGGCGGCGCTGGCCGACACGGCGGTGCCGGTCGCCCGCGCGGTGACGATGCGCAACGACGACTCCGTGCTCGGTGCGCCGTTCCAGATGGTCGAGTACGTGCCGGGCCGGGTGGTGCGCCACACCGGCCAGCTCGAGGCGCTCGGCGGCAGGGACACCATCGAGGCGTGCGTCGACGCGCTGATCGGGGTGCTGGCCGACCTGCACGCGGTCGACCCCGACGCCGTCGGACTCGGCGACTTCGGCAAGCCCACCGGGTACCTGGAGCGCCAGGTGCGGCGCTGGGGGTCGCAGTGGGAACTGGTCAAGCGCCCGGACGACCCGTGCGACGCGGACGTCAAGCGGCTGCACGCCAAGCTCGCCGAGGCGGTCCCCGCGCACAGCCGGTCGGCCATCGTGCACGGCGACTACCGCATCGACAACACGATCCTCGACGCCGACGATCCGACCCGGGTGGTGGCGGTGCTGGACTGGGAGATGTCCACGCTCGGCGACCCGATCAGCGATGCGGCGCTGATGTGCGTCTACCGGCATCCCACGTTCCATTACGTGCACGCCGACGCGGCGTGGGCCTCGGAGCTGATCCCGGACCCGGATGCGCTGGCCGAGAAGTACGCCCGCGCCGCGGGGCAGGATCTTCACGACTGGGACTTCTACATGGCGCTGGCCTACTTCAAGCTCGCGATCATCGGCGCGGGCATCGCCTACCGCTCCCGCGAGGCCGGCGTGACCGACGAGACGGACAAGGTCGGCGAGGCCGTCCCTCCGTTGATCGCTGCAGGGTTGGCGGAGCTGGCCTAGGCTGGGGTTTCGTCGCAGCTCACCCTGGGTAGAGAAGCGCGTGCCCCAAACGATCGCCCCGCCCGCTCACCATCGCGACCCGACAAGAAGGCCCACCGCCATGAAACGTGATGTCGGCGCGGAGCTGGACGTGGAGATCACTGCGCCCACGACGCTCGAATTCCAGATCGCCGTCGCCCCGCAGTCGGGCGTCGAGATCACCGAATCCCTGTCATTCGTGTTGGACGGCAAGGAGATTCCCTCGGGTGACATCAAGGAGATCGCGGGTGAACACGGCAACCGCATCCACACGCTCGAGGTCGCCAAGGGCAATCTGAAGGTCAGTTACTCGGCCAGCGTCGTCGGGCAGGCGGACCCGCCGCCGCTGCGCGACATCGATTTCTCGACCTATCTGCGGCCCAGCCGGTACGCCGAGGCCGACAAGTTCTTCGGTTTCGCCGCGACGGAGTTCGGTGATCTTGCCGACACTGCCACGATCCTCGAGAAGGTGTCCTCCTGGGTCGGGTCCCGGCTCAACTACGTCCCCGGCTCCAGCGATCCGATCGACGGAGCGGCCGACACGCTGCTCGCCGGCGAAGGTGTCTGCCGCGATTACGCGCATCTCGTGGTCGCGCTTCTGCGGGCGGTGAACGTGCCCGCGCGGCTGGTGTCGGTGTACGCGCCGGGGTGCCAGCCGATGGACTTCCACGCCGTGGCCGAGGCGTTCGTCGACGGTCAATGGCGGGTGGTCGACGCCACCCTGCTGGCGCCGCGCCAGTGCCTGGTCCGCATCGCCACGGGACGCGATGCCGCGGACACCGCATGGCTCGACAACCACAAGGGCGCGATCACGGTGAACAACATGACCGTCACCGCGACGGTCGACGGCGATCTGCCGCGCGACTCGATCGACCAGTTGGTGTCGATCCAGTGAGACGGCTACACGCCGCCCTTGAGGTTCTTCTTCGCCGCGCGGCGTAGCTGGAAGATGCGTACCGCGCCGACGGCGACCGTCAGCAGTCCGCCGGCCACCGCCGCGAACAGGATGGCCACCCCCAGCGGCAGGCTCCACTGCCAGCCGAGGAACTGGAACGCGGCCGACTCGGTGTTCTGCGCGATGAAGATCAGCAACACGATGAGGATCAGGAAGCCCAGCGTCAGCGCCGACCACAGCGCTGCGGCGCGGGTGCGGTGGACGGCCGACTTCGCCGGGGACGCGGTCCCCCCCGCCGGGGTGGCGGGCGCGTCGAACGGCGGCGGCGGTGGTGGTGGCGGCTCGGCCGACGCGAAGGGGTCGCTGGACATGGCTCCATCTTTGCCCTTTGCGGCTTCGAATGAAACATGCAGGGTGATCGCGTTAGGGTCACGAAAGTTTCCGCGACCTGGAAAGGACGTCCGGCGTGACTAGCTCCCGAAAGCCAGCCCGAAAGTTCCGGTGGTTCCGATGGCGCGCTGTGCTGGTGCTCGTCATGGCGGTGACGGTGGCGGCCTGCGGCAGCTCCAATCCGCTCGGCGGCGGCGAAGTCTCCGGTGATCTGAAGTCGATCAAGGTGGGGTCGGCGGACTTCACCGAGTCGAAGATCATCGCCGAGATCTACGCCCAGGCACTCGAGGCCAACGGCTTCACGGTGTCGCGTCAGTTCGGGATCGGCAGCCGCGAGACCTACATCCCCGCGGTGCAGGACCACTCGATCGACCTGATCCCCGAGTACACCGGCAATCTGCTGCAGTACTTCGACGCCAAGAGCGCGGCGACCACCCCCGACGCCGTGTTGCTCGCACTGTTCAAGGCGCTGCCCGGTGACCTGTCGATCCTCACTCCGGCCCCCGCGGAGGACAAGGACACCCTCGCGGTGTCCGAGGCGACCGCGCAGCGCTGGAACCTGAAGTCCATCGCCGATCTCGCGCAGCATTCCGCCGAGGTGAAAGTCGGTGCGCCGTCGGAGTTCCAGACCCGCCAGACCGGGCTGGTCGGACTCAAGGAGAAGTACGGTCTGGACGTCGCGCCGGCCAACTTCGTCGCCATCAGCGACGGCGGCGGCCCGGCGACGGTGCAGGCGCTCACCGGCGGCACGGTCACCGCGGCCAACATCTTCTCCACCTCGCCGGCGATCGAGCAGAGCAAGCTGGTGGTTCTCGAAGACCCGAAGAACGTGTTCCTGGCCGCGAACGTGGTCCCGTTGGTCGCCTCGCAGAAGATGTCGAGCGACCTCAAGACCGTGCTCGACGCGGTCAGCGCCAAGCTCACCACCGAAGCGCTGATCCAGATGAACACCGCGGTGGAGGGCAACCAGGGCATCGACCCCGACGAAGCGGCGGGAAAGTGGATCGCCGACAACGGCTTCGACAAGCCCGTACAGAAATAGGCAGCCGTGATCACCTTCACCAACGTCACGAAGAAGTACCCGGACGGCACCGTCGCGGTCGACGACCTCACGCTGGAGGTGCCCGAGGGCACGCTCACCGTGTTCGTCGGGCCGTCGGGCTGTGGCAAGACGACCTCGATGCGGATGATCAACCGGATGATCGAGCCGACCTCGGGGACGCTGACGGTCAACGGGGAGGACGTCACCAAGGTCGACCCCGTCAAGCTGCGGCTGGGGATGGGTTACGTGATCCAGAGTGCCGGCCTGATGCCGCATCTGCGGGTGGTCGACAACGTCGCGACCGTGCCGGTGCTGCGCGGCGAATCCCGCCGCACCGCACGCAAATCCGCGCTCGCGGTGCTCGAGCGGGTGGGCCTGGACCCGGCGTTGGCCAACCGCTATCCGGCGCAACTGTCCGGCGGGCAGCAGCAGCGCGTCGGGGTGGCGCGGGCGTTGGCCGCCGACCCGCCCATCCTGTTGATGGACGAACCCTTCAGCGCGGTCGATCCGGTGGTCCGCGACGATCTGCAGGCCGAGATCCTGCGCCTGCAAAGCGAATTGCGTAAGACGATCGTGTTCGTCACCCACGACATCGACGAGGCGATCAAACTCGGCGACCGGGTCGCGGTGTTCGGCCGCGGCGGCGTCCTGCAGCAGTACGACGCCCCCGCCCGGCTGCTGTCCAATCCCGCCAACGACGACGTCGCCGGCTTCGTCGGCGCCGACCGTGGCTACCGGGGGCTGCAGTTCTTCCACGCCACCGGCCTTCCGCTGCACGGGATCCGGCACGTCGGCGAACCCGAGATCGACGCGCTGTCGCTGGCGCCGGGCGACTGGGTGCTGGTCACCCGGCCGGACGGCACTCCCTACGCGTGGATCAATGCCGAGGGTGTCGAGTTGCACCGGTCGGGAAGCTCGCTCTACGACAGCACGATCGCCGGCGGCTCGCTGTTCCGGCCGGACGGCACCCTGCGGCTCGCGCTGGACGCGGCGCTGTCCTCCCCGGCCGGACTCGGGGTCGCCGTCGACGACGGCGGCCAGGTGATCGGCGGGGTGCGGGCCGACGACGTGCTCGAGGCGCTGGACACCCAACGCACCGCCCAGCAGGCGGTTCCGGCGGGGCAGGAGCGCAGCGACTCGGGGGAGAAGAGTTAGCGAATGCGGTATCTGTTCACCCACCTCGACGACCTGTGGGCGCTGACGGTCATCCACCTGAGGCTCTCGCTGATCCCGATCGTGCTGGGGTTGGTGATCGCGGTGCCGTTGGGCGCGCTGGTGCAGCGCACCACGGCGCTGCGCCGTCTCACGACGGTGACGGCGAGCATCATCTTCACCATCCCGTCCCTGGCTCTGTTCGTGGTGCTGCCGCTGATCATCCCCACCCGGATCCTCGACGAGGCCAACGTCATCGTCGCGCTGACGCTGTACACGGTGGCGCTGCTCGTGCGCGCCGTGCCCGAAGCGCTGGACGCGGTGTCGCCCGCAGTGCTCGACGCCGCCACCGCCGTCGGCTACAAACCGCTCACCCGGATGCTGAAAGTCGAACTGCCGCTTGCTGTTCCGGTGCTCATTGCCAGTCTGCGGGTGGTGGCCGTCACCAACATCTCGATGGTGTCGGTGGGCTCGGTGATCGGCATCGGCGGTCTGGGCACCTGGTTCACCGAGGGCTATCAGTCCAACAAGAGTGACCAGATCGTGGCCGGCATCATCGCGATCTTCGTGCTGGCCATCGTCATCGACACGCTGATCATGCTGGCCGGCAAGGCACTCACACCCTGGACCAGGGCGCAACGCGGACCCGCCGCGAAGAAGGGGGTGCCCGCGTGAACTTCCTGCAGCAGGCGCTGTCGTTCATCTTCACCGCGGCCAACTGGGGCGGCCCGGCCGGGCTGGGCACCCGCATTCTGGAACACCTGCAGTACACCGCCGTCGCCACGCTGTTCTCCGCGCTGATCGCGATCCCGATCGGAATGCTGATCGGGCACACCGGCCGCGGCACCTTCCTCGTCGTCACCGGGGTCAACGCGCTGCGGGCACTGCCGACGCTGGGGGTGCTGCTGCTCGGCGTGCTGTTGTGGGGACTCGGGCTGGTGCCGCCGACCGTGGCGCTGATGCTGCTCGGCATCCCACCGCTCCTGGCCGGCACGTACGCCGGCATCGCCAACGTCGATCGGGCGGTGGTCGACGCCGCCCGGTCCATGGGGATGACGGAGTCGCGGATCCTGCTGCGCGTCGAGACACCCAACGCGATGCCGCTGATCCTGGGCGGACTGCGTACCGCGACACTGCAGATCGTCGCGACGGCGACCGTGGCGGCCTACGCCAGCCTGGGCGGGCTGGGCCGCTACCTGATCGACGGCATCAAGGTGCGCGAGTTCCACATCGCCCTGGTCGGCGCGCTGATGGTGACCGCGCTGGCGCTGATCCTGGACGCGGCGCTGGCCTTCGCGGTCTGGGCGTCGGTGCCCGGCAGCGGGCGGCTGCGGGGCAACCGTTCGATGCCCCAGCCGTTCCTCTCCGACGAGGTGGCACTCGAATCGCAGCCCACTTCGGGAGCCCGCCACGAACGAGGCAGGGCGTCGCCTACGGTAGAGCCATGAGTGAAGCCGATCGCTCTGATGCGACCTCCTTCCCTGCCGTGCTGACCTGGCGGGCGCCCGACGAACCGCGGATGGAGTCGGTGCGCGTGCAACTCTCGGGCAAACGCATCAAGGCCTACGGCCGGGTGGTTGCGGCTGCCACTGCCGCGCACCCCGCCTTCAGCGCCTCCTATGACCTCGTCACCGACGAGGTCGGCGCGACCAAGCGGTTGTCGATGACCGTCACGCTGGCCGAGCGCGAGCGGCAGCTCTCGATCGCCCGGGACGAAGAGAACATGTGGCTGGTGCAGGAACACACCGGGCAGACCAGCCGCTCGGCCTACGAGGGTGCGCTGGACGTCGACGTGATCTTCAGCCCGTTCTTCAACGCGCTGCCCATCCGTCGCACCGGCGTGATGCCCGGCAGCGGTGAGTCGATCACCGTGCCCGTGGTCTACCTGCGGGTGCCCGACCTGTCGGTCGACGTGGCGCACATCAGCTACTCCGCCTCCGACGACGGCATCAAGCTGCATTCACCTGTCGCGCAGACCACCGTCACGGTCGACGCGAACGGCTTCATCCGCGACTATCCCGGTTTGGCAGAGCGGATCTGATCACCCCGCCGGCCCGTCCGGCGGCGGCCAGTTCGTCGCGCCAGCCGTGCGCGCCGACCGCGATCCCGACGATGTCGGGCCGGCTGAAGCTGTCGTAGCGCGCCCGGGCGGAATGCCCGGCCTCCACGAGCTGGGCCACCGACCGATGGTGTGCCAGCTGGTCGCGGGCATGGGTGAGCAGCCGCAGACTCTCGTCGAGGACGGGGAGCAGTTCGTCGGCGTTGGCCTCGCACATCGCGCGCACCAGGTTCGGCGCCGTCGCCGCGACCCGGGTGCCGTCGCGGAAGGAGCCCGCCGCCAGCGCGAACGCCAGCGGGACCTCCCCGGCGGTGGCGGCCAGCGCCTCGGCGAACAGGTGGGGCAGATGCGAGATGGTCGCGGCGGCCCGGTCGTGTTCGTCCGAGCGTGCCGGGACGACGACGGCGTGGCAGTCCAGCGCCAGCGCGGTCACCTCTGTCCAGACCTCCGGGTCGACGTGGTCGTCGACGCTGACCACCCACGGCGCATCGACGAACAGCCGGGCGTCCCCGGCCGTCCAACCGGACTGCGCGGTGCCCGTCATCGGGTGGCCCCCGACGAACCGGTCGAGCAGTCCGGCCCGGCCGACCTCCTCGAGGACGGCGCCCTTGACGCTCGTGACGTCGGTCAGCGGGCAGTGCGGGGCGGTGGAGCGGACGTGCGCCAGCATCAGGCCCAGGGCCGGCACGGGTACCGCCAGGACGATCAGGGCGCCGGTCTCGGCGGCCCGCGTCAGCGCCTCGTCGAGACGGGTGGTGGCGTCGTACCCGTCGAAGCGGGCGGCCTCGACGCCCTCGACCGACCGGTTGTAGCCGAACACGTCACGCCCGGCGGCCTGCGCCGCCCGCATCAGCGAGCCGCCGATCAACCCGAGACCGACGACGCAGACCGGTGTCTTCCTCACCCGTTCAGGTTGGCATATGACATGGTCAAGGCCATGGCAGGGGACTACGGTTACCTCTCATGGCAGCGCAGCGTGCACAGGCTCAGGAGCGGTCGGCGGATGTCCCGGACGGCTTCGCGGTGGCGGTGGTGCGCGAGGACGGCACCTGGCGGTGCACCGCGTTGCGGCCCGAAGCGCTGACCAGCCTGTCGGCCGCCGAAACCGAGCTGCGCGAACTCCGCAGTGCCGGAGCGTTTTTCGGACTTCTGGACATCGACGACGAATTCTTCGTGATCGTCCGGCCCGCCCCGTCGGGCACCCGGCTGCTGCTCTCGGACGCGACGGCCGCACTGGACTACGACATCGCGGCCGAGGTACTCGAAAAGCTTGATGCCGAGTTCGACGAGGAGGAGCTGGAGAGCGCCGACCCGTTCGAGGAGGGCGATCTGGGCGTGCTGTCCGACATCGGGCTGCCCGAGGCGGTGCTCGGTGTGATCCTCGACGAGAGCGACGACCTGTACGCCGACGAGCAGGTGGGCCGCATCGCCCGCGAGATGGGCTTCGCCGACGAGTTGGCCGCGGTGCTCGATCGATTGGGCCGGTGACCGACGAGGACCTGATCCGCGCCGCCCTGGCGGCCGCCGCCACCGCGGGACCCCGCGACGTGCCGATCGGCGCGGTGGTCGTCGGCCCCGACGGGACCATGCTGGCGCGGGCGGCCAATGCCCGCGAGGAACTCGGCGACCCCACCGCGCACGCGGAGATGCTGGCGCTGCGCGCGGCCGCCTCGGCGCTGGGCGACGGATGGCGGCTGGAGGGCGCGACGCTGGCGGTGACGGTGGAGCCGTGCACGATGTGCGCCGGCGCCCTGGTGATGGCCCGGGTGGCCCGCGTCGTGTTCGGCGCGTGGGAGCCCAAGACCGGTGCGGTCGGCTCGCTGTGGGACGTGGTCCGCGACCGGCGGCTGACGCACCGGCCGCAGGTTCGCGGCGGAGTGCTGGCCGAGCTGTGCGCGGCGCCGCTGGAGGAGTTCTTCGCCCGCCAACGGTGACGGGCCCGGCAGCTGCTGGTGTGCGCCCAGATCGTGATCCGTCGCGCACGGGCGCTCTGAGCGCACACCAGAGCCGGTTTGGGTCAGGAGCCCTCGCTCGGTAAGCTGCCACACGGTGGCGTGTCCGAGCGGCCTAAGGAGCACGCCTCGAAAGCGTGTGACGGGTAACCCCCGTCCGAGGGTTCAAATCCCTCCGCCACCGCCATAACCGCCCTCCTGTTCGCGCAGGCAAGGGCGGTTTTGTCGTCACGACCGCTCCGGGCCGCCCAGCGCGGCCTCGCGGTCCGCAGCCGAGAACGCGGCCTCCTCGCCGCCGCGTGTGCGTCGCACCATCTCCCTGGCCGAGCTCATCACGGCGACCGTGGATTCGTAGTGGGAGTCGTCGTAGGTGATCGAGTTCTCCGCGCTGAACCCCATCCGGGCGCCCACCTCGACCGCGTCGATGTTCGCGCCGATGAACAGGAACGTCCACTGCCACTGATCCCGTTGGCCGGTGATCAGATCCTTCACCGCCTGCCAGGTCCACTCGTGGCTCGCGTTCTCCATGCCGTCGGTCATGATCACGCAGATGACGTGACCCGGCCGCTGCTCCTCGGGCAGTGCGGCGAGGCGGGCGCCGACCTCGGTGACGAAGCGGCCAACGGCGTCGAGCAGGGCCGTCATCCCGCGCGGTTCGACGACCAGATCGGGAACCTCGTCGATCGGGGTCGGGGCGTAGAGCACCTCGTAGTCGGTGTCGAACTGGGCGAGCGTCATCTGGCACTGCCCGGGCAGCAGGCGTTGCTCGTTGATCAGTTCCCGCCAGCCGTCCTCGGTGGCCCTCTTGGAGGTTTCCATGGAGCCGGAGCGGTCCAGCAGTGCAGCGATCAGGGTCTTGTCGGGGTCGGTCATCGAACGCCTCTCATGCGGAAGTGATGAATGTCCGGCGTTCGTGTGCGGACCGACGGCGCGCACGCCGTGTGTCGCCACCGGCATCGAGGGGTCGGAACCGACCTCGACGTGGGATGGCCGGGCGTCTCTCGCAGAGCCCCGAACCACCCCCATCATAGCCTCTGATCAGCAGTTTTGGCATGCAGAACAGCCCGCCACCCCAACCTGGGCGACGGGCTGACCGCAGAAGTCTTCTACTTCTTGAAGGCGTCCTTCACGTTCTCGACCGCGTCCTTGAGGCTGGACTTGGCCTGGTCGGCCTTGCCTTCGTTCTCGGTGCTCTTGTCACCGGTCACCTTGCCGAGACCCTCTTTGGCCTTGCCGCCGAGGTCTTCGATCTTGTTGCTGGCCTTGTCGTCGGCGCCCATGTGCGTGGTCCCTTCGCTCTCTCGCATCCGGCCCGGAGATCGGGCCGCATGCGAGGGGAGTACCTGAAGGGCCGACATCTGAAACACGTCTCAGGTACTCCACAGAAAGCAGTAGCGCACTACTGCAGCCATTCCGCCGCGCCGCGGCCAGGCTGAGAGCTGCGAACCTGGTGCGCAGCCGCAGAGGGGACGGCTGCGCACCAGGGTTCACGGTGACGTCCTGGCGGCGTCGCGGGTGGCACGGTCAGGCAGGAGCGCTCCAGCCTGCTCCACCGTCAGGGCCGAATTCAGAACCGCGGCTTCCAGCACGGCCTCGAGCTGGTCGAGGCCGATTCTGTGGAGGTCATCCCGGCGGTCGCCACCGAGTAGGCCCAGGGACCACAGTTGGTCGAGCATTCCGGTCATGAAGGAGTCACCCGCACCGACGGTGTCCACCACCCGTACCGGACGGGCTTTCACTCGCACCGACCCTGCTGCGGACACCGCGAACGCTCCGTCCCCACCCATGGTGACCGCCACCAGCGCGGGACCCTTTGTCGACCAGCGCTGCGCCACCTCTTCCGGCGTGCTGTCGGGGGCAAGCCATCGCAGGTCCTCATCGCTGGCTTTGACGACATCGCTGCGTTCCACGAGACGCTCGATCTGCGCCGTCGTCTGCTGCGCGTCAGTGACCAGTGCGGGGCGTACATTGGGGTCGAAAGTGATTGTCGCCGAACCACGGAAGTGCTCGACGAGATCGGCGACGGCCCGGCACCCGGGTTCGAGGACGGTCGCGATCGAGCCGGTGTGCAGCACCAGTGGCGCATCAACGTCGGGCGCGCCACCCAGCCGCCAGTCGATGTCGAACGTGTAGGTGGCCGCGCCGTCCGCGTCGAGCAGCGCCCGCGCCACCGGGGTCCGGTTCGCCGCGACGCTGCCCTCCAGCAGATCCACGCCGGAGGCTGCCACGTAGTCGGCGATCAGACGTCCGCGGCTGTCATCGCCGATGTAGGTCAGGAAGTCGACGTCGCGCTCCAGCCGCGACAGGCCCACTGCCACGTTCAGAGGGCTTCCGCCGACATGTTCGGAGGTCGCCTGACCCTCGCGTTCGACGATGTCGATCAGCGCCTCACCGATGACCAGCGCGCGGCTCATCAACGGTCCTGGCGAAGCTGTTCGAGAGTCGCTCGCGCACCGTCGGTATGCAGCGCGTTCAGCGCCCATCGGTAGGCCTCGACGAAGCGGGGTTGCTGCGCGAGATCGCCGAACACATCCGCGTTCTCGATGAACGCCAGCGGATTGTCCCGCTGCGATCGGGCGATCGGGATCAGGGAGTCCGCGAGTTGATCCACCACCTGGATCGCGTCGCCCTGCTCGTCGACCCCCTCGGCGTAGCGTGCCCAGCTCGCCACGATGGCCGCCGAGAGGCGCACCGGCCGGTCGCTGTCGAGGTTGGCGCGGATCACCGGCAGCAGCCACTTCGGGATGCGGTCGGAGGAATCGGCGCACAGCCGCGCGATGGTGTCCCGCACCCCCGGATTGGCGAAGCGTTCGATCAGCGTGCGTTTGTAGTCAGAAAGATCGATGCCCGGCACGGGTTTGAGGGTTGGGGTCGCCTCCGAGTCCATGTATGCCAGAAGGAACTCGGCGAAGAGCGGATCGCCGGCAGCCTCGTGGACGAGCCGGTAGCCGGCCAGGTATGCGAAGTAACACAGGCCCTGATGGCCGGCGTTGAGGAGGCGCAGTTTCATCAGCTCGTAGGGTGTGACGTCGGAGACCATCAACACGCCGACCTCTTCCAATGGCGGCCGGCCGTCGGCGAAGTCGTCTTCGAGCACCCACGCGGTGAAGGGCTCGGCGACCACCGGCCATTGGTCTTCCAGGTCGTAGTCCTGCGCCAGCGCGGACACGACCTCAGGCGTGGTGACCGGCGTGATGCGGTCGACCATCGAGTTCGGGAACTTCGTGTGCTCTGCCATCCACTCGGACAGACCCGGATGAAATCTGTCGGCGTACTCGGTGAACGCCCTGCGGGCGATGTCACCGTTACCTTCGATGTTGTCGCACGACACGATCGTCGGCGACGCGATGCCGCGCGTGCGGCGTCGCGCCAGTGATTCGGTGACCAGGCCGAAAACCGAGAGCTCAGTGGCGTTCTCGATCTGGTAACCCCCTTCGGTGATGGTCAGCGAAACCATCCTTGTGGTGGGAGCCGCCAGTAGTTCGATCACGGCCTCGGGGTCGTCGGGGGCGTAGCGGAAGTCCAGGATGGAGCCGACCACGCGCACGTCTCGGGAACCGTCGGGATTCTTCAGGATCAGCGTGTAGAGGCCGTCCTGTGCCTCCAGCGCCTGCTTCATCCGCTGGTCGGCGGGCATCACCCCGACTCCACAGATTCCCCATTCGCGCGCCAGACCGCGCTCCAACAGCTGGTCGACATACATCGCCTGGTGTGCCCGGTGAAATCCGCCGACGCCGAAATGCACGATGCCGACGCCGATCTCACTGCGGTCATAGGTCGGGCCCGCGACGGGGAGGTGGGCAAGCGTTGAGCGGTTGAGTTTCATCAGATCGCCACCACGGCCTTGACGCTACCGGGGATGCGGTCGGAGTCGAGAGCCTCCGCGGTCTTCTCGAGTGGGAATCTGCTGGTCACCATCGCGTCGAGATCGACCAGACCGCGCTCGACGAGCGCAATCGCCGTTGGCCATGTGTTGGAGTAACGGAACACTCCGGTCACCACGAGCTCTCGGTTCTGGATCAGCTGGGTGGGAAGTGTCATCGTCTCCGCGCCCGAGCCGACCAAGACGACTGATCCGGCCGGGCGCACCGTCGACATCCCTGCCATGACCGCCGCGGGAGCTCCCGACGCATCGATGAACGTGTCCACTCGCAGATCGGCGAGATCGTCGGTGGTGGGATCGACGGCCGCTGTCGCCCCGAAGTCGCGAGCACGCTGACGGCGCGATTCGTCGAGATCTGTCACGACGATGTCGGTGGCGCCGTAGGCGCGGGCGACCTGGGCCACGACGATGCCGATCGGTCCCGCGCCCGCGATCAGGACGCGTGAACCCCCGGTCACCCCGGCCTTGCGTACCGCGGCGATCCCCACCGACAGCGGTTCGCACAGTGCCGCGGCCTCGTCGCTGATCGTGTCGGGCACAGGGTGGGCGAAGGCGGCTCCGATCGTCACGTAGTCGCAGAGCGCTCCGTCCACCGGGGGTGTGGCGAAGAAACGCATGTGCGGGCAGAGGTTGTATCGGCCGCTGCGCGTTTCGGGGCTGTCCGGGTCGGGCTTCTGGGGCTCGATCGATACGCGTTGACCACGCCGCGAGAAGGGAACACCGTCGCCGACGGCAACGATGGTGCCTGCGGCTTCGTGGCCGAGAACGAGCGGCCCGTCGACGACGAAACTCCCCACCCTGCCGTGCCGGTAGTAGTGGGTGTCGGACCCGCATACGCCCACGGCTGAGACGCGGACCAGCACTTCTCCGCTCGCCGGGGCTGGAATCGGCCATTCGTGGATTTCGATCACACCGGGTTCGATGAGCACCGCGACTCGCATCTGCTCGCCAGAAGAGATTGTTGTGTGCGTCACATTCATCATGCTAACGTGATGAGCATAATAACGCACCCCTGAGCATTTGCTCAGGGGTTACGCCTCCGGAAAGCGATCCATGGCTCGAGCGATGACCAACGGCAGCGGTACCGGCCCGCACCTGCCGCAGGGTCGGTCGAAGGAGCGCTCGCCCGACGATGTGCGACTGGCATTGCGGGCGGCAACCCTCTATTACCTGGACGGACTGACCCAGGCAGAGGTCGCCGCCCGGCTGGGCGTCTCGCGACCCACCGCGGGTCGTCTCATCGCCAGGGCGAAAGCCGACGGACTGGTTCGTATCGAGGTCGTCGTGCCGCCGGCGGTCAGTGACGATCTCCACGCCGCGGAAGAGCGAGAGTTGGAAAGGACATTCGGCCTGACCGAGGTCGTCATCGCCGGCCGCGGCGTCGACATCGGACCGTTGTCGAGTCCGGCCAGTTTCGCCAGCGTCGGCCGGGCCGCCGCAGCGCTGCTGACGAGAAGGTTGACGCCCACCGACACCATGGGATTCACCTGGGGGCCCGAACAGGTCGCGGTCGCCACGGCGTTGACGCCCGGCGTGGCGACCTGCCGCGCGGTGGTTCAGTTGGACGGAGCCATCTCGACGATCACCTACCAGACCGGTGCCGACTACATCCTGGGTCACTGCGCTGACGCACTGCGTGCGGAGGCGATCCGCCTCCCCGCACCCCTGTACGCCGATCCGTCGACGGTCGCGTCCCTTCAGCAGGATTCGGTGATCTCTCGCACCCTGCTCACCGGCCGCCGAGCCGACTTGATGCTCTTCGGTGTCGGCGCCGTCTCGACATCGACCACCCTGTTCGAGGGCAGTTTCCTCGACACCAGAATGCTGGACGAATTGGTGGCACTGGGTGCGGTAGGAGAAATCGGCGGCCGATTCTTCGACTCCGAAGGTGCCCCGGTGGAAACCGAGCTGCTGCAGCGGGTGATCTCGGTGCCGTTGGAGGACATCCGTAGTTGCCCCAAGACGATTCTGATCGCCAGCGGCGCCGCCAAGCACGCGGCAGCTCTCGGCGCCCTGCGGGGTGGGCTGGCCCGGTTTTTGGTTTGTGATATCGACTGTGCCCGTTGGCTACTCAGCCATGACAAGTGAGGTGAAGGTGAAGATACTACGAAGAGCCGTACGCCGACTGGCCGTCTGTATGACGGCGTCCGGCCTGGTGTTGACCGCCGGATGTTCGGGTGCAGGAAGTCTCGGGGCGTCGGACAACGAGGTGACGATCGCTCTGGTGTCGAACTCGCAGATGACCGACGCGCAGAAACTGGCGCCGGAGTTCGAGAAGGAGAATCCCGGCGTCAGGCTGAAGTTCATCTCGCTGTCGGAGAACCAGGCCCGGGCCAAGATCACCATGTCGACCGCGATGGGGGGAAGTCAGTTCGACGTCGCGATGATCAGCAACTTCGAGACGCCGCAGTGGGCGAAAGACGGCTGGCTGCTTCCCCTCTCGGACTACGCGAAGAACACGCCGGGATACGACGAGGCCGATTTCATCCCGTCCCTGCGCGAATCGCTGTCGTACGAGGGCAAGATGTACTCGGTCCCCTTCTACGGTGAGTCGTCGTTCCTCATGTACCGCAAGGACATGTTCGAACAGGCCGGCATCACCGTCAATCAGGATCCCAGCTACCAGCCGACCTGGCCGGAGGTCGCGGAGTGGGCCAAGACCATCAAGGCCAAGCAGGTCTCGGATGCCGGTATCTGCCTGCGCGGCAAGCCGGGTTGGGGTGAGGTGCTCGCGCCACTGGACACCGTGATCAACACCTTCGGCGGTCGTTGGTTCGACGAGAAGTGGAACGCTCAACTCAACAGCCCCGAGGTCAAGAAAGCGGTCAATTTCTACGTCGACACCATCAAGCAGTCCGGCGAACTGGGCGCTTCATCAACCGGTTTCCAGGAGTGCGCCAACCTCTTCGGTCAAGGCCAGACGGCGATGTGGTACGACGCGACCTCCGCGGTGTCGGTGCTCGAGGATCCCAAGACCTATCCGGACCTGGTGGGCAAGATCGGCTACCTGCCGGCACCGATCGTCGAGAAGCCCAATTCGGGATGGCTCTACACCTGGGCACTGGGTATCCCGAAGGCCGCCAAGAATCCTGACGGCGCATGGAAGTTCATCTCGTGGATGACCAGCAAGGACTACATGAAGTTGGTCGGCGAGAAGCTGGGATGGGCCCGTGTCCCGCCCGGCAGCCGGACCTCCACCTACACGGAGCTGCCGGAGTACGAGGCCATCTCGAAGTCCTACGGTCCGTTGACGTTGCAGTCGATCACCAACGCGTCACCGGACAAGCCGACGGTGCAGCCGGTTCCGTACACGGGCGTGCAGTTCGTCGGCATCCCCGAGTTCCAGGATCTGGGCACGCGGGTGAGCCAGCAGATCAGTGCGGCGATCGCCGGCCAGATATCGGTCGACGAGGCGCTCAAGCAGTCACAGCAATACGCCGAGGTCGTCGGCAAGAGCTACCAGGAGAAGTGATGACTCTTACTGCTGATACGAAGTCGGACGCCACTGCGGGCGCAGTCGCCGAACGGGTCCGCAAGATCCGTGAGCGCCAGGACACCGGCGTGAGTCGCGCCGAGGGTTGGCGCAGGCGGGGACCGCTGCTGCCCGCGCTGATCTTCATGATCGCCGTGACGCAGGTGCCGTTCCTGTTCACGCTGTACTACTCGTTGCTGTCGTGGAACCTGGTTCGGCCGGGGTCACGCCAATTCATCGGGCTGGACAACTACGTCGCCGTCGTCAAGGACAGTCAGTTCTGGTCGGTGGCGGGAAACACCGTCATTCTGATCGTCGGGGTGGTGCTCATCTCAGCGCTGTTCGGCCTGTTGATCGCTCTGCTTCTGGACCGGGCGTTCCGGGGCCGTGGCGCCGTCCGCACACTGTTGATCACCCCGTTCCTGATCACCCCCGTCGCGGGCGCGCTGATCTGGAAGACGACCATCCTCGATCCCAACAACGGCATCCTCAACTGGGTGCTCTCCCTTGTGGGGCTCGGCCCGGTCGACTGGATCGGTCAGTTCCCGCTGACGATGGTGATGGTCGAATTGATCTGGCAGTGGACGCCGTTCATGATGCTGTTGATCCTGGCCGGTCTGACATCGATGCCGCGTGACCAACTCGAGGCGGGCCGGGTCGACGGAGCGACCGCATTCCAGCTCTTCCGCGAGTTGACGCTGCCCCACCTACGACGCTTCATCGAGTTGGGCGTAGTGCTCGGCGCGGTCTACCTGGTCAACACGTTCGATGCCATCTTCATGATGACCCAGGGTGGGCCCGGCGTGGCCAGTGCGAACCTTCCGTTCTACATCTACCAGCGCGCGTTCCTCGGCTTCGACATGGGCCAAGCCGCCGCGATGGGGGTGGTGGTCGTCATCTTCACGATGATCATCGCCAGCTTCGCGCTCCGGTTGATCTTCAAATCGTTCTCCGGCAAGGAAGAGGCTGCTTGATCATGACCACTACTGCTGAAAGAGCCACGGCAACAGGCCAGGCCGTTTCGGAGCGAAAGAAGAAGGCGAAGAAGTTCAGCCCGTGGGGTGTCGTCGCCTGGCTCGTCGGGATCGGATTCTTCTTCCCGGTGTTCTGGATGGTCCTCACCTCGTTCAAGCCCGAGAGTGCTGCTGCGACCAATCCACCGACGTTGTTCTTCACCCCGACGCTGGATCAGTACGGTGCGGTGTTCTCCCAGGGCATCGGACCCGCCATGCTGAACTCGGTGTTCGCCACCGGCATGTCGACGATTCTGGTGCTGCTGTTGGGCGTGCCGGCCGCGTTCGCGCTGTCCCTGCGACCGGTCCGCAAGACGTCGGATGCGCTGTTCTTCTTCATGAGCACCAAGATGCTGCCCGTCGTCGCGGCGATCCTGCCGCTGTACGTCATCGTGTCCAATCTCGGCCTGCTGGACAACATCTGGGCGCTGGTCATTCTCTACACGTCGATGAACCTGCCGATCGCGATCTGGATGATGCGTTCGTTCTTCCTCGAAGTGCCGGGCGAGCTCCTCGAGGCCGCCAGTCTGGACGGCGCCAGCCTGTGGCGGTCGGTGCGCGAAGTGATCCTGCCGTTGGTCTCACCCGGCATCGCTGCCACTGCGCTGATCTGCGTGATCTTCGCGTGGAACGAGTTCTTCCTCGCGGTGAATCTCACCGCCGTCAACGCCCAGACGATGCCGGTGTACCTCGTCGGCTTCATCGCCGGCGAGGGCCAGTACTGGGCCGTGCTGTCGGCAGCCGCGACGATGGCCGCCCTTCCCGTGATCCTGTGCGGATGGTTCGCACAGAACAAGCTGGTGCGCGGACTCTCGTTCGGCGCGATCAAGTAGACCCCTTCCCCTGACCCTGAAACTCCCGAGAACAGAGAGCTAGAGACATGGCATCGATCACCTACAAGAACGCGACCTGCATCTACGAGGGCTCCGACAAGCTCGCCGTCGACAACTTGAATCTCGACATCAAAGACGGTGAATTCGTCGTCCTGGTGGGGCCGTCCGGCTCCGGCAAGAGCACCGCGCTGCGGATGCTCGCCGGCCTGGAGGACATCGACGAGGGCGCCATCGAGATCGGCGGCAAGGACATGACAGGCGTGCCGTCGAAGGACCGCGACATCGCGATGGTGTTTCAGAACTACGCGCTGTATCCCAACAAGACGGTCGCCGAGAACATGGGCTTCGCACTCAAACTGCGAGGCGTGCCTGCCGACGAACGGCGCCGGAAGGTCGAGGAAGCCGCCAAGGTGCTCGACCTCACCGAGTTCCTCGACCGCAAGCCCGCCAAGCTCTCCGGCGGTCAGCGGCAGCGTGTCGCCATGGGCCGCGCGATCGTTCGTGAACCGCAGGTGTTCTGCATGGACGAGCCCCTGTCGAACCTCGACGCCAAGCTGCGCGTGCAGACCCGCACTCAGATCGCCGCGCTGCAGCGGCGGTTGGGGACCACGACGGTCTACGTCACCCACGACCAGGTCGAGGCGATGACGATGGGCGACCGGGTCGCGGTGCTCAAGGGCGGCAAACTTCAGCAGTTCGCCGCGCCGAACGAGCTCTACGATCGTCCGGCGAATGCCTTCGTCGCGGGCTTCATCGGATCGCCGGCCATGAATCTGTTCACCGCGTCGGTGGTGGACAACGGTGTCCGGGTCGGCGACTCGGTGTTCGAACTCGAGCGCGATCAGGTGTCGATCCTCTCGGGCACAGGGCTCACGGAGGTCACCGTCGGAATACGGCCCGAGCAACTCGAAGTCACCGAGTCCGGTGGTGTCGAGGTCGTCGTCGACCTGGTCGAGGATCTCGGCAGTGAGGCCTTCGTCTACACGCACGCGGGTTCGGGCTCGAGCGGTGTCGAACTGGTGGCACGCTGCAATCCGCGTACGGCGCCCAGGCTGGCCGATACGGTCCGCCTTCGTCGGCATCCGGAGGGCGCGGTGCACCTCTTCGATCCGAAGTCGGGCGAACGTCTCAACTGACGTGCGTGCGCTTCGGAGGGCTGGAGCGAAGCGACCCGAGATCCGCGCCTAGAGGAGTCCGCGGACCTGCTCGCTGAGCGCGACCCCGAGATCGTGGTTGTTCTGCTCGGTGAAGTGCACGCCGTCGACGCCGTCGGTGGAGATCACCGAGCCGGCGTCGAAGAACGGCACCTTCACGAAACTGGCCATCGCGCTGTACACCTGCGCCAGCTGCGCCGTCTTCTCCTGGCTGCCGCCGAAGATCAGCTGGAACCACGGATGCGGGGTCGGCGCCAGCGCAGGCGGCGCCATCACCAGCACCTGCGGTGCCGGGTAGGCGGTGCCGACCCCGCCCGCACTGGTCAGTACCTGCGTCACCAGAACCGACATCCCGAGCGCGATGTCCAGGGGGGTGCGGTGGAAGTTCGCCTTGGTGTCGTTGGTGCCCAGCATGAGGATCACCAGATCCAGCGGCAGATGGCTGGCCAGACACGATGGCAGGTACGCCGCCCCGTTCAGCCGGGGGTCGGTCGGGTCGTCGATGTTCGTGGTGCGGGCCGACAGACCTTCCTCGATGACGACGTGTCGGTCGCCCAGCTGGTCGGCGAGCACTCCGGTCCACCGTCGGTCGCGCGGGAACCGCTCGGTGGGCATCCCGTCGGCGACGGGCACCCAACCCCAGGTCAGCGAGTCACCGAAGCAGAGAATCCTCTTGTCCGGCATGGCGATTCACTCGTCGTCGGGAACGGTGTAGAAGGACTCGCCGTCCTCGGGGGTCCCGTCGATCTGCCCGAGGGTGCGGCGGTCGGGTCGCACCTCGTCGGGCGCGCCGGCAGGCAGCACGTCGGGCACCTCGGCGGCCAGCTTCTCGTCGAGGGTCTCGTCCTCTTCGGCCTCGATCCACTCGTCGGGCGGATCGACGACGGTGTCGCCGTCGTCGTTGCGCACCTCGTCGGAGTCGAGGGACTCGCTCGGTCCGAGGGTGTTGTCGGGGCCTGCGTCGTCGTAGTCGCCGTCACTGTCCATGCCCGAAAGTCTGCCCTACGCCGACGAGCACTGATGGTCACCTGCGGATGTCAGGTGCGTGACCACCCCGCGGCCGGCCTGTTTTGCCCGGTACATGGCGCGATCGGCCGACGTCATCAGGTTTCGGCGGTCCTCGCCGCTGCCGGTGGTGACCCCGACGCTCGCCGAGATGGTGATCGTCAGCGCGCCCACCGTGAACGGGGTCGCCAGCGCCTCGACGATGCGCTCGGCGATGCCCACCGCCGTCCGGTGGTCCGGCAGGCGCAGGCACAGCACCACGAACTCGTCCCCGCCCATCCGGGCCGCGAAGTCCTGCGGGCGGATCGAGCCACGGATGCGGTCGGCGACGATGGTCAACAACTCGTCGCCGACCTCGTGGCCATGGGTGTCGTTGACGGTCTTGAAGTCGTCGAGGTCGATGAACAGCAGACCGTTGCAGTCCTCCAGCTCCCCGTCGTCGTGGGTCGACGCCAGGTGCGCGTCGAACGCGACCCTGTTGGCCAGTCCGGTCAGCGGATCGTGGGTCGCGGCGTGGCGGAGTTCATCGTAGGCGAGGCGACGGGCCGTGACGTCCTGGAGGTGGATCAACAGGCGGGCGCCGTCATCGGTGTCGCCGCGCAGCACCATCGTGGTGCGGTGCCCCCACATCGCCGTACCGTCCGGACGCAGATACCGGCATTCCGACTCGTGCGCCGTCAGCGCACCGCTGAGCAGCTGCGCACTGCCGTCCGGGCAGGTGTCGTCCGGGTGGACGAACTCGTCGACGCGGTGCCCGAGAAGCTGATCGGACGCGCAACCGAGCATCGAGCACAGCGCTTCGTTGACCTGTTCGAGGACCCCGGTGCCGTCCGACACCGCGATGCCGATCGGTGAGTTGGCCACCACCGACTGCACGAGCTGCACGGCCGCATCCCGATCCTGTTCGGCCTTCACCCGCGCCGTCACGTCCCGCCACGAGGTGCGCAACTGGGCCGGTGCCCCGTCCGCATCGCGCACCAGCTGCCCGGCGACCTCCATCGACCGGTAGCGGCCGTCGCTGTGCCGCATGCGCACCAGCATCGGCGCCGGCGCCGCCGCGGCGGGATCGAACCACTCGGTGGCTCGTGCCGTCGACTCGTCGTCGGGGTGCATGAACGCGTACGCGGTCCGGCCCACGAGGTCTTCGGGCGAATACCCGAGGATCGTCTGCACGGCCGGCGACACCCACAGGAACGTCGTGTCGACGAGCTGCCAGGCGACGACGTCGGGAGCGTGGTCGACCAGGAAGCGGTACAGCCGCTCGGATTCGGCCAGCCGGAGCTCGGTGGCCTGCTGACCGGACACCACGGCGAAGCGCACCACCACGTTGCGGGCGGCGCCGTCGACGACGTTGAACGGCACGCTGTCCACCCGCAGCCAGACATGTTCGCCGGCGCGGTCGCGGCCGGGACGGTGCACGCCGAGCACCGCGCCGCGCACCGGTCGGCCGGTCGCGAGGGCCTGAAGCGCGGGATGGTCCTGCGGCCGGAGCGCCACGCCGTGCACGTCGACCGCGGCCCACCGGGGGTCCGCCGAGTCCCGGCCCAGCATCTGAGCCAGCGACAGCCCCAGGATGTCCTCGGCTTCAGGGGTGGCCGCCTCGATGACGCCGTCTGCGGACTGCACGACCAGTCCGGCCACGTCGCCGGGTCCGACCGTCAGTCCCACCGCCCCTGCTGCCGCCACGGCGCGTGCCGCCTCGTCAGTCACCCTTACTGAGTACACCCCGGACCGCCTCCGCGTTTCGTTGACACCGCAATGACGTGCCGGCGACGGTGATTTGTCATCGGTCCGTAAGAACCTGCCGGCCGCGGGTGCCGGCGGTGCTACCGTCCGCGGGGTGTATCGGGTGATCCAGTGGGGCACAGGCGCTGTCGGGACCGAGATGCTGACCGCGATCCTCGATCGACGTCGCGACGATCTGCACCTCGTCGGGGCCCGGGTCTACTCCGAGGACAAGAACGGCGTCGACGTCGGCGTCCTGGCCGGACGGGACCCGGTCGGTGTCGCGGCCACCACCGACGTCGACGAGATCCTCGCGGTGGACGCCGACTGCGTGCTCTACACGCCGCGCACCGCGCGGGTCGACGACGTGTGCGCGCTGCTGGCCAGCGGCAAGAACGTCGCCACGACCGCCTTCATGTTCCATCCGCGCCGCATGGCGCCGGCCGACCGGGACCGGGTGCTCGCCGCCTGCGAACGGGGCGGCACCTCCGTGCACGGCAGCGGGCTGAACCCCGGCAATCTGTCCGGAGTGCTTCCGCTGGCGTTGTCGGGCATGAGCCGGCGGATCGAGAAGATCACGCTGTGCGAACGAGCCGACTGGTCGGTCTACGAGAGCACCGGAATCACGTTCGACAACATGGCTTTCGGGCAGCCGGTCGAATCGATCAGTCCGACGGCCACGGAGTTCCTGGCGTTCAACAGCTCGATCTTCGTCGAGCAGGTGTGGATGATCGGTGACGCGCTCGGAGCGGACCTCGACGATGTCACCGCGACCGTGGAAGCCGTTGCCGCACAACAGGAGCACCAGATCTTCGAGCACCGGCTGGACGCGGGCACCACCGCCGGTCAGCGCTGGAACTGGGTCGGCCGCCGCGCCGGTGTGCCCCGCGTCGAGATCGAGACGCTGTGGACGGTCGGTGGCGAGTACCCCGGCCACTGGCCCAGCCCCCGGCACGGCTGGACGCTGACGATCGAGGGCGACCCGTCGATGCAGGCGCACTTCGTCTCGCTGGCCAGCTTCAGCCGTCCGGCGAGCATGGCCGAGCACGTGCGGTCGGCGAACGTGGCCACCGCCATGCAGGTGCTCAACGCCGTGCCCGAGATCTGCCGGGCCCCGGTCGGTTTCGCGACGACGGCCACGCTGCCGCTGGTCCGCAACGCGCGGGCCTTCGACACTCAGCCGTAGAACATCACCCAGTAGTCGGCAGTCCACGCGCCGCCGGAGCACTTCAGTGGCACGCCGTCGGGCGTCTGCGCCACGCCCGTCGCGTCGCCGCAGGGGGAGCGCAGCAGGCGCACCCCGGTCAGGGGCGGCGACGACACCCACGCTCCCTTCGAGCTGCACGCCAGCGTGTTGCCGCCGGCGTCCAGGCCGAAGTTGTACCGGGTGCCCTGGTTGCACTCACCGCCGGCATGGACACCCCGGTCCACGTACGGAACACAGCCCGCGTCGTCGCACGCCCCGGGGGACGCCGCGGCGGAGCCGACACCGAGTCCCAGCAACGGAGCGACGAGCAGACCACCCGCGAACGCGACCACACCACTGCGCTTCATGGGCACGAGCCTAGAGCGTCGCCCCGCGATCATGAGCGGAGTTTGCCGGCATTGCCGCGACATCGGCCCGCAGCGCGTAGGGTGACCGACCATGAAGGCGCTGGTGGGTGCGGTGACGGGGGTGGTGCTCGGGGTGGGCGCGCTAGTCGGCCCGGCCCCGGCCGGCGCCGACACGGTGGCCTACCTGGTGAACGTCACGGTGCGGCCGGGGTACAACTTCCCCAACGCCGACGCCGCGCTCGGCTACGGACACAGCATCTGCGACCGGGTGGCGGCGAAGACGAGCTACGCCGATCTGGTCAACCAGGTGAAGGCCGACTTCCGCACCGCCGACTACTACCAGGGCGCCTACCTGATCAATCAGGCCGTCAACGAACTGTGCCCCGCGCAGATCTGGCAGCTGCGGCAGTCGGCCGCCGGCTACATCCCCAGCTAGGGGCAGCTCACCTCGATCTCGAACGGCTTGTTGACCGGCTGCATCGGGTTGGCCATGTCGACGCCCGTGGCGGTGCCGGAGATCTTGTAGGTCTTGTCGTTCTTCTCGACCTTGGCTTCGCCCTGTCCGGCGCCACTCTGGTAGCCCAGCGTCACGCCGTTGACGTTGCCCAGGCCCACCGACACCACCGAGGGGCTGTCGCCGGAGCTGACGACGGCGCCGATCCCGGTGCTGGCGTTGCCGATCGCGATGTTCGTGTTGCCGCCCATGTCCGAGCACACGACGTTGCCCTGGATCTCCTGATCTTTGCCGTCGATGGTGACGGTGGTCTTGCCCTGGGCTGCGGCGGCCGACGAGGTCTCCCCAGAGGTCTCGGACTTCTTCTCCGAGGAACAGCCCGACAGGCCGGCGATGATGATCGCTGCGCCGCCGACGGCGACCAGGATTTCACGCTTCACCACGGTTCTCCTTTTGTGTCGTGTGATCCGTCAACACCGGCGGATCATCTCCAGCAGTATGGGTGGCGCCCTCGCCCGGGTTAGCCAAATTACGAAAATGTGACGAGCGCGGAAGGTGGCTGAGATGAAGACGTTGCGAACACCGGAGGACCGCTTCGCCGATCTGCCCGGCTTCGGCTACCCGCCGCGCTACGCCGACATCCCCGACGGTGACGGCGCCACCCTGCGCATCGCATGGGTGGAGGACGGGCCCGCCGACGGCGACCCGGTGCTGATGTTGCACGGCGAGCCGACGTGGTCCTACCTGTACCGACGGATGATCCCGATCCTCGCCGCGGCCGGGCACCGCGTCGTCTGCCCCGACCTCGTCGGCTTCGGCCGGTCCGACAAGCCCACCGAGGTCGAGGACCACAGCTACGCCCGCCACGTCGGGTGGATCCGCGCTCTCGTCGTCGACGTACTCGGGCTGCGGGGCGCCACGCTGGTGGGCCAGGACTGGGGCGGGCTGATCGGGCTGCGCGTGGCCGCCGAGAACCCGGACGTGTTCGCGCGCATCGTCGTCGCCAACACGGGGCTGCCGACCGGCGACCACCCGATGCCCGAGGTCTGGTGGAACTTCCGGCGGTCGGTGGAGGCGAACCCGCAGTTGCGTGTCAGCGACTACCTTCGCGCCGGCTGCGTGCGCCCGGTCGACGACACCGTGTGCGCGGCCTACGACGCACCGTTCCCCGACCCGACCTATCTGGCCGGTCCGCGGGCGATGCCCCTGCTGGTCCCCACCACCCCCGACGATCCGGCCTCGGAGGCCAACCGCGCGGCGTGGAAGGCGCTGACCGGCAGGACGACGCCGGTGCTGGTGGCGTTCAGCGACGGCGACCCGATCACCGGCGCGATGGCGCCGATCTTCTCCGCGGCACTGCCCGGCGCGGCCGGGGTGGAGCACCCGGTGATCGGCGAGGCCGGTCACTTCCTCCAGGAGGACGCCGGCGAGGAACTCGCGGCGGCGATCGTCGCGTTCCTCAGCAGGACACCCTGATCGCGAAGGTGCCCGACGTGCGGAAGCTCGGGTTGTCGGTGGCGAAACCGTCCGCGGTGCCCGTGATGTCGTAGGTGCGGCCGCTCATCGTCACCGCAGCCTTCCCGCCGAGCCCTTCGTTGTAGCTGCCGGTGAACCCGCCGAGGTCGCGGATCCCGACCGCGCGCACCGTCAGCGCGTCGGCGTTCGACACCACGGCCGAGACGCCGCTGCCGGCGTCGCCGGTGCTGATCGTCATCATCGTGCCCGCGGGTGTGCACTGCACGGCTTCGGTGGTGCCGACGTCCTGACCGTTGACGGTCACCTGCGCGGTGCCCGCCACGAGTTGGTCGGCCGGCGGTCGATAGTCCGGCGGCGACGACGAACAGCCGGCCACCGCCGCGAGGGCTGCTGCGCCCACCATGGCGGCCGAGGCTCGTCGGATCATCACAATGGGAGAATCTACGACGTGGCGGCCCCCGATATCAGCGATCCGTTCTTTCGAGTGGAGGCAGAGCTGCCCGGGAGCCTGGGCCGCGCCGGTGTGATCAACACGCCGCACGGGGACATCGCCACCCCGGCGTTCATCGCGGTCGGCACCCAGGCCACCGTCAAGGCGGTACTGCCGGATTCCATGAAACAGCTTGGTGCACAAGCCATCCTGGCGAACGCCTATCACCTCTACCTGCAGCCCGGGCCCGACATCGTCGAGGAGGCCGGCGGGCTGGGCGCGTTCATGAACTGGCCGGGGCCCACCTTCACCGACAGCGGCGGATTCCAGGTGATGTCGCTGGGCGTCGGGTTCAAGAAGGTGCTGGCGATGGACACCGCCCGGGTGCAGGCCGACGACGTCATCGCCGACGGCAAGGAGCGGCTCGCTCATGTCGACGACGACGGGGTGACGTTCCGGTCGCATCTGAACGGGTCGACGCACCGGTTCACCCCCGAGGTGTCGATCGGGATCCAGCATCAACTCGGTGCCGACATCATCTTCGCGTTCGACGAGCTCACCACGCTGGTGAACACCCGCGGCTACCAGGAGAGGTCGGTGCAGCGCACCCACGAGTGGGCGGTGCGCTGCCTGGCCGAGCACCGCCGGCTCGCCGCGCTGCGGCCGGACAGGCCGGCACAGGCGCTGTTCGGGGTGGTGCAGGGCGCCCAGTACGAGGACCTGCGGCGGCAGGCCGCGCGCGGCCTGACCGAGATCGTCGACGCGCACGGGAACGGCTTCGACGGCTACGGCATCGGGGGCGCGCTGGAGAAGCAGAACCTGGCCACCATCGTCGGCTGGGTCAGCAGCGAGCTGCCCGCCGACAAACCGCGCCACCTGCTGGGCATCAGCGAGCCCGACGATCTGTTCGCCGCCGTCGCCGCGGGCGCGGACACCTTCGACTGCGTGTCGCCGTCGCGGGTGGCGCGCAACGCCGCGGTGTACACCCACACCGGCCGGTTCAACATCACCGGATCGCGCTACCGCCGGGACTTCACCCCGATCGACCCCGAGTGCGACTGCTACACCTGCGCCCACTACACCCGCGCCTACCTGCACCATCTGTTCAAGGCCAAGGAGATCCTGGCCTCGACGCTGGCCACGATCCACAACGAGCGCTTCGTCGTCCGTCTCGTCGACGACATCCGCGCGGCGATCCTCGCCGGCCGGTTCGACGACCTGCGCGACCACGTGCTGGGCCGGTACTACGGTGTCTCCGAGGCGACCTCCGCACCATCCTCCGCACAATAGGGAGATGACCACCGCGACGGCGCAGGCACTGCTGATGCAGCTGCTCGATCCGGCCCACCGCGCCGATCCGTACCCGCTGTACGGCGCGATCCGGGAGCGCGGCCCGCTGCAGCTGCCCGACAACAACCTGACGGTGTTCTCCTCCTACGCCGACTGCGACGAGGTGCTGCGCCATCCGGCGGCCTGCAGCGACCGGCTCAAGTCCACGGTCGCGCAGCGGGCGATCGCCCAGGGCGCCGCGCCCCGCCCGCTCGGGCCGCCCGGCTTCCTGTTCCTCGACCCGCCCGACCACACCCGGTTGCGCCGCCTGGTGAGCAAGGCGTTCGTCCCGAAGGTGGTCAAGGCGCTCGAACCCGACATCGCCGGGCTGGTGGACACCCTGCTCGACGAGGCGGCGAGCCCGTTCGACGCGATCAGCGGGTTGGCCTACCCGCTACCCGTCGCGGTGATCTGCCGTCTGCTCGGTGTGCCGGTCGAGGACGAACCCCGCTTCCGCGCGGCGTCGGGACTGCTCGCCCAGTCGCTCGACCCGTTCCTCACCATCACCGGGGCGGCCGGCGACGGCGTCGAGAAACGGCTGCAGGCCGGTCTGTGGCTGCGGGACTACCTGCGCGAGCTGATCGCCCGCCGACGACGCGAGCCGGGCGAGGACCTGATGTCGGCCCTGATCGGTGTGGAGGAGTCCGGGGACGTCCTGACCGAGGACGAGATCGTCGCGACGTGCAACCTGCTGCTGGTCGCCGGCCACGAGACCACGGTCAACCTCATCGCCAACGCGATCCTGGCGCTGCTGCGCCACCCCGCCCAGTGGGCGGCGCTGGCCGCCGACCCCGGCCGCGCCGCCGTGGTGATCGAGGAGACGTTGCGCCACGACCCGCCGGTGCAGCTGATCGGCCGCGTCGCGGGGGAGGACATGACGATCGGTGGTGTGCGAATTCCGCAGGGGGACAACATGTTGCTGCTGCTGGCCGCCGCCCATCGCGATCCCGAGACGGTCGAGCGGCCCGATGAGTTCGACCCGGACCGGCCGGCGATCCGCCACCTCGGGTTCGGCAAGGGGCCGCACTTCTGCATCGGCGCGCCGCTGGCCCGGCTGGAGGCCACCGCGGCGCTGACCGCGTTGACGGCGCGCTTTCCCGGCGCGAGCCTGGCGGCCGACCCCGGCTACAAGCCCAACGTCACGCTGCGGGGCATGACGGAGTTGCCGATCACGTTGTGACGCAGGCTAGCTCAGCGCCTCGATCACTTCCCGGGCGGCGCGCTCACCGGCCTCGACCGCACCCTCCATGTAGGCGCTCCACTGCGTCGCGGTGTCGGTGGACGCCCAGTGGATGACGCCGATGGGTTCGGCGAGGGCGGATCCGTAGGTCGTCCACACCAGCGGCCCGCAGTTCGCGTTGTAGCAGCCGCGGGTCCATTGACGGCTGCCCCACTCGCCGTCGACGTAGGCCACCGGACGGGCGGCCTTGTCCCCGTAGTGGCGTACCAGTTCCGCGGTGAGCGCGGCCCGCCGCTCCTCCTGCGACCAGTGGCCGTGGGTGCGCGCCTGCTCGCCCTCGAGGAACATCAGGATCACCCCGTGGTCGTCACCGGGCAGGCAGGTGTCGTTGGACATCCGGGCGGGACCGACGTCGGAGATCAGCTGCCCGTTCAAACCGTCTGTCCGCCAGAAGGGTTCGTCGTAGACGAAGAACGCCTTCATCGCCGCGGAGTTCGGCATCCGCTGGGTGAGCTGGTCGCGGTAGCCGGACAGCGGCGGGTCGTACATGATGCGCCCGGCCAGCATCGGGGAGATCGCGACGATGACGCGCCGCCCGCGGGCGACCCGCCCGCCGCGGCACCGCACGGTCACGCTGTCGGCGGTGTGCTCGATCTCCTGCACGGGCGCGTCGAGAACCAGATGGCTTTCGACCAGCGCCGCCAACCGGTTCGGGATCTCGGCGGTGCCGCCGACGAAGCGGGTGGTCTGCGCGCCGCCCTCGGACTCGGCGAACAGTTCGGCCGTGACGCCGCATGTCTGGATCGTGAACAGCAGGTGCAGGAACGACACCTCGACGGTCGGCACCGCGAGGATCCCCACGGTGCAGATCTCGAGCAGCGTCCGGGCGACCGGGGACAGGCCCTGCCCGTCGTACCAGGCGCCCGCCGTGATCGCGTCCCACTCCTCGGCGCGCGGCGCCCGCCACGGCGCCTCCGGCGGTACCTCGGCCGCGAGTTCGTCGAGCAGTCGCAGCACCTTCGTGAGCTCGGTCAGCTCGTTGCCGAAGCGGCGGTGAAAGTCGTTCTGCCGCAGCACCGGCGCCCCGGCCAGCTCGTAGGACGTCTCGCCCTCGTCGTACTGCGGGTAGGTCTCGACGCCGAGTTCGTCTGCCAGCGCGAACATCCGATGATGGGTGTCGCCGATCCACTGGGCACCGATCTCGACGGGCAGGCCGGGCAGCACCTCCTCGGTGAGGATCCGCCCGCCCACCCGCTCGTCGGCTTCCAGGATCAGCGGGGTCAGACCCGCCGCGAGGACGGTGCGGGCCGCGATCAGCCCGGAGATGCCGGCACCGACGATGATGACGTCCGCCTCGTGTGCTGCCATGCAGCACACCCTCTCACGGGGCCCGCTACAGCGGGTTGAGAATTCTCTGCAGGAACTGCCGGGTGCGCTCGTGCTGCGGATCGCCGATCACCGCTGCGGGCGGGCCCTGCTCGAGGATCACCCCCTGGTCGGTGAACAGCACCTGGTCGGAAACGCCCCGGGCGAACTGGATCTCGTGGGTGACGATCACCAGGGTCCAGCCCTCGACGGCCAGATCGCGGATGACGGCGAGGACCTCACCGACCAGCTCGGGGTCCAGCGCGGAGGTCGGTTCGTCGAACAGGACCACCTTCGGTCTCATCGCCAGCGCGCGGGCGATGCCGACGCGCTGCTGCTGGCCGCCGGACAGCTGGAACGGGTACTGGTCCCGCTTGTCGGCCAGCCCGACCTGTTCGAGCAGCTGCGCCGCCTCGGCCTCGGCCTCCTCGCGGGGCCGCTTCTGGGCGATCACCGGTCCTTCGGTGACGTTCTGCAGGACCGTCTTGTGCGGGAACAGGTTGTGCGACTGGAACACGAAGCCGCTCTGCGCCCGGTATCGCCGGAGCTGATCCTTGGTGACGGGGCCGGAGAAGTCGATCTCGACGTCACCGACCGCGATGACGCCCGCATCGGGGGTGTCGAGGGCGTTCAATGCCCGCAGCAGCGTGGTCTTCCCCGACCCGGACGGACCGATGATCGTGGTCGCCGAGCCGCGGGGCACGGTGAACGAGACGCCCTTGAGCACCTCGAGCGGCCCGAAGGACTTGCGCACGCCGTCGGCGACGATCCGGTTCTCGGGGTGGTCAGGGGTGGGCTGCTCGGTCACTTCGCCACATACCTCTCCAGTCGGCGTTCGATCCGGGCCTGACCGAACGACAGCACCAGGCAGATCACCCAGTAGTACACGGCCGCCGTGCCGTACAGGGCGAAGAACTCGAACGTGGGTGCCGCGATGATCTGCGCCTGTCGCAGGAGTTCGGTCACCAGGATCGTCGACGCCAGGGAGGTGTCTTTGACCAGCGAGATCAACGTGTTCGACAGCGGCGGCACGGCCACCCGGGCGGCCTGGGGCAGGATGATCCGGCGCAGCGTGCCCGTGTAATCCAGCCCGATGGTCTGCGCGGCCTCCCACTGGCCCTTCGGGATGCTCTGGATCGCCGATCGGATGATCTCGGCGGCATAGCCACCGACGTTGAGCGAGAACGCGATCACCGCGGCGGGGAACGGATCGATCCTCACCCCGAACTGCGGCAGCGCGAAGAACACGATGAACAGCTGCACCAGCAGCGGCGTCCCGCGGATCACCGAGATGTAGAACCGGGCGACGTTGCTCGCGACGATGTTCGACGACAGTCGCGCCAGCGCCACCGCCAGCGCGATCACCAGTCCGAGCGCGAAGCTGATCACGGTGAGCGGGATCGTCATCGTCAGCGCGGCCCGGGCCAGCGGCCAGAGGTTCTCGCCGATCAGTTGCCACGTCGATCGCGGCGGTGCCGAACCGGCCGCCTCGGGGGCGCCGGAGGCGTTGGCGTTGAGGTACTTCTGCGAGATCTGGGCCAGGGTGCCGTCGGCGCGCAGTTCGTCGAGCGCGGCGTTCAGTTCGGGCAGCAGCCCGCTGTCCTTGCGGGCGGCGAAACCCTGCTCGCTCTTCTCGCCGACGGTGCCGGCGATCTTGACCGAGGAGTCCTTGGTCTCGGCGAGATAGGCGTACACCGCGATGCTGTCGTTGATCACGACGTCGACGCGGCCCTGGCTGAGCAGCGTGATCGCCTGCGTGAAGCCCTCGACCGACTCGACGCGGGCGCCGGCCTTGCGGGCGACCTCCGACCAGTTGCTGGTCGCGTTCTCGGCCGCGACCTTGCCCTTGAGGTCGTCCAGCGAGGTGATGGAGTTGTCGTCCGCGCGGGTGACGATCACGCCCTCGCCGATCGAATATGGCTGGGAGAGATCGTATTTGGCCTTGCGCTCGTCGTTGATCGTCACTTCGTTGGCGACCACGTCGAACCGGTTGGCCTCCAGGGCGGCGAACATCGAGTCCCACGGTGTCTCGACGAACTCCACGGTGACGCCGATCTTGTCGGCGACGGCGCGGGCCACGTCGACGTCGTAGCCGACGAGCTGGCCCGTCGCGGCGTCGTGGTAGGAGAACGGGGAGTAGACGCCCTCGGTGCCGACGCGCAGGACGCCGGCGGATTTGATGGGGGTGTCACCCCCGCCGGAGGAGCCGGCGCAGCCGGCGAGGATCAGCGCCGCGAGGAGGAGGATCGCCGGCAGCGTGCGGCGTAGTCGATGCACCGGCCGCACGCTAGCAACACCGGCCGACGATCAGAAGGGTTCTGCTCACCCGGGCAGGTATACCCACGGGCCGCGGGGCAGACGCGCCGGATCGAATTCCGGCAGCATCCCCTCCACCGTGTGCGCGGAGAACCCCAGCGAGTCCGCGATCTGGGCCAGCGCCCGGTCCACCCCGATCTCGGCCAGGGTCACCGCCCCGTCCCGCTTGGCCAGCCGTGCGCCGTCGGCATTGAGGACCAGCGGCACGTGCGCATAGATCGGCTCCGGGTGCCCGAGCAGCCGCGCGAGGTACGCCTGGCGCGGCGATGAGGACAGCAGGTCGTCGCCGCGCACCACCTGGTCGATGCCCGAGGCGGCGTCGTCGACGACCACCGCGAGGTTGTAGGCCGGCACCCCGTCGCCGCGGCGCACCACGAAGTCGTCCACCAGACCGGTGTAGTCACCGTGCAGCACGTCGTGCACGGTGTGGGTCGACGTGTCGGTGCGCAGGCGCAGGGCCGGCGGGCGTCCCGTCTCGGCGCGCCGTCGTGCACGCTCGGTGTCGGTGAGGTCGCGGCACGTTCCTGGGTAGGCTCCCTCGGGGGCGTGGGGAGCGCGCGGCGCCTGCGCGATATCCCTTCTCGTGCAATAGCATTCGTACAGCATCCCGCGGTCGATCAGCGTGTCCACCACGGTGTCGTAGCGCTGCGGGTGATCGGTCTGGCGGGTGGCCGGCTCGTCCCAGGTGACGCCGAGCGCGGCCAGGTCGGCGAGTTGGCGGTCGGCGATGTCGGTGTGGGTGCGGTCGTCGAGGTCCTCCACGCGCATCAGGAAGCGCCGGCCCGTGGAGCGGGCGAACAGCCAGGCCAGCACCGCGGTGCGCAGGTTGCCGATGTGCAGATCCGCCGACGGGCTCGGCGCGAACCGGCCTGCGCCGCCTGCGATCGTCACGAACCCACTCTGTCAGACCGCCCGCCGCCCCTGACTCTGCAGCGCGACAGAGGCCTCCGCCACCGACGCGGCCACGCCGATTCCGCGCCCCTGGGCGGTGACGGCCAGCCGGGTGCGGTCGCCGCGGAACAGGTCGCGGGAGAACTCGCACGGGGTGTCGTGCTGGTCGTAGGCGATCCGCGTGATCAGCAGCAGCGCGGACTTCGGTTTGATGCCCAGCAGCGTGGCTTCCTCGGGCGTCGCGTTGACCGCTTCAATGCGTTCGTCGGCGCGGGCGGCGACCAGTCCGTACTGCGTCTCCAGGATCTCGTAGAGCGAGCCGCCGAGTTGCTGTTCCAGCAGACCGGGGAACGCGTCGGCGGGAAACTGCGCCAACTCCAGCGAGATCGGCGACCCGTCGGCGAGCCGGACCCGCTGGATCTCGATGACGAAGTCGTCGGCGGCCAGGCCGAGCGCGTTCTGGGTGGTGGCGTCGGGCGCGCCGATCTTGGTCGACAGCACCCGGGTGCCCGCGACGTAGCCCTGGCTGGCCAGGAACGCGGGCACCCCGACGACGTCAGAGAGGCTGCGCTGCACCTGGGCGTGGCTGATGAAGATCCCGCCGGCCCGGCCGATCACCCGGTCGATGAGACCTGCCTCCTCCAGCGCGGCGAGCACCTGGCGCAGGCTCGAGCGGCTGGTGCGGTACCGCTCGGCCAGTTCCCGCTCGCTGCCCAGCTTGGCGCCGGGGACGCCGGCGTTGATGTCGGCCACGATCCGGCGCCGCAGGTCCTCGGTTTGCGTGGGCACCGGACCTCCTGGGCTCATGGCAATTGGTACGACCAAATTCAGGGTACGTGTCCGTCAGAGGTCGGCAAGCGCCTCGGCCGATTCGGGCAGGATCTGGCCACCGTCGACGATCAGTGACTGGCCGGTGATGAAGGCGGCTTCATCGGTGGCGAAGAACAGCGCGGCGTTGCCGACGTCGGCGACGGTGCCGAGGGTGCCCGTGGGGATCGCGGCCTTCATCTGGTTCATGTACTGCTCGCCCATCTCGACCAGACCCTCGGTCAGGATGTTGCCCGGCAGGACCGCGTTGACGGTGATCTTCTTGCGCGCCAGTTCGATCGCCGCGGTGCGCAGGAACCCCAGTTGCGCGGCCTTACTGGCGCCGTAGTGCGACCAGCCGGGAAAGCCGGTGACGGGCCCGGTGATCGAGGACGTGATGATGACGCGGCCGTGGCCGCTGGCGGTCAGCGCGTCGATCGCGGCCTGCACGATGTAGAAGGTGCCCTTGACGTTGGTCCCGAGGACCTGGTCGAGATCTTCGGGGGTCATGTCGGCCAGCGACGCCGACGGGAAGATGCCGGCGTTGGCGCACACGATGTCGAGTCCGCCGTTGCGTTCGGTCGCGGTGGCCACCACGCGCCGGCAGTCCTCGGGGCTGGCCACCTCGGCGGCCACGCCGGTGACGGTGCCGGCCAGCCCCGCCAGATCCGCCACCGTGCGCTCGATGTCGGACTCGGTGCGCCCGGTGATGACGACGTTGATGCCGGCTCGCGCGAAGGTCTCGGCGATCCCGCGTCCGATGCCCTTGCTGCCGCCGGTGACGATGGCCGAGCGGCCCTGCAACGAGGTGAACATGACGAACCTTTCGGTGGATGATTCAGGCGGTCAGCAGGTGACCGTCGGAGGACAGGTACCGCTCGGCGAGCGTGCAGCTGCCCGCGGCGTAGGTGACGGAAATGGCCTGCGATTCCCGGGAATGGCTGTGTGTGCCCATCCAGGCCAGCAGCAGCAGCCGCCGCAGCAGCACGAACGAGGCCAGCATGTCCTCGTCGGCCGCGGCCAGCTCGCGGCGGGTGCGGTACCCGGTGACCCAGGCATCCTGCCATTCCGGCACCGACGGGTGGTCTTCGAAGAACGACACGGCCGTTCCGAAATCGTAGAAGTACCAGCCGAATCCGCAGTCGTCGAAGTCGATGACCGTGATGGTGTTCCCGTCGACGAGCAGGTTGGCCAGCCGCAGGTCTGCGTGAACGAGACCGAACGTGTCACTGCCCGTGCCGTATTCGGCGAGCCGGCGGCCCAGCAGCTGCTCGGCGCGGCCAAGCACCTGCGCCTCGTGCTCGCCGACGCCGACCGCGTCGCGCCAGCGGCCCCAGCGCGGGGACGCCCCCAGGCTGTGTTCCCAGTCCCAGGCGAACCGGCTGAAGGCCGGCGGGCGCCGCCAGCTGCGGGCGTGGTCGTGCAGCGCCGCGGTGATGGACCCCAGCGTGTGGAAGTCCGTGCTCGTCAGCGTGTTCTCGTCGGGTTCGGCGCCGGGCACCATCTCGAAGTGCACCACATGACGCTCGGCGCCGTCGTGGTCGACGGTGACCACGCGGCGGCCGTCGTGCGCCGGGATCACGGTCGGCACGGTGATGTCGCTCTCGCGGCGCAGCGCGTCGAGCCACATCAGCTCCGACTCGATCTGGTCGACCCGGTGGTAGTTCTTGCGGTGCACCCGCAGGATGGACCGGTGCCCGCAGCCGGGCTCCTCGACGGCGTAGGTGGCGTTCTCAGACAGGTTGAGCAGTCGCAGCGCCGAGCCCTGGGGCAGGTCGAACGCCTCGAGCGCTTTCTCCGCCACCGCGCGGTCGTCGCCGACGTCGCCGCTCAATGGTCCCGCCCCTCGATCGACTCCAGCACCGTGGTGATCGCATCACGTGCAGTCACCACATCGGCGGTGCTGCCGCTGATGTAGAGGCGGCCCGCGGCGCCGATCATCTGGACGTCGACCAGTGTCAGCCCCGGTGCGGCGCGCTCGGCCTCGTTGGCCGCCACCGCCGCGAACAGTGCGGGCGTCATCTCGTACACCAGCAGCGACTGGCCGGGTAGCACCATCGACGCCTGCCGGTTGCGGTTGAGGATCACCGCGTGCTGATCGGTGATGTCAGCGATGACGTCGTGGTAGAGCACCCGCGGCCGCAGTTGGTCGGCCGCGGAGTTCTTTGTGCCGTTCAGGATCGCCTCGCCGGCCCGTCGCACGTCCTCGAGATCGCTGGAATGGATCTCGAGCACCCCGAACTGGCGCTCCACGTACAGGATTCCGGGCTGGATACCCGGAACCTCCCGCAGCGCCAGATCGATGACCCGCTCGATCGCCAGCGCCGGGGACACCTCGACGATGAGGGCGTGCTCCCCGGCGTACGGCGGATAGCCGCGTGCCCGCGTGGGCGTGCCGAGGTAGGCGGCGAACTGCTGCTGCAGGTCCTCGACGAGCAGGTAGACGCGGATGTCGGTCCGTGTCGGTGCGTCCGTGACGGCCATCTCGCGAGACTACTGGGCGGAGACGGAGAAGTGCGCGCCGAGCTCGCTGTGCGGGCGCGGGATGACGTGCACGCTGATGAGTTCTCCGACCTGCGAGGCGGATTCGGCGCCCGCCTCGGTCGCGGCCTTGACGGCGCCGACCTCACCGGTGACGATGACGGCCACCAGACCGTCACCGACCTGCTGGCGATCGGTGATCGTCACGTTGGCGGCCTTGACCATCGCGTCGGCAGCGGCGAGCGCCGCGACGTAACCCTTGGTCTCGATCATTCCGATCGCGTTGCTGGCCATGGTTTCTCCTTTTGTGTCGGTTGACTACAGGTTGTCGGGCCGGATACCGGGTGGCTATCCGCTTGCGTCGATGGAGCCGATGATCAGTGCGTCGACAGGCGGCGGGGTGCCGGTGAACCAGCTCGCCGCCACGGAGCCCTGGGTGACGAGAACGTGCTCGCCGACACCGCTGCCCAGCACGTCGAATGCGACGAGCCGGGACCCGGAGCCGTCGACCTCCACTTCCAGGAAGGCCCCGGCCGGGATGCCGTCGATGCGGCGGGTCGACCAGACCTGGCCGACGACCGTGCCACGAATCATGTGCGCTCCTTGTGGATCGTCACGCCCAGTGCGCGGGCGCGCTCGCGGGCCAGGGGGGTCAGCACGGCCCGTGGGCCGAGCACCAGGGCCGCGCCGGACGCGGCGATGTCGGCGATCTGCCGTTCGGTGACCGCGCCGCGTTCGACGCGTCGGCTGCTGCCGGGCCCCGGCCGGCCGGTGCCGGCGAGCCGGAACGACAGCCGGCCCTGCCGCAGGTCGGCGCGGGTCTTCGGATTCTCGAACAGCCGCAGCAGGTTTCGGACGAACACGTCGAGATCCCGGTCGGAGGCGATCCGCACGGTGTCGACCCGCGACCTCTCGTCGGCGGCCAGCGGCCCGGTCGCGACGGGGCCCACCGGGGCCGGCGGAGGGGGAGCCGGCGGAGGGGGAGCCGTCGCGACCGGGGCCGGGTTGGAGAGGTCGCCCACGGCCTCGCGGACGACCTCACGGACCAGTTGCCGCAGCGCGTCGCGATCGATGCTCACGGCACGCTCCGGGCCAGTGCCTCCTCGGCCGCTGAGGCGGCCTGGCGGATGTCGGATTCGCTGCCGGACAGGTACACCCGGCCGGTCGCGCCGATCATCCGGAAGTCGACGACCTTGATGTCGGCGGCCTTCTCGGCCTCGTTGGTCGCCAGGATCGCGTAGGACGCGGGGGACACCTCGAGGACGTAGAGGGTCTCGCCGGCCAGCACCATCGATCCGATCTTGTTGCGATTGATCAGGAATGCGTGCTGGGCGTCGATGCTGGAGATGATGCGCGAGGCCAGGATCTGCGGCGGGGTCGCAGAGCCGGGGTCCCGGTCGAGTTCGGCGAGCGCGGCGTCGGCGGCGGCCTGCACCGCGTCGGTGTCACCGTGGAACTCCAGGTAGCCGAACTGGCGCTCCACCACCAGAATGCCGGCCTGGACCTCGGCGTGCTTGACCGCGACGTCGGTGACGCCCTCGATGTCCAGACCCGGGGCCACCTCGATGATCTGTGCGGCGACACCGGCGCGCGGCAGGGCGCCCTTGATCCAGGTGCCCAGATACGACATCGTCTGCGGCTGGAGCCGATCGATGAAGATGAACGAACGCAGTTCAGCCACGGGTCACCGCCTGATCAGTTGAGCGAGTTCTTCGGCCACCAGCGCACGCAGCTCGGCGCGCAGCGCCTCGATCCCCGGATCGGCGGCACGGCGAGCAGCGGGTCTGCCGGCGGGCGCCGGCGGCGCGGACGCGGAGTCGTTGGACGCCCGCGGGTAAGCGGGCACCGGCCCGTCGGGTGAGCGCCACGGCGACAGGCCGGCGAAGTTCGGCATCGTCACGCCGGCGTCGGCGTTGTAGGCGATCCGCGTCCAGTTCATCAGGTTCTCGGGCTGCAGGTTCTCCCCGATCGAACTGCGCCCGACGAAGCCGGTGCCGATCGTCATCGACGGAGCGAGGTTGGTCTCCAGACCCGAACTGCCGGTGCTGTTCCCGACGTTGACCGACACGCGCAGCACCGGCACGGTGGCGGCGAACTCGGTGATCACCGAGGCGTCCTCGCTGTGGATGGCCGCCGAGTGGCCGGCCCCGGCGATGCGCACCACCGCGCGGGCGGCGCGGATGCCGCGCGGCGCGTCGGCGACGGCGGTCATCCCCAGCACCGGGCTGAGCTTCTCGTGCGTCAGCACCTCCTCGCCGACGACGTCGGTGAACGGGGCGATGAGCACCCGGGTCTTGGGAGTGACCCGCACACCGAGGCGCTCGGCGATCCACGCCGCGTCCCGGCCGACGACGTCGGTGTTGAGCTGGCCCTCGGGAAACATGAACTCCCGCAGGCGCTGTGTCGCGTCGGCATCCAAGATGTGCGCGCCGTGACGGGTGAGCGCCGAGGTGAGCTTCGCGGCGATGGCGTCCTCGGCGATCAGCACCGACTCGTTGGTGCACAGCACCGAATTGTCGAAGGCCTTGCTGGCGACGATCCGGCGGGCGGCGGCGTCGACGTCGGCGCTCGCGTCGACGAAGACGGGCACGTTGCCCGGTCCGACGCCGAGGGCCGGGTTGCCCGAGGAGTAGGCGGCCCGTACCACCGCGGTGCCGCCGGTGGCGACGATGACATCGGTGCGCTCGTCGGACATCATCGCCTCGATCAGCGGCAGCGAGGGATCCTCGATCACCGACACGATGCCGTCGGGCGCACCGGCCGCGACGGCCGCATCGGCAAGCACCCGGGCCGCGTCGGCTGAGCACTGGCGCGCCCTGGGGTGCGGGGCGACCACCACGGCGTTTCGGGTCATCAGCGCGAGGAGCACCTTGAAGTACACCGTGGCAACGGGATTGGTGGTGGGGCACAGCGCCAGCACCACACCCGCCGGGCGGGGGATCTCGACGATCTTGCGGGCGGTGTCGATCCGGGGCGACACGTAGTCCTGGCCCCGGTAGAAGTCGACGATGCCGCGCGAGCAGGCGCGGTTCTTGACGACCTTGTCCTCGACCACACCCATCTGCGTCTCGGCGACGGCGGCCGCGGCGAAGCGCTCGGCGTTGCGGTGGCCGGCGTCGGCCACCGCGTCGACGATGCGCGCGACCGCCGCGTGGTCGTACTCGCCGTAGGCTGCCGCGGCGAAGCGCGCCCGCTCGAGCAGCTGGCCGGCGTGGGGTACCGCACTTGTGCTGGTCACTGCTATCTCCGTCCGGTCGCGGCCAGCTTCGCCCGTCCCACGGCCACCTCGACGCGGTCGAGCACGTCCTCGCAGAGGTCACGGTTGAGCAGCAGGCCCGGTTTGAATTGCAGGACACGGGGATCCAGGGTCGAGAAGATCGCCCACACGCCGTTCTGGTAGAGCTCGCGCATCACGAACTTCGCGCCCTCGGGATGATCGAACTCCAGACCGATCACCACCCCGTTCTGGCGGATGCCGACGAACCACTCGGGGTGGTCGGCCTGGATGCGGGACAGGCCGCGGGCGAAGATGTCGGCGATGTAGTGCACCGACGAGCGGACCTCGGGCCTGCTGGTGATCTCCAACGTCTTGATGGCGGCGACGCAGCCGAGCTCGGCGCCGCCGAAGGTGGAGATGTGGCCGAACCCGTCCTGTTCGAGCCACTGCGCGGCGCGGTCGCTGAGCAGGGCCGCGGTGATCGGGTACATGCCGCCGGAGAGTCCCTTGCCGGTGACCATGATGTCGGGTTCGATGCCGTGCTTGGTGATCGCCCACATCTCACCGGTGCGCATCAGGCCGGTCTGCACCTCGTCGGCGATGTACAGCGCGTCGTAACGCACGCACAGATCCTTGACCGCCTCGAGGTAACCCACAGGGGGAAGGGGGAATCCGTAGGTGGCCGGGATCGTCTCCATGATCACCGCCGCGACGTCGCGACCGCGCAGCGCCTGCTCCATCGCGTCGGTGTCGCCGAACGGCACCTGGACGAACTCGTCGGGCCGGTCGGCCAGGAACAATTTGGCGAAACGGTCGTCGCCGGTGGCGACGGCGAGGCCGGTGTGTCCGTGGTAGGCCTTGACGATCGAGACGATCTTGCGTCGCTGCATGGCGTGGCGGGCGCTCTTGAGCGCGATGTCGATGGCCTCGCCGCCGCCGGACCCGAAGGCCACCTTGCTCAGCGACGCCGGGGCGGACTCGATGAGCTTCTGCGCCAGTGCGGTGCGGGCGACCGAGGGGAAGTGGTGGTTGCCGACGTCGAAGTACTGCATGCCTTCGGTGATCGCCTGCACCAGTTCGGGATTGCGGTGGCCGAGGTTGTAGGTCCCGCCGTTGAGGTGCATGTCGATCAGCCGGCGCCCGCTCATGTCCCACAGGAAGTAGTCCTGCCGGCGGTCGATCACCAGGTCGACTCCGGAGTCGGTCCAGAACTGCGTCTTGTCCGGGTTCCAGTACTCCTTGGCGCGTTCGAGCACCTGTGCCTTGGAATCGAACGAGAACGTGCCGTAGTCGTACACGGGACTCCCTGTCGTGAGCTCGGCCGGGTGTGACCAAAAGCTAAACGGTAGGACCATTTATGTCAACAGCGACCAATTGGGTCTTGCGCAGACCTATTGGTAGTGCCAATATGGCTGAGGTTTACCCATTGTGGTCTATACCACAGTGACCGGCCTCCGTGAGCTGGTCCTCCTTCATCCGGAAGGTGTTCGTCAATGACAGAAGACTCCGCAACCGTGGCCCCGCGCCCGACCACCACCGACTCCGTGCAACGGCTCAAGCGCAACGCCGTCGGCACGTTCGGGGTGATCTTCATGGCCGTGGCGACCGCCGCGCCGATCACCGCGATGGTCGGCAACGTGCCGATCGCCGTCGGTTTCGGCAACGGTGCGCACGCACCGGCCGGCTATCTGGTCGCCACGATCGTGCTGGGCCTGTTCGCGATCGGTTACGCGACGATGGCCAAGCACATCACCTCCACCGGCGCGTTCTACGGCTACATCTCGCACGGCCTGGGCCGCGTCATCGGGATGGCCAGCGGGCTGATCATCACGATGGCCTACATCGTGTTCGAGGGCTCGCTGATCGGCATCTTCGCGTTCTTCTTCCAGAACCTGTTCGACAGTCAGTTCGGCATCCACGTCCACTGGCTGATCCCGGCCCTGCTGATGCTCGCGTTGAACTGCATCCTGACCTACTTCGACGTCAACCTGACCGCGAAGGTGCTCGGCGTCTTCCTGATCACCGAGATCGTCATGCTCTCCCTCGGTGCGCTCGCCGTCGCCGTGAAGGGCGGCGGCCCCGACGGTTTCGCGGTCGGGCAGATCCTCAACCCGGTCGGCGCCTTCCAGCCCGCCGCCATCGCGGGCGCCAGTGCCGGACTCGGCCTGTTCTTCGCGTTCTGGTCGTGGGTGGGCTTCGAGTCGACCGCGATGTACGGCGAGGAGTCCAAGGACCCGAAGAAGATCATCCCGCGCGCCACCATGATCGCGGTGCTCGGCGTCGGCATCTTCTACATCTTCGTGTCCTGGATGGCGATCGCCGGCACCGGCCCGCAGAAGTCGATCGAGCTCGCGCAGAGTGCCGACACCAGCTCCGAGATCTTCTTCGGCCCGGTGCGCAGCACCTACGGCGAGTGGGCCATCACGCTGTTCAACATCCTGCTGGTGACCGGATCGTTCGCGTGCGGCATGGCGTTCCACAACTGCGCGTCGCGCTACCTGTACGCCATGGGCCGTGAAGGGCTGCACGAAGGCCTGCAGAAGACGCTGGGCGCCACCCACAAGCACCACGGATCGCCGCACATCGCGTCGTTCGTGCAGACGGGGATCACGCTGGTGCTGATCCTGGCGTTCTTCGTCGCCGGCATGGACCCCTACATCCACATGTACACACTGCTCGCGATCCTGGGCACGATGGCGATCCTGATCGTGCAGGCGCTGTGCGCCTTCTCCGTCGTCGCGTACTTCCACTTCCACAAGAACCACCCCTCCAGCGCGCACTGGTTCAAGACGTTCCTGGCTCCGCTGATCGGCGGGATCGGCATGCTCTACGTCGTGTACCTGCTGTGGGAACACAAAGACGCGGCGGCCGGCGCCGCATCCGGCACGTTGCTGTTCAAGCTGACACCATGGATCGTGGTCGGACTGTTCGCGCTCGGGGCGGCCATGGCGCTGTACTTCAAGTTCAGGGACCCGGGCCGGTACGAGCTGATCGGCCGGATCGTGTACGAGGACAACGAAGTACGGGACTGACAGTCCGCGAACAGGAGGCCTTCGTGGCAGACGAGCTGGGCCGATTCCGGGTACTGAACTCGAAGCCGGTCAACCTCGACGGGTTCAGCGTCCCGGACGCCCGGCTCGGTCTGGTCGCGATGAGCAGCCCCCAGGACCCCTTGCCCTCGCTGGTGACGCGCGGGGGCGAGGTCGTCGAGCTCGACGGCAAAGGCGCCGGCGAGTTCGACGTGATCGACGAGTTCATCGCCCGCTACGGCATCGATCTCGCGGTCGCCGAGGAGGCGATGGCCCTCGACGACGTGACGCTGGCACGGATGGCGGTCGACATCAACGTCCCGCGGGCGGAGGTGGTGCGGCTGATCGGCGGCACCACCCCCGCCAAGCTGGCCCGGGTGATCGCCCTGATGTCGCCGGTCGAGATGCAGATGGCGATGGCCAAGATGCGCGCCCGCCGGACCCCGAGCAACCAGGCCCACGTCACCAACCAGCTCGACGACCCGCTGCTGATCGCCGCCGACGCGGCCAGCGCCGTCGCCTACGGGTTCCGCGAGGTCGAGACGACGGTGCCGGTCCTCGGCGACGCCCCGTCGAACGCGGTCGCACTGCTGATCGGCTCGCAGGTCGGCACCCCGGGCGCGATGGCGCAGTGCTCGATCGAGGAGGCCCTGGAGTTGCGCCTGGGTCTGCGCGGGCTGACCAGCTACGCCGAGACCATCTCGATCTACGGCACCGAGCAGGTGTTCGTCGACGGCGACGACACCCCGTTCAGCAAGGCGATTCTCACCTCGGCGTACGCGTCACGGGGACTGAAGATGCGGGTCACCAGCGGCGGCGGGGCCGAGGTGTTGATGGGCGCCGCGGAGCAGTGCTCGATCCTGTATCTGGAGTCGCGGTGTGTGTCGCTGGCCCGGGCGCTCGGATCGCAGGGGGTGCAGAACGGCGGCATCGACGGCGTCGGTGTGGTCGCGTCGGTGCCCGAAGGCATGAAGGAACTGCTCGCCGAGAACCTGATGGTGATGATGCGCGACCTGGAGTCGTGCGCGGGCAACGACAACCTGATCTCCGAATCGGACATCCGCCGCAGCGCCCACACCCTGCCCGTGCTGCTGGCCGGTGCCGACTTCATCTTCTCGGGCTTCGGGTCGATCCCGCGCTACGACAACGCCTTCGCGCTGTCGAACTTCAACTCCGACGACATGGACGACTTCCTGGTCCTGCAGCGCGACTGGGGCGCCGACGGCGGCCTGCGCACCGTCTCCCCGGACCATCTCGAGGCGGTGCGCCGCCGCGCCGCCAAGGCGGTTCAGGCGGTGTACCGCGACCTCGGCCTGGCCGACTACGACGACGCGCGAGTGGAGCAGGTGGTGGCGGCCAACGGTTCCCGCGACCTGCCTCCGGGCCACCCCAAGATGGTGACCGAGGCCGCGGCGTCCATCGAGGCCAAGCAGTTGACGGTGTTCGACGTCATCGCCTCGCTGCACCGCACCGGCTTCACCGACGAGGCCGAGGCGATCACCACCCTGACCCGGGAACGGCTCAAGGGTGACCAGTTGCAGACCTCGGCCATCTTCGACGAGCAGTTCCAGGTGCTGTCCAAGCTCACCGACCCCAACGACTACAGCGGTCCGGCAACGGGTTACGCGCTGACCGACGCCCGGCGAACCGAGATCGACGGGATCCGGCAGGCGCGCAGCAGCGCCGAGCTGACCGCCGACCAGGAGGAGCACCGCGGTCATCTCGTCGTGACCGACGTCGAACCGGCCCGGCAGGGAAGCGATCCCCGCGAGGTGTGCATCGGGCTGTCGCCGGCCTGGGGCCGCAGCGTGTGGCTGAGCCTGTGCGGGCTGACCATCGGCGAGGTGCTGCGGCAGATCTCGGCGGGCCTGGAGGAGGAGGGCTGTGTCGCGCGCACGGTGCGGGTGCGCTCCACGATCGATGTCGGCATGATCGGGCTGACCGCCGCGCGGCTGTCCGGCTCGGGCATCGGAATCGGGCTGCAGGGCAAGGGCACCGCGCTGATCCACCGCCGTGACCTGGCCCCGCTGGCGAACCTCGAGTTGTTCAGCGTGGCGCCGCTGCTCACCGCCGCGCAGTATCGCGAGCTGGGCAAGAACGCGGCCCGGCACGCCAAGGGGATGGCCCCGGTGCCGATCTTCACCGGAGGCACCGACGAGTCGATCTCCGCCCGGTACCACGCCCGCGCCGTCGCGCTGGTGGCCTTGGAACGGGCGGCGTGCGAACCCGGTGAAGCCCCGGTGACGGTGAAGGTGGAACTGCCATGACCGACATCACAGTGGACATCACCGTGGACAACGCCGTCGACGGCAAGCTGGGGCTGGCGGATCTGCGGATGGACCCGGCCGCGCTGGATCGGCAGGCCGCCGTCGCTGAACGGGGCGGCAACCCGCAGCTCGCCGAGAACTTCCGGCGCGCAGCCGAACTCGCGACGATCGACGACGAAGAGGTGATGGCGCTCTACGAGGCGCTGCGTCCCCACCGGTCGACCGCCGCCGAGCTCGAGGTGCTGCGCACCTCGCTGATCGACCGCGGTGCACCGCGCTGCGCGGCCCTGGTGGAGCAGGCCGCCGCCGCCTACGCCCGCCGCGGCCTGCTGCGTTGATCCGCACGGTCGCCGGCATCGACGTCGGCAACCACACCACCGAGATCCTGCTGGCGCGGGTGGACGGCGGCGGCGTCAGCACCGTCGCGCACGGGCAGGCGCCCACCCGGGGCCGTAAGGGCAGCCCGGAGTCGCTGCACGGCGCGGCCGCTCTGCTGCACAGGATCGAGGTCGACGCCGGCCTGCGCGCCGACGAGTTGTTGTTGTCGGCGCTGCGGCCCGTGGACACCGCGACCGCGCCGATTCCGCCGGCCTACTCTCCGTCGTCCCCGGTGCGCAGCCTGCGCCGCCCGGATGCGAGCACGCCGGCCGGTGCCGGTCACGGGGTCGGGCGCCACGTGCGTCTGACCGATCTGGCGGCCTCTGCGACCGGGGAGCCCGTGGTCGTGTCCGTCGACGCGGTCACCGACTTCGAGGTGGCGGCCCGGGAGATCGGCGCGGCGGTCGACCGGGGTTGGCGGATCGTCGGCGTGGTCGCGGCGCAGGACGATGCGGTGTTGATCCGCAACCGGATTCCGATCGACGTGCCGGTGGTCGACGAGGCCGACGTCGAGGGTCTGGCGCCGGGTGCGCTGATCGCGGTGGAAGTGGTCGAGGAGGGCCGCGCGTACCGGGCGATGGCCGATCCGATCGCGCTGTCCGCGGCGCTGGGCCTGCCTGTCGAGAGCCTGCACGAGGTCGCCGACTTCTGTCGGGAACTGGCCGATTCGGCGGCCATCGCGGTGACGCCCCGCACCGACGCGTCCGCCCCGCCCGATGCCGACGGCGATCACGTCGACATCCGCGCCGACGGCCGGACGGTGCGGTACACGCCCGCCCAGGCGCACGCGGTGCTGCGCCGCTCGGCGCCCGGCATCGTCGAACACGTTCGGCTGCAGTCGGTTCCGACCGCGGCGCAGGGCCTGGCCGTGCACGACGCGTTCTTCACGAACCTGGCGGCCATCGACAGCGGCGCGTGGCTGCGGCGCGGCGTCGCGGACGCGCAGGGCACCGTCGTCGCGTTGCTGGCCGCCGAGGAGGCTGCCGACGCGGCGGACACGCTGAGCGAGTTGACGGGGCGGCCGGCCCGCACGCTGAGTTCGGAACCGCTGGCCGCGGCGTGGGGTGCCCGCACCACGCCGGGCTTCCCGCCCGGATCGATGGTGTGCGATATCGGCGGCGGCACCGTCGATCTCATCGGCGACGAGAAGACCGTCGTCGCGGCAGGGGCGGGGGAGTCGATCACCGTCGCGATCGCCCGCGTGCTCGGCATCCCCCAGGCGCTGGCCGAGACGGTGAAACGCACACCGGCGGTGCGGGTGGAGGGCCCGCACGTCGCGCACGAGGAGGACGGGCGGCGGGTGTTCCTGAACTCGCCGGCGGCGTCGGACGCGATCGGCCGACTGTGCACGCGCGGCAGTGCGGGCCTGGTGCCGTTCTCGAACAGGCTCGCCGCCGAGGAGTGGCGCAGCCTGCGGTTGGCGATCAAGCAGGAGACCGTCGCGGCGAACATCGCGCGGTGCCTGACCGCGTTCGACGATCCGCCGGATGCGTTGGTGCTGGCCGGCGGTGGCGCGCTGGACGACGAGTTGATGCGCACGGTCTCCGAGGCGCTGCGGCCGCTACGGGTGGTGGTCGGGCGCGCCGACATCGACGGCGTGCACGGGCCGCGGTTCGCGGTGGCGCGCGGGCTGGTCGCTATGTTCGCGCAGCAGTAGGAAGGCCCGCGATCGCGTGCGCGATGTGACCTCGCCAGTGTGCCGGTTCGATGCGGTGCACCGCGGAGTCACCCTGAAAAGCGCTGGAGATCAACACATCCGGGGAGAGCTCGGCGAGTGTCCGCAGGCTCTCGGCGATCTTCTCCGCATCGCTGGACGTGTGGAAGCTGTCGATGTAGCCGGCCCACCACCCGCCCTGTTCGGTGCGCACCAGAGTGTCGCCGGTGAACAGGTAGCGGCCCTCGGCGCCGGGCACCAGGTAGCAGACGCTGCCCGGGGAATGGCCCGGGGTCGGGATGATCTCGACGCCGTTGGTGTCGGTGTAGCGTCCCGTCACCGGTACGTCGACATGGGCGTGTCTGGTGATGTCGGCGAGATCCCCAGCAGGGGCGTGCAGGGTGGACTCGAAACGCTCGGCGATGCGCGCGAGCATGGGCCCGGCCTCGTCGCGATGGCTGAGGTAGTGGTGGGTGACGCCGCCGAGGCGGTCGAGTCCGTCGAAATCCGCCTCGCTGGCCGGGGAGTAGAACAGGATGTTCGCCGGCGTCCAGAGGTAGGCGTGGGTGGTCAGCCCCGGAAACGGTGAGTCGGTGCGGGTTTCGTAGAGATCGCTCAATACCTGTTTCATGCCTTCAGGCTGCAACCTCAACGATGCTTCAGGTCAAGAACCTCTCGCGAGCAGACGCAAAGTCCTGCGAATCTCGGCCAAATGGCGCGAGTTTGCGTCTGCTCGCGGGGCTCAGGTCAGAGGTCGGCGAGCTGGCGCACCGCCGGCGCCATGGCGTCGATCCACGCCGCCGGGGAGCCGTCGGTGGGCGTCACGATCACGGTGTCCACACCGAGGGCCGCGTAATCGGCCATCGCACGCACGAATTCGTCGCGAGTCTCCGGGGTCGGCCGCGGGTTGTTCGCCATGATGGTCTTGCGGATCGACCCGTAGTCGCGGCCGGCGTCGTCGCAGTGCCGGCGCAGCACCTCCAGCTTGTGCGCCACGTCGTCGGGTGAACTGGCGAACAGGTTGCACGCGTCGCCATAGCGGGCGACCAGGCGCAGCGTCTTGCGCTCCCCGCCGCCACCGATCATCACCTTCGGCTTGTTGATCGGCTGGGGTGAGCACAGCGTCTCCGCGAGCTGGTAGTGCCTGCCCTGGTACGCCCCGTTGTTCTGCGGGTCCCACATCTGGTCGCAGATCTGCAGAGCCTCCTCGAGGCGCTCGAACCGCTCGGCGATCGGCGGGAACGGGACCCCGAGTCCCTGGTGTTCCCGTTCGAACCAGGCGGCGCCGATGCCGAGGACGGCGCGCCCGCCCGACAGCACGTCGACCGTCGTCACGATCTTGGCGAGCAGGCCCGGATGCCGGTAGGTCACCCCGGTGACGAGCAGCCCCAGGCTGATCGTCGACGTGTGTGCGGCGAGGAAGCCCAGGGTCGTGTAGCCCTCCAGCATGTGTGCCTCGGCGGGCAGGCCGGTGGGCTCGATCTGGAAGAAGTGGTCCATGAACGACAGCCAGGTCGCCCCGGCCTCCTCCGCGGCAGCGCCGACGCGGGCCAGCTCAGGGGCGATCGCGGTGGTTCCGCCGTCGATGTCGAAGATCGGTACGTGTACTCCGAGGTCCATACTCGGCTACAAGACTGTGCCCGGCGTCACCATTCCCGTTTGGCGGCAACTCGGCGTCGACGCCGGGAACTGCCACCCGCTATTGCCGTGCCATCGCCACCCGCAGCGCCTCCTCCGGCGAGACGTGGTGGTTCTCGGCGACGGCGGCCTCGGCGATCGCGAGCTGCACGCCCTTGACCCGCCCCGTGAACGCGGTCTGGCCCGCGCGGTAGTCGGGGGAGACCGCCGACCCGGAATCGAGTCCGACGTCGCAGCCGTCGTCGGCGGAGAAGACCATCGCCAGTGTCGCCTCGACCTCGCCGGTGCCGACCTCGGCGCCGTCGACGTACAGCCGCACCGTGCCGCCGCCGCCCAGCCCCTCGCCGCGGTAGTCGAACTCCATCCGCACCTGATGATCTCCGGCCGGCAACGGACCCTCCGACTCGGCGAAGAAGTGCTTGATGCCGCCGAGGTTGTAGCAGTACTTCAGCTTGCCGTCGTGGGCGTAGAGACTCCATCCGCCGATGCTGGCGCCCTGGGCGATGATCACCCCCTGCGCCCCGGAATCGGGCACCTCGATCTCCGCGGTCACCGAGTGCGACTTGTTCTTCAAGTTCAGCACGCAGTTCTCCGAGAGATGCCCCATGCCGGCGAACAGCAGCTGGGTGTTGCCCCTGATCAGCACCGGACGCCCGGCCAGATCGGAGTTCATCCGGCTGGCGGTGTCGTCATCGAGCGGCAACACGTTGTAGCGGGTGGCCTCGATCAACCAGAGTCTCTGTAGCTCATGGAGTTTCTCCGGCATCTCTGCGGCCAGATTCCGCGCCTGGCTCCAGTCGGCGGTGGTGTCGTAGAGCTCCCAGACGTCGTCGTCGAACGCAGGCTTGTCCACCCCCACCAAGAGCCACGGCGTGCCGTGTTTCGTCACCGCCGTCCAGCCCTTGTGGTAGATCCCGCGGTTGCCCAGCATCTCGAAGTACTGGGTCTCGTGGCGATCCGCCGCCTCGGCGTCGTCGAACGAGTACATCATGCTCACCCCCTCGATGGGGTGCTGCTGTACACCGTTGACGAACAGCGGCTCGGGCAGTCCGGCGGCCTCCAGGATGGTCGGTGCCACATCGATCACATGGTGGAACTGCCAGCGCATCTCGCCCTTGGCACGAATCGCGTTGGGCCAGTGCACGATCGTGCCGTTGCGGGTGCCGCCCCAGTGGGAGGCCACCTGCTTGGTCCACTGATACGGCGTGTCCATCGCGTGCGCCCAGCCGACGGCGTAGTGGTTGTAGGAGTCGGGTCCGCCGAACTGGTCGATGCGGTCGGCCATGAACTGCGGGGTCTCGATCGCCGCCATGCCGTTGAAGTTGAGCATCTCGTTGTAGGTGCCGTTGATCGTGCCCTCGGCCGATGCGCCGTTGTCGCCGATGATGTAGTAGATCAGCGTGTCGTCGAGCACGCCGAGGCTCTGCAGGCCGTCGACGAGCAGGCCGACGTGATGGTCGGCGTACTCGAGGAAACCGGCGTAGACCTCCATCTGCCGGCGCAGCACCGGCTTGAGCTCGTCGGGCATGTCGTCCCAGGCCGGGATCTCGGCGTGCCGCACGGTCAGCTCACACTCCGGCGGGATCACCCCGAGTTCCTTCTGGCGCGCGAACGTCCTCTCCCGCAGGGCATCCCAACCATCGTCGAAGCGGCCGCGATACTTGTCGGCCCATTCCTTGGGGACGTGGTGCGGGGCGTGGGTCGCGCCCGGGGCGAAGTAGACGAAGAACGGCTTGTCCGCGGCGAGCGCCTTCTGCTGACCGATCCAGGCGAGTGCCTTGTCGGTCATGTCGGCCATGAAGTGATACCCCTCCTCCGGGGTGCCGGTCACCTCGATCGGATTGGTGCCCTCGAACAGCGTCGGATACCACTGGTTGGCCTCGCCGCCGATGAACCCGTAGAAGTACTCGAACCCGCCGCCGCCGGAGGGCCAGGCGTCGAACGGCCCCACCGGGCTGGTCTCCCACACCGGCACCTCGTGGCACTTGCCGAACTGTGCGGTGTTGTAGCCGTTGAGTTTCAGGGTGCGCGCGATCGGCGACATGGTGTTGGGCAGCACCGAGCAGTACCCGGGCGCACCGGTGGCGATCTCGGTGATCCCGCCCATGCCCGCCGAATGGTGGTTACGCCCGGTCAGCAGGGCCTGCCGAGTCGGGGAGCACAGCGCGGTGGTGTGAAAACGGTTGTAGCGCAGTCCGTTCGAGGCCAGCCGCTCCGCGACCGGGGTCGAGCACGGGCCACCGAATGTGCTGGACGCGCCGAAGCCGACGTCGTCGAGCAGGATCACCAGGACGTTCGGGGCGCCGTCGGGCGGGCGGATCGGCTGGATCGGCGGATAGCTGGTGTCGGGGTCTTTGGCGTCATAGGTGATCAGCCCCGTACGGGGCGGTGTCGGGATGGGGAGATGGGTCCGCTGGATCACGCTGTCCTCACTCGTGCCCGCCGGCGACTTCTTCACCGATCGTGCTTCACGCAGACCCTAAACCGGGAACGATGTCCGTGAGCCGGAAAGTGACGGGTCGGTCGAGTTGGTCATAGGTGCAGGAGCGCGGATCGCGGTCGGGTCGCCACCTGTTGAACTGCGCGGTGTGGCGGAATCGGGAGCCCTCCATGTGGTCGTAGCGCACCTCGACGACGCGCTCCGGGCGCAGCGGCACGAACGACAGGTCCTTACCGGCGTTCCACCGGGACCCGCCGCCGTAGCGGCGCACCACGTCCGGGTCCACGTGCGCCGCCCAGTTCCACGGGTGCTCGTCGAACGTCGTCACCAGCGGCTGCAGCTCGGTGAACAGCGCGCGCCGGCGCGCCATCGGGAACGCGCCGATGACGCCGACCGACGCCAGCGATCCGTCGGCGGCGTAGAGCCCCAGCAGCAGCGACCCGATCGCGTCCGGGCCCGACTTGTGCAGGCGGTACCCGGCGACGACGCAGTCCGCGGTGCGCTGATGCTTGATCTTGAACATCACCCGCTTGTCGGGCTGGTAGGGCAGCGTCGGCGGCTTGGCGACGACGCCGTCCAGACCCGCACCCTCGAACTCATCGAACCAGCGATGCGCGGTGGCCAGGTCGGTGGTCGCCGGGGTGACGTGGAACGTCGGCCCGCACCCGGCCAGCGCGTCGACGAGCGCGGCCCGCCGTTCGGCGAACGGCAGCGCCGTCAGGTCACGCTCACCCAGCGCCAGCAGATCGAACGCGATGAACGCCGCCGGGGTCTGCTCGGCCAGCATCCGCACCCGCGACGCGGCCGGATGCAGGCGCAGTTGCAGCGCCTCGAAGTCCAGGCCCGCGCCCGAAGCGATGACGATCTCGCCGTCGATGACGCAGCGCTGCGGCAGTTCGGCCCGGGCCGCGGCCGCGATCTCCGGGAAGTAACGCGTCATCGGCCGAACGTTCCGGCTGCCGAGCTCCACGTCGTCGCCGTCACGGAACAGGATCGACCGGAACCCGTCCCACTTCGGCTCGTACCAGGCATCCGGCGGGATCTCGGTGACCGACTTCGAGAGCATCGGCGACACCGGCGGCATCACGGGGAGTCTCATCGACTCCCATTCTGACCCGGGTGGGTGTCAGCCCTTCCGGCCGACGAGCGCGTCGACGGGGTCCGGGGCGCCGTCGCGGTCCTTGACCACCCGGTAGGCGACGTAGCCGACGACGAGCGTCAGCGCGACGAAGATGACCGCGAAGTACTGCAGGAACAGCGAGTCGCCGGCCGGGTTGTAGACCTCCTGACGCGGCCACCCGATGTTGATCACCAGCAGACCGCCCATCACGACGGCGATCAGGTTGACCGGGATTCCCCACCGGCCCAGGTCCATGATCGGCTTGCCGTAGGACAGGCTGGTCCCGCGCAGCCGGTGCACGAGCGCCGGCACGGTCACCATCAGGTAGGCCAGGTAGACGATCACCACCGACACGGACGCGATCGCGGCGAACACGCTCGACTGCCCGAGGTTGACCAGCAGCACCGCGATGGCCAGGGTGCTGACCGCGATGCCGGTGATGACGGGTGTGCCGGTGCGCTTGTTGACCCGCGCCAGGAACGAGCCGAACGGGAGGCGGTTGTCGCGGGCCATCGAGAACATCACCCGTGAGGCCGACGCCTGGATGGCCAGGGTGGCCGAGAAGATCGCGACCGCGACGAGGCCGAGCAGCGTCTTGCCGAGCCAGGTGTCGAGCTGGCTCTCGATCACCCACGCCATACCGCCGTGGGCCAGATCGTCGCCGAGCTCGGGGGCCGACATCAGGGCGGCGAGGATCATCAGGCCGCCGCCGAGGAACGACACGAGCAGCGCGTTGACGATCGCTTTCGGGGCGGTCTTGCGGGGGTTGCGGGTCTCCTCGCTGAGCTCGGCGGCGCTGTCGAAGCCGTACATCACGTAGGCGGCCATCAGCATCGAGGCCAGGAACGCGGGCAGGTAGCTCACGCCGGTGCCGTGGCCGCCGGTGTCGAGGACGGCCTGGGCCGGGCTGCGTTCGGCGGTCAGGAACATCGCGCCGATGATCAGCACGACGCCGATGATCTCCAGCGTCACGCCGGTGACGGTGATGCGGGCCATGAACCGCACGCCGGCGGCGCTGATGATCGTGCACAGCACGATCGTGACGGCGCCGAGGATGATGCCGTTGGTGGCGCCGTCGACCGACAGCGGGTCCATGTCCTGGCCGACGAGCTGGAAGCCCGACCAGATCGGCGGCAGCACCGTCTGCATGGCGATCGCCAGTGCGGCGATCGACACGATGTAGCCGACCAGCATGAACCAGCCGGCGAACCAGCCGACCGCATTGCCCGCGAGCCGCCGCGACCACTGGTAGATCGCGCCGGCCACCGGGAACTTGCCCGACAGTTCGGCGAACACCAGGCAGACGCAGAACTGGCAGACGAAGACGATCGGCCAGGTGAAGAAGAACGCGGGGCCGCCGAGCGCGAACCCCAGCGGGAAGAACGCGAACACCGTGGTCAGGATCGACACGAACGAGAATCCCGACGCGAACGCCGCGTACCCGCCGATGCCGCGGTGCAGCTCCTGGGTGTAGCCGAGTTCCTCCAGCGTGGAGGCGTCCTCCTGCGACGAGATGGCGGGATCGATGGCGGTCATACTGCGCTCCTGGTGTCGGACATTCCTGTCGTGCGACAGAAAAGTACAAACCGTTCGTGTGCTCGCCGTTTCCTCGATGTCACGACTGTGTGACCAGGCGCCGGTCGGGTGACAATCTCGGTCATGTCGTTGGTGCTGCCGTCCGGGCGCGATCTCGCCGAGACCGTCGCGGCGCTCGACGCCGCCGCCGACGAGGCCGACCTGCGCGCCGGGATGGAGCGGGCGGCCGCGACGGTCACCGGCGAGTCCCGCGCTCACGCGCCGGCGCTGGCGGCGGCGTGGTCGACGGTGCTGCGGCACGGCATGGCCGCCGGGGTTCGGCTGGCCGGACCCGCGGACTGGACATGGTTCGTGTCGGGCAGCGTGGCCCGGGGAGAGGCGGTGCCCGGGTCGGACGTGGAGACGATGATCGTGCTCGACGACGGGGTCGACGACGACGGGAAGGCCGCGCTGCTGTCCCGCGCCGCGGAGGTGCACGCCCTGGTGGAGGGGTGTGGCATCCACGGCGACGCGAACGGTGTGCTGGCCGGCCGGTCCCGGTTCTGCCGGCGGCGGGGCAGCTGGACCGAGGGGATCGAGCGCTGGGCGGCCGAGCCGCAGCAGGACCGCGGCGTCGTGATGACCGGGCTGATGGCCGACGCCGACGGCCTACCGGGTGCGTGCGCCGACGACTTCCTGCGCGCGGCCGCGGTGGCGGCCGCCGGGCGGCACTATCCGGTCCGGCAGGCGATGGTGCAGGACGCCACCGCGGTGCGGGCCACGGTGCCGTCCCGGTTGAAGCTGTTCGTCAGCGGCAGCGACGCCGTCGACGTCAAGCGCGCCGTGATCGACCCGGTGGTGAAGATCGCCCGCTGGGCGGCGCTGTCGACCGGCTCCGCCGCGCTGTCCACCCGGGAGCGGCTCGCCGCCGGCGAGGCCGGCGGTGTGCTGGACGCCGACGACGCCGCCACACTGCGCGACTGCCACCTGTGGTTGATGCGTTTCCGTTGGCGGACACACGTTTCCGCGTTCCTGGCCGGCCGGACCGCGGGGGACGTGATCTCCCTCGGTGAGCTGCCACCGCAGGACCGGGCCGCGCTGCGCAGCGTCGCGCGCGAGGTGTCCGGCGTGATGCGCAAGCTGTCGTACCTGTCGTCGATTTCGGCGTTCGGGGAGCGGTAGGCCGACGTGTCCGGCGATCCCGTACTTCACGCGGTGGCGACGACGGTCGCGGTGCACCGCATCGAGGGGTGGTGCCCCACCGACGATCACGTCGACGCGCTGGGCGCCGTGGCCCGCGGCGACCTGCCGTTCGCCGACTTCCTCGCGACCCACCGCGCCCGCCATCCGCCGCCGGCGCGGCACCGTCGCAGGATCCGGTTGCGCCGGCCCGCGCCGTATCTCGTTCCCGGAACGACGTTGTTGCGCAACGAGTTCGGCGTGACGACGACCGAAGCGCTGGCCGACCTGGAGTATGTGGCGTCGGCGGGCCGGATGGTCGGCTGGCTGTGCGCACCGACGGTCGGGACGCTCGACGCGAGAGCGATGCACCGCCATCTGTTCTCCGACACCTACGGATGGGCAGGCCAGTACCGCATCGTCGAATTGCGCCGCGGCCGGGACGTGTTCGGCTCGGTATCGTCGATCGAGGACAGGATGGCCGACGTGCACCGCACCGCGCGGCGACTGGTCGACGAGCGTGCCGACCACGACGCCCCCCGGCTCGCCTACGAGCTGGCCCGCTGGTACGCGGAGTACAACCAGATCCACCCCTTCCGCGAAGGCAACGGGCGCACCGGCGCGCTGATGCTGCTGGCGATCGCGTCGATGTGCGGCCGCCGGCTCGACCTGACCGGGATCACCCGGCAGGAGTGGTACGCGGCGGCGGCCGACAGCATGCCGGCGCGCCGAGAGGGCCGTGTGAGTTATCGGCCGTTCCTGTACCTGCTGAACCGCGCCGTGAGGTGACCGCAAAGGCGCATCATGACGTCACGACGATCGGAAAGGACACAGATGGCCGACGCACTCACCGACCTTCGCCGACGGATCGACCTCGCCGCCGAAAAGGCCAGGGCGCTCAAGCGTCTGCACGACACCGGGATCCTCGAGTTCAGCGGTGCCACGCTGGCGACGGCGAAGAACGCCGCGGTGTACGGCCCCCAGGCCACGATGGCGATCCAGGGCGGCCGCAAGTATCCGACGCTGCCGGCCATCGCCGACGAGCGAGGGACCCTGACCTACAAGCAGGTCGACGACCAGTCCACCGCTCTGGGCAGAGGGCTGAACCGGCTCGGCGTCCACGAGGGCTCGGTCGTGGGCATCCTGTGCCGCGACCACCGCGGCCTCATCATCGCGATGGCGGCCTGCGGCAAGATCGGTGCACGCCTGGTGTTGATGAACACCGGATTCGCCAAACCGCAGTTCGCGCAGGTGTGTGAACGCGAGCACGTGAAGGTGGTGTTGCACGACAGCGAGTTCCTCGGTCTGCTCGACGCGCTGCCCGCCGAGCTTCCGCGGGTGCTCACCTGGCTCGACGAGGGCACCGACCGGCCCGCGGGCATGCAGACGATCGACGACCTGATCGCGGCCAACTCCGCCGAACCACTGCCCGCGCCCGGCAAGCCCGGCGGCTTCGTGATCCTCACCAGTGGTACCACCGGGTTGCCCAAGGGCGCGCCGCGGGCCACGGTGTCTCCCTTCGCGACGGCCCAGGTGGTGGATCGGATCCCGTTCCCCCGCAAGGGAACCATGGTGATCGTCTCGCCGATCTTCCACAGCACCGGGCTGGCGACCTATCTGGTGGGAGCGGCGCTGGGAAACAAGGTCGTCACCGCACGCCGCTTCAGCCCCGAGGGCACCCTGGCGCTCATCGCCGACCATCGCGCCGACATGCTGGTCGCCGTCCCGACGATGCTGCACCGCATGGTCGAGCTGCCCGCCGAGACCATCGCCAAGTACGACACGTCGTCGCTGAAGGCGATCGTCATCGCGGGGTCGGCGCTGAGCCCGGAGCTGTGCACCCGGGCGCAGGACACCTTCGGCGACGTCCTCTACAACCTCTACGGCTCCACCGAATGTGCGGTGGCGACGGTGGCGACGCCGGAGGAGCTGCGCCGCGCGCCGGGCACCGCCGGACGATCGCCCGTGACGTGTGAGGTGGTGCTGTTCGACGAGAACGACCAGCGGGTGCACGGTGCGGGCAAGCGGGGCCGGATCTTCATCCGCAGCGGGTCGCCGTTCGAGGGGTACACCGACGGCCGGCACAAGCAGGTCATCGACGGCTACATGTCCAGCGGCGACATGGGCCACTTCGACGAGAACGGATTGTTGTTCGTCGACGGGCGCGACGACGACATGATCGTCTCCGGCGGCGAGAACGTCTTCCCGCAGGAAGTCGAGAACCTGCTCGTCGAGCACGAACACGTCTCCGACGTCGCGGTGGTGGGCGTCGACGACGTCGAGTTCGGAAAACGGTTGCGCGCCTTCATCGTTCCCCACCCCGGCACCTCGCCACAGGCCGAGGACATCAAGCAGTACGTGAAGGACAACCTCGCCCGCTACAAGGTGCCGCGCGACGTGGTGTTCGTCGAGGAGTTGCCGCGCAACGCCACCGGCAAGGTGCTGCGACGGATCCTGGTCGACATGGACGTGACGGCGCAGTAGCCGGGTGAGGGCGCATCATGGAGTGATGCCCACCCGATGCGTCCTCGTCGTCGCCTCCGTGGCTGCGGCTGCTCTCGCGTCGGCCGCCCCGGGTGCCGCCGAACCGGGCTCGGGCTCGGCCGCCGCGGTGATCGACGAGCTGAAGGGGCAGGGCTACGACGTCCAGATCAACTGGGTGAGCGGCGTGAGCAGCCGCCCGCTGGGGGAGTGCCAGGTGCTCGGCGTGCACAACCCGGATCTGAACGGACCGCCGCCGGAGACGTTCACGACCGTCTATGTCGACGTCTCCTGCCCCAACCACGACGACGACGTCTGGATCAACGGCGGCCTCGGGGGCGTCGGGATCGGCATCGGATTCTGACGCCGCTGGATCGACTGGTCGCTGCGACCCCCGACTCCCGCGACCGGGTGGTCGACGCCGCCCGCGCCGTCTGCATCGTGGTGGTGGTGCTCTGGCACTGGACGCTGTCGGTGACGCAGCGAACCGCCGACGGCACCCTGGTGATGCCCAACCCGGTGCACACGGTGCCGGGCAGCTGGCTCGCGACGTGGATCCTGCAGGTCATGCCGCTGTTCTTCGTGGTCGGTGGATACGCCAACCTGGCGGCGTGGGAACGCGCCCGGGCCACCGGCACCTCGGGCGTGCGGTTCGTCCGCGGCCGCCTGCGCCGGCTGCTCTGGCCGACCGCCGCGTGGGCGGCCGTCTGGCTCGCAGGTGAGGTGATCGCGGCCGCGCTGCCGGGTCCGCACCGCTGGATGTGGCAGTGGTTTCCCGGCTATCTCATGCCGCTGTGGTTCGTCGGCGTCTACGGCGTGCTGATCGCCCTGGTGCCGCTCACCGCGGCGCTGCACGTCCGCGCCGGCCCGACCGTGCTGGCGGTGTTGGTCGCACTCCTCGCCGGCGGCACGGTCCTGACGCGCGTCGCCGGCCTGGACGCGGCCGCCTGGCCGACCGCCGCGGTGGTGTGGCTGTTCTGCCACCAGCTCGGATACTGGTGGCGCAGCGCCGATCTCGGCCGCCGGCCGCTTCCGGTGCGGGCAGCGATCGCCGCGGTGGGCCTGGCCGGACTGCTGGTCCTGACGCTGGGTGCCGGCTTTCCGCGCTCGATGGTGGCCACCGTGGGCGCCGCCGAGTCGAACCTCCTCCCGACGAACGCCGCGATCGCGGCCCTGGCGGTGTTCCAGCTCGGGCTGCTGGTCCTCGTGGCGCCGGCAGCGAGAAAGCTGCTGGGCCGGCCCGTCCTGTGGAAGCCGGTGGTGGCGGTCAACGCGGTCGCGATGACCGTGTTCGTCTGGCACATGACCGCCTACCTGGTGGTGGTGTGGGTGTACGAGCGCGCGGGCTTCGCATTGCCGGTCGAGCCCACCGCGCAGTGGTGGGCGCAGCGCTGGCTGTGGCTGGTCGGCCCGCTTGCCGTGCTGGTGGTTCTCGTGGCCGTGTTCGGCCGGGTGGAGTCCGCCGCCCGACGACCTTTCCGGTGAACCTAGGGTGCCGTCGGCGTCAGGCTCGTCGGAGTCACCGGTCGCCTGTCCTGTCGCCCTCGCGTCCGGTTCACGCGGGCAACCCGTGACAGGAACCGCGGGTCGAGCAAGCGGGCGGGCGGATCGATGAGCCCTGTCACCTTGAAGAACTGCGTATTGACCGCGGCATCGGTTTCGGCGGCTCCGAGCACCCAGTCGGAGAGCCGGTTGGCGAACCGCATCGACGCCGTCCGCCGCCCCTGCACCTCGGGAAAGGCCAGGTCAGATGATGCCGCGAGCCTCCAGGCCACGCCGATGGGCTTCGCCGCAGAACGGAAGTAGCGCCGCGGCAGGTCGTCCGTGCCGCGCCGCACCGCATCCTGGAGAGCCAACGCCTCCAACGACGCGACCGACATGCCCTGTCCGTAGATCGGGTTGAAGCTGCACATCGCGTCGCCGCACACCACCAGCCCGTCCGGGAAGCTGCGCATCTTGTCGTAGCGTCGCCACTGACTGGACGGCAGACGGTGCCGCACCACAGGGCCCAGAGGTTCGCCGGCCCGCACGGCCGCCAGCAGGTGCGCGGGCGCGTAACCCCGGGCGAAGTCGGTCATGCCCGCCAGGTCGCGAGGCGGTTCCTGACCCGCCATGCCGAACACCGTGAAGATCCACTTGTCGTCTTCGTTGTGGACCAGGAACATGCCGGTCGGCCGACCGGCTGCGGGACCGATGAGGACCAGCATCTCGTTGAGGGTCCCCGGCGGGATCCGCAGAGGCTGACTGACATAGGTGGTGTGGACGACGATGTGGTCCTCCACCGGTCTCCCGTAACCCAGACTGTCCAACAGCGCCGGCGTATGTGCGCCCCGCCCCATCGCGTCGACAACGAGATTCGCCGCCAGGTGTCGATCGGTTCCGCGGTCGCGGTCGACGATGCGAACTCCGTTGATCCGCTTGCGGTCCGCGGTCGCGACGAGGTCGGCGACATCGTGTCCGCCGAGGACCGTCACGTTGTCGAGCCCCTGCACGCGCCGCCGCACATGACACTCGAGAAGGGGCCTGCTCGGCTGGTACATCGCAGCCGCCTTGAAATCGTCGACGGCTGCCTTGCCCGACCTCACCGTCAGGTGCCCGCCGAGGCAGATGTGCAACCGCGACAGGTCTCCGTCGTCCCACACCGGGGCACCGTCGGCAACCAGCTCATCGAGGATTCCGGGGAACATCTCATCGAGCGTCTGCGCGCCGCGCGCCAGCAGTGCGTGCGGCTGCCTGCCCTGCGGTACGCCGCGCCGATCCGCGGGCTCCTCGGACAGCGCGTCGCGTTCGACCACGGTGACGCTCCGGAAGTGGTCGGCGAGCGCTCGCGCCGCCAGCAGGCCGCTGATGCTCGCGCCGAGAACGACCGCATGTTCCCCTGAAATCAGCACTGTCGACCCCTCACGATGTCGTGCGTCTGCCGCCAGACTTGAAGTTATGAGGCCCAGTGGCGAGGTACATCAGTAGTGCGCTACTCAAATCCCTACGTGGGCGATGAGATTGTCTGGGTACTCGGGTCTGCGTGAGTATGGACGCCATGGACCTTCCCGTGCGGCCGCCGCTGGAGCCGATGCTGGCCAAGGCGCAGGCAACCGTGCCCTCCGACGCGGGGGTGTGGTCCTATGAGCCCAAGTGGGACGGGTTCCGGGCGTTGGTCTTCCGGGACGGTGACGACGTGGTGCTGCTGTCGCGCAGCGGCAAGGACCTGGCCCGCTACTTCCCCGAGGTCCTCGACGCCGTGCGCGACGAACTCGCGCCGCGCTGCGTGCTCGACGGCGAGATCGTCGTGCCCCGCGAGATCGGCGGCCGGGTGCGGCTGGACTGGGAGTCGCTCAGCCAGCGCATCCACCCCGCCGAATCGCGGGTCCGGCTGCTGTCCGAGCAGACCCCCGCGCACTTCATCGGCTTCGACGCGCTGGCCGTCGGCGACACCTCGCTGCTCAAGGAACCGTTCCGAACGCGGCGGAAGGCGCTGTCCGAGGCCGTCTTCGAGAAGCAGTGGTGTCACGTCACCCGCACCACCGAGGACGCCGACCTGGCCACCCGGTGGTTGCAGGAATTCGAGGGCGCCGGCCTCGATGGGGTGATCGCCAAGCGGCTCGGCGGCGCCTACCTGCCCGGCAAGCGGGACATGGTGAAGGTCAAACACGCCCGCGACGCCGACTGCGTCGCGATCGGGTACCGAATTCACAAGAGCGGCGAGGGAATCGGCTCGATCCTGCTCGGGCTGTACCGCGGCGACGGGGAGCTGCAGATGGTCGGCGGGGCCGCGTCCTTCACCGCGAAGGCGCGCCTGAGTCTGCTGGCCGACCTGAAGCCGCTGCGCATCGGCGACGACGTGCGCGACGGCGAACCGAGCCGCTGGAATTCTGCGGCCGACAAACGCTGGATCCCCGTCCGCCCGGAGCGGGTGTGCGAGGTCGCCTACGACCAGATGGAGGGCGACCGGTTCCGCCACGCGGTGAAGTTCCTCCGATGGCGGCCCGATCGTGACCCCGCCAGCTGCACCTTCGATCAACTCGACGTACCGATCACCTACGACCTCTACGACGTGCTGGAGAGTTCCTGACATGGCAACGCCCGCAACTGAACTCGACGTCGACGGGGTGAAGGTTCGGTTGACCAACCCCGACAAGCCGTACTTCCCGGAGCTGGGCAAGGACGGCACCAAGGGCAAGCTGGTCGAGTACTACCTGTCCGTGGCCGAACCGATGGTGACGCTGCTGCGGGACCGGCCGGTGCATCTGCAGCGCTTCCCCGACGGCATCACCGGCGAGGAGATCTACCAGAAGCGGGTGCCGCAGAAGCATCCCGACTACCTCGAGACCTGCACCGTCACCTTCCCGTCCGGACGCACGGCCGACGCGCTGAAGATCACCCATCCCTCGGCGATCGTGTGGGCGGCGCAGATGGGCACGGTGACGCTGCACCCGTGGCAGGTGCGCTGCCCGGACACCGAACATCCCGACGAGCTGCGCGTCGACCTGGACCCCCAGCCGGGCACCGGCTTCGCCGAGGCCCGCACGGTCGCCGTCGACGTGCTCAAGCCGCTGCTCGACGAGCTCGGCCTGGTCGGCTACCCGAAGACCTCCGGCGGGCGCGGCGTGCACGTGTTCCTGCGGATCGCCACCGACTGGGACTTCATCGCGGTGCGACGGGCCGGGATCGCGCTGGCCCGCGAGGTCGAACGGCGCGCACCCGATGCGGTGACGACGTCGTGGTGGAAGGAGGAGAGGGGGGAGCGGTTGTTCATCGACTACAACCAGAACGCGCGCGACCGCACGTTCGCCTCGCCCTACTCGGTGCGCAAGACGCCGATCGCCACCGTCTCGACCCCGTTGACATGGGAGGAACTGCGCACCGCGGATCCCGACGATTACACGATCCGCACTGTGCCCGAGTTCGTCGCCGGTCGGCCCGATCCGTGGGCCGGCATCGACGACACGGCCCAGTCGATCGAGGGCCTGCTGGAGATGGTCGCCGCCGACGAGGAGCGGGGCCTCGGGGACCTGCCGTACCCGCCGAGCTACCCGAAGATGCCGGGCGAGCCGCCGCGGGTGCAGCCGTCGAAGAAGGTCGCGGAGCACTGGGACGACGAGGGCAACCGGGTGGGGGACTGACCGTCCGCCCGAGAAGGTGAACTGCGTCTGTGCACACAGTAGATGCGACGGCGGCCAGTCTGATGCTGACTGCTTAACACCACAGTTGCACCAACTGCCGTCTGACGTGGAGTAGTGAACGCAACCAACTCTCTGTTCTCCATCGCTTCTACCGGACTACCCATCCCCTGGCCGACTAATCGGGTTGCGCGGTCACGATTCGATGCACGACGAGGGCGATCGCGTGGGACGCGGCGGTGACTCGCTACCCTGCCCAGGTGACCTTCCGCAAGCTGCTCGCCGCCCTGGCGATCGTCGGGGTGCTGGCCAGCGGCGTGGGCATCGCGTCACTGGTCCTGGTCTCCCGATCCGACCAGCAGGCCAGCGCGCCACGGCGCGAACCGCCGGCTCCGCCGCCGCCGTCGGTGCCGACGGTCAAGGAGTTCCTCATCGGGGTGACCGTCACCGCCCAGACCTGCGACCCGGCCGGCCCGTGCGTCTATACCTACACGATCGAGCCCAAATACGTTGGGCTGCATCCTTTCCCGGAGACACCCTTCACCGTGGAGTACGAGGTCACCGGTGGCAGCCAGCCGCAGCCGGGCAAGTTCACCGTCCAGGGCGAGAAGGCGGAGATCTACAAAGACGTCCAGATCGAGGGTCCGCCGGGTGCGCGGCTGTCGGCGAACGTGCTGCGCGTCGTCGAGGAGCCGCCGCCACCACCGCCACCGCCGGGCGCACCGCCACCACCGCCGCCTCCCGCGGAGCCGCCGCAACCATGACCGGTCCCCAGCGCAGCCCCTGGATCCGCAACTTCACCCCCGCGCCCACCGCGCGCCTGCGCCTGGTGTGCTTCCCGCATGCCGGCGGCTCGGCGAGCTACTACTTCCCGCTGTCGCGGGCGCTCTCGCCGGAATTCGACGTCTACGCCGTGCAGTACCCCGGGCGGCAGGACCGCTACAAGGAGCCGTTCGTCGAAACCATCGACGACCTGGCCGATCAGGTGCACGCCGAACTCGGCGCCGTCCCTGCCGGGCCGGTCGCCTTCTTCGGTCACAGCATGGGCGCGGTGCTGGCCTTCGAGGTGGCCCGCCGGATGGAGACCCGGACCGGCCGCACACCGGTGACCGTCTTCGCCTCCGGCGCACGCGCACCCAGCCGGTACGGCGACGAGCGCGACCACAAGGACGACCGTGAACTGGTCGACGTGATGCGCCAACTCGGCGGCACCGATCCGCGGGTGCTGGAGAACCGGGAGATGCTCGAGACGTTCCTGCCCGCGTTCCGCAACGACTACCGGGCGCTGCAGGCCTACCACCGCGGCACCGACGTCGGCATCTCCGCGCCGATCGTCGTGATGACCGCGACCGACGACCCGAAGACCACCGTGGCCGACGCCTCGGCCTGGCACGAGCACACGTCCGGCGGTGGCACCGTGCACACGTTCACCGGTGGCCACTTCTACCTGGAGAAGCAGCCCCAGGGCGTCATCGAGGTGATCGCGCAGACGCTGCGGGCGGTACCGGACTGACCGCGGGACCGCGCCGCGTCGCCAGCACCGACCCGGTCAGGATCAGCGCCAGCCCGGCGAGATTCCACGCCGTCAACGGCTCGCCCAGCACCAGCACCCCGGCCGCCAGCGCCACCGCCGGGTTGACGTAGGTGAACACCAGCGCCCGGGCGGCGCCCACCTCCCGGATCAGCGCGAAGAACACCAGGAACGCCGTCGCGGTGCAGATCACCGCGAGCGCCGCGATCGCGATCAGCACCCGTGGCGCCGGGACGGCCTCGGGCCACGTGGCCGCCGCCGGCGCGGCGTACACGAGCGCCGCGAGCGTCAGGCACGCCGCCGTCATCGGAAGCGCCGGGACGTCGGCCAGGTAGCGGGCGGCGACCAGCGGCGCGATCGCGTAACAGACCGACACCATCAGCACCTCGGTCACCGACCACGCACTGCCGCCGGTGAGTTCGGGGCCGGCCAGCGCCGCCACCCCGGCCAGCCCGACGCCGAGCCCCGCCAGCCGGACAGGGGTCAGCCGGTGCTCGCCGCCGGTGAGCCGGTCCAGCAGCGCCGCCACGATCGGCGACGCCGCGATCAGCAGCCCGGTCAGCGAGCTCGACAGGTGCCGCTCGGCATCGGAGAGCAGCAGCCAGGCCGCGATGATCTCGAAGAACGCGAACACGGCGACCGGTTTCCAGTGCGCGAGCACCGGTGCCCACGCCTGCCGGCGCAGCGTCAGCGGAAGGAGCACCAGAGCGCCGACCGCGGTCCGTGCGAGCACCAGCACCGGGACCGAAACCCCCTCCACCGCAACCTTGATGAGCAGGTAGGGGATGCCCCAGATGAGGCTCATCGCGGCGAACAGCACCCAGCCGCGCACGCTCATACCCCCCATGCCACCGCATCAGCGGCCGCCGACGCAACCGAATTGCGCCGGGCGCTCAGCCGGTGGGCACCACCCCGCGCGGCATCGGCAGCGGCAGATCGGTGTAGGTCGCGATGCCCGGCGCAGCCGCCACCACCGCAGGGATGGCATGGATGGGCGGCATCGCGGTCATGATGTGCCCGAGCACGAAGAAGTCCTCGATCGACGTGGCGCTCTCGATCATGTCCTGCGGCGGCAGGAAGCCGACGCTCATGGTGACCGTCGGCCGGCCGTCGATCGTGATCTTCCAGCCGTCACCGTCGAGCTTCCAGTCCGGGTCGAGCGTCTGCCCCTTCTTCCACCGGACGTTGATGTCGATGACCGTCCTGCCGTTCACCCTGCCCTGCCAGCTGGCGAACACGCCCGCGACATGGCCGGCGGGGATCGTCCACGAGGCCATCGGCAGGTCCTCGGTGGTCTGGGCGTACTCGGAGACACAGGTGATGTCGTCGAGTTCGATGCCGAGGGCGTCGGCGACCAGCGCGACGGCCTCGGCGAACACGGCCGTGCCGGTCGCGGCCATCGGCGGCAGATTCGGATCGTCGATCGCGGCGCCGAAGCCGACGGGACGTTCGGTGTCCGGAGAGTCGTAGAGCGTGGTGTCGGCGGATTCGGCGATCGTGATCTTGTCGATGCGGTCACATGCCGTGCCCGCCACGATCGCGAGCAGTTCGGCGAACCCGGGACTGACGCCCGACCCGAACAACGTGGCTCCGCCGCGTCGGCACGCCTCGGCCAGCCGGGCCCGTCCGTCGCCGAGATTGTGCCCGGTGATGAACGACGCGGACGCGACCACATTGATCCCCGCCTCGAGGATCCGCACGAGTTCGTCCACGTCGATCCACATCGGGTTGTAGACGACGACGTCGGGTTTCAGCGCCAGCAGCGCGTCGACGTCGTCGGTGGCGCTCACCCCGAGGGGTGCGATCCCGGCGAGGTCGCCGACATCGCGGCCCACCTTGTCGGCCGACCACGCGTAGCAGCCGACGAGTTCCAGCTGCGGATTCGCGGCGATCGCGGCGACGGCGCTCTTGCCGACGTTCCCGGTCGTCCACTGGACGACGCGGTGGGGAGCGGTGTTGTGCACTCGCTCAGCATAGGGCTACGGGCCGGGCGTGAGCACCGCTTTGCCGGTCCGGGTGGCGCCGCTGCGATCGATCCACGTCAGCTCGATGACGTCTCCGGCGTAGTGGCGATCCAGCACCGCCGGCAACGACTTCGACGAATCCAGCCGTACCCCGTCGACCGCGACGAGGAGATCGCCGTTGGCCAGTCCCGCCTGTTCAGCCGGGCCGCCGCGCAGCACCTCGTGGATGACCACGCCGGGCTCGTTCTGCGGCGCCGTCCGGATCCCGACCCCCAGCAGGACCGGCGGGCCGATGTGGACACTGTCGGACGCGGCGCCCGCGCGGATCTGGTTGGCGATCGCCATCGCATCATTGATCGGGATCGCGAAGCCCTTGCCGCCCGGACCCATCTTGAAGTTCACCGACGCCGCCGTGGTGATCCCGACGACCTGCCCGGCGCTGTTGACGACGGGCCCGCCGGAGTCGCCCGCGCGCACGGGCGCCGCGAACTCGATCAGTCCGGTGATCTCGTCGCTGGCGCCGGTGAGCGAGTCCTCCGCGGTGACGGTCTGATTGAACGCGGTGAACGTCCCCACCTCACGCGTCAACGGGCTGTCGGTGCCCGACGCGTTGCCCAGCGCGACCACCGGTTCACCGGGCACGAGGACGTTGGAGTCACCGATGTTGGCCGGAGGCAGCCCGCCCGCACCCTGCAGTTGGATCACCGCGACGTCGCGTTTGCGGTCGTAGCCGACGAGGACGGCCGGATAGGGGCGGCCGTTGACGGTCCCCGTGATGCGGTCGGCGCCCTGGACGACGTGGAAGTTGGTCACCACCTGGCCGGCCGGGTCGATGACGAACCCCGTCCCGGCCCCGAGGACGCCCTGGTAGTCCACCTGGGTGTCGATCCGCACGACGGACGGCTCCACCTGCCCGGAGGCGGCCAGCAGATCAGTGGGAGCCGCGTGCGCAGGCGCCACCGGCGCGACCAGCGCGAGCATCGCGGCCAGTGCGACCAGGAGAAGCCGAAGCGGGAGTAACGGGCCCATAACCATCAATAGTGGCCGTGCGAAGGGCTGCTGTCGAACGAGATGGCGGTAGCTCAGTCCTCGACCGCGACGCCGCCGCGGGTGCGTCTGCGGCGGCTCAGCAGCGTTCCCTTGCCGGTCGGGCGCCTGTTCTGCAGCTTGCCACCGGCGTCGGAATCGGGCTCCGCATCGTCCTCGGAGTCGTCCTCGGTGTCGTCTTCGGTGTCCGCCTCGGCCGTCGGCGTCACGGTCTCGTCGGCCTGGGTGGTCTCATCCGCCCCGGTGGTCTCGTCGACCTCGGTGGTCGCGGCCGACTCGGTGGTCTCCGTCTCCTCGGCAGCGGTCTCGTCGTCGTCGGCGGCTTTCCGGCCGCGCCGGCGCGACGTGCGCTTCTTGACCTTGAGCGGCTTGGGCGGCGGGGGCGGCAGTTCGGCCACGAACGCCAGGTAGAACGCCAGGATTCCGAGCAGCGCGATCGCCGCGGCAGCGCCGTAGATGCCGAACAGCCATGGCCCGACGCTGTCGAGCGACAGCCAGATCTCGGCGATCGCGGCGCCGATGATCAGCGCACCGGCGAGCGCATGGAGCGCGATCGACGTGGTCCGCAGCCGCAGCGCCAGCCGGGGCACGCCGAATTCGGGTCGGCGGGTGCGCAGCAGCGTGAACACCACCGGCAGCGCGGCGAGCCCGATCAGCGCGCCGGTGACGATGCGCACCACCGTGCCCAGCGTGTGCGAGGTGTCGCCCAGCAGCTCGGGGGTGCGGGGGAGGACGAAAAAGAAGTAGAGAACACCGGCGGCGACGGAGAACGACGCGTGCCAAACCACCGCGACGGTGCGGCCCATACTCCTCCTCGATTCTGTGCCCGGGGTGCGACCGTGCGAGTCGTCAGCCGATCGCACCCCGGGCCGAGTGCGGAGGATAGGGGATTTGAACCCCTGAGGGCTGTTAACCCAACCCGCGTTCCAGGCGAGCGCCATAGGCCACTAGGCGAATCCTCCGCGGGCCATGGTAGCCGACCCACATGGTGACTCCCCACATCTCCCACCGGCTAGACTCTCCGTGGACCCCGCGCGGCGTCCATCCTGTGAACTCCCCCAGGGCCGGAAGGCAGCAAGGGTCAACGGGCTCTGGCGGGTGCGCGGGGTCCCCTGTTTCTCCGGGACTCCCACCCCACGACGGTGAAAGGCGAGCGGTGTCGTTTCAGTCGCTGGGCCGCGACGAACTCGTCGGCCAGCACGAGCTGCAGCAGCGCAATTACGCCGAGCTGCAAGCCAAGAACCTGCACCTGGACCTGACCCGTGGCAAGCCCTCGCCGGCGCAACTCGACCTGTCCAACGGCCTGCTCGACCTGCCGGGCAGCGGCCTCGACGCGTACCGGGACGGCGAGGGCACCGACACCCGCAACTACGGCGGCCTGCACGGGCTGCCGGAGCTGCGGGCGATCTTCGGTGAGCTGCTCGGCATCGGGGTGCCCAACCTCATCGCCGGCAACAACGCGAGCCTGGAGTTCATGCACGACGTGGTCGTGTACTCGCTGCTGCACGGCGGCGTCGACTCGCCGCGGCCGTGGATCGACGACCTGCGCGACGGCACCGGTGTGAAGTTCCTGTGTCCTTCCCCCGGATACGACCGACACTTCGCGATCACCGAGACCCTCGGCATCGAGATGATCACCGTGCCGATGCGCGAGGACGGCCCCGACGTCGACCTGATCGAAGAGCTGGTCGCCGCCGATCCGGCGATCAAGGGCATGTGGTGCGTACCGGTGTACTCGAACCCGACCGGCACCACCTACTCCTGGGAGACGGTCCGTCGCCTGGTCCAGATGCCCACGGCGGCAACCGATTTCCGACTGATGTGGGACAACGCGTACGCGGTGCACACGCTGACGCACGACTTCGCCAAACAGGTCGACGTGCTGGGCCTGGCCGCGGCGGCCAACCACCCCAACCGGCCGATGGTGTTCGCGTCCACGTCGAAGATCACCTTCGCCGGGGGCGGTGTCAGCTTCTTCGGCGGCTCGCTGGGCACCATCGCGTGGTACCTGCAGCACGCGGGCAAGAAGTCCATCGGCCCGGACAAGATCAACCAGCTGCGGCATCTGCGCTTCTTCGGCGACGCCGACGGCGTGCGGGTGCACATGCGCCGCCACCAGGAGCTGCTCGCGCCGAAGTTCGCGCTCGTGCTCGAGATCCTCGACCAGCGGTTGGGCGAGTCGAAGATCGCGTCGTGGACCGAGCCCAAGGGCGGTTACTTCATCAGCCTCGACGTGCTGCCCGGCACGGCCAAGCGCACCGTGGCCCTGGCCAAGGACGCGGGCATCGCGGTGACAGAGGCCGGCGCGTCGTTCCCCTACCGAAAAGACCCGGACGACAAGAACATCCGCATCGCGCCCACGTTCCCCGGGATGTCCGATCTGCGGGAGGCCATCGACGGGCTCGCCACGTGCGCGCTGCTCTCGGCCACCGAGTCGTTGCTGGCCGACAAGTAGTCGGTCGGGGTCGGTAGCCTCTTCGGCGTGGCTCTCTACCGTAAGTACCGACCGGCGACGTTCGCAGAGGTCGTCGGCCAGGAACACGTCACCGAGCCACTGTCTGTGGCGCTGAACTCCGGGCGCATCAACCACGCCTACCTGTTCTCCGGGCCGCGGGGGTGCGGCAAGACCTCGTCGGCGCGGATCCTGGCGCGGTCGCTGAACTGCGCGCAGGGGCCCACCGCGACGCCGTGCGGGGTCTGCGATTCGTGCGTCGCGCTGGCCCCCAACGGTCCCGGCAACGTCGACGTCGTCGAACTCGACGCCGCCAGCCACGGCGGCGTGGACGACACCCGTGAGCTGCGCGACCGCGCGTTCTACGCGCCGGCCCAGTCGCGGTACCGCATCTTCATCGTCGACGAAGCGCACATGGTGACCACCGCGGGCTTCAACGCGCTGCTCAAGATCGTCGAGGAGCCACCCGACCACCTGATCTTCGTGTTCGCGACCACCGAGCCGGAGAAGGTGCTGCCGACCATCCGGTCCCGCACCCACCACTATCCGTTCCGGCTGCTGGCTCCCCGCACGATGCGCACGCTGATCGAGAAGATCGTCGCGTCGGAGAGCGTGGACGTCGACGACGCGGTCTACCCGTTGGTCATCCGCGCCGGCGGCGGCTCCCCGCGCGACACGCTGTCGGTACTCGATCAGCTGCTCGCCGGCGCTCACACCGACTCGGCAGGCTCGAGCCACGTCGCCTACCAGCGGGCGCTGGCACTGCTCGGCGCCACGGACGTGGCGCTGATCGACGACGCGATCGACGCGCTGGCGGCCGGGGACGCCGCCGCGCTGTTCGGTGCGGTCGAGGGTGTGGTGGACGCCGGCCACGATCCGCGCCGCTTCGCCACCGACCTGCTGGAGCGGTTCCGGGACCTGATCGTGCTGCAGGCCGTGCCCGATGCGGTCGCGCGCGGTGTGGTCGACGGAGCGCAGGACGAGCTGGAGCGGATGCGTGAGCAGGCTGCGCGGATCGGCACCGCCACGCTGACGCGCTACGCCGAGGTGGTGCACGCCGGGCTGGGGGAGATGCGCGGTGCGACGGCGCCGCGGCTGCTGCTCGAGGTGGTGTGCGCGCGGCTGCTGCTGCCCTCGGCCAGCGACACCGAGGCCGCGCTGCTACAGCGCATCGAGCGCATCGAGACGCGGCTGGACATGTCGATCCCCGCCGACGAGAACGGCGCCGCGCGGCCTGCCGCCCCGGTCAAGCAGTACGTCCGCAAGACCAGGGCCGCCGAGCCGGCCGCCGAACCCACGCGCGCGGCCGCGCCTGAGCCGACGCCCGCGCCCCCGCCGGCGCCCGAGCCGCCTGCTCCGGCACCGGCTCCCACTCCGACGCCGGCACCGCCGCCTGCTCCGGCGCCCAAACCCGTTGCCGCAGAACCGACCCCGTCACCGCCGCCGGTGCGGCCGCCCGCCGCCCCCGCGGTCGAGGCGCCCCCGGTCACCCCCGCCGCCGCGGTCGCCGCCGGCGAGCCGAACGCCGCGGCGGTGCGCAGCATGTGGACGACCGTCCGGGAGAAGGTCCGCGAGCGCAGCCGCACCACCGAGGTCATGCTCGCCGGTGCGATCGTGCGGGCCGTCGAGGGCAACACCCTGGTGCTGAGCCACGAATCGGCGCCGTTGGCCAAGCGGCTCACCGAGGCGCGCAACGCCGACGTCATCCGCGAGGCCCTCAAGGATGCGCTCGGGGTGAACTGGAACATCCGCTGCGAGACCGGCACCGCGCCCGCGGCAGCAGCGCCCACAGCGGCCGAGCCGCGGCGCCTCCCCGATGAACCGCCCCCGCCCCCCGACGGCGACGACGAGGAGAGCATGCTCGCCGAGGCCGGCAACGTCGACCCGGCCGCGCCCCGGCGCGACCCGGAAGAGGCTGCGCTGGAACTGCTGCAGAGCGAGCTGGGAGCGCGCCGCATCGACGGCGGATAGCCCGTGACCTAGGCGGCGGTCTTCTTCTCCCGCAGCACCAGCAGCGGCAGCACCACCGTCGCGACCGCGGTGACCAACCACACCACCACGGTCGCGCCGATCCAGGACCCGACGCCGCGGATGCTCAAGCCGTGCGACAGAAGCGACGCCAGTAACAGGGCCGCAAACGTCGACACCAGGCCGATGCCGCCGAGGAAGGCCGACGCATACCGGCTGGCCATCTTCAGGAAGAACGGCGACAAGATCGCCTGCGCCACCGTGAAGATCACCACCGCGGCGACGAATCCCCACGCCGACAACGTCACCCCCGGCACCAGCCACGCGGCCACCAGCAGCCCGATGGCCGACGACCCGAGAAAGATCGCGACGCGCAGCAGGAAGCGGACCATGCCGGGATCGTAGCTCCCGTCGTGGCTGGAATCAGGCGGTCCACCAAGGCCGCAACGGCAGGCCACCGTCACGGCCGCGCTCGTCGAGCTTGACCGCCAGCACCTGATGCAGCTGGATCGCGTTCTGCTCGAAGCCGACCCGCGAGCCGGCCATGTACAGGCCCCACACCTTCGCGGTCGCGAGCCCGACCTCGGCCACCGCCTCGTCCCAGTGCTCGACGAGGTTGCGGTTCCAGTCGCGCAGCGTCATCGCGTAGTGGTTGCGCAGGTTCTCCTCGTGCACCACCTCGAGCCCGACGTCCTGGACCTCGGTGATGATCCGGCCGGAACCGGTCAGCTCCCCGTCGGGGAACACGTACCGGTCGATGAACCCGCCGGCCGCGGCGCCGTGCCGGTTGTCGTGGCGGGTGATGCAGTGGTTGAGCAGCAGCCCGCCCGTGCGCAGCTTGGACTTGAGGAACCGGAAATAGGCCGGGTAGTTGGCCACCCCGATGTGCTCGGTCAGACCGATGGACGACACCGCGTCGAACTGGGACTCCCGCACGTCGCGGTAGTCGCTGTGGCGCACCTCGGCGAGGTCGCCCAGCCCCTCCTCCGCGATCGCCTTCTGCGCCCACTCGGCCTGCTGCTTGGACAGCGTGACGCCGATCGCCGTCACGCCGTGCCGGGCGGCGTAGCGCACCATGCCGCCCCAGCCGCACCCGACGTCGAGCAGTCGATCGCCCGGCTGGAGGCGCAACTTCTCGAACACCAGCCGGTACTTGTTGTCCTGCGCTTCCTCCAGCGTCGCCTCGGGATGCTGGTAGCACGCGCAGGTGTAGGTCATCGACGGGCCGAGCACCCACTCGTAGAAGGTGTTCGAGACGTCGTAGTGATGGTGGATCGCCTCGGCGTCACGAGTTTTGCTGTGCCGCAGACCTTCTGCGAACCGGCGCCAGCGCGGCAGCGCCTCCTGCGGCGGCGGCGAGATCGGCTTCAGATGTTCGATGCCGATCGAGCGGATGACCTGGGCCAGCACCCGCGCCGACGGGCGCTTGAAGTCGAGCTTCTCGGTCAGCGCGTTGAGCAACTCGTACGGATCACCCGGGTGCACCCCGTGCGCCTCGAGATTGCCCGAGATGTAGGCGCGAGCCAGCCCCAGGTCGCCGGGCGCGGTCGCCAGATACGTGGTGCCGCGCGGCGTCAGCAGGTCCAGACCCAAAGCGGCGTCATCCGGTCCGGCGCTGCTGCCGTCATAGGCCGTGAACTTCAGCGGCCGGGTGCCGGAGGCGAAGATCTCCAGGATCTCCGCCAGCGTCAGGCGGCCATCGGCCGGGTTGGCCGCGTCCGTCGGTCGTTCCCGAAAAGTCGTCATTGTCGCCGTACCGCCTTCGCATACAGGTCGAGGAACCGGGAATCCGGGTCGTAGATCTTCTTCACCGTCGTGTACACCTCGCCGCCGTAGAGTTCGTCGAACTCCTCCGGCGAATAGAAGGCATCGGAGTACAGCGATTTGTGTCCGTCGAGGTCGCTGACCTTCCGCTCGATCATCCGGTTCGTGTACCCCTCCTCGGGTCCGACAGGCACCGAGGACCAGAATCCGACGTTGACGTAGCTGTGATGCGGCCGGATCGGATACAGCGGCCAACCGCCGGTGGAATTCGGCGCGTCGCGAAGCCGCAACGGGCACAGCCAGATCGGCTCGATCGGAACGGTGGCCAGGAACCACTCGACGAATTCGGCGGTCCGCTCGATGGGCACCTCGACGTCCTGCACCACCCGTTCCCGCGGTGGGCGGCCGTTCCGCTTCTCGATACGGTCGGCGATGTCGAACCGCTGGTCGTACCCGATGAGCTTCCAGTAGAAGCTGGACCGCCGCAGGCGCCGCGGCCAGAACCGCCGGATCCGCGGGTCCTGCGCGCCGAAAGCCCGTGAGCACCAGAACCAGTCGGTGTCCCAGCGCCACAGGTAGTCGTGGATGGTCAAGCGGTCGTGCTTCTCCCCGGAGGGATGTTGGATCGACCGGTAGTAGATCTGCTGACCGGTGTAATCGCTGACCGGGCCCGGCGTCGCCGACTGGACGCCCAGACACAGGTAGCTCTCGTCGGCACTGAAGACGACGCCGTCGAGGTAGTCGACCCGCTCGCCGTTCCAGCCGCCCGTCTCGATGATCCGGTCCATCGCCTCGATCAGGGCGTCGATCGCATGGAATCGCACGTGCCGCAACGCGACGAACGGCTTCACCGGTTCGAGCTCGATCTTCAATCGCACCGAATAGCCGAGCGTCCCATAGGAATTCGGAAACGCATGGAAGAGATCGGGATTCTCCGTGGGCGACGCGCGCACGACATCGCCGGTGCCGGTGAGGATGTCCATCTCGAGCACGGATTCATGGGGCAGACCGTTGCGGAACGACGCCGACTCGATGCCGAGGCCGGTGACCGCGCCCCCGAGCGTGATCGTCTTGAGCTGCGGGACCACCAGTGGTGAGAGCCCGTGCGGCAGCGTCGCGGCGACGAGATCCTCGTAGGTGCACATGCCGGCGACGTCGGCGGTCCGCGCCACCGGATCGACGGAGATGACATCGGTCAGGCCCGAGACGTCGAGGCCGGGGGCGGTGCTCTTCGCGCGGGCACGAAAGAGATTGGACGTGGGTTTGGCCAGACGCACGGTGGCACCGGGCGGAATCGCCCGATAGCTGGCCAGAAGCCGCTCCACACCGTCGGCGTGAGCTGCACGTGCGTCGGTTGCGGGAACAGACACACATATACGCTAGTCCGCGGTGGCACCCGATGCGACCGCACCCGAGCCAGATGAGGAGTTCGCACCGATGGGACAGGTCAGCGCGTCCAGCACGGTATTGATCGACGCCGACCCGGCGACAGTGCTCGGCGCCGTCGCCGACTACCAGGCGATGCGGCCGAAGATCCTCTCGGAGCACTACAGCGGCTACCGAGTGCTCGAGGGCGGTCAGGGCGCCGGCACCGTCGCCACCTGGAAGCTGCAGGCCACCAAGTCGCGCTCCCGCGACGTCAAGGCCACCGTCGACGTCGCCGGTCACACCGTCATCGAGAAGGACGCCAACTCGTCGATGGTCACCAATTGGACCGTGGCACCTGCCGGTCCGGCGGGGTCGTCGGTGACCCTCAAGACGTCGTGGCAGGGCGCCGGCGGCGTCGGCGGCTTCTTCGAGAAGACGTTCGCGCCGATCGGGCTGCGCAAGATCCAGGCCCAGGTGCTGGGCAACCTCAAGCGCGAGGTGGAAGGCACCGAGGCCGTCCAGGACGTGTAGCGGGCGGCTAGCCGCGCTGGGCGCTCAGGAAGGCCACGATCCCGCGGACCACGGCGTCGGCGTACTTCTGCCGGCCCTCGGCGGTCGTCATCAGGCCCGAGTCGATCGGGTTCTTCATGTTGCCGCACTCGACGAGGATCGACGGATACTGCGCCAGGTTGAGCCCGGCGATGTCGGATCGCGGGTTCAGCCCCGACGAACCGATGTAGGTCGACGGGGGGATGCCCGAGCCGGCCATCTGGTCGCGCATCACCTGGGCGAACTGCACGGCCGGACCCGCCTGCGCAGCGTTGAGCGGCGGCGACGAGTACAGCACGTGGAAGCCGCGTCCGGTGGGCGGACCGCCGTCGGCGTGGATCGAGACGACCGCGTTGGGCCGGATCGCGTTGGCCATCGCGGCGCGCTCGTCGACGCAGGGTCCGGGTCCGCTGTCGTCGCCCCGCGACATCGCCGTCCGCACGCCCAGCCCGGTCAGGGCCTGCCGGACCCGCAGCGTGGTGTCCCAGGTGAACGTGTGCTCGGGGAAGCCGTCCGCGGTGGAGGTGCCGCTGGCCTGGCAGTCCTTGGTGCCGCCGCGGCCGGTGGGCACCTGACGGCCCATGTCGGGCATCGACGCCTGATGGCCGGGGTCGAGGAACACGATCATGCCCGCGATGTTGGTCGGCGCGGCCTGCGCGGGGGCGGCCAGCGTGGAGGCGGCGACGAGCAGCCCGGCGGCGAGGGTGGCGCCGACACGCACGGCAGCTCGGAATGGCACGGCGCCACGGTAGCCCGCCCGCCGACTAGGCTGAAACCCCGAAGCGTCGCTTTCGACGTGAGCGCAACCAAGTCGAGACCGACACGCAATCAACACCCCAGAGGAACAGCTATGCAGCCCGGTGGCCAGCCCGACATGTCAGCACTCCTCGCGCAGGCCCAGCAGGTGCAACAGCAGCTGATGGAGGCGCAGGAGGCGCTGGCGAACTCCGAGGTGCACGGCCAGGCCGGCGGCGGGCTGGTGCAGGTCACGATGCGCGGCAGCGGTGAGGTGGTGGGACTGTCGATCGACCCGAAGGTCGTCGACCCGTCCGACGTGGAGACGCTGCAGGACCTGATCGTCGGCGCGATCGCCGACGCCGCCAAGCAGGTCACCATCCTCGCCCACGACCGGCTGGGCCCGCTGGCGGGAGGGCTGGGCGGTCAAGGATTCCCCAGCCTGCCGGGGATGTGACTCTTTGTTCGAAGGACCCGTCCAGGATCTGATCGACGAGCTCGGCAAGCTGCCCGGGATCGGGCCCAAGAGCGCCCAGCGCATCGCGTTCCACCTGCTGTCGGTCGAGCCGCCGGACATCGACCGGCTGACCGCCGTGCTGAACAAGGTCCGCGACGGGGTGACGTTCTGCGCGGTGTGCGGCAACGTCAGCGACGAGGAACGCTGCCGCATCTGCTCCGACCCGCGCCGCGACGCGTCGCTGGTGTGCGTGGTCGAGGAGCCCAAGGACGTGCAGGCGGTGGAACGCACCCGCGAGTTCCGCGGGCGCTATCACGTGCTGGGCGGGGCGCTGGATCCGCTGTCCGGCATCGGCCCCGATCAGCTGCGGATCCGCGAACTGCTGAACAGGATCGGCGAACGCGTCGACGGCGTCGAGGTGGCCGAGGTGATCATCGCGACGGACCCGAACACCGAGGGCGAGGCGACCGCCACGTATCTGGTGCGGATGCTGCGGGACATCCCGGGGCTCTCCGTGACGCGGATCGCGTCGGGGCTGCCGATGGGCGGGGACCTGGAGTTCGCCGACGAGCTGACGCTGGGCCGCGCGCTGGCGGGCCGTCGCGCGATGGCCTGATTCGCGGGGCCGGGCCGGCTGGGGTCACGCGTCACGCGTTGAGATCCACGTTTTGCAGCGGGCTACTCGAACTTTCGTTGCAGAACGTGGATTTCGTGGGATGTCGGTGGCGGTTGACAGCATGGCGGCATGAACAGGGTTGTCCTCGGTGGCGAGGCTGTGCAGGCGGGCGTGGCGACCAGGCACGAACTGGCGCGTGACTACACGAAGCTCTACCGCGGGGTGTTCGTCCGCAAGGGTGGCGAGATCACGCTGCGTGACCGGGCGATCGGTGCCTGGCTGGCGACTGGCCGCAGGGGCGTGATCTCCGGAGTGACGGCAGCCGCGCTGCACGGCGCGCCGTGGGTGGATTCGACGCTTCCCGTGGAGGTGACCGGCGTGAAGGGCAGACCGCAGGAGGGGCTGACGCTGCGGACCGAGCTCCTGGCCCCCGATGAGGTCACCCGCGTCGGCGGACTCCCCGTCACCACCCGGGTCCGGACGGCCTTCGACCTCGGGCGCCACCTCGACAGGGCTGACGCGCTCGCCCGACTCGATGCGCTGATGTGGAATCAGCGCTTCGATATCGCCGAGGTCGCCGCGCTCGCCGAGCAGCGCCCCCGGGCCCGCGGAGTGATTCAGCTGCGCGAGCTGTTGCCGCTCATCGATGGCGGTGCCGCGTCGCCGCGGGAGAGTGCTCTGCGACTGCATCTGCACGACAACGGGTTTCCGCGACCCGAGACCCAGATTCCGGTGGTCGACGGTTCACGGCCCGTCGCGTTCCTCGACCTGGGGTGGCCGGAGTACGGCGTCGCGGTCGAGTACGACGGTGATCACCACCGGAAGGACCGCTCTCAGTACGTCAAGGACATCGGACGGTTGCGGATGCTCGAACAGATGGGCTGGATCGTCATACGGGTGATCGCCGAGGAGCGGCCGGCAGTGTGGCTGGACCGCGTCGAGGCCGCGCTGCGTAGTCGTGGCTGTGCACTCGACCCGAGCGACAGCCAGCGTGTCGTGCGGAATCTGGCCGCCTAGACCCGGCGCGGGGCAGCCAGCCGCTCCCGGCGCAACTGGTCGACCTCCGGAAGGTCGAGCGGCGCAAGGGGTCCCACCACCTTGGCGAGAAGGTAGTCGGCGAGTTCGGGGTTGCGGGCCAGGCAGCAGCCGTGCAGATAGGTGGCGACGACGCTGCCCTGCACCGCGCCGTCGACGCCGCCGCCTGCCCGGTTGCCCGCTCCCTTGGTCACGGCGGCCAGTGGTCGCGCGTCGGCGCCCAGATCGGTTCCGCCGCGGTGGTTCTCGAACCCGGTGAGGGATTGGGTGAGACCGTCGATCAACGGTGTCGACGCCACCTCCCCGATGGTCCTCTCGGCCTGCGGGGAGGTCGTCACGTCGAGCAGTCCGACGCCTTCCACGCGCTCGCCCGCCGACGTCTCGTACCAGTGGCCGAGAACCTGGATCGCCGCACAGATCGCCAGCACCGGCGCACCCCGCGACACCGCCTGCTGCAGACCGGGATAGCGGATCAGATGCTTGGTCGCGAGTCGCTGCGCGTAGTCCTCGGCGCCGCCGAGTGTGTACAGATCGAGTTCGCCGGGCACTGGATCGTCGAGGGTGATCTCGACGATCTCCGCGTCGATTCCCCGCAGCCGCAACCGTTGTCGCAGCACCACGGAGTTGCCGCCGTCGCCGTAGGTGCCCATCACGTCGGGCAGCACCAGCCCGATCCGCACCGCCGATTGGCTCATCCCAGCGCCCGATTCAGTTGCAGGAACGCCGTGTAGTTGGCCAGCACCTCGACGTGTCCCGGCGGGCAGGACCGGATCGCGGCCATCGTGTCGTGCACCAGCGTGTGGCCGACGCCGGCGTAGCCGAGGCGGACGGCCAGATCGGTGCCGCGTTCCCCGGCGGCCACCACCGGAACCGACTCGAAGTGTTCGAACTTCACGTCCCACAACCAGGACAGGTCCTCGCCGTCGGGCACCTGGCCGTTGACCGAGATCACCACGCCCGCGGCATCCCGATCGACCATGGACAGCGCCTCCTGCCACCCGGCCGGGTTCTTCGCCAGCAGGATCCGTGCGGTGTGCGCCGATCCGACAGGGACCGTGCGATAACGGCCGGCGACCTCGTCGACGGCGGACACGGCCGCCACCGCGGCGGCGGGGTCGGCGCCCAGCGTCACCGCCGCGGCCACCGCCTGAGTCGCGTTACCCCGGTTGACGGTGCCGGGCAGGGTGAGCGCCATCGGGAGCGACAGCCCGCCGGGACCGTGGATGTGGGTGTCGTCGAACCACCAGTCCGGGTTCGGCCGCTGGAAATCGATGCCGGTCGAGTACCAGTGGGCGCCCTCGCGCACGATGACCTCGCCCGAGCGGGGACAGCTCACCGAGTCGCTGGCCCAGCCGCCCCCGGCGGCCACCCAGACCACGTGCGGGCTGTCGTAGGCCGCGGACGTCATCAGCACGTCGTCGCAGTTGGCGACCACCACCGCGGCCGGATGGCGGGCCAGCCCGGCGCGCAGGGTGCGCTCGATGTGGTTGATCTCACCCACCCGGTCGAGTTGATCGCGGGAGAGGTTCAGCAGCACGATCACCGACGGGGAGACCGCGTCGCTCACATGCGGCACATGCATCTCGTCGACCTCGAGTGCGGCCAGCGTCGCGTCGGGCGCGGCGGCGAGCGCGGCCACCAAGCCGGCGTCCATGTTGGCGCCTTCGGCGTTGGTGGCGACCGGGCCCAGGGTGGCCAGCGCGGCCGCCGTCATCCGGGTGGTGGTCGACTTGCCGTTGGTGCCGGTGACGACGACGGCGCGACGGCCCTGACCGAGCTGGCCGAGGATCGAGCGATCCAGCGTCATCGCGACCAGGCCGCCGATCATCGCGCCGGCGCCCCGGCCGGTGACCCGGGACGCCCAGCGCGCGCCAGCGCCTGCCGCAAGCGCGACTCGTCCGCGTGGGGTGACCATTCCCGGCAGTTTAGAGAAGCGGCCGACACGCGGCGTGGGGAGCGGGGCTTGTCGGGGCTGCGTGCCATCCTCGGTGTGTGAGCTCAACCGACGCCAGATCCTGGGGCAGGCCCGCCGATCAGGCGGGCTCCGGATGGGCGGTCGTCGACGTCGAGACCTCGGGCTTCCGCCCCGGGCAGGCCCGGATCGTGAGCGTCGCGGCGCTGGCTCTCAGCGACGACGGCAACGTCGAGAAGAGCCTGTACAGCCTGCTCAACCCCGGTGTGGATCCCGGCCCGACGCACGTGCACGGACTCACCGCGGAGATGCTGGAGGGCCAGCCCACGTTCGGAGATGTGGTCGGCGATCTGATCGAGGTGCTGCGCGGCCGCACGCTGGTCGCCCACAACGTGGGCTTCGACTACGCGTTCCTGACCGCCGAGGCGGAGCTGGTGCAGGCCGAACTGCCGGTGGAGACCGTGATGTGCACCGTCGAACTCGCCCGCCGTCTGGATCTCGGTCTGGAGAACCTGCGGCTCGAGACGCTGGCGGCGCACTGGGGCGTCACGCAGATGCGGCCCCACGACGCACTCGACGACGCGATGGTGCTGGCCCAGATACTCAAGCCCGTCCTGGTCCGGGCGCAGGAGCACCGCAAGTGGTTGCCGGTGCACCCGGTGTCCCGGCGCACCTGGCCCAACGGCCGGGTCACGCATGAGGAACTGCGACCGCTCAAAGTGGTGGCTGCCCGGCTGCCGTCCCGCTACGCCAACCCCGGCCGATTCGTCCCTGGCCGGCCGCTGGTGCAGGGGATGCGCGTGGCGGTGGCCGCCGAGGTGAACCACACCCACGAGGAACTCATCGAGCGCATCCTGCAGGCAGGCCTGGCCTACGCCGAATCGGTCGACGCGCACACGTCGCTGGTCGTCTGCGACGCTGCCGCGCCGGAGCAGGGCAAAGGTTTCCAAGCCGGGGAACTCGGGGTGCCGCTGATCGGCGGCACCGACTTCCTGCGCCTGCTGGGCGTCGTGGTCGGGGGGACCGCCGTCGAGGAGTTCACCGACCCCGACGACCCCGACGATCAGCTGGCGCTGTTCTGAATCAGTCGCAGATCCGGCCGGGGTAGCACCCGGCGACGTCCGGCACACCATCCGTGCCGGGCGGTAACTCGCCGACGAGTGCGGGCGGGCCTTCGGCGCCGTCGGGTTCGCAGGGTGTGCCCTCCGTGGCGCTGCCGGGAGGATCGGTGCAGGGAACAGGCTGTGCGGCGGCGACCGGAGCCAGCGAGATCAACGTCGCCATCAACGTCGTCGAAGCCCCGGTCAGCACCGCCGATCCGAGAGTGATGAGTTTCATAGTGCTGGCATTGCCAGCGCGCTCAGGTTCGAAACAGTTCTCTGACAGGACTTTTCAAGATCAGTGCTCAGCGCAGCGCCTTGGCCTTCAGCGCGTCGAACTCGCCCTGGCTGATGGTCCCGCCATCGAGAAGTGCCTTGGCGTCGGCGATCTCCTGCGCCGGGCTGCGGCCCGCCGCGGTCTTGATGTAGTCGTCGGTCTCCTTCTTGGCCTGCATCGCCTGCTCGCGGGCGCGTTCCGCCATGCCCGTGCCCCGGACGATGAGGTAAGCCAGCGCGGTCAGGTAGGGGACCAGGATCAGGAAGATCACCCAGATGGCCTTGACCCACCCCGAGGTCTTGTGGTCACGCCAGAACAGGTCGACCAGGATGTTGAACAGGATCATCAGGTACGCGATGAACGCGAAGATGACGATCGTTGACCACAGGAAATGCCAGAACGTATCCCACATGAGGCCAGTCCAGCACGCGCGCGGTGGCGCGTTGAGGGCCGAAAGACCTCATGGGGGAGGCCGGCTGTCAGTTCCGGGCGGCGCGATTCACCGCGGAGACCACCGCGCGCAGTGATGCCGTCGTGATCGATGTCGCGATGCCGACGCCCCACACGGTCTTGCCGCCGATCGACGCTTCCACGTAGGCGGCGGCCTGGGCCTCTTCGCCCGAGGACATCGCGTGCTCGGAGTAGTCCAGCACGTTGACGTCGTAACCGATCGCCCCCAGCGCATCACAGAACGCGGCGAGCGGTCCGTTTCCGGCGCCGACGATCTCGCGTTCCTCACCGTCGACCTTGACGACCGCGGTGACGGTGTCGGTGCCGCCGTCGACCTCGGCGGCGTCGACCCGCTGCCGCATCCGCTCCAGTGGGCGCACCGGCGCCAGGTACTCCTCGTAGAACGCGTCCCACATCTCCTTGGGGGACACCTCGCCGCCCTCACCGTCGGTGATCGCCTGGATCGCTTGGGAGAACTCGATCTGCAGCCGCCGCGGCAACGCCAGCCCGTGGTCGGCCTTCATGATGTAGGCGACGCCGCCCTTGCCCGACTGCGAGTTGACCCGGATCACGGCCTCGTACGTGCGGCCGACGTCCTTCGGGTCGATCGGCAGGTAGGGGACCTGCCACAGGATGTCGTCGACATCCGAATCCGCTTCGTCTGCAGCCACTTTCATGGCGTCCAGACCCTTGTTGATGGCGTCCTGGTGGCTTCCGGAGAAGGCCGTGTAGACCAGATCGCCGCCGTAGGGATGACGTTCGTGGACCGGCAGCTGGTTGCAGTACTCGACGGTGCGGCGGATCTCGTCGATGTTGGAGAAGTCGATCTGCGGGTCCACGCCGCGGCTGAACAGGTTGAGCCCCAGCGTCACCAGGCATACGTTGCCGGTGCGCTCGCCGTTGCCGAACAGGCAGCCCTCGATGCGGTCCGCCCCGGCGGCATAGCCCAATTCGGCTGCGGCGACCGCGGTTCCGCGATCGTTGTGCGGGTGCAGGCTCAGGATGATCGACTCGCGGCGGGCCAGGTTGCGGCTCATCCACTCGATGGAGTCGGCGTAGACGTTGGGGGTGGCCATCTCGACGGTGGCCGGCAGGTTGACGATCAGCGGGACGTCGGGGGTGGGCTCGACGATGTCGGCGACAGCGTTGCAGACCTCGACGGCGTACTCCAGTTCGGTCCCGGTGTAGGACTCCGGCGAGTACTCGAACCGCCACTGCGTCTCGGGGTACTTGCGGGCCTCGTCGACACACATGCGCGCGCCGTCGGTGGCGATCTTCTTGACGGCGTCGCGGTCGGCGCGGAACACCACCCGGCGCTGCAGGATCGACGTCGAGTTGTAGAAGTGCACGATCGCCCGTGGGGCACCCTGGCAGGCCAGGAACGTGCGTTCGATCAGCTCGGGGCGGCACTGCGTCAGCACCTGGATGGTGACGTCCTCGGGGATGGCGCCCTGCTCGATGATCTCCCGGACGAAGTCGAAGTCGGTCTGGCTGGCCGACGGGAAACCGACCTCGATCTCCTTGTAGCCCATCCGCACCAGCAGATCGAACATGCGGCGCTTGCGGGCCGGGCTCATCGGGTCGATCAGCGCCTGGTTGCCGTCGCGCAGGTCGACCGCGCACCACATCGGTGCGGTGTCGATGGCCTTGTCCGGCCACGTGCGGTCCGGCAGCCGGATGGGCTCGACCTCGTCGGCGAAACTGCGATAGCGGCTGACCGGCATCGACGAGCCGCGCTGGGTGTTCCAGGCGGGCTGGCCGGGATGGGGTTCGCCGGCGGGCGTGGTGATGGTGCGTACCGAGCTGAAGGCGTCGGCGCTGGGAGTGAAGTTCTCGGTCATGTCGGTGCTCCGGATAGGTCTAGGGGAATTCAGACCGGCGCATCGCGAACACCCGCGACGGGAGGCCGGTCTGGATCAGACCCCGTCGCGGCGTCCGAGAAGGAGCACCCGCTGCACGGGAAAGACTGTACTCCTGGGCCGCCGGGGAGCAAAACCCCGCCGGGGGCCTCAGACCTGGGAGTCGGGGAACGCGATCACCGACAGGAACCGGATGGGCACCTCGACCAGATCGACCGGTCCGTGGGCGCCCTCGCCGTCGAACTGCAGCGAGTCGCCGGGGTGCAGCCGGTACACCGAGCGGCTGTGGCTGTAGTCCATGACGCCTTCGAGCATGTAGATGAACTCGGTGCCCGGATGCTGGAACAGCGGATAGGTCTGGCTCTTCTCGGACAGCGTGACCTGCAGGCATTCCAGCCGCTTGTGCTCGCCGCGCAGCGAGCCGAGCAGTTCGTACTCGTGGCCCTCGCGGGTGCCTTCGCGCACGATCCGCGCCCCGGTGCCCGACCGGACGAACGCCGCCGGGCGCTCCACGTCCGCGCCGCGGAACAGGCTCGTCACCGGCACGTCGAAGCCCTTGGCCAGCAGCGCCAGCGTGGACAGGCTGCATGACGTCTGAGCGTTCTCGATCTTGCTCATCATCGCCTTGGAGATGCCGACACGCGCCGCCGTCTCGGCGACCGTGAGGCCCTGCTGCAGCCGCAGCAGCCGCACGTTGCGCCCGATCGCGGACTCGATCTCGAGTTCGTCGACGGGCTCGGCGGGATCGCGGTCCCGGGCCGTGCCCGACTTGTTGCGCAGCAGGGGGACGTGATCGTCAGCAGAGGCCACAGCTCACCTGTCTAGCGCATCTCGCCCGCGCCGACGTACGGGTACGGCGTCCTGAGCGGATCGCCCTCGGCGAACCGTGACAGCCGGAAGTCCGAGGCCGGGATGCGCGGGTCGCCGCTGTGACCGTCGACGACCAGATCGGCGACCAGCCTGCCGACCGCGGGCGCGATCTTGAAGCCGTGGCCGCTGAAGCCGGCCGCGACCACCAGCCCGTCGAGATCGGTCCGCGAGATCACCGGGTTCCAGTCCGGCGTCACGTCGTAGCACCCCGCGTAGCTGCCGGTGATCGCCGCGTCGGGGAAGCCGGGGAACCGTGTCCCGACCTTGTCGACGGTGATGTCGACGAACTCCTCGGTGGCCCGGTTGAGGTAGTCGTCCGGGTCGGCGGTGCGCGCGTCGGCGAGATCGCTGTTGCCGAACAGGATGTCGCCGCCCACCTCGGGCCGGACGTACTGCAGCGAGACCAGATCGGAGAACACCGGCACCGGGCCGGTGGGAACGCCGGGATCGATCATCACGATCTGCTCGCGGATCACCCGGATCGGCACGTCGACGCCGTGCGGCGCGAGCAACGCGGGCGTCCACACCCCGGTCGCGGCGACGACGGTGCCCGCCGAGATCTCGGTGCCGTCGGCGAGAGCCACACCGGTCACCCGGTCGCCGCCGACGGTCAATCCCGTTGCCGCGCAACCCTGCCTGATCCGAACACCGGCAGCGCGCGCCGAGATCGCCAGCGCCTGCGCGGTTTGGTAGGCGTCCCCGTACCCGCCGCGGGGCTCCCACCCGAACGCCGCGAACGGGGTCAGGTCGGCGAACGGCCACAGCTTCGCGACCTCGGTGTGGTCGATCTCCTCGGTGTCCACCCCGACCGCGCGCTGGGCGGCGAGACTCTTGCGCAACGCGTCCACGTTCGGTTCCCCGACGCCGACGACGTAACCGGTCTGCCGGAACCCGATGTCGGTGCCGAAGAGGTCGTCCGCGTGTTCGAAGACCTCCAGCCCGACCGTGGCCATCGCGGCCAGCGAGCTCACCCCGTAGTGGCAGCGCACGATCCCGCTGCTCTTGCCGGTCATGCCGGAGCCGACGGTGTGGCGTTCCACCACGACGACATCGGTCACCCCGCGCTCGGCCAGCGCCCAGGCCGCGGCGCATCCCTCGATGCCGCCGCCGACGATGACGACGTCGGCGGTGCTCACGTGCCCGGAATCCAGCTGGTGCCGGCCAGCGGCACCCGCGCCATCGCTGCGGCCTCGATACTGACCGCGACGAGATCGTCGGGCTCGAGATGGCACACGTGGGATTTGCCGCACGCCCGCGCGATGGTCTGGGCCTCCATGGTCAGCACCCGCAGGTAGTTGGCCAGCCGCCGGCCCGCGGCGACCGGATCGAGCCGGGCGGCGAGTTCGGGATCCTGCGTGCTGATGCCCGCCGGGTCGTTGCCGTCCTGATAGTCGTCGTAGAAACCTGCTGCGCTGCCGAGCTTCTCGTACTCGGCGGCGTATCGGGGGTGGTTGTCGCCCAGCGCGATCAGCGCCGCGGTGCCGATCGCGACCGCGTCGGCGCCCAGCGCCAGCGCCTTGGCGACGTCGGCGCCGTTGCGGATGCCGCCCGACACGATCAACTGGACTTTGCGATGAACCCCCAGCTCCTGCAGCGCCCGCACCGCCTCGGGGATCGCCGCGAGCGTCGGGATGCCGACGTGTTCGATGAACACCTCCTGCGTGGCGGCGGTGCCGCCCTGCATGCCGTCGACCACGACGACGTCCGCGCCGGCGTGCACCGCGAGCTTGACGTCGTAGTAGGTGCGGGTGGCGCCGACCTTGACGTAGATCGGCTTCTCCCAGTCGGTGATCTCCCGCAGCTCGTTGATCTTGATGGCGAGATCGTCGGGTCCGGTCCAGTCGGGATGGCGGCAGGCCGAGCGCTGGTCGATGCCCTGGGGCAGCGTCCGCATCGCGGCGACGCGTTCGGAGATCTTCTGCCCCAGCAGCATTCCGCCGCCGCCAGGCTTGGCGCCCTGTCCGAGCACCACCTCGATCGCATCGGCCTTGCGCAGGTCGTCGGGGTTCATCCCGTAGCGCGATGGCAGGTACTGGTACACCAGGTGCTTGCTCTGGCCCCGCTCCTCGGGTGTCATGCCGCCGTCGCCGGTGGTCGTCGACGTGCCGACCTCGCTGGCGCCGCGGCCCAGCGCCTCTTTGGCCGGACCGGACAGGGCGCCGAAGCTCATGCCGGCGATGGTCACCGGGATGGCCAGGTGCAGAGGATGTTTGGCGTTGCGGTCGCCGAGCACCACGTCGGTGGCGCACCGTTCGCGGTACCCCTCGAGCGGATAGCGCGACATCGAGGCGCCCAGGAACAGCAGATCGTCGAAGTGGGGGAGCCGGCGCTTGGCGCCCCAGCCGCGGATATCGTAGACGCCGGTGTCGGCGGCGCGCTGGATCGCGGCGATGGTGGCGCGGTCGAAGGTCGCGGACTCGCGCAGGCCGAGGCGGGCGCGGTCGTCGGTGGAGGAGGTCATGAGTAGCTCGCAGCGTTGTCGACGTGGAAGTGGTAGAGCGAGCGCGCCGATCCATAGCGCGTGTAGGCGCCGAGGTCGTCACCCTCGAATCCCGCTGCCTTGAGCAGCTCTTCGAGTTCGCGCAGGTGTTCGGCGCGCATCGGTTTGGCCACGCAGTCCGCTCCCAGTGACGCCACGTCGCCGCGCACGTAGATGCGGGCCTCGTACAGGGAGTCGCCGAGCGCCTCACCGGCGTCGCCGCGCACGACGAGCCGCCCCGCCTGCGCCATGAAAGCGCTCATGTGGCCGACGTCGCCGCCCACGACGATGTCCACGCCCTTCATCGAGATACCGCACCGGGCGGCGGCGTTGCCCTCGATCACCAGCAGGCCGCCGTGCGCGGTGGCGCCGGCGGACTGCGACGCGTTGCCCTTGACCCACACCGAGCCGCTCATCATGTTCTCGGCGACCCCGGTGCCGGCGTTGCCGTTGATCACGACATCGGCGTGCTGGTTCATGCCCGCGGCGTAGTAGCCGACGTGGCCGTCGATCGTGACGGTGAGCGGGGCGTTCAGGCCGACAGCGACGTTGTGCGCGCCGGCGGGATGTTCGATGACGAACTCGCCGTGGACATCCGGTGCGTGCAGCGCCGCGTTGACGTCGCGCAGGGCGGTGGTGCGCAGGTCGTACCGGGTCACTATCTGCTCCATGCGTAGACGACCTCCGGTTCGGGTTCCCAGATGCGGGCGTTCTCGACGCCGGGCAGGCCGGCGAGGGCGCGGTATTCGCTGCCCATCGCCACCCAGTCGTCGGTCTCGGCGATGACGGCCGGCTTGCACGCGATCGCGTCGCGCACGACGGCGAACGAGTCACGGTCGGAGACCAGCAGGGTGTAGAAGCCGTCGAACGTGCGGCAGAGCTCCTTGAGGGAACTCTCGACGTCGCGGCCCTCGGCCAGCAGCGCGGCGATGAAGCGGGCGCCGACCTCGGTGTCGTTCTCGCTGTCGAACACCACACCGCGCGCGCGTAACTCGCGGCGGATCGTCGCGTGGTTGGCGAACGATCCGTTGTGCACCATGCACTGTCCCGGACCGACGGCGTACGGATGGCAGCCCGACGGTGTCACCGCGGACTCTGTCGCCATCCGGGTGTGGCCGACGCCCTGCCAGCCCTGCGCGTCGGCCAGCCCCCAGCTCTCGGTGAGCACGCGCGGATGACCGACTCCCTTGAGAACCGCCACGTCCGCACCGAATCCGGCGATGATCGCCTCGGGATAGGCCGCCCGGACCGCCGCGAGCAGCGCCTCCGACGACGCGTCCGACGACAACAGGTGGCTGTCGGCGACTGCGACGCCCTCGACGTCGTCGTCCAGTGCGGTGGCGACCGTGCGCGCCACCAGATCGATGTCCTCGCGCCGGCCGGTGCCCAGGTCGGCCACCGACACACAGCCCTGTCCGGGCGGCGACCACGTCACGTCACCGTAGACGGCGACGCCGGCCGAATCGCTTCCCCTGTCGCCCATTTCGCAGAGCATGCCGGACAGCAGCGTGCCCAGCCGCGGATAGAGCTCGGGTGTGCGCAGGTGCAACCCGACGATGCCACACATGGATTCCTCCGGTTCGGATGATGGCGGTGTCAGAAGGCGGTCAGGTACTGGTCGATCTCCCACGGGCTGACCGCGCTGTGGTAATTGAAGAACTCCTCGCGCTTCACGCCGGCGAAGTAGGCGGCGACACCGTCACCGGCGGCGTCGAGCACGCCGGTGATCACGGGGTCGCCCTCGAACTCCTCGACCGCGTGCAGCAGCGTCGGCGGCAGCGGCCGCGTGCTGACCCCTGCGCCGACGGCGCCCGGATCGGTGCTGCGTTTGATGCCGTCGATCCCGGCGCCCAGCGCGGCCGCGATCGCGAGATACGGGTTGGCCGAGCCGTCGCCGCCGCGCAGTTCGATGCGGTCGGAGTCGGGCACCCGGATGTAGTGGGTGCGGTCGTTGCCGCCGTAGGTGGGCAGCCGCGGCGCCCAGGAGGCCCCCGACGCGGTGGCGACTGCCCCGGTCCGCTTGTAGGAGTTGACCGTCGGGGCGATGACGGCCTGCAGCGCGCAGGCGTGTTCGAGGATTCCCCCGATGAACCCGTACGCCGTGTCGGACAGGCCGAGTCCCCGGGCGTCGTCGGTCTGGGTGGGGAACACCGCGTTGCCGGCACTGGTCAGGGACAGGTGCAGGTGCAGTCCGCTGCCCGTCTTGTCGGCGAACGGCTTGGGCATGAACGTCGCGATCATGCCGCGCTCGGCGGCGATCATCGACAGCAGGTAGCGCAACGTGACCACGCGGTCGGCGGTGGTCAGCGCGTCGGCGAAGGTGAAGTTCTGTTCGAACTGGCCGTTGCCGTCCTCGTGGTCGTTGGCGTAGTTGGACCAGCCGAGCCCGTTCATCGCGGCCGACACGGCGGTCAGGTGGTCGTACATCCGGGTGACACCGCGCGCGTCGTAACAGGGCTGGGCGGCGGTGTCGGCGGCGTCGGCCACCGCGACGCCGCCGTCTCCGGTGCGGCGCAGCAGGAAGTACTCCACCTCGGCGCCCACCCACGGCTCGAATCCCGCGTCACCGCAACGCTGGATGAGGTTCTTCAGGATCACCCGCGGCGCGTACGGCCACGGCGCCCCCTCCACGTGGGGGTCGCAATGCACGATCGCGAGGCCCTCTTTGAGGAACGGGATCGGGGTGAACGACGCCGGATCCGGGATCGCCATCATGTCCGGGTCCTTGGGCTCCTGGCCCATGGCGCCCACGGCGTAGCCCGCGAAGCCGACGCCCTCGGTGGCGAGCATGTCCACCGCCTCGACGGGAACCAGTTTGGCGCAGGGCTTTCCGCGCAGGTCGACGAACAGCGCGAGGATGAACTTCGTGCCGGATCGCTCTGCTGCGACCGCGAGGTCCTGGGTCATATCGGCCACCTAGTGTCTCTTGTTAGGAATCAACGTATCATTTCGTGAAACACCCCGCACATCGAACGGCCGGTGCGGCAGTCGCGCTCTCCGCACCGGCCGGTCGAGTACCGCGCTAGGCGGAGGCGAGCTCGTAGGACGCCTCGCGGTGGAACGCCGCGTCGATGCCCTTCTCCTCGTCATCGGGCGAAATGCGAATGCCGACAGTCTTCTTCAGGGCGAAAGCGATGATGAACGCGACCGTGAAGGAGAACGCCATCACCGCGCCCGCCGCGACCGCCTGACGCCACAGCTGGTCGAAACCGCCGCCGTAGAACAGGCCGTTGGTGGCGTTGGGCATCGTGTCGCTGGCCAGGAAACCGATCAGCAGGGTGCCGATGACGCCACCGACGAGGTGCACACCCACCACATCGAGGGAGTCGTCGTAGCCGAAGCGGGCCTTCAGGCCCACCGCGTACACGCACACCGCACCGGCGATGGCGCCGAGGATGATCGCGCCCACCGGCGTGACCGCGCCACAGGCCGGGGTGATCGCGACCAGGCCGGTGATGGCGCCCGACGCCGCACCGACACCCGTCACGTGACCGTCCTTGATCTTCTCCACGGCGATCCAGGCAAGTGTGGCCGCGCAGGTGGCGACGAACGTGGTGACCATGACGATTGCGGCCGAATTGCCCGCTGCCAGAGCCGAACCGCCGTTGAACGCATACCAGCCGGCCCACAGCAGGCCGGCGCCGAGCAGCGTCAGCGGCACGTTGTGCGGCTTGCGCAGCTGGCCCCAGCTGGCCGACTTGCCGAGCACGATCGCGACGGCGAGTGCGGCCGCGCCGGCGTTGATGTGCACCGCGGTACCACCGGCGAAGTCGATGGCCTTGAGCTTGTTGGCGATCCAGCCGCCGGTGGAGTTCTCGGTGACCACACCGTCGAAGGCGAACACCCAGTGCGCGACCGGGAAGTACACCAGCACCGCCCACAGCGTCGCGAAGCCCATCCACGCACCGAACTTCATCCGGTCGGCGACCGCGCCGGAGATCAGCGCCACCGTGATGGCCGCGAAGAGCGCCTGGAACAACGAGAACAGACTGATCGGCAGCCCGTCGATGGTCGTCATCGGCTCGGTCAGGTTCTTCATGCCCGCGAATTCGGTGAAGCTGCCGACGAACCCGCCGTAGGAGGTGCCGAAGGTCATTGAGAAGCCGAACAGCACCCACAGCACGCCGACGATCGCCACGGCGCCGAACGTCATCATCATCATGTTCGTCGAGCTCTTGACGGACACCATGCCGCCGTAGAACAACGCGAGGCCGGGGATCATCAGCGTGAGGCCGATGATGCAACACAGCATGAACGCGGTCGTCCCTGTATCCATAGAATCTCCTGCGATGGGCGGCTCCGCTGCGGAGCCGTTCACCGACAGTTACCGACGTCTCTGTTACGTGGACGGTTTCGGCAGGTTTCGGCCACGTAACGATCGCGGCTCAGGTTTGCCAGTTCAGCACGATCTCGTTCAGCGGGAGCCGCTCGCGCGGCAGCCGGTCACGCTCGGCGATCGCCGCGTCGACATCGGCGTAGTCGCCGAGCCGGCCCACCGCGATCATCACCAGTGGGCGCAGGGTCGCGGGTAGTCCGAACGTCTCGACGGCGCCCTCGGCGGAGAAACCGGCCATCGGATGGGTGATCAGACCGCGCGACACCGCCTCGATACCGATCAGGGCCATCGCAGCGCCCCCGTCGACCCCGGAGTACAGCGCGGTCTTCTCGTCGTCGCCCTCGTCCGCGCAGAGCAGGATCAGCGCGCCGGCGGCCCGGGCGTAGCTGTTGCCGCGGCGCAGCAGATCCGCGAGCGCCACGAAGGTGTCGTCGCCGCGACGGCCCACCACGAACCGGACCGGCTGGCGCCGGCCCCACGTCGGCGCCCAGCGGGCCGCCTCGATCAGCGCGACCAGATCGTCGTCGCCCAGCTCGGCCGCGGGGTCGAACGCACGCGGACTCCAGCGCGCGGCGATCGGCGGATGCAGCGGGACGGAGGTGTCGGCCAACCGATCGGTCGGGGCGGGATCGGGGGACGGAGCCACCCCCTCGACGCTACCGGCGGGAAAAAACAGGTGCGCGCAGCCTTTATCCTTATCGGGGTCTCCCCCGTTCGAAAGGTTCCTGCAGTGGCGCTCGTCGTACAGAAGTACGGCGGATCCTCGGTGTCCGACGCCGAGCGGATCCGCCGTGTGGCCGAGCGCATCGTCGAGACCAAAAAGGCAGGTAACGACGTCGTCGTCGTCGTCTCGGCGATGGGCGACACCACCGACGAACTGCTCGACCTGGCCAAACAGGTGTCCCCGGCCCCGCCGCCGCGCGAACTGGACATGCTGCTGACCGCCGGCGAACGGATCTCCAACGCGCTGGTCGCGATGGCGATCGAGTCGCTCGGCGCGCAGGCGCGCTCGTTCACCGGCTCGCAGGCCGGCGTCGTCACCACCGGCACACACGGCAACGCCAAGATCATCGACGTCACCCCCACCCGGCTGCGCTCGGCGCTCGACGACGGCCAGATCGTGCTCGTCGCCGGGTTCCAGGGCGTCAGCCAGGACACCAAGGACGTCACCACGCTGGGCCGCGGCGGGTCCGACACCACCGCCGTGGCCGTCGCCGCCGCCCTGAAGGCCGACGTCTGCGAGATCTACACCGACGTCGACGGCATCTTCACCGCCGATCCGCGCATCGTGCCCAACGCGCGGCGCCTCGACGCAGTCTCCTTCGAGGAGATGCTCGAGATGGCCGCCGCCGGCGCCAAGGTGCTGATGCTGCGCTGCGTCGAGTACGCGCGCCGCTTCGACCTGCCCATCCACGTCCGCTCGTCGTACTCCGACAAGCCGGGCACCATCGTCAAAGGATCGATCGAGGACATCCCCATGGAAGACGCCATCCTGACCGGAGTAGCCCACGACCGCGGCGAGGCCAAGGTCACCGTCGTCGGGGTCCCCGACGTCCCCGGCTACGCCGCCCAGGTGTTCCGCGCGGTCGCCGACGCCGACGTCAACATCGACATGGTGCTGCAGAACATCTCCAAGGTCGAGGACGGCAAGACCGACATCACGTTCACCTGCTCGCGCGACAGCGGCCCCGGCGCCGTGGAGAAGCTGACCTCGCTGCAGGACGAGATCGGTTTCACCCGGGTGCTGTACGACGACCACATCGGCAAGGTGTCGCTGATCGGCGCCGGCATGCGGTCGCATCCCGGCGTGACGGCGACGTTCTGCGAGGCGCTGGCCAACGCGGGCATCAACATCGACCTGATCTCCACCTCCGAGATCCGGATCTCGGTGCTGATCAAGGACACCGAACTCGACCGTGCCGTCGAGGCGCTACACAAGGCCTTCGGGCTCGGCGGCGACGAGGAAGCTGTGGTCTACGCGGGAACGGGGCGCTAGCAATGGTGAGCATCGGAGTGGTGGGAGCCACCGGCCAGGTCGGCCAGGTGATGCGGAAACTGTTGGCGGACAGAGACTTCCCCGCCACCGAGGTGAGGTTCTTCGCCTCGGCGCGCTCGGCGGGCAAGAAGCTGGAATTCCGCGGGCAGGAGATCGAGGTCGAGGACTCCGAGACCGCCGACCCGTCCGGGCTGGACATCGCGTTGTTCTCCGCCGGCGCCACGATGTCGCGGGTGCAGGCGCCGCGCTTCGCCGCCGCCGGCGCGGTGGTGATCGACAACTCCTCGGCGTGGCGCAAGGACCCCGAGGTGCCGCTGGTGGTCGCCGAGGTGAACTTCACCCGCGATGCCGGCAACCGCCCGAAGGGCATCATCGCCAACCCGAACTGCACCACCATGGCCGCGATGCCGGTGCTCAAGCCGCTGCACGACGAGGCCGGGCTGGTGCGGATGATCGCCTCGACCTACCAGGCGGTGTCGGGCAGCGGGCTGGCCGGGGTCGAGGAGCTGTTCGGCCAGGCGAGCGCGGTGGTCTCCGAGAGCCGCGAACTCGTGCATGACGGTGGCGCACTGGATTTCCCGGCGCCGAACAAGTACGTCGCTCCGATCGCGTTCAATGTGGTGCCGCTGGCCGGCTCCCTGGTCGACGACGGCTCGGGGGAGACCGACGAGGACCAGAAGCTGCGCAACGAGAGCCGCAAGATCCTCGGCATCCCCGACCTGGCGGTGTCCGGCACATGCGTGCGCGTGCCGGTGTACACCGGCCACTCGCTGTCACTGAACGTCGAGTTCGCAGAGCCGTTGTCGGTCGAGCGGGCCACCGAGATCCTGTCCTCGGCGCCCGGTGTCACGCTGGTCGACGTGCCCACGCCGCTGGCCGCCGCGGGTGTCGACGACTCCCTGGTGGGCCGGATCAGGCAGGATCCCGGCGTGCCGGACGGTCGCGGCCTGGCGCTGTTCGTCTCCGGAGACAATCTCCGAAAGGGCGCGGCGCTCAACACGATTCAGATCGCCGAGCTGCTGGCCCGAGGCTGATTTGCGCCGAAACTGCATTCCAGCAGGCCTCTTCTCGGCCTTTCTCTGCTGGAATGCAATTTCGGCGGGGTCGGTGGCGCATGCGACGCCGATCGAGTTGCCGCCGCTGCAGCCCGGACAGGTGATCCGCGTCGGGCCGGTGGCCGGAACAGGAACGCCGACAGTGGATTACGGCATCGGCGCGACGGACCTCTGCGAGTTCATGGAGTTCCCGAGCGGCATCCTGCAGGTGTGCGGCGACAGCTTCGCCGGCGAGGGCGTGGGTTTCGGCGGCTGGTACTCACCGATCGCGCTGCACGTGGTCGACGGGTCGCTCGACGACCCGGCCGGGGTGCGCTACGACGGGGTGACCGGGGTCGACACCCCGCTGCTCGCCGACCCGACGCCACCGGGATCCTCGCAGCTGCCGGCAGGCATCGTCGAGATCAACCGTGAGAACTACCTGCTGGTCACCACCACCAAAGACCTCCGTCCGCAATCCTCCCGGCTGGTGAAAGCCGAAGCAGGAAAAGGGAACTGGGCCACGGTGCCCGGGTCGCGACGCGATGCCGCCTACGCCGGCGGCGACCAGTCCCAGATCAGCGGCTACTACGACCCGATCCCGACGCCCGAGTCGCCGCGAGGCTGGGTCTACATCGTCGCCAACAACTTCGACCGCACCGGACCGGTCCGCCTCTACCGCGCGACACCGCAGAGTTTCACCGACCGGTCCACCTGGCAGGGCTGGGCGCCCACCGGGTGGGGTGGCGAGCCGGTACCGCTGTGGAACGACCGGGTGGGGGAGATGAGCGTGCGCCAGATCGACGGCCGCACCGTGCTGTCCTACTTCAACGCCACCACCGGCAACATGGAGATCCGGGTCGCCGACGGCCCGACGGGCCTGGGCACCGCGCCGGTGACGACGGTCGTGGTCGCGGCGCCGTGGCCCGACCGCGCCGAGGATCTGCCGCCGCCGCAGGACAACCGGCTCGCCCAGCCTTACGGCGGCTACCTCTCGCCGGGCTCCACCCCGGACGCGGTGCGCGTGTTCGTCAGCCAGTGGAACACCACGCCGCGCGGCGGCAGCCCGTACCGGGTGATCCAGTTCGCGGTGAACCCGCTGAAACCGGAGTGATCCCGGGTGCACGACCGGTCACGGCGACCCGATGTTCGGAACAGTGTCCGCCGGTACCGCATTGCGGTAGCTCGGGCAGCTCGTCTCGATCGTGAATGAGTGCCAGTCTCTTTCACCGTCAGCAGGTGGCATCCGCCCACGCACGGTGAAGTTGTCGTCCACCTTGCTGCCCGTCATCTGCTCGGGATCGCCGACGAACCCACTCAACTCGTCGTACCGGAACCCCGCCTTCAGGACGGCGATGTGCCCCCGCTGACTCAGGTGGATGCGAACGGTGCGCGCCGTCTTCTCGACGACGAGAACGACGAGGCTCTCGTCGGGTTGCCTCGTACATGTGACATTCGCCGTCGTGATGGTGCGGCGCTCGCCATCGAAGGTGATGAGGGTGTCGATCGCGGTGCCTCGTCCACACGCAGTGAATGCCACCGCCGCGACGGTCCAGATCGTGCAGGCGTACCGGCCACGCACGATCCTCGGGTCAGCGGCGACCGTTCGACTCAACTCCAGCTACCGAGGCCCGGGCATGGCCCTTCCCGTCCCTCGGCTTCCCACTGGGCGCGCATCAGGTCGAGTTTGCGTTGGCTGGCCTGATCAACCCGCACCATCCAGACGACGACCACGGCGATCATCATCACTCCGCCGACAGCCAGAATCACCAATCCGGTCATCGCGTCCCCCCACCGTTGGGCCGAATTCTACAACCGGGGCCCGTGTGTGCTGCGGCTTTTCAAGATCGCAGGAGTCTCCGTCGAGGAGCGCGAGGAAGCTGTTGCCGGCTGACGACAGGACCGCGTCGACCGCGATGGAGAAAGTCCCCACCTGTCGCGGCGATCATCTCCACCGCCGCCTTCAGGATTCTCTCCCGCGTCTCCACCCTCCTGGCCGTCGCCCACTAGTACACCGTGTTAGCGTGGGACTAACACACTGTACTAGCGAGTCGTACACGGAAGTGAGGCAGACACGTGGTCCGATCCTGGCGGCCGTTGCGCATCATCGCGGAGAACTCCCGCGCCTATCTCGCGGCGAATGCGGTGGTGTACGGGCTGTTCCTGGTGGGCTTCGCCGCCGGGCTCGCCTTCCCGCAGCTCACCGAGGCGCGCCGGAAGGTCCTGGATGCCAACGGCACGACGGAACTCGTGCAGTCGGTGTTCGACAACCCCTGGCTGTTCGCCCTGGTGATTCTCGGCGTCAACGTGATCCGCATGGGTGCGTTGACCATCGTCGCGCCGTCGATGATCGTGCCCTTCGCCGGACTTCCGCTGTTCGGCTACTGGGTGGTGACGACGGGAGTGGCCCTGGTCCCCCCGAACGACATCGGCTGGGTGGCGCTGATCCCGCATTCGGTGACGCTGATCATCGAACTGCAGGCCTACCTCGTGCTGCTGCTGGGTGCCTACCTGCTCGGCAGATACTGGATCCGTCCCGACCTCGCGGGCGTCGACACCCGCAGGGCCGCCTACCGTCGAGGGCTCCAGAACCTCGGGTCGCTGGCACTGCTGGCCGCCGTGCTGCTCGTCGTCGGCGCGGTCTACGAGGCCTTCTCGCTGCGCTACGCCGTGCATCCACTGGCCGAATTGCTGTTGGCGGGCCCGGGCTGAGCCGCACGTTCTTAGGCGATTCACAGCGGACGTCTAACCGGCGCTGTGCCTAGCAAGAGCAGGATCATGCCCATGAGCGACACAACACCGCCGCCGCACGATCAGACCGATCCCGCGACCGGTCCCGTCCTGACGCCACCCGCGGCCTATCAGGGACCGACGCCGGTTCCGCCCCAGCCCGTCTACGTCGAGCGGTCCAGCCGGCTCAACAAGGCCGCCGCATGGGTCGGCATCGTCGCCGGGTCGCTGTTCATCGTCGTCGTCATCTTCGGCGCCGGGTTCCTCACCGGCAAGGCGATGAGCAACGGTCACCGCGGGGACTACGACCGCGGCCACGAAATGATGATGCGACCCGGACCGGCCATGTTCCCGATGGGTCCACCCGGAGGCATGCAGCGCGGACCGTCCTTTCCCGGACCTTTCGGCCCCGGACAGATCATCGAGATCCCGCGCCCGCCCGGTGGTGCGCCGACGGCTCCCGACACCCCCACGCCGGCGCGTCCGTGAGGGATTGATCGAGCCGCTTCCGGGTACCCGCTGGCTTTGGACGGCGGCACAGCCCGACATCCGCCCAGCCCCGAGGAGAACAGATGTCTGAGAAGTACGCGACGACCGATGCCGGGGCACCCGTTCCCAGCGTCGAGCACTCGCTGACCGTCGGTCCCGACGGCCCCATCCTGCTGCAGGACCACTACCTGCTCGAGCAGATGGCCAACTTCAACCGGGAGCGGATCCCGGAGCGGCAGCCGCACGCCAAGGGCGGTGGCGCGTTCGGCGAGTTCGAGGTCACCCACGACGTCAGCGCCTTCACCAAGGCGGCGTTCCTGCAGCAGGGCGTGAAAACCGAGATGGTCGCCCGGTTCTCGACGGTGGCCGGCGAGCGCGGCAGCCCAGACACCTGGCGGGATCCGCGCGGGTTCTCGCTGAAGTTCTACACGTCGGAGGGCAACTTCGACATGGTCGGCAACAACACACCGGTGTTCTTCATCCGCGACCCCATGAAGTTCCAGAACTTCATCCGCAGCCAGAAGCGGATGCAGGCCAACAATCTTCGCGACCACCACATGCAGTGGGACTTCTGGACGCTGTCACCCGAGTCGGCACATCAGGTCACCTGGCTGATGGGTGACCGCGGTATCCCGAAGACGTGGCGGCACATGAACGGCTACTCCAGCCACACCTACAGCTGGCTCAACGCCGACGACGAGATGTTCTGGGTCAAGTACCACTTCAAGACCGATCAGGGCGTCGATTTCCTCACCCAGGAAGACGGCGACCGGCTCGCCGGCGAGGACGGCGACTACCACCAGCGCGACCTGTTCACGTCGATCGAGGACGGCAACTTCCCGTCCTGGACGCTGCACGTGCAGATCATGCCGTTCGAGGACGCGAAGACCTACCGCATCAACCCGTTCGACCTGACGAAGGTGTGGCCGCACAGCGACTACCCGCTCCAGCAGGTCGGAAAGATGACGCTCAACCGCAACGTCGTCGACTACCACGCGCAGATCGAGCAGGCCGCGTTCGAGCCGAACAACATCGTGCCCGGCACCGGACTGTCGCCGGACAAGATGCTGCTCGCGCGCGGCTTCTCCTACGCCGACGCGCATCGGCACCGGCTCGGCGTGAACTACAAGCAGATCCCGGTCAACGAGCCCAAGGTGGAGGTGCGGGCCTACTCCAAGGACGGGGCCATGCGGATCCGCAACGCGACCGACCCGGTGTACGCGCCCAATTCCATGGGCGGTCCGGAAGCCGATCCGCGCCGCGCGTCGGAGGTGCACTGGTCCTCCGACGGGGACATGGTGCGTTCGGCGTACGCACTGCGCGCCGAGGACGACGACTGGAGCCAGGCCGGCACACTGGTGCGCGAGGTGCTCGACGACGCGGCGCGCGACCGGCTGGTCAGCAACATCGTCGGACATGTCTCCGACGGCGTGAAGGAACCGGTGTTGTCGCGGGTGTTCGAGTACTGGCGCAACGTCGATCCCGACCTCGGCAAGAAGGTCGAGGAGGGCGTGCGGGGCGCCGGTTCCTAGCCGCGAATGCACGGTTTCTGACGGAGATCAGCAGACGACCGTCAGAAACCGTGCACTCGGCGCGCGATCACCGCTGCCCGGGGTACGGGAGCAGTGCCATTTCGCGGGCCGTTTTGATCGCCGCGGAGACCTGTCGCTGCTGCTGGACGGTCACCCCCGTCACCGCTCGGGAACGGATCTTGCCGCGCTCGGACAGGAACTGTCGCAGCGTGGCGGTGTCCTTGTAATCGACGCGCTCGATCCCCAACGCTGACAACAGGTTTCGCCGCTTCTTGGGGGCGGCGAGTGGGTCCCGCCTGCCGCGTTTCACCAGCTCGACTTCCGGACGCCGGGCAGCTGACCGCGGTGTGCCAACTCGCGGACCCGCACCCGCGACAGGCCGAACTTGCGCAGATGCCCCCGCGGCCGTCCGTCGACCGCGTCGCGATTGCGCACCCGCACCGGGCTGGCGTCGCGCGGCTGGCGGTTGAGCGCCTGTTGCGCGGCCGCCTTCTCCTCGGGGGTGGACGAGGTGGACCGGATGGTCGCCTTGAGGGCGGCCCGGCGATCGGCGTGGCGGGCGACCGTCTCGCGGCGCCGCTCGTTGGCGACCACCTTCGATTTCTTCGCCATCAGCGCTCCTCGCGGAAGTCGACGTGCCGACGCACGACCGGGTCGTACTTGCGCAGCACGATCCGATCGGGATCGTTGCGCCTGTTCTTGCGGGTGATGTAGGTGTAGCCGGTGCCCGCGGTCGAGCGCAGCTTCACGAGTGGGCGAATGTCGTTGCGTGCCATCAGATCTTCCGCCCTTCCCGGCGCAGGCGCGCCACCACCGACTCGATGCCGTCGCGGTCGATGACCTTGATGCCTTTGGCGCTGACGCGCAGCGTGATCCGTCGGCCCTCGGAGGGCAGGTAGTACGTCTTGCGCTGGATGTTCGGATCCCAGCGGCGACGGGTTCGACGGTGCGAGTGAGACACCGCGTTGCCGAAGCCGGGTCGGCGACCGGTGACCTGGCAGTGGGCGGACATCGGATCCCTCCTTATTGAAAATGATTTTCGACAAGCTGCGGTCGAAACTGTAGCGTGAACGCACGCTTATTGAAAATCATTCCCATTAAAGGAGGGCGATGCGCACCCCCGTCGTGATCGTGACCGGCCAGCACCACACCGACGACATTGCTCGGATATTGCTCGACAGGCCGGGTACGGCGCTGGTGCAGCACCACTTCGACGGCCACGTCGTGCACTGCACCACCGCACTCGTGCAACGGGGAATCACCGTCGTCGCGGACACGGTCCTCGAGCTGACGAATTGCTGTGTCTCCTGCACCGTGCGCAAGGATCTGCTTCAGCACCTGGGTGACCTGCACCGCCGGCCCGATGTCGACCGCATCGTGGTCCGGCTCGGTCCCTGGATGGAGCCCGAACCCGTCGCGGTCGCGATCACCCGCTCGCCAGTGGCGCGCGACGTCGCGCTGTCGGCCGTCGTCGCCACCGTCGACAGCGCCACCTGGTTGCCCCAGGCTCTCGGGGAAGAGGAGCTCCACGATGGCCGCACCGTGGCCCAAGTGGTCGTCGGGCAGGTCGAGTTCGCCGATGTGGCCGTCCTGACCATCCCGGATCCGGAGACGCTCGCCGTCGTGCGCAGGCTGGCGCCGCGCGCCCGTGTCACCGTCGGCACCGATCGCCTCGAACTCGCGCTGGCGCACCTCGAACCCGATGCGCGGCGGGGTCGCAGCGACGACCCGCACGCGTCGCTGCTGTGCGGTCAACCCCCACTGGATTCGGACGGCCGCGTCGGACTCGTCGAGTTCACGTCGCGGCGGCCGTTCCATCCCGGTCGCCTGCACGACGCACTCGATGTCCTGCTCGACGGCGTGGTCCGCAGCCGCGGCCGGCTATGGCTGGCCGGCCGGCCCGACCGGGTGATGTGGCTGGAGTCCGCGGGAGGCGGACTGCGTGTGACCAACGCGGGAAAGTGGTTGGCGGCCATGACGGCTCGCGAGGTCGCCTACGTCAACCCGGAACGACGCGCGATGGCCGGGCTGATGTGGAACCACCGCCACGGCGATCGGCACACCTCCCTGGCGGTGCTGACCTGTGGTGCGACGGCACGCGAGATCCGGGACGTGCTGGCCGGCGCCCTGCTGACCGACGCGGAGATGGATCGTCCCCACGAATGGCCCGGGTATGGAAACCCTTTCGGTGACTGGCACGCCGACCCGTGCGACGACGCGGTCCCGGCGCTGCAGACGGAGCGCGAAGGCCGCGCCGAGGACTGACCGCCGCACCGGCTGGCATGATCGGTCAGGTGAAAGCCGTCGCCCTGGGTTGTGTCGCCGCCGCAGGACTGGCCCTCGCCGTGCCCGCGGCAGCGCGGCCCTCCGATCCCGGAGTGGTCAACTACGCCGTGCTGAACAAGGGCTCGGTGGGCAACATCGTCGGAACGCGGCTGGGGTTCGAGTCGACGTTCTCCGAGCCGTTCCAGGCCTATTACGTGGACAACCCGATCTGCAACAACTGGGCCGACATCGGGCTGCCCGAGGTCTACCTCGACCCCGATCTGGCCGCGTTCAACGGCGCCACCGCCCAGGAGTCGCCGACCGACACGACCCACCTGGTCAAGCAGGCCGTCGGGGTGTTCGCGACGCCGGAGGCGGCCGGGCGTGCCTACCGCCGCGTGGTGGATCGGACCGTCGGCTGCAGCGGGCAGACCACCGCGATGCACCTGGAGGACTTCACCACGCAGGTGTGGTCGTTCACCGGTGGTCCCGCCGGTGCCGCCGACGCCGACTGGGTCAAGCAGGAGGCCGGCACCGACCGGCGCTGCTTCGTCACGACCCGGCTGCGGGAGAACGTGCTGCTGCAGGCCAAGGTGTGTCAGTCGGGCAACGGCGGCCCCGCGGTCAACGTGCTGGCCGGGGCGATGCAGAACACGCTCGGCCAGTAACGCCGCGGCCGTGGGCGGACACGTCATCCATGTGTCACCCGCCGACGGCCGGAAATTGTCGGTGCGCTCTGGAAGATAAAGGGGAAGACTCGTCAGGCAGCGAGCGTCAACGATCGAAAGAGGACGGCTGATATGGGCCGCACGATGCCGTGTGACGGGGTCACCGGCTGCGCCGACAACGCGCTGACCAGCGCTGAAGCCGCCGGCGAACACCTTGTCGAACGATGTCTCACCGACGGTCCGGTCGGTGGGGTGGGGCTGGAGATCGAGGCGCACTGCTTCGCGCTGGCCGATCCGGGACGCCGGCCCGGATGGGACGAGCTGACCTCGGTGATCGCCGCGCTGCCCGCCCTTCCGGGCGGAAGCATGGTCACCGTCGAACCGGGCGGCGCGGTGGAACTGTCCGGGCCGCCGGCGGCCGGACCGGACGCCGCGATCGCGGCGATGACGTCTGACCGGACGGCGCTGCGCACCGCGTTCCACCAGGCGGGTTTCGGCCTGGTCCTGCTCGGCGCCGACCCGTTGCGGCCGGCACGGCGGGTGAACCCGGGCGGGCGCTACCTCGCGATGGAGCAATTCTTCGAAGCCAGCGGCACCGCCGACGCCGGCGCGGCGATGATGACGTCCACGGCCTCGATCCAGGTCAACGTCGAATCGGGCCCGCGCACCCAGTGGGCCGACCGGGTGCGGCTGGCCCACGCGCTGGGACCCACGATGATCGCCGTCGCCGCGAACTCGCCGATGCTCGGCGGTGGCTTCACCGGCTGGCAGTCCACCCGCCAGCGCGTGTGGGGCCAGCTCGACTCGGCGCGGTGCGGGCCCGTCCTGGGGGCCAGCGGCGACGACCCGGCCAGCGACTGGGCGCGCTACGCGCTGCGGGCGCCCGTCATGCTCGTGCACAACCCCGACCCCGAACCGGTCACCGAGTGGGTGCCGTTCGCGGACTGGGCCGACGGGCGGGTGCTGCTCGGCGGTCGGCGGCCCACCATCGCGGATCTGGAATACCACCTGACCACGCTCTTCCCGCCCGTGCGGCCGCGCGGGTTCCTCGAGATCCGCTACCTGGACAGCGTGTCGGACGCGCTGTGGCCCGCCGTGGCGTGGACGCTCAGCACGCTGCTCGACGATCCGGTGGCCGCCGATGTCGCCGCCGAGGCCACCGAGCACGTCGACACGGCGTGGGACCGGGCGGCGCGGGAGGGGCTGGCCGACCGGCACCTGCACGAGGCCGCGGTGACGTGCGTGACCGCGGCGGCCGAGCGCGCCCCGGCGGCACTGACGGAATCGATCGAACAGCTGGTGCGTTCCGTCGAACGCGGACGCTGCCCGGCCGACGACTTCGCCGACCGGGTGGTCTCCTACGGGATCGCGGAGGCGGTCACCCAACTGGCAGAAGGGGAACTGTGACGTCACGCGAGGTGCTGGCCGAGGAACTGACCAAAGCCAGGGACCGCACCCTGCGCCTGGTCGACTTCGACGACGCCGAGGTGCGCCGGCAGTACGACCCGCTGATGAGCCCGCTGGTGTGGGATCTCGCGCACATCGGTCAGCAAGAGGAGCTGTGGCTGCTGCGCGGCGGCAACCCCGACCGTCCGGGGCTGTTGTCCCGGCAGGTCGATCAGCTCTACGACGCGTTCGTCCACTCCCGGACCGCCAGGGTCGACCTGCCGCTGCTGCCGCCTGCCGACGCCCGCGCGTACTGCGCGACCGTGCGCGGCAAGGTGCTCGACGCGCTCGACGCGCTGCCCGAAGGACACCCCGACGCGTTCACGTTCGGCATGGTCGTCAGCCATGAGAACCAGCACGACGAGACGATGCTGCAGGCGCTGAACCTGCGCTCGGGCGCACCGCTTCTCGACCGGGGCGCGGCGCTGCCGGCGGGTCGGGCCGGGCTGGCCGGCACGTCGGTCGAGGTACCGGCGGGCACGTTCGTGCTCGGCGTCGACCCCGTCGCCGAGCCCTTCTCGCTGGACAACGAACGCCCCGCCCACGTCGCCGACGTCCCTGCCTTCCGCATCGGCCGGGTGCCCGTCACCAACGGCGAATGGCGCGCGTTCATCGACGACGGCGGCTACGACCAGCCGCGCTGGTGGTCCGAGGCGGGCTGGGCGCACCGGCAGCAGGCCGGGCTGACCGCGCCCCTGTTCTGGAACGGTGACGGCACGCGCACCCGCTTCGGGCACGTCGAGGACATCCCGGCCGACGAACCGGTGCAGCACGTCGACTTCTTCGAAGCCGAGGCGTACGCGGCGTGGGCCGGGGCGCGGCTGCCCACCGAGATCGAGTGGGAGAAGGCGTGCGCGTGGGATCCCGCCGCCGGCGTCCGCCGCCGCTTCCCGTGGGGCGGAGCCGAACCGACGTCCGAGCGGGCGAACCTCGGTGGGAGCGCGCTGCGCCCCGCGCCGGTCGGGGCGTATCCGGGCGGGGCGTCGGCGTACGGCGCCGAACAGATGCTGGGCGACGTGTGGGAGTGGACCACCTCCACGCTGCGGCCGTGGCCGGGCTTCACCCCGATGGTCTACGAGCAGTACTCGGCGCCGTTCTTCGACGGCGTCGCCTCGGGCGACTACCGGGTGCTGCGCGGCGGCTCGTGGGCGGTGGCGGCCGGCATCCTGCGGCCGAGCTTCCGCAACTGGGACCACCCGATCCGCAGGCAGATCTTCTCGGGCGTGCGGCTGGCGTGGGATGTGTAGGCACCTGGCCTGGCTGGGTGCCCCGGTCTCGCTGGCGTCGCTGATGCTCGAGCCGCCGTCGGGTCTGCTGGTGCAGTCCTACGCGCCGCGTCGGCAGAAGCACGGGCTGATGAACGCCGACGGCTGGGGCGCAGGGTTTTTCGACGGGCCGCAGCCTCGCCGCTGGCGCAGCGCGGCGCCGCTGTGGGGCGACGCCTCGTTCGCCTCGGTGGCCCCGGCCCTGGTGAGCGGGTGCGTGGTCGCGGCGGTGCGCTCGGCCAGCGTCGGCATGCCGATCGAGGCGTCGGCGTCGGCGCCGTTCACCGACGGGACGTGGCTGCTGTCGCACAACGGGCTCGTCGACCGGGCGGTGCTTCCGCTGTCGGCGAAGGCGGAGTCGACCAACGACAGCGCGCTGCTGGCGGCGCTGATCTTCGAGCGTGGCCTCGACGACCTGGGCGACACGATCGCGGGCCTGTCCGCCGCCGACCCGAACGCGCGGCTGAACATCCTGGCCGCCAACGGATCCCGACTGGTCGCCACCACCTGCGGGGACACCCTGTCGGTGCTGCGCCGCCCCGACGGCGTCGTACTGGCCAGCGAACCCTACGACGACGACCCGTCCTGGCAGGAGATCCCCGATCGCCACCTGGTCACCGTCGACGTCGACGACGTCGGCCCGAAGGTCGAGCTGACACCGCTGAAAGGACCGTGATGACGTTCTCGTTGGAGAACTACCTGGCCGCCGACGCCGCCGAGGCGGCGCTGCGCCGCGACGTCCGCGACGGGCTGGGTGGCACGCCGAAATCGTTGCCGCCCAAGTGGTTCTACGACTCCGTCGGCAGCGATCTGTTCGACCAGATCACCCGGTTGCCGGAGTACTACCCGACGCGGGCCGAGGCGCAGATCCTCGCGGCGCGCGCCGGGGAGATCGCGGAGGTCTCGGGCGCCGACACGCTGGTCGAGTTGGGCAGCGGCACGTCGGAGAAGACGCGCAGGCTGCTCGACGCGATGGCCGGGCGCGGCGCGCTGCGCCGCTTCATCCCGTTCGACGTGGATGCGACCGTGCTCGAGGCGGCGGGCGCGGCGATCGAGGCCGAATACCCCGGCACCGACGTCGCCGCGGTCTGCGGGGATTTCGAGGAGCACCTGGGCAAGATCCCGGCGACCGGGCGGCGGTTGGTCGCGTTCCTGGGCTCCACCATCGGCAACCTGACGCCGGGACCGCGGTCGGAGTTCCTGTCCTCGGTGGCGGCGATGATGCAGCCCGGTGACGCGCTGCTGCTGGGCACCGACCTGGTCAAGGACACCGGACGGCTGGTCCGTGCGTACGACGACAGTGCCGGGGTGACGGCGCGTTTCAATCTGAACGTGCTCGCGGTGGTGAACCGGGAGCTGGGCGCCGACTTCGACCTCGACGCGTTCGCGCATGTCGCCCGCTGGAATCCCGACGAGGAGCGCATCGAGATGTGGCTGCGGTCCACCCGCGCGCAGACCGTGCACATCGCGGCGCTGGACCTCGACGTCGACTTCGGCGACGGTGAGGAGATGCTGACCGAGGTGTCGTGCAAGTTCCGCCGGTCCCGGGTGGACAGTGAACTCGAAGCGGCCGGCCTGCGGCGCACCCACTGGTGGACCGACGAGGCGGGCGACTTCGGCCTCTCGCTGGCGGTCAAGTGACTCTCGCCGACACGTGGCGCGCCGCGCGGCCGCCGGCCGCGGGCGTGCACCTCGACAGCGCCGCGTGCTCGCGGCAGAGCTTCGCCGCCATCGAGGCCGCAGCCCAGCACGCCCGCCACGAGGCCGAGGTCGGCGGCTACGTCGCCGCGGAGGCGGCCGCACCCGCGCTCGACGCCGGCCGTGCGGCGGTGCGCGCGCTCACCGGGATGGCCGACGCGGACGTCGTGTTCACCACCGGCTCCAACCACGCCCTCGACGCGCTGCTGGCCGACTGGCCGGGTGAGCGTGTGATCGCCTGTCTGGCAAGCGAATACGGACCGAATCTGGCGATCATGGCGCGCCACGGCTTCGAGATCCGGGAGCTGCCGGTCGACGGGTTCGGCCGGCTCGACCTCGACGCCGTCGGCGCCGCGCTGGCCGGCGATCCGCCCGCGCTGGTCCACTTCACCATGCTGGGCAGTCACAGCGGGGTGGTGCAGCCGGTGCGCGATATCGCCGGGGCATGCCACACGCAGGGGCTGCCGTTGATCATCGACGCCGCGCAGGGCTTCGCGCACCTGGACTGCGCCGGCATCGGCGCCGACGCGCTGTACTCGTCGTCGCGTAAATGGACCGCCGGGCCGCGCGGAGTGGGAGTGCTCGCCACCCGGCCCGGGTTCCTTTCCGAGGACACGCGCAACCGGCTCGGTCATGCCGAGACGAACGTCGGAGCGCACCTGGGATTCTCGGTCGCGCTCGGCGAGCACATCGCTGCCGGACCCGAGGCGATCCAGGCCCGGCTGCGTGACGTCGGCGCCGCCACCCGGCAGGCACTGACCCAGGTTCCGGGCTGGCGGGTGGTCGAGGATCTCGATGAGCCCAGCGCGATCACCACCGCGCTGCCCCCCGACGGCGTCGATGCGGAGCAGGTGCGTGCCCGGTTGATCGCCGAGCACTCCGTGCTGACCACCTACGTCGACCTGTGGCGCGCGCCCACGGTGATGACCCGACCGGCCCTGCGGATCTCCCCGCACGTCGACGTCACCGACGACGACCTCGAGGTACTCACCGCAGCGTTGGCGGCCGTACCGGGGGTGTGACCGGCGGCACTTTCGGTTATCCCTGCTCCACCACCAGGGGAGGGACGCCGCCATGACAGCCACCGAGGCCGAACAGACCAAGCCGGAGAAGAAGCGCGACCGGACGCACTGGCTCTACATCATGGTGATCGTCGCGGTGGTCGCCGGAGTGGTGGTCGGACTGGTCGCGCCGGAGACCGGCTCCGCGCTCGGCGTGCTGGGCACGCTGTTCGTCAACCTGATCAAGATGATGATCAGCCCCGTCATCTTCTGCACGATCGTCATCGGGATCGGCTCGGTGCGCAAGGCGGCGTCGGTCGGAAAGGTCGGCGGCCTGGCCCTGGGCTACTTCCTGGTGATGTCGACCTTCGCGCTGGCCATCGGTCTGGTCGTCGGCAACCTGATCAGCCCCGGCACCGGGCTGAACCTCCAGGGCGATCCGGGTGCAGGTGCCGAGTTGGCCGGCGAGGCGCAGGCCGAGGGCGGGATGCTCGAGTTCTTCCAGAACATCATCCCGACGTCGTTGTTCTCGTCGCTGACCGAGGGCAACGTCCTGCAGACCTTGTTCGTCGCGCTGCTGGTGGGTTTCGCCATCCAGGCGATGGGCACCGCGGGAGCGCCGCTGCTCACCGGGATCGCGTTGATCCAGAAGCTGGTGTTCCGGATCCTGGCCGGCATCCTGTGGCTGGCCCCGGTCGGCGCCTTCGGAGCGATCGCAAAGGTGGTGGGGGACACCGGGTTCGACGCGGTGATCCAGATGGGCGTGCTGATGCTGGCGTTCTATCTCACCTGCGTCGTCTTCGTGTTCGGCGTGCTCGGCGTGCTGCTGCGCGTCGCGGCCGGGACATCGGTGTTCAAACTCGTGCGCTACCTGGCCCGCGAATACCTGTTGATCGTCGCCACCTCGTCGTCGGAGTCCGCGCTGCCGCGGCTGATCGCGAAAATGGAGCATGCGGGGGTGCAGCCCGCCACCGTCGGCATCGTCGTGCCCACCGGGTATTCGTTCAACCTCGACGGCACGGCGATCTACATGACGATGGCCTCGCTGTTCATCGCCGACGCGATGGGCAACCCCCTGTCCATCCCCGAGCAGCTCTCGCTGCTGGTGTTCATGATGGTCGCGTCCAAGGGGGCGGCCGGAGTCAGCGGCGCGGGCCTGGCCACTCTGGCCGCCGGCTTGCAGAGTCACCGGCCCGAACTGCTCGACGGCATCGGATTGATCGTGGGCATCGACAAGTTCATGTCCGAGGCGCGCGCCCTGACCAACTTCTCCGGCAACGCCGTCGCCACCGTGCTGATCGGCGCCTGGACCCACACCGTCGACCACGACCGCATGCAGGACGTCCTCGACGGCAACCGGCCGTTCGACGAGTCCACGATGGTCGACGACCACGGTTCGACCGGGGACGTCCGCGAGACCCCCGAGACCCGCGAGAGCAAGGAGTCCTCTCCGACCGGGTAGGTCGGGTCCTGTCCGGTCGTCCGCACTTGCGCTGCCCGACGATTCGGTTGTGAGCCAGAGCTGTTCTCCCGGTCACATCTGCGTGCCATGTTGGTGCTCGACACCGCCACCGCACCGCAGATCGGCTCTGGAAAGGAACCCGTCGCCATGAAGGTCGAAGATCTACTCAAACCGTTCCCGATCAAAGAGTTTCACCCGTTCCCCCGCGCGATGATGGGCCCCGGCGCGCACGAGATGGTCGGCCCCGAAGCGCTGAAGATGGGCTTCAAGCGAACGCTGCTGATGAGCTCCGGCCTGCGCGGCACCGACATCGTGCACAACATGGCCGAGTCGCTGAAGTGGCACGGACTCGAGGTCGTGGTCTACGACCAGGTGGAGTCCAACCCCAAGGACTACAACGTCATGGACGCGGTGAAGCTCTACCAGGAGAACGAGTGCGACAGCTTCGTCTCCATCGGCGGCGGCTCCACCCACGACGCGTGTAAGGGCGCCCGCATCTCGATTGCCCACGACGGCCGCAACGTCAACGACTTCGAGGGCTTCAACAAGAGCGAGAATCCGAAGAACCCGCCGCACATCGCGATCTCGACGACCGCGGGCACCGGCTCGGAGACCTCGTGGGCCTACGTCATCACCGACACCACCACCGACCCCGACAACCCGCACAAGTACGTCGCGTTCGACGACGCGTCGGTGGCGACGCTGGCCGTCGACGACCCGGTGCTGTACTTCGAGTGCCCCGTCGACTACACCGCGCAGTGCGGGTTCGACGTGCTCGCCCACGCGTCGGAGCCCTATGTGTCACGGCTGAACTTCGAACCGTCGCTGGGCAACGCGATCCGCGCGATCAAGTTGACCGCCGAGAACCTGCGCGAAGCCACCTGGAACGGAACGGATCTCAAGGGCCGCGAGGGCATGATGTACGCGCAGTACATCGCCGCGCAGGCGTTCAACTCCGGCGGGCTCGGCATCATCCACTCGATCTCGCATGCGATCAGCGCGTTCTACGACACCCACCACGGCCTGAACAACGCGATCGCGCTGCCCCGGGTGTGGGCGTTCAACATGCCGGTGGCCTACAAGCGCTTCGCCGACATCGCGGCTGCGATGGGCGTCGACACCTACGGCATGACCGACGTGCAGGCCGCCGACGCCGCACTGGCCGCAGCGATCCGGCTGCTGCGCGACGTCAACATCATCGAGCGCTTCGTCGACGTCAAGCAGGACAGCTACTCGAAGAACCGGCTGGGCCAGGGCCCGACGAAGTTCTACGAGAACGCCCCGGTGATCAAGGGCGACAAGGCAGACGTCGACCGCATCACCAACCACGTCCTCGGCGACGCATGCACCCCGGGCAACGCCAAGGAGTGCACGTTCGACACCGTGCGCCCCGTGGTCGAGCACTGCATGAACGGCAGCCTCGACGAGCTGCTGCCGTAACGATGTTCGACTCCGTAGAAGCGGTACGCGAGGCGCTCGCCGGCGAGGGATACATCGCCGACGAGCGCCTGGCCACCACGGTGTTCCTGCAGACCCGGCTGGACAAGCCGCTCCTCGTCGAGGGTCCGGCCGGCGTCGGCAAGACCGAGCTGGCGAAGGCGCTGGCCGCCGCCACCGGGCGCCGGCTGTTGCGGCTGCAGTGCTACGAGGGCCAGGACGAGACCAAGGCCCTCTACGAGTGGGACTACGGCAAGCAGCTGCTCTACACCCAGATCCTGCGCGAGAAGATCGGCCAGATCGTCTCGGACGCAGTCGATCTCGAGGAGGCGGTGGACCGGATCGGGGCCCAGGAGAGCGTGTTCTTCTCCGACCGGTTCCTGGCGCCGCGGCCCCTGCTGGAGGCCGTGCGCTCACCGGAACCGGTGGTCCTGCTGATCGACGAGATCGACCGGGCCGACGAAGCGCTGGAGGCCGTGCTACTCGAACTGCTCGGCGAATACCAGGTGTCGGTGCCCGAGATCGGGACGTTCGTCGCCGAGCACGCCCCCTACGTGATCCTGACGTCGAACAACACCCGCGACCTGGCGGCCGCGCTGAAGCGGCGCTGCCTGCACCTGTTCCTGGACTACCCGGCCGCCGAGCGCGAACTGGAGATCGTGCGGTCCAAGAACACCGGGCTGACCGACGCGCTGGCCGCCCAGCTCGTCGACATCGTCCGCGGCCTGCGGGAGCTGGAACTGCGCAAAGCGCCCAGCATCTCGGAGACCATCGACTGGGCCCGCACGCTGGCGGTGCTCGGCGTCGACGAGCTGTCGGCCCGGGTGCTGTCGGACACCGTGTCGGTGGTGGTCAAGTACGACAAGGACGTTCGCAAGTCGCTGGAGGCATTGCCGCGGCTGGTCGATCCGAACGCGACCGTGCCGGACAGGCACCCGCACCCGCATGACCACGACCACGGGCACGGGCACGACCATGACCACGGGCACGATCACGATCACGGGGACGACGGGCGGGCGGCGCGGGCGGCCAAGGATCAGCCCGGCCGCTTCACCGACGGTTACTACGGCACCCCGAAGAAAACCGAGCAGAAGTCGGCGACGGCGACGCTGGGCCGGCGCCGGGCGCTGTAGGTCATGGAGGCCACCCTGCACCGGTTCGTCCGGCTCCTGCGCCTCGCCGGGATCCGGGTCTCGATCCCCGAGGCGCTGGATGCGATGCGGTGCGCCGGGCAGCCCGGTGTGTTGTCCTCCCGGGCTGTCCTGCGGACCGCATTGCGCGTCGCGCTCGTCAAGGACGAGCGCGACGCGCCGGTCTTCGACGAGATCTTCGACGCGTTCTTCGCGCTGGTGCGGGTCGGCGGCGAGCGTGACGGGCACGGGCACTCCCATGGCCACGACGACCTCGCCGACACCGGCGAGCTCGAATCCTTCACGCTCTCCGAGGAACCCAGCGACACCCCCGAACAGGGGCATGAGCACGGCAAGCCGTCGAGCATCCGCGACTACTTCAAGCAGGAGGACCTGGCGCAGCGCTACAACCTGCACCAGGAGGCCAACAAGATCGACCTGGCCGCGCTCACCGACGAGATCGCGTTCTCCAAGGACACCCGCAGCAGCGCCGACGACGCGGTGCGGATCCAGCTGTCCACCGACCGGCTGCGCGGCGCCGCCACCGCGGGCACCCTGGCGACGTCCGCAGGCACACCCGTCGACGCGGAACTGACCATCGCCGAGCAGGAGGCGCTGCTCGGCTGGCTGGAAACCGAAACCGGCAGTGACGGAGACGAATCCGACGCGGCCGCGCTGCGCAAGCGACTGGCCGGGGTGCTGGAGAACCTGCCGCTGGCGCTCAAGCGTCACCTCGAGGCGCTGCTCGCGCTGGAGACCGCGATCGTGGAGACCCGGGAGCGGCGCGAGGCGCGGGTGGACCGGATCGCCGAGACCGAGCGCGCCGACCTGGAGGACTCACTGCGCCGGCTGGCCCGCACGCTGCACGGCGCGCTCACCCACCGACGGCGCGTCGCTGCCGCCGGACGGGTCGATTCGGGTCAGACCATGCGGCGCAACATGCGGTTCGACGGGGTGCCGTTCATGCCCGTCACCGTGCGCCGCGCCGAGGACCGGCCGCGGCTGGTGGTGCTCGCCGACGTCAGCCTGTCGGTGCGGGCGACGTCTCGGTTCACCCTGAACCTGGTCCACGGACTGCAGGACCTGTTCACCCAGGTGCGCTCGTTCGTGTTCGTCGCCGACGTCGCCGAGACCACCGAACTGTTCCGCGACCATCCGAGCGAGCAGGCGCTCGGGCTGATCTTCGGCGGCGACGTGATCGACACGGCAGCGAACTCCGACTACGGCAGCGTGTTCGGCGAGTTCCTGGCCGAACACTCCTCGGCGGTGACCCGCCGGACCACCCTGCTGGTGCTCGGCGACGGCCGCACCAACGGCCGGAACCCCAACCTCGCGGCGTTCGAGGAGATCACCCGCCGCGCGCGGGAAACCGTGTGGCTCACCCCGGAGCCGCGCTACTCGTGGGGCCTGGGCAGTTGCGACCTGCCGGCCTACGCCGAGTTCTGCGACCGGATCCGCGTGGTGGCCGATCTGTCCGGGCTGGAGAGCGCCGCGTACGAGTTCGCCGCGGACGCGGTGGGGAGGTGACGTGAGCCGTACGCTGGAGCGCAGAATGTTGTCCGGGTCACATTCCGTGCGCCCGGCCTGGGGCGGGCGAGGCGATGCAGTGGCGAGACCGGAGAGCGGCGCGACGGCGGTCGGGACGCGCGACGATCCGCGGCGCGCCGACTGCGGCGCGCGGCTGCTGAAGTTCCACGCCCCCGAGATCGTGTTCGGCATCGACTCGATGGCCGAGGCCGCGCACGCCGCGCTGCGGCTCGGCGCACTGCGGCCGATGCTGGTCACCGACCCCGGGCTGATCGAGGCGGGCTGGGCCGACGAGATGGTCGGCCACCTCGCCGAGCAGGGCATCCAGGCCCGGCTGTGGCACGACCTGACGCCCAACCCCAAGGACCACGAGATCGCGGCCGGCTTCGACACCTACGCCGAACACGGCTGCGACGTGCTGCTGGCCGTGGGCGGCGGATCGGTGATCGACGCCGCCAAGGGTGTGGCGATCCTGGCGGCCAACGGCGGCGACATCCTCGACTACGAAGGGGTCGACAAGGCCGAGATGCCGATCCCGCCGCTGGTGGTCGTGCCGTCCACCTCCGGCACCGGCGCCGATGTGTCGCAGTTCTGCATCGTCACCGACACCACCCGCAACACCAAGATCACGATCCTGGGCCGCGCGCTGGTCCCCGACATCACGGTCATCGACCCGCGGCTGCTCACCACGATGCCCGACTGGCTCAACGCCGCCACCGGCCTGGACGCCCTCACCCACGGCATCGAGGCCTTCGTGTCCCTAGGCCACAACCAGCTCACCGACCACCACGCGCTGCGCGCGGTGCAGATGGTCACCGACAACCTCGCCGACACCCTCGAGCGGCCCGCCGACATGCCCGCCCGGGTGCTGATGGCCCAGGCCGCGCTCGAGGCGGGTCTGGCGTTCACCAACGCGATCCTCGGCGCCGCCCACGCGATGAGCCACCAGGTCGGCGGTCTGCTGGACCTGCCGCACGGCGTGGTCAACGGCGTGCTGCTGCCGCACGTCATCCGCTTCAACGCCGAGGCCGACCCCGAGCCGTACAAGAGCATCGCGACGTTCCTCGGGGTCGCCGATCCGGGCACACCCGCCGCCGAGGCGGCCCTGGCGCTGGCCGACCGTATCGACCGGCTGGCCCGGGACGTCGGCGTACCGCGCGGCCTGGCGCAACTGGGGGTCTCCGAGGACGACCTGCCCCGACTGGCCAAGACGGCGCTGGCCGACGCCTGCATGAGCACCAACCCCCGCAGTGCCGACGAGTTGCAGATGCAGGCGCTGTTCCAGGCGGCGATGTGAGGCCCGCCCCGTGACCGCCGCCGACGCCAGCGCGCCCGACCTGGCCCGGCTGACGGGGCTGCGGTCCGGCAAGGGCCGGTTCTATCCCGAATTACGGCTCACCGCACAGCGATTGGATCGGGTGATCGCCGCGCTCGACACCATCTCGCGGGCGCTGGTGCAGACAATCGAGGGTCCGGAGAACCTGGTGCGCGCGGTGGCCGAGGCGGCGCGGGCCACCCTGGACGCCGAATGGGTGCTGCTGGCGCTCGCCGACGGCGCGTTGCCCGAGGCCAGTGTCCGGCACCTCATCCTGGACTCCGCCGGGGTCGCGTACGCCTTCGAAGGGCTGGGCAGCGCCGCCGATCCCGGTGCCGCGCTGCCCGACGTGGTGCTCAACCGGCTCAACGACATCCTGCGCGGACAACTCGCCCAGTTCCGGTTGCCGGTGATCGAGAAGCAGCACGCGCACGTGCCGATCGAACTGGACGGCACCGTGATCGGGGCGTTCGCCGCGTGGACGCCGCCGCACCGCGCGCTCGACGGCACCGACGCCATGGTGATGCGCATCCTGGCCGGCCAGACGGCGGTGGCGCTGCAGAACTCGGCGCTGTTCACCAAGTCGGTGACCCTGCTGGCCCAGTCCGAGGCGCGCAACGCCGAACTGCTGGCCACTCAGCGCGAACTCGGTGCGGCACAACGCCATCAGGTGCTCAACTCCGAGCGGCACCGCATCGCGCGCGAACTCCACGACAGCGTCGCGCAGACCGTGCTCTCGGCCGGAATGCAGATCGAGGTGTGCCGCAGCGAGATCGGCCACGGTGCAGGTGAACTGGCCGGCAGGCTGGACCTGGCCAAGGAACTCACCCGGTCGGCGACCGAGCAGCTGCGCTCGGCCATCTACGCGCTCAACCAGCCCGCCGATGCCGAGCGCTCCAGCCTGGCCGCCATGCTCGGACAGCTGGCGACCGTGCACATGCCCGAGGATCTGAGGGTGACGCTGCGGGTGGACGGCCCCTCCGTCGAGTTGCCCGGCGACGTCGAGCACGCCCTGCTGCGCATCGCCGGTGAGGCCCTGTTCAACACCGCGGTGCACGGCAACGCGAGCCGCGCCCTGGTGCGGTTGTCCTACCGGATCGACGCGGTGGCGCTGTCGATCGCCGACGACGGCACCGGAGACCCGGACACGCTGCGGCTGATCCTGCGGATGGCCGAGGCCGCCGACGTCGACGGCCGGCACCGCGGCCTGGCCAACATGCGGGCCCGTGCTGCCGAACACGGCGGCACCTTCGACGTGTACCGGTCCCGCATCGGCGGGGTGCGCGTCGTGGCGCGAATTCCCTACTGCCCAGAAGGTCGGCGCACATGACGACACCCATCCGACTCGTTATCGTCGACGACCACGCCATCCTGCGGCAGGGCCTGCGATCGGTGCTGGAACGCGCCGACGACCTCGTCGTCGTCGGCGAGGCGGCCTCGGAAGCCGAGGCCGAGGCGGTGGTCCGCGCCACCCGGCCCGACGTGGTGCTGCTGGACCTCAAGCTCTCCGCAGGATCGGAGTTCGAAGGACTCACGTTGTGCGCCAAGCTCTCCGCCGAGTATCCGACACTCGGCCTGCTGGTGCTCACCACGTTCCTCGACGAGGACCTCGTGGTGCGGGCGGTGCACGCCGGCGCGCGCGGGTACGTGGTGAAGGACGTCGACACCACCGAACTGGTCCGGGCGATCCGGGCCATCTCCGCGGGCGACAGCGCGTTCGACTCGCGCAGCGCCGCAGCGGTGGTGCGTTCGCTGTCGGGACGCGGCGAGACCCGCGCACAGCTCACCGACCGCGAGGTCGAGGTGCTCCGCCTGCTCGCAGCGGGGTTGTCCAACAACAAGATCGGCGAGAAGCTCTACATCTCGGCGACGACCGCGAAGTTCCACGTCAGCAACATCATGCGCAAGCTCGAGGTGAGCAGGCGCGCCGAGGCGGTGTACGCCGCGAGCAAGCGAGGCCTGATCTAGCGGTCCAGCACCAGCCAGCCGCCGTGAAAGGCGTAGGCCTGCGCGGAGATTCCCGGATGCCGGGCCGCCACTTCGTCGGCCAGCCGATGCACCCGGGGCAGGTCGAAGCGCTGCACGTGCCCATAGCAGTCCCGGGGTTCCTCCTCGAACGGCACCGCGACGATCACGCGCCGGCGCGCCAGCCGCAGCGCCTCGTCGACAACCGCGTGCAGCGCGGGGGTCGGGAGATGCTCGATCAGATGCAGGGCGGTGACGGTGTCGGCACTGCCGTCGGGCAGCGTGACATCGGTGGCGTCGCAGGCCAGCGTGGTCACCGGCCGGCACAGCCGTGCGCTCACCCGGTCCAGCAGCCGCATCGCCGAGTGGCTGAGATCGGTGGCCAGCACGTCGTGGCCGAGCGCGGCCATCCGCAGCGGGAAGAACCCGAAACACGAACCGAGGTCGATCAATCGGTGCCCGCGTACCTGTGCGGCGGCTTCGGCGTGGATCGGGGCGAACGCGGCGGCGCCGTGCTCCAGCGCGATGAGCGAGTTGCGGTAGAACCGCAGCCAGGCCGACAGCCCGCCGTCGACCGTCGAGCGGACGACGCCGGTGAAGACCAGTTCGAACTCGGACTGCCCGCGCAGCACACCGGTGTCGACGAGCTGCTCGGTCAGCAGCACGGTCAGCTCGTCGGACAGCTCGCCCGGAGTCAGATCGTGCTCGACGGCGAGCCACTGCCCCCGCCGGTGCACGCAGAAGCGGGTGGTGCACACCGTCGCCGAGGTGGGGTGCATCCGGTGCGGACCCCGGCGCCGGGTGACCTGGACACCGTGGCCGCTCCACCGGCCGCGTGGCGACGGAGCCAGCGGATCGAGCAGGGCTGCTTGCATATTCATTGACGCTAGGTGTCGTACCGGGGTACGCGCGCGCACCGAACGGGTGCGATACGGGGACCGTACGGATGGGGGGTGACTGCCCGATCGGCGAGTGCCGCCCGGCCGTGTCCGGTTCTACCGTTGAAGGCATCACCGACAAGGGAGACACCCATGGCCACCTGGTTCGAGACCGTCGCCGAAGCACAGCGGCGCGCGCGAAAGCGCCTGCCGCCCAGCGTCTACAGCGCACTGGTCGCCGGCTCGGAGAAGGGTCTCACCGTCGCCGACAACACCTCGGCGTTCGCCGAGCTCGGCTTCGCCCCGCACGTCGCCGGGCTGTCCGGTAAACGCGACATGGCGACGACCGTGATGGGGCAGGCGATCTCGTTGCCGGTGCTGATCTCACCGACCGGTGTACAGGCCGTCCACCCCGACGGCGAGGTCGCGGTCGCGCGCGCCGCGGCGGCCCGCGGCACCGCGATCGGCCTGTCGTCGTTCGCCAGCAAGCCCATCGAAGAAGTGGCACTGGCCAACCCCGCGACGTTCTTCCAGATGTACTGGACCGGAGGCCGCGACAAGCTGCTGGCCCGGATGGAGCGGGCGCGGCGCGCCGGCGCGGTCGGCCTGATCATCACCACGGACTGGTCGTTCTCCAACGGCCGCGACTGGGGCAGCCCGGCGATCCCGGAGCGGATGGACCTCAAGGCCATGCTGCGTTTCGCACCCGAGGGGATCCGCAGGCCGCGTTGGCTTCTCGAGTTCGCCAAGACCGGTCGGGTGCCGGACCTGACCGCGCCCAACCTCGCCGACGGCGGCGCGCCACCGACGTTCTTCGGCGCCTACGGCGAGTGGATGCAGACCCCGCTGCCGACCTGGGAGGACATCGCGTGGCTGCGCGAGCAGTGGGGCGGGCCGTTCATGCTCAAGGGGGTGATGCGCGTCGATGACGCCAAACGGGCGCTCGATGCCGGCGTCACCGCGATCTCGGTGTCCAACCACGGCGGCAACAACCTGGACGGCACCCCCGCGCCGATCCGGGCGTTGCCCGCCATCGCCGACGCGGTCGGCGACCAGGTCGAGATCGTGCTCGACGGCGGGATCCGGCGCGGTTCCGACGTCGTCAAGGCCGTCGCGCTGGGCGCCCGCGCGGTGATGATCGGTCGCGCCTACCTGTGGGGTCTGGCCGCGGGCGGTCAGACCGGCGTCGAGAACGTGCTCGACATCCTCCGCGGCGGCATCGATTCCGCGCTGCTGGGCCTGGGGCTCTCGTCGATTCAGGAGCTCACCGCGGACGATCTGGTGATCCCCGCAGGGTTCCGGCGCGACCTGGGCCTCTGAGCCGGCGACGCCGTCACCCGGGGACGTCCCAGGTGTGCACCGGCTCGTTGGTGTGCATGTGCTCGCAGTACAGCCGCAGCATCTCGGCCAGCGCCGTCGGTCGGCTCATGCCCCGGGCCTGCAGTGCCGCCACCGCCGACGCCTGCCACACCGCACCGTTGCGGCCGGACTTCGCGCGGCCCTCGATCACCCCGAGGTAGCGGTCCCGCACCTCGGCCGAGACCTCCCACCGGCGCAGCCCCTCGTCGGCCATCGGCAGCAGCCGCCGCAGCACCAGCTCGTCGGGCGTCACCTCGCCCACCCCCGGCCAGTACAGCCGGGCGTCCATGCCCTGCTGTGCGGCCGACTCGAAATTCGACCGCGCCGCAGCGAAACTCAGCTTGGTCCACAGCGGCCTGTCCTCCTCGGACAGGGTGCGCAGCGCGCCGTAGTAGAACGCGGCGTTGGCCATCATGTCGACCACGGTCGGGCCGGCGGGCAGCACCCGGTTCTCCACCCGCAGATGCGGCCGGCCCCCGACCACGTCGTACACCGGCCGGTTCCAGCGGTAGATGGTGCCGTTGTGCAGTCGCAGCTCGGGCAGCGTCGGGGTGCGCCCGGCGGCGAGTTCGGCGACCGGGTCCTCGTCGGACAGCTCGGGCAGCAGCGACGGGAAGTACCGGACGTTCTCCTCGAACAGGTCGAAGATCGACGTGATCCACCGCTCCCCGAACCACACCCGGGGACGCACCCCCTGCGTCTTCAACTCGTCCGGACGGGTGTCGGTGGCCTGGGCGAACAATTCGATGCGGGTCTCGGCCCACAGGTGGTGACCGTAGAAGAACGGCGAGTTCGCGCCCAGCGCCAGCTGCGGGCCGGCGAGCACCTGGGCGGCGTTCCAGTTGTTCGCGAAGTCGCCCGGAGAGACCTGCAGATGCAATTGCATACTGGTGCAGGCGGATTCGGGCGCGATCGAGGCGGTCTGCAGGCTCAGCCGCTCGGGGCCGGCGATGTCGATGTCGATGTCCTCGCCGCGCGCGGTGAAGATCGAGTCGTTGAGTGCCTGGTAGCGCACCGACTCGCTCATCCAGTGGCCGGACAGATGCTGGGGCATCAGGGTGGGCAGGATCCCGATCATCACGATGTGCGAGCCGTCGGTGTTGGCCTTGGCCTCCGCGGCGTTGAGGCTGGTGCGGACCTCGGCCTCGAGGTCGAGCGCCGCGCGTCCGGGCAACCGGCGCGGCGGCACGTTGAACTCGATGTTGTAGGCACCCAATTCGGTCTGGTACGCCGGGTCGGCGATCGCGTCGAGTACCTCGGAGTTGTTCATCGCCGGCTGGTAGTCGCTGTCGACGAGGTTGCACTCGATCTCCATGCCCGTCAGCGGCTTCTCGAAGTCGAAGCTCGACTGCGCGAGCATCGTCTCGAAGACGTCGAGACACAACTGGACCTTGCGCCGGTACTCGCGCCGCTGCGCGCGAGTGAACTCGGTCTGCTTCAGTTCCTCGCCCACGACAGCCATTAGACGCCATCACCGGGCCGCGGGCGGGCAGGTTGCGCGGTACGGTCCCCGGCGCCGCCGGTAAGGTCACGATCATCACCGTGGGGGGAGGATGCAGCGGCCGATGGCGTCGAGTTCCACGTTTGCGCTGCTCGGACCCTTTCAGATGACGGTCGGGGACACTCCCGTCGCGCTGGGCACCCCCAAACAGCGGGCCGTGCTCGCCGCGCTGGTGCTGCACCGCAACCGGCCGGTGACCACCGATGCGCTGATCGACGCGGTCTGGGGGGAGGGGGCGCCGCCGGAGGCGCGGGCCAGCCTGCACGCCTACGTGTCGAACCTGCGGCGGCTCATGCGCACCGCGGGCGCCGACGAGCGGCGGCTGCTGGAGAAGGCGTCGCCCGGCTACCGGCTCACCGTCGCCGACGACGCCGTCGACCTGGGCCGGTTCGTGACCGCCCGGACCGCCGGGCTGGAGGCCGCCGCGGCGGGCCGCTTCGCCGAGGCGAGCCGGCACCTGTCGGTCGCACTCGCGCAGTGGCAGGGGGAGTTCCTCGAGGACCTCTCCGGCTTCGCGTTCGTCGAGACGCACGCCGTGGCTCTCACCGAGGACCGGATCTCCGCCCACACCGTGTGGGCGCAGGCCGAGATCGCATGCGGCCGCGCCGCGTCGGTCATCGGCGAGCTGGAGGACCTGGTCACGCGGCACCCCTACCGCGAACCGTTGTGGGAGCAGCTGATGAGCGCCTACTACCTGGAGCGGCGCCAATCCGACGCGCTCGACGCCTACCGGCGGGTCAAGACCGTGCTCGCCGACGATCTCGGCATCGACCCGGATCCCGTGCTGCAGGATCTGCACGAGCGGATCCTGCGCCAGGCGCCGCTCAACATCGAGGGCACGGCCCGCAAGACGGCCGCCGACACGATGATCGCGACGGTGAACCGGAGCGCGCTCCCCGCGACCAGCCGCCCGGCGCGGCTGCGGTCGGCCACCGGGACGTCGCATCACGTCGCCGACACCGTGACCCGCATCGGCCGCCAGTCCGACAACGACATCGTGCTGGCCGACCCCCGGGTCAGCCGGTACCACGCCGTCATCGTCGGCTCGGGACCCGGCCACGTGATCATCGACGCCGACTCGGCGAACGGTGTCGTCGTCGAAGGCAGGCGGATCGACGGCAGCACCGCGCTCACCGACGGCGACCGGATCACCATCGGTGACGGCGAGTTCGTCTTCGAGGTGGACGAGCCCGCCGGGTAGCCCGACGAGGTCCAAGAAATTTCCAAGGTCAACGAGTCAGGGTTGATCCACTCGCCGCGGACGACGGGAACCGGCCGACCGGGGGACGGAACGGCCCGGAAGCCTGGCGAGTGAGGTCGGTGATGCGAGGGGGCTCACCCGACCGCCGGTCAAGCCCAGGGACGTGGTGATCACGCTCCTGGGCTTGACCACCCCAGGAGGGAGCGGGCGTGCGCCACGTCGGGCAACGCGCAGTCCGCCGGCAGCCGGGCCAGCGCGTCGGCGAGGGCGTCGCGGGCGTCGTCGCCGCGCAGCACCACGTCGTCACAGGCGGCGCGCAGTTCGAACAGCGGCGCCCCCTGGTGACGCGCGAGCGCCACGGCGACGCCGAGATCCGCGGCCCTGGTGTCGGGATCGGTGTGGGTGCGCGCCCGGGCCCGGAGCAACTCGGCATCGAAGAAGTGCATGTCGGTCTCGTCGGCGATGCGCAGCGCGGTGTCGAGACGCGTCCGCGCCTCGCCGAGGCGGCCCGCCGCGATGAGCAATTGGCCGATCACACAGTCGTATTGGGTCTGGTAGGCGAACAGGCCCAGGGACCGCCAGAAGTCGGTGAACTGGGTGAGCAGGTCGATCTGGGTGTTCACCCGGTCCGGATCGACATGCTCGGCGCGCAGCGCGATGTCCGCCTCGACGGTGGCCTGACCGAGCGTGGAGCCCAGGGCGTGCCAGAAGTCGATGCCGTAGCGCTCGGCCCGCTCCACCATGTCGGTCACCACGGCGCGGGCCCGGTCGAGTTGGCCGCTCTCGCGGCGCATCCAGACCTCGAGGTGGCTCGCGTAGGCCTGGTTGTACGGGCCCCACGGGAACGCGAGTTCGTCACCGCGGTCCATCGCCTTGGCCATCGCCGCATCCGCGGCCGCCTGATCGCCGTGCAGGATGTGCCAGATCGACAGGTGCTCGTAGGCCAGCGCCACGATGTCCCACGGGATGAACCACAGCTCTTCCATGCTGTTCTGGCCCTCGTCGTCGAACCCGGCGCTGGCCTCCTCGAAAAGCGTTCGGGCACACTCGAACTCGCCGCGCAGGAACGTCACCATGCCCTGCACGCAGGCGATGGCCGGACTCCACAGCCGGCGCTGCTCGTCGGGCTTGGCCTGCATGGCGTCGGCCAGCTGGTGGGCCCGGCGCAGATCCGATTTGTTGATGTAGTAGCTGCTGACCGCCAGCAGCGTGCCGAACACCTGATCGTCGTGCAGATCGGAGCCCACGATCTGCAGACATCGCTCCAGATCGGCTGCCACCGAGGGGCTTTGGTAGCCCTCGGACGTCGAGGTGAGGAAGCCGCGCTCGAGCCGGGGTTCGATCTCGAGGCGGTCGCGGTCGCGGCCGGGCGGGCAGAGTTCGAGTTGCGTCAGCGACCGGGTCAGGTATTTGAGCGCCTCCTCGAGCGCGCCGCGCCGCCGCGCCTCGGCGGAGGCCTGCCGGTAGGCCGCCGAAGCATCGGCGTGTCGCTCGGCCTGCTCGTAATGCGCTGCCACCAAACGCCAGTCGGGCTCGCCGGCGGCACCGCTGACGAGCACGTCGGCGGTCTTGCCGTGCAGCGTGCGGCGCACGCTCGGCGGGGCCAGCTCCGCGGCCACCTCCCGCAGCAGGTCGTGCCGGAACTTCCACGCATCGCGTCCGTGCGGCTCGAAGACCTTGGCATCCTCGAGCTCGTCGATGACGTCGTCCACCGCGTCCTCGCTCAGCGATGACACGGCGACCAGCAGCGCGCGGTCCACATGCCGTCCGATCACCGCGGCCGCCTCCACCACCGGCACCACGTCGGGAACGGCCAGCAGCCGCGCGAACAGCGGCTCGTAGAGGGAGTCGGGCACGGTGGAGTGGTGGGCATCGGTGGCCGGATCCAGCCCGCTGACCACCTGCTCGATGTAGAACGGCACCCCGCCGCAGCGCTGCCGCACCGCCGCGCACTGTTCGGGCGGCACCCGGGGATCCAGCGCCAGCACCAGCTCGTCGGTCTGCTCGTCGGTCAGCGGCGACAGGTCGAACACCTTGGCCGGCCACCGGTCCGACAGCCAGTTGCCGTCGCGGCCCGTGATCACGGCCAGCAGCCGGCCCTCGGTGGCGCCCAGCAGGGCGCCCACCAGATCCAGCGTGGAGCCGTCGAACCAGTGCGCGTCCTCGGCGAGCAGCAGGCCCGGCGCGCTGCCGAACGCGGTCAGCAGATAGTTGGTCACCGCGGCGGCGATCAGCTCCTGCAGTTTGCGGCCCTCGGCCTTCGGGGGCTCGTATCCCAGCGAGGCGTCGAGGCCGAGAATCGGTGCCAGCAGCGGTATTTCGGTTTGGGGATCGAGCCCCAGGTCCGCCACCTCGGCCTCCATCAGCTGCAGACGGCGCACCGGCTCGGTGAGCCGGGTGATGCCGGCGCGCCGCTCCAGCAGCAGCCTGACCGGATGCAGACCGACATCGGCGTGCACCGGGGAGCCGACGAGTTCCAGGACGGTGCCGCCGTCGCGCTGCGCCAGTTCCGTGGCCGCGGCCGCGAGCCGGCTCTTGCCGATGCCCGCCTCGCCGCGCAGGACCACCGCCGGCACGGTCAGGGTGCCCGCCTTGGCCCGTCGCCAACTCTTGTCCAGCCGGGCGAACTCACGGTCGCGACCGACGAGCGGACCCATCGGCGTGAGCGTGGCGTACGCGCGCTCCCCGAGCACCCGGAACGGGTTGACGACCTCACTGGATCCCGGCATCGCCACCGACGGCAGCTTCTCGAGCTCGAAGGCGTTGCGGATCAACGGTTCCACCGAGTGCGACACCGCCACCCCGCCGGTGGGGGCGAGCGCCGACACCTCGGCGGCCTGTGTGACCGCCAGCCCGTAGACGTCGTCCTGGTCGCTGTCGAGGTAGACGGGGCCGCGGTGCACACCGATCCGGACGGCGACCGTCGCCGCGAACCGGCGCTGGGCCTGCTCGCTGAGTTGCTCGATGTCGCGGGCGATGTCGAGTCCGGCCTGCACTGCGCGGTGCACGTCGTCCTCGTGGGCGTTCGGATAGCCGAACACCACCAGCAGTCCGTCGGCCTTCGACGACGCGACATGGCCCTCGTAGCGAGCGGCGATCTGCCGGACCACGTCCCGGAACCGGCCGATCAGCAGCCGGTAGGTCTCGGGATCCACCCGCATCGCGAGATCCGTCGCGTCGACGACGTCGGCCGACACGATGGTCAGCCGGCGGATCTCGCCCCGGTCGGTGGGGACGCGCAGCAGGTCCTCGGCCTCGGGATTGCGGTGGTCGACGGCGAGCACCTGATCCGCCAGCGCGGAGGCGACGGCGCGGTCGCCGCGGTTGATCGCGGCGACGGCCCGGTCGAGCAGGTCGTCGATGGAGTCCCCGGTCCGGGACAGCGGCGCGTCGTCGGGCGGCGGCCCGAGCAGTGTCGCCGCCGACTCGCCGGGTGCGGACCCGTGGGCGGTGGTCGCTGCGGAGCTGTTGCGCGGGTGGCCGGCCGCGTCGCCCAGCGCGGCGCGGGCGGCCAGGGCGAGCTCCCACGCGCTCTGGTAGCGCTCGTCGGGATTCTTCGCCATGCCCTTGGCGACGACGGCGTCGAAGGCCACCGGGATGTACGGGTCGACCTGCGAGGGCAGCGGCGGGGGCGCGGTCAGATGCCCCATCATCTGTTCTTCGACACTGTGGCCGGTGAACGGCGTTGTCGCCGTGAGGCATTGGGCCAACACGCAGGCCAGCGAGTAGACGTCGGAGCGCGCGTCGCTGACGCCGTTGCGGAAGCGCTCGGGCGCCATGTAGGGCAGCGTGCCGACCAGGTGGGCGGAGTTGGTCAGACCCGTGTCCTGGGACGCGCGTGCCACCCCGAAGTCGATCAGATACGCGAAGTCGTAGCGGGCGATCAGGATGTTGGACGGCTTGACGTCGCGATGCACCAGCCCGGCCTGGTGCGCGGCGTCGAGGGCCATCGCGATCTGCTCCACGATCGCGACCGCACGTGCCGGCACCAGCGGCCCACCGTGCAGCAGCGTCTGCAGATCGTTGCCGTCGATGAGGCGCATGTCGACGTAGAGGCGCCCGTCGATCTCGCCGTAGTGGTGGATGGGCACGACGTGGGGCTCGTTGAGGCGCGCGGCCGCATGCGCCTCACGCCGGAACCGCTGCAGGTAGACCTCGTCGGAGGCCCACTGTTCGGGCAGCACCTTCAGCGCGACGACCCGGTCGGTTTCGGTGTCGTGGGCACGCCAGACCTCGCCCATGCCTCCGCGTCCGAGCACCTCGATCAATCGATAGCGCCCGAAGGGAGTCCCCTCCATCCAGCCTCCCCCGTGCAAATCCGGCAACCCCCTCTTTGTTTACAGGCTATTCGAAGTGTCTGCGCCACGATCGGTTTGGGTGCCGGGGCCCGCAGTCGGCACACTGTTTAGTTGCTCAAGCAAAGACTTCGGCGTCACGCCGGGCGATCAGCACCTGCGGGCTGGCCAGTCCGCCGCGCAACTCGACGCGGATCGCCGGGTCGGCGTGCGCGGCCAGGGCCCGCAGCGCCGACGGGCTGTACGCCCGCAGCGAGCTGATCACGCCGTCGTGCACGAACGGCAGGAACGGCGCCCACGGCAACATCGCCGCCAACCGGATCAGGTGCAGCGGCGCCGGCGGTCGGGGCAGGTCGATGATCAGCAGGGTGGCTGCGGCGCGGGTGCCCTCGGCGAGCACCCGCGCGGCCGCAGCCGGCGGCAGATGGTGGAACGACAGCGCGAACACCGCGAGATCGAACTCGCCGTCGGCGGCGTCCAGCGCCGTGGCGTCCATGTGCCGGACGGTGGCGCGGGGGTGCGAGCCGAGGTCACCCGCCGCGATCGCCGCGACGGACGTCGGTTCGATGTCGGTGACCGTCACCCGTGCGCTCGGGTGCCACTCGAGCAGCGTGCGGGACAGCGCGCCATGTCCCGCGCCGAGCTCCAGGATCCGCGGGTCGGCGACGTCGGCCACCGCGTCGAGCGCGATCTTCGCGAACTTCTCGTGATTGCCGAACACCTCGCCCGCCCAGTTCAGGGCGCGGATCACGCTGCGCTTGCGGGCCACGTCGGCGGGCGCGTCGGACTCGCGGTCGAGGTACTCCTGCCGGTCGGTCTGCAGCAACCGGTCCAGACACGATGCATCCGGCCCGCCACGGGGCATCCGGTCGATGTCGTCGTCGGTGATCACTGGCACACCCATGTGGTCCATCATGGACCTCTACCGAGAAGGAGCGCGCGTGGCCGATTTCGTCGCAGCCATCGACCAGGGCACCACCAGCACCCGGTGCATGATCTTCGACCACGACGGTGCCGAGGTGGGCCGTCATCAGCTCGAACACGAACAGATCCTGCCGAAGGCCGGCTGGGTGGAACACAACCCCGTCGAGATCTGGGAGCGCACCGGCTCGGTGCTGGCCACCGCGCTGAACTCGACCAACCTGTCGACCACCGACCTCGCGGCGCTGGGCATCACCAACCAGCGGGAGACGTCGCTGGTGTGGAACCGGCGAACGGGACGCCCGTACCACAACGCGATCGTCTGGCAGGACACCCGCACCGACCGCATCGCCTCGGCGCTCGACCGCGACGGCCGCGGCGACGTGATCCGGCGCAAGGCCGGGCTGCCGCCGGCCACCTACTTCGCCGGCGGCAAGGTCCAGTGGATCCTCGACAACGTCGACGGGGTGCGCGCGGACGCCGAGAAGGGCGACGCGATCTTCGGCACCACCGACACCTGGGTGCTGTGGAACCTGACCGGCGGGCACCGCGGCGGCGTGCACGTCACCGACGTCACCAACGCGAGCCGCACCATGCTGATGAACCTGGAGACCCTCGACTGGGACGACGAACTGCTGTCGTTCTTCGGCATTCCGCGCCAGATGCTGCCCGAGATCCGTCCGTCGTCGGTGACCGAACCCTTCGGCACGACGCTGGACACCGGGCCCGCCGACGGCCAGATCCCGATCACCGGCATCCTCGGCGACCAGCAGGCCGCGATGGTCGGCCAGGTGTGCCTCGCCCCGGGCGAGGCCAAGAACACCTACGGCACCGGCAACTTCCTGCTGCTCAACACCGGCGAGAAGATCGTCCGCTCCGACAACGGTCTGCTGACCACCGTCTGCTACCAGTTCGCCGACGCGAAACCCGTCTACGCGCTGGAGGGGTCGATCGCGGTGACCGGCTCGGCGGTGCAGTGGCTGCGCGACCAGCTGGGCATCATCAGCGGCGCCTCCCAGAGCGAGGCGCTGGCCCGTCAGGTGGAGGACAACGGCGGCGTCTACTTCGTGCCGGCGTTCTCCGGGCTGTTCGCGCCGTACTGGCGCTCGGACGCGCGCGGTGCGATCGTCGGGCTGTCCCGCTACAACACCAACGCCCACGTGGCCCGCGCGACGCTCGAGGCGATCTGCTACCAGAGCCGCGACGTCGTCGACGCAATGGAGGCGGACTCGGGGGTGCACCTTGAGGTGCTCAAGGTCGACGGCGGCATCACCGCCAACGACCTGTGCATGCAGATTCAGGCCGACGTGCTGGGTGTCGACGTGGTGCGGCCGGAGGTCGCCGAGACCACCGCGCTCGGCGCCGCCTACGCGGCCGGGCTGGGCGTGGGTTTCTGGGACGGCCCCGACGACCTGCGGGCCAACTGGCAGGAGGGCAGGCGCTGGTCACCGAACTGGTCCGACGAGCAGCGCGCCGAGGGTTACGCGGGCTGGCAGAAGGCCGTGCACCGCACCCTGGACTGGGTCGACGTCGAGTGATTTCGGTGTCGTTGGTCACCGTCTGCGTGTCCAACGACGCCCAAATCCCTAGTCCCCGGCGGCGACCAGTGACCGCAGGCTCACCGTCGGGTTCTCCCGGGCCACGTTCTCCAGGCGCCACTTTGTGGAGAACACCGCCAGCAGCGCGCCGTCGGTGCGGGTGAACACCTCCACCGACGCCAGCTTCTGCAGGGTCTCGGCGCCCTCGGGATCGCAGAGCCGGGCCACGGTGTACGGCAGCGGCTCGAGCGCGATCGGAGCGCTGAACTCGGCCGCCATCCGGTGGCTGGCCACCTCGAACTGCATCGGCCCCACCGCCGCCAGCACCGGGGCCTGATCGCCGCGGCGGTCCGAGCGCAGCACCTGGACCACGCCCTCCTGGTCGAGTTGCTCGATGCCCTTGCGGAACTGCTTGTGTTTGCTGGGATCGGTGCCGCGCGCGACCGCGAAGTGCTCCGGCGAGAAGCTCGGGATCGGCGGGTACTGCACGGCGACGTCGGCGTAGAGCGTGTCGCCGGGGCGCAGCGCCGCGGCGTTGGCCAGACCGATGACGTCGCCGGGCCACGCGGTGTCCAGCGTGGAGCGCTGCTGGCCGAACACCGACTGCGCGTACTTGGTGACGAACGGCTTGCCGGTGGAGGCGTGGGTCAGCACGTCGCCGCGTTCGAACGTGCCCGAGCAGACCCGGGCGTAGGCGATGCGGTCGCGGTGGGCGGAGTCCATGCCGGCCTGCACCTTGAACACGAACGCGCTGAACGGCGCGGTCGCGTCGCGGCGGTTGCCGTCGACGTCGAGCGCCCCGTTGGGCGGCGGTGCGAGTTCGGCCAGCACGTCGAGCAGCTGGTTGACGCCGAAGTTCAGCGCCGCCGAGGTGAACAGGACCGGGGTGGAGCTGCAGTCGCGGAACGTCTCCGGGTCGAAGTCGGCGTCGTCGGCGCTGAGCAGTTCGGACTCCTCGACCGCGGTGTCCCAGTCGATGCCGGCGGCCTCGTGGGCGGCGTCGGGCGCGATGTGTTCCTCCGGCGCGGCGGTGGCGCCACCCGCGGTGCGGGTGTAGCGGATGAACATGCCGGTGCGGCGGTCGAGCACACCCTTGAAGTCGCCGGCGATGCCGACCGGCCACGTCAGCGGCGTCGGCTTGAGCCCGATGCGCTCGGCGATCTCGTCCATCAGCTCGAGGGCGTGCCGGCCCGGACGGTCCCACTTGTTGATCACCGTGATGATCGGGATCCGGCGGTGCCGGCAGACCTGGAACAGCTTGAGCGTCTGCGGTTCCAGGCCCTTGGCGGCGTCGATCAGCATCACCGCGGAGTCGACCGCGGTGAGCACCCGGTAGGTGTCCTCGGAGAAGTCAGCGTGGCCGGGGGTGTCGAGCAGGTTGATCACGCAGCTGTTGCCGGCCTGCGTGGTGTACGGGAACTGCAGCGCGGTGGAGGTGATCGAGATGCCGCGGGCCTTCTCCATCTCCATCCAGTCCGAGACCGTCGAGCGCCGGCCCGCCTTGCCGTGGATGGCGCCGGCTTCGGTGATGGCCTTCGCGTGCAGCACCAGGGCCTCGGTGAGCGTGGACTTGCCGGCGTCGGGATGGCTGATGACGGCGAACGTGCGCCGCCGGCCCGCCTCGGCCGACAACAGGTCGGGTTTGGAGCCCGCGGTGGAGGTGGTCATGATGCTGCCGATTTTATTGCCGGGCCTGCCGAAACGAAGAATCGCTCACGCGGCGGCGTCGAGGGCCTGCTTCGTCTCCGCGTCGAGTTCGATGTCGGCGACGGCGGTGTTCTCCTCGAGGTGCGCCACCGACGACGTGCCCGGGATCAGCAGCACGTTGGGCGCCACGCTCAGCGTCCACGCCAGCGCGATCTGGGCCGGGGTGCGCCCGAGCTTCTCGGCCTCCGCGCGCACGGCCGGGTGTCCCAGCACCGGGTTCTCGGCGTTGAAGGCCGAGCCCAGCGGGAAGAACGGGACGAACGCGATCCCGCGCTCGCTGCACAGGTCCAGCACCGGCTGCGAGGTCCGGTCGACCAGGTTGTAGGCGTTCTGCACCGTCGCGATGTCGGTGCGCTCGAGCGCGATCTGCAGGTGCTCGACCGAGATGCTGCTGAGTCCGATGCCGTCGATCAGCCCTTCGTCGCGGGCGGCGATCATCGCGTCGAGCTGGCGGTCGAACAGCGCGCGGTCCACCGGGCCGACCGCGTTCGGGTCCCCGGAGTGGATGCGCAGGTTGACCGCGGCCAGCCGGTCGACGCCGAGGGTGGCGAGGTTCTGTTCGATGTCGGCGCGCAGCTCCTCGGGTTCCTGGGCCGGCGTCCAGTTGCCCTCGCCGTCACGGCGGGCGCCGACCTTGCTCACCAGCGCCAGATCGGCGGGGTAGGGGTGCAGCGCCTCACGGATCAGTTCGTTGGCGACATCCGGGCCGTAGAACTGGGCGGTGTCGATGTGGTTGATGCCGAGCTGCGGAACCCGCTGCAGCACCGCGATGGCCTGGTCGTGGTCGCGGGGCGGACCGAACACGCCGGGTCCGGGAAGCTGCATGGCGCCGAATCCGACGCGGCCGACGGTGTGGGTACCGAGCGCAAAACTCTCCATGCCTCCTATGTACACGGATCCGGCGCGGTTTCATCCCCGCGTGGGGAGAAACCGCGCCGGTCCTGGGGGAGGTCAGTCCTCGCCGAGGATCTGGTAGATCTCGCGGCGGGCGGTGTTGACGATCTCGACGATGCGCTGCTGCTGCTCACTGCTCGCGGCGTGCGCGGACTGCGCGACCGCGCCCATCAGCTGGCCGACAGCGCTGCGCAGACCCATCGCGGTGGGGTCGGCGCCCTCGGTGATCTCGTCCCACGGGGCGGTCTCGATCTTGGCGGCGGCGGCGCGCCCGTCCTCGGTCAGCTCGAAAAGCTTTTTGCTGCCCTCGGATTCGGTGGCCACCAGCAGGCCTTCGTCGACCAGCAGTTGCAGGGTGGGGTACACCGAACCGGGGCTCGGCTTCCACAGCTGCTGGCTGCGCTCGTCGATCTCCTGGATCATCTCGTAGCCGTGCATCGGCCGTTCGGTGAGCAGGGTGAGGATCGCCGCGCGCACGTCGCCGCGTCGGCCGCGGCCACCGCCGCGCCGTGCGCCGCCGCGTCCACCGGGGCCGAACCCGAAGCCCGGGCCGAAGCCGGGGCCGGGACCGAAGCCCGGGCCGAAACCGCCGAAGCCGGGGCCGAAGCCGGCCTGACCGCGGTGCTCGCGCAGATGGTCACGGAACTCACGCCGGGCGGCCCGGCGGTGTTCGTGCAGGGCGCGTCGCTCCTGGGGACCGAAACCGAAGCCGAAGCCACGCGCCTCGAAGGGATGTTCAGGGGGTGTGAAGGGGGTGTTCATGGTGTTGGTTCCTTACGTTGCGGAGGAAACGCCGATCGCGTTTCCGATACGTTGACGATATATCGGAAACTATCGTGATGCAACGCTTACTTCCGGCGGTCGTCCATCTTCGTGAGGACGTCGCGCGCCCACTCGCCCTGCATCGCGTTGAGCCGCAGGCCGTAATCGAGCGCGGCGAGGCCGAAGAACGCGTCGTCGTCGGCGTCCGGGGAGTCGGTCAGCCCCAGGGAGTCCCGCAGTGCGAGCAGCCGTGTGATCTCGGCCTGAGCGTGTTCGGCCGTGTGCTCCAGGTGCCGGCGCGCCTGCTCCTGGGGTATCTGACCGAGCAGGAAGAGTCGCAGCAGCGCGGCGCTGCGGAAAGGTGGGTCCGCGCTCGGGTCCGTCATCCAGCGGTGCAGCTCGGCGCGCCCGGCCGTCGTGATCCGGTAGACCTTGCGCCCGCGCGGGCCGATGTCGGTCACCTCGATCAGGCCGCCGTCGGCGAGCTTGTTCAGTTCGGAGTACAACTGGCTCTGGGTGGCCGGCCACACATTGGCCATCGAGTTCTCGAACAACTTGAGCAGGTCGTATCCACTGCCCGGGCGCTGGGCGAGCAGGCCTAGTGCCGCGATCCGAAGGCTCATGGCGGCATCGTAAGCGCTGACCTTCCACTAGTGGACTATCCCGACATAATCCACCATTGACATGTCACTTGTGGAATGTCAGGCTGACTCCATGACCGAGATCGAAACCGAGCAGCGCAACCTGCCCGGTGAAGGCGACTTCTTCCGCACCGGAAACTATGCACCCGTTCCTGCCGAACTCACCGAGTTCGATCTGCCCGTCCACGGCGCGATCCCGCCCGAACTCGACGGGTGGTACCTGCGCAACGGACCCAACCCCCGCGCCGGGACCGGGCACTGGTTCACCGGCGACGGCATGATCCACGGTGTGCGCATCGAAGGAGGATGCGCGGCCTGGTACCGCAACCGCTGGGTGCGCACCGACAGCTTCGACGACCCGTTCCCCCTCTACAACGGGGACGGCACGCGCAATCTGCACTCCAGCGTGGCCAACACGCACGTCGTCAACCACGCCGGCCGCACCCTCGCGCTCGTCGAATCCTCGCTGCCCTACGAGATCACCAACGATCTCGAGACGATCGGCGCGTACGACTTCGATGGCAAGCTCGTCGACGCGATGACCGCGCACCCCAAGATCTGTCCCAGCACAGGCGAATTGCACTTCTTCGGCTACGGCAACCTGTTCGAACCGTACGTCACCTATCACCGCGCCGACGCGTCCGGAGCGCTGGTGGTGGACCGGCCGCTCGACGTGCCGGCTCTGACGATGATGCACGACTTCGCGCTGACGGCCAATCATGTTGTCTTCATGGATCTTCCGATCGTGTTCAACGCCGAGGCCGCGATGAGTGGCGGGATGCCCTTCCGCTGGGACGACGACTACGGGGCGCGATTCGGAGTGATGCGCCGCGACGATCCGTTCGCCGAGGTGCGGTGGTTCGACATCGACCCGTGTTACATCTTCCACGTGGTCAACGCCCACGAATCGGGTGACGTGCTCACTGTGCAGGCCGTCCGCTATCCCGAATTGTGGCGCCGAGGCGCCGATTTCGGGCCGCAGGCCGTGATGTGGACCTATCAGATCGACCTGCGGCGCGGCACCGTCACCGAGTCGCAACTCGACGACCGCGCCGTGGAGTTCCCGCGGATCGACGACCGGCTCGCGACGCTGCCGGCCCGGTACTCGGTGTCGGTCGGCCAGGCCAGCCTGGTCCGCCACGACCTCGTCACCGGCGCGGCCGTCGAGCACACGTTCGGAACGGCCGCCTCACCCGGCGGGCCGGGGGAGGCGGTGTTCGTGCCGTCATCCGGGCCGGCCGACGAGACCAGCGGCTGGTATCTGGCCTACGTCTACGACTCCGCACGTGACGGCAGTGACCTGGTGATCCTCGACGCCTCGGACTTCAGCGGCCCGCCCGTCGCCAGAATCGCTCTGCCGCAACGGGTTCCCTACGGATTCCACGGGAACTGGATCCCGGCCTGATCACGTGTGCGCCCGTCGGTGCGTGTGCGGGCTGACGCCGTAGACGCGCTTGAACGCGGTGCTCAGCGCGAACGGGCTGCCGTAGCCGACCTGGCGCGCGACCGCGGCCACCGTCGCGCCTGAGCGCAGCAGGTCGGCGGCCAGCGCCAGCCGCCAGCCGGTTAGGAAGGCGATCGGGGGTTCGCCGACCAGGTCGGCGAACCGTCGCGCGAACGCGGCCCGCGAGCAGCCCACGGCTGCAGCCAGGCTCGCGACCGTCCACGGATGAGTCGGGTTGTGGTACATCAGCTTCAGGGCCGGTCCGACGAGCGCGTCCTGTTCGGCGTGCCACCACGTCGGTGCGGTGTCCCGGCGGTCGAACCACGCCCGCACCGCCGCGATCAGCAGCAGGTCGAGCAGCCGGTCCAGGTAGGCCTCCTGTCCCGGTCCGTCACGCCCGGCCTCGTCGGACAGCAGGCTGACCAGAGGGGTGTCCCATACGTCGGCGCGCAGCACCGCCACCGCGGGCAGCGCGTCGAGCAGGCGGGCGCCGACCGCGCTGTGCCCCTCGTAGGCGCCGATCACCGACCGGCAGGACCCGGCGGGGCTGTTGCCCCAGGTGCGCACGCCCAGCGACATCTCGAACCGCAGATCGTCGCCGGCGACCGTCGTGCAGCGTTGCCCCGGATGAATGACGATCATCGGCGGGGTGCGGGGGTCGTCGGCGTAGACGTAGTGGTCGGTGCCGCGCGTCAACGCGAGATCCCCGGCGTCCAGCCATACCGTGCGCCCGTCGGCGGCGACGAGAGCGGCCCGGCCGTGGGTCTGGCAGATGACGGTCAGTGGCGCCTCGTCGCGCACACTCATCGACCACGGCGGGTCCAGCCGCATCCGCAGCACGAACGCACCGCGCGCACGGACCCCATCGAGCAGTCCGGCCACAGCGTCCACACCCCGCAGCGTAGACGCTCGATGATGTTCTCGGCAGTCTCAGCGATGGATCGTCTCGCCGTCGTGGTCTTGACTCGAGGCATGAGTCCTCTCACCGCCCTCGCCTCCGCGTCGGCCCTCGCCAGCGCTGCGGCGGGCGGCATGATGCTCGTGTTCTCGACCTTCGTCATGCAGGGGCTGGACCGTGCCGGCCCGAGCGTGGCGATCGGCGCGATGCGGGGGATCAACGCCGAGGCGCAGACCAGTCCGGTGTTCCTCCTGGCCTTCTTCGGCGCCGCACTGCTGGCGGTGACGGTCGGTGTGCTGGCCGTGCTGCAGTGGCGGGCGCCCGGCAGTGGCTGGCTGGTGGCCGGTGCGGTGCTCGGCGTCGCCGGGGCGCTCGTCACCGTGGTCGCCAACGTGCCGCTCAACGACGGGCTCGACGCGGCCGACCCCTCCCCGGCGGTGTGGCAGACCTATCTGCAGAGCTGGGTCGCGTGGAACCACGTCCGCACCGTGACGGGCTTGGCCGCGGCGGTGCTGACCATGGTCGGGGTGGCGCAGCGCTGAGTCAGTACCGCGGCGCCAGCCGCTGTACCGTCCGGCGGTGCCGCTCGGCCAGGACGGCGGCGAGCACCAGCGCAGCCGGTGCCCCCGGCGGGGGCGGCGGGGAGATCTGCGCAACCACCTCACCGGTGATGCGGCCCGCCATCTCGTCGCGGACGCGGGGATCAAGCTGGTGCGCGCGGGTGAGGAATTGCCGTGCCAGCTCGGCACTTTCGGGCCGCAGCGCGGACAGCTCGAGAGCGCTCGCCCACCCCGCGAGCTGCGGCGGCATCGGCGGCGGCGGCGCCATCCGCGGGCCGCGTTCGCTGATCACCAGCGTCCCGGCGAAGATGTCGCCGATGCGCTTGCCCTTCGGGGAGAGCAGGCTGCAGATCACCGCGGGCCCGCCGGTGAGCATCCAGATCTCGAGCACCCCGGACAGCGCGCGGAACAGCGCCTGCCGGAACCGCTCCGGGCTGCCGTCGTCGGAGACAACCCGCAGGCCCATCGCCATCTTGCCCAGCGTCCGCCCCCGGGTGGCGGTCTCGAAGATCAGCGGATACCCCACCAGCGCCAGCACCGTGAACACGACCAGCACCGCGTCGGAGAACGCGGAGTTCATCTCGGAGAGCGTCATCGCCCACAGCACCACACCCAGCACGTAGGCGACGAACACCACGATGACGTCGATCAACGACGACAGCGCGCGCACCGGCAACTGGGCGATCTGGATGTCGAGGACGACCGCGTCACCGGTCACCACCGGTTGCTGCGGACTGACCATGCCCGCCACGGTACTAAAATCGCCCCGATGGATGTCGACGCGTTCGTGCTGGCGCACCGGCCGGCCTGGGACCGCCTCGACCATCTGGTCAAGAAGCGCAGGCGACTGTCCGGCGCCGAGGCCGACGAGCTGGTCGACCTCTATCAGCGGGTGTCGACCCACCTGTCGATGGTGCGGTCGTCCTCGACCGACGCGGTACTCGTCGGCAAGCTGTCGAGTCTGGTGGCGCGCGCGCGTTCGGTGGTCACCGGCGCCCATGCGCCGCTGTGGCGGGAGTTCGTCCGGTTCTGGACGGTGTCGTTCCCCGTGGTGGCCTACCGGTCGTGGCGGTGGTGGCTGGGGACGGCGGCGGCGTTCTTCCTCGTGTCGGTGGCGCTCGCGGTATGGGTGGCGGCGACCCCCGAGGTACAGGCGACGATCGGCACGCCGAGCGAGTTGGAGCAGCTGGTCAACAGCGAATTCGCCTCGTACTACAGCGAACACCCGGCGGCGTCGTTCGCGTTCAGCGTCTGGACCAACAACGCGTGGATCGCCGCGCAGTGCGTGGTGTCGGCCATCCTGCTGGGGCTCCCGATCCCCTACATCCTGTTCCAGAACGCGTTGAACTTCGGGGTCCTGGCCGGGGTGATGTTCGGGGCGGGCCGCGGCGACGTGTTCCTCGGGTTGATCACCCCGCACGGGCTCATCGAGCTGACGGCGGTGTTCCTGGCCGCGGCGGCGGGGATGCGGCTGGGCTGGTCGGTGGTCTCGCCGGGGGACCGGCCGCGCGGGCAGGTGCTCGCCGAGCAGGGCCGCGCCGTGATCTCGGTGGCCATCGGACTGGTCGCGGTGCTCGCGGTCGCGGGCCTGATCGAGGCGTTCGTCACGCCGTCGCCGCTGCCGACGTTCGTGCGGATCGCCATCGGGGTGGCCGCCGAGCTCGCGTTCCTGGGATACGTGGTGTACTTCGGCCGCCGCGCTGTCCGACGCGGCGAGACCGGCGACATCGACAACGCCCCGGACTACGCGCCGACGGGCTGAGTTCTCTTGCGCGAGTCACACCTGCACACCTTTTGCACGAGAAGTGCGAGTGCGGAGGTGCAGAACGTGCGCAGGTGAGGAAGTTGGGGCCCCTACAGGCGGCCGGTGGCCTTCATCGCCAGGTAGTGGTCGGCCAGGGCGGGCGCCAGGTCCTCCGGTGGCGCGTCGACCACGTCGACGCCGTGGCGGCGCAGGCGCGAGGCTACGTCGCGGCGGTCGCCTCGGGCGCGCTCGGCCGCGGCGGCGTCGTACACCTCGACCGCATCCGCGCGGCCCGCGGCGAGCGCGTCGACCCGTGGGTCCGACACCGCCGCCAGCAGCACCTGATGCTTGGCCGTCAACTGCGGCAGCACCGCCATCAGCCCCTCGTCGATCGCCGTGCCGTTCAGATCGGTCAGCAGCACCACCAGGGCCCGACGCCGGACCCGCCGCAGCACCGCGGCGACCATCGCGCGCGCATCCGACTCCACGAGCGCAGGCTCCAGCGGCGCCATCGCATCGACCAGCAGCGCAAGCAGTTCCGTGCGGGAGGCGTTGAACACCCCCGCCCGCGTCACCCGGTCGTGGGCGAGGAAGTCGACGTGATCGCCGGCGCGGGCGGCCAGCGCGGCCAGCAGCAGCGCCGCGTCCATCGACCAGTCCAGCCGCGGCCAGCCGGCCGGTCCGCCGGCCGTCGGGTCCACGCCCACCCGGCCCGCCGAGGTGCGTCCGGTGTCCAGCACGATGACCACCCGCCGGTCCCGCTCCGGCCGCCACGTCCGCACCACCACATCGGCGCGGCGGGCGGTGGCCCGCCAGTCGATCGAGCGGATGTCGTCGCCGATGACGTACTCGCGCAAGGAGTCGAACTCGGTGCCCTGCCCGCGGATCAGCGCGGGCGTCGCACCCTCGAGTTCGCGCAGCCGCGCCAGCCGCGACGGCAGATGCTTGCGCGACAGGAACGGGGGCAGGATCCGCAGAGACCCGGCGACCTGGTGCGAGCCCTGCCGGCCTGCCAGGCCCAGCGGGCCGACCGAGCGGGCGGTCACCGGCCCCGCCACCTGATCGCCGCGCCGCACCGGAGTCAGCCGCGTGCTTACCTGAACCCGTTGTCCCGCAGCGAGATCCACCGGATGCAGCCGTGGCGTCGCACTCGCGCTGGGCGCCCACGCATCACGGACCACACCGCGGAAGCGGGAGCGACCGCTGTTGGTGACGGTCAGCACCGCGTCGACGGGTTGACCCAGCCGGGCCGAGGTGGGGCCGCCGCGCGCGAACCCCAGCGCACGGGGGTTGCCCGCCAGCACCGCATCGATCACCACCGCCGCGGCCAGCAGAGCCAGCAGCACTACGAAAGTGATTGCCGGACTGGGGGAGAGCGCGATCGGCAGCGCGCAGATCAGCGCGATGACACCGGTGCGCCCGGTCAGGATCACCAGCGGGGCACCGGTACGGCCGCGAGGATCCCGTCGAGCACACCGTCGGCGGATGCGCCCTCCAGTTCGGCCTCGGGACGCAGCGCCACCCGGTGGCGCAGCGTCGGCCGGGCCATCGCCTTGACGTCGTCGGGGGTGACGTAGGTGCGCCCGGACAGCCACGCCCAGGTGCGTGCCGTCGACAGCAGGGCCGTCGCGCCGCGGGGTGACACCCCGAGTTGCAGCGACGGGGAATGCCTTGTGGCGCCGACGATGTCGACGATGTAGCCGAGGATCTCCTCACCGGCGAGCACCTGCCCGACGGCTTCGCGGCCCGCTGCCAGCTCCGCCGGCCCGGCCACCGGCTGCACCGCGGACAGATTGCGCGGATCGAACCCGCGGGCGTGCCGGTCGAGGATCGCGATCTCCTGATCGCGCGGGGGCAGCGGCACGTCGAGCTTCAGCAGGAACCGGTCCAGCTGCGCCTCCGGCAACTGGTAGGTGCCCTCGTACTCGATGGGATTCTGGGTGGCCGCGACGATGAACGGATCGGGCAGCGGACGCGGTTCGCCCTCGACGCTGACCTGCCGCTCCTCCATGGCCTCCAGCAGTGCCGCCTGCGTCTTGGGTGGCGTGCGGTTGATCTCGTCGGCGAGAAGCAGATTGGTGAACACGGGCCCGGCGCGGAAGGTGAACTCCGCGGTGCGCGCGTCGTACACCAGCGAACCCGTGACGTCGCCGGGCATCAGGTCGGGCGTGAACTGCACCCGCTTGAACTCGAGCTGCAGTGCCGCGGCGAGCGTGCGCACCAACAGCGTCTTCGCGACGCCGGGCACACCCTCGAGCAGGACGTGCCCGCGGCACAGCAGCGCCACCACCAGTCCACTGACCACCGCGTCCTGGCCGACCACGACCTTGGCGATCTCGGTGCGCAGGGCCATCAGCGCGGTGCGCGCGCCTTCGTGGGTGCTGGGCTGTGTCACGACTGTGCGACCTGCCTTTCGATGTCGTCGAGCGCACGGGCGAGGTCCACCAGCTCGGTGTCACTCGCCGGTGGCTGCCCGTAGAGGATATGGGCGACGGTCTGCGGGTCGAGGCCGCACCGCTGGGCGACGGCCGCGACGACCGCCGGCGGGGCGGCGTCGCCGCGCACCCCCAGCCGCGGAGCAAGACGCTGCCGGGCCGACGAGCGAAGCGCCTCGGCGGCCCGGTCCCGCGCGCGACGGGACCGGTACAGCCGTCCGCGGCCCTCCACGGTCTCCGATGCCCGGACCACCACCGGCAGCGGTTCGGCCACCAGCGGCCCGACCCGGCGACCCCGCCACAGCGCCAGCAGCGCCACCGCCACCACGAGCTGGATCACCAGCCACGTCACCTGATCGGGAATCAGGTCGGTGATGGTGGCGTCGCCGACGGACCCGGCGCCCTCGCTGTGCTGCGGGGCGTACCAGATCACGGTGGGCCGGCTGCCCGCGAGGTTCATCGCCAGCGCGGCGTTGCCTTCCTCGAGCAGCCCCGAGTTCGTCATGAAACCCGAGCCGCCCACCACGGTGACGGTGCGGCCCGCGTCGTCGTAGCGGGCCAGCACGCCGCGGTAGCACCGGGTCACCGGCGTCGCGCCGGCGGCCTCGTACGTGTCGGCCGCGTCGAACTGCACCGCCCCGGCCCGTTCGGCCTCCCTCAGATCGCATTCGGCCGCGAGACCGCCGAATTCGGTCGAGCCACTGCTGCGAAGCGCCGGGGCGAGCGCCTCGCGGGTCTTGCCGACCGGCTCGACGATGAGGCGGTCCCCGGGCAGGGCCGCGAGCCGGGCCAGTTGCTCGTCGTCGTAGAGCCAGAACGTCTGGGCCGCGACCACGAGGGTGTCGGGACGGGCGGTGCGCGCGACGTCGCCGACGGTGTCGGCCACGACGACGTCGATCCCGTTGTCGCGCAACAGGGTGATCAGGGCGCGGGCGCCGTCGGGGGAGGTCGAGCCCGCATCGAGATGACCGCCCGGGCGCGGCGCCGTCAGCCAGGTGCTCACGGCGGCGACCGCGATGACGGCGGCCAGGCCCAGCAGCACCCAACGCCAGGTGCGCCACCGCTGGCCGACGGTGGGACCGAGCGCGGTGCTCATCGGAGTGCGGCCCAATCCTGTTGTGCCCGGACGGCATCGGGATCCGAGGGGGCGGCCCGGTGAGTGGCCACGTCGTCGTCCAACGCGACGATCATCCGGTACTGGGCCTCGTGGCCGGGCAGTTCACCGTAGGTGACGTCGTTGAAAGCCTCTGCTGCGGAGCCGAATCGGCCGGCCAGGTCGGGCAGCACCCGGCCGGCGTCGCGAGCCAGTTCGGTGGCCGTGCGGCCCGGCGCGGCGGCCAGGGTGCCGTTCTCCTCGAGGTGGCGCGCGACGGCACGCAGCCGGTGCCGGATGGCCGACGCCCAGGCGGCGGCCGCGGCGTCGCGCTCGGCGGCCGCCCGGTGTTCGGCGGCGCTGAGTTCACGGTCGTCGAACAGGAGATCGGCACCGGATCGACTGCTGCGCATGGCCCGTCGCGCGATGCGCACGGCCACCAGGACGGCGACGGCGAGCAGCGCCAGAAGGATCGCCACGGTGAACCAGCCGCCGGGCACCGACGCTGCGCCGGCGGTGATCCGGTACAGCAGTCGTTCGATCCAGGTGAGGATCTGGTCGGTCAGCGACTCCCTCGGGTAGATCGCCTTGGACAGTTCGCGCCGGGCGGCGTCCCGCGCGGCGTCGCGGTCGATGTCGATCGGCACCACGTCAGCGCTGGCCGGTCAGCCACAGGTCGTCGGTGGTCTGCGGCGCCACCGCCGTCTGCGCCGCGCCGGTCTGCAGCACCAGGTCGAACGCCTCGGCGCGGATACGGCGATCCGTGTACTGCAGCACCACGATTCCGGCGCTGAACGGCCCGGTGATGATCTGGCCGATGGCCCCGCCGACCGCGATGATGACCAACGCGATCATCGCGGCGGTCACGGTGGTTCCGGTGGTGAGCAGGATCTGACCGCCGAAGCTGAACGGGATCGCGACGGCGCCGGCGACGAGCTGGGCCACCAGCACCGCGAGCAGTCGGATGCCGAGCACCCGCCAGAAGTCGTGGCGCACCAGGGTGAACGAGCGTCGGATCGAAGAGATGATGTCGCGGCGCTCCAGCACGATCGCCACCGGCGTGAACGACAGCATCGTGCCGAGATAGACCAGTGCCGCGATCAGCGCGAGCACCAGCGGAGCGCCGATCGCGAACGCGGCCCAGCCGTTGGTGGCCACCGCCACCACGGCGATGATCGCCGCGACGACGATGATCAACAGGATCGCGCCGAGGGCTTCGAGCACCGTGAATCCGAGCAGCGCCCACAGCCGCGGCTTCAACCGCCGCCACGCCTCGCCGATCGTGATGCCCGCGCCGAAGATCGAGCGCCCGATCACCACGGTCAGCAGTCCGCTGAGCAGGATCGTCGACAGCGCGGTGGCGATGCCGGCCGCGAAGCTCGACACCATCGACGCAAGACCCGCACCGGTCTCGAACACCGTGGCGCCGGGGGCCGCGCCGTCCACCGCCTGAGAGATGTCACCGCTGAACGCCAACGGCCACAACGACAGGATCAGCGCGAGCAGCTGTGCGGCGACCACCACGATCGTCGTCAGGCCGAGCGTGGCCTTGGGATTGCTCCGCATGTACGCGAACGCCCCGTTGAACATGTCCGAGAGGGTGAGGGGCCGCAGCGGGACGATACCGGGTCGCAGCACCGGCGGCTGATAGCCGGGCGGCGGGCCGTACCCCGGCGGTGGCCCGTACCCCGGTGGGGGACCGTAGCCGGGCGGGGGACCGTAGCCGGGTGGAGGACCGTAGCCGGGAGGAGGTCCGTACCCCGGCGGGGGACCGTAGGCGTAGCCCGGGGGCGGATACCCGGGATAGCCCGGCGGCGGCATGCCTGGGGGTGGAGTCCCCGCCGGGCCGTATCCGCCGGCGCTGTAGGTCATGATCACCATCTTGTCGATCGCCGTCCCGATCGGCAACGTCACCTGCGCGCGCACCCCGTTTCGGCGACGCCGTCACGGGTACTCCGGCCGCATGACCCGTTTCGGCTACACCCTGATGACCGAGCAGAGCGGCCCGAAAGACCTTGTCCGCTATGCAGTTTCGGCGGAGCAGGCGGGCTTCGACTTCGAAGTCTCCAGTGACCACTACTTCCCGTGGCTGGCCTCGCAGGGCCACGCTCCGTACGCGTGGTCGGTGCTCGGCGCCGTCGCGCACGCCACCGAACGTGTCGAGTTGATGACGTATGTCACCTGCCCGACGATCCGGTACCACCCGGCCGTCGTCGCGCAGAAGGCGGCCACACTGCAGATCCTGGCCGACGGCCGGTTCACCCTCGGGGTGGGCACCGGCGAGAACCTCAACGAGCACGTCGTCGGCAAGGGCTGGCCCACCGTGGCGCGCCGCTTGGAGATGCTGCGCGAGGCGATCCAGATCATCCGCGAGCTGCACACCGGTGAGCTCGTCGACTGGAAGGGCGAGCACTTCGAGGTCGACTCGGCGCGGATCTGGGACGTGCCCGAGGTGCCGGTCCCGATTGCGGCGGCCGTGTCCGGCGACCGTTCGGTGGAGGCGTTCGCGCCGCTGGCCGACCATCTGATCGCCGTCGAGCCGAAGAAGGACCTGGTCGACGCCTGGCACGACGCGCGCCGCGCCACCGGCCTGCCCGGCGACGCGCGCGTCATCGGGCAGATCCCGATCTGCTGGGACCGTGACCGCGACGCAGCGGTCGAACGGGCCCACGACCAGTTCCGCTGGTTCGCCGGCGGGTGGGCGGTCAACGCCGACCTGCCGACCACGATGGGCTTCGACGGCGCGACGCAGTTCGTCCGGCCCGAGGACACCGCGGAGTCGATTCCGTGCGGGCCGGACCTCGACGCCATCGTCGAGGCGGTGAGCGAGTACTGGAAGGCCGGGTTCACCGACATCGCGCTGGTCCAGGTCGGCGGCGACGCCCAGGACGCATTCTTCGCCGAGGCAGCAGAGCCGCTGCTCGACAAACTCCGCAGTGCCGCACAGTGAGGACGTGCCGATGACGCGAGGTAGTGGCATCTACGACGACGAGGACGGGTCGACCGCCGACAAGGCGCAGGACACCGAGAAGGATCCCGACCGCGACACCCCCGACGTCGACAAGGACGGTGGCGAGCCCACCGCCTGAGAAGGTCAGGGCGCCTGCAGCGCGTCGATGCCGAGCAGGATCGCCCGCAGCCCGAACTCGTAATGGGCGTCGGCGTCGTGGGCGGCCGAATGCGCCTGTCCCGCAGCGGTTCCGATGCGCGACGCCAGCGGGTAGCGCTCGGTCACCCCGAGCGCGGCGAGCTTGGCGCCTTCGCGCTGCCACCACTGCTCCGGTGATTCCTCCCGGCGTTCACGGCGCGCATGGGCCCGCGCCCGCGCGCACGACCGGACGAAGTCCAGCACCAGGGTCAGCGCGGCGTCCTTGTCGGTGTCGGAGAGTCGCAGCGCCTCGACCGCGGCGAGCTCGCGGTCGTACTTGGCGAGCGTGCCCGGGCCGAGCACGCTGCGCTCCGACTCGATGTCCGCCATCCACGGGTGCTCGTCGAACAGTCGCGCGTTGTCGTCGGCGACGGATCGGAGCCGGGCCTCCCAGTCGCCGGACGGTTCGCGGTGAGTCATGTCAGCCCGGCACTGGTCCACCATGAGTTCGAGGAGCTGCTCGCGACCGTCGATGTACGAGTACACCGACATCACCGGCGCGCCCAGCGCATGCGCCACGTCACGCAGCGTGAAGGACAGGCCGGTACGGTCGGCGACGGCGATGGCCGCGGCGACGACGGCGTCGACCGTGTACCGGGGTGGCCTGCCGCGGCGGGGTGCGGCGGGCAGGTCCCGGCGCCACAGCAGCTCGATGGTGTCCATGCCCCTCCGCCAGACCGGTTGCATTTCCGTGCAGTGTACGGATACTGGTTCTCGTACGGAATACGAGAAAGAGGTGTCCATGAAGGTGACCGGCACGGCGATCTCCCTCAACGTCGCCGACCCCAGCGCGTCAGCCGACTTCCTGACCCGGCACGTCGGCCACACGGTCGCGATGCAGGCGGACGGGTTCGTGTCGTTGAGCCACCCCGACGGTGGACCCAACGTGATCTTCCTGCGCACGGGCCTGGCGACGTTCCGGCCCGCACATCGGGCGGGCAGCGCGGGCGACGGTCTGCTGCTGGTGTTCGTCGTCGAGGACGTCGACGCCGTGTACGAGAAGCTCCGTGCCGCAGGGGTACCCGTCGCCACCGCGCCGGAGACCGAGCCGTGGGGTGAGCGGTACTGCCAGTTCGAGGATCCGAACGGCATCATCGTGCAGTTCGTCACCTGGGTGTGACGACCCGCGCAGCAGCAAGAAGGCCCTGACCGGGGAACCGGATCAGGGCCTCTCACTGACGATCACACGAGTCGGGGTGGCGGGATTCGAACCCACGACCTCTTCGTCCCGAACCACGGCACCTGGGAGTTTGAATGACGTGGTTATGTTGGCTTGCGCTGTCGTGGCAGGTAAGCGGTGTTTGTCGTGTTGATTGATGTCGAAGTGTCAATGGACCACTGCGGACTCCCTGCGGACTGGGTAGTTCGTGCTGGATCTTGAGTCACGCGCGTCGCATGTCGCCCATGTGCTGCAGGGTCTCGTCGGCCTTGAATAGTGCCGCCGAAAAGCGTCACGACGCCGTCAGAGAGCTTCCTCAGCCTGGCAGCAATGAGGTCGACGTCATGTGGGGTGACGTCATGTCGCATTCATACTCGATTAAGCTTGTCTACAACAGACCTTCTAGTGCCCCTGCTGAAATCCCTTGGGCACGATCGGCAAATAGGCCGTTGGACTAGTCGACGGTACATGAACGTCCTGGGGCCTAACCGGAAGCTCAACCTTGCGTACGTTGTTCTTCTTCACACTGTCCCTCAGGTGAAACTCGGCCGGAATGTGATAGATCGACATCTGGTGTTCGGTGCCATCAACGTCGCCGTCCACTTTTGTCTTGATGAGTTCGTGCGTCATACGATGCATGAGATTCTCGGCCTGGCATATGGGCGCGTAGATCGCCACCTCCACTGTTGCCTTGCTGATGCAGTAGACCTTGCCCGGCACCCCCATGTACCGGCGCCGCGCGACGTCCCAAAGTGAGTCCAGCGCGTAAGTGATGACAGTGGTCACGGCCAGATCACGCTCTGGATTTGAGTCAGCGAGGCTCAGGAACCATTGGCCGTCCTCCTTGGCCGCCGTGGGGCTTAGCTTCTTGTGCAGGTAACCGTGGACGAAGCCGTCGAGCATCGAAAATTCCTTGCCGTTGCCTCCCATCCACTTCATCTTGGCGTCCGTGTCGATTGCAGTCAGCCCGTGCTTCACCGCGTTATACAAGAAGGAGTCACCGAGGAAACGGTTCGCGCAGTCGGTGAGCAAGAGCTGAAGTGCGTCGACGGTTTCGTTGAATTTGCCTTTGCCCATCTTGATCCCGGCGTCATCCGGGTCGCTGCCGCCCAAAAAGACTGCAGCTATCTCGTCCCGGCTGAAGCCACCTTTCAAGGCAGCGTCGACCTGCTTCTTGAACTTGGCGAAGTCAGTCGACGTGGACATTCCCAGCCACGGGCACTCCGGAAAATCGACATGTGCGAAGAACAATCGGAGAAGAGCTTCCGACGCATGATGAACGATCGTGACCGCTTCCATCCGCACGAATTGGTAGCGCTGCTGAGGATGCGGAACTGACGTGCCCTGGAAACAAATCGAATCTCCGACAGGACGGTCTGATCCGTATGCGGGAGCAAGGGCTTCATCTTTGCAAGCCATTAGTGCCAGGCTCTCGACTCGCATCTTGATGAACTCTGAGGGATCTGCACTGTAGAAGACCGCATTCAGTTCCGGGAACTGGCGTTCATCCAGCACTCGGCCCTGGGCGTCAGGCTCCTCCCACGCCTTCTTCGAACCAACGTTCTCTGTCATAATTTGCCAGCTTATGCGCGCCCTCCGACAAACTTCGCGGCATTTTCTCTGACGGTTTCCATCTTTCACTTCCACGGCTCAAACCCTCCCGCATCCGCTGATAGACGATGTCCGTCGTGTGATCCATGATTGATTTGACGCAGCTGCCGCGTAATCGGTTCCCTTGACTTGCGCCGTGTAGTAGATCTTGATTGGTGCGGAGCTACAGATCGGCCAGGTCGCAGGGGGAACGTCTAGGTGGACAAATTAATAGCCGACTCACTCGCTGGGACAGTGGGTTATGTCTGGCCATTTTTCGAAGAGACCGGAGGAGACGAGCGTGCGTTCGCCGCGCATTTGGTTAAGTCTGGCGACCGAATTGAGGTGTCGGTTCCTGGCCCTCTTCCAATCGGGGGTGGCCTAGGTGCATTGCAGAAACAACAGCACATACCTGACTGTCTGCTGGCGGTCACGACCATTCACAGCACGCTGGTCTTCGACATCAGTGATGTCAGCGAGAGCGTGAATATCGGCGGCATAATAGCTTCCAGCCGCACATACCTATGTAAGGCGCTCGCGGTAGGTTTCAGGGGCGATGAACTCAAATCATCGCGAATGTACGAGATGACGGCTTATATTCCTGGACTCCAACATTGGTCCTCCATCACTGGGTCCGAATCTGAGGCGGAACACGACCAATACAATCGGCCCACAGTCATCACCACCAGGATCCAAGCAGCGCCGGAACAGACTGCCCAGTTATCGAAGTCCCACAAGCTCTCTGTGTCGACGCATTTCGAAGTGACCGGCCCCGCCGATGATCAACGTGCCTACACGCCGCTGTCGATCGCATCTATCACGAACTCACCCGTGGACTGGCGTACCCACATTAATGTGCTCATATCGGTCCAGAATCTAATCAACTTATGTTGGGACGGCTTTGTTCGCGCCGACGGCGGCTATGTGCGCCTTGATATTTCACGACCGAACGAAACTTCCAACGCGAAGTTCTGGTCTGAGCGGCTCATGGAGATGCCGCTAGCAGTCGGGTCTCCCCCTAGGAGCACCTCTTTTCCGTTGGTCCGCTATGAGACCCTTGGCGGTGTCGATGGCCTGAAGCGGTGGGTGAAGCTTGCAGATCGACACCCGCGGGCGGTCGGGCCGCTTACGTCTCGCCACCGAGTCGCACGATCGGTAGTTGTTGAGAGTGTCTTGCAGGACATCTGCGTCGCCATTGAATACTGGGTCAACTACCACAAGAGTGACAAACTGGCGTGGGCTAAGCCCAGGAACGACAGAGACAACCAGGCAGAAAGGCTCGCGAGGCATATCGGAAGTGAGTTCACCGCATTCGTCGGCGACCCACAAAAGTGGGCGCGTGCACTCTGGAAGCACTACGGCGACCTAAAGCACAAGCCGAAGATTAGGTACGACCCGGAAGAGCTTCATCTGCTCACCGAAAGCGCCAGAGTCTTGCTCACATGCGCACTTCTGAACCGGGTGGCGGGCACCAAGGCACCGACACGATCGCTATGTAGCGCTACCCAAACCCACAGATTGGGATATCGAGTCCGCGAGTTGATTACCGGCAGTGCGTATCCCGCGACACCGAGAGATGACTCCGTATTCACCTCCTGATCGCAATAGCCGAGAAGATTCCATTAAGGATGGTTGACTCACCTGCGCTGGAGCCCCAAAAACGCGCCCGCCCATTCGCACTTGCCTCGCTACCGCATCCTGACAGTAAAGCGCCGCCGTGGCCCGACGGCTAAGACGAGTCGGGAAAATCTCCCTCGCGACCCTCGCCAGGAATGTTGGGACGTCCACGAAGAGGACTGACCAGAACGATGCCGGCTACCTTCACAGCTGCTTTGCCGGCAGTAAGTGAACATGTGAGTCAGGATCGCTCGTTCTTGGTAGTTCGGGGAGCCTCCAAGGGGTTAGTCGCACGGCGACATGCGGCAACGCTGTTTCTTCGATTCTCCCCGCTCCGATGTAACGTTTCCGATACATATCGACGTACGACCGGAAGCGATCGGGGGCAACGCATTGGCTGAGGCAGCAAACAGTACGACTGCACGCATCGTGTGGGACACGGCTGACAAGTACTTGCGCAACATCGTTGACGAGGAGGACTACGGGGACTACATCCTCCCTTTCACCGTGCTTCGCCGGCTGGAGTGCATGCTTGCGGACACCAAGGAGGAAGTGACCGCGTTCGTCGCCACGCTCGCCGGGATGCCGCCGCACCTGATCGACATCGCGGTGAAGGACAGGTTCGGGCTGAGCTTCTACAACGTGTCGCCGCTCGACCTCGCGACGATCGCGTCGGTCGACGACAACGTGCACAAGTCCCTGCAGAGCTACATCGACGGTTTCTCGAACAACATCGCCGACATCTGGACCTCCTTCGACTTCAACCGCCGCGCGAAGGTTCTCGCCGATGCCAACCGCCTCCTGCCCGTGGTCAAGCACTTCTCAAAGCTCGACTTGTCCCCGGGCAAGCTCGCCAACACCGCCATGGGCGATGTCTTCGAGGACGTGATGTACCGGGCCTTCAACAAGAAAGGGAAGGCCGCAGGTAACTTCTACACCCCGCGCGATGCGATTAAGCTCATGGTCGACATCCTGATCACTAACGATGACGACGGCCTCGCGGGTGAGAGTGCTCTGCGCTCCATCTACGACCCGACCGCCGGCTCCGGCGGCATGCTGCTCGTCGCGCAGGACGCGCTTAAGCGGATGAACGAGAAAATCGACGTCACGCTCTACGGGCAGGAGCTCATGCCGTCGGCGTTTGCTCTCGGCAAAGCCGACCTGTTGATCCAGGGTGGCCGGCCGGACGCGATCAAGCAGGGCAATACCCTCGTTGAGGATCTGTACGGGGAGCAGACCTTCGACTACGTGCTCTCCAACCCTCCGTTCGGCAAAGACTGGGAGGCAGACGAGAAGGCGGTCAAGGAACAGGCAAAAGTACACGGGTCGCGCTTCAGTCACGGCCTTCCGGGCACCTCTGACGGACAGATGTTGTTCTTGGCCCACTGCGCGTCCAAGCTCAGCCCGGCGGCGAAGAACGGGCAGGGCGGACGAGCAGCGGTGGTTTCGAACCAGTCTCCGCTGTTCAACAGCGACAACGGGCCCAACTCGATCCGCCAATGGCTTCTCGAGGAAGACCTGATCGATGCGATCATCGCGTTGCCCACGAGCATGTTCTACGGCACCGGAATCGCGACATACGTCTGGATCCTCGACACAAACAAGGATCTCGGCCGCAGGGGCAAGATCCAGCTCATCGATGGCTCCGGCCAGTGGGACTCGCTACGGAAACCCATGGGCGAGAAACGCCGCGAAATGGGGAAGAAACACCGAAACAAGCTGATGGAGGCATACAAGGCGTTCGATCGGGCTGACCCCGCGATCTCTCGTGTGATGACTCCTGAGGACTTCATGTTCCGGGACGTGCCTGTGTACAGGCAAGCGCGTTTCGCGACGCACTTCAGTGACGAAGTTGTCGATTCGCTGCGCACCCGCCGCGACTTCACCGAGAATCACGTCGGGATCCTGCGCACACTTGATGGCACCCCCTGGAATGACCTTCCGAAGGCGTTCCCGGAGGCCGCGAAATTGGCCGGATTGAAGGCCCCGGTTGGTTTGGTTGACGCCGTGATGAAGGCGATGGCCGTGGAGGATGACTCTGCACCCCTGGCAGTCGATCGGAAGTGCAAACCCGTGATCGTCCCGGGGTGGAAGATCATCGAGCGCGTGCCTCTGAGCGAGGACCTGGATGAGCACATGGAGCGAGAGGTGTTGCCTTATGCGCCCGGTGCTCAATGGGATGAGACCAAGGCGAAGCACGGCACGGACATCCCGTTCACTCGGATCTTCTACGTGCCTGAAGAGCCCCGACCGCTCTCGGAGATCGACTCCGACGTAGAGAAGATCATGTCTGAGCTAGGGGACATGTTCCGAATTGTGAGTGCGAAGTGAACGCTTTCGCTCCGGTCTGGAAGTTCGCGGTAGTCGGTCCTGCAACCCCCGAGTTCAAATCCCTGACTGAGGGCATCGACGTCACCTTTATGCCGCTTGAGGCGATTTGGCCCGGTGCCAACTGCGATTACAGCCGTACATTGCCTTGGTCGCCGAACCTGAGCTACACGCAGTTCCGGCGGGGAGACATCCTCGTGCCGAAGATCACGCCGACCTTTGAGGCTGGACGCACGATCATCGCTGAGATCCCATCCGTTGTCGGCCTTGCCTCCACTGAGGTTCACGTCGTCAGGGCAAACGAGGACACCGACCCCAGATTTCTGCAGTACACCTTTCAGAGCCAGCCGTTCCTTGATGAGGGCGCCCATTCGCTACAAGGCGTGGGCAACCTCCGTCGAATAACTCCGCGGTTCGTGCACGAGTACAAAGTGCTTGATGTGGCGCGCGATGACCAGGCCCGCATCGGTGAGTACCTGGACAGGGAAACAACCGAGATCGAAGAGATCATCGGTCGGCTCGATGATCTGGCAAGTACGTTGCGGCACCGCGAATCCGTTGTTCGTACAGGCGTGGTGTGCGGCCTTTCCGCGAGCCATCATGAAAACCCGGCGTCCAGTCACTCGCCTCTGTCAGGCATTCCTGAACACTGGGGGCGAACCAAGTTCGGATACGACTTCACCGAGAGCACCGAGCGGAACGGCGATAACCCGCCAGGGCCTCTCCTGTCTATCTCCGAGTACCGCGGTGTGGAGCTGAACACCCGGACCGAGGGCCAACAGGCGTCGCTCGACGTATCGAAGTACCGCGTCGTGCGGCCCGGGCAGCTCGCAGCCAACATGATGTGGCTCAACCACGGCGGGATCGGCGTGTCCTCGCTCACCGGCTACATCAGCCCCGACTACAAGGCGTTCTGGATCTCGGACCGCTTTGAACCCCGCTACGTGCACCACCTCTTCCGAAGTTCGCGGTACATCGACTACTTCGCCGCCATCGCGACTGGCGTCCGACCGAACGCACAACGGGTGACCAAGACCGTGCTGGACGCGACCCCGGTCCCGCTTCCGCCCCTCGACGAGCAAATCCGAATTGCGGATCAGCTGGACGAAGCGGCGGCCCGCGTCAATGTCATGCTCGCGAAGGTCGCCGACCTCAAAGCACTTCTCCTGGAGCGCCGCGCCGCACTGATCACCGATGTCGTCACTGGCCGGAAAGTCGCCTGATGGGCGATGCGCAGCTGATGGAGTCGGAGTTCGAGCGCAACCTATGCGCCGAGCTCTCGGAGCGCGGATGGCTGTACGAGCACGAGGGCAGGCCGATGGGTTGGGACATCGGCCTGGCGATGGTCCCCGCCGACGTACTGTACTGGCTCGCAAGCCAGTACCCGGACGAGTACGAGAAAGCCGTACCCGCAGACCTTGCCGACGAACCCAAGACCGCAGCTGAGCGGAAACTGCTGCAGCACATAACCAAAGAGCTCGCTAAGCAGACGAAGATGGACACCACCACGGGCCACCCCGTGGGCGGTCTGCTAGGTGTACTGCGGAAAGGCTTCAGCTACGCCCAGGTCGGTCGCCCCGCCGCGAAGTTCGGGCCGATGATGGAGTTCCCGCCTGCCAACCCCAACCTCACCGAGGTGGTAGAGGCTGCCGACGCAGTGCGGCTGCGCGTCCTGCGCCAGGTGCGATTCGACACCGCAACCAACGAGACGATCGATGTGGTACTCACGGCCAACGGCCTCCCCGTAGTGACGATGGAGCTGAAGACCGACAACACCCAGACGGTCAACCATGCGATCCGCCAGTACAAGGAGGACCGCCGGCCCGGGAAGAACCGGGCATTGCTCGCGCCCGGCCGCGCCTTAGTGCACTTCGCGGTGTCGAACGACCTCGTCTACATGACGACGAAACTGGAGGGCGAGAACACAGTGTTCTTGCCCTTCAACCAGGGCAACGAAGGCCATGAGGGCAACCCGCCATCCGGTACCGGGTCGTCGACGAACTACCTGTGGCGCGAGATCCTCGCCCGCCCGACGTTCATGCGCATCCTGAAGGACTTCGCGCTGTTCGAGCCGAACAAGTCAGGAAAGAAAGACGGACGGCTGGTGTTCCCGCGCTTCCACCAGCTGCGCGCGGTCGAGAGGGTAGTTGGTGACATCGAGGCGAACGGGCCGGGCAAGCGCTACTTAATCTGGCACTCGGCCGGCTCCGGCAAGACTAAGACGATCGCGTGGCTAAGTCACCGGCTGATCCGGCACATGGGTTCGGACTCGAAGTCGACGTTCGACTCGGTCATCGTGGTCACCGACCGCAACGTGCTCGACGAGAACGTCCGGCACGACATGAACCTGGTGCAGTCCAGCAAGGGCCTAGTCGTCAACGTCGGGGAGAAGTCGGGGGCGAAGTCGCCCCAGCTGAAGAGGGCACTCCTCGAGGGTGACCACATCATCACTTGCACCCTCCAAACGTTCCCCGAAGTCATGGAGTTGATCGAGGACACGAATGAGCTGCGCGGCCGACGCTGGGCGGTAGTCGCAGACGAGGCGCATTCCTCCCAATCAGGTTCGGCAGCCAAGAAGCTGAAGGAGCTGCTGGTCGACGTCGATCTCGACCCGGAACAAGAGGAAACCAGCGCCGACGACCTGCTCCTGGCGAAGGACTCTGCGATCGCCGCATCCAGCAACATCACCTTCGTGGCGCTCACTGCTACCCCGAAGGCGAAGACTCTGCGGCTGTTCGGCACCGAGCGCGACGGCCGCTGGGAGGCCTTCGACACGTACACGATGGCGCAGGCGATCGAGGAGGGCTTTATCCTCGACGTGCTCACTAACTACTCCACGTACGACATGTTCCTACGGGTAAAGAACGCGGTGGAGGACGAGCGACAGATTCGCGTCAACACCGGCGAGGCGGTCACCAACATCGTCCGGTTCGCCCGGCTGCATCCGACCGCGATCGCGCAGAAGGTCCGTGTCGTCATCGAGCACTTCCGACGGAACGTGATGGGCATGCTCGGCGGTGAGGCAAGGGCAATGGTCGTCACCAGCTCACGCATCGAAGCGCTGAGTTGGTCGAAGAAAATGAACGCCTACCTCGACGAGCAGGGTTACACCGACATGAAGACTCTGGTCGCCTTCTCCGGTTCACTAACCGACGACGATACCGGCGAGTCGGTCACCGAGGTCTCGCTTAACAACCGCAGCGACGTCGCCCGCGCGTTCCGTGAGGAAGACGAAAACCGGGTACTCATCGTCGCCAACAAATTTCAGACCGGCTTCGACGAGCCGCGGCTCATGGCGATGTACGTCGACAAGAAACTCACCGGTGTCGCCACCGTCCAGACACTTTCACGGCTCAACCGCACCTACCCGGGCAAGACCGCACCGATGGTCGTGGACTTCCGGAACTCGCCGGCAAGCATTCAGAACGACTTCAAGCTCTACTATTCCGACGCCCACATCGAGGGAGACGTCGACCCCAACGCGTTGTACACGATCGGTGAACGCCTCGACACCTCCGACATGTACTCGCATGAGGAAATGGACGCCGTCGCCGACGCCTTTCTCGCCGAGTCCGGTGGGGAGGCAATCGCCGACGTCCTCGGGCCGATCAAGAACCGCTGGAACGGTCAGATGCGGCAGGCGGTGCTCAGCAAGGACAAAGCGAAGCGCGACGAACTCGGGCAGTTTCGCGCTGACGTCATCAGCTACCGCAATGCCTGGCAGTTCCTCAGCCAAATCGTCGATTACCAGGATCCTGAGCTGCACCGTCGCGCAATTCTGGCGACGCTGCTTGCGCGCAACCTTCACGCCGACGGTGAAGACTACGACGACAGCTACTTGGAGGGTGTCCAGCTTTCGGGCGTGAAGCTCGTCCCCGCGGCGATTGGCGAGGACCACTCGCTGAGTGAAGGCAGCAGTGAAGGCATCAAACTGCCCAGCTTCGACGGAAAGCACAAGGGCGGCGCCGGGACACCGCAGCGGGGGCCGCTCGACGAGGCCATCGACAAGGTGAACGAGATGTTCCGGGCCAAGGGTGTCGATGTGAGCCCGGAGAGCGTGTCCGGGTTCATTACGACGTTCTGGGGTTTCCTCGACGCGAACGAGGAGGCCGTGGCGATGGCGAAAAACAACACCGTCGCGCAGCTCAAGGCGTCTGAGGGATTCAGCGGTGCTGTCGGTCTCGCGGTGTTAAAGACGGTCAGCGAGGCGCAGGAGATCCAGTCGTACATGACGGATCCTGCGTTCCTTCAGGCAATCACCGATATCGCCGCGGACACTATCCACACGCAGTACCGCAGACCTCTCGATGTTCTGGACCATCCTGACCAGGCCGAGGACGCGCAGTCTGCACGGATGGCTCTCGGCGCGCTGGCTTCCCTTGAGGAGGGCTGGGTCGACGGTGATACAGGGGAGGGTATTTCCACAGAGGTGATCAGTCGAGGTGCGCAAGTCATCGACGTGATGGAGGATCTTGGCAACGTCACGGGCTCCGTTTTCCCGACCGAGCAGGGCGGTGTGCGCTTCTACTGGCCGCTCGCCGAGAATCAGCTGACGATCGAAGTCGAGCCCTCGGGGGCGCTCTACATCCACACCGCCGACGTGGCAGCGGGAACTTTCCAAGACGAAGCGGTGCCCAAGGACGCTGATCTGACGCAGCGACTCGTGACGTGGTTGGTCGAGGAGGGCGGCGACCATGGGTGACGACGCAACTGCGCTCAAACGTGTACGGATGGACGCCGGTGACACCGAGCTTCTGCGCACGATCAACAACGCCTGGTGCAACGCCGCCGGTGTCGTCGATCCGGCGGCGTTCAACCTCAGCCCCGCCGACAGGAAGGACTTCAATCGCCTGTCCATCGCACGCGGTGACGCGACAAGTCCCGAACAGGCGTACGCGGACCGTGCCGCATGTATTAAGGCTCGGTGCGACGCCAACGGAAGAAAGTACAAGGCCCCGGCCGGCGTCCTGGCGGTGACCGTGGACGAGGTCGAGTCCGCAGAGATCAAGTCATCTGAAGGTGGCCGAGCTCCGCTGACGGTGTGGGACGACTCGATGAATGACAGTCGCTCCGACTACCACGGGCACATCGACTTCAACGAGGTGCCTGCCGATGACAGAGGCTCGTGTCTGCTCGCCGCGAAGGCCATGCTTGCGAAGGCGCAGGCTCGAGGCTGGAAGTTTCGCCCCGTGGAGCCTCCGGAGTAGCGATGACGGATCCAGCCGTGAGCCTCGCGTCTGTCGGCGACGCAGTCCGGGACGCGCGTCGTGAACGCGGGTGGTCTCAGACCCGCCTGGGCGAGCTGGCCGGGGTCTCCCGGCCGACGATCGCGCGCATCGAGCGCGGCGACGACGTCTCGGTTGCGACCCTCGCGAAGGTGACGGCCGCAGTAGGGCTCGCTGTGAGGATCGAGGCGGTACAGGAATCTTTCGGTGCTTAGATCGGTGGTGGCTCGGCGCAGTGTTTCGGCAGCGGTCGGGTGGTTAGAGAGAATTGCCGGCGCGATTGAAGACAACGAAGCGGTGCAGCAGATCGCCAAGCCTGTAGGGGCGGTCTCCTTGCGGATCTCACCCATGCTTTCGCGCAGGACGGCCGAAGGTTGAACGACTGTCGCCTGCACTTGGCCCGGTGATTCGGATTCCGTTGATCGGGCATTTCCCGCTCGCGAAGATTCAGCTCCGCATTCCTCTTGCTACCGCTGAGGTTCCTCGGAATGACGCCGAGTTCCGTAAGAGCGCGGAACGCGGCATCGTTGACGCCGAATTTTCCTGCATCACAGAGTGTTTGGGTCCTGTGCGGAGCGCTTCGGCGTTCCGGCCGAATTGATTGCAGTTCTCAGTGCAACGAAGACAAGTAAAACATCGTAAAGCGGAGCAACCAGTAGTGCGCTTGCAGCCCCTTTTGCTCCCCACCCGTTCGCAAAAAGACCGCAAAATACTAGTCCGACTGCGCTGACCAACAACGTTACAACTGTGCTTAGCAGTGCATTGGTAAGGCGACGCCCGTGATTTAGGCGCATTTGTTCAATGCCGGGGCCGTTGGCGGCTGCCACGAATACAACCGCCGTCGCCGCAAAACCGGCAAGTACGCCGAGGACACCCGCCATGGCGAACATCGTCGGCGCGACCTGATCCTGAAGCTCGATCCACACGTAAGGCTCGACGATCTTGTAAGCCGCGAATCCCACGCCGGCCAAGGCCAAACGCCCTCCTAGCGACCGCAGCATGATTGGGAACCTGCCCCCGCCCGCGTCGTCATTCGCCGTTACCTCCGTCTTGCTGGAAGGGTATAGGGGGCCTACGACAACCCGATGGCAGCGAGAATTTCAGCTTCCAAGTCTCTGTATGCGGAGCGTGTTTCCCGGAAAACTGATGTTTGATCGAGCGATCGACCATCCGTAACTGGTATTTCCACCTCACGTGCCAGCCGATGGTGCAGGATATCGATCGGCTCAACTGCTTCTCCGTAAGCGCGTCGAACGTTCGCCTGAGCTTTTTCGAGGTCCACACCTGCCGTGTGCAGTCCGACTAGATCCCGCGCTAGTCGGTGAGCTGACTCCCTGCTGGATTCGCCAGGTCGACCGCGTCCAGCGGTAATTTTCACTTCGATCCGAACGCCGTGGCCATACTGTCGACCCTCCGTTAGAAAACCCCCAAGGACTGTTCCGCTTGTTGCAGGAACGTTCTCGGGCTTCAATGCGAAGGTCACCGACGTCACCTCGCGTGCCTCGGCGATCGTTAAGTACTTCTCCCGATCAACGACAGGCACGGCGTGCCAGAGTGCGGACTGACCTGCGAAGCGGGGCGGAGTGACTGTGTTAAGCCATGTCGCTACGGCGACATGAGAGGGCGCGGAAATGGTCGACAAGACGATCCCCACAACATTGTTTGGGAAGAAGGAAACGAAGGCTTCCTCAACGGGTTCGTGGTCGGCGTCCACGGGAAGGTCGCTGCGGGCCGAAGTCAGCAAATTTCGTTGACGAGGCGTGACCGTCCGTCCCACTGCAATGGCGGTCGCGGGTTCGTTGCCCTCGATGAGCGGCAATCCCTCGAGTGTGACCCCGTTGTACTCACACTCATGCGCGCCGACTCGACCGCAGTTGCTGGTTGTTTGAAGGTTACGAAGGATCTGCGACCAGCGTTGTCCGGGCGCCTGGGTGTCGTCAGGTAGCAGTCGGAGCTCGAAAAATCGCACCTTGCACGTCTTGGCCGTCGGACTGGTCAACGTAGGTCCCCCAAATATTCACGCATTTGCAGCCACTATCCAAACACGCCGACGCAGCTACGAACGTAAAGGCGGCACGAAGTCGCCGGTGAGTATTGCAGGCAGGCGCCTGGCAGTCGAACATTGCGGCAGAGGGGCCGTCCTCGACTAGTTGCTCTCGCTCGGATCGTTAGGGCAAAGCAGCAGCTATCCTCCGGTAGATGCGTGCCAAGGAGGGGACCTTCCGCGATCTGATGACGCAGGACCGCCAGTTTCAGGTGCCGCTGTACCAGCGGCACTATCGGTGGAAGACAGGTCAGCAGGAAGATCTGTGGCAAGACATCGCCGAGCAATACCGAGCGCTCGCGGACGGGAGCGCGATCCCGAAGCACTTCATCGGCAGCATCGTGGCGGTTGAGAAGGACGCCGACCCGCTGCACGACTTCCGCGAGTTTCGCGTCGTCGACGGTCAGCAGCGTCTCACGACGTTATCCGTCGCGCTCGCAGCATTGCGGGATGTCGCGGCGCTCGACGATCCTGATCAGTTCGACCGGCTGAACAAGAAGTACCTGATCAATGACACGGAGCCGAAGGGTTCAGCTAAATGGGCGCGTCTGGTACCGGGCGACGAGGATGCTGCTCCCTACTGGACGGTGCTGACCGATCCACTCAACGTGTCCGGACACAGCGCGATAGTGAACGCCTATCGATTCTTCCACCGGAAGATCAGCGCGCTCCGCGAAGCCGGCGAGCTGGCCCCAGAACGGCTGGCGACGACGATCGGCGACCGATTGGCGCTGGTCTTCGTGACTGTTTCCGAAGGCGAGCGACCCCACAAGATCTTTGAGTCCATCAACGCTACGGGAGTAGGACTGACCCAATCCGACCTGCTCCGAAACTACCTGTTCATGGCGCTGGGGCCGCGCTCGAACACCGTCTATACGCAGCACTGGCGTCCGCTCGAAAAGGCACTCGGGGTGGAGGGCCTGGAGGGGCTTGTTCGCGACGACCTCCAGTCGACGGGGGAGTTCATCAAACAAGGCGATGTCTACCGAGCGGCACGAGGTCGCCTAGAACCGTCGGCAGCTGATCTCGATTTCCTCGAAGATCACGTTAAGCGGCTCGCGCGGCGAGGCGCCTACTACTCCCTCTTCTTGCAACCTGCAGACCCGAGTTCCACGGCATCTGATCTGGGACTCAGCAAGAAGGCGCTGAGGCACCTGGCATTCTTGCGTAGCTGGGGCGCCGGCACGACCTATCCGTTGCTGCTGCACATCTACTCCGAAAAGGATGCAGGCCGCGTCGCCAGTGGGCAGGCCGAGTCGTGCCTCGAAGCTATCGAGTCCTTCATCGTCAGGCGCTACGTCGTCGACGTGCCGACGAACGTCTTGAACCGGCTCTTCATTGCTGTAATCGGGAATCTTCCCCCGGGTGAGCCGATTGACGTGGCGTTGCGTCGGGAGCTGTCACGGGACAAACGGTGGCCCGACGACGATCGTGTTCGGGATGGCATCGCCACCGTGCATTACTACTCGAATGGGCGACCCCATCAGCAGCGGTTGGTTCTTCAGCGCCTAGAGTCGCATCTGCGGGCTGAGGTTGATCTTGACTTTGACTCGGCCAAGCTGTCGATCGAACACGTGATGCCGCAGACCCTTAGCGACGGGTGGAAGAAGCAGTTGACGGATGCGGGGCACGATCCGCGCGAAGTCTTCGAGAGACTTGGCCACACGCTGGGGAACCTGACGTTGACGGCGTGGAACTCGAAGCTCTCGAACCAGCTGTTTGAGCGCAAGCAGGAGATTCTGCAAGATTCGGACCTCAAGCTGAACGAGCAACTCGCCGCAGCTACCCAGTGGGGAGTCGACGAGATTCAGAAGCGTTCGCAGGTGCTCGCCGATGCCGCGATCGAATTGTGGTCCGCCCCTGTGCCGGGAGTTGTGACCGCGCGCTCTGGGTTCGATTGGACACGCGTCGATGAAGCGGTTTCGGCGCTGCCGGCCGGGTCGTGGACGTCCTACGGCGACCTGGCTGAACTAGCCGGAACGGCGGCACAGCCGACCGCTAATCACATCGCCCACGACCCGGCAGTAACGAACGCGTACCGCGTTCTCAGCAGCGACGGGTCCATAAGCTTCAAATTTCAATGGCATGACCCGGCGGACATCCGCGATCCGATGGAGATACTGATCGGCGAGGGCATCGAGTTCGATGACAACGACAAGGCCTCACAGGCGCAACGTCTAGGCCCTCCTGAGCTCGAAGCCCTCCTCGACAATGTGCCGGGCGAGGTGCAATGACCTGTCGCTGCTGCCAGTTTGCTGATCCGAGCGTCGAGATAGGACGGGCAATCGTCAACCGCAACCCTCGCGCAGTGGGTTCAGCTAAGGAACGCTCCTCCGAGCGTAGCAGTTCTGACGGGCAGTATTGCGCAGATTTGTTGCAAGGTCTGCAGGTAAGTGCAAATTTGGTGTCCGCCGCTTCAGCGGTCTCGCTCGTGGTCAAGACCTGCGCCCGATTTCTCCCTCGCAACCCTCGCGAGGCACGCTGCTTACTCCGGCTGGACGACTGAGCAGCAACGAATTGAGGATGCTCTACATTGCCGGTAATCGAGCGCTGAGGCGGATCAAGGGGTTTGGCTAATCACCGGAATCTTGCGAACGCCGTTGTCACGTCGGCTCTCGGGAAAACACGGCGAGGAGGCGATCAGCGATGGTGGCTGGGTCGGATCCGGACGTGCGCTGATCTGAAGCACGTATCCGTCTGGCGCGTAACCGAATCGGTTCGGCTTATCGAACCCGTCCCGCTCAAGCACCTGCCAACCCCAGCTCTTCCAGAGTGCGCCTGTCTGATCAATGAGCCCGGCGAAGTCCGTTCCCTCCGGCGGTTCGACGTCGCGCCAGTCGGTCACCCTGACCGGCGGGTCGTCTCCGCTGGGGTTGTCTTCACAGAAGGAGGTGCCGTCTCCGACGATGTAGCGGGTTCCGTCCAACGTGCTCCCCGTGGGCATGGCGTTGACTGTGTCGGACAAATAGCGATTGATCGTGTCCTGCGCTTGTCGCTGACTCTCCGGGACGACGGGCGACGGGACGATAGGTGTTGGTTCCATTGGCCCTCCAGGTATTTCAGTGGCACCTGTCGGTACCGGCGGACCGAGTGATTCAGGCTCGGACGTCGAACATGCAGCAACCAGGAGCGTTGCCACAGTAGCGATCGTGATGACTCGAATCATGCGGTCCTGTCCAGTCATGGTGTGAACGTGGGTGGGGTGACATCGGTCCTGCCGGCAATAATGCGCCCCATGTTGAGGAGCGCGGGATTGCCGGGAGACCAATAGCTGCTGTGGGCGTCGATCGTTGGCGTGCCGAAAGGCCCGGCCGCCCCGGGCGCCGCCTCGAACGGAATCGCGCCGAAGCCCTGACCCATTGGATCTGGACCGAGTGTTGCGTAGGTGGCAATGCCAATGAGGTCGTTCTCGGCGCGTGACGCGAAGACGTTCGCATCGGGGGCCAGGCTGAGGTCGCTCGCATGGTCCGCGAGCACACCGGGACTACCGACGGCCACAACATTATTGGCATCAAGGTGACCGTCCAGTCCAGCTGCACCCACCAGGGTTGAACCGTAACTGTGACCGATCACTGTGTTGACGGACGGGCCAGCGGCCAAGTCATGTGAGGCGCGCATCCCGGCTTGGAAGTCGTCCAGCGCCGCGGCGCCGTCATGCGCAAAGCTAGGCGACGGGGCATCGGTGAGGATGCTCATTGGGCGGTCGTAGCCCATCCAGGTCGTCATCGAAACATCTCCAACCTTGAGGTTGCGGTCGGCTTCGAGCGTTGCCTGCAGCATTGCTTCCGATTTCGACGCGCTGTATTCAAGTCGGCTCAGGTCTTGTCCGGTACCGGGAACAAACGTGCCGTTCCTGATGGCCGTGTCAGGGTTGTTGATCGACACCGCGGCGTGGCCCTGGTCATCAATGACGCCAAGGTAGCGCTGCAAACCATCAGGTGATTCCAGCGCCCGCTGTACCTGCTCGTATCCCTGTCGCGTCTTGTTTGCGTTGTCCCACTGTGCTTTCCACTCCTGGAAGCCTGGCGGGCTGGGGTTGGGCGTGTCAGGTCGACCATCGGTCCACCCGGGATGTTCTTTGGCTAAGCGGTCCAGCTCGGCTTGATTGGCGGCCTGCAGCTCGCTGAGGTGCATCCGGTTGTAATGGTCTTTGTCCTCGAAGGGCATGCCGGGATGGTTGCCGATGGCGTGGTCCTGCTCGTACAGCCAATCCCTTTGTTCTTGGCTCAGGTTTTCCCAGGCGTCGTGGAACTGTTGCGGATCCTCGGGCGGATCAGTCAGCATGTCCTGCACTGCGGGGTCGTTCGAGTGTGGCCCCTCTGGGATCAGCTCTGCACCTGTCGCCATGGCGATTGCGCTGGCGAGTTCCTGGTCGACGCGTGCGGCCTCGGCCAGAATTGCCGTCACGCGCGCTTGTAGCTCCTGTCGTGTCGCCTCGGCAGCCAATGCCTCGACCATGTTGGCTTCCAGTGCCGGGCCGAGCAAGACCTGGTTGCTGATTGGATCGATCTCGAAGCCGGCGCTGGTGGCGTCGGCTCGCAGTTGCGTCAGGCGGGATTTGACCGCCTCGACGTCGTCGGCAGCTTTGCGGGCCGCCTGAGCGACGGCGAGTGCTTCGTTGCCGTGCGCGTCGAGATCCTTGCGGACCTGACCGATCGATTCTTTGGCTGCCTCAGATGCCTCACCGCCCCACGTTCCGAAAGCCGGTAGCTCAGCGATGCCGTCCGCGGCCTCGAAGGCCGCTTCAGCACGACTGCGAGTGGCGTGGAAGACCTCCCGGACGTCACCGGCATCCCAGCGGTTGGCGGTGACAGTCTGATTCGGGACCAGTGTGACGGTCTGATTCGGGACCCACCCGGGCTTCGGCGTGGCGTCGTGACGGCTTGATCTGGACCC
>NZ_JYNL01000063.1 GCF_001044235.1 Mycolicibacterium chlorophenolicum | reverse complement strand
CCTTTCTGAACTGGCCTGATTGATGCGTAGAGAACACCAATCCTCCCAGCTCAAGGGGCACTTTCCTCATTCCGACACCCCACGACCAACCAATTTATCGGTGGATCGAGGCTAAGCAGCACAAGTGCTCGACACCTGAGCCGACATGGCATCGGTGCCGGACAGCGAAACCCCTTTCTCTTGCAGCGCATTAGGTCAGCTGTTAGACGCCGCTGCTGCACGGGCAGCTGCTGGCATCGCTGAAGCCCACAGACTCCCCGATGAACACATCGCGGCGCTACGCCGACGAGGCGTCATAGGACCTCTCCTGGGCAGAATCGTTGCCCTCAACGACGGCCATAGAACTCCTCTCCGAGATACGCGCATGCGCACCAATCCGCGCACCATTGGCGCACGTATTCCCGGCCGCGGAACGGCTCCTGCCCAGCGCTTTCCGCGTTCAATGTGAACGGCCGCAGCGAATTTCACCATTGTAATTATGTGGCTACTGTTACTGGTGGGGCTTTTGTGAGTTAGGCTTTTCTCCGTAGGAGCTACGTATTTTGGTGCTGCGCCGTACGTATGCGTTTCAGCCCCGCTATTGGTGCACGAAGTAGGACACCGCGCGGCGCACCGAGGAGAAGACATGAAATCAGACGTCCGGAGCAGGAGTGCGGCAAGTGCCGGCGCCGACCGGTCTGACCCGGCGATGCGCGGTGCGAGACGCGTTCGGCGGCTCCCCGGTGTCCTCAGCATCGTCGTGCTGCTCTTCGTCGCGTGTGCACCGGTCGCGTCGGCCCAACCTGCTGCCGGTCCGTGGGACCCACTGCTTCCCAAGGTGGCGAGCGCAGGCGCTCCCGGTGATCCGGTTGCCATCGCGAACGCCTCTCTTCAGGCCACGGCCATGGCGACGCAGACCGCCATGAGCATGGGTCGCAACTTTCTCAGCAGCCTGGGAGTCGTCAGTCCGGCCGCGGATCCGTCGACCAGCGTGCGCGGAAACCGGGTCAATGGTGCGCAAGCGATCGAGTACGTAATCCGCAGGGCAGGAACGCAAATCGGTATTCCCTACTCCTGGGGTGGGGGCAGCCTCACCGGTCCCAGCCGCGGCGTCGACCAGGGGGCCGGCACTGTGGGGTTTGACTGTTCAGGCCTGACACGGTTCGCGTTCGCCGGCGTCGGAGTGCTGCTCCCGCGATGGTCCGGTGACCAGTACAACGCCGGCCGCAAGGTGCCACCCTCCCAAGCGAAGCGGGGCGATCTCCTGTTCTGGGGCCCCGGGGGGAGCCAGCACGAAGCTATCTATCTCGGCGGCGGGCAGATGCTCGAGGCACAGCAGACCGGCGTGCCAATCAAGATCTCCCCAGTGCGCACGTCAGGGATGACGCCCTACGTCGTTCGCATCATCGAAAGCTAAGTCCTCGCCGCAATCTGNAGACCGGCGTGCCAATCAAGATCTCCCCAGTGCGCACGTCAGGGATGACGCCCTACGTCGTTCGCATCATCGAAAGCTAAGTCCTCGCCGCAATCTGCCACCAGCTGCATCACTGCGGCGCACCAGGCACTCGCCGCCCCCACTCAGCCGGTGAGACAGTAACCGGTACCGCGCACCGTACGCAGATACCGCGGTGAATGCGGGTCCTCACCCAGCTTGCGCCGAAGATTGCCCACGTGCACCCCCAGCGTGGACCGGCCACCGTCGGAGGCATCCCCCCACAGGCTCAGCTGCAGGTGACGACACGTCACCGGTTCGCCCGGACTCTCTGCCAGCGTGGACAGGATCTCGAACTCCGTTCGGGTAAGTGACAGCGCCTCGCCGCGCAGAGACACCCGGCGTGCGACCATATCGATAAGGAGATCTCCGAATTCCCGGCGATGCATCACCTCGCCGTAGTAGCCGCCACGTGGTTCGCCACTGACACCGCAGTGCCTCAGCGCCAGCCGAATTCGCACGTTCAGCGCCGCGATGTCGCCCACACAGACGGCCCCGGTACTCACGAGCAGCGGCGCAATATCGCCGTCGCTGAGAGCGACCACGCCGACCTGCGTCTCCTGACGAATGCGGTCAAGCATGGCCGTGCCCCGGCCCTGCGCGCCCACGCACACCACGACCACATCGGGATCACCCTCGTGCAGACCTATGATCGCAGCACGCGGCGAGTAGGCCACCTCCACCGCGAAATCGTCGGCACGAAGGTGTCGCGCGACGGTGGCCGCATAGATGCGTCGCGGCTCAACGAGGAGTACACGGATGCGGCCGGCGGCCGCCACTGGCGGTACGGAACCAGCGACAACACGGTGCGACTCGATCGTCGTGGCACTCTCCCAGCCGTTCACGAAAACTAAAGCGCGCCCGCGCATCCTGCGCCGCCCGCGAGAGATAGTCTACCGCTACCTACGTAGTTGCTACGTAGATGACGCGCCGACCGGGACATTTCAGCGCCGGGTCGCGTCATCAACGGCCTTCGGCGTTGATCCCAGTCGTCCTCGCTGATCCAGGCGGTACAGCGCAGCCGCCGACAGCAATCCGATGACTGTCAACAACACCCACAGAAGTTCGGGCTGCCCAAGCTCTCTGGCGAGTTGCATCAACGACCCTGTTGCCAGGTTGCCGACCAGGATGCCGACGCCGACGATCGTGTTGTAAAAACCGTAATGCGTTCCGACGAGCCGATTATCGGCCAGGGACACGACGGTATCCATTTCGAACGGGAACACCGCAGCGGAGCCGACCGCCAGCACGGCCGTGGCGATCAGCAGCGCTGTGGCGGCCGCGACACGGCCGGCTCGCTCGTCATCGGGCAACGCGATGAGCGGCAGGAACGACAGCGCCAGGATCAGCATCCCGATCGCCAGTGAGCGCCCCGAACCCCAACGCCGCCCGAACCAGCGTGTGATGCGCATCTGCCCAAGCACCGCCACCACTCCGGAGACCACGAAGATCATCGCTGTGACGACGGAGTCGTTCTGCGGAAACAGGTACCGCGCCTGTAGCGGCATCGCGAGGTATACCTGAAACGACAGGACATAGGAGCCGATCATGGCCGCGGCGAACAGCAGGAACGAACGATTGGCCGCGACCGCCCGCCAATCCTGCAGCACCGAAGTCTTTTCCGGTGTCGGCGCCACTGCGCGCTGCGGCAGTGCGAACAGCTGCGCCACCGTCAGCACCGCGAAAACCAGGGCCGCGGCAGCCGCAGTCATCTTGAAGTCGACAAACATCAACGCCAAGCCCACCAGCGGCCCGGCGAGGATGCCGGCCTGATAGAACACGTTGAACAGCGCGAACGCTTCCAGCCGTCGCGGGCCCGCGTCGGCGGCCAAGTATGCACGCACAGCTGGGTTGAAGAGGGCACCGGCGAAACCCGTTGCCGCCGAGGCGACCAACACCGCCGGTAGCGAGTCGGCGAACACCAAAAGCCCGAATCCTGCCGTGCGCAGCACGCATCCACTCACGATGAGGGGCTTGAAGCCCAGGCGATCGGCCAACGTGCCGCCGATGATGAACATGCCTTGCTGGGAGAAGTTGCGCACCCCGAGAACGAGCCCGATGGCCCATGCCGCCAAACCCAGGGGCCCAGCCAGGTAGCCGGCCAAGTACGGCATGAGCATGTAGAACCCGAGGTTGATCCCGAATTGGTTGATCATCAGCATGCGGCTTGGCCAGCCGAAACTGCCGAACCCGGACAGCAGTGTCATCGTGGCACCACCTGCGTGGGGTCGACGACTACAGGGCACCGCGTCCAGGCCTTAACCACGTGTCGCAGCGGGTGATCGATGGTGGCCGGTTCGTTCGGCGGCGCCTTATCCAACAGGCCGTGGGTGCGGCAGTAATCGTCGTTATAGATGGTGTCGAAATAGCGCTGTGGGCCGTCGGGGAAGATCGCGGCGACCGTGGTGCCCGGGTCGCTGCGACGCGCAGCCCACCCCGCCACCACCGCGACCGCGCCGACGCTCCACCCGCCACTGGCATAGTGGGTGGCCGCCAAAGTTCGACAGGCCCATACCGCATCCGCTGGCGCGACCCAGTGCACCTCGTTGAAGGCCGCGTAGTCGACGTTGCCGGGGTAGATGCTTGAGCCGAGGCCACGCATCAGCCGGGTCGTCGCGGGTTGCCCGAAGATGGTAGAGCCCACCGTGTCGACGCCGATCAACCGCAGGCCGGGATTATATTCCCGCAGGACCCGTGCCACCCCTGCCGAGTGTCCCCCGGTACCGACCGAACACACCAACACATCGACAGACCCGAGCTGCTCAATCAGTTCCATAGCCAGCCCGCGGTAGGCCTCCACATTGTCCGGATTGTTGTACTGGTCGGGATGCCACGCCTGCGGATCAGTGCCCAGAATCTCATGAACGCGTTCGGTACGGGCCTGTTGCCAGCCGCCGCGCGGGTGAGGCTCAGTGACCAATTCGATGTGCGCGCCGAACGCGGCGAGCATGTGCTGGATGATCGGCTCCATGCCGGGGTCGGTGACCAAGGTGACGGGGTGACCGTACACAGTTCCAGCCAGCGCAAGCCCCAATCCTAGAGTGCCGCTGGTCGACTCGACGATACGGTCGCCCGGGACGAGCTTCCCGCGAGAGCGCGCACGTTCGACCATATGCAGTGCAGGCCGGTCTTTCATGCCGCCAGGATTGAAGCCTTCGAGTTTGGCCCAGAAGCCGTGCTCTGCGGCGGTGAACGGCGCGCCGATCCTCAAGACGGGCGTCTGCCCGACCATCGTAGCCGGCCGCTCATAGCGGCCCAGCCGCAGTTGCTCGAATCGGTCTGTGTCCTGGGCATGGTGGATCGAAAGGGCGTGATTCATGTCGTGGATGTCGCTTCTGTTTGACGGCGCGACTGGTCGCGCAGCTGCTGATCATGGGCAGCGGTCACCGGCCTCGGTTCACGACACGAGGCCTGACGCTGGCCAGTCAGCGACGCGCGATGCAGAGCCGGACGAGCACGTCTCGGCCGGTTTGTGCGACGGGTGAGCGCGGTGGGCCGCGGATAGGTGTCAGCGGCGCGTAGCGCCATAACGCCGGCAGCACAGCCAAGGCGCTGACTAAGGCCAAGGCGATCAGCGTGACCGTTCCTCGCGGCAAGACAGCCTCGGCGAAAGATTCCGGCGACGGCGCGACGCCACCCTGGGAGATGTGCGGATGATCAAGCTGGACGGCCACCGGCGCGCCCACCGCACTCGCAAGGGGGTGGGGTCCATGGGCCGGCGCAGCCTCGATTCCCGGCAGCGCCCATTCCGCAGCCACGATGACGATCCAGAACGCGAGCAATGCAGCGACGACTGCGCGTCGGCGCTGCGGGGAACTCGCGTCGATGTACCTCACGATGTTGCCGACTGTAGCAGCGGATCGCCGACCCTAGGGCCGTCGGTTGACTTGACGCCGTGTCGTGACCTGCCCGCGACCGCCATCTCCGGCGACCCGCGCGAAACGGCCAACGCACTCACCGCATTCGCCCGATAGCATTGCTGTACGGCTCATTTCGACGCCGTGCGTGCGACCAATCCATCTCGGCGAGCCATCTTTTGCACTGGTCATCTACGGTTTGACTCCGTAGATAATTTCCGCTCTGGACGTTGGCGCTGGGCAGTCAGACGAGCCTTTGCTGGATAGGCCAACAGCGGGCGCCGAATCGTCCCTCGTCCTGTGGAATGCGCCTCGGCGGCGACGGCCCGGAAGCTGGGTAGCGCCTAGTGGTGGCAGAGCACCTGGATGAATGCCGGGGTGGCGAGCATGGTGGCGATGGCGACAGTAAGGAGAGCGCGGTGGCGCCACCGCACGTGCCGACGCGTCGGGGTGACTAGCCGCTCGGCGCGGGTGATGACCGCCGTTGCCGCCGCGGCCAGACCTTCGGCGACAGGAGGTCGGTGACCGGCGAGTGCAAGCAAACCCGTAAGTAATGGACGAGTGCCGACGCGACGAGCAGCGGTGTCGTCGGCGCACATCTCTAGTAGTTCCGCCACAGCCTGATGCGCGCCCGCGAACAGGGGAAGATGGGGCAAGGTGGCTGCGAGGGCACGCAACACCATCAGAATGTGGTGATGATGCCCCGATAGGTGCGCATGCTCATGCGCCAGAACCGCTTTCAATTGCGCTCGGTCCAACGATTTTACGGCCGCCGAGGTGACGACGATGGCGTGGGGGCGGCCGATGACGCAGTAGGCGGCGGGAAGGTCCGCCTCGACGACAACGACGTGGGGATGGTCAGTAGGCCGACCAACGATCCGCGCGGCGTGTGCGTGCTCATGACTTCGCGTGCGCAGTCTGGCCAAACAGCGTCCCAGTCGCAGCGCCACCACCCCCGAGGTCAGCAACCCCCCACCGATGAGAGCTATAGACCCGAGGCGTCCCGCCAGCGGCGTGTGATCAGAGAACCCGAACAGTTCCAGACAGAGGGTCACCACCGAGCCATTCAGGGCACTACGTCGAGTCGACCACCAGCACCACGGCCGCCAGCCACGCCACAAGCACGGCGACAACAGTGGCCAACCACGCGGCCACACCCATGGCCGGGCTCACCCCACCAGCAGTAAGGCGCCGCAGTACCGGCGGAGCAAGCCACGCCAACACCGCGCCGTAGAGGACCAGCCACACAGCAGTCGTCATGATCGCCGACCTTTACTCAGCGCCGCCTTCAGCTGCGCCGACTGCTCTGTACTCATCTGCTCGACAAAAAAAGCCAGCACAGTGTTGGTGTCGCCGCCGGAGTCGAAGGCAGCTTTCATCAGACGCGCTGACCGCTCCGCACGACTCATCGCCGCCCGGTACACATAGGCTTTGCCGTTGCGCTGCCGTGTGAGCCACCGCTTGCGATACAGGTTGTCCATGGTCGACAACACAGTCGTGTACGCGATAGGTCGCTGCTGGGACAGGTCCTCGAATACCTCACGCACGGTGATCGGCTCCTGGTGATCCCACACCCAGTCCATGATCATCGCTTCGAGATCGCCGAATCCTCGCTGTTCCATCCGCCGCAACTCCTGCCCCGCTCTGACGAGGTGGCCGATGCGCACAGCGCGGCACCCTGCAGCCTCCCAATGTAGCCGCCAACAGCCCAAATGCCGGGGACCTCACCGCGGCTACGCCACTGATATCGATCCCGCCCCGGCGTGCCCACTCCTGATCCAGCCGATGGCACCGACCCGTCGAGTCAACAGCAAATGCCGCCGGTTGGTCAGGTGTTACCGAGTTGTGACTGTGACAGGTGTTTCTCCTGATGCCGCAGTGATGTACGTTCCGACTACGTACTGATCAACTTCGTACTCATAGCTTGTAGATCGTCCGACATGGCACGTCGGCGCACCGCCCTGCCCGACTCGCGGCTACCGGCAGCCACCCACAGGAGAATTGATGCGGCGCCTCACTTCACTTCTCACCACCGGGGTGATTTTTGCGGTGCTGGTGCTTCACACCTCGGGCATCGCAACGGCCGGCCACGGAAGCGAACCTGATGGTGACAACGAAACGGTCGCAGGACTTGTCGCTGCCGTTGCCGAAGCCAACCAGCACGTCGCCGATATCGGCGCGGACATCCAACACAAACAGGAGAGCGTCAATCGGACCCTGGTGGAGCTTGCCACCGCCCGCCAGGCGGTCACCGAGGCGCACCGCACACTCGAAGACAGCGAGAAAGCACTCGTCGACAGCCAGACCGCCATCGACGCCACGCAGCAGCGGTTCGACGATTTCGCCGCCTCCAGCTACATGAACGGTCCCTCCCGCGCGCTGCCGCTGGCAAGCAGCCCTGAAGACATCCTCTCGGCAGCCTCGACGCAGCAGACCTATCTCCTTGCTTTCGGCAGGGTCAAAGACGATCTTCGCCGAAGCCAGACTGAACGCGCCAACCAACTCTCGGCCGCCAAGCAGGCCCGGCTGGACGCCGACGCAGCAGCGGCCGAAGCGCAACGGCGACAGGACGCCGCAGTCACCGAACTCGTTGGCGCGCAACGCGCATTCACCGATCAACAGTCCGACCTGACCCGGTTGGCCGCCGAACGCGACTCCGCACAAACCCGACTGACTACTGCCCGACCGGTAGCAGCTACCGCACACCAGCCCACGGCCGCGCAACCCGGCGCCGCAGTCCCGCCGAGCGGCCAATGGGACCGCACCAGTCCGGCACCGGCAGACAGCTCGGGCGCCGGCCAGTGGGACACCACACTGCCGATGGTGCCCAGTGCCAATGTGGCCGGCGATCCGATAGCCATCATCAACGCCGTCCTCAAAATCATGGCGACCTCGCTGCAACTCACCGCCGACATGGGCCGAAACTTCCTCGTCAAACTCGGCATCCTCTCCCCCGCGACCGCCGCCGCAGATCCCGGAATCACCAACGGACGCATCCCCCGCCTGTACGGCCGCCAAGCCTCTGAATTCGTGATCCGACGAGCCATGTCGCAACTCGGCGTCCCCTACTCCTGGGGCGGCGGCAACGCCAACGGGCCCTCTCGGGGAATCGATCAAGGAGCCAACACCGTCGGCTTCGACTGCTCCGGCCTCATGCTCTACGCCTTCGCAGGCGTAGGCATCAAACTCGACCACTACTCCGGCTCTCAGTACAACGCCGGCCGCAAAGTACCGTCATCGCAGATGCAGCGCGGGGATCTCATCTTCTACGGCCCCAACGCCAGCCAGCACGAAGCCATGTACCTCGGCGACGGCATGATGCTCGAAGCCCCCTACACCGGGTCAGTNGGATCTCATCTTCTACGGCCCCAACGCCAGCCAGCACGAAGCCATGTACCTCGGCGACGGCATGATGCTCGAAGCCCCCTACACCGGGTCAGTAGTCAAAATCTCACCCGTACGCAGCTCCGGCATGACGCCCTACGTCACGCGCTTGATCGAATACTGACACTTTCCCGGGGAGCGCTACGTCCGCCGCGTCGCTGACCAGTCAGTCCGCTCCGGTGTGGCCGCTGCGCACAGTCTCCTGCAGTGCCTCCCGCCGCCGGCTGCGGGACGGCCGCCCAGAAGCGTGGAACAGCGCCGTCGCGCCCGCGATGGCGGCGGCCCACAGCACGACAAGGACGGCGCACAGGATCAGCCACGTTTGCCACCCGAGACTGTCCGGGCAGACGTCCATCACTCTGCAACGCCGCGGCGGCGTCGTAATCCATCGCCCGGATCGATGAGGGGAAATCACGGCCTTCGGCGACGGCCCGCCGGATCATGTTGGCCAACTGCGCCATCGCCAACACCGAGACGCGGGTGCCATCACTGGCCTGCCAGTGCGCCATCCACGCCAGCTCCGCGGCGAACGGGACGGGCAGTCCGCTCAGGTCCAGATGCGGCCAATCGTTCTCGGTGATCGAGGCCCAGTTCTGGATACCGGGCCCGAGCACGGGGCCACGCCACTGTGCTGGCAGCCCTTCCCAGAGCCGCCAGATCGGATCGAGGTGGTCGGCACTGCGCAGCCGCAGGTGGCTATGCTCGTCGATCATTCGGCCACCCGCCAGCTGCTGGCGTAGGAAGCCCAGTTGGCTGCCGCTCGCAGGGCTTCGTCGTCGCGGACCCAGCCGTAGAGGTCAAGGGTGGTCTGCACATGAGCGTGGCCAAGACGCCGGGAGACCACCCATTCCGGCGTCCCGGCGAGCAACAAGGCGGTGGCATGGGTGTGGCGGAACCAGTGCGGCGTCCACCCGAGTGGTCCGATGCCCCGCCGACGCAGCGTGGCCACTTTCTCCCGGACCGTCGTCTCCCGCAATGCGGCCAACAACGGTGGTCTGGCCACATTCACCAGCAGCGGCGATGTGTCCATCAGACCGATCCCGGATTCGGCTGCCCGGCAGGCGATGTCGGTGAGATAATCGGCGAACAGCCGCTCGAGGTCAGCCCCAACATAGACTCGTCGCGGTCGCATCATCTTCACCCGCGCCCCGTTGGGGTTATCCGAGCGAGGCACGATCTGCACATACGCGGTATCGCCGCGGCCGAGCACGAACTCGCCGATCCGCAGACCCAGCGCCTCCCCGAGACGCATCCCGGTCTCGGCCAGCAGGGCGAACACGAACCGGTCCCGCAGGTTTCCTTGCCACGAACCGGACTCGGTATCGAAGACCGCGCAGCCATCCAGGACCGCCTGGATCTGCTCGGGCAGCAGCAAGGGCGGTCTGTCGCGGCGTCGGTCGCGGCGCACCCGCACCAGCGAGGATGCCGCCGGGGCCGACCGCGCATCCAGATGCGCCAGCAAGCCCCGGGCCGGTCGCTGTCGCGGAGTTCCTCGAAGTAGCTGTCCTGCTACCGCCACACCGGATACTGCCTGATGCCAGCGGTAGAACGAAATCAATGCTGCAAGGCGAACTTCCAGTGTTGCAGCGGTCGGTGCCTGGTCCGACTCGGCCAGCCGATGCTCAACTGTGCGGCCATTGCGCTGCCAGGACAGAAACGCCGTGAATGCGGGGACACCGACATCGCGCCATCCATCGGATTGTCCGCGTTGTTCCAGGAAGCTCCACCACTGCGCCAACGACGTCGCATACCCGCGCACCGTGTTCGGCGACCACAGGTGCCGGTGGGCTTCTATCCACTCCTCGACGGGACCGACCGTTGCGAAGTCCTCCCCAAGCACGGTCCAGGTCCGCTTCCCTCCCGCAGGAGACACTGCCACCGGATACGCCATCGTTGCCGTTCCTTCACGTCGAAGAACACCCGCCGATAAACCGGCAACAACGATGACTTGCCCAGCATCAACCCCCTTGTTGCATACATAGATTCGAGCGTGTTGCTACCCGTTGATAACGGGTGGCCCGAGGAGGACGACGTTGGAGGCCTTGGCGAGGAACGCGCCGGTACCGAGGTGGGCGATCATGTCCCGGTTCAGCGTTGGTTGGTGATCGAAGTTGAAGTCCTCCAACGACTTCCGCGTCGGAAAGCCGGCGGATCGGATGCGGGTCGCCGCGCCGGAGGCTTCGCGGGCCGAGACCTCCCGGGACAAAACGGCCGCCAGATACTCTTCGTGAGTCCAGCCGGCGTCGCGGGCTTGCTCGGCCAGCCGGGCGGCGGAGTCGCGGATGCGGGGTGCCTTGAGTGCTTGGGCGTAGTGCAGGACGGCCTTCATGGGATCTTCGGCCATGCTCATGCCACCTCGCCGTCGGAAGTGACTGCAGCAGTGGTGAAGTCGACACCGAACGCTCGGTCGTAGTCGGCGAGGTCCCGCACCAGCTGATCCCCTGGCGCCGGCGGTGATCCGGTCTGGAACTGGTGTCGCAGCGCTGAGGCGGTCGCGACGTGGGTGGGGTCGGTGAGGGTTTGGCGCGTCGCCCAGCAGCGGTCGTGGGCCGCCAGTAGGCGCCCTGCCCGTCTCACGGTCACCGCGGTGAGGGTGGTGTGTACCTCGACGAGTTGGCCGATCGCAGTCGGGTCGACGGAGTAGTCGTTGCCGGCCACCCGGACGTAGTAGTCGCGTCCCAGTCGCACCGAGGTCACCGTCTCAACGGTCGGCGCCACCGGTGGCAGGGGCAGCATCTGGGCTCGATCGGCGTCCAGGAAGTCGATGGGACGACCGTCGAGGACCCGCACCCGTCGCGCGTTGGCGACTGGAAGCCACTGAGCTAGTTGATCATTGAAGTCAGCGGGTGAGGCGAAGCTCCGTCCGGACAGGAACGAGGTCTCCAGATAGCGGTTGGCTCGCTCCACCATGCCCTTCGATTCGGGGTCATAGGGTTTGAGTTGCACCAGTCGCGACCCCAGGGTGCCCATCAAGGCAGTGACCGGTTCGGTCAACCGGCCGCGGCGTCCGATCCCGGCTTCGTTGTCCCACCACAACTCGTGCGGAGCCGCGGTGAAATTCTGGGAGAGCAGCTGCCACATTCCGGCCACCAGATCCATGGTCTGGCGCGAGGGCAGCATCACCGCGGCGATGAACCGCGAGAACGCGGCCACCATCACCAACACCGGCAACATCGCTTCCTGACCGAACCCGACCGGAATCTTCGGGGCCGGGAACCACAGGTCGCACTGCATCGCCCGCCCCGGCGGATGCTCGAGACGATCCACCGGATCGGCGGGCAGGTACTCCGGGCGGATCGCCCGGACCCGCTCCCGGAACCAGGAGATCGAACCCGTCCACCCGACCCGCTCGGCGAGCACCGTCGCCGGCATCCGGGGGTACGCCGTCAACAGGGCCCGGATGCGCGGCTCCACCTCGCTGATCGCCGACGGCGGCGAAGCCCGCTCGTACTTCGGCGGACCATCATTGGCCAGCGCACTGGCCACCGTGTCTCGCGCGATGCTCAGCTTCCGTGCGATAGCCCGCTGCGACAACCCTTCGCTGAGGTGAAGATGCCGGATCAAGGCCCAGTCTTCCAAGGAGATCACCCATCCAATCTGATTGGGTGGCCTACTTTTCAACCGTCGCGACTGGCCGGATTTTCAACCGTCGTCAACAGATGCCCGGTTGTCTGCGCCGGGGGCTACGGCCAGTTTCTGACTTCCGCGCAGATCGATGCGGGACCTACGGCCCTGCATCGGAGTTCGTTGGACTCTGGTGTCTGCGGTCGGGTCACGACGATGCTCGGGAAGCGTCGCCACCACGCGTCGCTGTCATGCAACTGCCGCGGTGTCAACGGCTATGTCCTGAACCGGGTTACGGTCTGGAGCTCGGCCCCACGCGGGATCTGTTCATCGCCCCTGACCGCCGCGCACCGCGCCTCACGCAGACATCGGCGGCGTACCGGAGTTCAAGGTGTTCAGCCGCCGCGCATACTCCTCGTCGTCGATCTCACCACGGGCATACCGCTCGGCGAGTCCCTGCTGCGGGGTCGGCGGATGCTGTGGGCGCAGGGCCCGGTGCAGCCAAGGCCGCCTGCTGCTCCGGCGTCAACCCTTCGTACTGCGCTTTGACCGCGCCGATTTGCTCCTGCAATCGACTCTGTTTGGCTTGCAAGTCGGCCCGCACGGCGCCGGCATGCTCAGCGGGCCCCATGTCGACCCGTTGGGGCATGTCGGGCCGGGTGGGAGCGAAGAGAGCGGATGTCGCAATCCCGAACTGTCGTACAGCGCTTACCGCTGCCTCCGTAGCTCGGCCCGCTTCGAGGCGCACCTCGATCTCATCGCAGCGCCGCGCCCAGTTTGACCATCGCGAGCATTTCCATTGGGACCCGCCGGGGCCGGACGCAGCGGCCGGCAACAAAGTGAGCGGCGGGCCGGGCGAGTAACCGCTGTGTGGGCTCCGCGCTGGGCCGCGGGGTCAGTGGCCGGTCGTGCCGTCCTGCGAGTGCGACCGGTCTTCGGTGCTCGGGTGCTGGTGACCGGAAGGCGCCCCGCCATGACCGCCATGACCGCCATGACCGCCAGCGTGCATGAACACCATCGCGGCCACGGCGCCGATCCCCAGCAGTACCGACACCGAAACCCCGGCGAACACCAATCCGACCACGATCGCAATCACGGCCGCAGCGACAAGCAGCTGCTTTTGTTGACGAGTCATGGTTACCTTCTTCCGTGTGCCGCCATGCTGCACCCGGCGACAACGCCCGCGATAGATGTACTAAGCCACTTAGTATTAGGTCGAAAGTCCCCCTTGGGCCCTTAGAACGGTGGATGCACGGCGACAGCGCAGGGCACTGGGAGGCCAACACGAAGCCGAGTTCTGTCATCGGTGTCGAGACCGCACAACCTGCAACTACTACTATGATGCATAGTAGTAGTAAGGAAGGTTAGCAGGGCGGAATGTGAGTAAAGCAGCACGAAGCGGTCCTCGGTGTCCTCGAACGTCGTCGGGCCCGTACGCCCCCGCCCCGCAGCCGGCCGCCGAGCAGCAGGTCTCCAGCGCTCTCTTGAATCAATCAGCAACACAGCGCTCGGAAGACGGAGCGTCGGTCAATTGATTTGTCGCACACGAGCCGCTCTACTTGCAGCGCGGCAGATTAGCGTGACCGACTCGGAGCATTTGAGTCACCCAATGTGTCGTGGAACGACCAATCTGACCCGTCCCGGTGAGTCCGGAGGCTGCTTTTGAAGCCTCAGCGGCCTATGCCGGCGGCGTCTTTCCTTGCGCGTGACGCGGGTGTGCGAGGAAGTCTTGTCGGACACCCAGGGTTTCATCGGTACGGCGGATGGATACGGTGGCGTCGGTGACCATTCCGGACAGGGCGCGGATCGCGTCGATGTTTTCCGGGATGACGATCGCTTGGTTGTCGACGGTGTAGGTGTAGAAGAGTTCAGTGCCGTCGACGGTGAGGATGTCTTCCCACAAGCCGACCTCGTACATGTCACCGCGGGGCCGGCCGATATCCCTCATCAATTCGATGGTGCTGTTGGGCGCCACGATGCCATCCGCCTGGCGGATCAATGCGATCCGTGGCACCGCCCGCAGCGCGTCGAGTATTTCGTCCCGAGCGGCGCGGCGCGCCAACTGCACGGTCCAGAAGTGCAGGTGGTTCTGCGTGTGCGAGCCCTTGGCCGCCATGGTGACGACGTCCAGGTCGGGGTCCACCGTCTGAGCGTCCGGACCTTGATGGCTCGGGATGCGGCTCTCCGGGAGAATGGTGTTCATGATCCCGGAGTGATCGGATTCCCACGGGTCGGTGGCTCGGCGAATGAGAACGCCCCGGGCTTTCACCAGCAGGCCTGCGTCTTTCAACGCGGTCAGGGTCCGCACGGTCGCGGTGGTGTTGCACGACACCACTCGGGTGGTCTCGCGACCCACAGCGGTGGTGTAGTTGGCGTGGGCGACGAACGAATGACCGGTCATCGCGTGGTTTTCGCCGCCCTGGAAGACGGCCTTGACCCGGTGCTGGCGGTAGAGGTCGAGGTTGGCGGCACCGATCTTGGCCGGTGTGCAGTCCACGACCACGTCCACCGCCTCGAGGAGGTCGGGCAGCGCGCCCGCCACCGGTATCCCCGCCGCCCTCATCTGGCCTGCGTGTGCTGCCGTCGCAGCGTAGACGGGCATATCCAACCCGACGGCGGTCTTGATCCGGTAATCCGCGATCACGTCGCTGACCCCAACCATTTCCATGTCGGGCTGGGCCTGTACCGCATCGGCGACGCGTTTGCCAATGACTCCGTACCCGTTCACAGCGACGCGAACCTTCTTGGGCATATCGGCATCCTTTCTTTGATCATTTACATCTTTGATTTGCACCGGTTCCGCCGATCGGCGGTGTTTCACCGTGGGCGACCAGCCCGCACGAGATGGGCGCCGAATGAGCCGGCCGTCCGCCAGCCTGCCCGCAGCAGCGGGCAGCTCCAGGTTTTCGCCGGGCCCGGTCGGCCACCCCTACTGGCCAATCAATCGCGACGGTCATCACCGTCGAATAAGGGACGTGCGGGCCGGTTTACGCGTAAGCGAGCGGATATGGGGTACAAATGCGGGAGTTCGCGCCGCATAATCGCTCCACTGCTGGCCGAATCGTTCTGCCACCGCGTGTTCTTCGCCGCGAGCCAGTCGCGCGTAAACGTACACCAGCACGGGGAACATGATCAGGGTGGGGATCGTCGGCCACTGCAGCAAGAAGCCGATCATCACGAGCAGAAAGCCGTATTGCGGATGCCGTACCCAGGCATACGGTCCGGTGGTCGCGAGGCGATCGGCCTGGGACGCCTCGTGCAGACGCCGCCAGCCCGCTGCGATGAGCCAGAAGCCCGCGCCGATTGCCACATAGCTGGCGAGATGGAAGGGGCTTAGATGTGGGTCGCCGGTCCAACCGACGCGGTCATTCCACAGGTGCCCGCCGGCGTGGGTGTCGCGCAGCAGCGGGAACCGGGACCCAAGCCAGCTCCCAAGCAGATACACGGTTAACGGGATGCCATACATCTCGGTGAACAGCGCCACCAAGAAGGCGGTGTATGCACCCATCGCCCGCCAATCACGATTTGTTCGTGGGTGAAAGAAACTCAATCCAAATGCCGCGAATAGCAAGGTGTTCACGATTACTAACGGCCACAAGCCGTAGGCTGCATCTGCCATCACGCACCTTCTGTGATTGTTCTAGCTGTGACGTTTCAACCTTGCATCGGCCAGCTGCGCGAGCCGATGGGACAACGTCCGCGATGGGGTGTCCATTAGGCACAATCTCGGACTAACCAAAGACCTTCACGTGTCCAAAACCGTCAAAGGCGCTGCGTCCGCTCATGCCCTCATTGGTTACTCATGCCCTCCTTGGTTACTCATGCCCTCCTTGGTTAATGGTGCGCAGTGTGGTCTTGGACGCTCGGGGATTGTGCGGGGATGTCCAGCGTGGCGGTCGTTGTGCCGGATGCGGCCGGAGGGCGCGACGTGTAGCTGACCCCGCTGGGACCGGTGCCGACAGCGATTGTCGCCACAATCGACCGGCTGGGCAGGTCGATGACGGAGACCGTGTTGTCGTAGGTGTTTGTGACCCATGCCCGCGTTCCGGAAGTGTCGATGACTACTCCGTGTGGCCCCGAGCCGGTGCCGACAGTGCCGCGAATGGTCATTGCTGCGGTATCGATCACCGACAGCGCATGTCCGGGCTTTTCTGCAGTGCCCTGATCGGCCGACAACACAGTTGCCTCGTCCGGTGTCAGGTACACCTGGGCTGGAGCGGCTGACACCTGTGCGGTGCCAACTACCTTGCGGGCGGTCAGATCCACTTTCACCACTGCTGGAGGGTCGGTGATGCCGGCGTAGGCGTACCGTCCATCGGCGGTGACTGCCACCTGCGCCGGGCCGGGGCCCACCGGGACAGAGCCCAAGAACCGATCGTTGGCAGGGTCGATGAGATCGACCGTCCCAGCCATCGTGTTGGCCACCACGATCAGCGAGCCACCGGCGGCGGGCCGTAGTCCGTGAGGCATCCCGCCCAGGTCGATCCGGCCCGTCGCCTCGAGCCCCCGAGCCTGGTACACCGACACAGTGCCATCCCCGGAGTTGGAGACATAAACTTTGCCGTTCGGTGCCTCGATCACATGGGCCGGAGCTGATCCTGTGGCTGCGACCGCGGCGACCGTGTATGTGGCTGCGTCGATGGCCATCACCGTGTTGCCCTCGCTGACGGCGTACACGGTTGCCCCCGCGCGGCCGATTTGAACATTGTGCGGTCCTTTGATGCCGGTCACGGTCATCGCCACGGTGTTTGTGGCCGCATCCACGACGGTCAGGCTTTCACCGCCCTCGTCGGCCACCCACACCGACCCGGAGACGGCTCTGCTCGTCCCTACTGGCGCTGTCGTCGTCTGTGGCTGCTTCGGCGACACCGTCGTTGCGCCGGAACAGCCCGCCAGCGCTGCAGCGAGCGTGACAACTGCGGCAGCGGCAACAAGCCGAATGTTCATGGCATGTAGTCCTTTCGGCTCGATGTGCTCGATCTCCTGATGTTCGATGTCACTGTGCCACCAGCGAGACGACGTTCAAGTGCGTCGGACGTGTCCTCGGCGCCGAGCGCCGCGTCGATCTTGTCGGCGATAAGCTCCGTGTCGCTAAGCCTCAATCCGTGGATCGACCCTGTTGAGGTCCGGTCAGACTGATTTTGCTGTGCTGCGGTGGGTGGGCAGCGTGAATCCGCTGGTCTGTCCAGCTTT
>NZ_JYNL01000062.1 GCF_001044235.1 Mycolicibacterium chlorophenolicum | reverse complement strand
TCCCTCAACAACCCGATCGCCTGCGACAGGCCATAACCACCCAGTTCAGAAGACCGTTTTTACGAATGACCCAACGCGGCAGGGGCAGATAAACAAAGCAGGTGTGGATTACGCGAAAGTCGACATCACCGTCGACAGCGACGCCCGCGACTACGTGATGGGACTGGGCTACCTGCAGGCCCCCGTCGTGGTGGCCGGCGGACAGCACTGGTCCGGTTTCCGGCCCGACCGCATAGCTGAGGTCAGCAAAGCCCACCCGCTGAGCGCCTGATCACCTTTGACCACGACAGGAGACCCACGATGTACCAGCTATCCATCGACCACCAAGGCCGGTCGGTCACCACCACCGACCACCCCGACCGCGACGACGCTCACCGCAGCCTCATCAACTACGTCATCGGCGCCGACTACTACCTGCGCCCGCTGCCCACGCACCCCGACACCACCCGCTACGAACTGCTCGCCCTGGCCGAACCCGACAGCCGCGCCACCAGGCCGCACCACACGGGACACGCCACCATCGCCCCGGCCGGTCACGAAGCCAGCGAGACCGCCACCTACCACGCCGCCGTCGCCGCGCAACGATGGATCACCGACCACCACGACACCTGGCACCACGGGTCCGACACCGACCCCGGAGCGCGCTACCCGCTGGCGGTCCTCACCGCCGCCCGCGCCGAAGGCCACTGCTGGTTCACCGCTGGCACACTCTGGCGCGAAGCCGCACAGCTGGCCGGAGTCGAGCTGCCCACCGCACCCGATCAGCATGTCCTGGAGACACTGCGCCATCACGCCCTGAGCCAGGCCGGTACTCACCCCAGCCCCGCCGAGCTGGCCGCCGCCGTGCACGCCGCTTTGCCCACCGCCACCACCACCGACCAAGCCAGCGCCCTGACCTGGTGGTATGCCCTGCTGATCTGGGGGGCCACCGCATCATGACCGCCGCGCACCGCGCCCCACTGCACGTCGTCCCCGACAACGACACCGACCGGGCGGCCGCCGAAGACTTCGAGCTCAGCGCCGAACCGAGCGGCGAAACCATCGCCGCACGCTGGGAGCCGGAAAATCAGCTCCTCGGAGCCCTGCTGTGGATGCCCTACACCCGAGCGCGCACGTTCTGCGACCTCATCCCCGACATCGCCATCTGGCGGCCCATGAACCGCTGGGTCTACGAGATCATCCGCCGCGTCACCGACGCCCGCCGCGACCCCGATCCGGTCACCGTATTGGCCTACGGTCGCCAACACGCCGCCACCCAGTCGCTGGACCCCACTCGCCCCCCGACCGCCGGCCAACACCACCGACTGGCCCTGCATCTGGCCGACCTCTACACCCACACCGTCAGCGCCGCCGCAGCAGCCAACCACGCGCGCGACGTGCTCGACGAGGCGTACCGCCGTGCGGTGCGCGAACACGGAATCCGCATGCAGCAGATGGCCGACAGTGGCGCCGACCGTGCCGACCTCACCACCCACATCAGCACCGCCCGCGACGACCTCGCCGAACTGTGGCGACGCGCCGAAGCGGCCGCCCAGCCCGGATGGGACCAGCCGTGATGAGCCCCGGCCGTACCTCCACCCCGGTCAGCGTCGATCTGCGCATCGCCGCCCGCGCTGGCCAAGCGGTCCAATCCTGCGCCGCCCAGGACCACGGCCAATCCGCCCGCACCGCGCACGCCTGGATCGACACCCTGCACAACCGCGCCCGCCGCGCTGCCGAGCGGCAACGCACGCGGTCGCAGCGCTGAGCCTGCGCCCGAACCTGGGTTGTCAGCGGTCGCGCCCACAATGATTCGCAGCACCCCACCAGGAAGAAAGGGACTCGCGATGCGGCCCACCCGAGCAGCAACACTGACCGCCCTCGCCGGGGCCCTCATCCCCATCACCAGCCTGTTCGCACCCGCGCTCGCTCAGTCATGCCGGCGCCTACACCGTGGCCGCCGGCGACGAGATCGCCGTGCACTCGAACACCGGGTCCACCACCTGCACGCTGGGCTACACCTACACCGCCGGGGCCACCACCTATGGGGTCACCGCCGGCCACTGCACTCGAGGTGGCGGCTCCGCAGTATCCGACCACGACAGCGGGGCCACCGGCGCCGTCGCCGTCGCCGTCAACGACCCCGATCCGCTTTTCGACGACTTCGCGCTGATCAACTTCGGCACCAGCCGATCGGTGTCCACGATCAACGGCATGCCTGTCAGCGGCATGGGTGTTCCAGATCCCGCAATCACCGTGTGTCGCAGCGGAATCCGCACCAAGACCGTCTGTGGACAGCTCGACGGGCGGCTACTCGGCTACCAATACAGCGTGACCGGGATGCCCGAAAGCATCCCCGGCGACTCCGGAGCGCCCGTGTGGCAGCCCGCCAGCGACGGCACCGCCACCATCGTCGGTATCTGGCTAGGCGAGCACCACACCCACAGCGGCACCCGCACCGGCCGCTTCACCAGCCTGACCGAATCGCTGACCGATCTGGTCGTCGCCGGCCTGCAGCGCTGACCCCGGGAGCGGGCCGGTGCCCGTGCACTGAGAAAAGCCGGCGCGCAGCGCCGCCCACATCTATCCACCAAACCCGCGCGCTGGGCTGAGAAACAACCCCGGTCCATTCTCGCCACGGTGCCGATTGCGCGAAATACCGCCTCGCAGAACCCGTTCGGGGTGAAGGCACTTATAGTGCCAGCCACAGACGGCCCGTCACCTCGCCCGCGCCCCACCTGTCAAGCGGCGCCCGGAGGCGCCGATGCCCGCCTGCGGCGGGCGTGGGTTTGGGTAGCTGCTCACCTTTAACCGTTCAGCTGGGTCGCCCAGTGTGACCGACGAGGCCCCGTCACGCGCAACCCACNGCTCACCTTTAACCGTTCAGCTGGGTCGCCCAGTGTGACCGACGAGGCCCCGTCACGCGCAACCCACACCCGCGCCGAACTGCGCAGGCCGAGTGAACTTTTCGGCCCAACGCCAGCTCGCCAGGGCGCTGCGCGCCGGCTCGCGCGGGCCGAAAACCCTGCTCCGCTCGTCACGGCCTCTTCGGGGTTGCGCGCGCCACCCCGCCGGTCCCCCGCACCCCCAGCGCTAACCGGCGCACCCACCCCGTACACGAACGGAGAACACCATGACCAAGATCGCCATCCCCGAGTCGCACATCGGCATCCCCGCCGGAGCGATCTCCCAGGCCTACGTACGACTGCGCGGCGCCCAACAGCCCGACATCAGCGTCCATCACGCCCACACCGACATCGCCCGCGTCACCCTCACCTGGGGACGCATCCTGTTCACCTTCTTCAACACCCAAGCAGCCCAGGGCGTGCTGGAAGCCTTCGGAGCCGCCCGCCAGGCGCTGGCCGGGCTCCCCGACAACCTCGCCCCGCGCGACCAACAGCCCTACGACGGGCCCGCCATCGGCGTCGACTGGACCCGACGCCCGCCCTACGCCGTCACCCGCCGCGAAGCCCTCACCCCCGACAAGCGACGCACCATCCGCTGGGTCGAGGTCTACATGCGGCCCGTGACATTCCAGATCGTCGACCTCGCCGCCTACCGCAGCGCTGTCGAAGTCCTCCAACTCGCCCACAAAACAGCCGCCGCCGTCTGCCTCGACGGAGACCAACACCGCTTCGATCCCACCGACGCCAGCTACCGCCCGACCCGGTGATCCACAGGGGCCGCACTTATCCACAACCGGGAGTGCGGCCCCTCCCGCCACCGCCTCCTGGCGGCGATCATCGGAACATGACCATCACCTGGGCAGTGACCAGCAGCGGCCACCGCAGCGAGCAGACCATCATCGGTCTCGGCGACAACCCCGCCCACGCACGCATCCGGCTCACGGCCGCCACCGCGGCCCTGATCGCCCGCGCCGGCGATGACGAATGGCCGCGCTACACACTGCACCTCGGAGCCGACATCGCCGCCATCATCCAGACCGGCCATGCCGTCGACGGCAGCCCCGACCACACCGGCACCGCCGAGCTCCTCGCCTGCCTGCACCACGACAGCCCCCACCCCTTCACGCCGTAACCCCCGCACACCACACCGGCGCGGTGCGGTGTCTTCGCCGTGCGCGGTCGCCGGGGCACTAGGTGCGACCGGCGGAGGCCCGCCTGCGGCGGGCGTGGTCCGTAGCCCCTCACCTTTAACCGTTCAGCTGGGTCGCCCAGTGTGACCGACGAGGCCCCGTCACGCGCAACCCACACCCGCGCCGAACTGCGCAGGCCGAGTGACCTTTTCGGCCCAACGCCAGCTCGCCAGGGCGCTGCGCGCCGGCTCGCGCGGGNGGTCGCCCAGTGTGACCGACGAGGCCCCGTCACGCGCAACCCACACCCGCGCCGAACTGCGCAGGCCGAGTGACCTTTTCGGCCCAACGCCAGCTCGCCAGGGCGCTGCGCGCCGGGCTCGCGCGGGCCGAAAACCCTGCTCCGCTCGTCACGGCCTCTTCGAGGTTGCGCGCGCCACCCCGCCGGTCCCCCGCAACCCCAGCGCTAACCGGCGCACCCAACCCGTACACGAACGGAGAACAACCATGACCACCCACACCGACCTCCTCGCCGGCGGCCGCCACACCTACTGGCTGGGCGAACGCCTCGCCGCCATCGCCACCGACCTGCTCTACTTCGTCGAACCCGGCCACGAGGAACTGCACCCCGACGGCATCCCCGACGGGCTGACCATCACCGCGCACCGCCGCAACCACACCTGGGGCTCCACCGCCCAGGTCTGGGCCCGAGACCCCCAGGGAGTCCTGCAGGCCAGCGCCGAATCCAGCGCCGCACACCCCGACCTCGGCCGCTCCTTCTCCGCACGCACCCGCCACTTCCGCGGCGGCGGCCTGCTCTGGACCCACACCGCACCCGTCGTCACCGATGAACCGATCAACCCGCTGGACCCCTGGAGCTACGCCGCTGTTGGCCGCCACCTCTACCAGCTGCGCCCCGAATACCGCCTCGACGGCGCACCCCTATGGCAGCTCCGCACCGACGACCTCGACACCGAGCACCCCCGCTTCGCCGGCATCGACTCCGCCACCACCCACATCGCCGAGTTCCTCGAACCCGCACCCGCACCGACCCGACGGCGCCGCGGCACCCGTAGCGCCTAACACCCACACCACGCCGGCGGCCGCCAACCCACCGCGGCCGCCGGCACCTCCCCTCCCGCACCACCGAAAGGACCCGACAATGAGCGAGCACGCCACCACCCCCGCAGGCGAGACGACACCCCTGCGACGCGACGGAAACGCCCACTACTACAACCAGATTGACCCGCCAGCAACACATTTCATCGAACAGACCGTGGCAGTGCACCTACGGCTCTCCGGCGACGGCACCCGCTGGATCGTCGACGGCCCCAGCGTCGACGGCCACCCGCTCGACAGCACCTACCGCGATCTAAGCGCCACCAACTCCGAATGCGCCTGCAGCCAGCCCAAGGAATGCACCCGGCTCCGCGACCACGCCGACACCCTGCCGCTACCCACCGGCGCCGAACTGCTCACGATGCTCGCCGCCGCCCTCGACGCACCCGCCGAGCTCATCACCGCCGAACAAGCCAGCAGCTGGGCCGGGCGCACCCTCACCGCCGACGAGCTCGACCGCCTCTCCGAAGCGATCCCGCACTCCTCAATCCCCGACGCCATCGACACCATCGCCGCCAGCTGGGACTAAAACTCAGCACCACGGGCCCGGTCACCCACCCCAGGGTGACCGGGCCCCCCTTTTCCTCCGGTCCTACCCGTCCGCAGCAGCCCCTCCGGGGCCCCTGGCGAACGTCCGATATCCGTAACCCCTCACCTATCTACCTGTCAGCAGCCGCCCAGCCTGACCGCAGGACCCCGAGCCGGCTCAACCCACACCCGCGCCGAACTGCACAGGCCGAGTGACCTTTTCGGCCCTGCCAACTCGCCGAAGGCGCTGGCGCGCCCGGCTCGCGCACGCCGAAAACCCTGCTCCGTCCCGGCGCGGCCTCTGCGGGGTTGACCCGCCCCACCCCACGGTCCACAACGCGGCCGCACTGACCGGCGCACCGCCGGTCACCAACAGTGAGGACCCACCATGTTTGACCCGTTCGACAAGATCGCCGTACCCACCACCGCCGGCACCTACGTCATCGCCCTGTACTACGACATCGACGCCGCCGCACCCGATTACAGCGACGACGGCGGATTCGTCTATCTCGGCACCGCCCGCACCATCAGCGCTCAACTGGGCGACGCCGCCCATGACGTCGCCGCCCTGCTGCGCCAGCACACCGCCGCCAATGACTCCCTCAACGACCATGAGTACCGGTCCGCGGCCGCCCTCTGCCGCTACCTGTGGCTGACCCGCGGACTCACCGGCATCCTGGAAGTCACCCGCAGCGGCGACCGCTACGGCACCGCCGAGCCCAGCGCCGACCGCTACCGCAGCATCGACGGTCTGGCCTGGGCGCCCGCCGACGCGACAGCACCCCTGGACTACACACGTGGCACCGTGGCCGCCTACGACGCCTGGGCCAACGGCGAGGTCTACGGCTACACCGTCGTCGCCCCCGACGGCCGAGACGTCGCCTCCTGCTGGGACTTTTACGCCGACCCCGACGAGCCGATCACCGCTGACGCTCCCCCCGGCCTGGCCATCATGGTCGCCGAGGCGCGCGAGGAGATCGACCAGGACGTCGAAGCACGGACGGCCCAGGCCAACACCATCGGGTCCGGATTCATCGGGCTCATCTAAAAACACTGTCCCGGCGAGCCGGCCACCGCGACATCCACCGGTGGCCGGCCGCCCTACAGCGACCCACCGCGTGCTGGCGGCCGCCCTGGCGGGCGCCGGATGCCCGCCTGCGGCGGGCGTGGGTTGGGTAGCTACTCACCTTTAACCGTCAGCAGAGGTCGCAGCCTAATCGGCCGGGGGCCCGACCGGTCAACCCACACCGAGGCCGAACTACGCAGGCCGAGTGACCTTTTCGGCCCTATCAAGCTCGCTGCCGCTCGCGGGCCGAAAACCCTGCTCCGTCCGGCGTCGGCTCTTCGGGGTTGACCGCCCACCCTCACCCGATTGACCGCTCCCCAGCGCTGACCGGCGCACCACTCACCACGAGAAACGGGAGAACAATGGACCACGCATTCGAACTCGCCTTCGACCTTCTCGCCGAAGCCGCCGACCGCATCCAGCACCAGCAGTACGGCATCACCCGGAACCTGCACCACAACCACGGACCGATCCAGCTGACCACCGTCCACGAGTACAGCCCCGAACAGGGACACCACCTCGTCCTGCTCGCCAACGACGACTACGGACTCCTGGCCGCCATCGAAGCCACCGCACCCGACCTCGACACCACCCCCGACACCCGCATCCAGAAAGTCCGGGCCGGCGACCTGACCTTCCACGCCGTGCCCGGCACCTGGTCCTACCGCGCCACTGGCGCCCACACCTACACCCTGACCGCCGGAATCGGCGACGAGCCGATGTGGACCCTCACCATCGACCACGCACCCCTGGCCCTGGCCTACGACGACCTCCACCAGGCCATCGACGACGTGCTCACCACCGAACCCGTCGCCGCCTAACCGATCTGCGGCCGGGCCCGCCACCACCAGGCGGGCCCGGCCCCATCCACCCACTGAAAGGACTCTCAATGAAGAAGTCAAGCCGCGGCGGTGACCGGGGGTGAATCAGGTTGCCAGGTCCGGTTGTCACGGATGAGGGCGTAGAGAACGTTGGTGCG
>NZ_JYNL01000061.1 GCF_001044235.1 Mycolicibacterium chlorophenolicum | reverse complement strand
CTGCAGATACCTATAGCCCTCGCCACTCGGCAGTGACCACCGAGACCAAGGGCGTGATTAGCCGGTGCCAGGTGGGTCCCAGTCAGGCCGTCATCGTGGTCCCAGATCGGGTTGACACAGCCAATGCCTAACCGGTCTTTCACCGCCACAGCAGGTTTCCCGTTCACCCATCGCTTCGTCGCCGAGATCCCGCCGTACCAAGAACTTGAACAGCGCACTCTCTACATCTGCATCGAATACGCCACCACAATCCATCTCTGCGCCTGCGGATGCGGATTCGAAGTGGTCAACGCCCTGTCGCCCACGGGTTGGCAGATGTCCTTCAACGGTGAGACGGCATCCTTGAGCCCGTCCATCAACAACAGCAGCCTCGCCTGTGCTTCGCACTACTGGATTGATCACGGCAGAATATTCTGGGGCGAAACGGTGACAGCGGCCCGCGTCGAAGCCCTCCGCGCCGCCGACCGCCGTGCCAAGCAGCATTTTTACAACGAAACAGTGAGGGATCACCGCCCTGAGACGCGTCCCGCGCCCGACCAGGACAAGCTAGTCAATCGGCTGTCCCGCATCTGGCGCCGCTGGCATCACAGATGAGAGCCCAACGAGGTGATGGAGCTACGACCTCTTGCGGCGCAGGACACCCCGTGCCCGACGCTTTACTCACCGAGAAACCTATCTAAGCCAGACCCCTAACCTTCTGATCTGTAGCTGCCCCTGCACTGCGGCGCGGACCTACGGACCTTTAATCCGCAGGTTCAACTCACATGCGTGGCCGGAATAGAACGAGCCGCCCTCTCGGCCGCCCCCGGCTGCGGATGGCGCCTCGGCTCGCCCTACGCCCATCGCATCTGCGCTCTCCGCGGTGTGCACGCTCCGTACATTGGGCAATCGTTGCCCGACACTCAAAAGGGTCATGCGGCGGTGATCATGATGCGGAGGCGTTTTCCGCAGGCAGCGGCGAGTCGTTCCAGGGCGTCGATGCCGGGGGTTCGTGCGCCGTTCTCCCATGCGGCGACCGCGGATTGGCTGGTGCCCATGATGGCGGCGAGTTGGGTCTGGGTGAGGCCGGCATCGGCGCGGGCGGTGTAGACCAGCTCGGCGAGGTCCATCGCGCGGCCGGCGTCGTGGTAGGCCTGCTCGTAGGTGTGGTGCTGCTCAGCGGTGAGGGCGGCCTGGCGCTGAGCGCGGGCGGTCCGGTAGTCGACCCCTCCGGCCTTCTTCGCGACGACGGCCTTCTTCGCGACGACGGCCTTTTTCGCGGTGGCGGCCTCTTTCGCGGCGGCGGGGGCCTTCCTGGCGCTGGCGGTTTTCTTGGCCGCTTTCTTCGGGGTGGCGGCCTTTTTAACGGGGGCGGTCTTGACGGCCATCGGTGCGTTATCCCTTCCTTGTCTGGTGGCGGCGTAGCGCTTTGCGCGCTCGGGTGATCTCGGTGCGTTCGTTCTGGCGTTGTTTTCGGAAGGTGGTGAGGGTGACGAGTTGGCGGTCGGGGTCGGCGGTGTAGGTGATCCGCTGGTTGACCTGTCCGCAGCGAAACCGCAACTCCCACAACTTCTCTGAGAGGTAGCGGTTGTGCGGCATGCCCAGGGTGATGCCCTCGGCGGCGAGCCGGTCGAGCGCCTGATCGGCCTGGGCCAGCTCGCCTGCGGACAGACCGGCATACCAGCGTTCGACTTCGCCGCTGAGAACGATTCGCCACTCATCGCTCACAACCACACCATACCGTAGTCGATATATATCGACAACGGTGTAGTGGTCGGTTCTCGGGCGTTAGTCGATGCCCAGTCCGTAATCCCGATCGCGCTCACGTCCGCGATCACGGGACCTCAGTGGCTCGGTGAGGATGCGCCAGCTGCGGGCGGCGGAGTCGCGGTGGCTGTCCGCGACTGCCGCTAGTGCGGGGTCGATGACATCCGGTGTGGGGCGGGCATTTTCAGACCAGGGTAGGGCGAGTCCGTCGAGGAGCCGGCGGCCGGGGCCGGGCTCGCCGCTGTCGATGAGCAGGAGCCGCCCGCGGACAGGTACCAGGGCGGTGGCCACCGCCGCGAGATGCGCAGGGTCGGCGGCCGCGGCGTCCTCGACGACCACGACCGCCCCCGGCGGTGGGGGATGTGCGGGCAGGCGTTCGGCGAACTGGTCGAGGCGACGCTGATCGGGACGCGACGGTGCGGCGGCGATCTGGACGTAGCGCCGGTCGGTGCCGGCGGCGGCCTGACGCACGGTGTCGACGAGGTCGGGGGTGTAGCGGTCGGCAGCCAGGGTGGTCACGACGTAGGGCGCCGACAGCGCCACGGCCACCGGGTCGCTGCGAAGCTGCGAGGAGGGCAAGGGGGTGCCGTAGCGGTGGGTGGCGGCCAGGACCTCGACGAGCGCCCGGTCCGAGGCGTGCGCGCGGTCCTGCGCGCTGCGGTCGTGGGCGGCGTGGTGGTCGATGCGGTGCTCGCGGCGCAGCCGGGCGGTCACGGTGCGGTGGTGGCGACGTAGGTCGGCCACCTGGTCGGGGAGCTGGTCCTCGTCGGCGGCCGCCGCGGCGGTGGTAATGGTGGCGGCGCGGTCGTCGCGGCCCAGGACGCTGCGCAGTGCGGCCGCTGCTTCCGCCGGGGTGCCTCGGCGGGCGGTGTGGACACCCGTGGCGGTGGGGTCGGCGTGTTCGTGGTCGGCTTCCCCGGCTCGGGTGTCGTAGATGCGCACGGTGTTGGTGTGCCGGCCGCGGGTCAGACCGACGTAGGCGATGGAGCGGGTTGCGGCCTCGGCCGAGAGCAGGGTGTGGCAGGTGTCGGCGGTGACGCCCTGGGCGGCGTGCACGGTCACCGCGTAGCCCAGGTGGGTGTGCTGGCGCAGATAGTCGCCGTCGAGGGTGGCTAGCGCGCCATCGTCGAGGCGACGAACGTCGATCCGATTCGTCTCGGGGTCGACGGCGAGGACCTCCCAGCGTTGTCCGTTGCGAATCGGATCGGCGGCGGCACCACGGTCGGTGCGGGTGGGGATGTCGGTGGTGTTCTGTCGGGTGATCACCACGTCGCCGGCCGCGACGTGGTGCCCGCGCGCGGTGGCCACGGTGGGCGCGTCGTCGTTGATCCGCTCGGAGTGGATGCGGATGTTGATCGCATCGGCCATCTCCCAACGGTCGGCGATGAGCAGACCGTCACGGCCGGCGGCGACGTCGGCCGTCCAGGCCGCCACGGCGTCATCGGCCATGGTGACCTGATCCCCGATGTGCAGCCGCTCATGGCGGCGGTACCAGCCCACCGCGCGGCGCAACGCCGCCGGCCCACCGTCGCGGACCGCCAGTGAGGCGTCGCGCTCGTCGTGATCGTGCATCCGCCACACCTGCGAGAGGCGTTGCGCCCAGGGCAGATCGGTGACCAGTTGGGCGAAGGTGCCGCCGCGTTGCGCGACCGGTGCGAGCTGGTGCTCGTCACCGACCAACACGACCTTGGTGCCGGCGGCGGTGGCCACCTCCAGCAACCGTCGCAGGTGTTGGGTGCCGACCATGCCGGCCTCGTCGACGACGACCACGGTGTCGGCGTCGAGGACCTCGGTGCCGCGCTCGAGGCGGCCCAACAGCGCGTCCAGGGTGGCCCCGTCGTCGCCGGCCTTCTCGCGCACCGCGACGTCGACCGCACGCCCGGTCGGAGCGGCCACCAGAACGCGTTTCCCGGCGTCGTGCGCCGCGGCGCGCAGCGCCCGCAGAGAGTGGGTTTTCCCGGCCCCCGCCGGGGCGCTGAGAGGCTGTACGAGCCGCTCTGAGGTCGCGATCGCCGTCACGGCGCGGGCCTGATCCGCCGACAGCCCAGTGGTGTCCACAGACGGCAATACCGCGGCGCTGTGGCGGCGGCCCATCACGTCGAGGATGGCGCGTTCTTCGGCGATCAGATCGGCGGCGGTGTAGCGGATCGACCCCTCCCGTTGATGCGCTTGCCGTTCGTCTCCGATGCGCAGTGCGACACCATCGGCGAGGCGCTCGATGACCTCTCGTGGCGACGGTCCATCGGCGTCGTCGACCGGCATCCGCGCGCCGATCGCCTCGACGAGATCCGCACGGGTGAACGCCGCCTTCGTCAGGCCGTGCGACACCGCGCGACGCACCACCTTCGCGTAGTCCACACCGGCAGCCCGACGCGCTTGTCGCGCAGCCTGCTGGGCGTCCATGTCGACCCGAAATGTGCGGTCGTCATCGGCCCATGCGACACGCAGCGACGCCCACGCCACACCTTCGGGTTTCCGCGGCCGGGTGGCCTTCTGCGCGGTCGCCAACTGCCCCGCGGAAAGCTCGTCATCGCCGCCGAGGCGCAGATGCCCCGCCGCCCACTCACGCAGCTGCGTGGCACGCGTCGACCACGCCGTCAGATCGCGCCGATCGGCCCCGGCAATTTCGGCCATCCCGGTGTGCGGATCGACGTCGTTCCACTCCACGCCGATCGAACGTGTCAGCTCCCGCCGCAGCGTGGCCTGGTAGATGATCCCGGCGGCCTTCGCTTCGTGATAGAGACTCGTGCCGTCCAACGACACCAGCCGCCCATCCGCACGCGCCTGCCGGTTCGGAACCAACACATGGGTGTGCAGATGCGGGTCCCCGGCCCGCGAGGTTTCGTGCTGAAAACCAGCCGCCACGATCCCCGGCAACCGCACCAGATCCTTCTCACCCGAGCGCGGATTGTGCACACGGGTATAGCCCCCATGCTCGACCAGATACTCCATCGCCTCGGTGATCGCGAAGGCGTGCGCATCCGCGACCGCCTTGCCCGTCACGTCGTTGCCCAGACCACGCATCAACGACACGCTCTTCGGCGCGCAGAACGTCAAGTCATAACCGTGCACCGACGCCCGCTGTCCGAACGCCCGACCACTCGCGCCGCACGGCGATTCCCCGTCGTCCAACCACCGCGTCACCGCATCCAAATCGGCGTTCTCGCCGTCGCGGCCAGCGCCCGTCAAACCCCTCGCCGCGGCCGCGTCCCGGCCGGCGGAAAACCACACCGGAAGCCGCGTCTCGGACTCGCTGTAGTACTCGCCCAAACCCCCACCGGCAGCCCGCGATTCCAGCGCCGCCGTCGATGCCGAACGCGCGGTGTCGACGTAGTACGACACCGACCACGCCCCGAGCTTGGCGATCGTCAACACCGAACCGCACACCTCCCGCCCAGCCTCGCACACCTTGTGCAAATGTGCCATGTCGTTATGGTGGTACAGCGGTACTAAGCGTCAGTGGTGGGTTGTGAGAGGGCAGCGGAGATGCGGTGAGCAGCGGGAGAAGTGGGAAGAGAAGCGGGAGGGTGGTGCGGAAGACGTAAGTGAGAAGCGACGAAGAGGGCGTCGGTGGGGGTGCTGAGAGGTTGCGTCTGGCCGCAACGTCAGCGTGCCGGTTCGCAACCACTAGGCGCGTCGTCGACCCGAACGTTCAACGGTGCGCTCCATCGCGTCTCCGCGGACCGCGCGGTGGTCTGCTGCGAGTCGGTTCATCGCGCCGCCGTGCCATGTCTGGACTGACACCCCGATGCCACGCCGCGACAACGCGATGGGCGTGCTGCTGGTGTGTTCCTCACTGGGGGTGCGTTGGGCGCGCTCGGTGAGCACTCGGCGGATCTCTTCTCGGGCGGCGGTGATCCGGGCCCGCGCTGCGTCGGTGAGCACCACCGGGTGCGGCGTCTGGTCGATGCTGGCGGCGGCGCAGCCGCCAGCCTTTGTCGGTGCCGTCTCGGGCGGTGTCCAGGACAGCCGTCGCAACCTGCTGGCAAGGAACGCGCCGGGGTTGGCGATGTGGTCGGGCCACGTCGCTCCTCTGGTACGCATGTCGGCGTTGAGGGCGTCGTTGACCGCACGCGCGGACCACACCGCGGGGTCGATGCCGGCGCCGCTGAGCGCATCGCAGATGGCACCGATATGGGTGCGATCCAGGCCGTGCGTGATCGCGACCAGTCCCGCGGCCAGTTTCTGGGTGGCCAGCGGCCGCGCGGTAGCGCGCCGCGGCCGCGGTTGTCGTGTCTTGTCGCAGAGTTTCTTGGCGGGCGCGCTCGCGCGCCCGCTTGGTGAGTAATTCCCTACGGGAGAAGAGCAACCAACACCGCCTGACGGCGGTAGGTGGAAATCACGCACAAGCGGTCGAGATTGTGGACGGGCCTCGCGACGCGGCACCAGGTGGTACACCGAGGGTCGGCGGCCGACGCTGGGAGTGTTTGTCGAACCGTGGCCCCGCTGCGCTTCCACGGCCCATCTGGAGACCCTCAGCACGCGCCAGGCGGCGGTCACGGTGCGTACGTCGCAGCCCACCTTGTCGGCGATTGTCGCGCGGGTGACCGCGACGTGGCGGCCGGTGGCGTGGTCGGCGTGCTCGGCCATCACCGTGGCGACCGACAACAGCGTCGCCGTGGTGATCGACACCCGCGCCTCAGCACACAGCTGTCCGAACGCTGGGGAGTGCACCCACCGCGACAGCCCGTCGAGCCAGCCGGCGCGACTGGTCCACATCGGGGCAGACGGTGCGCAGGAGCCGGCGCGCGTCACCCAGTCACGGCGACGCTCGTGTGCCAGCGCACGAACCACATGCGGACTGGAAGAAGCAGGAGCTACAGCCGCGCCGAGCGGCGTCGGCCGCGCACTGTTCGTCCGACGTGCGCGGGTACTGATGAGGTCACGGTTTGCGCACCGATCGCGCGGCGAATCTGGTGCAGCTTCGAGGCGTGCGCTACCGTGAGACGTGACCGGCAAAGTCATCGTCCCTTCGGGGATATCGGGTGCGGACCCAGAACCGAGTTCCAGCTCGGTTCGAAACCTCGACAGGGCCTCGCTACGGCGGGGCCTTCGTCATGTCAGCGGGTAATCCGCACACCAGCTATTCAGATGTCACGTATGCCAAGGCCTCTGCGTCAGCAAGGTTCGAGGCCTGGCAGGTGGTCACATCGCCAGCGGCAGGACCTCCTTGCCGAGTTCACGAACCAGCTCAGGGTGGCCAACGTGGGCGGCGAGAACGTCAGCCACGTACTGCCCCATCGAAATGCCACGCTCGGCGCACTCCTGCTTGACGATCTCGTAGACGAGGCGGTCAGGCCGCGCCATAATCTGCGCGCGATCGCCCTTGTTTGTGCTGCGTGTTCGGGCCATGTGCTTCAGCTTTGCGCACTTATCAGATAACACATGAGCGACGCGCCGAACGTCTCCATCTCTTCCTCCAAAAGCAGACGTACCGTTCGGTGGTGGTGATCGACTCAGCGGAGTTGGAGGCGGCCATCGCGGCGGTGTACGCGGCCCAGCTGCCGATCCCGGCGTGGTGGCCGGCTGAGGCGCGGTCGGCGTTTATCGAGGAATACGCCAGCGAGGCGGCCTGCATGGTGCTCTCGGAGGTGGACGCGATCGGCGATCGGATAAGCGACTGGGCGGCCCGATCACAAGTCAGCGACGCGGATGAGTCCACGATGATCGCCTCGGCGCAACAGGTTCTGCTCGGTGAAGCCTGCAGCGAGGTGCAGTACGACCTGACCGAGCTGATTGCCAGCAGGAGCGCACAGTTGATGGCTGAAGCTGTCTTCGACCACACGCCTCGCGCGCAGCAACACGTGCTGTGGCCGGTGGCTCATCAGGGCCAACTTTAGGCCGCCGCGCCGACGACCCGCGGCGTGCGGGGCGGTGCAGCGTGGGCCGCCGCCAGCGTTTCCCGCCCGGTTTCCTCGTACTGGCCCGTTTGCGCGGGGTGGGTGGTGGCTGTCCAGGCTCGACCGTAGGTCGACCGCGCAGCGTGGGTACCGGCCTTGACGGCCCCCACCCACCGTTTCGCCACAATCGAGGCCGAGAAAGTCCGCTCCCCCGCTTGCGTCAGCCCTGAAGAGCCGCACATCCACCACCAGTCACGGCGATGAAGTGTGGGTTTACGCTGCCCACGCGTTCAGGGCATGCGGTCGTTGCGGTCCGGCTTTGGAATGCCGGCGTCGTCGAGGTAGCGATTGATGGCCTCGTCGACGGTGTCGGTGATGACGTATCCGTGGGCTTTGATCCATTCGAGCCGCGCAAGGGTTCCCGCGTGCAGCTGTGTGGCGAACGGACTCTTCACCTTGCGTTGACGGGCTTTTAACCGAACCGGTGCGATCGGCTGGGCCTCCTGCTCACCACCGGGTGACGTCACCCCGGGCGCGACGGTCGGGATATCGGTGTTCTGCGGCTCCGGCGCGGCCGACGCCGTTTCGTTGACGGTGGTTTCTTCGGCGGTGACCCGTGCGGCTTGGGCGCGTCGCTCTGCCCGCGACAGCGGACGGGTGGAACCGACCTGCAATCCGGCGGGTTTCGATGCGGCGTTCATGCTGCGTGCCGCCTTGCCGCGATGCGTTCCGCGACCTCGCGGTAGGCCACCGCCGCCGTGCTGGTTGGGGCGTGCACGTTGACCGGTACGCGTTTGCCTTTGGCTTCCACCACCCGCACCGTGTGCGGGATCTCGCCCAGATACGCTCCGCCGTCAGACCACTCCCCCCAGTCGGCACGTAGTTGCCGGCGCACGTCCTTGCTCGCCTTAGGGTTGCCGTCGAAGTCGGCCAGCAGCACGTACCGGATCTCCACGTCGGGGTTGAGGGTCTCCTGGACGTCGAGGATCGAGTTGCCCAGTTCCACCAAGCCGTCAACCTCGTCGGGGCCGGCCTTGAGGACGGCCAACACGTAGTCGGCCGCCGCGAGTGCTGCGGTGGTCAGCTCCCCCAATGCCGGCGGGCAATCCAGGAGCACGAAGTCGTAGCCCTCGATGTCGTCGAGCTGGCGCGCTAGCCGCAACTGGCCGCCCGATCCGAGCCCGGTTCGCTCGAGCTCCTTGAGCGCGAGATGACCGGGCGCGACGTCGATGCCGAACTGCGTCGGAACGATGACCTTGGCCAGCGGGACGCGCATCGCCCGGTCCGGGTGCAGAACCTCGTACATGGACGCGTCCTCGGCGTCGAGTTCGATGCCCAACCCCTTAGTGCTGTGCGCCTGCTGATCCATGTCGATTACTAGGACGCGCAGACCCATCGCCGCCAGGTTCGCGCCGAGGTTGATCGTGGTGGTGGTCTTGCCGACGCCGCCCTTCTGCAGCGCCACGGCCAGGATTTCGCACTGCCTATTTGACGAAACAGTCATGGCAGAAGATTACCAACCTGCATGCAACCATGGCTACATAACAACTTACATGTAAGAAAGCATGCATGTAATAGTTGATGATACCCTGCTGGTAGCCAGCAAGGGTCACCGCGCGGTTCTGATGACACATAGCCGGCGTAGCGGTCGATCCGCCGCGTCAGGCTGTTGACCTCGGCGACGCGGACGGGTTCGTGGTGGCGAGTGCACTGCTGTAGCCCTGAGTGTTCGAGTCGGACGCTTCCCAGGGTCCAGTTTCGGTTGGCGGCATCGACGCCTCGGATATCGCCTTTCTCTGCCGTCACCTTCAAAGGATAGGTCGCCTGCCTGCCTAGCCTCGGGCCAGGCGGCCGCGGTTTGGTCGAGGCAGCGGTAAGACGTTGACGTGAAGGTTATGTCGAGGGTGCGCGCGATTTGGGCCCCGGGGGGTGCCAGGCAGGTCCTCACTCGTTCAGAGGGCACGGTTTCTCGGAAGCCGTCTTCTGTCTTCAAGGGCGTCCCCGTTCCCGCCGGTCTGGGGACAGGCCGCTGGGACCAAGGTCAGCGGGATTAAGCGTGTCAGCCTGCCCTCGGCCAGACAGGCGGCACAATTAACTGCAGAGAGGCACTTACGTCGAGAAAGGTGACTCATGGCCAAAGGCGACATCAGTACTTACAACGAAGATGGGGTCTGGAAGTCGAAGGTGGAGGGCAGTAGTCGAGCCGCTCACACCGGGGGCACCAAAGCCGAACAACAAGCGGTCGGCCGGCAGATGGCGCAGGACCGTCAGGTTGAGCACACCATTCGTAAGCTTGACGGAACAATCGGCGAGAAGAACTCGTACGGCAACGATCCGAATCCTCCGAAGGGGTAAAGCAGCGGCCCATCGCCGCAAGCAGGCCGCGTCTCGCCTTCGAGGTTCGAGTGGATTAGTTCCTTCTCACCGCTTCACGAGCTCGGTCGGCGCCCGTCGATAAGATTCTTTCCGCAGACACGCCCCGCAACCCGGCGGTGCAGTCCGGGCCACGGGGGGAGTGCATGACGACCGCTTCGAAGAACAGCAGTCTCCAGGCTGCTCGCGAAACGAAGAATGACGAGTTCTACACGCAGTGGGCCGACATCGAGCGCGAGATCAACGCCTACCTCGAGTTCGACCCCAATGTGTTCCGAGACAAGGTGGTCCTCCTGCCGTGCGACGACCCGGAGTGGTCAAACTTCGCGAAGTTCTTCGCCCTGCACTTCGTCGACTTCGGACTGAAGAAGCTCATCTCCACCTCGTACGCACCCGACAGCAACCCGAACCTCGCCTACTACACCCCGACCCTGTTCGAGATGGACGACCCGAAGTTCGACGAGACCAAGACCCACACGAACGGTAAGAAGTTCGTCCTCGAGCTCAAGGACATCAACGGCGACGGCATCGTCAACATCGACGACCTCCAGTGGGAATACCTCGACGGCGACGGCGACTTCCGCAGCAAAGAGGTAACGGCACTGCGTGACGAGTCCGACTTCGTCATTACCAATCCGCCGTTCAGCCTCTTTCGTCAATTCATGACCTGGATCATCGGCGGCGGTCGCAGATTCTCGGTGATCGGCAACAACAACGCCATCACCTACAACGAGGTCTTCCCGCACATCATGGCGAACCAGCTCTGGAAGGGCGCGACCGCGAACAGCACCGACATGGTGTTCGGAGTCCCTAAGGGCGCGAAGGTGTCCGCCGCCGACCGGCTGAAAGCGGAGAAGCTCGGCTACCCCTCAGACGACGAGCGGGACTACACACGGCTCGGTAATTCCTGCTGGTTCACCAACATCGACCACGGCCGTCGCCACGAACCGCTGCAGCTCATGACCACGGCCGACAACATCAAGTTCAGCAAGCACAAAGAAGTCCGCGGCGTCGGCTACCCGACATACGACAACTTCCCCGCGATCGAAGTGCCGTTCGTCGACGCGATCCCCAGCGACCACGACGGGATGATGGGCGTTCCGATTACGTTCCTCGACAAGTACAACCCCGACCAGTTCGAGATCGTCGGCAGCAGCGAGGGTGACTACCCCCAGACGAAGACCTACGGTCCGAAGGAGCGCGTCGTCGACGGCGTGCGGATGAAGTCGAACACCGGATCCTTCGGCTGCTTCGTTCGAACCGAGTCATTCGGCCCTGGAACGTATTTCGACGTGGGCTACCCCGTAAAACGCATCTACAAGCGCATCTTCATCCGCCGGAAAGACGCCTCATGAACACCGAGCTGAAGCACTACACGGTCAAGCAGATCCTTGAGGGCTTCGTCTACAACGAGCTGGAGGGCAAGGGCCTGTTCGGGCTCGACGGCAAGCTCGTCATCCAGCCCGAGTACCAGCGCAACTACATCTACAACGACGGTAAACGCGACGTCGCTGTCATCGACTCATTGCTCAAGGGGTACCCGCTCGGGCTGATCTACTTCAACGTGGAAGGCGAGACGTTGGAGGTGCTGGACGGACAGCAGCGCATCACCAGCTTCGGCCGCTTCGTCACCGGCAAGTTCGCGATCAAGGTCGACGGTAAGGAGCAGACTTTCTCCTCGCTCCCCAAAGACAGCCAGCGCAAGATCCTCGACACACCGCTCGACATCTACGAGTGCGCGGGCACCGAGGACGAGATCAAGGCGTGGTTCCAGACCATCAACATCGCCGGCGTCCCGCTCAACAAGCAGGAGCTGCTCAACGCAATCTACTCCGGACCCTTCATCACAAAGGCCAAGGCCGAGTTCAGCAACTCGAACAACGCGAACATGCAGAAGTGGCGGTCCTACGTCAACGGCGACCCCAAGCGGCAGCAGATCCTCGAGGAGGCGCTGGACTGGGTAGCGTCCTCGCAGCACCTGAGCATCGACGCCTACCTCGCCCAGCATCGCCTGGACCAAGACATCGCCCAACTGAAGACCTACTTCACCTCCGTCGTCGACTGGATCGGAAGCGTGTTCACCCGTCCGCCGGATAAGGAGATGCGCGGCCTCGAATGGGGCCGACTCTACGAGGCGCATCACGGGACCTCCTACAGCGCAACGAAGATCGAGGCCCGCGTCAACGAGCTGCGCGCCGACCCCGCGGTGCACAGCAGCAAAGGGATCTACGAGTACCTGCTCGACGGCGGGACGAAGCCGCAGCTGCTCGACATCCGCCTGTTCGACGCGAAGGACAAGCGGGTCGCCTACGAGCAGCAGACGCAGAAGGCCGAGACCGTCGGCGAGTCGAACTGCCCGCTGTGCGCGATCGGCGGGGACAGCAACAAGACCCGGATCTACAAGCTGAGCGAGATGGACGCCGATCACGTGACCGCCTGGTCCAGGGGCGGGTCGACGGATCTGTCCAACCTGACCATGCTCTGTGTGCCCCACAACCGCGCTAAGGGCAACCGGTAACGTTCGACGAGCGCTCACGGTGTGGGTCGTCCGAGGTCAACCTACTTCGAATGAAGACGGCTCAGATCCTGTCTCGCGAAACCGGGTAGGCACGCGGCCTGAGGTTCGACGAGCTAGCGGTTGGCGTGGTGGTGTCATGGCTTCGGCCTCGGCGAGGGAGCGCAGTTCGACCCGAAGCGGTCCTGCCACTGAAAGACGTCGGGCACGTTGGTGGCCCCGGTGTTGGCTCCTAGCTCGGTCTTCTCCGCACCGGGGCGCTCAGGGCGAGTAGCTTGGCTTCAGCATCGGTCATCGAAACAAGCTGTGCCACAACGGTATCCCATTGCTTACCAGTGCTTTGATTAAGCAAAATGCGGGCAGTTTCGGCAATAATGCCCTGTGCGTTGGAATTTGATTGCCGAACATCGGGATGTTGATAGATCGTAATGGCGTTGGCCCGCCTGAATGCGGCAAGGGCAGCCGCTTCTTCCCGCTCCATTGCTATACGGGCTGTTCGTGCCGATGCGGAAACTACACCGTTGATTAGTGACTTCCGTTGGACGTCGAGGGAATCACCGATGATGTTGCTGACCTCGGAATCGAGATCCGTTTGCGACAGCAGCCTAAGGGTGACAGCGTCGTGAAAATCCCTTGTGAGATAAGCGATTCGATCGGCCCAACGAACGATCTCCGCTTCGGGCGTGGAACAGGACGTGCTACTCGACCAAGAGTGCGAACGCACGCCAGACACTATCTCGGGGCAGTACCCACGCTTGTGGAGGAGATCCGCTCCGCAGTCTGCATGGTTGACGGACCCTACTAAGCGGCAGAGTTCGCGCTCACCTGCGTGTCCGAAGGGCAAGTGCCCGCAGTCGTGCGCCAGTCCGATCGCAGACGCAAGGTCAACGTTCAAACCGAGCTCGGCGGCGATCACCGCCGCAATCTCAGCGACGTCCAGACTGTGGTCCAATCGAGTTGCGCAACTATGGTTGCTTGACACCGAGAAGACCTGGGTGACGCCAGCCAGTCGCTGCAGTAGTGGATCATCACGTAACGCAGCATGGTCGGATCGCCATAGTTCCAGTCGACCTCGCCGCGCTTGCCGATCCGTCCGAATTGACAAGCCGGCGCCACGGCCGTGCGGTGACGCTAGCCGCGTTGCGCTGGGACCCTCTGCTCCCATTGACGTGGAGAGCCACTTCCGCATGTAAGCACTGCCGTCAATCACGACAGTGTCCTGTCTTTACGGCGCTGGTCGATGACTGCCGCGAGCTCACTGACTTCTCGCTGGTTCCACTTCCGGTGGACCGCTTCCAAATCGATCGACATCTCCCGCCGGGCGACCTCGGCGACCTCAGCCAAGATCGCCGGCTTGGTCTTCAAGCTCTTGGCTTTCAACGAGTACCGCAGTGCGCCCAACGGATGGACCTCGGTCAGGGTTGCAATACACGCCGCTGAGATTTGACCAGAGGTGACGGTGGTTTGACCGTGCACGGCATCGAGTACGTCGGCCACCAGGGCTGCGATGAACCACTCCTCTTCGTTGACGCCTTCGGGACCGACAGTGGGCCACCACTTGGCTGCCGACGACATTCCCTTCGTGGCGATCGCCAGACTGTCCCAGAGCTTGGACACGTGAAAGTCGTCCACCCAGTCTTTGGACTGGTTGTCCGTAGGTTTCTTTTTGACCCAAGTCGGCAGGGCCGTCGCGTCGGCGCCGCGGAAACCGTCCCACCCGAAGCCTTGCCTGAACAGGTCGAGCAGCTCACTTACCGATCCGATTCGCAGCTCGCCTTCCGGTCGAGACGGGAAAAACTTCGCGCTGTACCGCGCGGCGGCGGTCGCTGATTTACCCGAACGAAACTGTCGAATGATCTCCAGGCCGATGTCTTTGGTGGGAATGGGTTCGTCGGGCTCGTGACCTGCAATTAGAGCGGTGATCACGTCGTCGACGTATGCGTCGACAATCTGCGGGAACTTGGTCAGGTCTCCGGCGAGGGCGATCGACTGCCACACCTTGCTTCTGTCCCAAGCCTCGATGACGCCGCCGGCGTTCGCTGAGCGCTGGACCAGCAGAAGCGGGTTAGACCGCCGCTCACTTGTCGAGTGCCGGTGCCTAGCCGGCGACTTACATGTCCGCTCCCGCACCACATGCTCAGGAAAGCTTGTGGTGCGTGTTACCTCGGTGCGCGTCCCGCAACCGGGGACTGGGCACAGGTATTCGACGGCCATTTGAGAAGAATACACAGATTCTGCTGATTTCTCGAAATCAATTGTAGTGATATATGGCGCTTGTTTTTAATGGATCCGAGCCCATCTAGCAGTAAGCGCAGATCTATCGCTGGGCAAGGTGACGATGCTAGATATATGTGCATCGCCGCATCTGAACTGCACTTACCTCGGTTTGGCAGATCTAGCATGCGCCGCTATGCGCGCGTTTTTAATGCCCGGTTTCGAGCTGTGATCTGGTTGGCATGCGCGGCGAAGAGCGGTACCCTCAGAGGTCCGAAGCTTCTCTGGAACTTCGGCGAAGAGAAAATAATAAGACGATGGCGGCGAGCGCTAAAGGCCTAGGAAACCCAGCTCGCCGCCATCGGTCCGCCCGTTGGGGCGCTATCGATGTTACATCGATTCGCGTACCGGACGGGAGACCCGCAAAGGAAACGGGCTCATGTCGTTGCAGTTTTGTGCTTCTGCTTCTCCCACTTCACTCGAACGATTCGTTACTACTGAGCTGGCGGATCTCAATGAACATGCCCGTGATGGGGCTCTGCTGTTCTCGGACTGGGTGGTGCACGTTCTACCTAGTGTCGCCAACATTCGAGACGAAGCGAGCGCTATCACGGCGACCGATGCGCGGAAGCGGCTACGGCGGCTCCTCGGGGTGGTTGCCGTGTCGGCGGAGGCCAACGCCCAGCGCTGCGGCTTGCCAGTGGGTGCCGGACTCCAACATCTTCCCGGTGTGGATGTCGCTCTCCTGCTCCTCGCTGGGCGAACCGGACCGCCGTTAACGGCGTGGGATTTCTGGATGGAGACCGATCCGCTGCTGAACTTCACGCACGACAAGTTCCCCAGTACGTTCCGTGATGCTGTCCGAACGCAGGTCGTGCTCAGCACGGAGGCGAACGCCATCACGCGGCGGATCATCGACGGGGAGATCGACCTGACGTCGCCGATGGGTGCGCACTTCATGCGCCTGGTCGGTGATCTGATCCAAGAGTGCGGGCATGCGTACCGGCGATTGGATAAGGAGACCAAGATTGACGCCGCCGAGAACTTCCAGCGGTTCCGGACGTGGTTGGCGCCCAGCGAACTCTTCGGAACACGGTGGACCGGTCCTAACGCCGCAGCTCTGAGCGCTATGACCAACCGTGACATTCTGTTGGGGACGGCGAGTGAATATTTCACTGGTTACCTTCGTGACGACATCTACTCGCACCTGAGCCTGCGTGAGCAAGGCGAGGTCGATGACGATCTACGACGGGGATCGGTGATGGACCGGGTGGTCGACCGGCTCGGGTATGCGAGCATCGCCGACTTTGTTAGTGCCGAGGACGCCGTCGATCGCGTCGTTGAGCTTCCTCATGCGTTCACGATGTCCATAAGCGCTTATGCGATGGCACTGCAGAATCACTACCTGAGCTCCGGCCCGCATACCGCTCTGGTGAAGACCAGACTGGCCACCGACATCGACGACGCCGGAACCACCGACCAGATTCACGCTGGAGTAGGGGTGTCCGGTCGTCCCCACGCTGATCATCTGCGCAACCTCGCCAGTATGAGGCGAGACCTCCCAGCGGTGATAAAGCTGAAGGGCATCGTCGCCGAGATGAGCCGCACGCACGCGGCAGCGAGCTAGTTGAACAACCCAAGAGGGCCACGGCGGGACATCCGTCGTGGCCCTCAGCATGTCCGCGAGCTTTCGGACCGCTCGCTAGGTCGGCAGTCTTCTTGGGTCTCGTCAACGTGCTCCGACCCGTATTACACGGGATAATGCACGGAATCCCAGGTAATGACAGAACGGGTGCCTAGGCTTGTCCCGGTGCCGACACCCGACCGGACGCCCGCCCCGGCGCCCACCCACCCCGTCACGGTGGTCTCCGACCAGACCCTCACCCCCGACGAAGCCCGCTACGTCGACGCCGCCCGCGCCGCCAACACCGTGCGCGGGTACCGCGCCGACTGGACCGACTTCACCACCTGGTGCACCGAGCGCGGGCACGCTCCCCTACCCGCCGACCCCGCCACCCTCACCGGCTACCTCACCCACCTCGCCGCCCGCGGCCTGAAAGTCGGCACTATCAGCCGCCGGTTGTCGGCGATTACCTTCGCCCATACCGTGCACGACCTGCCCGACCCCACCGCAGGTGCCCGCGTGCTGGCGGTCTGGGAAGGAATCCGACGCACCCACACCACCCCACCAGTCCAGGCTCTCCCGCTGATGCCGCCCCTGCTCTACGACGTCCTGGACGCCTGCCCCGCCACCCGGGCCTGGGCCTCGCCCACCCGTGACCCCGAACCAGACCTCGCCGGCCTGCGCGACCGCGCCCTGCTCCTGACCGGGTTCGTCACCGCGCTGCGCCGCAGTGAACTCGCCGCCCTCGACGTCGACCACCTCGCCGAACACCCCCGCGGCCTCGTCGCGACCATCAGCCGGTCCAAGACCAACCAAGCCGGCACCCAACCCGAACTGGTCGTCATCCCGCACGGGGTCAACCCGCAGCGCTGCCCTGTCACCACCCTGAACACCTGGCTTACCGCCGCAGCCATCACCGACGGTCCTCTCTTTCGGCCCGTCTCCAAAAGCAACCGCCCGCTCCCCCGCCGGCTGAACACCGAATCCGTTAACACCTTGGTACGCAACGCTATTCACCGCACCGGCACCGACCCCACCGGCTACAGCGCCCACAGCCTTCGCGCTGGCTTCGTCACGCACGCCTATCTGCGCGGTGCCACCGACCGCGCCATCGCCCACCAAACCCGGCACCGTTCCCTAGCCACCCTAGGCGGCTACGTCCGCATCCACGCCGCCTGGGAGGACAACGCCGCCACTCAACTGGGGCTTTGAAAGTACCGGCCTAGGTTCGATTCTTGAGATACCCCATGGACTTCGATTTTTGAGATGCTCCATGGGCGAGGTCAAAATTCGAAGGTAGACCGTTGATATCGAAGGATTATGTTGCCGGTGGCTGGCCGAGTATGGCCGCGGCTAGATCTACGGATTCACGTAGCTTGCCGAACCGGGACCAATTGCCGGTGTAGTGCCCGAATTGTCCCGCGACGATTCCATTGGACACGTTGGTCTTTCGCGCAAAGGCCTCGACGTCGGCCTTGGTTGAAAGAAGGACCAGTTCGCATCGTTGCCGGTCGGTGAAGAACGTCTCAGAGGCGAACGCGTCGGCGGCGGTTTCCTGTTGATCCGCGTTGTCCTCGACGTGTTTCGACCGTTCAAAGTGTAGAAACGTCGCCCGTTTGGGGTGCAGGAGTACGTGAGCGACTTCATGGATCAAGGTGAACCAAAAGGCGTCGACGAATCTGTATCGGCCTGTGAGCGCAATGATTGGATGCGACGGCGTGTGCCACCAAGTGGCGCCAGAGATGCGCGTTTCGTCAATCTCCGGGACGAAGACCAACAACACCCCGGCTCTGGATAGCATGGACTGAGCCGTTCGAAAGCCTTCCCCAACGGGTAAGCGGCTTAGTGCTGGTAGGTGCTGCGCGGCGGCCCGTAGGGCGCTGGCGTCGTAGTCTGCTGCGTCATTGACCAGCATGTCGGCTTGTACTTCGGCGAGGCGACGCCATAACGCCGTGGCGTAAGGGTCGACGGTGAATTTTTGGCTACGGCGGTAATTGACCTGCGGCGCAAGGAAAATGCGGTCGAATGACTTCTCATCTGCAACTCGAAAGAAGCGCAGCAGTGCTTCGACTTGGGCGGAGGCAGTAGCGGAGAAGTCGACGACGCGATACTCCTGCAAGGCCCGTTGAGGGAATTTGGCGACCCAGTGCTGCATTCCAGCCAGCACTGAAACGGAGGTTCGCCGCACCTTGTCGGCCTGCCAGGAGGCATCCATCTGGAGCAGCATCTCGGCCGGGATGTCAAGGACGCGCTCCAGGGCGACGGCAATGTCTGGAGACAGGGGCACGTGCCCGTTGATCAGCTGATTGAAATGCTTGGTGCTGATGTTAGTTCGAGCAGCGACGTCGGCTTGGGAGTACTCAAGGGCGTCGAGTTCGGTCTGAATCAACGAGCCCGGTGCGACGGCCCAGTCGGCCTCGAAGCGGTGGGCCACGTAGTTAAGCGTGGAGTCCGCGCGGGAGTCGGTCATCAGCCGGCGAGTCGCAGCAGACTGGTTCCCGCGGCGCGGATGTCATCGACGCGTAGCGAGCCCTGCGTCGACATTCCGGTCCAGTAGTCGCCCGGATCATCTCCTCGATGTACGTGCCCAGTCTTGGTCAGGACCACGGCATGCATCGCTGCCTCCTTATGTTCGACGACAATGCGGCTCACTGCCGCATCGATGGGCTGGACGTGCACGCTGCGTAACCGGCTCACCGAACGCAGGTCGGCGGCATGTCCGACGACGGACAGCAGCAGCCGCACAGCATCGGCCGAGGCGGGGCATGTCCGTGTCAGCAGGTCACCGGACGTGCAGATGCGCCGCAGGTCGGGCGACATCCAGGCCAAAAAAATGTTGTTACCTCCGAGGTAATAACAACTTCATGTAAGATCGGTTACCAGATGCACCAAGAGTACTCGGGTGGGTCACGGCATCACCGACACGGCACGCACCGCGCCAAGACGAAAGGGAACCAACTGTGAACGCCCCCAACAAATTGACCGTCTACCTCGACGGATCGCCTCACTACCTGGCGCCCGGCCGATACACCGGTACCCAGATTCGTGCCCTCACCACCCCGGCGGCCCGGGACCTGTTCTGGGATATCGAGGACGCTGCCGACCCGGCCATCGCCCCCGACACGGTGATCACGATTAGCGATGGAATGCGGTTCTACACCTCGCTGCCGGTGACCGTCTACCTCGACGCTCACCCGTACACCGTTCCCGCCGGCGCAATCTCTGAGCAGCAGCTGCGCGACCTGCCCACCCCACCGGTCAGTGACGACCACGCCATCTGGCGTGACATTCCAGACGCCAACGACCGCCGCCTCGCTCGTGGCGAGATGCTCGAGATCAGCGGTGACGAACGGTTCTTCTCGGCCCCCCAGCGTCACCCGCACACGCTCACCATCATCGTCAACACCCGGTCCAAGCAGGTCGAACAGCGCGAGCTGAGTTTTCAGGACCTGGTGGCGTTGGCGTTCGACAACCCGCCCGCGGGCGAGAACGTCTTGTTCACCATCACTTACAGCAAGGCCGTCGCTCCGAACCACAAGGGTTCGTTGCCCGTCGGTGGCGTCCTCACCGTCAAGGAAGGAACGATCGTCAGTGTCGAGCACTCTGATAAGTCGTAGCCCCGACCTATGTCGCCTGCGGGACCAGGGTTACGCGGTCTCGATCGTTGGCGGCCACCTGCTGGTAGCCGACGTGCCCTACGTGACCTCCGGACGTCTTGTGGCACGGGGCACGCTGGTGTCCGAACTCAGTCTGGCGGGTCAGGTCACCACCAACCCCGTCGCGGATCACGTCGTGCGCTTCATTGGCGAAATGCCCTGCCACCCCGACGGAAGCCCGCTACATCAGCTGGTCATCGACTCTCAGCCCCAGCAGATCGACGCTCAGCTGACGACGAGCTACACCTTCTCGCACAAGCCCGCTACCGGCTATCCCGACTACTTCGCCAAGATGACCACCTACGCCGCCATCCTCAGCAGTCGCGCGCAGGCCATCGACCCCACCGCCACCGCCCAAACCTATCCTCCGGTTGCCGAGGACACTGTCGACTCGCCAATGCGCTACCTCGACACCGCCGCCAGTCGTGCCGGCATCACCGCCGTCGCCGCGAGGCTAGCGGTGTCGAAGGTCGCGATCATCGGCCTCGGCGGCACGGGGAGCTACGTCTTGGACTTCTTGACCAAGACGCCGATCGGTGAAATTCACCTCTTCGATGACGATGACTTCCTGCAGCACAACGCGTTTCGTAGTCCAGGTGCCGCCACGCTGGAAGAGCTTCGTGCCCATCCGGCCAAGGTCGACTACCACACCGCCCGGTATACGGCCATGCATCGCAAGGTCATCCCCCACCGGGTCGCGCTCGACGAGAGCACCGTCGAAGGGATCGACGACATGGAGTTCGTCTTCATGTGCATCGACGACGGACCCTCAAAGAAGATCATCATGGAACGCTGCGAGCAACGAGGCATCCCGTTCGTCGACACCGGCATCGGAGTCAACGTCATTGACGGCGCCCTTAGTGGCATCGTCCGCACCACCATCAGTCGCCCCGACCCCACCAGTCGGGCAGCGGCGCGGTCGCAGATCTCACTGGGCGACGTCGGCGACGACGCCTACCACCACGGTGTGCAACTCGCCGAGCTCAACGCTTTCAACGCTGCCCTTGCGGTTATTGCGTTCAAGAAGACGCTTGGCTTCTACGCCGACCTAGCCTCGATCGACTCCATCAACTACACGCTGGCCACCAACGAAATGGACAATGTCGGCGGCGAAGATGCCTAACCTGGCGGTGACAGTCTGATTCGGGACCAGTGTGACGGTCTGATTCGGGACCCACCCGGGCTTCGGCGTGGCGTCGTGACGGCTTGATCTGGACCC
>NZ_JYNL01000060.1 GCF_001044235.1 Mycolicibacterium chlorophenolicum | reverse complement strand
CCTTCCATCTGGCGGCTGATCCACGGCGAGATGACGAACACCACGGCACCGGCGACCACCGCGAGCACCACGTCGTTGATGTCGCAGTCGTAGCGGGCCCGGATCAGCCGGAAGTCCTCCAGGCCGGCCGAGGCCACCGAGAATCGCCGGTTGCGCGACACCGTGGTGTTCAGCGGGCTGTTCGGCGCGGTGCCGCGGGCGACGATGCGCGCGACGTCGGCCGCGCGCCGGCCCAGGTCGATGAGCCGGCCGGTGTTGGTCACCGCCTCGGTCAGCGTGGAGCGCACCGCGGCGGCCTGCTGCGTGGGCCGGGCGATCCACTCGCCGAGCGCACCGAGCAGCAACTGGCGGTCGCTGGGCTCGCGCCCCGGAATCCAGATGTCCTCGTCGAACTGGGGCTGCTTCTGCGTGCGGTCGGCGATGACGTGGTCGATCTCGAGCGCTGTCATGCCGTTGATCAGGGCCTGGTGCGATTTGGTGTAGATCGCGATGCGATTGCGTTCGAGGCCTTCGACCAGGTACATCTCCCACAGCGGCCGGGACTTGTCGAGCGGGCGGGCGGCAAGCCGGGCGATCAGCTCGTGCAACTGGGCGTCGCTGCCCGGGGACGGCAGCGCCGAGCGCCGGATGTGGTAGGTGATGTCGAAGTCTCGGTCGTCGATCCACACCGGCCGGGCCAGCCCGTAGCTCACCTCGCGCACCTTCTGCCGATAGCGCGGGATCTGCGGGAGGCGGTGTTCGACGGTCGCCAGCAGTGTCTCGTAGCTCAACCCGTTGCGGGGCTTGCGCAGGATCTGCAGGGATCCGACGTACATCGGGGTGGCGGAGTTCTCCAGCCGGAAGAACGACGCGTCGGACGCCGACAACCTGGTCACCATTGCGGCGCCGCCCTCCTCATCGCCGAACCACCGTTGACGGCCTCACCGTAACGGCACCGTTCGGCTGCCTGCATAACGGGTGCGCCGGGGGGTCGGTGGGCCGTGGGATCATCGACTGGTCTGCCACTCTCCAGCAGATGCGCCATCCGTCCGACCCACTGCTGGAGACCTGTCATGTCCGCATCACCCCTCGTTCCCGCCGCGTGGCTCACGTCCCCGGTGATCGACTGCGAGCCCGTCCCCCACCCGCTGGGCCAGCCGTGCCCGACGCCGTCGGGCTCGGCACTGCACCGGGTCCGCCCGCACCGGCCCGCGCCGCGGGAGGCGCCGCCGCCGAAGACGGCCGCGGTGTTCGCCGAGACCACGCTGCGCCAGGTCATCGAGGTCATCGACCGACGCCGGCCCATCGCGCAGTTGCGGCCGCTGATGACGCCGGTGCTGGTGGATCGGGTGCTGGCCCGCGCACGGACGGCGCGCACGGGCAGCGCGACGTTGCACCGGGTGCGGGTGCGCGCGGTGGACACCGGCGGTGGTGAGGTCACCGCGGCCGAGGTGTTCGCGTCGTTCAGCAGATCCGGGCGCGTCCATGCGGTCGCGGCGCGCATCGAGCGCTACCGCGACCACTGGCGCATGGTCGCGCTGCAGATCGGCTAGTCGGACGACGATCAAGCGGCGAGGCACGAGCCGCGTTGAGGAGTCCGACGAGATCGGCTAGCGGCGACGCGCGTGCCGGCCGGCCTTCTGCGCACGGGCGGCCTCGCGGCGCTCGCGGCGGGTGCCGCCGCCCGCGGGCTGGGTGCCGCCGTCAGTGCCGTTGCCGTTGCCGGCGCCGGAGCGCTTGACCTCGGGCGAACCGTCCTCCGACGGACCCGAGTACTTCAGCCGCGGCTGCCCGTCGTCGTCGCCGATTCCCTTGGCGCGCAACGCTGCCGGCCGCTCCTTGGTGGCCACGGCACCCTGCTCCTGAGCGGCGGCGGCCGCGGCGGCGAAGTCGGACAGCCCGGGCGGTGCCGCGACGGGCGCGACCGCGGGGGCGGGAGTGGCCTCGACCTGCACGTTGAACAGGAAGCCGACCGACTCCTCCTTCATGCCCTCGAGCATGCCGATGAACATGTCGTACCCCTCGCGGGCGTACTCGACCTCGGGGCGCTGTTGCGCGAGCCCACGCAGACCGATGCCCTCCCGCAGGTAGTCCATCTCGTAGAGGTGCTCGCGCCACTTGCGGTCCAGCACGTTGAGCAGCACGTTGCGCTCGAGCTGACGCATCGCGCCCTCGCCGGCCAGCGACTCGATCTCTTCTTCCCGCTGGGCGTAGGCGCGTTCGGCGTCCTCGATCAGCGCGTCGAGCAGTTCCTTGCGGGTCAGCTCGCCGGGCTCGCCGACGGCGTCGGAGTCGATCAGGTCGTGGTGGTCGATGCCGACCGGGTAGAGCTGACGCAGGCTCTCCCACAGCTTCTCCAGGTCCCAGTCCTCGGAGTAGCCCTCGGCGGTCGCGCCGTCGACGTAGGCGGTGATGACGTCGATCAGCATCGTGTGCGCCTGCTCGGCGAGGTTCTCGCCTTCGAGGATGCGGCGGCGCTCGGCGTAGATGACCTTGCGCTGCTGGTTCATCACCTCGTCGTACTTGAGGACTTCCTTGCGGATGTCGAAGTTCTGCTGCTCGACCTGCGTCTGCGCGCTCTTGATCGCGCGGGAGACCATCTTGGCCTCGATCGGCACGTCCTCGGGCAGGTTCAGCCGGGTCAGCAGCGTCTCCAACGTCGCGCCGTTGAAGCGGCGCATCAGCTCGTCGGCCAGCGACAGGTAGAAGCGGGATTCGCCCGGGTCGCCCTGGCGGCCCGAGCGACCGCGCAGCTGGTTGTCGATGCGTCGCGACTCGTGGCGTTCGGTACCGAGCACGTAGAGCCCGCCGGCGGCGACGACGTCCTTCGCCTCGGCCGCGACCTGGGCCTTCATCGCGGGCAGTTCCTCGTGCCAGGCCGCGTCGTACTCCTCCTGCGACTCGACGGGGTCCAGCCCGCGCTGACGCAGCCGGCGGTCCAGCAGGAACTCGACGTTGCCGCCGAGCACGATGTCGGTGCCGCGGCCGGCCATGTTGGTGGCCACGGTGATCGCGCCGAGCCGGCCGGCCTCGGCGATGATGCCGGCCTCCTGCTCGTGGTACTTGGCGTTGAGCACGTTGTGCGGGATGCGGCGCTTCTCGAACTGGCGCGACAGGAACTCCGAGCGCTCGACGCTCGTGGTGCCGATCAGCACCGGCTGGCCCTTCTCATAGCGTTCGGCGACGTCGTCGACGACCGCGATGAACTTGGCCTCCTCGGTCTTGTAGATCAGGTCGGACTGGTCGGTCCGGATCATCGGCTTGTTGGTGGGGATGGGCACCACGCCGAGCTTGTAGATCTCGTGCAGCTCGGCGGCCTCGGTCTCGGCGGTGCCGGTCATGCCCGCGAGCTTGTCGTACATGCGGAAGTAGTTCTGCAGCGTCACGGTCGCGACGGTCTGGTTCTCCGCCTTGATCTCGACGTGCTCTTTGGCCTCGATGGCCTGGTGCAGGCCCTCGTTGTAGCGGCGGCCCACCAGCATGCGGCCGGTGAACTCGTCGACGATCAGCACCTCGCCGTTGCGGACGATGTAGTGCTTGTCGCGCTCGAAGAGCTCCTTGGCCTTCAGCGCGTTGTTCAGGTAGCTCACCAGCGGCGAGTTGGCAGCTTCGTAGAGGTTCTCGATGCCGAGCTGGTCCTCGACGAACGCCACGCCGACCTCGTGCACACCGACGGTGCGCTTCTTGATGTCGACCTCGTAGTGGGTGTCCTTCTCCATCAGCGGCGCGAGCCGGGCGAACTCGGTGTACCAGTTCGACCCGCCCTCGACGGGCCCGGAGATGATCAGCGGTGTGCGGGCCTCGTCGATGAGGATCGAGTCGACCTCGTCGACGATGGCGTAGCTGTGGCCGCGCTGCACGCAGTCCTCGAGCCGCAGCGCCATGTTGTCGCGCAGGTAGTCGAAGCCGAACTCGACGTTGGTGCCGTAGGTGATGTCGGCGCCGTAGGCGGCGCGTCGCTCCTCGGGGCTGAGCTGGGACAGGATCACCCCGACGTCGAGGCCGAGGAAGCGGTGCACACGGCCCATCTGCTCGGCGTCGCGTTTGGCCAGGTAGTCGTTGACCGTGACGATGTGCACGCCCTTGCCGGCCAGCGCGTTGAGGTAGGCCGGGAGCACGGCGGTCAGGGTCTTGCCCTCACCGGTCTTCATCTCGGCGACGTTGCCGAAGTGCAGCGCGGCGCCGCCCATCACCTGGACGTCGAAGTGGCGCTGGTTGAGCACCCGCCAGGCGGCCTCGCGGGCGACGGCGAACGCCTCGGGCAGCAGGTCGTCGAGGTCCTCGCCGTCGGCCAACCGCGCCTTGAAGGCGGGAGTCTTGGCCCGCAACTCGGCGTCGGAGAGCTTCTCGACGTCGTCGGACAGGGTGTTGACGTAGTCAGCCACCCCCTTGAGGCGCTTGACCATGCGGCCTTCGCCGAGACGGAGCAACTTCGAGAGCACGCTGTATAACCTCTTGCGTCGATGGATGCGTCACGCGTTGGACGCCCCCATCGTACGGGGCGAACCCGGCGCGCCGAGCAACCGTGACGGTGCTCGAGCGCGCCGGATGCGCGCCGGATCGCCCTAGGCGAGCCGGATCAGCCCGTAGTCGTAGGCGTGGCGGCGGTAGACGACGCAGGGCTTGTCGCTCTCCTTGTCGTGGAACAGGAAGAAGTCGTGCCCGACGAGTTCCATCTCGTAGAGCGCGTCGTCGACGGTCATCGGGGTCGCGGGATGTTCCTTGGTGCGCACGATGCGCCCGGGTTCGTGGTCGTCGATGACGGCGCCGTCGGTGGCGGCGCTCGCCTCGGTCGGCAGCGCGAACGCGGCGTCGAGGCGGTCGGGAGCGGTGGCTTCGTGCAGCGACTCGGGCCGCTTGTCGCCGTAGTGGATCTTGCGGCGGTCCTTGCTCTTGCGCAGGCGGGCTTCGAGTTTGCTGGCCGCGGATTCGAAGGCGGCGTAGAAGCTGTCTGCGCAGGCTTCGCCGCGCACGACCGGTCCGCGGCCCTTCGCCGTGATCTCGACATGTTGACAGTTCTTGCGTTGACGTCGGTTCTTCTCGTGATCGAGTTCGACGTCGAAGAGGTAGATGGTGCGGTCGAATCGTTCCAGGCGTGACAACTTCTCGGCGACGAAGACGCGGAAGTGGTCGGGAACTTCGACATTGCGGCCCTTCACCACCACTTCGGCGTGTGAAGTGACCTCAGACGGACCCGAGACGTCGGGATCCATCACCATCGTGTTGTCGGAGTCCGTGGAATTTACTGACATGCTTGGCAACTCGACTCTCTCTCGCGTGTGCACGTCATGCGTGCCTGCTGTGAAGAAATCGCGCCGACGGGGCATGTGGGGTTGGCGCCACTCGCCGGTGCAAGGTGTCGACTACTCACCTCCTACCGCTGGCGCGATATCGGCGTCTCACGTTCTGAGCGCCGCCGTGAGCTGTTCACGGATGGTTGGTGCCGACGGTAGTCCGTGTTCATGTGTTCGTGCCACTGATTCGCCCGACCTGTTTTCAGTTCTTCACGGCGGATTGATCTGCGGGTAACGCCCTGCGCTCAGGCGTGGGCCACCGCCACGACGGCGGCAACATCCGCGGTCCTGGTTTGCAGGACGCGGACGGACTCCCCAGCGGTGGCCCCGGTGGTCACGATGTCGTCGACGAGGACGACGGTGCCGTCGACCGGGCGGACGAGTCGGATGCGGCCGGCGATGTTGGCCTGCCGGTCGGCGCTGGAGAGCCCGACGGAGTCGCGGGTGAAGGATTTGAGGCGCAGGGCCGGCGCGACGGTCAGCCCGGGCAGGTCGCGGGCGGCGCGCCGGGCCATGCCGGTGACCGGGTCGCCGCCGCGGCGCCGGGCGGACGAGCGGCGGGTGGGTGCGGGCACCAGCGTCAACGGCGGGTCGAGGACACCCCAGGTCAGCAGGTGCTCGAGCGCGGCACGCAACGCGTCACCGAGCGGGTCGAGCAGGTCGCTGCGGCCACGCTCCTTGAGGGCGACGATGGCCTGCCGTCGCGCGCCGGCGTAGCGGCCGAGCGAGAGCACCGGGACGCCCGGGTCCAGTCGCGGGGTGATGAGGTGCGGCTCGTCGGGCCGGACCGTCAACTCCTGCGCGCACACCGGGCACCACGCGGTGGCGGGAGCACCGCAGCCGCCGCACTGCAGTGGAAGGACGAGATCGAGCACGCCGCCAGTGTGGGCTCAGCGTCCGACAGCCCCGCACCCTCCGCCGCGGAAGCGCATTCCTGGCTGCGATTTCTCGCTGACAGCAGCCAGGAATGCTATTCCGCGCAGGATTACGCCTGGACGATCGACTCCCCCTGCACCGTGATGTTCACCGGCTCGAGCGGCTTCTTGGCCGGGCCGTTGACGACCTGGCCGTCGAGGCTGAACTTGCTGCCATGGCACGGGCAGTCGATGGTGCCGTCGGCGACCTTGTTGACCAGACACCCCGAGTGCGTGCACACCGCGGAGAACGCCTTGAATTCGCCGGCTGTCGGCTGGGTGACGACGGTCTTGCCGACGATCACCCCGGAGCCCACCGGCACGTCGCCGGTCTTCGTCAGCGCCGCCCCGGCCGCCGCCGAAGAAGACTCCGCAGACGACGAGGACGACGACGAGCTGTCCGATCCGCTCGAGCACGCCGCGAGCGCCGCGGCGGCCACTCCCACCCCGGCCCCGGCGAGCACCGTCTTGCGCGATACCTGGATCTCGGAGACCTCACTGATGTCCATGGACAAACCTTTCGTCGACGACCCTGTCAGCCCGGCAGCACCGGCAGCGCGCCCGCTGCCATCAACGGCCGGACCTCGGCCCACCCCGGATCGCCCTCGGCGCCCGAGCCGGACAGCTGGAGTACGCCGCGTTCGTCGGCGACGTAGACGGCCGACGGATTGGCGGCCACTGTGGTGACGGGCATCAGCAGGTTGCGGCTGGGCCCGTCGGAATTCACCCCGTCGAGGTTGACGTACGACACCGGGTGCTGGGGGTCGGTGCGGCTCACCACGATGTCGTCGCCGGTGCGCCAGCCCAGCGACACCACCGTGTCGCCCAGGCCGTAGCCCAGCCGCCGCGGATAGGTCAGCGCGTAGCCGCCGCCGGGCGCCTGCTCGACACCGGCGAGCACCACGTGCCGGTCGATCACCATCGCCGCGCGGGTGCCGTCGCGGGACAGCTGCAGTTCGGTGATCACGCCGGGGAACTTGGCGGCGACGACGGTCGCGTCGACCGGAATGCGGGCCGGCTGACCCGACGCGTCCTGGATCACGCGCACCACGTTGATGCCGTCGACGACGACCCAGATCGCGTCGTCGAGCGCCCAGCTGGGCCGGGTCAGGTTGCGGCCGTCCATGGCCTGGGAGGCGTTGCCGCCCAACGGTCCCACCCACAACGACGACGCCATGTCGGGCGCCCCGGGCCGCGTGGTGACGATCGACGCCACCTCCTGGCCGGTGCGGGACAGCGACGCCGCGGTCTGGCCGGGCATCGACCCGAACGAGCCCGGAACCCGCGGTGCGCGTTGGCCGTCCAAGGACACCAGCGAGCCACCGACGAGGGCGTGCAGACCGGCCGCCGCGCCGTCGGCGGCACCGGGGTCGGTCGCCGCGACGTCGCCGGTGTCCCAGCCTTCGGCGAAGCGGTCATCGAGCGCGGCGCCGTCGGCGTTGATGACGTAGGGCCCGTTGATCCCGGCCCGCGACAGCGTCCAGATCAGCTGCGCGGCGAGCAGTTGCCTGCTGTGCGGGTCGGTGGTGGACAGGTTCTCCAGGTCGATGCGCGCTCCGCCGTAGCCGCGTCCCACCCCGGTCTTGCCGCCGTCGGCACGCGTCACCGGCCCCCGCAGGCGCAGCGGCGCGCCGAGCAGGTTGCGCACCGTCTTCTCCATCTCCGGGCGCGGGCCGACGATCAGCTTGCTCACCAATTCGGTTGCCAGCTGGTCGGGTTCGGAGACGGCGACGTAGCGGGGGTCGGGCACGACGGTCTTGCCGGTCGGGTCGGCGAAGTACAGGGTGCTGCGCTTGTAGGTGGACTGGAACTGCTGCCAGTCAAGGAAGACGCCGTTGGGCAGCCGGTCGATGCGCCAGCCGCCAGGGGTCTTGACCAGTTCGATCGGGCCCGGGTCGGGCAGCGCGCCCTCCCCCGTCTCGAACACGCCCATGTCCGACAGCGAACCGAGGATGTCGGCCCGCATGCTCACCGAAACCCGTTCGGGCGTTCGGGTTTCGACGAACACGACGTTGTCGATCAGCAGCGCGCTGCCGGCATCGTCCCAGCCGCTCGACGCCGACTCGGTGAGGAACTGCCGCGCCGCGAGGTGCCGGTTCGCGGGATCGGCGGTGGCCTTGAGGAATTCGCGCAGCAGCACGTCGGGATCCATGCCGGCGGTGGGCTTGGGCAGGCTCGGCGGGGCGGGCCGCTCGACGGTGCCGATCGCCTGCGGCGACGACGAGCTTGGCACGCCGGCGCACCCGGCGAGCACCAGCATCAGCGCCGAGAACAGCGCCGCGAGAGCCCGCGTCACACGCTCTCCCCTGCCGGTTCGCGCCGACGGGTGGGGACGCCGGCGGGTTCGCCGATCGGTTTGACCGGCAGCGGGCTGCTGGTCACCTTGTGTCCGCGCACCAGCGGCAGCGTCAGTCGGAAGCAGGCACCCTTGCCGGGTTCGCCCCAGGCCTCGAGCCGGCCCTGGTGCAGCCGCGCGTCCTCGATGCTGATGGCCAGGCCCAGCCCGGTACCGCCGGAGCGGCGCACCCGGGACGGGTCGGCGCGCCAGAACCTGCTGAACACCAGCTTCTCCTCGCCGGGCCGCAGCCCGACGCCGTAGTCGCGCACCGTCACCGCGACGGTGTCGGCGTCGGCGGCCATCCGGATCCGTACGGGCTTGCGCTCGGCGTGGTCGATGGCGTTGGCGATCAGGTTGCGCAGGATCCGCTCGACGCGGCGCGAGTCCACCTCGGCGATGATGTCGTCGCCGGGCATGTCGACGATGAGGTCGACGTGCGCGTCCTCGGCGAGGTGTCCGACGTTGTCGAGCGCGCTGCGCACGATCGAGCGCAGGTCGACGGCTTCGACCGCGAGCTCGGCGACACCGGCGTCGTGGCGGGAGATCTCGAGCAGGTCGTTGAGCAGCGACTCGAACCGGTCGAGCTCGTTGACCATCAGCTCGGTGGAGCGGCGCAGCGCGGGGTCGAGTTCCTCGGCGTGGTCGTGGATCAGGTCGGCGGCCATCCGCACCGTCGTCAGCGGGGTGCGCAGTTCGTGGCTGACGTCAGAGGTGAAGCGGCGCTGCAGGTTTCCGAACTCCTCGAGCTGGGTGATCTGGCGCTGCAGACTTTCGGCCATGTCGTTGAACGACACCGCCAGGCGCGCCATGTCGTCCTCGCCGCGCACCGGCATGCGTTCGCTCAGGTGGCCTTCGGCGAAGCGTTCGGCGATCCGCGACGCCGACCGGACGGGCAGCACGATCTGGCGGGCCACCAGCAGCGCGATCGCGGCGAGCAGGCCGAGCAGCACCACACCGCCGGTGGCCATGGTGCCGCGCACCAAGGCGATCGTGGACTGCTCGTTGTTCAGCGGGAAGATCAGGTACAGCTCGAGATTGGTGACGGGCGAGGACGTCGGGCTGCCGATGATCAGCGCAGGCCCGGAGAAGCCGTCGGTGTGCACGGTCGCGTACTGGTAGCTGACCTGGCCGGCTTTGACGAAGTCGCGCAACGAGTTCGGGATCTGGTCGATCGGGCCGGCCGCGGTCGCGGCGCGCGGTCCGTCGCCGGGGACGATCAGCACCGCGTCGAACGTGCCCGCCAGGCCCGCGCCGGCGTCGGCCTTGCGGTCGATCAGCGTGTTGCGGGCCAGCTGCAGGCTGCTGTCGAGCGAGCGGGTCTCCTCGCCACCGACGATGCCGCTGACGGTGGTGCGGGCGCGCTCGATCTCCTCGGTCGCGGCACCGACCTTCACCTCGAGGATGCGGTCGGTGATCTGGCTCGTCAGCACGAACCCGAGCACGAGGATGACGGCGAGCGACAACCCCAACGTCAGCGTGACGACGCGCAACTGCAGGGAGCGCCGCCACGCCAGACTCATCGCCCGACCCAGCACACCCAGTCCGCGGATCAGTGGTGCCGACCGCCGGTGGATGCGCCGCCTCGAGCCGAAGATCACGGGGGTCCGGCCTTGTATCCCACTCCTCGAACGGTCAGCACCACCTGCGGGTTCTCCGGATCCTTCTCGACCTTGGCCCGCAGCCGCTGCACATGCACGTTCACCAAACGGGTGTCGGCGGGGTGGCGGTAACCCCACACCTGTTCGAGCAGCACATCACGAGTAAACACCTGGCGCGGTTTGCGTGCCAGCGCCACCAGCAGGTCGAACTCCAGCGGGGTCAGCGAGATCTGCTCGCCCTGCCGGGTCACCTTGTGCGCGGGCACGTCGATGTCGACGTCGGCGATGGAGAGCATCTCGGCGGGCTCGTCCTCGTTGCGGCGCAGCCGGGCGCGCACGCGGGCCACCAGTTCCTTGGGCTTGAACGGCTTCATCACGTAGTCGTCGGCGCCGGACTCCAGGCCGAGCACCACGTCGACGGTGTCGGTCTTGGCGGTCAGCATGACGATCGGCACACCGGAGTCCGCGCGCAGCACGCGGCACACGTCGATGCCGTTCATGCCGGGCAGCATCAGGTCGAGCAGCACCAGGTCGGGCCGCAGCTCGCGCACGGCGGTCAGCGCCTGGGTGCCGTCGCCGATGACCGCCGTGTCGAAGCCCTCACCGCGCAGCACGATGGTGAGCATCTCGGCCAGCGATGGGTCGTCGTCGACGACCAGGATCCTTTGCCTCATGGTGTCCATGGTGTCACCAGAAAGCGATAAACCCCGGTTACCACACGGGGCGTTTCGCAGGTCGACCGCCCCGGGGTGTCCCTCGGGCTAGGCGCAGGCGGCGATGACGTCGCGCTGCTGGCTGATCGACTGGAGCACCTCGAACCCGATCTGCCGGACGCTGGCCATGACGGGATTGCGCTCCAGACCGGTCGCGGCGGTGTCGCGGCGCACCACCCAGCCCAGCGATTCGCTACCGGCCAGCGCCGCGTAGGCCGCCTCGACCTCGGGGTCGGTGAGGTCCGACGACGCCAGCGCGAGCACCAGATCCTTGCGCGAATACTCCGCTCCGTCAGCGTCTTTGACGACCGGGTTGGTCCACCAGTGATCGAACGGGATACGCGAGCCGCGGTCGATGTGCCCGCCCTCGCGGGTACGGATCGGCGCCGGCGGATACAGGCTGAGCTTGGGCACGAACTCGCCGCAGCGCTTGGAACCGGTGCGGATCTTCATCAACGTCAGGCAGGCGGCCGAGGCCGCGGTCTTCGGGTTGAGCACGCCGGCGGTGTCCACCCATGTGAAGTCCTGCGGCACACCCAACTCGTCGATCAGCGCGCGTGTCGTGGCGCCCTGGTGCACCAGGCGGCGGATGTGGCCGGCCAGATCGCGCGCTTCGATCAGCCTGCCCTGGTCGAATCGCTCCCCCGCGGACCGCAGGGCGGCGACGAGCTCGTCGAACCGCGCCATCAGATCAGCCTGCGTAGGAGTGCGAACGACCATGAAAACCCCCGAGCTCTCGCGTCGCTGTGCGACGTCCCCGCAGGGAGCGTACGTCGGGGAACCGGGTTTCGTCTCGCTAACTGGATCCGGCCAGCAACCGCTGTGCCAAAGCCGCCGCGTCGACGTCGGGAGGAACCACCTCCCACGGGCCGCCCCAGTGCGCCGCGGCGAGTCCGGCGTAGACGGCTCCGGTGCGTCGCTGCAGGCCGTCGTCGCGCTCGTAGGCGTCGCGGGTGCGGTCGGCGTCGGCGGCCTCCCGGCTGGCGGCGCGCTGCGCGGCGAGTTCGGTCGGCACGTCGAGCAGGACCTGCCGGTCTGGGGCCGGCAACCCCAGACGCCGGTATTCGAGCTCGTGCACCCAGGCGACGACGTCGCCGTCGGCGTCCTGGTGCAGCCGCGCGGCGCTGTAGGCCGCGTTGGAGGCGACGTAGCGGTCGAGCAGGACCACCCCGTGGGTCGCCGTGAGCTGGGCGATCTCGTCGCGCGCGCCGGCGCGGTCCATCGCGAACAGCACCGCCATCGCGTACACGGAGTCGGCGAGGTCGCCGTGCTGACCGTGCAGCGCCTCGGCCGCCAGGTCGGCGGGCACCGACACGCCGTATCGGGGAAAGGCCAGGTCACCGACGGAGTGGCCGTGGGATTCGAACGCGGCGCGCAGCCCGTTGGTCAGCGTGCGCTTGCCGGCGCCGTCGACGCCCTCGATGACGATGAGCACCCGATGAGCCTAATCCCGGGCGGCGGATGTCCCGCGGGTGATAGGGATTGCCCATGCGGGGTGTGAGCAAAGCTGCGGAGTTCGCTGTGGCGGCGGGGGTCGGGGCCGCGGTGCTGCTGGGGTGTGGGTGCGCGGTCGCTTCGGCCGACGACTCGGCAACCGGCGGGACGGACACCGCGTCGGCACAGCAGGGCCCGCGCGCCGCTCGCGCCGAGACGCGGCAGCAGTCCCGGGCCCGGTTGACCGAGCGCAGGCGCGAGGCCGCCGAGACCCGCCGCGTCGTGATCGACACCAGGAGAGCGGCTCGCGCGGCCGACGCGGCCGAGAAGTCGGACGACGCGCCCGCACCCGGCGTCGTCGCCCCGCTGCTGCCCCTGGGTGCGACCCCGCGCCGCGAGCGCGTCACCGACACCGACATCACCGACGGGCCGCAGACCATCACCACCGGGCCGCCGTCGCTGGTGGACCGGCTGATCCTGCGGACGCTTCAGACGTTGCGGCACAAGGATTCTGCGATCTTCGACGGGGACGGCGACAACGTCACGCACACCAGTCCGCCCCGGTGGGTGACCGGCAGGCTCACCATCACCGAGAGCGAATACGCCGGCATGACGGTGTGGTCGATGGCGCCGAAGAAGCCGACGGGCGAGTACGTCCTCGCGCTGCACGGTGGCGGCTTCGTGGCCGAGGCGAACATCATCAACTGGGCGGACTACGCGGCCATGGCCCGTCAGACCGGCGCGACCGTGGTGGTGCCGATCTATCCGCTGGCGCCGCCGAAGGGTGACGCCAGCGTCGACACGCTGGTCCCGCCAATGGCGGACTATCTGGCGGCGATGATCGACGCGCACGGCGCCGGCAACGTGAGCCTGTACGGCGATTCCGCCGGCGGCACCTACGCGATGCTGGTCGCGCAGGAACTGGTACGCCGTTGCCGGGCAGACGTCGCGTGCGTGCTCGCCGAGGAGGAGCCGTCGCGGATGGTGCTGATCTCCCCCGTGCTGCATCTGACGTTGAGCGGCCCGATCGTCGACGACATCGACGATCCGATCATTCCGCCCCGGCTGCCACCGTCGGCGGGTGGCGCGCTGAACGCCGACGATCCGCGGGTGAACCCGATCATGGTCGAGGACCTGACCGGGTTGCCGCCGACGGCCATCTACGTCGGAACGGTGGAGCGGCCCTATCCCGGGGATCTGTTGTTCCGCGACAAGCTGCTGGCGCAGGACCCGGACGCCGATTTCACCGTGGTGATCGGCGACGGCCAGATGCACGACTGGGCACTGGGCGGGATCTTCGTCAATTCCCAGGCGCGGCTGTGGCGTCCGACGATCTACCGACAGCTGGGCCTGGTCTGATCAGTGTTCACCGGGCAGACACCTCGCGCTGCTACGGCTAGGGGCATGCGCACTCTCGCCGCGATGATCGCGTCGGTCCTCCTGGTCGGGCTCTTCGCGTCCGCGCCGGCGTCGGCGGCCGCGATCGACTTCGATCTGCAGGCCCACCGCGGCGGCCGCGGCGAGACCACCGAGGAGTCACTCCGTGCGTTCGCCAAGGCGCTCGAACTCGGCGTCACCACGCTGGAACTCGACATCGTGCTGTCCCGCGACGGCCACCCGATGGTGTGGCATGACCCGGTGATCCAGGCGGACAAGTGCACCGACACCGCCCCCGCCTCTCCCGGTGATCCGCAGTACCCCTATGTCGGCAAGCTGGTGTGGGAGCTGACGTCGGCTCAGCTGCGCACGCTGGACTGCGGGAAGCTGTTGTCGGGTTTCCCCGGGGCCGAGGTGGTGACGGGCAACAAGATCGCCACGCTGCCCGAGGTGTTCGCGCTCGCGGACTCGTATCGCGCCGGTGTCCGCTACAACATCGAAACCAAGATCGAGGCCGACAAGCCCGAGATGTCGGCGCCGCCGGCCCAGTTCGTCGACGTCATCCTCGCGGCGGTGCGCGCTGCGGGCAAGCAGGATCGGGTCGAGATCCAGAGCTTCGACTGGCGCACCCTGCCGCTGGTGCGCGCCGCCGAACCGGCGATCCCGCTGGTCGCCCTGTGGGACGAGACGACGTTCGTGCCCGGCTCGGCGTGGCTGAACCGCATCGATCCCGCGGTCGTGGGTGATCCGATCATCGCGGCGACCATGGTGGGCGCCAACATCCTGTCGCCGGGCTACTCGGTGCCCTATGGCCAGGTTCCCGGCGATCCCGGTTTCGCGTTGGTGGCCGATGCCGAGTTCGTCTCCCGCGCCCACGGTCTGGGATTGAGGGTGATCCCGTGGACCATCAATGACCCGGGGGCCATGCGCGCGCAGATCGCCGCGGGCGCCGACGGCATCATCACCGATTATCCGACGCGCCTGCGTGCGGTGATGGCCGAGCTGGGCATGCCGCTACCGCCGGCCTACCGTCCGAGCTGACGGATCATCGAATGGTGGTGAATCCTTCCGACCGCGCCGGCGAGATCCCGGACACCGGCATTCCGGCGGCGGCGGCCGCCGAGATGACGATCGCGGAACAGTACGACTGGCATCGGGGTTATCTGAGGCGCCACCCGGTATCCCGCCGGAACTTTCTGCGGGGGTCCGCGGCGCTGGCGGCGGTCGGCGCGGTCGGCATGTCGCCGTTCGGCCGCCGCGCCTACGCCGAGGACGCCCCGCTGGCGGTGGCCAACCGCCGGGTGGGCTACGGGTCCGACGCCTCCAGCCAGCTGCGGCTGACCGCGCAGCTGTCGCGCAACCCTGCCGGCGCCACAGTGTTTCTCGATCACGGCCCGACGCCCGCGCTGGGCGCCACGGCCGAAGCGGAGGTCCGCAATCTGGTCACCCAGATCCCCGACAGCGCCGGCGGTGTGCTGGCCGCCGAGCAGTTCTACGTTCACGCCCCGGTCGACGGGCTCGCCGGGCGCGCGCCGCACTTCTACCGGTGGCGCACCGAGGACGGCTTCGTCAGCGACATCCGGTCGGCCTTCACGGCGATGCCCAGTGCGCGAAATGCTCTGGCACCCTTCCGGTTCACGATGATGGGCGATCAGGGCACCGATACCACGCCGCTGCTCCCACCGGGTTTGGCCCGGGGCGACTACGACGACGGCTACTACAAGCCGGACAACGCTCCCGCCGTGGCGCACACCGAGAACGTGCTGAGTCAGATCATCGCGTCGCGCCCGGATTTCCACATCCTGGCCGGGGACATCGCCTACGCGGACCCCTCGGGTTTGGGCAAGCCACCGACGTTCGTGCCGTCGGGCGGAGCATTGCCGTCGGGGTTCGACAAGTTCAATCCCTTTGTGTGGGACGTGTACCTGGGCTCCATCGAAGCCAGTGCGTCGACGACCCCGTGGATGTTCGCCACCGGCAATCACGACATGGAGGCCGCCTACCCCGTGCACGGCTACGCCGGCCATCTGGCACGGATGGACTTCCCCGGCAACGGACCCGCGGCGTGCCCGTCGGTGTACTCGTTCGTCTACGGCAATGTGGCGGTCCTGTCGCTGGACGCCAACGACGTCTCCTACGAGATCACGGCCAACACCGGCTACTCCGGCGGCACTCAGACCCGTTGGGTGGCAGACACTCTGGCCCGGCACCGAGCCGACCCGAACATCGATTTCATCGCGTGCTTCTTCCATCACTGCGCCTACTCGACGGTGCAGGCGCACGCCAGCGACGGCGGGGTGCGCGACGCATGGGCTGAATTGTTCGACCGGTACCGGGTGGACCTCGTGCTGCAGGCGCACAACCACGCCTTCGAGCGGTCCGACCCCATCCGCAAGGGCGCACCGACCAGGGCAGCCGGGGATCGCGCCACCGTCTATCCCGACACCGACGGCACGGTGTACTACACGGTCGGATCCGCGGGTCGGCCGCGCTACACGTTCCAACCCGGTGAGCAGGAGAGTTACCGCGGGCACGAGACGGCCGACACCTTCGTGCCGAACAGCTACGTGTGGACCTCCGGCGGCGAGCAACACCCCGAAGCCGTCGCGTGGTCGCGGGTGAGGTTTCAGAACTATGCGTTCATCCGGGTCGATGTGCGGCCCGGAGTCTTCGTCAGCGAGATGGACGTCGTCGCGGTCGACGAGTACGGGCGCGAACTCGACATGCTCACCTTCCGCCGCCCGGTGAAGCAATGATGATCAGTTGATCTCGTAGGACTGCAGCACCACGGTGTCGTGCGGCGGGTCCAGGAACACCCGTGTGCTCTTGCGGACCGGCGAGAACGCCATGTTCAGTTCGACGCCGGTGCGGAACGGCCCGGGCGGCACGTCGGCCTCGAGCGCTTTCTGCACCGCGGGGTGCTGCGTCGACGGCTCCGAATCATGCTGTCGCAGAAGCGAATCCATCGTCGGCGGGGTGACTTTCACGACGGCGTCGATCCAGACCGCCGTCGCGCGTGAGGCGTCTCCGGCGTTGTCCCAGCGGATCCACGACGCCGACACCGGGGCCCCGAGCGCGGGGAACGTCCGCTCGAGTTCTTCGGTGTCGTGCCGGACCTCCATCACGGGCCGGGTGGCGGTGCTCTCGGGCTCCTCCGACTGCGGGTGGGCACACCCGGTCAGCGCCAGCAGCAGCACCAACGCGAAACGGGCGCGCACGACGACACTCAGTGTCGCCGCGCGCGCCCGAATCGTCATGTCAGTAGCGGTAGTGCTCCGGCTTGTACGGGCCCTCCACGTCCACACCGATGTACTCGGCCTGCTCCTTGGTGAGGCGGGTCAGCGTGCCGCCGAGCGCCTCGACGTGGATCTTGGCGACCTTCTCGTCGAGGTGCTTGGCCAGCCGGTAGACCTCGTTGTCGTACTCGTCGTTCTTGGTCCACAGCTCGATCTGGGCGATCACCTGGTTCGAGAAGCTGTTGCTCATCACGAACGACGGGTGGCCGGTGGCGTTGCCCAGGTTGAGCAGCCGACCCTCGGACAGCACGATGATCGAGTGGCCGTCGGGGAAGACGAACTCGTCGACCTGCGGCTTGATGTTGATCCGGCGGATGTCGGGGTCACGCTCCAGGCGCGCCATCTCGATCTCGTCGTCGAAGTGACCGATGTTGCCCAGGATCGCCTGGTGCTTCATCGACCGCATGTGCTCGAGGGTGATGATCCCCTGGTTGCCGGTGGCGGTGATGATGATGTCGGCCCAGCCCACGGCCTCCTCGACGGTCTTGACCTCGAAGCCGTCCATCAGCGCCTGCAGGGCGTTGATCGGGTCGATCTCGGTGACCGCGACGCGGGCGCCCTGCGCCTTGAGCGCCTCGGCGCAGCCCTTGCCGACGTCGCCGTAGCCGCAGACCAGCGCGGCCTTGCCGCCGATCAGGACGTCGGTGCCGCGGTTGATGCCGTCGATCAGCGAGTGCCGGGTGCCGTACTTGTTGTCGAACTTGCTCTTGGTGACCGAGTCGTTGACGTTGATCGCCGGGAACGCGAGCTCGCCGGCCGCGGCGAACTGGTACAGGCGCAGCACGCCGGTGGTGGTCTCCTCGGTGACGCCCTTGACCGACTCGGCGATCGTCGTCCACTTGGTCTTGTCGGACTCCAGCGAGCGGCGCAGCAGGTTCAGGAACACCTTGTACTCGTCGGAGTGCTCGTCCTCCTCCGGCGGCACGACGCCGGCCTTCTCGAACTGGGCGCCGCGCAGCACCAGCATGGTGGCGTCACCGCCGTCGTCGAGGATCATGTTGGCCGGCTCGCCGGGCCAGGTCAGCATCTGCTCGGCGGCCCACCAGTACTCCTCGAGGGTCTCGCCCTTCCACGCGAACACGGGGATGCCCTTGGGCTCCTCGGGGGTGCCGTGGGGTCCGACGACGACGGCCGCGGCCGCGTGGTCCTGGGTGGAGAAGATGTTGCAGCTCGCCCAGCGCACCTCGGCGCCCAGGCTGGTCAGCGTCTCGATCAGCACGGCCGTCTGCACGGTCATGTGCAGCGAGCCGGAGACCCGGGCGCCCTTGAGCGGCTGGACCTCGGCGTACTCGCGGCGCAGGGTCATCAGGCCGGGCATCTCGTGCTCGGCGAGCCGGATCTCCTTGCGGCCGAACTCGGCCAGCGACAGGTCGGCGACCTTGAAGTCGATGCCGTTGCGGACGTCTGCGGTCAGTGTCGGTGCAGTCATATATAGAGCCCCTTTTTGATTCGTCACATTTGCCTCGGGACGCACCACAGTGCGCCGGCGACACACTCAGCCTGCGGGCTCGCGGGACAGGCGCTCGTCGGTCCGTTTTTCAACAGCGGAGACGCACTGCCAGCTGAGAGGTATCCACAACACCCTAGCGGGCGGGCGCGGCCGCCTCCAATTCGCCCCGGTCGGGGACGCGGCCGCTATCCGGACTCGATGACCCCGTAGCGCTCGGCGAACGGCGTCATCAACCGGGCCAGGTCGCGCGCCACGTCGTGATCGGCCTCCGGCGGCATCGAGATGTAGCTCATCGCGAGCCGGACGATCGCCCGGGCCAGTACGCCCGCATCCTCTTCGCTGCAGCGCACCCAGCTGGTCATGAACAGCTCGGTCAGCCGCGCCGAGCAGTGCGTGATGATCGGCGCGCTGTCGGTGGTGATGATCTGCAGCAGGTCGGGTTTGGACGTGCCGGTCAGCAGTGAGATCACCAGCGGGTCGGCGGCCGATTCGGCGAAGAAGTCGCGGAACCCCTGCAGGAACGCCGCGTACACGTCGCCGACGTTGTCGATGATCGCGCCCTGGATCTGGCTGACCAGCCGGTCGGCCAGTCGCAGCGCGTATCCCTGGGCCAGGCCCTGGCGGGAACCGAACTCGTTGTAGATGGTCTGCCGGCTGATGCCGGCGGCCTTGGCGACGTCGGACAGCGTGATCGCCGACCAGTCGCGGGTGAGCAGCAACTCGCGCATGCCGTCGAGGATCGAATCGCGCAGCAGGACCCGCGACGCCTCGGCGTAGGTGATGCGCTTGTCGTTGGTGCTGCTCACACGCGCGACTGTAACGGTCACGGTCGTGAGACCTCCACCATGTCGAAGTCCGACTTGGCCGCGCCGCAGTCGGGGCAACTCCAGTCGTCGGGGATGTCGTCCCAGCGGGTGCCCGGGGCGATGCCGTCCTCGGGCCAACCCTTGGCCTCGTCGTACTCGAAGCCGCACTGCACGCAGACGAACAGCTTGTAGTCGGTCACTGATTCACTCCTATCGGTTCGAAGTCGACCTTCTCGCGGACCGCACAGTCGGGGCAGCACCAGTCGTCGGGGATGTCGGCCCAGGCCGTGCCCGCCGGAAACCCTTCCCGCGGCGCACCTTTGGCTTCGTCGTAGACGTAGTCGCAGCCGGGGCAGCGATACGTGCTCACGAGTCCGCCCCATACCGGGCGAGCACCTTGTCCCGCACTCGCGGGTGGATGTTCACGCGGGTGATGTCGCCGTCGTAGTGGTCGAGCACCCGGTGGTCCATCACCTTGCGCCACAGTGGCGGGAAGTAGGTCAGCCCGATCATCGACGCGTAGCCGCTGGGCAGGTTCGGCGCGCCCTTCATGCTGCGCAGCGTCTGGTAGCGCCGGGTCGGGTTGGCGTGGTGATCACTGTGCCGCTGGAGGTGATACAGGAACAGGTTGGTCACGATGTGGTCGGAGTTCCAGCTGTGCACCGGGGCGCACCGCTCGTAGCGGCCGTTCTCGTTCTTCTGCCGCAGCAGGCCGTAGTGCTCGAGGTAGTTCACCGTCTCGAGCAGGCTGAAGCCGAACACCGCGGAGATCAGGATGTAGGGAATGAGGGCGACGCCGAAGACCGCGATCAGGGCGCCGTAGAACACCGCCGACATCGCCCAGGCGTTGAGCACGTCGTTGGACCAGTGCCATTTCGACTTGCCTGCCCGCTCGAGCCGCTTGGCCTCGAGCTCCCATGCCGAGCGCAGGCTGCCGACGACGCTGCGCGGCAGGAACTCCCAGAAGGTCTCGCCGAACCGCGCACTCGCCGGATCCTCCGGGGTCGCGACGCGGACGTGGTGGCCGCGGTTGTGCTCGATGTAGAAGTGGCCGTAACAGGTCTGCGCGAGGGTGATCTTGCTCAGCCACCGCTCCAGCGAGTCCTTCTTGTGCCCCATCTCGTGCGCGGTGTTGATGCCCACGCCGCCGAGCACGCCCACCGACAGCGCCACCCCGATCTTCGCCGGCCACGGCAGCGCGCCGTCGAAGCCCAGCCAGCTCAGGTCCGACGCGGTGAACAGGTACGCGCCGAAAATCACGCTGGCGTACTGGAACGGGATGTAGATGTAGGTGCAGTAGCGGTAGTACTTGTCGTTCTCCAGCCGCTCCATCACCTCGTCGGGCGGGTTCTGGCCGTCGGGCCCGAACCTCAGGTCCAGGGCGGGCAGCAGGATGTAGAGCAGGATCGGGCCGATCCACAGCGGCACCTGCGCCGCGCCGTGCCAGCCCCAGTGGTTGAACGCCCACACCAGCGGCAGCATGACGAACAGCGCCGTCGGGGCGATAAGGCCCATCAGCCAGAGGTAGCGCTTCTTGTCGCGCCACTCCTCGACCCCGGCGCCCTGTGGGCCTCCCCGCAGTTCCTGTGTGGTCACCCGATGCCTCCTTGCTGTGAGTGCGATCACCAACTCCGATTGACTATAGAGCCAGTTTTGTCGCCTGTCTAGACAGCAAGGCCTGTTTTGTAAAGAGCAGGGTCACTCCGTCGGGAAATCGGCACCTCGGGACAGCGCCTCGCCGGCCCGGACGTGGGCAAGCCGCTCCTGCAGCGCTGCGACAGCGGCGTCGAACCCGGCACCGCCCAGCACCAGCCGCGTCGGCAACGGGTCCTGCGCCAACGCAGCGATCAGCGCGCGCGCCCCGCGCCGGGGGTCGCCGGGCTGGTTGCCGTCCTCGGCGATCATCCCCGCGCGCACCTGCTCGAGCAGGTCGCGGTAGGCGGTGACGGTTTCGGTGATCGGCTCGTCGGCGAAGCCGGCGTAGGCCCGCGTGCGGAAGGCCCCCGGCTCGACCGCCATCACGCCGATGCCCAGCGCAGCGACCTCCTGCCGGAGGACATCGGTGACGGCCTCGATGGCGAATTTCGTTGCGCTGTAATAGCCGAACCCGGCCACGCCCTGCAGGCCGGCCACCGATGACACGTTGACGATCCGTCCGCTGCCCCGCGCCCGCATGCCGGGCAGCACCGCCCGCGTCACCGACAGCACGGCGAAGAAGTTCAGCTCGAACATCGTCCGCACGGCACCCTCGGCCATGCCTTCGATCGAGCCGTACCAGCCGCGGCCGGCGTTGTTGACCAGCACGTCGATCCCCCCGAAGTGCTCCTCGGCGGTGCGGACGGCCCGCTGCACCTGGTCGGGGTGGGTGACGTCGAGCGGCACGACCAGCACGCGATCACCGAATGTCTGCGCCCACTCCGCCAGTTCCTCGACGCGCCGCGCGGTGAGCACCACCCGGTCGCCGACCTCGAGGGCGGCCTCGGCGAAGGCCATCCCGAATCCGCCCGGCGTTCCGCCGGTGATGAACCAGTTTCTCGTCATGGCCCCACCGTGGGGCCTCCCCCGGGGAGAGGGTCAAGCGCGGAGGAAACTCAGCTGCGGCGGCCCACCAGCGAGTGCCGCCGGCCGTAGAGGAAGTAGACGGCCACACCGATCGCCATCCAGATCAGGAACCGGATCCACGTCAGCCCGGTCAGGTTCAGCATCAGCCACACGCACGCGATGATCGACAGCACCGGCAGCACCGGCACCCACGGCGCCCGGAAGCCGCGCGGCAGGTCGGGCCGCGTGCGCCGCAGCACCAGCACACCCGCCGACACCAGCACGAACGCGAACAGCGTGCCGATGTTCACCATCTCCTCGAGCTTGCCGATCGGGAACACCGTCGCAGTGATCGCGACGACCGCGCCCGTGATCAGCGTGATCCGCACCGGCGTCCCGTGCCGGCCGGTCTTGGCGAGCTGACGCGGCATCAGGCCGTCGCGCGACATCGCGAACAGCACCCGCGTCTGGCCCAGCACCAGCACGATCACCACGGTCGTCAGCCCTGCCAGCGCGCCGATCGAGATCACCTTGGCNGCGACATCGCGAACAGCACCCGCGTCTGGCCCAGCACCAGCACGATCACCACGGTCGTCAGCCCTGCCAGCGCGCCGATCGAGATCACCTTGGCCGCCCAGTCCACCCCGTTCAGCGCGAACGCCGTCGCGAGGTTCTGCGTCTCGGCGCCGCGCAGTTCCTTGTAGCTGACCATCCCCGACACCACGACGGTGACGGCGACGTAGAGCACCGTGACGATGCCGAGGGAGGCCAGGATTCCCCGGGGCACGTCGCGCTGCGGGTTCTTGGTCTCCTCGGCGGTGGTGGCGACGATGTCGAAGCCGATGAATGCGAAGAACACGATCGACGCACCGGCCAGCACCCCGTACCAGCCGTAGTGGCTGCCCTCGGCGCCGGTCAGCAGCGAGAACAACGACTGCTCGGTGCCCGATCCGCCGCCGCCCGGTTCGGTGGGCGGGACGAACGGCGTGTAGTTCTGGGTCTTGATGTAGAACGCGCCGACGATCACGACCAGCAGCACCACCGCGACCTTCACCGCGGTGATCGCGAGGCTGATGCCGGCGGAGAGCTTGGTGCCGTAGGCCAGGATCGCGGTGACGAACGCGATGATCAGCAGGGCGCCCCAATCGACTTCCAGCCCACCGATATTCGCGACGCCACCGCCGAAACCGAACACGGTGCCCAGATAACTCGACCAGCCCTTGGCGACGACGGCCGCCGCGACGGCGAATTCGAGGATCAGGTCCCAGCCGATGATCCACGCGACGAACTCGCCGAACGTCGCATAGGAGAACGTGTACGCGCTGCCCGCGACCGGCACCGTGGAGGCGAACTCCGCGTAACACAGCGCGGCGAGCCCGCACGCGACCGCGGCGATGACGAACGAGATCGAGATCGCCGGGCCGGTGAGGTTCGCGGCCGTCGACGCGGTGATCGTGAAGATGCCGGCGCCGATCACCACGGACACCCCGAAGACGGTGAGGTCCCACCAGGTCAGGTCCTTGCGGAGCCGGGTGTCGGGCTCGTCGGTGTCGGCGATGGACTGCTCCACCGACTTGGTCCGCCGCTTGTTGGTGGCCGGTGCCGCCGACTCCTGCGTCATCAACGTCCTCGTTTCGTCATCGTCTGTGCGGGAATGTACCCACTACGTCCCTTAAAGTGACCTTCAATGGCAGCCCTCATGACACAGAGTGCAGAACACGCGATCGTCATCGGCGCCAGCCTCGGCGGGCTGTGCGCCGCCCGAGTCCTCTCCGGGGTCTTCGACCGGGTGACGATCTTCGAGCGCGACCAGCTTCCCGACGGGCCGGCCAACCGCGCGGCTGTGCCGCAGGGCCGACATGTGCACCTGTTGATGGCCCGCGGCGCGCAGGAGTTCGAGGCGCTGTTCCCCGGTCTGCTCGAGGACATGGTCGCCGCCGGCGTGCCGATCCTGGAGAACCGGCCGGACTGCATCCACTTCGGAGCGGCAGGCCATGTGTTGGGCACCCAGCACCGGCTGCAGGACGAGTTCACCGCCTACGTGCCGAGCCGGCCGCATCTGGAGTGGCAGATCCGCCGGCGCGTCCTGGAGATCCCCAACGTGACGCTGGTCGGCGAGGGTGTCGACGAGCCGGTGTACGACGGACGCCGGGTCACAGGAGTCAGGGTGGCGGGGTCGACGGTCGACGCGGATCTGGTGGTCGATGCGACGGGGCGGGGCACCCGCTTGCCGGTGTGGTTGGAGCAGTGGGGTTTTGCGCGGCCGCCCGAGGACACGGTGGACGTCGGCATCGGCTACGCGACGCACCAGGTGCGCATCCCGGAGGGGTTGTTCGCCGAGAAGGTGGTGGTCGCCGGGGCGTCGCGGGAGCATCCGGTGGGCCTGGGAATGCTGTACTACGAGGACGGCACCTGGGGCCTGACCACGTTCGGTGTCGGAAAAGTGGAGCCGCCCAAGGATTTCGAGGGTATGTGCGCGCTGGCCGACGAGATCCTGCCGCCGCATGTCAGTTCCGCGCTGCGCCAGGGTGAGCCGATCGGCGAGGTGGCGTTCCATAAATACCCGACCAGCCGGTGGCGCCGCTACGACAAGCTCGACCGGTTCCCGGACGGCATCCTGCCGTTCGGTGACGCGGTGGCGAGTTTCAATCCGACGTTCGGCCAGGGCATGACGATGACGTCGCTGCAGGCGGGTCATCTGCAGCGTGCGCTGCGCGATCCCGGTGAGAACCTGGCGCTGACGTTCGCGAAGGCCACGACGAAGACGACGTGGCCGGTGTGGACGATGAACGCGATCGGCGACCTGGTGTTGCACCGGGCCGAGGGTCCGATGCCGTGGTGGTACCGGCCGGTCGGGTCCCTGTTCGACCAGTTCCTCGGCGCAGCCGAGTCGGATCCTGTTCTCGCGGAATGGTTCCTGCGCCGCTTCAGCCTTCTCGACACTCTGTACATGGTGCCGTCGGCGAAGTTGGTCGGCCGCACCGTCCGGCACAACATGCGGCTGTGGGCCGCCGACAAGCGGGCTAGATCCCGACGGTCACGCGAAACAGTCGCGTCGGCTCCTGCGACATCAGCCTGATCGGCCCCTCGTCGGCGGCCACCCATGCCGCGGCCCCGCGCCGCAGTGTCACCGCCGAGGATTTCGCGTGCACCGTCGCCGATCCCTGGGTGCACAGCAGGATCTGCGGGCCGTCGTGGCGGGTGGGCGCGTCGATCTCGTGGCCCAGCTGCTCGCCGTCGACGGTGAGCACCGACACCGCGAATTCCGGTGCCGGCGTGGGGTAGACGAGTTCGGCGCCGTCACGCACGGAGTCGGGGTGCACGATGATGTCGACGGCCGGGGTGAAGTCGAGGACGCGGAGCAGTTCGGGCACGTCGACGTGCTTGGGGGTCAGGCCACCGCGAAGGACGTTGTCCGAGTTGGCCATCACCTCCACGCCGACGCCCGACAGGTAGGCGTGCAGGTTGCCGGCGGGCAGGTAGATCGCCTCGCCGGGCTGCAGCGAGAGCCGGTTGAGCAGCATCGAGGCGAGCACGCCGGCGTCGCCGGGATACCGCTCGCCGAGTTCGAGCACGGTCCTGGCCTCGCGGGCGAATTCCTGTTCGCCGGAGCGCAGGTAGTTGATGGCGCCGTCGAGCACCGCGGGCACCAGGACGTCGAGATCGGGCTGCGGGAACGTGATCCACGTCGTGAACAGCGCCCGGAGCCCGTCGGCATCGGATTCCCCGGCGAGCAGGTTGATGAACGGATTCAGCTCGGCCACCCCGAGCGCACGCATCAGGGTCACCGACCGAGCGGCGGGCGCGAACCCGGCCAGGGCCTCGAACTGGCTGAGCGCCACGATGATCTCGGGCTTGTGGCTGCGGTCGCGGTAGTTGCGGATCGGGGCGTTGACGGGGATGCCCATCCGCTCCTCGCGGGCGAAGCCCTCGATGGCCTGCTCGGTGCTGGGGTGGGCCTGCAGCGAGAGCGGCTCGTCGGCGGCGAGCACTTTGACCAGGAATGGCAGCGCGTCACCGAAGCGACCGCGGACCGCCTGCCCCAGTTCGCCTTCGGGGTCGGCGCGCAGCGCGTCGAGCAGCGAGCGGTCCCCGTCCTCGGTCTGCAGATGCGCCGGGTCGCCGGGGTGCGCCCCGAACCACAGCTCCGCTTCCGGGTGTGGGGTCGGGCTCGGCGCCCCGGTGAATTCGGCGATCGCGGTTCTCGAACCCCACGCATAGGTTCGCACCGCACCCCTGAGCAGATGCACTTGCCCTCACCCTCGAATCAGGCGCTGGTAGACGGCCGCCATCTCCAGGCGGACCGCCATCAGCGCCAGTTGTTGCTCGGGCCGGCTGACGCCGGGCGTCACTGCTGAGCCCGGCGTCTCGTCCCCCCCTAGATCTGGCACATCGTTGGCATTGACCACGGACACGTCATCGAAACCGCCCAGCCGCGCCGACACGGCGAGTCGGTCGGCGTCGGAGGTCAGCACGATGGTCCGCGCGCGTTGCGGCAGCGGTCCGTCGATCTCGTCGTCGTGGAAGATCGACATCTCCGGGGCACCTGTGCTGCCGCGCCCCCACCCCTGGCCGAGTGCCACCAGCACGTCGGCGAGGCCCACCGCGGCCACGGTCTTCTGGGCCACCCGCAGCATCACCGTGCAGGCGTGGCGGGCCAGCGTCAGGGTGGCGGGGGTGTCGCCGGCGAACACCACGTCGCGGTCGAGCATGCGCTGGGTCAGTTCCTTGGCCGGGTTGGTGAAAAGCTCACGCGCAGCACTGTTTCGGAACGCTTCGGCGTCGAGTTCGTCGGCCAGCGTCGCGAGGTCCACCCGGACGCCGGGGGTGATCGCCTCGAGCGCCGCGAGGCCGGCGGCGAGGTAGCGCGCCAGCGCGAAATCGTCGGGCACGGGCAGCCGCGGCGGCAACGCCACCGACCGGCCGGCGGTCGCGTCGCGCAGGGGGCCGTCGTAGGGCGCGACGACGACGACGCGCGCGCCGCGACGCACCGCGGTCGCGGCGGCCGACACCAGCGCGGGGTCACCGGGGTCGTCCCCGGCCACGATCAGCACGTCGAGGGCGCCGATCCAGGGCGGCGCCTCGGCGGCGACGACCATCGGCGCGGACAGCGTCCCGCCGAGCACGCCGGCGAGCATGGAGCCCGCGGTCGCCGCGGTGCCGCGGCCGGCCACCCAGACCACGGTCCGCGGGGGCACGTCGGAGCGCACCGATTCGAGGTCGCCCTCGTCGAGAGCCGCGGCGGTGGCCCGCACCTGAGCGCCGGCCATCGACGCGGCCCGCAGCAGCCCCTGACGGTCGGCGGCCAGCAGGCCGTCGGTGTCGTCGAGGTCGACCACCGCGGTAGCGTTCACGTCAATTCCTTTGCACCCGAGGCGATCAGCGCGCCGATCTCGTCGACGAGCGCGGCCACCTCCTCGGGGGTGCGGGTCTCGACGTTGAGCCGCAGCAGCGGTTCGGTGTTCGACATCCGCAGGTTGAACCAGCTGCCGTCGCCCAGGTCGACGGTCACACCGTCGAGGTGGTCGATGGCGTGCACCCGCGACCCGAACGCGGCCAGCACGGCGTCGACGATCTTCGGCGCGTCGGACACGGTGTAGTTGAGTTCGCCGGAGGCTTCGTAGCGCTCGTAGTCGGCCATCAACTCCGACAGCGGCCGGTCCTGTTCGCCGAGCGCGGCGAGCACGTGCAGTGCGGCGAGCATGCCGGAGTCGGCGCCCCAGAAGTCGCGGAAGTAGTAGTGCGCGGAATGCTCGCCGCCGAAGATCGCACCGGTCTCGGCCATCAGGCCCTTGATGTAGGAGTGCCCGACCCGCGAACGCAGCGGGGTGCCGCCGCGTTCGATGACCAGTTCCGGCACCGCGCGCGAGGTGATGAGGTTGTAGATGACGGTCGCGCCGATCTCGCGGGTGAGTTCGCGCGCGGCGACCAGCGCGGTGACCGCCGACGGCGAGACCGCCTGGCCCTTCTCGTCGACGACGAAGCAGCGGTCGGCGTCGCCGTCGAAGGCCAGACCGATGTCGGCGCCGGTCTCGAGGACGTAGGCCTGCAGGTCGACGAGGTTGGCCGGGTCCAGCGGGTTGGCCTCGTGGTTGGGGAAGGTGCCGTCGAGTTCGAAGAACAGCGGCGACAGCGTGACCGACGGGATGGGTCCGAGGACGCCGGGGGCGGTGTGGCCGGCCATGCCGTTACCGGCGTCGACGGCGACCTTCAGCGGACGCAGCTCGCTGACATCGACCAGGGAGCGCAGGAAATCGCCGTAGTCGCCGAGCACGTCGCGGTCGGTGGCGGTGCCGTGCGGCCCGTCGTAGGCGGGGACGCCGGCGATGACCTCGTCACTGATCGTGACCAGTCCGGACTCCTTGCCGACGGGCTTGGCCCCGGCGCGGCACAGCTTGATGCCGTTGTAGGCGGCGGGGTTGTGGCTGGCGGTGAACATCGCGCCCGGGCAGTCGAGCAGACCGGAGGCGAAGTACAGCTGATCGGTGGAGGCCAGTCCGATGCGGACGACGTCGAGGCCCTGGGCCATCACGCCCTCGGCGAACGCGGTGGACAGCACCGGGGAGCTCTCGCGCATGTCGTGGCCGATGACGACCTGGTGCGCGGTGTCGCGGACCAGGCGGGCGAACGCGGCGCCGACCTCGCTGACGAACTGCTCGTCGATCTCCTCGCCGACGAGTCCGCGCACGTCATACGCCTTGATGACGCGCTGTACCGCCTCGGCGGGCCGGGACATGGAGGCTCCTCACGCTTGCGTGCAGACCGATGCCGCCAGCCTAGCCGTCGGGAGCCGCGGGTACGGCCGCCACTCGTGTCAGTCGGTGGGGTCGGGCAGGACGCGCAGGTGCCCGCGGCGACGCCCGTGGGGTTCGGGCCGGCGCACGGGCGGGGCCATCAGCGCGCCGCCCTGGGCGCCGCTGACGGGATCGGTGAAGGCGGAGAATCCGGCGACCGGTCCGGCCGGGGCCTCCCGGCCCTCGCGCACCGCGTCGGCGAGCGCGACCAGGTCGTCGTCGTCGGGGTGGGTCGGCAGCGGTCCGGCGTGGCGGACCAGTTCCCAGCCGCGGGGGGCGGTGATGCGTCCGGCGTGCATGACGCACAGGTCCCAGGAGTGCGGCTCGGACACGGTGGCCAGCGGGCCGACGACGGCGGTCGAGTCGGAGTAGACGAACGTGAGCGTCGCGACCGCATAGTGGGGGCAGCCAGGCCGGCAGCAGCGACGGGGAACATTCACGAACGAGAGGTTATCGTGCGGATTCGCCCGGATCGCGGCGGACACGCGCAGCCGTGAGGGGCCCGAAGCCCAACCGTTACGATCTTTTTCGTGACCGCGCACAACCACCGGGGGTCCCGGCGTGGCCGCGGAATGCGTGGACCGCTGCTGCCTCCCACCGTTCCGGGCTGGCGCAGTCGTGCGGAGCGTTTCGACATGGCGGTGCTGGAGGCCTACGAGCCGATCGAGCGACGCTGGCAGGACCGGGTGGCGACGCTGGACGTCGCGGTCGACGAGATCCCCCGCATCTCGCCGAAGGACCCGGACAGTGTGCAGTGGCCGCCGGAGGTCATCGCCGACGGGCCGATCGCGCTGGCCCGGCTGATCCCGGCCGGGGTGGACGTCCGCGGGAATTCCACCCGGGCGCGAATTGTGTTGTTCCGCAAGCCGATCGAGCGACGGGCGAAGGACACCGTCGAGCTGACCGAGCTGCTGCATGAGCTCCTGGTGGCGCAGGTGGCCACCTATCTCGGCGTCGAGCCGTCGGTGATCGACCCGACGATCGACGACGACTAGACGACGACTAGATGATGCCGCGCTTGATGCGCCGGCGCTCCCGCTCGGACAGTCCGCCCCAGATGCCGAAGCGCTCGTCATGGGCCAGGGCGTATTCGAGGCACGCATCGCGCACCTCGCAGCCCTGGCAGATGCGCTTGGCTTCGCGGGTCGAGCCGCCCTTCTCCGGGAAGAAGGCCTCGGGGTCGGTTTGCGCGCACAGAGCACGCTCCTGCCACTGGTCCTCTTCGGTTGCCAGCTCGTCGTCGATCGGGTCGGGCACCACGCTCAGTTGCGGGCGTCCCCCGATGCTCGCGGCTACCGGTCCGGTCTGGATGTGCGGCGCACTTCCCACCGAGCCGAGGAGCCTGCTGTCAAAATGCACCGAATTGCCGAAATCGGCGTGCTCAAATGCCATGTTCCCCTCCTCCACAGGTCTCGTAGATCCGTTGTATGCCAGCCCCACTATTACTCTGTGTGGCCACCCAATTCGAACAAGTGATCGAATCTCGGTCTGCGACACCGGAACCGGCCGGAGAACCGCGAATGACACTGGTGTGATTACACACGCGTTAGCTGTCGCGGTCAAGCGCTAGAACAGGAATTCATACCATTCCGTGACACAAATACGGCGCGTCGCGTTGTGGCGTGTCTGTCACTCCGGCGATCCGAGCCCTCCCGGGCGCGGGCCGCAGCGCGGTGCGCCTAGTCTCGGTCGGTGTGAAGGTCACTGTTCTCGTCGGCGGCGTCGGTGGTGCGCGCTTCCTCCTGGGTGTCCAATATCTGTTGGGGCTGGGGCAGTTCGGTACTCACGATACCGATGAGCATGATGTGACTGCTGTGGTGAACGTCGGCGACGACGCCTGGATGTTCGGCGTGCGGATCTGCCCGGATCTCGACACCTGCATGTACACCCTGGGCGGCGGCATCGATCCCGAGCGGGGTTGGGGGCACCGCGACGAAACGTGGCACGCCAAGGAGGAACTCGCCGCCTACGGCGTGCAGCCCGACTGGTTCGGTCTCGGCGACCGCGATCTGGCCACCCATCTGGTGCGCACCCAGATGCTGCGCGCGGGCTATCCGCTGTCGCAGGTGACCGAGGCACTGTGCCGGCGCTGGAACCCCGGCGTGCGGCTGCTGCCCGCCAGCGACGACCGCAGTGAAACCCACGTCGTGATCACCGATCCCGAGGACGGGGAGAAGAAGGCCATCCACTTCCAGGAGTGGTGGGTGCGCCACCGCGCCCAGGTGCCCACCGACAGCTTCGCGTTCGTCGGCGCCGACAACGCCACGGCCGCACCGGGTGTCACCGAGGCGATCGAGGGTGCCGATGTGGTGCTGATCGCCCCGTCGAATCCGGTGGTGAGCATCGGGGCGATCCTCGGCATCGGCGGTGTCCGCGCCGCGCTGCGCGCCACCGAGGCCCCGGTGATCGGCTACTCCCCCATCATCGCGGGAAAGCCGTTGCGCGGCATGGCCGACGCGTGCCTGACGGTGATCGGCGTCGACAGCACCTCCGAGGCGGTGGGCGCGCACTACGGCGCCCGGTCGGGCACCGGCATCCTCGACGGCTGGCTGGTGCACTCCGGGGACGACGCGGTGGTCGAGGGTGTGACGGTGCGCTCGGCGCCGCTGCTGATGAGTGAGCCGGCCGTCACCGCCGAGATGGTGCGGGCCGGGCTGGATCTGGCCGGGATCACGCTGTGAGCGACCACGGCACGTCGGCGCGCGTGGAACTGCTGCCGGTCCCCGGGCTTCCGGAGTTCCGGCCCGGCGACGATCTGGGCGCGGCGATCGCCGAGGCCGCGCCGTGGCTGCGTGATCACGACGTCGTCGTCGTCACCAGCAAGGTGCTGTCCAAGTGCGAGGGCCGCATCGTCGACGCACCCGCCGATCCCGAGCTGCGGGACACGTTGCGCCGCAAGCTGATCGACAGCGAGGCGGTGCGGGTGCTGGCCCGCAAGGGTCGCACGCTGATCACCGAGAACGCGATCGGGCTGGTGCAGGCCGCCGCCGGGGTGGACGGATCCAACGTCGACTCGCACGAACTCGCCCTGCTGCCGGTCGATCCCGACGGCAGCGCCGCGGCGTTGGTCGCCGCGCTGCGCGAGCGGCTCGGCGTCGAGGTCGGCGTCGTCGTCACCGACACGATGGGCCGGGCCTGGCGCACCGGGCAGACCGACGTCGCGATCGGCGCGGCCGGCCTGCAGGTGCTGCACGGCTATGCCGGCGAACACGATCAGCACGGCAACGAGTTGATCGTCACCGAGATCGCGGTTGCTGACGAGATCGCGGCGGCGGCCGACCTGGTGAAGGGGAAGCTGACGGCGGTGCCGGTCGCGGTGGTGCGCGGGCTGACGCTGCGCGACGACGGATCGAACGCCCGCACGCTGGTGCGTGCCGGCGAGGAGGACCTGTTCTGGCTCGGCACCGAGGAGGCTCTGGCGCTGGGCCGGTCGCAGGCGCAGTTGCTGCGCCGCTCGGTGCGCAGTTTCAGCGACGAACCCGTCGCAGCGGAACTCATCGAGGCCGCGGTCGGTGAGGCGCTGACCGCCCCCGCGCCGCATCACACCCGACCGGTGCGGTTCGTGTGGGTGCGCGACAGCGCGGTGCGGGTGCGGCTGCTGGACCGGATGAAGGAGCAGTGGCGGGCGGACCTGTCCGGCGACGGGCGGGACCCCTCGTCGGTGGAGCGCCGGGTCGCGCGCGGGCAGATCCTCTACGACGCGCCCGAGCTGGTGATCCCGTTCATGGTGCCCGACGGCGCGCACACCTATCCGGATGCGCAGCGCACCGCGGCCGAGCACACGATGTTCACGGTGGCGGTCGGCGCGGCGGTGCAGGGGCTGCTGGTCGCGCTGGCGGTGCGCGGGGTGGGCAGCTGCTGGATCGGGTCGACGATCTTCGCGCCGGATCTGGTGCGCGCCGAACTGGATCTGCCGCCGGATTGGGAGCCGTTGGGGGCGGTCGCGATCGGATACGCATCGGACGGGCAGGCGTCTCCGCGCGCGCCGGTGCCGACCGACGGCCTGCTGGTGGTCCGGTGAGTCGCGGGGTATCAGGTCACTCGTGAGTCTTCATCAGTCGGCGATCGACACCCTCACCGCGTGGCGGCCGGCCGACCCGGCGCAGGAGTCGATGCGCCACGCGCTGCTGGCCTTCCTCGACGCCAACGCGAAGGCCTGCCTGCGCGAGTCGGTGCCGGGCCACATCACGGGCTCCGCGCTGGTGGTCAATCATGCGGGCACGCACGCGTTGTTGACGTTGCATCCGCGGTTCCAGCGTTGGCTGCAACTCGGCGGGCACTGCGAGCCGGAGGACGCGACGCTGGTCGCGGCGGCGCTGCGGGAAGCCACGGAGGAGTCCGGCATCGAGGGCCTCTTCATCGACGAGCTGCCGACCGCGGTGCACGTGCATCCGGTGACCTGCTCGCTCGGCGTGCCGACCCGTCACCTCGACGTGCAGTTCGTGGCGCGCGCGCCGAAGGGTGCGGAGGCCGAGCGCAGCGAGGAGTCGCTGGATCTGCGCTGGTGGCCGCTCGACGACCTGCCCGACTCGAGCGATTTCGGCCTCACGCAGCTCGCCACCCTCGCGAGAGTGCACCTCACCCCCGCCGCGGAATAGCATTCCTGGCTGCGAAATCGGCTTATCCACAGCCATGGCTTCTCGTGCGCTGAGGCCCCCGGCGAAGACCGCATGCTCTTTTCATGGGGGACGTCATCGTCGGTTCGCAATCCGTGCTCGCAGGCACCATCACTCGGGCGTCGTTGCGGTGGAACTACCGCGCGATCTTTCCCGACATCTACGTGCCCAAGGACGTCGAGCCCACGCTGGCGGTTCGCACGAGGGGTGCGTGGCTGTGGTCCCGTCGCCGCGGAGTGATCACCGGACGAGCCGCCGCGGCGCTGCACGGCGCGCGATGGGTCGACGACGCGACTGAGATCGAGTTGCTGTGGGCCAACAATTACTGCCCCGAAGGCATCATCACCCGACGGGAGCGCATCGCGCCCGATGAGATCGTCTGGATCGACGGTATGCCGGTCGCGACGCCTGCCCGCACGGGCCTTGATCTCGGCCGCTACCTTCCCCGCAACATCGCCGTGGCGCACCTCGATGCACTCGCCTCCACCACGGGGGTGACTGCTGAGGAGATCCTGGGACTCACCTATCGCTACAAGGGCAGGCACGGCGTGCGACTGTGCCGCGACGCAGTGGAGCTGATGGATGCCGGCGCGCAGTCACCGCAGGAGACTCGATTGCGACTTCTGTTGATCGACAGAGGCTTTCCACCGCCGCGAACGCAGATTCCGGTGGCCGACCAGTACGGCTTCGAGTTCGCGTACCTCGACATGGGCTGGGAGGATCTGCTGATCGCGGTCGAGTACGACGGCGATCACCACCGTACGGACACCGATCAGTACCGCTGGGATGCGCGGCGTCTGCGCAAGCTGGCCGACGCGGGATGGATCGTCATACGAGTGATGGCCGGCGATCGCAACGACGAGGTCATCGCCTGGGTGAAACAGGCGGTGGCCCGCCGTCAGAGAGAAGCCATGGCTGTGAAAAAGCCCGCATAGCAGCCAGGAATGCTATTCCGCGGCGTGCGACGTTCGCGGAGGAGGCAAAGCGCCGCCGAGTCAGATGTCCGTCGAGAAGCGGATGCCGCCGTCGGGGATCGTGATGCCCGGCCACACCCGCGCGCCGCGCAGCAGTTCGCAGCGGGCGCCGATGTCCGCGCCGTCGCCGATCACGCCGTCGCGAATGAGTGCCCGCGGCCCGATGTGCGCGCCGAAGCCGATGATCGACCGCTCGATCACCGCGCCCGCACCCACCTTCACGCCGTCGAAGATCACCGCGCCGTCGAGCCGTGCGCCTCCGGCGATCTCCGCGCCGCGCCCGATCACCGTGCCGCCGATCAACAGCGCACCCGGCGCCACCGACGCCCCGTCGTGCACCAGCTTCTCGCCGCGCTGATGCGTCAGTGCCGGCGACGGCGCGATGCCACGCACCAAATCCGCTGAGCCGCGGACGAAGTCCTCGGGTGTGCCCATGTCGCGCCAGTAGCTGGAGTCGACGTAGCCGCACACCTTGTAGCCGTCGGTCAGCAGCCCTGGGAACACCTCACGCTCCACCGACAGCGCGCGCCCCTTCGGGATCCGATCGATCACCGACCGCTTGAAGACGTAGCAGCCGGCATTGATCTGATCGGTCGGCGGGTCCTGCGTCTTCTCCAGGAAGGCCGTCACCCGGTCATCGGAATCCGTTGGCACACAGCCGAAAGCACGCGGATCGCCGACGCGCACCAGGTGCAGCGTGACGTCCGCATCGTTGTCGGAATGCGAGGCCAGCAGCGCCCGCAGGTCGCATCCGGAGAGCACGTCGCCGTTGAAGACGACGGCCGTGTCGTGCCGCAGCCGCGATGCGACATTGGCGATTCCACCGCCGGTACCCAACGGCTCGTCCTCGACGACGTAGTCGATCTGCAGCCCGAGCTTGGACCCGTCACCGAACTCGGCTTCGAACACGCCCGCCTTGTACGAGGTTCCGAGCACGACGTGTTCGATGCCCGCCTCGGCGATCCGCGACAGCAGATGAGTCAGGAACGGCAGCCCGGCGGTCGGCAGCATCGGTTTGGGCGCCGAGAGCGTCAACGGCCGCAGTCGAGTTCCCATGCCGCCCACCAGGATCACTGCGTCGACGTCGGCCGGATTCACCATCAGCTCTGCCCTTCCTTCCGTCGGGCTCGAAGAGAACTCCGCACGACCAGCCGTGACCGCGCCCCCAATGCCCCCCGGAACGCCCACCGTAACGGTGCCTGCCACCGTCGCGGGTACCGATCCGCGAGAAAAGTGTAGGTGCTCTCATGGTGGGCTGCCAGGTTGCGAGCGGGGTCGCGGCCGGTGGAGTGGCCTTTGTCGTGCAACACCTCCGCCGAGGGCACGTAGACGTTCTGCCAGCCGGCCCGGCCGAGTCGATCGCCGAGGTCGACGTCCTCCATGTACATGAAGTAGCGCTCGTCGAAGCCGGAGATCTCCGCGAACGCCGCGCTGCGCAGCAACAGGCACGATCCCGACAGCCAGCCGACGGCCCGTTCGCTGGGGTCTTCGCGCTCCTGGCGGTAGACGGCGGTCCACGGGTTCGACGGCCAGATCGGGCCGACGACGGCGTGCATGCCGCCCCGGATGATCGACGGCAGGTGCCGGGCGGACGGATACACCGAGCCGTCGGGGTCGCGGATCAGCGGTCCCAGCGCGCCGGCGCGTGGCCAGCGTCCCGCCGCCTCGAGCAGCTGGTCGATGCTGCCCGGCCCCCACTGCACGTCGGGGTTGGCGACGATGAACATGTCGGTCGCGGCGGGCAGTCCGTATTCGGCGACGGCCCGGTTGATCGCCGAGCCGTAACCGAGGTTGCCGCCGGTGCGCAGCAGGCGTGCGTTGGGGTAGCGGTCGACGGCCTCTTCGGGTGAGCCGTCGGTGGAGCCGTTGTCGGCCATGATCACCGTCACTGGCCGCTCGGTGGCATGGGCCAGCGACGCGAGGAAAAGGTCGAGGTGGGGCCCCGGCGAGTACGTCACGGTCACGACGAACAGTTCGTCGCTCACGCGGGGGCCATCCATCTCACGGCGTAGAGGGTAACCGGCCCAGAGCGTCGGCCAACGCGTCGCGCCATCCCCGCAGCGGCGTCAGCCCGGCGCGCGCCGAGCCTTCGGCGGACAACGCCGAGTACGACGGACGCGGCGCGGGCCGCGGATGCAGGTCGCTGCTGACGGGCCGCACCCGCGCCGGGTCGGCCCCGAGCAGCGAGAAGACGGCCTGGGCCTGCTCGAACCGGCTGACCGCGCCGGCGTTGGCGGCGTGCAGCACCGGCCCGCGCACGCCGCCGCCGGCGATCTGCAGCAGCGCCCGGCACAGGTCGCCGACGTAGGTCGGGGAGCCGATCTGGTCGGCGACGACGTCGACGGTGTCCGACCCGGCGGCCGCGCGCCGCATGACGGCGGCGAAGTCCTTCCCGTCGCCGCCCTCGTAGATCCAGGCGGTGCGCACCACGTAGGCCGACGGCAGCGCGGCCAGGACGGCCTGCTCGCCGAGCAGCTTGGTGCGCCCGTAGACCGACAGCGGTCCGGTCTCGTCGTCGATGTCGTACGGGCGCCGCGCCCCGGACGCGCCGAACACGTAGTCGGTGGAGATGTGGATCAGCGTCGCCCCGGCCCGCGCGCAGGCCTGCGCGACGTTGCCGGCGCCGGTGGCGTTGACCGCGTGCGCCCGGTCGGGCTCGGCCTCGGCCTGGTCGACCTGGGTGAACGCCGCGCAGTTGACGACGACGTCGCCGGGTGAGACGAAGTCGTCGCCCGGTCCGGTGATGTCCCACTCCGACGAGGTGAAGGCCTGTACGTCATATCCGGTGGACGCGGCCTGACCTGCCAGAAAGCGTCCGACCATGCCGCCTGCGCCTGTGATCACGATCCGGTCAGCCATAGGTAGCGAGTGTGGCACGCCGGGGTCGGCTCCCCCGTCTGCCGTCCACCCGCCAGTAGCCTGGGCGGATGCCTGCAGCTCAGCTGACCCGTGTCGTCTCCGTGGTCGTGGCGTTGGCCATCGTGGTCAGCACCGGGGTCGCGTGGGGCAAGATCCGGTCGTTCGAGTCGGGCATCAACCACGTCAGCCCGGTCGCGCTGGGCGAGGGCGGCGAGGACGGCGCGATCGACATCCTGCTGGTCGGCATGGACAGCCGCACCGACGCGCACGGCAACCCGCTCAGCCAGGAGGAGCTCGCGACGCTGCGCGCCGGCGACGACGTCTCCACCAACACCGACACCATCATCCTGGTGCGCATCCCGAACAACGGGCGTTCGGCGACGGCGATCTCGATCCCCCGCGACTCCTACGTGGAGGCGCCCGGCATCGGGAAGATGAAGATCAACGGCGTCTACGGCTCGGTGCACCTGGAGAAGATGAAGGAGCTCGTCGAGCAGCAGGGCGAGGACCCCGCGGTCGCGGAGAAGGAAGCCACCGAGGCGGGCCGCGAGGAGCTGATCAAGACGGTCGCCAACCTCACCGGCGTCACCGTCGACCACTACGCCGAGATCGGCCTGCTGGGTTTCTCGTTGATCACCGACGCCCTCGGCGGCGTCAATGTGTGCCTCAAAGATGCTGTCTACGAACCGCTTTCGGGTGCCGACTTCCCGGCCGGCTGGCAGAAGCTGGACGGTCCGCAGGCGCTGAGCTTCGTGCGGCAGCGCCACGATCTGCCCCGCGGCGACTTGGACCGCGTCACCCGTCAGCAGGCGTTCATGGCGTCGTTGGCGCACGAGGTGATCTCCAGCAAGACGCTCTCGAGCCCCGCGACGCTGAACCGGCTCGAGGACGCGGTGCAGCGTTCGGTGGTGCTCTCCGACGGCTGGAACATCATGGACTTCGCCGATCAGCTGACCAAGCTGTCGGGCGGCAACGTTGCGTTCGCCACCATCCCGATCGTCGAGGAGGCGGGCTGGAGCGACGACGGCATGCAGTCGGTGGTGCGGGTGAATCCGTCGGAGGTCAAGGACTGGGTGAGCAGCCTGCTGCACGACCAGGACGAGGGCAAGACCGACGAGATCGCCTACAGCAATGACAAGACCACTGCCGACGTCATCAACGACAGCGACGTCAACGGCCTGGCCGCCGCGGTGTCGCAGGTGCTGACGAGCAAGGGCTTCGCGGCGGGAAACACCGGCAACAACGAGGGCGCCAAGGTCGCCAACAGCCAGGTGCAGGCCGCCAAGAGCGACGACATGGGCGCCCAGGCGGTGGCCAAGGCGTTGGGTGGGCTGCCGGTCGTCGAGGACGCATCGGTGCCGCCGGGCACCGTGCGGGTCATGCTGGCCGCCGATTACACGGGCCCGGGGTCGGGCCTGGACGGCACGGACGTCGCACTGTCGGCGCCGGTGACGAACGCGTCCGGGGGTGGAGAGGCGCTGCCGACGGCGTCGCCGATCATCACGGCCGGTTCCGACGACCCAGCGTGCGTCAACTGATGACCAATCTGGGCTCGGCGATCCTCGACCCGTTGCTGGCCCGCAACCCGGCCGGTCCGCGCATCACCTACTACGACGACGCGACCGGTGAACGCATCGAGTGTTCGACGGTGACGCTGGCGAACTGGGCCGCCAAAACTGGGAACTTGCTGCGCGACGAGCTGGGGGCCGCCGCGGGCACACGCGTGGCGGTGCTGCTGCCTGCGCACTGGCAGACCGCGGCGATGCTGCTGGGCATCTGGTGGGTCGGCGCAGAGGCGGTGCTCGGAGATGGTGACGCCGATCTTGCGGTGTGCACCGAGGGCCGACTCGATGAGGCCGACGCCGCGGTCAGCGGCGGCGAGGTGGCCGTGCTGTCGCTGGACCCGTTCGGCAAGCCGGCCGCGAATCTTCCTGTGGGCGTGACGGATTACGCGACGGCGGTGCGGGTGCACGGGGATCAGATCGTGCCCGAGCGCCAACCGGGTCCCGCACTGAACGGACGGTCGGTGGACGACGTGCTCGCCGCGGCGCGTGCGGTGGCCGATCGGCAGGGGCTGACCGCCGACGACCGGGTGCTGTCGTCCGCGCCGTGGGACACCGCCGACGACGTGATCGCTCACCTGCTGGCGGCGTATGTCGCGGGGGCATCTCTGGTGTACGTGGCCAACGCGAACCCGTATTTGCTGGACCGTCGGCGCGAAACCGAGAAGACAACACGCGGCTGAGGCCCGATATCAATTTGTGACGCGAATCTGCCGTTGTGGCGAACTTCCGCCCGAGCCTGGGTAACATCATTTGTAGGCCGACATAATTGACACAATCGTAACTGTGACCTTATCGTTTGCATAACCACAAGCTGTTCACAGCTTCGTCGTTCAGACTCTGCCTGACGGAGAGTGACAGTTTTGGCAAAGACGGTTCGCGATGTCCCCCGTCGGGACCGTCAATAAGGAGAGGCGCCGATGGAGTCGACCGTTTCCGCACTCGCGGTCCTCGCCGTACTGACGGCTTGGCACCTACGCAACCGTCGGCACCCCGGGTGGTTGGCCAGCCCCGATGGCCGGTTTTACATCTTCTGCGGCTACGCCCTGGTGGCCATCGCCGCGTACTGGCTCCAGGAGGCGCCAACCGCGACCGCGTGGGAGTGGGCATTCGGAAACCTGTGGGCGCTCGCCGGGATGGTCGCCCTGGTGCTTGGATTCGGTCACCTCAACCGCGTCACCGCCGAGCATGCGCTCGCGTCGCAGGCGGTCGAGACTCTCGCGCCCTCCGACGCCTCGGCGAATTAAGCCGGTACGTCTAGCGAAAGCACGGCGTCGACTAACCTCGACCCGTGCACGCAGTCAATCGCCCTGCCCTGAATTCTGATGTGCTGCGCGCGTCGATCGCCGGCACCGAATGGCGACGCGTCGATGTGGTCGAGGAGACGGGCTCGACGAACGCCGATCTCGTCGCCCGCGCCGGCCGCGGTGAGGACATCGCGGGCGCGGTGCTGCTGGCCGAGCACCAGACCGCCGGACGGGGCCGCCACGGGCGCAGCTGGTCGGCTCCCCCGCGGACGCAGATCTCGATGTCCTTCGCCGTCGACACCACCGACGTCCCCGCTGACGGCTGGGGTTGGCTGCCGCTACTGACCGGCCTGGTGGTCTGCCAGACGGTGCGTCAGCACTACGGCGTCGACGCCACGCTCAAATGGCCCAACGACGTCCTGGTCGCCGGCGGCAAGCTGGCCGGCATCCTCGCCGAGGTGGCGGGGTCGGTCGTCGTCGTCGGGCTGGGGCTGAACGTCAGCCTCGACCCCGACGAGCTTCCCGACCCGAATGCGGTGTCGCTGACCATGCTGCAGCACGACGCCGACCGCACCGAGCTGACGGCGGCGCTGCTGGATGCGCTCAGTGAGCGGGTACGGCAGTGGCGTGCCGCCCACGGCGTCGACGGACCGCTGGGCGCGGACTACCGCAGTGTCAGCTCGACGATCGGCACGCAGGTACGCGCGCTGCTGCCTGGCGGCGACGAAATCGTCGGCATCGCAACGGGTATCGATGACAGCGGTCGGCTGGTAATCGATCGCGACGGCACGCTGGTGACGGTCTCGGCGGGCGACATCACGCACCTGCGCCCGGCGAGCTAGGGCAGGCGCGCGCTCCCCCGCGATCGTGCATTCCTTGTAGCCACAGTGCGCGCGGCGCTACGAAGAGTGCACCCTCGCGGGCAGAAAATAGGGGCATTTGCCCCATGCCGTCGCCATCGCGCCGGTTCACCATCGGGACATGACTCGATTCCTGACGCTCTGCTACGGCGCTGTCAGCTACGTGCTGTTCCTCGCCGTGTTCGTGTACGCGATCCTCTGGGTCGGCGATCTGGGCGTGCCCCGCTCCGTCGACCACGCCGTGCAAGCCCCGTGGGGGCAGGCCGTGGCCATCGACGTGGTGCTGCTGACGCTGTTCGCCGTGCAGCACAGTGTGATGGCGCGGCCGGCGTTCAAGCGATGGTGGACCCGCTTCGTCCCGCAGCCCATCGAACGCAGCACCTACGTGCTCGCCGCGAGTGCTGTTCTCGCGCTGGTGCTCTGGCAGTGGCGGGAGCTGCCGACCGTCGTATGGGAGGTGAGTTCACCGCCCGCGCGGTGGGCGATCTACATGGTGTTCTGGCTTGGCTGGGCGGTCGTGCTCGCGTCGACGTTCATGATCAACCACTTCGAACTCTTCGGGCTCAAGCAGGTGTTCGCGGCCTGGCGTGGCCACAGCCAGGCCGAGACGGGGTTCCGCACGACGCTGTTCTATCGCGTGGTGCGCCACCCGCTGAATCTCGGCTTCATCGTGGCCTTCTGGGCGGCGCCGACCATGACAGTGGGCCACCTGCTGTTCGCGTCGGTGACGACGGCGTGGATCTTCCTGGCCATGTGGCTCGAGGAGCGCGATCTGCTGGCGAAGCTCGGCGGCCGCTATGCCGCGTACCGCGAGACGGTGCCGATGATCGTGCCGCGGCCGCCCAAGCCGCGGGTAACCCACGCACGCCCAGCGAGCTGACCCCGCACGCGGAAGCGCATTCCTGGCTGCGATGTTTCGCTCACAGCAGCCAGGAATGCTATTCCGCGGCAACAGAATTACTTCAGCAGGGCCCGGCTCATGACGACGCGCTGGATCTGGTTGGTGCCCTCGTAGATCTGCGTGATCTTGGCGTCGCGCATCATCCGCTCGACCGGGAAGTCGATGGTGTAGCCGGCGCCGCCGAACAACTGCACCGCGTCGGTGGTCACCTCCATCGCGACATCGGAGGCCAGGCACTTCGACGCCGCCGAGATGAAGCCGAGGTTCCCCTCGCCCCGCTCGGCGCGTGCCGCGGCGCTGTAGACCATCAGCCGTGCGGCTTCGACCTTCATCGCCATGTCGGCGAGCATGAACTGCACCGCCTGGAAATCGGCGATGCTCTTGCCGAACTGCTTGCGGTCCTTGGTGTATTCGATCGCCGCGTCGAGTGCACCCTGCGCGATACCGACCGCCTGCGCGCCGATGGTCGGGCGGGTGTGGTCGAGTGTTGCCAGCGCGGTCTTGAAGCCGGTGCCGGGATCGCCGATGATCCGGTCGCCCGGGATGCGGCAGTTCTCGAAGTACAGCTCGGTGGTCGGCGAGCCCTTGATGCCGAGCTTGCGCTCCTTGGGTCCGATCGTGAAGCCCTCGTCGTCGACGTGGACCATGAACGCCGAGATGCCGTTGGCACCCTTGTCGGGATCGGTGACGGCCATGACTGTGTACCAGCTCGACTTGCCACCGTTGGTGATCCAGCACTTGGCGCCGTTGAGGATCCAGTCCTCGCCGTCGGCCTTGGCGCGGGTGCGCATCGCGGCGGCGTCGCTGCCGGCCTCACGCTCGGAGAGCGCGTAGGACGCCATCGCCTCACCGGAGGCGATCGAGGGCAGCACCTTCTTCTTCAGTTCGTCGGAGCCGCGCAGGATCAGCCCCATGGTGCCGAGCTTGTTGACCGCCGGGATCAGCGAGGCCGACGCGTCGACGCGCGCGACCTCTTCGATGACGATGCACGCCGCCACCGAGTCGGCACCCTGGCCGTCGTACTCCTCGGGTACGTGCACCGCGTTGAAGCCCGACGCCACCAGCGCATCGAGTGCCTCCTGCGGGAACCGCGAGTTCTCGTCGACGTCGGCGGCGTAGGGAGCGATCTCCTTCTCCGCCAGCGCGCGGATCGCGTCACGCAGCTCCTGGTGTTCCTCAGGCAACTGGAACAAATCGAACGACGGATTTCCGCCCCATCCAGCCATCATCATCTCCTTGCTACTCGCCGGTAACTTTACCGTGCTTGCACTGCGACGCGAAGTCCGCCCGTCCGCCCTCTCAGCCGAAGCTCAGCGACGGACATGGTTACTTCTCAACTTCCCTGGTTACTCTCCGAAACATGCAGGTGTACATCGATGGCCCAGCCCTTCGCCGTACCGCGCACTGCGAGTGTGGCTGGAACGGTACTCGCCATGTTCTGCGCGCATCGGCGGTAGTCGATGCGGGCGTGCACGCAGCGCAGACGGGTCACATCCAGGCCGCGGCTGCGGTCCAGAGCGCCGAGCCGGTCGTCGTCCTCCGGGCGTCCTGACCAATCCTGTTCCGTCACGCCTTGGTTAGTGTGACGAACATCACAGCTGCCCAAATTGGCGCACGACCACGGGCCCCAAGGGCCCGCATCAGAGTTTGCCAAGCAACCGTTGACGCTCACGTCAGCAATAGCTCGCGAGAAGGCGAGCGACCGGCCGAGCAGCCACAATCGCGCCTTGTTGACGCGGTCAGCGAAATCTAGTCGCCCAGCAGCCGCTGCCGCAGCGCCGAGTCCTTCTCCAGCACCATCTTCTCCAGCCCGGCCTGGAAGTCCGCCATCCGCGACCGCAGTTTGGGGTCGGACGCCCCGAGGATCCTCACGGCCAGGAGCCCCGCGTTGCGCGCCCCGCCGATCGACACCGTCGCCACCGGCACCCCGGCAGGCATCTGCACGATCGACAGCAGGGAATCCAGACCGTCCAGCCGCGCCAACGGCACCGGGACCCCGATCACCGGCAGCGGTGTCGCCGAGGCGACCATGCCCGGCAGATGCGCCGCTCCCCCGGCCCCGGCGATGATCACCTCGATACCGCGGCCTGCCGCCTCCTGCGCGTAGCTGAGCATGCGCGCTGGCGTGCGGTGCGCGGAGACGACGCCGACCTCGAACGGGATGTCGAACTCGGCGAGCGCCTCCGCGGCGTCCGACATCACCGGCCAGTCGCTGTCGCTGCCCATGATCAAGCCGACCCGTGGCGTCATGCGGGGGTCCTCTCCGTTCGGGGTACGGCAGCACTCTACTGAGCCGCATCCGATGGTGTCGCCGCAGACACTGAAACGACCACAAGTATGTGCGGCGGGACATTGCCAGCGCGGCAGGCCACTGGCGACACTCGCACCATGACTTCTGTAACCCCGGTCACACCGCTGCACCGCGAGGACGCGCGAGCCACCCGCGACATCCTCGACCCCGCGACCACCGCCGTCATCGACACCGTCCCCGAGCACACCGCCGCCGACGTGCACGCCGCGGTGGCCCGCGCCAAAGCCGCCTTCGAAACCGGTCCCTGGCCGGCCATGGTCCGCAGCGAGCGCGCGAAGCTGCTGCTGCGCATCGCCGACGCGATCGAGGCCAACTCCGAGCGGCTGTTCCGCCTGGAGACCCGTAACAACGGACGGCCGATCACCGAGACCCGCGCGCAGCTGTCCCGGGTGCCGGAGTGGTTCCGCTACAACGCGGGTCTGCTTGTCGCGCAACGCAATGCGGTGCTGCCCGGCGACGGCCCCTATCTGACCTATCAGCGTCGGCAGCCGCTGGGCGTGTGCGGCATCATCACGCCGTTCAACCACCCGATGCTGATCCTGGCGCGCAGCCTGTCGGCTGCCCTGGCCAACGGGAACACCGTGGTGGTCAAGCCGTCCGAGCTCACCCCGCTGACGACGCTCGCGCTCGCCGAGATCCTCGCCGAGACCGGCGTGCCGGACGGCGTGGTCAACGTCGTGACGGGTGGCCGCGAGGCCGGTGTCGCGCTGACCGAGCATCCCGACGTCGCGAAGATTACGCTGACCGGCGGCACCGAGGCCGGTCGTTCGGCGTCGGTGGCGACGGCCGCACGGTTCGCCCGGATGACCGCCGAGCTCGGTGGCAAGACGCCGGTGGTGGTGTTCGACGACGTCGATCCGGTGACCGCGGCCGAAGGGGCGGCGTTCGCGGCGTTCATCGCCGCGGGCCAATCCTGTGTCGCCGGTTCGCGATTCCTGGTGCAGCGCAGCATCTACGACCGGTTCGTCGACGCGCTGGCGGCCCGCGCGAAGAACATCCGCGTCGGTGACCCGAGTGAGCCCGGCACCCAGATGGGCCCGGTGATCAGCGCCCGCCAGCGCGACAAGATCGTCGCGCTGATCCGCACCGGGGTCGACGAGGGCGCCCGGCTCGCGGCCGGCGGCCCACCCGAGCTGCCGGCCCACCTTGCAGACGGCTTCTTCGTCGCGCCCACCGTGTTCGCCGACGCCACGATGGACATGACGGTCGCGCGGGAGGAGATCTTCGGCCCGGTCGCCGTGGTGATCGCCTTCGACACCGAGGCCGACGCGGTCGCGATGGCCAACGACAACCTCTACGGCCTCGGCGCCGGGGTGTGGACCACCGACGTGGCGCGGGCGCACCGGGTCGCCGACGCGATCGTGGCCGGCATGGTGTGGGTCAACGACCACCACCGGCTGGAACCGTCGCTGCCCTGGGGCGGTGTCAAGGAATCCGGCATCGGAAAAGACGCGGGCACAGAGTCTTTCGACGACTTCTCGTGGGTGAAGACGATCGTGGTCCGGACGTCGGATTCGTCCGTCGACTGGTACGGCGCCTCCGCCGAGACCCGGCTGAACTGACAGGAGCAGCGCATGACCACCAAGACGCAACCACGTTCCACCTGGCAGAAAGAGATCACCCGCACCCAGTGGCTGGTGCTCGCCGGGACGACGCTCGGATGGGGCCTGGACGGTTTCGCCGGCAGCCTCTACGTGCTGGTGCTCGGACCCACGATGACGGAGCTGCTGCCCAACAGCGGGATCGGCGTCACCCCGTCGGCCATCGGCCTGTACGGCGGCCTGACGGTGACGATGTTCCTGCTGGGCTGGGCGGTCGGCGGCATCTGCTTCGGCATCCTGGCCGACTATTTCGGCCGCACCCGGGTGCTGTCGCTGGGCATCCTCACCTACGCGGTGTTCACCGCGCTCGCCGCGTTCTCCGAAACGTGGTGGCAGCTGGCGCTTCTGCGGTTCATCGCGGGTGTCGGATCCGGGGTGGAGGCGCCCGTCGGCGCCGCGCTGATCGCCGAGACGTGGCGCAACCGGTTCCGTGCCCGCGCGGGCGGCATCATGATGAGCGGCTACGCCGGCGGGTTCTTCGTCGCCGCAGCGGTGTACGCCGCGCTCGGCCACTACGGCTGGCGTCTGATGCTGGGCCTCGCGGTGCTGCCGGCGCTGCTGGTCTGGTTCATCCGCCGCTACGTGCCCGAGCCCGAGGAGGTCGGCGCGCATCTGGACCGCCGCCGAGAGCGGAAGCGCCGCAACGAGAAAGACACGTTCGTCCTCAAGCGACTGTTCAGCAAGCCGCTGCTGACCCCGACGCTGGTGTGTACCGCGTTGGCGACGGGCTCGCTGATTGCGTTCTGGAGCGTGTCGACGTGGTATCCGCAGATCATCCGGCAGTTCACCGCGTCCGGCGGGCTGCCGAAGGAGACGGCCGATCACCGGGTCGCGATCGCCTCGATGCTGTTCAACGCCGGCGGCATCGTCGGCTACGCGCTGTGGGGTTTCCTGGCCGATGCGTTCGGGCGGCGCAAGACGTTCGGGTTGTGCTTCGCGGTCTCGGCCGCGGCGATCGTGGCGACATTCGCGTTCGACCGCACCTATACCGAGTACCTGATCGCGATGCCGATCCTCGGCTTCGGGTTGTTCGGCGCGCTGTCGGGCACGTTCATCTACGGCCCGGAGCTGTTCCCGGTCAGTGTGCGGGCGACGGCGTTGGCGGTCTGCAACAGCGCGGGCCGGTTCGTCACCGCGTTCGGGCCGCTGGTCGCGGGCGTCATCGCGGTGTCGTGGTTCGACGGGAACCTCGGCCTGGCCACCGCGTCGGTCGCGGCGCTGGGTGTGGTCGCGGTGATCGGCCTGGCCTTCGCCCCCGAAACCCGCGGCATGCCGCTGCCGGCGGAGCCGCACGCCGAGGAGAGCGTCCGATGAGCACCCATCTGTTCGATCCGTTGACGTTGCGGGACATCACCTTTGCCCACCGCGTGTGGATGTCGCCGATGATGCAGTTCGCCGCGGTCCCCGACGGGCCGGAGACGGGCGCGGCTACCGACTGGCACCTCGCGCATCTGGGGGCGCGCGCGGCCGGCGGGGCGGCGCTGGTGATGACGGAGGCGACGGCGGTCCTTCCCGACGGTCGCAGCAGCGACTACGACCTGGGCCTGTGGAACGACACCCAGGCCGAGGCCCTGCGGAGAATCACCGCGTTCATCCGGTCACTCGGCGCCGTCCCGGGCATCCAGCTGGTGCACGCCGGCCGCAAGGGTTCGACGGGCCGGCCGTGGCCGGATCCCGATCGCACCCAGAACAGTTGGCCGACAACGGCTCCCAGCCCCAACGCGTTCGGCCGCCTGCCCGAGCCGGCTGAACTGACCGAAGAGGACATCGCCCACATCGTGACGGCCTTCGGCGCGGCGGCCGCCCGCGCCGCGCACGCCGGCTTCCAGGTGCTCGAATTGCACGGCGCGCACGGCTATCTCATCCACCAGTTCCTGTCCCCGCAGGCCAACCACCGCACCGATCGCTACGGCGGGTCGTTGGCCAACCGGATGCGGTTCGCCACCGAGGTGGTCGACGAGGTCCGGCGGCACTGGCCCGACGCGCTGCCGCTGTTCTTCCGCACCTCGGCCACCGACTGGCTCGCCGGCGACACCGATGACGAGCGCCCCGGCTGGACCGTCGACGACGCCGTCGAACTCGCGGCGGTACTCAAAGACCGGGGCGTCGACCTGGCCGATGTCTCCAGCGGCGGCATCGTGCCCGACGCGCCGATCACGGTCGGGCCGGGCTATCAGGTGCCGTTCGCGCAGGCGGTCCGCGCCAAGGCGGGCATCCCGACGGCCGCGGTCGGGCTGATCACCGACGCGGAGCAGGCCGAGACCATCGTGGCGAGCGGCCAGGCCGACGCGGTGTTCCTCGGCCGGGAGCTGCTGCGCAATCCGGCATGGCCGCGCCAGGCCGCCGCCACGCTGGGGCATAAGCTGCCTCATCCCCCGCAGTACACGCGGGCGTTCACCTGACAGATCAGGCGTGCGGGTCCCAGCCGTCGGTCCACTCGGCATGGGAAAGCCAGTGCGCGGCCCGCTCGGCGCGCTCGCGCAGCGACTCCCAGTCGTCGCCGACGATGTTGACGTGGCCGATCTTGCGGCCGGGCCGCTCCTCTTTGCCGTAGAGGTGCACCTTGGCCTCGGGCAGCCGCGCGAACAGGTGGTGCACGCGCTCATCCATCGACATGTCCGGGACCGGGTCAGCCCCGATCACGTTGCCCATCACCGTGTAGGGCGTCAGCGGCGACGTGTCGCCCAGCGGGTAGTCCAGCACCGCGCGCAGGTGCTGCTCGAACTGCGACGTGCGGGCGCCGTCCATGGTCCAGTGCCCGGAGTTGTGCGGGCGCATCGCGAGCTCGTTGACCAGCAGCGCACCGTCGGAGGTCTCGAACAGCTCCACGGCCAGCACCCCGACCACGCCCAGTTCGGACGCCAGCCGCAACGCCAATTCCGAAGCGGCAGAAGCCACCTCAGAGGGCAGCGAGGGCGCCGGCGCTATCACCGTCACGCAGATGCCGTCCTCCTGCACGGTCTCGACCACGGGCCACGCCGCGCCCTGCCCGAACGGGGACCGCGCGACCAGCGCGGCCAGCTCGCGGCGCATCGCCACCTTCTCCTCGACCATCACCGGCACGCCGTCGGCCAGGTAGCGCGCGACGATGTCGCGGGCGTCCTCGGGGGTGTCGGCCATGACCACGCCGCGGCCGTCGTACCCGCCGCGGATGGTTTTGATGACCACCGCTCCCCCGACCTCGATCGCGAAGGCCTCGGCCTCACCGGTGCTCGTCACAGATGCAAACCGCGGAACGGGCGCGCCCAAATCAGACAGCCGCTGGCGCATCACCAGCTTGTCCTGGGCGTGCACCAGCGCCGACGGGGGCGGGTAGACGGGCACACCGTCGGCGACGAGCTTCTCGAGCAGCTCGGTGGGGACGTGCTCGTGGTCGAAGGTCAGCGCGGTGGCCCCGTCGGCGACGCGGCGCAGCGCGTCGTAGTCGGTGTGGTGGCCCAGGACGACGTCGGGCGACACCTGGGCGGCGGACTCGTCGCTGCGCACGGCCAGTACCCGCAGCGTCTGGCCCAGCGCGATTGCCGCCTGGTGGGTCATGCGGGCGAGTTGGCCGCCGCCGACCATCGCGACGACGGGGTGGGGGGATCCGGTTCGTGGCACGCCGTACATCGTGTCATGACCTACACCACATCGTTGACCTGCGGTTACTGCGCGCTTGGGTGTTTGGCAGGTTGGTTCCGTAGACTCGCTCCTTGTGTCCTTTGCCGATGCGACGATCAAGCGTCTCCCTGGGCCGCTCCGTCCCTACGCCGAGCGGCACCATGAGCTCATCAAGTTCGCCATCGTCGGCGCCACCACGTTCGTCATCGATTCGGCGATCTTCTTCACGCTGAAGCTGACGATCCTCGAGCCCAAGCCGGTGACCGCGAAGATCATCGCGGGCATCGTCGCGGTGATCGCGTCGTACATCCTGAATCGGGAGTGGAGCTTCCGGGACCGGGGTGGCCGCGAGAAGCACCACGAGGCGCTGCTGTTCTTCGGGGTCAGCGGCGTGGGCGTGCTGCTCAGCATGGCCCCGCTGTGGATCTCGAGCTACGTGCTGATGCTGCGTGTGCCGATGGTCTCGCTGTTCGCCGAGAACGTCGCGGACTTCGTGTCGGCCTACGTGGTCGGCAACCTGCTGCAGATGGCGTTCCGGTTCTGGGCGTTCCGCCGCTTCGTCTTCCCCGACGAGTTCGCGCGCAACCCGGACAAGGCGCTGGAGTCGACGCTGACCGGCGGCGGCATCGCCGAGGCGCTCGAGGACGAGTACGAGCTGCGGCACCCTGCCGAGGGCACCGTGACGCCGATGCGATCCTCGCGCCGCCGCAAAGCGCGCCAGTACGACGCCGAGACCCGGATCTCCAAGACGTCCTAGCGACGCAGCCCCTGCTCCTGGTAGCTGAGGTCGGTGTTGACCTGCCAGGGGTCGACGTTCTCACCGAAGTACTTGCCGACGCTGCGGATCGCGCTGAGCATCGCGTGGTCCTGGTTGTCGTAGTGGTGCATGCCGTTGCGGCCGATCGGGTGCAGCGACGGGTAATGCTCGCGCAGGTAGTCGCGGATGCGGACGACGCTGCGGTCGCGCGCCGGGTCGTGAATCGGGTAGGCGAACTTGGACCGGGTGATCATCACCCGCTCGATCTGCGGGTTCTTGAATCCGAGTTGGTGCAGATCACGTTCGACGATGGCGCCCAGACCGTGCTCGTTGGCGAGCCACAGGTCCTGGTCGGGCAGCAGGAAGTATTCGAAGCCCAGGTAGGTGCCGTTGAAGCCCTTGGGGCAGAGATCCTGCGACCAGCGTCGGTAGTTCTGGATGCGGCCGACGTGGAAGTTGGGGCCCGGGGTGTACACCCAGTTGTAGGGGATGTCGTAGTGCTTGCGCAGCGCCACCGCGACGGTGATCAGGGACCGGTGGCGCAGTTGGTCGGCGACGGCGCGGATGTGCTCCGGCGGCGCCGGGTCGAGCATGGTGACCAGCAGGCGCAGCGGCATGGAGGAGAACAGCGCGTCCCCGGTGACGATGTCGCCCCGGTCGGTGGCGACCGTCCAGGTTCGGCCGTCGTAGTGGGCGCTCGTCGCCATCGCGTTCTGCCTGATGTCGACGCCGGCGTCGGCGAGCTTCTTCGCCGCGGCTTCCCACAGCTGGCCGGGTCCGTAGCGCGGGTACCGGAACACGTCCTGGTCGACGGCCTGTTCATTCTTCGACAGCTGCCACCCGATCGGCTTGATGCGCTGATTGGCCCAGTCGCTGGCAATGTTCTCGGGGTCGGCGAGCCAGGTTTTGCGGACGTAGCCGTCGAAGAAGAGTTCGTACCAGTGCCGGCCGAACTCCGAGCGCCCCCACTCCTGAAAGCTGGTCTCGCGCCGCTCGATCCGGGTCTGCCGACGCAGGCGTGCCCAGGCATAGCCGCCGGCGCCGCGCACCACGTCGCCGACCGCGAGCTGCAGCAGCAGGTCGCGTCCCATCAGGGGGTACCGGACGTAGCGGTTGTTGACGAGCATCGCGGAACTGCGGGGGACGGCGAGCCACTGATCCTCGGGCAGCAGCGAACGCCAGAGGTCGGCGACTTCCTCGCTGCGGGTGAAGAACCGGTGGCCGCCGGGGTCGATGCGCCAGTCGCCGTCGACCTGGGTGCGGGCCAGCCCGCCGATGCCGCCGGTGGATTCCAGAATCGTCGGGATGACGCCGCGCCGGGTCAGTTCGAGCCCGGCGGACAGGCCCGCGGGCCCCGCACCGATGATGAGGGGGGTGCGCTCCACGGCTACCGCCCCCGCAATTGCGGCAGGCCGCGGTAGGCGGCGATGACGTCGTCGATGTGCTCAGTGGTGAGGTCGTTGAGCGGGGTATCCAGGAAGTGCAGCTGCGCATACTGGCTTTGGAGCGGCAGGAACCCGCTGAGCAGCGGCTCGGGAGTGGTCCGGATGACGAGGTCGACCTCGCCGATCTCGAACGCCGAGGCGATGTCGCAGTCCTCCTGCTGCGCGCGCCGATGCGCGTCGCGCAGTTCGTCGTAGGCATCGTAGGCGGCGAGCATGTTGATGCGGAACGCGCTGCCGGTCATCGCGACCTCGAGATCGTGAACGGCGGCGACGTAGTTGTCGGGCAACGCTTTTCGATCACCGTGCAGGCGCAGACTGCACACCGCGGGGTCGAAGTGGGTGGGGATCAGCGTGGTGAGAAAGTGCAGTGAGGCCTGGTAGACGGCGTCGAGCTCGTCGTGGGTGCGGCCGAGGTTGGCCCGGCTCAGGTTGTAGACGGTGACGGTCCGCACGCCGTGCCGTTGCAGGACCTGCAGGATCTCGACGACTTTGTGGGCGCCGCGCAGATACGCCTCAGCCAGCGTGGTGTCGTTACTGACCGCCCACCGCCGCAAACCGTCGGGGATCAGCCCGACATGGTTCGGCCCGTCGCCCACACCTCCCCCAACCTATGTAAGCCTCCCCAAAGCACAGGGTATGGCAGAAACTCTGGACACGAATTCAATTGGCCGAAATCGTCTGCATGTATTCCCCCCGTCGGCAAACGTCTACTCGGCGCTCTTGAGCACCGCGAGCACGGTCAGCGCCAGAGTCTTGAGGTCGAGCAGGATCGACCAGTTCTCGATGTAGAAGTTGTCGAATTCGGCGCGGTCGGCGATCGAAGTCTGCCCGCGCAGGCCGTGCACCTGCGCCCAGCCGGTCATGCCGGCCTTGACGCGGTGCCGATCGCCGTAGCGGCGGATCTGCATCTCGAACAGGTCGACGAATTCGGGCCGCTCGGGCCGCGGGCCGACCAGGCTCATGTCTCCGCGGATCACGTTGAGCAGCTGGGGTAATTCGTCCATAGAGGTCTTGCGCATGATCTTGCCGATCCAGGTGCGCCGGTCCTCGCCCTCGACACCGCCGGGGGCCGCGCCGTCCTTCAGCTGGAAGGCCTCACCCGACGGGTCGGCGGGCCGCATGCTGCGGAACTTCAGGCACTGAAACACTCTGCCGTCACGGCCGATTCGGTCCTGCCCGAAGAAGATCGGCCCCGGCGAGCTGAGCCGGACCAGCAGCATCAGCGTCAGGAACAGTGGCGAGATCAGCACCAGACCAACGGTGGCGAAGGTGCGGTCCATGGCGTGCTTGACCGCGAACTGCCAGCCCCTCGGGTTGGTATGGGCGAGCACCATCAGTGGGATGCCACCCATGTGCTCGATGGTGGCGCCGACGCCGACGACGTCCATCATGCGCGGCACCACACGGACTTTCATGCCGAGGTTGTGCGCGCGCTGAGCAACGGCGGCCAGCCGGTCGTCGGGTACCGCCGACTGGGCGATGATCAGTTTCTCCGCACCGGTGGTGACCACGGCCCGTTCGAGGTTGTCGGTGGTCCCGAGATAGGGCACGCCCTCGACTTCGGCGTTCGCAGGTCGGACGTCGTCGATGATGCCGACGGGGCGCAAGCCGTAATCGGGCACCTGCTGCATCCGGGTGATGATCTGGTGGGCGACCGGGCCGCTGCCCACGATGATCGCCGGCTTGCCGAAGTTGAACTTGCGCCGGAGGTAGCGCTGGGCCAGCGATCGGCAGAGGCGGACCAGCGGCACCAGGCACGCAGCCCACAGCCAGATCCGCACCATCATCTCGCCGGCGCGCACGTAGTCGTCGGGAACGGTGGAGCCGGGCTCGAAGGGCGCGACGACCCAGGTGATGACGGCCAGCGTAAGGAGGACGGCCACGGCGACCGAGGTCTCGACGGGTTCGAACTCGTCGAGGAACTGGTGGGTGAGCCTGCGCTTGTACATCGACCGAGTGGCCAGCAAGAGGATCAGCATGGGGATGAACAGCCACGACCAGGGCAAGACGCCGAGGGCGTCCTGTTCGTCGATCTGCCAATGGGTGATCATCACCGCCCAGAACCCGGCCCACACATCGAGACCGACAGTGACGGCGACGTAGCCCGACTCGTCACGCAAGTAGTCGACGACGCGGCGCCAGAGTGGGGGTTTGGCGACATCGAGACGCGGTGTCGCTGCGCGCAGCGGAGTCGTCGGCCGAGCGCTCGGCGTGTATACCGATTGCTTCGTGTCGAGCTGCATGCGCGGATCCCCCGGAAAGGCACTGAGGGATCCAACTCTAAGTGTGCTGAGCGCACCCCGCAGGGGAAATGCCATCGACGAGTGTCAATTTGCCAACCTGAACGACCGTGCAGTGGCAGATGGGGTAGCTAGGCTCCCGCTGCCCGGCCGGAGCCCGGGCCGAAGATGCGCTCGGCGGCCAGTCCGGCCAGGTCGTTGAGGACCTGCACGTGGCCGGTCCCCCACAGCCGCGGCTTGGTGTCGAAAACACACAGCGTGCCGATGGCATTGCCCTCGTCGTCGGACAGCGGGATGCCGAGGTACGCGACGACGGTCCCGTCGCGAACGGCGGGATGATTCTTGAACACCGGGTCAGTCCGAGCGTCCTCGAGGATCAGCGGCAGCCCGTTAGCCACGGCGTACTGGCAGATCGACCGCGACAGTGGCGTCTGCCGTTCCTCCGGCGTACCCGTCTCCATGCCCACCGCGCTCTTGAAGAATTGCCGGTCGACGTCGACGAGGGTCACGCAGGAGTTCGGGGCGTCCAGCGCGTCGGCCGCCGCACGGGTGATGCGGTCGTAGATCTCCTCGGGCGGCGAGTCGAGCAGCCCGGTGGCATACAGCGAGCGCAGCCGGTCGGGGTCGGCGATCACGGTGGACACACTCGGCATGTCGGTGCCGGCAAACACGCCGGACTGCGAGAGGTGCTCCATGAGCCGCTCGACGGCGGCGCTGTCAGCCAGGCGTTGGTCGGCCACCATCTTCGACGCGACCGCACGCGCCACATAGGTGTTCACGTCCTCGCCTGCGTCGCGCGCACACTGCTCGAGTTGGCGGTTGAGCCATTCGTCAAAACGCTTCAGCGAACCAGACACCCGTCCACGGTATCTGACATCGGCGTCAGCGCGTGCCCGAGCATCGAAAGCCACATCCGCATAGCCTGAGTTGGTGCCCGCCCGACACCGCCAATCCCCCACTCACACGGCCGCTCTCGTCGCGGGCGGCACGGTGGGTGCGCTGGTGCGGTACGCGACGGCGACGGCGTGGCCGTTGCCGCGCCACGTCTTTGTGTCGACGACGGTGACGGCCGCGGTGGCGTTCCTGGTGGCGGGCTTCCTGGTGGCGGTCGGGCTGACGTCGGCGCTACGCGTGGCGGTCTTCGGTGCGTGTGCGAGCGCGGCGAGTCTCAGCGCGTGGGCGGTGCTCACCATCAGCCAGCCGCCAAAGCTGTCGATCGCGTTCCTGATCGGGACGCCGGCGGCGGCGGTCATCGGGCTGCTGTGCGGACTGCTGGCGGCGCGCGTGGTGGCGCGGTGACGTGGCTGCTGGTGGCCCTCGGCGGCGCGGCGGGTTCGGCGATAGGCGCGCTGCTGATGCGCCGGCCGACGGGGACGCGGCTGCTGGTCGCCGCGGCGGCGATCTGTGGGTTGATGGGAATGCTGAGCGCCCAACTGCTTTCGCCGAAAGTGACGGCGGTGTTGGCGTACGGCGTGCTGGGGTCGGCGGCGAGCATGGTGACGATGGCCGTGGCGTCGCCGATGTGGGTGGGCGCCGACGCGCCGGTGCGCAGCACGGTGGCGGTCACCAAGAGGTTGGCGGTCTACTGCGTGGTGGGCGTGACGTTCGCGCTGCTCGGCTATCTTGCGGTGCGCGGCGGGGCGACGCTGTACAGAAAACTCAGGTGATCGAGTTACAGGAGCCTTGGACTTCGGCTTTCACCCAGGCGGCGTACTGGTAGAGATAGGTGAACTGCCAATCTGCGACGGAGAACGGGTAGGTGCGCGGCACGTCGCGCATGACCACCGTACGTCCGGGCGGCGCGAAACAGACGTCGAAGATTCGGCGGGCCCGTGGCAGGTGGTAGCGCCAGCTGATCACGATGACCGAGCGCCAGCCGCGCTGCTCGGCGAGACTGCGTGTCATCAGCGCTTCGCCACGCGTGGTGGAGGGCACCGGCGGCCGGCAGATCACCTCGATGTCGGTGCGGCGTTTGCAGTACTTCTTCATCACCCGGTCGCGTGATCCGTAGGGGTCGGACATCAGGACCGTCGGTGCATAGCCCTGTTCGGCAAGCTTGAGCCCGTACGCTTCTCGGCCGTCGTGTTCGCCGCCGAGCACGACGATGGCGTCGACCTTGCGCAGCGGATCGGGTTCGGCGTGAGCGAAGAAGAGGGTGCCCGTGGCGCCGTTGAGGAACAGTACGGAGACGAGGGCGAGCACGGCCGCCGGCAGCGGCCCCGCGCGCACTCCAGACCGTCGCCTGTCCGCCACAATGTGCACGGTATTGCAGCAGCCACCGGCCCGCTGTCCGTCAACTAGGGGATTCTTCCGATCCGAGGGTGTCGAAGACCTCGTGGTAGAGCAGGGAGTGGACGCGTTCGACCTGCGGGATGTCGTGGAACTCCAGGGGGTCCTGAGAGGCGGATTCGATGATCAGCGTGCCGGTGCGCAGAATGCGGTCGAGCAAGCCGTGCCGGAACTCGACGCTGTTGATGCGGGCCAACGGGATGTCGATGCCGGACCGCGTGATCAGGCCGTGCCGGAACATCACGCGCCGGTCGGTGATGACGAAGTGGGTGGTCCACCAGTTGAGGAACGGCCAGACCGAGAGCCAGCCGATGAGGATGAGCCAGACAGCAGCAATGACCAGGAACACGATGTTCTTCGCGGACGGCTCCCAGGCGAGCGTGTTGACGTAGCCGGCCAGGAACGCGGCGGCGGCGGTCGCGATAATCAGTATGAGCGCCGGGATGATGAGTCGCCCCCAGTGCGGATGCCGGTGCAGGACGACGTGTTCGTCCTGCGCCAGCACGTTCTCGGGATAGCCCACGCAGGCACTGTACTCAGCGTCGGCGGTTCGCGCGGGCCAATCTCAGCGGCTCCCCCGGCGGCGTCGTCTGAGCACCCACGACTCGCGACTCAGGAAATTCTCAGTATTTGCCAGCAAACGGTTCAATCGGGCGTATCTTGATCATCGTGCGGGTCGAAACGTGCAGGTGTGGTCACGAGGGCGCCGCTCACGAGCACTATCGAGCCGGGACGGACTGTTCGCTATGCGAATGTCCGCGGTTCCAGTTGCAGGACAACGACATTCATGGCTGGGTTGATCGCCTGCTTGGGCGTTGGCTCAGTCGCTGAGGGGCCACGGCGCACAGCAGCCGGGTCGGCTGCACCAGCCTGAGCGACGGTGCGAGGCGTTTGGGAAGCGGGCTTGCTGAGCGGTCCGGCCTCAGTACGCGCCGGAATGGCCGAGCATTGCCTTGACCGTCTTGAAGGCGATGATCAGGTCCGAGATCATCGACCAGTTCTCGACGTAGAAGAGGTCGAGACGGACGGAGTCCTCCCACGACAAGTCGGAGCGTCCGCTGACCTGCCACAGACCCGTGATGCCCGGACGGACGAGAAGGCGCCGCTTGGCGTAGTCGTCGTACGACTTCACTTCCTTGGCCAGTGGCGGGCGGGGGCCTACGACGCTCATGTCGCGCTTGAGCACGTTGATGAACTGCGGCAACTCGTCGATGCTGTACTTGCGGAGGACGCGACCGACGCGAGTTACGCGCGGATCTTCACGGATCTTGAACAGCACGCCGCCTTTGCTTTCGTTCATAGCGGCAAGCTTGTCGACCATTGTGTCCGCGCCGTCAACCATGGTGCGGAACTTGATCATCTCGAACGGATGACCGTCTAGACCGATGCGCTCCTGGCGGTAAAAGATCGGTCCCTTGCTGGTGAACTTCACCGCGAGGGCGACCGCAACCAGGATTGGGAGCCCGAAAAGCAGGACTGAGCTGGAGAACGCGACGTCGAACAGCCGCTTCTGGAACCGCTTGGCGCCGTGGTACTGCGGCTTCTCGACATGGATCAGGGGCAGGCCAGCGACGGGCCGCATCTGAAGGCGTGGGCCGGCGATGTCAACGACGCCGGGGGCGACAAGAAGATCGATATCGAGCTTTTCGAGCTCCCATGAAAGATCACGGATGCCTCGGCCATCCAAACGCTCGGTCGCCGTCACAGCGACCGCGTGACTGTTCGTAGCCGTCACTGCCCCAACGACGTTCGACTCGTCACCAAACGTGGGAATGGCTCCCACGCCAGGAACGTCTATCTTCGTGCGAGGGATAGGGCCCGGGATGCAGGCGCCTACCACCTCGTACTCCGAACGCGATTCGCGGTGGAGCGACGTCGTGAGATCACGAACGGCGGGCGCACTTCCAACCACAAGCACTCGCGTGATGCAGCGTCCGTACTTCTGCCGAACCCGAACGACCGCTTGGCGGGCGAACCACCGGAAGATCGTGAGTGTGACGATCCCGACCGGAAGCGCGATCATGAGGTAGCCGCGGGCAATCTCGAGCTTGAACAGCATAGAGATTATTGCCACACCGCCGAATACTGCGAGCGTGGCCAGCAGGACACGGCGGTACTCCTCCGCGCCAGACCCGATCACCCTGGTTGAGCGTGAATGGTTGATGGCAAGGGCAGCCACCCATGCGACTGCGATGACACTCGACACCAGGGCGTAGTCAAGGTACTTCAAGGTCGATACGTCGCCAGTAAGCGCTCCGAAACGTAGCCACTGTGCGAGTCCAACCGCGAGCAACACACCGACAACATCGACGACTACCAGCCTACGTGCATACCCCCGCTGCCAAGCGGGCACTTTCGTTGGTATCGGAACGATGTTTGCTGCAACTTCCAGCCGATCATTGACTGCCGTCACACTTCCCCCCGCATCTTGCCCCCTATGCGCTGGAACTTTATCCCAACTGTTATCTGATTCTCAACTGGAACAGCGAGTTCGCTCAGCAACATACCCCTAGGGACCGGTCAATGTGGGCTTGACGATCAAGGCGAACGATTCGGCGAGTTGAGATCCGGCGGCGGACAGACACTCGCATGCGAGCGCTAGGAGCTAGCAAGCACAAGCCAACGACTGACGGAGTTGGACTGCCGTAAACCCTCTGCGCGGAAGGGTCCTCGCTGCCTGGTCCAACAGTGTGCAAATCTCGCTTCACAAAATCAGCTTGTCCAGTGTAAACTTCCGCCCTGTCCGCATTCAGCAAATGAATATGGTGTTGCCGGTAAGCGGACGCAACGGGGGAACTGCAGCTGGCCGGCACGGTTGCAGGGGGGGTCAAATTGCGCATTGCTGTGTGTTTCGGTGGTGATTCAAGCGATCCGGGGGCGTTTTCAGGCTCGCCGGCTGGGCTGACAGCGGCCCTCGAGCGGGCTGGCCATTCTGTACTGAGAGTTAACACTGCGCTGCCCTCGGCGCTAGAGCGCATCGCGGGGCGCGCTCGGTGGTTACACCCGGAGCTATGCCGCGTACACACCTACATCGCCGACGCAAGGCTGTCCAAACTGGAATACGACGCGGTCGTGCAAATCGGCACGGACTTCTTGGTGTGCACAGCAGCACCAACTGTGACCTATGACGACATGACAGTCGCTCAACATGTGCGTCTCAGAGACGATTGGTTCGCGCGCTACCCACGCCGAGCGCAGTTGGCGTGGCAAGTCCGTCAGATGCGCGCATTTACGAATGCCGACCGGTGCTGCGTGCTATCACAGTGGGCGGCCGAGTCGGTCGTGCAGGACTATCAACAGCCTGCAGAGAAGGTCTGTGTCATCGGACTCGGTGGCAACCACATCATTGAGGCGCCGGCGGACCGGGACTGGTCGAAGCCGCGGTACTTAATCATTGCCAAAAATTGGCGCCGTAAGAACGTGCCCCTGGTAGTTGAGACTTTCGCAGAGGTAAAGCGCCGGTTTCCCAGCGCCTCGCTCGATGTAGTGGGTCCTTACATAGGTGGCCCTCAACCCGGTGTTGTGTTCCACGGAAGTCTGGATCTCAACAAATTGAGCGATCGACGTCGGGTAGAGGAACTTCTGCGATCCGCGACGTGCTATGTGATGCCCTCGAAACACGAGGCAAGCGCGCTTGCTTTCGTAGAAGCGGGCGCAGCGGGCATACCGTCGATTGGCACGACCTCTGGCGGCGTCCGAGAGCTTATTGGTCCTGGCGGAACGGTCGTCGACCCGACGGATTCATTCAGCCTGTTGAGGGAAATGATTCGGTTGGCAGATCCCAGAACTGCGAGCACTCTCGGCGCACTGGCCGCCGACCACGCGCGCTGGTACACCTGGGACGCTACTGCGCAGCGGTTACTCAACGTCATTGAGGAAGTCGCGCGGGGGCGAGGCCGCTCGTCTAATGAATGCTCAACCTCATGACCGGTTGCGCAGGGCACGCTTGCCGCGCGGCTTGTCAGGCGATGCCATAGCCCGACCCCACAACGGAGCCCTCGCCGTTCAGAGGCGGCAGATCCAGTGCTAGGTGTTACCTTCTGACTTGTTCCCGGCTCGGGGAACGTTATCTGTGCGGGCGGCCGTCTTGATACGCGGACACTTCACTGTTTTGCAGCGGGGTCAGTCGGCGGCTCCTGCGCTAGCGCGCGTACTACTGCGACGAGAAAGATTTGCTTTGTGAAGATACTATTGACCGGCGCCGCTGGTTTCATCGGTAGCGCCACGGCTCGTCACCTGCTGTTACGTGGCGATGAGGTAGTCGGGCTTGACAACATGAACGATTACTATGAGGTCGACCTTAAAGAACGCCGGCTGGAGGCCTTGACCAACTACGAGAATTTCCAGTTCGTTAAAGCGGACCTGGCTGATCGCGCCGTCATGCAACGTCAATTCGCCAAGCACAACGCTGCCGCTGTAATTAATCTCGCCGCGCAGGCTGGCGTCCGATATTCGATAACCAACCCCCATTCATACATCGACAGCAATATTGTTGGCTTCATGAATGTTCTGGAGGGTTGCCGCGATACAGAGGTAGAGCATTTAGTCTACGCATCGAGTTCAAGCGTCTATGGCGGGAACGCGAAGATGCCATTCTCTGAGCGCGATAGCGTTGATCATCCAGTCAGCATGTACGCAGCGACTAAGAAGGCGAACGAGCTGATGGCTCATACCTATAGCCACCTATTCAACTTGCCGACAACTGGTCTACGATTCTTCACGGTTTACGGGCCTTGGGGCCGTCCCGACATGGCTTACTTTCTCTTCACGAAAGCGATCCTGGAAGACCGCCCGATCGACGTCTTCAACCACGGCCAGATGCAGCGCGACTTTACGTACATCGACGATATCGTGGAGAGCATAATCAAGGTACTTGACCGACCGGCAACGCCTGACGATCGCTACGATCCCGTAAACCCCGACCCTGGTCTCAGCCAGGCACCGTTCCGCATCTTCAACATCGGCAACAATCAACCTGTACGGCTACTCCAGTTCGTAGAAGCGCTCGAAGCTGCGTTGGGGAAAAAAGCGATCAAGAATTTCCGGCCAATCCAGGCCGGTGATGTAACAGCCACATTCGCGGACGTGGATAGATTGGTTGATTGGATCGACTATGGCCCAACGACCGATATTGAGGCGGGCTTGTCGCGCTTTGTAAAATGGTACCGTGATTACTACGGGGTCTAGTCGCTAACACCCTTCGAGGTGCGACATTGTCAATACATACGTCACCTACCCGGCCCGACTCGCGGCCATCAGCGAAGGACCGAGTGTAGTACTTTTCCTAGCTCACTCATGAAATGCTCGCTGGAGAAACGCTCATCAACAGCCTGGCGGCCCGCATGACCCATTTGCCGGGCACGTTCGGGGTCTTCGAGAAGTTCGCATAATGCATCCACAAAAGCACCCTTATCCCCAGGCGCAATAAGATAGCCCGTCTTGCCGTGATCGACATAACGTTCGTAGCCTTCGTAAGCCGTTACCACAACTGGACGCTCGCATGCCATTGCTTCCAAAATGGAGGTGCAACCGGAAACATGAATGTTCGGCGTCAACGCGACGGCAACCACAGCCGATTCGCTGTACATCGACCGCAACTGGGGATGGGTCACATGGTCCAACTTCACCCCTAGCTTAGCCGGGAAATTGACAGGCTGCGCGGTTATCAGTTTCAGCCTGCTGCCAGGCAGCCGCTGCTGCACTTGGCCCATTATCTCCACCAGATAATCATGGTCTCGGTGACGATCGTTTCCGACACTCAGGACCAAGCCATTCGCTGGTTCATCTCGCTCGTTATGCCAGAACATTGAATCGATTCCTGGGTTGAGCAACAGGTGAGCACGATCCCGCGGAACCCCGAATTCAGTGAGCACCTTCAGCTGCATGTCCGTGTTCGCCCATACGGCGGAAGCTCGACGTAATGCCCACTTCGCAAACTTCATAGATCGTTTTGGGATGTCAGCGTGCGGATCCGTCATCCAAATGCTGCCCATAACGGCGGGCGGCTCGCCGGGGATAACGGTCCGCGCAGCTGCTGGCACCCCGGTGCGTTCGTTCCAACATACAGCCACGTCGCACGCCCGCCGACTGGGGCTTCGAATCGCGTCGACAAATTCGAAGCCGCCAGTGAGGCGGCGAAACGTTCCACCTACTGCGCGATTAATCAGCCAAGACCGACCCGCAGCCCGAACCTGCAAGTCGAACCCGGAAGCGATGAGATGGTGAAAACCATAGGGTAATTCATTCGGCACTTGACCGGCCGAATACCTATTGCCCCAATCAACAGGATCGAAATTGTGATCGAATTCAATATGAACACGCGGCCTGGTCAATTCATCCATCTCACAATACTTGATGGAACTAACTTCTTACAATCTCTACTCCACACATACGCCCTGCGCACGCCGGCTTCTGTCACTTGCGCCCCACACCACGGTAGATCCAGCCCGCCGATCGCCACACGGCGGGATCTAGGCAGTTCCGACCATCGATAATGCGGCGCTGTCGAACCACCGAATCGAGGTCTTCAGGCAGGAGATTCTTGAAGTCGTCCCATTCTGTAAGGACTAAAGTGACGTCTGCATTGTCGCACGCGTCGTTGATGTCACGAGCGTAGTCAAGGGTTGGAAACAAGCGCCTTGAATTTTCGATTGCCTTCGGATCGTAAACCGAAACCGACGCACCTTGCAGTTGTATTTGTCCCGCAATATTAAGCGCCGGAGAATCGCGGATATCGTCCGAGTCGGGCTTGAAAGCTGCACCGAGGACGGCCACCCGCGTGCCGATGAGCGAACCTCCTACAATATCTCGGACTGTCTCCATCATCTTCGTGCGCCGTCTCATATTGATACTGTCAACTTCGCGCAAGAATGTCAGGGCTTGATTAGCACCCAACTCGCCGGCGCGCGCCATGAACGCCCTAATGTCCTTCGGTAAGCATCCACCGCCAAAGCCAATTCCCGCATTCAAAAAGCGGCGCCCGATTCGCGCGTCGTAGCCGATAGCATCTGCCAACTCCGACACGTCGGCGCCAGCCGCCTCGCATAATTCAGCCATAGCGTTGATGAAGGAGATTTTCGTGGCGAGAAATGCGTTTGCTGCAGTCTTCACTAGCTCTGCCGTCTCCCGATCGGTGACGACGAGTGGAACGCCATCAGCGATGGCCTTGGCATATATTTCTCGAGTCAACGCCTCGGCGCGACCTGCACTTTGGGCGTGAACGCCCAACACGATGCGGTCAGGAGTCAACGTATCTTGTACAGCAAATCCTTCGCGCAAGAACTCTGGATTCCACGCCACTTCTATTATCGAGTCCGACGGAGCAAGTTCTGCGACCATGGCGCTCAGACGCGCAGCGGTGCCTACAGGCACAGTTGACTTACCAAGTATCACCGCTGGCCTACGGAGCATCGGCGCCAACGTGCAAACTACGGTGTCGACGAACGAAAGATCGGCCCCAAACTCGCCCCTCTTCTGAGGCGTAGCTACTCCGATGAAGTGAGCATCGGCGAACTCAGCCGCCTCCTCGTAGGACGATGTAAACCGTAAGCGACCAGCATCAAGATTTGACTTGAGCAAGTCGTCGAGGCCGGGCTCGAAGAAGGGCGCCTCTCCTCGGGAAAGTTTCTCGACTTTCGCGGCATCAACATCCACACCAACGACTTGATGACCTAGTTCAGCCATGCAAGCAGCGTGAGTAGCCCCTAAATAACCTGTGCCAAAAACAGCAATGTTGCATGCCATCCGACTCCCCTGCCTGAACCCGTCATGCTAAAATCTGCTACGCTAAATGCGCACTGCTTCATCAGTGTATATCCTGCAGCAAATGCTCGGCAACTTGTAGCTATTTCCACGTAGGAGAGTAGCTTCGCAAACCGATATGCCAGCGCAGTTGATTGCTTTCATTACGCACGCACGGACACGATCATGGTCGAATTTCGTCTAATTCTTACTTGCCGCAAGGAGGCCATGGCAAAAATTGAGCACCGGGCTCAAAGCATCCTGAATCTGTGAGCCAACAGTGGCAAATAGTCGCGCATCGCCGCCAATCGGATCTTTCACATCCAACTCTGCACCCACGGGCAGCAGTGGGCGCAAGTTGGAGAGGTCTTCATAGCAACTGGCCCCGAAGTCAGTCACGAGCTTAGCGGCTTCCACGAGGGTGTACGTCCGGTGAAGCTTATGCGGCGCCAGCTCCAGCACCGCATCTCTGTGCAGCTTCGTCATGGTCAGGACGAGATCTGCCTGCGAAGCGATTCGGGTTGTGATCTGCCTAGCGACAAACTCACTGCTATCCCCTCCGAGCCGCTCGAGAACCCTCGCCGCCTCGCGATGTATCGGGTGACCGATCACTGCGCGAGTTCCGGCGCTAGTCGACTTCAACTCGGTGAGGTTGTGCGTCCTACCAAACGCGCCCGTCAAGCGCTCTGCCGTCGGTGACCTGCAAATATTTCCTGTGCATACGAAGAGAATGTGCAGGATGGCCCTCCATGGCGACTCCGAATAGCCCTGAGCGTAGCAAAAAAGGGGTGATCCGCCAGGCCCCCAAGGAGCATCGGACGGCCATCCCTGTCGCACCGAATCGAAGCTGAGGGCCACTCCGAAGCCAGAGACTTCCGTGATCGGTGCATGAGTCGTCTTCGGTGCAAGTGCACCGATCCCGCGGACTAACGGCTTGGCACCACTGTCACTCCACCGCCGGCCGAGTCCGCCAACTCACCAACTGAACCGCTCTATGTCACTATGGTGGCTATGCGGGGGATCATTCTCGCCGGGGGGTCGGGTACACGCTTGCATCCGATCACACTCGGCGTATCAAAGCAGCTCATTCCGGTTTACGACAAACCCATGATCTATTACCCGCTGTCGACACTGATGCTAGCCGGCATACAAGATATTCTCATCATCACGACTCCTCACGATGCCGAACACTTTTATCGATTACTTGGAGACGGCTCGCAATTTGGCATTGCCCTTACTTATGCACAGCAACCGTCTCCGAACGGCCTCGCCCAGGCATTTGTCATAGGCGCAGACTTTATAGGCGATGATAACGTCGCTTTGATCTTGGGAGATAACTTGCTCTACGGGCCCGGACTCGGGAGTCAATTGAGTAAATTTGCCGAAGTCGATGGTGGCGCAATATTTGCCTACTGGGTCGCTGAACCCGCATCCTATGGGGTAATCGAATTTGATCACACGGGGAGGGCGGTTTCTCTCGAGGAGAAGCCGCAGAAGCCGAAGAGCAACTACGCTGTTCCGGGCTTGTACTTTTACGACAACGATGTCGTCGCCATCGCCCATGACCTCAAGCCGAGCAAGCGAGGCGAGTATGAGATAACAGACGTCAACTGTAGGTACCTTGAGCGTGACCGACTGCAGGTTCAGGTCCTTCCGCGTGGCACCGCTTGGCTCGACACCGGCACTTTCGACCAGATGACGGATGCCGCTGAGTACGTACGTACGATGGAAAGGCGAACCGGCTTGAAGATTGGTGTGCCCGAAGAGATCGGTTGGCGCAGAGGATATCTCGACGATGACGCATTGCGGGCCCGCGCAGAAAAGCTGATGAAATCGGGGTATGGTAGCTACCTGTTCGACTTACTCGCAAGAGGCCGATAAGTGTTTCGTCTGCTAGTCACCGGCGGGGCCGGGTTCATTGGATCGAACTTTGTTCACTACCTCTTACGACACACCGACTACCACGTGGTCGTTCTCGACAAATTGACCTACGCCGGCAACCCCGCGTCGCTCTTAGGAATCCCAGAAAATCGCCTTACCTTCATACAAGGCGACATCGTCGACGCCGAGCTGGTGCGGCCCCTGGTGTCGTCAGTGGACGCAATTGTTCATTACGCGGCAGAATCCCACAATGATAATTCGCTGAGCAATCCGAACCCATTTCTACACACCAATGTCATCGGAACCTATGTTCTGCTCGAAGCGGCGAGAATCCACGGCACGCGCATTCATCATATTTCGACCGACGAGGTATACGGCGACCTTGAGCTTGACGATCCCGCCAGATTCACCGAAGCGACGCCCTATAACCCTTCATCGCCTTATTCGTCGACGAAAGCTAGCAGTGACATGTTGGTTCGCGCTTGGGCGCGATCGTTCAACGTGGCCGCGACGATCTCTAATTGCTCGAACAACTACGGACCTTACCAGCACGTTGAGAAGTTTATACCTCGGCAAATCACCAACATTCTAGTGGGCGGTCGCCCGAAGCTTTACGGACGCGGACAAAATGTACGTGACTGGATCTACGCCGATGATCATTCCTCAGCAGTTCACGCTATTCTGACTGCAGGCCGAATCGGGGAGACCTACCTGATTGGTGCTGATGGCGAGAGAGACAACAAGTCCGTGGTCGAACTCATACTGAAATTGATGGGTCGGGATGCTGACGCGTATGATCACGTACCCGATCGAGCAGGGCACGATCTTCGCTACGCTATTGATTCAACGAAACTGCGTCACGAATTGGGATGGCGGCCAAAATATGACGACTTTGAGCGAGGTTTGTCAAAGACTATCGATTGGTACAGAACCAACGAATCGTGGTGGTCTGCGTCGAAATTTGCTACCGAAGCTCGGTATGGCCGTTCGGGGCACTGAAAGAACTTACCTATGACCGAGTTCAATAAACGGCTGAAGGCAATCAGCACCCCAATACCTGGCCTAACCTTGTGGGACTTGGCGGTTCACGGCGACAGCCGCGGGTGGTTCAAGGAAAATTGGCAGCGCGAAAAAATGGTCGCAGCAGGGCTTCCGGACTTCGGGCCGGTGCAGGCCAATGTGTCGTTCAATGATGCCGTCGGGACGACCCGGGGGATCCATGCAGAGCCTTGGGACAAGTTTATCTCGATCGCCAACGGAAGCGCGTTTTGCGCCTGGGTCGACTTGCGAGAGGGCCCGACCTTCGGCACGGTATTCACTGCCATCCTTGACCCATCTAAGGCGGCTTTCGTGCCTAGTGGGGTGGGGAACTCCTTCCAGACTCTTCAACCGAACACTAGCTACGTGTATCTGGTGAATGACCACTATAATCCAGGCGAAACTTACACATGCGTTAACCTTGCTGACGAGACACTCTCCATCCACTGGCCCGTCCCACTTCGAAACGCGAATTTGTCCGCCAATGATCGTCGTCATCCTAGGTTGAGAAATGTCGCGGCCATACCCCCTAAAAAGATTCTGGTGCTGGGCGCAAGTGGACAACTAGGCACAGCGCTTCGGGAACACTACGCGAGGGCTTCGGACATCGAGTTCGCTGACCGATCCGACATTGATCTGCGAGCCGACAATCTTGAATCGCTCAGGGAATGGCGCAATTACAGCACAGTGATCAATTGTGCGGCGTATACCGCCGTTGACGACGCCGAGACGACCGAGGGGTGTCGAGAGGCGTGGGCTGTCAACGTCCGCGGGGTGGCAGCGTTGACGCAGATCGCGACAAAGTACCGATTAACTGTGGTACATGTTTCCAGCGACTATGTCTTCGACGGCAGCTCGTCGAACCCCTATAGAGAGGATGCGCTGCCCTCGCCGCTCAACGTGTACGGGCAAACGAAAGCAGCGGCTGACCAAATAGTCGCATCGACGCCGCGTCACTACATTGTGCGAACCTCATGGGTCATTGGCGCCGGCCGCAATTTCGTAAGGACCATGGCAACCTTGGCCCAGCGTGGGGTTGATCCGCGAGTAGTGAATGACCAGCGGGGGCGTTTGACCTTCGCTTCGGAGCTTGCTGCGGCCATTGATCACTTAGTGAGCGAGACGGCACCATACGGAACTTACAACGTTACCGGAGGTGGACCCGTCAGATCTTGGGCCGAGATCGCACGCCGAGTATTCGATTTAGCGGGTAAAGACCCCAGCAGAGTGACGGGAGTAAGTACGAGCGAGTACAACAAGACCGCTGCGACTGCTGGCGCCAAGCGACCTTCCAACAGCGCTTTAGATTTGACCAAGATCGAATCGACCGGGTTCCGGCCAGCTAGCAATGACGACGCGCTGTCAGAATATATTCAGAGTATTGCGTCACAAATAGCATGAGCGGAAGCGGTTCATTTACGCAAAAGGGCGTGGGGCCGCTGACTGCTCCCGTTCGAATTTACAACCCATTACCCACTGTATTGGAACATTTTGTTGGCCGCTTACAGGAGTGCTTCGCCAGTACCGGTATCGAATCGACAACACTTCCATCCGCGAATGGCGAAGTAGGCGGCAGCCATCGCGCAAAGGCCGCCGCATTTGCATCCCATCTGCGCACGGCTCGCCGACATGTGCGAACCGGCGAGCCCAACGTTGTTGCTTGGCCACTCCTCGGTTGGTGGGATATGCCGCTATGGCGCCACCGCACCAGAAGGAGTTTTGTCGTAGTACACGATCCAGAACCGCTCGTGCCACAGAATGGACTTTCGCCTCGCGCGGCGCTCAACGCGGCGCGACTCGTTACCAATCACGAGTGGCCTCATATCGTTACGATGAGCCCGGAGGCGTACGCAATCGCTGAAAAATTCTTCCCTCCAGATCGGGTTCACCTGGCCGCCCATCCGATGCGCAGCCCTGCGGCGGCCGCCGCAGCAAACCAGCGCCCCGTAGTCCTCGTTCTTGGGCAATATAAGCCCGCGCGCGACCTTAATGTCATGTCAGCGATTGCGCCACAGTTACGAGCGAATGGATGGCAGCCAGTCGTTGCAGGCAGAGGATGGCCCGAAGTTCCCGGCTGGCGAGTTATCAATAGATTCCTAAGTCGCAACGAATTTACCGAACTACTTGACGCATCAGCCGTATTGCTGCTCCCTTACCAGCACTATTTTCAAAGTGGCGTAGCACTTCGGGCACTTGAGTGCGGCATACCCGTTGTCGGACGTGAAACGGGATTTCTTCGATCGGTTCTAGGCCCCGACTTCAATGGCGCAGTGCAAAGGTGGGACGATCCGAGCTCGTGGGCCTTCGCTGTGGACCGTGCAACAGCTGATGCTGCCGGCCAGATCGCGGCCGCGCAAGCCTACGCGTTCCGCGCAACGCTTGACTGGCGAGGGTTAATCGAAAGGCCGCTGACATGACGCCGAACTACGTTTCGCCTTGTCCCGGTGCATCGCTCGGGTTATCGGCCATTCACGTGCTGACAGTGCACTACAACACGCCGACTTTAACATGCCGTTTGGTCCAGGCCCTGCCAGAACGGACATTGTCTGGTCGCGAGGTGTTTGTGCATATTCTAGACAACGCCTCCGAACCACCCAACCTAGCCACCCTGCGCGCGGATATTAGCCAGCGCCAAAACGTCACCTTAACCTCCAACACAGTGAATGTGGGCTTCGGCGAAGGAGTGAACACACTATTCCGCGTGAACGCTTTTCACGATTCGAGCGTGATCTGGATCCTAAATCCGGACACACTCTTGGACGACGGATGCCTTGATGCCCTGGAGCAGGCTCTGACACGGGAGAAATTATTCTCTGTAGTCTCGCCGCTGATCTACAGCGGTGAAGGAGGCAGTGCGTGGATCTGGTATTGCGGCGGATCTCTAAGCGAAGAGAAAGTTCGCGTCGAACATAATTTTTATGGACAAAGCCTCAAGCAAGCACCTGCGAAGCCATTCGAGACAGAATTCATTACAGGCGCAGCGCCTATGATGCTAGCCGCAACGTTTCGGGCCGTAGGCGGATTCCCTTATGGTTACTTCCTCTACTGGGAAGACGTGTATTTTTCCTGGAGAGCGCGTGGACTTGGGTTCAAGCTAGGAGTCGTACCGTCTGCGACACTGTGGCACGCAGTCGGCGCCTCCTCTGGTGTTGGTCAAAGTGCAACCTTCTATTACTGGTTTGCGCGCAATAGGTTTCGATTTGCCCGCGACATCGGTGTTAATCCGCGAAGTCTGCTCGTCGGCTCTAGAGGAGTAGACACGTTGCGACGTGCAGTACAAGCCGTACGCGAGAGGGATGGAAAGTCGGTTAAGCTGCGGGCCTTCTTCAGGGGATTGCGAGACGGCCTCGCGGACGCCGAGGATGGCGGCGGTATCTCCCAAACGACGAGGTCGAAGATGTCTGGCAACCCATGACTCCTGCCGACGGACCAGAGATTGAGCCGCTGCAACAACGGTCTACTACCGCCAAATCGAATAAGCGTCCTCACTTGCTAACAGCGAGGACGCGTAGATCATTCTTCAAATCCGCTATGGGCGCGCTAGCCGCATCGACGGTGTTCAGCAATATACCTGCGCACGCGGTCCCGGCATTACCAGGCCCGCGCGTCCCGACGGGCGCAAAACTACGGGGATTGAACCATGTCGGCAGTTTCGAACAGGACTATCAGGACACCATTTGGGGCGGGTTCTGGCGCACCTGGGATTGGTCCAATTGGATCCGGCCCCAAATGGAAGACATCGCCAAAGTCGCCAACTCGGTCAGATTCTGGGGCAATACGCTGCCCATCGCGGACGGAAGCGTCTCTTTGGATGAGTACCTCGGCCGCTGGGAGCAGGTACTCAATCTTGCGCGCGAGCTCGGCTTATACGTGTACCCCTGCGGCGGAGACCTCCGGCATTGGGGCGATTTCAGTTGGAAGCAGTCGACACAAACTTATGCGGTCTGGTCTCAGCTGCTTGCCGAATACAACAACGTCATTGGCGTCGATATCACTAATGAGGCCTCTGACACACTACAAAGCGAACCTAGTCGATATAGCTACCGTGAATCGGAACCCGCCGATCGACTGCTCGAAAAACTGTCCGATCTGGTGAGACGCCAAGGAATACCGGTAACGCACTCAAGGAGCATCCGCCAAAAGGCGGGTTGGACATCAGCTTACTTCACCGATTATCTAGCCGATTTCTTAGATTTTCACGTCTACTATCCTGCCGCCGCCAATGATTCCGCGGACGCATATCGGCAACCTTGGGGCGAAGGAAAGGAACTGATCATCGGCGAGTTTGGGAAGGATACGGAGGTACCGTCTTCCGTAAGGACCGACTACTACGACAAGATTCGTGCGATGTGTGTGAGCGATAGCCGATGCAAAGGGGCGTTCGCTTGGTCGGCATGGGATTTAGGGCCGGCAGAACCAACCCAATGGGGTCTTTTCGACGGACATCGTCAGCTGAGATCGGACATTGGTGACGCTTTCTTGTCGTTCCCGACGAAGGATCCATAAACCGCAACGGCTGATTCGCGGCCGTTGAAGCCTTCGAGACGCGGCCGCCACGACTCTTCAACGCTCGTATGGCCCCGCAAGTGAATTCGGTGGCCTCGGTCCGGCGTGGACAAGAGAAGCAGATCTGTTCAGCACCAGTTCACCGCCATCTTCTCTGATTGAGTTCCGACTTTTGTACGGGTGTGGAGTACTAGCGAATCCCAGGACCGCACCCAGGAAACTGCCGATCAGTAACGAGTTCGGTGCCTCAAGTGGTAGCGGAGCAAACCATGCCACTGCCAGCAGCCCCGCCAACGTTGCAGCTACACAGACCAGCTGCGGGTTTCGCGACGTTTGTCGAACGGAACTCAAAAGGGGACCGAGCATCGCAAGGAGAACCAACGTCAAGCCCACCACGCCCGTTTTTGCCAGTGTCCACCAGTAGAAGTTGTGAGAGTAGTACGGCGCCCGGTCATACCAGAAGGTCCCCTTCTCACCGCGAGGCGCTTGGTAGGCGTAGCCGAACCCATGGCCAATCGCCGGCGCGGTGTCGAAAGCCGCCCGCAGATTCCCGAGTTCGTGTTCGCGATAGGCCGCCGAGCTATCACGGGCGAGGGCGTCTGACCTCAGGCCACCCACGACTCGCGACGAGTATGCGCTGACCTGGGAGGCGAACCAACTGCCGCCCGGTACGTCGGACAGCAAAGGGGCAGCAGTGACGATTACGCCGGCGACCCCCGCAACCAAGATTGCACCGGCGAAGGCGCGTCGGAACGCACCCCAGCTGCGTACTAGAAGCACCGCACAAATTACGGTTACCCCGATGCCAAGGAGGTGATTGCGAGAGAAAGCGAGCAACAATGTCAATATTGCAGGGACAGACCAGCTCCAGGATCGAAGAAGCGAAATACGACCATCGACAGCTATCGCTGTGCACACAGCCAATGTGGCCAACGCAAAGAACGTGGCATCCGTCAAAAATCGGGTTGCAGTGCCGCTATCGTTACCCGACTCAAAAAGAGACGCTGCTTCCGACCGCCCTGCAATGCTTATCAGCCCTGCGGACGCAAGCGCGATAACGCTCGCGGAGATCCACAGTGAGAACCTCATGGCTCGCATACACGCCGCTACGAGACCCGGCTTGGCAACCGCAGCAGCTGCCACGATTACGGCCATAACCATCTCGGCTGGATAACGGACATCGCCGACGATCCGAACTAGCTGTGCGCCTGCCGCTACCCAAGCCGTAGCCGTGCCGAGCAGCAGCCATAGCAACAGCACGACCACTGTGCGCAGGGTGGTGTTCCTGGCGGGTTGGGCGATAGCCCAGAAGAATGCCCCAACCAAAAGAAGTTCGTACACGCGAACGCTGAAGCCGCCAACCGAGAAGCCAGTCGGAACGAAAGCGGGCAAAGCAGTCGCGGCGGCAATGATAGTCAACGGAACTGTGAGATGTGACCGCCCTAAGAGCAACAGCGACCCCACGGTTGCAATCAGCAATACGACCACCAGCGCCGGATACTGCAGCGCAGCCGCCGTAAGCGCCAAGGCGACCACAACCCCCCCCAGCATCCACATGCACTGATGGTAACTGCCCAACAATTGAAGGTCTCGACAACGCCGCACATCGGCCAGCGCCGTTTGAATTGTCGGATGCCAACAGATGGCAGGCCCGTCCGACTTCGATGGCCGGTGCGGGGCGTTACCTTTCAAATAGGGCTGAGCAACCATCCTGCGCACAGGCGCACACACTGACTCTCACCTTTTATCGTGGCTTCCTCGACTTCACCCGAACAGCTACAACATGTCGCCAAGCCGACCAAGAGGCTTTCGGTAGAAGGTCGCGCCTCCAGCCGAGCGTGGCGTAGACCGCCACGAATAGGATCGCGGACCCGCAAAACGGCCAGATGGCCGACGCGCGGCTATCAGGAGCCGCGAGGATCCCAATTGGGAAGGAGAGTAGGAATGCGGTTACCGCAAGTCCGAATGGCCCAGATACTCCGCGGAAGAACATAGCCATTGGAATCTTTGCGCGTGAATGCATATACCACATGCTAGCGAGGTTAACGAGAGGCACGCCAATGCCGAACGCGATCGCCAAGCCAATGAAACCCTTTGAGTAGCCCAACGCCACTGCGAACGCTACCTGCGCCACTCCCCCGACAACTGCTACCTGAGCCAAGATCCCTGTTCGATTAATCGCCGAAAGCAGAGAGGTACAAACGCCCGTCGAAACGTTGGTCGCGATACCTGGCAATAGCGCAAGTAGAACGTAGATAACCTGCTCTTTAGATGTGCCTAACCATAGAGGAATGCCGCTGAAGGCTGTTGCCGCCATAGCGAAGGGCGCAAACAAGGCGACAGCCGCATTTCTGCGAGTTAAATACTCATATTGATCGAGCACGCCCACCCAGCCGTCAGCTATGTGACTGCGGGTTAGATGGGGCATCAAGGCCCCCGGAATCGCCGCGCCCAGTACCTGCGCTCCCATCGCGAGCCTGCTTGCGAGTTCATACACGCCGGCAGCGGCCGGTCCGAGCATGATCCCCGCGATCAACTTGCCGGATTGGAGCAGCATTATTGCGCCTGCGGCGGCAATTTGCGAATTGATCCCAAATGTAAGAATATCGCGGGCTAAAGCTAAGTTGGGTAAGCCCATAATCAAGCGTTTCTCGTCAGAGAGGATCATAATGATCACGGCCGCAAGCCCTGCAAACGTACCCGCCGCTGTTCCGATTGCGAAGGCCTCTAACGAAGGTGAGATTACGAGGGCGGCGACACCTCCGAGGGCTTGTAGAGTGGACAGTATGGCCAAGCCAATATTCGCGTGCACTTGCCGGCCGCGACCAATTGACGCAGCGGCGAACACACGAGCGATAAGGCCAGTAATCGTAATTAGCGTTGCACATAGAATCAGCAGTCGGGTCAGCTCCAAATTCTCCGTCCGAAGGACTCGCTCCACGAAACTTGGTAACGCTAGTGACAGCGCAATGAGAACGCTCCCAAGCAGCAGCAATACGCTGATACAGATACCGACTACGGCACCTTCACTCTTAACGTCTCCCTTCGCATGGAACAGAGCCACGTTACGATTGGCCGCGCGCGAGACACCCATATCAAACAATGCCGCATATTGTGCGATTGCCCCGGTCATCGACCAAATTCCGAAGTCATGCAATCCGAGGCGGCCAACAACGAATGGCGTGGAGATTAGAACCGTTCCGTACCCAGCTACTATCGGAAGGAGCTGTGCGATCGCCCCTGTCTTGAGAGACTGGACGCTTCTTGCCGACCGACTCATGACAACTTCCTGCCAAGACTCTTTCGACGCCTTCGGCTAGAGCGATTCAAGTCGCGCGTGGTGTACAGCACCGAAAAGATGGCGGAGGCGCGACGAGCGTCAGCTAGTCGCGTCGGGGTAGTTTCGCGCGGTGCAAGAGCTATCGAAAGCACGTCTGCGTACACCAACTACTCGGCCCCCTGCAGCATAGACGTCGCGGCAACATTATCAGCGCAGTCCGAGCCTTGCCGCGCAGCGCTCCGCGTTGGATCACGAATCGCTGCACTCTCGCGTTCAACCTAGAGCTATCAGTCCGCGCCGACGAGCGGCAACTCGGCCTTCGGACGAATTGTCAGAGGCAGACTCTCACCGGTCCGCGCTTTCGGTCGCGACGATTGTAAGCGAGTGCAAGAAACATGGTCGTCGCGAGGCCGGGTGCATCGGGCTGCCGCTTCCAAACACTTCGCGGGCGGTTCCAATGCTCAGGTTGTTGGCGTCGTGCCCTTACGTCTCAAACATGGTGGGCGAGGTGGGCGCACCACGCGCATTTGCAAGGTCCCGAGAAAGTCTGCGATGTCCCTAGGCTGGACAGGTGATTCGTAGACGATTGTTCGTCGTTGTAGCTGTACTGCCTGGGCAGTAAAGCTTGCTTTGCCAATCGAAGCGGCGGCGCCCAATAGCTGCACTCCATGGGAGTCGACGCCTGGGACCCCGCGAATCAGCACTTCCAGCAGGACACCCATCAGCGCTATAGGCAGGCCTCACCAATCGGCCGGCCCCCGATCTTGGCCTCGAAGTCGGAGAACCCTTCAGAGCCGAGCAGTGCTCCTCGGCCGACGTCTCGGCAATCAGCACAACCCAAAATCGACGATCATCGATCGGAGGCTCGCTGATCAGATCCCATTCGAGGCCGAGCTCGCTCTTAACCTGTCGCGCGTACCGGTGGCTCCGCATCCTTTCGCGGGTAAGCTGCGCATCGGGATGTTGCGTAGCAGCGTTGACCGCAGCAGGAACGAACGTAAATCACTTGCGCGATGAGAAGAGGGTGGGGCGATGCGCGGATGAGCGGCAATAAAGACGTCTTCTATGATCAGAAGTTCTATGAGGGACAGCGCGCCAATTCGTCGGCATCGGCGCATCTGGTCATACCGTTGGTGAAGGACATTGTCGACCCGCGGTCCGTTCTCGACGTGGGGTGTGGCGTCGGGACGTGGATTAATGCGTGGCTCCAAGCTGGAGTCGAGGACGCCCTGGGAGTCGACGGCGACTATGTCGATCGCAATTTGCTCCAATGCCCTGCCGATAAGTTCGTTAGCCACGATCTGAATGCACCCTTATCATTGGCGCGCCGCTTCGACCTGGTGACGTGCCTTGAAGTCGCTGAGCACTTGCCAGATTACTCCGCCCCGACACTGGTTAAGTCGCTTATCCAGCACGGTGATGTCGTGATGTTTTCGGCCGCCGTTCCTAATCAGGGAGGCACACATCACGTAAATGAGCAATGGCCGTCCTACTGGGTTGCCCTTTTCGACACCCACGGCTTCAACCCGTACGATCTGATTCGCCCCCGCATCTGGTTCAACGACCGAATTGAATGGTGGTATCGGCAGAATATCCTCATATTTGCCAATGAGGACGCGGCGTCCCGATTAGACCTTGCGTCCAGTGAGGCACCCATCGATATCGCTCATCCGGCGTTCGTCGAAGCCGCCACGAGAGCTGTACCTTTGAGCACCCAAGTGAAGGAAAGGCTTCGCGAGGGCGGGAAGCGCTTGCTAGCCGACACCCCGGTCGAGAGGCCGCTGCGTCGGCTCGCGAAAGAACGACGTAGCCGTTAGACAAACCTGCGATTACCGACAGCTCGAAATTTTGTAGGCGTTAGCATCTGAACCCACAGATAACCACGCGCCGCGCCGCATGCCGCGTCATGGAAAGCGGCGAGAGGTGCGATGGGATACCACCTGCAACGATGGACGACGGCGACCCACTCAAGCATCACAATCGCGCAGGACGAGTGATTTTAGGCACTGCTCATAATCGTTGCAGACCGTATCCCATGCGTAGTGCTTTTGCGCTCGGTGTAGACCAGCCTCACCGGCCTGTTCTCGCATAGCCGGGCTATCCATGAATTGCAGAACTGCAGCCGCAATCTTTTGAGGCTCGGGATCGACGAAATTGCCATCCGGTCCAAGCACCTCACGATTAAAAATGGTGTCCCGCGCCAAGACGGGTGCCCCCGCCGCGATCGCCTGCACCAGCGCCGGGTTAGTGCCGCCAACGCTGTGACCGTGGAAGTAGGCGCCGGCGTGCTGCCAAAGGGCTAACAAGAGCTCATCATTACTCACCTGCCCTAACCAAGTCACATGTTGGTAGGTCTCGGCGAGAACCTTGGCCTTTTCGTCGAGTTCTCCCCCGTAACCTGTGCTGCCAACAATAACGACCGGGTACCTGCTTGCAATTTCAGGAACCGCTGAAAAGAATTCTGGAACGCTATTTTCTGGCACGAATCTTGCAACCATCAGCACATAACCGCCATGCGTCAGGCCATGAGGAACGTCTAACGATTTTGGGATATCCCCACCGTAAGGGATGAACGTCCCCTCCGCGCCGAAAGTGTGCCTCCAATAATCTCCTATCGCGAGGGAATCAAAAACTAGCCCGCTCGCCCATCTCGCTGACAGAATTGCGCCTCGCCGGAACACGCGTTGAGCCAAGGGGCTCCACTTGGCGCGTTCCCATTCGATCCCATCGACATTCATTAGCGAGGGGACGCCGCGAGCGTTTAATAGCGGAAGGAAGTACCCGTTAGCCACGTTCATGACAAGGGCAACATCGGGCTTATGCTTGGCCGCGTGAAATGTGGATGTAAGGCCGTAGGAAAGTGTGCTCAGGCTCTTGGTCTCTAGTCCCATGGTCAGTTGCGAATGGACCCGAGTGTCCGCTTCCCCATCGCCACCGGCAATCGCACCCTTGCGACCGTAAACTGTAACGTCCCAGCCAGCATTGACCAAGTAGGGTGCTAATTTGCGGACTGCGGTTTCGAAACCCCCGTAGTAGCTCGGGTAGCCGCGTGTACCGATTATTGCGACCGAAGGCAAGGCCACTCCCCCTTCTCATAGTGCATATATGCCGGTCAATTGGCAACGGAATCGTCCGATATGATTCAGATAAAGTTGAAATCCGACGCAGTCCTGGCTAATGCCCTGCATTCACGGCTTTATGCCGCTCGAATCTGACCCTGCGACATTGACTTGAAGCGCGCTCTAGAGATAGCTTACGTCGTCTTGTATCGCCGTTGCGTGACGGGCCGTGCGGGCAGATCACCCGCCGACCTGTCACGGGATTCGGAAGCATTAGCGCTTGTTGTCTTGCTGGACTCTGCACTTCCACCCCGGGTTGATGAATTCCCGCCCCGACGACCCTCATCTTCACCGTAATACCCGTAGTTATAACTGTATGAACCGGTGCCACGCGTGGGTACCATCGTGAAGACAGCCCCAAGGAGTGGAGCTCCCACGCTTTCCAGGCTTCCGACAGCATGAGCCAATTGTTCGCGCTTCGTTTGCCCAAACCGCGCCATAATCAGCACTCCGTCGGCCCCAGCGGCAAGAATTGCAGCGTCAGTTACCGCAAGTAACGGCGTCGAGTCAATGATGACGTAGTCGAACCGCGATCGTAACTCCGCCAAGACTTTTCTGGCGGACTGAGATCCGAGAAGCTCGCTAGGGTTCGGAGGAACGGCGCCAGAGGTGAGCACAGATAATCCGGGGAAACGAGTCTTTTGCAGCGAGTCGTCAATTGATACCGCGCCGCTGAGAACAGTGCTAAAGCCGACCTTGCTCATCAAGTCGAGGTACTTCGACAACGTCGGCCGACGCATGTCGCCGTCGACAAGCACTACGTTGTGTTCGGCTTCCGCGAGTGCCAAGGCGATATTGATTGCCGTGGTGGACTTTCCTTCGTGCGGCATCGAACTAGTAATGACAATAACCCGCGGCGGATTGTCAACCGATAAGAACTGGAGGTTCGTTCGCAGCTTGCGGAACGCTTCGGCTATCACGCTGTTGTCATTCTCGAAAGCTATCGCTGCGTGCCTGCGACGCTCCTTATCCAGCGGCACCGTGCCGACCAAACCGACATTGGCAATTTGTTCGAGCGTCGTCCGGTCCTTGACTGTATTGTCAAGCAGATCGCGAATCAGTGCGAAGCCCACTCCAAGAACCAGGCCAAGCACAAGACCAACTGCAATATTCCGCGCCCTCTTTGGGACTACTGGGCTGCTCGGAATGGAAGCCCGTTGCTCGACCACGACTCGGGAATCGGCCCTAGTACTGTTCTCGGGCGTCTCGAGTTCGCGCACTCGACCGACGAACTCGTCGGATAGCGTATTCGCTATATCGCGCGCTCGCACAGCGGATTCATCCAGCACTGCAACATCAATCAGCACCGTATCCGGTTTGGCTGTAGCTGTAATCCGCGCCTGCAGTTCATCAGCGCTCATATCCAGCCCGAGTTTATCAATTGTCTGCTGCGCTAAAGCCTGGCCGGTAAGCAATTCGGTGTACGACGCGACGCGCTCTTGGGAAAACCGATTACCTTGATACGTCTCCGAGAGTGAGGACCCTGCACTGGTCGATACGAATAACCTCGTCGATGCTTGATAGAGCGGCGTTGTGAGCAGGGTGATAACCACAGCGCCTAATAAGGTAACGACCGCGACCACACAAATGGTCACCCATCGGAGGCGGAGTAGCTTAACGAACGCTTGTAGAGACAATGTTTAACCTCTTAACCGCCGGGTGGATTTCAAACCTACTGAGCACATCAAGCACATTGCCACTGCCGCCTTCACACTGGCATCGGCCACAGTTTGGGACCCCGCAGGGCGATGCGCGGACGACCGCGCTCTGTCTAGTTGTGGGAGCATTCAGGAACCGAGACTCTGGGGTTCGTGGGTTCAACCAAAGGCTGTACTGGCACACGAGGCGCGCCGGCCGCAGTTGGTTCGGATAGTTGGTAGCTGATATCGCCCGTCTGCCCCGGAGGGATGATCACTTGAACCTCAAAAACGGGGTGTCCACGTTCAGTGCTCACTATCGCTGGCACCCGCTGTCCATTGAGGATTGCAGCCGACAAGTTCGCGCCCTTCGTTGCGAAAAGGCGAACAGAAATAATGTTGGTGCCTTTCGGAACCTCAATGGGAACATCCGGTGACAAACCCGCATCGCCAGCAACGTAGTCCGGAAGTGGCTCACTCGGGACTTCGTTAGTCAACTTGACGGTCACAGTCGACGCGCGGGTATCACCTTTGCAGTCGTCGGCCGCATATTCGATTTGCGATTTGAGGTAATAGTCGAGCTTGTTTCCGCCGAGGTTGTTGAAAACCACTGCGGCGTATGGGGCGTCGTCATCCGGTATCGAATGGGACAAGGCAGTCGTCTCCAGCAGTCGCTGTTCCTCGGGGACTGAACTCCACACCGCAATGCGACGTTCGCTTACCGACTTGCCCAAAGCATCGAGCAACTGCCTCGGCGACTTCACCTGGCCCGTGATCTTGTTAACGACTGCATTCGCGATTCCCTGCAGATACTGCTTGCGCGCCAATTGATCCGTCGGGAACCGCTTGTAGGCAGTCGATTCCGTGAGCTCGACAACATTGTCTTTTGAAACAACTTCACCATCGGGCATGGTGATCGGTCCCACGGCACCTAGCAGGTAACTCAGAGCGACCGGATCGATGGCGATGACTCCGTCGACCTTCGTACCCGTCTGTTGCTCCCACATGGTGCGCCAAATCTGCGCCGCGTAAGGGAAATGCGGGCTCATATTACTGTTGCGGAAATCGGTGAAGGGGTTGGCGAAGCCGTATTGCTGGTCGTACTCCAACCCGAGATCGATAGGCGCAAGGGCGTCTGCGAGATCGATGTTGGACCCGAGGGTGTCGACGGTCGGCTTGCCGTTATCGAACCGGAGGACGCCGAACCCGCCGAGCAATCCACCGGTCCCCCGCGCCTCAGCATTGGTCTGAAATCCCATGAAGTAGGTGCGTGGACCATCTGCACCCATCATCGGCGGGACCAAACGCGCTGCCAACGCGGTGTTCTCCAATATCGATGTGAGATCGGCGATTTGGCCCTGCAGCTGGGTCCGTGCGTCACCAATCGTCGACAGATAGTGCGGATCCTGAATCGCGCCGGCTTCGGCGTTGAGCCGCGTCGCCTTCTCGGCCAAGGTGCTGAGCTGAGCCTCTTGGCTGCGCAGCAGGTCGACATCGACCCGGCCGTCTTTGTACAGCCGGTCGGGCGAGATTGTCACACCGACATCGGCAGCTGGCTGCAACACATTCGTCGCCAGACCGGACACGACATCGGTGATCTGCTGGCCTGTCTTGAATGGGCTTCCCAACCATGGAACGGCGGCGACAATGTTCCACGCCAGCGAGTGTGTGGCATCGCGTGCAGCCTGGGCGCTGTCGGTGGCATCGCGGGCCGACGCGGCTGCGGCCTTGGTATCCGCTGCTAACAGAGAGTCTTTGGCTTCCTGAGCGCTGCCTCGCGCCTGCTCGAGGTTCGACTTTGCCTGCAGCGCGCCAACGGCGACCCAACAGCCCAGACCGAGAATCAACAGAACCACAACTGTGGACGCAACGATGAATCCACGACTGCGGAGCAATCCCGGAGCCCGACCACGCTCCTCGTCGTCGGCTTCTTCCTCGGCGTTCAGTCGGTGATCATGTTGACGTCGCGAAAACAAACCCACTCAGATGATCCTGACAATAGATGAGGCCTGCACGTCAGACGACGTGCAGGCCTCAGCACGACAGATGCTCAGCAAGGTCCGCCTTTAGCAGGATCCGGTGCTGACCGTCCCGTACGGACCGATTCCCACGGAGTTGCCGCCCAAGCAGACATCGAACTTCACGCCGCGGGAAATTGCCTCATTCTTGCGAAGCTGGGCCGCCCGTGTCGCAGCGAGCTGACCGAAGAAACTGTCGGGGTTCGCCGCTGCGAAAGCCTCGAGTCGGGTGGCGCGGCGATCCTGCGACTTCGCGCTCTGGTCGAGAAAGACACTGACGAGCTGCAACGAAGTCGCCGTCACGATGTAGACCGGTCCCTTTGGCTGCAGAGGCAGATCAGCGAAGCTCGGCGCCGCAGGAAGCTGGATCGCCGGAGCCGCATTCGCGGCGACCGGAGCAAACGCGGCACCGACCGCAACGGCGGCAGCAGCAGCAGTCACCTGGAATTTAGTAGCAACGGTGGTCATGTCCCCCCACACTTTCGTTCGTAAATAGTTGCTGGAAGCATTGCACGGTCCTCCAGTGCTGTCAAACCAAACCGCGAAGATTTCTCGACCCGATCGGCAACGTAACAAATGTGGTGTTACCAGCAGATCAACGGAACGAAGCTATGGCGCAGTCGGACGCGGAACCCTCGCTCCATACCCTCGATTAGCGACGCGGGGTGTCACTCCTTATGAGAGTTTGCTGAAGCCATTGAACCCCCCTATTTGCCAAGGAAGCGGCGTCCGTGGTCCAAGTCTCAACCATGGCCACGAGTGGGCAGGGCGGTCAGAGACCAGACAACTGAAGGGCATCCTGGAAGGGCGCCGATAGCGTTTCTAAGGGACTAGTAAGGGCCGGGCGCGACGGGGCGAGATGTCGCCGTTAGCATCAGGAACCATGACCAGCGTGACTGAGCCTGCCGCCGAGCACGAGATCGACATCCACACCACCGCGGGAAAGCTCGCCGATCTGCGCAAGCGCGCTGAAGAGGCCCTCCACCCGGTTGGTGAAGACGCCGTCGACAAGGTGCACGCCAAGGGCAAGCTCACCGCCCGCGAACGCATCCTCGCGCTGCTGGATGAGGACTCGTTCGTCGAACTCGACGCGCTCGCCAAACACCGCAGCAAGAACTTCGGTCTGGAGAAGAACCGTCCGACCGGCGACGGCGTGGTCACCGGTTACGGCACCATCGACGGCCGTGACGTCTGCATCTTCAGCCAGGACGCCACCGTGTTCGGCGGCAGCCTCGGCGAGGTCTACGGCGAGAAGATCGTCAAAGTCCAAGAGCTGGCCATCAAGACCGGCCGCCCGCTGATCGGCATCAATGACGGTGCCGGCGCCCGCATCCAGGAGGGCGTGGTCTCGCTCGGCCTCTACAGCCGGATCTTCCACAACAACATCAAGGCCTCCGGCGTCATCCCCCAGATCTCGCTGATCATGGGCGCCGCGGCGGGCGGGCACGTCTACTCCCCCGCACTGACCGACTTCGTCATCATGGTCGACCAGACGAGCCAGATGTTCATCACCGGACCCGACGTCATCAAGACCGTCACCGGTGAGGACGTCACCATGGAGGAACTGGGCGGCGCCCACACCCACATGGCCAAGTCGGGCACCGTGCACTACGTCGCCTCCGGCGAGCAGGACGCCCTCGACTACGTGCGCGACCTGCTGTCCTACCTGCCGCCCAACAACTACGCGGAGCCGCCGCGCTACCCCGCACCGCATCCCGGCCCGATCGAGGAAAGCCTCACCGAGGAAGACCTCGAGCTCGACACGCTGATCCCGGATTCGCCGAACCAGCCGTACGACATGCATGAGGTCATCACCCGCATCCTCGACGACGACGAGTTCCTCGAAGTCCAGGCGGGTTACGCGCAGAACATCATCGTCGGCTTCGGCCGCGTCGACGGCCGGCCAGTCGGCATCGTGGCCAACCAGCCCACCCAGTTCGCCGGCTGCCTGGACATCAACGCCTCCGAGAAGGCCGCTCGCTTCGTGCGCACCTGCGACTGCTTCAACATCCCGATCGTCATGCTGGTCGACGTGCCGGGCTTCCTGCCGGGCACCGACCAGGAGTACAACGGCATCATCCGCCGCGGTGCCAAACTGCTGTACGCCTACGGTGAGGCCACCGTCGCGAAGGTCACCGTCATCACCCGCAAGGCCTACGGCGGCGCCTACTGCGTGATGGGTTCCAAGGACATGGGTTGCGACGTCAACGTCGCCTGGCCGACCGCCCAAATCGCCGTGATGGGCGCCTCCGGTGCCGTCGGGTTCGTCTATCGCAAGGAGCTCAAGGAAGCGGCTCAGAAGGGCGAGGATGTCGACGCGCTGCGGCTCGAGCTGCAGCAGCAGTACGAGGACACCTTGGTCAATCCATACATTGCCGCCGAGCGCGGCTACGTCGACGCGGTCATCCCGCCGTCGCATACCCGCGGATACATCGGCACCGCGCTGCGTCTGCTGGAGCGAAAGGTCGTTCAGACCCCGCCGAAGAAGCACGGCAACATCCCGCTCTGACCGATTCGCCTGTTAGACAAGGAGTTCAGCTGTGGACCATGATGCCGATATCGTCGAGGTCTCCGATCCGCGGGACATGACGATCGACGACCCGCCCCAACGCGACCCGCACTTCCAGGTCGTCAAGGGCAATCCCTCCGCCGAGGAGATCGCCGCGCTGGTGACCGTGTTGGCCGGTGCGGGTGGCGCCGGCCACGCCGACCCGGGTCCGCAGGAACTCAACCCGTGGGGGCATCCGGTCGACAAGTTGCGCTACGACGTCACCAGCTGGCAGCGCGTCACGCTGCTGGAGCGGATGCATATGCGGCGATGACGCGGGTCGTCCTGGGCTCGGCCTCGGCCGGCCGGCTCCGTGTCCTGCGCCAAGCCGGTATCGATCCACTGGTGGTCGTCTCCGACGTCGACGAAGATGCGTTGATTGCCTCGCTCGATCCGGGCACCCCTCCCGAGGCCGTTGTCCTCAAGCTCGCCAACGCGAAAGCCGTCAGCGTCGCGGCGCAGTTGCCACCAAACGTCGCGGCGGATTGCGTCGTGTTGGGCTGCGACTCGATGCTGTACCTGGATGGTTCACTGCGGGGCAAGCCGGGCAGCGACGAGGCCGCTCTCGAGCAGTGGGGTTCCATGGCGGGCTCGACCGGCCATCTGCTCACCGGACATGCGTTGCTTCGCATCGCCGATAACGTCATCACACATACCGAAGGCGAAACAGGACGAACTTCGGTGCAGTTCGGTACACCGAAAAAACATGAGCTGGCCGCCTATGTAAATACCGGTGAGCCTATTCACGTCGCCGGAGCTTTCACCCTTGACGGCCTAGGTGGCTGGTTCATCGATCGCATCGAAGGCGACCCGTCAAACGTTATTGGTTTGAGCCTGCCACTGGTGCGCCGGTTGGTCGAAGCAACCGGAACGCCGATCAGCGACCTGTGGAGCAGGCCCTAGCACTTCTCATTAAGGCGCCTGAGCGAGAGGATCACCTTCTGCTTCTTCGCAGAAGAGACGTCGCGGTCCGCGTTGGGCGACGTGTAGCAAACCGCCCAATTTGTGAGGTTGTATACCACCTGGTTGACATGCCGAGGGACGAACTGGAACTGGATGGGAGCGTCACCCGCGGCGCTACGCACATCATCGACGGCCGTCTGCAAAATGGAGCCTTTGACGTCAGGCATCGTCCACGTCCCGGTCGAGGCTGCATCGTCCGCCGCGGCATTGCCCGCCAGCGCCGGAGCTCCCGCCAACAGAACGGTAAACATAGGCACCGCCACAACGGTTCTCTTCAACAAGTTCTTTTGCCTCTCCACTAGTAAACGTGAACCTCTCGAACGATAGTGCATTAGCCGGATACCGGGGCGCGTGAAAGGCATATCGCCGCATACCACGGTCCTTTCGCCATCGCGCGGATATGCGCAACACGTGTGCAACCGGCTCGGAGGACTGCGAGCGCCGAAGCAAATCACTTCGCCGCCTGACCACGTAGGTCGGACCAAGCCGAGCGATTCGACCGCCGGGACGGGTTTGGACCCCACTTGTGCCTTTATTTGCGGCCCCCGGATCCGCGCGTGTCGGCACACGCGGTTTGTCCACAGATGGCTGCTGCTCGCAGATGTGGTCAGCCGCTGCGGAAGATGAAGCGCGACGCACTCAGTGACTCAGATCACTGTGTATTGCCGTAGAACCAGCTGTGGTCGATCAGCGATCATCTGACGGAGCCGCATAATGTGCACCGGGGGGATGTCATGGTTACTGCGCTGGACCGTTTTCGCGAATCGTCACAACGTCGACGTCGACGTGCAGAACGAGCAAACTATCGTCTGGACATTCAAGGTTTGCGAGCCGTGGCCGTTCTGGCCGTGCTCGCCGCCCACCTCACCGGCTGGCCGCGCGGCGGCTTCGTCGGCATCGACGTCTTCTTCGTGATCTCCGGGTTCTTCGTCACCGACATGCTGCTGCGCAGTGCCGAACCCACCGGAGATCACGAAGAANGCAAACCTTGAATGTCCAGACGATAGTTTGCTCGTTCTGCACGTCGACGTGCAGAACGAGCAAACTATCGTCTGGACATTCAGGGTTTGCGAGCCGTGGCCGTTCTGGCCGTGCTCGCCGCCCACCTCACCGGCTGGCCGCGCGGCGGCTTCGTCGGCATCGACGTCTTCTTCGTGATCTCCGGGTTCTTCGTCACCGACATGCTGCTGCGCAGTGCCGAACCCACCGGAACCGTGTCCCTGGGCCGCTTTTGGCTCGACCGGGCCCGCCGCATCCTGCCCACCGCCATCGCGGTCCTGATCGCCACCTACGTCGCGTCGCTGATCCTGCTGCCCGACCGCGCCCGCGACATCGGCATCGACGCGCTGTTCTCGTTCGCCTTCCTCGCCAACTGGCACTTCGCCGCACGGGGCGCCGAACCCGGCTCCCCGCTCCAGCACTACTGGCCGCTGTCCATCGAGGAGCAGTTCTATCTGCTGTGGCCGCTACTGATCCTCGCGGTCACCGCGCTCGTCGTCCGCCGCGCCTGGAGCCGCGACCGCTGGGTCGGCCTGATCGCCGCCACCAGCGGCCTGCTCAC
>NZ_JYNL01000059.1 GCF_001044235.1 Mycolicibacterium chlorophenolicum | reverse complement strand
CCTTTCTGAACTGGCCTGATTGATGCGTAGAGAACACCAATCCTCCCAGCTCAAGGGGCACTTTCCTCATTCCGACACCCCACGACCAACCAATTTATCGGTGGATCGAGGCTTAGGGACGCATCCAGCACAGCACAACCAGTAGGTGCGCCCGGCGTACTGGCGGACCCAGCCCTTGGCTTCAGCTTTGGCCTTGGCCACGAACCGTCCGGGCATGACCGGGCACTCGGCTGCGTCGACGCCCGGGTCCACCGAGTCGTGATCGTGCTCGTGCTCGTGGTGGTGATGGCTGGTGCCGGTGGCAGCGCCGTGATCTGTCATGGTTGAGGGTGTCCTTTCGGGTCCAGGCTCAGACGTCGGCCAATCGCTGCCAACGTGGCGGTTTGGCTGTTCAAGACTCTTGAGCGGCGAACAAGTCATCAGACGCGCACCGCGGTATAGCCAGCTTCGTCGACAGCGGCGAGTACAGCCGCATCGTCGATCGGCTCGGTGCTGGTGACGACCAGCCTGCCGGTCGCCGTGCTGACGTCGACGTCCTCGACACCGTCGATCCCACCGACTTCCTCGCGCACCGACATCTCGCAGTGCCCGCAGGTCATGCCTGTCACCTGGTATTCGCTGGTGGCCATGATGTATTCCTTCCTCGCTAGCTGTGGGCAATGACTATGTAGGCAGCGCCTTTCGCCGCATCGCGAAGGCGCCAACCGACGGTCACCTGCTTGCGCACATGACACAGCTCCTTCATACCCCGGTGGGGTATCTACACAAGGAGACAATATACCCCCCGTGGGTATTCCGCCAGTGTCGGTCATTCGCGTCTTCGCCACAGCCAGGAACGGATGTCCGCTGGAATCGGGTTGGCGACGCCATGTGGAGGCTCGCACCGCGAGACCGGCCATCTCCGGGCCCGTTGTTCTACGGTGTGAGTACGTAGATAGGATGGCGGGCGGCGCGGACTGACCGCGGTTCCACATGCTGAAAGGACTCTCAATGAAGAAGTCAAGCCGCGGCGGTGACCGGGGGTGAATCAGGTTGCCAGGTCCGGTTGTCACGGATGAGGGCGTAGAGAACGTTGGTGCG
>NZ_JYNL01000058.1 GCF_001044235.1 Mycolicibacterium chlorophenolicum | reverse complement strand
GTCCAGCGTGTTCGCCGAAGACGAAGCCGCCCATGATGTCTCGCGCTACCAGCTCGCCACGATGACCGAGTACGTCAACAAATACCGCTGACCCGCCGACGTTTCGGTGCAATCACCGGCGTGGGCCGGCCGTCGAACCTCGAACCACCAGAGCCGGTGCCAGAACTGTCGACCGTGGCTCGGTTCGGCCCCCGTCGAGGCGCTCTACCACCGCCTCGATCGCGCGGTCGGCTTGCTCCTGCGGCTGCTGGCTGACGGACGTGAGATCGATGCTACCGAGGCGCGCCAGCAGGCTGTTGTCGTAGCCTGTGATCGAGACGTGTTCGGGTACAGAAAATCCGGCACGACGCAGTCGGTCCATTGCGCCGATCGCACTGTAGTCGTTGGCGCACATGATGGCGGTCGGCAAGCCGGCGTCGAGGAGTTCGGACACGGCGCGCATTCCCGCCGCCTCGGTAAAATCTCCGCTGACGACGCGCGCCGAGTCACTCATCCCGTGCCGGCGCATGGCGCGCAGGAACCCGGTGCGTCGGTCGGCGCTGATGGTCCCGGTCCCCCCGTCGACGTGGGCGATGTCGCGGTGACCTAGGCCGACAAGATGGTCGACCGCCGAAGCGATGCCACGGCCGTCCGCCGAGCGCACGACATCGAGGTTCGGCTCCGTGATCCGGCGTCCGATTACGACGGTGGGCATCGTAGCGGCCACTGCCTCGATCTCTCGGGCGGGCAACTCGGGCCCGATCAGCAGCAGCCCCTCGCAGCGGAAGTCGCGCAGTGTTTCGACGACCCGGGCCTCATCGTGGGTGGGGGTGACCGCGCCGAGCACGATCTCGTATCCCGCCCGGTCGGCCGCGGCGACGAGGTCCTCAACGATCTCCGCGTGAAATCCGCTACTGATCTTGGCCATCACTCCGATCAGGTGTGAACGCTTGGCGGTCATCAGAGCGGCAGTACGGTTGACGCGGTACCCGATTTCTTCCGCGGCATCGAGCACGCGCTTGCGGGTTTCCGCGCTGGCTCCCGGAGCATTGCGAATCACCAAAGACACCAATGCCTTCGACACGCCAACCTTGTCGGCGACATCCTGCATGGTGGGGCGCGGTCGCTCGGCTGGCACGCGTTCTCCTGATCTGGTGGCGTCGGGCGGGGTTGACAACGGCTGTGACGCGGTTCATAGTAGCTGAACTAGACCGGTCTAGTAGACCGGAACAGAATCCGTCCCTTCAGCACCAGGAGCTCTCCCGTGACAGACCGCGAATCGCTCGGTGTCGCCGTCATTGGCGGCGGCATGGCCGGCCGCGCACACGCCGCCGGTTATCGCACGGCGACCACCCTCTTCGGCACCGACCGGCCAGATGTCCGGCTGGTCGCTATCGCCGACGCCAACCCGGCCGTGGCCGACGACAACGCGCAGCGGTACGGCTATCAGCGCGCGGAGTACGACTGGCGGGCCATCGCCGACGCGCCCGACATCGACGCCGTCAGCGTCGTCGTGGCCAACCATCTTCATCGCGAGATGGTCGAGGGTCTACTTGCCGCGGGCAAGCATGTGCTGTGCGAGAAGCCGCTTGCCGGAACCGTTGCCGACGCCGAAGCGATGGTCGCCGCGGCGGCTGTCTCGGACCGGGTCACCGCGGTCGGCTACACCTATCGTCGCTCACCCGCGGTCGAGCAGATCCGTCGCACTCTGGCGGGCGGGACGCTCGGCGAGCTGATCCACTTCAACGGCCACTACTGGTGCGACTACGGACTGGATCCCACTTCGCCCATCACCTGGCGTTACCGGGGCGGGCCGGGATCCGGCGCGCTCGCGGACGTTGGTAGCCACCTGATTGATCTCGCCGAGTTCCTCTGCTCACCGATCACCGAGGTGAGCGGAGCGTCGTTCGCAACCCTGATCAGCGCGCGCCCGGTGCCTCTCGGCGTCACCTACGGGCATACCAAGGGCGCGATCAGCGATGAGCTCGCCCCGGTGGAGAACGAGGACATCGCCACCTTCACCGCGCGGTTCGACAGTGGCGCGGTCGGCACCTTCTCGGCGTCGCGGGTCGCGCACAACCTGCCGGACGGTCTCGGTTTCGAGCTGTTCGGATCTCATGGCTCGGCGGCCTTCGACCTGCATCGCGCAGGTGAATTCCACCTGTCCAGTGACGAGCTAGGCGGAGCCCTCGCAGGCTCGCGGCGGGTGCTCATCGGACCCGAGCACCCCTACATCAGCGGTGGCTTGCCGATGGACGCCGGCGGCGTCGGCCATGGTGTCGCCGACCTGTTCGGCTACCAGGCGCGCGCATTCCTCGATCAGATCGCTGGAATCGGCGACCTCGGGCCACTGCCTGGCTTCGAGGCCGGCCTGCACGGACTGCGCTTGGTGGCTGCCATCACCGAATCCGCCGCCACAGGTGGCGCCACCGTCAAAGTCAGTTACTGAGAGAGGAATTCCCATCATGAAACTCGGTGTCTACACCGCGATCCTGCACGACAAGCCGCTGCGCGAGGCTTTGGAGACCATCGCGGCTCTGGGGCTGACCGGGGCCGAGATCAACGCGGGCGGGTTCTTGCCGACCCCGCACCTGCCGGTCGGGCAGTTGCTCTCCGGGGAGGTGTCCGCGCGTGACTACTTGTCCACATTCGACGGCACAGGGGTCTCCATCGCCGGACTGAACTGCAACGGCAACCCGCTGCACCCTGATCCGGAAGTCGGACCCGAGGACGCCGACGATCTGCGCAACGCGATCCGGGTGGCTGGACTGCTCGGCGTCGATCGGGTGGTGACGATGTCGGGGCTGCCGCAGGCACATCCGGGCGGGCAATGGCCGGCTTGGCATGTAAACACCTGGGACTCAGGATATCTGGACTCGCTCGACTACCAATGGGACGAGATCGCCGTGCCGTTCTGGTCCGAGATCGACGCCTTGGCCCGGGACAATGGGGTGAGGGTCGCCATCGAGATGCACCCGCAGAACCTGGTGTTCAACCCACCTACGCTCAAGCGACTGGTCGACAAGACCGGCGCCACCAACGTCGGTGCGGAGATGGACCCCTCGCACCTGTTCTGGCAGGGCATCGATCCCGTCGCGGCGATCGAGTGGCTCGGCCCGCTGGTGCTTCACGCCGCCGCCAAGGACACCAGGATCAACGACAACTGCCGAATCTACGGCGTTCTCGATGACCGGTTTACCCGGATCCCGCTGGACCAGAGTCCGACCGGGCTCGGCGGCAGGCACGTGGTGAACCAGTGGCCCGAGGATTCGGCGTGGGACTTCGTCGCAGTGGGGCAGGGCCACGATGTCGACTTCTGGGCGCGGTTCCTTCAGGCACTCGAGACGGTCGACCCCAACATGTGGGTCAACATCGAACACGAGGATGTGTCCTTCGGGCCGCTGGAAGGCCTGCAGGTTGCCGCCGAGACTCTCAAAGCCGCCAATTCGGCATCCGTGGGCTGAGTACAGGAGAAAGGTCAGGATCATGATGCGTTTCCAGAGATTCGCTGCGGCGGCCGTCGGTGTCGCCGCGCTGGTCACGATGACCGCGTGCTCGAGCACTGGCGGTAGGCCCCGTGAGAGCGGTGGTGACATGGGTGGCGGGCAGGCGGACACGCCGCGGTTCACGGTCGCGATGGTCACTCACGGACCGCCGGGTGACACGTTCTGGGATCTGATTCGCAAGGGTGCCGAAACCGCTGCGAAGAAAGACAACATCGACCTCAAATACTCGGCCGAGCTGCAGGGACCTGACCAGGCGAACCTGGTGCAGAACGCCATCGACAGCAAGGTCGATGCCTTGGCCGTCACCCTGGCGAAGCCCGAGGCGTTAGGGCCTGCGATCGATACAGCGGTGAAGGCCGGCATCCCGGTGGTGGCCTTCAACGCCGGTATCGACAACTGGAAAGCCGCGGGCGCGAAGGCCTATTTCGGGCAGGACGAGAAGATCTCCGGTGAGGCGGCCGGCAAGCGGCTCGCTGTCGACGGCGCCAAGAAGGTCATCTGCGTGATCCAGGACCAGGGCAACGTGGCACTCGAATCCCGTTGTGCAGGTGTCAAAGCCGGGTTCGATGGTCAGGTGGAGAACCTGAACGTCAATGGTACCGACATGCCGTCTGTGCAGTCGACCATCACCGCGAAGCTGCAACAGGACCCGTCGATCGACTACATCATGACCCTCGGCGCGCCGATCGCACTTGCCGCAACGGACGCGGCCGCAGGCGCCGGTAGTACCGCACGGATCGCCACCTTCGACACGAACGCCGCACTCGTCGACGCGATCAAGGGCGACAAGGTGCAGTGGGCAGTGGACCAGCAGCCGTTCCTGCAGGGCTATCTCGCTGTCGACTCGTTGTGGCTTTTCCTCAACAACGGCAACGTCATCGGTGGTGGCCAGCCGACGCTTACCGGCCCGGCGTTCATCGACAAGTCCAACATCGACGCCATCGCCGAGTACGCGAAGAACGGCACGCGCTGATGAAGATCGCCGTCGATCCGACCCCGTTCCACCACGACTACTCGCTGCTCGAGTTCCCGGCGCTGGTCGCCGAATTGGGCTACGAGTACCTGCAGTTGACCCCGCACCGGGNTTCTTCAACCATCCGCGCGCCGACGACGCGCTGGTCGCCAAGTTCCGCAAGGCGTGCGCCGACGCCGGCGTGGGCATCGCGTCGGTGCTGCCGGTGCTGCGCTGGTCAGGTCCTGACGAGGACGCGCGGGAGGCGGCAGTGCGCAACTGGAAGCGCGTCGTGCAGATCACCGTCGACCTCGGTGTCAACGTGATCAACACCGAGTTCTCCGGACGGCCGGAGAAGGCCGAGGAATCGGAGCGGGCGTTCTTCCGGTCGATGGAGGAGC
>NZ_JYNL01000057.1 GCF_001044235.1 Mycolicibacterium chlorophenolicum | reverse complement strand
GGCATGTACATGGCGGCAACGTTCAGCATGCACGCCGTCGCTCAATTGATGCTCACGATAGTGGTGCCGGTGTTGCTCGTGCAGGGCGCACCGGTGGCCCTCGCGCTGAATGCATTGCAGGCAGTCGATCCCAACGGGGTGCCTGGTCCCCGCGAATGGCTTGTCAGCGCGCTGAATTCGTCGCTCGTGCGTTTCATCGCGCATCCGTGGACGGCGCTGGCACTTCTCGTGGTGGGCGTCTACGGGCTTTGCCTCGAAGCGGTCTTCGATGCCGCCGTGAGCGAACACGGCTCGCACATGCTGATGATCGGGTACTTCTTAGTCAGCGGTTCGCTGTTCTTCGCCGCCGTCAGCGGTGTCGAGCCGGTGCCACGGTTGATGCCCAAGCGGGGCCGGATCGCGATCCTGTTGTTCGGGCTTTCGCAGTTCGTCATTGCTGGGCTCGTGGTGATGAACATGCGCGAGGTTCTCGGCGACGTCTTCTACCGCTCCTTAAAACTGAGCTGGCATGCGGACTTGCTCGGCGACCAGCGGCTAGGAGGCCAAATGATCGCTGCCGGTGGGCTTCTGGCCGTGGGGGTGGCGCTTGCGGTGCTGATCCTCCAGCGCCGCGGCTCGACTGCGATCGAGCAGAGGACGAACGGCGCCTAGCCACGGCTGGCGGACGGTGTACCGCACCGTCGGCACAACGGCCTGCATCGCGTTGGTCCTTGGGCTGAGCGCGTGCAGTGAAACCTCAGATCGGAGAACGACATGACATCCATAACCTTTGAACTACTTCCGAGTGGGATGCTGCCGAGGTTGAACTTCACGATGCCACCGCTGTGATGCCGGCCGCCGCAAAGACACACGTCGTCGGAGAACTAGCTTCTGACGAAGGGCACATAGCGGGAAAAGCCGTTGTCGCCTTGGGCAAGACACCGAGCTATCAACGGATGTCACCGCAATGGTGGACTTGACCTATGAGGTGTCACGGAGGCGTTGGATCGGGCGCTGCCCTGGGGACGCGGATTCGACGGATGGCCCGCGAGTGAGTCGCCACATTCCCCACCAGGCGACGGGAGCGAGAGCGACGACGGTCCACATTCCGGGCACGTAGCCGGCCCCGGAGGGATCGAGCCACGGGAACACCAGAAAGTGCGCCAACTCTGTTAGGCCCAACGAGGCGAAGAACGTCCATGCCAGGTATCTGCCGATCGGGCGGCCGCGCCCCATGAGGACCGGAACCAACAGCCAGGCGCCCGCAGAGAGGGCAACGAGCAGCACCACCGGCACCGAGTTCACCGCAGGCGTCGGCACACCCGTGACAGCCGCCAGGAATGCGAAGAACCCCGTCTGCTTCTCTTCGACGCGGTGGGCCAGGAACAACAACAGGGCGATCCAATACGGCGCGCGAATGTCGGCCCATCCGCCGCCACTCGGCCACACCAGCCACAGAAGCAAGCCCCCGACGAACCCGGCGGTGAAGATGAGCATGGTTGCTAGCCCGAGCGCCCAATACCCCACGCTCAACGCCGCGGCTGTTAGCGCGACTGCGGCGGCAACGGTCGGCCACGGCCGAGCGTTCTGGTTCGACGTCGTGACCGCCATCGTTCTCTGATCCTTCCGCCCGCTCACGAGTGCGGCACGATCGGTGGGCGCGGCCATCGGGGTCGTGAGGCCCGCGTCGACGCGTTGTTGCCCGATAGCGACCTGGGCGCTGCGACGATCACACGACTAGCTGGCCGAGTGCTTTGAGAAGGTCTCGTCGACGCAGCGCCAAAGCTAGCATCGACGCGTGATTGCATGTGTGTAGCCAAGGGTCCGGTTGGGAGACGACGTGTGCCCGTTCCAGATGTCGCATCCGCCGCTCGCTGGTTGTGTGCGCTTCGCGGGGGCCATCTCCCGCCAATACGCCTCCGGGCGGTGGCGCGGCGCGTCACGCTGCGTCCGATCGGAACACGCAACGAGTGTGCGCAATGCTGCTCAACACCCAATCCATTTTGGCAGAACGTCGATTCGCCCCGGTGAAGGCGTTTGCGGTCGCACCGTCACGGATAGTGTCTATTTTAGCGGGTCGACCCGTCACGGGAATTTGTGGCTTTCGCAGCGGTGACGGCACACCTGCCATCCGCGGGGCTGAATGTACGTAGATACATAGTAGGAACCGCGGTGTTTGTCCGGCGTGCCGTGGGCCCTGATGTCCGTGGGGACTGACAAGCTACACAGGTGAAGGCCGTCGTCTCCGGACTTGTCGCTATGACCGTGTTGCTGTGCGTGCCGGCGCCCGCGGCCGCCGCGGAGATCGGACAGCGCATCGCGCAGGCAGACGCCTACCTAGCTACTCGTCCGGGCACGGTGGGCTATGTGCTTCGCGACCGGATGACCGGACAGGCTCACCGCAACGGGGCGGCCACCACGATGATATGGACTGCATCGACCATCAAGCTGGCGATGGTGGTTGATCTGTTGACTCGGGCACGCGCCGGCCAGATCGCCTTGACCCCGGCCGATCGGCAACTCATGGCCGACATGATGCACTCATCGGACAGCGACGCTGCCGATACGCTTTGGGAACGCTACAGCGGACCAGACAACATGGCGTTCAACCGCAACTTCGCCACGTACGGACTCACTAACCTGCAACCGCAGCAGGGGTTCAGCGGCACGTACCCGTACTGGGGTTTCCAGAAGGCCACGAGCGAGGACCTCGACCGGCTGATGAATTACACCCTCACCAGCTTGCCTGCGGCCCAGACCGCGGCGATCGTGTCGGAGATGCAACACCTCGACGCCAACCAGCAATGGGGAGTGTGGGGAGCGGGCGCGGCCATGATTCCCGGCAACAAGAACGGGTGGTCCCAAGAGCAGGGCGGCTGGGTCGTCAACAGCGTCGGTTTCGCCGGCCCTCAGCAGCGCTACACATTGGCGATCATGAACTCGCTCAACGGGGAAGGCGGCTACGGCGATGGTGTGGAAACGACCACGCGGCTGGCGCGGATTCTGCTGGCTTCCGCTTAGTGGGATTCACCGCCAACGGTCCTAGGAAAGCGTCCCAGTACGGGAAGAAACCGGCCGACAGCTTGACCGTAGGACCGGTAGGCGTCACCGTGCGTGCGTATGAGGTAGGGCTCCTCCACCACGCGGACCTGCAATTCGATCGCCACGACCAGAAGAATGAGTGCAGCCAGCGCAACCACGTTCGGGACCATCAACGCGACGCCGGTCGCGAACGACAGCATCGCCGTGAAGATCGGGTTGCGCACGACCGCGAACGCGCCGCGGCGCACCAGAGTCGTGGACTCCTGCGCATCCACGCCTATCCGCCACGATTCACCCATGTCGTTTTGCGCACACAGTGTCCCCGCGAGACCCCCGAGCGCCAACACCGAACCCAATGCCTGAAGCCCCCAGGCCTCGATAGCAGCGATTGGGGCTAGCACGCCAAACACTTGCAAGGCTGGTGCGAGGAGGCCGAGCAGCATGGCGAGGACGAAGCCGACGCCGGCGGCCCATTCCGGTGAGCCCGGCCGGCCGCTGATTCCGTGGAAACCGGTGGAGCCAGTGAGTCGATATTGGCGCCAACTACGCCACCCGAACCCGAGTGCGACGAACGTCAAATACAGAACCAGAGCACCTATCGCAGCCACCGCAACCACCTCCAGCTCAAATATATGCATACATTGCAATATGTGCAACTATCGAAGTGTGTCGGCAACTATTAGAGGACGTCGGTGATCCGCGTGCCGGCGCTAACTCTCGATGACGCGAATCGCGTATGGCGTCATGCTCCCGGTTCTATCCGGTGAGACCTTCACCGGGACAACGGTTCTCTGGTGTGGAAAGTCCGTGCCTGGGAGGTGGAGTCCGCTGCCGATGACACCACGGGCTCTTTTACGCCACGATTGACGCATGAGAGTGGAGATTGTCTATTTCGAAGGGTGCCCGAATTGGCGGGAAGTCGGTGTCCGTGTGGGCGCGGCAGCAGCAGGCCTGGTCGACGTTGAGATCACGTATCGGCGGGTCACTACAGACGACGAGGCGGCGTCCTTGCCGTTTGCCGGCTCTCCAACCATGCTCCTCGATGGCACAGACGCTTTCGACGATGCGGTGCCGGTGACGGAGTTGGCGTGCCGGGTATATCAGACCGATGCCGGTTTGAGGGTCTGCCGACGATTACCCAGCTCTCCGAGGCGTTGCGGCGGCGGCTGCCGTTCGACTGATTGAGGCTTGCGGGCAGCCCAATCAGGACGATTGGGTGAGGGATGTGCTCCCAGCGTTCGAGAACTCCGGCGATCGGTGGGAGGGTGGCGGGTGACGGCGAAGTTGCCCTGCCGCGGGCTGGGTGTCGGGCGGTGGGGTCGGTGAGCGTTGCGTGCAGGCGCTGGACGCGATCATCGAAATGCGTATCAACCACTTTCGTTCGATGCCGTCGATTTCGCGTTCGGAAGATTTGTCGGTGTCCCAGTTCTTCACCCGGGTGCCCGGCCGCGGGTCGAGCTTTGTTTCTCGGCCGAGGGTGACTACCAGGTCGACCCTGCGGGCCAGCTCAGAGCCCGCGGACGTGGGTTACTCTCTGGTGACGTCGACGCTCACCTCCAGCAGGGCTTGGGCAAACAGATCGCTGACCGCGGCGCCGGCTGAACACGTCCACGGTGTCGCCGGCGAGTTTGGCGGATTGATCCGCCCCGGCGTGTCCGGAGAGTTCTTCTGTTGGGAAGGATGGGCACGTGGGAACGAAGTCATCGAAGCGGTATCCAGACGAGCTGAAGGCGCGAGCGGTGCAGATGGTGGCCGATCTGCGCAGCGACACGGTCTCGGAGTGGGAGGCGATGGGCCGGGTTGCTGATCTGCTGGGCGTCGGTACCGCCGAGACGGTGCGCAAATGGGTCCGCCAGGCCGAGATCGACGCCGGAGATCGGGCTGGGCAGACCAGCGAGGAATCCGAGGTCCTGCGCAAGCTGCGCCGGGAGAACGCCGAACTCAAGCGGGCCAACGCGATTTTGAAGGCGGCGTCGGTTTTCTTCGCTGCCGAGCTCGACCGGCCGTCTCAGTAGTCGTGGAGTTCATCAGCGCCCACCAGCACATGCGGGTGGGCGCTGATGGTCTCAAGTGGGGTGTCGAGTCGATGTGCGCCGTGCTCTCGGAGTTCGGCGTCGTGATCGCCCCGTCGACGTATTACGCCCACCGCGCCCGCCGTGGCCCCTCGAAGGCGGACTGGACTGATGCGCAGGTGATCGACGCCATCTGGCGGCTGCGCCGATCCAACAAGCTGTTCGCGGTTCTGGGTGCCCGTAAGACGTGGATTGTGTTGCGTACCAACGGACTCGATGTCTCACGGTGTGTTGTGGAGCGGGTCATGCGGGAGATGGGTTGGCGGGGTGCGTGCAAGCGCCGCCGGGTGCGCACCACCATTGCTGATCCGGCAGCAACGCGAGCTCCGGATCGGGTCGCGCGGCATTTCGTCGCCGGCGCGCCGGACCGTTTGTGGGTGGCCGATTTCACGTACTGCCGGACCCGTGCCGGCTGGGCCTACACAGCGTTCGTGACCGACGTTTACGCCCGCAAGATCGTAGGCTGGAAGGTGGCCACCGAGATGACCCAGAAGCTGGTGACCGATGCGATCAACCACGCCATAGATACCAGGAAGCGTTCTGGTGCAACATTTTTGGATGATCTGATCCATCACAGCGATGCGGGCTCTCAATATACGGCGGTAGCGTTCACTGAACACTTGGCCGCTGAAGGGATCCTGCCCTCAGTCGGATCGGTGGGCGATAGCTTCGACAACGCCTTGGCCGAATCGGTGAACAGCAGCTACAAGACCGAACTCATCGACCACCAGCCGCCGTATCCCGGTGCCGCCGAACTCTCGCTGGCAACCGCCGAATGGGTGGCTTTCTACAACCGGCAGCGACCGAATGGCTACTGCCAGGACCTGACTCCGGACCGGGCCGAAGCCCTCTATTACCATCGCCAACGGCACCCTCATACCGAGGAGGCACTCAGATAAGAGGACCTCCCGACATGCCGGGGTGGATCAGATGAGACCCGCAGCAATTTGCGATTTACCGTCGTCGTTGACGCAGACGAACGACACGGAAGGCCTTGAGGAGTCGGTCATTCTGGGGTTGAGGCCTAACGTGCGGTGACGTGGAGTTCGGTAAGCAAGCGCCTAACCCGTTCTTGGAGGTCGTCGCGGATCCGCCGTACCGCGGCGACGTCTTGGCCTTTCGGGATGGGGCAGTTTCCAAGTTCTCATAGCGTTTGCCGGGGAAGATTCTGGCCGGCATGTTCGCAGACCATGGTGATCACCGCTGTCGGCGGCCTAGACGATTTCGTCGGTCCAGGCTTGACGAACTCGCCGGTGATGTCGATGCCAACCTCGGCCATCGCCTGCACCGCCGATGGGTTGATGCGGCCACCGGTCTCCACCAGGGGAAGTTCGTCGTCGACGACCAGCGCGGTATCCCTTCGCGTGCTCAGGCCCTGCGCCCCGGGTGGTGCTCGATGCTCCATATGGCGCCCGTTGATGCGGCCCTGATTGATTGCCCGAGCGGCCCGGCCCGATCTTCAGCAGATCTTTACGAGACACATACCGATTGCGTCCTGCAAAAGGGTGACCCTGAACGTGGAGGAAGGCCTGACATGCGTTGGCTGATGGACGTTTGCCCGAACAGTCTCGGGTGGGAAGCGCGGCTGATTCTGTGCGCCGTCGTCGTCGTGCTGTGGGGCGTCGCCTTTGCCGGCGCCGTGGCGCTGTTCCCCGCCGCGCCGCCGCGCCACACCGAGCGGCGGGAGGCGGGAGGCATCTCAGGGGCGGATTGATGCGCCAACCGCGCAGTGGTCGCCGCGAGGTGTCAGTACTCGATCAAGCGGATGGCATAAGGCGTCATGCCGGAGCTGCACACGGGGGAGATCTTGACGACGGACCTGATGGGGGGAGCTTCGATCAACAGGCCGCCGCCGAGATACATAGCTCGTGCTGGCGCGTTCGAGCCGTAGAAGATGAGGGCACCGCGGCGCATCTGTGATGAAGGATTCTTGCGGCCCGCGCTGTATTGCGATCCGGCGAAATGGTCGCGTTGATACCGACGCCGGCGAAGGCATACTGCATGAGTCCGCAGCAGTCGAAGCCCAGGGCGTTGGCCCCCTGAGCGATGCCTCGCGAGGGACCGTTGGCGTTGCCGCCGCCCCACGAGTTTGGGGCATTCCGAGTTGTGACATGGTTCGACGGATCACGAACTGTGATGCCTGGCGACCGTGGAGGCGCAGAATGCCTCTGTTGGTTATGGCGGGATCTGCCGCGGCGGTCACGGGAGGGATGCCCCGCTTGGTGAGGAAGGTTCGGCCTATGCCGGCAGTCAGTTGTGCGCAGAAGTTGCCACGATCTCCAAGACCGCCGGATGATGGCCACCGGGTCGCCCGCGACGTTGGCGCTGGGCATCACCGGCAGCGTTGGTGTCCCACAAAGCTAGCCTCGGCGCCGTCCGCCGGCGACGAGTTGCTGCGGTCGTCGGGTGCCGGCATGGCTCCGGGCTGAGGGACAGTGGGCGCCGCCGCGGTAGCTGCTACCGGCAGGGAGGCACCGAGTCCGGCTCGCGCCCAGTCACGTTGGGCGCGACAGCGACGCCGACCGCACCATCAGTTACGCACGCCTTCGAGTGTCGGTATGGGCAAGTTCCTGAGGCGGTGAAGCCGTGTGTCCTTGCCGTTGGACCATAGCGGCGCGGTCGGGCGGGACGGGCACGGGGTATACCAGCCTTCCTGATGTAGCCGCCTACCCGGTGTGGTTTGCGCGGTCTGTGAGCCCTTCGAGCATTCCGCGGCGCAGATGGGTGGAGTTGAGATCTTTGCGGCCCGTCATCAGCCACGCGGGTTACGGCGGCCAGCTTACGGTCCTTGCAGGAACGACTCCAGGCGAGATGTCAGCGGTTGACGCCCTGCGATTTCTTGGACAACCGTTCGGTTCTAGGATTCGACATTCGGATGGCAAAACCCGACTGACATTTCGATGGCGCTGCCACGGTTGTACCTGGTCGGGGCGCGGACAAGTGACACGCAGTTCGGCAACTTACATGTTGCGCGGCGGCGTTGTAGATTGCCATTCTCGATGGCGGCTTGCCATTTGAGATGGCGGGAGTTGGCGGATCCGCCATCTGTATGGCAAATCGTCGGCTGTTGAGTCTCCGAGTGATGCGTTGCAATGGGGCTGCGCGGCCGAGAAATTCCTGCTCGCTATTGCTTTGTCTCCAGCTGGAGGCGCACGCTTCTTGGACGCCCTGGTGGCGGAGCAGTCAAATGTTGGCGTGGGATGGTTCAGCTATCGCAGCCACGGCCGCTGAGCGGTCGTCGGCGAACCTTCTGTTCGGAGGCTGATGACAGCCTCTCACCAGATTCCTGTGCGTCCTACTGAGTTGCATAGTAGATTGTGGACCCGTCAGGTGAGGTGGGACCGATACCGACGAAGCACCGTGGCGGAATCCTGTCGGGGGATTCCGCCACAATGTCGCTTCGAGCGAGCTGCCGAAGCGGCCGTCCCACTGGCGTCTAAGCCAGAGGTTGCGCGTAGTTTGCGGTAGGTCGCCGCTTAAGTACGTATCCGCATGTCGCCAACACCGGTAGTCAGTCGCTTGAATCTGGGCGCCCGCCCTTCTGGTATGTCGCCCCGCCGGATCGGCAGTTGGTCGGCCCACCAACTACTATGTGGGTACGTAATGACCAGGAGTGCGACCCGACGGATTGTTGTGATGAAAGTGTTGACTGGACGCCGACATGTAGCGGTGCTGAGCGTGTTCTCGGCTGTCGCGGTACTCGTGACGGCATCGCAGACGAGTGCGCTCAAATCTCGGCTGTCGAATACCGTGACTGCGCCCGGTGCTGTGGAGGTTGAGCAGACGCCGCAGGCCGCACCCGGGCCTCCCGCAATCGAGATTCTCCCCCGCACAGGCGCGAGCGATGTGGTCCCNGCTCAACTCTCGGCTGTCGAATACGGTGGTTGCGCCCGGTGCTGTGGAGGTTGAGCAGACGCCGCAGGCCGCCCCCGGGCCTCCCGCAATCGAGATTCTCCCCCGCACAGGCGCGAGCGATGTGGTCCCTGTCGGAGCAGTGAAGGTGACCGCGACTGTTGGGACCCTGACCGATGTGCGTATGCAGAACGAACAGGGCAGGGTCGTTGCCGGTCGAATGGTGGGGGGCGGACGCGCCTGGGAGCCCGCCGAGCCACTCGGATACGGACGGTCCTACAAGCTCAGCGCGACGGGCCGGGGCGCTGACGCCCGCACCGTCACGTCCGTTTCGGAGTTCTCCACCGTCGCGCCGCAATCCCAGGTCGGGGTCAGGCTGGGCATGACTAACGGAGCGTCGCTGTCGGAGGGCNACCGTCACGTCCGTTTCGGAGTTCTCCACCGTCGCGCCGCAATCCCAGGTCGGGGTCAGGCTGGGCATGACTAACGGAGCGTCGCTGTCGGAGGGCGGCGTCTACGGTGTCGGAACCGTGGTCGTGGCAACCTTCGACGCCGACATCCCGGACAGGGCGGCGGCCGAATTGCGCCTCCAGGTCAAAACGTCGCCCCACCTAGCCGGTTCCTGGATGTGGGTCAACGATCGCAAGGCGCACTGGCGGCCCCGTGAGTATTTTCCTTCCGGTACTGAGGTCACGGTCAANGGGCGGCGGCCGAATTGCGCCTCCAGGTCAAAACGTCGCCCCACCTAGCCGGTTCCTGGATGTGGGTCAACGATCGCAAGGCGCACTGGCGGCCCCGTGAATATTTTCCTTCCGGTACTGAGGTCACGGTCAAAGCCGATCTCTACGGCGCTGATCTGGGTGGTGGATTATTCGGAGAACAGGACAAGCAGGTCAGTTTCCGGATCGGACCGTCTCGTGTCGCCGTCGCCGATGACACGACCAAACAGGTCAGTGTCTACGAAAACGGCCGTTTGGTTCGCACGATGCCGACATCGATGGGCCGGGGCGGGACGCAGGCTGTCGGAGGCAAGACAATCGCCTTTTGGACCCAGCCTGGCGTGTATACGGTGATGGAGAAAGAGAATCCCGTCTTGATGGACTCCTCGACCTACGGATTGCCCGTCGATTCTGCGTCGGGGTACAAGATCAGCGTCCCGCACGCGGTGCGGATCAGTCCCGACGGCATCTACCTCCATGAGCGCGAGGCGACGGTGTGGGCGCAGGGAAACACCAACGTTTCGGCGGGCTGTTTAAATCTGAGCGCGGAAAACGCCGAGTGGTATTACGAGTTCGCAAATCCGGGCGATGTTGTCGAGGTCCGCAATACCGGCGGCGCACCGCTGGAACAGTGGCAGAACGGAGATTGGTCTGTGCCCTGGGACGAATGGGTAAATGGCAGCGCTTTGCGTCCCTGATCAGTGTTCGATCGAGGCCGAGCATGACAAGTCACTCGCCGCTCTGTCGACGGTAGGGATCGAGAAGCTGATCGACGGGAGCGTAGTCGTCTGTCAGAACTCGCGCGTCGCCGATCCACTTGCGGAGATCGTCGCCGGCAGTGATCGTCCACCCGGTCTTGCGGGTGTTCAGAACGCGCTGAAGCGCGCCCGGGTCAACTGGTCGATCGGAAGCGAGCACGACCAGGTTGCCACCATCGGGTGTCGCCGCGGTATCGACGCCGACGTCGCCGGCCTCGGCGGCGACTATGACGTAGTCGAAAACCTTTGTGAGTGTTGAGACTTCGGCACGCGCGAACGCCAGCTCGCCGTAATCGATGAGATTAGCAACGTACACACCGTCCTTTTTGAGGACTCGACGTATGTCTGTCAGCGACTCCACAGTCGTCAGATGCCACGGCACGCTCACGCCGCCAAAGGCGTCGCCGACGATCAGATCACGGCTGCCGTCATCGAGCCCCGCAAGGCCCAGTCTGCCGTCCTCGACGCGTACCTCAATGCCAGCCTCGGAAGCCGATCCGAGTTCGTCTCGGTCTATGCGCACCACGCCACCGTCGATTTCGGACACCACGTTGTGGCTTCCTGGCCGCGTCGCAGCAAGGTACCGCGGGAAGGTGAGGCCGCCCCCACCAAGGTGGTACGCCTCCAATGCCTTCTTGGAGGGGAAGGATGCGTCGACGACGGAAGCAAAGGCGCGCACGTAGATGAATTGCAGGAGAGCCGGATCTTGGAGGTCTATGTACGAGTGGCGCGCGCCATCGAGCGTGAGGGTTCGGCCGCTGTCTCGCTCCGGGTCGGCGATGACGCGGGCGCAATGGTATTTGGTTTCCACGTCGCAGCCGCCGGGTGCGAGATAGCCAGCGAGGCCCGCGCCGACGGTTGCAAGCGTTATTACGATGGCGCTTAAGGTGTTCCGTCGGCGCATGCGCGACTCCACAACGATGCCGCCGAGTACCAGTATCGATCCGAGGCCGATGAGTATCACGCTGACTGGCATCCGCGATACGAAGACAAATCCGGTAAGCACGGTGCCGGCGATGGCACCCATGGTGCCTACGCCAGACAGCTGACCGACAATGGTGCCGGTCTGGGCGAGCTTGATCAGGCGCAGCTTGGTCACCATCGGTGTCACCGCCGATAGCAGCGCTCCGGGTGCCAGAATCGTGAGCGTCGCGACTATCAACAGCGTCGCAGGTGCCCATTCGGCCGCCGCGCGGACGGCGGAAGGCGTGAACGCCACGACTACACCTGATACCCCCAGCGATGTTCCCAGCCAGCGGCGCGGATCATCGCGGTCGGCAAGCCGGCCGCCCGCCCAGGACCCAAGGGCAATTGCGGCCAAGGCGATTCCGATGACCAGGGTGCTGGTCNCCCAGCCAGCGGCGCGGATCATCGCGGTCGGCAAGCCGGCCGCCCGCCCAGGACCCAAGGGCAATTGCGGCCAAGGCGATTCCGATGACCAGGGTGCTGGTCTCCAGGGTCAGCCCGAGGTACGGCGCAAGCAACCGCAGCGCGGTGATTTCCACCACCAGCACCGCCGCCGAGGAGGTGAACACAAGGATCGCGGCGGTGCCGGCTCCAACTCCGGGCAGCGGTTGAGATGACGGATGATCTTCGGGTACAGGAGGGGTGCCGGTCACAGTCTCAATCCTGGCAGCACGTCGCCAGTGTCTGCGGACAGCAACTGAAAAAAGGGGTGTACCAGTGCCAGCGGTAGAGGCGAGCCGCGGCGAGAGGGAAGGAGTGCAGCAGACATCGACGGGCGAAGGCGGAGCACTGATGTCGACGCGATGCCACGCAGAGGATCTTTTGCTGCCGACGTCAAGCCGGGCAGCAACCGAGTCAGCGGGCTTCGAATCATGTTGAGAAGTAACAAGAGTCGGCGCAATCCGGTTTGGCGTAGCGAACCGTGGCCGTGGAATGATCTACGCCGACCTGGCCTCCCGGCGGCAAAACCCGCCCGGCAGCGACGGACGCTTGCATAACCCATATGACCCGGCTCGTTACACGCGGTCACCAGAAGATACCTGTATACCTGACGAAACCGGCTCAGGGGATAGGGCTGGATGCCCACCGAGGCGGGGTATCGGGCGACACAGTTCGCTGCTCGTTTTTTGGCGCTCCGCGACTAGCCGCGACATCATCGCGCCGAGCACGAGGCCGATCGTCGTATAAATGACAACCTGGGTGCCCAGCGCGTAAAGCCGGAAATAGTAGAGGACATCGGCGGGAAAGCCCTCATAGACGATCGCGCCTGTAGCGTCGCGCAGCGGTGCCGGTGTTTCGTTGATGGNAGCGCGTAAAGCCGGAAATAGTAGAGGACATCGGCGGGAAAGCCCTCATAGACGATCGCGCCTGTAGCGTCGCGCAGCGGTGCCGGTGTTTCGTTGATGGTTGGCAGCGCGAACATGACGATTGCCATCGTCGTTGCATAGGCGCCGGCGGCGGCCAACGCGCCATTAAAGGCACCCAACTTGGCCACCCATCGGCGAGCCAGTACCACCGCGCCGATCAGGAGCGCCCCCGACAGCACCACCATCAACACATACAGCAGCGTGCGCTCACGGACGGTCTGGTCGAGACTCAACGCTGGCGGGCTGGCGGGATATTTTAGGTTGGGTACGACGTACAAGCTCAACAGCATGCCGCCCGCGATGTAGAGCGACAGCAGTCGTGCCGACACATCGCCGACACGACCATAGGCTACGGCGAACACCACCGCGAACAAGGCGCCAATGGCGACGCTGAACGCGAGTAGGCCGAGTCCCATGCCGATGTTCATCTGCACTGTGCGAGTAAACAGGTCGACATTCTCGCCGTGGCCGGCGTGTCCCCCCGGCGAATCCATTGCCTCCCGGGCGGCTCGCACGCCATCTTCGTACTCGATTGCGCGTGCGGTCTGGGGCGCAGCGAATATCCGCGCGAACCCGAATGCCAGTACCCCTGCGGCGGCGCCAGCCAACAGGCCGCGCCAGATGATCTGCTTCTCGATCTCGTTAGTCCCTTTCGGTTTCGGCATAACAAGGAAACGTCGGCAGAGTGGGTCAAACTAGCGGTTCAGTCCACCGACTGGATCGTACGAATGCCTCATCAGATGGCACTCCGATCCTATGCGCGACCCGTCGCCGCCATACATCTATGCGTCGAGAATGCGCGCGAGCGCATCGATTCGGCGCCCTCGGGCTGCTACAGAGAGTGGCCGGCGGCATAGGCTGTAGCCCAGTCTCGCACGCTGCGGGCGTACGGATCGGACTGGTTGTAAGCCCGCAGCGCTTTCATCCACCCCTTTGGCGTCGCCAGGTCGCCACCGCGATTGCACAGATAGCCGGCGGCCGACAGCGCAGCATCGTCGACATTGTCGGGACTGACGATGCCGTCGTTGTTGGCGTCGACCCCATACAGCCGCCAGGTCTCCGGGATGAACTGCATAGGCCCCATTGCCTGAGCGAATCCGGGCTCACCGGGGGGCGTACCGCCGCCGCTGTCGATAATGCGCATATTGCCGTTCGAGCCATCAAGGCGCACACCACGAATCGGAGGAGTGACATCCCCGTTCGGGGCGATGGTGGCGCCGCGAAAGGTGCCGTTGCGGCTCTCGACCATGCCAATCCCCGCCAGCGTCGTCCAGGCCAGCTGGCAGTCGGGGTTCTCGACGTGCGCGACCCTGGCCGCATAGGCATATGCCTCCAACGCGGTGGTTGGCATATTCAGCGCCGGAGCCCGTCGTGCAGCCCAGATACGCAACTGGTCGGCGGGTCTGCCGCGGGCAGGATAGTCAATGTAGGGAACCGGCGCGCCCGCGGGCGGCGGAATGCCTTCGGGCACACGTAGTAACCAGCGCCTCTTTTGTCGAGATCGTCGACGATCTGCCCGCGGTCGTTGTCCAGCTCGACTTTACGAGGTCAGTCTCTCCGATCGGACGGAGGCGATGTGTCTTGCCCTCCAAGTGAGGACCCAGGTTCAGATCCGGGGTGTTCTGCTGCGTTCTTCCGGCGGTGTCGCCTACTTTGCCAGAACACGATCAGACCTCCGAGCGCCAGACCGGCGCCGGCTGCTGTGAGTACAGACGCCTTGGTGTCTGAACCTGCTTTCGCCGCGGGCGCCGAGGGAGAGGGCTCAGCGGTGCTGGGTGCTGCACGGGCTGGCGCGGTTGTGGGTGAAGGCCGTTCGGGGACGCCGGCGATGGTGAAGGTGTATGACCCGGAGACGGGGTGGCCATCTGCTGAGACCACGCGGTAGCTGACGGTGTATAGGCCGTTTGTGAGTCGTTCGGGCCCGACGGCGACCGTGAGGCGCGGCCCTTCGACGCTTGCCGAGCCCGACACCCAGTTACGACCATCGGCGCTGGTGACGGCGACGTCAGCGAACGCTGGATTGATCTCCTCGGAGAAGTTCAGCACGACGGCGGTCAATGGGGACGCTACGCTCGCGTCCTTGGCCGGGTCAGAACCAACGAGTGAGGTGTGCGCGGCAGCAACCCCGACTCCGGACAGCCAGAAGGCCAGCGCCATGAGTGTGGTCATGACGGCGCGCGTGGCCAGTCTCACAGTCCTCCTTGAGCTTCGCGTCCGCCGCGCCAACACGCCACCCTGTCCGGTACCGACGGACTCGGCGACTGGAACATTCCCTGCAAACCGTGGAAAGCGGGCAACGCTACGGTAGCTGGCTAGTAGCGGCGCACGTTGTAGATCGGCGCCGACGAGATCGGCGCCACCTTCACCGGAGTGCCGTACGTCGAGGCGTGCACCATGTTCCCATCGCCGATGAAGATACCCGCGTGTGAGGCGTCCGAGTAGAAGGTGACTATGTCGCCGGGCTGTACCTCGGTCGTCGCCACGGGTTGTCCGCCCGCCGCCAGCGCCTGACTCGACCGAGGGAGCGACTTGCCGTTCTGCAGAAAGGCCCACTTGATGAGCCCCGAGCAGTCGAACGCATCTGGTCCTGTCGCACCCCACGAATAGGGCGCACCCACACGGGTCAACGCCGCCTGCACGACCGCGGCCCCCTCGGGTGAGCTGGACGGACCCGGCCCCACCGGCGGTATCGCTTCGGGCATCGCCATGATGGCCGGGTTGGCCGCTGGCGGGGCCGGCGGCGCGGGCGGCACCGGCCCAGGATCGGCAAGCGCTGCACGTTGATCGGGAGTCAGTGCGCGATATAGCGCCTCTACTTCGTGGATTTGTGTCCGCAGCCGACTCTGCTTCGATTGCAGGCTTGCGCGGACCGCTGACGCCTGCTCCGCGGCAGTACGAGCTGCCAGCGCCGACGACTGCGCGGCGCGCGCTGCGTCGTCGGCACGGGTCGACGCGGCGCGAAAGGCCTTGATGCGGTCCGACATCTGAGTGGCCATCACCCTGCTCGACGAGAGTTCGTCGAGCAGGCGTTGCGGAGACTCCGCGGTCAGCGCCGCGCTGATCGTGCTGGTCGAACCACCCATGTACGACGCGGCCGCCACCTGGTTCACAGCTGCCTGATACTCGCCGAGGTCGGCTCGCGCCGCGGTCATCGCCTCGAGTTCGGCGCGTTGACGATCCTCGGCCCTGCGCTGCGCCGCGAGTTTCGCCTCGAGGTCCAGCTCGGCTGAATACACCGCTTCCGTGGTCTGCTCGGCCTCTCGAGAGAGCTCCGTCAATCGAGCCAAGGCATCAGCAGCCGGGTCGGCCCACCCAATGCCCGCCGAGTTGCCAAGAGTCAGTGCCAGCACGATCGCCACGACGAGAACACCCGCAGATCGGCGTACCGCGGCAGGGCGGTTCATCCTCAAAACACAGTCCTTACACCGCAGGGACATCTATGGTCTAGCTACGTAGGTCACGGAAAGATTACGAGTAACCGCGGTCAATGTCCACGCCCACGGCGATGCTCATCGGCCTTACTCGCCCCTCGTGCGTGCTCCGTCGCACCAGGCGCGGCTCAAAAACGCACTCCCGCTGAATGTTCCGGTCGAACGCACCACGGCACCCAACGCCGCAACTATCGTGCAACTACTGTGTGAGATAGTAGGTAGCGACTCAGTAGACCGTCTGCGGACTTGGCTTGACGAGGGACGACATGACAAGTGGCACCGCCATCACGGCACGGGTTCATTCCCTGAATCGGCCCAACATGGTCGCCGTGGGGACAATCGTGTGGTTGTCCAGTGAGTTGATGTTCTTCGCCGGTCTGTTCGCGATGTACTTCACCGCTCGTGCCCAGGCCGACGAGTGGCCGCCGCCGCCCACCGAGCTGAACCTCGCGCTCGCGGTGCCGGTGACCTTGGTCCTCATCGCGTCGTCGTTCACTTGCCAGATGGGTGTCTTCGCCGCCGAACGCGGCGACGTGTTCGGCCTGCGCCGGTGGTACGTCGTCACCTTCGTCATGGGATTGTTCTTCGTGCTCGGCCAGGGATACGAGTACCTCAGCCTGGTGCGTGAGGGAACCACGATCGCCGGCAGCGCGTACGGGTCGGTCTTCTACCTCACCACGGGTTTCCACGGGTTGCACGTGATCGGCGGTCTCGTCGCCTTCATCCTGCTGCTCATCCGCACGCGCATGAGTAAGTTCACCCCTGCCCAAGCGACGGCCGCCATCGTGGTGTCCTATTACTGGCACTTCGTCGATATCGTGTGGATCGCGCTCTTTGCCACTATCTACTTCGTGAGATGAACGGGGGCACGCCGCGCAGGTGGTGTCGACGACCCCCGCAGGCCGGAAGGTGGCTCGCGCAGGCGGCCATTGTCGTCGCAGTCGTGGCTACCGTCGTGGGACTCGCCTCGACCGTCGCCTCGACTGTCGCCGCGGGGCCGACGTCTGCGCAGGCCACCTCGACAGCCCCACCACGCCCCGCCGGCCCGACGCCCACCAAACACTCCTACGACGACACGCACACCGGCCAACAACCCGAAGTCGCGAACCCGGCGCTGTGGATCCTGGCGGGCGCCGTCGCGGGATTGATCGCGATCGCCGCCGCCATGTTGAGAGCGGGCAAACCCGTACGCCATCACCTCAGCCGGGGCCCGTGAACGTACCGCGAGCGGCGCCTCATCGACGTCGTCCCATTTGCGCGGTTACGTCGTTGCGCTACATTCTACGTAGTCTCTACGTAGAACGTGCCGTGCGGACCCGGCTCTCTGGCTGCAGGGCCGCCGCCATTGCTCGCCCGAGCAGCCGCGGCGCCGGCGCCGAACGTCCAGTCAAGGAGGTCGTCGGGTCGATGCCACAGGTCACGCAATACGTCGCGCGTCTTCAAGCCGGCGTTGGGTACCGCAGAAAGCTCCGGGTAAGTGGCACTTGAAATGACTCTTCGACTCACCGATGCGCCCCGAACGTCGCCGGCGAGGCTGGACATGGGCATTGAGCGTTGGCGACGGCGGCGACCCCCGACACGTTGGTCACTGGTGATACGGCGTGGCATCGCCGCGGGTCTGAGCGCGGTACTGTTCGGCGCCGCAGTGTCTGGGTGCTCCAGCGGAGATGACGCCGTCGCGCAGGGTGGCACGTTCGAGTTCATATCGCCGGGCGGGCAGGTCGACATCTTCTACGATCCGCCGCAGAGTCGTGGTCGCCCGGGGCCGATACGCGGACCCGACCTGATGGACCCCAACCGCACGTTGTCACTTGATGACTTCGCCGAGCAGGTGGTGGTGATCAACGTGTGGGGTCAGTGGTGCGGCCCCTGTCGCACCGAGATGCCGGAATTGCAAAGGGTGTACGACGCGACCCGGAATGAGGGAGTCGCCTTCCTGGGCATCGACGTTCGCGATAACAATCGCCAAGCTGCGGTTGACTTCATCGTCGATCGCAAGGTCACCTTCCCGTCGATCTACGACCCACCGATGCGCACGATGATCGCCTTGGGCGCGAGGTATCCCACCACCGTTATCCCGTCCACCATCGTCTTGGACCGCTCGCATCGCGTCGCCGCGGTGTTCCTGCGGGCGCTGCTCGCCGAGGATCTCGAACCGGTGGTCCGTCGCCTTGCCGCCGAGACCGCAACCGGCTCAGGCCCCCCGCGATGAATGGCGACCCCGCCCCGGCTGCACGTCGCCGCGGGGCGCGGCCGACACTCGGGCGCAACGCTGCGACGCGATGGTGGGCTGCCCCGTGATCGGTCAGGTGGTGCTCCCCACCTCACCGCCGTCGCTATCGGCGATGCTCGGTTGGTTACCGCCACCGGTTCCGATACTGCCGGTATCGGCAATTGTTTTGGCGGTGTGGTACCTGCTCGCCGTTCGAGTCGTCAGATCCCGTGGCCGCCAGTGGGCCTGGACGCGCACGGCGAGCTTCCTGGCCGGCTGTATCGCCTTGGCGGCGGTGACGGGCCTGGCCATCGACGGCTACGGCTACGGACTGTTCAGTGCCTTCATGTTCCAGCACCTCACGCTCTCGATTCTTGTTCCGCCGCTGCTCGTGCTGGGTGCGCCCGGCCGGCTGCTACTCAGGTCCACGCCCCATCGTGGACTCGGACGCTACGTCGTGATCTCCGCGCTGGGCGGACTGCGCTGCCGGGCGAGCAGGATCGTGCTGCACCCCGGCTTCACCATTCCGGTGTTCCTGTTGAGCTACTACGGCCTGTACCTTTCCGACCTCTTCGACGCGGCGGCGGCCAGCGTGGCCGGACACGTCACACTGCAGGTGTTCTTCCTCGCCAGCGGCCTATTGTTCATCCTGCCGATCCTGTCGACCGGTCCCTTGCCGGTCCGGCAGAGCAACCTGGGCCGCTTCTTCGACATCTTCGTCGAAATGCCGTTGCATGTCTTCATCGGCGTCATCTTGATGATGGCACCGCGGACGCTCACCGAGACCTTCTCCCAACCTCCGCCTGACTGGAACGTCGACCCCGTCGCCGACCAGGGGGTCGCCGGCGCCTTAGCGTGGTCCTACGGCGAGCCCGTCGCGCTGCTGACTACAGTGATCTTCGCCATCCGGTGGCGCCGTGACGAGGAGTCGGAGTCGAAGAAAAGGGAGGCCGACGTCGAACGCGACGACGCGGAACTGGCTGCCTACAACGCGTTTCTGCGCGGACTGCACCAACAGCGGCGACCACCTACTGACTTGCCGAGCACCGCCAACGAGCACGACTGACGCCGTGGTGACAACGCGCCAGCCATCATCCCGGCGCCATGACCGAGGTTGTCGCAGCGACACTCGTCAGCGCCGCAGGGTCTCCATGACGGAAATCTCGAATTGCTGGCTTTCGATGAGCGACCGGGCGATCGCGATCGCCCCAGGATTCGACCCTGACTGAAGTTCATCACGCGCGACCGAGATGGTGAAGCGGTGCTGCCTGATCATCAGTTCGAGATACACGCCCGCCGCACCCACCCCGGTCGCGTTAATCAAGCGACCGACGTCGGCATCGACCGCGAGGGGATGTTCACCCGGCCCAACGGCGACGCTGGGTGCGGCTGCCGGAGGACGGGACCCGACGGTCATGGGGGCGAATCCCCAATCCAGCAGAAGCGCCTGCAGCTCATTGACATGGGTGGTGCTGTTCGCGCTGATTCGTCTGGCGATGTCGCTGATTTCGGTTGGGACGCCCTGTTTGCCGATGGTCTGGTTGCTCAGTGCAACAGCTTGAGCGCTGTGATCGATGATGTCGCGGGCGAACAACACGTCGAACCGAGTGTGCGCCTGTTCGGTGATGGCAACCGCGGCGCTCGAAGGACCCGGCGACGAAACACGGTCCCCATCGCCGCAGCCCGCGACGACGATCATCGCCACACCTGCGAGTACCGCCCATGCCGCGCGGACCGGTCGCCCGGTGACCGTTCTCGGATCGTCGCGCACGCCGTCCCTTTCATCGCCGCCGGCATGGAGGGACGGTGACATCGTTGCCGTAGAAGCCCGGTCAGGAGGCCGCCTACACCGTGTTGGTGACCCACCGCCGTACCTCACGCGAAGCGATGGTCACCTACGTAGTGACATAGTAGATTGGCGGTGTGAAGAGTGCACTGGCCGTGTCCTGCCACGGACCGCGGTCGAGTTGGCCTCAGCAGCGTCACACGCGGCCGACGGGGCGACTGGCTCGCCGATGGATCGCAACCGCGCTACTGTTGGCCCTCGGTTTGGCGGTGTTGGCCTTGCTGGTGGCCGACCCTGCCGCCGCTCACCTTGCGGGCATGGCCGACCTCCCGCATTTCTAGCCAGCCGCGGAAGCACCACGACCCTGCCGTAGCCGCATTTCCGGCGCAATGGAGCCGTGCAGCATCGTATTTGGGATGCGCCAAGAATGTCGGGAAGTCGTTGAGCTCGGTGAGCCGCTCACGCGAAGCAGATCAGTACGCCCGATAGCGACAGAGTGACGATCGCCAAGGGTGCGGCGGCCATCGCCGCTACTGCGCCGGTAAGCGTGACTTGGGTCTGGATGCGGGCGAAGCGTCGTGGTGGCTTCGATAACCGCTCGGCACGGGCGAGCACGGCGATACCGGCGGCGGCCAGACCGTGAGCCGGGGTGGTGGCGCCCGAGAGGGTTAACAAGCCCGCGAGCAGCGGCTGACGGCCGTGGTGACGAGCGGCCGCATCGTCGGCGCACATCTCCAACAGAGAACTGATGTGGCTGGCGGCGCTCGCGAAGAGCCCGCATGTGGGCAGCGCGGTGGTCAGGCCGCGCGCCGCGGCGACGATGTAGGCGTGCCGCCCGTCGAGGTGAGCACGCTCGTGGGCGACGACGGCCGCCAATTGGTTTTCATCGAGCGCGGCCATAGCCGCGGTCGTCACCACGATCGCCGGGGGGCGCCCCGCCACGCAATACGCCGCAGGCTCGGATGCCTCGATGACCACAACGTCGCTGCCGTACGACCTGCCCACCAGGCGCACGGCGTCGGCGTGCGCGAAGGTGTGGGTGCGCATGCGGCCCAGAGCGCGGCCGATTCGAAAGACGACGGCGATCAGACTGCCGACGGCAATGGCCACTGCGACGGTCGCGACGATTCGGGCCGGCCACCCGGCGTGGCCGACGAGAATGGCGCGCAGACGTTCTAGGCACGTGACGAGCAGCGCGTCGGGGCTGTCCCAATGCCCAGCGGCCTCGATGAGCAGCAGCGCGACGGCGGCAACCGAGCAGCCGAGCACCGTCACGACAGCGGTGATCCACGCGGCTATCGCCAGGCGCGGAGCCCCGCCGTCGGCGGTGATACGAACCAGCAGCTTCGGTCCGATCGCCAGGACCGCCGCTACGTAGAGCAGCAACGCCGCCGCGACGGTCATCGGCGCGACTTGCGGGCCAGGCGCCGCAGCGCAGCACGCAAGTCAGCGGATTCCTCCGCGTCTATTTGCGCCACGAAATGACTCAGAACCGCCTCCGATCGACCGCCGCCGCTCAGTGCCTCCAGCATGAGTCGTGCACTGTGCTCCTCGCGAGTCAGGGTCGGCCGGTAGCGATACGCCTTGCCGTCGCGTTCACGCGACAGCCAACCCTTGCCGTGCAAGTTGTCCATCGTCGACATCACTGTGGTGTACGCGATGTGCCGTTCGGTGCTCAACTCGTCGAAGATGTCCCTGACCGTGGAGTCGGCGTCGGGGTCACGATTCCAGAGGCGATCCATGATCGACGCCTCGAGTTCTCCGAAGCCACGCACCCGCGCCATGATCGAACCTCCTGGATTGGTCAGTAGGTAGCTTACGGTGTCGATCGGTGTGCCGGCGCTGAAGTGAGCGCACGGCGCCGACTGCGAATGCGCAGCGCCCAGCCGGGCTCGGCACGATTCTACTGAGGACGTCAGTAGCTGACTGTGCTCGCATTGTGGAGCCGGTCGGGCAGCGGCCCTAGTCGTTGGGGACGCCCCGTTCCCCCAACCACGCCATCGGGTCGATCTTGTCAGTTCCATTGAGATGCACCTCGAAGTGCAGGTGCGGTCCGGTCGAGTTGCCTCGGTTGCCCATGGTGGCGATCTGGTCGCCTGCCATCACCCGCTGGCCCGTTTGCACCATGGTGGTGTCGATGTGACCGTAGAGGGTAACCGTGCCGTCCGCAGCGCGGATTTTGACCCACATGCCGAAACCCGGTGTCGGACCGGAGGCAATGACCTCCCCGTCGGATGCGGCGTAGATCGGAGAACCGACGGCGTTGGCGATGTCGAGGCCAGCGTGCAGGGTGCCCCACCGGGCTCCAAAGCGCGAAGTCAAAATGCCTCGGGCGGGAAAGCTGAACTGTGGGCGCCGAAGCCGCGCCTCGCGCTGCGCCCGCTCCTGCGCGAAGGCCGTGCCGTTGACCAATTCCTGTAGATGGATCCCGGCATCAAAGCTGTTCGCCACTGGGACGATCTGCATCCCCGAGGGGCCGGGGAGGGCGGCCGGGGACGCCGCAGTGTCGGCGACCAAAACCGGCTGCTGCGCCTCCGTTTCGTCGACCGCTGCGTTCGCTGCGGCGGCGACCGCGCCGACGGCGATAGCCGTGATGACCAGCCTGCTGTGCGCCGCACCGGCGGCCTGAGGGGTCTTTCGATGCGCCCCGCCAGAAGCGCGGACGTTACTACCCGACAGCGCCCGGCGAGACGGCCGTGGGCATTCCCGAAGATGTGCCCCGCCGACGTGAATCGGCACGGTCGGCGGCGCTGCGTTCGTCGAACCTGTCGGTGCGAGCAACAGCCGGGGCGACTCATCAGCCAAATCGTTGAGGTCGTCGAGTTCAGGTGCGCTCAACACCTCGAAGTCGATGGCGAACGGATCGCTGCGACAACTGGCCATATCCATCAACGCGCCGAACTCGCCGAAGGCGATGATCTCGGTGACGTCGGTGGCCCCACGATCGGCCGCCGCATCCGGTCGCGCAATCCGGTGATGCACCAATTCGAGACGATCCTTTGCCGTTACCGATTCGTTATCTGGTTGGCGAGACGCTAACCGAACGCCCGCGATTGGGCAAGCCGTCGACCGTCGATGAACGCCCAGCCCACCATCGCGTTTCGCGGATTAGTTTGGTAAACAATCGGTTTGATCACCGAACCCGCAACAACGTGAACGGTCTTTTGACTCCTCGGTACGTACGTAGTAGAACGTAATGTGAGGGCCACCGTCTGGGCCGGGCGTCGTTCGGTGACCACCTCGAAACAGCTACCACGCCGCCGCGAGACCCGGCAACGCCTGACGCACCGGGGGTGGCCCCAAGAGTGCTGAGCCGGAGCGGGTGCGAGTGCTCGGCACCCGCCCCGGCAGGACACCCGTCACCGGGCGATGTGGCTCACTGACGGATCCGGAATTTTTCAACTACGCAAGTTAGTACTAAGCTACGCAGTACGATAACCTACGTATCTAGTCAGTAGATAGTGGGAACGCGGTCCGAGCCCGTGGCGGAAGGGTTTTAATGGTCGCCGATGCGCCATCGGTCGGGGAACTTGAGGTACGCCGTCCTTTTCCGGCCCGGATGGGCCCCAAAGGCAACCTGATCTACCGGTTGATCACGACCACCGATCACAAGTTGATCGGCATCATGTACTGCGTCGCCTGCTTCGCGTTCTTCCTCATCGGCGGCCTGATGGCGCTGTTCATCCGCACCGAGCTGGCCGTGCCCGGCCTGCAGTTCCTGTCCAATGAGCAGTACAACCAGCTGTTCACCATGCACGGCACGGTGATGTTGCTGTTCTACGCCACCCCGATCGTGTTCGGCTTCGCGAACCTGGTGCTTCCGCTGCAGATCGGCGCGCCCGACGTGGCGTTCCCGCGGCTGAACGCGTTCTCGTTCTGGCTGTTCCTCTTCGGTGCACTGATCGCCACCGCGGGCTTCATCACCCCCGGCGGCGCCGCGGACTTCGGCTGGACGGCCTACTCGCCGCTGACCGACGCGATCCACTCGCCCGGTGCGGGCGGTGACCTGTGGANGGCGTTCCCGCGGCTGAACGCGTTCTCGTTCTGGCTGTTCCTCTTCGGTGCACTGATCGCCACCGCGGGCTTCATCACCCCCGGCGGCGCCGCGGACTTCGGCTGGACCGCCTACACACCCTTGTCGAGTGCGATCAATTCACCAGGCGCCGGCGCCGACCTCTGGATTCTCGGCCTGATCGTCGGCGGGCTGGGCACGATTTTAGGCGCGGTCAACATGATCACCACCGTGGTGTGTATGCGTGCGCCGGGCATGACGATGTTCCGGATGCCGATCTTCACCTGGAACATCCTGGTGACGTCGATCCTGGTGCTGCTGGCGTTTCCGCTGCTGACCGCGGCATTGTTCGCGTTGGCCGCCGAC
>NZ_JYNL01000056.1 GCF_001044235.1 Mycolicibacterium chlorophenolicum | reverse complement strand
GGCTACACATTTACAATCACCACCGGCAACACTCGGCAATCGGCAAGGTCCCACCCATCACCCGATTGACCAACCTCCCTGGGCAGTACAACTAGCGGCGTGGTGCGATGTTGCACAAGCATCTGCCCGATCTTGTGGCCGATGTACCCAACGTTCGATGTCCTTTGGCACTGTTCACTGCGTGGGCCTCCCCGCATCCTGAGGGCGGCCGTCAATACCGCGGCCATCAACGGATTTCGGACGCTGATGCGAATTCCGCAGCCGTGAGGAGAAGTTATGAACACGAGGTCGTTGTGATCGCAGCAGTAGTCTTGGTGGCGCTAGCGCTGGCTGCGCTATCGACCCGCGTGGTCAAGCAGTATGAAAAGGGTGTGCTGTTCCGGCTCGGGCGGGTGATCGCGGTCAAAGAACCGGGGTTGAGGTTCATCGTTCCGGTGGTCGATCAGCTGCGGAAGGTGTCGCTGCCAATCATCACGATGCCGATCCAGTCACAGGGAATCATCACCCGCGACAACGTCAGTGTCGACATTTCCGCTGTCGCCTACTTCCGCGTCGTCGATGCCGAACGATCGGTGGTGGCGATCGAGAATGTGTACGAAGCGATCGACCAGATCGCACAGACGACCCTGCGCAAGGTGGTTGGACAGCACAGTCTGGATGAGGCTTTGGCGGAGACCGACGTCATCAACGCCGGGATCCGACAGATCCTCGATACGACCACCCTGGAATGGGGTGTGGAGGTCACCTTCGTCGAACTCAAGGACATTCAACTGCCCGACAGCATGAAACGGGCGATGGCCCGTCAAGCCGAGGCTGAGCGGGAGAAGCGAGCCAAAAATTATTGCGGCCCGAAGGTGGATCGATAGCGGCAGGCACTCGGCGAGGCTTCCGACATCATGGTGGCTCACCCGCTGGCCCTGCAACTACGCAACCTGCAGACGCTGGTCGAACTGGGGGGCGACAAGAACACCACGGTGGTGTTCCCGGCGCCACTGATGAGCGCGATCGGTGATATCGGCGCGTTCTTCGCCCGTGAAGCCGTCGCCTCCACGACCCTGGCGCCCACCACCCAGCCGCTAGTGACCCATCCGACATCACCAATGCCGACACCGATATCAAACGGAGCCGGGGCCGCCACGCTGACGACGGACTGAAGCACCATCGGAGGAGAAGATCACCAAAGCATCGGCGACCGTCGGCCGTCTGGCGCTCCTGAAATGCAACCGTTCCTGATTTTTGAACAGGACTCAGACTCACTCCCGTTCAGAAATCAGGAAGGGCAGAGGCCCAAGCTGGTGGTCTTCGGGGAGAGTCTGGGATCTTTGGCGGCGAGGCACCGGTATTGAGCCCAACAACATTGAGGCCCGCACCCCCACGGCGCCCCGTTCAGCGGTCCTGGGATCCGAATCTGCTGTTCCGCACCCCCGATTGGCTGCGGGAGAAACGCCGCTACGATGCGCCGCCCGGCATCGTATGGATCGCCGTGGTGACGTTTCTGCAGGTGATGGCCGACGTACCCATCGCGATCAATGTTCGCGACGGGTACGGCCAGCGCAATTAGTGCGCCCACCGGGATCTCACCCAGCGCCCGCGCGGCGGAACGTTCGATGATCGGGGCCAGGTCCGCCGTCAGGGCCGAAACATCGACCATGCCAGGTGCGGAGATTCGGGAGATCCTTCTCTGGGACGCTGAGGTATTCGGTAGCGTGGGAAACGGCTAAAGCGCAGCCGGGTCGGAATGAAGACAGCCGCTGATCGCCGCTGTTTCCAGAGGCAGTGAGCTTCGCGTCCACCACGTCGGTGACATCCTCACCTCAGGATCATCATGAACCAAGCCCACATCCCCTTTGACATCGACCAGACCCCACCCACCGACGGCCAGCGCAACGCCGCACAGCAGAAGAACGAGGGCAAGCCGCTCGCCGTAGCGGAACGCAGCGAGTGGGCGGCACGATTACGCGAACGGTTCTCGTGCGGCGGCTGACCAACCTATACACGACCGACACAGTCTTGCCGCGGGTGGAGGCCAAGTCTGCCACAACGGAGGCGGGTGTGAGGCGTAGACCTGACGCCGCTAGGTGACGAAAGGCCCTAGATACATATACCCCGCAGGGGTATAGACTGGCAGACGTGCTCGTTCGGGCACCTCGAAGAAAGGGTGGGGGCGATGACTGTCACCACATTCAAGGTCCAGGGCATGACGTGCGGGCACTGCGTGTCGACGGTGAAGGCCGCTGTCGGTTCGGTGCCCGGAGTGCAAGCCGTGGAGGTGGACCTGGCAACGGGCACCGTGACCGCGACCGGCGCGCTGTCGGAACACGCTGTGGTACAGGCGATCTCGCAAGCAGGCTATGCCGTGGTCGTGCCGGATTCAGAGCCGGTAGGCGGGCAATCCTTGCCGCTGGTTGGCGGTGCCGGCGGCTGTTGCTGCGGCTAAGTGGTGTGGCACGGAATTTCGGTGACGTATTCGACAGGCGGGTCAGGCAGCGAGGGTGCGATCAGCGTCATCGTGGCTGGCGATCAGCTCGAGTAGCGCGTGGAGGTCTTTCTTGGTGAACTTTCATTCGAACGGTGTGGCGATCTGTTCGTAGTACTGCTGAAGTTGAGCAGGCGTGACCTTGTCAAGGGTGTGGAAGTCGTTTGGAGAGAAGACTTTACGTTGCTCGTCGGAGAACTAGATTTCCACCTGGTTGAGCCAGGACGTGTGCACGGGCCGGGGGATTAGGCGCAGCGTTGCGCCAGCAAGCCTGGGGTCGATCAATGCTGGCCTGGCCGCGGTGTGAGGATCCTGTCGACCACCCAGGACACCCGGTACGCAGAGGCGTAGGGCTCAGTGGTCATGACCTGGTCGACGAGTCGGTCGAAGGGGTCATGCCGGTGGTGGCTTGAGAGCGGCCGAACACCTTGGCGCGGTGCACATCCCAGGCGGCCAGGTAGGCGAGCGGGCCTGCGCGGAAGGACTCCGCCTCGACGCCGCGGCGACGGCGGATTCCAACGGGAGACCGCGATGGGGGACTTGGCGGTCGGGGTGCCCGGAATCATGGCCTACTGGTTCCGGGGACACTTCTGGCTGACGACGACGATCGAGGGAGGGGCCCTCGACAGTCACCATCACCTCGACACCCCGATCGCCCGTGAGCGGGTCGCTGCCGCTCTGGAGGAAGCCGGCGACTTCCTCCCAGCCTCCGACTAAACCGAGCTGAACGGGCAGAAACGCCGCTCCCCGGCCACGTGAGCCGCTGTCGGGCATGCGACGAAGCTGAGCCATGGCGGTCACCGCGCCCCTTAGAACTATTCCGCGCCGGGTCCACGCCCGCGGTTCGGGGGGTGCGGTCTTTCGGTAGTGTTCGGGCAACGGGTTCAAGTCAGGTGCTCGATAATGCTGGCGGCGGCGCGTGGAGGCGAGGGGTCTTTGAGCAGGGCCAGCACCATGTCAATCACTGTTGCCGTTATCGGTCCGAGAAGGGTCAGATCGGGAGCGCCCGCGCCGGGCACACGGTCACGTTCTGGAGCCGAACAGGTAGCCGCGGAACGCATGCCGAGCTGTTGCAACGCCACGTCATGGACCGCGCTTACTTCGGCAATGTTGACCGGTTCGGTGTATGCCGGCCGCCCGGACCAGCCGAGCACCGGGGTAACCACGAACCCGCTCTGGGAATCGGCGAGGGCGGGCAGCACGCCGAGGATTTGCACGCTGGCCGGGTCCAGGCCCACCTCCTCGCGGGCTTCCCGCAACGCGGTGCAAACTGGACCGCTGTCCTGCGGGTCCCTTGCGCCGCCGGGAAACGCGAGGCGACCAGGGTAGTTTCGCAGGTCGGCGGCGCGTTCGGTGAGCAGCAGTGTCGGGCCGGTGGTGTCGCCCTCGGACAGCAGCACGAGCACCGCGGCCGGTCGCAGCGTGATCGGCTCGGGCGGCTGATGCTCAAGCTGCCGGTAGCGATCCAGTTCGGAGGCGAGGCGGGCGGCCCACCCGGGCAACTCTTGCCCTGCTACGAGTTGATCACCAGATGACGGGGCGGGGGAGTCGGCGCTGATCCAGCCGATAAGCCCCGAACGCACCCTGAGTGTCGCTACGCCTGGAGCGGCGTCTGGCGAGGCCACCAGACGGGTTTGCTGTCCCAGCCCGGGATGGCCGAAGAGCGCGCGGGACGCAATGCGTACGGCGTCGCCGCCTGTCCTCGCCCAGTCGGCGGGATTGTTTGCCACCGCGACAATGGCCTGTCCCGAACCGACCAGATGTGCAACCTGACCGGTGAACGGCGCCAGGCTCTCGCTCATTGCTGGCACCAACACCAGGTTCGCCCCGATCTCTGCCAGCGTGTGCACCGCCTGTGGATTGAGCAGATCGCGGCAGATGGCGAGCACCAAGTGCCAGCCGTCGGCGCTGACATAGACCCGCAGTTCCGGCCAGCCCTGCGGCTCGATGTCTTCCAGGATCGGCCGCTGGGCCGGCGAATGCTTGTCGTGTGTCAACGGCCGGTCCTGCCCGCGAACCCAGGCGATCGCCGTGTTGCGGCGCCGATGCGGCGAACCATCGGCGTGATGGTAACTGCCGGCCACCAGGACTCGCGGGCTGTCTGCGCGTCGCACCCAGTCCTGCAGGTATCGGGCCAGCGGCTTGGTGACGCACAGCTCGGGCAGCACCACGATGGAGGCACCAGCCTCGACGGCGCGGCCGATGAGCCGGTCGAGATGGCGGCGCTGCGCATCGAGGTCCGTCGGCCGCACCGGAAAGGCGGGCTGTGCGGGATCAGAGGGCAACGTGAACTCCGTTAGGGCACGATTGGGGTGACAGGTCGCGATGATGGTGTCGGGTGTGACCAGACGGCTCAAGGCGTCCGACAGGCTGTAGTCGAACACGACCTGGAACTGGGTCGCCCACCCGCCGGCCAGTCGGACCCGGCGCGTCTCATCCAGCCGATTCGCCAGCCGCCAGGGCGGGGAGGTGGGCCGCATGTCCAATACCTCGCGGATGTCGGGGCCACCCAAAGGAATTGGGTCACCTACCCCTGGCTGATAGGGGCTGCGGCTGCGGAACCAGTCGGCGAAAAACTGCCCATAATGGTCATCGAGGAACTGCGCGAGAGCGTGCGCGATGACCGCCGGCGCCGCCCCATTCACCGGTTTCAGCGCCTCAGCCAGAACGTGACGAACCTGCGGGTCCAAGGTCGCGGCGGTCGGGTGTGACCCGGCGAGCGTGCGTAGCGGAGCGAGCACGCTTGTGACCGTTGCGCGGAGGTCGGGGTTGCCCGCTTGCTCCCACAGCACCCGATGCTCATCGCGACACAGGCGCAACAGATGGGTCACTGTGACGAGCGGATCCGGCTCGCTTTGGACCGCGGCGCGCAGGGCCGCCAGCCGCTCGGCCGGAGAATTCAGCGGGGCCACGCATGGCGAGCATGGCAGGCCCTCAGAGCCGATTCCATTGCCGGTCCCTGCCGGTGGGGATGTGGGCGCGCCCGACAGATCGTTGCCCGTCATGCCGACACCCAGTTCCTAGCCCAGAGTGAAAGGCGTCGAGTACTGATCGGCGTTAACCTCCGGAAAGCCCGAGCCGTCCACGCGCTGACGTTTCGACCCGACAAACCTGCCCGGAACCGACTCATGCCGCGCGGCCGTCGTCATAGGTCGCGACTTCGTGCGCAGCCATCCTCGGCGGAGCGCCTTGCGGCCGACTTCCATCAGGGTCGTACCTGTCTTGCGGCGGCGAGAGTCGACCGTCGCGAAGTGCCCGACCGATGTTGGCCATTACGCATTGCAGTACGGCGTTGCAGGCGCCCCCGTCGTTCACGACGTCCTTGAACCCGTTGTGCAGCAGGCAGGCCTCCACCCGTCGGTCGATCGGCCAGTTCGCGTAGATCGGTCCGGCGAATTCTGAACCGAGAAACTTCCAGGCGATAGCGTGCAGCCGCCCTGTTGCCAGCTCGCCGTGATCGGCGGGCGTCATCGCCATCCCTCGCGGTTGTGTGTCCACGCCGTGAAGTTTTCGCGCCAAGTCCGCCCGCCAATAGAGACGAATGTCATCGAAGCGCCGGTCATTCGTCTCGCGGATCGAATGATTTTATGTACCTGGCTCCATTCGTGTCCCCTTGAGCATTTTTCCGACAGCCGCGGAGGTTAACCAAGCGGAGTAAGTGGACGGCTGCCTGTCGACACCAGCCAGGAATCAGGTGGGCTGCGGTGCGATTTGGCGAATTTGTCGTGCCCTGCGACGTCACCCGCTCGTGCGCCTCAGCGACCGGATCGAATTAGTAGTCGCGGCAGTGGGCCTCGCGATCGCTCTGGCCACGGTTCCCGTCGCCGGCGCCATCGGCACTCAGAAAGCGATGAGGCGCGCAGTATTTGGCGCCCGTGAGCTCGGCGCGCCGCCTACCATAGCGCGGCGTCGGGATAGCGATACGCCCCTTCCGAGGCCGACGTGATTGCGACACGAACGCGTTCTTCACGCTGAACATCGTGCGCGGCCACCGACGCCCGAATGGGTCGTGTCGCGGCCGATCCGACACGAACATGCACCGGCGACTCACCGTCCTTCGCACGGCCTGACTTTGCGGATCTGGCCGTTCCGCTTTCCGCCCGCACAGCCGTTGCAGCCAGGAGCGAAGGTCTCCCAACATGATGACAAAGGTCGCCGCGAGCAACGCGGACACACCTTGATTCGGCTTCGGAAGGCCATCCACTATGACAGAGATCGACCGCCGGGTTTTCCTGCGCGCGGGCCTAGCCGCCACCGGGCTCGGTTTGCTGGCCGCGTGCACGGCCCGAACCAGCGGCGGCGGACTGATCCTGCCCGGCGGTCAGCAAGTGGGGGCGGCGGAGGCCGGCCGCCGCAGCACCGGGCAGATCCGCGCCTATCAGCTCACCGCCCAGGAAGGCGCGGTCGACCTCGGTGGCAAGCAGGTCAGGGCGTGGACATACGGTGCAGCTGCCGGGGCGCGAGATCCGGGTGCGCGCCGGTGATGTCGTGGAGGCCACGCTGACCAACCGGCTACCGGCCGACACCACGATCCACTGGCACGGGGTCGCCCTGCGCAATGACAGGATGGCGTCCCAGCACTCACGCAGGCGGCCATCCCTACCGGTGGCAGCTTCGTTTACCGGTTCGTCGCTGACACCCCGGGCACTTACTGGTTTCACCCGCACACCGGGGTGCAGCTCGACCGCGGCCTGTATGCACCGCTGATCGTGGAGGACCCCGCCGAATCCGGCGGTTACGACCAGGACTGGACCGTGGTGCTCGACGACTGGCTCGACGGCACCACCCCCGACGACGTGTTCGTCAGCCTGCGCGTCGGCACGAGCATGGGCCCGATGAACACCACGAGCGCCGTGCTGGGTGGCGACGCCGGAGACGTCAGGTACGCGTATTACTTGATCAATGGGCGTCTGCCCACCGCCCCGGCCGCGTTTACCGCCCAACCCCGCCAGCGGGTGCGGATCCGGTTCATCAATGCCGGCGGCGACACCGCGTTCCGCGTGGCATTGGGCGGGCACCGGATGAGCATCACCCACACCGACGGCTTCCCCGTCACCCCCATCGACACCGACGCACTTCTGATCGGCATGGGTGAGCGTTATGACGTCGTGGTCACCCTGGGTGACGGCGTGTTCCCGCTGGTGGCGCTTGCTGAAGGCAAGGACGCCACGGCGCTGGCGCTGGTCCGCACCAGCGCCGGCCAGCCGCCACCACAAGCCAGACCGAAGGAACTGGACGGGGCCGTCATAGGCTACGACACGCTGCACGCGATCCCCACCGCTGCGCTACCGGGGCGGCCCGTCGACGTCGAACACCGCCTGGACTTGACCGGCAACATGATGAGCTACGACTGGGGTATCAACGGACGCCAACTCGACTTGTCCCCCAATGTGATTCGGCAAGGCCAGCGGGTGCGGGTGAGCTTCACCAACACCACCACGATGTATCACCCGATGCACATCCACGGTCACACGTTCCAAATCAACGGCAACGGCCCCCGCAAGGACACCGTCATCGTCCTCCCGCGCCAGAAGGTCAGCTGTGACTTCGACGCTGACAACCCAGGCCAGTGGATACTGCACTGCCACAACATCTATCACGCCGAAGCCGGTATGGCCGCCGTCCTCGGCTACGAACAGTGACACACCAATACCCGAGCGAGCATCGAAGCAGGTTGCGCTCGCTCCGACGGTATCGCTTATCGGCACCTGGAATCGGCAACTCGTCAGCACTGGGCAATTACCATTGATCAGCAGTACCGCTGAGTTGTTGTGCGCACGCACGCAACAAACACGGTAGGGCGATTGCTTGACACTGTTCGAAATGGGTAGCAAATCCGCTGTCATCGTGCCACCGCACGCCGGTCGTAACCGCAACCGTTCGGGCCAATGTGATGCCGACGACGACCTCAACCTTGTCCTGTGGCCGGTGTTGCAGCGGACCCGCAAGCGCCGGCGGTCCTGCGGGTCTGGGACTTAAGCCCCTAGGCCGGACGAGTGGTGAGCGCGAGACTTCTTTATCACCACGGCGATTCGGCCGCCTGTGAAGCCTTGAGTGCCATCGGCGAACGCTCGCGGCAACGGGTCATCTCCCGGCCCGGCTGCCCAACGAAGACGAAAGAGGGTGGACATGTGTTTCTCCGCGACTGCAAGCTTCACCGCCGGTCGGCGTCTTCTTGGCTCTGGGTCTTGGAGTGGGCCTCTACCTGCTGTACTTCATTGTCCGGTTCCCGGTCACCTCCCACGTCCACAACCGGAGCATCTTGCTGACCACCTGCGTCGGCCCGCTGTTTTCCAGCCACCGCTGCATCAACGTCTTCGGTGTATTCGCGTTCGTGCTGGCCATCGTCGCAGCGCTGATATCGGTCACGACGTTCGTGTCGGTGTGGTGCTTTTTGGCCGCCGTGCTGAGCGTGCTCGTCTACATACATTTCAGCGGCGCGATGCAGGCGTGCCGGCCCGCTCTGGCCCGTTCATCTCGCGGGTTGCCCCATGATGGGTCCGGCACACCGGTCGCATCGAGATCGCACGGAGGTCTGCGATGACGACCGCTGAAACGGTGGCGCCACTGGTTCACGCGACCTTGGGCCCAGACGTTCCGGTCAAGATCAGATGCTGGGACGGCAGCCGGTCGGGACCTACGTCCGCGCCGTGGCAGTTGAATTTCGTCAATCGCCGGGGTTTGCGGCGGCTGTTGTGGGCTCCGAATGAACTCGGCTTCGCACGAGCCTATGTATCCGGCGACATCGACGTCGAGGGAGACTTGCCCGCCGGCCTGGCGGTTTTGGAGCAGATGTCAGACCCGAGTCGCGGCCCCGGTGTGCGTGTCGACGCCGAGATGAAGAAGGCACTGGCGAAAGCGGTGCTGCGGCTGGGGATTCTCGGGCTGCCACCCAAGCCACCAGCAGAGGAGGCGAAACTAGCGCGCGGGCACCGGCACAACAAGCGTCGCGACGCCGTCGCGATCGCCCATCACTACGACGTTGGCAACGCCTTCTACCGACTCGTGCTCGGTGAGTCGATGACCTACTCGTGCGGGTACTGGGCGCAAGCCGGCGAGGATCTGGACGCGGCTCAGTACGCTAAGTGCGATCTGGTGGCCCGCAAGCTGGGCCTGACTGCGGGCATGCGGGTGCTCGACGTCGGCTGCGGATGGGGGACCTTCGCCCTGCACGCGGCGCGCAATTACGGTGTACATGTCGTGGGCGTGACTTTGTCGCACGAGCAGGCGGAGTATGCGAGCAAACGGATGGTCGCCGAGGGCATCGCCGAGCGGGTGCAGATCCGGGTGCAGGACTACCGAGATGTCTGCGACGGGCCGTTCGACGCGGTCTCGAGTATCGGCATGGCCGAGCATGTCGGTGTCGCGCTGCTGCCGACATACGCCGCGCACCTCCACGCGCTGCTGCGTCCACAGGGGCGGTTGCTCAACCACGCGATCTCGCGGCGGCCGGGCGAACGCGCGGGCTTCTCCAATACGTCCTTCATCGATCGTTATGTGTTCCCCGACGGGGAGCTCGAACCGGTGGCGACGATGATCGAAGCGCTCGAGGGGGCGGGCTTCGAGATACGCGACGTCGAGTCGCTTCGCGAACACTACGCGCTCACACTTCGGGCTTGGGTGGCGAATCTGGAAGGCAACTGGGCGGACGCGGTCGCGCTCAGCAGCGCTGGCCGGGCGCGGGTATGGCGCCTGTATATGGCGGCCTCGGCGCTGGGGTTTATGGCCAACCGGCTCGGGGTCAACCAGATTCTGGCAGTCAAATGCGACGCCCGCGGTCACAGCGGCATGCCCACCAGCCGCACCGACCTCCTGCAGTCGCGGGCATCGAAATCGTGAGCAGCGGCCTGATGGCATCGCAAGTGGTGCATCCGTGGTTGTGACTGCGAATGTGCGCTTGGCGGATGCTCCCCGCGTTGGCGCAGGTGGTTTCGATGCGGTGCGCTCGCCTTCAGCGCGACCGCATGAGTAGCAGTATGGAGCCGGCCAACGGGTCCAGCCCCTTCGAAGTGATGACCGCTTCGATCATGCACCCTTGGCGGAGGCGGGTCATGAGCTGAACCCACCCACGGCTCCTCTATCACCGGCGTCCCGATTATCCCCGTGGTCCATCATCCCGCGCCCGCCGCGGGGGCCCAGAGCGTCCGGCGTGGTTTCTAACGGCGGCATGCCGAAGACGCCGTGCAAGACGTACCCCCCGCCCAGCAGCCCCGCCACCCGCACCAAGAACGCGGCCGAGAATCCCCAGCATCTGTTGCCTGGTCAGTTCGTCCATATATTTCAGGTAATTCGTCGCATTCCCTACCCAGCGATAGACGATGACCCAAGAAAGACCGCTTGGAGGAGATTGAGACACATGACTGAATCACCTGAACCGAGCACCGAATGAACCACACTCACCGGGCAGCCGCGGGCCGTCGTGCCGCCGATCCGCGACGATGACCGGGGAACTCGAATGAACTCGATTCTGGTGGGGGTAGCCATCGTCGCCGGTGTCGTCTTCGTCGTCGCGGTGATTTTCTTCTCCGGCTTCTTCATCGGCAGGAGCACCGCCGATCATCGCGGTTACCACGGCGGCCAGATGGGTCCTGGAGGGATGATGGGCCCGGCGATGATGGGGCCGGGAATGATGGGGCCCGGCGGTCAGATGGGTCCTTCCGGTCCGATGGGGCCCGGCCAGCAGCACTCGCCCACGATCACGGCGCCAACAACGCCACGTCCGTAAACCCCCGGCTCACCGGATGCGAGCACGCCCACTATCGCAGCATCGAGAGGTCTCGGGATGAAGGTATAGGTCATGCGCGTGGAGGCAAGCTGCGCCTATGTGTCACGGCACCTATGCCGAGACCGCCTGCCGGCCGAACCGGAACCCTTCGCCATCTCTCCAGTTCGAGCCTGTACTGGACGACGCCGCGCCCCTGGTTGACATTGTGGTCAGAGGCCTGCCGTATCAGGTGTCAAGCCACGCGCGGTTGCCGTATGCGTCGAGGTGCGTCACCTGCTCGACTGGTTTGCGGGTGGTCGGCCCGTAGCGCCCCTGGGGCCAACCGAGCGGCACGATGCAGCAGGGAGTTACCGAGAGCGGCAGGTCGAGGATCTTGCGGGCTGAGGTCACGCTCCACAGCGGCAGGGTGATCAGCGACGCACCCAGCCCCATGGCTCGCGCCGCTAGTAGCAGGTTCTGCACACTCGGGTAGATCGATCCAAAGAACGACGTCGTGACCACATGAGGCGCGGCACGTACGGCATGCGCAGGCTTTCGCTCCCGGCCAGGCGCGGACCGGCCCGAAGGCAGGGCACCACGAAGGACCGGGATCTCACTGAAGTGCTCGACCTGCCATTGCACCGCTCGCAGCATCTTCGTCATCGAGTCGTCGCCGCAGCGATGCGCTGACGGACGCCGCCGGACACCAACCAGGCCTGGCGGTAGCGCCTGGCGAACTTCTCCTTGACGCGGCGATCCTTCACGACCACGAACTCCCAGTTCTGTCCATTCGAACCGGTCGGCGCCCGCAGCGCCAGCTCGATGCACTTCAACACGACCGCATCATCGACCGGGTCGGGAAGAAGGCGTCGCACCGCTCGCTGGGTCATCATTGCTTCGAGCAGCGGCATCTCGAGACCGGCGAGAGCCTCGGCGGCGGTCGGGACGCCCGGAAGCGCCTGAGGGGGAAAATCGGAGTTCGGTGCGTCTGCCATGACCACCGACGCTACGGCCCAAATGGTGGGCGGCACGCCTGATCCAGGCACATCCGCGCTCGAGAGGGATGCTTCACGCTGCGCTGCGTGGTTGTCTGGCTGTTGGCTGTGACCGTGCGAGGCGTCGTCGACTTGTCACCCACCCAATCGTCGCGAAACAGGAAAGTGCCGGGATTGTCAGCGGTGGGTGGCAGTGACGGTTCAAGAAACGATCCTGCCCGGTCGTCGAGGCGAATGGCGCGGGATTGGCGACGTACAGCGTTCGCGGCCCCTTTCGATGAATGATCCTCACGCTCAGACCACTTTCGAACCGAAATCTTGTCGCACACCTAGGGTTTCATCGGTCCGGCGGATCGAGTCGGCAGCTTCGGTGACGGTTCCGGACAAGGCGCGGATGGCGTCGATGTTTTCCGGGATGACGATCGCTTGGTTGTCGACGGTATAGGTGTAGAAGAGTTCTGTGCCTTCGACGGTGAGGATGTCTTCCCACAGGGCGACCTCGTACATGTCACCGCGGGGCCGACCGATATCCCTCATCAGTTCGATGGTGCTGTTGGGGGCCACGATGCCGTCGGCTGCGCGGACCAGGGCGATGCGGGGCATCGCTCTCAGCGCTTCCAGAATTTCGTCGCGTCCGGCTCGACGTGCCAGTTCCACGGTCCAGAAGTGCAGATGGTTCTGGGTGTGGGAGCCCTTGGCCGCCATGGTGACCACGTCCAGGTCGGGGTCCACCGTCTGCGCGTCCGGTCCTTGGTGGCTGGGGATGCGGCTCTCCGGAAGAATGGTGTTCATGATGCCGGAGTGATCCGATTCCCACGGGTCGGTGGCTCGGCGAATGAGAACTCCACGGGCCTTGGCCAGCAGGGCTGCGTCTTTGAGGGCAGTCAGGGTCCGCACGGTCGCGGTGGTATTACATGAGACCACCCGCGTGGCGGCGCGGCCCACCGCCGTGGCGTAGTTGGCGTGGGCGACGAACGAGTGGCCGGTGAGTGCATGTTTCTCGCCACCCTGGAAGATGGCCTTGACCCGATGTTCACGGTAGAGGTCGAGGTTGGCGGCACCGATCTTGGCCGGTGTGCAGTCCACGACGACGTCGACCGCCTCCAGTAGCTGGGGCAACACGCCAGCAACCGGTATGTTCGCCGCCGTCATCTGTCGTGCGTGTTCTGCCGTCACCGCGTAGACAGGGATGTCCAAAGCGATGGCGGTTTTGACCCGGTAATCCGCGATCACGTCGCTGACCCCGACCATTTCCATGTCGGGCTGGGCCCGTACCGCATCGGCGACACGTTTGCCGATGACTCCGTAACCGTTCACACCGACGCGTACCTTCGTGGGCATATCGGCATCCTTCCCTGGATCACTTGCACCGGTTCCGCGGCCGCGGTCTTAGGTACGTTTCACTGTGCGCGGCGGCGTTTGCGTGGCGGACGCCCAGCCCATACGCGGTAGGTGCCCAATGAGCCGGCTGTGCCTAAACCCGCCCGCACTAGCGGGCTGGTCCAGGGTTTTTGCCGGCCGGGGTCGCCCGCGGCCACCACATCGCCGATCGCCCGGACGATGGCCGCGGCCATGATGGCCACGACCAGACGCTGTCCGGTGGCCTCGAGCCGGTCCACCAACGGGTCCAATTCGGTTGCCCGCAAATGGACCTCGGGGCCACCCGCATCGAACACACTTTGCAGCCGACGTAGCTGCTCGGGCAGCTCCTCGACGGCGCCCAACACGTCGACACCAGCCTGCCCGAGACGATGGGCCACCGCTGCGGGTGTAAAGCGTTGCGAGAGCAGCCGCTGAGCGTAGGGAGTGATGATCAGCGCCAGCTGGAACTGCGGGTCCAGTTGCGCCCCCAATCCCTCGACCATGACGAGCATCTTCAGCAGCAGCGCCAATTGGCGCGGCAGCTGAAGGTGGTAGTGACGGATGACGCCAAGAACCTCCTGGATCAGTGCGCCGAGGGGGATCTCGCCGAGCGCCCGCTTCTCATACGGTTCGATGATCGGGGTCAGATCGGCGGTCAGAGCCGACAGGTCGACGGTGCCGCGGACAGACGCGACGTCCGCCACAGCGGAGGCGACCCGGCGGGGATTGTCTCGTGCGATGGCGATGAGCAAGGTCCCGAGCTTGTCGCGCAGTTGCGCATCGATGTCGCCGACCATGCCGAAGTCGATCAGACCGATGCGGCCATCGGGTTGGATGAACAGGTTGCCTGGGTGGGGATCGGCATGGAAGAACCCGTCGTCGAAGATCATCTGCGCCACCATCCGTGCGGCGCGCACGGCCAAGGCCGGGCGGTCGATGCCGGCAGCGTCCAGCGCCGGCAGGTCGCTGACCTTGATTCCTGTGATCCGCTCGAGGGTCAGCACGCGCGAGGTGGTGGTGTCCCAATAGATCCGCGGAATGCGGACGTCGTCATCGCCGCCGAAGTTGGTGGCGAAGCGCTCGGCATTGCGGCCCTCTTGGAGATAATCGAGTTCGGCGCGCAGTGTGTGGCCGAACTCCTCGGCGATACCGATCAGGTCGTAGTCGGCGGCGGCGTCCCAACGGCGAGTGGCCCGGGCGGCCAAGTTCCGCAGTATTTCCAGGTCCTGCTCGACCTGTTCGACGACGTCTGGACGGCGCACCTTGACGACAACATCGGTGCCGTCGGTGAGAACGGCGGCATGGGCCTGTCCCAGTGAGGCACTGGCCAGTGGCTCCCGCTCGAACGTGGTGAAAATTTCCGACGGCGCAGCCCCGAGTTCGCGTTCGATGACATCGGCGATGACGGTGCCGGGGACGGCAGGTGCGGAGTCCTGCAGTCTCGCCAACTCCCGCCGGTAGGGTTCGGGCAGCAGGTCCGGACGGGTGGAGAGAACCTGGCCCAGTTTGACGAAGGTGGGGCCGAGCTGTTCGAGTGCCAGACGTAAGTGCTCGGGATTCGAGTAGGGCTGCTCACGGCGTTCGTGGCCCAGCAACCCGTGGTGAAAGGGCAGCCATCGCTGCAGGCCTGCAGCGCCGACCAGGAAGCCCAATCCGTGTCGGGTCAGGGTTTCGGCGATCTGCCGGTAGCGCTCGGCGTGGTTTCCCGGCATCAGTTCAGTCCCGCAGATTGAAGTCGGAAACGATGACCGCGAAATGAACGAACCCCACTGTGGATCTCAATGGCTCGATGAGTCCTGCGGTGGCGGTGCAGCGTAGCGCTGGTCAACATCGGTACCACGTGTTCAGCGGTTGCTGCCGGCGTGCGGGGTTGTTCGTGGGCCCCCATGATCCGGGCTGACCCGGTGTGTAGTCGGCGCTCGGTGCGGGATGAATGCTGGTGTGCGGGCCGCGTATTGGTCCCACGCGGCACCGAATTCGGCGGCCACCTCACGTTCTTCTCTACGCGCCAAACGGGCGTATACCCACAGCAGAACCGGGAACATGATCAGTGTCGGGATGGTCGGCCACTGCAACAGGAACCCGATCATCACCAGCGCGAACCCGTCGTACTGCGGATGGCGCACCCACGCGTAGGGGCCGGTGGTCGCCAGCCGGCCGGTCCGCGCGGCCTCGTGCAGCGGCCGCCACGCGGCGGAAATCAACCAGAACCCGCCGCCGATGGCCACATAGCTGGCCAAATGGAACGGGCTCAGATGCGGATCCCAGCGCCAGCCGATCAGGTCATTCCACAGGTGCCCGCCCGCGTGAGTGTTGCGCAACAGCGGAAACCGTGTACCCAACCAGCTGCCCAGCAGATAGACCGTCAATGGGACGCCGTACATCTCGGTGAACAACGCCACTAGGAACGCCGTGTAGCCACCCATCACCCGCCAGTCGCGCTTGGTGCGCGGACGGAAGAAACTCAGCCCGAACATGACGAAAAGCGCCGTGTTCAGGATCACTAACGGCCACAAGCCGTATGCAGCGTCAGCCATGAGCGCCTCCTTCTCAGTACGTGGGTCAACGGTGCGTCGATTCACCGCCTGAGGGCAATGGCCAAAAGGCCGTGCCAGGAAGACATAATGACCCCTGGGTGCCTACCTAAAGTCCCTGTCGGTGCCGGGATCGATCGGCCACGATGAAATCCCCGGTGGCTTGCGGGATGCGAGGATAGAGGGCTGCGAGGTGAAGAATCACTTTGGAAACGAGTGTGATTCGGGTTGCGGCGCCGCGGTGGCGTGCATGGCGCTTGGCGTGCGTCGGAATGAGACAAGCCTGTGGCCCTCACTGACCGGTCAGGCGATTCACTATTGGCATGAGGAGGACCGGTGAACATCGCGATGATCTCGCGGGTGTTGTGGCGCCGGCGAGCACTGCGCCGTCGGGAGCGTTGGACTCGAGCCGAACTGCTGAAGCACCAACAGCGAGAACTGGCGACATTGCGGGCGTTCGCGTCCGTGCAGTCGCCGTTTTACCAGCACCTGCATCGCGGCCTTGAGCGGGCACCGCTAAACGAGCTGCCGGTGATCACCAAGGCTATGTTGATGGACAATTTCGATGCGCTGAGCACTGACTCGGCCGTACGGCTGAGACGTCTGCAGGCGTACCTCGACGAGCTCACCACCAACGATCCCTTCGCCGGCCGGTACTGGGTGTCGGCGACGTCGGGAAGCTCTGGACGCAAGAGCATCATCCCCACCGACGCACACGAATGGGCAATGATGATCGCGTCCTACGGCCGCGCCAACGAGTGGGCGGGCACCAGGTCGGGGTTGACCCACCCGGTGAGCATGGCGGTGGTCAGCTCCAGCACCGTCTGGCATCAATCATCTCGAGTCGCCGCCACGGTGCGCAGCCCGTTTATTGCCAGCCAACGCCTCGATGCGGCCAGCCCGCTGCCCGACATCGTCGCCCGGCTCAACCAGATTCAACCCGACGTGCTGATTGCCTACGCGTCGATGATCAAAGCATTGGCCTATGAACAGCTCTCCGGCCGGCTGGATATCGCTCCACGCGCGGTGAACTCTTCCTCCGAGGTGCTCACCGCCGATGCCCGTGCCCTGGCGCTGCGTGCCTGGCAGGTGCCTCCATACAATGTGTACGCGGCCACCGAGACCGGCGGCATCGCAGCCGAATGCCATCACCACGGCGGCATGCACCTCTTCGAGGACCTCGTCATTCCCGAGGTCGTCGACAACGACTACCACCCGGTTCCGCCCGGCAGACGGGCGCTCGGCTTCTGGTCACCGTGCTGTTCAGCCGGACGATCCCGCTCATCCGCTACGAGTTGACTGACCGGATCCGGCTCGCCACCCACGCCTGCGCCTGCCCGCTGCGGTTCGCGCTCGTGGACTCGATCGAAGGCCGCACCGACGACGTGTTGGTTCTGCGGTCGCCCGATAAGGGAACGTTCTCGGTGCATCCCGTAGTTTTCCATCAGGTGCTCGACCTTCTTGATGCCGGCGGCTGGCAGGTCCGCCAACACGACGACGCACTCGATGTGCTCGTCATGAAGCCCGGGCCCGCATTCGATCCGATCGCCACCGAACGCGCGGTGCACCAGGCCCTTGCTAAAGCGGGCGCGGAACTTCTTGGGATACATGTGACACCAGTGGACTCCATACCGGCCGGTGCTGGCGGTAAGCGTCCACTGATCGTGGCCCAGCACCGCTCTCCCGCGAAATCCTAGGCAGACGAGGTAGGTCGGTGAATCCTGTGATTACAGCGTTTCGTCGAGCCAATCGAACAACACCTGATGCAGCAGCGTCAGGTTGCCGAACTGGCAATGCTCCTCCGCGCCTTCTTCTTCGGTGAACACACGCAGTGTCTTGGGCGCCCGCAACGTGGCGTAGAGCTGGTCGACCTGTTCTCGGGGAATGAAGTGATCCTTCTCACCGTGCAGAATCAGCGTCGGCTGCCCGATGAGTGCCGCCGTCTCGTTGAGTGAATATCGCCGCATCTCCTCGACGAGCTCGACGGGGTCGTGCACCCCATGCACCCACTTGGCGTTCGTAACCGCCCACCGCAGTCCGGTGTTGCGACGCATCGCCACATCGAGTGCGGCCTGGACCAGCCGCGGCGATTTCAACTTGGCCAGCAGCCCCAGCGCCGGTTTCGTTGTGGTTTGCGTTGTCCACCAATCGAAGACGACACCATGCACAATCAAAGTTTTTATGCGCGACTCGAATGCTGCCGCGCGGGCCGCGTAATAGCCGCCCAGGCTCGTGCCCATCAAAGCGATGCGCTCGGGGTCAACCTCGGGACGCGTCAGCAGATAATCGACGGCCGCACGGACGGGGACTTCATAGTCGGGCCGGGCAGGCAGACGCTGGACGCGCAGCGGTTCTCCCTGTCCGGGTCCTTCAAACGTGAGCACACTGTAGCCGCGCGCTGATGCTGCTGCCGCCGCCAGGAAATACAGCTCCTCGCCGGTCTGTGGTGTTTCAGGACATACGCATAGGGTGTCGCAACACATCGGTATAGCCGGGCGGGGTGACCGTCAGCGCTATGTCGAAGGCTCGTCTGGTCATCNTCCGATGTCGCCCGCGACTACGGGGTGTCGCAGTCCTGGATATCGCGGCTGGTCGCCCGGTACCGACTGGACGGCGACGCGGCCTTCGAGCCGCGCTCGCGGCGTCCACACACCAGCCCGACCCGTCTGCCTGACACCACGATCGCCCTGATCGTCGAGCTGCGCGCCGAACTGTCCAGCAAAGGCCTCGACAGCGGCCCGTCAACCATCGCCTGGCACCTGCGCCACCACCACGCCACGACCGTGTCAGCGGCATCGATCAGCCGCCACCTACACGCCGCCGGCCTCGTCGAACCCACACCACGCAAACGACCCAAAAGCTCCTACATCCGCTTCGCCGCCGAACAACCCAACGAAAGATGGCAAGCCGACTTCACCCACTGGTGGCTCGCCGACCGCACCCACGTCGAAATACTGGACTGGCTCGACGACCACTCCCGCTACGCCATCTCCGT
>NZ_JYNL01000055.1 GCF_001044235.1 Mycolicibacterium chlorophenolicum | reverse complement strand
CGCACCAACGTTCTCTACGCCCTCATCCGTGACAACCGGACCTGGCAACCTGATTCACCCCCGGTCACCGCCGCGGCTTGACTTCTTCATTGAGAGTCCTTTCGGTGTCGGTCGGTTCCGGTAGCCCCCTGGCAACGTTATCGGCAAATCGCCGAGAAGCATGTTGCACACCCGGTAGCGTCGGTGGCGCAGCGAGGGGAGCGATGATGAAGCGCTACGTCGTCGGCGCATCGGCCGGCCTGTTGATCGCGGCGGGGCTGATCACCTCCGCGCCGGCCGGAGCAGGCTGCGTGTACGGGGGCGCCTTCATCAGCAAGTGTGACGGACCCGTGCAGCCCGACGGCTCGTGGGAACGGTGTGTGGGCATCGCGAGCGTCGTCCCCAGCGGTTTCGGCACGCATCTGGTCCCGGTCAAGCAGTGCGGGGTGATGGGGCCCGGCCGCGTCGGCGGAGATGCCGCGTTCTCCGACCCGCCCGTACACCTCGCCGACTGAGGACGCGGCGCCCTACGGGTGATACGGCACGCCGACGGCGCGGAACACGAATTCGGGCGGGACGTCGAAGGCCAGCGAGGTCCGCGGCAGCCGCGCCAGCACATCGGCGGGGAGGTGCTCCTTGTAGTGCAGCGACAGCTCCCCCGAACAGCGCGGGTCCACGGCGGCGACGTCGACCTCCAGGGTCAGTCCGGTTTCGTCGAGTGTCCCGGTCACCGCGCCGGACTGCGGCGCGTCCCATCGCAGATCGACGGTGCGCCCGGCCAGCTTGGGCACCGTCGACAGTGTCGCGAGCACGCGCTGGCGGGTCAGCACCAGCGAGCCCACGTAGCTGGCGATGCTGCCGGAAGACCGCAGTCCGGGCACCGCACCGCGGAACCGGCGCGTGACGGGGACGTACTCGGCGATGAACAGGATTCCCTCGGCCTCGACCTCGGCGCGCAGTTCCGAGGGCAGTTTGCCGATCCGCAGGAGCTTCCGAACGAACACGGCCATACAGGCAAGGTACCCAGCGGCTGGGCCGGCCAGTCGACCAGCCGTGGTAGACGTGGTCGGATGGATGCACGCAGGGGCCTGCTCGCCGGATCCGCCGTCGTGGCGGTCGGCGTCTTCGCCGCGATGCTGGCCGGCTACCTCGCCGGCTGGGCACCGCTGGCGCGTGTCGACGACGCAGCGCTGGCCCCGCTGCTGCGGATCGGCGAGGCACATCCGGGGTGGGTCAGGGCGTGGGACGTCTACTGCACCGTGCTCGGCCCGACGGTCTTCCGGCTGGTCACCGTCGTCGTCATCGTGATCGCGTTCGCCCGGCGCAACGTGCGCACCGCGATGTTCCTCATCGTCAGCGTCGAGCTCAGCGGGCTGGTCACCGAGATCGCGAAGAACCTGGTCGACCGCCCGCGCCCGGCGGGCGCGCTGGTGCACGCCGCGTCGTCGTCGTTCCCGTCCGGTCATGCGCTGGGTGTCATGGTCGCCGTCTGCGCGTTGCTGACGGTCGCGCTGCCCCTGGTCGACCCCGGTAAGCGCGGCTGGGTGATCGCGCTCGGTGTGACGGTGATCGTGACGATCGGCGCCGGCCGCGTCGTCCTCAACGTGCACCACCCGTCCGACGTGATCGCCGGGTGGGCGCTGGGCTATGCCTACGTCGTCGCGTGTCTTCTGCTGGTGCGCCCGGTGCGGCCCATCACGGTTCCGGACGAAACACCGGCAGTGCCCGGTACCGCACGCTGAAGCTGGCCTCGGTCACCTCGGTGCCGACCTCCCCGTCGAGGGCCAGCACCGTCGGCCCGTCCACCGATCGGAAGGAGAACTCGGGGACCCGCAGTTCCCGGTAGAGCGGGCTGCGCGTCAGACGGCCGAACATCAGGGCCGCGATGATCCGCAGCTTGGCCAGCGGCCGGCCGGTGTCCAGGATCCGGATGTCGATCAGGCCGTCGTCCATCCGGGTGCGGCGCGACGGCGCGAAACCCGAGGGCAGGTAGATCGAGTTGCCGAGGAAGAACAGCGACGTCTGCAGCGTCTGGTTGTCGTAGGAGATGCGGACCGGCTGGTCCCGGCGCAGTGTGTGGAACATCGCGTAGATGCCGGCCAGCGGCTTGCCGATCCGGTGCTCGAGCTTCTCCCGGGTCTGCACGAACTGCGGGTAGGCGCCGATGCTCGCCGTGTTGACGACCATCTGCTTCTCGTTGAGGCACACCACGTCGACGCACGACACGGTGCCCTGCTGGATCGCGGCCACGGTCTTGGCGGTGGTGTCGCAGCCGATGTCCTTGGCGAAGTGGTTGAACGTCCCCGCCGGGAGCACCGCGAGCGGCACGTCCTCCTCGAGCGCGATGCTCGCCGCCACCGCGACGGTGCCGTCGCCCCCGCCGACGGCCAGCACCTCGGCGCGCCGGGCGGCCGACCGGAACACCTCGGCCACGTCGTCGTCCTCGCCCAGCTCGACGATCTCGGCGTCGGGAAGCGCCTCGCGAACCTCGTCCAGGACCTGTGCGCCGGTGCCACTGCCCGAGGCCGGGTTCACCACCACGGTCACTCCCGCCCCGCGCGGCCGCTCGGGGGCGTTCTGGCGCAGTGGCGCAGCGCCCGGGAGACGTTCCTCGACGATCGGCGGCACCACGCGCGCGCCCAGCACCGCGATGCCCGCGCCCAGCCCGAAGCCGGCCAGCACGTCGCCCGGGTAGTGCGCCCCGACCGCCACCCGTGACATGCCGACCAGGCCGGCCAGCAGCGCCAGCCCCAGCCCGGTCGGCGCGTTCTCCAGACCCACGCCGACCGCGAACGCCGCCGCGCTGGCCGAATGCCCGGACGGCAGCGAGTTCGACGTCGGCGCGCGGCGCGTCTGGCGCGCCAGCGGCACCAGGATCCGGTTGGGCCGTTCCCGCCGCCACACCCGCTTGGCGCCCTGGTTGGTGACCAGGCTGGTCACGCCCAGGGTCAGCACCCCCCGCATCGCGCCACGCTTGACGGAGGGGTTGCCGAACGCCGCGAGGCCCGCCGCGATCGCGAACCACAGCTTGGAATGGTCGGCGGCCTTGGTCAGCCGCGGCATCACGGCGTCGATCAGCGGGCTCGGCGACTCCGCGACGGCCTCGAAGACCTCCCGGTCCAGCGTGCCCAGCCCCTGGCCGATCTGGCGGATTCCGCGGCGGCGTGGTCGGAAGGGCAGTAGGTCCATCACGCCAACGTAGCCGAGGGGACCTGAAGGCAAACCTCGGCGACCGCGACCGGATCGTGTCCCCGCCGTGATTCGGGCGATGGTGTTCGGCAGCGACGATGAGGGCCATGCGCCGACTGCTCGCCGTGCTGTGCGCGTCGGCGATCTCCCTGGTCCTGACGCCCGCCGCGAACGCCGCGTACAACCCCTGGTTCTCCGGTTCCGTCGGTGGGGCCGCCCAGGTGCTCTCGGTCACGGGCACCGGGGGGTCCGACGCCACACTGGATGTGTGGCAGCGCACCTCGGCCGGCTGGCAGCCTGTCACCGGCGGAGTCGGCATCCCGGCCAAGGTCGGTGCAAAAGGTATGTCGGCCAACCACTTCGACGGGTCGATGATGACACCCGAAGGGGTCTACACCCTCGACTTCTCGTTCGGCACCCAGCCCGACCCGGGTGGCGGCCTGCGCTACATCCGGGTGGGTCCCAACCACTGGTGGGACGGCGACATGAAGAGCCCGACCTACAACACCATGCAGGTGTGCGACCGGGAGAACTGCCGCTTCAACACCTCGCCCAGCTCGGGTACCGAGAATCTCGACATCCCCCAGTACGCGCACGCCGTGGTGATGGGCGTCAACAAGGAACGGATCCCCGGAAAGGGCGGCGCGTTCTTCGTGCACAGCACCGACGGCGGGCCGACCGCGGGCTGCGTCGCGATCGACGACGCGACGCTGGTGAAGATCATGCGATGGCTGCGGCCCGGCGCGATGATCGCCGTCACCTCCGCTAGAGGTTGATCGCGCGCCCCGGCTTCACCTTGAAGTTCAACGCCTCCAACGACATCGACGCGTCGTAGGTGCGGTCGTAGCCGGTCTCGCTGATCTTCCAGCCGTGCTCGGTGCGGCGGTAGCGGTCGTGATAGAAGCCGGCACCGATCAGCATGAAGTTGAAATCGGGGGCGATCACCCGGTCCTGCAGGTACCACGTTGCGGTGGCCTCGTCGCCGTCCACGGTGATCTCGGGATGGGTGACGCGGTGCTCGGTCAGGATCTCCGGGCCCAGCGAGTTGCGCATGAACCCGACCAGTTCATCACGGGTGCTGAAGTGGTGCTCCTCGCCGACCGATTCGCCGTAGCGGCCCACCACGTCCTCGGTGAGGGTGTCGGCGAACTCGTCCCAGTGCTTGGTGTCGAGCGCCCGCAGGTACCGGTATTTGACCGCTTTGATGTCGTCGATGTCACCCATGGCCGTCATTGCAGCACATTTCGGTTGCGCAGAGTGTCTGATGCGCTCGACCGGCGCCTCGGTTTAAGGTGTGCGCAGTCATGAGCGATGCGCTGGGGTTGTCGATCGGCACCACCAACCTCGCCGCTGCAGGGGTCGGACGTCCACCGGTGCTCCGGCGGTCGGTACTGACCGTCTTCGGTCATGCCGCCCCGGAGGTCGGGTCGCCGGCCGGGCATGCGGGCGGTGTGGTGTTGGCCGGATTCGTCGACCGTGTCGGGGATCCGGTGCCGCTGGTCGCCGCCGACGGCTCGCGGTATCCGGCGGAGCAGCTCGTTGTCGAGGCGCTCGAAGCGATGGCCGGGCTCACCGGTGCGGTGTCCCCGGACGACGTGGCGATCGCCGTCCCGTCGCACTGGGGTCCGGCCGCCCTGGGCGCTCTGCGCGAGGCGCTGACCGCCGGCGGTCCGCTCACCCCGGCAGGCTCCCCGCCCCGACTCCTCCCGGACGCGGTGGCGGCGCTGACGGCGATCAACGCCGATCCGGGACTGGAACGCAGCGGTGTGGTGGCCGTCCTCGACGTCGGCGGCAGCGGCACGAGCGTCAGCCTCGCCGACGCCGCCGCGGCGTTCGATCTGATCGGGCCCACCGAGCGGTACGCCGAGTTCGCCGGCGACCAGATCGACCAGACCCTGCTCACCCATGTGCTCGAGCGGGTCCCCGGCAGCCCCGCCGACACCGGAGCGACCGCCGCGGTCGGGTCACTCGCGCGTCTGCGTGAGGAGTGCCGGACCGCCAAGGAAAGGCTCTCGCTGCAGCCCGAGGCGCGCGTCGGCGTCGACGTGCCCGGATATCGCGGCGACATCGTGGTGACCCGCGCCGAGCTGGAGGACCTGATCGCCCGTCCGCTCGACGGACTGGTGGGTGTGTTCGAAACGACGTTGGCGCGCAACAGCATCGATGTGAGCAGGGTGTCCACCATCGTTCTCGTCGGCGGGGGAGCCGCGATACCGGCCGTCGCGCAGCGCTTTTCCGCACTCCCGAGCCGCGTGCTGGTGACGCCGCGCCCTGCGCTCGACGCCGCCGTCGGCGCGGCGCTGTTCGCTGCCTACGGCCGCTCCGCGGACACGGCCACGTGGGTCGCACCCGCCGTGGCGCCGCCGACCCCCGACGCCTCGGCGACCTCCACCTACGCGCTGGCCTGGTCGCAGGACGATCCGTCCGGTGACGACGTCGTCCCGTGGTCCGGTGAGGACACCGACACCGACACCGACACCTACGCCGACACCGACGGGGAGCCCGTCAACCCCTACCGGCTCAGCACCCCGCCGGAGACCGTCGCCGACGACGACGTCAAGCCCTGGCAGCGGCTGCCGCTGTCGGTGCTCGGGCTGGTCGCGGCCATCGCGCTGATCGCCGTCGGCGGTGTCGCCATCGCCCTGACCAGCGTCGACAGCCCGGATCCCGAGCAGCCGCGACCCGGTAACGCGCCCCTGAGCCGGGAACTGACCCCGTCCAGCGTCGAAGGCCAGACGGTGACGGTGTCCCAGCAGCAGAACGCGCCGCCGCCGCCCGTCACCACCAGTGCTGCTCCGCCGCCGAGCCCCGTGGTCACCACGACGGTGCCGACGACCACCACCACGTCACCCACGACGACGACAACGACCACGACCACCACCACGACGACGACGACCACGACGACGACCACGACGACAACCACCACCGCGCCGACGACGACCACCACACCACCGACGACGACGCCCCCCACGACGACCGCACCGACCACCGCGCCGACGACCACCGCCGTCACCACAGCACCGACCGTCCGCACGACGACGAGCTACCTCACCGTTCCGTTCGTCCCGGTGCCGATCCCGATTCAGGTGCCCGCAGCACCCTGAGCGACGAGATCTAGGGGTTTCCCCGATTCCTCGGGGGGTCGGCTCCGCCTATCTTCAGCAGCATCGGCTCGATCGGCTGCGGAGGGGACAGCCGATCGGGCCGTCCCTCATACCGGCAGGTGCTCGACGTTGCGCGGATGATGGCAGGCCGCCGCATGGCCGGTCGTATAGGACACCAACGCCGGCTCATCGGTCGCGCAGATCTCCGTCCCCCAGGGGCAGCGGGTGTGAAAGCGGCACCCCGACGGGGGATTCGACGGACTCGGCACGTCGCCCTCGAGCACCACCCGCTCGCGCGCCTCGTTCCGGCGTGGATCCGGGATGGGGACTGCGGAGAGCAAGGCGTTCGAATACGGGTGGACGGGCCGCTCGTACAGGTCGTCGGTGCCCGAACTCTCGACCACCTTGCCCAGATACATCACCGCGACGCGGTCCGACACATGCCGCACCACCCCCAGGTCGTGGGCGACGAACAGATACGACAGCCCGAACTCGGCCTGTAAGTCCTTGAGCAGATTGACGATCTGCGCCTGCACCGACACATCGAGCGCGGACACCGGTTCGTCCGCGACGATCAGCTTGGGTTGCAGCGCCAGCGCCCGCGCGATACCGATGCGCTGCCGCTGCCCTCCGGAGAACTCGTGCGGGAAGCGGTTGTAGTGCTCAGGTCGCAGACCGACCCGGTCCAGCAGGTCCTGCACACGGCGCTTGAGCTCGGCACCGCTGGCCAGACCGTGCAGGTCCATCGGGTCCCCGACGATCTGCCCGATCCGCTTACGCGGGTTCAACGATGCGTAGGGGTCCTGGAAGATCATCTGCATCTGGCGCCGCAGTGGCCGCAGCTCGCGCCGCGACAGCCCGACCAGTTCACGGCCGAGGAACCGCACCGACCCCGACGTGGGTGGGGTCAGCTGCAGAATGGTCCGGCACAGTGTGGACTTGCCACAGCCGGACTCACCCACCAGGCCCAGCGTCTCGCCCTCGTTCAGCGTCAGACTCACGCCGTCGACGGCGCGCACTTGTCCCACCTCGCGTTCGATGACGATGCCCGAGCGGATCGGGAAGTGCTTGACCACGTCGGTGACCTCGAGCAGCGGTTCGGTCATGAGCGCACCCGCACTTTCTCGTCGAGGTCCAGCCAGCAGCGGTCCAGGTGACCCGCGGATTCGGTCGGCGCGAGATCGGGTGGCTGTGCGCACCGGTCGAACTCGAACGCGCACCGCGGGGCGAACCGGCATCCCGGCGGCGGATCGAGCAGCGACGGCGGCTGGCCCGGAATCTGGGCGAGCCGCTCGCCACGGGGGCGGTCCAGCCGGGCCAACGACCCGAGCAGTCCCCAGGTGTAGGGGTGCTGCGGCGTGTAGAAGATGTCGTCGAGGCTGCCGTCCTCGACGATCTGACCCGCGTACATCACCACCACCCGGTCGGCCACCTCGGCGACGACGCCGAGATCGTGGGTGATCAGCACGACCGCCAGGTCGCGCTCGGCGTTGAGATCGGCGATCAGCCGCAGGATCTGGGCCTGCACCGTGACGTCGAGCGCGGTCGTCGGCTCGTCGGCGATCAGCACCGCCGGTTCCAGGGCCAGTGCCATCGCGATCATCACCCGCTGACGCATGCCGCCGGAGAACTCGTGCGGATAGCTGCGCACCCGCCCCTCGGGGTTGGGGATGCCCACCGAGCCCAGCAGTTCCACCGCCCGCTGCTGCGCCTCGCGCTTGGAGACGTCGCGGTGCGCGCGGATCATCTCGGCGATCTGATCGCCGACGCGGTACACCGGGTTCAGCGACGACATCGGATCCTGGAACACCATGGCGATCTCCTCGCCGCGGATGCCGCGCAACCCGTCGTCGTCGAGGCCGATGAGTTCCTGTCCGCGGTAGGTCACCGAGCCGGTGATCCGGCTGTTCGCCGACCGGGTCAGGCCCGTCAGGGTCTGCGCCGTGACGCTCTTGCCACAGCCGGATTCCCCGACGATGGCCAGGATCTCACCGGGCGCCAGCGAGAACGACACCCCGTCGACGGCCTGCACGACGCCGTCCTCGGTGGCGAAACTGACGCGCAAATCGTCGACGCTCAGCAGTGCGTCACTCATCGCCCCTCGATTCGCTCGCAAGCGTCGCTCATGCGGGTGCCGCCTCTCCCAGCCTGATTCTCGGATCCAGCACCGCATAGGCGATGTCGACGAGCGTGTTGAACAGCACGATGAAGAAGGCCCCGAACATCGTGACCGCCATCAGCGGCGGCAGGTCCAGACTGCGAATCGCCTCACCGGCGTAGAGTCCGACGCCGTCGAGGTTGTACACCGTCTCGGTCAGAATGGCGCCGCCGCCCACGACCATCCCGAAGTCCAACCCGAACAGCGTGACGATCGGAATCATCGAGTTGCGCAGCACATGCCGGACCCGCACCTGACGCTCGCTGAGACCCTTGGCCCGCGCGGTGCGCACATAGTCCTCGTTCATCGCGTCGAGCATGTTCGACCGCAGCACCCGACTGTAGAAGCCGATGAACAGCACCGCCAGCGTGAACCACGGCAGCACAAGGTGATACGCCCAGTCCAGCGGATCCTCGGTGAGCGGTACATAACTGCCGGTCGGGAACAGCTCGATCTTGTAGGTGAAGAAGTACAGCAGGATCGCCGCCAGCCAGAACACCGGCATCGAGATGCCGACCAGCGACAGGATGCTCAGCGCGCGATCGCCGAAGCGGCCGGCGTGCACCGCGCTCAGGTACCCGAACAGCACCGCCAACGTCATCCAGATCACGGCCGCGCCGATGCACAGTGAGAACGTCGCCGGCAAGCCGTGCCAGATCTGTTCGCCCACATTGCGATTGCTCGCATAGGAGGTGAGCTCGCCGGTGAAGATCTGTTTCATCATCGTCAGGTACTGCACGGGCAGGGGCCGGTCCAGTCCCAGGTCGGCGTTGACCCGGGCGATGAGGTCCGGATCGGCGTTCTTGCCGGCGATGCGGGCGGCCGGATCCGAGTTGGGCACCACGTTGAAGATCAGGAACACGATGACCGAGATCGCGAACAGCACCGCGATCATCCCGAGCACCCGCCGGGCGACGAACCGCGCCATCAGTGCTCCAACCGGATTCGGGCCTTGGGATCGAGCGCGTCGCGCAGCCCGTCCCCGAACACGTTGAGCGCCAGCACCGTGATGACGATCAACAGGCCCGGCACGATCGTCAGATGCGGAGCGGTGTAGATCAACTGGTAGCCGTCGGCGATCATGGTGCCCCACGACGCGTTGGGCGGACGGACGCCTGCGCCGAGGAACGACAGCGCCGACTCCAGCAGCATGTTGTTGGCGATGTTGAGCGTGAAGAACACGATGATCGTGGAGATGATGTTGGGCAGCAGCTCACCGACCATGATCCGCAGGGGCCCCATGCCTTGGGCGACCGCGGCCTCGACGAACTCCTTCTCCCGCAGCGCGAGGATCTCCCCGCGCAGCGGTCTGGCCATGTAGGGCACGTACACCAGACCGATGATCAGGATCGGGATCCAGATCGAATCCCCGGCGATGGCAACGAAACCCAGCTTCAGACCACCGACGGCCAGCGCGGTGCCCAATGCGATGCCGAGCAGCAGCACCGGAAACGCCCAGATGACGTCGAGGATCCGCGACAGCACCGCGTCGATCCAGCCGCGGTAGTAGCCGGCCAGCAGCGCGACGATGACCGCCAGCACCGTGGTGACCACTGCCGCGGCCACCCCGATGTAGATGGAGGTGCGGCCGCCGTAGAGCAGACGCACCATGACGTCACGGCCGTTCTGATCGGCGCCGAGCAGATAGCGCCCGTGCAGCCCGGGGCCCAGCGGGGTGCCGTCCGGCGCGACGACGTCGGTCTCGGCGCCGTCGATCAGCACCGTGTCGGTGATGTGGTTGTCGTTGGGCCCGGTCTGCGCGACGTAGTGCGCCCACAGCGGCGCCGCCAGGCAGCACAGCACGAGCACGACGAACAGGACTCCACAGGCCAGCGCAACCTTGTTGCGGCGCAATCGAAGCCATGCCAGATACCACGGATTGCGGCCCTGGATGTGTTCTCGGGGCACCCCGACGGGCAGCGGCGGCTCGTCGGGGACCTCGACCTCGGGAACTGATGCGACCATCAGGGGCGCCGCGCTACTTCACCGCGAACGACGTGTAGTCCTGCTTGAACAGAAGATGTTGATAGGACTTGTCGAAGTCCATCCGCTCCGACAGGAACGTGGTGAACTGCTCGTTTCCGTAGGGCGCCCACACCGCCTGCTCCATGTAGGCCTTGTCGAGGTCGGCGTACTGCTGCTCGACGCCCTCATCGGTGATCTGCTTCGTCAGCAGCTCGTCCATCTTCGCGTCGTTCTGCGGGATGTTCGCGCGGGACAGGTTGTTGCCGTTGGTCGGCAGGATGCTCGCCCCGTTGAGCAGTGGACGGAAGAAATCGTCCGGGTGGGGGAAGTCCTGGAACCAGTCGGCGAAGCCGGTGTCCACGTCGGGGGTGGACTGGTTGCCGACGGTCGTCCAGTACACGTCGCCGGCGATCACCTTGAGCGTCGCGTTGAACCCCAGCTGGGTGAGCAGGTCGTGGTAGTACTCGCCGATGCGCTTACGGTCGGGCTCGTCGTCGGTCCAGACCGTGATGTCCCGGTCGGCCGGATTCGCTTCGGCGATCAGCTGTTTGGCCTTGTTCATGTCCGGACCGGGGTAGAGCTTGTACTCCTGGTAACCCGGCATCCCCGGCGGGAGGATCTGCTGGCTCGGGTGCATGCGCCCGCCGAAGATCCGGTTGAGCGCTTCCGGATCGATGGCGTAGTTGATGGCCTGCCGGACCTTCAGATCGTTGAACGGCGCCTTCTCGGTGTTCATGAAGAAGTAGTAGGTGTTGATCGAGTCTTCCATCCGGAAGCGGTCGGCATAGCGCTGCTTGACCTCCTGCAGCCGATCCGAGGGCACCGGATCGATCATGAAGTCGACCTTGTTCTGCACGATGTCGGTGACCTGCGCGCTCTGGTTCTTGTTCTCCACCACGGTGATCGTGTCGACGTTGGCGTCGGCCACCTCGCTGGCGCCCGCGTCCTTGACGGTCTTGAACTGCGGGTTGCGCTCCATCGTCAGCGTGCGGGGCGCGTCGACCTTGCTGATCATGAAGGGCCCGCTGGCCGGCGGCGGGTTGTTGGTGGTGTCGCCGTCGAGTTTCGTGGTGGGCGGGATGGGGGCGGCGAACATCAGGCCGAGCAGATTCTCGAACGTGCCGTTGGGACCGGTCAGTTGGATCGTGATGTCGCCGGTGTTGTCATCGGTGGTGATGCCGCTGATCGTGTCGGCCTTACCGTCGGCGTACTCCTTGGCCCCGACGATCACGTCGTAGAAGACGGAGCCGCCCGAATCCGCCTTGAACAGGCGCTTGATCGCATAGGTGAAGTCGGAGGCCTTGATCGGGGTGCCGTCGGAGTACTTCATGTTCTGCCGCAGCTTGAGCTTGTAGGTCTTCCCGTCCGGGGAGATCTCGGGCATCGCCTCGGCCAGGCCGGGGACCACCTTCGTGCCGTCCTCGCCCTTGACGTGCTTGTAGGTCAGCAGCGGGGTGTAGACGTTCCACAGCACCTCCCAGCCCTCGACCGTGTAGGAGAGCTGGGGGTCGACGTAGTCGGGGAACGACGTCGCCGCGACGGTGACGTCGCCACCGCCACCGCCACCACCCCCGCCGCCGGAGCCACCGGAACCGCTGTCCTTGCCGCACGCTGCCAGCCCGAAGGCGGCCAGCGCGGTGATGCAGACGATCGCGAGTGCGTGTCGAGCCGTGCGCACGGTGCCCACAATGTTCCCCTCTACTGTGATCGGACGGCGGGACCCGCACGACGGTGCACTTTGTCCGGGCCCCAAAGCATTTTTCAGAAATTTTTCCGTTCGGCAACTCGTGTTCACAGAAAACATGCCGACCGTGGTGCTGGAGACACAATAGTGCGGTGGCAGTGGAACGGAACACGAAAGTCGCAATCGTCGGGATGGGCAGCGTCGGGACGGCGATCGCCTACGCGTGCCTGATCCGCGGATCTGCCGGTGCGCTGGCGCTGTTCGACGTCAACGCCGCCAAGGTGCGTGCCGAGGTGCTCGACCTCAACCACGGCAGCCAGTTCGTCCCGCACTGCCGGATCTCGGGTTCCGACGACATCGCGGTGACCGCCGGCTCGGCGGTCGTGATCGTGACCGCCGGGGCCAAGCAGAAGCCCGGGCAGAGTCGCCTGGACCTGGCCGCGGCGAATGTGGCTATGGCACAGAGCCTCACGCCGCAGCTGCTCGAGCATTCGCCGGACGCGGTGATCCTGTTCGTCACCAATCCGGTCGACATCGTGACGTTCGCGGCGACGAAGGCGGTGGACGCCGCCCCGGGACATGTGTTCGGATCGGGAACGGTGTTGGACTCCAGTCGTTTTCGCTACCTGATCGCCGAGCAGGCGGACCTGGCGGTGGGAAACGTGCACGGGCTCATCATCGGTGAGCACGGAGACTCCGAGATTTCGCTGTGGTCGAGCGTGTCCATCGGCGGAGTGCCGGCCGAGCAATTCCGTCGCGACGGCGTGGCGGTGTTCGACGAGCAGACGCGCGGCCGCATCTCCTCGGAGGTGATCAACGCGGCCTACGAGATCATCGCCGGCAAGGGCGCGACCAATCTCGCGATCGGCCTGTCCACCGCCCGCATCGTCGAGGCGGTGCTCGGGGACCAGCACCGTGTCCTGCCGGTGTCGACGGTGCAACGCGGCGCGTACGGGATCGAGGGCGTGGCGTTGTCACTGCCCACCGTGGTGTCCGCGCACGGTGCCGGACAGGTCCTCGAGGTGCCGCTGGCGGTGTCGGAATTGCTCGGCCTGCAGAGGTCGGCCGCGACGCTGCGCGACGTTCAGGCTGCCCTCGGTGTGTGACTTCTGAGGCCAGTGGTGCCCATGGTGCGTTTTGTTGCCGAAAGTTTCCCTTCTGGGTGTGTTTTCGTGATGTGTCCGCTTAGGGTGCTGACGTGGGCAGGCACTCACAGGTTCGACGGCGGCGATCGCCGTCAGTCGTGCTGACCGCCGTGGGTGTACCCGCGGTGGTGTTGCTGGCCGCGGGCGCCGACGCTCAACGCCCCGTCGAGAAGCCGGCCGCCGCCGTGGTGGCCGAGGCGCCGCCCTGCTGCATGGAGCTGGTGGCTCCCGCGCCCGCCGCGTTCTCGGCGGGCAGTGCCGCCGGGGGCCGGATCGAATGGGTGGCGAGTTCGCGCGCGTCGGTCCGCGAAGCGCGGGCACTGCCGGCGGGTGTCGCACCCGAGCAGGGTCTGCAGGTGAAGACGATCCTCGTCGCCCGCGCCGTCAGCGCGATCTTCCCGGAGATCCAGAGCATCGGCGGCGTGCGCCCCGACGCGCTCCGCTGGCATCCCGACGGCCTGGCGATCGACGTGATGATCCCGAATCCCGGCACTGCCGAGGGGATCGCCCTGGGCAATCAGATCGTCGCGTTCGCGCTGAAGAACGCCGACCGCTTCGCGCTGCAGGACTGCATCTGGCGCGGGATCTATTTCACGCCCGGCGGTGCGCGCGCCGGAGGCTACGGACACTACGACCACGTGCACATCACCACGAAGGGTGGCGGCTACCCCACCGGCGGCGAGGTCTACTACCGCTGAGGGGCCGCGCGCCGCGCGAACTCCGGCGCGCGTTCCGGTCGCACGCCCACTCCGACCAGATAGGCCGGAATCGCCGACAGCCACGGCGCCCGTTCCACCAGTCGGATCAGCCCGCCCGGCGGCCCGGATACCCGGTCGCCACGGACGACGGGACCGAGCAGACGGGCGTCCAATTGCCGCTGCAGCGCCTGTGTCAGCACGGTCGCCGGCAGGCGCCGCCGACGCACCGCGGCCAGATCCCGGCCCGTCACCGCACCGCGGCGTAGCGTGTCGGCGAGCAGTCGCGCCGTCGCCACACCGTCCTGCACGGCGACGTTGATGCCGACCCCGCCGGCCGGCGACATCGCGTGGGCGGCGTCACCGATGCACAGCAGTCCGTCAGTGTGCCAGCGGCGCAGGCGGTTCAGCTTCACGTCGAGGTGCTTGACGTCGTCGAGGGTGCTGATCGCCTCGACGGTGTCCCCGGCTTCGGGCAGCAGTTCGAGCACGTCGGCGTGGAAGGCGGCCAGCCCGCGTGCCCGAAGTCGCGCATCGGATCCCTTCGGGATCAGGAGCGCGATCTGCAGGTACCCCTCCCGCGGGATGACGACCATGGCCTTGCCGGGGGCGATGCGGGGGAACAGGCTGAAGTCGGCCTCGTCGGCATTGCGGGGCAACCGGAACCACCACGCGTCGAAACTGACCGGGAACTCGCGTACCGAGAGCCCGGCCGCCTGCCGGACGAACGATCCGCGGCCGTCACATCCGACGGTCAGATCGGCGCGGATCTCGTTCTCGCCGAGTGCATCCCGGTACCGCACTCCGGTGATGCGGTCGTGGTCGCGCAGGAGTCCGGTGACCTCGCTGTCCAGTCGCAGCGTGAAGGTGGGCTCGGCGGCGCCGGCCTCGGCGAGCAGGTTGAGCAGATCCCACTGCGGCACCATCGCCACGTACCGGTGGGGGAGGCGCAGGCGTTCGAAGTCGACCATCGTGACGGGGTGCCCCGGAGTCGCGTCGATGGTGAACTTCCGCAGTCTGCTCTGCGGCAGCGCATCGAAAGCCGGCCACAGCCCGAGGTCGTCGAGGAGCCGCAGGGTGCTGGGATGCACTGTGTCGCCGCGGAAATCGCGCAGGAAGTCACCGTGCTTCTCGAAGACGTTGACGTGCACACCGGCGCGGGCCAGCAGCAGGCCGAGCACCATCCCGGCCGGCCCGCCGCCGACGACGGCGCAGGTGGTCTTCTCGATCATCCCCTCATCGTGGCTCACCTCCCGGGCCGATGGGGCCGGAATTCGATGGCGCTCGCGATTTCGCCGGCGTACCGTTCTGCCGGCCGGGTGATGTGAGCCGGACGCTGATCGGTTACCACTGAATGGAAGGTTGCGGGTTCGAGTCCCGTCCGCCCCCTCAACGGGGCGGTAGCTCAATTGGGTAGAGCGCTGAACCCGATCGGTACTTTCACACGCTCACATCGCCTGGCGCACAACGCTTCCCGATGTCGACAGCGAAAGGAGTAGCCCATGGACATCTTGAAGACGGTCAGGCTGCGGTGGACACCGCAGTTCCGTGCCGCCAGGCCCGAGCAGATCCGCAATGCTGCCGGCGGCTACACCTTCGCGGTCGATGACTGGGCACGCCTGCGCCGGTTCCTCACGCTGGGCACCGACAACGGCACGTTCTACACCTCCGACCGCGAGCTGACCTTTGACAACGTCGATGTGGTGCTCCGCCTGACCGCCACCGATCCGATCGGTCTCGTGGAGCGGATCGTCGAGGTCTCTGAAGCCGGCCGGGCGCCGAGGCAGAACCCCGTCCTGTTCGCGCTCGCGATCGCGGCCTCCGGTGACGATGTCGACGGCCGTCGCGCGGCACTGGCCGCCTTGCCGCGGGTGGCGCGAACCGCCACTGCGCTGTTCCTGTTCGCCGACTATGTCGAGCAGTTCCGCGGGTGGGGCCGGACCCTGCGCCGTGGTGTGGGGCAGTGGTACACCGACATGCCCGTCGATCGGCTGGCCTACCAGCTGGTCAAGTACCGGCAGCGTGGCGGCTGGACCCACCGCGACCTGCTCCGGCTGGCCAGCCCGTCCGCAGTGACGGATCCGGCTCGTCGGTTCGCGCTCAACTGGGCGGTCGGCAAGGGACTCAACGACTACCGCGAGCCGGCGGTGCGGCTGACCGACGTCGAGTTGGCGGCAGGGCAGCGCAGCGCCGTGCGGCCGATGCTGCCGCGCGCCGAGGCGGTGCCCGACGAGCTGGCGATCGTCGCCGACTTCGAGGATGCACAGGCGGCCTCGACGCCGCAGCGGTGGGTCGAGATCATCGGCCGCGGTCACGGACTGTCCTGGGAGATGCTGCCGACCGCGGCGCTGGCCGAGCCTGCGGTGTGGGAGGCGCTCATTGCCGGCGGTATGCCGCAGACGGCGCTGATGCGTCAGTTGCCGCGGCTGACCAAGCTCGGGCTGCTCGTAGGCGAGGTCGGTCACATGGTGGCCGAGCAGCTGGCGGACCCTCGCGCGCTCGCGCGGGCGCGTGTCCACCCGGTCAATGTGCTGGTGGCGCAACGCACGTACGCGTCGGGCCGCGGTGTCCAGGGCGCGGGCAGGTGGGTCCCGGTGCCGCGCATCGCCGATGCGCTGGACGCGGCGTTCTATGCGGCGTACGGAGCGGTGCGACCGGCCCACAAGCGCACCCTGCTGGCGCTCGACATCTCGGGTTCGATGGCCTCGTTCGTATCGGGTCTTCCCGTGACGTGCCGGGAGGCATCGGCTGCCCTGGCACTGGTGACCGCGGCGACCGAGCCGCGGCACCGGATCGTCGGATTCACCGCCGGCCGCGGGGGCTTCTCGAACCCGGCGATCCGGGATCTGGACATCGGCCGCCGTCGTCGCCTCGACGACGTGTGCCGGTACACCGCCGGGCTCCCGATGGGGGCCACCGACTGCGCGCTGCCGATGGTCTGGGCGCGCGAGAACCGGGTCGAGGTCGACACGTTCCACATCTACACCGACAACGAGACGTGGTACGGCTCGATCCACCCCCACGAGGCGCTGAACCGGTACCGCCAGACGATGGGAATCGATGCGCGGCTGGTGGTCGTGGCGATGACCGCCACCGGACATTCGATCGCGGATCCCGACGACCCGAGGCAGCTCGACATCTCCGGTTTCGACTCGGCGGTGCCGACCTTGTTGGCGGACTTCTCCCGCGGCGACATCTAGTCAGGCGGTCAGAACTTGAGATAACCGCCGTCGACGCGCAGCACGTCGGCGGTGTGGTAGCTGCTCGCCGGGCTGGCCAGGTACACCGCCACACCGCCGACGTCGTCGCCGCTGCCCCACCGGCGCGCCGGAACCCGGGGCAGTACGCGGGACCGGAAGCGCTCGTCGGCCAGGCCCTCCGAGGTCATCTCGGTGTCGAACCACCCGGGAGCGACGGTGTTCGCGCGGATGCCGTGCCGGGCCAGTTCGACGGCCAGGCTGTCCATCAGCGCGGTCACGCCCGCCTTCGAGGCGGCGTACGCCGGTTGGCGGGGCATGCCCTGGAAGGCGCCGAGACTCGAGACCCCGACCAGGCTGCCGCCCCGTCCGGCGGCGATCATCTGCCGGGCCGCCTCGCGCAGCGTGACGAACACGCCGTCGAGGTCGACTGCGGTGACCGACCGGAACTCGGCCAGCGAGGTGTCCAGCGTCGGGGTGAAGATGCCGCGCACCCCGGCGTTAGCGAAACACGAATCGAGAGAACCCCATTCGTCGCGGACGTACGCCATGGTCGCCGTCACGGCCGGTTCGTCGGTGACGTCGCACGGAATCGCGAGCACCGGCCCACCGTGCGCGCGCAGCGAGGCCGCGGCGGTCTCGAGGCGTTCGGAGTTGCGGCCGAGGATGGCCACCGACGCGCCGGCGCGGGCCAGGCCGTGGGCCATCCCGAGTCCGATGCCCGAGCCGCCGCCGGTGACGACGCTGACATGACCGGTGAGATCGAAGGGGTTCGGAGTCACCGTGTGACCCTACGTGGTGAACGGTCCCCGATTCGGCGCTGGCCGCTCAGATCCGGGTCCCCGCAGGATCGCCGCCGATCCGCTGGGTGAGCCACACCGGCACGATCGCGATCAGCGTCAGTGCGGCGGCGACCACGTTGATCACCGGAGCCTGGTTGGGCCGGAACAGATTGCCGAAGATCCAGATCGGCAGCGTCTGCACGGTGGGGCCCGCCGTGAACGTGGTGACCACGACCTCGTCGAAGCTGAGCGCGAACGCCAGGATGGCGCCGGCCACCAGCGCGCCACGCATCATCGGCAACGTCACGAACCGGAACGTCTGCCACGACGAGGCTCCCAGGTCGGCCGAGGCGTCCTCCAGGCTCGTTCCGAGCCTGCGCAGCCGCGCCTGAGTGTTGTTGAACACGATGACGATACAGAACGTGGCGTGCCCGACGATCACGGTCGCCAACCCGAGCGTGACGCCGAGCGCTGAGGTGAACGTCGCGTTCAACGCGATGCCGGTGACGATGCCCGGCAGCGTGATCGGCAGCACCACAAGCAGATTCACGGTCTGCTTACCGAAGAACTCGTAGCGCTGAACGGCGAACGCGGCCATGGTGCCCAGGACCAGTGCGACGGCCGTGGCGGCCAGACCCACGACCACCGAGTTGCCCAGCGACGTCCACATGCCGTCGCTGGCCAGCGCGGTGCGCCACCATTGCAGCGTGAACCCGCTCGGCGGGAACGCGAACGTCTTCGACGCGTTGAACGCGTTCACCACCACCAGGGCCAGCGGTGCGTAGATGAAGATCAGCACCAGCACCGTCCACACCCGCGTGCTGCCGCGCATCCGTGACGAGAGCATCTACACGTTCTCCAATGCACCGGTGCGCCGCATCGCGAACAGATACAGCAGGATCGCCGTCAACGGGATCAGCGACAACGCCGCGGCCATCGGCTGATTGTTCGCGGTGACGAGCTGGCCGTAGATGATGTTGCCCAGCAGCTGCGTCTTCCCGCCGACGATGGTCACCGCGATGTAGTCGCCGAGCGACAGCGAGAACGTGAAGATCGACCCGGCCGCCACGCCCGGGAACACCATCGGCGCCACCACCAGCCGCAGCGTCGTCAGATCCGAGGCGCCCAGATCCGAGCTGGCGTCCACCAGCGAGTCGGGCACCCGCTGGAACGCGGCGAACACCGGAATCACCATGTACGGCAGCCACAGATAGGTCAGCGTGATCACCGTGGCCGTCAGCCCGTAGCCCGGCGAGTACCCGGTCGCCCAGTGCAGCGGGCCCTCCGGCGACAGCAGCATCCGCCACGCGTAGGCCTTCACCAGGTAGCTCGCCCACAGCGGCGTGGTCACCGCGACCACCAGCGCGATGCGTACCGCCGGCGACGCCACCTTGGCCATGTAGAGCGCCAGCGGCACGGCCAGCACCGCACACACCACGGTGACGGTCAGCGCCACGCCCACGGTGCGCAGCGTGGTGGTGCGGAACACCTCCTCGGTGACCACCCGGACCAGATTGTCGGTGGTGAAGGTGCGCACCACCGCCCCGGTGAAGCTACTTCTGCTCCAGAACGCCGAGACCATGAGGACCGCAAGGGATCCCAGATAGGCGACGATCAGCCACGCCAAGGGCGGGACGAGCAGGAAGGCCAGCGTCACCCGGTGCCGCAGACGCGGCGCAGCGGGCATCAGCCTTTGATCTCCTGCCACTTGTCGACCCACTGGTCGTAGCTGGTGCAGTTGTCGCCGCTGCCGTCCACGCACGTGGTCTGCGGGGTGGTCCAGTAGTGGATCTGCGCCGCGTACTGCTCATCGGTCGCGTGGTAGGTCGCGCAGTGCGCCTTGTCCGCGGTCAGGTCACACGACTTCGTCTGGGCGGGTGCCTCGCCGAAGTACTCGGCCACCTGCGCGTTGGCTTCCGGCGAGATGATGTAGTCCATCCACTTGTACATGCAGTTCGGATGTGCGGCCTTGGCCGAGAGCATCCACGTGTCCGACCAACCCGTGGCGCCCTCCTTCGGCAGCACCGTCTTGATCGGCACCTTGTTGTCTGCCTGGATCGTGTTGGCGATGACCTGCCACGTGGTGCCGATCGCCGTGGTGCCGGACTCGAAGCCCTGCACCTCCTTGGTGTAATCGGACCAGTACTCGCCGATGTTCTCCTTCTGCTGCTTGAGCAGATCGACTGCGGCATCGAGTTGTTCGGGGGTCAGCGCGTAGGGGTCCTTGATGCCCAGATCGGGCTTCGTCTTGGACAGGTACAGCGCGGCGTCGGCGATGTAGATCGGCGAATCGTAGGCGGTGACCTTGCCTTTGAGCTCCGGCGCGCCGGGGAACACCGCGCCCCAGCTGTCCGGCGCGCCCTTGACGATGTCGGTGTTGTACATCAGCAGGTTCGCACCCCAGCCGTGCGGGATGCCGTACATCTGCCCGTTCACCGAGTTCCACGGCTTGTCCTTGAGGAACGGCACCACGGTCGCGTAGTTGGGCACCAGATCGGTGTTCACCGGGGCCACGTCGCCGGCGTAGATCAGCCGCAGCGTGGCGTCGCCCGACGCCGACACCCCGTCGTACTGACCTGTGCGCATCAGTTGCACCATCTCGTCGGAGGTGTTGCCGATCTTGACGTTGACCTTGCAACCGGTCTGCTGTTCGAACGGCGTCACCCAGTTGACCTTGGGGTCGTTGGAACCGTTCTCCGCATAGCCCGGCCACGCGATCAGGTTCAGCTGACCTTCGCCGTCACCGACCGCGCTCGCGGGCTCCATCGAGGGCGGACCTTCCGACGACCCCCCCGAGTCGCTCGAACTCGAACACCCGGCGAGCAACAGGGCGCCGGTGGCCAGCACAGCGCCCAGACGGCGGATCGGATCTTTCATGAGTCCTCCTCGGATTCGGTCGACAGGTCGGTGAGATCGCGGACGGCGGTGTCAGGCCACGCCAGGACGACGCGGGTGCCGTGGGTCAGAGCGGTGGACGCTTCCGCGGAGAGCAGGGTCGCGGTCAGCCGCACCGGACCGGGCAGGCCGTCGCTGCCGGTGACCGTCGCGGCGACGCGGGTGATCGGCCCGGCGTAGACCACCTCGGCCACCTCGGCCGTGACGGTGCGCTGACCGGCCGGAGCGGGGGCGGCGGGGTCGAGCACCGCGATGCGCTCGGGCCGGATCGCGAAGGTTCCCGGCCTGCCGAGCACGGCCCGCGCGCTGTCGCCGTCGAGGACGTTGGAGGTGCCGACGAAGTCGGCGACGAACCGGTTCGCCGGGTGTTCGTAGACCTCGCGGGCCGCCCCGATCTGCTCGATGCGTCCCTCGTTGAGCACGACCAGCCGGTCGCAGAGGGTCAGGGCCTCGTCCTGGTCGTGGGTGACGATCACGAACGTGATGCCGACCTCGCGCTGGATGGCCTTGAGCTCCACCTGCATCTGTTCGCGCAGCTTCAGGTCCAGCGCTCCCAGTGGTTCGTCGAGCAGCAGCACGCGGGGACGCCCGACCAGCGCGCGAGCCAGCGCCACGCGCTGCTGCTGACCGCCGGAGAGCTCCGCGGGCTTGCGGGCCGCGTGCCCGGTCAGCCGGACCATCTCCAGGGCCTCGGTGGCGCGGCGGCGCCGTTCGGCCTTGCCGACGCCGCGGACCCGCAGCCCGTACTCGACGTTCTGTGTGACGGTCATGTGGGGGAACAGCGCGTACTGCTGGAACACCGTGTTGGTGTCGCGGCGGGCGGGCGGCAGCGCGGTGACGTCGCGGCCGCCCAGTTTGATGGTGCCGGCGGTGGGCTGCTCGAAGCCGGCGATCATCCGCAGCAGGGTGGTCTTACCCGATCCGGACGGGCCCAGGATCGCGAACAGCTCACCGTCCGCGATGGCCAGGTCGGCGCCCTCGACCGCCACCACCGGGTGCCGGGAATCGCCGAACTCCTTGCGCACGCCGATCAGTTCGATCTGCGCGACGGCGGCGTCGTCGTCTGCGCCCGCGCCTCGCCTCGACACGGCCGTTCCGGATGGCATGCAGGCATCCTAGGAATTTCGTTGCCGAAGCGCAGTTCAAGTACGAATTTAGTTGCGCGCGCGGTCGGTGACCGTGCGCTTCCGTGGCAGCGGGGTCAGCTGATCGACTCCCGGAAGTCGATCGCCTCCTGGCCTGCCTGCGTCCACTCGGCCATGTCGACGACCGGATGGATCTGGAACTCGTTGAACGGTGAGAACTTGGCGGTGCCGTTCAGAAGTTCGGCCGGGTCGTCGGTTTCCACGATGGCGTATCCGCCGCCGGCGTCGATGCGGCCGACGAACTGATGGAAGGTGGTGCCGGCGGGCGGCTGCCATTTCGAGAAGAGCGCGAGGGCCCGACGAAGGGACTCCTCGTTGTCCTTCCCCGATGCGCCGAGACGTGACGTCCAGGTCATGGCGTACTTCATGGGATCCTCCTAGCACATGGGCTGAACCAGATGTCCTCAGTGTCCGCCCGGCGTCGCGCGCTCACGCGAAATTCGGGCCGGGGATCGACCGGTTGTTGAAGCGCCAAAGATCAGGCTGGCAAACGTCTTTTCGCTGCCGGTGCCTACCCCCACGCCACTGACACGGTGGTGTTCGCTGCGTCAGACGCGGCGGGCGGCGGGCGGCTCGAACACGTTGCCCGCCGAGTCACCGCGCGACTCGGCGGAGAACATCACGCGCCGGATCAGCGGCCCGATCACGGCGTCGAACACGGCCGGAACGAGGCGATAGGTGGCGATCGCGGGCAGGTTGACCCAGCCGACCTGGCGCTCGGTGGACCGGGTCTTCTCGGCGGCGCGCATGATCGCCGCCGCGATGGTGCCCGGGGTGTCCGAGGTGGGTGGCACCCGCGGCGTCTGCTGGTCGAGGTAGTTGCCCGCCGAGGCGTAGACGGGGGTGTCCACCGGCCCGGGGTAGACGCCGTGCACCCGCACGCCGGGCAGATGCCTGTTCTCCTGGCGCAGTGCCCGGACAAGTCCGCAAATCGCGAATTTGCTTGCCACATAGGCAGATTGATAGGGAACGGCGGTGACGCCGAGCAGGGAGCCGACGAGCACGAGCTGCCCGGTGCCACGGTCCTGGAAATGCTTGAGCGCCGACCGCGCCACATTGGCCGCGCCGAGAAGATTGGTGCTGATGATCGCGTCGAAGACGTCGGGTGGCAGGTCCTCGAAGCGGCCGAACGCCGTGGTCGCCGCGCACTGCGCTGCCACGTCGACCCGGCCGAACGTCTCGATCGCCCGGTCGAACAGTTCCCGGACCTGGGCGGCGGCGCCGATGTCGGTCGGCACGACCACGACAGCGTCGGCGCCCGCCGCGCGGCACTCGTCGGCGACCTCGCGCAGCGCACCGTCGGAACGGGCGGCGAGCACCAGGCGTGCGCCGCGAGCGCTGTAGCGCAGCGCCGTCTCGCGGCCGATGCCGCTGGAGGCGCCGGTGATCACCACGACCCTCGCGTCGTGCCGGCTGTCCGTCATGGCTTGACCTCTCCGATAACCGATTCCGTGGTCCGTCTGCGTTCGGCGATCCCGAGGACGCCGAGAACGGCGGCCGTCGCCGCCGATGGCCAGCCGCCGCGCGCAGCGGTGAGCACCGCGGCGCCGACGGCGAGCGGGGCGAGCACGGCGACCGGGTCGCGGCGTCGCTCGCGCACCCGCTCGAGGGCTGCGGGGGTGCCGGACACGAGGTTGGCGGCGACGACGCTGCCGTACAGCAGGCCGGGCCGCCGGCGTCGCCGCGCACCCGTCGCGGCCATCACACACCACAGCAGCAGCGACATGTCGTGCACCCGCTCCGCCGGTGTCCGGCTGTCGGACGGCCCACCGTCGGACGCGCCGAGTGCCGGGCTGGCGCCGGTGGCGCCGTCGGCGAGGCCCTCGATGAGTTCGCGCGCGGCGCCGGTCGAGGTGCGTGCCGGCTGCCAGCCCAACTCGTCGTGTGCCTTCGACGTGTCCATCACGGGGGAGCGGGTGGCGACGTCGTACCAGCCGGGCGTCACCGCCACGATGCGAAGCCGGTGCAGTGCCACGACGGCCGACCTCATCCAGCGCGGATCCACCCGCGCCGGGCGCGCCCCGACGAGTCCGGCCAACGCGGCACCGTGCAGCGCGTCGGCGGCGATGTTGAAGGAGCCCCGTGCCCGTCGGTGCATCAGCCGGACCACCGCGTCGCCGACATCGTCGGCATGCACGAACTGCAGCACCAGCCCGTCCGGCAGGGGCAGCAGCGGAAGCGCCCGCCGGCGCAGCACTTCCAGCGCGGCGCGCGGGATGAGCGGGCCGAGGTAGAGCGCGCGGATCTCGAAGGCGGCGTGCCGCTGGACCACCACGGTCGGGCGGAAACGGGAGACCACCGTGTCGGGATGGTCGCGTTCGAACACATCGAGCAACCCTTCGACGACGACCTTGTGTCTGCTGTAGGTCGAGGTGGACTGCCCGGACGTCGACCACGTCTCGGGTACGGGCACCGCCGTCACGTTCGGCGCGTAGATGCCGAGGCTCGACGCGTACACCAGGTGCCCCACCCCGGTGGCCACCATCGCGTCCAGTACCGCCTGTGTGCCAACGACATTCGCTCGATACAGGTAGTCCTCGTCGTCGACGGGCTGCACAGCCAGCGCGAGATGGATGACGACGTCCACCCCGCGCATGGCCGCGGTCAACCGGGTGGTCGCGTCGGGCGCTGACAGGTCCACCGGGCACCACTGCACCGCCTCGTAGATCCGCCCGTGCGTCGGGGGCCGCCGGCAGACACCGACGAGGTCGGCATCCGGTTCCTGGCGCAGGAGTTCGCGCAGCACCCCCGCGCCGACGTTGCCGGAGGCTCCGGTGATGAGGATGCGTCGCCGCTCGTCCATGGGCAGGGCATACACCGTGACAGATGCCCGAAACACACACGCAGGCAGCAAAATTCTTACGGATTCGACATCACTGGCCCGGCGGGCGCACCGAAGAGGTCGCCGCGGGGGCGCTGCGCCGCGTACTGTCCTGAATCGTGCCCCGCAGCGGTCCCGTCTCCGGCCGGTGGGTGCTGCTGGCCACCGTGCTGGGGTCGGCGATGGTGATGATCGACGGCACGGTCGTCAACGTGGCGCTGCCCCACATCGGGGCCGATCTCGGGTCCGGCTTCGGCGGGCTGCAGTGGACCATCAACGCCTACACGCTGTCGCTGGCGTCGCTCATCCTGCTCGGCGGATCGTTCGGGGACCACTTCGGCCGGCGCCGGGTGTTCCTCATCGGGGTGGTGTGGTTCGCGGTCGCGTCGGTGGCGTGCGGACTGGCGCCGAACACCGAGGCGCTGATCGCGGCCCGCGCCCTGCAGGGTGTCGGCGGAGCGCTCCTCACCCCGGGCAGTCTCGCGCTGATCTCGGCGTCGTTCCGGGGCGCCGACCGGGCCGCCGCGATCGGCGCGTGGTCCGGGCTGGGGGGCATCGCGGGCGCGATCGGACCGTTCGTCGGTGGCTTCCTCGTCGAATGGAGTTGGCGCGCCGTCTTTCTCATCAACGTGCCGCTGGCGGTGGTGGTCATCGCGGTGACCGCGCTGCACGTCCCCGAAAGTCGTGACGACGAATCGCCGCCCGGGCTCGACGCGGCCGGAGCGGTGCTCACCGCCGTCGGACTCGGAACGCTCACCTACGGACTGACGCGGTGGGGCAACGACGGTGCGGACATCGTCGTCGCGGTGGCGGTGTGCGCGGGGGTGCTGGCCCTGTCGGCCTTCGTCGTCGTCGAGCGACGGTCGCCGCACCCGCTGATTCCCCCGCGGCTGTTCTCCGACAGCACGTTTCGGGTCGCCAATGTGATCACCCTGCTGATCTACGGGGCGCTCGGCGCGGCGTTCCTGCTGCTGGTGCTCCAGCTGCAGACCGTGGCCGGATTCAGCCCGGTCGCGGCGGGCACGGCACTGCTGCCGTTCACGCTGGTGATGCTGCTGTTCTCGGCACGGGCCGGGGCGTGGTCGGCGCGGATCGGGCCGCGGGAGCCGATGACCGTGGGCCCGCTGATCGCCGGAGCCGGACTGCTGCTGATGAGCCGCATCGGCCCGGATGCGTCCTGGTTGGCCGACGTGCTGCCGGCGGCGCTGGTGTTCGGCGCCGGCATGGTGCTGGTGGTCGCGCCGCTGACGACCGCGGTGCTCGACGCCGCGCCGCAGAGCATGGCCGGATCGGCCTCAGGAGTGAACAACGCGGTGGCCCGCGTCGGTGGTCTGCTCGCGGTGGCCGTGCTCCCGGGAATCGCGGGGATCAGCGGCGCGGACTACGCCGACCCGGCGGCGTTCGACCGGGGCTTCCGGGTGGCCGTCTCCATCGCCGCCGCTCTGATGGTCCTCGCGTCGGCGACCGCGGCGGTCGGGATGCGCCGCCGTCCGGATCCGGTCCACCACGAGGACCGGATCCGGATCGACGAATGCCGGCACTGTGCGATCAACGGGCCGCCGATGCACCCCGCCGAGACGCACGACCGGTGAGCTTCTAGCCCGCGGGAACGCTGCCGCAGCCGACGCCCGGGATGCACCCCGCGGCGCCGCCCGGTCCGGCCACGCCGCCGGGACCACCGGGGATGGCGCCCGCGGCGCCGCCCGGTCCGGCCACGCCGCCGGGACCACCGGGGATGGCGCCCGCGGCGCCGCCCGGTCCGGCCACGCCGCCGGGACCACCGGGGATGGCGCCCGCGGCGCCGCCCGGTC
>NZ_JYNL01000054.1 GCF_001044235.1 Mycolicibacterium chlorophenolicum | reverse complement strand
CGCACCAACGTTCTCTACGCCCTCATCCGTGACAACCGGACCTGGCAACCTGATTCACCCCCGGTCACCGCCGCGGCTTGACTTCTTCATTGAGAGTCCTTTCCGTTGTTGTGAACAAGGGTCTGCGTGAGCGTGTGGATCGCCTCACGAAGGTCGACAGCCTGCGTGACGGTCAATCCGGTTGCCGGAAAGAGCTTTTCGGGGATGCACTCGGCCTTGGCGGCTGTCCGCCGGCCCGCCGCGGTGAGGGTCACCTCGACCTGGCGCTCGTCGTCGGTGCTGCGCTCCCGCCGGACGATGCCGCCGGCCTCCATCCGCTTGAGCAGCGGCGACAGGGTCCCTGAATCCAGCTGCAGGCGCTCACCGAGGTGACCGACCGACACCCGGCCTTCCTCGCGCAGCACCAACAGGGCGAGGTACTGGGGGTAGGTCAGCCCCAGCTCGGCCAGCAGGGGCCGGTACGCCGCCGTCATCGCCCGCGACGCGGAGTACAGCGCGAAGCACAGGTGGTCGTCGAGGGCGAGCGTGGTCATGCCACAGACTGTAGGACACAATTTAATTGTGCACAATCAATTGTGTCCTCACTCATACCGGCCTTCGACGTACCACCGTCGCTGGCGGTAGCACAGCAGCAGGGCCTCCCCCTGGTCGCGGTCGCCGCCGACCAGCACCTGGGCCCGCGCCGTCCGGCCACTCGGGGACGCCGCGGTGTCCCACCAGCGTTCGTCGACGGGCCACGGCCCGGTCCACCACGACAGCCGGCCCGACCGCCCGGGCGCGTCCAGCCGGGCGGGGGTGGCCGAGAACAGTCCACGGGAGGTGACCCGCACCGGATCACCCGCCTCGTCGAGCAATTCGACCGGATCGTCGAGCAGCACCGTCGGTGACGGCTCGGGCAGCTGCCCGGGCCAGGGCGCCGCGGGATCCGCGCAGGGCACCAGCTCATCGCCGAGCGGGGTCAGCGTGATGCGCTCGGCCGGACCCCGACCCCCACTGAGGACCGGAACCTTCACCGCGTCGGGACCGAGCAGCCCCTGCACCCGCACCAGCGCCCGCCGCGCGCGCAATCTGTCCTCCTCCCCGATCCCGCCCCACAGAGGCAGCTGCAGCGCCTCGGCCGACACCACCTCCACCGGGCGCAGCCGCAGCACGGTGATCGGCGCTCCGGGCCGCTCGTCGGGACGACGGCGGTTCAGCCAGCCGTCGAGTTGCCAGCGCACCCGGTCGGCGGTGGCGTCCTCGGTCAGCGGTTCGGCACAGCGCCAGACACGTTCGAGCTCGGCGCCGGTGGCGGTCACCGCGTGGATGGCCAGCCGGGTGCATCCCACGCCAGCGGCCTCGAGGGTGCGGTGCAACCGGCCCGCGAGCGACCGCCCCGCGAAGGCGGCCGCATCCACCCGGTCGATGGGCGGATCGCAGTCCAGCACGGCATCGAGTTCCTGCTCGGGGTCGCGGCCCGACGGTCCGCGGCCCGGCTCCCCCCGCGCCAGGCGGTGGGCGGCCACCGCATCGACCCCGAAGCGGGAGGCCACATCGCTGCGGGACAGCTCGGCGAACTGTCCGATCGTCCGAATACCCATGCGCCACAACAGATCGACCAGGTCCGCCCGGCTCCCGGAGGCCAGGCTGGGTTCGGTGGCCAGCTGCCGGATGGAGAGCCCGGACAGGAACTCCGCATCCCCACCCGGGTCGATGATCCGGCCCGCCCTGGCGGCGAAGACCGCCGTGGGCAGCTGATCGGCGATGCCGACCTGGCATTCGGCGCCCACCGCGGCCACAGCGTCGACCAGCCGTTCGGCGGTGGCCTGTTCGGAGCCGAAGTACCGCGCCGCCCCCCGCACCGTCAGCGCCAGCAGCCCCGGCCGGAGCACCTCCGCCCGGGGCACCAGGTCGTCGACGGCCGTCGTGACATGTTCGAAATGCCGCGCGTCGCGGGCAGGGTCGGCGGTGACGACGTGCAGTTCCGGGCAGCGCGCCTGCGATTCCCGCCGCCGCAGCCCGCGCCGCACCCCCGCCGCCCGCGCGGCCGCCGAACACGCGACCACCCGGTTGGCCAGGGTCACCGCGACCGGCACCGTCGGCGGCAGCCCGGCCGCCGCCGCGGCGGCGACAGCAGGCCAGTCCATGCACCAGAGCGCCAGCACCCTGGACGCGGACATCTAGCCGTTCACCGCACGGGCCGGCCGGGTCGCACGTCCCCGGGTCCGCATCGCCAGCCGCACCCGGCTGATCCGGCCGCACCCCGGCGTGGGCGTCCCGCCACCGGCACCGGCGATGTCGTAGCCGCTGACCTTCGCCTCCAGCCGGGCCGAGGCCCCCTGCCAGTTCCCGTCCGTTACGAGCAGCGTGCACCCGCGCTGACGGGCGCGGGCCACCACCGCCCGGGCCCGGGACGGCGGGACCGACCGGCCCCCCAGGCCGAGGACCACCAGATCCATCCCGTCCATCAGGACCGCGGCCACCTCGACAGGGTCGGCGCCCGGCTCCGGGATCACCGCGATCCGGCTCAGGTCTGCCCCCATCTCCACCGCCGCGAGCAAGCCGACGTCGGGCTGGCCGATGATCGCGACATGGCCCCCCTCGGCCGTCACGGCGGCCACGATGCTCAACTCCAGCGACCGCGCGCCCGACAGAATTGCCACGGTTCCCCGAGGCAAGGACAGCGAATCGGGCATCGGCAGCAAAGAATCCGGGGGCGAAAAAGCCGCGGGCTCCGCTGCCGCCGCGGGCTCCGGACGGCGGCCGGTGCCCACTTTCCCCGACACCGCCGCCATCTGCCGACGAAGCTGTTCCAGCTGCTCAGCGCGGGTGATCGGGGGTCGATCCAGTGCTTTCACCCCCGTCACAACAGCACCTTGCACATCATCGGCCTCACCCTGTGTTCGAATATGTGTTCGATCACGCCAGTAAACACCGGGCCACCGACAACGTCAACCGGCGCAACCGTGACACTGCCGAATAGTGTCATTGACAAATGTCATCATTGGGCGTTGTATCCGATCCGTGCTCAACGCAGAGACGGCAGCCGCGCTGCCGCAGCGCGGCTCCTGGCGATCTCGCGGCGCCGCCGCGCTCTCCGGCCTGACGCTGCGCCAACTCAGCCTCGTGATCCCGCCCGGCCGGCAGTGGGGGCTGTGGACCTCACGTCAGATCGTCGCCCGCCTGATGGACACCTTCGGACCGTCCCTGGCCGGGACCCGGGTCGAGCCGGTCGACGTCCGCACCCCCGACGGGCACCGCGTGAAAGGCGAATGGGTCTGGGGCGCGGGCGTTCCCCGCGACACCTCCCGGGCGATCTACTTCGTGCACGGCAGCGGCTACGTCCTGTGCTCGACCCGCACCCACCGACGGCTGGTCTCCTGGCTCTCCCGGCTGACCGGAGTCGGCGTCTTCAGCATCGACTACCGTCTGGCGCCGCGGCACCGGTTCCCCACCGCCGCAGACGATGTCCGTCACGGCTGGGACTGGCTGACCGGGCACTGCGGGATCGCGCCCGACCGCATCGTGCTGGCCGGTGACTCCGCAGGCGGCCACCTCGGCGTCGACCTGCTGCTCCAGCCCGACGTCCGCCACCCCGCCGGCGTGGTGCTGATGTCGCCGCTGGTGGACCTGACGTTCACCCTGGCCCGGTCGCGGGAACGCACCCGTCCCGACCCCACCATGCGTTCGCACCACGCCATCCGACTTGTCGACTTGTATTGCACCGGAACCGAATCCGCCCATCCCCGGCTGACCCTCGACGTCGCCGGCGGCCGACCGCTGCCACCGACGCTGATCCAGGCCGGTGAGGCCGAGATGCTCGCCGCCGACGCGATCGCGCTCGCCGAGGATCTGCGCGCCGCCGGCGGCCGCGCCCATCTGCAGCTCTGGCCCGACCAGGTCCACGTCTTCCAGGCGCTGCCGCGGCTGATCCCCGAGGCGGTGCCCGCGATGCGCGTCGTCGCCGCGTTCGTCACCGACGTCCTGGCCGACAACGCCGTCGAACAGGCCGGCTGACATGGGACTGTTCGGTTCCCGACGCAGCCACCGCGCCGACGCGGTGATCACCGGAGCGGGCAGTGGCATCGGCGCCGCGTTCGCCGCCGAGCTCGCCCGCCGCGGCGGCCGGGTGCTGTGCAGTGACATCGACCTCGACGCCGCCCAGGCGACCGCCGATGCCCTGGTCGCCGACGGCGGGACCGCACAGGCCGTCCGCTGCGACGTCACCGATGTCGACGACGTGTACCGGCTGGCCGAGGCCGCACACTCCTGGTTCGGCGGAGCGCCGACACTGGTGGTCAACAACGCCGGGGTCGGCGCGGGCGGGGCACCGATCGGCGAGACCGACCTCGCCGACTGGCGATGGGTGCTGGGGATCAACCTGTGGGGCCCGATCCACGGCTGTCACGTGTTCGCCCCGATCCTGCGCGACGCCGGCCGGCCCGCGGGCATCATCAACGTCGCCTCCGCCGCGGCGTTCGGCGCCGCGCCCGGCATGGCCGCCTACAACGTCAGCAAGGCCGGCACGCTGTCCCTGTCGGAGACGCTGGCCGCCGAACTCGCCGGCACCGGCGTCAATGTCACCGTGCTGTGCCCGACGTTCGTGAAGACCAATATCGTCGGCGCAGGCCGGATCTCGGACCGATCCACCCAGCTCGCCGACAACCTGATGCGCTGGATCGGCTTCTCGCCCCAGCGCGTCGCCCGCACGTGCCTGGACACCCTCGACCGCGGCGGGCTCTACTGCATGCCGCAACCCGAGGCCCGAATCGGCTGGGGCATCAAACGTTTCACCCCGACGGTGTACACCCGCGCCGCCGGTCTGGTCACCCGCGTCACCACCTGAGAGGATCACCATGGCCACCGCATCGATCGACATGGACGCCATGCTGGCGAAGATCAAGGACCGGCAGTGGGCGCTGGCCGACATCGACTGGGCCGCAACCGGTGCGGAGAGGATCACCGACGAACAGCGGCCCAAACTCAAGGCGTTCATGGCCGACCTGTGCTGGATCGAGAACATCGGCGCACGCGGGTTCGCCGCGCTGGCCAAGAAGGCGCCCACCCCGACGATCGCCGAGATCTACCGCTACTTCCACGCCGAGGAGCAGCGGCACGCCAATGCCGAACTGGCGCTGATGAAGCGGTGGGGCATGCTCGACGACGGCGAGATGCCCGAACCGAACGTCAACATCCGGCTGGCGATGGACTGGCTGGACCGCTACGCCGACGGCATGTCGCTGTCGATCCTGGGCACCGTGATCCCGATGCTGGAGGTGGCACTCGACGGCGCGCTGCTGAAGTTCCTGCTCGAGGAGGTCGACGATCCCGTCTGCCATCAGGTGTTCGAGAAGATCAACAACGACGAATCCCGGCATCTGGTGGTCGATTTCGCGGTTCTCGACATGATCGGTCACGCCGACGTGCGGCGGCTGGCCATCGAGTTCGTCGGCACCGTCGCCTCGCCGAGCCTGATCATCGGCGCGCTGATGTACATCCCGCTGCTGAACCGGGTGGTCGACGAGATCGCGGCGATGGGCCTGGAACCCGACCGCCTGCACCAGGCGATGCTGCGCTTCAAGTCTCTCGGCGAGCGAGGCGAGAACACCTGGCGGGTACCGACCTATCAGGTTCTCAAGCGTCACGCCGCGGTCGTCGTCAACCCGCGCCATCCCTACCACCTGCTGGCCAACACGATGGTCCGGCTGTCGGACTTCTATCCCCGCTCCCTGCTCAAACCGATCCCCAGCTGGTTCAAGGAACTCACCCACGAGCCGGCGGCCTGACCCGTGGCCCGACCCCGCATCCATGACACCCTGATCGTCGGCGCCGGCTTCTCCGGACTGGGCGCCGCGGTCAAACTGCGCCAGGCCGGTGTCGACGACGTCGTGATCGTCGAACGCAGCGACCGCGTCGGCGGCACCTGGCGGGACAACACCTATCCCGGCGTCGCCTGCGACATCCCGACGATGCTGTACTCGTTCTCGTTCGCCGACAACCCCACCTGGTCACGGATGTACCCGTCGGGCGGCGAGATCTACGCCCACATCGAAGAGCTGACCGACCGGCACGGGCTGCGGCCGCTGATCCGGTTCGACACCGAGATCACCGGCCTGAGCTTCGACGAGCGAGCCGGCGTGTGGACCGCGACGACGAAGGGCCGCAAGCGCTTCGCGGCCCGCACCGTCGTTTTGGCCGCCGGACCGCTGGCCGACCACAAGCTGCCCGACATCCGCGGCATCGACACCTACCGGGGCCGCACGATCCACAGCGCGGCCTGGGATCACGACTTCGACGTCACCGGCAAGCGGGTGGCGGTGATCGGCACCGGCGCCAGCGCCGTGCAGATCGTGCCGGAACTGGTCAAGACGGCGGCCTTCGTCAAGGTGTTCCAGCGCACCCCGGGCTGGGTGCTGCCCCGCCCGGACGTCGAGATGCCCGCGTCGGTCCAAGCCCTGTTCGCCAAAGTGCCTGCCGCACAGGAGCTGGCACGTCAGGCACTGTTCTGGGGACACGAGGCGTGCGCGGCAGCGCTGGTGTGGAACACGCCGCTGAGCGGGTTGGTCGCCGCACTGGGCAAGGCGCACCTGCGGGCGACGGTGAAGGACGCCTGGCTGCGCCGGCAGCTCACCCCCGGCTTCACGCCGGGCTGCAAACGCATGCTGATCTCCAACGACTACTACCCCGCGCTGCAGCGCGACAACTGCAAGCTCATCGACTGGCCGATCGCCACGATCAGCCCGGCCGGCATCCGCACCAGCGACGGCGTCGAACACCATCTCGACGCGATCGTGTTCGCCACCGGATACGACGTGCACCTGTCGGGGCCGCCGTTCCCGGTCACCGGGCTGGGCGGCCGTTCGCTGCAGCAGGAGTGGGCGGATCACGCCGAGGCCTTCAAGAGCGCCAGCGCGCACGGCTTCCCGAACCTGTTCTTCATGACCGGCCCCAACTCCGGACCGGGGCACAATTCCCTGCTCGTGTACATCGAGGGCCAGATCGACTACGCGGTCAGCGCCGTCACCACGATCCTGGGCCAGAACCTGCGCTACCTCGACGTCCGCGCCGACACGCAGCGCCGCTACAACGCCGCGATCCAGCAGCGGTTGACCAGGACGACCTGGATGTCGGGCTGCCGCAGCTGGTATCTGACCGCCGACGGGTTCAATGCGTCGATGTACCCGGGGCTGGCGACGCAGTATCTTCGACAGATGCGCCAATTCCGGCTCGACGACTATCACGCGGTGGCACACGAGGTGCGGGCACGCGCCGTCACCTCCACTGCCTGAGCACCCCGGGATGTCCCAGCCGAAGTCCAGCGGACCGATTCCGACCATCCTGCGCCGCATCCGGCGCGGTTCCCGCGACGTCGTCGAGACCGCGGTCTCGCAGTTGTTCGACGCCGCGGTGCAGCCGCACGGCGCCGCGGAATCCGGCGAGTACCGCATCGACGAACTGGCCCGGCTGGCCGGCACCACCACCCGCAACATCCGCGTCTACCGGGACCGCGGGCTGCTCCATCCGCCGCTGCGGGTCGGCCGGATCGCGCTGTTCAACGACACCCATCTGACCCGGCTGCGGCTGATCACCTCGTTGCTCGACCGCGGGTACAACCTCGCGCACGTGCACGAGATGCTCTCGACGTGGGAGCAGGGCAAGGATCTGGGCGACATGCTCGGTCTGGAGTCGGCGATCGCGGGCAGCTGGGCCACCGAGAAGCCGCAACGGATGGCGCTGGCCGAGGCGCGGCGGCTGATCGACGACGACGGCGCCTTCACGCGGCTCGTCGCGCTCGAGATCATCCGGGTCGAGCAGGAGCACGCCACCGTCGTGCGGCCCACCCTGGTCGACGCGTTCACCGAGATCCACCGGTACGGCGTCGCGTACGACAAGCTCATCGACATCCACGAGCAGGTCAGCCCTCTGCTCGATCAGATCAGTGCGATCCTCGTGCAGGCCGGCCTCGACGAGGTGCTCGACAAGATCAACCCGGGCGCCGCGATGCCCGACGACGTCAAGGTCGCCGAACTGATCACCACCCTGGTGCGGTTCCGCACCCAGGCCGTCACCGCCGTCGCCGCCACCCTGGCGTTCTCGATCGAGACCGCCGTCGAGACGACCGTCGCGCAGATGCTGGGCGATCTCGTCGAGAAGAACACCGAAGCCGGCGCAGAGTGAGCAGGCCCTAGGCGCCCAGCGCCGGCCCGATCGTGGTGTTCCAGGACTCCTGCATCTCGGACTCGAAGAGCCCCCAGGTGTGCGAGCCGTCCGGGCGCACGATGTAGGTGATCGGAATGCCCGCCGCCGCAGCGGAATCGGCGAACACCCGGGTGCTGTCGGCGATGATGCGCTCGATGAAACCACCGGTGATGTTCGGCCCGAACCCGTCGGGCAACCGGTCCACCGCGCCCACGTTGCCCGAGCCCGACGCCGCCACATACACCGCCGTGCCCGCCAGCTTCGCGACGTTCTTCGAAGGATCGTGCGCGATCCACAGCGGGCCGCCGGGCGGACCCCACATCGCGTCGGCACTCGCGCCTCCGGACCCCAGCGTCAACGCCACCTGCTGGGCGTTGTCCGCCGGGGTGAGGAAACCGCTGTAGGAGCCGACGGCCCGATAGAGGCCGGGCGCCTGGACCGCGTAGTCGACGGCGGTGCCGCCAGTGCTCGACAACCCGCCGACGGCGTTGCGCCCGTTGGTCTTGTACTCGGCGTTGATCAGCGGCGGCAGTTCGCGCGTCATGTAGGTCTGATACTGCTTGCCCGGGTCGGCGACCCAGTCGGTGTACCAGCTGAACGCACCCCCCAGCGGGGAGACCACGTTGACGTTCTTGTTCGCGAAAAAGCCCTGGATGTCGGTCATTCCGAACCAGCTCTTGGTCCCCGGCGGCCGGGGACCGTCGAGATCGTCGCCGCCGTCGATGCCGGGCAGCAGGTAGAAGGTGGGCGCCCCGGCTTTCGGGGCCTTGAACACGTCGTTGACGATGACCTTGTTCATCGACGGGGAGAACACCGAGACCTTGTCCCACCGGTCGTTGACGTGTTCGATGCCGGTGATGTGCGCGCCCTGCGGCTGCGCGTGCGCCGGAAGGGCCACGCCGAGAACGGCGGTCACGACAGCGATCACGACAGCGACGATGCGGCCCCGGCTGATCATGACGGAATTATGACAAGACTCGTCATTTCCGCACGGGAATTGGAGACATTACTCCCATTCGATGGTGCCGGGCGGCTTGCTGGTGACGTCGAGCACCACCCGGTTCACCTCGCGCACCTCGTTGGTGATGCGCGTCGAGATCCGTTCCAGCACTTCGTAGGGCACCCGGGTCCAGTCGGCGGTCATCGCGTCCTCGCTGGAGACCGGGCGCAGCACGATCGGATGTCCGTAGGTGCGGCCGTCGCCCTGCACCCCCACCGACCGGACGTCGGCCAGCAGCACCACCGGGCACTGCCAGATCTGGTGGTCCAGCCCGGCCGAGGTCAGTTCCTCGCGGGCGATCGCGTCGGCACGGCGCAGCGTGTCGAGCCGGTCCGCGGTGACCTCACCGACGATCCGGATCCCCAACCCGGGCCCCGGGAAAGGTTGGCGCGCAACGATGTCCTCGGGAAGTCCGAGCTCCCGGCCCACCGCGCGCACCTCGTCCTTGAACAGCAGGCGCAGCGGCTCGACGAGCCGGAACTTCAGGTCACCGGGCAAGCCGCCGACATTGTGGTGGCTCTTGATGTTCGCCGTTCCCGCGCCGCCGCCGGATTCCACGACGTCGGGATACAGCGTGCCCTGCACCAGGAATTCGACGTCCCCTTCGGCCGCGCCCAGCGCGTCGCGCACGGCGCCCTCGAACGCCCGGATGAACTCGCGGCCGATGATCTTGCGCTTGCCTTCGGGATTGGTGACCCCGGACAGCGCCTCGAGAAAGCGGTCGGCCACGTCGACGGTGACGAGGTTCGCCCCCGTCGCGGCGACGAAGTCGCGCTGCACCTGGGCGCGCTCCCCGGCGCGCAGCAGACCGTGGTCGACGAAAACGCAAGTGAGCCGGTCGCCGATGGCGCGCTGCACCAGCGCCGCCGCGACCGCGGAGTCCACGCCGCCGGACAACCCGCAGATCGCGCGTCCGTCGCCGATCTGGGCGCGCACCTGTTCGACGAGCGCGTCGGCGATGTTGGCCGGCGTCCACGCCGCGTCGATACTCGCGAATTCGTGCAGGAAGCGGCTGAGCACCTGCTGCCCGTGCGGGCTGTGCATGACCTCGGGGTGGTACTGCACGCCGGCCAGCCGCCGCGACCTGTTCTCGAACGCCGCGACCGGAGCGCCTGAACTGGTGGCGACCACCTCGAACCCGGCCGGCGCCTCGGTGACCGCGTCACCGTGGCTCATCCACACCGGCTGCGTCTCGGGCAGATCGGAATGCAGCTCGCCACCAACGACTTTCAGCTCGGTGCGGCCGAATTCGCTGGTGCCGGTGTGCGCGACGGTGCCGCCGAGCGCCTGCGCCATGGCCTGGAATCCGTAGCAGATCCCGAAGACCGGGACGTCGAGGTCGAACAGCGCCGGGTCGAGCTGCGGCGCCCCGTCGGTGTACACGCTGGCCGGCCCGCCCGAGAGCACGACGGCGCGTGGGTTGCGCGCCTTGATCTCGTCGACGCTCGCGGTGTGCGGGATGACCTCGGAGAACACCCGCGCCTCACGCACCCGACGGGCGATGAGCTGGGCGTACTGGGCACCGAAGTCGACCACCAGTACCGGGCGGGGAGCAGCAGAATCCACCCGCACAGTCTAGTGGGGCCGGCTCAGCCCGCCGAGCTCACCGGCTCGATGGGGATCAGCCGCAGCGCGGCGGGCGCGTCTGCGGGCACCACGGGACGCGCGGGCGCGATCGGCGTGATCCGACGGTAGGGCTGACCCTGCGCGGGCCGCAGGTCCTCCTCGCCCTTGTTCGGCCACAGCGACGCGGCGCGCTCGGCCTGTGCGGTGATCGAAAGCGACGGGTTCACACCGAGATTCGCCGAGATCGCCGCGCCGTCGACCACCGACAGCGTCGGGTAGTTGTACACCCGGTGGTACGGGTCGATGACGCCGTGCTCGGGGTTCTCGCCGATGACCGCACCGCCCAGGAAGTGCGCGGTGAGCGGAATGTTGAACAGCTCGCCCCACGTGCCGCCGGCGACGCCGTCGATCTTCTTGGCGATCCGGCGGGTCACCTCGTTGCCCACCGGGATCCACGACGGGTTGGGTTCCCCGTGACCCTGCGTGCTCATGTACCGGCGGAAGCCCAGCCGGGTGCGCTTGGTGAACGTGGTGATCGAGTTGTCCAGGTTCTGCATGACCAGCGCGATCATCGTCCGCTCGCTCCACCGGCGAGGGTTGAGCAGCCGCATCGTGCCCTTGGGGTCCTCCCGGGCGATGTGCATCAGCTGCTTCCAGCGCGGCACGTCGCTGCCCTCGGGACCGGCGCCGTCGGTCATCAGTGTCTGCAGCAGCCCCATCGCGTTGGAGCCCTTGCCGTAGCGGCACGGCTCGACATGGGTGTCGGAGGTCGGGTGGATCGACGAGGTGATCGCCACGCCGTGGGTGAGGTCGAGGTCGTCGTCGACGCGCAGCCGGCCGGCGCCGACGATCGACTCCGAGTTGGTGCGGGTCAGCACCCCGAGGCGGTCGGACAGCTCGGGCAGCCGGCCGCTGTCGCGCATCTTGAACAGCAGCCGCTGCGTGCCGTACGTCCCGGCGGCGAGCACCACCTGGTTCGCGGTGAAGGTGCGGCGGGTGCGGCGCAGCCAGCTCCCGGTCCGCACGGTGCGGATCTGCCAGGTGCCGTCGGGCCGCTGGGAGAAGTCGGTGACCGTGGTCATCGGGCGGATCGTCGCGCCGGCGCGCTCAGCCAACCCGAGATAGTTCTTGATCAGGGTGTTCTTGGCGCCGAAGCGGCAGCCCGTCATGCAGGAGCCGCACTCGATGCAGCCGGTGCGCTCCGGCCCGGCGCCGCCGAAGTACGGGTCGGGAACGGTCTTGCCGGGCGTCTTCTCGCCGTCGGGGCCGAAGAACACGCCGACCGGCGTCGGCACCCAGGTGTCCCGGCAGCCCATGTCTTCGGCGACTTCCTGCATGATCTTGTCGGCGTCGGTGACCGTCGGGTTGGTCACGACGCCCAGCATCCGCTGCGCCTGGTCGTAATGCGGCAGCAGCTCGGAGCGCCAGTCGGTGATGCCCTTCCACTGCGGGTCGTTGAAGAACGGCTCCGAGGGCACGTACAGCGTGTTCGCGTAGTTCAGCGAGCCGCCGCCGACCCCGGCGCCGGCCAGGATCATCACGTTGTTGAGCAGGTGGATGCGCTGGATGCCGAACATGCCGAGCCGCGGCGCCCACAGGAACTTGCGCAGGTTCCACGAGGTCTTGGCGAACTCGGGGTCGGCGTAGCGTTTGCCGGCCTCGAGCACGAGGACCCGGTAGCCCTTCTCGGTCAGGCGCAGCGCGCTGACGCTGCCGCCGAAGCCGGAACCGATGATGACGACGTCGTAGTCGGTCTGCATTCGACCATTATGAACTTACCGGCGGGTAGATCTCTAGACAGGGCGGCCTAATTTGTAAAGTGAGCCCTTTCACACCCGGCTTTCATGTTCCGCGCTGAGAGTGAAGCCACCTTCACGCTCGAGCGCGAGTGTGAAGCCACCTTCACGCTCGGCGGCCTGTCAGACCCCGTCGGCACACTCCGCCCTATGGGGGAACCGTTCAGGGGCAGCGACGCGGTGGCCGGCGGCCTGACGTGGAGTGAATTGCGACGCGACCACGTGCGCCTGTTCCGCGACGTCTACATCGCCGCCGACGCCGAGGTGACGGCGGCGACGCGGGCCCGCGCGGGGTGGCTGTGGTCCGGCGGGACCGCGATCGTGGCGGGAAAGTCTGCCGCAGCGCTACACGGAAGCGACTGGATCGATGCCACTGACCCGGTGGAACTGATCCATCAGAATCGGCACCGCCTCCCGGGGCTGCGCGTGCGCGGCGACAGCGTCGACGATGACGACATCGTGGTCGTCGACGGCATGGCGGTGACGGCCCCGGCCCGCACCGCGCTGGACCTGGCGTGCTGGCATCCGCGACTGGAGGCGATGGTCGCCGTCGACGCGCTGCTGCGCGCCACCCGCCTCGACGTCACCCAGGCAGAGGGCCTCGCCGACCGGCACCCCGGCCGACGCGGAATCGTCTCCGCCCGGCGGGTCCCGCAGGCTGCTGACGCGGGTGCGCAGTCGCCGAAGGAGACGTGGCTACGGATGCTGCTGATCGACGACGGGTTGCCGCGGCCGGCCACGCAGATCCCGGTGTACGGCGACACCGGCTCGATCGTCGCCTACCTCGACATGGGCTGGCGAGACCTCAAGGTCGCCGTGGAATACGACGGCGAACAGCACCGCACGAGCCGGTCGCAGTACCGCTGGGACGTCCGCCGGCTCGAGCTCGCCGGGCGGCGCGGGTGGATCGTCGTGCGCGTTCTCGCCGGAGACGATCCGGTCGACATCGTGCGCCGGGTGCGCGCAGCGCGTGCGCGAAGGCTGCCCGGTCCGCCGGGGGTGCGCCGCCCAGCGTGACGACAGCTTCACGTTCGGCGTCCAGCGTGACGATGGCTTCACACTCGACGCACTGTGGCGCCGAAGCCCTCAGCTGCCGACCGTGAGACCGACCTTCTGGAATTCCTTGAGGTCGCAGTAGCCGGCCTTGGCCATCGACCGGCGCAGGCCGCCGACCAGGTTGAGCGCGCCGAACGGATCGTCGGACGGGCCGGTCAGCACCTGCTCGAGCGTGGGACGTTCCCCGACGGCCACCTGCAGCAGCGCGCCGCGCGGGAGCGACGGGTGCGCCGCCGCGGCGGGCCAGAACCAGCCCCCGCCCAGCGCCTCGGCGGCCGAGGCCAGCGGCGTGCCGAGCACCACGGCGTCGGCGCCGCATGCGATCGCCTTGGCCAGGTCGCCGGAGGTGTGGATGTCCCCGTCGGCCAGCACGTGCACGTACCGGCCGCCGGTCTCGTCGAGGTACTCCCGGCGCGCGGCGGCGGCGTCGGCGATCGCGGTGGCCATCGGCACGCTGATGCCGAGCACCTCGTCGGACGTCGTCACCCCGGTGGTCGAGCCGTATCCGACGATGACGCCCGCGGCGCCGGTGCGCATCAGGTGCAGCGCGGTGCGGTGGTCGAGCACGCCGCCCGCCACCACCGGCACGTCGAGTTCGGAGATGAAGGTCTTGAGGTTCAGCGGCTCCCGGTCCTGCGCGACCCGCTCTGCCGAGATGATCGTGCCCTGGATCACCAGCAGGTCGATGCCGGCCGCCACCAGCGTCGGCGTCAGAGCCTGCGCGTTCTGCGGCGAGACACGCACCGCGGTGGTGACCCCGGCCTCCCGGATCCGCGCGACGGCTGCGCCCAGCAGCTCGGGATCCAAAGGCGCAGAATGCAATTGCTGCAGCAGGCGGATCGATGCCGACGGGTCGGGCTCCTTCGACGCGGCCTCGATGACCTCGGCGATGCGGGCCTCGACGTCGGCGTGGCGCCCGATCAGGCCCTCACCGTTGAGAATTCCGAGTCCACCCTGGCGTCCCAGCTCGATCGCGAACTCCGGCGACACCAACGCGTCGGTCGGATGGGCGAGCACCGGGATCTCGAAGCGGTAGGCGTCGAGCTGCCAGGCCGTCGATACGTCCTGGGACGAGCGGGTGCGCCGCGACGGCACGATGTTGATGTCACCCAGTTCGTAGGTACGTCGCGCCGTCCGCCCCATGCCGATCTCGACCATGTCTCGCATTTCTCGCTCCCCTGTTCAGCCCGCAACGACCCTAGCGGGTGGTGTAGTTGGGGGCTTCCACCGTCATCGTGATGTCGTGGGGATGACTCTCCTTGAGCCCGGCCGCGGTGATCTGCACGAATTGTGCCTGCTGCAGCTGCTCGATGGTGGCCGAACCGGTGTAGCCCATCGCCGCGCGCAGACCCCCGACGAGCTGGTGGATCACCTGCGACAGCGGGCCGCGGAAGGGCACCCGGCCCTCGATGCCCTCGGGCACCAGCTTGTCCTCGGAGAGCACATCGTCCTGGAAATAGCGGTCTTTCGAATAGCTGCCGCGCAGGTTGCCACCTGCGCCTCGTCCCTGCATCGCGCCCAGCGAACCCATACCCCGGTAGCTCTTGAACTGTTTGCCGTTGACGAAGATCAGTTCACCGGGCGACTCGGCGGTACCGGCAAGCAGCGACCCGAGCATCGCGGTGGACGCGCCGGCCGCCAGGGCCTTGGCGATGTCGCCGGAGTACTGGAGCCCACCGTCGGCGATCACCGGCACGCCGTGCGGCGCGCACGCGGCGACGGCCTCCAGGATCGCGGTGATCTGAGGGGCGCCCACACCGGCCACCACGCGCGTGGTGCAGATCGAGCCCGGGCCGACGCCCACCTTGACCGCGTCGGCACCCGCCTCGACCAACGCCAGGGCCGCCGCGCGGGTGGCGACGTTGCCGCCGACGACCTCGACCCGGTCCCCGACGGTGACCTTGAGCCGGTGCACCATCTCGAGCACGCCGCGGTTGTGCGCGTGGGCGGTGTCGACGATCAGCACGTCGACCCCGGCGTCGGTCAGCGTCATGGCGCGCGCCCACGCATCGTCGCCGACGCCGACCGCGGCGCCGACGAGCAGGCGCCCGTCGCTGTCCTTGGTGGCCAACGGGAACTGCTCGGTCTTGACGAAGTCCTTGACCGTGATGAGCCCGGTGAGCTTGCCGTGCCCGTCGACGATCGGCAGCTTCTCGATTTTGTTGCGGCGCAACAGACCCAACGCCGCCTCTGCGGACACGCCCTCCTGCGCGGTGATCAACGGCGCCTTGGTCATCACCTCGGCCACGGCCTTGGACTGGTCGACCTCGAAACGCATGTCGCGGTTGGTGATGATCCCGACGAGGGCGCCGTGGGCGTCGACGACCGGCAGGCCGGAGATCCGGAACCGCGCGCACATCGCGTCGACCTCGGCCAGCGTGTTGTCCGGCGAGCAGGTCACCGGGTCGGTCACCATGCCGGCCTCGGACCGCTTGACGGTCTCCACGGCACCGGCCTGCTCGGCCACGGGCAGGTTGCGGTGCAGCACGCCCATCCCGCCGGCGCGGGCCATCGCGATGGCCATCCGCGACTCGGTCACGGTGTCCATCGCGGAGCTGACCAGCGGCACCTTCAGCCGGATCTTGCGGGTCAGCTGACTCGAGGTGTCGGCCGTGGCGGGGATCACATCGGAGGCCGCGGGCAACAGCAGGACGTCGTCGAACGTGAGCCCGAGCATCGCCACCTTGGTCGGGTCATCGCCGCCGGTGGGCACGGGCACGGCCAGGGGAATGCTGCTCTCGGCGATCGACATGGGAGCCTCCAGTAACCAGACACGGGACAGGCGACAGACGCGACCTGAAAGCCCATCTTATCGGCATCAAGCTCGGCGTTTCTGTTCGCCATGACGTGCCGCGCGAGTGCTGGCGCGATCCCCCGGGGGCTGCGTACTCTTGTGTCGTGCGAGACCACCTGCCGCCAGGATTACCGCCTGACCCGTTCGCCGACGACCCGAGTGATCCGTCGGCGGCGCTGGATGCGCTGGAGCCGGGTCAGCCGCTGGATCCGCAGGAACGCACCGCCGTGGAGGCCGACCTGGCCGACCTGGCTGTCTACGAAGCGCTGTTGGCGCACAAGGGAATTCGCGGTCTCGTCGTATGTTGCGACGAATGCCAGCAGGACCACTACCACGACTGGGACATGCTGCGCGCAAACCTGTTGCAGCTGCTGGTCGACGGAACCGTCCGCCCGCACGAGCCGGCCTACGATCCCGAGCCCGATTCCTACGTCACCTGGGATTACTGCCGCGGCTACGCCGACGCGTCCCTTAACGAGGCCGCCTCGGAGTCCGACGGCTATCGCTGACGGCTGAACCGACTTCGGTCAGCGCACCTGTCCCGGCGGCGTCGCCGGGATCACCGGAACCGCCGGGATCACCGGAGCCGCAGGCTCTGCGGGAATCACCAGCAACGTCGTCGTGGTCGGCACCACCTGCTGGACCGGTGAGGGCACCGTGGTGGCCGGCGCCAGCGTCGAGGTCGGCAGCGGTGTCGGCGACGGCTGCGGTGTCGGCGTCGCCCGAGGGGCGGACGTGGCCGACGCGGTCGTCGACTGCTGAGTGACCACCGACGTCGACGTGGGCGTCGGCGCCACGGTTGTCGTCGGCGTCGGTGACGGCGCCGCGGTCGTCACCGTTGTTGTCGGTGTCGGGCTCGGTGCGGCCGTCGTCGATGACGGTGTCGGTGTCGGCGACGAGGCGCCGACCGAGGTGGACGTCTCCGAGGACGGCGACGGCGAGCCGCTGGTCTCCGACGACGGCGACGGCGATGTCGCCGACGGGTCGGTCGACGAAGTCGTCGACGTCGTCTCCGGCGGCACGGTGAGCGACAACGTGTTCGGGTCGACGCTGATCGACGGGAACGTGGGCAGCGGGGCGCCCGGAGACACCGTCGCAGCCGGATCCTGAGCCTCGACCTTGACGGTCAACTCCTGCCACTGGGACACGAGTTCGGCCTTGCGCTCGTCGTTGCCGACTCCGGCGACCGTGGTGGTGACGGCCTCGAGCTTGGCCTGGGCGCCCTGCCAGTCGCCCTGTTCGATGAGCTTCTGCACCTGCTGCATCTCAGTCTGGGCCGCCAGCGCCACCGCGTCGTCTCGGGCCTGGGTCTGCTCCCCGAACAGCACGGTGCGCAGACCATAGAGCGCATCGCCGGGTCCGGATCCGGCGATCACCGCGCCGAAGCCACCCAGGCACAGCACAGCTGCGGCAGCCGAGCCAACCACCGCCAGCGACAACCGCCGCCGTCGGCCCGGGGACGTCGCGCGGTCCAGCGCCGCCGCGGCCTCCTCGGTGGTCAGCACCGATCCCATCGGTGTCTCACGCACATCGTCGCGCCAGCCGGCCAGCAGGTACGCCAGCTCGGCGTCGCTGCGATCAGTCGAGTACACGGGCTGCTGCGAGGCCAGCGCGTCGAGGAACTGGTCGGTGCGGTTGATCTCGTTCAGCGACGGATCACCGCCATTGGCATTCCAGCGTCCGAAGTCAGGCATGGTCACGTCCGTTCGCGGTGATCTCCGCCTTGAGCCGCGACAGCGCGCGGTGCTGGGCCACCCGTACCGCACCCGCGGTACTGCCGACAGCCTCGGCGGTCTCCTCCGCGCTCATCCCGACGACCACGCGCAGGATCAGGATCTCGCGCTGCTTCTCGGGGAGCACCTGCAGGAGGGCGTTCATGCGGGCCGACGATTCGGACTCGATCGCCTTCTGCTCGGGACCGGCCTCACCGGAGAAGCGCTCGGGCACCACATCCATCGGATCGGCCTTGTTCCGCCCGGCGGCGCGGTGCGCGTCAGCAACCTTGTGCGCTGCGATGCCGTACACGAAGGCCAGGAACGGTCGTCCCTGATCCTTGTACCGCGGCAGCGCCGTGATGGCAGCCAAGCACACCTCCTGAGCAACGTCATCAGCTGAGAGACCGCTACGTTCCGCGGTCCCCACGCGCGCCCGGCAATACCGGACGACGAGGGGGCGGATGATCTCCAGCACCTCCCGGAGCGCGTTCCGATCACCGGCGATCGCTTCAGCAACGACAGCATCGAGACGTTCTCCCGAAATTGTCATCGTGAGCAGGCTCTCCAGCGTTACGTCGGGGACACATCCCGGAAGGGGAGGTGGCTGTACAAACCGGTACCGATCAGTGCCGGCTCAGACAAACAATAACGACCGGCATGGGCGCAACCGCGTTAGCGCGAGCGCCACACGCCGCCTCGTCTGATCACGGTTTCGGCGCAAACGTCGCGAATGTCCGTGACCTGGGCGGGTGAATACTCGGCGCTGCCGATGCCGACGAGCAGGGATGCGACCGCCCAGCGCAGCGGCACGAGACCGTGCTCGCCGGTCTCGGCCAGCGCGCGGTCGCCCTCCCGGCGGGCCGCGTCGAGGTCGCCGGCGGCGCAGTGCGCGGCGGCGAGGACCACCCGTGACTTGACCCGGTGCCGGACAGAGGCAGCCGCGTCGGCCAGATGCACCGCGCGTTCGGCGTGCGCGAGCGCGGTGCCCTCGCCGCGTGCCATCGCCAGCTCCGCCGACACCCACGCCAGCCGGATCGGCAACCGCGCGCACGGGCTGGCGGCGACGAGTTCGGCGGCGCGCTCCAGCGCGCGCTGCGAGGCGGCGAACCGTCCCACCCCGAGCGCATCGGCGGCCAGACCGATCAGCGCGTCCGCGCCGGCCTCACCGGTCCCGCCGGAGCGCGCCCACGCCGCGCCGTCGAGCGGGCGGGCGCGGTCGTGCCAGCCGAGCTGACGGAGGAAGGAGGCGCGGGTGCTCTGCGCCAGCGACCCGAGCCGGCCGTCCGGGCGCGAGCGCATCAGCGCATCGAGATCGGAGTGGGCGCACGCGTAGCGGCCCTGCCCGGCTGCGGCGACGGCACGCAGCCACAGGTCCTCGGGCGTCGCTGCGCCCGGCAGCGGCCACGCACCGGGGTTGCTCCCGAACGCCTCGTCGTCCATCTCAGGACGCGACGCTATCAACCCCGCCGATCTGTTGAGCGCGTCAGTTAACAGTTCGTGGTGGCCATGTTACAAACAGGAAAACTGGTCGACGGGTGTCGAGTTCGGTTCGGCCAGCGCGGAATTAACTGACCGGGAGAAATGGCGCCTAAAGAGGCGGTGGATCGGTCGGCGATATCACCCCACTCGTTGCGAACGGGTCGCACCGATGAACGTGATGTAAATTTTCTGCCTGCGCGTATGCGGTTTCGCACACAGGGGCGGTATTGACGGAAATTCGTGAGCCCTTCTACGTTGTGTGCACGAGTGGTCATCGGCGACTGTGCTCGGATCTTTTCCACGACTGACATATCCACGTCGTCCGCGAAATGGGTGTGCAGAGAGGGGTTTCGCAGTGCCACAGCCGCAGCAGCTTCCCGGTCCGAACGCCGACATCTGGGATTGGCAGATGCAAGGCCTTTGCCGGGGAGTCGATTCCTCGATGTTCTTCCATCCCGACGGGGAGCGTGGCCGGGCCCGCGCCCAGCGGGAGATGCGCGCCAAAGAGATGTGCCGCAGTTGCCCGGTGATCACTCAGTGCCGTTCGCATGCGTTGGCCGTCGGTGAGCCCTACGGCATCTGGGGCGGGCTGAGCGAGTCCGAGCGCGAGCTTCTGCTCAAGCGGGGGATCCGCCGGTCCGCCTGATCGCGACGCGGGCGGCGGGCTTCGGCGCGAAACCGCCCGAGACGGCCGGACCCGACGTTAGGCTGCGACAGGTGAGCACGGCCGCTGAACGCGCTGCCCAACTCGACCTCGTCGCCCGGCTGAAGTCGGCGTTCCCCGAACTCCCCGATGCTCCCCCGCCCGACATGCTCGATCCCGCGCGAATCAAGGCCTACCTCAAGCCGGTTCACGACGTCGGCGGGGAGCCCGACGCGCCGATGAAGTACGAGAACAAGCAGTACGAAACCTGGGAAGAGCTCACCTACGTCATGTGCGAGGTGCTGGCCTGGCGCGGCATCTGGCTCTCCGAGGAACGTCGCCGCATCGGCAACGTCGACGTCGGTCGGGCCGAGTACCTGGGACTGCCGTACTACGGTCGGTGGCTCCTCGCGGTGGCCCGGGTGCTGGTGGAGAAGCACCACATCAGCCTCGGTGAGCTCAGCGAGCGCATGGCCGAGGTCAAGGACCGCTACGCCGGCGGACTCGACGGCCGGATCCCCGACGCCGCCCCGAAGTCGGAGGGCGACGGCGCCGGGGTGCCGCGCAACGCCCACCATCGGCACGCCGTCGGCAAGGGCGATCCGCAGGTGTACGCCGGTCTGGCCGGGCAACCGAAGTTCGCGGTCGGCGACGCCGTCGTCGTGCGGGATCTGCCGGTGGTCTTCTACACCCGCACCCCCGAGTACGTGCGCGGGGCGACGGGACGGATCGCCACCGTGGCCTACGAGAGTCCGGCCGCCGAGGACGAGACCTGGGACCGCCCCGACGCCCGCCCCGAGTGGTTCTACGTGGTCGAGTTCAACCAGTCGCAGCTGTGGCACGGCTACACGGGCACCGCCAGCGACACTTTGCGCACCGAACTGCCCGAGCGCTGGCTCGCCGCCGCCTGAATCTCGTTGCCGCAGAAGGGAAACGCCGTGTCCCACGATCATGACCACGATCACGACCGGACTGTGAAGCCGATGGTGGACGAGATCACCGACTTCGAGGTCCTCGAGATCGCGCTGCGCGAACTGTGCATCGAGAAGGGCATCTTCACCGCCGAGGAACATCGGCGGTTCACCGAGTTCGCCGAGCAGATCGGCCCGACGCCCGCGGCCCGCCTGGTCGCGCGCTCGTGGCTGGACCCGGACTTCAAGCGCCTCGCGCTCACCGAACCGATGACGGCGAGCAAGGAGGTCGGCGTCGATTGGATGGAGCCGACCGGGTTCGGAACACCGAGTGACTTCACGGCTTTCGAGATCCTCGAGGACACCCCCACCGTCCACCATGTGATCGTGTGCGCGCTGTGCTCCTGCTACCCCCGGCCGATCCTGGGCAACTCGCCCGAGTGGTACCGCACCCCGAATTATCGTCGGCGCCTGGTGCGCTGGCCGCGGCAGGTGCTCGCCGAATTCGGCCTCTACCTGCGCGACGACGTCGAGGTGCGGGTGCAGGATTCCAACCAGAAGCACCGCTTCATGGTGATGCCGATGCGCCCCGACGGCACCGACGGCTGGACCGAGGATCAACTCACCGAGATCATCACGCGTGACTGCCTGATCGGGGTGGCGCTGCCCAAGCCCGGCGTCACCACGAACGTGATCACCGATACCCGCCCGGCCCTGCACCCGATGAGCGAGTGAGCCGTGGAGAGTTCAGCTTTGCAGCAGATCGTCGAACGCAACCAGGTGTGGCCGCGGATGGCGGCCAAGTACGGCGTCGAGAATCCGGTGCCACCGTGGAAGACCAGCCTCGACGGACTTTGTGACGCCCTCGATCGGGCGGCGTGCGAGGCCGACGTCCCGACCTTCAAGGAGCGTCGCGACGAGGAGGACTCCCTGGTGGCCACGACGTACACCGAGCTGCCGTACCCGGAGAATCAGCTTGTGGCGCTGGCTCATTCCCTGCTGGCGCGCGGCGTGATCACCGAGGCGGATCTGCAGCAGCGGATGGCCGCGATCCGCGCCCGCCTGGAGGCCTAGTCCGCAGAGCTGAGCGCGGTCTGCCCCGGCAGTCGGGTGCGGCGGTCGGCGCGGCGGGCCTGCAGCCGGCGTCGGCGCACCTTCCACGAACTCCACTCGCCCAGCGTGACGCCGGCGGCCAGCGCCGTCCCGATCGCGAAAGCGCCTAGAACCGAGGCGAATCCGAGCGCGTGCTGATCGTTGAGGATCGCGTAGATGCCGTGCAGCAACGCCAGACCGGGCAGCAGCGGGACGATGCCGGCGATCGACACCACCAGCGGCGGCGCCAGGTTGCGGCGCTCCATGAGCCTGCCGACCAGACCGATCGGTACGGCGGCCAGGAACGACGCCACGACGGCGCCCAGACCCGCGCCCTGGGCCAGCAGGAACGCGATGGTGCCCGCCGCGCCGCCGAAGGCCGCGGCGATCGCCGCGGAGCGCTCGGCGTAGCAGGCCAGCGCGTAGGCGGCGGCACTGGCGGCGCCGAACGCTACTCGGGCCGGGAACTCGGCCAGCGCCGGCGGAGCGTGCGCGTCGATGGCGACGAACGGTGCGCCGAAACGGTTCGCGAGGTGCAGCACCAGCGCGACGCCGGCGATCGTCGCGCCGGTCATCATGACCAACTCGAAGAACCGGCCGGCCGCGGTGACGGGCGCGCCACTGATGACGTCGCCGACGGAGCCGACGAGCGACAACCCGGCCAGCAGCACCACGAGGCCCGCGGCGATGGCCACTGTCGGTTCGAAGTGGATTCCGAGTCGGGGGCTGAGCCAGTACAGGATGATCGGCGGCGCGGCGGCGATCGCCCCGCCGACGGCGTACTGGAAGAAGAACGGGAGGCCGTGGCGGTTGAGCCGCCGGTTGACCCGGTCGATGGTCATCGTGCTCAGCGCGCTGACCACACACGCAAGCCAACTCGCACCGAGCGTGCCCGCGGTGGCGAAGGCCAGCGCACCCCAGGCGAGCGTCGCGATCCATCGCCGATAGGGATGGGGCGCAGTGATGATGGTGTCGAGTTCGGTGCGAGCCTCCGACGGGGAGATCTCGCCGGCGCGGATCTTGCCGATCAGCCGGTCGACGGCGGCCAGCCGGCTGAAGTCGATGGAGCGCGACTGCACGATGTGCAGCGTGCTGACCGGGGACGACGGCCCGCGGTAGGCGGCGACGTGGATCGTCGTGTTGATGACGTCGACCTCGCAGCGGTCGACGCCGTAGGCGGCGGCGATGGCGGTGACCTGGTCCATCGTCGCGGTGGCCGGGGTGCCCGAGGCCATCAGGAGGGCGCCGATGTTGCCGGCGAGATCGAGCACCTCACCGACACGCGCGTAGTAGGCCTCGTCGGCTTCCGTGTCCGACAACGGGATGCGCGGGAGAGCGCCGGTCGGCGGATCGGTCTCCCGGATGATGCGGCTCAGGATTCCGCGCTGACGTTCCTGCGCGCCCACGACTGTGCCCCCTCTTTCCTTTCTCGAATTCACTCAGCCTTTCGCGGTCATGAGCAAAATCCATTTTACTCATGGCAGCCGCGTTGACCAGGCCTCACCGGGGTGAGAGTGGGCACACCGGGTCAGGGGACGCGGACCCAGGGCCGGCAGTTGTGCGACTCGAAGGATTGCACCGTCGGGTTGATGTTCGCGTACATCGGGCCGAGGGACATGTTCGTCGCCACGACGTGGGCCTTGTCGGGGCCCGGCGTGCTGTAGGTGAACCACAGACACATGGAGTCCTGAGTGGGCACGTCGTTGATCCACACCCCGAACGTCGAGGCGGTGCCGTCGGTGCGATACAGACCGAGCCCGACGTCACGTCCGACCACGAAGAACCCCTCGCCCGGAATCGGATCCATCGGCTCGGCGTGGGCCGGCGACCCGAGCGCGACCGCGGTCACGCCGGCGACGAGCCCGGCCGCGGCGAGCCGTCGAGATGTCCTGGACGACGAAGTCTTGATCGCCACATCAAAACACCCCCGGCCTGATGACCGGGGGTGTTTCGACGTTGCGCAATCAGTGGTGGTGGTGCCCATGACCGTGGCCGTGGCCATGGCCGTCATCGGCTGCCTCGGCCGGCTTGTCGACGACCGCGGTCTCGGTGGTCAGGATCATCCGCGCCACCGACGCCGCGTTGACGACGGCCGAACGGGTGACCTTGACGGGGTCGACGACACCGTCGTCGATCAGGTCGCCGAACTCCAGCGTCGCGGCATTGAAGCCCTGTCCGGCCGGGAGCTGCGAGACCTTGTTCACCACGACCGAGCCGTCCAGCCCGGCGTTGGTGGCGATCCAGTACAGCGGCGAGGCCAGCGCGGCGGCGAACACGTCGACACCGAGCGCCTCATCACCCTTGAGCTCCTTGCGGAGCGAGTCGAGCGCGCTGCGGGCCTGCACCAGTGCGGCACCGCCGCCGACGACGATGCCCTCCTCGACGGCAGCCTTGGCGGCAGACACCGCGTCCTCGACGCCGCCCAGGCGTTCTGCGAGCAGTACCTCGGACTCGTCCGCTCACCCAGATCGGAAGAGCGTCGNGGTGGCCGCGCCGACCTTGATGACGGCGACGCCGCCGGCCAGCTTGGCCAGCCGCTCCTCGAGCTTCTCGCGATCCCAGTCGGAATCGGAGGCCTCGATCTCCGAGCGCAGCTGCGCCTTGCGGCCCTCGATGGCCTCCTGCGTGCCGCCGCCGTCGACGATCACCGTGCTGTCCTTGTCGACGACGACCCGGCGTGCGGAGCCGAGCACCTCCAGGCCGACCTCGCGCAGCAGCAGACCGACGTCGGGGTTCACGACCTGACCGCCGGTGACGACCGCCAGATCGTCGAGGAACGCCTTGCGGCGGTCACCGAAGAACGGCGCCTTCACCGCGACGGCCTTGAGCGTCTTGCGGATGGCGTTCACCACGAGCGTCGAAAGCGCCTCGCCCTCAACGTCTTCGGCGACGATCAGCAGCGGCTTGCCGGCCTCGGCGACCTTCTCCAGCAGCGGCAGCAGGTCGGGCAGCGAGCTGATCTTCTCGCGGTGCAGCAGCACTACTGCATCCTCGAGAACCGCTTCCTGCGAATCGAAGTCGGTGACGAAGTAGGCCGAGACGAAGCCCTTGTCGAAGCCGACGCCCTCGGTGATCTCGAGCTCGGTGTTCAGCGTCGAGGACTCCTCGACCGTGACGACACCGTCGGCGCCGACCTTGGTCATGGCCTCGCCGACCAGTTCGCCGACCTGCTCGTCGCGCGACGACACAGTCGCGACCTGGGCGATCGACTTCTTGTCCTTGACGGGGGTGGCCGCGGCCAGCAGGGCCTCGGACACGGCGTCGGCGGCCTTGCTGATGCCCGACCCGAGCGCAATCGGGTTCGCACCGGCGGCCACGTTGCGCAGACCCGCCCTCACGAGCGCCTGCGCCAGCACGGTGGCGGTGGTGGTGCCGTCGCCGGCGACGTCGTTGGTCTTGGTGGCGACCGACTTGACCAGCTGGGCGCCCAGGTTCTCGAAGGGATCCTCGAGATCGATCTCGCGGGCGATCGTCACACCGTCGTTGGTGACGGTCGGACCGCCGAAGGCTTTGGCGAGCACCACGTGGCGACCGCGGGGACCCAGCGTCACCTTGACCGCGTCGGCGAGCTTGTCGACGCCGACCTCCATGGCGCGACGCGCGGTTTCGTTGAACTCAATTTGCTTGCTCATTGGTTTCTTTCCCTAAAGACGGGTATGACGCGTACCGCCCCGGACATCACCCGCGCGTGCGGGAACGTCCGGGGCGGAACACGATTCGACTACTTGGAGACGACAGCCAGCACGTCGCGGGCCGAGAGGATCAGGTACTCCTCGCCGTTGTACTTGATCTCGGTGCCGCCGTACTTGCTGTAGATGACGACGTCGCCCTCCGACACGTCCAGAGGAATCCGCTTCTCGCCATCCTCATCCCAGCGGCCGGGGCCAACTGCGACGACGGTGCCTTCCTGCGGCTTCTCCTTGGCGGTGTCGGGGATGACCAGACCGGAAGCGGTCGTGGTCTCGGCCTCGTTGGCCTGAACGAGGATCTTGTCCTCGAGTGGCTTGATGTTCACGCTCGCCACGATGGAGCCCCTTCACTGATGTAGGTGTGTGTACTCGGTGACCGGTGTCCGCCCCCGCGCCGTCGTCGCGGGTGTCGACACGGGGAGGTCCGGTTGCCACCTAGCACTCTATACACGAGAGTGCTAGGTCCTCAAGGCTCACGGGCAGTGAGTACGCCAGCAGCGAAAGTTGCGACCGCTGAGCTGCGGCGATGCAGAGTTATCCACAGGCCGTTCGGCAGGCCCGAGGTTATCCACAGGACGAAATCCGTGCATCGCGATCGACACCGCACAAAATCTAAAATCGAACGTATGTACGATTCCGTGGTGCCGCCGATGGCGTCGCTGGCTGCTGCCGGGGATGCGGATCTGGTCGACATCGTGGCCGGGTGTGGGGCGGCGGCGGCGCGGGCCGAGGCGGTGAAGCTGGCCGCGATCGTGGAGTTCTGGGAGCGCCGCCAANCGAACGTATGTACGATTCCGTGGTGCCGCCGATGGCGTCGCTGGCTGCTGCCGGGGATGCGGATCTGGTCGACATCGTGGCCGGGGGTGGGGCGGCGGCGGCGCGGGCCGAGGCGGTGAAGCTGGCCGCGATCGTGGAGTTCTGGGAGCGCCGCCAAACCCCGGCCCGGGCCCGCTGGGCCTGTGATGATTGGGACGCTGCGGCCGCGGAGATCGGGTGTGCGCTCAACATCAGCTCCGGGCGCGCCTCGGGGCAGATGACCCTGGGGTTGGCGTTGCGTGACCGGTTCCCCCGGCTGGGCCGGCTGCTGGCGGCCGGGCGGGTGCCGCTGTCTTTGGTGACGACGATCGTGTTCCGGGCGGCCCTGGTGGTCGATCCCGCGGTCCTGGCCCGGTTGGACGGCGTCTTCGTCGACGCCGTGCGGGAGTGGGGGCTGCTGTCGCAGAAGAAACTCGAGACCGCCATCGACGTGTGGATCGACAGATACGACCCGGATGCGGTGCGGCGGTTGCGCACCGGGATGGCGGGCCGNTGCGGGAGTGGGGGCTGCTGTCGCAGAAGAAACTCGAGACCGCCATCGACGTGTGGATCGACAGATACGACCCGGATGCGGTGCGGCGGTTGCGCACCGGGATGGCGGGCCGTTCGTTCACCCTCGGCGACCGTGATGACCGCACCGGCCTGACGAGCGCGTTCGGGAAGCTGGCTACCCCGGATGCGGCGGCGCTGGCGCATCGGCTGTCGGTGATGGTGCACTCGGTGTGCGAGAACGACCCCCGCACGTTGGATCAGCGCTGCGCTGATTCCCTGGGGGCGATGGCGGCGGGGTCGTTCGTGCTGTCCTGCCGCTGCGGTCATTCGGACTGCCCGGCCGCCCAGGTCGACGACGGCCGCGGGTCGAGCTTCACGATCACCGTCATCGCCGAGCCCAGCGCCCTGGACGCCACCGTCGACCCCCACCTGCACGGCGAACCCNCGCCGCCGTCGGGATGGCGCCGGTGCCGCTGCGGTAATTCGGGCTGCCCGGCCGCCCAGGTCGACGACGGCCGCGGGTCGAGCTTCACGATCACCGTCATCGCCGAGCCCAGCGCCCTGGACGCCACCGTCGACCCCCACCTGCACGGCGAACCCTCTCAGGCACGAGAAGAGCCTTCGGCTCAGCCGCAGACCAAGCCGGAACCGGAGCCCGAGCCCGCACCCCGTACGGCGGCGTTGATCCCCGGCTTCGGCAGCGCGGTCGTGCCCGCGCCGCTGCTGGCCGAGTTGATCGCCCACGGCGCCACCGTACGGTTCCTCACCGACCCGGCCGCCCTGGGCGCCACCGCCGGCTACCGCCCCTGCGCTGCGCTGGAACGGTTCGTCCGCGCCCGCGACCTGACCTGCCGCTTCCCCGGCTGCGACCGGCCCGCGGTGTTCGCCGACATCGACCACACCCAGCCCTACCCGCACGGCGCCACCCACGCCTCGAACACCAAATGCTATTGCCGCCAACATCATCTGGTGAAAACGTTCTGGGAAGGCTGGACCGACACCCAAGCCGCCGACGGAACGGTGCGGGTCACCACCCCCACCGGACACACCTACACCACCAAACCGTTCTCCACACTGCTGTTCCCGTCCTGGAACACCACCACCGGACCCCCACCACCGTCCGGGACCACACCGCCGCCGCGCCGACCGGGGCGGTCCTTGATGATGCCCACCCGACGACGCACCCGCACCCAGAACCGCGCCGCCCGCATCACCCGCGAACGCGAACTCAACGCCCTCCAACGCCAACACGAACGCAACGCCAAACACCAACCCCGGCAGGACAACACCGCCATCACGCCCACACCCGACTACGGCGACGACCCGCCGCCGTTCTAGCGGATCTGGTGGGGGTCCATCATCAGGTGGTCGGAGACGTCGCCGATCATTTCCACGTCGACCCTGCGTTCGGTGAAGTACCAGCCGTGCGCGTCACGGGCGAAGGCGTCGTGATATCTCCCGACGACGATGGGCTGCAGGGCGATCGTGTCCGTCTGCTGGACGACGCAGAAGGTCGATCGTGCGGTCGCGGTGTCCCCGGAGACATCGACGATCGGATTGAGGACGAGATGGCGGGTGCGCGGAGTGTTGCCGTGATCCGGGAACCGGCGGGTGGTCGACGCGAACAGCGCCCCGATCCGCTCCGCGCCCGCGACACCCATGAAGTTTCCCCGGCCCAGCAGCTCACCGACTCCGTCGAAATCGCCCGCGTCGATCAATTCGGCGTAGCGGTAGAGCAATTCGGTGACGGCCAGCCTGTCGGCCAGCTCGCTCACGCGACCTGCCCCTGCACCACCGGCAGACCCGGGTCACTCGCCGCGTCGAGCGGCGACGGCGACGCACCCGCCGCGATCAGGTGCGCGGCGAACGACGCGATCATCGCCCCGTTGTCCGTACACAACCGCAGCCTCGGCACCCGCAGCGTCATTCCCGCAGCGGTACAACGCTCTTCGGCCAGCTCCCGCAGCCGCGAGTTCGCCGCGACCCCACCCGCGATCAGCAGCGTCGACACCCCGAGATCCTCAGCCGCCCGCACCGCCTTCGCGGTCAGCACGTCCGCCACCGCCTCCTGGAACCCCGCCGCCACGTCGGCCTGCGACGCGTCCGGATGACTCTCGACGTACCGCGCCACCGCCGTTTTCAGCCCCGAGAAGCTGAACGCATACCGGTCGTCGCGCGGACCCGTCATTCCCCTCGGGAACACGATCGCCGACGGATCTCCCTCGCGTGCAAGCTCGTCGAGCACCCTGCCGCCCGGATACCCCAGCCCGAGCAGGCGGGCGACCTTGTCGTACGCCTCGCCGGCCGCATCGTCGACCGTGGACCCCAGCTCGACGATCGGCTCCCCCAGCGACCGCACATGCAGCAGGTTGGTGTGCCCGCCCGACACCAGCAACCCGACACTCTCCGGCAACGGCCCGTGATCGAAAACGTCGGCCGCCAGATGGCCGCCGAGATGGTTGACCGCATAGAAGGGCACCTGCCACGCCGCCGAATACGCCTTCGCAGCAGCGACCCCCACCAGCAGCGCACCCGCCAGCCCCGGCCCGATGGTCGCCGCGACCACATCAGGCTTGTCGATGTCCGCCGCCTCCAACGCCCGCCGCATCGTCGGGCCCAGCGCCTCCAGGTGCGCCCGCGACGCGATCTCGGGCACCACCCCGCCGAACCGGGCATGTTCGTCGACGCTGGACGCGACCTCGTCGGCCAGCAGCGTGACCGTACCGTCGTCGGTCAGCTCCGCGATCCCGACTCCCGTTTCGTCGCAGGAACTCTCGATGGCCAAGATGATCATCGCTGCTCCCGCTTCATCGTGTACGCATCGGCGCCGCTGACCCGGTAGTACCGCTTGCGGATCCCCATCTTCGTGAAGCCCTCGCTCTCGTACAAGGCGATCGCCGCCTCGTTGTCCGTGCGGACCTCGAGGAAGATCGTCCCGCCGTCGGCGTACTCGATGAGATGGCGCAGCATCCCCCGGCCGATCCCCTGCCCCTGGTAGGCGGGATCGACCCCGACCGTGTGGATCTCGTACTCGTACGGCTTCACCCGGCCCAGCCGCGCGATGCCCGCATAACCGACCAGCTTGTCGTCGGCCCGCGCGGCCACGTAGAGATTGTGCTTGGCAGCGATCTCCGCCAGGAACGCCCGCTCCGGCCACGGATCGTCGCCCTCGAACAGCTGCGCCTCGAGTTCCGCACACCGTGCCGCGTCCGCCGCCACCAGCGTCCCGTACTCCACGTTCATCGCTTACCTGCCGGCGGCTTGGCATCGGGGCGGCGCAGATACAGCGGCACCAGCGGCTCCGGCTCCACCTCCCAATCGGCAACCGCCGCAACGATTCCCGTCGCAGAGGGATACACCGGCGCCAGCCGCGGCAGGTCGAACAGCACCGCATGCTCGGGCGAGCCCGCCACCGCCGCCGCACCGGACGGCACGTCGGCCGCCGCGTTCACCGCAGGTCCATCCACGCGGGCGCCGTCGCGGTAGCGCGCCCAGTACACCTCGCGCCTGCGCGCATCCGTGACGACCAGGACCTCTCCGGCCGTTCCGACCGCGATCGCGTCGAGGCTGCACACTCCCCGCACCGGAACGCCGAGCGCATGCCCGAACGCCGCGGCCGTCGCCATGCCGACCCGCAACCCGGTGAACGGTCCCGGGCCGCAGCCCACCACCACGGCGTCGAGCTCATCGACGCCGACGCCCGCATCGGCCAGCGCCGCAACGATGTTGGGCGTCAACCGTTCCGCGTGCGCCCGGGGATCCACCGTGACCTGTTCGGCCAACAGCTCGACCTCGTCGCCGAGGCGCACCACACCGGCGGTCACCGCCGGGGTGGCGGTGTCGATCGCCAGGACCAGTCTGCTCACGGCATGCTCCACTGCCAGATCGCGGTGCGGACATCGGTGTCGGTGTATCAGCAACTGCTGCAATCGGTCACGTTGACCTCGCCGAGTGCGGGGATTGTGACCGTGTCGTTCATTGTCACTGATGATCAGGGTCAGTCGAGTGTGCCGGCNTCGGAGAGTCGTTCGGCCACCCCCTCGCCCCACTCGACCACCACGACCGCGTCATCGAGATCGGTGTCCAGATCCAGCGAGTCCAGTTCGGCGAGCAGATCGACCGACGCCTGGTCGAGCAGCCGGTACAGGTCCACGTGGACCATCGTCGGGGCGCCGGCCTGACGCGCCCGGTGCACCCGCGCGAGCACGAAGGTCGGCGAGATGACCGGACCCTCGACATCCATGCCCTGCGCGATCCCCTTCGCCAGCACCGTCTTTCCGGCACCGAGCGGACCGGACAGCACGACGACGTCCCCGGCGCGCAGCTGCCGGCCCAGGTCCGCACCGAACGCGAGGGTGTCCTCGGCGGTGAGCAGCTCGGTGGCTCCCGAGCCGTCAGCCATGGTTACGCACCCGATCCCGCACCCGCCGCGTCAGCGCCACCAACTTCGACGGCGTCGAACGTTCGACCAACCGCACCAGTGCCTCGTCGATGATCTCCGGGTTCTCCAGCTGCACCAGATGTCCTGCGCCGCCGACGATCACCAGTTCGGACTTCGGCAGCGCCACGGCCATCTCCTGCGAGTACTCCATCGGCGTCAGCAGGTCGTGGTCGCCGCAGGCGATCAGCGTCGGCACCTTGCGCAGCGTCGTCAGCCCCGCAGTCTCGTCGTGCACCTCCAGCGCGTGCAGGAATTCGACCAACGTGGTGATCGGGGTGTCGTGCATCATCTTCTCCGAGAACGCCACCACGCTCGGGCTGATCTTCTCGTCACCGTAGGACGCCGCGCGCAGGATCGGCCCGATCACCGCCCGGCCGGCGCCGCGGAACCGGTGCACGGTCTTCGGGGCGTACCGCGCGCCGAACCGGATCGCCTCCAGCGCCGGGTTCTTCAGGATCTCCCCCAGCGGTGACCGCGAAACCCCTTCGGCCGCAGACGCGATCAGTGCCGCACCGACGACGCGCGTGGGATAGCGCTGCGGGTACTGGCGCGCATGCGAGAGCACGGTCATGCCGCCCATGGAGTGTCCGACGAGCACGACCGGCCCGCGCGGGGCCATCACCGCCAGCACGCTCTCGAGGTCCTGGCCCAGCTGCTCGACGGTGTAGGTCTCCGGCGACGCCTCCCCGGACTGACCGTGCCCGCGCTGGTCGTAGAACACCATGCGGACCTGATCGCCCCACTGCTCGGTGAGCCGGGCGCGCTGAAAATGGAAGGAGCCCATGCGAAGACAGAAACCGTGCGCGAACACCACGGTCAGCGGCGCATTCAGCGGCCCGACCTCGCGTACCGCCAGCGGCACCCCGTCGGGGGTCGTCACCACGGTGCTGCGGTCGGCGTCCAGCAGTTCGAAATCCTCGTCGCGGTGCGGATCCTCGGCGGTCACCCGGCGCCGCAACGACCGCGCGGCCGTGACGCCCGCCGCCGACCCGACGGCGGCGATGCCCGCCGCGCCGGCCAGCCACCCGGCCCGGTTGGCCGTGCTCATCGCGAACCCCCGCGGTAGGCCCGCACGATCCGCCGGCGCGGGCTGGTGACCACCTCGTAGTTGATCGTGCCGAGCAGGTCGGCCCAGTCCTGCGCGGTCGGCTCCCCCTCGGTGCCCGGGCCGAACAGGATCGCCTCGTCGCCCTCGGTCACGTCGACCGGACCCGGCCCGAGGTCCACCACGAACTGGTCCATGCAGATGCGCCCGACGTTCGGGTAGCGCCGGCCGTTGATCTGCACGGCCATCCGGTTGCTCAACGCGCGGAACACCCCGTCGGCGTAGCCGGCCGGGATCAGCGCGAGCGTGGTGTCGCGGTCGGCGACCCAGGTGTGCCCGTAGGACACCCCGTCACCGGCGCGCACGGAGCGCACCATCGTCACCGGACACGTCACCGTCATCGCGGGCCGCAGTCCCAGATCACCGCGCTCGGGGATGGGTGTCTGCCCGTACACCGCGATCCCGGGCCGGACCATGTCGAACGCGAGGTCCGGTCGCGTCAGCGCCGCCGGTGAGTTGCTCAGGTGCACCAGGTCGAAGCGGACGCCGCGGTCGCGGGCCAGCGCGGCCAGATCGGTCAGCCGCTGCGCCTGCACGTCGTTGAACGGGTGCTCGGGGACGTCGCCGTGGGCCAGGTGCGACATCAGCCCGCGGATCCGGACCGCGCCGTCGGAGGCCGCGGCACGCAGCGCGTCGATCACCGCCGGGAACTCGGCGGGCTCGACCCCGTTGCGGCTGAGCCCGGTATCGGCCTTGACCGTCACGGTCGCGGTCCGCCCGGTCCGGCCCGCGGCGGCGAGCACCTCGTCGACCTGCCGCCGTGACGACACCGCCACCTCCACATCGGCGGTCAGCGCGGGCGCGAAATCGGTGCCGGGCGGGTGCAGCCACGCCAGCACGGGGGCGGTGATGCCCTCGCGGCGCAGCACCAGTGCCTCGTCGATCGTCGCGCAGCCCAGTTCGGCGGTGCCGGCGGCCAGCGCCGCGCGGGCCACCTCGGGGGCGCCGTGGCCGTAGCCGTCGGCCTTCACCACGGCCATCACCGCGGCCGAGCCGGCGCGTTCGCGCAGCACGGAGACGTTGTGCGCGATGGCGTCGAGGTCGACGATCGCCACCGGCGTGTGCTGGGTCGTTTTCGGAGCGTTGATCACCGCCCCCGATTGTCCCAGGCGGTCGCCGCGGACGGGTCAGTGGGCGAAGTGCTCCTCGTCGGAGAACCCGCCGACACCGGTCCGGTCCAGCTTCGCGAGCACCTCCACCAGGTCGTCGCGCAGTGCGCGCGCCAGGTTCGCCGAGAAGCCCTCGCGCACCACGATGCGCAGCACCGCGACATCGCTGGCGTCGTCGGGCATCGTGTAGGCCGGCACCTGCCAGCCGTAGCTGCGCAGCAGCGCCGAAACGTCGAACACGGTGTAGTTGGTGCCCTCGACCAGCTTGAACGCCACCACCGGGATCGCCGAGCCGTCGGAGATCACCTCGAACACCTGCTTGTTGTCCGGCCCTGCCATGGCGGCCAGCTCGCGCGCCAGCCACTGGGCGGTGTCGGACAGGCAGTGCATCACCGTGGTGTAGCCGTCGCGCCCCAGCCGCAGGAAGTTGTAGTACTGCCCGACCACCTGGTTGCCCGGCCGGGAGAAGTTCAGCGTGAACGTGGGCATGTCGCCGCCGAGGTAGTTGACCCGGAACACCAGTTCCTCGGGCAGATGCTCGGCGTTGCGCCACACCACGAACCCGATCCCCGGATACGTCAGCCCGTACTTGTGCCCGCTGACGTTGATCGACACCACCCGCGGCAGTCGGAAGTCCCACACCAGGTCGGGGTGCAGGAACGGCACCACGAAACCGCCGCTGGCCGCGTCGACGTGCACCGGGATGTCGAGGCCCTTGTCGGCCGCCAGCCCGTCGAGCGCCGCGCAGATGTCGCCGACGGGTTCGAGCTCGCCGGTGAACGTGGTGCCCAGGATCGCGACCACGCCGATGGTGTCCTCGTCGACCGTGTCGAGCACCTGCTCGGGAGTGATCACGTAGCGGCCGTGCTCCATCGGCAGATAGCGCGCCTCCACGTCGAAGTAGCGGCAGAACTTCTCCCACACCACCTGCACGTTGGAGCCCATCACCATGTTCGGGGTGCGGCCCTTCCAGTCCTGCCCGGCCGCCTCCAACTGCTGGCGCCACCGCCACTTCATCGCCAGGCCCGCCAGCATCACCGCCTCGCTGGAGCCCACCGTCGACACCCCGATCGCCGTGGACGGGTCGTCGTCGCGCAGATCCTCGGCGTGGAACAGGTCGGCCACCATGCACACGCAGCGCTGCTCGATCGCGGCGGTGACCGGGTACTCGTCCTTGTCGATCATGTTCTTGTCGAACGTCTCCGACATCAGCTGCCCCGCCTCGGGGTCCATCCACGTCGTCACGAACGTCGCCAGGTTGAGCCGCGAGCTGCCGTCGAGCATGAGCTCGTCGTGGATGAACCGGTACGTCTGCTCCGAGTCCATCGACTCGTCGGGCAGGCGCAGGGCCGGGATCGGTGAGGTGGACAGACGGCCGCAATAGGCGGGGGTCAACGACGTGTGGCGCGAAACGTTGGGCATGACGTCCTTTTTAGAGGATCGAGCCGAGCGCCGTTCGCAGATGAGCCAGGATGTGTGACGACGACGTCGGTGCCGGCGCCGGGCCGGGATCGAGGGCGGCGAGTTCGGCCGCGCGGGCATGCACGAACGCGGCCGCCGCGGCGGCCTCGCCGGGCGGGAGGCCCGAGGCCAGCAGCGCGCCGATGACGCCGGACAGCACGTCACCCGAACCCGCGGTGGCCGCCCACGACCCGCCCGCGACGTTGAGGTAGACGGGTCCGTCCGGTTCGGCGACGACGGTCACGTTGCCTTTGAGCAGCACGGTGACGCCGAGGCGGTCGGCCAGGCCACGGGTGGCCGCGATCCGGTCGTCCCCGGGCGGACCGCCCGCCAGCCGGGCGAATTCGCCGGCGTGCGGGGTGAGCACCGTCGGCGCGCTGCGTCCGGCGACGAGGTCGGGATGGGCGGCCAGGATCGTCAGGCCGTCGGCGTCGACGAGGACGGGCAGATCGGTCTCCAGCGCGAAGCACAGTGCGGCCGCCCCGGTCTCGTCGGTGCCGAGCCCCGGGCCGACCACCCAGGCCTGCACCCGGCCCGCGGTGGCGTAACCCGGGGTGGCGATCACCTCGGGCCAGTGCGAAACCACTTCGGCGGCAGCGGTTCCCGCGTAGCGGACCATGCCGGAGTGGGCGGCCACCGCAGCGCCGGTGCACAGGATCGCCGCCCCCGGGTAGGTGGACGAGCCGGCCATCACGCCGGTCACGCCCTGGGTGTACTTGTCGTCGCTGCGGCCGGGCAGCGGCCAGCGGGCGGCGACGTCGGCGGCGTCGAAGCCGCGGATGTCCGAGGGCGGCAGGTCGAGGCCAATGTCGACGAGTTCCACACGGCCGCAATGGCCGAGCGCGTGCACGGGTTTGAGGCCGCCGAAGGTCACCGTGAGCGCGGGCTTGACGTGTGCGCCGTCGGCAGCGCCGGTCGCGACGTCGACGCCGCTGGGCAGATCGACCGCGACCACCGGGATGCCGGCCTGCTCGACGGCGTCGAACACCTCGGCCGCGGCCGGGCGCAGCGGTCCGGACCCTGAGATGCCGACGACCCCGTCGATCGCCAGATCCGTTGCTGCAGGTACACTCTCGACGATCCGGCCGCCGGCCTTGCGGAACGCGGCCAGCGCGGCGCGGTGGGTGCGCTCGGGGTTGAGCAGGACCGCGGCCGCCCCGGCGCCGCGGCGGCGCAGGAACGTCGCGGCCCACAGCGCGTCGCCACCGTTGTCCCCCGAGCCGACAACGGCGCACACCGTCTTGCCGGACACCGTGCCCAACTCGCGGGCGATCGCGGTGGCCAGGCCGAACGCGGCCCTGCGCATCAGTCCCCCCGGCGGCAGGGCCGCGAGAAGCGGTGCTTCCGCGTCGCGGATCTGCTGGGCGGTGTAGTAGTACCGCATTCGAATCACGGTACGTGGGTACCCGGCGACCATGACGGATTCCCCTGTGAGTGAGGAGTTGCTTGCCCTCGAACACGCCGGCTGGAGGTCGCTGTGCGACGGCACCGGCGACCGGTTCTACGGCGACGTGATGACCGACGACGCGCTGATGGTGCTGGCCAACGGCGCCGTGATGGATCGCGCCACGGTGGTCTCGGCGCTCGGCCAGTCACCGCCGTGGGCGCGCTACGCGATCGACGACGTGCAGATGATCACGATCGCCGAGGACACCGCGGCGCTGGTGTACACCGGCACCGGGTGGCGCGACGGCAACGACGCACCGTTCATCGGTGCGATGTCGTCGGTCTACCGGCGCACCGGCGATGGCTGGAAGCTGGCGCTGTATCAGCAGACCGCTCGCCAATAGCGCTGTCGCTAACGGGCTTTCGTGCCGCTCAGCGCGTCGGCCACCGTCGGGTAGAGGTCGATGATCTCGTCGATGCGCATCATGCGCATCGGCCGTGCGGTCGCGGGCCCGTCGGCCACGACGCGCAGCGAGATCCCCGCCCGGGAGGTCAGGCGGTGGGTCTCGACGAGCATGCTGATGCCGGCCGACGACAGGAAGCCCACGTCGGTGATGTCGACGATCAGCACCGACGGGTTGTCGGTCAGCGCCACGTCGAGATGGGTTCCCAGCGTCGGTGCGGTCAGCACGTCGAGGTCGCCCTCGACATGCAGGACCAGGGTCGCGCCGTCGCGTCGCGGCCTGACCACGAAGCGGCCGCGGTGTTGCTCACTGACATTCATCGTTTCGCCCCCGGGGGTCGGACAGACACCGCCGCCCGGCACATGGCGAGCTCGCGAGTCTGTTGCTGCAGGTCTTGCGGCGTGGGCCGCAGTGACGGGGATTCCGTCCTCCGCCGGGCGCGTGGCACCGGCGACCGCTGCTTGCATAACGGTTCTAACCGGGTATATCGATGCCGGGGCGGGCAGCGTTAACAGATCGCCCTTAATTCTTCCTTAATTGACACAAGAGTCATAACCGCCCTGGTCAAAGGGTTACTCGACGGTAACCGACTTCGCCAGGTTGCGGGGCTTGTCGACGTCGTAACCGCGGGCCTGCGCCACGCCGGCCGAGAACAGCTGCATCGGGATGGTCGACAGCAGCGGCTGGAACAGCGTGGACACCGCCGGGATCTCGATGAGGTGGTCGGCGTAGGGCCGCACGGTGTCGTCGCCCTCCTCGGCGATGACGATCGTGACGGCGCCGCGGGCCTGGATCTCCCGGATGTTCGACAGCAGCTTGGAGTGCAGCGTCGCCGCGTTCTTCGGTGACGGCATCACCACGATCACCGGCAGATCGTCCTCGATCAGCGCGATCGGGCCGTGCTTGAGCTCGCCGGCGGCGAAGCCCTCGGCGTGCATGTAGGCCAGTTCCTTGAGCTTGAGCGCACCCTCGAGCGCGACCGGGTAGCCGACGTGGCGGCCCAGGAACAGCACCGTCTGCGACGACGCGAACTGTTTGGCCAGCGCGATGACCGGCTCGGCGGTGGCGAGCACCCGCGCGATCAGATCGGGCATGGCCTCCAGGTCGTGGTACTCACGCGCGACCTCGTCGGGGTACTTGGTGCCCCGCGCCTGGGCCAGGGCCAGACCGACGAGATAGTTCGCCGCGATCTGGGCGAGGAACGTCTTCGTCGACGCGACCCCGATCTCCGGGCCGGCGCGGGTGTAGAGCACCGCGTCGCATTCGCGCGGGATCTGGCTGCCGTTGGTGTTGCACACCGCCAGCACCTTGGCCTTCTGCTCCTTGGCGTGGCGCACCGCCTCCAGTGTGTCGGCGGTCTCCCCCGACTGCGAGATGGCCACCACCAGGGTGTGGCTGTCGAGCACGGGATCGCGGTAGCGGAACTCGCTGGCCAGCTCGACCTCGACGGGCAGCCGCGTCCAGTGCTCGATCGCATACTTGGCCAGCAGCCCCGAGTGGTAGGCCGTGCCGCACGCGACCACGAACACCTTGTCGATGTCGCGCAGTTCCTGATCGGAGAGGCGCTGCTCGTCGAGCACGATGCGGTTGTCCACGAAGTGGCCCAGCAGCGTGTCGGACACCGCGGCGGGCTGCTCGGCGATCTCCTTGAGCATGAAGTAGTCGTAGCCGCCCTTCTCGGCGGCGGAGGTGTCCCAGTCGATGTGGAAGGCCCGGAAATCGTCGGTGTCGCGACCGTCGAAGTCGGTGATCCGGTAGCCGTCCGCGGTCACCACGACCGCCTGATCCTGGCCCAGCTCGACCGCCTCGCGGGTGTGCTCGATGAACGCCGCGACATCGGACCCGACGAACATCTCCCCCTCGCCGACCCCGAGGACCAGCGGCGTGGACCGGCGGGCCGCGACGATGGTGTCCGGATCGTCGGCGTGGGCGAAGACCAGCGTGAAGTGGCCCTCGAGGCGCCTCAGCACCGCCAGCACCGACGCCGGGAAGTCACCGGCGTGGGCGCCGGCGTCGTATTCGCGGGCCACCAGGTGCACGGTGACCTCGGTGTCGGTGTCGCTGGCGAACTCCACGCCGGCGGCCTCCAACTCGGCGCGCAGCACCGTGAAGTTCTCGATGATCCCGTTGTGCACGACCGCGACCTTGCCGCTTGCGTCGCGGTGCGGGTGGGCGTTGCGGTCGGTCGGCCTGCCGTGGGTGGCCCAGCGGGTGTGTCCGAGCCCGGTCGACCCGACCAGGCTGTCCTCGCCGGCCTCGGTCAGCGCCGCTTCGAGGTTGGCCAACCGGCCCGCCTTGCGCTGCACCGTGAGACCGCCCTGCCCGTCGACCAGCGCCACGCCCGAGGAGTCGTAACCCCGGTATTCCATGCGGCGCAGCGCATCGACGACGATCCCGCAGGCAGGGCGCTGCCCGACGTAGCCGACGATTCCGCACATAGCCAACCAGGGTACGGCAGAACACGCTGTCCACCCGGGTGGGATACGGTCGTCGCGTGGCCAGCACGAAGAAGCTCTTCAGCGCGTTGACCCGCCGCGGCCCGCACAAGGTTCTGCGCGGTGACCTGGCCTTTGCCGGTCTTCCCGGCACCGTCTACACCCCGGCGACCGGCAAGAATCTGCCCGGTGTGGCGTTCGGCCACGACTGGATCACATCGGCCGAGCGCTACGACGGCACGCTCGAGCATCTGGCGTCGTGGGGCATCGTGGCGGCAGCGCCGAACACCGAGACGTCGCTGGCGCCGTCGGTGCTCAACCTGGCCTACGACCTGGGCACCACGCTGGACATCATCGCCGGGGTGCGATTGGGCACCGGGGACATCAGCGTGCACCCGGGCAAGCTGGCGGTCGCCGGCCACGGTTTCGGCGCATCGGCCGCGGTGTTCGCGGCGGCCGGGATGCCGGCGAAGCCGAGGGCGGTGTTCGCGGCGTACCCGCTGGTCTCCAGCCCGCCGGCCGAGCAGCCCGCTTCCGGCCTGACCGTTCCGGGGCTGATCCTGGTCGACCCCGGTGACCCGATGACGCTGCGCTCGAACGCCGTCGAACTGGCGCGGGCGTGGAAGTCGGCGACGCTGCGCAGCACCTCCAAGACGAAGGCGGGCGGCCTGGTCGAGGGCAGGCGACTCGCGACCGTGGTCGGGTTGCCCGGCGCCGACAAGGGCACGCAGCGCATCGTGCGGGCGCTGATGACGGGCTATCTGCTGCACATGCTCACCAGCGACAAGGGCAAGGGGCCGTACAAGGATTTCGCCGATCCGGAGGCCGTACTCCCCAAGACGACGGTGATGGATCCGTTCTCCGACGACCCTGTCGATCTGGAGAACAAGGTCGTCGCGCTGCTCAAGCCCTGAGCCCGGGCTGCTCCCAACCAACTGGTTGGGTGTATATGTAGTGAATGCGGACGGGCATCTTTCTCAGCTATGCGGGCGGCTTTCTCGATGCGGTCGACGAGGTCGTCGAACTCGAGAAGGTCGGCGCGGACATCGCGCTGGTCGCCGAGGCGTACTCCTACGACGCGATCAGCCAGCTCGGCTTCCTCGCGGCCCGCACCTCGCGGATCGAGCTTGGCACGGGCGTCGTCCCGATCTACACCCGCACCCCGGCCCTGATGGCGATGACGGCGGCCGGACTCGACTACGTCTCCGACGGCCGCTTCCGGCTCGGACTGGGCACCTCCGGGCCGCAGGTGGTGGAGGGCTTCCACGGCGTGCCGTTCGACGCGCCGCTGGGCCGCACCCGAGAGGTGGTCGAGATCTGCCGGCAGGTTTGGCGCCGCGAACGCATCGACTACCAGGGCAAGCACTATCAGGTGCCGCTGCCGGCCGAGAGGGGAACCGGGCTCGGAAAGCCGCTGAAGCTCATCAATCATCCTGTGCGCGAACGGATCCCGATCACCATCGCCGCCCTGGGTCCGAAGAACGTCGAGCTGACCGCCGAGATCGCGGAGGGCTGGCAGCCGGTGTTCTTCTACCCGGAGAAGGCCGACGAGGTCTGGGGCGACGCGCTGCGGGCCGGCGCGGCCAAGCGCGACCCGGCGCTCGGACCGCTCGACGTCATGGTGAGCGCGAGCCTGGCCATCGGCGACCACGTGGACGATCGATTGGCTTGGGCAAAGCCACAATTGGCGCTCTACATCGGCGGCATGGGCGCGCGGGGACGCAACTTCTACCACAACCTCGCGACCCGCTACGGCTTCGGCGAGGTGGCCGATCACATTCAGGATCTGTACCTCGCGGGCAAGAAGACCGAGGCGATCGACGCGGTGCCCGACGAGCTGGTACGCCAGGTGTCGCTGGTGGGTCCGCGCGGCTTCGTCAAGGAGCGGGTGGCGGCGTTCGCCGAAGCCGGCGTGACGACGCTGCTGGTGCATCCGCTGACGGGCGATCGACGCGAGACCGTGACGTGGGTCGAGGAACTACAGTCGCTGATGTGACCGAACCGACCGGCCTCGACGACCACGTCATCGCCTTCCTGTCCGAGGGCACCCGCACCGCGAAATTGGGGTACCTCGCCTCGGACGGTCGCCCGCTCGTCGCGCCGGTGTGGTTCGTCGTGGACGGCGGCGACCTCGTCTTCAACACCGGGAGGGACACCGCCAAGGGCCGCGCGCTGGCCCGGGATCCGCGGGTGGTCATCTGCGTCGACGACGAACGGCCGCCGTTCTCGTTCGTCCAGGTGCAGGGCACCGCGGCCACCAGCGAGGACCCCGACGAGCTGATCGCCGTGGCCACCCGCATCGGCGGCCGGTACATGGGCGCCGACCGGGCCGAGGAATTCGGCCGGCGCAACGGCGTGCCGGGCGAACTGATCGTGCGCGTCACGCCGACCAAGGTGGTGAAGGCCTTCAACCTGGCCGATTGACCGGCCGATCCACGACTGCCCTGGCAGAGTGCCGACCTATGCGCATCGACCTCACCGACAAGATCGCCGTCGTCACCGGAGCCAGCAAGGGCATCGGCCTGGCGATCAGCGAGGCACTGACCGCCGCGGGCGCCTTCGTCGTCGCGGGCGCCCGCCACAACAGCGCAGGACTGGAGGCGCTCGAGGCTGCAGGCACCGCGACGTTCGTCACCGCAGATCTGTCCACCGCGCAGGGGCCGAAAGCACTCGTCGCCGCGGCGGCCGAGCGCGGCGGCGTCGACATCCTGGTCAACAACGCCGGTGCCGTCACACCGCGATTCGACGGTTCCCAGTCGGTGACCGACGACGACTGGACCGCCGCCTGGTCGCTGAACTTCCTGTCCGCCGTGCGCACCACCCGCGAAGCGATCCCCCATCTACTGGCCCGCGGCGGTGGCGCGATCGTCATGATCGGATCGGTCAACGCGACACTGCCGGAATGGAACATCATCGACTACAGCGCCACCAAGGCGGCGCTGGCCAACTACACCAAGAGCCTCTCGAAAGAGTTCGGGCCGCAGGGCATTCGCGTGAACACCATCAGTCCCGGTCCCGTCGCCACCGACCTGTGGCTCGCCGACGACGGCGTCGCGGCCCAATTCGCCTCCGCCAGTGGCGGTTCCCCCGAGCAGGTGGTGGACTCGGTGGCCGCCGGAGCGGCGACGGGACGCTTCACCACACCGCAGGAGGTCGCCGACCTCACGGTGTTCCTGGCCGGGGACCGCGCCACCAACATCACCGGCGCCGATGTCCGCATCGACGGGGGCTACGTCACCACGCTGTGACTCAGGCCTGGATGCCGCCGGTGAGGATCGCGGCCAGCTCGCGGTAGGCGTCCGCGTCGTCGAGGCCGGTGCGCTCGCGCACGGCGCGCTGCTGGATGCCCACCATCATCGTCGCGACCAACTCGGCGGCGAACGCGGCGTGCACGTCGCGGAACTCACCCGCGGCCACGCCGGCCGCGATCAGTTCCTGCACCCGCCGCGCCGCGATGCGGGTGTTCTTCTCGTAGGTGGCGCGGGCCGGGGCGAAGGCGTCGAGGTCCGCCATGAACTGATCCGATGCCGGGTCCAGCGCGGCGCCCACCGCCGACAGGTACGCCGCGATGCGCTCGCGGGCGCCGTCGGCGGCGGCCACCTGTGTTTCGACGAACGCGGTCGCCGACCGGAAGAAGTGCACCGTGGCGGCCGCCACCAGCTGCTCCTTGCTGCCCGCCAGCGTGTAGAGCGTGGATTTGGAACAGCGCAGCCGCGCCGCGATGTCATCGAGCGTCAGGTGCGCGAACCCCTCGGCGAGGAAGAGCGCGACCAGCGCATCGAACAGCTCCGTGCGCCGACGGGTCGCGAACGCGGGCGTGCTCACCCGGCTGATAGTACTGCAGACGGTCCTGTAGTACTGTCCGCCGTATGCCTGTGGACCGGTTGCTTCCCACCGACGAGGCGCATGAGCTCATCGACCTCGCCCGCCAGATCTCCGACAAGGTGCTCGATCCCGTCGTCGACCGGCACGAGAGGGACGAGACCTATCCCGACGGCGTGTTCGCCACCCTGGGCGAGGCCGGGCTGCTGAGCCTGCCGTATCCCGAGGACTGGGGCGGCGGAGGTCAGCCCTACGAGGTGTACCTGCAGGTGCTCGAGGAGATCGCGGCGCGCTGGGCGGCCGTGGCGGTGGCCGTCAGCGTGCACGGTCTGTCGTGTCATCCGCTGATGACGTTCGGCACCGACGAGCAGCGCGACCGGTGGTTGCCCGACATGCTCGGCGGCTCGACGATCGGCGCCTACAGCCTGTCCGAGCCGCAGGCCGGCTCCGACGCGGCCGCGCTGACATGCAAGGCGACCGCCGTCGACGGCGGCTACCGCATCACCGGATCGAAGGCCTGGATCACCCACGGCGGCATCGCCGACTTCTACAACCTCTTCGCCCGGACCGGTGAAGGCGCACAGGGTATTTCGTGCTTCCTCGTGCCCCGCGACACCGAGGGGCTGAGCTTCGGCAGGCCGGAGGAGAAGATGGGCCTGCACGCCGTGCCGACCACCGCGGCACACTACGACGACGCGTTCCTCGACGCCGGCCGCCGGATCGGCGCCGAGGGGCAGGGCCTGCAGATCGCCTTCAGTGCCCTGGATTCCGGCCGGTTGGGCATCGCGGCCGTCGCGGTCGGGCTCGCGCAGGCCGCGCTCGACGCGGCGGTGGCGTACAGCCAGGAGCGGACGACGTTCGGCCGCAAGATCATCGACCATCAGGGACTCGCGTTCGTGCTGGCCGACATGGCCGCCGCGGTCGATGCGGCACGGGCGACGTACCTGGACGCGGCCCGGCGCCGCGACGCCGGCATGGCGTACTCGCGGCAGGCGTCGGTGGCCAAGCTGACCGCCACCGACGCGGCCATGAAGGTGACCACCGATGCGGTGCAGGTGTTCGGCGGCGCGGGGTACACCCGCGACTACCGCGTGGAGCGCTACATGCGCGAAGCCAAGATCATGCAGATCTTCGAGGGCACCAACCAGATCCAGCGGCTGGTGATCAGCCGGCACCTCGCCCGCGGCTGACGGTGTCGCACACCGGCGCGAGGAGCTGCGGGCGCCGCGCCACGGCCAGCTCGGCCATCGACGCGACGACGACCCCGAACGCGAAGTACAGGGGCACCAGGAACGGGCCGACGCCGAACAGCGCGTCGGAGCCCGGGTTGTAGGCGAAGACGCCGAGCCGGACCAGCCCGATCTCGACGGCCGGACCGACGATCGCCACGGCGGTTCCGCAGACCGCGCCGGGCATGTCGCCGAGCGCGCACCAGACGAGGACGGCGGCGACGCAGATCAACGCGGTCGCGGGGAGCACGGGTCTGCCGTGCAGCAGCGCGGTCGTGACGTACATGCCCACGACCGCGGCCACGCCGGCGAGGGCCTGTCTGCCCGTCACGTCGCTGCGGAGGGTCGGCAGGTGCAGCCGCAGCTCGGCCAGTGACACCGTCGCGGCCCCCACCAGCAGCGGGAACCAGAACGGGCTGCTCCAGACGAACGGCACCCCGTCGGTCAGGTAGACCGTCGTGCCGGTCACCACGTGGCTGTGGTCGCCGATCAGTGCGGCGAGGCCGCCGACCACGAACAGAACCGCGGCCTCGCCGAATCGCAGTCTCACGCCGCGGAGGCTACTCCGGTGGTTCGCCGACCTGAGGGACTTCGTCGGCGGCGATCGCGCACGGCGTCCGCTCGTCGTCGAGCGGCGGGAGCGGCTCGGCCGGAGGCGGTGGCGGTGGCGGTGTGGGCGGTGGCGTCTCGACGGGCTCGACTGGCTCGACGGGTTCGACCGATTCGCCGGATTCGACGGGCGGGTCCTCGGACTCCTCGTCGGTGGTCTCGTCCTCCTCGGCTTCGTCCTCCTCGGGTTCGTCCTCGTCCTCCTCGGGTTCGTCCTCCTCGGGCTCGTCCTCCTCGTCGGTCGGCTCCGGTGGGTCGAGCTGAGGTGGTTCCAGGCCGGGCGGCTCGAGGCCCGCTTCGCTCGTCCCGCCGCCGCCCAGCAGTCCGCTCAATGCGTCCGCGAACCGCTGGCCGACGGCCGGCAACGCACCACCGCCGAGACCGCTGCCGCCACCGAGGTCAGGCATTGGGGCGCCCATCGCCGGGGCCATCGGGGCGGGTGCCGGCGGGGGTGCAAGCGGAGCAGCGGCCGCAGGCGGGGGCGGCGGTTCCCATGCCGACGGCATCGTCGGCACCGGAGCGACAGGCGTCGCGGCCGGCGCAGGCGGGGGCGCGGACGCGGGCGCCGGAGCCGATGCGGTCGCCGGGGCGGGTATCTCACGATGCATCGGGGATGGTGGCGTCGGTCCGAGGTCACCGGGGATCTCGAACCTGGCGTGCGACCCGGCGCGGATCTCGGCGGTGGCGCCCTGATAGGCATCGGCCACCGCCGCACCCGCAGACTGCACGGCGGAGAGCCAGGCGGTGCGAATCCGGCTGTCCACGAACGGCTTCACCGCACTGTCGACCAGTTCGGCGGCGGCAGCCCGGTCCCCCACCCCGGAGATGACCGCGGCCGACGCCGCCAGCCAGTCCGTTCGCGCGGCGCCGACATCCGCCTCGACGGCCACGACGGCGTCGACCTTGGCGTCGACGGCCTGCCACAACTGCTCGGACAGCCGGCGCAGCGTGTCGGCGGCCGTGCGCACCGCGGCCGCCACCCCGGCCGCCGCGAGGCCATGGCGCTGCAGGAAGTCCTGCGACGCCTGCGCGCCCACCCCCTCCCAGGCCGCCGGCAGCGCCGCCAACTGTCGCTCCTGGACCGCCAACGCCTCGTCGGCAGCGCGCACCGCAGCGTCGAAAGCCGCGCAATCCTGCTGCAGAGCAGTGAGATTCATGCCGCCTTCGGTGTCGTACCAGTCGCGCAGCTGGCCGACGTGCAGCGTGAGGTCCGGATGCTGATACCCCACCTGACGACTGGCCCACACGTACTGTGCCACCGTGTCCACCGCGGGGCGGCCCTGCGCCAACCGGCCCGGCACGTCGAACTCCGCGACCACTACCCCACCCGCTCGGCGGCGCGCGCGTCCGCGTCGACGTAACGGTCGGCGGAGGACCGCAGCACCGCCGCGATCTCCGCTGCCGCCCGGGACCAGTGCCGCAGCGCCAGCACCACGTCGTCGAGCGCGCCACGCAACGCCTCCCCGTGCGCGACGTACGCGCGACCGGCCGTCGCTCCGCCGAACACCAAGGCGCCCAGCTGGTTTCGCGCGACGCTGTCGACGATACCCGCCGCTGTCTCGTATTCGCGCGCGATCGCCCGCACCCTCGGCACGTCGACACCTGTGGTCCCCATATGGAGTTGGACGCAGGAGACGCCCGGATGGTTCCGCCCCGGCGTCAGCTCTCGGCGCTGACCGACTCCGCGACCCGCACCGCCAGCTGCCGCGCGGTGTCCTCGTCGGCGGCCTCCACCATCACCCGGACCACCTGTTCGGTCCCGGAGGGACGCAACAGAATTCGGCCGGTGTCCCCGAGCTCGGCCTCGACGGCGGCCACCGTGTCACGCACCGACGGCGCGTCGGCGACCGTCGCCTTGTCCGCCACCTCGACGTTGATCAGCACCTGCGGCAGCGTCTGCATCGGCGCGGCGAGCTCGGCCAGGCTGCGTCCGGTCTGGGCCATCCGCGCCATCAACCGCAGGCCGGTGACGATGCCGTCGCCGGTGGTGCCGAAACCGGGGAGCACGATGTGTCCGGATTGTTCGCCGCCCAGCGCGAACGCCCCGGCGCGCAGTTCCTCGAGCACGTAGCGGTCCCCGACACCGGTGGTGCGGACATCGATGCCGGCCGCCCGCATCGCCAGGTGCAGACCCATGTTGCTCATCACGGTCGCCACCAGCGTGTTGCGCGCCAACTCGCCGGCCTCCTGCATCGCCAGCGCCAGCACCACCATGATCGCGTCGCCGTCGATGACCCGGCCGTGCGCGTCGACGGCCAGGCAGCGGTCGGCGTCGCCGTCATGCGCGAGGCCGAGGTCGGCCCCGTAGGACACCACTGCCGACCGCAGCGACTCCATGTGCGTCGAACCGCAGCCGTCGTTGATGTTCACGCCGTCGGGTTCGGCGTGGATGGGGATGACGTTGGCGCCGGCGGCGCGATAGGCCAGCGGCGCCGCGGTCGACGCCGCACCGTGGGCGCAGTCGACGACGACGGTCAGGGAGTCGAGGCGGGTGGCGGCCGCCGTGCCGACGTGTCGCAGGTAGCGCTGCAGCGCGTCCTCGGCGTCGACGACGCGGCCGATGTCCGCGCCGGTGGGCCGGTCACCGGGACCCTGGTGCACCAGCTCCTCGATGCGGTCCTCGGTGTCGTCGTCGAGTTTGTGACCGCCGGAGCCGAAGATCTTGATGCCGTTGTCGGGCATCGGGTTGTGTGAGGCGGAGATCATCACGCCGAAGTCGGCGTCGTAGGCGGCGGCCAGGTAGGCCACCGCAGGGGTCGGCAGCACACCGACGCGCAGCACGTCGACACCTTCGCTGGTCACGCCGGCGAGGACGGCCGCCTCCAGCATCTCGCCGCTGGCACGGGGATCGCGGCCCACCACGGCGACCCGTCGGCGGGCCGTGCCGGCTCTGATGAGCCGCCGCGCCGCCGCGGCACCCAGTGCCATCGCCAATTCGGCGGTCAGATCCCGATTGGCGACTCCGCGCACGCCGTCGGTGCCGAACAGTCGAGCCATGGTGACAACCTCTCACACGATTCTGCGAGCAACCTAACCGCAACGGCACGGCGCCCGGCCACTCCGTGGGGAGCGACCGGGCGCCGTGTCGAAAAAGTGATCAGCGCTTGCTGTACTGAGGCGCCTTACGGGCCTTCTTCAGACCGTACTTCTTGCGCTCGATGGCACGCGGGTCACGCGTGAGGAAGCCGGCGCGCTTGAGCGCAGGCCGGTCCTCGGGCTGGACGATGATGAGCGCCCGGGCGATGGCCAGGCGCAGCGCGCCGGCCTGACCCGAGGGGCCGCCACCGTCGAGGTGGGCGTAGATGTCGAACTGATCGACCCGATCGACGGTGACCAGCGGCGCCTTGATGAGCTGCTGGTGCACCTTGTTCGGGAAGTAGTTCTCCAGGGTGCGGCCGTCGAGGTGGAACTGGCCGGTGCCGGGCACCAGGCGGACGCGGACGACGGCCTCCTTGCGGCGGCCGACGGTCTGGATCGGACGGTCGATGACGATGGGCTCGCGCGGCGCGGCCTCGGACTCGGCGTAGACCTCGGTCTCGACGGTCTCGGTCGTGTACTCGGGTTCGGTCACTGGGCCACCTGCTTGATCTCGAACGGAATCGGCTGCTGCGCGGCGTGCGGATGATTCGGGCCGGCGTACACCTTCAGCTTCTTCTGGACCTGACGGCTGAGCTTGGTGTGCGGCAGCATGCCGATGATCGCGTTCTCCACGACGCGGGTCGGGTGCTTGAGCAGCAGCTCACCGATCGAGCGCCGGCGCAGGCCGCCGGGATACCCGGAGTGGCGGTAGGCGAACTTCTTGGTCAGCTTGTCGCCGCTGACGGCGATCTTCTCGGCGTTGATGACGATGACGAAGTCACCGCCGTCGACATTCGGCGTGAACGTCGGCTTGTGCTTGCCGCGGAGCAGCTTGGCTGCTTCGACGGCGAGCCGGCCGAGCACCACGTCCGTGGCGTCGATGACGTACCACGTGCGCGTGGTGTCACCCGCCTTCGGCGTGTACGTAGGCACAGCGCTACCTCTTCTTCTCTCGGGTGGATCCCGGACTGTCCGGGTGCCGGTCAGGCGTACGCTCTCGTTGCCCCGGCGACCGACGGAGACCCGAGGTTCCAGCAAGCGCAGCGCACGCCAACGAGGCAGCTTACCTGCGGCCGTCGCCGCAGGTCAAAACGCTCCCCGGCGCAGCGGCACCGGTCAGGACAGCGTGTCCTCGGCCGCGGTGACCATCGCGAATTCCTCGTCGGGCGAGTTCGACACCAGCCGGTGCCGGCTGTACATCGCGAAGTACAGCATGAACAGCGCGAACACGCCCAGGCAGCACAGCGCGGCGACCACGTGGACCAGGAACGTGGCGATCACCGCGAGCGAGGCGATGACCAGCGCGAAGCCGGTGGTGACGACGCCCCCGGGCGTGCGGTAGGGACGGTTCATGTCCGGTTCGCGCCGGCGCAGCACGATGTGGCTGACCATCATCAGCACATAGCTGACCGCGGCGCCGAACACCGCCATGTTCAGCAGCAGGTCGCCCTGCCCGGTCAGCGACAGCGCGAAGCCCACCAGTCCCGGCACGATCAACGCCAGCGTCGGCGCCTTGCGTCGGTTCGTCACCGACAGCGCGGTCGGCAGGTATCCCGCGCGCGACAACGCGAACAACTGCCGGGAGTACGCGTAGATGATCGAGAAGAAGCTGGCGATCAGCCCGGCCAGGCCGATGTAGTTGACGACGGTCGCCGCGGTCGTGTCGCCGAGTGCCTCGACCAGCGGATTGCCCGAGCCGGACATCGCGTCGGCGCCGCCCGCTCCGGGAACCAGCACGAGCACCGTCGCGCAGGTGACCAGCAGCACGCCCATCGCGGCGATGATGCCGCGCGGCACATTGCGTTCCGGTCGGGTGGCCTCCTCGGCGGCCAGCGGCACGCCCTCGACAGCCAGGAAGAACCAGATCGCGAACGGGAGCGCCGCCCAGACGCCGAGGTAACCGAACGGCAGCAGCGACGAGGCGCCGGCAGCGTCGGTGGCGGCGATGTCGGTGAGGTTGGCCGCGTCGAAGCGGCCCACCGCCGCGATCGCGAAGACGACCAGGCCGACGAGTGCCACCGCGGTGATCACGAACATCACCTTGAGCGCCTCGCCCACCCCGGACAGATGAATGGCGATGAAGACGGCGTACGCCGCGAGATACACCCACCACCCGTCGCGGATGCCGAAGAGGTTGAGCGACTCGACGTAGGCGCCGATGAACGTCGCGATCGCGGCCGGGGCGATCGAGTACTCGATGAGAATCGCGGTGCCCGTGGCGAACCCGCCCCACGGACCGAGTGCGCGGCGGGCGAAGGTGTAGCCGCCGCCGGCGGCGGGCAGCGCCGAGGACAGCTCCGCCATGCCGAGCACCAGGGCGAGGTACATCGCGGCGATGATCACCGCTGCGATGGCCAGCCCGCCGAAGCCACCCTGGGCGAGCCCGAAGTTCCAGCCGGAGTAGTCCCCGGACACCACGTAGCCGACACCGAGACCGGCGAGCAGCAGCCAGCCCGCGCTGCCGGATTTCAGCTGGCGCTGCTGCAGATAATCATCGGACTTCTGATGCTCCGCGACACGGCGTTCTGAGTTCGTCGACACGCTGCACTCCCTGCCTGTGTCCCGGATAAGCCATTCAGGGACTTCTCAGAAACGCAGCCGGATAAACATGCCACCCCTCAGCGGTAGTCGATCACCACTCTGCCGTCGATGCGGCCCTGCTCCATGTCGGCGAACACGGTGTTGATGTCGTCGAGGGCGGCGGTGTGCACGGTCGGGTGGATCAGCCCGCGGGCGAAGAAGTCGATCGCTTCGACCATGTCCTGCCGGGTCCCGACGATCGAGCCGCGGATGGTCAGGCCCTTGAGCACGATGTCGAAGATCGACGCCGGGAAGTCGCCGGGCGGCAGCCCGACGAACACGATGGTGCCGCCGCGCCGCGCCAGCCCGATCGCCTGCCCGAACGCCTCCGGGTGCACCGCGGTGACCAGCACGCCGTGCACGCCGCCGGTGGCGTTGCGCACCTCGGCGACGACGTCGGCGGTGCGGGCGTTGACGACGACCTCGGCGCCGAGGCTGGTGGCCAGCGCGAGCTTGGAGTCGTCCACGTCGATCGCGACGACCCGCAGGCCCATCGCGGTCGCGTACTGCACCGCGACGTGGCCCAAGCCGCCGATGCCGGAGATCGCGACCCACTGTCCCGGGCGCGTGTCGGTGACCTTGAGGCCCTTGTAGACGGTCACGCCCGCGCACAGGATCGGCGCGACCTCGACGGGATCGACACCGTCGGGGATGCGGGGGGCGTAGGCGGCGTTGACGAGCATGTAGGACCCGAAGCTGCCGTTGACGGTGTAGCCGCCGTTGCGCTGATGTTCGCACAGCGTCTCCCAGCCGGTTCGGCAGTACTCGCAGCGCCCGCACGCCGACCACAGCCAGGCGTTGCCGACCTTGTCCCCCACCTTCAGATCGTCGACGCCGTCGCCGACGGCGACGACGGTGCCGTAACCCTCGTGGCCGGGGACGAACGGCGGCGTCGGCTTGACGGGCCAATCACCGTGTGCGGCATGCAGATCGGTGTGGCACACACCGGAGGTCTCGAGCTTCACCAGCGCTTCGCCGTAGTCGGGCTTGGGCAGCTCGAGCTCGTCGATCGTCAGCGGGGAACCCAGCTGGTGGACAACGGCAGCGCGCATCGTGTTCTCGGTCATGGTTCGATTCCACGCCGAAAGACCATGCCGGATAAGGGACTTTTGGTCCACGATCGATGGCCGAACAGACACAAACTCGCACGGATCGAGGGAATCCGTGCGAGTTTGCGTCTGGTCGCGGCAGATCCGCGCCAGATCAGAAGAAGCCGAGCGCCTTGTCGCTGTAGCTGACCAACAGGTTCTTGGTCTGCTGGTAGTGGTCGAGCATCATCTTGTGGTTCTCGCGGCCGATGCCGGACTGCTTGTAGCCACCGAACGCCGCGTGCGCGGGGTACTGGTGGTAGCAGTTGGTCCACACCCGGCCGGCCTTGATGTCGCGCCCGGCCCGGTAGGCGGTGTTGCCGTCGCGGCTCCACACCCCGGCGCCGAGTCCGTACAGCGTGTCGTTGGCGATGCTGATGGCCTCGTCGTAGTCCTTGAACGACGTCACCGCCACAACGGGCCCGAAGATCTCCTCCTGGAACAGCCGCATCTTGTTGTGACCGGTGAAGATCGTCGGCGCGACGTAGAAGCCGCCGTTCAGATCGCCGCCGAGCTGGGCACGCTCGCCGCCGGTGACCACCTGTGCGCCTTCACTCTTGCCGATCTCGATGTACGACAGGATCTTCTCGAGCTGGTCGTTGGAGGCCTGCGCCCCGATCATCGTCTCGGTGTCAAGCGGATCGCCCTGCCGGACCGCCTTGGTGCGGATCGCGGCCAGCGCCAGGAACTCGTCGTAGATGTCGGCCTGGATCAGCGAACGCGAGGGGCACGTGCACACCTCACCCTGGTTGAGGGCGAACATCGTGAAGCCCTCGAGCGCCTTGTCCTGGTAGTTGTCCGCCGCGGCCATCACGTCGTTGAAGAAGATGTTCGGGCTCTTGCCGCCGAGTTCCAGCGTGACCGGGATCAGGTTCTGCGAGGCGTACTGCATGATCAGCCGACCCGTGGTGGTCTCCCCGGTGAACGCGATCTTGGAGATGCGATTGCTCGACGCCAGCGGCTTGCCCGCCTCGACGCCGAAGCCGTTGACGATGTTGACCACGCCGGCGGGCAGCAGATCGCCGATGACCTCGAAGAGGTACAGGATCGAGGCGGGCGTCTGCTCGGCGGGCTTGAGGACGATGGCGTTGCCCGCGGCCAGTGCCGGGGCCAGTTTCCAGACAGCCATCAGGATCGGGAAGTTCCACGGGATGATCTGACCGACCACGCCCAGCGGTTCGTGGAAGTGGTAGGCGACGGTGTCGACGTCGACCTCGGACAGCGATCCCTCTTGTGCACGAATGCATCCGGCGAAGTAGCGGAAGTGGTCCACGGCCAGCGGGATGTCGGCGTTCAGGGTCTCACGGATCGGCTTGCCGTTGTCCCACGACTCGGCGAGCGCAATGGATTCGAGGTTCTCCTCGATGCGGTCGGCGATCTTGTTGAGGATCACGGCGCGCTCGGCGGCCGAGGTCTTGCCCCAGGCGGGCGCGGCGGTGTGGGCGGCGTCGAGCGCCTTCTCGATGTCGGACTCGTCGGAGCGCGGCACCTCGGTGAACGACTCACCGGTCACCGGTGTCGGGTTCTCGAAGTAGCGGCCCGCGTTCGGCGGGACCCACTGACCCCCGATGAAATTCTCGTAGCGGGGCTTGAACGACATCAGCGAGCCGTCGGTCCCCGGTCGGGCATACACAGTCATAGTGGTACTCCTGCTCGTGTGGTGTGCGTCACTGAACGTACGCGCGCCACCGTTGCAGCACGGTTGCATCACCCGACGCAGTTCAGCCGAATTCGAAATCCAGTCCGGCCAGGTGCCCACCCGCGCGGGCGCGGGCGACGGCGTTCAGCCCGGCGCAGTCGCGCAGCGCCTGCCATCCGTCGCGGTCGTCGCGGCCTTCGGGCAGCTCGAGCCAGCGTCGGAGCAGGCCGACGCGCCCCTGCGCGCTCTCGGCCAGCACGGCCTCGCGCAGCGTCGCGGACAGCTGGGTGCGCAGCCGTGCCACCGCCGGGGACACCGACTGGGTGAGCAGCGGCCCGGTGTACCGGTTCAGCGCCGCCTCGACGTCGCCGGCGTCCAGCGCGTCGAAGACCTCGCCGATGTCGCTGGTGATCGGCGCCAGCAGCCGGTAGGGCCGCGAGCCGAGGTTCTCGGCGCCGATGACCTTGCGCAGCCGCGACATCTCCGCGCGCACGGTGACGACGTCGAGGTCCTTGTCGTCGAGCAGGACGGCGAGATGGTCGGCCGACAGGCCCTCGGGATGCCTGCTCAGCAGCACCAGGATGTCGGCGTGCCTGCCGGTCAGGTGGGTGGCCTGCAGATGGCCGTAGCTGTCGGTGGTGACCCAGCGGGGCCGGTCCCCGCCGAGTACCACCAGGTGCGGCTTGCGGGCTGCCGGTTGCGCCGCGACGCCGGACACCCGCAGCAGCGCCAGGTGGTTCTCGACGGCCACCGCGGTGGCGCGCACCAGCGCGAGCGTCTGCGACGACGCGACCTGCGGGCCGCCGGTCAGATCGATGGCGCCGAGCAGCGCCCCCGTGGTCGGGTCGTGGACGGGTGCGGCGGTGCAGCTCCACGGCTGCACGATGCGGGAGAAGTGTTCGGAACCGTGGATCTGCAGCTCGCGGTCCAGCGCGAGCGCGGTGCCCGGCGCGTTGGTGCCTGCGCCGCGTTCACTCCAGTCGGCGCCGGGCACGAAGTTCATCGCCTCGGCTTTGCGGCACGCCGTGGGGTCGCCTTCTACCCACAGCAGCGTCCCGTCGGCGGCGCTGACGGCGACCACCACGCCGGAGTCGAATGCGTCGTTGACCAGCAGCCGGCGGATGACGGGCAGAGCGGGCGCGAGCGGGTGGGTGTCGCGCAACCGGTCGATCGCGGTGACGGCCTCGGCGGGCCGCGCGCCGTGGAAGTCGGGATCGACGCCGACGGCCAGGCTGCGCTCCCAGCTCTGCGCGACCACCGGGCGCAGCGACGAGGTGAGGTCCTCGGCGTCGACTTCACCGGCGATGAACCGTTCGTGCACTGTCCGCAGCGTCGACGGAGACGGGCGGGTCGTCGCCCGTCCGTTCGTCGTCTTCGCAATTGCCACGCGGCGTTCCTCAGTGTCCGCCATCACACCCGTCGCCAGCCTAGCCCAGACAGTACTGTGCGACCCCCGATCGGCTCCCCTCCTCCCGGGGGCCGCACAGACTGCGACGGGGCTGCTCAGGCGCCCCAGGCGTTGGCGGCCGTGCGGTCGGTGGCGGCGACGTCGTCGGCGCCGTCGCGGACCGCCGTGCCGAGGCTGAACAGGATGTCGTTGAGCGCCGCGGCGGACCGCTCCCAGCGGTCCTGCTCGACGCGATAGGCATCGGCCGCATCGCGCGTCCAGGTCTGCTGCAGCGGGGCGATCTGCGCCCGCAGGTCGTCGAGGGCGGCGTTGAATCGCGCCGACGTCAGATGGATCTGCCGGCGGATGGTGTGCTCGATCTCGGCGAAGTCGTACGACAGCATCGGATCCATGTCTTGTCCTCCTCTAGAGATGGGCGGCCACGGAACCGATGGCCTGGGAATGGCCTTCGGTGGCCTCGCGCAGAACGCGCTCGTTGTCGCGGATGGTCTCGGAGATGCGCTGCAGGGCGGCGTGCAGCCGCAGGGACTCGGCGTTCCACCGCTCCACCACCTCGCGGAATCGGGCGGCGGCGACCCCGCCCCACACCGATGCCGGCACACTGCTCATCTCCGCGATGAACGACTGCAGCATCGACCGGATCTCTTCGTTACGCGCGTCGGTCCGGCCCGCCACCGCCGACATCAGATCGAAGTCGGTGGTGAGAGCGGCACCCGAGGGTCCTGACGGGATCGGCATCGCTGATCCTTCCGTGCTGGTTGGTATCTGGTTGGTCCTGTACTGAGTTGGACGCACCGGCCTCCGATTCGGTTCCGTTGTCCGCGATCGATTTTCAGCGCACTGCCCGGGCGCTGCGCACCGCGCGCACGCATTCCTCGCCGAGACCGCCCGTCGGCCGTCGGTCGACCTGGCAGCCCACGGCGATCCGCACGTCGCCGTCGACGACCACCGCCCAGTCGGTCTGGCCGGCGGCCCGCAGTTCGCGGTAGGTGACCGCCGGGCGGTCGCCCACCGTGGCGTCGGCCCGGAAATCCACGAACACCCCGTCCGGCGCGAGTTCGATAGCCGAGCGCAGAGATTCGGCGACATCGCGCAAGGACGCCGGTCCGGAGGTGACCGACTGCGTCAGGTGCAGCGCCGGTGTGCCGCCGGGTGCCGACACCTGGACCCGCGCGGAGCCCGGTCCCGCCGTGACGCGGCGCACGGCCCAGCCCGCCGGCACGTCCATCGCGACCCGGCCCTCGGTCAACAGCACCCACTGCGCGGGCGACGGGTTCCGGGTCCACCACGGCACCGTCCCCGCCAGGGCGATCGCGCAACCGGCGAGCACCGCGGCTCTGCGCAGTCCGGTCCTCCCGCGGCGTGTGACCGGAGCCGTCTCCGCAGCCACGGCGCGCACCACGTGCTGCCTGCCGCTGCGCTCACACGGCCGGCCCGACGGAGCCGTGACTCCTGCGGGCACATCCAGCAGCGCGGGACCGAGCCCGCCCAGAATGTCTGGCAGCGAGACCTTTTCGCGGTCCAGGATGCGCAGCGGGGCCCCGGGCCGGTGGACCACGACGAGGTCGCCGGCGAGTTCGACGACGGCGCCGTCGTGTGCGGCGGCCAGCAGCTCCGCCCGTCGCAACACCACCACATCGGACGTCAGCTCCCGCGCGGCGGCGGTGACGGTCGACGCCGCAGATGTCGGCCACCAGGTCGGCAGCACCAGCGCCACCCTCTGCGGCCGCGCACCACACGCGGCGGCCAGCACATCACGCCACAGGTCCGCGACCTCGACGATTCGGCCGTCCACGACCGCCAGCCGATCTCCCCGGCAGGCGATCGCCTGCTCGGCCCATTCGGCCGGCACGGCCTCGGGTCCCCGCACCGCCGCCGGACCCACCTCGACGACGACGGGCGTCACGGCGGGTCGAGCCACCCGACCTGGATCAGTTCGTCAGGGCGACCGCGCACCGAGAGTGTGCCGCGGCCGGCGGGAAGTGGTCCCGGACGCGTCGTGCCGGTCGGGATTCCGTCATCCGGCGCCGCGCTCATCATCATCCCGGAGCACCCAATGTCGCGCAGGCGGGCGAGCACCGGGTCGAACAGGGCGCGGGCCGCCCCGCCGGAGCGGCGCGCCACGATGACGTGCAGGCCGAGATCCTTGGCATGCGGCAGGAAGTCGGCCAGCGGGGTCAGCGGATTGCCGGTGGCCCCGGCGACGAGGTCGTAGTCGTCGACGATGACGAAGACCTCGGGCCCGCTCCACCAGGAGCGCTCGCGCAGCTGGCGCTGCGTCACGTGTTCGTCTGGCATGCGTTCGGTCAGCCGGGCGGTCAGCGTCGCCAGGCGGCCGGTGAGCGCTACCGGCGACGCCGAATAGCCGGCCAGATGGCCGGTTTCGACGACACCGAGCAGGGTCCGCCGGTAGTCGACGATCTCCAGCGACACCTCGTCCTCGCCGTGACCGCGCACCAGCTCCGCGCACAACGTCCGCAGCAGGGCCGTTTTGCCGCACTCCCCGTCACCGAGGATCAGCAGGTGCGGGTGGTCGGCGAAGTCGAGGGTGACGGCCCGCAGATCGCGTTCGCCGATGCCGATGACCACCTGCCCGCGGCGCAGCGGGCCGCCGGTGATCGTGTCGTGGCGGACCAGCGCCGGCAGGAGTTCGACCCGCGGGACGGCGAACCCGTCGGGGTGCCGTCGGACCGCACCGGCGGGTGGGCGGGCGATCACCATCTCGCGGCCGTCACGGGTGAGGCCGCGGCCGGGCGGCGCAGTGGCCAGGTCGCGGGCGCGCCTTCGGTCCATCTCGGATTCGGCGGCCTCTCCGAGGCGTAACTCGATGCGGGTGCCGATCTGGTCTTTGAGCGCGGGCCGCAGGTCGGCCCATCGGGATGCGGCGAGCACGACGTGCACGCCGTAGGAGAGGCCCCGGGCGGCGAGCGCGGTGATCGCCGCCTCGAGGGCGTCGAACTCCTGCCGGACGGTCGCCCATCCGTCGACGACGAGGAAGACGTCCGCGGGCGGATCGGTGGGCTCACGGACGTCGCGGGTCTCGGCCTCGCGAGCACTCAGCACCGTTTCGACGTGAGCCACCGCGCGGCGGCACAGATCTGCGTCCCGCCGACCGGCGACACACCCGACCTGCGGCAGATCGGCCAGCGTGCGCAGCGTGCCGCCGCCGAAGTCCAAGCAGTAGAACTGGACTGCCCGCGCGTCGTGGGAGGCTGCGAGCGCGGAGACCAACGTGCGCACCGTGGTGGACTTGCCCGACTGCGGGGCGCCGACGACCGCGACGTTGCCCGCCGCACCCGAGAGGTCGACGGTCAGCGGCTCGTAGCGCTGCTCGAACGGGCAGTCGACGACGCCGATCGGCACCCGGAGGTCGCCGGCCGGGGCGCCGCGCAGCAGGTCATCGAGCGCCGGGGAGTGCGACAGCGGCGGCAGCCACACCCGATGCGCGGCGCGGCCCCGCCCGGCCAGGCGGGTCAGCACGGTGCCGAGCACCGGCTTCGGGGCAGCGGTCCGCGCGGGCGCTTCAGACCCTGCGACGTAGGTGAAGCGTTGCACCACAGGAACACTGGCGCCTACAGGCTCTGCAGGGGTGTACCGCCCCGAGACGAACGCGGTCTGGAACCGGGTGATCTGCTCCGACGCCGTCTTCAGGTACGCGGCGCCGGGCTGTGCGGGAAGGTGGTAGGCGTCGGGCACCCCGAGCACGGCGCGGGAGTCGGCGGCAGAGAACGTCTTCAAGCAGATGCGGTAGGACAGGTGAGCCTCCAGTCCACGCAGCCGGCCCTCGTCGAGGCGCTGGCTCGCGAGAAGCAGGTGCACCCCCAACGACCGACCGAGGCGGCCGACCGCGACGAACAGGTCGGCGAAGTCGGGATGGCGGCTGAGCAGTTCGGAGAACTCGTCGACGACGATGAACAGCGAGGGCAGGGGTGCCAGCCGGCCGTCGCGGGCCCGGATCCGTTGGTAATCACCGATGTTCGCGAGGTTGCCGGCCGCCCGCAGCACCTCCTGCCGGCGCGTCATCTCACCGGACAGCGCGTCACGCATCCGTGCCACCAGCGGCGCCTCGTCGGCGAGGTTGGTGATCACCGCCGACACGTGCCGGGCCTGATCGAGGCCGAGAAACGTGGCGCCTCCCTTGAAGTCGACCAGGACCAGGTTCAGCACGTCGGGAGAGTGCGTCGTGATCATGCCCAGCACGAGCGTGCGCAGGAACTCCGACTTGCCGGATCCGGTGGCGCCGACGCACAGCCCGTGCGGACCCATCCCGCCGGCCGCCGCCTCCTTGATGTCCAGCGCGACCACGGCACCGTCGTCTCCGACGCCGATCGGCACCCGCAGCATCGCCGCCCCGGTGCTTGCGGCCCAGATCGCCTCGGGCTCCACACCCTCCGGATCGTCGATCGCCATCAGCGACAGCCAGTCCGCGGTGGTGCGCCGCGGAGCGCCCGACGCTGGGAGCCTGCCGGCGATGCGGCGGGCACACGCCACCGACTCGGGCAGGGACAGCGTGTCGAGATCGGCGTCGACCGGCGCGCCGTCGGCATCCGCCGACACCGCCACCCCCGGACCGGCGGGCCGGATCGAGAGCACCGTGACCCCGTCGCCCTCCGCTGCCGAATCTGCTCCGTCGGCGATGACGAGTCGGTGCCGCGGGTTACCAGCCCGGCTGTGCGGCAACCACTTCACCCAGTCCCACTCGCTGCGGGTGCGGTCGTTCGACGACACCGCGATGCCGAGCAGGTCCGGCGAATGGGCGATCACCGCCTGGCACAGCATCGCACGCGCGACCGCCCGGCCCCTGGCGGGATCCCCGGTCACCGTCACCCTGTGCACCGCAGGCAAGGACACCAGCGCGGGCACACCCCCGACCGATACCCGGTCCTCCAGGAGGCGGCGCACGGCGCCTGCGGTGACCGGATCTTCGTCGGCCCCCGATGCGGGCGCGGTGAGCGTGGTCGCCGCCGGCGCGGTGCCGATACCCAGCCGGACCGCAAGGTATTCAGGATGCCGGACATCACGCTGCCACATCCGACCCGAGCCGGCGATGGTCCACAGTGCCGCGGGGTCGGGGTGGTGACGGTGGAGCCACGCATGCTGGTCGACCGCCGATGTCGCCAGCACGGCGTCGACGGAGTCCAGATAGCGCAGATACTCGGCTCGGGCGGCGTTGATCTCGGCCGTGCGAGCGCCACCCCGGCCACTGTGGACGAGCATGCCGACCACCGACACCAGCATCATCACCGGCAGGAACAGCATCATCGGGCTGCGAGCCACCCCGTTGCCCGATCTGAGATACATCGCGCTCATACCGACCATCGCGGCGATCATCGCGACCGGCATGAGCCGGGCGAACGGACTGACAGGGGTGGCATCCGGAAGCGGCGGCCGCGCCTCGAGAGCGATCCGGCCGCCCGGCGGATGCTCGGGTTCCATGCTTGTGTAGACGCACCAGGTGCCCGGCGCGTTCCGTGCGTTGGTCGGCAATTTTCGTGCGTCACACCCGTTGCGCAACGAGTTACGTTGCCTGCGTGATCGATACGGTGTGCCGGGTGACTGTCCACGAGCCGGTGCGGCAGGCGACCGTCGACGTCGCGATACCGACGGGATGCGCGATCGGTGTGCTGCTGCCGTCCATCGTCGACGCCGTGCTCGGTGCGACGGTCGCGCCATCGGAAGCGATCCGCTGGTTCCTGACCCGTCCGGGCGGCGTGCCGCTGGATCCGTCGGCGACCCTGCGGGACAACGCTGTTCGCGACGGCGACCTGATCCTGCTGACCGCGGCGCCGCCGCCTACGCCGCGAGTGAGCCCCGGTGATCCGGCGGGTGTCGTGGGCGCACTGGTCCGGGACCCCGTTCCGCGCCGGACGGGCCCGGCGGCCGTGGTGGGTCTCGCGGTGACCGTCGTTCTGGCGGCGGCCCTGGTCTGGTCGGGCTGGGTGAGTGAACAGCAGTCGGCGCTGTGGGTGGCGGCGGCACTGTGCGCGGGGAGTGCCGTCGCCGCCGCCACCGCGTGGGCACCGCAGCCGCTGTGCACCGTGCTGTCCGTCGGTGCGGTCGTCCAGGCGGCGGCGACGGGCGCGTTGTCGGGTGTGGGCGCGACGTGGGCGCCGGCGGTGCTCCTGGCCGCGGGTGCGGCGCTGTTGATGGCAGTGACGCTGGCGCGCTTGCGAACCGGTGCGGCGACGGCGTTGTCCGGATGTGCGGCGACGGCGGGTGCCGTCGCCGGGGCCGCGGGGGTGCACGTGGTCGTCGCGTCGGCTGTCGGGGCGACCGGCGCGCTGCTGACCGTGCTGTCGCTGGGTCTGCTGTCGGCCGCGCCGACGTTGACCGTCGTGGCCGCGGGACTCGGACCGGCGCGGCCCACCCTCGGCGCCGAACGCGCGCAGACGGCCCACCGCATCCTGACCGGTTCGGTGGTCGGCTGGGCGGGCACCGCCGTCGCGGGTGCCGTCCTGGTCGCCGCGGACGCGGGGGTGCCGCGGGTGCTCGCCGCCGCGTTCGCGGCCGTCGTCGCCACGCTGCTGCTGCTGCGTCAGCGCGTGCACGCCGATCCGATTCGGCGGATCACGTTGTCAGCAGCGGGATTCGCGGCCCTGGCGGTGACCGTGTGGGTGAGTGTGACCGCGGCCCCGCACTGGGCGCCGTGGTGGTGCGCTGCCGTCGCCGCGGCAGGGGTGGCCGCCCTGCTGCGGTGGCTGCGCGAAGCCTCGCCGAATCCGATGTCCCGCTGGGCTGTTCACCTGACGGAGTACGTCGCCCTGGCGGCGGTGGTCCCGCTGGCCGCGTGGGTGGCGGGCGTCTACGACGCGGTCCGCGCGATGACCCTGCCATGAGCCGCCTCGGCAGGGTTTTCGCGGTGACCGCGCTGACGACCGGACTGACCCCGGCACCGACGGCCCAGGCCGCCGTCACCCCGCCGCCGATCGACGAGAGCATGCTTCCCGCAGCAGGTCCCGCGCGACCGCCCCGCCCCACGGAGCAACGCGAAGACTGCGTGGCCACCCGCGCCCCCACCGGCCGGGGCCGCATCCTCGACGATCTGCCGACCGTGTGGGCACTCACCCGCGGCGCCGGACAGACCGTCGCGGTCATCGACACCGGCGTGGCCCGCCATCGCCGCCTCCCCCACCTGGTCGCCGGTGGCGACTTCGTCGCCGAAGCGGACGGGACCGCCGACTGCGACGGACACGGCACGCTGGTCGCCGGCATCATCGCCGCCGCTCCGGATCCGGCAGATCCCCGGGGGTTCGGCGGGATCGCTCCCGAGGTGTCGCTGCTCTCGATCCGGCAGTCCAGCAACAAGTTCCGGTACACCGACGAGGTGGGCCCGGGGGTCGGTGACGTCGAGACGCTCGCCTCGGCCGTCCGGCTCGCGGCCGACCTCGGCGCCACGGTGATCAACATCTCGTCGGTGGCGTGCCTGTCCGCGGACGGGGGGCTCGACGACCGTGCGCTCGGCGCGGCACTGGCCTACGCCGTCGACGTCACCAACACCGTCGTGGTCAGCGCCGCGGGTAACGTCGGCGCGGCCGGGCAGTGCCCCGGCCAGAACCACTGGGACACCGCGGGTGGCGACGCCGTATCGGTGGTGGCCAGCCCCGCGTGGTACGACGACTACGTGCTGACCGTCGGTTCCGCCGCGGCCGACGGGTCGGCGTCCGACTTCAGCCTGGCCGGGCCGTGGGTCGACGTCGCGGCGCCCGGCGAGAACATCGTGTCACTCGCGGCGGCGGGTGACGGCCTGGTGGACTCCTCTCCGTCGGGAAACGCGCTGTCGGGCACCAGCTATGCCGCTCCGCTGGTCACCGGGATCGCCGCACTGGTCCGGACGCGGCACCCGGAGCTGACGGCGCGGCAGGTGATGGCGCGCATCGAGGACACCGCGCGTCATCCCGCCGCCGGATGGGATCCCGCGGTGGGTCGCGGTGTCGTCGACGTGCTCGCGGCGGTCGGCGACGCGGCCCCGAGCTCGCCGCCCCGCCCCGCGACCGCGCTGTCGGACAGTCCCCGCGCGACCCGGCCGACCGCAGCGGCCGCACCGGCCCGGGGCGTCCTGCTCTGCGCGGGACTGGTCGGCGGGGTGGCGGTGCTCTGCGCGGCACTGCGCCGGTCACGGCCGCGCGGCGACGACGTCTCTGCGGGTTGACGCGGCCCGGACGCTCAGGTCGGGCCCGCGCGGCAGCACCGCGAGGACGGGCCACGGAGCCGCCCCAGCGGGCAGTGGCAGGCCCAGCCGGGCGGCGGTGTCGGCGTTCTCGAGGCCGAACAGCACGCCCGCATCGCTGAGCAGGAACAGCGGCCCCACGCTGTCCGGTCCGCTTCCGAGCGCCACGGCCTGGACGAACGCGCTGCGGCCCCGCGGCATCGCGACCGCGTCGACGGCGGGGCCGGCGCCGTCGGCCTGGGCCAGGGTGACCGCCTCGTCGCGCACCGGAACCGTATCGGTGACGAGAACGTCTGTGTGCGAACCGGTCTCGTCGAGCGCCGGTTGCCACCGGGCGCACACCACCGATGGTCGGCTGACGCCGGCGAGGTCGGGGTATGTGCTGACCGGCAGGGTGTCGACGACGGGAAGCTCGCCCACGAGATCCGGGCGCACCGAGGGAATCTCCTCACCGACGCGCGCATCGGTGTAGCGGATCAGGTCCGCGGCCACCTCGCCGATTCGCTGTAGGCCACCGGCGAGCACGACGAACAGATCGGGCCCGCGCCCGGCAGCCTGCACCGCGACGACCGAGCCGACGGGACGGTCACGCAGCCGCCCCGGCCCCGCGGTGCCCCGCTCCGGGATGTGCGGCGGCACGATCGCCGGCGCCTCGGGGATCGCGGTCAGCACAGCCGGCGAGACCACCTGTGGCTCAACGTGGTCGAGATGCAACGCCCGCACGACCGCGGGATGCCGAAGGTCGACCCGGGCCCGGCGGCCGTCGTAGAGCAGATAGGTCAGTGCCGCACCGGCGCCCAGTGGCCTGACGAGCACCCCGCGCTCCGGCGGCACGGCACCGTCGGCGAGCGGGCCCGCGATCACGGTCGTCGCGTTGCCGTCGTCGCAGACCGTCCACGACGACTCGGCAGGTAGCGGGACGGAGATGTGCTGCGGTGCACCGGGAATGCCCATCTGAGCGCCCCGCCGCACCCGATTCACCGCCTCCTGGGACACCATCCGCGGCGGCGCGGCGTTGCCCGCCACCAGCCACGCGGAGGTCAGGTTGGCCACGGGATGCAGCGTGCCGTCGACCCGGACATACAGCGCGCCGCTCTCGCGGACCATGATCACGGCCGCATCCCCGACGTCGGCGGCAGGCCGCACCAGCGCGAGCACCGCACAGACCGCGACGGCGACGCCCGTCAACACAGCGCCCGCGATGAGCGAAAGAGACTGTGCGCGAAGCGGATCGTCGAGCATCCCGGCGTCGCCGCGCACGAGCGCGTGCTCAATCCTGCGCACCAGGAACCGGTGACCGCTGACCTGCAGCCGCGTGGTCGGTTGCCGCATCACACCCCCTCGAGCGAGCGTAGCGACGCCGCGCGGGGGGTCGGATCACTTGTTGTTGCGGCGTTCGCGGTAGGCGGCAACGTGCTGCCGGTTGCCGCAGTTGCCGGTGTCGCAGAACTTGCCCGATCGGTTACGGGACAGGTCGACCAGCACCGCGTCACAGTCCGGCGCCGCGCACACCTTGAGTCGGCGCAGTTCGCCGGACCGGATCAGGTCGGCCAGAGCCATTGCCATCTCGGCGCCCATCCGCTGCCACAGCGGATCGTGGATGGAGGCCAGATGCAGATGCCACTCGGGCATCTCCGGGTGCCGGGTCAGCCAGGGCGCGGCGCGGGTGTCGGCCAGCAACGCGTTCACCTGACCGACCGCCCGGACCTCGTCGCCGGCGGTCTCCCAGATCGCGCCCAGCCGGGCGCGCAACCGGTGCACCGAGTCGAGTTCGGCGGCGTCGTGATCGCGCCGTCCCGTCCACCCGAAGCTGTCCAGGTAATCATCGAGTGCGCGCAGGTCACCGAGGTGTTCGCCGTCCACCCGGTCGGAGTTGATCAGCACTCCCGCCGCCCGGAGGGTGAGCTCGGTGTCATGACTGAAAAGCATTTGACTCATGACTCCTTTCAGCGGTAGCGTCATGACCAAAGTTGATTTTACTCATGTCTTTGCTGTTGAGGCTGTCGAACCCGGAGGTGCACCCATGACCGCGCCCACGACCACCACGTCGCGGTTTCGTAGCGGCCTCCTCTTCGCGATCGGCTCGGCGTTCGCATTCGGCTGTTCCGGACCGTTCGCCAAGGCGCTGATGACGGCAGGCTGGAGCCCGACGGCGGCGGTCACCGCCCGGTTGGCCGGCGGGGCGGTGGCGATGGCCGTGTTCGCCACCGTCGCACATCCCGGCTGGCTGCGCGAGGCACGCCACCACCTGCGCACCGTCGTCGCCTACGGGCTGATCCCGATCGCCGGGGCCCAGTTGTTCTACTTCAACGCCGTCGCCCACCTGTCCGTCGGCGTGGCGCTGCTGCTCGAGTACACCGCGCCGATCCTGGTGGTCGGCTGGTTGTGGGCGACCACCCGACGCCGGCCCACGACCCTCACCCTCGGTGGCGTGGCACTCGCGGTGGCCGGCATCACCGCGGTGCTCGGGCTGGTCGGCCCGCACGGCTTCTCTGCAGTCGACATCAACCTGGTCGGCGTCGGTTGGGCATCGGCCGCGGCCGTGTGCGCGGCCTGCTACTTCCTGATGTCGGAGAAGGTCACGGGCCCCGGCACCGAGTCCGGCGGATCCGCGCTGCACCCGATCACGCTGGCCACGGCGGGCCTGATCGTCGGCGCGGCAACCGTTGCACTGCTCGGGGTGTCCGGTCTGATGCCGCTGACGTTCACCGCCAACGACACCGTGGTCGCGGGCTCGACCACCTCCTGGGTGCTGCCCGTCGTGGCGCTGGCCCTGCTTCCCACCGCGATCGCCTACACCCTCGGCATCGTGGGCATCGCCCGGCTCAGGCCGCGGTTCGCCTCCCTGGTCGGTCTCTCCGAGGTGCTGTTCGCGGTCCTGACGGGGTGGGTGCTGCTGGGTGAGGCGGTCACCGCGGCCCAGGCCGTCGGCGGGCTGATCGTGCTGGCGGGCCTGGCGCTGGCCCGGCTGGGCGACCGCGACGATCACCTGGACGAGACCAACACCGCGACATGGCCGGATGCCCCGCTAGGTGAACTAACATCGTCGGGGTGACGATCGATCTTGATATCCGCCGCGGGCCGGCGCTCGCCGCGACCCTGTTCGCCAGCACGGCGCTCGTGTTCGCGCCCGCCGTCGCGGCACCCGTCGCCCATGCGCAGGGCTGCCCCGACATCGAGGTCGTCTTCGCCCGCGGCACCGACGAGCCGCCCGGCCTCGGCCGCGTCGGCTCGTCCTTCGTCGACGCGCTGAGCGGCCGCGTCGGCGGCCGCTCGGTCGGCTCCTATGCCGTCAACTACCCGGCGACCTACGACTTCCTGCAGGTCGCCGCGGGGGCCAACGACGCCAGCGGCCACATCCAGTACATGATCGCGAACTGCCCGAACACCCGGCTGGTGCTCGGCGGCTACTCGCAGGGCGCCGCGGTGATCGACGTCGTCGCGGCGGTGCCGGTGCCCGGTGCCGGGTTCACCGCGCCGCTGCCGCCGAACGCTCCCGACCACGTCGCCGCGATCGCCGTGTTCGGCAACCCGTCGGCCAAGATCGGTCTTCCGCTCACGTCGAGTCCGGTCTGGGGGTCGCGCTCGATCGACCTATGCACCCCCGGGGATCCGGTCTGCTCGGGCGGCAACGACGTCCCGGCGCACAGCAACTACGCCCCGTCCGGCCTCACCGACCAGGCGGCCGGATTCGTCGCGGGACTTCTGTAGCCCAGCTATGCGTTACGGTGTCTTGTGCGCATCGACCGACTGAGCCGCCTGCTGCATGCGGCCGTTGCCCTCGCGGTGATCCCGCCGGCCGCCTCCGTGGTCCTCCCCTCGACCGCGTCGGCCCAGCCGTGCCCGGACGTCGAGGTGGTGTTCGCGCGCGGGACGAGCGAGCCGCCCGGTGTGGGCCGCGTCGGTCAGGCGCTGACCGACGCGCTGGCCAACCAACTCGGCGCGCGCACCGTGACGACCTACGGCGTCAACTATCCCGCCAGCTACGACTTCCTCAACACCGCTGTCGGCGCCACCGACGCCGCGGGCCGGATCGCGTCGATGGCCGCGCAGTGCCCCGACACCCGGATCGTGCTCGGCGGCTACTCCCAGGGGGCCGCCGTCGTCGACATGCTGGCCGGAGTCCCCCCGCTGGGCAACAAGATCGGCGATATCGGGTCGGCTCCCCCGTTGGCGTCGGGATTGAACGGAAACGTCGCGGCAGTAGCGGTTTTCGGAAATCCGGCGACCAAGTTCGGCAATCCGGTTTCGGCGGCGGGCTCGTTTGCCGGCAAAGCCATCGACCTGTGTGCCGACGGTGATCCCATCTGCTCGGACGGACGAAACCCGTTCGCGCACACCCACTACGAATCGTCCGAATTCATCCCGCAGGCCGCCGGATTCGCGGCGGGCCGGGTCTGACCGACGCCGACGATCCCCGACGCCGGTTCCGCCGAGTGTCTATCATCGGCCGTGTGACTGTCTCGCTGAAGGGCCGTGTTCTGGGGCCGGTGCTCGCCGCCATGGCGGTGGTCGCGGGGCTCGTCGGACCGACCGCCCCGGTTGCCTCGGCCGAATCGTGCCCGCAGGCCGAACTGATCTTCGCCCGCGGACGTCTCGAAGCGCCGGGCGCCGGCCAGATCGGCAACGCCCTGGTGTCCGCGGTGCGGGACAAGACCGGCAAGAACGTCCGGCTGTACGCGGTGAAGTACCCCGCCGACACCCAGGTCGACATCGGCGCCAACGACATGAGCCAGCGCATCTCCTACATGACGGGCACCTGCCCCGACACCCGGCTGGTGCTGGGCGGATACTCGCTGGGCGCGGCGGTGACCGATGTCGTGGTGGCCGTTCCGATCGCCGCGTTCGGGTTCAAGAACCCGATGCCCGACGGCGCCGACGGAAAGATCGCCGCGATCACGCTGTTCGGCAACGGCAGCCAGTGGGTCGGGCCGATCGCGAACTTCACCAACCCGGCGCTGCGCGACAAGATCATCGAGCTGTGCCACGGTGACGATCCGATCTGCAATCCGACCGACCCCAACAACTGGCAGGACTACTGGCCCGACCATCTCGCCCCCGCCTACATCAAGGCAGGCATGGTCAACCAGGCCGCCGACTTCGTGGCCGGCCGGATCTAGCGGATCTCGTCGGCGCTGCGCAGATCCCGGGTGATGACGGTGCGCGCGGCGAGTTCGTCGTCGGGTGGGTAGTCGACGCCGACGAGCGTCAGCCCCCGCGCCGGTGCCGCAGCGAAATCGCTGGAGCGCCGTGTCTCGGTGAGCAGCGACGCACACCATGCGGCGTCCCTGCGGTGTTCGCCCACCGCGAGCAGTGCCCCCACCAGGGAGCGCACCATGTTCCAGCAGAACGCATCGGCGCTGACGTGGATCGAGATGCGCTCGGCGGCGCGCACGCACTCGAGGCGTTGCAGGTCGCGAATCGTCGTCGCGCCGTCGCGGTGCCGGCAGAAAGCCGCGAAATCGCGCAACCCCAGCAGTCCGCGGGCCGCCGCCGACATCGCGTCGACGTCGAGCGGCCGCGGCCAGGCCGTCACGAACCGTGCATCCTGGGGTGTCACACCGAATGGTGCGGTCGACAACCGGTAGACGTAGTGGCGCCGCAACGCCGAGAACCGAGCATCGAAACCCACTGGAGCGCGCGAGATCTGCGTGACCCGGACGTCTTCGGGCAGCAGCCGGCCCAGCCGCCGCACCAGGGGCGCGAACTCCGCGTCCCCGACCCTGGGGGTGCGTGGATAGGCGTGCGGCAGCGCTGCGGCGGGAACGTCGACCTGCGCCACCTGCCCGGTGGCGTGCACCCCGGAGTCGGTGCGGCCGGCCGCGCGGGTCACCACTGCGGTACGGAACACCGTGCCCAGCGCGTCGTCCAACACCCCGGCCACCGTCCGCTGACCGGCCTGGGTGGCCCACCCCGCGAAATCGGTTCCGTCGTAGGCGATGTCGAGCCGCAGACGAACGAGCCCGCCACCGGAATCGATGACGGGCTCGTTCATGGAACTGCTACTTGGCGTCGTCGGCCTTGTCGTCGCCGGACTCCTCGGCCTCGACCTCGACCTCAGCCTCGGCCTCGGCGGTCTGGGCCTCTTCGATCGCGGCGTCCTCGGCGATCGGGGTCTCCTCGATGGCCTCGACCTCTTCGGCACTCGGCCCCTCGGTGACCTCCGGCTCGACCGCAGCCTGCGGCGCCGCAGCGGCCGCGACCTTCTGGGCACCCGCGCTGCGGCGGGCCCGGTTGGCCTCCGACGTCACGGTCTTCTCCCGCACCAGTTCGATGACCGCCATGGGGGCGTTGTCGCCCTTGCGGTTCTCGACCTTGATGATGCGGGTGTAGCCGCCGGCGCGATCGGCGTAGAACGGGCCGATCTCGGCGAACAGGGTGTGCACGACGTCCTTGTCGCGGATCTTCTTCATCACCTCACGCCGGTTGTGCAGCGTGCCCTTCTTGGCATGGGTGATGAGCTTTTCCGCATAGGGCCGCAATGCCCGCGCCTTGGGCTCGGTGGTCTTGATACGGCCGTGCTCGAAGAGCGACGTGGCCAGGTTGGCCAGCAGCGCCTTCTGGTGCGAGGACGACCCGCCGAGGCGAGGGCCCTTGGTGGGCTTGGGCATTGCGACTATCTCCTCTGTGGGGCCGGCCCCCGTATCAGGTAGGACCGGGACGGACGAAATGTTAGAGCTGTTCGGTTTCGGCGAAGTCCTGGCTGTCGTCCAGGTCGTAGCCGGCGTCGCTGTTCCAGGTGCCGGTGGCGACGTCATAACCGGCGACCTCGGACGGATCGAAGCTGGCCGGGCTGTCCTTGAGCGAGAGACCCAGCTGGTGCAGCTTGATCTTCACCTCGTCGATGGACTTCTGGCCGAAGTTGCGGATGTCCAGCAGATCGGACTCCGTGCGGGCCACGAGCTCGCCCACGGTGTGCACACCCTCGCGCTTGAGGCAGTTGTACGAGCGCACCGTCAGGTCCAGGTCGTCGATCGGCAGCGCGAAGCTGGCGATGTGGTCGGCCTCGGCCGGCGACGGCCCGATCTCGATGCCCTCGGCCTCGACGTTGAGTTCCCGTGCCAGACCGAACAACTCGACCAGCGTCTTACCCGCCGAGGCGAGCGCATCACGCGCGCTGATGGAGCTCTTGGTCTCGACGTCGAGGATCAGCTTGTCGAAGTCGGTGCGCTGCTCGACGCGGGTGGCCTCGACCTTGTAGGTCACCTTGAGCACCGGCGAGTAGATGGAATCGACCGGGATACGGCCGATCTCCGCGCCGGACGCCTTGTTCTGCACGGCGGGCACGTAGCCGCGGCCACGCTCGACGACGAGTTCGACCTCGAGCTTGCCCTTCTCGTTCAGCGTCGCGATGTGCATGTCGGGGTTGTGCACGGTGACCCCGGCCGGCGGCACGATGTCGCCCGCGGTGACCTCACCCGGGCCCTGCTTGCGCAGGTACATGGTGACGGGCTCGTCCTCCTCGGAGGACACGACGAGACCCTTGAGGTTCAGGATGATGTCGGTGACGTCTTCCTTGACCCCCGGCACGGTGGTGAACTCGTGCAGCACACCGTCGATGCGGATGCTGGTGACGGCCGCGCCCGGGATGGAAGACAGCAGCGTGCGGCGCAGCGAGTTTCCGAGGGTGTAACCGAATCCCGGCTCCAGCGGTTCGATGACGAACTGGGAGCGGTTCTCGGCGATGACCTCTTCGCTCAGGGTGGGGCGCTGAGAAATCAGCATGGTGTTCTTCTCCTTCTCGGCAACCGCTATTTGATGCCGTTAGGTGATCTGCAGGACCGGGTTGGCCTGCAGACGTCTTACTTACTTCGAGTAGAGCTCGACGATCAGCTGCTCGGTGAGCGGCACGTCGATCTGCGCGCGCTCGGGCAGCTGGTGCACGAGGATGCGCTGACGCTCGCCGACGACCTGCAGCCAGCCCGGGATGGGGCGGTCGCCCGCATTGGCCCGGGACAACTCGAAGGGCAGCGTGTTGATCGACTTGTCCTTGATGTCGATGATGTCGTACTGCGCGACGCGGTAGCTGGGGATGTCGACCTTCACACCGTTGACGGTGAAGTGGCCGTGGCTGACCAGCTGGCGCGCCATCCGGCGGGTACGGGCCAGGCCGGCGCGGTAGACCACGTTGTCGAGCCGGCTCTCCAGGATGCGCAGCAGGTTGTCACCGGTCTTGCCGGGGAGGCGGTTGGCCTCCTCGTAGTAGCGACGGAACTGCTTCTCCATGACGCCGTAGGTGAAGCGGGCCTTCTGCTTCTCCTGCAGCTGCTGGCGGTACTCGCTCTCCTTGATCCGCGCGCGGCCGTGCTGGCCGGGCGGGTAGGGGCGCTTCTCGAACGACTGATCTCCACCGACGAGGTCGACGCCGAGGCGGCGCGACTTGCGGGTGACGGGTCCGGTGTAACGAGCCATGAGTGTTTCTTCCTCCCCTAGACCCGGCGCCGCTTGGGCGGACGGCAGCCGTTGTGCGGCTGCGGGGTGACGTCGGAAATGGCGCCCACCTCGAGGCCGGCGGCCTGCAGTGAGCGGATGGCGGTCTCGCGGCCCGAACCCGGGCCCTTGACGAACACGTCGACCTTCTTCACGCCGTGCTCCTGCGCCTTGCGGGCAGCGTTCTCGGCGGCGAGCTGGGCGGCGAACGGCGTCGACTTGCGCGAACCCTTGAAGCCCACGTGACCCGACGAGGCCCACGCGATGACGTTGCCCTGGGGATCGGTGATCGACACGATCGTGTTGTTGAACGTGCTCTTGATGTGCGCGGCGCCGTGCGGAACGTTCTTCTTCTCCCGGCGGCGGGTCTTGGCGGCACCCTTCTTGGGCGCGCCCTTCTTGGCTTGTGCCATCTCGGGTTACCTAGCCTTCTTCTTGCCGGCGATGGTGCGCTTGGGGCCCTTGCGGGTGCGCGCATTGGTCTTGGTCCGCTGGCCGCGCACCGGCAGGCCGCGACGGTGGCGCAGGCCCTGGTAGCAGCCGATCTCGATCTTGCGACGGATGTCGGCCTGCACCTCGCGGCGCAGATCGCCCTCCACCTTGAGGTTGCCCTCGATGTAGTCGCGCAGCTGCGTCACCTGATCGTCGGTCAGGTCCTTGGTGCGCTGGTCCCGGCTGATGCCGGTGGCTTCCAGGATCTCCTGGGAGCGGGTACGGCCGATGCCGTAGATGTAGGTCAGCGCGATCTCCATGCGCTTGTCGCGCGGGAGATCGACGCCCATGAGACGTGCCACTGGGTGTTTCCTTCTCTATGCGGAGGTCTGGTCCCAGTCCGTTCCCGGGCTCGTGCCGGGGTCCGGCCTCCGTGCCGGACGTGGTCGAGCGGCCTATCCGCTCAGTGGTACTGGGAGTTCGTCATTCAGTTGTGTGTGCGGGCGAGGTCTTCTCAGCCCTGCCGCTGCTTGTGGCGGGGATCGGAGCAGATCACCATGACCCGCCCATGCCGGCGGATCACCCTGCACTTGTCGCAGATCGGCTTGACGCTCGGGTTCACCTTCACGGCTGTCGTCGATCCTTCTTCTCGTCGGTGTGGTTACTTGTAGCGGTACACGATGCGGCCGCGGGACAGGTCGTAGGGAGAGAGCTCCACCACGACGCGGTCCTCCGGGAGGATGCGGATGTAGTGCTGCCGCATCTTGCCGCTGATGTGGGCGAGGACTTTGTGTCCGTTCTCCAGCTCAATGCGGAACATCGCATTGGGCAGGGGTTCGACAACGCGACCCTCGACCTCGATGGCACCGTCTTTCTTGGCCATACTCTTTAGCGATCCTTGCTTTTCGTTTCGTGTCGGCGTGTTGGCCTGGTCGGCGCAGCTTTCAGACTGATTGGCTCCGACTAGCAACGTGAGCCGGATCTCGGGAATTCCCGACAGGGCACGCAAGAAGTCGGCGCGCAAACCGCACCGTCGACCCATACTACCTGCTCGGCAGGCAGCCCCAAAATCGCTGAACGTGCAGCGTGCTAGTCGTCTGTGGGCCGGTGCGGCCGGTCCAGCTTGGAGACGAACGCCGCGGCCTGGGTGCGCCGCTCCATGCCCAGTTTCGCCAGCAGCCGCGACACGTAGTTCTTGACGGTCTTCTCGGCGAGGAACATCCGGGCCGCGATCTGTTTGTTGGTCAGGCCCTCGCCCAGCAGATCCAGCAGCACCCGTTCCTGCTCACTGAGCCCTGACAGCGGATCGGTGCGCTCGGCGGCGTTGCGCAGCTTCGCCATCAGCGCGGCGGCGGCGCGGTTGTCCAGCAGCGACCGGCCCGCGCCGACCTCCTTGACCGCCTTGGCCAGTTCCATGCCCTTGATGTCCTTGATGACGTAGCCGCTGGCGCCGGCGAGGATCGCGTCGAGCATGGCCTCGTCGGAGGTGAACGACGTCAGCATCAGGCAGCGCAGATCGGGCAATCGGGACAGCAGGTCACGGCAGAGTTCGACGCCGTTGCCGTCGGGCAGGCGCACGTCGAGCACCGCCACGTCGGGCTGCAGGGCCGGGATGCGGGCCAGGGCTTCGGACACCGAACCCGCCTCGCCGATCACGTCGAGTTCCGGGTCGGCGCTGAGCAGGTCGATCAGACCGCGCCGCACCACTTCGTGATCGTCGACGAGGAACACGGTGACCATCAGTCCAGTATGGCCGCAATACGGCTGCGCGGGGGGAAGGGCACGAGCAAAGGTCCCGTTCGCAAGGGACCTCCGCCTCTGCCGCAACGGCCCGCCGGCACCGATAGTGAGGGCGTGCATGCGCAGGACGCCGACCGGAACACTGATCTCGCCGCCGGCGCCGTCCTGGTCCTCGAGGGCCCGATCCCCGGCGCCGACGCCCTGAGCGAGGGACTCGGCGAACGCCTGCTGGCGATCCCGCACCTGCTGGGCATCGCATCCGCGGTGTCCGGCCGTCTCCGGCACGCCACGCTGCCGCATCCCGGCGCCGACGAGGACCTGTTCGGCTTCGTCGCGGACGCGATCAGGACGCCGCGGGCCGACCGGGCAGCGCTGTGGCAGTGCTGGGTGATCGACGGCCTCGCCCGCGACCGCTGGGCGGTCCTGCTGACCGTGGATCCGGACGTCGCCGACAGCTCCGCAGCCGTGCGCATGCTCAGCGCGGCGACCGATTGCGGCGTCGGCGCCGCCGCGCCGCACGTGGTCGAGCCCGCCGCACCGGCCTGGGTCCGCGTGGCACGCGACGCCGTCGAGGGCGCGGCGCAGATCCTCGAGGCCGGGGTGCGGGCCGTGTCGAACCGGTTGAGCCCGCACGTCACCGGCACGCATCGCTACAGCGCGGTCGAGGTGCCGCTGACCGGGGTCGCGCCGATCTGCCGGACCTTCGGCGTCGCGCTCGACGACGTCGCGCTCTCGGCGATCACCGACAGCTTCCGCGCCGCGCTGCTGCGCCGCGGCGAGGAACCCCGCCACGACTCGCTGCGGGTCTCCGGGATGTTGCCCGCCCTGCCGGTGGACGAAGTGGATCGGGTGGCGCAGTTGCTCACGGTGCAGCGGCGACTCCTGCGGGCCCGGGCCCGCCGGCAGGGCTGCGGTGGCGGTGCGCTGCTCGGCGCGGTCGACCTGCTCGCCGGCCTACCGCAGCGCGGAGTCGTGGCGGTGACCATGGATGCCGGTGTTGCCGGGCGGCCGCAGACGCTGATGGACCGCGCGGTGGTCCGGGTGCTCCCCGTTCCGGCCCTGACGTTGCGGCTGCGCACTGCGGTGGCGATCCTGAACGACGGGGACGACCTGGTGTTCGGGATCAGCAGCGACGACGACGCCGCACCCGATGTGGACGAGATAGCGTTCGGCATCAAGAAGGCCCTGGCCTGTCTGGCCGCGGCGGCGCGCCGCCCGCGGTCGGGCAGACCCGCGTTGGCGATGATCCACCCGAGCGTGGCGAACGGATGATCCGAAGATGAGTACCGCTGTCGATGGTCCGGACGTGGTGGTGGGCGTCGATGATTCACCGTCGTCGCAGGCGGCGCTGGAATGGGCCGCCGACGAGGCGGTGCGCCACGGGGCACCCCTGGCCGTGCTGTACGCGGCGACACCGCCGATCGGCATGTGGCCGATCGCGCCGGTACCCACCGGACTCCTGGACTGGCAGCGCCAGATCGGCAAGGACATCCTCGACGACGCCGAGCGGATCGCCCGGGACATCACCCACGGGGCCGTCCCGGTGAGGGCGGAGTTCGCCGTCGTCCCGCCGACGGCGGCGCTGGTCGAGGCGTCCCGGACGGCCAGGATCGTCGTCGTCGGGTCGCGCGGACGTGGCGCGCTGGCCCGGACCGTGCTCGGCAGCGTCAGCACCGGACTGGTGCACGGCGCCCACGGACCGGTGGCCGTCGTTCACGACGGACCTCCCCCGGCCGCCGATGCGCCGGTCGTCGTCGGGTTCGACGGTTCGGCCGCCTCGCGGACCGCGGTGGAGATCGCCTTCACCGAAGCCGCCCGGCGGGGTGTCACCCTCGTCGCCGTGCACGCCTGGTGGTCCCCGGGGGCGTTCGACCTGCCCGGCTTCGACTGGGAGGAACTGCGGCCCGGGGTGGAGCGGGAACTGGCCGAGCAGCTGTCGGGCTGGCAGCAGCGCTTCCCGCAGGTGACCGTCGAACCGGTCGCGGTCGCCGATCAGCCCGCTCGCCGACTTGTCGAACGCGCCGATGCGGCGCAGCTGCTGGTGGTCGGCAGCCACGGCGAGGGCGCCGTCGCCAGCGCGCTCCTCGGTTCGGTGAGCAGCGCTGTGGTCCAGGCCGCCCGCATCCCGGTGATCGTCGCCCGGTCCGCCTGACGCGGATCAGTCGGGGTCGCTCAGCCGATCGCGCTGTCCGGGGCAGGCGCGGCACTCGGAGCCGCCAATCCCGATTGCACCAGGGCACCGGTCACGAAGCGCTGCACGGGACGCGACTGGAAGAAGCCGGCGTGGCCGCCGCGGTACCACTCGATCTCGGGTCCGCCCCAGTGTTCCCAGAGCCGGTGCACCTGCTCCCGCGGGTGGACCACCTGATCGGCCAGTCCGGCATAGATGAAGCGGCCCGCCATCGGCACCCGCGGCGGCAGCGACAGCGGCGAGATCATCCGGCCGAGAGGGGCGGCGAGCGCGATCGTGTCGCGCCGCGGGTCGTCGCGGCACAGACCGGAATGCCGGCCCAGCAGTTCGATCAGGTCGGCCACGGGCACGCCGAGGATCGCGCAGGCGAGATGGTCGTCGAGGCCCGCGACGAGCGCGGCGACGAAGCCGCCCAGCGACAACCCGTACAGGCCGACCGCCTCCCCGGGCTGCCGGCGCCGGATCCAGCCCAGCACCGCACGGACGTCCGACACCGCCTGCGCGGTCGCGTGGATGTCGTCGAGTACGTCTTCCCCCGGGAACACCGCGCCCTTCGGCAGGCGTTTCGAGCGGGGTCCGTGCATGGGCAGCACCGGAAGAATGACGTTGAGGCCGAGTTGCTCGTGCAGCTGCCAGGCCCGGAACAGGGCGAGATCGAGGGCAGCGCGCCCCATCTCGGTGCCGTGGATGCACACCAGCCACGGGCGTGGCTCCCGATGGCGCAGCATTAGACCGTAACCCTGCGCACTGGCCCGATAGCCGAGCCAGCGGGCGGCACCGGGTTCACCCGGTCGGGGCCGGTAATCGCTCACCCACCGCAGCCGTTCGTACGAACGGCTGCCGCGCTGCACCGGATGCACCTCGACGTCGGTGAGCCGGCACGGCGCGGTGAAGAAGCTGCGAGGATCGTAGAGCAGGCCGCGACTGTCGTAAAAGTCAAGAGCTGCAACGACTTCCGCGTCGATACGCGCGAAAGCCGCCGGATCACTCACTGGCCGGCGGGCCCGCAGACCGAGAAGCACCACCTCGTCGCGCAGCGCTTCGGCCGCCAGGGCGAGCGTCGGCCGGGCGATCGGCATCTGGTTCGGCGTCGATCCGAGGTAGTCGCGCCACGACCGCGCGTAATAGCCACCCGTCCTGGCCAACGGCCCCAGGGCGGCTCGCAGCGGCGCGGCGGGTTCCATACTCGCGACGCTATCGGCGCCGACGAACCGCTACAGGAGGCCTTGGTCACCGGCGGGGATGGCACAACGACACCGGAATCTCGCAGGTGTCAGGGCCGAACCACCGTCACCGGAACGTCGACCGACTGCACCACCGTCGAACTCACCGACCCGAGCATCATGCCGGCGAACCCACCGCGGCCGTGGCTACCGACCACCACCAACTGCGCGCGCTGCGACTCCACGATCAACCACCGCGCGGGCGCGTCGTATTCGAGCCGGCGACGCACCCGGACATCGGGGTAGTGCTCCTGCCATCCGGCGAGACGTTCGGCGAGCACCTCGGCGGCCGACTCCTCATGTGCGCTCCACTGGGCGCTCTCGTACGGCAGCGCGGCGATGTCCGACCAGGCATGCACCGCAACGAGATCCACGCCGCGCACGGCCGCCTCGTCGAAGGCCAGCGCCGTCGCCGCCTCCGAGGCGCGCGAGCCGTCGATACCGACCACGACGGGTGACGCCGGGGCAGGCAACCGGCCGTACCGGCTGTGCGCCACGGTGACCGGGCAGTGCGCCTGATGCAGCAGACCGGTGCTGACCGAACCCATCAGCAGCCGGCCCAGTGCGCCGCGGCCCCGGCTGCCGACCACCACCATCCGCGCCTGCCGGGACACCGCGACGAGCGTAGGCAGCACCGTGCCGCAGCGGAGTTCGCAGCCGATGTCCGGAACACGGGCGGGATCGGAGTCGGCGAGCACCAGCGCGCGGGCATGCGCCAGGGCGCCTTCGGCGTTCTCCCGCTCGCCCCCCGCGACGGCGGGCGGCACCACGGTCATCAGCGTGATCGGAACGCCGTGCCGGCGGGCCTCGTCAGCGGCCCAGCAGACGGCGGTACCCGACTCCTGGGACCCGTCGATCCCGACGAGGATGCCGTAGTCCATGCCAGTCAACGCTAGGACGGCGGCGCGCCAGGTTTTAGGGCCGTTGGTCCCGCTTCTGCGAACGTGGCTGCCCGGGCTCGTACAACGTTCCGCTCGATCTGCTGCGCGAGCACCGCGACGAGATCCCCTCGCACGTCGACGACGACGTGGTGCTGGTGTGCCGGTCGGGCCAGCGGGCCGCCCAGGCAGAGGAGACGCTGCGCCGGGCCGGACTGTCGAACGTCCACATTCTCACCGGCGGCATCACCGCCTGGCAGGCCGGTGGCTTCGCGGTCAAGCGCGGTGCGCAGAAGTGGGACCGCGAACGCCAGGTGCGGCTGGCCGCCGGGCTCATCGTCGCCCTCAGCGTGCTGGCGAGCCTCGTGGTGCCCGGCGCGCAGTGGGTGGCCTTCGCGATCGGGGCGGGCTTGACGTTCGCAGCGGTGACCAACACCTGCGCCATGGGCATGCTGCTCGCCCGGCTTCCGTACAACCGCGGAGCGAAATGTGATGCGCAAACCGTGGTCTCGCAGTTGGTGAGCGCGCGATAATCGCATCGACGGAAGGACGCGACATGGGATTCGCACTGTCGACCGCGCTGCACACGTCGTTCGACGACGCGCTCGCGCGCACCCGAGAGGCACTCGCGGAACAGGGCTTCGGCGTGTTGACCGAGATCGACATGCAGGCGACGCTGAAAGCCAAGCTCGGTGAGGACATGGAGCAGTACGTGATCCTCGGTGCATGCAATCCGCCGCTGGCTCACCGGGCCGTCGAGATCGACCGCCAGATCGGGCTGCTGTTGCCGTGCAACGTGGTCGTACGCGCCGATCCCGGCGCCGACGGCGACGTGCTCGTCGAGGCGATGGATCCGCAGGTGCTCGTCGACGTCAGCGGCGAAGCCGAGTTGCGGCCCGTCGCCGACGAGGTGGCCGCCAAGCTGCGGGCCGCGATCGACTCGCTCTAGTCACACCAGCAGGACGGCGGCTCCGGCGATGCGCCCCGAACTCAGATCCTCCAGCGCCACGTCGGCCTGATCAAGCCGGTATTCCGGGGTGGTCACCTCGATCCGGTGCCGCCCGGCGAACTCGAGGAACTCGCGCGCATCGGCTCTGGTGTTGGAGGTGACCGACCGCACCTGCCGTTCCTGGAACAGGTGCGTCTGGTAGTTCAGCGGCGGAATGTCGCTGAGGTGGATACCGGCGATCGCCAGCGTTCCCCCGCGGTCGAGCGCCTCCAGGGCGGGCAGCACCAGGTCCCCGACCGGCGCGAAAAGTATTGCCGCGTCGAGTTTCACGGGAGGAGCGTCGGCCGCGCCCTGCGCCGAGGCCGCCCCGAGCGCCAACGCCAGCTCACGGGCGCTCTCACCGCGCGTCATCACGTGCACCTCGGCACCCCGCGCCAGCGCCACCTGCGCGGTGATGTGGGCGCTGCCGCCGAATCCGTAGATGCCCAGGCGGCCCCCGGCGGGCAGGTCGGCCCGCGTCAGCGAGCGGTACCCGATGATGCCCGCGCACAACAGCGGCGCCAACTCGCTGTCGGAATACCCCTCGGGCAGGCGATGCACGAAATCAGCAGGCGCGGTCACGAATTCGGCGTAACCACCATCGGCGTCCCACCCGGTGTACTGCGACTCGGGACACAGGTTCTCCTGCCCCCGCAGGCAAAACCGGCAGTGCCCGCAGGTGTGCCGCAGCCATGCCACCCCCACCCAGTCGCCGGTCCTGAACTCCTCTCCCGCGTCCGGACCGAGCGCCACGACCTCGCCCACCACCTCGTGGCCGGGGGTGACGTGGGGTCGGTGCACAGGCAGATCACCTTCGGTGACGTGCAGGTCGGTGCGGCACACCCCGCACGCTTGCACGGCGATCAGCAGCTCGCCCGCCGCGGGCTCAGGGACATCGGCGCTGACGAGTTCGAGCGGACCCGTGCGCACCGGACCGGGGGTGCGGACCCGCCATGCGCGCATCGACGACGTCATGTCCGGAGTCTGTCAGATGTCGGAGAGCGGAGCGCTCCACGTCACGCACGTGCCGCCCTCCGGCGGTGAGGTAATCGCAAGATCCCCACCGGCGCTGTGCGCACGACGGGCCAGGTTCGCCAGACCGCTGCGCCGCTGGTTGTCCACGGGTATTCCGTGCCCGTCGTCGGTCACCTCGACACGCAGGTCGTCGCCGACGGCAACCTCCACCGTGACCGCGTGCGCACCGGAGTGGCGGACGGCGTTGCTGAGCGCTTCGACGACGACGGCTTCGGCGTGATCGGACAGGGTCTCCGGCACCACGCTCATCGGCCCCGACATGATCAGCGTGGCGCCGATCTCGCGGTCCTCGGTGAGACATGCGACGGCGTCCTGGATGCGCTTGGCGAATCCCCCGTGCGCTTCCAGCGGATGCCCGAGGTCGAAGATCGTCGAGCGGATGTCGTTGATGACGGCCTGCAATTCGTCGACCGAGCGCGTCAGCCGGCCGGCCAGCTCGGGTGAGCGCAGCCGGGCGATGACGCCTTGGAGATCCATGCCGACGGCGAACACCCGCTGGATCACCTGATCGTGCAGATCGCTGGCGATCCGCTCCCGGTCGGCGAGCATGGCCAGCTCGGTGCTCGACCGCCGGGCCCGCGCGATCGTCAAGGCGATCGTCGCGTGATTGGCGAAATCCTGCACCAGCTCGAGGTGGCTCTCGTCGAAGCGGGGCGCCGTCGCGTCTCGCGCCACCGCGATGACGCCGAGGGTGTCGTCGTCCGAACGCAGGGGCACGACGACCACCGACCGCTCGCCGAGCTCGGTGAAAGCCTGGATCCGACGTCTGAAAGTCTCCGTGATCACCGGTTCCCCGGATAGGAACACCGCACCCGTCGTCGAGCCTTCGACCGGAATATGTTGTCCCAGAACGTCATCGGCGTATCGTCCGGAAGCCGCGGAGATCACCAGCGTGTCGACCGACGCCGCCGTCTGGGCCGGGTCGCTCGGCACCAGTACGATCACCTGTTCGGCGCGGGCCAGGTGGCGCGCGCGGCTGGCGATGAGATGCAGGGGCCGCACCTGCGGATCCGAGTCCGAGAGCAGCGCAGCGGTGATCTCCCGGCTGGCCGCGGTCCAGCGCGCGGCCTCACGCACCTGATCGATCAGCCGCGCGTTGTCGATGGCGACCGCCGCGATCGACGCCAGCGCACGCCCGGTGGCTTCGTCGTCCTCGGTGAACGCGCGGCCGGGACGGTCATCGGCGAAGTAGAGACCGCCGTACGGTTCGCCTCGGATGACGATCGGCACGCCCAGGAACGCCCGCATGTCCGGGTGGTGCTGCGGAAATCCCGCCGATTCGGGATGCTCGCCGAGATCGGCGATACGCACGGGCTCCGGATGTTCACGCAGCAGCCCGAGCAAGCCCTTACCCGCGGGCAGATGGCCGATCATGCCGACGGCGTGATCATCCATCCCGTCGTGGACGAACGAGGCGAGCATGCCGTCGGCATCCCAGACGCCGATGGCGCCGAACCGCGCCCGGGTCATCACCATCGCCGCACGGACGAACCGTTGCAGCGTGCCGTCGAGGTCGAGGTGCGGATCGAGATCAGATCCGATCTCGAGGGCCACCTGTAACAGCGACGGGTCGGTGTTCACTGGTGATCGAAACCTCCGATGCGACCGGGCGACGGCGCGCGGAGGCGTCGTTCACCGGTCACGTCGAGTGTCCTCCTCCGCGCAGACACGAACAAGCGATCCCGCTGGGAACTTGCCGTGGATGCGACGAAGGGGTCGTTCGGGATCAGAACGCGGCTTTGGCCTCGACGTAGTGCACGAGGTCGTCGAGCGTGCGCAACCGCTGATAGTCGGCCTCGGGGATGTCCACCTCGAATCTCTTGTGAATGCCGAGAAGGAAATTCAGCCAGTCCATCGAGTCCAGATCCACCTGGTCGCGCAGCAGCACGTCGTCGCTGATCTCGTCGGGCTCGACCTCCGGCGCGATCGCGGTCAGCACCGAGAGCACGTCATCGCGGATCTCGTGGGTGGTCTTCATGGCGTGCCTCAGTTCTCGAGCAGATCGGGTTGTTGGAGGAGGTCGTTGACCGCGGAAAGGAACAGCGCGCCGCGGTGGCCGTCACTGGCGCGGTGATCGGCGGCCAGGCTCGCGTACACCGTCGTCGCGATCCGGATTCCGCCGTCGAGGGCGCGGACTCGCTGGGCGGGTCTGCCGAACCCGACCAGCGCCACCTGCGGCGGGTAGATGACGCCGAACACCGAGTCGACGCCCTGGTCGCCGAGGTTCGTCACGGTGATGGTGGGGTCCGACATCTCCGAGCTGCGCAGCGATCCGGCGCGGGCCCGCGCGACGAGGTCGCTCAGGTCGGCCATCAGCTCGTCGAGCTTCTTGCCTGCCACATCGTGGATCGCGGGCGCGACCAGACCACCACCGCGCAGCGAGATCGCCACCCCGACGTGCACGGCGTCGCCGGGCGCGAAGCCGGTGTCGCGCCAGAACCCGTTGAACTCCCCGAACCGGTGCGCGGCCAGCGCGACGGCCTTGAGGTACAGCACCGCCGGCAGTACCCGCTCGGTGATGGAGCGCGCCGCGTTGCGCTCGGCGAGCCAGCTCAGCGCCGGGTCGAGGACGATCTCGTCGGCCAGGTAGTAGTGCGGGATCTCGCGCTTGGACCTGCTCATCGCTGCCGCGATCGACTTGCGCATCTCCGCACCGCGGCGGGCGGCGACCTCCTTGGCCGACACCGCTGGGGCAGGCGCCACCGGCACCACCTCCGGGGCGGCGGCCTGCACGTGCGCGGCGGCGTGTTCGACATCGCTGATGACCACGGCACCCTGCGGGCCGGTACCGGTGAGCGACTCGACGTCGACACCCAGGGACACGGCCAGCCGACGGGCCGCCGGGGACACCCACCGGCGATGGTGCGGGCCGGCCGATGGTGGTGGTGGCGGCGGCGGTTGCGGAGCAGCGACGCTCGGAGCAGGCGCGGCGACGGCCGTCACCGGCGCCGGGACGCGCTCCGCGGGCCGTTCCGCGGGCGCCTCACCGGGGGCGAGCAACGTGGCCAACGGCGTTCCGACCGAGACGGTCTGCCCGACGGGCACGAGCAGTTCGCCGACCACGCCTTCCTGCCAGCATTCGATCTCCACGGCGGCCTTGGTGGTCTCCACGACCGCGACGATCTGGCCGCGCGAGACGGTGTCGCCCGGCTTGACCAGCCACTCGTTCAACGTGCCCTCGTCCATGTCGGCGCCCAGGGCCGGCATCGCGAACTCGATCATGCCGGCTGTCCCAGAACATTTTTCACCGTGGACACGATCGTCTCGGGCTGCGGCAACGCGGCCTGCTCGAGGTGCTTGGCGTACGGGATCGGCACCTCGGCGGTGCAGACCCGCGCGACCGGGGCGTCGAGGTCGTAGAACGCGTTCTCCATGATCTGCGCGCTGACCTCGCCCGCGAGACTGCCTGTGCGCCAGCCCTCGTCGACGACGACCGCGCGATGGGTACGGCGGACCGACTCGACGAACGTGTCGGTGTCCAGCGGGCGCAACGAACGCAGGTCGATCACCTCACAGTCGATACCGCCCAGCGAGAGCTCGTCGGCGGCGTCGAGGACCTTGGGCAGGCAGCCGCCGTAGGTGATCACCGTGACGTCAGACCCGGCGCGGCGGATCGCCGCCCCCGAGATATCAGTCGGCCCCAGGGTTTCCACGTCGGCGGAGACGTTGTAGAGCTGCACGTGTTCGAAGATCACCACCGGGTCGGGGTCGGCCAGCGCGGCGCCGAGCATGCCGTAGGCATCCTCGACCGTCGCCGGGGCCACCACCTTGATGCCCGGGATGTGGGCGAACCAGCACTCCAGGCTGTGCGAATGCTGCGCGGCGAGTTGACGTCCCGCGCCGGTGGCCATCCGGACCACCAGCGGCACCGAGAACTGACCGCCCGACATGTGGCGCAGCGCCGCAGCGGTGTTCACGATCTGATCGAGCGCGAGCAGGCTGAAGTTGACGGTCATCACCTCGACGATGGGCCGCAGGCCGCCCAGCGCGGCGCCGATGCCGACACCGACGAAGCCCAGTTCCGACAGCGGGGTGTCGCGGATGCGGTCCGGGCCGAATTCGGCCAGCAGCCCTTTGGACGCGGCGTAGGTTCCGCCGTAGGCGCCGACGTCCTCCCCCATCAGCAGCACCCGGTCGTCGGCAGTCATCGCGTCGCGGATCGCGTCGTGCACGGCGGTCCGGTAGGTGGTCTTGGTCATCGGAGCGCCTCCGCCGGGGTCAGGACGTCACGGGTCAGATCGTCGACGGGTTCCCATGTGCCCGCCTCCGCATAGGCCACAGCGCCGGCAACTTCGTCCTCGGCGGCCGCGCGGATGTCGGCGACGTCGTCCTCGCTGAGCGCGCCGGCGGCGACGCACCGCTCGGTGAAGGCGCGGATCGGATCCCGCTCCTTGGCGTGCTCGACCTCCTCCTTCGAGCGGTACAACTCGGGGTCGAACATCGAATGCGGCCGGAAGCGGTAGGTGCGGAACTCCAGGAAGAACGGGCCGCCCCCGCTGCGGACGTGGTACGCCCCTTCCTCGGCGGCGGCCCGGCAGGCCAGCACGTCCATGCCGTCGGCGGCCAGCGCCGGGATGCGGTAGGACGCCGCCTTCTCGGTCATGTCGGTCTGCGCCTGCTCGTGGGCGAGTTCGGTGCCCATCGCGTAGTAGTTGTTCTCGCAGCAGAACAGCACGGGCAAGTGCCACAGCGCGGCCAGGTTCATCGACTCGTGGAAGGCCCCTTCCGCGACCGCGCCTTCGCCGAAATAGCAAGCGGTGACGCGAGATCGGCCCAGCTGCGCGTCGGCCAGCGCCAGGCCCACCGCCAGCGGCAGCCCGCCGCCGACGATGGCGTTGCCGCCGTAGAAGCGGGTCCGCGCGTCGAACAGATGCATCGAGCCGCCCCGGCCGCGCGAGCACCCCTCCTGCTTGCCGAACATCTCGGCCATGATGTTGGTCATCGGGATGCCCCGCAGCAGCGCGTGGGCGTGGTCGCGGTAGGTGGCCACCACCGCGTCCTCGGCCTCCAGGGCGCGCAGCGACCCGGCGGCGACAGCCTCCTCGCCGACGTACAGGTGCAGGAAGCCGCGAATCTTGGCCGCGCTGTAGAGCTCGGCGCACTTCTCCTCCATGAGCCGCACCCGGATCATGTCGGACAGCAGCGGGGTGGCGACATCGCGGTCGATCATGAGGCGGTCTCCATCGTGGAGGTGTCACCCTCGGGCAGACCGAGTTCACGCGCCTTGAGCAGCCGCCTCATGATCTTTCCGCTACGGGTGTGGGGCAGTGCGTCGGTGAACTCGATGACCTTGGGCGCCACCGCGGCTCCGAGTCGCTTGCGGGCGTGTGCCATCAGCGAGCGCATCGTGTCGTCGTCGGCCGGGTAGCCGTCCTTGAGGGCGACGAACGCCTTGACCACCTCGCCGACGGTGGGGTCGGGCACGCCGATCACGGCCGCCTCGGCGACCGCGGGATGGTCGGTGAGCGCGTTCTCCACCTCGAACGGACCGATCAGGTGGCCGGCGGATTTGATGACGTCGTCGGCGCGGCCGACGAACCAGTAGTAACCGTCGGCATCGCGCTTGACCAGGTCACCGGTCAAATACAGACCGTCCGCGAAGCTGTTGCGGTACCGCTGCTCGGCATGCAGATAGGTCCGGAACATCGACGGCCAGCCCGGTGTGAGCGCGAGTTCGCCTTCGACGTCGGGTTCGTCGATGACCGACACCGTGCCGTCGTCGTGGCGGCGCACCACGCACGCGGTGACCCCGGGCAGCGGCCGCCCCATCGAGCCGGGCTTGATGTCGAACGCCGGCGTGTTGGCGATCATGATTCCGCCGGTCTCCGTCTGCCACCAGTTGTCGTGGATCGGCAGACCCAGCACGCGCTTGCCCCACCACACCGCCTCGGCGTTCAGCGGCTCTCCGACACTCGCCACGAAACGCAAACGGGGAAAACGGAACTGGGCCGCCAACTCCGGCCCCGCCTTGATCAGCATCCGGATGGCCGTCGGCGCGGTGTACCAGACCGTCACGCCCTGACTTGCCAGGATGCGGTACCAGCGCTCCGCGTCGAAGTCCGCCTCGTCGACGATCGACGTGACACCGTGCAGAAGCGGCGCGATCACCCCGTAGGACATCCCGGTGACCCATCCGGGATCTGCTGTGCACCAATAGATGTCGTCGGCGTGCAGATCGAGGGCGTACAGTCCGGTCACGTAGTGCATCGTGACGGCGCCGTGCACGTGCAGCGCGCCCTTCGGGGTGCCGGTGGTTCCGCTGGTGAAGTGCAGCAGGGCCGGGTCGTCGGCTGTGGTGTGGGTGATCGGCGCCTGATCGGAGGCCGCATCCATGCAGCGCCAGAAGCTCAGTGTGCCGGGCTCGTCACCGTCTGCGATGCCGTCGTCGATGAGCAGAACGTGGGTGAGCGAGGGCAGCTGGTCGCGGATCTTGGCCACCTTGCGCACATAATGCGCACGGGTGGTCACCAGCACCTCGGCCTCCCCGAGGGACAGGCGGGTGGCGATCGGCTCGGGACCGAACGCGGAGAACAGCGGGGAGACCACGCTGCCGTTGCGCAGCGCACCCATGATCGTCACGTAGAGTTCCGGGCTTCGGCTCATCATCGTGAACACCCGATCGCCCTTGCCGACCCCCAACTCCCGCAGCACATTCGTGAAACACCGCGCGAGCCGGGCCAGTTCGGCGTAGCTCAGCTCGCGGGTGGCCAGGTCGCCGTCCCAACCCCCGGCGGCGACGAACCGCAGCGCGGTGTGCGAGGCCATCGGTCCGTGCGCGTGGCGGTCGACGGCCGCGTAGGCGATGTTGCACCCGCCGTCGGCCATACCGGCACACACGCGGGGGGCCGTCGCCCAGCTGAACGCGGCGCGCGTGCCGTCGTAGTCGGTGAAGTTCGGGTGAACGCGCCAGTCGTCGTCGGTCTTGCGGATCAGCGACGTCGCCGCGGTCATCGCCGGCGCGCGTTCACGGGAAGCGTGCCGGCGCGGACGGCCACCGAGATGTTGTCCATGACGCGGTCGAGCAGGTCCCGGTAGGCCGACCCGTCGTCATGCAGTGCGCGGTAGCCGCGGTGGCGCAGGAACACGTCGAGCCGGCGGTCCAGCGGCCAGTCCGCGTAGGTCCGGCCGGCGAACTCCGACGACAGGAACTCCCAGGCGATGTCGTCGAGTGCGGCCGCGGGCGTGTCGAGGGGTTCCGTCGGTGTCATGGCAGGTCCTTTCGGCAGGCGTCGGAGCCCATCGTTTGTCACCGCCCCGGCCGGAAATAGAGACCAAGGTCACACGCTGGTCGACCGGTGCCCTAAGTCCCCGGGCGCAGAGTCCGCTCGGCTCTGTGACGAGACCGGTCACGGCCCCACCATGAGCACATGCCCGCCATCACCGAGCCCGCCCGCGACGCCGTACGGCAATTCAACAAACATGTACTGAACCCGGCGATGCTGCTGGTCGCGGGCCGTACGCACTGGTACGCGGCGGTGATCCGCCACACCGGGCGCCGTACCGGCAGGTCCTACGCGACGCCGGTGGTGGCCGAGCGCACGCCCGACGGCGTCCTCATCCCGCTGCCGTACGGCGCCGGGGTCGACTGGTTGCGCAACGTGATGGCAGCCGGCCGGGCCACGGTGACCGTCCACGGCGAGTCCCTCGACCTCGTCGACCCGCACGTCGTCGACGCCGCGATCGCGGCGCCGCAGCTGTCGGCGCATCGACGACGTGCCTTCGAGCGCTTCGGCATCGACCACTTCGCCGCGCTCACGGTGGCGACCCCTTCGAAAAGAGGACGACCATGACCACTGAGCACCTCCGCGCCCTCGCCGGCGCGCCGGGCCCGTTCGTGTCGCTGTATCTCGACGGCACCGGAGACACCCGGGACGACGCGGCGCGGTGGGGCGCCATCCGTGAGCACCTGGAGGACTGTCGCGTCTCCGGCCGCACGATCGAGGCGGTCGAGCGGGCGGTGTTGACCCACCAGCCCCGACAGCATCGGCGCGGGCATGCGGTCATCGCGGGTGGGGAGGGGGTGCTCGTCGACGAGCCGCTCGTCAGCCCTCCGTCGGTGACCGTGTTGCGGGTTTCCGACTATCCCTACGTCCTGCCGCTGCTCAGCGCGGAGGCGGCACGACCGCCGTACCTCTTTGCGGCGGTCGACCACCTGGGCGCCGACCTGACGGTGCACCGCGATCGTGCCGTCGACCACGAGACCGTTCAGGGCGAAGGCTTCCCTGTCCACAAGCCTGCCAGCGCGGGCTGGAAAGGCTGGGGCGACATGCAGCACAGCACCGAGGAGGCGGTGCGGATGAACGTGCGGGCCATCGTCGACCGGATCACCGAACTGGCCGACCGAACCCGTGCCGAACTCGTGTTCGTCTGCGGCGAGGTCCGGTCCCGGTCGGATGTGCTGTCAGAACTGCCGCACCGCATCGCCACCCGCGTCGTCTCACTTCCTGCCCGCGCGGAGGGCGGTCGCGCTGACGAGCGGGAGTTCGCCGATCTGCTCGACACCGAAATCGCCCGGCGCAGTCGCGACCGGGTCGCGATGGTCGTGGCCCGGTACCAGTCGGAGACCGGGCGCGAGTCGGGTCTGGCCGTGCAGGGGCTGCCTGCGGTCTGCACGGCGCTGCGAGACGGCGCGGTGGAGACCCTGATCATCGGCGACCTCGGAAACGCGACGCTCGTCACCGGCGACGACCCGACCGCGGTCGCGCCGGACGCCGACGCCCTCTCGCAGTTCGGCGAGGCGCCGCGCCGGGTCGCCCTGGCCGACGAGGTCCTGCCGTTCGTCGCCATCGCCACCGACGCGGCGGTGGTGATCGCCGACCAGGACCTCGCCGTTGCCGACGGGGTCGCCGCCGTGCTGCGCTACCCGCAGACCGACGCCCTGTCGACGATCACCGACCACGCCGAGAATCGGTAGGACGCTGATGCAACGCCGCGACGAGGACGTCGAGGTCCGGGTCGCGGGTGCGACGGTGGCCGGTCACCTGACCGTCCCCGCAGACGCGCTGGGGGTCGTGGTCTTCGCCCACGGCAGCGGCAGCAGCCGGCACAGTCCGCGCAACCGCCACGTCGCCGAGGTGCTCAACCAGGCGGGCATCGCCACGCTCCTGTTCGATCTGCTGACACCCGACGAGGAGCGAAATCGGGCCAATGTCTTCGACATCGGGCTGCTGGCGTCCCGACTGGTCGACGTCACCCTGTGGCTGGCCGGTCAGCCGGACACCAGGACGCTACGGGTCGGCTATTTCGGCGCCAGCACCGGCGGCGGCGCCGCTGTGGCCGCCGCGGCCGATCCCCGCGTGGCGGTCTCGGCCGTGGTGTCTCGCGGCGGCCGGCCTGACCTCACCGGCTCGGCGCTGTCACGCATCACCGCGCCGACCCTGCTGATCGTCGGGGGCCGCGACCTCGACGTGCTGGATCTCAACCGGCGGGCCCAACAGGCGATGGAGGCCGCCGACTGCACAGTGGCCGTCGTCCCCGGCGCCACTCATCTGTTCGAGGAGCCGGGCGCCCTGGAAAGGGTGGCCGTGTTGGCGAGGGACTGGTTCGTCGACCATCTGACGGCAAGGGTCCAACTGCCCTAGACCCTCATGGCCGGCCGGCCGACCATGAGACAGACGAGGCGCACGCCCAGCGCTCCGGTACCGGAGGAGAACACCGTGACCACTGCCCGAGACATCATGCATGCCGGCGCCACCTGCGTCGGAGAACACGAGACATTGACCGCCGCGGCGCGGCACATGGCCGAACTGGGGGTCGGGGCACTACCGATCTGCGGGGACGACCAGCGGCTGCACGGAATGATCACCGATCGCGACATTGTGATCAAATGCCTTGCGGCGGGCCATGATCCCGACACGGTCACCGCCGGCGAGCTCGCGCAGGGGCTCACCTATCACGTCGATGCAGACGACGGGATCGACGACATGCTCAACGTCATGGAGGAGCACCAGGTCCGCCGGCTACCCGTGATCGACGATCACCGCCTCGTCGGAATCGTCAGCGAGGCCGACATCGCCAGGCATCTGCCGGAGCACGCCATCGTCAGCTTCGTCAGAGCAATCTGTTCTCCGAAGTCGATCACCAGCCACTGACCAGAACTGACTCGCTCAGGTGCGGCGCGCGACGATCACCGGGGCGCGCACGTCGCGCACCACCGCGGTGCTCACCGAACCGAGCAGAACACCGGCCAGAGCACCGCGGCCATGACTGCCGACGACCACCAGCTGCGCGCGCTCGCCCTGGATGAGCAACTGGCGGGCCGGGCTCTCGAAGCGGATCAACCGGTGCACCGCCACGCCGGGGTGACGTTCACACAAAGGCGTCAACGCCGTGTCGAGCTGGTATTCCGCCTCCTCCTGCTTCGCCGCCACCTCGGCCCGGTTGGCCGACGGGCCACCGACTCCGTCGCACACATACATCGCGACGACGTCCACGCCGCGCCACGCCGCCTCCTCGAACGCGATCTCCGCGGCCTGCACCGAGTGGCGTGACCCATCGACGCCGACCAGGACGGGCCGGCGCCTGGTGCTCGCCGATACCGTGGGATCGGCGTGCACCACCGCCACCGGACACCGGGCGTGGTGCAGCACCCCGGTGCTCACCGACCCGAGCAGACGATGCATTCGCGTGGAGCCGCCGTGGCGCCCGAGCACGACCATCGCCGCGGTCTGAGACAGGTCGGTGAGCGTCGACACCGGGTCCCCGGCAAGCCGCGCGCTGCCGACCTCGATCTCCTCGCCGGCCGCCTCCGCCGAGGCGGCGGACACCGCGTCGGAGAGGATGCCGTCGAGGGCTGCGTCGGCTGCGTCGTCTGCGGCGACATGCACGACCGCGAGCGGCACGCGACGCATCCGCGCCTCGGCGACGGCCCACCGAACCGCCGCCATCCCCGACGGCGATCCGTCCGCACCGACCACCACCCCCGCCGAACAGAACCCATCGGACATCGCCGTCTCCTGACGCAGTTGATACCAGCGACGTTACGAATCGGCAGCCCGTGACGCAGGAGTCAAGAGCTGGCACAACGAGTGCCGATAGTCCCTATCTCGGGGCGGATCGGGTGGCCACAGTGGACACATGACCATGAGGAATTACGTCACCGGACCCGCGGCAGGTGAGTACGACATCGATCCGGAGAATCAACTCGAGCCGGAGGACACGCTGATCGACCGGGGCGGCGCCGATCTCCTCGACGAGGGTTACTCACCACCCGAACAGCCCTACGCACCGGGAGCTTTCGGCTCCTTCGAGACCCTCGAGCAACGGCTCGCCGAGGAGGAACCGGACCCGGCGGCGCGGGTGAACGTGCTGTTCGACGATGCCGAGCAGCAGCTCTCGGACGAGTCCGAACGCGCCGACGAGTTCCCGCGCCGAGACGAGGTGGGCCGCAGACGGGCGGGCCGGCTAATGGCGCCGGACCGGGGTTTCGGGGAGGACGACGAGGCGGAGATGGTGGCCGAGGACGTCGGCCTCGACGGCGGTGCCGCATCGGCCGAGGAGGCCGCGGTCCACCTCATCGACGACGATGCGGACGACTCATGGCGGTGATTCCGACGCGTCGCGACGGGCGCCGCACCCTGTGCGCGGCCGAAGGCGTGGTGGCCTTCCTGCGGCAGTGCAGTCTCGACGATGCTTTCGGCGACATCGTGCGTACCGCCCAGCACCACAACGTCGCTCCGCTGCGACTCGCCGAAGCCCTTCTCGCCGCAACCCAGTGCGACACCGGGGCCGACGCCGATCCAACGGCGACGCACGTGGTCGAGCAGACGTGGGGCGAGCTGCTTCGAACCGCCCGGCTGCTCACTCCGTGTCATTGACAGAAACGGAGAACGCACCGAGAGGAGCCGACGATGAAGCCGATGAACCGACTGGCACGTCACCCGCACCCGGACTCCCCGACCTACGTGCTCACCGATCGGCTGCACCGCGAACGCACCGTGCGCGTCACCGCCGACGAGATCACCGCCACCGTGTAGACATGGCTCGCCCCGCTCGGTGTGCAGACTCCGCTGGTCGACGAGCTCTGCCGGTCGATCCAAGACGGCGCTTGGCCACAGGCCCACGCGATCGCCGACATGCTGTCGCTCGACGTCACGGTCGCGGCCTGACTCTTCAGCTGACTCCGTGCAGCCGCGCGCTGGCCGTTGCCGCCGACGCCTCGGCTTGGCGCGCCCGTTCGGCCCGCCGCTTGATCCCGATCAGCATGCCGCGAGTGACCAGGGCGCGCGCCGGTCCGAACAGCTCCGCGAACACCACTTCCCCCGGATGGCGCAACGCCAGCCGAGATCGGATCAGCAGGCGGCACTGGTCGTCGCCGCGCGGCGAGAGATGGAACGACCACACCACATCCCAGGCCCGGCGCGCGGAATCGGCACGCAGCACGACGGTGCGCCCCTCGACGATGTCGACGACGCTCAGCGCGACACCGTCGGTGAGGCCGAGCCAGCGCCTCGGCACCAACCGGACCGTGTCGCCGACCGTGAGGTGTTGCCATTCCGGGTGCACGGTGTCCGCGTTGCGGTAGTGCAGCCCAACGAGATTCTCCATCGCCTCGAAGCTGTACAGGCCGCCGCGGTCCTGGCCCATCTGCACCAGCCAGGGCCACACCTGCTCGGCCGGGGCGTCGATCGACACGCCCTCGGTGGCCTGCAGCAGCGGCGCGCGCACCAGGTCGTCGCCCGGCAGCGACGCACCGGCTTCGGCCTTGGTCGTGCCCCAGTCGCGGAAGTAGCGGCGGGCGGCGTAGAGCACCCCGGCTGCGGCGAGCATCGTCACCAGTCTGTCGGTCATCTCCCCAGCGTGGTCGGCCGCGGGTCGCCGCGGCTAGGGCCAGTGGTCCTCTCGCGCGCGGGCACGGGTCCCGCCGACCAACGGCCCCCCTGTGTGGGACTTCCGTCCCTAGTGCGCGCCGGAGCGCGGTGGTCGGATGGACCCCATGGGCGAGGCGTGGGGCATCAAGGTCGAAGACGACATCGCCGACGGCACATACCAATTGCACGCCGAGCTTCCCGGTATCGATCCCGCGGAGGACGTCGACGTCACCGTCAGCGACGGCGTGCTCACGATCACGGCCGAGCGCACCGACACCAAGGACGTGCACGGGCGCTCGGAGTTCAGCTACGGCTCGTTCACCCGCTCGGTGACGTTGCCGTCAGGCGCCGACGAAGCGGCGATCACCGCCAGCTACGACAAGGGCATCCTCACCGTCACGGTTCCCCTCGACGAACCGGTGACCCCCGCGAGGCATGTCGCGGTCGAGTCGGCCGGGTGACCTGGTCGCGGCCCCGGGTGCGTCCCACACCCCGCCCCGGGGCCGCGGCCTCCCCCCACGTGGAGAGCGGAGACCACCATGGGACTGCAACGACCGGTTCTCGCCGATGTGATGACGGCAGTCGGTGTCGCGGCGCTGTACCGCCGCCACGTCGCGCCCTGGATGCACACCTGGGGTGCGCGCCCCGACGAGGTGCGCGCCACCCTGCCCGGTGACGAGCTCGTCGCCCCCGATGCGTGCCGGACCACCCGGGCGCTCACGATCGACGCCCCGCGCCGCGACGTGTGGGCCTGGCTGGTCCAGCTCGGCGAGGGCCGCGGCGGGTTCTACAGCTACTCACTGCTCGAACGCGCGGTCGGCGCGGACATCCACAACGCCGACGAGATCCGCCCCGAGTGGCAGCGGCTCGACGTCGGCGACACCATCTGGCTGGCGCGCCGCTACGGACCCGGGGCGCGCCAGATCGTCGCGGCGGTCGAACCCGGATCGCACCTCGTGCTGGTCTCCCCCAACGACTACGAGCGGGTCCAAGCTGGTGAGAAGGCGTCGGGTTGCTGGTCCTTCGTGCTGCGACGCGAGCAGAACTGGACCCGGCTGCTGGTGCGTGGCAGCGGGAGACCGGTCGGGCACATCTGGTTCGACATCCCGCACTTCGTGATGGAGCAGAAGATGATGCGCGGCATCGCCGCGCGCGCCCAGCGGACGCACCGCAGCCAGGTCGTCGACGCCATCCGCACCGAGCATCCGGCCGGAGTGGGCTGAGCCGATATCGGCTGGACAGCGGGCGCATAATTGGTCTCGATGACAGGCCCTGCCGCAGCGCCCCGTAAACCCGTGATCCTGACCGTCGACGACGACCCCGCGGTCTCCCGTGCGGTCGCCCGCGACCTTCGCCGCCACTACGGCGAGAAGTTCCGCATCGTCCGCGCCGAATCGGGGCCGGACGCGCTGGAAACCCTCAACGAACTCAAGCTGCGCGGCGAGACCGTCGCCGTGTTCGTCGCCGACTACCGGATGCCGCAGATGAGTGGCATCGAGTTCCTCGAAGCGGCGATGGACATCTTCCCGATGGCACGCCGCGTGCTGCTCACCGCGTACGCCGACACCCACGCCGCGATCGACGCGATCAACGTCGTCGACCTCGACCACTATCTGCTCAAGCCGTGGGATCCGCCGGAGGAGAAGCTCTACCCGGTGATCGATGCGCTGATCGAGGCCTGGCGCGCCACGGGCGAACGCGCGATCCCGCACACCAAGATCATCGGTCACCCGTGGAATGCCCGGTCCTCCGAGGTGCGCGAGTTCCTTGCCCGAAATCGCTTGTACTACAGCTGGTTCCGGTCCGACGAGCCCAAAGGCGCGGCGCTGCTGGAGGCTGCGGGCCAGGACGGGATGACGCTGCCGGTGGTGATCACCGAGCAGGGCGAGACGCTGATCGACCCCACCGACGCCGAGCTGGCCGCGACGCTCGGACTGACCACCACGCCGTCCGGAGACTTCTACGACCTGGTGGTGATCGGTGGCGGACCCGCCGGATTGGCCGCCGCGGTGTACGGCGCGTCCGAGGGCCTCAAGACCGTGCTCATCGAGCGCACCGCGACCGGCGGGCAGGCCGGCCAGAGCTCCCGCATCGAGAACTACCTCGGCTTCCCCGACGGCCTGTCCGGCGCGCAACTGGCCGAACGGGCCCGCCGCCAGGCCGAGAAGTTCGACGCCGAGCTGATCACCGCCGCCGAGGTCGTCGCCCTCGAGGTCGACGGCGTCGCCCGCACGGTGCACCTGTCCGACGGCCGCGCCATCGGCACCAGGGCCGTCATCCTGGCGATGGGCGTGGAGTACCGGCAACTGCCCGCAGAAGGATGCGCGGATCTGACCGGCGCCGGGGTCTACTACGGCGCGACCACGTCGGTGGCCTCCGAATGCGACGACGACGAGGTCTACGTCATCGGCGGCGCGAACTCGGCCGGGCAGGCCGCGATGTACCTGTCGCGCACCGCGAAGTCGGTGACCCTGGTGATCCGGCGCACGCTCGAGGACTCCATGTCGCACTATCTGATCCAGCAGATCCGGTCCCGCGACAACATCAAGGAGATGCCGAACACCGTCGTGCACGCGGTGAAGGGCAACGGCCATCTGGAGGGCATCTGCCTGGAGCACACCGACACCGGTGAGCGCGAGGAGTTCGCCTGCGGCCGCATGTTCATCTTCATCGGCGCCGAACCCCGCACCGACTGGCTCGACGGGGTGGTGGTCCGCGACGACCACGGGTTCATCGTCGCCGGACCCGATCTGCGGGACATCAGCGGCTGGACGCTGGATCGCCCGCCGCACCACCTGGAGACGAGCGTGCCCGGCGTGTTCGTCGCCGGCGACGTCCGCTCCGAGTCCGCCAAACGGGTGGCCGCGGCTGTCGGCGAAGGGTCGATGGCCGTCATGCTCGTGCACCGCTACCTGGCCGAGACGTAAGCATCCCGCCGTGCCCGGCCCGCCCGCCTGCGACGTCACCGAACTGCGCGACCTGTTCCTCTTCGAGGGCCTCACCGACGCCCAGCTCGCCGCGCTGTGCGGCGGCGGGCGGATCGCGACGTTCCCCGCCGGTGAGCTGTGCCGCGAGGGTGAACCGGCCGAGTACTTCTACGTGCTGCTCGACGGCGAGATCGCGCTGTCGAAGCGGTCCGGCGCCCGGGACATCGACATCTGGCGGGCCTCGGCGCCGGGGTCGTACTGCGGTGCGTGGTCGGCGTTTCTGCTCGACGAAGAGACCACCTACGAGAACACCGCCACGCTGACCCGGCCCTCGCGGCTGTTCGAACTCGACGCCACCACCCTGGGCACCTTCCTGACCTCCCAGTTCCCGATGGCCACCCATCTGCTGGTCGGCCATTCCCACGGCCGGTTCCACCAGCGTCGCATCCTCGGCCCGCACGACCGGCTGGTGCAGCTGGTGCAGATGACGGCCGGGCTGACGCACGAACTGAACAACCCCGCGGCGGCCGCGGTGCGCGCGGCGAGCGGGCTGCGCACCCAGATCGCCGGGATGCGGCACCGGCGCGCGCAACTGCCCGCGGCGACTCTGCCGCCCGAGGCGATGGCCTCGCTGGTCGAACTGCAGGACCGGGTGGCCGAGGTCGCCGGCAAGCCCAATGACCTGACGTCGGTGCAGAAGGCCGATCTGGAAGAGGCGCTCGGCGACTGGCTCGACCGTCACAAGGTGGCCGACGCGTGGCAGCACGCCGCGACGTTCGCCGAGGCCGGGCTGGACGTCGACTGGATGGAGCGCATCTCGGCCGCTCCCTGCTGCAACACCCCCGCCTCACTCACACCGGTGATCCGCTGGCTGGCCTGCACCGCCGAAACCGAGCTGCTGCTGACCGAGATCACCGACGCCACCACGCGGATCTCCACGCTGGTCGACCAGGCCAAGCAGTTCACGCAACTCGACCGTGCGCCGTCGGACGTCGTCGACGTGCACGGGCTGCTCGAGGCCACGCTGGCGATGCGCGCGCACCGGCTGGGGCCGCACATCACCGTGGTCCGGGACTACGACGCCGGGCTGCCGCCACTGCCCTGCTACCCGGCCGAGCTGAACCAGGTGTGGACCCACCTGATCGACAACGCCCTCGACGCGATGGGCGACACGGCGGCCGGGACGCTGACGCTGCGCACCACCCGCGACCGGGACACCCTGCGCGTCGAGGTGTGCGACACCGGCCCCGGCATGACCGACGACGTGCTGGCGCGGATCTTCGATCCGTTCTTCACCACCAAGCCGTTCGGGGAGGGCACCGGGCTGGGTCTGGACGTCGCGGTCCGGATCGTCGACAACCACCGGGGCAGCCTCTGGGCGGAATCAACACCGGGCGATACGCGTTTCATTACTTCACTGCCGATCTAGGCACCACGGAAGGATCCGACATGGGCGAGAAGTGCCTTCCCGACGAGTTGCGCACTCTGTTCCTCTTCGAGGCCCTCGATGACGACCAGCTCGCGACGCTGTGCGCCAACGGCCACATCGCCACGTTCGAGCCCGGCCCCATCCATACCGAGGGTGACCCCGCGACCTGCTTCTACGTGCTGATCGAGGGTGAGCTGGTGATGTCGAAGCGCTCCGGCGGCGTGGACATCGAGACCAACCGGACCTCTCAGCGCGGCGTGTACTGCGGCGCGTGGTCGGCCTACATCCCGGGCGAGGAGCACGTCTACCAGGCGTCGGTGCGGGTCACCCGCCCGTCGAAGTTCTTCGTGCTCGACGCGAACGCCTTCGCCGAGTTCATGCAGAAGGAATTCCCGATGGCGGTGCACCTGCTGGAGGGGCACATGGTCGGCGGGCTGCGGCAGCGCCAGATCCTCGGTCAGCGGGAGAAGCTGCTCGCCCTCGGCCAGCTGTCGGCGGGCCTGACCCATCAGCTCAACAACCCGGCCGGTGCGACGGCGCGCGCGGTCGCCGACCTGCGTGAAGGCGTGGGCAAGATGCGGCACAAGTTGGCGATGCTCGCCGACGGCAAGTTCACCCCGGCCGCGCTCAAGGTGCTGGTGAGCATCCAGGACGAGGTGGCCGAGCAAGTGGCCAAGTCGAAGTCCCAGGAGCTCACCGCGCTGGAGACCTCCGACCGCGAAGATCAGATCGGCGACTGGCTCGACGAGCACGGCATCGCCAGCGCGTGGGACTACGCGCCGACGTTCGTCGAGGCCGGACTGGACGTGGACTGGCTGGAGCGGGTGGAGGCGTCCATCGACGACATCGACTGCTCGGCCACCCTGCCCGGCGCGATCGGCTGGCTGAAGTACACGATCGACACCGAACTGCTGATGAACCAGATCGCCGAGGCGAGCAAGCGGATCTCGGCGCTATTGGCCGGCGCCAAGCAGTATTCGCAGATGGACCGCGCCGAATACCAGAGCGCCAACGTGCACGAGTTGCTGTTCAGCACGATCAAGACGATCTTCGGGGACAAGCTCGGCAAGGACAAGCCGGTCGCGCTGCACTGGGAGAAGGACACTTCCCTGCCCGAATTGCTCTGCTACCCGGGTGATCTGAACCAGGTCTGGACGAACATCATCGACAACGCGATCCAGGCGATGAACGGCCACGGCAACCTGACGATCCGGACCATGCGGGAGAACGAGACCACGGTGCGGGTGGAGATCTGCGACGACGGGCCCGGCATCCCCGAGGACATCCAGGAGCGCATCTTCACGCCGTTCTTCACCACCAAGCCTTTCGGTGAGGGCACCGGGCTCGGCCTGGACCTCGCGTGGCGCATCGTCGTCGAGAAGCACCACGGCAACCTGTCGGTGCAGTCGCAGCCCGGCGACACCCGGTTCATCGTGTGCCTGCCGTTGGAGGCGCCCGCCCCACAGCAGGCCTCCGCGTGAAGCCCGCGCTGGGCAGGTTCGGATCGTTCGGTCGCGGGGTCACCCCCAGCCAGGCCGCCGAGATCGAGGCGCTGGGCTACGGCGCCGTCTGGGTCGGCGGCTCCCCACCCGCCGAACTCGAGTGGGTCGAGCCCCTGCTGGAGGCGACCACCACGCTTGCGGTGGCCACCGGCATCGTGAACATCTGGACCGCCGCCCCCGGCCCGGTCGCCGAGTCCTTCCACCGGATTCAGGCCGCGCATCCCGACCGCTTCGTGCTCGGCATCGGCGTCGGCCACCCCGAGGCGCAGCAGGAGTACCGCAAGCCGATCGACGCGCTCACCGACTACCTCGACAAGCTCGACGAGTACGGGGTGCCCCGCGACCGGCGCGTGGTGGCCGCGCTCGGCCCCAAGGTGCTCCAGCTGTCGGCGGCCCGCTCCGCCGGGGCGCACCCGTACCTGACCACTCCGGAACACACCGCCCGCGCCCGCGAACTGATCGGGCCCGAGGCGCTGCTGGCGCCGGAGCACAAGGTGGTTCTCACGACCGATCCCGAGCGGGCGCGCGAGGTCGGCCGTAAGGCGCTGGCCGTCTATTTGGATCTGGCCAACTACGTGAACAACTGGAAGCGGCTCGGCTTCGATGATCAAGACGTCGCGAAACCGGGTAGTGACCGTCTGGTGGATGCCGTGGTCGCCTACGGCACCCCCGACCAGATCGCCGCGCGCCTGACCGAACATCTCGACGCCGGCGCCGACCACGTGCCCGTGCAGGTGCTGACGTCGGCCGACACCCTGGTCGGTGGCCTGGCCGAGCTGGCCGGTCCGCTGGGACTGACATGAACCGATGCGAGGAGCAGAAATGACCGAAGGTCCGTCGCTCAAGCCCGCCCTGGGACGCTTCGGCGTGTGGACCGGTGCGCCGGTCACGCCCGAGCAGGCCGCCGACATCGAGAAGCTCGGCTACGGCACGGTGTGGGTGGGCGCCTCGCCGGCGGCCGATCTGGCGTTCGTCGAACCCCTCCTGGAGAAGACCGAGACCTTGCAGGTCGCCACCGGCATCGTCAACATCTGGACCGCCGACGCGGCCGAGGTGGCCGAGTCCTACCACCGCATCGAGAAGGCGTTTCCGGGCCGCTTCCTGCTCGGCGTCGGCGTCGGCCATCCCGAACACACCCAGCAGTACACCAAGCCCTACCAGGCGCTGGTCGACTACCTCGACGTGCTCGACAGCGCGAAGGTGCCCACGAGCCGGCGGGTGCTCGCCGCCCTCGGACCCAAGGTGCTCAAGCTGGCCGCCCAGCGCAGCGCGGGCGCCCACCCGTATCTGACCACGCCGGTGCACACCGGACAGTCGCGCGAACTGCTCGGGCCCACCGTGCTTCTCGCGCCGGAGCACAAGGTGGTGCTCACCGACGACGCCGCGGCGGCCCGCGAGATCGGCCGGCAGACCGTCGACTTCTACCTGGGCCTGTCGAACTACGTGAACAACTGGAAGCGGCTCGGGTTCACCGACGACGACCTCGAGCGGCCCGGAAGCGACCGCTTCATCGACGCGGTCGTCGCGTACGGCTCACCCGACCAGATCGCCGCACGGCTGACCGAGCATCTGCAGGCCGGGGCCGACCACGTCGCGATCCAGGTGCTCGGCGGCGGTGACGAACTGCTGTCGACGCTCGAGGAACTGGCGGGCCCGCTGGAGCTGGGTCAGGGCTGAATCGTCGTCTGCTCGTCGATCACGGCCATCGCGGCCGTCATCGACTGCTTCTTGTCGAGCGGTCCCTGCGCGTCGAGCGCGAGAAGGTAGACGTTCTTCGGCGCGGTGATCACGACGGTCTTGCGGGCGACGAAGGTCGGGACCCCGTCGATCGTCGCGGAGCCGGCGATCTGCACCGCGTCGAACCCGCCGAGGGTGCTCGGCTGACCCGTCCGGGGACCGTCCCACCCGGGTGCCCGCGTCACGGCGGTGGGCGCGTACTCGAGCAACTTGGCGGCGTCGACGTCGCCGTCGAGGCGCGCCATCCGCGCGATGATCGCGGGCGGGTTCGGCGTCTGGCCGGCGGCCTGCAGATAGATGGCGCCGTAGGCGTCCTTCGGGGTGTTGCGGCCCACGTCCGCCCACCCCGCGGGCATCGGCAGGTGCAGTTGGGGCGCCCCGGGGTCGCCGCGTTTGACCATGGTCTGGGTGATGTCGTTCTGCTCGAGGTACTCGGCGATGGTGAGCGCGGCGGCAGGCGCGGCCGACGTGGTGCTCGCCGGCGCCGACGACGACGCCGACGACGGGGCGGAGTCGCTCTTCTCCCCCGACCCGCACCCGGTCAGCCCGATCGCCACCGCCGCGAATAGGCCGATCGCTGCCGCTGTCCGCATGTCGTGTCCCCCTTTCGTCACGCTGCCGCCGTGACAGCAGACCACAGATGCTGGCGGGTCAAGATCCTTTGCGCCCGATAGGGTCGACAGTCATGCGACTGTTGGTCACCGGAGGCGCCGGCTTCATCGGCGCCAACTTCGTCCATGCCACGGTGCGGGAACGCGACGACGTCCACGTCACGGTGCTCGACGCGTTCACCTACGCCGGTAGCCGCGAGTCGCTGGCCCCGGTGGCTGACGACGTGCGGTTGGTCGAAGGCGACATCACCGACGCCGCGCTCGTCGAGAAGCTGGTCGCCGAGTCCGACGCCGTCGTGCACTTCGCCGCCGAGACCCACGTCGACAACGCGCTGGCCGATCCGGAGCCGTTCGTCCGGTCGAACGTGCTGGGCACCTTCACGGTGCTCGAAGCGGTGCGGCGCAACAGCGTTCGGCTGCACCACATTTCGACCGACGAGGTGTACGGCGACCTGCCGCTGGGCGATCCGGTCCGGTTCACCGAGGCGACGCCGTACAACCCGTCGAGCCCGTACTCGTCGACCAAGGCCGCGTCCGACATGCTGGTGCGCGCCTGGGTGCGGTCCTACGGTGTCGCAGCGACGCTGTCGAACTGCTCGAACAACTACGGCCCGTATCAGCATGTGGAGAAGTTCATCCCGCGCCAGATCACGAACATCCTGACCGGGCGGCGCCCGCGGCTCTACGGTGCGGGGGCCAACGTGCGCGACTGGATCCACGTCGAGGACCACAACAGCGCGGTGTGGCGCATCCTGACCGACGGCACGATCGGCCGGACGTACCTGATCGGCGCCGACGGTGAGCGCGACAACCTGACGGTGCTGCGCACGATCCTGCGCCTGATGGACCGCTCCCCCGATGACTTCGACCACGTCACCGACCGGGCCGGGCACGACCTGCGCTATGCGATCGACCCGTCGCCACTGCGCGACGAGCTGGGCTGGACCCCGTCGCACACCGACTTCGAGGCCGGGCTGCGCGACACCATCGCCTGGTATCGGGACAACGAATCCTGGTGGGCGCCACTGAAGGAAGCGGTGGAAGCGCGCTACCGGGTGCGTGAGGGATGAGGGTCCGCGAGCTGGCCGTCGCCGGTGCGTGGGAGCTGACCCCGGTGGTGCACGCCGATCCGCGCGGCGCGTTCTTCGAATGGTTCACCGATGCGGAGTTCACCGCGATGACCGGGCACCGGCTGGACCTGCGGCAGGCCAACTGCTCGGTGTCGCGGGCCGGGGTGTTGCGTGGTGTGCATTTCGCGCAGGTGCCGCCGAGTCAGGCCAAGTACGTGACGTGCGTGCGGGGTGCGGTGTACGACGTCGTGGTCGATATCCGGGTCGACTCACCGACCTTCGGCCGCTGGGATGCGGTCACCCTGGACGACCACGACCACCGCGCCGTCTACCTGTCCGAGGGCCTGGGTCACGCTTTCCTTGCGCTGCAGGATGATTCGATGGTGACCTACCTGTGCTCGGCGGGCTACGACCCGGCGCGCGAGCACACCGTCAACGCGCTGGATCCGGCGCTGGGCATCGAGTGGCCGTTCGACGGGGAGCTCATCCTGTCCGACCGCGACCGGGCGGCACCGTCGCTGGCCCAGGCGCAGACGAGCGGACTGCTTCCGTCGTTCGAGGAGGCCCGGGCGTTCGTGTCGGCACTCGGGTCCCGGCCCACAGCGCCGCCGCGGTGAGCGCGACGAGCACAGCGCCGCAGCCGAACACCGCCAGGTCGAAGGGGCCGGCCGCCGGTCCCCCGGCCTGAGTACGGGCCGACCCGCGCAGGAACGGCACGACAGCGAGGATCGCGACGGCGACCGCCGCCTCGGCCGCAACCACGCCCGGGAAGTGGTGCACGGCAATCCGCACGGCCGCGCGGGTGTCGCCGCCGGCCTGCGCGGCGCGGATGCGCGGCAGCAGCACCCGGGTGTTGTAGGCGCCCGCTGCCAGCAGGGCGCCGACGAGCACGAGCTTGACGGACAGGTGCCGTCCGTACGGCGTGGTCAGCAGCTGAGCCGGCGAGCCGACGTGCGTCCAGGCGAGCCACGCACCGGAGACGATCATCGCGCCGACGCACCACAGCGCCAGCACGCTGAAGCGTTCCCAGGTCCGCGCCCAGTCGTGTGCGGCGGGAACGTCGCCCCGGTCCCGCCGGCTGAGGAGGCCCGCCGCTGCCAGCACGATCAACCCTCCGACCCAGATCAGCGCCCCGAGGATGTGGGTGGCGGTGAGCAGCGCGCGGGGCAGACCGGCGAGCGACGACGGCATCGCGGGAACGAGCGCGCCGAGTCCACCGGCGACCGCGGTGCCGGCGGCGAGCCACGGCGACGGCCGCCACCGCAGCAGGACCAGACCGGCCACGGCCGCCGCGAACATCGCGGTCTGACCCGGCGACGGCGTCCGGGCGGTGCAGAACTGGAGCACCGCGCCGCCCGCCACCACCACCGCGGCCGGCACCGCCAGCGTGCGTATCCGCGCTGCAACGGGGCCGTCGCGCACGGCCAGGAACGCCACGGCGATACCGATGGCCACCGGGAGTGACGCGGCGAGGGTGGACAGGACCGCGGTGAGGATCTCGATCGGCGACGGATCGGGCGGGACGGTTCCGGGCATGCTCACTGACGGTAGGAACCGGGGATGAGAGCGGCGTTGGCGTCGGCTGTGAATGCCTGTGCGTGGCGGCCCTATGCCCCGGAGCACGGCAAAGTGAACCGAACGAAACCGTCATCCGTTTTACTGTGAGTCGGGGTCCATCCGCCGGAGGTATCGATCATGTTTGACGCGACCCGCCCACTCGTCTTTGCTGCCGCAGCGATACTGACGCTGAGCTTCGGCACCCCCATCGCCAATGCCGAGCCCCCGGCACCCGGCTCCGCCTGCGGCCCCGACAAGGTGATCACGTCCATCAACACCTGCGAGCCGCTCAACTCCTCGTGCACGGGGTACGACGGCATGCTGATCGGCCGAGTGGCTGCCGACGGCCGGTGCGTGATTCCGGGGCTCGACGGCACCCGGTGGTAGCTTCCAGAGAACTGGCAGTCCGCAGCAGGCTGAGAGCCATGCGCCAGGTGCTCACCCCGCTCGAGTAATACGTCCACCCCTTCACACCGCCGACTTCTCGCATCCCTTGTCAGAGCCCGCACCGCATTACTAGGATATGCAAGTATCGACCAGTCGGAAGGCGTCACCATGACCACTCGGATCCCCCACTTCATCGACGGCAAGCGCAGCGAGCTGGCGTCGGCCCGGACGGCCGACGTGATGAATCCCAGCACCGGCGAGGTGCAGGCGCAGGTGCTGCTCGCCAGCAAGGCCGACGTCGACACCGCGGTGGCCTCGGCGGTGGAGGCGCAGAAGCAGTGGGCCGCCTGGAACCCCCAGCGCCGCGCCCGCGTGATGATGAAGTTCATCGAGCTGGTCAACGCCAACACCGACGAGCTGGCCGAACTGCTGTCCATCGAACACGGCAAGACGGTCGCCGACTCCAAGGGCGACATCCAGCGCGGCATCGAGGTGATCGAGTTCGCGATCGGGATCCCGCACCTGCTCAAGGGCGAATTCACCGAGGGCGCCGGCTCGGGCATCGACGTCTACTCGATCCGTCAGCCCCTCGGCGTCGTCGCCGGCATTACGCCGTTCAACTTCCCCGCGATGATCCCGCTGTGGAAGGCGGGCCCTGCGCTCGCCTGCGGAAACGCGTTCATCCTCAAGCCGTCCGAGCGCGACCCCTCGGTCCCGCTCCGGCTCGCCGAGCTGTTCCTCGAGGCGGGGCTGCCCGCCGGGGTCTTCCAGGTCGTGCAGGGCGACAAGGAGGCCGTCGACGCGATCCTCACCCACCCCGACATCCAGGCCGTCGGCTTCGTCGGCAGCTCCGACATCGCGCAGTACATCTACGCCACCGCCGCCGCCCACGGGAAGCGCTCGCAGTGCTTCGGCGGCGCCAAGAACCACATGATCGTGCTGCCCGACGCCGACCTCGATCAGGCCGTCGACGCGCTGATCGGCGCCGGCTACGGCAGTGCCGGTGAGCGCTGCATGGCGATCAGCGTCGCCGTGCCCGTCGGCAAGGAGACCGCGGACCGTCTCCGCGCGCGGCTGGTCGAACGCGTCAATCAGCTGCGCGTCGGCCACAGCCTGGACCCGAAGGCCGACTACGGCCCCCTGGTCACCGCCGCCGCCCTGGAACGCGTCAAGAGCTACATCGCCCAGGGAGTCGACGCCGGAGCCGAGCTCGTCGTCGACGGGCGCGAGCGGACCACCGACGAGCTGAGCTTCGACGATCAGAGCCTCGAGAACGGTTACTTCATCGGGCCGACGCTGTTCGACCACGTCACCCCCGACATGAGTATCTACACCGACGAGATCTTCGGCCCGGTGCTGTGCATCGTCAGGGCCGCGGATTACGAAGAGGCCCTGAGCCTTCCGACCAAGCACGAATACGGCAACGGGGTGGCGATCTTCACCCGCGACGGCGACGCCGCCCGCGATTTCGTGTCCCGGGTGCAGGTCGGCATGGTCGGTGTGAACGTGCCGATCCCGGTTCCGGTGGCCTACCACACGTTCGGCGGCTGGAAGCGGTCCGGCTTCGGTGACCTCAACCAGCACGGCCCCGCGTCGATCCAGTTCTACACCAAGGTCAAGACCGTCACCGAGCGGTGGCCCTCCGGCATCAAGGATGGCGCCGAATTCGTCATCCCGACAATGAAATAGCACCTGTGGACCTGTTCAGTCTCGACGACGACGACCGGGTGATCGCCGAGACCGCGGCGGCCTTCGCCGAAAAGCGCCTCGCGCCCTACGCATTGGAGTGGGACGAGACACACCACTTCCCCACCGACGTGCTGCGGGAGGCGGCCGAACTGGGCATGGCCGCGATCTACTGCCGCGAGGACGTCGGCGGCAGCGGCCTGCGGCGCATCGACGCCGTGCGCATCTTCGAGATGCTCGCGAGCGCGGACCCGACGGTCGCGGCGTTCCTGTCGATCCACAATATGTGCGCCTGGATGGTGGACAGCTTCGGCACCGAGGAGCAGCGCAAGGCGTGGGTGCCGCGGCTGGCGTCGATGGATGCCATCGCCAGCTACTGCCTCACCGAACCGGGGGCGGGCTCGGACGCGGCGGCGTTGCGCACCAAGGCCGTTCGGTCCGGTGACGAGTGGGTGCTCGACGGCGTCAAGCAGTTCATCTCCGGCGCCGGCTCGTCCGACGTCTACATCGTGATGGCACGCACCGGAACCGACGGGCCCAAGGGCATCTCGGCCTTCGTCGTCGACAAGGACACGCCGGGACTGAGTTTCGGCGCCGAAGAGCAGAAGATGGGCTGGAACGCCCAGCCCACCCGGCAGGTGATCCTCGACGGCGCCCGGGTGCCGGCCGAGGCGATGCTCGGCGGAATCGACGGCGAGGGTGCGGGTTTCGGCATCGCGATGAAAGGCCTCAACGGCGGCCGCATCAACATCGCCGCCTGCTCGCTGGGTGGCGCCCAGGCGGCCTACGACAAGGCCGTCGGCTATCTGGCCGACCGGCAGGCGTTCGGCGGCGCGCTGCTCGACGAGCCGACCATCCGATTCACGCTGGCCGACATGGCCACGGCGCTGGAGACCTCGCGGATGATGCTGTGGCGGGCCGCGACCGCACTCGACGACGACCATCCCGACCGGGTGGAGTTGTGCGCGATGGCCAAGCGCTACGTCACCGATGTGTGCTTCGACGTCGCCGACCAGGCGCTGCAATTGCACGGCGGTTACGGCTATCTGCGCGAATACGGACTGGAGAAGATCGTCCGCGACCTGCGGGTGCATCGAATCCTGGAGGGCACCAACGAAATCATGCGCGTGGTGATCGGGCGAGCAGCCGCCGCCCGGGCCCGCGCCTCGTGACGGGAGAGCTCAGATGACGACGATCGCGTTCCTGGGACTGGGCAACATGGGCGGGCCGATGGCGGCGAACCTGGTGGCGGCCGGGCACACGGTGCACGGTTTCGATCCGGTGGTCACGCTGCGGGACGCCGCGGCGGAGAAGGGTGCGGCGGTGTACTCCAGCGGCGCCGAGGCGGCCGCCGGCGCCGACGTGGTGATCACGTCACTGCCCAACGGCGACATCGTCAAGGCCGCCTACGCCGAGGTGCTGCCCGCCGCCAAAGACGGTGCGCTGCTGATCGACACGTCGACGATCTCCGTCGACGACGCCCGCACCATCCACGCCCAGGCCGGTGAGCGCGGACTCGCGCAGATCGATGCGCCGGTGTCGGGCGGGATCAAGGGCGCGACGGCCGGCACGCTGGCGTTCATGCTCGGCGGTGACACCGACGCCGTCGAGCGGGCGCGGCCGGTGCTGGAACCCATGGCGGGCAAGATCATTCACTGCGGCGACTCGGGCGCAGGGCAGGCCGCCAAGCTGTGCAACAACATGGTGCTCGCGGTGCAGCAGATCGCGATCGGTGAGGCGTTCGTGCTGGCCGAGAAGCTCGGCCTGCCCGCGCAGTCGCTGTTCGACGTGATCACCGGGGCGACCGGCAACTGCTGGGCGGTGCACACCAACTGCCCGGTGCCGGGGCCGGTGCCGACGTCACCGGCCAACAACGATTTCAAGCCGGGGTTCGCGACGGCGTTGATGAACAAGGATCTCGGGCTCGCGATGGCCGCGGTCGCGTCGACGGGCTCGTCGGCTCCGCTGGGCAGCCATGCTGCCGAGATCTACCGGACGTTCAATGAGGACCACGCCGACAAGGACTTCAGCGCCGTCATCGAGATGCTGCGCGGCTGAACGGATCAGGCGGCGGTCACCGGATGCGCGACGCGCCATTGGTCGCGTACCCGCTGACAGTCGACGACGCGCAGCGGGGCGGCGTCGGCGGTGGCACTGGTCAGCATCGTCGGCAGGCCCGCGGCCGCGGACATGCGCTGGCTCGCCGGTGATCCGGCGAACGCGAGCGCCTCGTGCGGGGCGGCCCCCAACTCGGCCAGGGCGGCCCGGTAGAGGTCGGTGCGAGGAGCGTCGTCGGCGGTGACGATCGCCGCGACCACACCCTCACCGACGAGCTGCCGCACCAGCGGCGCCACCCAGGAGTGATTTCCGGAGCTGACGATGCCGACGCTGATCCCGGCCGCGTACGCCTCGGTGATCAGATCCACCAGCCCGGGCCGGGCGGTGATGTCGGCGTCGAGGATCGTCTCGGCGAGGATCATGTCCTTGGTCGCGCAGATCTCGTCGACGAGCAGTTCGGCGAGCACGTCGCACTCGGAGCTGATCCCCCGCTTGCGCAGCTCCGCGGCCACCCGGCGGCGCTCGTCGCTGAGCGCCATCAGCTGCCGGTAGCGCGCCTCGGACCACACGATGTCGAGGCCCAGCTCGGCGAACGCCCTGTTGAACGCAGGCCGGTGACCCGCGCACTCGATGTCGGCGAGCGCGTCCAGGTCGAACACGACCGCGCGCAGCGACGGCACCGCGGCGTCGCCCGGGCGCGGCCAGTCCCACCAGAACCGACCGGCTCGCCATGTCTTCTGCTGCGTGGGCTGCATGACGTGAATCGTGTCTCAGGTCACACCGCGTCCGCCTCCCCCGTGCGGGGGATTCGCCGCGCCAACTTGGCGGGAAGCGGCGGGCCGCGCCTCTAAGGTGAGGGCCATGACCACCCGTCTGGATCGCGAACCGGTGCGGATCGTGCTGGTCGACGACCACGAGATGGTGATCGAGGGGCTCAAGGCGATGCTCGCCGCGTTCGACAGCAGGGTGACGGTCGTCGGGCAGGCGGTCGGCGCCGACAAGGTGATGAGCGTGGTCGCCGACCTCGACCCCGACATCGTGCTGTGTGACGTGCGGATGCAGGGCTCCAGCGGGCTCGACGTCTGCCAGCAGCTACGGAAGCGCGATCCCGACCGGCGGGTGGTGATGCTGTCGGTGTACGACGACGAGCAGTACCTGTTCCAGGCGCTGCGGGTCGGCGCGTCGGGATATCTGCTCAAGAGCATCAGCAGCGAGGAGTTGGTGCGGCAACTCGAGTTCGTGCACAGCGGCGCGACCGCGATCGATCCGGGTATGGCCGCGCGCGCCGTCGACACCGCGGCCCGGCTGCAGCGCGACGAGTTCTGGCCGGGCGCGCGCCAGGGCCTCACCCAGCGCGAGAGCGAGATCCTCGCGCTCGTGGTCAACGGCCTGTCGAACCGGGCGATCGCCGCCAAGCTGGTGATCGGCGACGAGACCGTCAAGACCCACCTCAGCTCCATCTACCGCAAGCTCGGGGTCAGCGACCGGACCGGCGCGGTGGCGACCGCCCTGCGTGAAGGCATCTACCAGTGAGCACGCCGCCGCGGGCGGTGCTGACCGCCGACCGGGAGTTGGCGCTGCTGCGCGAACTCATCCAGGCGGCGTCGCGCGGTCCCGGTGTCGAGCCGTTGGCCGCCGCGGCGGCGCGGATGATCACCGCGGCCACCGACAGCGACGTGTGTTTCGTGCACGTCCTCGACGACACGGAACGCTCGCTGACGTTGGCCGGCGCCACCCCGCCGTTCGACTCGGAGGTCGGCAAGATCAGATTGCCTCTGGGACAAGGTATTTCAGGGTGGGTGGCGAGCCATCTGGAGCCGGTGGTGATTCGTCGCGACAAGGAGTCCGACCCGCGGTACCTGCCCTTCGAGTCGCTGCGCGGCCGGGATTTCACGTCGATGGTGTCAGTGCCGATGGAGTCGACGCCGGGCGGGCTGGTGGGCGTGCTCAACGTGCACACCGTCGCCGAGCGGGACTTCGGTGACCGCGACGTCGAGCTGCTGCTGGTGATCGGCCGGCTGATCGCCGGGGCGATGCACCAGGCGCGGCTGCACCGGCAGCTGGTGGCCCGCGAACGCGCGCACGAGAACTTCGTCGAGCAGGTGATCGAGGCGCAGGAGATCGAGCGACGGCGGCTGGCCGGCGACATTCACGACGGCATCTCCCAGCGCCTGGTGACGCTGTCCTACCGGCTGGACGCGGCGGCGCAGGCAGCCAAGTCCCCCGATGACCGTGCCGCGCTGACCGAGCAGCTCGACCGGGCCCGCGAGCTGGCCGACCTGACGCTGCAGGAGGCCCGTGCCGCGATCAGCGGACTGCGGCCACCCGTGCTGGACGACCTCGGCCTGTCCGGCGGGCTGGCCAGCCTGGCGCGGTCCATCCCGCAGATCGGCATCGACGTGAATCTGGCCGACACGCGGCTGCCCGACCACATCGAGCTCGCGCTGTACCGGATCGCCCAGGAGTGCCTGCAGAACGTCGTCAAGCACGCCAATGCGACGCGGGCCCGGCTGACCTTCTCGCTCGATCACGGCCCGCACGGCGACGTGGCCCGGCTCGAGATCGCGGACGACGGAGTCGGTTTCGACACCCTTGAGCGTCCGCTGGGCAGCGACGAGATGGGCGGCTACGGTCTGCTGTCGATGGCCGAGCGCGCCGAGATCGTCGGCGGCCGCCTCAACATCCGGTCGCGCCCGGGCGCGGGCACCACGGTCACCGCGAGCATCCCGGTGCCGGCCCGCTAGAAGCTACAAGTCGCCCTCCCCCGCGCGGAATAGCATTCCGGGTTGCGATTCCCGGCTCAAAGTCAAGTGGTCATGACAACGGTTAGGCCGCTTGGTTAATGAGGGCAGCCATGCGTTGGGCTGGGGTGTCGAGGTCGAGGGTGGGGCGTGG
>NZ_JYNL01000053.1 GCF_001044235.1 Mycolicibacterium chlorophenolicum | reverse complement strand
GCCGCTACTGATCCTCGCGGTCACCGCGCTCGTCGTCCGCCGCGCCTGGAGCCGCGACCGCTGGGTCGGCCTGATCGCCGCCACCAGCGGCCTGCTCACAGCCGCCTCCCTGGCCTGGGCCACCTACCAGACCGCGGTCTCCCCGCACAGCGCCTTCTACAACACCGTCGCCCGCGCCTGGGAGCTCGGCGTCGGCGCCCTGCTCGCCACCGCGGTCGCCGTCCTCACCACCACCCCGGTCTGGTTGCGCCCGCTGCTGTCCTGGGCCGGGATCGCCCTCATCGCCGCCAGCCTGGTCCTCATCTCCCCCGACTCCGCCGGCTTCCCCGTCCCCTGGGCCCTGCTCCCCGTCGCCGGTACCGCACTGGTGATCGCCGCCGGCGTCGGCAGCGAACCGATGTTCCAACCCCTGCTGCGCAACCCGGCCGCCACCTACCTGGGCGACCTGTCCTACGCGCTCTACCTGATGCACTGGCCCGTCATCGTCCTGCTCGGCACCGTGATGGACACCAGCGTCTACTTCTACGCCGGCGCGCTGGCCCTGTCCTTCGGCCTGGCCATCGCCTGCCACCACTTCNCGGAAGTTGGGGCGCCGTCCAGCAGGCCCGCGAAGACATGCGGCACGGCCTCTACCACGTCGAGCGGTCCACCAAGATCGCCGCCGTCGCCGCACTGGTGCTGATCACCCTGTCCGTCATCACCTTTGCCGCCCGCCCCGACCGCTACGAACAGACCCACCCCGCCCTGCCCTGCTGCGGCCATCTCGGCTAAGACCTTTACGAACCAATGAGGAAAAAGAACTTCAGCTCAACCAGATCTCGTGAGGCTAAATAAAGCCAGGACTGAGCGATTTGCGAACTGGAAGTCCTCGTAGTTCGGGTTGAGCAACCGATCAGCAGGGGCCGGAGGTCACCGTTCCGTACGGCCCGACCGCGATGCCGGTGCCACCTCGGCACGCGGTGAAGGAGATTGACCCATAGTCAGCACGGCGGTCGCGGAGTCGCGCTGCAGAAGCTGCGGCCTGCTGACCGAAGAAGGAGTCCGGGTTCGCCGCCGCGTAGGCCTCCAGCCGGGTCGCCCTGCGGTCGAGCGAGGCCGAGCGAGACCGAATGTTCGCGGCCAGCACCTGCAGCGAGATGACCTGAGTGGCGTACAGGAAATCACCGGGCGCTTGCGCGAGGTCCCCGGCCACCTGGTGCACCGGGGCAGTCGGGATGGATACGACCGGAGCGGCGTTGGCAGCGATCGGCGCCAGGGCCGCGGTCGCCCCGACGACGAGCGCAGCAGCGGACACGTTCAGTTTTGTGGTGATGGCGTTCATTACTTCCCCCAAAAGAGCAGCACATTCGCTGTTGCGAGAAGTCTGCCAATCTGTGCAATGCCTGTCAATCCGAAGCGCCGCCGATAGGCGTCAGGACCCGTCCGCCGCCAACTCCTCCGCCACAGCCTCAGCAGCCGGCGCCAACGACAACCCCGCCTGCCGGGCCGTCACATGCGCCCATCCCCGCGCCGCCAGCTTGGCCCGTGCGTCCTCGTCCCGGCACAGTGACCGCAGCAGCGCGGCCAGCTCCGCGCGGTCCGTCGGCTCGAAGTAGTCGGCGCCGTCTCCGCACGTCTCCCGCAGCGAGGGGATGTCGGAGGCGACCACCGCGGTGTGCGACGCCATCGCCTCGATCGGCGGCAACCCGGCCCCCTCGTGCAAGGACGGCATCACCAACAGGTCGGCGCCCGCCACCAGGGACCGCAGCACAGGGAAGTCCAACCGACCCATCACCTCGACCCGGTCCCCCAGCCCGGCCGCCAGCGCCGGCACCCGCTCGTCACCCCCGCGCAGCGTCTCTCCACTGCCCGCGATCACCAACTTGTGCGGCACATCGCCGGCGATATCACCGAACGCCATCAGCAGCAGCGGAAGGTTCTTGTGCCACTTGGCATTCCCGACATAAAGCAGGTAGGGCGCCGACACCGGGGAGAGGCCGGCGTCGACCGGCGCGAACCACTCCTCGTCCACGGGGATCGGCGCCACCATCACCCGGGCACCCGGTGATATCTCCGTCAGCGTCGCCGTCGTCGCCTCTGACGGCGTGAAGATCAGCGTCGCCAGCCGCCCGTCCAGCCGGAACATCGTGCGTGCATACGCCCGCCGCGCTGCGCTCTGCCCGCTGATCTCTCGCGGCCGCACGTGCATCGTGTCGTGCACCGCGATGAACAACCGCGTCCCGCGATTGCGGGGCCGCAGCATCGCCAGCGGGAACGGGTAATGCGGCACCCAGAACGCTCGCGGCCGCACCGTGCTCAGCGCCCGGTTCCACACCCGCTGCTCGGCCCCGGTGTACATCACCGCCGGCTCCGCCGGGATCACGGCGGTGTCCTGGCTGACGTCGGGCACTGCGTGCCGATTGGCGAGTATCGCCAGCGACAGTCCCCGCTCGGCGAAGGTCTGCTCCAGGCTCGGCAGCAGCGTCGCGATGTAGGTCCCGATACCGCTCTGCCGGATGTGTCGCGCGTCGAACAGCAGATCGACCCGCCGATCGGTCAAGTCAACCGGCCTTCCAACTGCGGCAGGAAATCCGGATTGGCCCACATCCGCTTGAGCGTCTCGTCCAGCTCCCACTTCGGCGCCCACCCGAACAACTCGCCGATCCGCGAGATGTCGGCACCCAGATACGGCCGGTCGACCGCCCGCATCCGGCTCGGGTCCTGCCGCACCTCGAACTCCAGGCCGAGCACCGACTTCATCCGGTTCACGATGTCGTCCACCGAATACTGTTGACCGCTACCCAGATTGACGATCTCGTAGCCTCCCGGCTCTGGCGCGGCGCCGAGCGCCGCCGCGGCGAAACCGCCCGCGGCGTCCTGCACGTCGATGTAGTCCCGCTTCGGCCAGGTGTTGCCGAGGTTGATCGCGTCGGGCTTGCCGCGCAGCTGCGCCACGATCGCGGGCAATAGATGCGGATTGGTTTCCCCGGGCCCGATCACGTTGAACAGCCGCACGATCACCCCGGCGATCCCGCGGCTCTCGGCGAACATCCGGACGTAATCCTCGCCCTGGTCCTTGGTGATGCCGTAGATGTCGACCGGCTGCACCACGGAGCTCAGCTCCCGGTGCGGCGCCTCGTCCGGCTGGTAGACCGCCCCGCTGCTGGCGAAGACGAAGCGTGTTCCGGGCGGCAGCGCCGACAGCACGTTGGCGGTGCCGGTCACGTTGGTGGCGACGGCGTTCGCCGGATCGGCGTCACACTCGGGGATGTAGTGAATCGCCGCCAGGTGCACCACCACGTCCGGGGCGAACTTCTTCACCACCGCCGCCGTGGCCGCGGCGTCGCGGATGTCCACCCGCTCGAACGCGAAACCGTCCAACTCGCCGGCCAGCCAGTCGGGCGCGCCGTAGCGCAGCAGATCGGCGACCAGCACCTCCGCGCTGCCCTGGAGCGTCTGCACCAGCTCCTTACCGACGAAACCCGCTCCGCCCGTGACCATCACCTTCATGGTGTTGTGACCCCCCTGTCGATCGTGCGTTCGGCGTGCTTCTCGAGTGTCTCCGCGATGTGCGACCAGTCCAGGTCCGCGGCACCCGCGAGGCCGGCCCGCGAGTACCCGTCCCACCCTGCCTGCGCCCCGAGCATCGCCTCGGCGAACTCGGCGGGCACGGTGCCGCACACCAGGCCGGCGCCGTACTGCTTCACCACGTCCTTCCCGCCATTCTCGGAGAAGTCCGCGGTCACCACGGGCAGGCCGCTGGCCATCGCCTCGGCGATCACCCGCGGGAAGCCCTCGCGCCGGCTCGGCATGCCGAGCACCGAGGACGTCGACAGCAGCTCGATCTTCTGCGCCTCGTCGACCGGGCCCAGGACGTGCACCCGCGATGCGACGGGGCTCTGGCGGGCGACGGCTTCGACATCCCGGCGCAAAGGTCCGTCTCCGGCGATCACCAGGTCCCCGACGAAGCCCCGCTCGGCGGCCAACCCGAACGCGTCGATCAGCAGCGGCAGATTCTTGTGCCCCGCCAGCCGCCCCACGTACAGCGCTCCGGAGCGCTCGTCGCCCGGAGCCACCCGGTAGCGCTTCGCCTCGATACCGCTGGGCAGTACGCCGCACGCCCGGCCGGACTGGCGGGTGATCGCCTCCGCGACCACGTCCCCGACCGCGAAGTTCGAACCCACCAGCTTGGGGAACCGGGCTTGCACCGTCCGCAGCACCGGGTCCTCCCGAATCTCGCACCAGTGCACCGCAGTTCGCGGTCGAACTTTGCCGGGCAGCGCCAGCACGTGCATCAGCGGCCACTCATTGAGCAGGTAGAAGTCGTGCTCACCCCGTGCGGCGACACGACGGATCCGTGCGCTGTACTTCACGATGTCCGACCAACGTCGCCGCAGCACCTTCAACCGGGGCGCCTTGTAGCGGCCGGAATTGGCCTCGCGATGCACGGTGACACCGTTGACCACCTCGACCTCGGGGAGCCCGTCCACATGGGCGATGCAGTAGGTGTCGACCGTGTGGCCGCGCCGGACCAGCGCCTCCCCCAGCTCCTGGAAGAAGACCTCCTGGCCGCCGACACTCGGCGCATAGAGCTCGGTCATGAAGGCAAACCGCATCGTGGGATCTCCCTGTGAACGTGGCTCGGCAATGCGAGACGCCATCGACATTTCCGCCACGAACCCATGTGACGTGCGACGTCAGTCATCGTAGCGGTAGTTGCCAGTTCACGATGTTCGTTTGCCGGTCGATTACCGCAATCACCGGTGTGCCTCCATTAGGCTTCCGGCCATGGGGCCTGAGACGCCGAATTCACGCATCGGCGTCGCCGTTACCACGGTGGGCCGGTGGGAGCCGCTGCGCGCGCTGCTCGGTGACCTCGCCGCGCAGACACGCCCTCCGGCCGCCGTCGCGATCGCCCACCACGACCCCGCCGACGCCGCCGAACTCGACCTCCTCGTCGCCTCGTTCTCCGACACGTTGACCGTTCGCACGGTGATCAGTGCCCGCGGCATCTCCCACGGCCGCAACGCCGCTGCGGCGGCGCTCGGCGACGACGTCGACTGGTTGTGGTTCCCCAACGACACCAGCCGCGTCGACACCGATTTCCTGGAGCGCGTCGCGCAGCACTGCGTCGCGTCGGCGACGGTGTGCGCGGGGCGGCTCATCGACCGGGAGGGGCCGCGCAATCCGCTGCCCGCACCGGGAACCCCGTTGACCAAACGCAGCGCGTGGGGCGCGATCGAGCCGGCCACCGTGTTCCGGCGCGACGCCTTCTCGGTGGCCGGCGGTTTCGACCCGCACCGGGGGTCCGGCGCCGACACCCCGTGGCAGTCGGCCGAAGGCCCCGACCTGCTGCTGCGTATGGCCGCCGCCGACGGTTTCACGATCGTGTGGGCCGACGACATCGTGGTGCACGCTCAGACCGAGTTCGCCCACCTGCCGCCCGACGAGCGGCGCCGCAAGCTCCGTAACTACGGTCGCGGCGCCGGAAACGTGCTCCGCACATGGCATTACCCGCTGTGGTACAAAACGGCCCACCTGGTGGCCGCGGCACTGATGCCGCTGCGCAACCCGGCGAAGTTCGGCCCCCGCGACGCGCTGGCGCTGCTGATCGGCCGCGCCGAGGGACTGGTGGGCCGGCCGTTCACCCGGGAAACCGACACCCGTGCGATCCTTCGCTAGCCGACTTCTGCTGTGCCTCCTGGTGACCGCCGGATCGGTCACCGCCTGCCAGCCGTTGGGCGCGGCCGTCCCCATCGGGATGACCGTGCACTTCCGCGGCGCCGACGCGTCCTCACTCGACGACCAGTTCGACGCGCTGGCGGCGATGAAGGCCTCCTGGGTGCGCGTCGACGTCGACTGGTCGGTGGTCGAACCGGTTCAGAATCAGTTGAATTGGGCCTCGGCCGATCGACTCGTCGACCGTGCGCTCGCGCACCGGATGCAGGTCCTGCTGGTGCTGGCTTTCAGCCCACCCTGGACGACTAGCACGGCCGGTTCGAACCGCGCGCGGCCCGACGACCCGGCCGCGTTCGCGAACTTCGCCCGCGTCGCCGCGCAGCGGTACGCCCCCCGCGGGGTGCACCACTGGGAGATCTGGAACGAACCCAACACCGGCAAGTTCTGGCCGCCCGCCCCCGACGTCGCCGAGTACGGCCGGCTGTTCCGCGCGGCCGCCGACGCGGTGCGCGGAGTCGATCCGAAGGCCACCCTGCTGATCGGCGGACTCTCCCCCACCTACGGCAGCCCCGGCGCCGACGTCGACCCCATCACCTACCTCGGCCGGCTCTACGACGACGGGGCCGCGCAACTGGCCGACGGAATCGCGGTGCACCCGTACACCTTTCCGTCGCTTCCTGCCGACAGGACCCAACGCACCACCGGCGGTTTCCCCGACCTGCCCGCCCTGCATGCGCTGATGGCCGAGCGCGGCGACGCCGACAAGAAGGTGTGGATCACCGAGTACGGTGCCCCGACCGGTACGGGTCCGAGCGCGGTGTCCGAACGCGACCAGGCCGTGACGCTGCTGCAAGCCCGCCAGTTGGTCGACACCTGGGACTGGGCCGGGCCGCTCATCTACTACGAACTGGTCGACGGCGGAACCGATCCCGGCGAGATCGAGGACAACTTCGGCGTACTGCGCACCGACGGCAGCCTCAAGTTGGCCGCCGTCGCGCTGATTGACACCGCGGCCGATCCGTTGCGCGGCGGCTAGAGTTTCAGGATCTTGCGCACCGCGGGTCTGCGGTGCTCGGGCGCCCGCTCGACCAGCCGGTTCATCAGCCCGGGATCCACCATCGACGTCACCGACAGCGCGCGCAGCGCAAGGAAGTACACGACGATCGCGGCGGGAATGGACGCCACCAACGAGATCGAGCCGCCCCACTGCACGGTGATCAGGTACGCGACCGCGGCCTGCGCCAGGGCGGCCGCGGTGAGCGCGCCGAGCACCCGGTACGGCGGTCGGAACGCCAGACGCCTTGTCACGTACCAGGTTTCGACGAGCACGACCAGCACCTGAGCGATGCCGCGAGACCAGGCGGCGCCCATCAGCCCGTACCGCGGGATCAGCAGGAAACCCAGCACGACGGTGATCGCCAGCCCGGCGGCGTTCGAGATCACCAGCAGACCGGTCTTGCCCGTGCTGTAGAGCAGATACAGGGTGGTGACACCGAGGCTGCTGATGGCCGCGGCCACCAGGAGGACCGAGGCGGCGGGCACCGCGTCGGCGAACGCGTCTCCGAACAGCGCCGGGATCAGCACCGGCGCCACGGCGGCCAGCCCCAGGCACAGCGGCACGATCACCATCGCGATCAGCGCCGTCGTCGTCCGGTACAGCCGCAGCATGTGTTCCTCGGCGCCCATGCCGTGCTGTTCGCTGAACCGTGGCAGCAGGGCGGACAGCAGCAGCGGTGGAAGCTGGACCGCCATCTCGGCCACCGTCACCGCCGCGGCGAACAATCCGACCGCGGTCAGGCCGGAGTAGTGCTCGAGGAACACCACCTGGGTGCGGCCGAACACCAGGCTGCCGATGACGCCCACCGCCCAGCTGCCCAACGCGAACCTCACGACCTCGCGGCGCAGCGCCGAACCGACACGCGGCTTCTTGCGCAGCAACCGGAACACCCGGCTCGCCGGCATCAGGCTGCCGGCGATGTAGCCGGCCAGCGCCCCCGGGATCCCGAACAGCCACGCGCCCAACGCCATCGTCGACACCTTCAGCAGCGCCGAGACGGCCGACAGCTTGGCCACTTCGCCGAAGTGCTGTTCGCCGCGGAGATAGAACAGGTACAGGTCGCCGAGCTTCCAGGACACGAACCAGACGGCGGCGACGGTGATGACCACCTCCGGGGAGGTGCCCGCCAGCGCCCCCTTGCCGGGCCCGCACAGGTAGCCGACCAGCACCACGCCGACCACGGCCATCGCGGCCATCGAGAACCGCGTGGTCGCCCCGATCAGCCCCTCGGCCTCGTCACCGCGCCCCTCGGCGCGCAGATTGGGGATGAACCGCTGCTGCACGACGTCGATCCCGACCGCGGCAATCGTCGCCGCGACCGTCACGCACCACACGACGTAGGCGAACACCCCCAGCCGCTCCGGGCCCAGCAGCCGCGCGACGATCGCGTTGCCGACGAACCCCGCCAGCGCCACCGCCGCACCGGACGCGAAGCCCAGCAGGGTGTTCCGCGCGAAGCTCGGCGACATCAGCGGGCCCGCAGCCGCAGCAGGGACTTGGCCGCGCTGGCCCACGCCAGCGAGCCGGGCCGGCCGTAGCGCATCCCCGCTCTGATCGCCGCCAGCACGCCGCGCAGTGATCCCGCCCCCAGGGCCGACCCGACCGCCGAGGTCAGCATGTAATCGCCCCGCACGCGGGGCGATTCGCCGGCGAGTTCCCTCCGCCCCCAGTCGATGTACTCCGCGCTGCGGTCCACCCCGGCCCGCGACACCGACACCGCCGTCCACACGATGTCGACCAGCGGGTCGGGCAGCTGGATGATCGGCAACTCCGGAAAGACCCGCCGCACCTCCATCAGCCACTTCGGGTCGTCGTGGATCGATCCTTCGGCCACCGACATCGGCACCGTCTGCACCACGTGGCGAGGGAACACCAGCGTCGAGGTCTGCACCATGTTGAACGCCTGGCGCTCCCGCATCTCGAACAGATACGGCGCGACCGCTTCGTGCGGGCCGATCAGCGTGCGCGGCCCGACCACAGGTTCGCCGCCCTCGAGAAGGCGGCGGAAACGGCACGACATGATCCACTCGTCGCCCGGCGGAGCGGCCGCCAGCTGCCGCTCCAGCTTCTCGGGTAGCCACACGTCGTCGTCGTCGAGCAGCGCGATCACGGTGCCCGAGGCCGCCTCGATGCCGAGGTGCTTGGCCCGGCTCGGCCCCACCCGCCCCGGCGTGGTGATCACCCGGACCGCGGCGGACTCGGGGAGGTCCGGCTCCCCCGGCGCGTCGACGACGACGATGACCTCCAGGGGCGGAACAGTCTGTGCCAGAGCGGATTCCACTGCACGCCGCAGGCTGGGGCGAACGATGGTCGGGATCACCACGCTGACCGCGGGCGCCGTCGTCATAGCGGCGCCTGCGCTACCGGTCTGCTGTACCGGGACAGGATCAGCATCGCGAAGATCATGCCGCTGATCGGGAAGAGCTGCAGGTTCGGCAGCAGAGCCCACACCGCCTCGGTCGACGCGGCGACGAAAAACGCCCCGAGGTAACCGAACAGCGCGATCTGCTGGTTCGTCGCCGGCAGCGTGCGGGCGGCCAGGATCGCGAGCACGATCACCGGCGCCAGCACGGCCACCCCGATCACCCCGGACTTCACCAACGTGTCGATGATCAGGTTGTGGCCGGTGCCCACGTACGCCCACGCGGCGACGTTGGCGTTCGACTGGGCGTCGGTGAGGAACCAGTTGACCCCGAGGCCGACCAGCGGGGAGCGCTGCCACTCAGCGAGGCTCGCCACCCACACCGCGGCGCGGTCGGTGAACGCGTGCGGATCCCAGGGCAGGAACGGCAGGACGAACATCGTCGTCGCGGTGACGCCGGCGAACACGGTGCCGGCGAACCGGACGTTGACCATCGACCGGATCCGGCAGGCCGACCACCACAGCAGCACCAGCGCCGCCGCGATCACCGCCGTCCGTGACGCCGACGCGAGGATCGTGGTGAACAGGACGGCGCCGCAGAACAGCTGCCATCGCAGCCCACGGATCAACGGCACCAGCGAAAAGGCCACCGCGCAATACATTCCGAGCACGTTGCCGTGGCCGAACGGTCCGGCGAGCTCCCAGCCGGCGATGATCGCCTTCTCCGAGACGATGTTGTACATCATGTAGTCCGGCGCGATCAGCCCGCCGATCAGTGAGTACACGCCGATACCGGTGGCCAGGACGGGCAGCCACTTCAGCGCGTCGATCGAGGCCCCGGTCTTCCACAGCGCGACGACGAACAGGTTCGCCAGCAGGATCTTCGGGACGTCGGCCGTCGGCGGAGTTGACGGACTGAGGATGTAGGGCACGTCGACGGCGAGCAGCAGGATCAGCAGCCCGGTGATGCCGCGGTCCGGACGGCCGCGGGTCAGCAGCACCACGGCGGACGTGTAGGCGAGCAGCACCGCCGATCCGCCCAGGCGGGCGAGGTGGGCCAGCGGGACCTCCGAGGCGCCCGCGGAATCCTCGAGCGGTGGCAGGTCCGGCGAATGCTTGACGAAGACGTGGTTGATGGCCTCCGGAACGACGACCAGAGCGATCGCCAGGATGATCAGCCAGGTCAGCGCGTGGCGTTCCAGACGCGGAAAGCGCACCCCGGCGTTCGGCGCGTCCAGACCCGTGGGGGCCGGCGCGAACACGGTGTGGCGCATGACCTCGCCCGCTTATCTCTGGTGCGCGCCGAGGCGCCGCGCGCGCCCGCCGCGGGCGGCCTTGCCGGCGGGGACCATCACGACGGCCCCGACCAGGGGCGCACCCGCGCGCTTCAACGTGGCGACGGTGGAAGCGAGCTGCTTGCGGGCGCTGTGTCCGTAGCGCACGACCAGCAGCACGCCCTGCACCGCGGCGCTGAGGATCGCCGCGTCCTTGACCTCCAGGGGCGGCGAATCGAGCACGACGTAGTCGAAGCGACTACTCAACTGCTCGAGGAGATTTCGGAATCTCTGAGTGCCGAGGACCTCGGTGGGGTTGGCGGGGACCTCTCCGGCGGCGAGCACTGACACGCCCGCGTACCGCGTCTGCTGCAGCGCGGCCGACAGCTCCGCGCCGCCGCCCAGGACGGTGCTCACCCCCACCTCCGCAGGCACGTCCAGGCACGACGCGACCCGGGGCCGTCGCAGGTCGGTGTCGACGACGACCACCGAGTGGTCGGCCTCCGCCAGCGCGAGCGCGAGATTGACCGCCGTGGTGGTGCGCCCCTCGCCGGCCACCGAACTCGCGACCAGCAGCACGCGAGGCCCGGGCTCGACTTCGAGCGACTGCAGATTGGTCCGCAGTTCGCGGAACGCATCGGCCACCGCCGCGTCGTCACGCCCGAACGCGACCACCGGTCCGTCGCCGTGGCCGGCCTCGACGGGGATCTCGCCGACCACCCCGACGCCCGTGGCGCTCTCCACCATCTCCGGGCGCCTGACCGTGGGGTCGAGACGATCCCGCACCAGAGCGGCCAGCACACCGAGCAGCAGCCCGACCACGCCCGCGACGCCCAGCGTGCGCGCCTTCTTCGGCGACACCGGATCCTCGGGAACGCCGGCCCGCTGCTGGACGACGATCTGTGCGTTCGGCCGGGCACCCAGATCCGGGGTTTCCAGCGCGGCGGCCATCACGACGAATTCGTCGGACAGGGTGTTGGCTATGTCTCGGGCCCGTGTCGGCGAGGAGTCCTGCACGGTCACGTCGATCAGCACGGTGTCCGTCGGCGCGACGGCCGTGATCTCGGCCTGCAACTCGGCGGCGGTCATGTCGAGGCCGAGTTTGTCGATCGTGCGCTGCGCCAGCAGGCCGCCCTGCAGCAGCTGGGTGTAGGACAGCACGCGACGTTGGGCGAACAGTCCGCCGTCGTTGGTCTGCGTATTGGTGCCGTCAGAGGTGGTCGACACGAACAACCGCGTCGTCGCCTGATATTGCGGTGCGGCGAGCAACAGATAACCGACCGCACCGAGGACGGCGATGAGGAAAACGCCGCAAATGATTTTCCAGCGGGTCCGCAGAATCCGCGTGAAGTCCTGGAACGTCAATGGTGACCTTTCAACGCAGCGACCTTTCCCCGTGCGCGCCGTTCACGCGTCACCCGAGCACACCGGTGCGCTCACGCTATCTCAGTTGCCGTGCCTCCGACGGTGATACGCCGCACCCGTTCGATCACGGATTCGCCGCGAAATACCGTGACGTAATGGCCGATCGATATCCCGTCCACCCTGCTGTTACGCCGGTATAGTCCTACCACTGTTGCCCTTTTGGAGCTCGATGGCGGGAAAGTAGAAACGCGTGCGACGACGATCGACTTCCTCCCCTTCGGCGCAAATGTCGCTGTGCGTCCGCGCTTTCGCCGAGGTGTCGGAAACAATCGCTACCGACGGAGATCGGTGATGCCGCGTCGGCCGCTGTCGGCGATCCTGCTGTCGGTGGCAATGGTCCTCGCCCCAGCAATAGCGTTCGCACCGGTGATCGCGGTCGGACATGCCCAACCCAGCAACACCGCTGACCAAACGCCGGCAGTCACGCTGGCGTGGCGGACACTCGGGGTGAACGACGGCCTCTATCTGGGCCCGGACAGTCCCACCAGCGTCACCGTGCCCGCACCCGTCGGCCTGACGGCCTCGCGGCTGCTGGGCACGATCCAGGCGCCGATGAACGTCGACGCCGGTTTCCTCGAGATCACCGACGCCAACGGGGCATTGCTCACCAGCATCCCGCTCCCGCCGGCGGCCACCGCGCCGCCGCAGACTCCGCTCGACGTCGACATCTCCGCGGCGCCGGCCCGCTCGTCCTCGGTGACGCTGACCTTCACGCTGCGCGCCACCGACAACCGCGACGGCTTCTGCGGACCTCTCCAGCAGCTCGCCCTCAGCGGCCTGTCGACGGTCTTCACCGGCGCCGAAGCGCCCGCCAGCACCGTCGCCACGTTCTTCCCCCCGGTGCTCGAACGGGTCGGCATCTACACCCCGACCGATGCCAACACCGCCGAACAACAGTCGGTGCTGTCCCTCGTCTCGACGTTGACCCGGCTCTACCACTCGCAGCCGTTGGCCGTCGATGTCGTCACCCAGCCCCGCGGCGCGACGCCGCCGCCCGCCGGGCAGTTCGCCCGCACCGTCGTCGTCGAGTCCGGCGGCCGGGCCGGTCTGACGGTGGAGGCGCCCGGAAGCCCGGACGCCCGCCTGCGGGTCAGCGGCAACGGCGACGAACTGACCACGCAGGTCGGGCTGCTCGTCAACCAATTGCAGACACTCGTGCAGACGCCCAGCGCCCGCGTCGAACAGGCCGGGGCCAGCCCCACGCTGAGCGGCGACACCTTCACGTTCGATCAGCTCAAGATGTCCGGCAAGACGGACGTGCTGCGCACCGGCACCGTCACCGTCGGCGTGGACCGCTCGGCGCTGGGCATCGGCCGCGTGGACGCGGTCAGTGTGCACCTGCTCGCCGACTACACCCCGGTGCCCACCGACGATGCGGCCAGCATCGTCGTCCGGTCCAACGACCGGGTGCTGTACCGGGCCGCGCTCAACGACAGCGGCCGCCTCGACGCGACGTTCGACGTGCAGGGCAAGGCGCTGACGCAGTACCTCGGTCTCGACATGGCGCTGACCTACACCCCGCACCAGACCTGCGGTCCGCTGATCGCCCCGATCACCTTCCAGGTCGACCCGACGTCGACGCTGACGTTGCGCCGCGGCGGCACGCCCACAGGCGGATTCACCTCTCTCCCTTCAGAATTCAGCCCCAGCTTCATGGTCGCGATGGACGGCAGCAATCCGGGCCAGCTGGTCTACGCCGCCCGCATCATCAATGCCATCGCGCGGCTGACCAGTCAGCAGCTGACCCCCCAGGTGGTCGACGTGCAGACCGCGGCGGATTCGCGCTCGGGTGCGTTGATCGTCGCGAAGTCCTCCGCCATCGCCGACACCACCCTCGATCCGCCCGTCGGCGGTGACGCCGCGACCGTCGACATCGGCCTGCCGACCGAACTACGCGCCGACATCGCCGACGGCCTCGGGTCGGTGCAGGCCTTCGCCGACCAGGCGCGCGGGCGCACCGTCGTGCTGGTCACCACCACCGACGACTGGCGGTTGGTCGACCCGCTGCTCGACTACATCGACCGCCAGCAGGGCGGCTGGTCGGCGCTCACCGGTGACGTGCTCGCCGCCGGGGCGGCCGGCGTGCCGACGAACGTCGCGGTGCGGGCGGGCGACCCCCAGGCCGCTGCCGAAGCCCCGGCCGCGGTGGCGCAGAAGTCGTGGGTGCCGCTCGCAGTCGCGGCGGCGGCGATCCTGGCCGTCGCCGTGGTGGCGGCGGTGCTGCTGTCGCGCCGGCGCGGCACGACTGCCCGAAAGTAAAACCCGAAAAGGCGCAAAATTGCCTGCGCCGCAACCGATCAGCAGGGACCGGAGGTCACCGTTCCGTACGGCCCGACCGCGATACCGCTCCCACCGCGGCACGCGGTGAACGAGATCGACCCGTAGTCGGCGCGGCGGTCACGAAGACGTGCTGCGGCCGCGGCGGCCTGCTGACCGAAGAAGGTGTCCGGGTGTGCCGCGGCGTAGGCCTCGAGCCGGGTCGCCCTGCGGTCGAGCGAGGCGGAGCGGGCTCGGATGTTCGCAGCCAGCACCTGCAGCGAGATGACCTGCGTGGCGTACAGGAAATCACCGGGCGCCTGCGCGAGGTCCCCGACGACCTGGTGCACCGGCGCGGCCGGGAGCGATACGGCCGGCGCGGCGTTCGCAGCGATCGGCGCCAGGGCCGCTGTCGCCCCGACCGCGAGCGCAGCAGCGGTCACGTTCAGCTTTGTGGTGATGGCGTTCATGATCTTCCCCCGAAGAATGCAGCACAGTAGCTGTGTCAGAAGCCTCTCAACCTGTGCAACGCCTGTCAAACCGAAACACCGAACCGGTAGCGCTTTGACCCTCTGGCGTGACTCAGATCACTGTGTATTGCCGTAGAACCAGCTGTGGTTGATCAGCGATCATCTGACGGAGCCGCATAATGTGCACCGGGGGGATGTCATGGTTACTGCGCTGGACCGTTTTCGAGAATCGTCACAACGTCGACGTCGACGTGCAGAACGAGCAAACTATCGTCTGGACATTCAGGGTTTGCGAGCCGTGGCCGTTCTGGCCGTGCTCGCCGCCCACCTCACCGGCTGGCCGCGCGGCGGCTTCGTCGGCATCGACGTCTTCTTCGTGAT
>NZ_JYNL01000052.1 GCF_001044235.1 Mycolicibacterium chlorophenolicum | reverse complement strand
CTGCAGATACCTATAGCCCTCGCCACTCGGCAGTGACCACCGAGACCAAGGGCGTGATTAGCCGGTGCCAGGTGGGTCCCAGTCAGGCCGTCATCGTGGTCCCAGATCGGGTTGACACAGCCAGCCGGGAGCGGTCTTTTCGTTCTTCGGAGCGTGCCGCAGCATCGTTCGCACGATGCCGATCCCAACTTCGGTGTTCTCGGCGATCGTCGTCAGCGTCTCACCGCGGTCCTGCATGCGTGCGACCGCCGCGCCGGCCTTGGCTCGATGGCCGGCCACCTTCTTGGCTGCCTCGGCGTCGACCTGCGCGCGCAGCTGGGCCAGGCGCTCCTTCTTCCACTGTTCGACTTCGGCGATCTTGCCGACCTCGTACATGAATTCGGTCGCGTCTTTGATGTTCGCCTTGTCTCGCGCAGCGCGCGCTTCGTTGGCGCGCCGGTTCGCTTCCACGGCCCGTCGTCGGGCCTCCAACTTGGACGTTCCTGCTGCTGTCATGACCGGGACACTAAAACCGGCCGGGCCGAGCTGACCACCACCACAGCCACATTCGCCCTCCACCAATCTCTTTCCTCGCCGCTCTCCCGCAGCGGCGCCCTCCGCTCACCCGCCGTCGCACCGTCCCCTCACCACCGCCGCTGCGCCCCCTCAGCTCACCCCTCACACCCCCGTTCCACGGCCCACCGACAGACCACACACCTCTTGCACTCAGGAAACCCGGCTGTCTGAGACTTTTCTAAGAACCCCCGGTTTGGTGGTGGCTTCGCCAGCCCCGGAGTTCGTAGCGTGCGGCGCATGCGGACACCGGCGTGCGCGTCATGGTGATGACGCTGCACAAGCTGACCGCCGGGGACGGNGGTGGCTTCGCCAGCCCCGGAGTTCGTAGCGTGCGGCGCATGCGGACACCGGCGTGCGCGTCATGGTGATGACGCTGCACAAGCTGACCGCCGGGGACGGCTACCTGTACCTGGTGCGGCAGGTCGCTGCCGCCGACAGCACCGAACGGGGCCGCTCCACCCTGGCCGACTACTACTCCGCCAAGGGCGAGTCGCCGGGCCGCTGGATGGGCCGCGGACTGGCCGCCCTCTCGGACACCGGCCGCTGCGACGTCAGTGCGGCTGTCCGCGAGGAGATTTGGACGGTCGAGGAAGGCTCGGCGGTCAGCGAGGCCCAGATGCGCGCCCTTTACGGGGTGGGTCTGCACCCCAACGCCGAGCGCATTCAGACCTACGTCATCAACCGCGGCATGGGCAGCCAGCGCGCAGCCAGCCGCCTGGGCCGTGAGTGTCAAGTCCGCGATGGCGAGCCGGAGTTCGCGTGCCGTTTGGCGGTCGCCTTTCGTGACCACAACGCCGAGATCGGTGCGCACTGGAACTCCACCATCTCCCCAGAGGATCGCGCGCAGATCCGCACCCGCGTGGCTGTGAAGTTGTTCGGCGAGGAGTACGGGCGCCCGCCCGCCGATGATCGGGAACTGTCGGGGTTTATCGCCCGCAACACCCGCGCGAAGACCACCGCGGTCGCCGGGTATGACCTGACGTTCTCGCCGGTGNGCCCGCCGATGATCGGGAACTGTCGGGGTTTATCGCCCGCAACACCCGCGCGAAGACCACCGCGGTCGCCGGGTATGACCTGACGTTCTCGCCGGTGAAATCGGTGTCCGCACTGTGGGCCATCGCCCCGCTGTCGGTGGCCGAACAGATCGAAGCAGCCCACGATGCGGCGGTCGCCGACGTCCTGGAATGGCTGCAGGACCAGGCCGCATTCACCCGCACCGGCGCCGGCGGCGTCGCCCAGGTCGACACCGAAGGACTCATCGCCGCGGCGTTCACCCACCGCGACTCCCGCGCCGGAGATCCGGATCTGCACACCCATGTCGCAATCTCGAACAAGGTGTCCTATGTCGACGCCAACGGGGTACGCCGCTGGCTCGCGTTGGACGGCCAACCCCTGCACCGCGCCACCGTCGCGGCCTCGGAGTTGTACAACACCCGCCTGGAAGCGCACTTGATCGCCAGCCTGGGTGTGCGGTTCGTCGAACAATCGCGCGGGCGCGGTAAGCGGGCGGTGCGCGAAATCGCCGGAATGTCGACGGAATTGATGTCCCGGTGGTCGAGCCGACGCGCAGCGATCAAGGCCCGCACCGCCGAGCTGGCCAAGCAGTTTCAGGCCGATCACGGCCGCGAACCGACCAACGTAGAGATCATCTCGTTGGCTCAGCAGGCGACGCTGGAATCGCGCGAAGCCAAGCACGAGCCGCGCTCGTTGGCAGAGCAGCGCCACGTGTGGCGCACCCAGGCTGTCGAANCAGACGTGTGCTCTTCCGATCTGACCAACGTGGAGATCATCTCGTTGGCTCAGCAGGCGACGCTGGAATCGCGCGAAGCCAAGCACGAGCCGCGCTCGTTGGCAGAGCAGCGCCACGTGTGGCGCACCCAGGCTGTCGAAGTCCTCGGGCACCACGGTGTGAGCCAGATGTTGGCCGACACGTTGGCCGCACCGCAGACCACCCGCGAGACCGTGACGATCGACGAGAAATGGATCGCGTCGCGCGCTGGCGAACTCATCGCCACGGTGGCCGAAACGCGCTCCACCTGGCAGCGCCACCATGTGCGCGCCGAAGCGCTGCGCATGGCCCGCGCCCACGACGTGGCGCACGATGTCGCATTGGNACGGTGGCCGAAACGCGCTCCACCTGGCAGCGCCACCATGTGCGCGCCGAAGCGCTGCGCATGGCCCGCGCCCACGACGTGGCGCACGATGTCGCATTGGTCGACAAGCTCACCGAAACCGCCCTCGGGAACACGTTCTCCATACCGCATGCCCGCGTCGCCGACGCCGAGCTGGGCGAGCCCGTGGCGCTGCGTCGCCGCGACGGTGCCAGCGTCTACCGCCGCCACGGCGTCGAGGCCTACACCAGCCGCGAAACCCTGGCTGCCGAGCGCCGGATTCTGGACGCGGTGCACCGCAGCGACGGCCGTGTCGCATCTGCGGCGGATGTCGAACTCGCACTAGCCGACTCGGCCGCGCGGGGGCGCACCCTCAACCCCGGCCAGGCCGCGTTGGTCTCGGAGATGGCGACCGCGGGGCGCCGTGTCGCACTCGCGCTCGCCCCGGCCGGAACCGGCAAAACCACGGCCATGGCGGCGCTAGCCCATGCGTGGCGCAGCTCGGGCGGCCACGTGATCGGATTGGCCCCCACCGCCGATGCAGCGATCGTGCTCGGGGAGGACCTGGGCGCGGTCACCGACACCCTCGACAAGTACGTCTGGTCGGCCGATCCCGACAAGGCCGCGACATCCCGTGTACCCGACTGGTTCACCCAGGTCGGACCCGACACCCTCATCGTGGTCGACGAGGCCGGCAAAGCCGCCACTGCCGGGCTGGACGCCATGATCACCGACGCGCTGCGCAAGGGTGCCAGCGTGCGCCTGGTCGGGGATGACGGGCAGCTCTCCTCGATCTCGGCCGGCGGCATTCTGCGCGACATCGCCGAAGCCACCGACGCGCTCACCTTGAGCGAAGTGGTGCGGTTCANGGCAGCTCTCCTCGATCTCGGCCGGCGGCATTCTGCGCGACATCGCCGAAGCCACCGACGCGCTCACCTTGAGCGAAGTGGTGCGGTTCACCTCGCCCGCCGAGGCCGCAGCCGGACTCGCGTTGCATGACGCCGACCCGGCCGGAATCGGCTTCTACATCGACCATCACCGCATCCATGTCGGCACCGACGAGACCGCCGCCGACATGGCCTATCAAGCGTGGCGCGCCGACCTTGCCGCCGGCGGAGATTCCATCCTGCTCGCCCCCACCAACGACATCATCAACGAGCTCAACGCCCGGGCCCGCGCCGATCGCCTCGCCGCCGATCCGGACGCTGCGACGGCCCCCTCGGTGATGCTGGCCGACCAGCTGCACGCCAGCGTCGGCGACACCATCCGCACCCGCAAGAACAACCGGCGGATCACGATCGGACGCAACGACTTCGTGCGCAACGGTTACCGCTACACCATCACCGAAGTCCTGCCCGAAGGCGGCGTGAAAGCCCGGCATCTGCGCAGCGGGCGCATCGTCACGCTGCCGGCGGACTACATCGCCGAGCACGTCACACTCGGCTACGCGGCCACCATCGACTCCGCGCAGGGATTGACCGCAGGCGGGCGCGCTACCCGAGGCACCTGCCACATCGTCGGCTCAGACATGCTCACCCGCCAGCACCTCTACGTCGCCATGACCCGAGGCACCGACGAAAACCACCTCTACCTGTCGACCGCCGAGGGCGACCCCCACCGCCTGCTCTCGCCCAAGGCCACCCACCCCGACACCGCAGTCGACGTCCTGACCAGGACGCTGGCCCGCGACGGCGCNCCCCTCTACCTGTCGACCGCCGAGGGCGACCCCCACCGCCTGCTCTCGCCCAAGGCCACCCACCCCGACACCGCAGTCGACGTCCTGACCAGGACGCTGGCCCGCGACGGCGCCCAAGTCTCAGCCACCACCGCCGCCCGCCAAGCCGCCGACCCCGCCGCGCGCCTCAAGGCTGCGGCCGACATGTACTACGACGCACTCGGCGCGGCCGCCGAGAACCGCCTCGGTGTCGGCGCCCGCGANAGCCGCCGACCCCGCCGCGCGCCTCAAGGCTGCGGCCGACATGTACTACGACGCACTCGGCGCGGCCGCCGAGAACCGCCTCGGTGTCGGCGCCCGCGACCGCCTCGATGCGTTGGCCGACGAGATCATTCCGGCGCTCAACCAGCGCGAAGCCTGGCCAGTGCTGCGCCGCAACCTGTCCATCCTGGCCCTTCGCGGCGCGAACCCGCGCGAGCTACTCACCGAGGCGCTGGCCAAAGGCAGCGTCGCCGATGCCGCCGACCCCGCCGCGGTTCTCGATCACCGCATCGACCCCGCGGGAACCCATTCGGCCAGCATCGGAGCGCTGCGCTGGCTGCCCGCAATCCCCCAAGCCCTAGCCAACGATCCGCAATGGGGCGCCTATCTCGCCCGGCGCGAGGCGCTAGTCGAGGGACTGGCCACCGAGATCCGCACACGTGCCCGCGCCTGGACCAACGCCANACGATCCGCAATGGGGCGCCTATCTCGCCCGGCGCGAGGCGCTAGTCGAGGGACTGGCCACCGAGATCCGCACACGTGCCCGCGCCTGGACCAACGCCAACGCCCCCGCCTGGGCGCGCCCCCTGATCACCGTCAACCCGGTCCTGACCGCCGAAATCGCGGTGTTCCGCGCCTGCACCGGAGTCGACGAGGCCGACACCCGCCTCACCGGTGCCCGCCAATTCCCGGTGCGCACCCGCGACGTCCAGTCCGCACTGCACCGCCACGCCTCCGCCGACATCGGCCGCCGCAGCGCCGACACCACCCGCTGGAACGACCTCATCGACAGCATCGACCCACGGCTGCGCTCGGACGCCTACTGGCCGCANCATCGGCCGCCGCAGCGCCGACACCACCCGCTGGAACGACCTCATCGACAGCATCGACCCACGGCTGCGCTCGGACGCCTACTGGCCGCAACTGGCCACCCAACTGGTCCAGGCCGCCCGCACCACACCCGACCTGCGCCAGATCATCACCACCGCCGCCCACCAAGGCTCGCTGCCCGACGAGCTGCCCGCCGCGGCACTCTGGTGGCGCATCGCCGGCGCCCTGTCCCCGACCGCCACCCTGGCCACCACCCATTCGCGGCTACGCCCGCCCTGGGTCAGCGACCTCGACGTCGTGTTCGGGACCGCGCTCGCCGAGACCATCACCTCCGACCCCGCCTGGCCCGGCCTGGTCGCCGCCATCAGCGCCGCGGACCCGCGCAAGTGGACACCGCGCGACCTGCTCCACGTCGCCGCCGAGCACCTCGCCGACGCCGCACACGACGACCAGCCGATCCCGCCCGGCGATTATGCGCGCCTGATCACCTACACCGTCGACGCGTTCACCCATCGCCTGCACGCCCGCCTCGGCGCGGACTTCGACGACCTGCCCACCCCGCAGGACGCGCCGCCCGATCCCGCCGAGGAAGCACTGTTCCCCCCGGACCCCGAAGACCCCTCCACCCACAGCCTCGATGAGTATTCACCCTGCGACGACCATTTCGACATCGCCCCGCCCGAAGACATCGACACCCTCGAACACGGATCGCAAGAATATGCCGGTCTTGAATTTGAAGACTTCTCAGCAAATCGCTCTACCCCGGAATTGGGCATCACCATGGAATCACTTTCTGCCCTGCGCGCCGAATACCGCACTGTTCACGAAAACATCAAAACGTTGGCCGCCCAAATTCGCGCCGGAAATGGTCCCGCGACGCGCGCGGCCACCGGCGATCTGCTGCGCATGCGCCGCCAGGTCGACGCCGACCGCCCCTACCGCCACGCCGTCACCAACGTGATGGAGCAGTGGGCCGATGCCGACTCCGCCTACAACGACACCCTGCGTCTGGTCGAACACTCGCGCACCCAGCTCGACCTCCTCCTAGCCACCCCCGACGCCGATGAACTCGACCTCATCTCGGCCCGCCAACAGATCGCGTTCTACACCGGACTGCTTCCCGCTCAACCGCCGTCGCTGCAGTTCCGGCAGGCCCTCGCCGACGCTCAAGCCGCCCGAGCTGCGGCGGCCGGCGGCACGATCGTCACCGAGAACGGCATCGTCATCGCCCGCGGCGACGCCGAGCGCGCGGACCTAGCTGAACTGGCCGCACTGCGCCAGCGTCGACGCGAGCTGCACCGCGACATCGAACGCGCCGACCGCGACATCGCCACCGCGTTCGCCGCCGCCCAAACCGCCACCTCCGANCGCACTGCGCCAGCGTCGACGCGAGCTGCACCGCGACATCGAACGCGCCGACCGCGACATCGCCACCGCGTTCGCCGCCGCCCAAACCGCCACCTCCGAAGCCCTCGAACAGCTCCTCGAATCCGCCCGCGCGGAAGTGGAACTCCTGCAGCTCGCCGGCCACCTCGACGCCAAGAGCGTTCCGCTGCTCATCCCCGGCTCCGCTCTGTCCGGCCTCGAACCTCAGACCGGCGATCGGCTCAAGTCCCTGGCCGCACTCCCCTACCGGCTCCCCCCCGNGCCAAGAGCGTTCCGCTGCTCATCCCCGGCTCCGCTCTGTCCGGCCTCGAACCTCAGACCGGCGATCGGCTCAAGTCCCTGGCCGCACTCCCCTACCGGCTCGCCGTCGTCGGTGCCGACATCGAGGACAGTGAAACCGCCGCAGCGCTCTACACCCTGCGCAGCACCGCCAACGCCGACGACCGGAAGGTGTTGTGGCTGGCGGCATCTGAGTCCAGTTCAGCCCCGGCCCGCGATGCCGAACTGGCCGACACCATCACCACCATCAGCCACGCCCACGAGCAGGTCAGCGGGCACCAGTGGATGCTGCCGCCCCGGGCCATCGTCGTCATCGACGATCCCGCGACCGCCGACCCCGGCCAGCTGATCGACCTCGCCCGCCACGCCGTGGCCGCCGACGCCCGGGTCATCCTCATCGACCACAGCACCAATGCCGGGGCCAGCTCCTCGGCGGTGCGGCTGCTAACCCAATCCCTGCCCTGGTGCACGACCCTCACCACCGCGCCCACCAAGCCCTCAGACCCGCTGCTGGAGCCGGTGCCAGCGGTTGCCCTGGCCGACCGCCTCGGCCGCAAACGCCTCAGCGAACCATGGCTACAACTGCTCACCCACTACGACACCGCTGCCCGCGTCGTCCGCTCCGCCCAACGACGCCACCTCGCCCTTGGGTGGCGCGCCAACAACCTCGCAATCGGCGATCCTGAGCACACGCTCGGTGCCGGCGCCGATGACTGACAGCCGAATACCGGGATTAAGTCGCGAGATGGATCGGAAGCGGCCGCTGCCCCGCATCTCCACCCGGATGTACTTGCGGGCGAGGCGCTGCCGCTCGAGCGATTCCCGCGCTCGGGCAACGGATTCGAACCAGCGCGCGATGCCCAGGGCAACGGCGGCGTCGTCAGGCGCCTTGGCGTCGGCGCGGCGGAGCCTCCAGGTCGATCATCCTCGGCATCCGGGGCCACGTTGGCGCAATAAGCTTCGACTTCGATTTCGCCAGTGCGGCGTCAAATGCCTCTTGCAGTCGGTTAGTTTCGGACCCGACGGACTCGACGGTTTGTGACACGTCGATGACTCCGCGATGACGTTCTGCTTCAGCGCTGGTGCACGTCTCGGCTCCCGAGGCTGTCGCGATGAGGTATCTACCTAACGTCAGGTTCTTCAGCTTTTGCAGTTCGGTCGTGTCGATCACCCAGGCGCCACACATGCGCGTCATTCCGGTGTCGGCGCTAATGTCGACTTGCCATACGACTGTGTGCCGGTCGCAGCTGTCGACAACGACCACCGATTGGTGGTCGATCGTCATGAAGCCTGCGGCTTTGGTGTGCAATCAGGGCACGACGTTGGCCGTCGGCCGCGGACCTTCGGTCGCCGCCACTCGGACCCGCAATCGGCGCATACAAGTACAACAACGGCCGTTGCCACAGCCGTCGACTCCAGGCTAGGAGTCCGCTGCGCCGTTTGGGTATTGCGCTGGAGAAGGCCGTCTCTCGAGCAATCGACGCAGATCGCGCCGACGGAATGCCGCGCAGCTATCCACGAGCCCCCGCACTTGATGCAGACAATTGCGACGCACGCCGACGCCGCGCGAGCTGCCGGCACGGGAGCGCCGGTTCGGACTGCTTGAACGAATCCTGCGAATGTGCAGATCGGAATTCCTTCTTGGCTGGCCTTGCGTGCTTTCGTGGATCGGGAGTCCCCGTCAGCCGCGCCGACAAGGTCGGGCCCCTTCTTCGTGATTGACTTCGCGACCACCAACCCGTGCGTTCGGGCCATCTCCTCTTGATCTGCGCGGCCGACGCTTTCGCCGTTTAGGTGCCCTTGACCGGTGAAGCACGCGGTCAGGCCGGGTGTGAGCTTTACGCGGTACTACCGCGCGGAACGGCTCTAAGCGGCTTTTACAGACTCGCTGTCGACATTCAGCAGCGCGGCGGCGCGGCAGAGCTGGTCGTATTCGTCGTCGGTGACGACATGGTCCTCAAGTGCCGCGTCGACGAGTCCATTGATGAACTCGCGGTGGGCTCGGGCGACTGCCCGTTCGTCAGGTCCGACGTCAGAGGCGAGTTGGCTGAGAGCCTGCCGCTCGTGTGGTGTCAGCTTCAGATCCGCCATAGCGCGATCGAGGAGCCCTAACGTAAGGAGCAACGTCGATGCTGGTGTGCATTCCGCGGGCGAGTTCGGCCAGATAGGGCGCGGGCGGGAGAACGACGACACGACCCTCCCGCGCGTGCACACGTAGTGGCGTGACGTGCAGTGGTCTAGCGGCCGCCGGCGAACAAGAATCGGTAAATCGACTGCAGGTTGCGAATAGCAGGCGCGCAGTGGCGCGCGCGTCGGCGATGGCGCGGTGCGCATTGTCGAGCGCAATGCCGTGTTCGACACACGCTTGGCCGAGCTTGCAGCGAGTGACACGCAGGGTGTCGAGGGCGGAGCCCCAGTCGATGTCGATGCCCGCTGCCGTCAGCTCGTTGCCGATCATCCGCGTGTCGAATGTGACGTTATGACCAACGACTACAGCACCATCCCGCCTTGCGGCGACGTGATGAGCGACATCGGCGAACACGTGAGCGGTGCGCACCATGATCGCCTCGATGCCGTGAATCCACGTGGGGCCGACGTCGCGGCGCGGTTGTACGAGCGTTTCGAATTCGTCGTGAATGCGTCCGTCGCAGTCCATCGTCAGGATTGCGATCTCGACGATCCGGTCAGTGTTGTACACACCGGTTGTCTCGACGTCGATCACCGCGAGACGCCCGTCGCGACCGATCAGATGCTCGAGGCTCTTTCAGCCGATTCTGGCCGTTCGACGGTGCTCGCAGCGGCCGGGCTGGTTGTCGCAGTGCGCCCGGTCCACTGTCGTCCGTCCCACCACCGCAAATCCGCCTGGTTCCATGGATCGTCGTACCAGCCAGCAGTTGTCCGCATGGGTTTCCCTCCCCTTGCCTCGTTGCCGAGGTTTGCTCACGGTACACGGCCGTGCCGACAATGGCTTCAGATATTGACGATGTCAGCACGAAACTCGCCGCCCTAGGGGACACCGTTAGGTGCACGTTAGGCATCGCGATAATGCGGTCGGACATCGCCGCGATGCGGTATCGGTCGTCGATGTCGTGGGCCGCGCTACCGTCGCCTGAAACAAGGAACTCCAGCGTCGACGCGGGCGACACGCGAGGGACACTCGGCTCGATCTGAACCGCCGCAGGTACCGTTCCTGCCATGGCTTTCTCAGCGCTGAGCAGCTCACGACAGGCGGGAAACGTTCGGTCGGGCTTGCACAGTTTGTCTACAGGCCGCCAATGACTCGGCGGCGAAGGCTTCGAGCACGTCCACCAACGGCTCGTATACGCGCCTGCACGTCCGAATCGATGCCGCTTAGCGTCGACCCGCAGATCTTTGACGCAGTCAGCACCGTGTACTCAACGGACCTCGAAGTACCCGAGGACTGGTCTGACCAACAACGGGCGGATTTCATCGCGGCAGAGGCAGACAAGATCACGTGGATGGTGCGTGCGGAAGCCAGCACCCTCGGCAACCGGCTCGTCACGGCCCTGTGGCGCCAATCCGGGGGTACGAGACCGAATCACAGAGAGCAGACTGCGTTGAGAGCTGCAGCCCGCGTCCAGGCGTTTGATCGCGTCCTCAGCACCGAGCTCTACGAGCTGATAGCTGACGACACCGATTTCTGACTCGAGGTGGCGCCTGACCCAGTGCCGGTCCTGAGCGTCGGTCACGACCGAATTCGTCTGTCTACGACGACAGCCGGGGACGTGGGAAGAATTTGCCCCCACGGCGGATCGAATATGGCTCAGCTGGTGGACTCCATTCCGCCCGGAGTCATACGTTCACGTCATGCGATACCACGCCCAGGACGATACGCCGAGTAGCGACCCGCTGTCCTGTGGCGAAATCGTCCCTTCCGTGATCCTTCTTATCGCACTGCGCCAGCTGTCCATGAACTCGGCGATCAGACCGCTGCTTGAGCAGCACTTAATCGCCTTCCGTGAGCTCGGAAGACCTCCAGGTTGAGGAGGTGAAACAATTGGGCAACAACGTCTTTGACGATCTACCGCTGTTACTCGCGGTCCCTCGAGCTGCCGCGATTCTGGGTATCAGCCGGGCGGCAGCTTATCGGCTGGCCGCATCGGGCGAACTGCCGGTGCGGCGACTTGGCGGCCGCGTCTACGTCGTCACCGCGGAGCTACAACAGCTGATTGCATCGTAACCCGTCGTACCCCTCGAATACGTCTACGAGTAACACACAGACCACTAGACTCAGCGTTAGCTGAGGCGGCCCGACATCGCATGCCCGCGTGTCGCAAAGGTGAGGCGAAGTGGGACAAGCCAGTCGGCCGCAGACTGTGTCGCAGGAGGGCAGATGACTACCACTGACGAGCTAGGTGCCACACGCACCCGTCGCGCCGAGCCGATCACTAGACACACCGCCAGGAACGGTGCGGTCAGCTATAGGTTTCAGGCCGACGTCGGCATTCGGCCCAACGGCACCCGCGACCGCCAGCGATTCACCTTTCGCACGCTTGCCGAAGCGCGCCGCGAATACCGGCGAATCACCACCGAGGTGGCAGCCGGCGCATTCGTGAAACGCGATCCCACGACTGTCGCGGAGTACCTGACTCGGTGGCTGGACAGCAGACGCGATGTGCGCGCCAACACCCTTGCCGGATACCGGCATTCACTGAAGCCGGTCATCGACACGCTCGGCAGCATGGGTCTTCAACAGCTACGCTCCGCTGACATCGACGCCCTGGTGACTGTGCGACTGAACGGCACGCCGATCATGCAACGCGACAAGAGAGGCCGTCGCGCAGCTGAAGTACTCACGTTCTTGCGTGGACGGCCCGAAGGTGCGCGATACAACGAAATTCTGGTTGCTCTCGGCGAACCAGGCATCAAATCCCTCGACCGGCTCGTGGCCTCTGGTGGTGTGGTGCGGAAAGGGCGTGGTCACTATGTCGCGGCCGAACCAAGCGATCTACCGCGCCCTCGGATTGCCGGGAGCGTCAGCCCCCGGACCGTCGTCACCATGCTCGTGGTGCTGTCGTCTGCTCTCGACGACGCGATGCGAGAGGGTCTGGTGGCGCGGAACGTGGCGCGCTTGGTGAAGCGCCCGACCGTCGAGCATCACGAAATGCGAAGCTGGACACCCGAACAGGCCGGCCAGTTCCGGCAGCACGTGCGCGACGACCGTCTGAACGCCTGCTGGTTGTTGACGCTCGCCGGACTTCGCCGCTCGGAAGTTCTCGGGCTGCGTTGGTCGGACGTCGATTTCGATGCCGGGACGGTGTCCGTCGCTCAAGGCCGCGTGGTCGTCAAAGGCTCCGGGACAGTCACCGGCGACCCGAAGTCGAAGCGCTCGCGACGGGCCCTGCCGATGCCCGTCGACGTCCTGACAGCGCTTCGGACCTTCAAGTTGCGGCAAGCCGAGGAACGGCTTGCCCTCGGTTCGCAGTATCCCGACACCGGACTCGTTGCTGTCAACGCAGACGGTTCTCCGATTCGGCCGGAGACATATTCATCGGAATTCGCTCGGCGCGCGAAAGACGCTGGCGTGCCAGTGATTAGGCTGCATGACGTGCGACATACTGCAGCCACCATGCTGCTCGACGGCGGCACCACACCATCAGCGACGGCAAAGTGGCTCGGCCATGATCCGGCGATCACGCTGCGGGTGTATGGGCATGTCTATGACGATGCTCTCGCCGCGGCGGGTGACGCGCTGATGGGGCGGTCGCGCAGTAACGGAGAACAACAACGTTAGTTTCCGGTGGTCGGGGGCGATCGCTAGGGCTAGACGCCAGTGTCAGCGCGTGCCTCAACCCATTTGATGAGTCGGCGGCGGCGTTCTGCGATCAGCTCAGGATTTCGCTCTGCGTCACGCTCGGCTGCGTCGGCTTCCTCCCAGGCGCGACGCATGTCAGCGTCACGGAATTCCACAGTCTTCGCCATCACTCACCCCTTTCGGACGACGCCAGCATAGCTGCGCCTCCCGACAAAACGTGTCAGGCACATCCTAGTCTCCACGCCGGTGACCAGCCCGAGTGATGCGGGCGGCGGTCATCGTTGTCGCCTCGGCGGCGGCTAGCAAGTGTGCCAACACCTTGATGGATGCAACATCGGAGTTGGAGAACCCGTCAGCTTCGAGTGTATTGGCTGTCAGCATTCCGAACGCAATCCGGTCCGCGCGAACAGCGACCGACACAAACGACTTGTACTGCCGGTTTCTGGTCAGATCCCAGGAATCGGGGACAGCGGCAGTCGTGTCATTGCTCATCGCGACGTCGCCGTTGTCGATCAGGTCCCATACCCCCTGATCACCGCCCTGGCCCTCCACGAACTCGCTGGTGAACGAGTCTTCGCGATTCCGCGAGTCGCTATAGCCGCCTGACTGCATCACCCGCGGTTGAGCGTTCAAATCCTGGACGCGGAAGTAAGCGGCTCGCGGCGCTTCGCTCTGAACGAGGTCGCAGACCTTGCTTACGATCGAGGTCCGGAAGCCGCTGATCTCCGCATCCTTGGACGCCTGATCCATCACGGAGAGCCGGCGCAACTTATCGGCGGTGCCCAGCATCGCTCCATTGATGAGCAATGACGTACGTCTAGACTCTGCCTTCAGCGCCTGATCCAGGGCGACCCGCTCCTCCTCCTGCTGACGCTTGAACGCACGTTCATTTCTGAACTTGAAGAAACCAACGACAGCGGTCGACACAGCGAGGCCCGCGGCCAGGACGCGAGCCGCGACCAGCCAGTCACCCGGTGCGATGAGACTTATGGCGAACGTTGCCGCAGCGGTCAGAACACCCAGCACCGTCAACCCAAAGTTGAAGGCAACCGCGCGGTCCTTGATAGTTCCGTTTTGCTCCTCCCCCACCGCGGCAGCATCTCACACCGAGTCGCTGTGCCCGAGTAGCCAGCGCGACGCGCCGATGTTGGCTCACCCGTTCGATACCTCCTGGCACACTCTTGGCACACCGGGGGTTTTGAAAAGAGCTCAGTTTCACGGTCGCAAGCCTCTGAGCTGGTGTTCTGACGGTGGGCGCGGACGGTATCGAACCGCCGACCGCTGGTGTGTAAAACCAGAGCTCTACCACTGAGCTACGCGCCCGATCGCACGGGAGCTTAGTCGGCGAGCCCGGCGAACCTGAAATTCACGCCAGTGTGCGTCCAGGGCGCCGATACAGCGAGAATCCCGCCCTGAGCGCACACTAGGCGCGAGAGTCAGCCGCGCACCGCGGCCAGCGCCGCCGTCCACACCGCCTGATCGCGCGCCTCCCCCGGCTGCTTGCACTCCGCGAAACGGACGACTCCGTCGCGGTCGACGGCGAAGGTGCCCCGGTTGGAGAAGCCGGACGCGTCGTTGAAGACGCCGTAGGCCTGACTCACGGCGCCGTGCGGCCAGAAGTCCGATAGCACCGGGAACGTGAACCCGCGCTGGGCGGCCCACACCTTGTGGGTCGGCGACGGACCCACCGAGATCGCCAGCGTGGCCGTGGTGTCGTCGACGAAGTCGTCGATGTGGTCGCGGATCTCGTCGAGTTCGCGCTGGCAGATCCCCGTGAAGGCGAGCGGGAAGAACACCAGCAGCACGTTCTTGGTGCCGCGGAACGCGCTCAGCGACACCCGCTGGTTGTTCTGATCGGCGAGCGTGAAGTCCGGCGCGGGGTCGCCGGCGACAATCATCGCTGCTTCGTGATCGCTTTGGCCTTCGGTTGCACCAGCCTGCTGGCGATCCAGTCACCCAGGTTGGCCGACGAGGTCTGCATCAGGCCGGCCGTGGGTGCGGACTCGGCGATCTCGGCGGGCTGCACATGGCCGGGCTTGCCGGTCTTGGGCGTGACGACCCAGATGACGCCATCCTCGGCGAGCGGGGTGATCGCGTCCATCAGCGTGTCCACGAGGTCACCGTCGTCGTCGCGCCACCACAGAAGCACCACGTCAACGACTTCGTCGGCGTCCTCGTCGAGCAGCTCACCGCCGCTCTCGTCCTCGATATCGGCCCGGATGTCGTCATCGACGTCGGAGTCCCAGCCCAGTTCCTGCACAACCTGATCTTTTTGGATGCCCAGCTTGCGGGCGTAGTTCGGGGGGTCACCCGCCGACACCACGGTCAGTCCTCCTTGCGTCTGTTCGGCACGTTGTGCGCTGTGCGCTGTGCCACGTTGCCCCCTATCGTCGCACGCCGGGTGACGACGGCAAGCCATCTGGCGGCAACGTCACCGGAACGCCGCATCGCAACGGTCCAGCGCGGTGGTCTTCGCGTCGTTGAGGCGGGCGATCGCGGCGTTGAAATCCTCGGCCGGGTAATTGCCGGCGATCGCAGTCGCGACGGCCCGGGCGGCGTCGACCCAGCCGGTCAGCGCGTCACGCAGATCCCCGGGAAGCGCATCGCTCAGGCCGCTCGACACCAGGTCCGCGCTCTGGTTCAGCGCGTCGACGGCGGGACCGGCGTTGCTCGCCGAGCCCCCGGGATCGGCGTTGAACGAGTCGACGTAGGTGTTCACCGCGGCGATCGCGTCGGCACTGCTCGAGCTCATCGTCTCGCAGGTGCTCTGTACCGCCTGGGTGGTCACCGAGGCCTGGCGCTCCGATTCGCGTGCCGAGGAACTGGCCGCGGACTCCTGGAGCGACGCCGACACCGACGCCCGGTACAGCGGCGCCTCGCCCTGGGGTGCCGAGGCGGCGCCGTCGGTGACGTGCGTGCAGCCGACGACCACCATCGCCATAGCCGCGACGGTGCCGGTCGCGAAGGCGCCCAGCCGCACACGCGCGGCGCTCCCCCAACCGATCAGCACGGTCTGCAGACGTTACCGGCCGATCAGCGGGTCCGGTGTACTAAATGCAACCGTTCACACCCGGTGCTGCACATGGGGCAGGATTGGAGAAGGATGGAACCCACCTGTGCACATGAAGAGCGAGCAGACCCACTCGGCCGATCGCGTGCGCAAAACCGCCTGACAAGGAGCGGAAGTTGACCACCGAGTTCGTGCGCCAGGATCTGGCCCAAAACTCCAGCAGCACAGCCGAACACGATCGCGTTCGCGTCATCCGGGAGGGGGTGGCGTCCTATCTGCCCGACATCGACCCCGACGAGACCGGCGAGTGGCTCGAGTCGTTCGACGATCTCCTGGAGCGTTCCGGGCCGTCGCGGGCCCGCTACCTGATGCTGCGGCTGCTCGAACGCGCCGGTGAGCAGCGGGTGGCCATTCCGTCGCTGACGTCGACCGACTACGTCAACACGATCCCCACCGAGCTCGAACCCTGGTTCCCCGGCGACGAGGACGTGGAGCGCCGCTACCGGGCCTGGATCCGGTGGAACGCCGCGATCATGGTGCACCGGGCGCAGCGGCCCGGCGTCGGCGTCGGCGGCCACATCTCCACCTACGCCTCCTCGGCGGCGCTCTACGAGGTCGGGTTCAACCACTTCTTCCGCGGCAAGTCCCACCCCGGCGGCGGCGACCAGGTGTTCATCCAGGGCCACGCCTCCCCCGGCATCTACGCCCGCGCGTACCTCGAGGGCCGGCTCAGCTCCGACCAGCTCGACGGCTTCCGCCAGGAGCACAGCCACGCCGGCGGCGGTCTGCCGTCCTACCCGCACCCGCGGCTGATGCCCGACTTCTGGGAGTTCCCCACGGTCTCGATGGGCCTGGGCCCGATGAACGCGATCTATCAGGCGCGGTTCAACCACTACCTGCAGGACCGGGGCCTCAAGGACACGTCCAACCAGCATGTGTGGGCGTTCCTGGGCGACGGCGAGATGGACGAGCCGGAGAGCCGCGGACTGATCCAGGTGGCGGCCAACGAGGCGCTGGACAACCTGACGTTCGTCGTGAACTGCAACCTGCAGCGCCTGGACGGCCCGGTGCGCGGCAACGGCAAGATCATCCAGGAGCTCGAGTCGTTCTTCCGCGGTGCGGGCTGGAACGTGATCAAGGTGGTGTGGGGCCGCGAGTGGGACGCGCTGCTGCACGCCGACCGCGACGGCGCACTGGTCAACCTGATGAACACCACCCCCGACGGGGACTACCAGACCTACAAGGCCAACGACGGCAGCTACGTGCGTGACCACTTCTTCGGCCGCGATCCGCGGACCAAGGCGCTCGTCGAGCCGATGACCGACCGGGAGATCTGGAACCTCAAGCGCGGCGGCCACGACTACCGCAAGGTCTACGCCGCCTATCACGCGGCGATGGAACACAAGGGCCAGCCGACGGTCATCCTGGCGAAGACCATCAAGGGCTACACCCTCGGCAAGCACTTCGAGGGCCGCAACGCCACCCACCAGATGAAAAAGCTTGCGCTGCAAGACCTCAAGGACTTCCGCGACGCCCAGCGCATCCCGATCTCCGACGAGCAACTCGAGAACGACCCCTACCTGCCCCCGTACTACCACCCGGGTCCGGAGGCGCCGGAGATCCGCTACATGCTCGACCGGCGCCGCGCCCTCGGCGGGTTCCTGCCCGAGCGCCGCACCAAGAGCAAGACCCTGCAGCTGCCCGGCCGTGACACCTACAAGGCGCTCAAGAAGGGCTCGGGCAAGCAGGAGGTGGCCACCACGATGGCGACCGTCCGGACGTTCAAGGAGCTGTTGCGGGACAAGAACATCGGGGATCGGATCGTCCCGATCATCCCCGACGAGGCCCGCACGTTCGGGATGGACTCGTGGTTCCCGAGCCTGAAGATCTACAACCGCAACGGGCAGCTGTACACCTCGGTCGACGCGGAACTGATGCTGGCCTACAAGGAGAGCGAAGTCGGCCAGATCCTGCACGAGGGCATCAACGAGGCGGGCTCGACGGCGTCGTTCACCGCGGTCGGCACGTCGTACGCCACACACAACGAGCCGATGATCCCGGTCTACATCTTCTATTCGATGTTCGGGTTCCAGCGCACCGGTGACGGCCTGTGGGCCGCGGCCGATCAGATGGCGCGCGGGTTCGTGCTGGGAGCGACGGCGGGACGCACCACGCTGGTCGGCGAGGGGCTGCAGCACGCCGACGGGCACTCGCTGCTGCTGGCCGCGACCAACCCGGCTGTCGTCGCCTACGATCCCGCGTTCGCCTACGAGATCGCCTACATCATCGAGAGCGGCCTGCACCGCATGTACGGCGAGAACCCGGAGAACGTCTACTTCTACGTGACGATCTACAACGAGCCCTACGTGCAGCCGGCCGAGCCGGAGGGCCTGGACGTCGAGGGGCTGCTGCGCGGGATCTACCGCTACCGGCAGGCCCCGGACAAGCGCAGTCACCGCGCGCAGATCCTGGTGTCCGGGGTGGGGATGCCGTCGGCGCTCAACGCCGCCGACATGCTCGCCGAGGAGTGGGACGTCGCCGCCGACGTGTGGTCGGTGACCAGCTGGGGTGAGCTCAACCGCGACGGCGTGGCCATCGAGAAGGAGGCGTTGCGCCATCCGGAGCGCACGGCGGGTACGCCGTACGTCACCCAGGCGCTCGCGGATGCGGAGGGGCCCGTGGTGGCCGTGTCGGACTGGATGCGTGCGGTGCCGGAGCAGATCCGGCCGTGGGTGCCCGGCACCTACATCACGCTCGGCACCGACGGGTTCGGCTTCTCCGACACCCGCCCGGCCGCGCGCCGCTACTACAACACCGACGCCGAGTCGATCACCGTCGCGGTGCTGGAAGGGCTGGCCCGCGACGGCAACATCGACATGGCGGTGGCGGTCGAGGCGGCGCGCAAGTACCAGATCGACGACGTGATGGCGGCGCCTGAGCAGACGAGCGACCCCGGAGTCGCGTAGCAAGTTGGAGGCTGCCTACCAAAGCGGGGCGTAGATTTTAGGGATGGCCGACAACAATCGGTTCGTCCCGCCCCGCTCGACCGTCGAGGTGCTGGAGAACGTCCCGGACTCGGTGCTGCGCCGGCTCAGCCAGTACTCGGGTCGGCTGGCCACCGAGGCCGTGCAGGTGATGGGTGAACGGCTGCCCTTCTTCGCCGATCTGGAGGCGTCGCAGCGGGCCAGCGTGCAACTGGTCGTGCAGACCGCGGTGGTGAACTTCGTCGAGTGGATGCGTCAGCCCGACAGCGACGTCAGCTACACCGCGCAGGCGTTCGAGGTGGTGCCGCAGGACCTGCGCCGTCGCATCGCGCTGCGGCAGTCCGTCGAGATGGTGCGCGTGACGATGGAGTTCTTCGAGGAGGTCGTGCCGCTGCTGGCGCGCAGCGAGGAGCAGCTGACCGCGCTGACCGCGGGCATCCTGCGCTACAGCCGTGACCTGGCCTTCGCCGCGGCCACCGCCTACGCCGACCAGGCCGAGGCCCGGGGCGCGTGGGACACCCGGATGGAGGCGAACCTGATCGACGCCGTGGTGCGCGGCGACATCGGACCGGATCTGCAGTCACAGGCCGCGGCGCTGAACTGGGACGCCACCGCGGCGGCGACGGTGATCGTCGGGCTGCCGCGCCCCGACCGGATGGACCTGACGGGTGAGGACGTGCACGACGTCGCGGCCCGCAACGGCCGCTCAGCCCTGGCCGACGTGCACGGCACCTGGCTGGTGACCGTCGTCTCGGGCGGGCTGTCGCACACCGACCGCTTCCTGTCGGAGTTGATGACGGTGTTCGCTGACGGTCCGGTGGTGATCGGGCCGATGGCGCCGACGCTGGGCGCGGCCCACATCAGCGCCACCGAGGCCATCGCCGGGATGAACGCCGTCGCCGGATGGGCGGGCGCGCCGCGCCCGGTGGCGGCCCGCGAACTGCTCCCCGAGCGGGCGCTCCTCGGCGACGCCACGGCCGCCGCCGCGCTGGAGGCGGAGGTGATGCGCCCGCTCGCGGATGCCGGACCCGCGCTGACGGAGACGCTCGACGCGTATCTGGACTCCGGTGGCGCGATCGAAGCGTGCGCACGCAAATTGTTCGTTCATCCAAATACCGTCCGCTACCGGCTCAAACGGATCGCCGACTTCACGGGCCGTGACGCCACGGTTCCCCGGGATGCCTACGTGTTGCGGGTGGCCTCCACGGTGGGCCGTCTACGCCGTCAGACGCAGTCGACCCCACCGGCGCGGGCGGGATCTGAGCAGGTCACTGCTGTTGCATCGGTCACATCCGCGGGGCGTTCTGGGAGATGACATGTTGCGACGCGGTCTCGATGCAGTCGCATCACATGCGGTTTTGTGGGCTCTCCACAAAAACCTAAGAAAGAGTTCATAGTCTCTTACACGGCGCAAAGGCGTCTTCACAATGTTCTCTTAGAGACGTGCCTGACAAAACAGTGCTTGCATTCCTCGCGCCCGGACAGGGCTCCCAGACTCCCGGCATGCTCGCCGAGTGGCTGGAGCTTCCCGGCGCCGCGACGCGCATCGCGTCGTGGTCGGAGATCAGCGGCCTGGATCTGGCACGGCTCGGCACCACCGCCGACGCCGAGGAGATCACCGACACCGCGGTGACCCAGCCCCTCGTCGTGGCCGCCACGCTGCTGGCCTACGAGGAGCTGACCAAGCGAGACATCCTGACGGGCACCGAGCAGCTCGTCGCCGCCGGCCACTCGGTCGGCGAGATCGCCGCCTACGCGATCGCCGGCGTGATCACCGCCGACGAGGCCGTCGGCCTGGCCGCCACGCGCGGCCGCGAGATGGCCAAGGCCTGCGCTCTGGAGCCCACCGGCATGTCCGCGCTGCTGGGTGGGGACGAGGCCGAGGTGCTCGCCCGTCTCGACGCCCTGGACCTGGTTCCGGCCAACCGCAACGCGGCCGGACAGATCGTCGCCGCCGGCGCCGTCGCGGCACTGGAGAAGCTCGCCGAGGACCCGCCGGCCCGCGCCCGGGTCCGTCCGCTCGCGACCGCGGGCGCGTTCCACACGCGCTACATGGCGCCCGCCCTGGACGAGTACGCCGCCGTCGCCGGCCGGATCACCCCGTCGGAGCCGACCGTCACGCTGCTGTCGAACGCCGACGGCCGCCCGGTCGAGTCGGCCGCCGATGCGATGACCAAGCTCGTCGCCCAGATGACCCGTCCGGTGCGCTGGGATCTGTGCAACGAGACCCTGCGCGAGCTCGGCACCACCGCGCTCGTCGAGTTCCCGCCGGCCGGCACGCTGAGCGGCATCGCCAAGCGGGAGCTCAAGGGCACCCCGACGCATCCCATCAAGACCCCCTCCGATCTGGACGGATTCGCGGAAGCCCTGCGCGCCGCCCAGTGACGAGAGCACGACCCCCCATCGTTCGACCCAGGTAACACCCGATAAATAGAAGGAGCCACAGTGGCCGCCAGTCAGGAAGAAATCATCGCCGGTCTCGCCGAGATCATCGAAGAGGTCACCGGTATCGAGCCGTCCGAGGTGACTCCGGAGAAGTCGTTCGTCGACGACCTGGACATCGACTCGCTGTCGATGGTCGAGATCGCCGTGCAGACCGAGGACAAGTACGGCGTGAAGATCCCCGACGAGGACCTCGCCGGTCTGCGCACCGTCGGTGACGTCGTCGCCTACATCCAGAAGCTCGAGGAAGAGAACCCCGAGGCCGCCGCGGCCCTGCGCGAGAAGTTCGCAGCAGAATGAGCAGGCCTTCCACTGCTAACGGAGGTTTCCCCAGCGTCGTGGTGACCGCCGTCGAGGCCACCACGGCCCTCGCTGGTGACATCGAGAGCACGTGGAAGGGCCTTCTTGCAGGCGAAAGCGGCATCCGGATTCTGGAGGACGACTTCGTCACCAAGTGGGACCTGCCGGTGCGCATCGGTGGCCACCTGGTCGACAACGTCGACAGCCACATGTCCCGGCTCGACATGCGTCGCATGTCCTACGTGCAGCGCATGTCGAAGCTGCTGTCGGGCCGGTTGTGGGAGACCGCGGGCAAGCCCGAGGTCGACCCCGACCGGTTCGCGGTGGTCATCGGCACCGGTCTGGGTGGCGGCGAGAAGATCGTCGAGACCTACGACGCGATGAACGAGGGCGGCCCCCGCAAGGTGTCGCCGCTCGCCGTGCAGATGATCATGCCGAACGGTGCCGCGGCCGTCGCCGGACTCGAGCTGGGCGCACGCGCCGGGGTCATCACCCCGGTGTCGGCGTGCTCGTCGGGTTCGGAGGCGATCGCCCACGCGTGGCGTTCGATCGTCATGGGTGACGCGGACTTCGCGGTCTGTGGCGGCGTGGAAGGCGGCATCGAGGCACTGCCCATCGCGGCGTTCTCGATGATGCGCGCCATGTCGACCAACAACGAGGATCCGGCAGGGGCGTCGCGGCCGTTCGACAAGAACCGCGACGGCTTCGTGTTCGGTGAGGCCGGCGCGCTGATGATCATCGAGACCGAGGAGCACGCGAAGGCCCGCGGCGCCAAGCCGCTGGCCCGCCTGATGGGTGCCGGCATCACGTCGGATGCGTTCCACATGGTCGCCCCGGCGGCCGACGGGCTGCGGGCCGGTCATGCGATGAAGCGTGCGATGGAGACCGCGGGCCTTGAGCCCAAGGACATCCAGCACGTCAACGCGCACGCCACGGCCACCTCGATCGGTGACACGGCCGAGGCCAACGCGATCCGCGTGGCCGGTGTGGACCACGCCGCGGTGTACGCACCGAAGTCGGCGCTGGGCCACTCGATCGGCGCGGTGGGTGCCCTGGAGTCGGCGTTGACGGTGATGGCGCTGCGTGACGGTGTCATTCCTCCGACGCTGAACTACGAGACACCCGACCCCGAGATCGATCTCGATGTCGTCGCGGGTGAGCCTCGATACGGCGACTACCGCTATGCGATCAACAACTCGTTCGGCTTCGGTGGCCACAATGTGGCTCTGGCCTTCGGTCGTTACTGAGGCTGACGAGTAGAGAACACGTAGTAGGAAAGGACACGCGCCCCAGCATGGCTTCGCCGGTAACAGGTAGCGGGCTTCCCGATGTCGTCGTGACCGGGATGGCGATGACGACGAGCGTCGCCACCGATGCCGACGGCACCTGGAAGGCCCTGCTGGAGGGCAAGAGCGGCATCCGTCTGCTCGACGATCCCTATGTCGAGGAGTTCGATCTGCCGGTGCGCATCGGCGGCCATCTGCTGGAGGACTTCGTCGGGGAACTGACCGAGGACGAGAACCGGCGGATGTCCTACCCGCAGAAGATGGCCACCGTGCTGGGGCGTCGTGTCTGGGAGAACGCCGGGTCCCCCGATGTCGACAGCAGCCGTCTGCTGGTGTCGATCGGGACCGGCCTCGGCGGTGCCGAGGCGCTGGTGTTCGCCTACGACGGCATGCGGGATCACGGCATCACCGCCGTGTCCCCGCTGTCGGTGCAGATGTACATGCCCAACGGCCCGTCCGCTGTGGTCGGGCTCGAACGCCACGCCAGGGCCGGGGTCGTCACCCCGGTGTCGGCGTGCGCGTCGGGTTCGGAGGGCATCGCGCAGGCGTGGCGCAACATCGTGCTCGGTGAGGCCGACATCGCGATCTGCGGTGGCGTCGAGCAGCGCATCGAGGCGGTGCCGATCGCCGGCTTCGCGCAGATGCGCATCGTGATGTCGACCAACAACGACGACCCCGCCGGCGCCTGCCGCCCGTTCGACAAGGACCGTGACGGCTTCGTGTTCGGCGAGGCCGGGGCGCTGATGGTCATCGAGACCGAGGAACACGCCAAAGCGCGCGGCGCCACCATCCTCGCCCGGCTGATGGGCGCGAGCATCACCTCCGACGGCTACCACATGGTGGCGCCCGACCCCGACGGTGAGCGGGCGGGTTACGCGATGTCGCGGGCCATCGAGCTCGCCGGTCTGAAGCCGTCCGACATCGACCACGTCAACGCGCACGCCACCGGCACCAGCGTCGGCGACGTCGCGGAGGGCCGGGCCATCAACAACGCGATGCGCGGGCACCGGCCCGCCGTCTACGCACCGAAGTCCGCGCTGGGCCACTCCGTCGGCGCCGTGGGCGCGGTGGAGTCCATCCTCACGGTGCAGGCGCTGCGCAACGGCGTCATTCCCCCCACACTCAATCTGAAGAACCTCGATCCCGAGATCGACCTCGACGTCGTCGCGGGCGGTCCTCGGCCTGGCAATTTCGACTACGCCATCAACAATTCGTTCGGTTTCGGCGGGCACAACGTCGCACTCGCCTTCGGGAAGTACTGACAAGCAGGAGAACATATGACGACCATCGAAAACCGCCTACCCGAAGCCGTCGACGACTCCCTCGACCCCCGCGATCCTCTGCTGCGGCTGTCGACCTTCTTCGACGACGGCAGCGTCGAGCTGCTGCACGAGCGCGACAAGTCCGGCGTGCTCGCCGCCGCGGGCACCGTCAACGGCGTGCGGACGGTCGCGTTCTGCACCGACGGCACCGTCATGGGTGGCGCGATGGGCGTGGACGGTTGCAAGCACATCGTCGACGCCTATGACGTCGCGATCGACGAGCAGAGCCCCATCGTCGGTATCTGGCACTCGGGTGGCGCCCGGCTGGCCGAGGGCGTCAAGGCGCTGCACGCGGTCGGTCTGGTGTTCGAGGCGATGATCCGCGCGTCGGGGTACATCCCGCAGATCTCGGTGGTGGTCGGCTTCGCGGCCGGCGGTGCCGCCTACGGGCCCGCTCTGACCGACGTGATCGTGATGGCCCCGGACAGCAAGGTGTTCGTCACCGGACCGGACGTCGTGCGCAGTGTCACCGGCGAGGACGTCGACATGGTCTCCCTCGGCGGCCCCGAGGCGCACCACAAGAAGTCGGGCGTGTGCCACATCGTCGCCGACGACGAGCTCGACGCCTATGAGCGCGGCCGCCGCCTGGTCGGATTGTTCTGCCAGCAGGGCCATTTCGACCGCAGCAAGGCCGAGGCCGGCGACTCCGACCTCAAGGCGCTGCTGCCCGAGTCGGCGCGACGCGCCTACGACGTGCACCCGCTGGTCGAGGCTTTGTTGGACGAGGGCGTGCCGTTCGAGGAGTTCCAGTCCCGCTGGGCGCCGTCGATCGTGGTGGGCCTGGGCCGGCTGGCCGGGCGCACCGTCGGCGTGATCGCCAACAACCCGCTGCGCCTGGGCGGTTGCCTGAACTCGGAAAGTGCCGAGAAGTCAGCGCGTTTCGTGCGGCTGTGCGACGCGTTCGGCATCCCGCTGGTCGTGGTCGTCGATGTGCCGGGCTACCTGCCCGGTGTGGACCAGGAGTGGGGCGGCGTGGTCCGTCGCGGCGCGAAGCTGCTGCACGCGTTCGGTGAGTCGTCGGTGCCCCGCGTCACGCTGGTGACCCGCAAGATCTACGGCGGCGCCTACATCGCGATGAACTCGCGGTCGCTGAACGCCACCAAGGTGTTCGCGTGGCCCGAGGCCGAGGTCGCCGTCATGGGCGCCAAGGCCGCGGTCGGCATCCTGCACAAGAAGAAGCTGGCCGCCGCCGCGCCCGAGGACCGCGAGGCGCTGCACGAGGCACTGGCCATCGAGCACGAGAAGATCGCCGGCGGTGTGGATTCCGCGATCGAGATCGGTGTGGTGGACGAGAAGATCGACCCCGCTCACACCCGCTCGAAGCTGACGCAGGCGCTGGCCGAGGCCCCGGCACGCCGCGGCCGCCACAAGAACATCCCGCTGTAACCAGCGAATCGGGCGCGCTGGCCGACACTCAGTGTCGGTCAGCGCGCCGATTTCACCAGCATCTCCTCCGCGGCGGGCAGTGCGCGTTCGCGGTCGGCGGCGATCAGACCGATGCGCGTGCGCCGGTCGAGGATGTCGTCGACGGTCAGCGCGCCCTCGTGGGTGACCGCGTACTCGAATTCCGCCCGGGTGACGTCGATGCCGTCGGCGACCGGGTCGACGGGGCGCGGGCAGGACGCCTGGGCGATCACGTTGGGCGCCTCGGCTCCGTAGCGTTCGACGAGGGATCCGGGCAGATCCGTCGACGACGGTTGCGCGGCTACGGGATTCGCCGGGGCGCCGACGAGCGGGAGGTTGCGGGTGCGGCACGGCTGCGCAGACAGTCCCCGCAGTGTGACGGCGTGGTCGACGACATCCTCGGCCATGTAGCGGTACTCGGTGAGCTTGCCGCCGATCACGCTGAGCACCCCGGTCGGCGACTCGGTGACGGCGTGCTCCCGCGACACGTCGGCCGTGCGCCCGCCGCCGGTGTCGATCAGTGGCCGCAGTCCGGCGTACGCCCCGAGTACATCCGAGGGACCCAGAGCGGTCGCGAGCGCGGTGTTCACGGTGTCGAGCAGGAACGCCACCTCGTCGGGCGTCGGCTCCGGGACGTCGGGAACCGGGCCCGGCGCATCCTCGTCGGTCAGCCCGAGGTACACCCGGCCCAGCTGCTCGGGCATCGCGAACACGAAGCGGTTGAGCTCACCCGGAATCGGAATGGTCAGTGCCGCAATCGGATTGCCGAACGCGGCCGCATCGAACACCAGGTGGGTACCGCGGCTGGGCCGCAACCGCAGCGACGGGTCGACCTGTCCGGCCCACACGCCGGTCGCGTTCACCACGGCGCGGGCACGGACCTCGATCGACTCCCCGGACATCGTGTCTCTCAGCGTCACCGACGTGCGCGAGGCGGTGACCGCCTCGACGCGGGTCAGGATGCGCGCGCCGTGCTGGGCGGCGGTTCGGGCCACCGCGGTCACCAGTCGGGCGTCGTCGACGAGCTGCCCGTCGTAGGCCAGCAGCGCGCCGTCGAGGCCGTCGCGGCGCACCGTCGGCGCCAGCCGGACGGCCTCCGACGCGCCGATCCGCCGGGATCGCGGCAGCACCGAGGCCGGTGTGCCCGCCAGCTTGCGCAGTCCGTCGCCGGCGGCGAACCCGAACCGGACCAGCGCCCGCGATGCGCGGTTCATCTCGGGCAGCAGCGGTACCAGCTGGGGCATCGCGTGCACCAGGTGCGGGGCGGTGCGCGTCATCAGGATGCCGCGCTCGACGGCGCTGCGCCGCGCGATGCCGACGTTGCCGCTGGCCAGGTAGCGCAGCCCGCCGTGCACCAGTTTCGAACTCCACCGGCTGGTGCCGAAGGCAAGGTCGTGTTTCTCGACCAACGCCACCGACAGCCCGCGCGTGGCGGCGTCCAGCGCGATTCCCGCGCCGGTGATCCCGCCCCCGATGACGAGCAGATCGAGCGGCGCGCCGTCGCCCAGGGCGGTCAGTTCCTGGGTGCGTCGGGCGGCGTTCAGTGCGGTCGAACCGGTCATGGGGCGAGGTATCCGTTCAGTGCGCGGGCCAGTTCGACGCCGAGGGCCCGGCCGTCGAGGAGCTTCTCGACCATCTGCGCGGACTGGATGGTGGACTGGGTGATCAGCAGGCACATCGCGGCCATCTCGTGCGGGTCGCCGGACCGGATGCTGCCCTCGCCCTGGCCCGCCGTGATCGCGTCGGCCAAGGCGTCGATGAGGATCTGCTGGCTGGTGCCGAGCCGTTCGGCGATGTAGACCATCGCGAGACCGGGCGCGTTGCGGATGACCGACTGCACGATCTCGTCGTTGCGCAGGTGTTCGGCGACCGCGACCACGCGGTCCACCATGGATTCCCGGCCGGGCCCGCGGTCGGGCACCTCCTCGAGAACGCCGGCGATGCGCACGGTGAGCAGTTCGGCGATCACCCACCGGATGTCGGGCCAGCGGCGGTAGATCGTCGGCCGGCTGACGCGGGCGCGCCGTGCGATCTCGGTCATGGTCGTCCGCTCGACGCCGTAGGCGAGGATGCACGCCGCCGCTGCGTCGAGGATGCGGTGCTCGACGCTCGAATCGGAGTTACGGATTGACATCATCTGTAATACTGTAACGCATGTCTGCGCATGATGACCAGCCTTCCGACCCGCCGATGGCGTGGAACGCCTGGGGAGATCCGGATGCGGCGACCCCGCTGTCCCCCGGTATCCGCTCGTTGTTGACCCAGGCGCTCGGCATCGAGGCCGACCCCGTCGCCGAACCGACGCTCGACCAGGTCCGGGTGCGCCCGTCGGCGCTGTCGGGGGCCGATCAGGACGCCATGATCGCGATCGTCGGCGCCGACAACGTGGTGGTCGACGACCGCGGACGGCTCCTGCGCGCCGGCGGCAAGTCCACCCTGGACCTGTTGCGGCGCAGGGACTTCGGCGTGCAGGACGCTCCGGACGCCGTGCTGGTCCCCGGGGACGACGACGAGGTGGCCGCGCTGCTGCGGTTCTGCGCCGACCACAGCATCGCGATCGTGCCGTTCGGCGGCGGCACCAGCGTGGTCGGCGGCCTCGATCCGCTGCGGGGCGATTTCAAGGCGGTGGTCTCGCTGGACCTGCGCCGCTTCGACCGACTGCACGCACTCGACGAGGTGTCCGGGGAGGCCGAACTCGGCGCCGGACTGACCGGACCGCAGGCGGAGAAGCTGCTCGGCGAGCGCGGGTTCTCGCTGGGCCACTTCCCCCAGAGCTTCTGCTTCGCCACCATCGGCGGTTTTGCCGCGACCCGGTCCTCGGGTCAGGACTCGGCGGGCTACGGCCGGTTCGACGACATGGTCCGCGGCCTGCGGGCGATCACCCCGGCCGGCGTGCTCGACCTGGGCCGTGCACCGGCCTCGGCCGCGGGTCCCGACCTGCGCCAGGTGCTGATCGGCTCGGAGGGGGCGTTCGGCGTCATCACCCGCGTGCGGGTGCGCGTGCACCCCGTGCCCGAGGTCACCCGCTACGAGGCCTGGTCGTTCCCGGACTTCGCGACCGGCGCCGACGCGCTGCGCGCGGTGGTGCAGACCGGCACCGGGCCCACCGTGATCCGACTCTCCGACGAAGCCGAGACCGGAGTCAATCTCGCCACCACCGAGAGCATCGGCGAGCAGCAGATCACCGGCGGCTGCCTGGCCATCACGGCATTCGAGGGCACCGAGGCCCACGTCGCGAGCCGGCACGCGGAGACGCGAGACCTGTTGCTGGCCAAGGGCGCAACGTCGTTGGGCGAGGCGCCCGCGAGGGCGTGGGAGCACGGTCGGTTCAACGCACCGTACCTGCGTGATGCCCTGCTGTCGGCGGGCGCGCTGTGCGAGACGCTCGAGACGGCGACCACCTGGTCGAACGTGCCGACGCTGAAGGCGGCCGTCACCGACGCGCTGACCCGCTCACTCGCGGATTCCGGCACCCCCGCGCTGGTGTTGTGCCACATCTCGCACATCTACCCGACCGGGGCGTCGCTGTATTTCACCGTCGTCGCGGCGCAACGCGGCAACCCGATCGAACAGTGGCGCACCGCCAAAGCCGCGGCGTCGGACGCGATGGTGCGCACCGGCGCCACGATCACCCACCACCACGCCGTGGGCGCCGATCACCGGCCATGGATGCGTGACGAGGTGGGCGACCTCGGGGTGACCCTGCTGCGCGCGATCAAGGCCGCACTCGACCCGACCGGAATCCTCAACCCGGGCAAGCTGATTCCGTGAACAGGATCACCGTCCTGACCAATCCCGCGTCCGGGCACGGCAACGCACCACATGCCGCCGAACGCGCGATCCGCCGCTTCCAGGCCCGCGGCGTCGACGTCGTCGCGCTCGCCGGCCGCGACGCCACCCATGCCCGCGAGCTGGTCGAGGGCGCGCTCGAACGCGGCATGGACGCCCTGGTGGTGGTCGGCGGGGACGGCATCATCTCGCTGGCGCTGCAGGTGCTCGCGCAGACGTCGGTACCGCTCGGCATCATTCCGGCGGGAACCGGCAACGATCACGCGCGGGCGCTGGGGATCCCGGAGAAGGATCCCGAGGCGGCCGCCGACATCGTCGTCGACGGCCGGGTCGACGAGATCGATCTCGGCCGGATCCGCGGCGCCGACGGGACGGACCGCTGGTTCGGGACGGTGATGGCGGCCGGGTTCGACTCCCTGGTCACCGATCGCACCAACCGCATGCGCTGGCCGCACGGGCGGATGCGCTACAACGTGGCGATGGTCGCCGAGCTGTCGAAGTTGCGGCTGCTGCCGTTCCGGCTGACCTTCGACGGGACCGAGGTAGACACCGAGCTGACGCTGGCCGCGTTCGGGAACACCCGCAGCTACGGCGGCGGCATGCTGATCTGCCCCGGCGCCGATCCGACGGACGGTCTGCTCGACGTCACGATGGTCGCCTCGGCGTCGCGCACCCGGCTGATCCGGCTGTTCCCGACCGTGTTCAAGGGCACCCATGTGAACCTCGACGAGGTGACGACGCGGCGGGCCCGGACCATCACCGTCGCCTGCCGCCAGGCTTCGCCGAAAATCTCCGCGTACGCCGACGGCGAATACGTCTGCCCGCTACCGGTCGAGGTGTCGGCGGTGCCGCGCGCACTCAAGGTGCTGCGGCCGTAATCTGCCAGGCGTGGAGCGGGCCTTCGATGCCGAGGTGTTCCAGTGGCACGGTCCGGCGCCGTACTTCTTCGTCGCGACCCCGGACCACGTGGATGCCTATCTCCGTGAGCACGCGGCACACCTGACCTACGGATGGGGTGTCATCCCCGCGCGCGTCCGGATCGGCAGCACCGAGGTGACCACCTCACTGATCCCGCGCAACGGCGCCTACCTCGTTCCGCTGAAGGTGGCGCTGCGCAGACCCGACGGCATCGATGACGGCGACGTCGTCCGCATCCACCTCTCGGTCTAGCCGACTCCCCTGCTCAGCCAGCTGACCTCTGCGCCCACGCCGCCGTCGCGGTAGGCCTCCAGCGCTTCATCCCACGCGGTGCCCAGCACGGAGTCCAGTTCGGCGGCCAGGGTGTCGGCGCCCGAAGCCATCAGCGTGCGGAGCCGCATCTCGCCGACCATCACGTCGCCGTTGGCACTCATCGCCCCGCTCCAGAGCCCGAGCTGCGGGGTGTGGCACCAGCGGTGGCCGTCCACGCCATGACTGGGATCCTCGGTGACCTCGAAACGCAGCACCGACCAGGAGCGCAGCGCGTTGGCCAGCTGTGCTCCGGTGCCGACGGGTCCGACCCAGTTGGTGACCGCGCGCAGCTGCCCGGGCATGGCCGGCTGCGGCGTCCACTTCAAATTCGCCCTCGCGTTGAGGGTCGACGACAACGCCCACTCGACGTGCGGGCACACCGCCGCGGGTGAGGCATGGATGTACACCACGCCCGTCGTCGCGTCGGCGAATTGGTTCGCTGCACGCATCTCCTGCTCCTTCGGCTCCACGAGGGACGTCTTCCCCAACGACCTGGTGGTTTTCCGAGTGAGTCAGCAGATGAAATTGTGCTTGCGGAGACTATTGTGCCTCGTGAGGCGCATGTTGCGCTAGTCCGGCCGATAATCTCTCAGAACTTCATCAGACAGGGCCGGCATCACATCGTGCGCCCACTCGCCGAACGGGCGGTCGGTGAGCACCACCAGCGCCAGGCCGGCGTCCGGGTCCACCCACAGGAAGGTCCCCGACTGGCCGAAATGGCCGAAGGTGCGGGCCGAGTTGTCCGTGCCGGTCCAGTGCGGTGACTTTCCGTCGCGGATCTCGAAGCCCAGCCCCCAGTCGTTGGGCCGTTGCCGGCCGAATCCGGGCAGCACGCCGTCCAGCCCGGGGAATTGCACCGAGGTCGCATCGGCGTGCATCTGCTCGGAGACCAGGACCGGCGCGAGCAGGTCACCGGCGAACGCGACCAGGTCCGCGACGGTCGACGTCACGCCGTATCCCGCGGCCTCGGCGCCGCCCTCGAGCGTGGTGTCCGACATGCCCAGCGGCGCGCACACCGACTCGGCGAGGTAGGTCGGAAACGGGATCGTCGTCTCCTGCTCGAGCGTCTCGGCCAGCACGGCGAAACCGTGATTCGAGTAGATGCGCCGGGTGCCCGGCGCGGCGAGGATCTTCGCCGAGGTCATGTCGTAGCCCGCGGCATGGGCCAGCAGGTGACGCACCGTCGCGCCGGGCGGTCCCGCCGCGGTGTCCAACTCGACCGCGCCTTCCTCGACGGCGACCTGCGCCGCCCGCGCGGCGAGCAGCTTCGTCACCGACGCGAGGGGGAACCGGCGCGCCTGATCGCCGTGGCTGTCCAGGGTCCCGGCCCGACCCACCACCGCGGCCGCGACGGTGGGAACGGGCCAGTCGGCGAGGACGTCGAGTGCGCTCACCGGAGCGAGCCTAGTGACGACGCCTCACTTCCTGGCGACGTAGTAGTCGTTGATCGGGTCGGACTCGATCTCCCGCACGGTGACATCGGAGAAGCCGGCATCGGCGAGCATCGACAGCGCGAGCTCGCGCCCCCAACAGGTGCCGAGGCCGTCGCCGCCGAGCCCGAGCGACACGCTCATGCAGTGCATCGTCGAGACGGTGTAGAGATACGGCGCCATCGGGACGCCGACGTTGTCCTCGACCCGGCTCGACGACTTGATGTCGACCATCAGGAACACTCCGCCCGGCCGCAGCGCGCGATGGATGTTGGCCAACACCCGCGCCGGGTGGGCCTGGTCGTGAATCGCGTCGAACGCGGTGATGACGTCGACGGCAGCCACGGCGTCGTACGCGGCCAGGTCGGCCCGCTGGAACGACACATTGCTCACGCCGAGCCGCCGCGCTTCCTCGGTCCCGGCGGCGAGGGCCTCCTCGGAGAAGTCGACGCCGCAGAACCGGCTCGCCGGGAACGCCTGGGCCATGACGTTGATCGCGTGCCCGCTGCCGCAGCCGAAGTCGGCGACATCCGCCCCGGCGCGCAAGAGGTCGGGCAGCCCGTCGGCCAGCGGCAGGATCGCCTCGACCAATGCGGCGTCGGCCACCTCACCGCTCTGCTCGGCCATCAGCGTATGGAAGCGCGGGTACTCCGCATAGGACAGTCCGCCGCCGCGGCGGAAGCAGCCGATCACCTTCTGCTCCACCTCGGCCAGCAGCGGGATGAACTGCGCCACCCGCGCGAGGTTGCCGGGCCCGGCGGCGCGGGTCAGCACCGCCGCGCGATGCGGCGGCAGCGCATACGTCAGTGTCGCCGCGTCGTAGTCGATGATCCGCCCGGCGGTCATGCCGCCCAGCCATTCCCGGACGTAGCGTTCGTCGAGCCCGGCGGCCTCGGCCAGCTCCGCACTCGTCGCCGACGAAAGGTTCGCCAGCGTGTCGAACAGCCCGGTCTGGTGGCCGATGGACATCAGCAGCGCCACGCTGGCGGCGTCGATGGCGCCGATGATGCGTTCGGCGAATCGTTCGGTGTCCTCGATCGTGGGATCGTGCGGAGCTGCCATGCCTGCAGACGGTATCCCCGTTCAGGCCAGTTCGAGGGAGCGTTTGGCCAGGCCCATCCAGAATCCGTCGATCACCTGACGCGGCTGCTGAGCCGGGTCGTCGGAGGCGCCGAGCGCGACGAACAGCGGCGCGAAATGTTCGATCGTCGGGTGGGCGTACGGCATCCCCGGGGCCCGCGCCCGGAAGTCGATCAGCGCATCCACATCGCCCGCGGCCGTCCGCTCGTGTGCCCAGGCGTCGAACTCCACCGACCAGCCGGCCGGGACGGCACCGGGCGACGGGTCCTCGAGGAACGGCAGACCGTGGGTGGTGAACCCCGACCCGATGATCAGCACACCCTCGTCGCGCAGCGGCCGCAGCCGCTCCCCGAGCCGCAGCAGCGTCGCCGGATCCAGTGTGGGCAGCGAGATCTGCAGTGCCGGGATGGCGGCGTCCGGGTACATCACCGTCAGCGGGACGTAGGCGCCGTGATCGAGCCGGCGGTCGCGATCGTGGTGCACCGGTTCGCCGTCGGGCATCGACTTCTGCACTGCCGCAGCCAGTTCCGGGGCACCCGGCGCGTCGTAGGTGACGGCGTGGTAGCGGTCGGGGAATCCCCAGAAGTCATAGGTCAACGGGGTGCGCGCGTCGGTGGAGCCGATGGTCAGGGGCGCGGCCTCCCAGTGCGCAGAGACCACGAGGATCGCCGACGGGACCGGCAGCGCGCCCGCCCAGGCCCGCAGTTGGGACACCCACAGGGCATCGTCGACCAGCGGCGGCGCGCCGTGCGAGAGGAACATCGCCGGCATGCGGACAGGCATGTATCGAGTGTGCCCGACATATTAGGGTTCAGGCATGACTCAGACGGTGCGCGGAGTGATCTCTCGGACGAAGGGCCAGCCGGTCGAGGTGGTGGACATCGTGATCCCCGACCCCGGACCGGGTGAGGTGGTCGTCGACATCCAGGCCTGCGGTGTGTGCCACACGGATCTGCACTACCGCGAGGGCGGCATCAACGACGAGTTCCCGTTCCTGCTCGGGCATGAGGCCGCGGGCATCGTCGAGTCCGTCGGGGAGGGCGTCACCAACGTCGAGCCCGGCGACTTCGTGGTCCTCAACTGGCGCGCGGTGTGCGGGCAGTGCCGGGCCTGCAAGCGGGGCCGTCCGCACCTGTGCTTCGACACCCACAACGCCGCGCAGAAGATGACGCTGACCGACGGCACCGAGCTGACCCCGGCGCTGGGCATCGGCGCGTTCGCCGACAAGACGCTGGTGCACGAGGGCCAGTGCACCAAGGTCGACCCGGCGGCCGACCCGGCCGCGGCGGGTCTGCTGGGCTGCGGCGTGATGGCCGGGCTGGGCGCGGCGATCAACACCGGCGCGGTCAACCGGGACGACACGGTGGCGGTCATCGGCTGCGGCGGCGTGGGCGACGCGGCGATCGCGGGGGCCCGGCTGGTCGGCGCCCGGCGCATCATCGCCGTGGACATGGACGACCGGAAGCTGAACTGGGCCCGGGAGTTCGGCGCCACCCACACGATCAACGCCAAGGAGCTCGACGCGGTCGAGACGATCCAGGACCTCACCGACGGGTTCGGTGCCGACGTCGTGATCGATGCGGTGGGCCGGCCCGAGACGTGGAAGCAGGCGTTCTACTCGCGCGACCTGGCCGGCACCGTCGTGCTGGTCGGCGTGCCGACCCCGGACATGACGCTGGAGATGCCGCTGATCGACTTCTTCTCCCGCGGCGGTTCCCTGAAGTCGTCCTGGTACGGCGACTGCCTGCCCGAGCGCGACTTCCCGACGCTGATCAGTCTGTATCTGCAGGGCCGGTTCCCGTTGGACAAGTTCGTCTCCGAACGCATCGGCCTGGACCAGATCGAGGACGCGTTTTCGAAGATGCACGCCGGCGAGGCGCTGCGTTCGGTGGTGGTGTTGTGAGCATCCAACGGCTCGTCACCAGTGGCACCTTCGAACTCGACGGCGGCAGCTGGGAGGTGGACAACAACATCTGGCTCGTCGGCGACGACAACGAGGTGGTGGTGTTCGACGCAGCCCACACAGCCGACCCGATCATCGACGCGGTCGGTGGCCGTCATGTCGTCGCGGTGGTGTGCACCCACGGCCACAACGACCACGTCACCGTCGCCCCTCAGCTCGGAGCTGCCCTCGACGCACCGGTGTTCCTGCACCCCGCCGACGACGTGCTGTGGCGAATGACCCATCCCGACAGTGACTTTCGCGCCATCGCCGACGGTCAGACGTTGCGCGTCGCCGGCACCGAGCTGCGCGCCCTGCACACTCCCGGGCACTCCCCCGGCTCGGTGTGCTGGCACGCCCCCGACCTCGACGCGGTGTTCAGCGGCGACACGCTCTTCCAGGGCGGCCCCGGCGCCACCGGGCGGTCCTACTCCGACTTCCCCACCATCCTCGAGTCGATCTCGGGCCGGCTCGGCGCGCTGCCCGGGGAGACCGTCGTCTACACCGGCCACGGTGACACCACGACCGTCGGCGACGAGATCGTGCACTACGACGAGTGGGTCGCCAGGGGTCACTGACCTCCCCGCTCGTCGAGGGGCGGGTACTCGTACACCGGCGGCGGAATCGGCCCCGGCCATTTCGGTTCATCGAGGATCACCGGTCCGGGCACCGGGCGCGCCCGCCGGCCCACCCGCACCCGCCACGCGACCGCTCCGGCGAGCGCGACGGCGCCCACCCCGGCGAGCGCGCCGAAGACCCACATCGGCCACCCCGGCGAGCTGTCGCGGCCGAACGACAGGCGCGGGTTGATGTAGCCGCCGACGTCACCACCGGTGCGGACGCCGTACACGCCGGCGCGCGGGATCTGCGCCACCCAGATGCGCACGTGCACATCGTTGTTCACCGATGTCGTGGTGCCGATCGTCTCGGTGATCACCGGGTCCGGCACGCCCTCGGGCGGGTCGATGCCGAGCTTGAGCGGCGGCACCGGGAAGCCGCCGCCGACACCGCCCGTCACCGCGGTGTGGAAGCTGATCGTCACCTCGCCCGCAGGCAGACTCACCCGCCCGGACCCGGGGACCCGCACCTCGCCGTACGCGTCGTAGTCGTCGAACACGAAGGCGCCCAGCGCCAGTGTGACGATCACCCCCGCCACACCGACCACCAGCGCCAGGACGGCGCTGATCATCGCGATGCGCGGCCCGACACGTCCTGTCATGGGCGACAGTTTCGCACGCGCCGCGCTTTCGGCGGCGCGGGTGACGCTCGGGGACTACCGTGCAGAAGATGCCCGAGTCGAGCATCGTGGTCCGGCCGGAACCGGTCGGCAGCGGCACCTACACCGCCGCGTCGCGGCTGCAGGCCGCCGGTCTGGCCCGGGCGATCGAGATCTTCTCCGAGGCCGCCGCGGAGGTTCCGCTCCCCTCTCCGCCGCAGCCGATCGTGATCGCCGACTACGGCGCGGCCAGCGGACACAACTCGCTGCTGCCGATCGGCGCCGCAATCGGCGTGCTGCGCAGCCGGACTCGGCCGGAACACTCGGTGCTCGTCGCGCACACCGATCGCCCCGACAACGATTTCACCGCACTGTTCCGCACGCTGGAGGAAGATCCCGACACCTATCTGACGAAAGACCGCGCCGCGTTCGCCTCGGCGGTCGGTCGCTCGTTCTACGCGCAGATCCTGCCGTCGAACAGCGTCAACCTGGGCTGGAGTTCCTGGGCGATCCAGTGGTTGAGCCGGGTGCCCGCCCCGATCCTCGGAGGCCACCTGCAGGTCGCCACGTGCGGCGACGAGGAGGTGCAGGCCGCCTACGCCAAACAGGCGGCGCGCGACTGGCACGAGTTCGTCGCGTTCCGGGGCCGCGAACTGTGCCCCGGCGGACGCCTGGTCGTGACGACGATGGGCATCGGCGAGGACGGCGAGCTCGGGTTCCGCCCGCTGTTGACCGCGATGGCCGACACGCTCGACGAGATCGCGGGGGCCGGACTGGTCAGCGCCGAGGAGGCCGGCCGCATGTGCATCCCGACCTTCGCCCGCCGGGCCGCTGACTTCGCGGCACCGTTCGCCCCGTCAGGTCTGTTCGAACGCCTCGAGATCTCCCACCTGGAGATCGTCGACGCCCAGGACCGGTTCTGGGAGCGCTACCAGGCCGACGGTGACGCAACGGATTTCGGCGCGCGGTGGGCCGGGTTCGCACGGGCGTCGACGTTCGCGGCGCTGTCGACGGCGCTCGAGGGCGGCCCGACGGATCCCCGCGTGGCGCAGCTGCACGACAGGCTGGAGAAGGGCATCGCCGCGCGGCTGGCCGCAGCGCCCGAGCGCACCCAGATCCCGCTGGCGTACGTGGTTCTGGTCAAACGGCCCCGCGGCTGAGCGCAGTCAGCGGATCGTCCCCGCGCCCGGGATCAGCGGCAGGTCCAGCGCGGTGACCCACCCGGGGGACAGATCGTTGACGGCCGGGACGGCGTTGAGCGCCCGCAGCCCGGTCGCCAGGCAGCCGGCCGCGGCGGCATCCCGCCCGGAGCCGTCGGTGAACCGGAACGCCGTCTCCTGGAAGATGCTCGGCGTGCCCTCGATGTCGACACGGTAGACGTCGTTCTGGTTGCCCGACGGCCACTCCGGCGCCGCATCGTTGCCGATCCGGTTGACGTGCTCGAGTTGGATGCGGGTCTCTCCCCGATACACCCCGTTGATCGTGAACCGGACGGCCGCGACGTTGCCCGGCGCGATGACGCCCTTGGCGGTCGTGCGCTCGGTGGGCGTGACCCACTTCTCCCACGTCGTGGTGATCTCGTCGAGCATGATGCCCGCCGCGTGCGCGATCATCGGAACCGTTGCGCCCCAGGCGAACACGAGAATGTCGGAGTTCTCCAGCATGGGCCGGTACTCCGGCGGCTTGCCGATGCCCATCTCGCGGTCGTAGTCACCGGTGTAGTGGGTGTAGTCGAGCAGTTCCGACGCGCGCACGGTGCGCACCTCCGAGCACAGGCCCATCAGCGTCATCGGGAACAGGTCGTTGGCGAAGCCGGGGTCGATACCGGTGGTGAAGCATGACGACTCGCCGAGTTCGCAGGCGACGGTGACGGGTTCGATCCAGTTGGGCGGGTTGAGGTGCATGGTGGGCCAGATCCACGGCGTCATCGCCGTCGAGCACACGTCGATCCCGGCGCGCAGGAAGCGGGTGATCACCTCGATGTTGACGTCGGCGTGGGCCGCGGTCGGCCCGTAGTGCACCAGCGCGTCGGGTTTCAGGTCGATCAGCGCGTCGATGTCGTCGGTTGCGCTGATACCCAGCGGGTCCGGCAGCCCGCAGATCTCCCCGACGTCGCGGCCGACCTTGTCGGGGTTGCTGACCCCGACACCGACGAGTTCGAACAAGGGATGCTTGACGACCTCGGCGATGACCATCCGGCCGACGAATCCGGTCCCCCAGATCACCACCCGCTTCGTGTCTGCTGTCGTCACAGGTTCCGCCTCTCCTCGTGCTGTCTGGTGTCGTGCAGGGTGACGCTGAATTGCATGGCGCGGTAAGGCCATCCGGTGTCGGTGTGCCACTGCGACACCACCAGGCCGACCCCGCCGGGGACGTCGAGGCGCGAGCCGGGCAGCAGGTACCCACCGTAGAGCTGGGCGATGCGATTGCCGGCGTGGTCCTCGGCGTGCCACCCGCAGCCGCGCACCGGCAGCTGCAGGGGCGCGGTGTGCAGGTCGGCCACCGGGGAGTCGATGACGCGGTATCCGAGCGCGTATCGCGAGGCCAGGAATCCGCCGAGGACCCAGGTGCGCGGCGCGAGCCGACGGAACGTCAGCTCGCCCCACCGCTCACCGGGTGGCGTGATCGGAGTGGCTTTGCGACCCCATCCCCATCGGCCACCGGTGAAGCCCCACGCCGAGTACTTCGCGCGGTCAGCGATGTCCGACGGCCGCACCCGCATCGCGATGATGCCCTTGTCGCGCTGAAATCCGGTGGCCATCACGTACACCCAGCCGCCGTCCGGGTCGAGGTCCCATGACCAGCATTGCGCATGACCGTGATGCAGATCCGCCGGGAACGTCGCGTTCTCCCCGACGGCGCGCCACCGCCGCCCGCCGTCGTCGGAGCGCCAGAGCTCGGTGCGCAGCACGTTGCCCAGCCCGCGATTGACGATGGCGTGCAGATAGATCGTGTCCCCGAGCCGCAGCAGATCCGACGGGATCACGGTGCTGACGCCCGCCTGGTCGTGGACATAGGGCAGCAGTTGGCGGGCGTAGTCCGGATCCGGGCCGCCGGCACGCTCCCACACGATCGGCGCGCGGGCGTCGCCGCGGCCGATCAGCGCGACGGGTGACCGCCAGTCGCCCCGGCCGACGCGGCTGCCCGAGAACGTATCGCCGAAGACCGCCAGCAGCGACCCGTCGGCGGTCCGCACGCACGCACCCAGGTCGGCGCAGGTCACGCCCCACCGATCGGAGACGCCCGGACCGGTGATGTCGGCGACCTTCCCGATCGTCAGAAGCAGCGCCGCAGTCCGCCCGGCTCGCAGATCAGCGGGTAGCGGTCGACCGGGATCGGCAACGGTTCCTTGAAGGCCAGCGTGAACGGGGTGTTGATGATCCCCGGCGGCAGGCCGCAGTTGCCGGTGTGGGTGACGCTGCGGGTGCCGGTCATGGTGACGTCGTCGAACTTGATCACCTCGACCGTCGGCGCCCAGGTGCCGTCGGGGCATTGCATGCCGCGGTCCTTCGGTGTGGTGAAGGCCCACATCCCTCCGGTCAGCACGGCGTCGCCGCCGGTCACCCCGTTGGACCCCTGGATGTGCAGCCGGCACCCGACGGGCAGGTACAGCGGCTCGCGCAGATCACCGACCACCGGCACACACGACGGGTAGACCGTCCACAGACCCGGCGTCCCCTCGGCGGGGGTGTAGGTGAAGATGCCCTCGATCACCTGGTCGGCTTTGGCCGGCACCGGCAAGGTCAGGGCCGCGCCGAGAGCAACCAGGAGGGCGGCCAGAGCGCGCAGGATCGTCACGCGCACGAGTATTTCAGTCGGGAACGGACAAAGTCACGGGTTTGTCGTGTCAGGCCATCGGGTAACAGACTTCGAGCAGGCTCGAGTCCGGGGTGATACATGATGGCGAGGACCGCGGTGTGGACCGCTGTCCTCGCCATTGTCATGATGGTGGCCTCGGTGACCGGGTGTTCGACGGGCCGACGGGTCGATCTCGGTGAGGGCGCCGCAGGCTCGTTGGTCGCCGCGATCGCCGGGGAGCCCGATCAACTCGATCCGCACAAGACCACGGCCTACTTCTCGTTCGAGGTCTTGGAGAACGTCTTCGACACGCTGGTCGAACCCGACGGGAACCTTCAGATGCGGCCGGCGCTGGCCACGTCGTGGGAGGTCAGTCCCGACCAGCGGGTGTGGACGTTCCATCTGCGTCCGGGGGTGAAGTTCCACGACGGTACGCCGCTCACCGCCGATGACGTCGTGTTCTCGTACCGCCGGATCATCGACGAGAAGCTGGCCAACTCCGACAAGTTCAGCGCGGTCACGGCCGTCGAGGCGCCCGACCCGACGACCGTCGTGATCCGGGTCAGCAGGCCGACGCCGAACATGCTGACCAACATCGGCGGCTTCAAGGGCATGGCGATCGTGTCGCGACGCAACGTCGAGAGCGGCCAGATCGCCACCCATCCGATCGGCACCGGTCCGTTCCGTTTCGCGGGACAGAAGAGCGGCGACTCGATCTCGCTGGTGGCCAATCCGGACTACTGGGACGGTCCACCCGGGGTGCCCGGCGTGACGTTCCGGTTCATCTCCGAGCCGTCGACAGCGCTGTCCGCGCTGCAGGCCGGTGAGGTGGACTGGACGGATTCGATTCCGCCGCAACGGGTCAGGCAGCTGTCCGACGACGACTCGCTGCGGTTGGCGGTGACCCCGAGCAACGACTACTGGTATCTGGCCCTCAACGAGGCGCACGCCCCGTACAACGACGTGCGGGTCCGCCAGGCGATCGCCTACGCGATCGACCGGGATGCGATCGTCGCGGCGACCAGTTACGGCACGGCGAAGGTCAACGAGCTCGCGATCCCCGAGGGCAACCCGTGGTACACGCCGTATGACCGCTACCGCGAGGGCGGCGTCGACAAGGCGCGCGAGCTGCTGTCCGAGGCCGGTGTCACGCCGGGCGATCTCGACATGCTGGTCACCACCGAGTATCCGGAGACGGTGACCGCGGCGCAGATCGTCGCCGACAACCTCGCGCCGCTCGGCTTCACGGTCAAGATCCGCACCGTCGACTTCGCGACGTGGCTCGACGAACAGAACTCCGGTCACTTCGACATGCTCATGCTGGGCTGGCTGGGCAACATCGATCCCGACGACTTCTATTACGCCCAGCACCACACCGACGGCAGCAGCAACGCGCAGAAGTTCTCCGATCCCGAGGTGGACCGGCTGCTCGACGCCGGCCGCGTCGAGACCGACCACGCCGCCCGGGTGGCCGACTACGCGCGCGCCGCGACGCTGATCGCCGACAAGGTCAGCTACATCTACCTGTACAACTCGTCGGTGATCCAGGCCTGGAATCCGGCACTGACCGGATACGAGGCCCGCCGCGACGGCGCGGTGCGCTTCCGACACGCCGTGCTCGACGCCGACGGAAGCGCGTCGCGATGAGCATGCCGACGGTCCTGACCCATCCGATCCTCCGGTTCGTCGCGCGCCGGGTGCTGTACTCGCTCGTCGTGCTGGTCGGTGTCACCGTGGTCGTCTTCGCGCTGGTGCACCTGGTGCCCGGAGATCCGGTCCGTATCGCCCTGGGCACCCGCTACACCCCCGAGGCCTACGACGCGCTGCGCACCGCTAGCGGGCTGGACCGCCCGATCGTGTCGCAGTTCTTCGGATACGTCGGCTCGGCGCTGACCGGGGATCTGGGAGTCAGCTTCCGCAACGGCGACCCGGTGACGGTGACGCTGCTCGAGCGGCTGCCTGCGACGCTGTCGCTGGGGCTGGCCGGCATCGTCATCGCGCTCGCGATCGCGCTGCCGGCGGGAACGTACTCGGCGTTGCGGGAGGGCCGTATCAGCGATGCGATCGTCCGGGTGACCAGTCAGTTCGGCGTCTCGGTGCCCGACTTCTGGACGGGCATTCTGCTCATCGCCCTGTTCGCGACGACGCTCGGCTGGCTGCCGACGTCCGGGTACCGCCCGCTGTTCGACGATCCCGGGGGCTGGCTGCGCCACATCATCCTGCCCGGGCTGACCGTCGGCGTGGTGGCCGCGGCGATCATGACGCGCTACGTGCGGGCGGCGGTACTGGAGGTGGCCGCGATGGGCTACGTGCGCACCGCGCGGTCCAAAGGGCTGTCCCCGCGCGTCGTGACGTTCCGGCACACGGTGCGCAACGCGCTCGTGCCGATCCTGACCATCACCGGCATCCAGCTCGCGACGCTGCTGGGCGGCGTGATCGTCGTCGAGGTGGTGTTCGCGTGGCCGGGGCTGGGCAGGCTGGTGTACAACGCGGTCGCGGCACGCGACTACCCGGTGATCCAGGGTGCGGTGTTGCTGATCGCGGCGCTGTTCCTCGCGATCAACCTGCTCGTCGACGTGCTCTACGCGGTGGTCGACCCGAGGATCCGGCTCGCATGACGACCACCGACAGCACCCGCGTCTCGTCGTGGCGGCTGCTGCTGCGCAACCCCGTCACCGCGGTCAGCGCGCTGGTCCTGCTGGCCGTCGCCGTCATCGCGGTCAGCGCCAATGTGATTGCGCCGCAGGGAGTCAACGACGTCGATGTGCCCAACGCGCTGCGCCCGCCCAGCGGCGGGCACTGGTTCGGCACCGACGAGCTGGGCCGCGACGTGCTGTCCCGCGTGCTGGTGGCCACGCAGGCCTCGATGCGGATCGCCGTGGTCAGTGTCGCGTTCGCCGTCGTGGTCGGGGTGACGGTCGGCGTGCTGGCGGGCTATCGCGGCGGCTGGCTGGACACCGTGCTGATGCGCGTCGTCGACGTGATGTTCGCCTTCCCGGTGCTGCTGCTCGCGCTCGCCGTCGTCGCGATCCTGGGGCCGGGGGTGACGACGACGATCCTCGCGATCGGCATCGTGTACACACCGATCTTCGCGCGGGTGGCCAGGGCGAGCACCCTGGGCGTGCGCACCGAACCGTACGTGGCGGTGTCGCGCGCGATGGGCACCCCCGATCTCATGATCCTGCGCCGCCACATCCTGCCCAACATCGCCGGACCGCTGATCGTGCAGACGTCGCTGTCCCTGGCGTTCGCGATCCTGTCCGAAGCCGCGCTGTCCTTCCTGGGGCTCGGAATCCAGCCTCCGCAACCGTCGTTGGGCCGGATGATCTTCGACTCACAGGGCTTCGTCACGATGGCCTGGTGGATGGCGGTGTTCCCGGGCGCGGCGATCGTGGTGATCGTGCTGGCGTTCAACCTGCTCGGCGATGGGCTGCGCGACGTGCTGGATCCCAAGCAGCGCACCATCGCCGAGGCCAGGAGGGCGCAGCGATGACGGTGTTGACCGTGCAGGATCTCGGCGTGCGCATCGGCGCTCGCACGATCGTCGACGCGGTGTCGTTCGAGGTGGCCCGCGAGCAGACGGTGGGCATCGTCGGCGAATCCGGGTCCGGCAAGACGATGACGGTGCTCGCCGCGACCGGTCTGCTCGACGCGCCGGGGGCGCGGGTGTCCGGGTCGAGCACGCTCGGTGGTGACGAGCCGGTGCAGCTCGTCGGTGCCCGCCCGCGGACCTTGCGCAGCGTGCACGGCTCCCGCATCGGGTTCGTCTTCCAGGATCCGGGCACCTCGCTCAATCCGCTGCTGACGCTGGAGCGCCAGATCACCGAGTCGCTGGAGACACACCGCCGCGTGACGCGCCGCGAGGCGCAGTCGCGGGCGTTGGAACTGCTCGAGGCGGTCGGCCTGCCCGAGCCGGCGACGCGACTGCACGCCTACCCGCATCAGCTGTCGGGCGGCCAGCGTCAGCGGGTGATGATCGCCATCGCGCTGGCGTGCGACCCGGAGCTGCTCATCGCCGACGAACCCACCACGGCCTTGGACGTCACCACCCAGGCCCAGATCATCGAGTTGGTCCGCACGCTGCAGCGCGACTTCGGCACTGCCGTGGTGTGGATCAGCCACGATCTCGGCGTCATCGGTCAGGTGGCCGACGAGGTGACCGTGCTGCGCGAGGGCACCGTCGTGGAGCAGGCGCCGATCCTCGACGTGTTCGACCGGCCGCGCGACGACTACACCCGCGATCTGCTGGCCGCCCGACCCGTGCTGAATGTGTCTGGGCCACAGGCGGTTACCGATGCCGACCCGCTGCTGGAGGTCGACGGGCTCGACGTGTCGTTCACGGTGTCGACGCCGGTGGGCCGGTCGACCGTCCACGCGGTCAAGGACGTGTCGTTGCGCATCCGCCGCGGGACCACATTGGGTCTGGTCGGGGAATCCGGCTCGGGGAAGTCGACGGTCGCCGCGGCGCTCACCGGACTGGTGAAGCCCGACCGAGGCACAGCCACTCTGGCCGGTGCGGACATCTTCGGGGTGAAGCGGGCCGATGTGAAGGCGCTGCGCCGACGGATCGGGCTGGTGTTCCAGGATCCGTTCTCGTCGCTGAATCCCCGTGCGCGCGTGGAGTCCTCGATCGCCGAGCCGCTGGCGGTGCACCGGCTGGTCGACGGCGCCGCGGCGCGGCGGGCGCGGGTGGCGGAGCTGCTCGACCTGGTCGGCCTGCCGGCCGAGTTCGCGCAGCGCTACCCGCACGAGCTCTCCGGTGGACAGCGGCAGCGGGTCAGCATCGCGCGCGCGTTGGCCGCCGAGCCGGATCTGCTGATCCTGGACGAGGCCACCGCGTCGCTGGACGTGTCGGTGCAGGCGCGCGTCCTGGACTTGCTGGCGCGGCTGCAGGGCGAGCTGGGGCTGGCGTACCTGCTGATCGGGCACGACCTGGCGGTGATCCGGCAGCTGAGCCATGACGTGCTGGTGATGCGCGACGGCGAGGTGGTGGAGAACCGGCCCGCCGACGAGCTGTTCACCGCGCCCGAGCACGAGTACACGAAGGCGCTGCTGGCGGCGGTGCCGCCGGTCCGTCCGCGCGCCGCGGTCTGAGCCCCGAGGGGCCCATGAGAAGGTCCTTCCATGAGTGAGCTCAGCGGCAAGGTCGCATTGGTCACGGGGGCGTCGGCGGGGCTGGGCGCGGCGACGGCCCGGCTGTTCGCGGAGAAGGGCGCGACGGTGTTCGGCATCGCCCGGGACGCGTCGCGGATGGCGGAGGTGTTCGCCGACGTGCCGGGCAGCGCGTTCGCCTCGGTGGACATCTCGTCGCGGGAGGCGTGCGCCGGGGCGGTGGCCGAGTGCGTCGAACGGTTCGGCCGTCTCGACGTGCTGGCCAACATCGCCGGGTTCCACCGCATGCGCCACACCGCGACGATGACCGATGAGGATTGGGACGTCGACCTCGCGGTGAACCTGACCGCGCCGTTCGCGCTCTGCCGCGCCGCGCTGCCGCACCTGCTGGAAACCGGGGGCAACATCGTCAACGTCTCGTCGATCGCCGGCGTCGAGGGTGAGGTGTACTCGGCGGGCTACTGCGCGGCCAAGCACGGGCTGGTCGGCTTGACCCGGGCGCTGGCCATCGAGTTCACCAAGGAGCGGCTGAGGGTCAACGCGGTGTGCCCGGGCGGCATGCCGACCGCGCAGGCCACCGAGTTCGAGGCACCCGACAACGCCGACTGGGACCTGATCATGCGCATCGCCTCACCGCGGGGGTTCATGGCGACCGAGGATGTCGCGAAGGTGATCGCGTTTCTGGCCAGTGACGACGCCGCCGCGATCCACGGTGCGGTCTACCGCGTGGACAACGGCAAGGGTGCGGGCTGACCGAGGAAGCGCCGCACCATCTCCTGCTCGGCGGCCGGATCGGCGACCGGCCAGTAGAGCAGCGAGAGCACCACGCGCACAATCCATTGCGCCGCGATCTCGTCGTCCTCGGCGATGCCGTTCAGTTCGGTGGCGAGGGCTCGCGTCAGCGGTGATTCGACGATCCAGGCCATCTCGGCTGCAGCGCGCATCGAGGTGATCAGCGCCTGACCGAGGGGGTCCGCTCTGATGCGTTCCAGCGCGACCGTCACCGCCGTCACGATCCGGTCGGGACCGGTCATCCCGTCCACCGCGGTCCGGACGGCCTCGACGACGCGCTCCGCGTTGCGTGCCAGCACCGCGTCACGGATCTGCGCCTTGCCGCCGACGTGCCGGTAGATCGTGGCCCGCGAACAGTGCACGCGGGCTTCGAGAGCAGCGATGTCGAGCGCCTCGATGCCGTCCCGCGCGATCAGCTCGGTGGCCGCGGCGTAAATCCGCTCGGCCGCCGCCGCCCGGCGGTCACCGACCAGCCAGTCGTTCGTCGCGCCGCGAGAAGCCACTGATCGATGTTCTCAGCGTGAGACGAATGGGTCAATGTTTCTCACCGTCGACACTGGTCGAGGCGCCGCGCTGAGACGGTTCCGGAGACCGCTCACGAGCTGGAGAGTTCATGTTTCGCTCACCCGTTGACTCGGGCGCGGCACGCCACTCAGCCTGAGTCACATGACAGTTGCCGACGGCCGGCTCGGCGTGGCGTTGTTCGACGACCGGTTCATCCAGGACCCGTATCCGCTGTACGCGCGGATGCGCGCCGCGGGGCCCGTGCACCGCGTCGGCGACTCGGACTTCCACGCCGTCTGTACGTGGGATGCGGTTGCCGAGGCGGTTGCTCGCACCGACGACTTCTCGTCGAACCTGACCGGCACGATGATCTATCAGCCGGACGGAACCGTGGGGCTCTTCCCCATGGATGTCGTCGGCGGCCCGACGCAGGTGCTCGCCATCGCCGACGACCCGGCCCATGCCGCGCATCGGAAGCTGTTGATCCCGCAGTTGGCAGCCAAGCGCATCGGGGAGCTGGAGGCGTATGTCACCGGCACTGTCGCTGACCTCTACGCCGACGCCGTGCGCGCCGGAACCGTGGAGTGGATGGGAACTGTGGCCAACCGTCTGCCGATGATGGTGGTGTGCCGGCTGATCGGAGTCCCTGCCGAGGACGCGGACCAGCTGGCGGCGTGGGGCTACGCGAGCACCCAACTGCTGGAGGGTCTGGTGGGTCCCGACCAGCTCGCCGCGGCGGGCACCGCAGCGATGGAACTGGCCGCGTACATCGCGGCTCGATTCGAAGGGGTGCCGGAACCTGACACGCTGATGGGGAGTCTCGCCACAGTCTGCGCCGCAGGCGAACTCGATGCGCTGACCGCACAGATGATGATGGTGACGCTCTTCAGCGCCGGGGGCGAGTCGACCGCGTCGCTCATCGGCTCGGCGACCCACATCCTGGCCACCCGACCGGACCTGCAGCAGGCGCTCCGCGAGAACCCTGCCTCGATCCCGGCATTCGTGGAGGAGGTCTTGCGTTTCGAGCCGCCGTTCCGTGGCCACTATCGGCACGTGCTGCGCGACTGCGAGCTGCAGGGCTACCCGCTTCAGGCCGGCTCCCGGCTGATCCTGCTGTGGGGCGCGGCCAATCGGGATCCCGCCCATGTCGAGGCCCCCGACGAGATCCGGATCGACCGCCGAGACGGTAAAGGACACATCGCTTTCGGGCGGGGGGTGCACTTCTGCGTCGGCGCATCGCTGGCCCGCCTCGAGGCCCGGGTCGTGCTCGAACATCTGCTGACCCACACCCGCGGTTTCGAGGCCGTCGGCGCGGCGCGGTGGCTGCGTAGCCTTTTGGTGCGCCGCCTGGACACCCTGACGCTCTCCATCGACCCGGCGCAACTGCGCCCGTAGCGGGGAGGCGTCGATGTGGATCGTTGGTGACCTCGACACTCGCGCCGTGACATTGGATTTCAGTTCCTCGGATGGGCCCCACCAGAGAGTGACCCAGATCGTCATCGACGGCGCTGTCTTTGCGAATGCCGCCGAACTCTCGTCGTGGGGCGCCGCGCGGGTGCAGGTCCACCTCTGCGAGCAGTGCGGCATGGAGCACTGCTCCAGTGGCAGCTGGTTGGTCGTCCGCAACGTCGGCATCGGGGTCGCGTTCCTGCCCGCCTTCGATGAGATGCTCGCCGATGAGTGGGCGCGAAACGAGTATGCGCCGCCGTACTTCGAGCAGGGCATGCCGATCTTCACCCCGGACGACTATGCGACGCTGCGTCGTTGGTGCGTCGGGCTACCGCCGATGGACGCCCTGCAGCACTTGACCGGCGATGAGATCGTGCGCTTGTTGCAGTGGGAAGCGCCCGCGCACGCGCTGGGGGTCTTTCCGGCCGACGTCGAGCTCGATCAGGACTTGGTGCTGGCGTCCTCCGATGGCGAGATCGCTGGTGCGGTTGCTCTGTTGGAGGAGGCGATTGAGCTCACCCGCGGCGCGGGCCGCGCATCACTGGAACCCAGCGCATTGTCAGCCCAGGCAATCACGTTGTACCTCAACGCATCTGGAACGCCAGCATGGTCACCCCTCTACGTGGTCAACGACCGACCTCGCCTGTCAGCGCCGACAACCGGCTACCTCGTCGAGGCGTTACCGCACGCCATTCAGAACGGTGGGGGTTCGTAGGTGGCGGCCAGCCAGGCTTGTCGTTGGCGTTCCTGTTCGGCGTTGAGTTCCAGGCGCCGCCGGCGTTCCTGTGCGATCCGCTCGCGGCGGTCCTGTTCTCGGGTGGTCTTGCGCATCGGCATCATCGCGGTGCGCCCAGCACCGTCGACCGGCGTCGAGGTCGTTACGGTGCCGGTCGATACCGCCAACCCGGGGAACAGCAGCCCACCCAGGGCCTCCGTGGTGTAGACATGCCCAGTCGGCGCCGTGATCACGATCNCTGGTGGAACTGCGCAACGTGGTCCGCGGCATCGGCATCATCGCGGTGCGCCCAGCACCGTCGACCGGCGTCGAGGTCGTTACGGTGCCGGTCGATACCGCCAACCCGGGGAACAGCAGCCCACCCAGGGCCTCCGTGGTGTAGACATGCCCAGTCGGCGCCGTGATCACGATCGTGCCGTCGGGACGCTGCTCATCACGCCAGCCGTTCGGCCCGGTGTAAAACGTCTTGATCAAATGATCGGTACGGCAGTAATGCTTCAACCCGGAAGCGTGCGTCGGCCCGAACGGCCACGACGTCGTGTGGTCCAGATCGCACCCGGCCACCGGACGGTCACACCCCGGAAAGCGACACGTCAGATCCCGCCACTGCAGGAAGTCCCGCAGCCCGGCCGAAGGCCGATAACCAGATTCGGGCTCACCGCTCGGGACACGCACCGGCTTGAGCTTCGCCGTCGCGGCGGCCTTGCGGACCGACTCGGCCGGCAGCACCCCGAACCCGGACAGATACCCCGGCCGCCGACTGGCCCCCTCCACGGTCGCCTGCTCAGCCAACACATGCACGACCACCTGCGCCGCGGACTCCCGCACCGTCACCGCCGGGCAGTCAGCTGATCCGCACAGGCAGGCCAACGACCCCTCACCACGCCCCAGCGCGCCACACGCCGCGGCGCGCCGCTGCGCCTTGGAGCGGGGATCGT
>NZ_JYNL01000051.1 GCF_001044235.1 Mycolicibacterium chlorophenolicum | reverse complement strand
CGATGAACGTGGTGACGACGTGGTTGCCGCCGTTGACCACCGACGGCTCGTCGAACTGCGGCTCGTTGAGCAACCGGTAGCCCGGCACGTAGGTCTGCACCTCGGCCACCACGTCGGTGATCGACGCGGTGATCGCGGCGTGGTCGGCGTCTTCGGGGATCGCGCAGAAGATGGTGTCGCGCATGATCATCGGCGGATCGGCCGGGTTGAGGATGATGATCGCCTTGCCTCGCTGCGCACCGCCGATGTGCTGCACACCCGCGCTGGTGGTCTTGGTGAACTCGTCGATGTTGGCGCGCGTGCCAACATCGACGAGTTCANGGTGTCGCGCATGATCATCGGCGGATCGGCCGGGTTGAGGATGATGATCGCCTTGCCTCGCTGCGCACCGCCGATGTGCTGCACACCCGCGCTGGTGGTCTTGGTGAACTCGTCGATGTTGGCGCGCGTGCCCGGCCCGGCCGACGCCGAGGACACCGACGCGACGATCTCGGCATACGGCACCCCGACCACGCGGCTGACCGCGTAGACGATCGGGATGGTCGCCTGCCCGCCGCAGGTCACCATGTTCACGTTCGGGGCATCCAGATGCTCGCGCAGATTCGCCGGCGGGATCACCCCCGGACCGACCGCCGCGGGCGTGAGGTCGATGGCGCGGATACCCGCCTCGGCGTACCGCGGCGCCGCGTCCCGGTGCACATAGGCGCTGGTGGCCTCGAACACCATGTCGGGCATCTCGTCGCGGGCCAGCAGCNGCGGATACCCGCCTCGGCGTACCGCGGCGCCGCGTCCCGGTGCACATAGGCGCTGGTGGCCTCGAACACCATGTCGGGCATCTCGTCGCGGGCCAGCAGCCAATCCACACCCTGATGGGAGGTCTCCAACCCGAGCTTGCGCGCCCGCGCCAGACCCTCACTGTCCGGATCGATGCCGATCATCCAGCGCGGCTCCAACCACTCCGAACGCAGAAGCTTGTACAACAGATCGGTACTGATGTTGCCCGACCCGACGATCGCCACAGACGCCTTGTTGCCGGCCATAGAGCTCACTCCTGACATCGAAAGTGGACTGTCTCAGATGAATTCGACGAAGACTTCGCCGAGTCCGGTGAGTTCAGCTCGAAAATGGTCACCCTTGGCGACATCGACAGCGCGTGTGCACGAGCCGGACAGAACGATATGCCCCGCTTCGAGCGCGACGTCGTATGCGGACAGCGTGCGCGCCAGCCACGCGACCGCGTTGGCGGGGTGACCGAGGACGGCGCTGGTGGAGCCGCGGGTCACCAGTACGTCGCGACCGCCGAAGCCCGAGTGCAGCGCCGCATCCACAGTGGCGAGATCGACAGCATCGGGCGCCACGCGGTCAGGACCCAGGACGAATTTACCCGACGACGCGTTGTCGGCGATCGTGTCGATGATGCCGATGCGCCAATTCGAGATACGGCTGTCGATGAGTTCGGCTGCAGCGCAGACGTACTCGGTGGCGTTCAGGACGTCCTCGGGGGTGCAGTCTCCGGTCAACGCGGCGCCGAGAACGAACGCCACCTCCACTTCGATGCGAGGGTGACACAGCGACGACAGATCGACAGCGGCGCCGTTCTCGACGACCATATCGGTCAGCAGATGTCCGAAATCGGGCTCGTCGACGCCCATCATCTGCTGCATCACCGGCGAGGACAGGCCGATCTTGTGTCCGCAGATCTGCACGCCTGCAGTGAGACGTTCGGCGATGTTGGCACGTTGGATCGCGTAGGCGTCGGAGATGTCGAGATCTGGATAGGCGTCGATGAGCGGGTCGATCGGGCGACACTGCTGTTCGGCGTGGCGCAGCATGTGCGCGGCGGCGTCGCGAGTCGCGTTGTCCAGCATGGAGATCCCTTCGGCGGTACGGCCACCTACTAGTGCACCTTAGGAATGCGGCCGCGGGTAGCAGCCGGTGTGTTCCGCCCAGTGGACGTGTGCTAGGCCACCCGGCGAAGGAACGCGGTGACCACCGACTCGAACGCGGCCTTCGCTTCGATCATCGCCCAGTGCCCGCACCGGGGGAACACGTGCAGCTCGGCGCTGGGGATCGTGCGCATCGGTATCAACGCCATGTCCAGCGGGCTGACCCGGTCGTCGCGCCCCCAGGTCAGCAACGTCGGCGCCGCGACCTTGTGCATGCGCGCCCACGGCAGAGGCGCCTCGGAGGAGGCCATCGCGGTCATCATCGCGGCGAACGCTGCCTTGCCGTACATGCGGCGCGAAGCTGCCAACGTCTCGGGATCGGTGGCCAGCGCCCAGCGCTCTTCGATCAACTCCTCGGTGACGAGCGCCTGGTCGAAGACCATCGAGTTGAGCCAGTCGACCAGGCGTTGCCGCGTCGGATCCTCGGTGAACTCTTGAAGAAGCCGAATGCCCTCGCTGGGCCCGGGGGAGAAGACGTTGGTGCCGATCCCGCCGATGGTCACGAGCCGGTCGACGCGGTCGGGCGCGGTGATCGCGGTGTTGACACCCACCCCGCCGCCCATCGAGTTGCCGACGATGTGCGCCCGCTCGATGTCCAGCGCATCCAGGAACGGGGTGACGGTGCCTTGTGCGGTGACCATCGGATGCCCGCCCCAGTCGTCGGACACCCCGAAGCCGGGAAATTCGAGGACCAGACACCGGAAATGCTCAGTGAAAGCCGGAAGGACCCCACGGAAGTTGCGCCATCCTGTCACGCCGGGGCCCGAACCGTGCAAGAACAACACCACCGGCCCCTGCCCGATGTCGTAATAGCGCAAAGTCCCCGCACTGGTGGACGTTTCACGCAGTGTCTCAGCTGCGCCAGACGTGCTCGGGACAGCAGCGGTATGTGACACGGGTCCTCTTTTCGTCGCCGCGGATCGTCACGCCGAGCGTCACACGCGCGCAGCGGTGGGCGCAACGCCGCGTTCCGGTGACCGGTGACTCGGGCGACACCCGGTGGCACCGGATCGCGTTCTCCCGATGGGCGGGACACCCCATGGTCCGGCCGCCGCGAAGCTGCGAGGGTTCCCCGGGACCGAACGTGTCCCCGGTCACATCACCGCCTCAGGTGGTGACGCGCTGAATGGAGGAAGTGATGCCGCAGCGACAACTCGCCGTCCCGCTGCAGGGGATCGGCGGATTGTTCGCCATGTCGGTCGATGCCGCCAAGTTCGTCGTGCGCCGGCCGTTTCAGTGGCGCGAGTTCCTCGACCAGTCGTGGTTCGTGGCCCGGGTGTCCATGGCGCCCACCCTGTTGGTGGCCATTCCGTTCACCGTGCTGGTGTCGTTCACCCTCAACATCCTGCTGCGTGAGCTGGGGGCGGCCGATCTGTCCGGTGCAGGCGCAGCGTTCGGCGCGGTCACCCAGGTCGGTCCGATGGTGACGGTCTTGATCGTCGCCGGTGCGGGCGCGACCGCGATGTGCGCGGACCTGGGATCGCGCACCATTCGCGAGGAGATCGACGCGATGGAAGTGCTCGGCATCGACCCCGTGCAGCGGCTGGTCACGCCCAGAATGCTCGCCTCGGGTCTGGTCGCGCTGCTGCTCAACAGCCTGGTCGTCATCATCGGCATCCTCGGCGGCTATCTGTTCTCGGTATTCGTTCAAGACGTCAATCCCGGTGCCTTCGCCGCAGGCATCACCCTGCTGACCGGCATCCCGGAGGTCGCGATCTCCTGCGTCAAGGCCGCACTGTTCGGCCTCATCGCCGGGATGGTGGCCTGCTACCGCGGGCTGACCATCTCCGGCGGCGGAGCCAAAGCCGTCGGCAATGCCGTCAACGAGACCGTCGTCTACGCATTCATGGGCCTGTTCGTGGTCAACGTCGTGGTCACCGCGATCGGCATCCAGTTGACCAGCAGATGACAGGGGGCACCACGGTGGCTCTTCAATCGACGTACCCGCGCCTGGCGCGGGCGACGAGACGCCCGGCGCTCGTCGTCGGCGGCATCGGCGACCACGTGCTCTTCTACGGCAGAGCCTTGCGGGCCGTGCCGTACGCAGCAGCGCACTACCGCAGCGAGGTGATCCGCCTCATCGCCGAGATCAGCATGGGCGCAGGCACCTTGGCGATGATCGGTGGAACGGTGGTCATCGTCGGCTTCTTGACCTTGGCGACCGGTGGGGTCCTGGCGATCCAGGGCTACAGCTCGCTGGGCAACATCGGTATCGAAGCGCTCACCGGCTTCTTGGCCGCCTTCATCAACGTGCGCATCTCGGCGCCCATCGTCGCCGGCATCGGTCTTGCCGCCACGTTCGGTGCCGGCGTCACTGCGCAACTGGGGGCGATGCGCATCAACGAGGAGATCGATGCGTTGGAATCGATGGGCATCCGGGCCGTCGAATATCTGGTGAGCACCCGCATCGTCGCCGGCATGGTGGCCATCACACCGCTGTACTCGATTGCGGTCATCCTGTCGTTTCTGGCCAGCCAGTTCACCACGGTGGTGCTGTTGGGCCAGTCCGGCGGTCTGTACGCCCACTACTTCAACACCTTCCTCAACCCCATCGATCTGCTGTGGTCGTTTCTGCAGGCCCTGCTGATGGCCCTGGCCATCCTTCTGGTCCACACCTACTTCGGGTTCTTCGCCTCCGGCGGCCCCGCGGGTGTCGGGGTCGCCGTCGGCAACGCGGTACGCACCTCGCTGATCGTGGTCGTGTGCATCACCCTGCTCGTCTCGTTGGCCGTCTATGGCTCCAACGGCAACTTCAACCTCTCCGGTTAGCAGGAACCCGTTGTCTGCCAACGCTGTGCGCATGTGGACCGGCGCGGTTGCCGTCGCGGTGGCCATCGCCGTGATAGCCGGCGCCGTCGTGATGTTCCGCGGCGGGGTCGCCCCTACCGCCTCGGTGACAGTTCTCTCGCCACGTGCCGGTCTGGTGATGAACCCCGAAGCGAAGGTCAAGTTGCACGGCGCCCAAGTGGGCAAGGTGGTCGCCATCGACGCACTCCCCGACGGGCAAGCCGCGATCCGGTTGGCGATGGATCCCGACTACCTCTCGCTGATTCCGGCCAACGCCGGTGTTCAGATCGCCTCGAGCACTGTGTTCGGCGCGAAGTTCATCGACCTGGTGCCCCCACCGACGCCGTCGACCGACACGATGAAGCCTGGCCAGGTGCTCGACGCCCGCCACGTCACGGTCGAGATCAACACGGTCTTCGAGCAATTGGTCACGGTGCTTCGAGAAGTGCAGCCCGAGAAACTCAACGAGACCCTCGGCGCGCTCGCCCAGGCATTCGACGGGCGAGGCGACGAGCTCGGACAGACCGTGACCGACTTCGATGACCTGCTGGTCAAGCTGGACCCCAGTCTGCCTGCGCTACGCCGCGAAATAGCCGTAGCCCCCGGTGTTCTCAACGCCTACGCAGACGCCGCGCCCGCCCTCACCGACACGGCGGCCAACGCGACCAAGCTCAGCGACACCCTGGTCGATCGCCAGAACGATCTGGACACCCTGCTGGTCAGCACGATAGGGCTCGCCGACATCGGCAATGATGTCGTCGCCACCAACAGCGATCCGCTGATCGACGTCATGCGCCTGCTCGTTCCCACCACGACCTTGACCAACCAGTACAACCCCGCGTTGACGTGCGCGCTCAAGGGCGTCGAGCCGCTGGCCTTGGGTGCGCCTCAGCCGCTGCCGGGCGTCATGCTGCTCGACTCCTTCCTGCTCGGCACGGAACGCTACCGGTATCCCAAGAACCTGCCGAAGGTCGCCGCCACCGGCGGCCCCCAGTGCATGGACCTGCCCAACGTCGGCTTCGGGGCACGTCCTCCATTCGTGGTCACCGACATCGACGCCAACCCGGCCCAATACGGAAACCAGGGAATCCTGTTGAACTCCGACGCCCTCAAACAAGCGTTGTTCGGCCCGTTGGACGGCCCGCCACGCAACACCGCCCAGATCGGTCAGCCCGGATGAGCGGCCGCTACGGTACCGCGATCAAGTTCGGGGTGTTCGGCGTGATCATGACGCTGCTGACGGGCGCCCTGTTCGTCATCATGGGACAGTTCCGCACCGGGTCGACCAATGGGTACTCCGCGGTGTTCACCGATGCTTCCAGCCTCAAATCCGGTGATTCGGTGCGCGTCGCAGGATTGCGCGTCGGCACTGTCGACGACGTATCGCTGCAGCCGGACAACACGGTGGTGGTGCGATTCGACGCCGACCGGGATGTGGTGCTGACCACCTCCACCAAAGTCGCCATCCGATATCTCGATCTGGTCGGCAACCGGTATCTGGAGTTGCTCGACAGCCCCGGCTCGACACGCTTGCAACCGCCGGACTCACAGATCCCGCGGGAGCGCACCGAGCCCGCACTGGATCTCGATCTGCTGCTGGGCGGGCTCAAACCCGTCATCCAGGGCCTCAATGCGCAGAACGTCAACGCCTTGACCAACTCACTGATTCAGATACTGCAGGGACAGGGCGGCACCGTGGAATCACTGCTGTCGCATACGTCGACGTTCACCCAGGCGCTCGCTGACAACGGCCAGACCGTGCAGCAGCTCATCGACAACCTCAACACCGTCATGGCGACGGTGGCCCGAGACGGTGAGCAGTTCTCCGGTGCCGTGCAGCGTTTGCAACAACTCGTCACCGGTCTGTCCGAGCAGCGAGATCCGATCGGGGAGGCCATCACGGCCCTGGACAACGGCACCGCGTCATTGACCGATCTGATGACCCAGGCGCGACCCCCGTTGTCGGGCACCGTGGACCAGCTCACCCGGCTGGCGCCCCTGCTCGCCAGCGACGACGGCAAGGCGCGGTTGGACCTGTCGCTGCAGAAGGCTCCGGCGAACTACCGCAAGCTCGTCCGACTCGGCTCCTACGGCAGCTTCATCAATCAATACCTGTGCGGGATGAATGTCCGGGTCACCGACCTGCAGGGCCGGACCGCCTACTTCCCCTGGATCATGCAGACCACCGGCCGTTGTGGGGAGCCCTGATGTTGAAGTACCGCGGGTCCCAGCTCGTTCGCAGCGGACTCATCGGCTTGATCCTGATCGCGCTCGTCATCGCCGTCGGGTTGCAGCCCCAGGCTCTGTGGTCATGGGCCACGGCCATCAAGTACCGAGCTCTGTTCGCCGAAGCCGGCGGCCTCACTGCCGGCAATGACGTCAAGGTGTCCGGCGTGACGAAAGGTTCCGTCACCGACGTCTCGCTCAGTCACGGTAAGGCGTTGGTGACGTTCACCCTCGACAGCGGAGTGCACCTCGGCGCCGAAACAACCGCCCACATCCGTACCGGAACGGTGCTGGGCGCCCGGATGCTCACCCTGGAACCGGCCGGTGCCGGCACTCTGCACTCCGCGGACACCATCCCGTTGACCCACACGTCCTCGCCGTATTCCCTGACCGACGCGGTCAGCGACTTCACCGGCAACACCGCTGCGACGGACACCGGCGCGCTGAACCAGTCGCTGGACGCGCTGTCGGACACCATCGATGCGATGGCGCCCCAGCTTGGTCCGGCCTTCGACGGCCTGACACAGCTGTCGCAAACCATCAACGGCCGCAACGAATCGCTGGCCGATCTCCTGAAGAGCGCCGCGGATGTGACCGGGATCCTCTCCGAACGTAGCCAACAGGTCAACACCCTGCTGCTCGACGCCAATGCGCTCACCGAGGTGCTGGACCGGCGCCGCTACGCGATCGTCAACCTGCTGGCCAACACCTCGGCGTTGGCGCAGCAGTTGTCCGGACTGGTCCGCGACAACGAATCGGAACTCGCGCCGACGTTGAAGCAACTGAACTCGGTGAGCGAGATGCTCGAGAAGAACCGGGACAACATCGCCAGTGCCCTTGCCGGGTTGGCCAAATATCAAGTCACGCAGGGTGAATCGGTCAACAATGGCTGGTATTACAACGCGTTCGTCGGCAACCTGCTGCCGTCGCAGACGCTGCAGCCGTTCCTGGACTACGCATTCGGATTCCGGCGCGGTAACAACGCCGGCCAACCCCCGGACAACGCCGGTCCGCGGGCGGAGTTCCCATGGCCCCACAACGGGATTCCCGGAGGTAGCCGATGATCACCCGCCATCGCGCATCCGTCACGCGCGTCGCGCTGATCGTGCTGGTCGTCCTCGGTCTGGCCGGGGCCGGAGTGCTCGTGCGACAGAACGTCTTCGGGCCGACCACGATCACCGCCGATTTCACCTCGGCCACCGCGATCTACCCCGGAGACGAGGTGCGTGTCGCCGGGGTCAAAGTCGGCAAGATCACCAGCATCGATCCCGGCGGTGACCACGCCACACTCACTTTGGCCATCGATCACGGCGTGGCCATCCCCGCCGACGCCAAGGCGATCATCATGGCGCAGAACCTGGTCTCCGCCCGCTACGTCGCGCTCACCCCCGCCTACGAGGACAGCGGTCCGACGATGGCCGACGGATCGCGAATCGGGTTGCAGAACACCGCTGTTCCGGTCGAATGGGACCAGGTCAAAGACCAGCTCATGCGGTTGGCCTCCGACCTCGGACCCCTCCAAGGAGCGTCGGCCACCTCACTGAGCCGGTTCATCGACAGCGCGGCGGCAGCGATGGACGGCAACGGCGAGAAACTGCACCAGGCTCTCGGACAGCTCGCCGGGGTCGGCCGGATTCTCGCCCAGGGCAGCGGCAACATCGTCGACATCATCAAGAACCTGCAGGTCTTCGTCTCCGCCCTGCGCGACAGCAACACCCAGATCGTCCAGTTCCAGCATCGTCTGGCCAGCGTCACCAGCGTCATCGACGGCAGCCGCACCGATCTGGACGCGGCGCTGACCAACCTGGCGACCGCAGTGGGTGATGTCCAACGGTTCATCGCCGGTAGCCGCGACCAGACGGTCGAACAGCTGCAGCACCTGACCAACATCACGCAGAACCTCGTCGACAACAGACTCAAACTCGAGAACGTGCTGCACGTCGCACCCAACGCGATCGCCAACGGCTACAACATCTACAACCCCGACAGCGGAACCGCCGTCGGCGCATTCGCCCTGTCGAACTTCGCCGACCCGGTATCGGTGGTGTGCTCGGCGATCGCCGCGGTCAAGAACGCCACCGCCGCCGAAACGTCGAAACTGTGCGCCCAGTATCTCGGGCCGGCGCTGTCGCTGATCAACTTCAATTACCTGCCACTGCCGTTCAACGCTTACCTGCGCAAGGCGCCCAGCCCCGACAACCTCGTGTACACCGATCCCAACATCGCCCCCGGCGGCCAGGGCGGAGCGCCACAGCCGTTTTCGGAGCCGCCGGCAGTGTCGGCCTACACCGGGATCGGCGACGTACCACCGCCCGCCGGATGGGGCGCGGCCCCAGGCCCGCCAGGGGCGTACGCGCCGAACCGCTCGGTAGCGGCGAATCCTTCTCCGGCACTGTTCCCCGGCGCGCCGATCCCACCCGGTGTCCCCACGCCGGCCCCGGCAGCATCACCGCGCTCACTACAAGACATGCTGCTGCCGGCCGAGGCCGCGCCCGCCCCTGCAGCACCGGCACCCGGAGGCACTCCATGAGCACCCGTCGATGCCCCGGTCGCCTCGCCGCCGTGGGGTGCGCCGCGATGATCACCCTGACGGGTTGCGCGTTCAACGGCCTCAACTCGTTGCCGCTGCCCGGCACCGTCGGACGCGGCTTCGACGCGGCCACCTATCGCCTGGAACTGGCCAATGTAGGTACGCTGGAGGCGAATTCGCCGGTGCTGATCAGCGATGTCATCGTCGGCAGCGTGTCCCGGATGACCGTGCAGAACTGGCACGCGGACGTCGAGATCTCCGTGAAGCCCGATGTCGTCATTCCTGCCAACGCCGTGGCAACCGTGGGCCAGACCAGCCTGCTGGGGTCCATGCACATCGCGCTCGACCCGCCGCTCGGCCAGTCGCCGACCGGACGGCTCTCTCCGGGAGCGACGCTGCCACTCGACAAGACGTCGATGTACCCGTCCACCGAGCAGACTCTGTCGTCGCTGTCAGTGCTCGTCAACGGTGGCGGCCTGGGCAAGATCGGGGAGCTGGTCAGCGAATTCAACGCCGCACTCGACGGCAGACAGGGCAAGATCCGCGACCTGCTCACCCGTCTCGACGACCTCGTGGGAACGTTCGCCGATCAGCGCGACGACATCAACGCATCGATCGCCGCGCTCAACCGCCTCTCGGGCACGCTGGCGGGCCAACGCGACGTGATCACCGAAGCGCTGCACCGTATTCCGCCGGCGCTCGATGTGTTGGTCAGGGAGCGGCCTCGCATCACAACGGCGCTGGAGAAGCTCGGTCACTTCAGCGACACCGCCACCACCTTGATCAACGCGACCCAGGACGACCTGGTGACCAACCTGCGCAACCTCGAACCGACGGTGCGCGCGCTGGCGGACGTGGGACCCAATCTGGCTGCGGATCTGGCGTTCGTGCCGACCTACCCCTACCCGCAGAACTTCATCGACCGTGCGATCCGCGGCGATTACCTCAACGAGTTCATCACGTTCGACTTCACCATTCCCCGCCTGAAGCGGGGTCTGTTCCTGGGCACTCGATGGGGCCAGGAAGGCGCACCCCTGGTGCCCGCACCCGGAGATCCCTGGTATGCCAACTACACCAAGGATCCGATCAACATGCCGATCACGCCCGCGCCGACCGCCGTGACGACGATGCCGCCGCTGATCGACCCACCGGCAGAGAACGCCGACCCGTCGTCGGCACCGAGCGCACCTGTTCCGCCAGTCGGTGGCGAACCCGCGCCGGCGAACCCGATCGCAGGAGGCAGCTAGTGCTCACCCGGCTGGTTCGCACCCAGTTGATCCTGTTCGCGGTCGCCTCGGTGATCGGGATGACGGTGATGGTGGTGACGTATCTGCAGGCGCCCACCTTATTGGGTATCGGCCGCATGACGGTCACTTTGCAGCTCCCCGGAACCGGTGGCCTGTACCGCTTCTCGAACGTCACCTACCGCGGCGTGCAGATCGGCACAGTGACCGACGTGCGCCCCACCCGAGACGGCGCCGAAGCCACGCTGTCGCTGGCCACCTCGCCGAAGATCCCGGCCGACCTGCACGCCGCGGTGCTCAGCGTCTCCGCGGTCGGCGAGCAGTATGTGGACCTGCAGCCCCGTGACGACGCAGGTCCCTACCTGCGCGACGGTTCGGTGATCCCGGCGACGGACACCTCCATTCCGCAAGCCGTCGGGCCGATGCTCGATCAGGTCAGCGCCTTGATCGGGAGCATTCCCAAGGACAAGATCAGCCCACTTCTGGACGAGACCTTCACAGCCTTCAACGGAACCGGTCCCGATGTCGGATCTCTGCTGGACTCCTCCTCGCGCCTGATCGGCGACGCCAACGCCCACGCAGACCAGGCCAGGGCACTCATCGACGACAGCGCGCCCCTGCTCGACGGTCAGGCCGAGTCGGTCGACGCCATCCGGACCTGGGCCCGCAGCCTTGCAGGTATCACCGGGCAGGTCGCCGCCAACGACCCTCAGGTCCGCACGCTGCTGTCCACCGGACCGGGTGCCGCCGACGAGGCGTCCCGCCTTTTCGACCAGGTCAAACCCACGCTGCCGATACTGCTGGCCAATTTGACCAGCCTCGGTCAGGTCGGCGTCACCTACAAGCCCGCCCTGGAGCAACTCCTGGTGCTGCTGCCACCGGTGGTGGCTTCCACCCAGGCCTATGGTGCTCCGAAGAACAATCCGACCGGTATGTCGCTGGGTGACTTCACTCTGACCATGAACGACCCGCCGGCATGCACGGTGGGATTCCTGCCCCCCTCGGCGTGGCGGTCACCAGAGGACACGACCGACATCGACACCCCGGACGGCCTGTACTGCAAACTCCCGCAGGACTCACCCATCGGCGTTCGCGGTGCGCGCAACTATCCGTGTATGGGAAACCCGGGCAAGCGTGCGCCCACCGTCGAGATCTGCGACAGCGACAAACCTTACGAGCCACTGGCGATGCGCCAGCACGCCCTCGGCCCCTATCCGATCGATCCCAACCTGCTGTCGCAAGGGATTCCACCGGATTCCCGCGTCGACCGTGACGGCGCGATCTACGGACCGCTGGAAGGCACCCCGCCCGTACCCGCCGCGCCGCCGCCGGCCCCGGCACCCGCCGAGTCGGGGCAGCCGACAACGCAGAACGCACCACCCCCCGACAGCGCGGCGGTCGCGCCAAGCGCCTACAGCCCGAAGGAGTCGGACGGTCCGTCCGTGGCGTTCGCCACCTACGACCCGCAGACCGGCCAGTACGCCACACCCGACGGCGCTGTGTATCGGCAGACCGATCTCGTTCCGCATACCGGGCAACGAAGCTGGAAGGACTTCTTCCCCAGCTGAGATCTGTTGCAGCTCAGGTGATTTTGACGAGCTTGAACGGCATCGTGATGAACAGCACCTTGCTGCTCCCACACGACCCGCTCACTCCGGTCGTCGAGTCCTCGCCCATCAAGGTGGTCGATGACGGATCGGTGCCGCTGCCGTCGGCGGTCGCCGGGTAGAACCGGAAGACCTGCAGCCCGGGACCGGCGCTGCCGTCGGGGCACGGTTGCCATCTGTCGACCATCTTCTTGACGTACCAGACCGAACTCTTCTGATAGATCGTTGCGTCCCAACCGAAATCACTGTGCACGGTGCCGGTGCACTCGCCGGGGTAGCTGCACGTCGTGGTGATCGACCAGGTGCTGCGGATGCTGGCCTCGTTGTGGAAGACGTCGTTGGTCTTGGCCCACTCGCCGTTGGACGTGGCGACGTAGGTGCCGTTCAGACCCCACTCCGGGGACGCCTCGGCGACCGGTCCGGACTGACCGGCCCATGCTGCCGTCAGCACCCCCAGCGCGATCGACATCGTCGACAACCGCATGGCTCTCTCCTCACCTCGAGAGCACACTGTCCTTGGTTTGGCTCGGCCTGGCCGCAAACCCTCCCACCCAGTGGGCGATGCGATGACGCCTCGCGACGGCGGTGGCACAGTGTCCGACGTGCAGGCACGGGCGATCGCGACGATGGTGCTCCTCGTCGCGGGTCTCGCGGTCCCGGTGAAAGCCGTTGCCGCACCCCAGGAATGCAACGATCTATCCTGCGTGCCCGGTATCACCGGCGGCGTCGTTCTCGGAGCGCCGTGCGCCGACACCGCCCACTTCGTCTTCGGCACCACATCGTGGGGCAGGTTGGTGTTCTGCGGCTCCCCGCGTCGGTACGCCCCTCGCTACTTCCGGTCGCCGCCGCTGCAGGGCGTCCGTGAGGAGAACTCGCTGTGTGAGGGTGCGTTGAACACCGTCGCCCAGGCGCCCGACGGGCTATTCCTGTCCTGCATAGCCATAGACGGTGGCACCCGCTGGATGCGCGGAGACACCTGAGATGACGATCTCCCCGAGAAACGGCCTGGCCGGTTGCGTGCTGGTCCTCGGTGCTCTGTGCACGAGCGGAACAGCGACAGCAGGTGCCGACGACGGGCCGCCGCTGCACCAGGTGACCTACACCGTCAGCACCGACCACCCTCTCGGTGTCGGCATCTACTACCGAGACGTGGACCCCCCGACGTGGGCCGACTACAGCCACGACCCCTACCGGTACAGCCCGCGCGACGACATCCACCTCGAGCCTGGCGCACCGTGGGTGCATCAGGCCATGCTGGCCGACCCCGGTCGATGGGCAATGGTCACGGTGACCGCGGCCGGGCCGCCCACAGAAGTCGCCACCACTCTGCGCTGCCAGATGTCCGTCGACGGTGTGGAGGTCGATCACGCCGAGGGGCCACGTGGGGCGTTGTGCTCGATGCGGAACTGGTAGCCGGCCGGCGGTGACCGCTGGGTGGGAACCTTCGGTGACCGCCAGCAGTCCAGCCGCTTACCGTGTGGCAGCAGTCACAGCGGAGCCGATCCACGGTGCATGTATCTGGAGGTAGGCCATGCGGCTACTGAGCCGCGTCGACAAGACGAGCACGACGACGGACGAACAGTCCCTGGTGGGGCAGGCCGAGGCCGAGGCCATCGAGGCGGAGGCCCGGGCCGCGCAGGCCCGCGCCCGCGCCGACGAGCTGCGCGAGCGGGCGGCCCTGCAGTCCGATGACGTCAGTACCTCCGAGCCCGACGATCCAGGTGTCAGCCAGGGTCGAGCCGGCGCGCGAAGGTGGCGGCCCAGGCCGGCATCGTTGGCGGCCGTCGTCGCACTTCTCGCAGGCATCGCCCTCCTGGTGGCAAGCGGATACCTGCTGTGGGGACATCATCTCGAGCAGCGGGAACAGCAACGTCGTGCTGCCTTCGCCGCCGCCGCGTCGCAGGCAGTCGTCACCTTGATGTCCATCGACAGCGCCAAAGCCGAAGACAACGTCCGGCAGATCCTCGACAACTCGACCGGCCAGTTCCACGACGACTTCCAGGCCGAGGCCGGCGATTTCGTCAAGACCGCGCAACAGTCCAAGGCGGTGACGAAGGCCAGCGCGCAGGCGGTGGGCGTGGAATCGATGACGTCGACCACGGCGACCGTGCTCGTCACCGCCGCGACGACCGTCAGCAATTCCGCCGGCGCCGATCAACAGCCGCGCAACTGGCGTCTCAGCGTGGACATGGTCGACGACGGCCAACAGATCAAACTGACGAAAGTGGAGTTCGTGCCGTGACCGCCAGCATCGACGAGGACGCCTCCACCGTCCCTGCCGCACCCGAGGATGGCATCGAGAGCCCGCACGCCCCGGAAGCAGTCGCCTCGGCGAGAACGTGGCGCCTGTCGTTGGCGGCGCGCTGGCGGCTGCTCGCCGCCGTCTGCTTCCTGGTGATATCGATGGCGATCGCCGCGACGGTCTTCTTCGGGCCCCACCGTGACGACCGCGAAACCGCCGCTGCGTCGGCTGAGGCGCTCGCGGCCGCGCAGGAGGGGGCCGTCGCGCTGTTGTCCTACGCGCCTGCCAGTCTCGATCAAGACCTCGCGACTGCGCGGTCGCACCTCACCGGCGATTTCCTGACCTATTTCAGCCAGTTCGCCGATCAGATCCTGATCCCGGCGGCCAAGCAAAAGAATGTTCACGCCAGCGCGACGGTCGTGCGCGCGGCAGTGATGGACGCGCGCCCCGACACCGCGCACGTGCTGCTCTTCATCAATCAGACGACGGCCAGCCGCGACAATCCGACGTCGGCCCAGGCTGCGAGCAGTGTCAAGGTGGGGCTCACCAAGGTCGACGGCAGCTGGCGTATCTCCTCGTTCGACCCGGCCTGAGGTCCCTGGCATGTGATCCGCTCAACTCCCGATCAGCGGAACCTGTCCGGCCGCAACATCTTCGTGCGTCGCACCCTGAAGTCATGGCGACATCTGAGGACGACGTGGTGACTTACCGGTCCATCGGTCGAGTGGCGGTGGTGACGATGAACCGTCCCCGGTACCGCAACGCGCAGAATTCAGTGATGACCTATGCGTTGGACGCGGCGTTTCGGCGCGCGGTCGACGACGACGACATCGGCGTGATCGTCCTTGCCGGCAGTGGTGACCATTTCAGTGCCGGCCATGACATCGGAACTCCAGGCCGTGACCACCACGTGTCCTACGACAATCAGGCCGTGCTGTGGTGGGACCACGTCGGAAAAGAGGGCGGCGATCACCGCTACGCCCGCGAGATGGAGGTCTATCTCGGGATGTGCCGCCGCTGGCGGGACATCCCGAAGCCGATGATCGCCATGGTGCATGGCGCGTGCATTGCCGGCGGACTGATGCTGGCGTGGGTGTGCGATGTCATCGTCGCGTCGGAGGACGCCTTCTTCGCCGATCCCGTTGTCCGGATGGGGATTCCCGGTGTCGAGTACTTCGCGCACCCGTGGACTCTCGGCGCCCGACTCGCCAAGGAGATGCTCTTCACCGCGGACCGATTCACCGCACAGCGCGCCTACGAGGTGGGAATGGTCAATCGGGTGGTGCCGCGCGATGCGCTCGAGGGGACGACGCTCGACCTCGCTGAGCGCATCGCACAGATGCCCGCCTTCGGTCTGGCGCTGGCAAAACGGGCCGTCAACCAGTGCGAAGACCAGATGGGTCTGCGAAACGGCATGGAATCGGTCTTCGGGTTGCACCACTTCGCCCATGCCCACAATGCCGAGACAGGCACAGGCTCGCTCGGAGGAATGGACGCCAAGACCATGGCCGCCCGCGCGGCCGACGCCACGTGAAGCCACTGTCGGTGATGATGGACGCCGACCGCGTGGCCTGGCAGTTGGCCGAAGAGATGCGAGATCGACTTCCCGAAGAGGCCAGGGTGACCATGTACTGCACCTTGGGAACTGGCGACACCTTCGACGCCGTGACCGCGATCATGGAACTGGCTGTACGGCATCAGCAGACCGTCGCCCACAACACCGTCAGACAACTGCACGCCTGGCTCGACGGATACCGCGGCAATCCCGATGAACCACGCATGCGCGCGGCCATCCACGCGATCACTCCGTAGTCGCCTGGACCGCGGTACCCCCGGGCTACATCAGAGACAAAGAGAACGGGTAGGTCAGTGTCCCCGGCTTGCCGTCACAGCCGGCGTCGAACGACGACGTCAGTACGCCGATGCGTGTGGTCGCGTCCCAGGAATACACGTCGTGGGTGGGTATCGTCGTCCCGTAATAGATGTTGCCGCAGCGTAATCCGTCGGGGACATCGACGGTGAGGGTGTACCGGCCGTCTGCCAGGCGCGCGTCACCTGCATACGGGAATGCCCTCGCGATGGGTTGGGGGATCGCCTGAACGCGCACGCAGTCGCCGTCGCAGCTCGCCAGGGCCCAGATCCACGTGTGGAAGTCGTACCTGCCCTCCAGGCGCAGTTCGAAGTTGCCGTGGGGGGTGTCGGCGACGGCAGGAGTCGCGCCGAGAAGCGATGCGCACACCACCGTCAGGCTCAGCAACACCGCTTTCATGTCGTCCTCTCTTGGCCCGCCGAGTCACCCACTCGCGCAGCAACACAGCCACCCCACAGTGACAGCTGGTGGGGGCGGCCGAGGTCTGACTGACCGGTGAGCGGGAAGGACACAGCGCGCCGGAAACGCGGGTGACAAGCTCGCACTGGCGAGAACTCACCAATACCGGAGAGAGAAGCATGCTGACTGGCACCCGCTACGACGTCGTCGTCGTCGGATTCGGAGCGGCCGGCGCTGCCGCAGCGATCGAGGCGGCTGACAACGGCGCGCGGGTGCTCGTCCTGGACCGCGGTTACGGCGGGGGAGCGACGGCGTTGTCGGGCGGCATCGTGTATGCCGGAGGCGGCACGGAGGAACAGCACGCCGGGGGCTACCGAGATTCGGCGGACAACATGTTCGCCTACCTCCGGCGAGAGGTGGGTGACGCCGTCTCCGAGGCGACGCTGCGGCGGTTCTGTGAGCAGAGCCCCGCGATGATCGGCTGGCTCAAGGCGCACGGTGTGCCGTTCAGGGGCGGACAGGTGTCGTCGTACAAGACGTCGTACCCGACAGACTCGTACTACCTCTACTACTCGGGCAACGAGAAGGCGCATCCGTACGCTGATCATGCCCAACCGGCGCCGCGCGGGCACCGTGTCGTCGCGCCCGGGATGAGTTCGGGCCGAGTTCTTTTCGAGCGGCTGCGCGCATCCGCGGTGAGCAAGGGCGTCACCGTCCTGCCGCTCGCTCGCGTACACGAACTCATCACCGACGAAGACGGCGCTGTCATCGGCGTGCGTTATCGCGCCATGCCCCTCGGGCACCCCGACGTGCGCCGGCACTCGGCGCTGACGAAAGCGACGGGGAAAGTGGGCAATTGGCTTCCCGGTCTGGTCAAGGGGGTTGTCGGTCGCACGGAGCGACTGTGGGAACGCGCCGCGGAGCCGGGGGAGGCCTACGCCGGTGCCGTCGTGCTGGCCGCCGGGGGTTTCATCCACAACCGCGAGTGGATGAGGCAATACGCGCCGGCGTTCCTGGGAATCTCGCCGCTGGGGACGGCAGGAGATGACGGAGCCGGAATCGCGCTCGGAGTGGACGGCGGCGGGTACACGGCCAAGATGGGGAATGTCACGGCGTGGCGATTCCTGGCTCCGCCCAGCGCCTTCCTGGAAGGTCTCTCGGTGGGGGTCGACGGCCGACGCATCGCCAATGAGGATCTCTACGGCGCAACCCACGGCGACGTGATGATGCGGTGCTTCGGGGGAGCCGGATGGGTCGTCTACGACGCTCGGACATGGCGAAAGGTCCGCGCGCAGATCGGCGACCAGACGCAACTCTTCCAGCGTCTCCAACTGCTGCACCTGTTGACGGTCGGCCACGAGAGGGCGACGTCGATCGAGGGCCTCGCGGCGAAGAACGGTATCGACCCCACCGGTCTGCGGCGGACGGTTGACGAGTACAACGCCGGAATCCTCTCAGGCGCGGGTGATCCGGCGCACAAGGACCCCGAGATCGCTCCGGTGTTGGGCCGCGGGCCCTACTACTCGATCAACATCTCGGCTGACTCCTCGCTCTTCTATCCCATTCCCGGTCTCACTCTCGGCGGTCTCGTCGTCGACGAGGACACCGGTGCTGTGAAGCGTCGGGCAGGAGGAGTGGTGCCCGGGCTGTACGCGGCAGGGCGCAACGCTGTCGGGATCTGCTCCAACAGCTACGTCAGCGGGCTGTCCATCGCCGATTGCCTGTTCAGTGGACGGCGGGCCGGAGCATCCGCGGCCGCCCGGATGGGCGCGATTTCGGCGTGCTCGTCGACGCTCAGCGACGAAAAGCACGCCGAAATCGCTACAGGTCGACTGACATCGGTCCGACGCCCCAGATCTCGTCGCAGTACTCCCGGATCGCCCGGTCGGAACTGAACTTGCCGCTGCGGGCGGTGTTGCGGATGGACATCCGCGACCACACGTCGTCGTCGAGCCACACCCGCGACACCTCCGCCTGACGGTCGACGTAGGAGCGGTAGTCGGCGAGCACCAGGAACGGGTCGTGGTGGATCAGGTTGTCCACGACCGGCCGTAGCACCTCGGAGTCGCCGTGGGTGAAGGTGCCCCCGGCGAGCAGTTCGAGCACCGCGGCCAGCTCCGGATCGCGTTCGACGAAGCTCTGCGGCCGGTACCCCTCGGCCTTGACCGCCTCGACCTGATCCTCGGTCAACCCGAACAGGAAGAAGTTCTCCGCGCCGGCCTCCTGGCGGATCTCGACGTTCGCGCCGTCGAGCGTGCCGATCGTCAGCGCGCCGTTGATCATGAACTTCATGTTCCCGGTGCCCGACGCCTCCTTCCCCGCGGTCGAGATCTGCTCGGAGAGGTTGGCCGCCGGGTAGACCAGGTGGGCGTTCTTGACGTTGAAGTTCGGCAGGAACACGACTTTCATGTACCGGTTGACGTCCGGGTCGTTGTTGACCGTCGCGCCGACGGCGGTGATCATCTTGATGATCCGCTTGGCCATGGTGTAGCCGGGTGCGGCCTTGCCGCCGAACAGGAACGCCCGCGGCGGGATCACCAGCCCTGGATTGGTCTTGAGCCGGTGGTAGAGAGCCACGATGTGCAGCACCATCAGATGCTGGCGCTTGTACTCGTGGATCCGCTTGACCTGCACGTCGAACATCCACGTGGGGTCGAGCTCGATGCCGGTCGTCGAATGGACGTACTCGGCGAGCCGGGACTTGTTGGCGCGCTTGACCTCCCGCCACCGCGCGCGGAACGCCGGATCGTCGACGAACGACTCCAGCCCGCGCAGCCGCACCAGGTCGGTCAGCCAGCCGGGGCCGATCGACTCGTCGAGCAGCCCCCGCAGTCCCGGGTTGGACAGCGCCAGGAACCGCCGCGGCGTCACCCCGTTGGTGACGTTGCCGAAGCGCTCCGGCCATAACTCGTAGAAGTCCTTGAGCACACTGGATTTCAGCAGCTCCGAGTGCAGCGCGGCGACGCCGTTGACGGCGTGGCTGCCGACGGTCGCCAGGTGCGCCATCCGGACGCTCTTGCCGCCCTCCTCGCCGATCAGCGACATCCGTCCGACGCGCTCCTCGTCGTCGGGGAAGCGGGCCCGCACCTCGGTGAGGAAGCGCTCGTTGATCTCGTAGATCAGCTCGAGGTGACGCGGCAGCGCCTCGCCGAAGATGCGCAGCGGCCACGTCTCCAGCGCCTCGGGCAGCAGCGTGTGGTTCGTGTAGCCGAACGTGCGCACGGTGAGATCCCACGCCTCGTCCCAGCCCAGCTGGTGCTCGTCGATCAACAGCCGCATCAGCTCGGCCACCGCGATCGACGGGTGGGTGTCGTTGAGCTGGATGGCCCACTTGTCCGGCAGCGCCGACAGCGGCAGCTGCGCCCGCTGCAGATGGATGCTGAGGATGTCCTGCAGCGAGCACGTTACGAAGAAGTACTGCTGCAGCAGCCGCAGCCGCTTACCGGCCTCCGGTTCGTCGTTCGGGTAGAGCACCTTCGACACCGTCTCGGAGACGACCTCCTCGTCGACGGCCTTGTAGAAGTCGCCGGTGTTGAACGCATCGAGGGCGAACGACTCGACCGCCCGCGCGCTCCACAGCGTCAGCGTGTTGCAGGTGTTCACCCCGTAGCCCTGCACCGGGGTGTCGTAGGAGACGCCCTTGAGCACCCGCTGCGGCACCCAGCGCACCCGCAGCTTGCCCGTGACGTCGGTGTACTGCTCGGTGTGCCCGCCCCAGTTCACCAGGTAGCTGGCGTCCGGCTTGTCGATCTCCCACGGGTTGCCGTGCACCAGCCAGTTGTCGGTCTTCTCGACCTGCCAGCCCTCGGCGATCTCCTGCTTGAAGATGCCGAACTCGTACCGGATGCCGTACCCGATCGACGGCCGCTCCAGCGTGGCCAGCGAGTCCAGGTAGCACGCCGCCAGCCGGCCCAGGCCGCCGTTGCCCAGCCCGGGCTCACCTTCGCAGTCCAGAATCTCGTCGAGATCCTGGCCCAGGTCGGCCAGCGCCTGCCGGGCGGCGTCCTCGATGCCGAGGTTGAGCAGGTTGTTGCCCAGCTGCGGACCCATCAGGAACTCCGCGGACAGATAGCAGGTGACCTTCGCCGACAGGTCGAGCCAGTCCTGCGTGGTCGCCATCCAGCGCTTCTGCATACGGTCGCGGACGGCCAGCGCCAGTGCGCGGTAGTAGTGCTCGGCCCGCAGCACGGCCGGCGGGCGCGCGATCGAGTACACCAGGTGGTCGGACACCGCCGCGCGCAGCGCGTCGGCGGTCATGCCGGTCCGGGTCTGCCCGGTCGGGCCGGCCTGAGCACCGTTGACCTGGGCGGACTGTCCGGACGGGGCGTTCACGAGGTCGGTCACGGGCGTCATTGTGGCGACCGCATGTTTCGGGAATGGGTCACGGCCGTGAACGACGAAAATTTCGGCACAGATTGCCACCAGGGATTGCCGACCGGATTATTGACGCGGTTGACTGTTCTGATGACGACCGGCTCGCTCCGCTGGGCGCCGGTCAGGCGCGCGATACCCCCGCTACCGCAGCTGCTGGGCTGGACGCTGACGGTCGGTGCGCTGTGCTTCCTGGTGCGCGGGCTGGTGTACCTGGACAGCTGGTCCTACGCGATGGTGTGGCCGGCCGTCGCCCCGCAGTTGGTCGCGCTGCTGACGGCGCCGCGCCGGCAGTGGCCCGTCTACCTCGCCGCGTTCGCGGCCATCCAGATCATCCCGGGCCGGTTCGTGCTCGGGCTCTCCCCGGAGATCGGGGTGCTCTCGACGCTGACCGCCGTGGTGTTCGCCGCGATGATGCTGCACCGCGACCAGGACTGGGTGAGCGGCCGCAGCGACTCCCTGCGCAGCTGGCAGCGGTTCCTGTTCTACGGCGTGTTTGTCGCTCCGGTGCTGGCGAGCCCGATCGGTGTCGCCGGGCTGGCACTCAACGGGGAGGTCGGCACCGATGCGCGGGCACTGGCCTTCGCCGCGATGGCCTGGTACCTCACCGAGGCCGTCGGTATCGCCTTCCTGGTCCCGCTGATGCTGCGGTGGCGGCACTACGCGCGCCGGCACACCGTTCACGAGGTGGCGTGGTTCACGATGATGACCGCGGTGACCGTCGGCCTCTGCGCGGCGTCCGCGACGAAGTCGAGCTTCGTGCTGGTGTTCCTCACCGGGCTGCCCGCGCTGCTGGTGCTGATCCGCTCGGGCATCGCGTCGGCGTTCGCCGAGATGGCGATCGGCTCGGCTCTGGTGCTCGGCAGCACCTTTGCCGGGTACGGCCCGTTCGCCGCGTCGCTGGACGACCCCGGCCAGTCGATGATCTCCGCGCAGGTGTTCGTGCTGGGCGCGTTCACGATGGTCGTGCTGGTCGCCGCCGCGCTCGAGGACCGTGAGCGCCTGGTCGCCCTCGACGACGCCAGCCACAAGGCGTACGAACTGATCGCCGAACTGACCGGCGACGTGGTGATCCTCGTCGACGCCGACGGCAACGTGCTGCACCGCGCCAGCGAGGGCCACGAGATCCTCGACATCCCCGACGGCCCCATCACCAAGGCGCGCTGGCTCGACCACATCCATCCCGACGACCGCGACGCCCGCGCCGACTTCCCCGCCTCGGATCCCGGGGCCTCAGCACCGTTCCGTGTCCGGCGCACCGACGGATCATGGGGCTGGTACGTGCTGCACAGCCGGCGCACCGCCGACGGACTGACCGCCGCGATCATGCGCGACGTGACGCTGGAGCGCGAGGTGCAGGACTCACTGACCGACATGGCGAACACCGACCCGCTCACCGGGCTGGCCAACCGGCGCGGCCTCGACCAGCGGGCGGCCGAGATCTGGCGCCGCGCAGCCGAAGACGGCGAGCAGGTGACGGCGCTGTTCGTCGACATCGACCATTTCAAGTCGTTCAACGATCTGTACGGGCATCAGGCCGGCGACGAATGCCTCCGCCACCTCGCCGAGGTGCTGGCGCATCTGGCCGATCCCAGCGTGTGCGTGGCCGCACGTTACGGCGGAGAGGAGTTCGCGGTCGTGCTGTCGGGCTGCGACGACGCCTCCGGGTTCGCCAAGGGCCTGGTGCGGGCGATCCGCTCGCTTTCGATACCGCACGGCGGCACCGACACGGGCACCGTGACGATCAGTGTCGGTGTGGCGACGCTGCGGCCGTGGCGGCTCACCGGATCGGATCCCGACACCGCGGTGCGCGAGCTGCTCGACCGCGCCGACAAGGCGCTCTATGCCGCCAAATCCGAAGGGCGCAATGCGATCTCGATCTACCGCGACGGCGCGGTGCTACTCGGCGAGTAGGTTCACGATACGGGTGAACACCGGCGGCGCCAGGCGGGCGGCCGGCACGATGAGGGGCCGCAGCGGGGACCCGCTGGCCCGCAGCACCCCGGCGGTCATCAGCCGGTAGCGCCGGGTGGTCTTCCGCCAGCGCCGTTCGTAGTCGGCCGGCCGGTCGGCGACCACGCTGTCGACCAGCGTGCGGGCCGCCGCGAACGACAGCCCGAGTCCCTCACCGGTCAGCGCGTCGACGTAGCCCGCCGCGTCGCCCACGAGCAGGACGCGGCCCACCACCCGGCGCGCGACCCGCTGCCGCAACGGTCCCGCCGCCCGGTCGGGTTCGTTCGGGTGGCCGGCGAGCCGGTCGCGCAGCGCTCCGAACGCGGCCAGGTGCTCGTCGAACCCGCCCTGCCGGGAACTCAGGATCGCCACCCCGACGCAGTCCCCGGCGACGGGCGTCACGTACGCCTCCCCGGCAGCCGGGTCCGCGGCCCAGTACACCTCCACGCAGTCCGACCACGGTGCGACACCGACATGCCGGGTGAACCCCCACCGGCGGGTCGCCGGGCCGGGGCGGTGCAGGCCCAGGCCGGCGCGCACGGGGGAGTGCAGGCCGTCCGCCGCGGCCAGGTAGCGCGCCCGGATGCCGTTGACGCACACGCCGTCGTCGTCCTGGGTGACGGCACCGACGGTGCCGGTCTCGATGCGTACCCCGGCCGCGCCTGCGGCGTCGAGGAGCGCGCGATGCAGTGCCGTCCGGCGCACCCCCAGACCGGGTCCCGACGCGAACGCGGCGCTGACGGAACGCTTTCCGTCGAGGTAGGTGATGCCGCGGAACGGCACACCCGCGGGATGGGCGCCGAGCAGGCCGAGTTCGCGCACCGCGTGCGGCATCAGTCCCTCTCCGCACGCCTTGTCGATCGCGCCCGGGCGCTTCTCGATCACCACGGTCTGCAGACCGCGACGCGCGGCGTGGATCGCCGTCGCCAGGCCCGCGGGTCCGCCGCCGGCGACCAGCAGGTCGATCACGGCAGCCGCTCCAGGGCCCGGTTCTCGACGGTGATCCGGGTGCGCAATAGCCCGGCGTTGAGGGCCGTGAACACCAGCGCGGTGATCCACGCGGTGTGCACCAGGGGCAGCGCGATGCCCTCCACGACGACCGCCACGTAGTTCGGGTGACGCAGGTACCGGTAGGGCCCACCGGTGACGCGGCCTCCGCCGGGCACGACGACCACCCGGGTGTTCCACTGCCGCCCGAGCGTGGCGATGCACCACCACCGCAGCGCCTGCGCGGCCAGCACCACCGCCAGCATCGGCCACCCCAGCGCGGGCAGGAACTCGCGGTGCGCGGCCTCCACCAGACAGGCGACCAGCAGCGCGGTGTGCAGCACCACCATCACCGGGTAGTGGCCGGCGCCGAACTCCACGCCGCCCCGCTCCCGGCTCCATCGCAGGTTGCGTTGCGAGACAACGAGTTCGGCGATGCGCTCGGCGGCGACCGCGGCGATCAGCAGTGTGTAGGCCAGCACCGGTCACCGCCAGCGCAGCAGGACGAGCTCCGAGCAGAAGCCCGGCCCCATCGCCATCAGCAGCCCGGGCTGGTCGGCCGGTGGCTTCTTGGCGATGGTGTCGCGCAGCACGTGCAGCACCGACGACGACGACAGGTTGCCGACCTCGGCGAGCGAGCGCCACGTCAGCTCCAGGGCGTCGTCACCGAGGCCGAGCGCGGCGGTGATCGCCTCGATCACCTTGGGGCCGCCGGGATGCGACACCCACGCCGCGATGTCGTCGACCGCCAGGCCGTGCCCGCCGAGGAACGCGGACATGTCATCGGCCAGATAGCGGTCGATCAGATCGGGCAGATCGGCCGACAGGATCAGCGCGAAGCCGTTCCTGCCGACCTTCCACCCCATGGTGTCCAGTGAGTCGGGGTACATCCGGCTGCAGGTGTCCACCACCGCGGGACCGCGGGGGTCCACCTGTTCGGCGCGGTCCTCGCCGACGGCGACCACCGCGGCCGCGCCGTCACCGAACAGCGCGCTGCCCACCAGGCTCGCCATCGTCGGCTCGGCCGCCGGATAGGTCAGTGAGCACAGTTCCACCGACACGAGCGCGGCGGTCTGCCCGGGAGCTCCGCGCAGATAGTCGTGCATCCGCGCGATGCCGGCGGCCCCGGCGACGCACCCCAGCCCGAACAGCGGCACCCGGCGCACGTCCGGTCGCAGTCCCAGCCGGCCCGCGACGCGCGCGTCCAGGGAGGGCACCGCGACGCCGGTGACCGTCGTGGTGATGATCAGGTCGAGATCGCTTGCGCGCAGGCCTGCTTCGTCGAGCGCCGCGGTCAGCGCCTCGCAGCCGAGATCGACGGCGTGCTCGAGGTAGATGTCGTTGGCCTCGCCGAAGTCCTGCAGGGCCGGGTACCGGTCGAGGGGCAGCACGAAGTGCCGCGCGCGGACCTTGGCGTGTTCGTGAAGACCGCGCACCACCTCGTCGAGCCCGGCGAACGCCGGCACGGCGAGGAACGCGTCGGTGACCTCCTGCTGGCTGTAGCGGTGCGGCGGTAGGGCGCCTTGGACGCCCGCGATGACGCTGATGGGGGTCATGGCGATATCCGTTCTGTGGGTTCTCGTGGCGGCGGGGCCGCCGGTGCCTCCTCGAGGCCGAGGCGGCGGTGGATCCGCTTGAGCCAGTGCGGCGCCCACCAGTTCCAGCCCCCCATCAGGCGCATGAACGCGGGCACCGCGACCATGCGTACGAGTGTCGCGTCGACGAGGACCGCCAGCGTCAGGCCGAGGCCGAACATCCGCATCACCGACGTGCTCGCCGCGATCAGCGCCGCGAACGAGATCGACATGATCAGTGCCGCGGCGGTGATGATGCGGCCCGTGTAGGCGATGCCCAGCGCCACCGACTCGTCGGATTGTCCGGTGGCGAGCCAGAACTCGCGGATACGTGCGACGAGGAACACCTCGTAGTCCATTGACAGGCCGAACGCGATGCAGAACAGCAGCACCGGCATGTTGGCGACCAGCGTGCCGGTCGGGGTGGTGCCCAGCCCGCCCAGGTGGCCGTCCTGGAACACCCACACCAGCGCGCCGAACGCCGCGGTCAGCGAAAGGACGTTCAGTACAAGCGCTTTGAGCGGGACGACGATGCTGCCGGTGAGAAGGAACAGCAGCGCGAACATGATGACGGCGATCAGGCCGAGCACCAGCGGCAGCGTGGAGGTGATCGCGTCGACGCTGTCGCGGTTGGTCTGCGCGGTGCCCGTCATCTCGACGGCGCGACCGCCGGGTCCCGGCACGGCGTGCAGCCCGTCGAGTTGCCGCTCCGACGCGTCGGAGAACAACGGTGCGCTGCTGGCGACGGTGAGGAACGCGCGGCCGTCCTTCTCGCCGGTCGGTGCCGACGGCGGGCCCGACGCGACCCCGTCGACGTACGTGCCGGTCGGTGCGGAGACGGCGACCACGTCGGGCACCCGTGACAGTGCGCCGGCATAGGCGGACAGTTCGGCTGGGCCGAGGCCCTGGGTGTCGGGGACGACGACGGTGACCGCGGTGTCGGTGTTGTCGGCGAAGTCGCGCCGCAGCTGGTCGCCGACCTGATGCGCCGACGCCGACTGCGGCAGCACCCGGTCGTCGGGAAAGCCCCACCGCACGCCGAGGAACGGCAGGCCCGCGACGGTCAGCAGCACGACGACAGCCAGGCCCAGCGGCAGTGCGCGCCGCATCACCGTCTGCGCGCAGCGGTACCAGAAGCGCTGTTCGACCGGGACCGGTTGCGGGTCGGGCCGACGCAGCAGCCGGCGGGCCAGCCGGCGCACGTCGAGGGAGTCGTGCCGGTCACCGAGCAGCACCAGCGCGGCCGGGGTGACGACGACCGCGGCGGCCGCCGCGAACGCGACCGTCGCCACGCCCGCGTAGGCGAACGACTTGAGGAAGTGCATCGGGAACAGCACCATCACCGACATCGACAGCGCCACCGTCGTCGCTGAGAAGATCACCGTGCGCCCGGCGGTGGCCATGGTGCGGCGCACGGCCTCGGTGCGGCCGGCGCCGCCGGCGAGCTCGTCGCGGTACCGGCTCAGGATCAGCAGTGTGTAGTCGATGGCCAGGGCCAGGCCCATCGCGGTGGCCAGGTTCAGCGCGAAGATCGACACGTCGGTGGCGAAGGTGACCACCCGCAGCACCGCCAGCGCCCCGACGATCGCCATCACGCCGATCGCCACCGGCAGTGCGGCGGCCAGCAGCCCACCGAACACCCAGACCAGCACCAGGAAGCTCAGCGGGATCGCCAGGCCCTCCATCAGCAGCAGATCGCGCTGCGAGTGCTCGGTGATCTGGACGTTGACCATCGCGGTACCGCCGGTGCGCACCGTGACGCCCGCGGGCACGTCGCGCGTGACGTCCCGGTCGATCTCCTTGGCGTACGTCTGCTGCTCGGCCTCGGTGCCGGTGATACCGACGACGACCAGGCCTGACGTCCGGTCCCGGCTGATCAGGTCCGCCGCGGCGGCGGGCGGGGTGGTCCAGGCCGACGAGACGGTGGCGACGTGCGGATGGTCGGCGACGCGCTGGGCGATGCGCTGCCCGGTGTCGCGCGCGGCGGGGCTGTCGACACCATCGGGCGAGGACACCACGATCAGCATCACGACGTCGCCCTGACCGAAGGTCTCGGTCAGTGTTCGCGACGCGCGCGCCGATTCGCTGCCGGGGTCGGCGAAGCCGCTGGGGGACAGGCTGGCGGCCACCGGCACGCCGAGGACGGCGAGCGCGACGGTGAGCGCCGCCGCCGCGCCCACGATCCGACGTGGCGCGGCGAGAGCGAGCGAAGCGATTCGGTGAAGCAGCTCTGTCTCCCGTGTTCTCGAGAAGCGCCTAAATTTACGACACGGAAGAAACCCCGTGGGGGTTCACGATCTGACGAAATCGTGATGTGACGGCCTCAGCGCAGCTCGAAATGCTGGTAGTCCAGCGGTGTGCGCCAGTGACCGCCCCACCGCCAGCCCCGTGCGGTGAAGGCCTCGACGGCGGGGTCGCCGTCGTGGAACATGCCGGGGTCGGTGCGGGTGCGGTCCAGCCACGGGCCCCCGTTGGCGGGTTCGAAGTGGCCCCGGGCATCGAGGTAGGGATTGATCCGTGGGTTGATGTCCACCGCGCGTCCGTAAGCGTGCAGCGACCAGCTGTCCGAGCCCGGGATGCCGCGGCAGTTGTAGGCCGAGGTGTTGTTGTCGCGCATCGACAGCTCGTCCTCGGCGCCGGGGTAGCGGTCGGGGCTCTGCATCTTCTCGATCGGAAAGCGAAGGGCGGTGAGCTGGGCGAACACGTCGACGACGGCGTCCACCACGTCGGCGTTGACCACCAGTTCTCCGCGGTGGCGCCGTCCGTCGACGCCCCAGTGGTCCAGCTCGACGCGGCGCAGCGCGTCGGGGCCCACCGGGCAGCCGGGCCGCCAGGTCGCGCCGAGGTCGGCGGCGGTGACCGGGCTGACGGTCGGAGGTCGTGGGGCCGCTTGCGTCGACGGTTGCGGTGCCGGCGGTGGGTCGGGCGACGCCGGCGGCGGCTCCGGGGGCGGCGCGCACTGCACCAGCGTCATCGTCACGGCCGCCAGCGCGGCCAGCCTCGTGAACCTCACCGCGGACCACCGTACCCGGGTCCGATCATGCGGTTAGGCACGCTAAACACTTCTGTTAGTACAGCTTTCGACTTTTCTCACAGGTCACAAGATCGACGCCTTTGCTGTGATGTAGCTCATGGTGGAGTTATAGTGTGTCCGCAATCACAGAAAGGGCGGACATGGTCGGATTCGGCGAGGGCGCGATGGTCCCGCAGCAGGTCGAGCCATCGCATGCGGTTCGCGCGTCCCACGACATCAACTGGGTCGTCGCTTTTCTGATGATCACGGTGCTGATCGCCGCCGTCGCCGGCGTCGTCCTCGCGCTGTCCAGCGGAATGCCGAACGTGGCAATCGTCATCGCGCTCGTCACCGGTGCGGTGTTCGCCGGACAGCTCTGCTGACGCCTCAGATCTGACCGTGCCGCGGCGGCACGGTTCCCGACAGCGTGTACCGACCGATGTGCTGCAGTTTCCAGCGCGTCGGATCGTGCAGCGTGTGAGTGCGCGCGTCGCGCCAGAACCGGGACAGATTCGCTGCCGCCGAAGCGCTTCGCGTGCCGCCCAATTCGAACAACCCCTCGGCGGCTGCCAGCGCGGCGCGCGTGGCGGCCACCTTCGCCACCGCCACCGCGATCGACGCCTCCGCCGCCGACTGCGGCGTCAGGGCGTCCTCTGCCGCGTCCACCCGCCGAGCGGCCTCGGCGAGCAGCGCCTGCGCACCGCGCACCGTGACCGTCAGCTCGCCGGCGGCGGCGATGAGCGTCGGGTCCTCGGTCGCGGTCTGCACCCGCGCCTCGAAATGCGGCCTGGCGCGGCCGGACTCACGCACACCCGCGGCCAGCGCGCCGGTCGCGAGACCGACGTCGATCGCGGCGTGCCACAACTGCGCCCGCGCGCCGTAGGTGGACGGCCCCGCGAAGATCGGGCTGAACGGCACCACGTGCTCGGCGGGGACCACGACGTCGTCGAGGATCGCCGTCCCCGACGCCGTGGTGCGCTGCCCCATGCCGTCCCAGTCGTCGACCACCTCCACACCGGGTGTGTCGCGGGCGACGAACGCGATCGCCTTGGGTGTCGCCGCCGTCGGCGCGGCGCCGGAACCGTCAGTGACGGAGGCGCGCACCAGAATCCAGTCCGCGAACAGCGCGCCGGTGCAGTAGTACTTGCGACCCGACAACACATGGCCGCCGGAGGGCTGCCGCCGCAAGGACGTGGTGTCCACGTCGATGGTGTGCGGGCCCCGCTCGGACTGTGCGTTGGCCAACAGCGCGCCGTCCCCGACGCTGCCGAAGAAGAACTCCTTCTGGGCCTCGGTGCCCTGCAGGCGCAGCGCCTCGAGAAAGGTGACGTGCGACTGCGGGATCTGGGCGATCGAGGGGTCGGCGTGGGCCAGGAGACGGAACACCTCGGCCAGCACCGTCGCCGACGCCCCCGTGCCGCCGTACCGCTCCGGTACGGAAATGGTCAGCAGCCCGGACTCTTTCAGCGCTGCCACCTGGTCGTAGGGAAGCTGCCGCTGCTCGTCGCGGGTGGCCGCGTCGATCTCGAACTGACCGGCGAGCTTCGCCGCGACATCGAGGACCGCATCGGCCGGCAGCGACACCGTCACCGCGCGGCGCCGACGAACGGAATGGCCGCCGGCGCGGCCGTATGCGTCTGCGCCGCGAACAGGCCGCGGTCGCGCAGGATCGGGATCACGCCCTCGCCGAACCAGTACAGCTCTTCGAGGTGCGGATAGCCCGAGAAGATGAACTCGTCGATGCCCACCTCGGCGTATTCCGCGATGCGGTCGGCCACCTCCCGGTGACTGCCCACCAGCGCCGTACCGGCACCGCCGCGCACCAGCCCCACGCCTGCCCACAGGTTGGGCGCCACCTCCAGGGTGCGGGCGTCGTGCCACGAGCCGTTGCTGCGATGCTGCTCGTGCAGCGCGAGCATCCGCTTCTGCCCCTCGGATTCGCTGCGGTGCAGGCCCTGCTGCGCGCTGCGGACGGTCTCCTCGTCCAGCGCGCCGACCAACCGGTCCGCCTCGGCCCATGCGGCGTCGGCACTGTCGCGGGAGATGGTGTGCAGCCGGATGCCGAACCGCACGGGCCGCCCCTGCGCGTCCGCCAGCCCGCGGATCCACTCGATCTTCTGCCGGACCGCCTCCGGTGGTTCACCCCAGGTGAGGTACACGTCGGCGTGCCGGGCGGCCACCGGACCCGCGGCAGCGGAACTCCCGCCGAAGTACAACGGCGGCACCGGGTTCGGTGGACCAGCCAGCGAGGCCTCCTCGACGTGGATGTGCTCGCCCTGCAGGGAGACCGTCTCGCCGGCCCACAGCCGCCGCACCACGTCGAGGAACTCGTCGCAGCGTCGGTAGCGCCCGTCCTTGTCGAGGTGATCGCCGAAGGCGCGCTGCTCGTGGGCCTCGCCGCCGACCACCACGTTCAACAGGATGCGGCCGGGGGCGTGGCGGGCGAACGTCGCCGCCATCTGGGCCGACAGGGTGGGGCTCACCAGGCCGGGTCGGAACGCCACCAGGAACGCCAGCGACGTCGTCTCGCGGGCCAGCAGGGCCGCGGTGATGAACGCGTCCTCGCACCACGCGCCCGTCGGGATGAGCGCACCCGTGAAACCGAAGCTCTCTGCGGCCCGCACGATCGACGCCAGATAGTCGATGGATGCGTCCCGGTCGCTGTGCGCCGCCCCCGCGGGGGTGCCGTGCCCGCCGCCGACGATGAGCCGGCTGTCGCCGTATGTCGGCAGGAACCAGTGCAATTGGATGGTCATGTCTTCTCCTCCGTCGGGTCAGCGGCCGCGCGTCGGCTGCGCGGCGACCGACGCCGGCGACGACGGCACCGTGGATGGGCGGTCGATGATCGTCGAAGTCGGCCCTCCGACGCGGTATCCCGCGCCGCGGTGCTCGTCGGGCAGCCGGTCGCCGCGCCCGTGCAGCTTGTGCCGCAGCGTGCCCGGCGTGTACGCCGACTGGTAGGCACCGCGGGCGGTGAGTTCGGGCACCACATGGTCGACGAACTCTTCGAACGAACCCGGCGTGATCGCGTAGGCCAGGTTGAAGCCGTCGACATCGGTCTCGTCGACCCATTCCTGCAGCGAGTCGGCGACCTGCGCACCGGATCCCACGAAACGGGGACCGATGCCACCGATCTTTCCCCACTCGGCGATGTCGCGGACCGCCCACTCGCGGCCGTCGGGATCCGCGGACTGGAACGCCTCGACCGCGGACAGGATCGCGTTCGAATCGACGTTGCCCACTGGTTCGTCGAGGCCGTAGCGGGCCAGGTCCACGCCCATCCACCCCGACATGAACACGAGAGCACCCTCCGGGTCACCGTAGGACAGGTACTCGGCGTGCCTGGCGTGCGCTTCGTCCTCGGTGGCGGAGGTGATGATCGTCGACAGGTTGAAGATCTTCACCGAGTACGGATCGCGGCCGGCCAGTTCGAGCTCGCGCCGAACTGTGGACACGGTGTCCCGCAGGATCACCTTCGTCGGGGCCGCGGTGAAGATGGCCTCGGCGTTCTCGGCGGCGAACCGCACCCCGCGCGGTGAGGCGCCGGCCTGGTAGATCACCGGGGTGCGCTGGGGGGACGGTTCGGAAAGGTGGATGCCGGGCACGCTGAAATGCGTTCCCTCGTGGCCGATGTGGTGCACCTTGTCGGGATCGGTGAAGACGCCGCGCGCCGCGTCACGCACGACGGCGTCGTCCTCCCACGAACCCTCCCAGAGCTTGTAGAGCACCTCGAGGTACTCGTCGGCGTGGTCGTAGCGGGCATCGTGGGCGGGTTGGTCGGTCTGGCCCATGTTGCGGGCGGCCGCGGGCAGATACCCGGTGACGACGTTCCAGCCGATGCGGCCGCCGGTGAGGTGGTCGAGGGTGGAGATGCGGCGCGCGAACGGGTAGGGGTGCTCGAAGCCGGTGCCGGTGGTGATGCCGAAGCCCAGGTGCTCGGTGACGTACGCCATCGCCGACACCAGCAGCAGCGGGTCGTTGACCGGGACCTGGGCGGCCTGGCGGATCGCGGCCTCGTCACTGCCGCCGAAGACGTCGTAGGTGCCCAGCACGTCGGCGATGAACAGGCCGTCGAAGCGGCCGCGCTCGAGGAGTTGGGCCAGATCGGTCCAGTACCGCAGGTCCTTGTAGCGCCAGGACTGGTCGTCGGGGTGCTTCCACAGGCCGGGAGACTGGTGGGCGACGCAGTTCATGTCGAAGGCGTTGAAACGGATCACACGGGTCACCGCGAAATGGTGTCCGATCGCCGGCCTGCCGACACCGGTTTGTCTCACCGCGATTCTCTTACCCCGGTAGGCCCTGCCCGCGGAAGCGCATTCCTGGTCGCTGTGAGCGAGAAATCGCAACCCGGAACGCTATTCCGGCGCACAGGGGGGGGTGGTCAGATCATGTCGCGGCGGGTGAGCCAGCGCATGATCGGCCAGCCGATGAACACCGGCAGCCAGCACGTCAGGATCCGGTACAGCAGCACCGAGGGCACCGCGACCGCGGCGGGCACGCCGAACGCGGCGAGACCGCCGATCAGCGCGGCCTCCACGGCGCCGACACCGCCGGGCGTCGGCGCCGCCGAGGCCAGCGTGCCGCCGACCATCGTCACGATCGTGACTGTGACGAAGCTGGCGTTGCCGCCGAACGCCTCGATGCTCGCCCACAGCGCCAGCGCCGCACCGAGAGTCGTTGCCGCACAACCCAGTATGATCAGCGCGAGCCGCTTCGGCTCGCGGGCCAGCTCGACCAGGTCGTCGAGGACCTCCTTGAGCCGCGGCCGCACCGCGGTGGCCAGCCAGCGCCGCAGCTTGGGTACGAACAGGAACACCCCGACCGCGCCCAGCGCCGCACCGGCGATCAGGTACAGCACCGTGGCGCCGGGCACGAACCGGGACAGGTTCGCCGACGCACCCGCGGCGGCACTGAAGATGATCAGCAGCGTGATGTGGGTGAGCACCTGCACCGACTGCTGCAGCGCCACCGCCGTCGTCGCCCGCAGCGCGCCCAGCCCGCCCTTCTGCAGGAACCGGGTGCTCAGCGCGAGCCCGCCGACGCCCGCGGGTGTGGTGGTCGCGGCAAACGTGTTGGCCACCTGCATGATCGCGAGATTGCGGAAGCTGACCAGGCCGTCCGCGCACGCCCACAGCGCCGCGCCGGCACCCAGGTACTTCAGCGCCGAGACCAGCAGCCCGGCCACCGCCCACCACCAATTCGCCGACCCCAGTTCGGAGAAGAACACCGGCACCGAGCTGATGAACGGATAGGCGACATAGACGAGCGCCACCAGCAGCACCGTCTGGATCAGCTGGCTGCGGGTGAAACGCGTGATCGTCGCGGTGGTGATCTGGTCGGCCCCGGTCTGGCGCTTGACCTCCTCCCGCGCCGCCGACATCACCGAGCCCGCGTCGCGCACCGAGTTCCGGAGACCCTGGTGCATCGCCGCTTTGGTGAGCCGGCGGGAGGCGGCGAGGACAGCGTCGTTGCCGAACACCGTGATCGCGGCCGCCACCGCCTTCTCGGCGCCGTACAGGTCGGTGGTGGTGACGAGGAGCTGCGCGATGTCGGTGTGCAGATGTGCCTCGGAGGCACCGTATTCGGCGAGGGCGAAGCCGCCGAACTGCGGGGTGCCGTCGACGACGGTGATCTCCTTGCTGCGCAGATCACCGTGCGAGATCTGCTGACTGTGCAGGATTCCGAGCGCGTCCCAGACCCGGCTGACGGGCGTGTGTTCGGCGCAGGCGTCGAGGGGCGTCCCCCGCGCCGGCCGGTGCGCGTAGAGCGTCCAGCCGCGTTCGAGCGCCGACACCGCGATCGGCGAGGTGTTCGCCAGCGCCAGATCGCCGACCGCGATGGCCATCAGCGCACGGTGTTCCACCGCCCGGCGCATGGACGTCTGCAGCGGCGCGGTCTCGCTGTCGCGCAGCCGCAGCTTGCGCCAGAACTGCCGCAGGAAGCCGCCACCGCGCTGATGCGGCCCGTACAGTTCGACGACCGCGTCGCCCTCGTCGGGGTCGCCGTGGTCGACGGTACGGTCCTGAGTTGCGGTGAGCACCATGGGTCCTCGTCCCGCCGGCCGGACCACGCGCAGCGCTGCCACCCGGAAGCCGCGCCGCGCCATCGCGCGAGCGGCGCCGTCGAGAGGGACTTCGAGCGCGGGGGTGCCGACGACGAGGACGACCAGGGCGCCGACGAACCAGCCGACCGACAGGCCGAGCAGCGACCGGGCCGGCACGACGGCGCTGACGACCAGGTGGATCGGCACGAACGCCAGCAGCAGCGCCCACCACCAGCGTCGCCACCGCGCCGGCAGCCACGGACCCGACACCGTCAGCACCGCCGCGAGCATCCCGATCCAGCGCGGATCGTCGAGGAACTGCGAGAGCACGGTGTCGAGCCGCTCGCTGAGGTCGAAATGCCACTGCGGCGCCGCGATGCCGTTGCCGGTGATGGACAGCAGCAGGATCGCGGCGATCCCGGCCGCCGCGTACGCGCCCAGGAGTTTCCACTGCCGCGCGACGATCAGACCGATCAGGATCACGAAGGGCAGCGCGAGAATCGCGATGCCGTAGATCAGGTAGACGGTGTTGGACTGCGTGGGGCTGAGCACGCCGACGATCTCGGAGATCGACTGTTCCAGCGCTTCCCATTCGTTGCGGGTGATCAGCGAGCTGGTGATGACGACGACGAGGAAGATCCCCGAGAGCGCGAGCCGCAGAATGTCGTTGGTGCGCCGGGTCAGTGGTTGGAGCAGGCTCCCCGAGACGACGATGTCCCGCCCGTCAACGCGCATGGCTCAACGATCATAGCGGCTGACCCCTCACTTCACGGTGACGTAGACCGTCTGGTTGCTGATCGACCGGAAGTTGTCGCCCTGTGAGGTGGCGAACGGCACGCCCTGACGGACGTCCACGCCGTGGGTGATGGACACGACCGACGCGTCCCGCAGCGGGGTGCTGGAGAGCCGCGTGACGATCACGCGGTTGCCCTGGTCCTCGAGCGCCATGATGGTGGCGTCGGCTTGACCGGCGCCGGTCGGTGCGGCGAGGGCCGGGCCGGCCAGGCTCAGTGCCGCGGCGGCCAGTCCGGTGGCGATGCCCGCGAGGACGGTGGTCTTGGTCATGGTGGTGCTCCTTCGTGTCGACGACGTTGTCTTGCTGCGTGGTGTGGCCCTCTCGGCCCACCGTTACAGCTGGTTCCACGAAAAAGGGGCGCCCTCGGTTCGAGGGCGCCCCGATTTCGTCGAGCGGGTTATCGGACCGTGACGTACACGGTCTGGTTGCGCACCGTGCGGTTGTTGTCGCCCTGCGAGGTCGCGAAGGGCACGCCCTGCGGGATCGCGGGGCCCCGGGTGACCGAGACGACGGACGCCTTGTCCAGCGGCGTGCTCGACTGGCGGGTGACGACGACGCGGTTGCCCTGAGCCTCCAGCGCGCTGATGGTGTCGGCGGCGTTGCCGCCGGTCGGGGCGGCCAGCGCGGGGGCAGCCAGTCCGACCAGGCCGGCGGTCAGCGCGGCTGCAGCGGCGGTGGTGACGGTGAACTTCTTCATGATCGGGCCTTCTTCGTGGGTTGATCTTGGTGATCTGACCTACGAAACCGGCGGGTGCCCGGGTTCATTTCGGCTGGCAGAAATTGACCGACCGTTGGCAGAAAGTGCGCCCCGTCAGGCGAGGCGGCGGGCCAGTCCGGAGGCGCGCACTGCGCGCCGGGCGACGGCCGCCCGCACCGACGCCTCCGTGCCGACCACCCGCACGCGCGACTTCGCGCGGGTGACCGCGGTGTAGAACAGCTCGCGGGTCAGCAGCCGCGACTCCTCGGCGGGCAGCAGCACGGTCACCTCGTCGGCCTGGCTGCCCTGGCTCTTGTGGATCGTCATCGCGTGCATGGTCTCGACGTCGGACAGCCGGCCGGCGGCGAACTCCTGCTCGCCGATCGCCACGGTCAGCGACTCGCCACGCACGACGGCCACCCCGGTGTCGCCGTTGTAGAGCCTGCGCCCGTAGTCGTTGGCCGTCACCAGCACCGGTCGCCCGGCATACCAGTCCGCCCAGATCGGCTCGCCGGTCGCGTCGGTGAGCCACCTCTCGACCTGACGGTTCCAGTACGCGACGCCCGAGGGGCCGCGACGGTGGGCGCACAGCAGCCGGTGCTCGTCGAGCGTGCCGGCCGCCGCCCGCGCATCACCGAGGATCGCCGCCTCCCGCAGCCGCAGCGCGTGCGGCAGCAGCACGGGCCGCAGCCGTTCGCCCGGATCATCGACGGCCAGCCACTCGATGTGCTCCCCGCCGTCACGCAACACCTCGACCGCCCGGTCGGCGTCGCCGTCACGGATGGCCGAGGCCAGCGTGCCGATGCTCGCCCCGAACCGGTGCGAGGTCTGCAGCGCCGCGATGCGCACGCCGGTGCGGGCGCCCAGACCGTCCACGAGGTCGGCCAGCACCGCGCCCGCCTCCACCGAGGCCAGCTGGTCGGGGTCGCCGACCAGGATGAGCCGGCTGTCGGTGCGCACCGCCTCGAGGAGCCGGGCCATCAGCGTCAGCGACACCATCGACGTCTCGTCGACCACGATGACGTCGTGCGGCAGCCGGTTCTCCCGGTGGTGTCGGAAGCGCGACGCGTTGTCCGGCCGCGGCCGCAGCAGGCGGTGCAGTGTCGAGGCCGTCAGCTCCGGTAGCCGGTCGCGGTCCTGGGCGTCGAGTTTGTCGAGTTCCGCGCGCACCGCTTCGAGCAGACGTGCCGCCGCCTTGCCCGTCGGGGCAGCCAGCGCGATGCGCAGCGGCGGCCGGCCCGCGAGTGCGGCCTGCTCGGCGAGCAGCGCGAGCAGCCGCGCGACCGTGGTCGTCTTCCCGGTGCCCGGCCCGCCCGTCAGCACCGTGAGCGATTGCGCCAGAGCAACTTCCGCGGCGCGACGCTGCTCTTCCCACCCGGCGGGGAACAGCCGCTCGAGGCCGGGCACCGCGGCGGGCAGCGGCGAGGCCAGCAGCGCCAGCACGTCGTCGCGGACCTGCTGCTCCTCGCGCCAGTACCGGTCGAGGTAGAGCAGGTCGGCGCTGCGATCGGACATCAGATGCAGCACCTGCTTGTCCACCAGCGGGCTGGCCTGCACGGCCCGCAGCCAGGTCTGCGGTGCGGGCCAGGGCAATTCGGGCTGACCGACCTGCTGGGCGACCGATCGCAGATCCACGCACACCGAGCCGGCGCGTACCGCCCGCACCGCGAATGCCACCGCCAGGGCCACGGTCGGGTCCGACTCGCCGGTCAGCGTCGAGAGCCGCTGCGCCACATGGACATCGGCGGGTTCGAGCAGCTCGTCGAACGCGTCGAGCGTCGTCACGGTCACGGTGATTCCCCCCGCAGCCGGACCCGGCGGGCCGTCGAACTCTCGTCGAGCTCGACGAGGTCGTCGTGCGAGCGCAGGAATTCGCTGAACGACTTGTAGCCGAGCGACTTCTCGGAGAACGACGGGTCCATCCGCTTCATCTGGGCCTTGACCGCCGAATTGTGCAGCCAGTCCACGTCGTCCTTCTCCAAACCGATGTGCAGCGCGCGGGTGAGCAGTGCCGTCGCCGCATCCAGCGGGTCGGGCTCGTCCTCGGGTTCCACCGGGGTGTTGTCCTGCACCTTCGGGCGTCGGCCACGCTTCTTCGGCGGCGTCTCGGGCCGGGGCTCCTCGGGTTCGAACACCGGGACGCCGGGCAGCGCGTCGTAGGTGACGAACTCGTCGCACGCGGCGGCCAGCGAGCGGCTGGACGAGCCCGCCACCCCGATGCCGACGACGTAGCGGCCGAGACGCTTGCAGCGCTGCGCCAACGCGATGTAATCGGAGTCGCCACCGACGATCACGACGTGGGTCAGGTCCGGGAGCCGGAACATGTCCTCGACCGCGTCGACGGCCAGGCGGATGTCGGCGCCGTTCTTGCCGTAGGCGGCGGCCGGGAACAGCTGCACCAGATCGACGGCGCGGCCCACCAGTTGGTGCCGGTAGTTCGCGTTGACGTCGGACGACCAGTCGGCGTACGCGCGGGTGAGCACCAGCGTGCCGAACGACGACGCGAAGTCGACGATGGCGCCGACGTCGACGGTGGCGCGCCGCAGCTTGTCCGCGAACTCACCGGCACCGTCGTCCCGCGACCGGTCGCGCTGGTACGAGTTGCGGCCGTTGACCTGGTCGTAGCGGCTGATCACGATGTTGTCGAAGTCGAAATAGACCGCGACGCGGGAGGTCGAAGAATCCGTCATCGCACCAGTGTCTCCGAGTGGGCGGCGCCATCGAGCAGATTCGACACGGCCTCGATCAGTTCCGCGGGCGGCCGCCAGCTGAACACCCCGGCCGGATGCCCGTCAACCACCGGTGTGGCCGGCCCGCACATGCCGCGCACGAACAGGTACAGCACCCCTCCCAGGTGACGCTCCGGTGTGTACCCGGGCAGCCGCCATCGCAGGAAGCGATGCAGCACAACGCAGTACAGCAGCGCCTGCAGCGGGTAGTCGGAGTGCAGCATGGCCTCGGCCATCCGCGGCTGCCCGTAGTCGGCGGCGGTGAGGGCGCCGCCCGGGTCGCCCAGCCAGTTCGTCTTGTAGTCGGCGACCAGGTAGCGGCCGTCGATCCGGAGCACCACGTCCAGCGACCCCGTGAGGTACCCCTTGAGCGACTGGGCGGCCAGCGCGCCGCTGGACAGCCGGGCGGCGTACCCCGAGAGCGGGTCGTCGGGCGGCAGATGGGCGCGCAGCAGCGCGCCGACGTCGGCCAGGGAGATCGTCGGCGTGGCCCCGCGCAGATCGCCGCCGGCGAGCGGGAACTCGAAGTCCAACTCCCGCAACCGGTCCCGCAACCCGACCGCCCGCAGTGTGGCGCCGGGCGCCAGCGGTCCCAGCGGGGTGTCGTGCATCGGGATCAGCGCCGCGGCCAGGTCGGCCGGTGCGACGTCGACCGGCCACCACAGCGCATGCCGGCGGATCTGGGTCTCGAGTTCGGCCGCCAGATCGGCGGCGAACGGATCGGCGGTCTCCAGCACCGCGTGCACCAGCGTGCCGAACGTGGCGCCGGTCGGCAGGTCGGCCATCGGGGACGCGAGGTCAGCACCGAGGGCGCCCGACTCGGACACCGGGACGTCGGCGACCTCGTCGTCGAGCTCGGTCACCTCCGGTTCGCTCGACACCCCCGGCGCCTCCTCGGCCGCGCGGATCAGACCCGAGTACGACGTCCGGCGCCACGAGGTGTCGATGCGGCGGTGGAAGTGGCGGGCGTCCAGATCGTCTCGGACAGGCGCCTTCACGACCTGCGTCGGGGAGGCGATGACGGATTCCTCGAGCACCGGTCCGCCGGCGTCGGCCCATGCCCGCAGCAGCGCCATCGCGTCCGGATCGTCGATCCGGGGCGGGTCGCAGCGATCGGGCACCACCGCCTCGCCCGGGCGGCGCCCGCGCAGCAGCCGCGACAGGCCGCCGTTGGGTTCGTCGTTGGACGGCGCCCACCACGCGACCACCTGCGACTGCGCCCGCGTCATCGCGACGTAGGTGAGCCGGACGTCGTCACCTGCCGCCTCCCGGCGGCCCCGGCGCTGCACGTCGTCGTGGTCGGGGCTCTGCTCGCCGCCGATGTGCAGGCAGCGGGTGTCTCCTTCGTGGTAGAGCACCACGTCGCGGGTCTGGATGTTGCGGTTGAACGCGAACGGCAGATACACCACCGGGAACTGCAGCCCCTTGCTCACCCACACCGTCATGATCTGCACGGCGGCCGCGTCGCTGTCGAGCCGGCGGCTGCGTTCGATCGCACCGCCGCGTTCCTCGCGCTGGGTGCGCAGCCAGTCCCGCAGCGCCGGCAGGCTGAAGTGTTCGCGGTGCGCGGTCTCCTGCAGCAGCTGGGTCAGGTGCGCCAGGTCGGTCATGTGCCGTTCGCCGTCGACCCAGGACAGCACCCGCTCGCCCATGCCGGCACGCTGAGCCGCCTCGAACACCGCCGCCACGCCGCGTTCCCGGGCGTGGTCGGCCCAGCCGCGCAACGTCTCGGTGATCCGATCGGTCAACCGGTCACCCTGCGCGACAAGGGATTGCGCCGTCTCCCCGAAGAACATCGTGGTGGCCGCGGCGCGCACCAGGCCGGAGCGGTGCGGCTGGTCGAAGGCTTCGAGCAGGCACAGCCAGTCGTCGGCGGCGGGGGAGGCGAACACATCCGAGTCGCCGGTGTAGACGGCCGGGATGTTCGCGGCGGTCAACGCCTCGAAGCAGGCGCGGCCATCCCGGTGGCTCTCCACGATCACCGCGATGTCGCCGGGGACCAGCGGTTCCCCGCAGAACGTCGCACCGCCGGCGAGCAGCGCAGCGATGTCGGCGGCCATGTCCCGGGGGATGTGGCGGCGGAGCCGGTCGATCGGGATGACCTTGTCCGGGCGGACCCCGAACTGGTCGCGGGTGACCACCCGCAGCCGGAACGGCGCGTTGTGCGGCGCGCCCGCGAGGCGGTGCGCGGCGTGCGCGGCGGCGACCGGGCGCACCACGATGCGCGCATCGCCGAGCCGGGCATCGCGCATCACCGCCTGCAGGCTGTCGACCAGCGGTCCGTCGCTGCGGTAGTTGGTGCCGAGCGTGCGCTGGTGGCCCGCGGTGGCGGCGGCATGCAGATAGGTGACGATGTCGCCGCCGCGGAAGGCGTAGATCGCCTGTTTCGGGTCGCCGATCAGGATCACCGTGGAGTGTCCGCTGAACGCGCGGTCGATCACCTGCCACTGCACCGGATCGGTGTCCTGGAACTCATCGACCATCACGATCGACCAGCGCCGCCGCATCCGGGCGCGGGCGGGGGAGTCGTCGGCCTCCAGCGCGTCGGCCAGCCGGGACAGCAGGTCGTCGTAGTGCAGGATGCCGAGCCGGCGCTTGCGCTTCTCGAGTTCCGCGCACACCGCGGTCGCGAACTCGACCCGCACCGCCGGGTCCGTGCCGGGCGCCGGATCGACCGGCCGCAGTTCGGTGTGGGCACCGCCGACGACCTCGCGCGCCAGGTGCAGCGCGGCGTCGTAGGACAGCAGCGGCTCGTCGCGTTCCTGGCCGAAGTGCGCGAGATACAGATCGTCGACGATGTCGGACACCACGTCCTCGAGGCTCTCGACCAGCTGCACCCCGGAATCGGTGTCCCCGGCCACGCCCAGGCTCCGCAGCACCAGCTGGCAGAACTGATGCGTGGTCGCGATGGTGGCGGCGTCGAACCCGGCCAGCGCGTCACGCAGCCGCTCCCGCCGCACGTCGACCTCGTCGGGAGTGCCCGACACCAGGTGGGCGAGCAGCGCGTTGTCTCCCGCGCGGGACGGATCGCCCAGCGCCAGAAGGGCATCGAGGATCTGGGCGCGCACCCGCTCGCGCAGTTCCTGGCTGGCCGCGCGGCCGAACGTGATCAGCAGCATCTGGTCCAGCGTCGCCACGCCCTCGGCCAGATAGCGGGTGACCAGCCCGGCGAGGGTGAACGTCTTCCCGGTGCCTGCGCTGGCTTCCAGCACCGTGGTGCTGCGCGGCGCCGGCAGCGGACCGAGCAGATCGAACGGTTCCATCAGTCGAGGGTCCTCTCCGCGCGCAGCATCGGGGACCACAGCCGGCCCGCGTAGCCCGGCAGGCCCGCGGCCACCAGATCCACCAGCGGACGGCCGTGACCCCAGACCCTCACGTGGGCGGGTTCGGCGTCCTCGCCGGGATACTTGCCCGACTTCCACTTCCAGCCCGCTTCCCGCGCCGGTGCCCCGCGGTGGTGGTCGGTCTCGGCCCACGCGTAGGACGTCTTGGGCGGCAACGGAATCGGGGCGCGGCGGCCCTCGTCGTACATCGCGACGAGATCGGCGAGCACCCCGGTGGCGTCCTCGGGCGGACCGAGCAGCCGCTGGCGCGGCGAATCGCCGCGCTTGGCCCGGCCGATGCACACCGCCGTCCAGTCGTGGCCGGGATGGCGGGCGGTCAACGCCACCAACCGGATCCACGATTCGAGAAGATGCCTGCCGTCGAGCTTGGAGTACGTGACGGCCACCAGGCGCTCGCCGTGGACCCGCGGCACCGTACCCGTCACCCGCCGGCCGGCTCCGACGGCGACGTCGACGTCGAACGCGCGCGGCGCGGGCGTGCGGTGCTGTTGGGCCGCGGCCGCCAGGGCCGCCACCCGCCGCGCCAGTTCCTGGGCCTGCCGCCACCCGAGCCGCCCGGGCGGCAGCGAGCCGCGGCGCCATTCGGCCTGCTGCGCCTGCGCGGGGGTCATCCCGCGCAGCATGTCCTCGAGCATCCGGTCGCCGATCTTCCATTCCGCCAACGCGTCGATCTCGACGGGCATCCCGTCCTCGACGGCGTCGACGTCCCAGGGCAGCGTGTAATCGAGGGCCCGGAAGAAGCCCTTGACCGGGTCCTTGAAGAAGGCGATGAGATCGTCGAGCACGACGTCGTCAGCCGGCGGCGTGGGCAGAGGCGCACCGATCAGTGGTGGCTTGGCGGTGCGCTCGGCGGTCGCGACCTTCGCGGCGGTCAGCGCGGTGGTGTCGAACGTGAACGGCTCACCCGGCGGTGCACCCAGCGCTCCCGGCGTGACGTTGCGAACATCGAACGGCTGCAACGGATGCCGGATGTGGACATGGTCGCGTACCGGTCGGGGTGTGGTGACGTCGAGGACGTCGAGCAGCTCGACGAGCGGCACCGCGGGCGGTTTGCGCTGCCCCGAGTACTCGTTGGCGCCGGTGTAGGTGATCACCAGCCGCTCCGTGGCCGAGCCGATCGCGTCGAGCAGCAACTGGCGGTCCTCGGAACGGCTGTCCCGTTCCCCGGTCATCGGATCGCGGGCGAGTGCGTCGTCGCCGTCGGTCACGCCCTGGCGGGGGAACACCCCGTCGTCGAGACCCACCAGGCACACCACCCGGTGGGGCACCGAGCGCATCGGCACCATCGTGCAGACGGTCAGCGTGCCGGTCCGGAAGTTGGCGCGGGTGGGCCGGCCGGCGAGGTGACGGTCCAGCAGCGCCTTGACATCGGCCAGGCGCAGCAACGTCTCGGCCTGCGCTCCGGCGTCGGTGAGGATGTCGGCGAACTCCCGGTCGACCTGGGCGCCCTGCCACGCATCGGCGTCCGGGGCGGCGGTGAGCTGGTCGAGCCCGGAGCGCAGCGCCGTCAACCATGCGCGCAGAGTTTTTGTGCCGCTGAGGTTCTCGACACCGATGCGGAGCTGCTCGATGTACTCGGCCAGCCGGCCCGCCAGTTCCACCCGGTTGCTGCCGACATCGTCGAGGGGCAGTGTGGTGTCCAGCCAGGCGTGGGCGTCCTCGGACATCGCGACCCCGGCCAGCACCCGGTCGATGCCGAACCGCCAGGTGTTCTGCACGAAGTCGACGCCGTAGGGGTGGCGGTGCTCGCGGTCGAAGCCCCAGCGGATGTTGGCCTCCCGCACCCAGTCTCCGATGACGTCGAGGTCGTCGTCGGTGAAGCCGAACCGGAACCGGACCGGGGCCGCCTCGGCGAGGTTGAGCACCTCACTGGCGGTGGCGCGCCCACCGGCCAGCGCGAGCAACTGAGAGGCCACGCCCAGCAGCGGGTTGGTCTGGGTGAGCGCCCGGTCGGCCAGCTTGACGCGCAGCCGGTGGGCCGGATGCGCGCCCGTCACGACGTCGCCGAGACCGAAGCCCGCCACGATCAGCGGTGCGAAGGTCTCGATGTCGGGGCACATGACGAGGATGTCGCGCGGTTCGAGCGTGGGATCGTCGGTGAGCACACCGAGCAGCACCTCCCTCAGCACGTCGATCTGCCGCGCGGGTCCGTGGCAGCTGTGCACCTGGACCGAACGATCGGCGGCGTCGAACGAACGACCTTGCGCACGAACGGCATTCGCCGCGATATCGGACTGCAGCCAACCCAGCAGCGNCGCGCGGGTCCGTGGCAGCTGTGCACCTGGACCGAACGATCGGCGGCGTCGAACGAACGACCTTGCGCACGAACGGCATTCGCCGCGATATCGGACTGCAGCCAACCCAGCAGCGTCGGCGGACGGTCGGCGGAGCCGAGAAAGGAGTCCGACGCGGGGGCGGCCGGCAGGGCACGCTGCAGTTCACGCAGATCGCGGCCCAGCGCCGCGAGCAGCGGGTGACCGACGGCGCGGTGCGACGTGTCGGTGCGGCGCGGCACCGGCCCGTGGCTGTCCCTCAGCGCCACCCACAGATCGTCGCTGGGGTGCGGTAGCCACAGGTGCAGCTCGTGGTGCGCGCCGAGCGCGTGCAGCAGTTCGATCTCGGTGAGCGGCAACCGGGTGTGACCGAACAGCGACAACCGGCTCGGTAGATCGGTGGCGGAGTCCCGCAGCCGCGCAACGGCTTTGGCGTGCCGGACGGGCGGGGGGTCGGCGTCGACCCGGGCCAGCAGCGCGCGGTAGAGCTCGGGTTGCCACCTCAGGTCCGCGTCGAGCGCGTCGGTGCGGCCTTCGGCCCAGTCGACCAGCAGCTGCGGACGCTGTCGGGCGTAGGAGGCGAACAGGCCGGCGATCCGGCGGGCCACGGCGTAGCGGCGGCCCTGGCGCAGCTCCCTCTCCTCGCCCTGCTCGGTGTGGCCGAGGTGCGCGGCCAGCGTGGCGCACCACGGCTGGTCCAGCGAGCCGTCGATGACACCGAGCAGCGGCCAGACCATGGCGTCGGGCGCCCACGGGTCGTCGTCGGAGGTACCGGTCAGGTCGGCGACGAGCGAGCGCGGATGGCGGAAGACGATGCCGGCGCACACCCCGTCCTGGCCGTCGCCGCGGCCCAGGATGTGGGACAGCCGCTGGCTCAGCCAGCGTTCGGTGCCGCGCGCCGAGACCAGCACGAGGTCCTCGGCGAACGGGTCGGGGGGCGCAACGGCAAGCATCGAACCCAGGCCGTCGGCGAGCAGGTCGGTGCGATCGGCCCGATGGAGATGTAGCGCCATCGGGACTCAGACTACGACGGTGCGCTCCCGCTGTGTCACGAGGCGGGCCAACTCGTCGACCACGCGGCCCAGTTCGTCGACCATCCAGCTGCCGGCGCCGCGGCGACGGTAGGCGGTCAGCAGCTCGCGGTAGTACCACAGATGCTGCTGCGGGTCGGTGACCGTGAACCGCTGCCACAACTTCGGGCCGACGTCCCGGTAGTCGCGCAGCATCGCTCGGGCGTTGTCGAGTTTGTCGGCGACCGATACCAGCAGGGTGTCGGCACCGACCTCGTCGAGGTGCGCGATGTAGCGCTGCTTGCGTTCCCGCCACGGCGGCTTCGGGGTTTCGTCGGTGTCGCTACATTCGTCGACGATGCGGGCCACGTCCGCGCCGAAGTTCGCCCGGATCTCGGTCAGCGTCGCCGGTCCGCCGGCGTCCTCCACGGCGTCGTGCAGCAGCGTGGCGATCGCCTGCGTCTCAGTGCCACCGGCGTCGATGACCAGCCCGGCCACCGACAGCAGGTGCCCGATGTATGGGGCGCCGCCGCCCTTGCGCAGCTGGGTGTGGTGCTTGAGCTCGGCGAAGACGAGAGCTTTGGCGAACTGACCTGTCAGTCGCGGGTCGGTGGTGCCGGCGCCCATGGCGTCTCCTTCCTCCAGCGCACGCCCATGCGCGGCGAGCGTGCACGAACTCCCGGTTGCGTGCGGTGTGTCGGGTACAGACACGCACGCTCGCGGCAAGGGGGGTCAGCCGCGTTCGATGACGTTGCCCGTGCCCGATTGCGAGGTCTGCGGGTCGCCGCTGCGGTAGGTGACCCTGTTGTCGAAGCCCGAGGCGCCGATGGTGCCGGCCGACTCCACCGTGAGGGTGTTGTCCATGCCCGACACCGTCACCGCCGCGCAGGAGCCCTGCACCTCGATGGTGTTGTTCATGCCGCTGATGCTCACGGTGCCCTGGTTGCAGATCACCGTCTGCTTCTTGCCGACGCCGCCGATCGACAACGAACCGCCCGCCTCGACCGTGAGCACCTCGTCGGTGGGGCCGACGCCGGGGATCGACGGGATCGACGGGATCGACGGCATGGCAGGCATCGACGGCATGGCCGGCATCGTGGGCACGGCGACCGAACCGCCGCCACCGGACACCCCGGTGGTCGGGGATGTGCCGACGACGAAGTAGATGACGACACCGACGATGCCCGCGACGACCGCGACGCCGACGACGAGCGGGATCAGCCACAGCGCGGGCTGCCCCCGTTTGTGCACGACCTGCTGCGGCGGGGCGTAGTAGGGGGAGCCGTACTGGGGGTAGGGCGGGGCCTGGTAGGGGGCGGTCGGCGGGGCGCCGTACGGAGGAGGCGGGAGCGGCGCGGTGGCGCCCATCTCGGTGGCGCCGGCCTGCTCGGCGAGCGGCCGCTCGAGGTCGCGGATGCGGGCCTCAGGGTCCCCTGTTGGCTCCATGCGCCGATGCTCGCACACCGGGCGGCCGCGCTCAACGGATCTGACCAAACCCTGACCAGTTTGCTCCGGCCGCGGTTGGGCCGCTCCCGCACGTGGTACCCAGAGGCCATGGTGGCACCGGGATTCCTCGCCATCGGCAGTGGTCCCGCGGGGGTCAGCGCGGCCGAGACGTTCCGCGCACGGCACCGGCACATCCCGGTGCGGATCCTGTCCACCGACCCGGCGCTGCCGTATGCCAAGCCGCCGCTGAGCAAACAGTATCTGTGCGGCCGGCCCGCTGAGCTGGACCTGCACAGCGCAGGATGGTTCGACCGCAACGACATCGACCTGATCCTCGGCGTCACGGTCGACCGCATCGACCTCGCGGCCCAGGAGGTCGTCACCGCCGGCGGGATGCGCTACCCGTACTGGCACCTGGTGCTGGCCTCCGGTTCCCGCGCGGTGCCGTTGACGGTGCCCGGTGCGGAGCGGGCGCTGCCGTTGCGGTCGTTCGCCGACGCGGTCGCGCTGCGGATGGCGGCGCGGCACGCAGGCTCGGCGGTCGTGATCGGGGCCGGGTTGATCGGCTGCGAGGCGGCGGCCTGCCTGGCCGAGTGCGGGGTCGACACCACGGTCGTCGCGCCGGAGCCGGTGCCGTTGGCCCGCCGCTTCGGCGTCGACGTGGGCGAGCGCGTGGTCAAGATGCTCTCCGATGCCGGGGTGCGTTTCGTCGGGTCGGCGCCTGCCGCGGCCGTCGGGGACATCGGGGTGACCCTGGCCTCCGGCGAGGAGGTCGAGGGCGAGCTCGTCGTCGCCGCGACAGGGGTCCGGCCCGACGTGCGGCTGGCTGTCGAGGCGGGCCTCGACATCCGCGAGGGCCGCGTCGTCGTCGACGAACACATGCACACCTCGGCGCAGAACGTCTTCGCCGCCGGGGACATCACGCTGGCGCACAACGTCGCCGCCGGGCGCGCGGTGGCCGCCGAACACTGGCGCGACGCCGCCCAGCAGGGCCTGGTCGCGGGACTGACCGCCGCGGGCTACCCGGCGTCGTGGGACACGGTGCCCGGATTCTCCTGCACTATCGGCGCTTTCACGCTCAAGTACCGCGGCTGGGGCGCCGGCTGGGACGCGTGCGCGGTGTCCGAGCGGCGCAACGGGTTCACCGCCACGTACTCCGGTGCCGGCGCCGTCCTCGGAACACTGGACGCTACAGCCAGTCCCGCCGCTTGAACATCACGTACAGGACGAGCACCAGCACCACGATGATCGCCGAGCTGGTGAGGAATCCGGCGACAGTCTCGATACCGGGATAGTCCACGTTCTGGCCGTAGAACCCGGTGATCGCCGTCGGCACCGCGATGATGGCGGCCCAGCCGGTGAGCTTCTTCATCACGGTGTTCAGCCGCGCGTCTTGCAGCGACAGGTTGGTCTCGAAGACGGTGGTGACCATGTCCCGCAACGACTCCGTCCACTCGGAGACCCGCAGCACGTGGTCGTACAGGTCGGCGTAGACGGGGTCCAGCTCCGGTGCGGTCTTGGCGTCGAGCCGGCGATGCTGGATCGCCGAGACCACCTCGCGCATCGGCAGCACCACCCGGCGCAGCGCGACCAGATCCTTGCGCAGCTGGAACGTCTTGCGCTGCAGTCCCTTCCGGGGGGTCTCTTCGGCGAACAGATCGTCTTCGAGGCTCTCGATCGCGTCGTCGAGCACCTGCACCGCGGTGAAGTGCCCGTCGACCACCACATCGAGCAGACCGTGGACCAGCGCGCCCACCCCGTACTCCTGGCCGCCGAGCTCGTCGAACCGGCGCGACACCTCGTCGATGTCGAAATGCGGTGACAGCCGGACGGTGATCAGCCCACGCGGCAGCACGAAACCCGAGATCCGGTGCACCTCCAGCAGCGACGGCGACGCATCCCCGGGTGCGGTGTCGGGCGCCTCGGTCATCGTGACGCCGTACACGGTGAAGAACGTGTGGGTGCGGTAGACGACGGCCTTGGTGCGTTCGGCGTCGGCGAGCGCGTCTTCGACGGCCCACGCGTTCAGATGCAGTTCCTCGGCGAGGTCTTTGAGGATCGCGTGGTCGGGATCGTAGATGTCGCACCACACCAGGGTGTCCTCGGCGGCCAGGCAGTCGGAGATCGACGAGAACACGAAGTCGTCCTGGGGCTCGCCGTGTCGCCAGGTCCGGCCGCGCACGTGGGTCACGTGCCTACCCCAGGCTGAATTCGGTTGCCAGGCCGTCGATTCCGGCCTGGATCGCGTCCAGGGCGGGCTTGCGGGCCTTGAGTTTGGTGGCCAGGTGCGCTCCGGCGTGCAGCGTCGCCGCCGCCTCCGCGGCCACCTGCTGGGCGCGGGCGAGGACCTGGTCGGCCTCGACGATCTCGTCGAGCCAGCCGCCGGCGATCGCCTCGTCGCCGACGAATGTCGCGGCCAGTGCGGTGCCCCGCTCGAACGCCGCCGGGGTCAGCCGCATCCGCATGATCTCGATGGCCGAGATCGGGATGGTCATGCCGATGGCGACCTCGATGGCCTGGCAGCGCGACTTCGGCGCGCCGACGCGGTGATCGGCCGACAGCAGCAGGAAGGATCCCATCGCGATCGCCGGTCCGGTGGCCGCGATGATCACCGGTACGGGGAACGTCAGCGTCCGCACCGACAGCCTGAACCCGCCCGCGAGCATGTCGTGCGCGGCGGCGGCGTCACCGGACTGGAACACCGCGAGGTCGAAGCCGCCGCTGAACACCCGGGCGTTGCCGGCCAGCACGACGGCTTTGGCCTTGTCGGCCTCGGCCCGGTCCAGCGCCTCGTTGATGGCGGCCTGCATCGCCGGTCCCAGCACGTTGACCTTGCCGTCGTCCAGGGTGATGGTGGCGACGGAGTCGGCGAGTGCGTAGGAAACGGTGCTGGTCATGGTGGCTCCTGGGGGCGGTGGGTCGGGCGGATCGAAGGTAGCACCGGCGGGCAGGAGCGAAGCGACCCGGGAATGGCGCCGGCGAGAGAGGCCTTGACGACCCGGGAAACTACCCGCGCCGCTGCGGCACAGCGGCACGCGATACACGTAGCCGACTACGCACGACCCCGGCCGTGCACGTCCCTAGCGTTCCTGTCAGCGCGGCGGAACGAGGGGTCGCCGCGCTCCAGACGAAGGAGGACATCATGCGCGTCACCAGAAGGCAGTCGGCCGACGATCTCGGATCCGAGCGGCGCACCCGCCGCACGAAGAAGTCGAAGCGTCACGACGGCAACGGAATTCCGAAGCTCGGGCTCTGGGAGTGCGGGATCGGATCAGGCTGGAAGTAGCGCTAGGACGCCGAGGCCAGTTCGGGTTGCGCGGCGGACGTCTCGATCGGCGATGGGGCAGCCATCAGACGTTCGCCGCGCGCCACCCAGTCCGGATCGGCCCACTCGATGCAGGCCGGAAGCCGGCGCCAGTACGACGGGTGCGCCCGCAGGTAGCAATCCACGCTGGCGTGCACGGCGGCGCCGGCGGGGATGCGGCGCAGGGAGACCGGGTGGGTGCTCCCGGCCAGTGCGTCGACGGCACAGGGGGCAGGTGTCTGGTGGCGGGCCGCGTCGGCGACCTCGAGCCCCGCGGCGACCGCGCCGTCGAGCACCCAGTCCAGCGCGATGTCCGCCAGCGGCGCGCAGGCGTGTCTGCCGCGGGTGATATCGCAGTGCGCGCCGCGGAACCACACCTCCTCCACCTCGGGGCCGGTGTGGCCGAGCGGTACCGGGGCCACCCGCGCGTCGATGGCCAGCGCGTGGCGCGCCGCGCCGACCCGGGAGAGCGGGTCGGGGCCGCTGCGGCGCGGAAGGCCCGGCACGCCGAGGGTGTCCCACAGCCCGAGGAATTCGACGCCGACCGACGCGTCGGCGCATCCGCTCAGCGCGGCGGCGAGTCGCCCGACGCGCTGCCAGTCGGCAGGCTCCCGCGGGGTGCGGGGTACCGCGTAGGTGGCGAGCACGTACTCGCGCAGTTCGGGTGCCGGGGCGTCTGCGGTGGAGGACAGGACGCCGACGGTGCCCAGCAGTCGGGTGAGGGCCCGCGCGCAGTACCCGCCGCGACCGGCCCCGAACACGAACACGCGATCCCCGGACTCCCAGTGCTCGGCCAGATATTCGTAGGCCTCGACCACATGGGCGCGCGCCACGTCGACCTCGCGGGCCCGTCGCCGGCGCAGGCTGCGCACGGGCGGTTGGTCGCCGGTGGTGCCGATCGACGACCAGACGATCTGCCGGTCGGAGCGGAAGAGCAACTCACCGAGCGCCGCGGCGTTACCGCGATAGCCGGACTGGTCGAAGCACAGCGCGATGTTCTTCACGAGGACCCCCCGACGCGATCAAGCGGTGAGCGCTGTCTTAGGAGTTTGCCAGAATGGTGGCTCGTTGTCTTCGAATTGCCGCGTCAATCCCGCTGGTGGCCGCGGCATTCGCTCAGATCAGCTAAATAAAGCGCGGGTCCTGCGCAATTGACGAATGCGTCAGGCGCCCATCAGTGTGCGCCACTGCTCGAGGTTGCTGGCGCGGTAGACGTAGTTGGTGCGACGCACGTTGGTCAGCGGCGCGCTGGGCTGCGTCGAATACCAGTGCCCCGGGAACACCGTCGGGTCGCCGGGCAACTGTGCGAGCGCCTGCAGACTGCGGAACATGTCGTCGACGTTGCCGCCCGGGAAGTCCGTCCGACCGCATCCGTCGAGGAACAGGGTGTCCCCGGCGACCAGCCGGCCGTCGAGCAGGAAGCACTGGCTGCCCGGGGTGTGTCCGGGGGTGTGCAGCAGTTCGATGTCGATGTCACCGACGCTGACCGTGTCGCCGTGCCGATGCGCGGTCAGCTCGCTGCGGGCGATACCGGTGACGCGGGAGACCCACTCGGCTTCCTCGGCGTTGACGTGGACGGGCACGCTGACCCGCTCCAGCAGCTCGGCGAGCCCCTTGAGCTCGAAGCCCATCATCGAACCCCCCACGTGGTCGGGATGATGATGGGTGACCAGCACCCCCGACAGCGTCATGCCGTCGGCCTCCAGCACGTCCACCAGATCCTGCGCGGCGTAGGCCGGATCGACGACGACGGCGTCGCCGGTCTCCCGGTCCCCGATCAGGTACGCGAAATTGCGCATCTGCTGGGCGATCATGTCGCCGGTGGCGAAATCTCGGCCCGAGAGCAGCTGTTTGAAGTAGAGGCGGTCGGAGTCGGCCATGCCGGTCAGCGTAGGCGGTCAGCCGCAGAGGCCGGTCGCGAGCCGACAGTGACCAGCGGTTTGGCGCCGCAATCGGTGAGAATGTACCCTCTTTAAGGCTCGTCGCTTGGCGATGCGCCGAGTACGCGAGACAGGCCCCCTTAGCTCAGTCGGTAGAGCGTTTCCATGGTAAGGAAAAGGTCAACGGTTCGATTCCGTTAGGGGGCTCGGTGGACCGCTGCACGGTCCGCGGGGCGGTGTAGCTCAGCTGGTTAGAGCGCACGACTCATAATCGTGAGGTCGGGGGATCGAGCCCCCCCACCGCTACAAGAACTAACGAGACGTAGAAGAAAGAGACGACTGCCGTGGCCTCCAGTACCGACGTACGGCCCAAGATCACCTTGGCGTGCGAGGTGTGCAAGCACCGCAACTACATCACCAAGAAGAACCGCCGCAACGATCCCGATCGCCTCGAGATCAAGAAGTTCTGCCCGAACTGCGGCAAGCACCAGGCCCACAAAGAGTCGCGCTAGGCGGCACGACCGGCCCGGGCGCCGTCGGATGCACGCCGCGCCGCGCCTGACTAGGTAGGTTCATCAGTCGTGTCTTTCTTGGACGAATACGTCGGGTTGCACTACCGCCATCCCGACCATTACGTCGTCGGACGCGAGAAGATCCGCGAGTACGCCACCGCCGTCAAGAACGACGACGCGGCCTTCTTCGACGAGAAGGCCGCCGCCGATCTGGGCTACGACGGGCTGCTGGCGCCGCTGACCTTCATCTCGGTGTTCGGTTATCAGGCGCAGTCGGCGATGTTCGCCGCCGCCAAGATCGGCATCACGGACGCGAAGATCGTCCAGGTCGACCAGGCGCTGAAGTTCGTCCGTCCCATCAAGGCCGGCGACACCCTGCACTGCGACGTGTGGATCGAATCGGTCCGCACGGCCCACGGCACCGACATCATCGTCACCAAGAACATCGTCAGCAACAGCAACGGCGAGGTCGTACAGGAGTCCTACACCACCCTTGCGGGGCGGAGTGAAGAAGACGGAGAGAGTGGCTTTTCCCATGGCACTGCGTGAGTTCAGTTCGGTCAAGGTCGGCGATCAGCTGCCCGAGAAGGTCATCACGTTGACCCGGGCGGACCTGGTCAACTACGCCGGAGTCTCCGGTGACCTCAATCCGATCCACTGGGACGATGAGATCGCCAAGCAGGTCGGCCTGGACACCGCGATCGCGCACGGCATGCTGACCATGGGTCTGGGTGGCGGGTACGTCACCTCCTGGGTGGGCGACCCGGCCGCCGTCACCGAGTACAACGTGCGCTTCACCGCCGTCGTCCCCGTCCCCAACGACGGCAAGGGCGCCGAGATCGTGTTCAACGGTCGAGTGAAATCCGTTGATCCCGAATCGAAGTCGGTGACCGTGGCGCTGAGCGCCACCGCCGGCGGCAAGAAGATCTTCGGCCGCGCCGTCGCCACGGCGACGCTGGCGTAGGCGGCGCGTCATGGCACTCAAGATCGACATCAGGGGCATGGTCTGGAAGTACCCCGAGCCGTACGTGGTGGGTCACGAGCAGATCCGCCAGTACGCCAACGCCGTCAAGGCGACCGATGCGACGAGCCACAGCCTGGAGGCGGCGCGGGCGGCGGGTCACGAGGCGCTGATCGCACCGCCGACGTTCATGTCGATCTTCGCGGTGATGATCCAACGGCACTTCTTCCAGCACAACGACCTCGGCTTCGAGACCCTGCAGATCGTCCAGGTGGACCAGAGGTTCCAGTTCCACCGGCCCATCAAGGCGGGTGACGAGCTCGAGGGAACGCTGTACGTCGTGAGCGTCGACGAACGTTTCGGCGCGGACATCGTCACCACCCGCAACACGCTGATCGATCAGCACGGCGAGCTGGTCATGGAGTCGTTCACGACGCTGATGGGCCACAGCGGCGAGAATTCGATCTCCGCTGGGTGGGATCCCGAGACGGGTCAGGTGATGCGCAAACCCGTCGTGCACGACGACACCGAGGACACCGCGGACGCTGCCGCCCAGGCCGTGCCGGCCGGAACGGATTAGTAACTCGGACCTGCGGCACGCTACACTCGGTCCTCGGGGTTTTCCCAGTTGAGCGCGCTGTCCGTCGGGGTTCTTTCACCGAACGGGGGGCGCGCGAATTGTGTGGGCCCTGCAGGGAACCCTCTAGGGGCGTAGCTCAACTGGCAGAGCAGCGGTCTCCAAAACCGCAGGTTGCAGGTTCAAGTCCTGTCGCCCCTGCTCAACTGAATACACGACACGTGGGCCCGCTGGCCGGTTCTGGATACTGGACAGTGACCCACCAACCGGACGATCACGAGGGAGCACGCGGTGAGCGACGAGCGCGACGGTGCCAGCTCCGCAGGCACCGACAGCGGCGCGGAGACCGACGGCGGTGACGCGCGCGCGCAGACCGCGGTCGTGACGCGCCCGCTGCGACCCACCGGCAAGCGGTCGCGGCGCGGGGCGGTGGCCGAGGTCGACACCGAGGACACCGACACGGAGCCCGAGACCGACAGCTCCGGCGGCAAGGACGACGGCAAGGGCCCGAAGGCGAAGAAGAAGACCGCCAAGAAGCCCAAGGACGGCCCGTCCCGCAACCCGTTCGTCTTCATCTTCAACTACCTGAAGGAAGTCGTCGCCGAGCTGCGCAAGGTCATCTGGCCGAACCGCAAGCAGATGGTCAGCTACACCACGGTCGTGCTCGTGTTCCTGGTGTTCATGGTGGCGCTGATCGGTGGGGTCGACCTGGGCCTGGCCAAGCTTGTGACGCTGGTGTTCGGCTGACCTGAGGTCGGCCAACGCCACGCAATGACATCTGAGAGAGGACTGACACGTGACTAGCTTCGACGGCGAGACTGCCGCGAGCGTGTCCGAGGCGCGCGCCGAAGCTGCCGATCCGGCGGTCGTGATCGCTGACGAGGCCGCCGAGCACCTCGACGAGAGCACCGCGGCCGAAGCGGTCGAGGATGCGCCGCTGGACATCACCGACGAGACCGCGGAGGCCGACGACGCCGCCGAGGCGCCGGCCCCCGAGTCCGACGAGGAAGAAGACCCGGCCGTCGCGCTCAAGAAGGAACTGCGCCTCAAGCCGGGTGACTGGTACGTCATCCACTCCTACGCCGGCTACGAGAACAAGGTGAAGGCGAACCTCGAGACCCGCGTGCAGAACCTCGACGTCGGCGACTACATCTTCCAGGTGGAAGTGCCCACCGAAGAGGTCACCGAGATCAAGAACGGCCAGCGCAAGCAGGTCAACCGCAAGGTGCTGCCCGGCTACATCCTGGTTCGCATGGAGCTCAACGACGAGTCGTGGGGCGCGGTGCGCAACACCCCCGGCGTGACCGGTTTCGTCGGCGCGACCTCGCGGCCCTCGCCGCTGTCGCTCGACGACGTGGTGAAGTTCCTGCTGCCGCCCGCGGCCGCGAAGAAGCCGGCCAAGAGCACGGCCGGCGCCGCCGCGTCCTCCGAGGCGTCGATGGAGCGCCCCGAGATCCTGGTCGACTTCGAGGTCGGCGAGTCCGTCACCGTCATGGACGGCCCGTTCGCGACGCTGCCGGCCTCGATCAGCGAGGTCAACGCCGAACAGCAGAAGCTCAAGGTGTTGGTGTCGATCTTCGGCCGCGAGACGCCCGTCGAACTGACCTTCAACCAGGTCGCCAAGATTTAAGCCGGGCCCCTCGGCCGCGAGGAAGCCCACGAGAAAAAAGAAGGAACGCACGCAACCATGCCCCCGAAGAAGAAGGTCGCCGGGCTGATCAAGCTGCAGATCCAGGCCGGGCAGGCCAACCCCGCCCCGCCGGTCGGTCCCGCGCTCGGCCAGCACGGCGTGAACATCATGGAGTTCTGCAAGGCCTACAACGCGGCGACCGAGTCGCAGCGCGGCAACGTCATCCCCGTGGAGATCACGGTCTACGAAGACCGCACCTTCACGTTCGCGCTGAAGACGCCGCCTGCCGCGAAGCTGCTGCTCAAGGCCGCCGGAGTGCAGAAGGGTTCGGGTGAACCGCACAAGACCAAGGTCGCCAAGGTGACCTGGGATCAGGTGCGCGAGATCGCCGAGACCAAGAAGGAGGACCTGAACGCCAACGACATCGATCAGGCCGCCAAGATCATCGCCGGCACCGCCCGGTCGATGGGGATCACGGTCGAATAAGACGGCGTGGTCTCACGTTGAGACTGCGGTGAAGGTAGCGAGATCCGGCGACGGACCGCCCTGAGCGCAGGATCGACGACGTAATCCGTGGGAGAGCTGGCATCGGCTCGTCAACCACTGACTCTGAACAAGGAGAGAAAAAATGAGCAAGAACAGCAAGGCCTACAAGGAAGCCGCCGAGAAGGTCGACAAGACCCGGCTGTACACGCCGCTGGAAGCCGCGAAGCTGGCCAAGGAGACGGGCTCGAAGAAGCAGGACGCCACCGTCGAGGTCGCGATCCGGCTGGGCGTCGACCCGCGCAAGGCCGACCAGATGGTGCGCGGCACGGTGAACCTGCCGCACGGCACCGGTAAGACCGCCCGCGTCGCGGTGTTCGCCGTCGGTGACAAGGCCGAGCAGGCACTGGCCGCCGGCGCCGACGTGGTCGGCAGCGACGACCTGATCGAGAAGATCCAGGGCGGGTTCCTCGACTTCGACGCCGCGATCGCCACGCCCGACCAGATGGCCAAGGTCGGCCGCATCGCCCGCATCCTCGGCCCCCGCGGCCTCATGCCGAACCCGAAGACCGGCACCGTGACCCCGGACGTCACCAAGGCCGTGAACGACATCAAGGGCGGCAAGATCAACTTCCGCGTCGACAAGCAGGCCAACCTGCACTTCATCATCGGCAAGGCGTCGTTCGACGAGAAGTCGTTGGTGGAGAACTACGGGGCCGCGCTCGACGAGATCCTGCGCGCCAAGCCGTCGTCGTCGAAGGGCCGCTACCTGAAGAAGGTCGTCGTCTCGACGACCACCGGACCGGGCATCCCGGTGGACCCCGCGGTGACCAGGAATTTCACGGAGGAGTAACCCTCCCAGGAGTGCTTCTCGACCACCGCAACCGTCCGGCCTGACCCGAACCGCCGCCCCCCACGAACGGGGGCTCAGGTGCGCGGGCCGGACTTCGGGGGTCGCATCCCCCAGTGAACCCCGAAGTGGTGGCCGAGAAGCACCCCCGCGCAGCAACGTAGCACCGCAGACCGCGGTCGGCGCGGTCAACGACGAAAACGCAGCTAACAAAAATCCCCCGGGCCGAGGCCCGGGGGATTTTTGTGCGTCACAGGTCAGGCAGCGGCACCGGACTTCAGGTAGGTGACCAGGCTGACGTCGATGGACTCGTCGATGAAGTAGTACTGGCAGCCCTTCAGGTACCGCATGTAGTGCTGGTAGTGCTCCTCGTCGGTGGCCGCGATGGCCGTCTCCTTGTTGCTCTCCAGCCGGTCGGCCCAGATGCCAAGGGTCTTGATGTAGTGGTTGCGCAGCGACAGCGTCTCGGGCACCACGAAGCCGGCCTTCTCGCCGTGCTCGACCATCATCTGTGTGGTGGGCAGCCGGCCGCCGGGGAAGATCTCGGTGAGCATGAACTTGATGAACCGGGCCAGCTCGAAGGTGAGCTTCTTGCCCCGCGCGGCCAGGTCGTAGGGGTGGTACCCCACGCTGCTCTGGATCGTCATGCGGCCGTCCTCGGGCAGCACCTCGAAGCACATCTTGAAGAAGTCGTCGTAGCGCTCGAAGCCGAAGTGCTCGAACGCCTCGATGGACACGATCCGGTCGACGGGGGAGTGGAACTGCTCCCAGCCTTCGAGGCGGACGTCGAAGGTGCGCTCGGTGTCGAGCTTGGCCAGCAGCTGGTCGCAATAGGCCTTCTGGTTCTTCGACAGGGTCAGGCCGATGACGTTGACGTCGTACTTCTCCATCGCCCGCTGCAGAGTCAGGCCCCAGCCGCAGCCGACCTCGAGCAGCGTCATGCCCGGCTTCAGGTCGAGCCGGTCGAGGTGCTGGTCGACGTTGGCGATCTGAGCTTCCGACAGCGTGACGTCAGGACCGGTGAAGAAGGCGCAGCTGTACTTGCGGGTCGGGTCCTGGAAGACGCCGAAGAAGTCGTCCGAAAGGTCGTAGTGAGCCTGAATGTCCTCGAAATGAGGCGTCAGATCCTTCGTGCCGGTGGATTGGTCAGACATGTCTCTCTACGTCCCTCTACTTCGTGTGCTTCATGAGATGGTGCGGTTGCGACGACCGTACCGAAGCGCGGCCCTGCCTTGCTGCAAACACGCTTCTCGGGCGACCAGCCTATCTGGTGGCCGGTCGCCCGATCCAATCCGCTCAGACGGGCTGTTTGACCAGTGTGAACTGGTTGACGTCGGTGTATCCCTTGCGGAACGAGTCCGCGCACCCGGTCAGGTAGTGCATGTACCGGTCGTAGACCTCTTCGGACTGGACGGCGATCGCCTCGTCCCGGTGCTCCTCCAGCGCGGCCGACCAGAGATCGAGCGTGCGCGCATAGTGGGGCTGCAGCGACTGCTCGCGGGTCAGCGTGAACCCGGCCTTGCCCGCGTGCTCGCCGACGAGCTCGATCGTCGGCAGGTATCCGCCGGGGAAGATCTCGGTGAGGATGAACTTGATGAACCGCGCGACCGAGAACGTCAGCGGAATGCCGCGCTCGATCATCTGCGGGATCGTCAGCGCGGTGATGGTGTGCAGCAGCATCACACCGTCGTCGGGCAGCACCCGGTAGGCGGTGGCGAAGAAGTCGTCCCAGCGGTCCTTGCCGAAGTGCTCGAAGGCGCCGATCGAGACGATGCGGTCCACGGGCTGGTCGAAGTTCTCCCACCCCTCGAGCCGCACCTCCTTGGTCCGCGGGCTGTCGGACTCGGCGAAGATCCGCTCGACGTGCGCCTTCTGGTTCTCGCTCAGCGTCAGGCCGATGACGTTGACGTCATAACGCTCGATCGCCCGCATCATCGTGTAGCCCCAGCCGCACCCGACATCGAGCAGCGTCATGCCGGGCTCGAGGCCGAGCTTGCCCAGCGCGAGGTCGACCTTGGCGCGCTGAGCCTCCTCGAGCGTCATGTCGTCGCGCTCGAAGTACGCGCAGCTGTACATCTGCGAGGGGTCGAGGAACAGCCGGAAGAACTCGTCGGACAGGTCGTAATGCGCCTGGACGTCGTCGAAATGCGGCTTCAGTTGTTTTTTGGTCGAGGCCATGAGTGGCTCCTTGGGGACGCTGCCCGAAGAGGTTCTCCTGAAACGGCGGTCACGCGTGCCCGACAGGCATGCTACGTCTTTTCGGAAAACTGTGAATTGACGGAGACGCAGGTCACATGGCCTGGGCGAACGTCGTCTCGAGTTCGCCCACGATGTCGTCCCACAGCGGTTCGGGAAGCTCGTGGCCCATGCCGTCGAACAGCACCAGCCGGGCGCCGGGGATCGCGCGCGCGATGGCGCGCCCGCCCGAGGGCCGCATCAGCTTGTCCGCCTTGCCGTGGATGACGACGGTCGGCGCGGTGGTCTGCCGGTTGTAGCGGCGCAGACTGCCGCTGCCCAGGATCGCCGCGAACTGCCTGCCGACGCCGGCGGGGTAATACGACCGGTCGTAGCCCTCGACGGCCTCGGCGCGGATCACGTCGTCGGGGCGGGGAAAGCCGGGGCTGCCGATGATCTTGGTGACCCGGACCGCGTTGTCGACGATCGCGTCGCGGTCGCTGCCGGCGGGCTTGCCCAGCACCGCGAGCAGCTGCTGCGGGCCGGGCGGGGGCAGCGCCGCCTGGTTGTTGCTCGAGAAGATCACGCCGAGGCTCCTGGTGCGCGCGTGGTGGCGCGCCCCGAACACCTGGGCGATCATGCCGCCCATCGACGCACCGACCACATGCGCCCGGTCGATGTCGAGGTGGTCGAGCAGCGCGGCCGCGTCGTCGGCCATGTCCTCGAGCGTGTAGGCCGCCGGGCTGGCCAGCCCGACGAACGACCGCGCCATCCGCGGCAGCAGCGGCGCGCCGGAGTGGTGGCCGGGTAGCTTGCCGGACAGCCCGACGTCGCGGTTGTCGAAGCGGATGACCCGCAGGCCCTGGTTGATCAGCTTCTCGCAGAACCCGGTGCGCCAGAAAATCATCTGCGCACCCAGACCCATGATCAGCACGACCGCCGGATCGCCCGGATCGCCCATGTCCTCGTAGTGGATGCCGATCTCGCCGGACGGGGCGGTTCCGGTGCGGACCTGCATCAGGCGTCCAGCTCCTCGGAATGCTCCCGGGACACCTCGACCATGAAGTTGGCGAAGTAGCCGGTCAGGGAGGGGTCGCTCATCATCTGCCATTTCGGCGCGAGCAGCTTCATGTAGCGCTCGACATAGAGGAACTGCTTGCCGATCAGCACCAGCTCCCGGGGCAGCTTGACGTCGTAGGCCTCGGCGAGCGCGGAGAGCTGCTTGCCGATCTCGGCGTAGCTCAGATCGCCGAGCGACGTCATCGTCAACGGGGTCGCGAACTTCTCCAGGTCCTTGGCGGCCTCCGCCTCCGGCTTGACGGTGCCCACAGCGCCCATCAGCACGACGATCTTGCCCGCCGCGGCGTGGTCCTTCTTCACCAGCAACGCGTACACCAGCTCACGCAGCAGCCAGCGGGTGCGGGGATCGATGCGGCCCATGATGCCGAAGTCGAAGAACACGATCTTGCCGTTGTCGTCGACGTAGAGGTTGCCCGCGTGCAGGTCGCCGTGGAACAGGCCGTGCCGCAGCCCGCCCTCGAACAGGCTGAACAGCAGCGCCTTGACCAGCTCGGTGCCGTCGAAGCCCTTCTTGCGGATCGCGGCGACGTCGTCGATCCGGGTGCCCTGCACGCGTTCCATCGTCAGCACCCGCGCACTGGTCAGATCCCAGTACACCTGGGGCACCCGGATGTTGGCGCCCAGCGGCGAAGCGTGCATGTGGGCCACCCACGCGTCCATCGACTGCGCCTCGAGCCGGAAGTCCAGTTCCTCGGCGAGGTTGTCGGCGAAATCGGCGACCACATCCTGCGCGGACAGCCGCTGGCCCAGCTTGGCGAACTCGACCAGCCGCGCGCCGCGCTTGAGGATCTGCAGATCCGCGGCGACCCGGCGGCGGATGCCCGGCCGCTGGATCTTCACCACGACCTCCTCGCCGCTGTGCAGCGTCGCGTAGTGCACCTGCGCGATCGACGCCGAGGCGAACGGTGTCTCGTCGAACGTCTTGAACAGGTTGGCCGGGTCGTCGCCGAGGTCCTCGACGAACAGCTTGTGGATCTCTTTCGGGTCCGCGGGCGGCACCCGGTCCAGCAGGCTGCGGAACTCCCTGCTCAGCGGTTCGCCGAAGGCGCCCGGGCTGGACGCGATGATCTGGCCGAACTTCACGTAGGTGGGGCCCAGGTCGGCGAAGGTCTGCGGGATCTGCTTGACGATCTTCTGCTGCAGGGAGCCGCGGCCGGTCAGCTTCGCGGCGACGCGCGCGCCGGTGCGGGTGATCTGCCACCCGGTGGCTCCGATGCGGGCCGCCTCGACCGGCAGCGGGACCCGGTCCAGTCTGGCAACCTCGCGATGTTGGCTGTTGTCGGCTTTCCGCGTGGTGCTCATATCAGCAGTGTCCCAAAAAGCCCCGGTCGGCGAAAAAACGTGTGCATCGGGTCACAGTGGCCCACCTGCCGCGGAAGCGCATTCCTGGTCGCGATTCCTGCGCTGCAGCAGCCAGGAACGCTATTCCGCGGGGGGCGGGGGCTCAGGCGAACGCGTCCTCGAGTTCCTCGCGGGTGCGCACCGGGTCGGTGCCCGGCCGGTAGGTCGGCAGCGTGTGCGGCACGGTCGTCCCCGCGGCGACCCGCGCCTTGGCCTGCTCGAACTCCGACGCCGCACCCGCGGCGAGGTGCACGCCGTTGATGATCGACCACACCAGCGCGCGGCGGGCGGTGCGCTCGACGATGTTCGGGTTGCTGTGCTGGATCAGTCCCTGCGCCCACGACGGCATGGTGTCGCGGACGGCCCAGTTCAGCGCCGCCTGCGGCAGCGGCAGATTCGGCCCGGTCGCCATCGCGGTGCCGTAGGTGACCGCGAGCTTGGGCAGATAGGACTTCAGGCAGTCCAGCGTCTCGGCCTTGGTGGTCGGCAGGTCGGTTCCCCCCAGTGCGTGCCCGACGCGCACGAACTCGCCGTAGTAGCGATCGATCTTGTTGCCGCGCAACGGGTTCGGATGATACAGCTCGTGCGCGGTGGCAATCCCCCACACCACGGTCGCGTAGTTCCAGCGCAGCCACTCGGGATCGTCGGCGTCATAGCGCGCGCCGTCGGGACGGGTGCCCTTGATGGTGTGGTGCATCGAGCGCACCGCGGTGGCCAGCCGATCGGCCGTCTCGGTCGAGCCGTACGCCGTCCCGATGAAGAACGCGACCGAATGCCCGAGCCGGGTCAGCGCGCCCTTCGGGTCGATCTGGGGCATCGGGTCGTCGCGGGTGTCGTCGCGGACGAGCCGGGAGTGGTGCACGCCCATCCAGTAGATCGACGGGTCGAGGCGCTCGAGGAAGGCCGCACACTGCAGGCCGAAGATCAGCGCGTGCATGTGGGAGTGCACGTGCCACACCGCGCTGCCCGGCCCGAACCAGCCGGGGTCCCCGACGGGCGCGGCGAACTCCATGCCCTTGAAGAATCGGCGCCGCACATCCTGGTCGAACCGCTGGTTGAGCATCTGGCCGACGAGCTGGTGCGGCAGGAACATCGCATCCTCCAATGTGGTCACGGGTGTGGCCAGAATAGCGTTTGGCGACGGATGTGACCAGAACCGGGCCGGCGCGGCTTAGGCTGACCGGATGTCGAGTCCCACCCGGTGGGCGGGCGTCCCGCTCACCGACCGCCGCGCGGAGCGGCGCGAGCTGCTGGTCGACGCCGCCTACCGGCTGTTCGGCGACGGCGGGGAGGCCGCACTCGCGGTGCGCTCGGTGTGCCGGGAGAGCGGGCTGAACTCCCGCTACTTTTACGAGAGCTTCGCCGACCTCGACGACCTGCTCGGCGCGGTGTACGACCGCGTCAGCGCCGAACTCGCGCAGGCGGTCGGCGCGGCGATGGCTACGGCCGGGGAGTCGCTGCGGGCGCGCACCCGTGCGGGCATGGCCGCCGTGCTGGAGTTCAGCTCGGTCGATCCGCGGCGTGGGCGCGTGCTATTCACCGACGCGCGAGCCAACCCGGTGCTGACCGCGCGCCGCGCCGCGACCCAGGACCTGCTGCGCGAAGCCGTGCTCACCGAGGGCTGGCGGCTGCATCCCGACACCGACCCCGTCGCCGCCATGGTCGGCGCCGCGATGTACACCGGCGCGATGGCCGAGCTGGCTCAGCAGTGGCTCGCCGGGCACCTCGGCGCCGAACTGGACGTCGTCGTCGACTACGCGCTGCAGCTGGTGCTGCGCTGACTACGGCGTGGCGGCCGGCGTCCACGGCTTGAGCCAGTCGGTCTCCGGCCAGCCCTCGACACCCGCGAGCAGCTCGTAGAGCGTGGCGCCGTCGATGCTCTCGCGGATGATGTCGCCCTGTCCGGCGTGGCGGGCCAGCTCCTCGATCATGTGGAAGAACACCCACCGCACCGACCATGCCGCGATGTCCTTGGGGAACCACGGCGCGTCCTGCGGCACCGGCACCGCCGCTCCGAGGTCGGCCGTCTCGACCAGCCGGATCGTCTCGGCGTTCTGGGCGTCGAACGCCGCCAGCACGCCGGCGAGCGTCTCGTCCTCGCGCATCGTGAACTCGTCCTCCCAGTCGGCGGCCCGTTCGTCGGCCGGGCGGCCGTCGTCGGCGACGGCGTCGGGGGCGGCGGCGACGCGTTCCATCCACCCGCGCTGACACGTGGTGACGTGCTTGATCAGCCCGCCGATCGACAGCGCACTCACCGACGGCGTGGAGCGGGCCTGCTCGTCGGTGAGCCCGAACGCGATCGCGTGGAACGCGTGCTGCTGCGCGGTGAGGTACTCCCGCAGACCGGCGCGTTCGTCGGCGATGGGTGGGGGCATGGCGGCCATGTCAGCTCTCCTTCGGGTGGGTGTGGGTGTAGAGGTCACGCAGCAGCGCGATCTCGGCTCCGTGGTGGATGACTTCGCGGGTGATGTGCAGGACGAGCGTGATCATCGGCGCCTGTGCCCACGGTCCCTCGGCGGGTCCGACCGGCTGCGCCAGCCGCGCCGTGTCCAGGCCCCGCACCCCCTCGATCCAGCGCCGGTAGGCGTCGTCGAGCTGAGTCAGAGCCGTGGCGGCGTCGGTGGCGTACGACCAGCTCTGGTAACCGGCCGGCGGTCCGCCGAAATGTGCGTGCGAGCGCGTCGCCAGCACGCCGACGATGACGTGGGCCATCCGCCACGCGATCGTGGTGACGGCCTCGGGTTGCGGCGCCGGGAACTCGAAATCGATGCCGCCGTCGCGGTGCACGGTCCAGCAGCCCGGCACCGGCTCCCAGAAGTACTCGTCGTCGGCGAGGCCGTCCAGGCGGGGCCGCAACTGGGACCGCCAGTGCAGGTCGAGCTGTTCGGCCAGTTCGGACACCACATCGATGCTCATGGATGTCACTGTCGCACCCGATGCGGACAGTTTCTGTCCTCAATGTGCGGCAGGATGGCGGCATGTCGGAAACGACCGGCCGGGTGCTCCAGTTGCTCGGCCTGCTGCAGGCCCGCCGCGTGTGGAGCGGCGAGGAGCTGGCCGAGCGGCTCGGCGTCACCACCCGCAGCGTGCGCCGCGACGTCGACCGGCTGCGCGAGCTCGGCTATCCCGTGCACGCCAGCACCGGCGTCGGCGGCGGCTACCGGCTCGGCGCCGGGGCAGCCCTGCCCCCGCTGTTGCTCGACCCGGACGAAGCCGTCGCGATGGCGGTGTGCCTGCGCGTCGCCGCGGGCGGCAGCGTCGCCGGGGTGGGGGAGTCGGCGCTGCGCGCACTGTCCAAACTCGACCAGGTGATGCCAGCGCGGCTGCGCTCGCAGGTCGCGGCCGTGCACCAGACGACCGTGACCCTGGGCACCCCCACCGAGACGCCGGTCGAGCCGGACGTGTTGATGACCCTCGCCCGGGCCAGCCGCGACCACGAGCACGTCACCGCCGGCTACGTCGACCTACACGGCAACGTCACGCACCGCCGCGTCGAGCCCTACCAGCTCGTGACGACGGGCCGGCGCTGGTACCTGCTCTGCTACGACCGGGACCGGTCGGACTGGCGCAGCCTGCGGCTGGACCGGATGTCCGACGTGCGCGCCCACGGCACCACGTTCACCCCGCGCGAGGCGCCCGACGCCGCGTCCTACGTGCGCCGGGCGATCAGCTCCTCGCCCTACCCCTACGTGGCGCGGGTGCGTTATGCGGCACCGCACGACGTTGTGGCGCAGTGCTTTTCGACGGCTTCGGTGCACATCGAGCCGGACGGTCCGGACGCGTGCATCCTCACCGCCGGAGCCGACGACCCGCAGCGGATGGTGCCGTGGCTGGCGCTGCCCGGCTGTGACTTCGAGGTGCTGGAACCGCCCGAGGTCGTCGAGGCGGTGCGCGTCGTGGCCGAGCGGATCGCCCGCGCCGCGCGTCAGTCCCCGACGCCGCCGCGCACAACGTCGCCGACGAGCGGGACGCCGGGCCGATAGGCCAGGTGGATGTAGGAGGGGGCGTCGAGGCGGACGAGGTCCGCGCGTTTCCCCGCGGCGAGCACGCCGATGTCGTCGCGCCGCAGAGCCCTGGCGCCCCCCGCGGTCGCCGCCCAGAGGGCCTCGGCGGGGGTGAAGCCCATGTCCCGCACGGCCACCGCGATGCAGAAGCCCATGCTCGTCGTGTACGAGCTGCCCGGGTTGCAGTCGGTGGCCAGAGCCACCGTGACGCCCGCGTCCAGGAATCGGCGGGCATCGGGCCACGGTGCGCGCGTGGAGAATTCGGCACCCGGCAGCAGCGTGGCGACCGTGTCGCCGGCGGCCAGGGCGTCGATGTCGGCGTCGGTGGCGTAGGTGCAGTGGTCCACCGACGCCGCCCCGAGTTCGACGGCCAGCCGAATCCCGTCGCCGGGGCCCAGCTGGCTCGCGTGCAGGCGGGGCACCAGTCCGACGTCGACGCCTGCCGTCAGGATGAACCGGGCCTCGTCGACGTCGAACGCGCCGCGGTCGCAGAACACGTCGATCCAGCGGGCATGCTCCCGGCACGCCGCGAGCATGTCGGCCGCCACCAGCCGGACATAGGCGTCGCGATCCTCGCGGTATTCGGGTGGGACCACATGGGCGCCGAGGAACGTCGTCTCGGCGGTGACCGACGTGGCCAGCTCGAGGCTGCGCTGCTCGTCGACGGTGGTCAGGCCATAGCCGCTCTTGGTCTCGAACGTGGTGACGCCGCCGCGGTGCAACTCGGCCGCGAGCCTTCCCACGTTCGCGGCCAACGCCCCGTTCGACGCGCCGCGGGTAGCCGCGACCGTGGAGGCGATGCCCCCGCCGTCGTAGGGCCGGCCCGCCATGCGCGCGGCGAACTCGGCGGACCGGTCACCGGCGAAGACGAGGTGGGCGTGGCTGTCGACGAAGCCGGGCAGCACGCTCGTGCCGCCGCAATCGACGCGTCGATCTGCCGCGGGCGCTTCGTGTTTCGGTCCCACCCAGGCGATGCGGTCACCGTCGACCAGCAGCGCGGCCCCGGTGATGACGCCGAGGGGGCTGCCGTCCCCGGCGGCCGGATCGTTGGTGACGAGCTCGCCGATGTCGTCGTACAGCACGGTCACGACCACATCTCCCCGATGATCTCTGCCAGCGCGCGCCCGGCATCGAGGCGGTGGTGCCGGTCGGTGACGACGGTACGCCCGTCGACGACGACGTCGGTGACGTCGGCGGCCGACGCGGCGAACACTACGTTCTCGGCAGTGGCGCCGCCGCCCGCGGTGCGCACCGACGCGAGGTCGACGGCCACCAGATCGGCTCGGGCACCGGGTTCGAGCCGGCCCGCGGTCGTCCAGCCCAGCGCCTGCTGGCCGTCGAACGTGGCGGCGTCGAGCAGTCGAGCCGCGGGAATCGTGCCGCGGCGGCGGCCGGCGAGCCGCTCGTCGAGTTCAACGGCCCGTGCCTCTTCGAGGAGGTCGATCATCGCGTGACTGTCGGTGCCCAGGCTGAACAGGCCCGGTCCGTCGAGTAGTGCTGGGGCGGGGCCGATTCCGTCGCCCAGATCGCGCTCGGTGGTGGGGCAGAAGCAGGTGCCGGTGGAGGTGGCCCGCATGTCGGCGATGTCTTGTGCGGTCAGATGCGTCGCGTGCACCGCGGTCGTGCGCGACCCCAGCACGCCGTGCTCGCGCAGCAGCGCCGTCGGCGTGCAGCCGTACGCGGCCAGGCACTGCTCGACCTCGGCGACCTGCTCGCTGGAATGCACGTGCAGCGGGGCGTCGTACGCCTGCGCCCACGACGCGACCCGGGCGAGCTGTTCGGCGGGCACGGCGCGGACGGAATGCACTGCGGCGCCGACGAGGACGTGGGGTTCGTCCTCGGCGGCCGACCGTAGCGCATCGGCTCGCTGGGCCCACCGGTCGGCATCGCCGTCACCGAACCGCAGCTGCGGACCGTCGAGGGGCTCGCCGGCCGGTCCCGCCGTCAGGTAGCAGGTGTCGAGCAGCGTGAGCCGGACACCGGCGTCGGCGGCCGCGGAGATCAGCGCCCGGCCCATCTCGTTGGGGTCGGCGTAGAGCACGCCGCCGGGGCCGTGGTGCAGGTAGTGGAATTCGCCGACCGCGGTGATACCCGCCGATGCCATCTCGGTGTACACCGCGCGGGCCAGCGCCAGGTAGCTCTGCGGGGTGAGGCGGTCGGCGATGCGGTACATCGCCTCGCGCCACGTCCAGAACGAACCGCCGCCACGCTGGGTGTGGGCCCGCAACGCGCGGTGGAAGGCGTGCGAATGCGCGTTGGCCAGACCGGGAATCACCAAGCCCTGCAGGCATGTACCGGTGGGAGGCCGACCGACCTCGACCGCGTCGATCACGCCGTCGGTCGTCGTGACGAGCACACCGTCGGCGACACGACCGTCGACCCAGGCGTGCTCACACCACCACGCGTCGCTCACCCGGTCACCCAGTCGACCATCACGTCGGCCAAGGCGTGGGCGCCCAGCCTGCAGTCGGCGATCTCGGCGTACTCGTCGGGGGAATGCGAGATACCGGTCGGGTTGCGCACGAACAGCATCGCGGTCGGCACCGTCGCCGACAACACCCCGGCGTCGTGCCCGGCCTGCGTCGGCAGCACGGGGACGTCGCCGAGCCCAGCGAGCGCGCGCACGATGCGCTCCCGCGGCTGATCGGGAAAGACCACGGCCGGGCTGACGGATTCGACGTCGACCTCCAGTGAGATCCGGTCGCCCTCGGCGAATGCGGTCGCGTCGGCGGCGATCGCCTCGACCATCGCGGCCAGCGTGTCCTCGTCGGCGGCCCGCGCGTCCAGCCAGGCCTCCAGCTGCGAGGGAATCGCGTTGGCGCCGTTGGGTGTCACGGCGAGCTTGCCGAACGTCGCGACGGCGTCGTGCACGGTGGCCCGGTCGCGGGCCGCCCGCACCGTCGAGGCGAATGCCAGCATCGGATCACGCCGGTCGACCAGTCGCGTGGTGCCCGCGTGGTTGCCCTCGCCGCGGAACCGGAAGCGCCATCGTCCGTGTGGCCAGATCGCCGAGGCGACGGCGACGGGGCGATCCATCAGATCCAGGGCGCGACCCTGCTCGACGTGCAACTCGACATAGACACCGACCCGCTCGACCAGGCGCGGGTCGACGCCGACGTGTTCGGGATCGCGGCCCGCGGCCCGCAGCGCCTCGGCCAGCGTGGTGCCGTCCGCGTCGCGCAGGTTCAGCGCGCGGTCGGCCGTGACGGCGCCGGTGGACAACTGGGAGCCGACGCAGGCCACGCCGAACCGGCCGCCCTCCTCGTCGGAGAAGGCGACGACCGCCACCGGGATCCGCGGGCTGACCCCGCGACCGATGAGGTCGTCGATCGCGGCGAACGCCGACACGATGCCCAGCGGTCCGTCGAACGCGCCGCCACCCGGCACGGAGTCCAGATGGGAACCGGTGACGAAGGCGCCCACGGGATCGCCGATCCAGCCGGCCGGCATCCACCACGCCCAGACGTTGCCGTTGCGGTCCTCCTCGACCGTCATGCCGCGCTTGCCCGCCTCGCCGGTGAACCATTCGCGCAGCGTCAGATCGGCGGTGGTCCAGGCGAACCGGCGGTAGCCGCCGGCGGGGTCACGGCCGACGTCGTGGATCGAGTCCCACAGGCTGTCAAACGTCATCTCGCCTGTCCTGCATCGGGATTCGAACCCCACGCTGCGCGGCGACCCGGGTGGCGTACTCGTAGCCCGCGTCCACGTGGCGGATGACGCCCATGCCGGGATCGTTGGTCAGCACGCGCTCGAGCTTCTGGGCGGCGAGCGCGGATCCGTCGGCGACGCACACCTGTCCGGCGTGGATGGACCGACCCATGCCGACCCCGCCGCCGTGGTGGATCGACACCCACGAGGCCCCCGAGGCGGTGTTCACCAGGGCGTTGAGCAGCGGCCAGTCGGCGATGGCGTCGGACCCGTCGAGCATCGCCTCGGTCTCGCGGTACGGGGACGCGACCGAACCCGAGTCCAGGTGGTCCCGGCCGATCACGATCGGCGCGGACACCGCGCCGGACGCCACCAGTTCGTTGAACTTGAGGCCCGCGCGGTGACGTTCGCCGTAGCCGAGCCAGCAGATGCGTGCGGGCAGGCCCTGATACGCCACCTTCTCCCCGGCCATGGTGAGCCAGCGGCGCAGGTGCTCGTTGTCCGGGAACAACTCCATCACGGCGCGATCAGTGACCTCGATGTCCTTCGGGTCGCCGGAGAGCGCCACCCAGCGGAACGGGCCGAGCCCCTCCTCGAACTGCGGACGGATGTAGGCCGGCACGAAGCCGGGGAAGTCGAAGGCCCTGTCGTAGCCGGCCTTGCGGGCTTCGTCACGGATCGAGTTGCCGTAGTCGAAGACCTCCGCGCCCTTGTCCTGGAAACCCACCATCGCCGCGACGTGCGTGGCCATCGAGGCCTGCGCCTGCTCGGTGAACCAGGCCGCGTCCTTGTCGGCCATCGTCTTCATGTCCTCGAACGCGACCCCGATCGGCAGGTAGGACAGCGGGTCGTGCGCCGAGGTCTGATCGGTGACGATGTCGATGGGTGCGCCCCGGTCGAGAAATTCGGGGAAGACCTCCGCGGCGTTGCCGAGCAGTCCGATCGACAGCGGCCGCCCCGCGTCGCGGGCCTCGACGGCGAGCCGCAGCGCGTCGTCGACCGACTCGGCGCTGGTGTCGAGGTAGCGCTGCTCGATGCGGCGCCGGATCCGGCTCGGGTCGCAGTCGACGCAGATCGCGACGCCGGAGTTCATCGTGACGGCCAGCGGCTGCGCGCCGCCCATACCGCCGAGGCCGGCCGTCAGCGTGATCGTGCCGGCGAGTGTGCCGTCGAACCGCTTGCGCGCGACGGCGCCGAACGTCTCGTAGGTGCCCTGCAGGATGCCCTGGGTGCCGATGTAGATCCACGACCCCGCGGTCATCTGGCCGTACATCATGAGTCCGGCGGCCTCGAGCTCGCGGAACTTCTCCCAGTTCGCCCAGTCGCCAACGAGATTGGAGTTCGCGATCAACACCCGCGGCGACCACTCGTGGGTGCGGAACACGCCCACCGGCTTACCGGACTGCACCAGCATGGTCTCGTCGTCCTCGAGTGTGCGCAGCGTGGCGACGATCGCGTCGAACGCCTCCCAGCTGCGCGCGGCGCGCCCGGTGCCGCCGTAGACGACGAGTTCGTCGGGATGCTCGGCGACCTCCGGATCGAGGTTGTTCATCAGCATCCGCAACACGGCCTCCTGTTGCCAGCCCTTGCAGGTGATCTCGCTACCCCGCGGCGCACGCACGGGGCGCGGCGATGACGACGTCGTGGTTCCCATGGCGTCCAGCACACCCGACCACGCACCATTGCTCCAGAGCATTCCAGCGGCTAGTGTCTCGTATCCGAGACGTGGAGGGGCCGCCGATGTCGAGCACCTCACCCGCCGTCGGCCGCGCCCTGGACGTGCTGCTGTACCTCGCGGGCAAGCCCGGTCCGGTGTCCGGTGCCGCGGTGGCCCGTGACCTCAAGATCCCGCGCTCGTCGACCTACCACCTGCTCGACGTGTTGATCGCGCGCGGATTCGTCGTGCATTTCCCCGACCGGCGCACCTACGGGCTGGGCATGGCCGCCTTCGAGATCGGGTCGGCGTACCTGCGCCACGAGCCGCTGGAGCTCCTCGCCCGCCCGGTGCTGCGGCGCCTGGTCGCCCAGGTCGGCGAGACCGCGCACCTCGGCGTCCTGCACGGCGCCGAGAGTCTGTACCTGCTCAAGGAGCAACCCGCCGTGGCCCGGATCCCGGTCACGCTGGTCACCGACGTCGGCGTCCGACTGCCCGCGCACCTCACCGCCAACGGGCGCTCCCTGCTGGCGCACCTGTCGGCGGCGCAGGTGCGGGCGCTGTTCCCGTCGACGCGCGGGTTCGTCGACCGCACCGGCCAGGGCCCGGCCACCCTGCCCGAGCTCCGGCGGGTGCTCGCCGCGGAGCGACGGCAGCGGTGGTCCGAGGAGATCGGGCTCGTCACCGCGGGGCTGCAGTCCGTGGCGGCCTGTGCCTTCGACCATTCGGGCCGCCCCTGTGCCGCGATCAGCGTGACGTGGCGGCAGGACCACACCCGGGCATCGCACCCGGATCTGGTGCACGCGGTCCGCACGGCCGCGAGCGAGCTGACCGCGGCGTTGTCGGGGCACGGCCCGGAGGGCTGGTTCGACGAGCCGGGTGTCTGAGATCCGAGACACTAACTCCCGGGGGCCGGTCCGGAACCGGGCTCGCACGCCCTAGGTTTGCGCACATGACAGTCACCGTCGGCATCGGTCCCGTCAGCTTCGACGACGTCGTGGCGGTCGCCCGGGCCGACGCTCCCGTCGTGCTCGCCGACGACGCGGTCACCGCGATCGAGCAGAGCCGCCGCCACATCGAGGCGCTGGCCGCCGATCCGACGCCGGTGTACGGGGTCTCGACCGGGTTCGGGGCACTCGCCACCCGCCACATCCCGCTGGACATGCGGACGGCCCTGCAGCGCAGTCTGATTCGCTCGCACGCCGCGGGCTCGGGCGCCGAGGTCGAACGCGAGGTGGTGCGCGCGATGATGCTGCTGCGGCTCTCGACACTCGCCAGCGGACGTACCGGGGTGCGTCGCGAGACGGCCCAGGCTTACGCCAACCTGTTGTCCGCCGGGCTGACCCCGGTGGTGTACGAGTACGGAAGTCTGGGCTGCTCCGGCGATCTCGCCCCGCTGGCACACGTCGCGCTCGCAGTGATGGGGGAGGGGCACGTCCGTGATCGGGACGGTGCGCTGCATCCCAGCGCCGGCGCGCTCGTCTCCCACGGCCTGGAGCCCGTCGTCTTCGCCGAGAAGGAAGGGCTGGCGCTCATCAACGGCACCGACGGCATGCTCGGACAGCTGATCCTCGCGCTCGCGGACCTGGACAACCTCTTCCGCGTCGCCGACATCGCCGCGGCGATGAGCGTCGAGGGTCAACTGGGCACCGACCGGGTGTTCGCCGAGGACCTGCAGCAGCTGCGGCCGCACCCCGGGCAGGCCGCGTCGGCGGCGAACATCCGGGCGCTGCTGGCCGACTCGGCGATCGTCGCCAGCCATCAGACCCCCGACTGCACCTACGTGCAGGATGCGTACTCGCTGCGCTGCGCACCGCAGGTGGCCGGGGCGGGCCGCGACACCGCCGCGCATGCGCGCGCCGTCGCGGAGCGCGAATTGGCCAGTGTCATCGACAATCCCGTCGTCACCCCGGACGGCCGGGTCGAGTCCAACGGCAACTTCCACGGCGCACCGGTGGCCTACGTGCTCGACTTCCTCGCCATCGCCGTGGCCGATCTGGCGAGCATCAGCGAGCGCCGTACCGACCGGTTCCTGGACGTGGCCCGCAATCACGGGCTCAACGCCTTCCTGGCCCACGACCCCGGCGTCGACAGCGGCCACATGATCGCCCAGTACACGCAGGCCGGGATCGTCTCGGAGCTCAAGCGGCTGGCGGCACCGGCGAGCGCCGACTCGATCCCGTCCTCGGCGATGCAGGAGGACCACGTGTCGATGGGGTGGTCCGCGGCGCGCAAGCTGCGCCGCGCGATCGACGGTCTCGGTCGCGTACTGGCCGTGGAGGTGCTCACCGCGGCGCGCGGCATCGACATGCGCAGCCCGCTGACCCCCTCGCCCGCCACCGGTGCCGTGGTCGCGCTGCTGCGTCGGCACGTCGCCGGTCCCGGCCCCGACCGCTACCTGGCCCCCGAGCTGACGGCTGCCGTGGCGCTGGTGCAGTCCGGCGCGGTGGTGGCCGCCGCCGAAGGGGCGGCGGGGCCGCTGCAGTAGAGACGGCGACTACGCCGAACACGGGGGATCGGTGCGGGCGCGCCCGTAGGGTGTGGTGGTGCACGTCACCTCCGCGGAGTCGACGGATCTGTTCTCCGGCCCGCCCGACGACGCGGTGCAGCTGGTGCGCGTCGCGTACCGCGCAGGGACCTCGCGAACCGCCGTGCAGGTGGAGGGACCCGGGCTGACGACCGTCGGCGAGGTCACCACCGAGTCCGGCGACGGCTCCGTCGAGGTCGCCGTGCGCGTCACCGATCCGGTGACCGGGCAGCGCCGTCCGGCGCGGGTGATCGCCGGCGACAGTTCCCTCGAATTCGACTTCGTCGTCGCCGAGCCCGGCTGGACCATGTTCATGATCAGCCACTTCCACTACGACCCGGTGTGGTGGAACACCCAGGCCGCCTACACCAGTCTGTGGACCGAGGACCCGCCCGGCCGCTGCCGGCAGACCAACGGGTTCGACCTCGTCCGCGCACACCTCGAGATGGCCCGGCAGGACCCGGTGTACAAATTCGTGCTCGCCGAGGTCGACTACCTCAAACCGTTCTGGGACACCCACCCCGAGGAGCGGGCCGACCTGCGCAGGTTCCTCGCCGAGGGCCGCGTCGAGATCATGGGCGGCACCTACAACGAACCCAACACCAACCTCACCGGCCCGGAGACCGCGATCCGGAACTTCGTCCACGGCATCGGGTTTCAGCGCGACGTGCTGGGAGCCTCGCCGACGACCGCGTGGCAGCTCGACGTGTTCGGCCACGATCCGCAGTTCCCGGGCATGGCGGCCGACGCGGGCCTGACGTCGAGCTCCTGGGCGCGCGGGCCGCACCACCAGTGGGGACCGATGGCCGACGGGGGTGATCCCGAACGCATGCAGTTCGCCAGCGAATTCGAGTGGATGGCGCCCTCGGGCCGCGGGCTGCTCACCCATTACATGCCCGCCCACTACGCGGCGGGGTGGTGGATGGACTCCGCGCCGACGCTGGCCGAGGCCGAGGCGGCGACCTACGCGTTGTTCCGTCAGCTGAAGAAGGTCGCGCTGACCCGCAACGTCCTGCTGCCCGTCGGCACCGACTACACCCCGCCCAACAAGTGGGTCACCGACATCCATCGCGACTGGAACGCCCGCTACACCTGGCCGCGGTTCGTGTGCGCGGTGCCCGGGGAGTTCTTCGCCGCGGTGCGCGCCGACGCCGCCGAGCGGGGCGTGACGCCCGCGCCGCAGACCCGCGACATGAACCCGATCTACACCGGCAAGGACGTCTCCTACATCGACACCAAGCAGGCCAACCGCGCCGCCGAGAACGCCGTGCTGACCGGCGAGCGGTTCGCGGTGTTCGCCGGCGCGCCGAGAACGACCGCGCGGTGAGCACGTTGTCGGAGAACGCCACCAGGGCGATACCGACNGGCGGCGCTGGCGAAGGCCTGGGTGCAACTTGCCTACGGCGCCCACCACGACGCGATCACCGGGTCGGAGTCCGACCAGGTGTACCTGGACCTGCTCACCGGGTGGCGGGACGCGTGGCAGCTCGGCCGCGGAATCACCGACCGTGCGCTGACACTGCTCTCCGACGCCGTCGATGCCACGGTGGTGGTATGGAACCCGTTGGCGCACAATCGGACCGATGTGGTCACCGTGCATCTCGACGAGCCGTGGCACGGCCGTGTCGTCGACGCCGACGGCGCGGCAGTCGCCGTGGTCGCCGAGCACGACGGCCGTGCGCTGACCTGGCTGGCCCGCGACGTCCCGTCGCTGGGCTGGCGGTCCTACCGGCTGGAGCCGGGTGGCGCCGCAGAAGACTGGAAAGCGTTGCCGGGCAACATCATCGCGAACGACACGATCACGGTCGCGGTGGACGCGTCCCGTGGTGGGGGCGTCAGCTCGCTGGTGGCGGACGGTCGCGAATTGCTCGCCACGGGCCGGGTCGGCAACGAACTCGCCGTCTACGACGAGTATCCCGCGCACCCGACCGCCGGGGAGGGGCCGTGGCACCTGCTGCCGCGCGGTCCGGTCGTCACGTCGGCGCAGTCGCCGGCGGCGACGGTGACCCGGTACCGCAGCGACATCGGCGAGCGTCTGGTCGTCACCGGGGAGATCCCCGGGGTGCTGCGCTACACCCAGACGTTGACGCTGTGGCACGGCGTCGACCGCCTGGACTGCCGCACCACCGTCGACGACTTCACCGGTGAGGACCGGCTGCTGCGGCTGCGGTGGCCCTGCCCGGTGCCGGGCGCCATGCCGGTCAGCGAGGTGGGCAACGCCGTGATCGGGCGCGGCTTCGCGCTGCTGCACGAACCGGGCTCGGCCGAGTCGGTCGACACGGCCGTGCACCCGTACACGCTCGACAACCCGGCCCACGGCTGGTTCGGCCTGTCTGCGACGGCGCGGATCCGGTTCCGCGGCACCGCGGCACGCGCGATCGCGGTCGCCGAGGTGGTGATCCCGGCCGCCGCCGACGCGCCGTTGCTCGCCGCGGTCCGCGAGCTTATGGCCGCGCTCGGCCGCGCCGGCGTGACCGCGACCTGCAGCAGCGCCGACGCGCCCCGCTACGGTGACCTGTCGGTCGACTCCAACCTGCCCGACATCCGCATCAGCATCGGCGACAACGCCTTCACCGCAACGGTTCTCGACGCCCCCGCGGCCGCGTCCCGGGTGTGGGTGCCCGCGACGGCACCGCTGCGTGACGTCTGGGTGCCCGGCGCTGACCTGCGTGCGCCACGGGTGCTCCCGGTCCTCGTGGTGGGCGCCGACGGGTACACCGTGGCCGCGGTCGCCGCACTGGCCGCCGACCTGGCCGATGGCGAGATCGGCGTCGACCAGGACGTAGGGGAGGAGTACGCATCCCACACCGTCGCCATCGTCAACCGCGGCTTGCCGGGCTTCGCCGTCGACACCGACGGCACACTGCACCTGTCGCTGATGCGGTCCTGCACGGGTTGGCCGTCGGGCACCTGGATCGACCCGCCGCGCCGCACCGCCCCCGACGGCTCCGGCTTCGGGCTGCAGCACTGGACGCACGCCTTCGACTACGCCGTGGTCACCGGAGCCGGTGACTGGCGCGACCTCGGAATGCCTGCGCGCAGCGCGGAATTCAACAACGAACTGATCGCCGTCCGCGCCCACCACGATCCGCGCGGCGGAGGTCTGCCCGCGTGGGGATCGCTGCTGGAGGTGCACCCCGCCGGCGACGTCGCCGTGGGTGCGATCAAGAGGGTGGGTAACCCCACCGCGCAGGGGAGTGCCCGGCGGGTCGGCCCGACCGACGACATCGCGATCCGGTTGGTCGAGACGCTGGGCCGCGGCACGCAGGTGACGCTGCAAACCGGGCTGCGCACCGTCTCGGGGGCAGAGCGCCTCGATCTGAAGGAAGAACCCGTCGAGGCGTCCACTGATGCGCTGCAGCTGGGCGGCTACGAGATCGCCACGCTGCGAACGCCGTTGAACCTGTCCCGGGTGCTCGACGCCGACGGTGAACCGCTCGGGCCCGATGCCGAACCGGCACAGCCGCTCTACAGTCGCTACTGGCTGCACAACCGCGGGCCCGCCCCGCTCGGCGGGCTGCCTGCGGTCGCCCACCTGCATCCCCACCGACTCGTGCTCGATCACGCCGCACCGGTGTCGCTGCGGCTGACCGTCGCCAGCGACGCCACCGATGCCGCGCTGCACGGCAGGGTGCGCATCGTCGCACCGCCGGACTGGACCCCCGGCGGCGTCGAACTGCCTTTCGTCCTGCCGCCCGGTGAACATCTCGAGTCCGTCGTCGACCTGGACGTCCCCGCGACCGCCGCGCCCGGCTGGTACCCCGTGCGCGCCGAACTCGCGGCGACCGGCGCCGCGATCCCCGCGGCCTGGCACCAGACCGTCGAGGACGTGTGTCTGGTGTCGCTGGGGCGCCACGACGATCAGGTGCTGCGCATCGTGGCAGAGCCCGCTCCCGTGACGCTCGCGCCGGGCCAGACGGCACCGTTGCGGGTGACCGTCGCCACCGACGCCCACACCGACCTCGCCGTCGAGGCACACCTGATCTCGCCGTGGGGGACCTGGGAGTGGTTGACGCCCAACATCATCGGCGACGTCCTTCCGGCTCGGGGCTCGGTCGACCTGCGGTTCGACGTCACGCCGCCGCGGTGGGCGCCGCCCGGGCGCTGGTGGGCGCTGATCCGCGTGGCCTGCGCCGGCGAGATCGTCTACACCCCCGCGGTGTCGGTCGAGGTGACATGGTGAGGGCGGAGGTGGCGGCCACGGTCGGCGGCGAACCGGTGACGGTCGCCGAGGTGGACGCCCGCGAACGCGCGGTGCGCGCCCGCGTCCCCGAACACGCACTGCCCCGGCCGGGCACCCGTGAGGCACGGCAGCTGCGGCGCTGGCTCACCCAGGTGCTGGTGGCCGAGCGGGTGGTCGCCCGCGAGGCCGGGACACTGCGCGGCGCCGACGCGCCGCCGCACGCCGACCTGCTGCCCGACACCCTGGCTCACATGGAGATGGGCAGCGTCGCCGCGGCCACGCTCGCCGACCCGGTCGGGCGCGCGGTGTTCGCCGACGTCACGGCCGGGGTGGTCGTGGACGCCGACGCGGTGGCCGACTACCACGCCCGCAACCCCGGCCGCATGCCGGAAAGCGCTGTCGCCGAACATCTCTGCGCATCGGCGCGGCGACGGGCCTACCGTCGCTGGCTGGACGCCCGCTGCGCCGAACTGGTGCAGCTCGCGCCCGGCTACGAGCATCCCGGTGATCCGCGCCAGCCCGACCACACCCACAGCCACTGATGACCGCACCGATCCTGGCCCTCGACATCGGCGGAACGAAGATCGCCGCCGGCCTGGTCGATACCGACGGCACCCTCACCCACCACGAACAGCGCCCCACCCCGCACGGTGACGCGGAGAGCGTGTGGGCGGCCGTCGCCGCGCTGCTCGCCGACGTCCGCGCCGCCTCCGGTACCGACGTGACCGCCGTCGGCGTCGGATCGGCGGGCCCCATCGACGTGCCCGCCGGCACCGTCAGCCCGATCAACATCCCGCAGTGGCGGGGCTTCCCCCTCGTCGCGCGGGTGGCCGAGGCGACCGGGCTGCCGGTGCGCCTCGGCGGTGACGGCCTGTGCATGGCGATGGGGGAGTGGTGGCGCGGCGCCGGCCGCGACGCCCGCTTCCTGCTCGGCATGGTGGTGTCCACCGGCATCGGCGGCGGCCTGGTGCTCGACGGCACGCCGTACCACGGCCGCTCCGGCAACGCGGGTCACGTCGGGCACGCCGTCGTCGAACCCGGCGGCGACCCGTGCACCTGCGGAGGCCGCGGCTGCGCCGAGACCGTCGCCTCCGGCCCGCACCTGGCCCGCTGGGCCCGCGACCACGGATGGCAGGCGCCGCCGGAAGCCGGTGCGAAGGAACTCGCCGACGACGCGCTGCGCGGCCACCCGGTGGCGTTGCAGGCCTTTGCGCGCGGCGCCGACGCGCTCGCCCGGATGATCGCCTCGGTGGCCGCGGTCTGCGACCTGGACCTGGTCGTCATCGGCGGCGGCGTCGCGAAATCCGGCGCTTTGCTCTTCGACCCGCTGCGCGCGGCGCTGACGACCTACGCCGGCCTCGACTTCCTCGCCGGCCTCACCGTCGTGCCGGCCCGTCTCGGCGGCGACGCGGGGCTGGTCGGTGCCGCCGCCCTCGGCCGTTTTGGCTGATCGGGCGGGGGCAGGCTATCCTGGCACGGTTCCACCGAAGACCGTCGGTCGCCAAGCAATTGGTCGAAGGTCCGGGTACATCTGTTGTTCGTCGCGCAAGCGGCTCATCAGAGACCCGGCGGCCCACGCAGGAGGACGAGGCTAGTACGTCTACGTGTGCGCCCCGACCTGTCTGCGTCGGGGCGTTGTGCTTTCCCGGGTCGGTCGAGGTGGAACAACCGAAATCAACCACGAGGAGGCATGCATGGCCAAGGCTGACAAGGCCACCGCGGTTGCCGACATCGCCGAGCAGTTCAAGGAGGCTTCGGCGACGCTCGTCACCGAGTACCGCGGACTGACCGTCGCCAACCTCAAGGACCTGCGCCGTTCGCTCGGTGATTCCGCCACCTATTCCGTCGCCAAGAACACGCTGGTCAAGCGTGCCGCGGCGGAGGCGGGCATCGAGGGCCTCGACGAGCTGTTCGTCGGGCCCACCGCGATCGCGTTCGTCAAGGGCGAGGCCGTCGACGCCGCCAAGGCGATCAAGACCTTCGCCAAGGACAACAAGGCGCTGGTCATCAAGGGCGGCTACATGGACGGCCGCGCGCTGTCCGTCGACGAGGTCAACCGCATCGCGGACCTCGAGTCGCGCGAGGTGCTGCTGGCCAAGATGGCCGGCGCGATGAAGGCGAATCTGGCCAAGGCCGCCGGTCTGTTCAACGCTCCGGCGTCGCAGGTCGCACGTCTGGCCGCCGCGCTGCAAGAGAAGAAGGCCGCTGAGGAAGCCGAGTAGCGGCTTCCGCACGTAGTTCACCACCCACTAGCTCAGAAGTAACCAAGGAAGGACCATCATGGCCAAGCTGTCCACCGACGACCTGCTCGAGGCATTCAAGGAGCTCACGCTGCTCGAGCTGTCGGAGTTCGTCAAGAAGTTCGAGGAGACCTTCGAGGTCACCGCCGCGGCGCCGGTCGCCGTGGCCGCTGCCGGCCCCGCCGCCGGTGCCCCCGCCGAGGCCGCCGAGGAGCAGTCGGAGTTCGACGTCATCCTCGACGGTGCCGGCGAGAAGAAGATCGGCGTCATCAAGGTCGTCCGCGAGATCGTGTCCGGCCTGGGCCTCAAGGAGGCCAAGGATCTGGTCGACAGCGCGCCCAAGCCGCTGCTCGAGAAGGTCACCAAGGAGGCCGCCGAGGACGCCAAGGCCAAGCTCGAGGCTGCCGGCGCGTCGGTCACCGTCAAGTAGTTCCCGTCGCCGTTCCCGACACGGGGACGCGTTGACGACAACGTCAGCCGTGGGGCTGGTCTGGCAAACAGACCAGCCCCACGCTACGTTGTGGGCTCGGTGGCTGCGGAGCGGTCCCGGCAGCTTGACCGACCCTGTGCTACGCCGTGACCGGGTAGGTTACAGTGACTCAAGCCACAGGCGGGGAGCCTGTGACGAGCATGTCTGAGACTGGCGAGAGGAATTCGCGTGGGCATTGGCATTCAGGTTGAGGGATTGACCAAGTCCTTCGGCTCACAGCGAATCTGGGAAGACGTCACGTTCGACCTGCCCGCCGGTGAGGTGAGCGTGCTGCTCGGCCCGTCGGGTACAGGTAAGTCTGTGTTCCTGAAGTCGCTGATCGGACTGCTTCGTCCCGAGCGCGGCAAGATCATCGTCGACGGCACCAACATCATCGAGTGCTCGGCCAAGGAGCTCTACGAGATCCGCACGCTGTTCGGTGTCATGTTCCAGGACGGTGCGCTGTTCGGTTCGATGAGCCTGTACGACAACACCGCGTTCCCGCTTCGTGAGCACACGAAGAAGAAGGAATCCGAGATCCGTCAGATCGTGATGGAGAAGCTGGACCTGGTCGGCCTGGGCGGGGACGAGGACAAGTTCCCCGGGGAGATCTCCGGCGGTATGCGCAAGCGCGCCGGGCTGGCGCGGTCGCTGGTGCTGGACCCGCAGATCATCCTCTGCGACGAGCCCGACTCGGGTCTGGACCCGGTCCGTACCGCGTATCTGTCGCAGCTGCTGATCGACATCAACGCCCAGATCGACTGCACGATCCTGATCGTCACGCACAACATCAACATCGCCCGCACGGTGCCCGACAACATGGGCATGCTGTTCCGCAAGCACCTGGTGATGTTCGGTCCGCGCGAGGTGCTGTTGACCAGCGACGAGCCGGTGGTCAAGCAGTTCCTCAACGGTCGCCGCATCGGGCCCATCGGCATGTCCGAGGAGAAGGACGAGTCGACGATGGCCGAGGAGCAGGCCATGGTCGACGCCGGTCACCACGACGGTGGCACCGAGGAGATCGAAGGCGTGCCGCCGCAGGTGATGGCCACCCCGGGCATGCCCGAACGCAAGGCCGTCGCCCGCCGCCAGGCCCGCGTGCGCGAGATCATGCACACCCTGCCGCCGGCCGCCCAGGAAGCCATCCGCGCCGACCTCGACGGCTCGAACCAGCACTCCGCTCGTGACTACGACAGCGAGCGGACCGAGGACGACGCGCCCACCGGGCGCATCCCGGTCGCCGGCGACCGCTGACCTCCGCCCGGGCGACCGGGCTCTCACGATCCCTGCATGGTGCCGTGGCGTGTCGCCGCGCGCCGATTCCAGCAATCAACGCCGAGTTTGACGTGCGCCGGCCGCGTCTGTGACGTGATGGCGGTCCGCCGTTGCTGAATCAGTACGACGGGGACCGCCTGGCGGCGCACAGCCCGAAACCGGCCCTGACCACGATCTTGATCATCGGCGGCAAAGCCCGGTAGAGCGCACGAATTGGCGCCTACTGAACAGCGCGTCAAATTTCGCTGGCCGACTCTTGCGAACCTGTTCTGCTGGCCTATACAGTTTGCCAGAATCGCATGTTCGTGCACGAAAGTGCACGTGCGGCGCGGAAGCGTCGTTGCTGCGCGATTTCTGACAACAGGAGAGCAATGGTCGACCGCTATCGGGTCTGGTTGGGGGCAGGCGTACTGGCGGGGGGAGTGTCGGCAGCAATGCTGGCAGGTGCGGGAGTCGCCGCGGCCGACGACGGAACATCGTCCGGCGGGCAATCCCGGGCGTCATCGAATGCAGGCCGGACCGACGACGCGGGCACGACCGCATCGGACACGAAATCGGACGCCTCTTCCGAGACGAAGACTGATACGACCTCCGGCGGCAAGGACGATCCGACGTCCGACCCGAAGGCCGACCCGAAGGGCGAGGACGCCGAATCGGCGGCATCGGAGGCCGCCGAGCAAGAGGCCGAGGAGGCGCCCGAGAAGGGGTCCGAGACGCCGCCGACGAAGACACCGTCGAGCGGAGGCAAGCATCGCGCCCCCGAGGGCGAGGCGCCGGAGAGCGAAGCCGCAGACACCGAGACGGAGTCCGAAGCGCCCTCGACCGAGCAGCAGGCAACCGACGAGGAAGCCCCGCAGCCCGCGGCCCAGCCGTCCGGACGCCACGCCGTTCGGCCCGCCCAGCCGAGCACCTACGCGCTCAGTGTCGACACCGATCTCGGGTCATCGGACGGCGCGGCGGTCATGCGCCTCGCCGCGGCGCAGGCCCCGCCGGTGACGCCCAAGCCGACGCTGCTCGAGGTGCTCAACAACATCAGCACGAAGTTCTACGACTTCTACACCGACGCCATGCAGTTCTTCGCCGGTCCGGTCCGGGCCCCGTTCGGCAGCACGGTCCGGGTGGAGTCCTCGACGCTGACCATCGGCGGCCACAAGGACGTCCCCGCCGATTGGTACTTCCCCGACACCGACACCCCGGCCGGCCTGATCTACCTTCAGCACGGCTTCCTGGCCAACGCGTCGTTCTACAGCGCCACCGCGGCGTACCTCGCGGAGAAGACCAGCAGCGTCGTCGTCGTGCCGACGCTCACGTGGAACTTCTTCGACGTCGACAACTACCCGCTGGAATGGCCGACCACCGGCCGCGCGATCGCCGACCTGTTCACCGGCGACCGGGCCGCGCTGACCGCCAGTGCCCGGGCCGCCGGCTACGACGGTGAGCTGCCGACCAAGCTCGTGCTCGCCGGGCACTCGGCCGGCGGCGGACTGATCGCGATGGTCGGGCGCTACATGGCCGAGGCGGGCAACATCGACGACCTGGCCGGGCTGGTGATGTTCGACGGCGTCGGCACGCTGAGCTTCCTGTCCCAGGACCTGGCCAAGATCCCGCTGTCGGTGCCGGTCTACAACATCGCGGCCGACCCGAGCCGCTGGAACTGGTACGGCGACACCAACCGCAAGCTCGACCTCGTCCGGCCCGGCATGTTCACCGGGGTGACGATCAAGGGCGGCCACCACGCCGACGGCATGCAGACCACCGCCCCGATCGTGCAGTACTTCGCCTACCTCGCGATGGGCCACTCGTCGCCGGTGGACGTCATGGCGAACAAGGTTCTGGCCGCGGGCTGGATCAACGACATGCTCGAGGGCACCCGCACCGCCGGGCTGTACAACGACAACGCCTCGACGTGGGACATCGTCACCGGCTGGTGGTGGGGGCAGATGACCAAGGCGTCGACCCGGCGCCCGCACGCGCTCGCCGTCTGATCGCCGCTCTCGTGAAATCTCCGCAGATCTCTGCCACCAAACACCGCGTTATCTCTTGACGGACGGACGAAAGCGGGCCAATCTATTGGCCAGCATGTTTGCACGGGATGAGGACGCCAGCCAGCGACCCCGCCTTCGTCGCATGTGGTCTGTCGCTGGGTGTTGAGGAATTCGCCGTCCTGCGCTATTGTTGGACGTTGCGCTGGCTGCATCCTGCCCATCTCGGTTTCCACGCCGCACCCACCACGTGGTTCTAGCCTGAGCCCTGCTCAGAGATCTAGACGCGTGCCGTGCGTCCGTCCGGGAGGCTCGTGAAGCCAGCCGAACCGACGCAGAATCGCGGCACGACGGTCCGGTGTCCACCGGCAACCACGGTCGCATGAGGTGCTGGAAGGATGCATCTTGGCAGGGTCCCGCCAGATCGAGTCAGTAGCTACCAACAACTCCGTTCCCGGAGCACCAAACAGGATTTCTTTCGCAAAACTCCGTGAGCCCCTCGAGGTTCCCGGGCTTCTCGACGTCCAAACCGAATCGTTCGAGTGGCTGATCGGCGCGGAGAGCTGGTTCCAGCGCGCCGTCGACCGCGGCGATGTGGACCCCAAGGGTGGTCTGCAGGAAGTGCTCGAAGAGCTCTCGCCGATCGAGGACTTCTCGGGCTCGATGTCGCTGTCCTTCTCCGATCCGCGCTTCGACGAGGTCAAGGCACCCGTCGACGAGTGCAAGGACAAGGACATGACGTACGCGGCACCGCTGTTCGTCACGGCCGAGTTCATCAACAACAACACCGGTGAGATCAAGAGCCAGACGGTCTTCATGGGTGACTTCCCGATGATGACCGAGAAGGGCACCTTCATCATCAACGGCACCGAGCGTGTCGTGGTGAGCCAGCTGGTCCGCTCGCCCGGTGTGTACTTCGACGAGACCATCGACAAGTCCACCGAGAAGACGCTGCACAGCGTCAAGGTGATCCCCGGTCGCGGTGCGTGGCTGGAGTTCGACGTCGACAAGCGCGACACCGTCGGTGTGCGCATCGACCGCAAGCGCCGTCAGCCCGTCACCGTGCTGCTCAAGGCGCTCGGCTGGACCAACGAGCAGATCGTGGAGCGCTTCGGCTTCTCCGAGATCATGATGGGCACGCTGGAGAAGGACAACACCGCGGGCACCGACGAGGCGCTGCTGGACATCTACCGGAAGCTGCGCCCGGGCGAGCCGCCGACCAAGGAGTCGGCGCAGACCCTGCTGGAGAACCTGTTCTTCAAGGAGAAGCGCTACGACCTGGCCCGTGTGGGCCGCTACAAGGTCAACAAGAAGCTCGGGCTCAACGTCGGTCAGCCGATCACGAGCTCGACGCTGACCGAAGAGGACGTCGTCGCGACCATCGAGTACCTGGTGCGTCTGCACGACGGCCAGACCTCGATGACGGTGCCCGGCGGTGTCGAGGTGCCGGTCGAGGTGGACGACATCGACCACTTCGGCAACCGTCGCCTGCGCACCGTCGGCGAGCTGATCCAGAACCAGATCCGGGTCGGCCTGTCGCGGATGGAGCGCGTCGTGCGTGAGCGCATGACGACCCAGGACGTCGAGGCGATCACGCCGCAGACCCTGATCAACATCCGTCCCGTCGTGGCGGCGATCAAGGAGTTCTTCGGCACCAGCCAGCTGTCGCAGTTCATGGACCAGAACAACCCGCTGTCGGGTCTGACCCACAAGCGCCGCCTGTCGGCGCTGGGCCCCGGTGGTCTGTCCCGTGAGCGCGCCGGCCTCGAGGTCCGCGACGTGCACTCCAGCCACTACGGCCGCATGTGCCCGATCGAGACGCCGGAAGGCCCGAACATCGGTCTGATCGGCTCCCTGTCGGTGTACGCGCGGGTGAACCCGTTCGGCTTCATCGAGACGCCGTACCGCAAGGTCATCGACGGCAAGGTCACCGACCAGATCGACTACCTGACCGCCGACGAGGAGGACCGCCACGTCGTGGCGCAGGCCAACTCGCCGCTCGACGGTGACGGCCGCTTCGAGGAGGACCGCATCCTGGTCCGACGCAAGGGCGGCGAGGTCGAGTTCGTCTCGGCCTCCGAGGTCGACTACATGGACGTCTCCCCGCGCCAGATGGTGTCGGTCGCGACGGCGATGATCCCGTTCCTCGAGCACGACGACGCCAACCGTGCCCTGATGGGTGCCAACATGCAGCGCCAGGCGGTTCCGCTGGTGCGCAGCGAGGCCCCGCTGGTCGGTACCGGGATGGAGCTGCGCGCCGCGATCGACGCCGGCGACGTCGTCGTCGCCGAGAAGGCGGGCGTCATCGAGGAGGTCTCCGCCGACTACATCACCGTGATGGCCGACGACGGCACCCGGCACACCTACCGGATGCGCAAGTTCGCCCGGTCAAACCACGGCACGTGCGCCAACCAGCGTCCGATCGTGGACGCCGGGCAGCGCGTCGAGTCGGGCCAGGTCCTCGCTGATGGTCCGTGCACCGAGAACGGCGAGATGGCGCTGGGCAAGAACCTGCTCGTCGCGGTCATGCCGTGGGAGGGGCACAACTACGAGGACGCGATCATCCTCTCCAACCGTCTGGTCGAAGAGGACGTGCTGACCTCGATCCACATCGAGGAGCACGAGATCGATGCCCGCGACACCAAGCTGGGCGCCGAGGAGATCACCCGGGACATCCCGAACGTCTCCGATGAGGTGCTCGCCGATCTCGACGAGCGCGGCATCATCCGCATCGGCGCCGAGGTTCGCGACGGCGACATCCTGGTCGGCAAGGTCACCCCGAAGGGTGAGACCGAGCTGACCCCGGAGGAGCGGCTGCTCCGCGCGATCTTCGGCGAGAAGGCCCGCGAGGTCCGCGACACGTCGCTCAAGGTGCCGCACGGTGAGTCCGGCAAGGTCATCGGCATCCGGGTGTTCTCCCGCGAGGACGATGACGAGCTGCCCGCCGGCGTCAACGAGCTGGTCCGCGTCTACGTGGCCCAGAAGCGCAAGATCTCCGACGGTGACAAGCTCGCCGGACGCCACGGCAACAAGGGCGTCATCGGCAAGATCCTGCCCGTCGAGGACATGCCGTTCATGCCGGACGGCACCCCGGTGGACATCATCCTGAACACCCACGGTGTGCCCCGTCGTATGAACATCGGCCAGATCCTGGAAACCCACCTCGGGTGGGTCGCCAAGGCCGGCTGGAACATCGAGGGCAGCCCGGAGTGGGCGGCCAACCTGCCGGAGGACCTGAAGTCCGCACCCGCAGACAGCATCGTCGCCACCCCGGTGTTCGACGGTGCCCGGGAGGGCGAGCTGGAGGGTCTGCTGGGCTCGACGCTGCCGAACCGCGACGGTGACGTCATGGTGAACGCGGAGGGCAAGTCCCAGTTGTTCGACGGCCGCAGCGGCGAACCGTTCCCGTACCCGGTGACGGTGGGCTACATGTACATCCTGAAGCTGCACCACCTGGTCGACGACAAGATCCACGCCCGTTCGACCGGTCCGTACTCGATGATCACCCAGCAGCCGCTGGGCGGTAAGGCGCAGTTCGGTGGTCAGCGTTTCGGTGAGATGGAGTGCTGGGCCATGCAGGCCTACGGCGCGGCGTACACGCTGCAGGAGCTCTTGACGATCAAGTCCGACGACACCGTCGGTCGAGTCAAGGTCTACGAGGCGATCGTCAAGGGCGAGAACATCCCCGAGCCGGGCATCCCCGAGTCGTTCAAGGTGCTCCTCAAGGAGCTGCAGTCGCTGTGCTTGAACGTGGAGGTGCTGTCGTCGGACGGCGCGGCGATCGAGATGCGTGACGGCGACGACGAGGACCTGGAGCGCGCTGCTGCGAACCTGGGAATCAACTTGTCGCGCAACGAATCTGCGTCCGTTGAGGATCTGGCCTAATCAGTATTTCTAGTCCCGAAAGGGGAAAGGGAGTTACGTGTTAGACGTCAACTTCTTCGATGAACTCCGCATCGGTCTTGCCACCGCGGACGACATCCGCAACTGGTCCTACGGCGAGGTCAAGAAGCCGGAGACCATCAACTACCGCACGCTCAAGCCCGAGAAGGACGGCCTGTTCTGCGAGAAGATCTTCGGACCGACTCGCGACTGGGAGTGCTACTGCGGTAAGTACAAGCGCGTCCGCTTCAAGGGCATCATCTGCGAGCGCTGCGGCGTCGAGGTGACCCGCGCCAAGGTGCGTCGTGAGCGGATGGGCCACATCGAGCTGGCCGCACCCGTCACGCACATCTGGTACTTCAAGGGCGTGCCGTCGCGGTTGGGCTACCTGCTCGACCTGGCGCCGAAGGATCTCGAGAAGATCATCTACTTCGCGGCCTACGTCATCACGGCGGTCGACGACGAGATGCGGCACAACGAGCTCTCCACCCTCGAGGCGGAGATGGCCGTCGAGCGCAAGGCGATCGAGGACCAGCGCGACGCCGATCTCGAGGCGCGGGCGCAGAAGCTCGAAACCGACATGAAGGAGCTCGAGGACGAGGGCGCCAAGTCCGACGTCAAGCGCAAGGTCCGCGACGGCGGCGAGCGCGAGATGCGTCAGCTGCGCGACCGCGCCCAGCGCGAGCTCGACCGGCTCGACGAGATCTGGACGACGTTCACCAAGCTGGCTCCCAAGCAGCTGATCGTCGACGAGCTGCTCTACCGCGAGCTGCAGGACCGCTACGGCGAGTACTTCACCGGTGCCATGGGCGCGGAGTCGATCAAGAAGCTCATCGAGACCTTCGACATCGACGCCGAGGCGGAGTCGCTGCGCGACACCATCAAGAACGGCAAGGGGCAGAAGAAGCTGCGCGCGCTGAAGCGACTGAAGGTCGTCGCGGCGTTCCAGACGAACGCCAACTCGCCGATGGGCATGGTGCTCGACGCGGTTCCGGTGATCCCGCCGGAGCTGCGGCCGATGGTGCAGCTCGACGGTGGCCGGTTCGCCACGTCGGACCTCAACGACCTGTACCGCCGCGTCATCAACCGCAACAACCGCCTCAAGAGGCTGATCGACCTCGGCGCGCCCGAGATCATCGTCAACAACGAGAAGCGGATGCTGCAGGAGTCGGTCGACGCCCTGTTCGACAACGGTCGCCGCGGGCGTCCGGTCACCGGACCGGGCAACCGTCCGCTGAAGTCGCTGTCCGATCTGCTCAAGGGCAAGCAGGGCCGCTTCCGCCAGAACCTGCTCGGCAAGCGTGTCGACTACTCGGGCCGTTCGGTCATCGTGGTCGGCCCGCAGCTCAAGCTGCACCAGTGCGGTCTGCCGAAGCTGATGGCCCTCGAGCTGTTCAAGCCGTTCGTGATGAAGCGTCTGGTCGACCTGAACCACGCGCAGAACATCAAGAGCGCCAAGCGGATGGTCGAGCGTCAGCGTCCGCAGGTGTGGGACGTCCTCGAAGAGGTCATCGGCGAGCACCCCGTGCTGCTCAACCGCGCGCCCACGCTGCACCGCCTCGGTATCCAGGCCTTCGAGCCGCAGCTGGTGGAGGGCAAGGCCATCCAGCTGCACCCGCTGGTCTGTGAGGCGTTCAACGCCGACTTCGACGGTGACCAGATGGCCGTGCACCTTCCGCTGAGCGCGGAGGCGCAGGCCGAGGCCCGCATCCTGATGCTGTCGTCGAACAACATCCTGTCTCCCGCGTCGGGCCGCCCGCTGGCCATGCCGCGTCTGGACATGGTGACCGGTCTGTACTTCCTGACCACCGAGATCGAGGGCGACCTGGGCCAGTACACGCCGGCCGCCAAGGATCAGCCGGAGTCCGGGGTGTACAGCTCGCCGGCCGAGGCCATCATGGCGCTGGACCGCGGCGCGCTGTCGGTGCGGGCGAAGATCCGGGTCCGGTTGACGCAGCAGCGTCCGCCGGCCGACCTCGAGGCACAGCTGTTCGAGAACGGCTGGACCCCGGGCGACGCCTGGATCGCCGACACCACGCTGGGCCGTGTGCTGTTCAACGAGCTGCTGCCGAAGGGCTACCCGTTCGTCAACGAGCAGATGCACAAGAAGGTGCAGGCCCGGATCATCAACGATCTGGCCGAGCGCTACCCGATGATCGTCGTCGCGCAGACCGTCGACAAGCTCAAGGACGCCGGTTTCCACTGGGCCACGCGTTCCGGGGTGACGGTCTCGATGGCCGACGTGCTGGTGCCGCCGCAGAAGCAGGAGATCCTCGACCGGTACGAGAAGGAAGCCGACGGGATCGAGAAGAAGTACCAGCGCGGCGCGCTCAACCACGACGAGCGCAACGAGGCCCTGGTCAAGATCTGGCAGGACGCGACCGAAGAGGTCGGTAAGGCGCTGGAGGAGTACTACCCCGAGGACAACCCGATCATCACGATCGTGAAGTCCGGCGCGACGGGCAACCTCACCCAGACCCGCACCCTGGCCGGCATGAAGGGCCTGGTGACGAACCCGAAGGGTGAGTTCATCCCGCGTCCGATCAAGTCCTCGTTCCGCGAAGGCCTGACGGTGCTGGAGTACTTCATCAACACCCACGGTGCCCGTAAGGGTCTGGCCGACACCGCGCTGCGTACCGCCGACTCGGGTTACCTGACCCGCCGCCTGGTGGACGTGTCGCAGGACGTCATCGTCCGCGAGAACGACTGCGAGACCGAGCGCGGCATCAACGTCACGCTGGCCGAGAAGCAGGACGACGGCACCTTGGTGCGCGATCAGCACATCGAGACCTCGGCCTACGCCCGCACCCTGGCGACCGACGCGGTCGACGCCGACGGCAACGTCGTCGTCGAGCGTGGTCACGACCTGGGTGACCCGGCCATCGATGCACTGTTGGCCGCGGGGATCACCGAGGTCAAGGTCCGTTCGGTGCTGACCTGCACGACGGGCACCGGTGTGTGCGCGATGTGCTACGGCCGTTCGATGGCGACCGGCAAGCTGGTCGACATCGGCGAGGCCGTCGGCATCGTGGCCGCGCAGTCGATCGGTGAGCCCGGCACGCAGCTGACGATGCGTACCTTCCACCAGGGTGGTGTCACCGGTGGTCAGGACATCGTCGGTGGTCTGCCCCGCGTGCAGGAGCTGTTCGAGGCCCGCGTGCCCCGCAACCGCGCCCCGATCGCCGACGTCACCGGGCGGATCCGCCTGGAGGAGAGCGACAAGTTCTACAAGATCACCATCGTTCCCGACGACGGGGGCGAGGAGGTCGTGTACGACAAGCTCTCCCGTCGTCAGCGCCTGAAGGTGTTCAAGCACGAGGACGGCTCCGAGCGACTGCTGACCGACGGCGACCACGTCGAGGTGGGCCAGCAGCTGATGGAAGGCTCGGCCGACCCGCACGAGGTGCTGCGCGTCCAGGGTCCCCGCGAGGTGCAGATCCACCTCGTCAAGGAGGTCCAGGAGGTGTACCGCGCCCAGGGTGTGTCGATCCACGACAAGCACATCGAGGTCATCGTCCGGCAGATGCTGCGTCGCGTCACGATCATCGATTCGGGTGCGACGGAGTTCCTGCCCGGCTCGCTGACCGAGCGCGGCGAGTTCGAGACGGAGAACCGTCGCGTGGTCGCCGAGGGCAACGAGCCCGCGGCGGGACGTCCGGTGCTGATGGGTATCACCAAGGCGTCGCTGGCCACCGATTCGTGGCTGTCGGCGGCGTCGTTCCAGGAGACCACCCGCGTGCTGACCGATGCGGCGATCAACTGCCGCAGCGACAAGCTGCAGGGTCTGAAGGAGAACGTGATCATCGGCAAGCTGATCCCGGCCGGAACCGGCATCAACCGGTACCGCAACATCCAGGTTCAGCCGACCGAGGAAGCCCGCGCTGCGGCGTACACGATCCCGTCCTACGAGGATCAGTACTACAGCCCGGACTTCGGCCAGGCCACCGGCGCTGCGGTGCCGCTGGACGATTACGGCTACTCGGACTACCGCTAGTTCGTACGGAAGAACCCCCGCTCCCGTTTTCGGGAGTGGGGGTTCTTTCTATCTCCGGAACTCGTCGACCGCGCGCAGTTTGTTGGTGACGTCGAGTGCGGCGACCTTGTAGGCCTCGGAGAACGTCGGGTAGTTGAGCACGGCGTCGACGAGGTAGTCGACGGTGCCGCCGCAGCCCATCACCGCCTGCCCGATGTGGATGAGCTCGGTGGCGTTGGTGCCGAAGATGTGCACCCCGAGCAGCGTGCGGTCCTCGGTGGACACCAGCAGCTTGAGCATGCCGTGGGAGTCGCCGGCGATCTGGCCGCGGGCCAGTTCGCGGTAGCGGGCCACCCCGAACTCGTAGGGCACCGACTGGTCGGTCAGTTCGGCTTCGGTGGCGCCGACGTAGGAGACCTCGGGGATGGTGTAGATCCCGATCGGTTGCAGGGCGGTCATGTCGTTCGCCGGTTCGTCGAACGCGTGGTAGGCGGCGAGCCGGCCCTGATCCATCGAGGTGGCGGCCAGCGCGGGGAATCCGATGACGTCGCCGACGGCGAAGATGTGGTCGACGCTGGTGCGGAAATCGTCACCGACGTCCAGTCGTCCCCGCTTGTCGGCTTCCAGCCCTGCCGCCTTCAGATCCAGCGTGTCGGTGAGGCCCTGGCGGCCGGCCGAGTACATCACGGTGTCGGCGGCGATCCGTTTCCCGGAGGCCAGCGTCGTCAACGTCGTCTCGTCGCCGATCTCCACGCCCGTCACCTCCTCGCCGAACCGGAACGTCACCGCCAGATCACGCAGGTGGAAGGTCAGGGCTTCGACGATCTCCGAGTCGACGAAGTCGAGCATGGAGGGCCGCTTCTCGACGACGGTGACCTTCGTGCCGAGCGCGGCGAAGATCGACGCGTATTCGATGCCGACCACGCCCGCTCCGACGACGACCATCGACGTCGGCACCTTCTTCAACCCGAGGATCCCGTCGGAGTCGAGCACGTGCTCGTCGTCGAACTCGATGCCGTCCGGCCGGGCGGGCTTCGTGCCGGTGGCGATCACGATGTGCTCGCCGCTGACGGTGGTGTGCTCACTGTCGTTCTCGTTCTCGACGACCACGGTGTGCGGGTCGACGAAGCGGCCGTGACCGGTGAACAGGTCGATCTTGTTGCGGATCAACTGTGAGCGGACCACGTCGATCTCGCGCGTGATGACGTGGGAGGTGCGCATGTGCAGATCCTCGGTGGTGATGTTGTCCTTGACCCGGTAACTCGTGCCGTACAGCTCGCGCTGGTTCATCCCGGTCAGGTAGATCACCGCCTCGCGCAGCGTCTTCGACGGGATCGTGCCGGTGTTGACGCAGACGCCGCCCAGCATCCAGCCCCGTTCGATGACGGCGACCGACTTGCCGAGCTTGGACGCGGCCACGGCCGCCTTCTGCCCGCCCGGTCCCGAGCCGATGACCACCAGGTCGTACTCCGTCTGCGACGCCATGACTGTTCCTTACCCCTTTCGGGCCGCCGCACCCCACACTCGGTGAGGTGCGGGCAACGTCGCGGGGCTTCGGCATCCACTACACCGTCGACGGCGACGGCCCGCCGCTCGTCCTCGTCCCCGGGACGCTGCTGGCGGCCCGGCATTGGACGGACTTCGGATACGCCGACGCCCTGGCCCGCGACTGGCGGGTGATCGCCATCGACCCGCTCGGACACGGTGGCAGCGACCGACCCCACGAGTCGGACGCCTACCGTCCCGCGGACGTCACGGCGGACCTGGTCGCCGTGCTCGACGCCGAGGGCGTACCTCGGGCCACCGTGTGGGGCTACTCCCGGGGCGGCTGGCTGGCCGTCAATCTGGCCGGCCGGTATCCGCAGCGGGTCGAACGTCTCGTGGTCGGCGCCTACGCGATGCACGCGCACGAGGAGGAGGTGGATCGCATCCTGGTCCCGTTCGCCGAGATGCTGCGCGACGGCGACTGGGCCGCGGTCTGGGGAGCGTTCGGTATCACCGACACCGCGGTGAGAGCGATGCTCGAAGAAGGCAACGATCCGCGCGCGGTGGCGGCGGCGGTCACCGGGTCGATGTGCCCGACCAGATACGTCGACCCGGCGTCCATCGCGTGCCCCGCCACCTACTACGTCGGCTCCCTCGAGTGGATCCTGCCGCACGTTCGCGCTGACGTCGCCGCGCTGAGCACCCACGGGACGACGCTCGACGTGATCGCCGGCCAGACGCACTTCGGGGTGTTCCTCGCCTCCGCGCGATCGGTGCTCGCCGCCGTCACCGCGCGGCTGCGCGAGTGACCCCGCGCCACTCGTGATGTCCGACGCCGCGCCTAAACTGGCGGCGTGCTGATCGGATCGCATGTCCACGGTGATGACCCTCTGGCCGCGGCGCAGGCCGACGGCGCCGACGTCGTGCAGTTCTTCCTGGGCAACCCACAGAGTTGGAAGAAGCCGAAGCCGCGGGAGGACGCCGACGTGCTGAAGGCGTCGTCGACCCCCATCTACGTGCACGCGCCGTACCTGATCAACGTGGCCTCGGCCAACAACCGGGTGCGCATTCCGTCGCGCAAGATCCTGCAGGACACCTGCGACGCGGCAGCCGAGGTCGGCGCCACCGCGGTGATCGTGCACGGCGGCCACGCCGACGACAACGACATGCAGGCCGGTTTCGAGCGGTGGGCCAAGGCGCTGGACTACCTCGAGACCGACGTGCCGGTCTACCTGGAGAACACCGCGGGCGGTGACCACGCGATGGCGCGGCACTTCGACACGATCGCGCGGCTGTGGGACCACATCGGTGACAAGGGCATCGGATTCTGCCTGGACACCTGCCATGCGTGGGCGGCGGGCGAGGCGCTGATCGACGCGGTCGAGCGGATCAAGGCGATCACCGGGCGCATCGACCTGGTGCACTGCAACGACTCCCGGGACGCGGCCGGGTCCGGCGCCGACCGGCATGCCAACTTCGGCACCGGCCAGATCGATCCGCAGCTGCTGGTGGCTGTGGTCTCGGCGGCCGACGCGCCGGTGATCTGCGAGACGGCCGACGAGGGGCGCAAGGACGACATCGCGTTCCTGCGGGAGCATCTGCGCTGACGACGCAGCCTGCAGACGGTCACACTTTCGTAGCCGAACCGATGTTGAACGGCGGGTGGCTGAGCGGTTAATTAGGCTTACGCCGGGAATCCTCCCCTTTTCCGGCGTCGAGAGGCTTATGTGTCCGCAATTGACCAGTCGTCGATTGCGCTGACGCACGATCCCGACCTCGCGTCGCCCTCGAGGCGGGTGCGCCGGTTGCGCATAGCCCGCTGGGTCGCCGTCGCGGTCTGGGCGACGGTGGTGGTGTGGCGCACGGTCACCGACGGGTTCGCGTTCAACCGTGAATTGCTGCTCGTCTACATCTGCACCGGGCTGATCGCCGCGAGCATCGGGCAGGGTCGCCGCGTGTTCCAGGTGGTCCGCGACTGGCTGCCGTTCGCGCTCGTGCTGATCGCCTATGACCTGAGCAGGGGAGCGGCCACGCTGATCGGGCGACCCACGCTGTGGCACTGGCAGGCCGATGCCGACCGCGCGATGTTCTTCGGCGCGATGCCGACCGTCTGGTTGCAGGAACGGCTGAAGCTGCCGTCGCCGCCCTGGTGGGAGGTGGTGATCAGCAGTGTCTACATGTCGTTCTTCATCCTGCCGTACGTGATCGCCGGGGTGCTGTGGCTGCGCGACCGGGAGGAGTGGAAGGCTTTCGTCCGGCTGTTCGTCGGGCTGAACATCACAGCGCTGCTGATCTACGCGCTGTTCCCCGCGGCTCCGCCGTGGGCCGCCGCCCGGTGCACGGCCGGTGACGTCGCCGGCGGACCGTCGGGCCCGGGCTGCATGTTCAGGTCCGCGCGGGGCGTGCCCGACGGTGGATTGCTCGGCTCCATGCAGGTCACCCAGGACGGCGCGCACGACTGGGTGGAGCGCATCGTCGGGCGCGGATGGGGCAAGTTGAACCTGCACTCGGCGACCGCCCTGCTCGACCAGGGGCAGGCCAGCGTGAACCTGGTGGCGGCCATCCCGTCGCTGCACGCGGGGATGTCCGCGGCGCTGGCGGCGTTCCTGTGGACCCGTGTGCCGCGCTGGTGGCGCCCGTTGCTGGTCGCCTATCCGGTGGCGATGGCCTTCACCCTGGTCTACAGCGCCGAGCACTACGTGGTCGATCTTCTGTTGGGCTGGGCGCTGGCCGCGGTGGTGATCCTCGCCCTGAGTCGGTTCGAGGCACGCCGCCGGCGCACGCCAAAGTGATCAACTCTGTTACAGATCTTGTGTGACCGTCGCGCTAATGTAACAGTGGTCGACATGGACACCCATGTCGTCACCAATCAGGTCCCTCCGCTGGAGAACTTCAACCCGGCGGCCTCGCCCGTGCTGGCCGAGGCGCTGATCCGCGAGGGTGGCCAGTGGGGCGCCGACGAGGTCCACGAGCTGGGGGCTCTCGGCGGCTCGACCCGGGCCCAGCACTGGGGCGAGCTCGCCGACCGGAACCGGCCGGTGCTGCACACCCACGACCGGTATGGGCACCGGATCGACGAGATCGAGTTCGACCCCGCCTACCACGAGCTGATGACCGTCGCCGTCGGCCACGGCCTGCACGCCGCACCCTGGGCGGACGACCGCCCCGGTGCGCACGTCGTGCGCGCCGCGAAGACCTCCGTGTGGACGCCGGAGCCCGGCCACGTCTGCCCGATCTCGATGACTTACGCCGTCGTCCCGGCCCTGCGGCACAACCCCGAACTGGCCGCGGTCTACGAGCCGTTGTTGACCAGCCGCAGCTACGACCCCGAGTTGAAGGTGCCCACCACCAAAGCCGGTATCACCGCGGGCATGTCGATGACCGAGAAGCAGGGCGGGTCCGACGTCCGCGCCGGCACCACCGAGGCCACCCCGAACGGCGACGGCACCTACTCGCTGCGCGGGCACAAGTGGTTCACCTCGGCGCCGATGTGCGACATCTTCCTGGTGCTCGCACAGGCGCCCGGCGGCCTGAGCTGCTTCCTGCTGCCGCGCATCCTGCCCGACGGCAGCCGCAACCGGATGTTCCTGCAACGGCTCAAGGACAAGCTGGGCAATCACGCCAACGCCTCGAGCGAGGTGGAGTACGACGGCGCCACGGCGTGGCTGGTGGGCGAGGAAGGCCGCGGCGTGCCGACCATCATCGAGATGGTCAACCTGACCAGGCTGGACTGCACGCTGGGCAGTGCGACCAGCATGCGCAACGGACTGATGCGTGCCATCCACCACGCCCAGCACCGAAAGGCGTTCGGCGCCTACCTGATCGATCAGCCGCTGATGCGCAACGTGCTGGCCGACCTCGCCGTCGAGGCGGAGGCGGCCACGATGCTGGCGATGCGGATGGCCGGCGCCACCGATCAGGCCGTGCGCGGCGACGAGCGCGAAACACTGCTCCGCAGAATCGGGTTGGCCGCTGCCAAGTACTGGGTGTGCAAGCGTGCGACGCCGCACGCCGCCGAGGCGATGGAGTGTCTCGGCGGCAACGGGTACGTGGAGGACTCCGGCATGCCGCGGCTGTACCGGGAGGCGCCGCTGATGGGCATCTGGGAGGGCTCCGGCAACGTCAGCGCGCTGGATACGTTGCGCGCCATGATGACTCGGCCCGAGTGCATCGACGTTCTGTTCGACGAGCTCACCACCACCGCCGGCCACGATCCGCGCCTCGATGCGCACGTGGGCGCGCTGCGGCCGCAGCTCGGCGATCTCGAGACGATCCAGTACCGCGCCCGGCAGGTGGCCGAGGCCATCGCGCTGGCGCTGCAGGGCTCGTTGCTCGTACGGCACGGCCATCCCGCGGTCGCCGAGGCGTTCCTGGCCACCCGGATGGGCGGCCAGTGGGGCGGCGCGTTCGGCATGCTGCCCACCGGGCTGGATCTCGCGCCGATCCTCGAGCGCGCGATGGTCAAGGCATGACTCACGCGATCAGACCCGTCGACTTCGACAATCTGAAGACGATGACCTACGAGGTCACCGACCGGGTCGCCCGGATCACCTTCAACCGCCCCGAGAAGGGCAATGCGATCGTCGCCGACACCCCGCTGGAGTTGTCGGCCCTCGTCGAGCGCGCCGATCTTGACCCCGACGTGCACGTGATCCTCGTGTCGGGCCGCGGCGCCGGGTTCTGCGCGGGTTTCGACCTGTCGGCCTACGCCGAGGGCTCGTCATCGGCGGGCGGCGGAAGCCCCTACCGCGACACCGTGCTGTCGGGGAAGACGCAGGCGATCAACCACCTTCCCGGTCAGCCGTGGGACCCGATGATCGACTACCAGATGATGAGCCGGTTCGTCCGCGGGTTCTCGAGCCTGATGCGCGCCGACAAGCCGACCGTGGTCAAGATCCACGGATACTGCGTGGCCGGGGGCACCGACATCGCGCTGCACGCCGACCAGGTGATCGCCGCCGCGGATGCGAAGATCGGATACCCGCCCACCCGGGTGTGGGGGGTGCCGGCCGCCGGTCTGTGGGCGCACCGGCTCGGGGATCAGCGGGCGAAACGCCTTCTGCTCACCGGTGATTGCATCACCGGAGCGCAGGCCGCCGAGTGGGGGCTGGCAGTCGAGGCGCCGGCGCCCGACGACCTCGACGAGCGTACCGAGCGCCTCGTGGAGCGCATCGCGGCCATGCCGGTGAACCAGCTGATGATGGTCAAGCTCGCCCTGAACAGCGCGCTCTACAACCAGGGCGTGGCCAACAGCGCGATGATCTCCACGGTGTTCGACGGCGTGGCACGGCACACGCCCGAGGGGCACGCCTTCGTCGCCGAGGCGCGCGAACACGGCTTCCGTGAGGCGGTGCGTCGCCGCGACGAACCGTTCGGCGACCACGGCCGCGCCACCTCGGGGGTCTAGGTGCCCGAGCCGGTGAGGCGGATGACGGCACGCTCGGTGGTGCTCAGCGTGCTGCTCGGCGCCCATCCGGCCTGGGCCACCGCGGCGGAGTTGCTCAGGCTCACCGCGGATTTCGACCTCAAGGAGCCGACGGTGCGGGTGGCGCTGACCCGGATGGTCAGCGCCGGCGACCTCGTCCGCTCCGATGACGGCTACCGACTCTCCGACCGGCTCCTGGCGCGGCAGCGCAGGCAGGACGTCGCGCTCGACCCGCGCACCCGGCGCTGGGACGGGTCGTGGACCGCGGTGGTCGTCACCAGTGTCGGCAACGACGCGCGCACTCGGGCTTCGATCCGAAGTGTACTGCAGGACAACAGGTTCGGTGAGCTCCGCGAAGGAGTGTGGCTGCGTCCGGCCAATCTCGACGTCGAGCTTCCCGGCGAGGTGGCCGGGCACACTCGGACCATGCGCGCGCACGACGATGATCCCGCGGGGTTGGCGGCGGCGCTGTGGGATCTGCCGGGCTGGATCGTCGCCGGCGAAAATCTGCTCGCCGAGATCACCACTGCCGCTGATGTGCCCGGCCGGTTCACCGCCGCCGCGGGCATCGTGCGCCACCTGCGAACCGACCCCGTGCTGCCCGAGGAACTGCTGCCCGCGGGGTGGCCGGGCGCCGCGCTGCGCGCGGCGTATCACGACTTCGCCGCGGAACTGGCTGCGCGGCGCGACGACGAGATGATGGAGGCGCGATGACAGGTCCAGGTGGCGTGCGGGTGGAGAAGAACGGTCCGGTCACCACGGTGATCATGGATCGCCCACAGGCCCGCAACGCGGTCAACGGACCGGCCGCCGCCGAGCTTTACGCGGCGTTCGACGCGTTCGACAAAGACGACTCTGCGTCGGTGGCCGTGTTGTGGGGCGACAATGGAACCTTCTGCGCCGGAGCGGATCTCAAGGCCTTCGGCACCCCGGAGTCGAATGCCGTGCATCGCAGCGGTCCGGGTCCGATGGGGCCGAGCAGGATGGTGCTCTCCAAACCCGTCATCGCCGCGGTGAGTGGCTACGCGGTGGCCGGCGGCCTGGAGCTGGCGCTGTGGTGCGATCTGCGGGTGGTCGAGGAGGACGCCGTCATGGGGGTCTTCTGCCGGCGGTGGGGGGTGCCGCTCATCGACGGCGGCACCGTGCGGCTGCCGCGGCTGATCGGACACAGCCGTGCGATGGACCTGATCCTGACCGGACGCGCCGTCGCCGCCGACGAGGCGCTGGCCATCGGGCTCGCCAACCGGGTCGTCCCGACGGGGGAGGCCCGCGCGCGGGCCGAGGAACACGCTGCGGAGCTCGCGCGGCTCCCTCAGCTGTGTCTGCGCAACGACCGGATGTCGGCGCTCACCCAGTGGGGGATGTCGGAGGCCGACGCGATGGACGTCGAGTTCGGCAGCATGTCGCGCGTCGCCGCCGAATCACTGGAGGGCGCAGCACGTTTCGCCGGCGGCGCGGGGCGCCACGGGGCAAGTGCGGCGGCGACGACGTAACACCTGCCCGGTCCGGGCCCGATGGCTGGGAAAAGCGAGTAGCGTCCTACTCACGCGCAACGGAATGCCCCGTCGCACCCTGAGGGGACGCCGCGACGCACCGGGAGACGTGACCATGACTGCTCTGCAGCAACAAGCGCTCGATTCGTTCTACGCCATCGACAATGTGATCACGATCAAGATCACGATGCCTGCGGCGGAGTGGGATGCGCTGCGAAACGAGGAGCCCAAGGGCGGTCGCTGCAACTTCGAGTTCACCGACGGCGCCAGGTACACGTGGCGCAAGGCCGCCTCGGTCGAGATATCCGGCACGAAATTCCCGGCTGCGACCACGTTCACCGACGTGGGGGTCAAGAAGAAGTCGTTCTGCGGCTCGATCGACAGCGACAAGCCTTGCCTGCATGTTGACTTCGGCAAGTTGAGCGACGCCAACGTGGCCGGCATCGAGGACCTGATCGGGTCGCGCTACGTCACACTCAACAACTCCATCCAGGACAGGTCCTACGTCAAACAAACGCTCGGCTACCGATTGCTGGGCATGGCGGGGCTGCCCCACTCACGCTGCAACTACGCCCGCGTTTTCGTCAACGGAACGCCGATCGGTCAGGGGGCCGCCGGCGTCAACGCCCCGGGTGTCTACGTCAACGCCGAGCCGGTGATGAAGCGCTACATCGAGCGCAACTTCAACGGCAACCTGAAGGGCAACCTGTACGAGCTCGAGCACCACGACGATCTCGTCGAGGAGAGACTCGACTTCATCGGCGTGGAGGCGCTGTCCAAATTCGAGGACAAAGCCGATCTCACATTCGCGTGCGCTCACATCAAGGCGAACGGCCTCGCTGGTGCCGACCAGGTGTTCGACATGGGTCAGTTCCTCAAGATCTACGCGATGGAGTTCTTCCTGAAGCACTGGGACGGCTACGCCGACAACACCAACAACACCTACCTCTACAACGACGTCACCGCCGTCGCGGCACCGGATGTGGGCGACATCAGGTTCACGATGATCCCCTGGGGAATCGACCAGACACTGCAGCCGGGCAGGCCGTTCACGTTGGGCAGTGACGGCGTGATCGCCCAACTGGTGCGCAATGACGACGCACGCCGGAAGCAGTTGTTCGACCAGATCCGGGCGTACCGCGACACGGTCTTCAGCCGCGAGAACCAGCAGACCGTCCTTCGGCCCCTGATCGACGAGATGCAGGCACTGCTGACGGGATTCGGCGTCCCCGACGTCGTCACGGAAATCGACCTGGTGCGGCAGCAACTGCGACTGGCCGAATCGGCCGGATACATCGCCACGGGTCTGCCGGGCCCGGCCGATCCCGTCTACATCCTCAAGCACGATACGAGTGCGTGCCTGCATGCGAGCAACACCGAGTCGATTCCGCCCGGCGCGCCCACCCCGGCGAACTTCGAGGTCTACCACCAACCGCTCAAAGACGACAACGATCCGGCCGACCTGTGGGCTCTCGACCAACTCGGGACCGGAAAGTCGTTGACCAGCAAGGCTTTCGGCCGGAATCTGCACGCGAGCGCGTCGCAGGTGACCCCGCAGGGACACAAGTATCTCTACACCTGCGCGCCGAGCAACGGCCAGCACGCCGAAGAGTTCACGATCGCCCCGGTCCCCGTGCCGGTGACCGATCCGGCGAATCCGCCGGGCCGGTTCGCCTACACCGGCTATTTCAATCTGGTCAGCGCGCGGACGACGGAGATGGCGAAGTTCGGGCTCGACCTCACTCCGGGCGGTAGGGCCAGGGTGCATCAGGAGCTGCCCGGCTCCAACCTCTATTTCTACTGACCACCCGCGGGGTGATCACAGACCGCGTAGCCGCCTCGGTCGTCGACGATCAGGAGTTTTCGGTCGCCGCCGCGGGAGAACGCGGCGACGCCCTCGGGCTTCATCGACCGGTGGAAGGTGACGTCGAGTAGTTCGATCTGATCGCCGGCGCCGCTCCATGTGCCGAGCTGGAATGGATCGTCGCCGGAGCTGATGGAGCGCCCGAGCAGCACCAGGAAGTCTTCGGTCTGTTCGTCGTAGGAGAGGTCGCGGACACCTTGCGCCGCGGTGGACCGGGGGAGCCGGATCTGCACTGCCGACGGCGCGCCGAGGGACGGGACCGTCCACGGAGCGCGAACCGCGTCGACGGGAATCCGGATCACGGTGGCGGCGCCGGGTGCGTTGGGTGCCCGTACGCCGAACAGCAGGGTGCGGGTGTGCGGATCCCAGGCGAGGCCTTCGATGTTCAACCCGCCGTCGTCGGGGGTGCGCCGGCCTGCCGCGGCCAGCGATGGCATGAGGCGCAGCAGCCAATCGCGGAATCCGTGCATGCCTTCCGCGGGAAGGTCACCGTGGTGGGTGTAGCGGACCCGCACCAGTCCGTCACTGACTCGGTGTCCTGCCTCGGACACACACAGCGAGGAGGTGATGATGAGGAAGATCTCGCCGTCGCTGTCGATGCGCGTCAGCCCTTCGGGATCGCGCAACCGACCCTCGGCGATGCCGACCAGGGGGCGCCGCGAAATCCGTTCTGCCTCTTCGCCATCGGCGTCGAGCGCGAGCTCGAAGACAGCTGTCGGGTCGTTGTTGTCGATGAACACGAACCGGCCAGGACCGACCTGGACCACACCGGAGGCGTTGAACGGCGCGTGTCCGTTTCTCTCGTCGAACGCCGTCGACTTGATCGTCCTGTGTCGGAAACGACCCGCGATCGCGTGAAACGCCGCCGCGAAGTCGGGCAGCGCGACCTACCCCTTGTTGATCGTGTTGTTGCTGCCGGTGTCGTTGACCTTCGGGTCGCCGTCGCGGTAGGTGACGGTGTTGTTCAGTCCCACCACCGACAGTTCGGCGTCGACCCGGTCGAACGTGATCTTGTTGTCGGCCCCGCCGATGTTGACGTTCGCACAGGTGCCCGTCACGGTCAGCGTGTTGTTCGAGCCGCCCACGTTGAGGGATTTCCCGTCGGCGCAGTCGATGTCGGCCGTCGTGCCGAACGATCCGTAGTTGATCGTGTTGCCGATCTCGATCTGCGCGCCGGAGGAGCCGGCCGTGGCCGTCGGCCTGTCGCTGTCGGAACTGGTGGACCCGCATGCGGAGAGTCCGAACGTGGCTGCTGACAGCGCTGCGACACCGACACCGGCGAGTACTCGAGGGGGATACACGCTCAGGCGGGTACCCGATCGATGCGGTTTGTCATCCCGAGTTCGCGACCGCGGTCCCAGACGATCGGCGCGCCGTTCTTGTAGAACACCGTCTGGTCATAGCCGTAGACCGTGACGTCGTTGATGACGTTGTCGGCCACGATCACGTTCGAGGACCCCTGCACCGTCACCGCCCAGCAGGTTCCGACCGCGGTGATCTGATTGCCGGTCCCCACCACGATGAGGGTCGCGTTGTTGCAGTCGATGGTGCGGGAGACGCCCTGGCCGGTGATGTGGGTGTCACCGTTCTTGGCCTGCGCCGGCGGACTCAGCGTCAGCACCGCGGACATCGTCAGCACGCACGCGGCCAGCACTCGTCCCGTTGTGGTCACACCGGCAGCCTACGACGTCGGACGAGTCGCCACAGCCAGTTGTGCTGGGTACCGTGAGCTGCGATGCGCCGACGTGTCCTCGAAGTCCTCACCGTTGCTGTCCTGGGGGCCGCGACCGCTGGGGGCTGCGCGCAGACCGTCGAAGGCGTGGCACAACGCGAGGACGGAACCGTTCCCGACCCCGACCGCACCTACGGCTACGTCGACGACCGCTGCGGACTGCTCGACGACAGCACGGTGCAGGCGACGTTGGGCGCAGCCGAGGTCATCCGGCCCTACAGCGGTGCGGTGTGCCAGTACATCCTGTCCCGCCCTGGCTCCGGCACGATCGACGTGACGTTCTCGTGGTTCGACACCGGCAATCTGGCCCGCGAACACGACCTGGCCGCGCGGCGCGGCGCCGTCGTAAAGGACACCGTCGTGGAACGGCATCAGGCGTTCTCCGCACGCCGCGACGTCACCGGCGCCGCCTGCTCGGCCACCGCGGCGGCCGGTACCGGGGTGCTCAGCTGGTGGGTGCAGTACCGCGGCCAGAAGACGGGCGACCCGTGCGTCGACGCGCAGAAGCTCCTCACGGCCACCCTGCGCTCGGACATGTGAGATGACCGCCGTCCGCCTCGTCGCCGGGCTCTGCCTGACGCTGACCCTGGCCGCCTGCTCCGGCGCCGAGCGTTCGGCCGAGCCGTCGTCCGACGGCGGCTCGGGCACGGCCGGGGGCGGGTTCCGCAGCGTGGACTGCAACGGCATCACCGACGCCGACGTGGCCAAGGCCGCGGGATCGAACCTGTTCACCCCCGCCGTGGTCAGTAACGCCGGGTGCTTCTGGCAGGAGAACACCATGATCGGCAACGTCGGGGCCGGCATGGGCATCTCGACGTGGTGGTACCGCGGCAGCGACATGGACACCGAGCGTGAACTCGAGCAGCAGGCCGGCCGCACGCTGACCGAGCTCGCGATCGACGGGAACAAGGGCTTCAAGGCGTCCGACGACTCGGCGTGCAGCATCTACGTGGCCAAGGGCGGCGACGTCATCACGTGGTCGATCCAGACGATGAACTCGGAGACCCTGCCGGATCTGTGCACGATCGTCGGTCAACTCGCGCAGCTCAGCCAGGAACGGGTGAACTAGAGTCTCTCGTCGACCCTCGTAGCGTTCGGGTCGGCCGCGGCGAAGGGGGAACCACGAGATGGCAACTCGGCCGCCGCGCACGGCGAAGCTGAGCCGCGAGGCCATCGTCAACGCCGCGCTGACCTTCCTGGACCGCGAGGGCTGGGACGCGCTCACCATCAACGCGCTGGCCAACCAACTCGGCACCAAGGGTCCGTCGCTGTACAACCACGTGCACAGCCTCGACGATCTGCGCCGCTCGGTGCGGATGCGCGTGGTCGGCGACATCATCGACATGCTCAACACCGTCGGCCAGGGCCGCACGCCCGACGATGCGGTGATGGTGATGGCCGGTGCCTACCGCAGCTACGCGCACCACCACCCGGGCCGGTACTCGGCGTTCACCCGGATGCCGCTCGGCGGGGACGACCCGGAGTTCACCGAGGCCACGCACGCCGCGGCCGCGCCGGTGATCGCGGTCCTGTCCGCCTACGGCCTGGACCAGGAGTCGGCATTCTTCGCCGCCCTGGAGTTCTGGTCGGCCATGCACGGGTTCGTGCTGCTGGAGATGACCGGGGTGATGAGCGGCCTCGACACCGACGCGGTGTTCAGCGACATGGTGATGCGGCTGGCCGCCGGCATGCGGCACCGGTGACGGGTCGCAGCGACAGCTGCGCAGGTCAGCGGGTTTTGTCGAGGTCCGCGGCCCTGGTATTGTGGACCGTCGTGCCTGGCAGATAAGGCGCTTGAGGCTTGACTGAGTCACAAGCACGCCTGCACGCCGGGCCACTTTGCATGTCTAGCGCCGCGGGCGCCTTGGAAATTACTCCGAGATTCACGCGGCGGCCGCATGCGACACGCCCGGATGCGGGGTAGCCCGCGACACGAAACTTAAAGAAGACGCAAGCAACACAGGAAGCCGGTACATGCCAACCATCAACCAGCTGGTCCGTAAGGGTCGCCGCGACAAGATCGCCAAGGTGAAGACCGCGGCGCTGAAGGGCAGCCCGCAGCGTCGCGGTGTGTGCACCCGCGTGTACACCACGACCCCGAAGAAGCCGAACTCGGCACTTCGCAAGGTCGCGCGTGTGCGACTGACCAGCGCGGTCGAGGTCACCGCCTACATCCCGGGTGAGGGCCACAACCTGCAGGAGCACTCGATGGTGCTCGTGCGCGGCGGTCGTGTGAAGGACCTTCCGGGTGTGCGCTACAAGATCATCCGCGGCTCGCTGGACACCCAGGGCGTGAAGAACCGCAAGCAGGCCCGCAGCCGTTACGGCGCGAAGAAGGAGAAGAGCTGATGCCGCGCAAGGGACCGGCGCCCAAGCGTCCGTTGGTCAACGACCCCGTCTACGGCTCGCAGCTGGTCACCCAGCTCGTGAACAAGGTGCTGCTGGACGGGAAGAAATCACTGGCCGAGCGCATTGTCTATGGTGCGCTCGAACAGGCCCGGGACAAGACCGGCACTGATCCGGTGGTCACGCTCAAGCGGGCCATGGACAACGTCAAGCCCTCGCTCGAGGTCCGCAGCCGCCGCGTCGGTGGCGCCACCTACCAGGTTCCGGTCGAGGTTCGTCCGGACCGCTCGGTGACCCTGGCGCTGCGCTGGCTGGTCAGCTTCTCCAAGCAACGCCGCGAGAAGACCATGGTCGAGCGTCTGGCCAACGAGATCCTCGATGCCAGCAACGGCCTGGGTGCCGCGGTCAAGCGCCGCGAGGACACCCACAAGATGGCCGAGGCCAACCGCGCCTTCGCGCATTACCGCTGGTGATTGCACACCCTGCAGTCACTGAGGACCGCAGGGCGCAACTGAACACCCGACAAGCAAGCGAAAGAGTGGGAATCTAGCCGTGGCACAGGACGTGCTGACCGACCTCACGAAGGTCCGCAACATCGGCATCATGGCGCACATCGATGCCGGCAAGACGACGACGACCGAGCGCATCCTCTACTACACCGGTATCAGCTACAAGATCGGTGAGGTGCACGACGGTGCCGCCACGATGGACTGGATGGAGCAGGAGCAGGAGCGAGGGATCACGATCACCTCGGCTGCCACCACCTGCTTCTGGAACGACAACCAGATCAACATCATCGACACCCCGGGCCACGTCGACTTCACGGTCGAGGTGGAGCGTTCGCTGCGTGTCCTCGACGGTGCCGTAGCCGTCTTCGACGGCAAGGAAGGCGTGGAGCCGCAGTCCGAGCAGGTCTGGCGGCAGGCCGACAAGTACGACGTGCCGCGCATCTGCTTCGTCAACAAGATGGACAAGCTGGGCGCCGACTTCTACTTCTCGGTGCGCACGATGGAGGAGCGCCTCGGCGCCAACGTCATCCCGATCCAGCTGCCCATCGGCTCGGAGGGTGACTTCTCCGGCGTCGTCGACCTGGTCGAGATGAAGGCCAAGGTGTGGAGCGCCGAGGCCAAGCTCGGCGAGAAGTACGACGTCGTCGACATCCCGGCCGATCTGCAGGAGAAGGCCGACGAGTACCGCACCAAGCTGCTCGAGGCGGTCGCCGAGACCGACGAGGCCCTGCTGGAGAAGTACTTCGGCGGCGAAGAGCTCACGATCGAGGAGATCAAGGGCGCGCTGCGCAAGCTGACGATCAGCTCGCAGGCCTACCTCGTGCTGTGCGGCTCGGCGTTCAAGAACAAGGGCGTGCAGCCCATGCTCGACGCGGTGATCGACTACCTGCCGTCGCCGCTGGACGTGCCGCCCGCCGAGGGTCACGCTCCCAACAAGGAAGACGAGCTGATCACCCGCAAGCCGTCGACCGACGAGCCGTTCTCGGCGCTGGCGTTCAAGGTCGCCACGCACCCGTTCTTCGGCAAGCTGACCTACGTGCGCGTGTACTCCGGCACCGTCGAGTCGGGCAGCCAGGTCATCAACGCGACCAAGGGCAAGAAGGAGCGGCTGGGCAAGCTGTTCCAGATGCACTCCAACAAGGAGAACCCTGTCGAGCGTGCGTCGGCCGGCCACATCTACGCCGTGATCGGTCTGAAGGACACCACGACCGGTGACACGCTGAGCGACCCGAACCAGCAGATCGTGCTGGAGTCGATGACGTTCCCGGATCCGGTCATCGAGGTGGCCATCGAGCCGAAGACCAAGAGCGACCAGGAGAAGCTGGGCACCGCGATCCAGAAGCTCGCCGAAGAGGACCCGACCTTCAAGGTGCACCTGGACCAGGAGACCGGCCAGACCGTCATCGGCGGCATGGGCGAGCTGCACCTGGACATCCTGGTAGACCGGATGCGTCGCGAGTTCAAGGTCGAGGCCAACGTCGGCAAGCCGCAGGTGGCCTACCGCGAGACGATCAAGCGCAAGGTCGAGAAGGTCGAGTTCACCCACAAGAAGCAGACGGGTGGCTCCGGTCAGTTCGCCAAGGTGCTCATCGACCTCGAGCCGTTCAGCGGCGAGGACGGGGCGACCTACGAGTTCGAGAACAAGGTCACCGGTGGCCGCATCCCGCGCGAGTACATCCCGTCGGTGGACGCCGGTGCGCAGGACGCCATGCAGTACGGCGTGCTGGCCGGCTACCCGCTGGTGAACCTGAAGGTCACCCTGCTCGACGGCGCGTTCCACGAGGTCGACTCGTCGGAAATGGCGTTCAAGGTGGCCGGCTCGCAGGTGCTGAAGAAGGCCGCGCAGGCCGCGCAGCCCGTCATCCTGGAGCCCATCATGGCCGTCGAGGTCACCACCCCCGAGGACTACATGGGTGACGTGATCGGCGACCTGAACTCCCGCCGTGGTCAGATCCAGGCCATGGAAGAGCGCAGCGGTGCGCGCGTCGTCAAGGCGCAGGTGCCGCTGTCGGAGATGTTCGGCTATGTCGGCGACCTCCGGTCGAAGACCCAGGGCCGGGCGAACTACTCCATGGTGTTCGACTCGTACGCCGAGGTTCCGGCGAACGTGTCGAAGGAGATCATCGCGAAGGCGACGGGTCAGTAACCTGACCTGCCGCCAACGCGGAGAACCACAACTGCAAAGATCAAAATCCTGCTTCAGACCTAGAACGAGGAAGCACCAACACAGTCCAGGAGGACAACACAGTGGCGAAGGCGAAGTTCGAGCGGACGAAGCCGCACGTCAACATCGGGACCATCGGTCACGTTGACCACGGCAAGACCACGCTGACTGCAGCAATCACCAAGGTTCTGCACGACAAGTACCCCGATTTGAATGAGTCGCGCGCATTCGACCAGATCGACAATGCGCCCGAGGAGCGTCAGCGCGGTATCACGATCAACATCTCCCACGTGGAGTACCAGACCGAGAAGCGTCACTACGCACACGTCGACGCCCCCGGCCACGCTGACTACATCAAGAACATGATCACCGGTGCCGCCCAGATGGACGGCGCGATCCTGGTGGTCGCCGCCACCGACGGCCCGATGCCGCAGACCCGCGAGCATGTGCTGCTCGCCCGCCAGGTCGGCGTGCCCTACATCCTGGTCGCCCTGAACAAGTCCGACATGGTCGACGACGAGGAACTCCTCGAGCTCGTCGAGATGGAGGTCCGCGAACTGCTGGCCGCGCAGGACTTCGACGAGGAGGCCCCGGTCGTCCGCGTCTCGGCGCTCAAGGCCCTCGAGGGCGACGCCCAGTGGGTCAAGTCCGTCGAGGACCTGATGGAGGCCGTCGACGAGTCCATCCCGGACCCGGTCCGTGAGACGGACAAGCCGTTCCTGATGCCCGTCGAGGACGTCTTCACCATCACCGGCCGCGGTACCGTGGTCACCGGTCGTGTGGAGCGCGGCGTGATCAACGTGAACGAGGAAGTCGAGATCGTCGGCATCCGCCCGGGCGTCACCAAGACCACCGTCACCGGTGTCGAGATGTTCCGCAAGCTGCTCGATCAGGGCCAGGCCGGTGACAACGTCGGTCTGCTGGTGCGTGGTATCAAGCGCGAGGACGTCGAGCGCGGCCAGGTCATCGTCAAGCCGGGCACGACCACCCCGCACACCGAGTTCGAGGGCAGCGTCTACATCCTGTCCAAGGACGAGGGTGGCCGCCACACGCCGTTCTTCAACAACTACCGTCCGCAGTTCTACTTCCGGACCACGGACGTGACCGGCGTGGTGACCCTGCCCGAGGGCACCGAGATGGTGATGCCCGGTGACAACACCGACATCTCCGTCAAGCTGATCCAGCCCGTCGCCATGGACGAGGGCCTGCGCTTCGCGATCCGCGAGGGCGGCCGTACCGTCGGCGCCGGCCGCGTGTCGAAGATCATCAAGTGATCTAGGTTCACGCCAACGAAAGTGGCGCTCACTCCTTGGGGTGGGCGCCACTTTTGCGTCCGGAGCAGCTGTAACACCAGCGACGCGGCCGACGATGTACTGTACGGCGGCGGTCGAGGGGTCCGCCGCCTTCACTTTGTCGTGGTGTGGGCCAGAGGATCATTCGTTGAGTACACGTATTTCGACTTTCGCAGTCGCCGCCCTCGTGGGCGGCGCCGCCATGTTCGGCCTGTCGGCCGGCACCGCCTCCGCACAGCCGGCCTGCCCGGACGTGCACTGGATGGGAGCCGCCGGTTCGGGTGAGCGCACCCCCGCCGACATCGTCGCCGATGACGGCATGGGCCGGGTGGTCAACAAGTCCTACCGGGACTTCGCCGGGCTGGTGCAGAGCAGTGGCCGCACGATCACCGCCGAGGCCGTCGAGTATCCCGCCGTCCCGGTCCCCGCCGACGGCGGCGCGATGGGCTGGCTCGGCTTCATGGGCAGCGTCGACACCGGGGCCGCAGCGCTGGCCTCGCAGTACGCGGCGTTTGTCGCGCAGTGCCCGACGACCCAGGTGGTGCTGGCCGGCTACTCGCAGGGCGCGATGGTGGTGCACCGCAACCTGGCGGCGCTCGAGACCAGCCCGAACCTGGCCGCGGCGCTGCTGGTCGCCGACGGTGACCGCCAGCCCGCGGATCCGACCCTGAACCTCGGCTCCGTCACCGCGGTGCCCGGCCGGGGCAAGGGTGTCGCCCAGGACTGGCCGATCCTCGCCCATGCGCCTGCCCCGCTGACCCCGACGATGGGCGCCCGCACGATCAGCGTCTGCGATCTCGGGGACGCCGTCTGCGACTACGACCCCGACGCCGAGGACGACATGAACCCGGCCGCGGTCGCGGTGCACACCAGCTACGCGCGCAACGCGTCGGCCATGGACGCCTGGACGGCACCGCTGTTCCGTCTGGTGCAGAGTCGGCCGGTCGCGGTTCCGGACGCCAATCCGATGCAGGTGGCCGCCGGATCCTGACCGGGGACGGCCGGCTGGGGTCATAATCTGACCCGTGTCGACTTTCTGGCGGTATGTCCGGGTTCAGCTGTTCGTCCTGCTGTGCGGCATCGTCGGGCCGATCTTCCTGGTCATCTACTTCGCGACGGGCGCCGATCCGCTCCTGAAGTGGATGTTCTGGACGGGTCTGCTCATCACGGCCGTCGACGTCCTGATCGCGCTGGGCATCACCAGCGCCGGGACGCGGAAGGCTGCCAAAACCCAGGCGCTCGAGGCCACCGGCGTGCTCGCACTGGCTCAGGTGGTCGGCATCCAGGAGACCAACACGCGCATCAACGAGCAACCCCTGGTCAAGATCAACCTGCAGGTCTCGGGGCCGGGCATCACCCCGTTCTCGACGCAGGACACGGTGATCGCGTCGGTGAGCCGGCTGCCGATGATCACCAGCCGCAAGTTGGTCGCCCTCGTCGACCCCGCCACCAACGACTACCAGATCGACTGGGAGCGCAGCGCTCTGGTGAGCGGCATGATGCCCGCGACGTTCACCGTGGCCGAGGACAACCGCACCTACGACCTGACCGGCCAGACCGAGCCGTTGATGGAGATCCTGCAGGTGCTCAAGGCCAACGGCATCGGTATGGACAGCATGATCGACCTGCGGGCCAACCCGGCGGCCCGCGCACAGGTGCAGGCCATCGTCCGGCGCGCCGGCGCGCAGCACGCCCCGCCGCCCCCAGTGCCGGCCGGGGCGCCGCCGATGCCCTCGCCCGAACCGACGACGGCGCAGCGCCTCCAGGAACTGGAGACGCTGCGGGCCACCGGGTCGATCACCGACGCCGAGTACGCCGCCAAACGGCAGCAGATCATCGCCGACCTGTAGACATCTAGAACGCGTTCTAGTTCTGCTGTTAGCCTGACCCGGTGACCTCTGATGCACCCCTGGAAGGCCGCGTCGCGCTGGTGACCGGAGCGGCGCGCGGGCAGGGCCGCGCGCACGCCGTCCGGTTGGCCGGCGACGGCGCCGACATCGTCGCGATCGACATCTGCAAGCCGGTGTCGGACACCGTCACCTACCCGATGCCGACGGCCGACGATCTGGCCGAGACCGCGCGCCTGGTCGAGGAGGCGGGCCGCAAGGTGATCGCCCGGGAGATCGACATCCGCGATCTGGGCGCGCAACAGCAGCTGGTGGCCGACGCCATGGAACAGTTCGGCCGGCTCGACATCGTGGTGGCCAACGCCGGCATCCTCAGCTGGGGCCGGATCTGGGAGATGTCCGAGGAGCAGTGGGACACCGTCATCGACGTGAACCTCAACGGCACCTGGCGCACGATCAAGGCGGCGGTGCCCGCGATGATCGAGGCCGGCAACGGCGGGTCGATCATCATCGTCAGCTCGTCGGCAGGCACCAAGGCCACCCCGGGCAACGCGCACTACTCGGCGTCCAAGCACGGCCTGGTGGCGCTGACCAACGCACTGGCGATCGAGGCGGGGGAGTTCGGGATCCGGGTCAACTCCATCCACCCCTACTCGATCGACACGCCGATGGTGCAGCCCGAGGCGATGATGGAGATCTTCGGCAAGTATCCCGCGTTCCTGCACAGCTTTTCGCCGATGCCGTACCACCCGGTGAACCATCAGGGCAAGAAGGGACTCAAGGAGTTCATGACGCCCGAGGAGGTGTCCGACGTGGTCGCGTGGCTGGCGGGGGACGGGTCGGCGACGATCTCCGGCTCGCAGATCGCCGTCGACCGCGGCACCGCCAAGTACTAGCGGGCCAGCACCTCGGCCAGTTGGTCCACAGCCCAGTCGATTTCGTCGGCGGTGATGACGAGTGGCGGGGCGAAGCGCAGCGTGGAACCGTGGGTGTCCTTGACCAGCACCCCGCGTTCGGCCAGGCGTAGGCTGATCTGCTTGCCGGTGCCGTGCACGGGGTCGATGTCCACCCCGGCCCACATGCCCTTGCCGCGCACCTCGAGCACGCCGCGTCCGATCAACTCGTTCAGGCGGGCGTGCAGGTGCACGCCGAGTTCGGCTGCGTGCCGCTGGAATTCGCCGCCGGCCAGGATGTCGACCACGGTGGTGCCGACGGCCGCCGCCAACGGGTTACCCCCGAATGTCGAGCCGTGCTCGCCCGGATGCAGGACGCCGAGCACGTCCCGGTCGGCGACCACCGCCGAGAGGGGGACCACTCCGCCGCCGAGCGCCTTGCCCAGCAGGTAGATGTCCGGCACCACGTTCCAGTGGTCGCACGCGAACGTCCGGCCCGTGCGAGCCAGACCGGACTGGATCTCGTCGGCGATCATCAGCACATTGCGCTCGGTGCACAGCGCGCGCACCCGCGGCAGGTAGTCCTCGGGCGGCACGATGATGCCGGCCTCGCCCTGGATCGGTTCGAGCAACACGGCGACGGTGTTCTCGTCGATCGCCCGGGCCAGCGCGTCGGCGTCCCCGAACGGTACCGACCGGAAACCCGGTGTGTACGGACCGAATCCGCGCCGGGCGGTCTCGTCGTCGGAGAAGCTGATGATCGTCGTGGTGCGGCCGTGGAAGTTGTTCTGCGCCACCACGATGTTCGAGGTCCCCGCGGGCACCCCCTTGACGTCGACACCCCACTTGCGCGCCACCTTGATGCCGCTCTCGACGGCCTCGGCGCCGCTGTTCATCGGCAGCACCATGTCCTTGCCGCACAGCTCGGCCAGCGCGGCGCAGAACGGTGCCAGCCGGTCGGAGTGGAACGCGCGGCTGACCAGCGTCACCAGATCCAGCTGGGCGTGTGCGGTCGCGATGATCGCGGGGTGCCGGTGGCCGAAGTTGACCGCCGAATACGCGGCCAGGCAGTCGAGATACCGCTTGCCCTCGACGTCGGTGATCCAGGCGCCGTCCGCGCTGGCGGCGACGACGGGCAGCGGCGAGTAGTTGTGCGCGACGCAGCGGTTGTCGAGGGCGATCGCGTCGGCGGTGTGTGTGGCGGCGTGCATCGCGGTCATGAATGTACCTCCAGGGTGCAGCATTTCACCGAGCCGCCGCCTTTTAGCAGCTCGGACAGGTCGACGCCGATCGGCCGGAAGCCGTTGTCGCGCAACTGATCGGCGAAGCCGGTGGCGGCGGCGGGCAGGACGACGTTGAGGCCGTCGGAGACGGCGTTGAGCCCGAGCACGTAGGCGTCGGCGGTGGCCACCTCGATGGCGTCGGGGAACAGTTCGCGCAGCGTGGTCCGGGAGTGCTCGTCGAACGCCGGCGGGTAGTAGGCGACGGTGGTGTCGTCCAGGACGGCGAGCGCGGTGTCGAGGTGGTAGAACCGCGGATCGACCAGTTCGAGGCCGACCAGCGGCATGCCGAGGTGCTCGGCGATCTCGTGGTGCGCCCGCCGGTCCGTGCGGAAGCCGTGGCCGGCCAGGATCATCGATCCGGCGAGCAGCAGATCACCCTGGCCTTCGTTGACGTGCCGGGTCTCGGTGGCGGCGAAGCCGTGGTCCGCCATCCATGCGGCGTAGGCGACGGCCTCGGCGGCCCGCTCCTGATAGGCGAAGCGCGCGACGACGGCCTTGCCGTTGACCACCATTCCGCCGTTGGCGGCGTAGACCATGTCGGGAAGGCCGGCGACGGGTGCGACGAGATCGACGGTGTGGCCGAGATCGAGATAGGTCTGGCGCAGCGCTTCCCATTGCGCGACGGCGCGGCCCGTGTCGACCGGGGTCGAGGTGTCCATCCACGGGTTGATGACGTACTCGACGGAGAAATACTCCGGGCACGTCATCACATACCGTCGGGGCCGGGCGGTGCGGGCGGGTGTGGTGTCCTGGGCCGGGGAGGTGGCGGTGGCGAGGTCCATCGTCATGGATCAACGATATTTCGGGCCGCTCGCGCAATCAATCAACACCTATTGCGTGTCTACCTGCTGTTTGTTGTGTCAGAATCGATCTTGCATTGTTTTGTTGCGTACAAGGAGTGATATGGATCGGCTGGACGCGACCGACGAGTTGATCCTCGCCGAACTCGCCGAGAACGCGCGCGCGACGTTCGCCGAGATCGGGCAGCGGGTGAACCTGTCGGCGCCCGCGGTGAAGCGTCGTGTCGACCGGATGCTCGACTCCGGCGTGATCCGCAACTTCACCACGGTGATCGACCGCAACGCGCTCGGGTGGACCACCGAGGCCTATGTCCAGGTGTTCTGCCACGGCACCATCGCTCCCGACCAGTTGCGCGCGGCGTGGCAGGACATCCCGGAGGTGGTCGGCGCGGCGACGGTGACCGGAACGGCCGATGCGATGCTGCATGTGCTGGCCCGGGACATGCGCCACCTCGAGGAGGCCCTGGAACGGATCCGCTCGAGCGCCGACATCGAACGCAGCGAGAGCATCGTGGTGCTGTCCAACATCATCGAGCGGGCGCGGGGCTGAGCGCCCACGCGTGGGGTGGCGCACAACGGATTCGCCCGATCGTGTAAAAAGCCCAGATGAGCACTTCAGGGGTCGTGATCGTCGGCGGCGGGCTGGCCGCCGCCCGCACCGCCGAGCAGCTGCGTCGTGCGGAGTTCTCCGGGCCGATCACCATCGTCAGCGACGAGGACCATCTGCCCTACGACCGGCCGCCGCTGTCGAAGGAGGTGCTGCGCGCCGAGACCGACGACGTCAGCCTGAAGCCGGCGGAGTTCTACGCCGAGAAGGACATCACGCTGCTGCTCGGAAACGGCGCCCGGTCGGTCGACACAGACGCCAAGACAGTGACGCTGGCCGACGGCAGCACGCTCGGATACGACGAGCTGGTGATCGCGACGGGCCTGGTACCCAAGCGGATTCGGTCGTTCCCCGACCTGCCGGGGATTCACGTGCTGCGCAACGTCGGCCAGAGCCTGGCGCTGCGCCGGGAGGCGGCCGACGCCCGCCGCGCCGTCGTGGTCGGCGCCGGCTTCATCGGCTGCGAGGTGGCGGCGAGCCTGCGCAGGCTCGGCGTGGACGTGGTGCTCGTCGAACCGCAGCCCGCACCGCTCGCGTCGGTGCTGGGGGAGAAGATCGGGGAGTTGGTGACCCGACTGCACCGGGCCGAGGGTGTCGACGTCCGGTGTGGCGTCGGCGTGTCCGAGGTGAGTGGCGACGACCGCGTGCGCTCGGTGACGCTGTCGGACGGCGAGCAGATCGACGCCGACATCGTCGTGGTGGGCATCGGCTCGCATCCGGCCACCGACTGGCTCGAGGGCAGCGGGATCGCCGTGGACAACGGTGTGGTGTGCGACGACGCCGGCCGCACCAGCGCACCGCACGTGTGGGCCATCGGCGACTGCGCGTCCTGGCGGGACGAGGTGAAAGGCCAAGTCCGCGTCGAGCATTGGAGCAACGTGGCGGATCAGGCCCGCGTGCTGGTGCCCGCGATGCTGGGCCAGGACGCACCCGCGGCCGTCTCGGTACCGTACTTCTGGAGCGACCAGTACGACGTCAAGATCCAGGCCCTCGGGGAACCGGAGGCCACCGACACCGTGCACATCGTCGAGGACGACGGGCGCAAGTTCCTGGCCTACTACGAGCGCGACGGTGTCGTGGTCGGCGTGGTCGGCGGCGGGTTCCCCGGCAAGGTGATGAAGGTGCGGGCCAAGATCGCCGCCGGCGCGCCGATCACCGACCTGCTGGGGTAGGTCTCACCCTTCTCGCGCGAGCGTGCGTGTCTGCGGCCGACACGCCTCCCTCGGCGGAGATTCCACGCACGCTCGGTGAGGCCGAAACTGTTGTGGCCCTGCGGTTATCCCCAATCCCGGATTCATCCACAGGCGGCCGAACTCGTGCGGCGGATTGTCGGCCCGCGCGGGCAGAATCGCACGTATGTTCGATCAGCTGTTCGTCGATGTCGCCGATGAGGCGCTGCTGGATGCGATCGAGCAGGCCGCGATCGAGGAAGCCCGAGCCTCCGCGCGGCGACTCGCCGCGATCGCCGAGCTGACCCACCGCACCGTCGATGACGACGATGAACGCTCCCGCTGGAGCTTCGATCTGTGGGCCGCCACCTCCGTCGACATCGGCGCCGCGCTGAGCATCGGACAGCGCCGCGCCTCGGGGCAGATGCGCATCGCGATGACCCTTCGCGACCGACTGCCCCGCGTCGCGGCGCTGTTCTGTGCCGGCCGCATCGATTTCCGGGTCATCTCGGAGCTGAGCTGGCGCACCCATCTGGTCGATGACCACCAGGTGCTGGCCATCATCGACGCCGAACTCGCCGAGCACGCTACGTCGTGGGGAGCGCTGTCCAAAGACAAGCTCATCGGCGCGGTCAACGCCGTCATCGAACGCTACGACCCCGACGCGGTCCGGCTGACCGCCATCGCGCTGCGCGAGCGCGACTTCCACATCGGCGCCCACGAGGACGGGGCGGAGACCACCTCGGTGTGGGGCCGGTTGATCGCCGCCGACGGCATCGCCGCCGAGCGGCGCATCCTGGCCATGATCGACGGCGTCTGCGCCAATGACCCGCGCAGCATCGGGCAACGCCGTTCCGAGGCCGCGGGCGCGTTGCTCAACGGCCGCACCCACCTGCCCTGCCGCTGCGGTTCCCCCGACTGCCCCCAAGCCGACACGCCGGCCCCGCAGTCGAACATCGTCATCCACGTCATCGCCGACCAGACCGCCCTCGACGCCGCCACAGCCCACGCCGCCGCAGACGCCAAAGGAGCAGGCGCCAAGGATTCCGCCGCTGTGACCAATGCTGCAGCCGGCACCGCCGAGGCCGCCGCCGAACCCGCCGCTAAGAGCGATGCCGTCGACGAGCCCGCCGCTGTGACCAATGCTGCAGCTGGCACTGCCGAGCCCGCCGCCGCCGAGCCCGCCGCCGAGACTGACGTCGAGACCGACTGCGCGCCGGCGCCATTGAAAGACACCGGGCTGGCGCTGCTGCCCGGGCTCACGGTCATGCCGACTGCGGCGTTGGCCGACGCGATCCGCGCCGGGGCGAAGGTCACCCCGCTGTGGCTGCCCGGGTCCGACCCCGAACCGCACTACCGCCCGTCGGCGCGGCTGGCCCAGTTCGTGCGGCTGCGCGATATGTTCTGCCGCTTCCCGGGCTGTGACGTCCCCGCCGAGCGCTGCGACATCGACCACAGCGAGCCCTGGCCCTACGGACCGACCCACCCGTCGAACATGAACTGCAAATGCCGCACCCACCATCTCGGCAAGACCTTCGCCGAGGGCTGGCGGGAAGTGCAATCACCCGACGGCACGATCACCTTCACAGCAGCCGACGGCCGCACCTACACCACCCGGCCCGGCTGCGCGCTGTTCTTTCCGACCTTCCCCGCCACCACCGCCGCTCTGCCACCCCCGCCACCGATACCCCCACCCGACCCGCAACGTATCGCCAAGATGCCTATCCGCCGACGCCTACGCAGCGCGGACGATGCCGCACGCATCAAAGCCGAACGCGCACACAACAAACAAGTCCGCGGGGCAGCCGGCGACGCCCACCGGGCAGCTCGGGATTCCGGGCCACCGGATCACACTCCCGGCCGTGACGAACCACCGTTCTGACCGTGTCAGAGCTCGCCGAGATAGAACCGGGTGCCCTGATCGTCAGTGCACTGAGCGGACTTTCCGTACGCCTGCTGCGTGGGCTCGTCGATCACCGCACCACCCGCCTCCCGGACCCGCACGACGGCAGCGTCGATGTCGGTGACGGTCCACATCGGCACGGTCACCGCGGCATCGCAGCCGCCGGCCGCACCCGACATCGGGTGGCAGTCCCGGACAGCCCAGCCGTCGGAGATCCGGCCCGGTTCGAAGGTCCAGGACAGCACGCGGCCGTAGAACGACCGGAAGCCGGCGGACTCCGTCGCCTCGTAGGTGATGTAGGACAGATCGCCTGGCCCCGATCCGTTGAGCGCGGGACGGGCCTCTCCCGGCTGGGGAACGAACACACCGAACCGGCGTCCCTGCGGATCCACGGCCGTGAGCACTGCGCCGACATCGAACTGCTCGACGCCGCCGACCGTGCCGCCACCCTCGGTGATGGCCGCCCGCGCCGCGGCCAGATCGTCCACCGCATAGCAGCAGAACAGCGTGTGCTCGTCCGGGACCGAGGAGAAGCCGATGCGCAGCCCGGGCTTCCGAACCGTCCCTGTGGCCGGGTCGTACTGCCAACCCAGCACGTATCCGTAGAACGCGCCCGCCCGCTGCGCATCCGGCGTCCACACCGCCACGTACCCGGCATCGCCGTGCCGGATTGGCACCGCCGCCCCGGCCACCGGTCCGGTCAGCATCCACCGGTGCCCGAACGGGTCGACGATCGTGGCGTTGCGCCCACCATGGGCGTCGTAGGGCTCACGCTGCACCTGGGCGCCGAGGTCGCGGGCGCGTCGTAATGCGGCATCCACATCGGGCACCGCGAGCATCAGGCTCACCGAGACCTCCTGCACCGCAGGCGCTTTCAAGCCCAGCTCCGGATACTCGTCGGCGAGGTAGAACACCCCGCCGGCGATCCCGAGCTCCGCGTGACCGATCCGGCCGTCCGGCATCACGATCGGTTCCCCCTGGGCGGCGGCGCCGAACGCGTCCGCGTACCAGGCGAGGGCACGGCGAGCGTCGGCGACCGCGAGATACGGGATCGCCGCGGCCCGGGGCGTCGACGGGGCAGCCAGTTCTGCCAGGACGGTGTCGGTTCCGCTCATGCTCACTCCTCGGGTTCGCTCCGGTTGACGATCGAACAGGTTCGCGGCCGCCTCCAGTCGCGACCTCAGGCGTGCGGCGAAGGCCGGATCGGGGGCGACGGGAAGGTCGCCGCCGCGCAGCACCTGCAACGGATCGGGGGATTCGCTCACGGCGTTCCTCCTTCCCGGTGGGGGTAGTTCTCCCGGAACGCCCGCCGGGCGCGCACCAGCAGCGCCTCGGTGGCGTGCACCGTGCGGCCCATCAACTCGGCGCACTCGCCGACCGAGCAGTCGTCCATGTAGCGCAGCGCCAACACGGTGCGGTGCTGCTCGTTGAGCCGTGCCAGCACCTGCTCGGCGACGATGCGGTCCAGTTCGGCGTCCCACTCGTCGGGTGGGTCGGCCGGTTCGGGCGCCTCGGCCACCGACACGGTGAACCGTCCGTGTCCCCGGCGGTAGTGGTCAGCCAACTTGTGCCGCGCGACCCCGATCAGCCACCGCACCGTCACCGGTGGCGGCGTCGACTTGCGGGCAGCGTCCATCGCGGCCAGGAAGGTCTCCGACGTCAGGTCTTCCGCCGTTCCGCGGTCACCGCAGCGCCGGACGAAGTACCCGTAAACGGCGGGTAAGGCCTCGTCGTACAGCGCGAGCAGCGCCCGTGGAGCGGGGTCGGCCTCGGGTTCGGCGCTCACACCTTCATCGTTGCCGGGGGCGTGCAGATTCCGACACCCGAGTTTCCAGCCCGGCCAGCCCGCCGGCCAGCAGATCGAATGCGTCACCCAGCGCCGCGGCCAGCGACACCGACTCGTCGGCCAGCCACTGCTCGTAGGCGGCCAGCGCCACCGCGAGCATCGTCCAGGCCGCGGTCTGCGGAATCAGATCCGCGGGGGAGATGCGCAGCCGCGCCGCCACGAACGACGCCACCACCGCCCGCCATCCCGCATACATCGTCATCGAATATGCCTGCAGTGCTTCGGTTTCCAGGATGAGCCGCATGCGCTGCCGGTGCCGGTCGGCGTCGTCGAAGTCGTTGAAGGCCAGCAGCGCGGCGCGCAGCGCCTCGTGCACCGGCGCCTCCGCATCGGTCGCGGCCAGCAGTCCCTTCATCAGGCCGAGATGGGCGTCGAAGTCGCCCCACGGCAGGGCGTTCTTCGAGGGGTAGTACCGGAACAGCGTCCGGCGGGCGATGCCCGCCGCCGCCGCGACGTCGTCGACGCTGACGTCGTCGAAGCCGCGCTCGGAGAACAGGTCGATCGCGACCGCACTGATGTGCTCCCAGCTCGTGGACCGGCGGCGGCCCACCCGTGCCCTGGCGGGTTGCATCGGCATCCCCCTTCCATTTAGGCACCCGGTGCCTTATTGTTGCGATCTGCGTCACAAATGTCGAGCCCATCCAACAGAAAGGCGAGTGCCATGGAGCCGAGTCAGCACACCGAGAACGACGAGCTCGTGACCGAGAGCCTGGTCGAAGAGGTCTCCATCGACGGGATGTGCGGGGTCTACTGATCATGACCGCGCCGACCTTCGATCCGGACCAGCGCTGGCGGCTGCATCCGCAGGTGGCCGTCCGGCCCGAGCCGTTCGGCGCGCTGCTCTACCACTTCGGGACCCGCAAGCTGTCGTTCCTGAAGAACCGGACGATCGTCGAGGTGATCAACTCGCTGGGTGATCACCCCGACGTTCGATCCGCTTGTCGCGCAGCAGGAGTCGAGGATTCCCAGCTGTCGCCCTACCTGCACGCGATGAGCGTGCTGGTCGCCTCGAACATGTTGATCGCAGGAGAGGACCGATGACCGTCACCGCCCCCGTGCCCCGCCTGGTCGACCAGTTCGAACGCGGCCTGGACGCACCGATCTGCCTGACGTGGGAGCTGACCTACGCCTGCAACCTGTCCTGCGTGCACTGCCTGTCCTCGTCGGGCAAGCGCGACCCGCGCGAGCTGACCACCCGCCAGTGCATGGACATCATCGACGAGCTCGAACGCATGCAGGTGTTCTACGTGAACATCGGCGGCGGCGAGCCGACTGTGCGCTCGGACTTCTGGGAGCTCGTCGACTATGCGACGGCCCACCACGTCGGGGTCAAGTTCTCCACCAACGGCGTGCGCATCACCGAAGAGGTCGCAGCCAAGCTGGCGGCCAGCGATTACGTCGACGTGCAGATCTCGCTGGACGGCGCCACCGCGGAGGTCAACGACGCGGTGCGCGGACCGGGGTCGTTCGCGATGGCGACGCGCGCGCTGGAGAACCTGCGCGCGGCGGGTTTCACGGACGCCAAGATCTCGGTGGTGGTGACGCGCCACAACGTGGACCAGCTCAACGACTTCAAGGCGTTGGCCGACGCCTACGGGGCGACGCTGCGCATCACCCGGCTGCGCCCCTCGGGCCGCGGTGCCGACGTCTGGGACGAACTGCACCCCACGCCGGCCCAGCAGGTGCAGCTCTACGACTGGCTGGTCGCCCACGGCGAACGGGTGCTGACCGGCGACTCGTTCTTCCACCTGTCCGGTCTCGGTGAACCCGGCGCGCTGGCCGGGCTCAACCTGTGCGGCGCCGGCCGGGTGGTCTGCCTGATCGATCCCGTCGGCGACGTCTATGCCTGCCCGTTCGCCATCCACGACACGTTCCTCGCCGGAAACATCCTCACCGACAACGGTTTCCAGAGCGTCTGGCAGAACTCCGAGCTGTTCCGGGAGCTGCGTGAGCCGCAGTCGGCCGGGGCGTGCGGCAGCTGCGGGCACTACGACGCCTGCCGCGGCGGTTGCATGGCGGCGAAGTTCTTCACCGGTCTGCCGCTGGACGGTCCGGATCCCGAGTGCGTGCAAGGGTACGGCGAACCCGCGCTGGCCCTGGACCGGGACAAGCCCAAGCCCAGCGTCGACCACTCCCGTAGCGGCGGCCGCACCCCCAAGGGCCCCATCCCGCTCACCCTGCTGAGCGCCCCTCCGAAGAAATTCTGCAACGAAAGTCCTGTGTAGTCCCATGGCACGTGATACCTGGTTCGAAACCGTCGCCATCGCCCAGCAGCGGGCGAAGAAGCGGCTGCCCAAGTCGGCCTACTCCTCTCTGATCTCGGCCAGTGAGAAGGGCGTGACGGTCTCCGACAACGTCGAGTCGTTCGCCGAGCTCGGCTTCGCGCCGCACGTCATCGGGGCCACCGAAAAGCGTGACATGGCGACAACGGTGCTGGGGCAAGACATTTCACTGCCCGTCATCATCTCGCCCACCGGCGTGCAGGCCGTCGACCCCGACGGTGAGGTGGCCGTCGCGCGCGCCGCCGCGGCCCGCGGCACCGCGATGGGGCTGTCCTCCTTCGCGAGCAAGCCCATCGAAGAGGTCACCGCGGTCAACGACAAGATCTTCTTCCAGATCTACTGGCTCGGCAGCCGCGACGACATCCTGGCGCGGATGGAGCGGGCCCGGGCGGCCGGCGCCAAGGGCCTGATCCTGACCACCGACTGGAGCTTCTCGCACGGTCGCGACTGGGGCAGCCCGAAGATCCCCGAGCAGATGGACCTCAAGACCATGATCCGGATGTCTCCGGAGGTCATCACCAAGCCGCGGTGGTTCTTCAGTTTCGCCAAGCAGCTGCGCCCGCCCGACCTGCGGGTTCCCAACCAGGGACGGCGCGGAGAGACCGGCCCGACGTTCTTCGAGGCCTACGGCCAGTGGATGGGCACCCCGCCGCCGACCTGGGAAGACGTCGCGTGGCTGCGCGAACAGTGGGGCGGCCCGTTCCTCCTCAAGGGCATGGTGCGTGTCGACGACGCGAAACGCGCTGTCGATGCGGGTGTTTCGGCGATCACGGTGTCCAACCACGGCGGCAACAACCTGGACGGCACGCCGGCGGCGATCCGGTGCCTGCCGGCCATCGCCGATGCGGTGGGCGACCAGGTGGAGGTTTTGCTGGACGGCGGCATCCGGCGGGGCAGCGACGTCGTCAAGGCGGTTGCTCTGGGCGCCCGTGCGGTGATGATCGGCCGGGCCTACCTGTGGGGTCTGGCCGCCAACGGACAGGCCGGTGTGGAGAACGTCCTGGACATCATACGCGGTGGCGTCGACTCGGCGCTGATGGCGCTGGGTAAGTCCTCGATCCACGATCTGACCCGCGAGGACATCCTGATTCCCGACGGTTTCACCCGCACCCTGGGGGCGTGAGCGCCGCTTCCTCGGTCCTGGTACGTGCGGGGCGGAGGGGGCTGACGTGAAACCGCCGTCCGCCGGTGTGACGAACTGCGGAAAATCAACGGCCACGCATGCGCCAACAACTGGCGCACACCAGGTGAATTCGGCCTACCATGCTCGCGTGGCTTTTCCCCGCGAGCTCGGGAACTCAACGTCGAGGCAGCTGCAGAATTCGTCGCCCGCGCTGGTCGTCCCGGTTGGTTCCACCGAGCAGCACGGACCTCATCTGCCGCTGGACACCGACACTCGCATCGCGACCGCTGTGGCCGATGCGCTCGTGGCGCTGCTGCATGAGCGGACGTCCGATCCGTGGATGGTTGCTCCGGCAATCGGTTACGGCGCCAGCGGTGAGCACGAGGGATTCGCCGGAACCGTCTCGATCGGCACACCGGCACTGGCGGAACTGCTCGTCGAGTTCGCGCGATCGGCGTGCCGGTGGGCGTCGCGGCTGGTGTTCGTCAACGGCCACGGCGGCAACGTGGAGGCGCTGCGCCGGGCCGTGACGCTGCTGCGGTACGAGGGGCGCGACGCGGGCTGGTGCTCCTGCGTCGCTGCGCAGGCCGACGCGCACGCCGGCCACACCGAAACTTCTGTATTGCTACATATTTCGCCGCACGTCGTGCGCGATGACCTCCTGGTGGCCGGTAACCTTTTGCCGCTGACGGAGTTGATGCCACAATTGCGCCGCGGGGGAGTCGCCGCCGTCAGTTCGCTGGGAATCCTGGGGGACCCCACGACGGCGACGGCGGAAGAAGGGGGCAGGATCTTTGCTGAGATGCTCGACGCGTGTCTGGGCCGCGTCACTCGGTGGGCACCTGACCGCGAGGGGATGTTGAGGTGAACGGGCCGCGCCTGCCCGACGGCTTCGCCGTCCAGGTGGATCGACGCGTGCGCGTCCTCGGGGAGGGGGCCGCGCTGCTCGGCGGCTCGCCGACGCGGCTGCTGCGGCTGGCGCCGGCCGCGCAGACGATGCTCACCGGCGGCAGGCTCGAGGTGCACGACGCGGTCAGCGCGCAGCTGGCCCGCACTCTGCTCGATGCCACCGTCGCCCACCCGCGGCCGCTGAGCGGACCGTCGCATCGTGACGTCACGGTGGTGATCCCGGTGCGGGACAACCCAACTGGGCTCACCCGGCTGCTCACCGCGCTGCGCGGGCTGCGGGTGGTGATCGTCGACGACGGCTCCGAGACGCCGGTCAGCGCCGTCGATTTCGACGACGTGCACTGTGACCTCACGATCTTGCGGCTGGAGCGCAGCAAGGGCCCGGCCGCCGCACGCAATGCCGGACTGGCGGCCTGCGACACCGACTTCGTGGCGTTCCTCGACTCCGACGTCGTGCCGCGCCGGGGCTGGCTCGAGGCGTTGCTGGGCCACTTCTGTGATCCGGCCGTCGCGCTCGCCGCGCCGCGGATCGTCGCGCTGCATCCCTCCGACAGTGTGGTGGCCCGCTACGAGGCCGTCCGCTCGTCGCTGGACCTCGGGCTCCGGGAGGCGCCGGTGGTGCCCTTCGGCACCGTGTCCTACGTGCCCAGCGCCGCCATCATCTGCCGGCGCAGTGCGCTGATCGAGGTCGGCGGCTTCGACGAGACCCTGACCTCCGGTGAGGACGTCGACCTGTGCTGGCGGCTCAACGAGGCCGGTGCCCGGCTGCGCTACGAGCCGATCGCGCTGGTCGCCCACGACCATCGCACCGAACTCCGAAAATGGTTCGCGCGCAAGTCTTTCTACGGAGGTTCGGCAGCCCCGCTGTCCATCCGCCATCCCGGCAAGACCGCCCCGCTGGTGATCTCGGGGTGGACGCTGGTGGTCTGGATGCTGGTCGCGCTGGGCTCGTGCTTCGGCTACCTGGCATCGGCGGCGGTCGCTGCGATCACCGGCCGGCGGATCGCCAAGTCGCTGTCCAGCGTGCAGACCGAACCCCTGGAGGTCGCTGTCGTCGCCGCGCAGGGGCTGTGGTCGGCGGCGCTGCAGCTGGCGTCGGCGATCTGTCGGCACTACTGGCCGGTGGCGCTGATCGCGGCGGTGCTCTCGCGACGGTGCCGCCAGGTGGTGCTGGTGGCCGCGGTCCTCGACGGGGTGTTCGACTGGGCCACCCGCAGCCACGGCAGCGCCGACGACGACACCAAGCGGGTCGGGGTGCTCACCTACCTGCTGCTCAAGCGTCTCGACGACATCGCCTACGGCCTGGGACTGTGGACCGGGGTGGTGCGGGAGCGGCACGCCGGGGCGCTCAAGCCGCAGATCCGAACCTGAGGCCCGTTGGCTGACGTCCTGATCATCGGCGCCGGCAGCGCCGGATCCGTCCTGGCGGAGCGGCTCTCCGCCGACGAGCGCTGCCAGGTCATCGTCGTCGAATCGGGACCCGCGCCCACCGATCCGCGCGTCCGCGACCAGATCACCGACGGACTGCGGCTGCCGCTGGGGGAGGCGAGCGCGGTCGCGCGGCGCTACACCGCCGTCCTCACCGACGATCCCCGCCGCTCGGTGCAGATCATGCGCGGCGCGGTCGTCGGCGGATCCGGGGCGATCAACGGCGGATACTTCTGCCGGGCGCTGCCCACCGACATCGACGGGTGGGCCCTGCCGGGCTGGGCCTGGGCCGACGTGCTGCCGCACTTCAAGGCCATCGAGCGCGACCTCGACTTCGGGGGTGAGCCGCACGGTACGGCGGGACCCATCACGGTGCGCCGGGTTGCCGAATTCGACGGCTGCACAGCGGCGTTCGTGCGCTCGGCGCGGGAAGCGGGCTTCGCGTGGGTCGAGGACCTGAACGGCTCGACCTCGCAGCGGACGGTGCCGCCGGGGGTCGGGGCGGTGCCGCTGAACATCGACCGCGGCACGCGGGTCGGACCCGGCGGGGCGTTCCTCGAACCGGCCATGCGCCGGCCCAACCTCACGGTGCTCACCGACACCCGCGTCGGCCGGATCCGGTTCGACGGCCGCCGGGCGGTCGGGGCGGACGTCGTGGGACCGGATGGGCCCGCCACGTTGCGTGCCGACCGGGTGGTGCTGTGCGCCGGAGCGATCGGTTCGGCGCATCTGTTGATGCTGTCGGGCATCGGTCCCGCCGCCGTGCTGCGCGCCGCCGGGGTGCCGGTCGCGGTCGATTTGCCGGTGGGGGTCGACACGGTCGACCACCCGGAGTGGGTGCTTCCGGTCAGCTGGCCGGCCACCCACGGGGTCCCGCCGCTGGAGGCCGTGCTCACCACCGCCGACGGGGTGGAGATCCGGCCGTACACGGCGGGCTTCGGCGCGATGACCACCGGCCGTCGCGACGACCCGACCGATCAGCCCCACCTCGGGGTGACGTTGATGCGGCCGGCTTCGCGGGGGCGGATCACGCTCGCGTCGGATGATCCGGACCGCGACCCGGTGATCGAGCAGCGCTACGACAGCGCGCCCGCCGATGTCCGCCTGCTGCGCGACGGCACCGCCATCGCCCACCAAATCGCCGGTGACACAGTGCAATCGGAGCCTTCCTGGGCGACATCGCAGCACCTGTGTGGCAGCGCGCGGATGGGTCTGGACACCGACGCGACCGCCGTCGTGGACACCCGGTGCCGGGTGCGCGGCGTGGAGGGGCTGTGGGTGGTCGACGGGTCGGTGCTGCCGGCGATCCCCAGCCGCGGTCCGCACGCCACCATCGTGATGGCCGCGCACCGGGCCGCGGAGTTCATCGCCTGAACAGCTGCCTGCCGTCGCGGCCCGGCGCCCAGGCGGCGACGAACACGGCGCCGACGACCAGCAGGATCGACAGCACCAGCAGCGCCTGATCGGTGGCGTGCAGGAAGGCCGCCCGCGCGACCTCGGCCAGCGGTCCGCCCTGCGGGCCAAGGTGCTCGGCCAGTGCGAGCGCCGAGGCCAGCGAATCGGTGGCGGTGTGGCGGATCTGCTCGCCGAAGCCGGCGATCTGCGGCGTCAGCGAATTGCGGTAGGACGCGGCGAGGATCGAGCCCGCCACGGCGATCCCGACCGCGGCGCCGACCTCCCGCGTCGCGTCGTTGACCGCCGACGCGACGCCCTGCTTCTCGTCGGGCACCGCATTCATGATCGCCGATGTCGTTGGGGCCGTGCACAATCCGATGCCGGCGGCGATGATCAGCATCGGCCACATCAGATCGAGGAACGTGGCGTCCACCTCGAGGAAACGCATGCAGAACAGTCCGACGGCCATCAGCAGCAGGCCGACGGTGACGCTCAGCCGCAGGCCCACCTTCGGGAGGTAGAGGTGCATGGTGGCGCCGAGGATCAGTACCGGGACCGCCAGCGGGGACAGCGCGAACGCGGTCTGCAGCGCGGTGTAGCCCATCACCAGCTGCATGAACTGCATCTCGATGAAGAAGAAGCCGAAGTTGGCGATGAACAGGAACGTGATCCCGACGGCGCCGGTGGCGAAATCGGGCCGACGGAACAGCCGCACGTCGAGCAACGGGTGGCGGCGCCGCAGCTGCACGATGGTGAACAGGACGGCCAGCACCACGCCGCCGGCCAGGGTGCCCAGCACCAGGGGATCGGTCCAGCCGCGGGCCGGCGCCTCGACGACGCCGAGCACGAACACCGCGATGCCGGTGCCGATCAGCGTGGCGCCCAACCAGTCGATGGGGGTGCGCGTCTGGTCGCGCGAACTGCCGATGGTGCAGGTGAGTGCGAACATCACCAGCGCCGCGGCGGCGAACGCGACGAAGATCGATTGCCACGAAAAGTGCTGCAGCAGAACGCCGGTACCGAGGAAGCCGAAGATCGCGCCCGATCCGGCGACCCCGGCCCAGATGCCGACGGCCTTGTTGCGCTCGGCCTTGCCGAACGCGGCCGTGAGCAACGACAGGGTCGCCGGCATGATGAACGCCGCGCCGACGCCCGCCACGGCGCGGGCGGCGATCAGCTGGGTCGGACTGTTCAGCAGGATCGGAGCCGCCGAAGCCAGCGCGAAGATCGCGAGCCCCACCAGCAGCGCCCCGCGGCGGCCGTAGCGGTCCCCGAGCGCGCCGGCGGGCAGCAGCAGGCAGGCCAGCGCCAGGGTGTAGCCGTCCACGATCCAGGTGAGTTGGCTCTGCGTCGCCGACGTCTGGACCGCGATGTCGGGCAGTGCCGCGTTGAGCGCGACCATCGACGAGATGACCATCAGCACGTCGACGCTCGCGACCGCGAGCAGCCAGCGCCGTGCGCGTGGTGACAGGCGGGCGATCTCGGCGTCGATATCCTGATCTGATTGCGTGAGGGCGTCGGCCATGGGCTCTCTCTCGCCGGGAGACTTTCGAGACTAACAGTCTCGTTGGGAGACCGATAGTCTTGTTCTTCCCGCTGTGGAGGTGGAGGAAACCATGACGGCCGCCAGTGGCGACCCGAGGCCGGCCCGGTCCCGCGCCCGTCTGCTCGACGCGGCGACGACGCTGCTGCGGGCCGGCGGCCCCGGCGCGGTGACCATCGACGCGGTCACCCGGCAGGCCAACGTCGCGCGCGCCACTCTCTACCGCCACTTCCCGAGCGCGAATGATCTTGTGGCAGCGGCGTTCATGAGCCTGATCCCACCGCCGCCCATGCCGCCGGAGTCGGGCACCCTGCGCGAGCGGCTCATCGCGATCGTCGGTGAGTGGGCCACGTCGATCGCCGAGGTGCCGACGACGCTGACCGCGATGGCGTGGCTGTCGCTCGGCCCGGACATCGCGGCGGTGCCGTCCGCGGGTCAGGGCGGCGCGCAGGTCCGGTCGTTGCGGGAGCGGATCGCCGAACAGTACTCGGCGCCCTTCGACGCGATCTTCGACAGCCCCGAGGCCGTCGCGGAACTCGGCGCGGTGGACCGGGCCACCGCGTTCGCTCTGCTGATCGGACCGCTGGCGTTCGGCAGGCTCAGCACGCTGATCGACTTCGACTACCGCGCCGTGGCGGTCGCGGCGGTCGACGGCTTCCTGGCGGTCAGCGCAGCGAGTAGCGGATCGGCAGGTGCTTGAGTCCGCCGACGAACGTGGTGGCGGCCAGCTCGGGTTCGCCGGTCAGCTCGATCGACTCGAGCCGCGGCACCAATTCGGTGAAGAGGCTGTTCATCTCCATCCGGGCCAGCGCCGCGCCGAGGCAGAAGTGCACGCCGTAGCCGAACGACACGTGCCGGTTGGGGTCGCGGGCGATGTCGAAGCGGAACGGTTCGTCGAAGATCTCCTCGTCGCGGTTGCCTGACACGTACGCCAGGTAGACGTTCTCGCCTTTGGCGATGGGAACCCCGCGCACCGTGGTGTCCTCGGCCGCGGTGCGCATGAACTCCTTGACCGGGGTGGTCCAGCGGATCATCTCCTCGACCGCGGTCGGCATCAGGTCGAGGTTGTCGCGCAGCCGGGCCAGCTCGTCCTGGTTCTCGATCAGCGCGAGCAGGCCGCCGGAGATCGCGTCCTTGGTGGTGTCATGGCCGGCGCTGGCGACGATCACGTAGTAGGAGGCGGTGTCGATGTCCGACATCGGCTCACCGTCGATCTTGCCGTTGGCGATCGCCGACGCCAGGTCGTCGGTCGGGTTCTCCCGGCGCGACGCGGTCAGCTTGGCGAAATACGTGAAGAAGTCCAGCAGCACCGCCATCTGATCTTCCGGGCTGACCCCGCGCTTGTACTCGTCGTCGTCGCCGCCGAACATCTCCTGGGTCAGCGAGTGCATGCGCCCGTAGTCCTCCTCGGGCAGGCCCAGCAGCGACATGATCACGTAGAGGGGGAACTGCACCGCGATGTCGGTGACGAAGTCGCATTCAGGGCCGATGTCCCGCATCCGGTCGACGTAGCGCCTGGCCAGTTCGTCGACGCGAATCTTCAAGTCCCGCATCGCTTTCGGGCGGAACCAATCGGCGCCGATCGCGCGCACCTTGCGGTGGTGCGGATCGTCCATGTGGATCAGCGTGCGGATACCCATGCCGGCCTCCATCTGGGCGGCCATGTAGTCGTCGGCGGCCGCGGTCGCCAGCAGCGGGCGCGGCTCGGACAGGAACAGGTCGTTGGCCCGTTCGATGGCCATGATGTCGGCGTGCTTGGTGATCGCCCAGAACGGACGGTAGGGCGGGTTGTCCACCCACGCGACGGGCTCGTTGGCCCGCAGATGGGCGAGTGCCGCGTGCAGTCGGGCGTCGTCGGCATACGCCGTGGGGTCGGCCAGGACTTTGGCGGCGTCGTCCATCGTGCGTGGGGTCATGAAGCTCTCCTCAGGGGTACTTGACGCGTGTCAACTGCTGGCATCTTATGTGACGGGCGCCACGTAGCGGAAGCACTTCGGCGACACGGCTAAGCTCGGATCTCGTGACGCCCGCAACGGTTCTTCGCCGGGTGCTGTGCGTCTTGTTCGCCGTCGTACTGGTCGCCGGATGCGCCGGTGGGCGTGGTGAGGCGCCCCCGCCGGCACCGGCCGACCCGGCGCTGGCGCAGATCACGACGGGGACGCTGCGCGGCGTGGTCGCCCAGGATCATCGGCTGTTCGCCGGAATCCCTTATGCCGCACCCCCTGTCGGCCCGCTCCGGTTCGCCGATCCGCAGCCGGCCGCGCCGTGGCCGGGGGTGCGCGACGCGACGACGTTCGGGCCGCGATGCATGCAGAGCCTCGGCGGGGACATCGAACTCGGCCGCCAGACCGATGAGGACTGCCTGAGTCTGAACGTGTGGACCCCGGCGGCCGCGTCGGCGAAGCCACGCCCGGTGATGGTGTGGATCCACGGCGGAGCCTTCGTCAACGGCAGCGGCAAGATCTACGACGCTCGGCGGCTGGCCGCGCGCGGCGACATCGTCGTCGTCACCATCAACTACCGCCTCGGCGCGCTGGGCTTCCTGGCCCACCCGGCCCTCGGGGCACCCGGTCACGTCGGCAACTACGGCCTGGCCGACCAGCAGGCGGCGCTGCGCTGGGTCCGCGACAACATCTCCGCGTTCGGCGGCGACCCCGACCGCGTCACGGTCGCGGGGGAGTCCGCGGGCGGCATGTCGGTGTGCGACCACCTCGTCGCACCCGGCTCCCGGGGCCTGTTCGCCGCCGCGATCATCCAGAGCGGGCCGTGCCAGGCCCAGGCCGCCCTGCCGGTCGCCCAGGACCGCTCCTTGCAGTACGCCGCCGGCCGCGGATGCGCCGACCCGGCCCAGGCCGCCCGCTGTCTGCGCGCGCTGCCCGCCGACAAGCTGCGCGAGCCGGCGTGGTTCTACAACATCGGCGACGACGAGCTCACCGGACCGGTGACCGGTACGGCCGCGCTGCCCCGCGACCCCATGAGCACGATCGGCAGCGCCGGCGCCCAGCAGGTGCCGGTGCTGATGGGCACCACACGCGACGAGTTCACGCTGTTCGTCGGCATGCAGTACGTCCGCGAGGGAGTCCGCTACACCCCGCAGGACTATCCGCGGCTGCTGGCCGACGCCTTCGGCCACAACGCACCGGCGGTGGCGCAGCGCTATCCGCTGGCCGCCTACCCGAGCGTCCCGCTGGCCTACTCCGCGGCCGTCACCGACGGGGTGTTCTCCTGCATCGGCGACCGGCTGGCGCGGGCGCTCACCGGCGGTCCCGTCTACTTCTACGAGTTCAACGACCGCGCCGCGCCGGCGCCCGAGCCGCTGCGCACCCTGCCCTTCCCGGTCGGCGCCAGCCACTCGCTGGAGTTGCGGTACCTGTTCGACGTCGGGGGAGCGCTGCCCCTGGACCCGGCCCAGCAGAAACTCTCCGACGAGATGATCGACTACTGGTCGTCGTTCGTGAAGTCGGCGTCGCCCGACACCGACGGACGGCCGCAGTGGGACGCATTCGGCGACGGCAACCAGGTCATGTCCCTGCAACCCGACGGCAGCCGGATGATCGACTCCTTCGCCGACGAGCATCAGTGCGCGTTCTGGGCCGGCTTACGCTAGTCGCAGGCCCCACCTCTTCACGTTCTGCACACGGAGTGCGAGTGAACCCCACCGAAAGGTGACTCTGTGGGACGCATGATGCTCGACGGCGCGGGCGAGCGGAGGGCCTGCGCCAGGCCGAACGTCACATCGACGGCACTCGTCAGAGCCCTCCACCAGGGATTTGGAGCACGCCGGGATCTGAGGCATACTGTTCGGGTTGCCTTGAGCCGGGTTCGCCTGGCCGGGCATGCGACTGGCGCCCCTCGCGGGGCGCATCCGGTCCCCACCACGATTTCGGGCGACACACCCGACCGCGGGGGCCGGTGAACCACAGACAGGTAAACAGCGGCGGCACAGCCAGGCCCTTCGAGGGCCCGTTAGTAGTGAGGTAGGAGAAGCGTGGCGGGACAAAAGATCCGCATCAGGCTCAAGGCCTACGACCATGAGGCGATCGATGCCTCTGCGCGCAAGATCGTCGAGACGGTCACCCGGACGGGCGCGAGTGTGGTCGGCCCGGTGCCGCTGCCGACCGAGAAGAACGTGTACTGCGTCATCCGCTCCCCGCACAAGTACAAGGACTCGCGGGAGCACTTCGAGATGCGTACCCACAAGCGGCTGATCGACATTCTCGACCCGACGCCGAAGACCGTTGACGCCCTGATGCGCATCGATCTGCCGGCCAGCGTCGACGTCAACATCCAGTAGGAGATTCCAGAAACCATGGCTAGAAAAGGCATTCTGGGCACCAAGCTGGGCATGACGCAGGTGTTCGACGAGAACAACAAGGTCGTGCCGGTGACGGTCGTCAAGGCCGGGCCCAACGTCGTGACGCGCATCCGCACCCCTGAGCGTGACGGCTACAGCGCCGTGCAGCTCGCCTACGGCGAGATCAGCCCCCGCAAGGTCACCAAGCCGGTGACGGGGCAGTTCGCCGCCGCCGGTGTCAACCCGCGCCGCCACCTCGCCGAGCTCCGGCTCGAGGACGAGGCCGCCGCCGCGGAGTACGAGGTCGGTCAGGAACTGACCGCCGAGATCTTCGCCGACGGCGCGTTCGTCGACGTGACCGGCACCAGCAAGGGCAAGGGCTTCGCGGGCACCATGAAGCGCCACGGCTTCCGCGGTCAGGGCGCCAGCCACGGCGCGCAGGCCGTGCACCGTCGGCCGGGCTCGATCGGTGGCTGCGCCACCCCGGGCCGCGTGTTCAAGGGCACGCGCATGTCGGGCCGGATGGGTAGCGACCGCGTCACCACGCAGAACCTGAAGGTGCACAAGGTCGACGCCGAGAACGGCGTGCTGTTGATCAAGGGCGCCGTCCCCGGGCGCAACGGTGGACTCGTGGTTGTCCGCAGCGCAATCAAGCGAGGCGAGAAAGCATGACTGTGAAAATTGATGTGCTGACACCGGCAGGCAAGAAGGACGGCTCGGTCGAGCTGCCCGCCGAGCTGTTCGATGTCGAGCCCAACATCGCGCTGATGCACCAGGTGGTGACCGCGCAGCTCGCGGCCAAGCGCCAGGGCACGCACGCGACCAAGACGCGCGGCGAGGTCTCCGGCGGTGGCAAGAAGCCGTACCGCCAGAAGGGCACCGGCCGCGCCCGTCAGGGTTCGACGCGTGCGCCGCAGTTCACCGGCGGTGGCGTCGTGCACGGCCCGCAGCCGCGCGACTACAGCCAGCGCACCCCGAAGAAGATGATCGCCGCCGCGCTGCGCAGTGCGCTGTCGGACCGGGCGCGCAACGAGCGCATCCACGCGATCACCGAGTTGGTCGAGGGCCAGAAGCCGTCGACCAAGAGCGCCAAGTCGTTCCTGGCGACGCTGACCGATCGCAAGCAGGTGTTGGTGGTCATCGGCCGCGCCGACGAGACCAGCGCGCTGAGCGTGCGCAATCTGCCTGGCGTGCATGTGATCTCGCCGGACCAGTTGAACACCTACGACGTGCTCAAGGCCGACGACGTGGTGTTCAGCGTCGAGGCGCTCAACGCGTACATCGCGAGCGCGACCAAGAAAGACGAGGTGTCGGCCTGATGGCTACCGTGACCGATCCCCGCGACATCATCCTGGCCCCGGTGATCTCTGAGAAGTCCTACGGGCTCATCGAGGACAACGTGTACACGTTCGTCGTCCACCCGGACTCGAACAAGACGCAGATCAAGATCGCCGTCGAGAAGATCTTCAAGGTCAAGGTCGCGTCCGTGAACACCGCCAACCGGCAGGGCAAGCGCAAGCGCACCCGCACCGGCTTCGGCAAGCGCAAGGACACCAAGCGCGCCATCGTGACGCTGGCTGCGGGAAGCAAGCCCATCGACCTGTTCGGAGCGCCGGCGTAGCCGGCAGGGAGAACTAGACAATCATGGCAATTCGCAAGTACAAGCCGACGACCCCCGGTCGCCGCGGTGCCAGCGTCTCCGACTTCGCCGAGATCACTCGCGACCACCCGGAGAAGTCACTGGTCCGTCCGCTGCACGGCAAGGGTGGCCGTAACGCCCACGGCCGCATCACCACTCGGCACAAGGGTGGCGGCCACAAGCGCGCCTACCGCGTGATCGACTTCCGTCGCCACGACAAGGACGGCGTCGACGCCAAGGTCGCGCACATCGAGTACGACCCGAACCGCACCGCGAACATCGCGCTGCTGCACTACCTGGACGGCGAGAAGCGCTACATCATCGCGCCGCAGGGTCTCAAGCAGGGCACGGTCGTCGAGTCGGGCGCCAACGCCGACATCAAGCCGGGCAACAACCTGCCGCTGCGCAACATCCCCGCCGGCACCGTGATCCACGCTGTGGAGCTGCGGCCCGGCGGCGGTGCGAAGCTGGCCCGCTCGGCCGGTGTCAGCATCCAGCTGCTCGGCAAGGAGGGCACCTACGCCTCGCTGCGTATGCCCAGCGGTGAGATCCGCCGCGTCGACGTGCGCTGCCGCGCCACCGTCGGCGAGGTCGGCAACGCCGAACAGGCCAACATCAACTGGGGCAAGGCCGGCCGTATGCGCTGGAAGGGCAAGCGTCCCACCGTCCGTGGTGTCGTGATGAACCCGGTCGACCACCCGCACGGCGGTGGCGAGGGCAAGACCTCCGGTGGCCGTCACCCGGTCAGCCCGTGGGGTAAGCCCGAGGGCCGCACCCGCAAGCCGAACAAGGCGAGCGACAAGCTCATCGTCCGTCGCCGGCGCACCGGCAAGAAGCGCTAGGGAGTAAAGCGATGCCACGCAGCCTCAAGAAGGGCCCGTTCGTCGACGACCATCTGCTCAAGAAGGTGGACGTGCAGAACGAGAAGAACACCAAGCAGGTCATCAAGACCTGGTCGCGCCGGTCCACCATCATCCCGGACTTCATCGGCCACACCTTCGCCGTCCACGACGGTCGCAAGCACGTGCCGGTGTTCGTCACCGAGTCGATGGTCGGGCACAAGCTGGGCGAGTTCGCCCCCACCCGCACGTTCAAGGGTCACATCAAGGATGACCGGAAGGCGAAGCGCCGGTAATGACTACAGCGATTGAATATCCGTCTGCGACGGCGAAGGCGCGCTTCGTGCGCGTCTCGGCCACCAAGGCCCGCCGCGTCATCGACCTGGTCCGCGGCAAGAGCGTCGAGGAAGCCCTCGACATCCTGCGCTGGGCGCCGCAGGCCGCCAGCGAGCCGGTCGCCAAGGTGATCGCCAGCGCTGCCGCGAACGCGCAGAACAACGAGGGGCTGGATCCGTCCACGCTCGTGGTCGCCACGATCCACGCCGACGAGGGCCCGACCGCCAAGCGGATCCGCCCCCGTGCGCAGGGTCGCGCGTACCGGATCCGTAAGCGCACCAGCCACATCACGGTGATAGTGGAGAGCCGGCCGCCCAGGAACACGGGCAAGCAGGGTGCCTCGGCGTCTGCAGCACGCGCGCGTCGCGCCCAGGCCAGCAAGGCCGCCAGCAACAAGGGAGGCTCGGAGTAGTGGGTCAGAAGATCAATCCGCACGGTTTCCGGCTCGGTATCACCACCGAGTGGAAGTCGCGGTGGTTCGCCGACAAGCAGTACGCCGACTACATCAAGGAAGATGTGGCGATCCGCAAGCTGCTGGCCACGGGCCTCGAGCGCGCCGGCATCGCCGACGTCGAGATCGAGCGCACCCGCGACCGCGTCCGGGTGGACATCCACACCGCGCGTCCGGGCATCGTGATCGGCCGTCGCGGCACCGAGGCCGACCGCATCCGCGCCGACCTGGAGAAGCTCACCAAGAAGCAGGTGCAGCTCAACATCCTCGAGGTCAAGAACCCCGAGTCGGTGGCCCAGCTGGTCGCCCAGGGTGTTGCCGAGCAGCTGAGCAACCGCGTGGCGTTCCGCCGTGCGATGCGCAAGGCGATCCAGTCGGCGATGCGCCAGCCCAACGTCAAGGGCATCCGGGTGCAGTGCTCGGGCCGCCTCGGCGGTGCCGAGATGAGCCGCTCGGAGTTCTACCGCGAGGGTCGGGTGCCGCTGCACACGCTGCGCGCCGACATCGACTACGGCCTGTACGAGGCCAAGACCACCTTCGGCCGGATCGGCGTGAAGGTGTGGATCTACAAGGGCGACATCGTGGGCGGCAAGCGCGAGCTGACCGCCGCGGCTCCGGCCGGTGCCGATCGGCCCCGCCGCGAGCGTCCGTCGGGCACCCGCCCGCGCCGTAGCGGCGCGTCGGGCACCACGGCGACGAGCACCGACGCTGGTCGAGCTGCCACGGAGAGCCCAGCAGAAGCACCCGCCGCCGAGGCTGCAACCCCGGTTGCCGACACCTCGGTCGCCGCGGGCGCATCCGCCCCGGAGAACACGGAGAGCTAGTCATGTTGATTCCCCGCAAGGTCAAGCACCGTAAGCAGCACCACCCCCGGCAGCGCGGCATCGCCAGCGGCGGCACCTCGGTGAGCTTCGGTGACTACGGCATCCAGGCTCTGGAGCACGCCTACATCACCAACCGGCAGATCGAGTCCGCTCGTATCGCCATCAACCGGCACATCAAGCGTGGCGGCAAGGTGTGGATCAACATCTTCCCGGACCGTCCGCTGACCAAGAAGCCCGCCGAGACCCGGATGGGTTCGGGCAAGGGCTCGCCGGAGTGGTGGGTGGCCAACGTCAAGCCCGGCCGCGTGCTGTTCGAGCTGAGCTACCCCGACGAGGCGACCGCACGGGCCGCACTGACCCGTGCCATCCACAAGCTGCCGATCAAGGCTCGCATCGTCACCAGAGAGGAGACCTTCTGATGGCAGTAGGAGTTTCGACGGGAGAGCTCCGTGAGCTCACCGACGAGGAACTGACCGACAAGCTCCGCGAGTCCAAGGAAGAGCTGTTCAACCTGCGCTTCCAGATGGCGACGGGCCAGCTTGCCAACAACCGCCGGCTGCGGGTCGTCCGGCAGGAGATCGCACGGGTGTACACCGTGCTGCGCGAACGTGAGTTGGGTCTGGCCGCCGGACCCGGAGGTGAGGATTCCTAATGGCAGAAACGCAGGCAGACGGCAAGCACACGCCGCGCACCGAGCAGCCGCGCGGTCGTCGTAAGACGGCCATCGGTTACGTCGTGTCGGACAAGATGCAGAAGACGATCGTTGTCGAGCTCGAGTCCCGCAAGTCGCATCCGTTGTACGGCAAGATCATCCGGACCACGACCAAGGTCAAGGCCCACGACGAGAACGAGGCCGCCGGTGTCGGCGACCGCGTTTCGCTGATGGAGACCCGACCGCTGTCGGCCACCAAGCGCTGGCGCCTGGTCGAGGTGCTCGAGAAGGCCAAGTAGCACCGCCGATCGGACGACGATCGCGACAGCCCCCGCACGCCACCCGGCGGCGGGGGTTTTTGCATGTCCGGAGGGTTCGCGGGGTGTACTGTCCGGCGCTATGACCACGGAGTTCAACGGCAAGATCGAGCTCGACATCCGGGATTCCGAACCGGACTGGGGGCCCTATGCGGCGCCGGTGGCCCAGCCCGACGCGCCCAATGTGCTCTATCTGGTGTGGGACGACATCGGGATCGCGACCTGGGACTGCTTCGGCGGGCTGGTGAACATGCCGGCGATGAGCCGCATCGCCGAGCGCGGCGTACGCCTCACCCAGTTCCACACCACCGCGCTGTGTTCACCGACCCGCGCGTCGCTGTTGACCGGGCGCAACGCCACGACGGTGGGCATGGCGACCATCGAGGAGTTCACCGACGGTTTCCCCAACTCCAACGGCCGGATTCCGTTCGACACGGCGCTGCTGTCAGAAGTGCTCACCGAGAACGGATACAACACCTACTGCGTCGGCAAGTGGCATCTGACCCCGCTGGAGGAGTCGAATCTCGCGGCCACCAAACGGCACTGGCCGCTGGGCCGAGGCTTCGAGCGGTTCTACGGGTTCATGGGCGGCGAAACCGATCAGTGGTATCCCGAACTCGTCTACGACAACCACCCCGTGCCGCCGCCGGCGACACCCGAGCAGGGCTATCACCTGTCCAAGGACCTGGCCGACAAGACCATCGAATTCATCAGGGACACCAAGGTCATCGCCCCGGACAAGCCGTGGTTCACCTACCTGTGCCCGGGTGCCGGGCATGCGCCGCACCACGTGTTCGCCGAGTGGGCAGACCGTTACGCCGGCGTCTTCGACATGGGCTACGAGCGTTACCGCGAGATCGTGCTGGAGAACCAGAAGCGGCTCGGCATCGTGCCGCCCGACACTGAACTCTCGCCGGTGAACCCGTATTCCGACGTGTCCGGGCCCAACGGGGAGCCGTGGCCGCCGCAGGACACCGTGCGCCCCTGGGACTCGCTCGGCGACGACGAGAAGCGGTTGTTCAGCCGGATGGCCGAGGTGTTCGCCGGGTTCCTGTCCTACACCGACGACCAGATCGGCCGTGTGCTGGACTATCTCGAGGAGTCCGGCCAGCTCGACAACACGATCATCGTGGTGATCTCCGACAACGGGGCCAGCGGCGAGGGCGGACCGAACGGATCGGTCAACGAGGTCAAGTTCTTCAACGGCTACATCGATTCCGTCGAGGAGAGCCTGAAGCACTTCGACGATCTCGGCGGCCCGCAGACCTACAACCATTACCCGATCGGCTGGGCGATGGCGTTCAACACCCCCTACAAACTGTTCAAGCGCTACGCCTCGCACGAGGGTGGTATCGCCGACACCGCAATCATCTCCTGGCCCAACGGAATCAGCGCGCACGGCGAGGTGCGGGACAACTACGTCAACGTCGCCGACATCACGCCGACGGTGTACGACCTGCTGGACATCACCCCGCCCGCGACCGTGCGCGGGGTGGCGCAGAAGCCGTTGGACGGCGTGAGTTTCAAGGTGGCGCTGGAGAATCCGCATGCGCCCACCGGCAAGGAGACGCAGTTCTACACGATGCTGGGCACCCGCGGCATCTGGCACAAGGGCTGGTTCGCCAGTGCGGTGCACGCCGCGTCACCGGCGGGCTGGTCGCATTTCGACGACGACCGCTGGGAACTGTTCCACATCGAAACCGACCGCAGCCAGTGTCACGACCTGGCCGGCGAACACCCCGAGAAGCTCGCCGAACTGATCGATCTGTGGTTCGCCGAAGCAGGCAAGTACAACGGACTCCCGCTGGGTGATCTGAACATCATCGAGACGATGTCGCGGTGGCGGCCCTACCTCGCCGGGGAGCGCTCGTCCTACGTCTACTATCCCGGCACCGCCGACGTGGGCATCGGCGCCGTGGTGGAACTGCGCGGCCGGTCCTTCGCCGTGCTCGCCGAGGTCGCCGTCGACGCCGACGGTGCCGAGGGTGTGATCGTCAAACACGGTGGTGCGCACGGTGGTTACGTGATGTACGTGCAGGGCAACCGGCTGCATTTCTGTTACAACTTCCTCGGCGAACAGGAGCAGACGCTGTCGGCGTCGGAGCCCCTCACCGCCGGGTTGCACACGCTGGGCTTCGCGTTCACGCTCACGGGGACCGCGGAGGGCAGTCACACCCCGATCGGCGACGCCGCGCTCTACGTCGACGACACCCAGGTGGCCGACTACGGCGGGATGCGCGTGCACCCGGGCACTTTCGGCCTGGCCAGTGCGAGCCTGAGCGTCGGGGTCAACAACGGCTCGCCGGTGTCGCGGGCGTTCGTGGCGCCGTTCCCGTTCACCGGCGGCAGCATCGCCCAGGTGAAGGTCGACGTCTCCGGCACGCCGTATGCCGACCTCGAACGCGACTTCGCCCGCGCCTTCGCCAGGGACTGACGTGATTCGCGGCATCCTGCCCGCTCTGCTGGTGTGCACGGTGATGCTCGCACCGGCCTGCACCCGCAGCAGCGACGGTGCGGCCACCGCGCAGAGTGGTCAATCCAGCACGCCCGCACCATCTTCGACCACCACGGCGTCGGCCGCACCGCCCGTCGCCCCGACTGATGACGTGCCCGGCGTGGTCCCCACGCCGGCCACGTCGGCCGCCGACGAGGACTGCGCACCGGCGGCTCCGCCGGCCGTCCCGGTGGACGTGCGCATCGACGACCCGGCGGCGCCCACCGTGGTGGTCGGAGCGCCCCAGGAGTGGACCACCACACCGTCTCCGGACGGGACGACGCTGACCGGACCCGAGAACATGTCGGCCACGGTCACGATCACCGCGACACCGCTCGATGCCGCCGCCGCGTTCCGCGGCTACGCCGATGACCTGACCGCGAAGACCACGATGAGCACGCTGAGCCTGCTGCCGGCAGAAACCTGCGGGTTCAGCGGACAGAAGCTGATGGGCATGCTCGGTGGCGTCACCCCGGGCAGCGTGCTGTACCAGGCCCGCATCGTGCACGTGCCGGGCTACCTGATCGCGGTGTACGTCGAGGCGCCCACCGACACCCCCGACTTCGACGCCGTGGCACCGGTGCTGACCGAGGGACTGCGGATCGGCCTACCCTGAGCAGCATGCTGACCGACCTCGTCGACCTCGACGGCGGGCGGTACCGGATGGGATCGACGCAGTTCTATCCCGAGGAGGCGCCGGTGCACACGGTCGCCGTCGCGCCCTTCGCGATCGAACGGCACCCCGTCACCAACTCCCAGTTCGCCGCGTTCGTCGCCGATACCGGGTACCGCACGGTCGCCGAGATCCCGCCCGACCCGGCGCAGTTTCCCGGGGCTGCACCGGCCGACCTGGTGGCCGGCGGACTGGTGTTCCGGCCCACCCGCGGACCGGTCGATCTGCGGGACTGGCGGCAGTGGTGGGAATGGGTGCCCGGCGCGGACTGGCGGCACCCCTACGGGCCGGACAGCTCGGTCGAGGACAAGGCCGACCACCCGGTGGTGCAGGTCTGTTACACCGACGCACTGGCCTACGCCCGGTGGGCGGGCCGGCGGCTGCCCACCGAGGCGGAGTGGGAGTTCGCCGCGCGCGGAGGTGCGACGACGACGTATCCGTGGGGTGACGACGCGGCCCCGGGCGGGCAGGTAATGGCCAACACCTGGCAGGGCGCCTTCCCGTACCGCAACACCGGCTGGGCCGGCACCTCGCCGGTCGGGACGTTCCCGGCCAACGGCTACGGCCTGGTCGACATGATCGGCAACGTGTGGGAGTGGACGACGACCCGCTTCGCCGGCCATCACGCGCTAGCCGGCGACACCGAGTCGTGCTGCGGACCGTCCGGACCCGACCCCGCGGTAAGTCAGGCGCTCAAAGGCGGGTCGCACCTGTGCGCGCCGGAGTACTGCCACCGCTACCGGCCGGCCGCCCGGTCGCCCCAGTCACAGGACAGCGCGACGACGCACATCGGCTTCCGGTGCGCGCTCTGAGCCCGCCCTGACCAGCGATTTGGTGCATACGCCGAGCTCACCTAGTATGTAGGGGTTGCCTAGGGCAGACCTCGGTTATCTCTGGTTCTCGCATGCCGGAGAAAACCCTGCGTGCTCTTAGGTGACAAAGACCGCGCACGTCAGGGTCGGTAATCCTGCGTGCATACGAAAACCCAGGTCGAGGAGATCGAGTGATTCAGCAGGAATCGCGGCTGAAGGTCGCCGACAACACGGGCGCCAAGGAGATCTTGTGCATCCGCGTTCTCGGTGGCTCGTCGCGGCGCTACGCGGGCATCGGTGATGTCATCGTGGCCACCGTCAAGGACGCCATCCCCGGCGGCAACGTCAAGCGCGGCGACGTCGTCAAGGCCGTCGTCGTGCGCACCGTCAAGGAGCGCCGTCGCGCCGACGGCAGCTACATCAAGTTCGACGAGAACGCCGCCGTCATCATCAAGGCCGACAACGACCCGCGCGGCACGCGCATCTTCGGGCCGGTCGGTCGCGAACTGCGCGAGAAGCGCTTCATGAAGATCGTCTCGCTCGCCCCGGAGGTGTTGTAGATGAAGGTCCGCAAGGGCGACACGGTGCTCGTCATCTCCGGCAAGGACAAGGGTGCCAAGGGCAAGGTCCTGGTGGCCTACCCTGAGCGCAACAAGGTCCTCGTCGAGGGCGTGAACCGGATCAAGAAGCACACCCCCGAGTCCCGCACCGAGCGCGGCGCTTCGTCGGGCGGCATCGTCACGCAGGAGGCGCCGATCTCGGTGTCCAACGTGATGCTGCTCGATTCCGACGGCAAGCCGACGCGCGTCACGTACCGCATCGATGACGAGACCGGCAAGAAGGTCCGTATCGCCAAGACCAACGGCAAGGACGTCTAGGACGATGACTACCACCGAAAGCAGTGTGAAGACCCTGCCCCGCCTGAAGCAGCGCTACCGCGAAGAGATCCGCGACGCCCTGCAGAAGGAGTTCGGCTACGCCAACGTGATGCAGATCCCAGGTGTGGTCAAGGTCGTCGTCAACATGGGTGTCGGCGACGCCGCCCGCGACGCGAAGCTGATCAACGGGGCGGTCAACGACCTCGCCCTGATCACCGGCCAGAAGCCCGAGATCCGCCGGGCCCGTAAGTCGATCGCGCAGTTCAAGCTTCGCGAGGGCATGCCGATCGGCGCCCGCGTGACGCTGCGCGGCGACCGGATGTGGGAGTTCCTGGATCGCCTGATCTCGATCTCGCTGCCCCGTATCCGCGACTTCCGCGGTCTGAACGGCAAGCAGTTCGACGGCACCGGCAACTACACCTTCGGGCTGACGGAGCAGTCGGTGTTCCACGAGATCGACGTGGACAGCATCGACCGTCCGCGCGGCATGGACATCACCGTCGTCACCACGGCGACCAACGACGACGAAGGACGAGCGCTGTTGCGGGCGCTGGGCTTTCCGTTCAAGGAGAACTGAGCAATGGCAAAGAAGGCTCTGGTCAACAAGGCCAACAAGAAGCCGAAGTTCAAGGTGCGGGGCTACACGCGCTGCAACCGCTGCGGCCGTCCGCACGCGGTGTTCCGCAAGTTCGGCCTGTGCCGCATCTGCCTTCGCGAAATGGCGCACGCCGGCGAGCTGCCCGGTGTGCAGAAGTCCAGCTGGTAAGCCAGCCAACCACTACTAAAACAGTTGCGGCAGGCCCCGTTCGGGGAACCGCCGCGAGAAAGGTGAACCGGCTGTCATGACCATGACGGATCCGATCGCAGACTTCTTGACACGTCTGCGCAACGCCAACTCGGCGTACCACGACGAAGTGACCCTGCCCCACAGCAAGATCAAGGCCAACATCGCCGAGATCCTGAAGTCGGAGGGCTACATCACCGACTACCGCACCGAGGACGCCCGCGTCGGCAAGTCCCTCGTCGTGCAGCTCAAGTACGGCCCCAGCCGGGAGCGAAGCATCGCCGGCCTGCGCCGCGTGAGCAAGCCCGGTCTGCGGGTGTACGCGAAGTCCACCAACCTGCCCCGCGTTCTCGGCGGGCTGGGCGTGGCGATCATTTCTACGTCGTCCGGCTTGAGGACCGACCGCCAGGCTTCCCGCGAGGGTGTCGGCGGCGAAGTCCTCGCGTACGTGTGGTGAGGGGTAGATAAGACATGTCTCGCATTGGAAAGCAGCCGGTCCCGGTTCCTGCCGGGGTCGATGTCACGATCGACGGACGCAATGTGGCCGTCAAAGGCCCCAAGGGCACGCTGACCCTCGATGTCGCCGAGCCGATCGAGGTCTCGCGCGACGACGACGGCGCCATCGTGGTGACCCGCCCCAACGACGAGCGGCGTAACCGCTCGCTGCACGGGCTGTCCCGCACACTGATCGCCAACCTGGTCGACGGTGTGACCCAGGGCTACACCACCAAGATGGAGATCTTCGGCGTCGGCTACCGCGTGGTGGCCAAGGGCAACGACCTCGAGTTCGCGCTCGGCTACAGCCACCCGGTGCTGATCACCGCTCCGGAGGGTGTCACCTTCGCGGTCGAGACGCCCACCAAGTTCTCGATCTCCGGTATCGACAAGCAAAAGGTCGGCCAGATTGCGGCCAACATCCGCCGCCTGCGGAAGAGCGATCCCTACAAGGGCAAGGGAATCCGCTACGAAGGCGAGCAGATCCGTCGCAAGGTCGGAAAGACGGGTAAGTAGCAGATGGCCACGAACACCAAAGAGAACGCCGGGCACACCCCGGTCGGCAAGAACATCTCCGAGACGCGACGTACCTCGCGGCTGCGCCGGCATGCGCGCCTGCGCAAGAAGGTCTCCGGTACGGCCGAGCGTCCGCGCCTGGTGGTCAACCGCTCCGCGCGGCACATCCACGTGCAGCTGGTCGACGACCTCGAGGGCGCCACGCTGGCCGCGGCCTCCTCGATCGAGGCCGACGTGCGGGCCGTGGAGGGCGACAAGAAAGCCGCCAGCGCGCGGGTGGGTCAGCTGATCGCCGAGCGCGCCAAGGCCGCCGGCATCGACGAGGTCGTGTTCGACCGCGGTGGGTACACCTACGGCGGACGGATCGCGGCGCTGGCCGACGCGGCACGCGAGAGTGGGCTGAAGTTCTGATGACTGTCAACGAGAGGACTGCATGATGGCCGAGCAGGCTGGCGCCGGTTCGGCGCAGGACAATCGCGGTGGCCGCGACGATCGCGGTGGCCGTGGCCGCCGTGACGACCGCGGCGGCCGGGGCGGACGTGACGACCGCGAGAAGAGCAACTACCTGGAGCGCGTCGTCGCGATCAACCGCGTCTCCAAGGTGGTCAAGGGCGGTCGCCGGTTCAGCTTCACCGCGCTGGTGATCGTCGGCGACGGTAAGGGCATGGTCGGCGTCGGCTACGGCAAGGCCAAAGAGGTGCCCGCCGCGATCGCCAAGGGCGTCGAGGAAGCACGCAAGAACTTCTTCCGGGTTCCGCTGATCGGCGGCACCGTGACCCACCCGGTCCAGGGTGAGGCCGCGGCCGGTGTGGTCATGCTGCGCCCGGCCAGCCCCGGTACCGGTGTCATCGCCGGCGGCGCCTGCCGCGCGGTGCTGGAGTGCGCCGGCGTGCACGACGTGCTGGCCAAGTCGCTGGGCAGTGACAACGCGATCAACGTGGTGCACGCCACCGTCGCCGCGCTGAAGCTGTTGCAGCGCCCCGAAGAGGTCGCGGCCCGCCGCGGTCTGCCGATCGAAGATGTAGCGCCCGCCGGCATGCTCAAGGCCCGTCGTGAGGCTGAGGCCCTGGCCGCCGGCGCCGCGCGTGAGGGAACGGCGTAAAGAACATGGCAGAGCTCAAGATCACCCAGGTGCGCAGCACCATCGGTGCGCGCTGGAAGCAGCGCGAGACCCTGCGCACGCTCGGGTTGCGCAAGATCCGCCAGTCCGTGGTGCGCGAGGACAACTCGCAGACCCGCGGACTGATCAAGACCGTGCACCACCTCGTCACGGTCGAGGAGGTATAGCGACATGGCACCCATCAAGCTGCACGATCTCAAGCCGGCTCCCGGCGAGAAGACCCCCAAGACCCGCGTGGGTCGCGGTGAGGGCTCCAAGGGCAAGACCGCCGGTCGCGGCACCAAGGGCACCGGCGCCCGCAAGAACGTCCCGGTGGGCTTCGAGGGCGGCCAGATGCCGATCCACATGCGGCTGCCCAAGCTGAAGGGCTTCCGCAACCGGTTCCGCACCGAGTACGGCGTCGTCAACATCGGCGACCTCGGCAAGGCGTTCCCCGAGGGCGGCACCGTCGGCGTCGACGAGCTGGTGGCCAAGGGGCTGGTGCGCAAGAACGTTCTGGTGAAGGTCCTGGGCGACGGCAAGCTGTCGGCCAAGGTCGACGTCACCGCGCACAAGTTCAGCGGCAGCGCCCGCGAGGCGATCACCGCCGCGGGCGGCACCGCCACCGAACTGTAAGTCGTTCCACAGCTGAGAACCCCCGCTCCGGCGGGGGTTTTTGGTTGGTGGCCGGTAACGTCGGAGCCGTCCCGGGCGATGACCCACCGACGGGGGAGAACAAGGAGCAGTCTCGATGAATCACCGGCGCACCGTGGTCACGGCGATTGTCGCCACCGGGATCGCCCTCGGTATGGCAGCACCGGCGCAGGCGCAGACGGCCGATCAGTGGTTCACCGACACCGTCGGCAAGATGAACATCCCCTTCGCGCCGGACACCGATCTTCCGCAGGTCGGCAAGCAGGTGTGCGAGATGCTGACCACATCGCTGTCGAGCAACTCCGTCAACCCGGTGCCCGCCGTGCGCGGCGTGCTCACCACGTTGACGAGCCGGGGCCTCGATCGCGCCCAGGCCGGCGGACTGCTCAAGGCGTCGGTACAGGCCTACTGCCCGCAGCACGCGCGCTTCGTCGGGCGCTGACCCCCACCCGGGCGTCGGTACGCTCGGTGCCATGATCTCTGTGCTCTCCGGCGTGCCCGGATTCCTGCCCGGCCCGGATGACTTCCGCGAGCTGGCCCGCAAGGTCGACACCGCCCGTCACCAAGGGGTGCCCGCCGGCTGCATCCTGGAGATCGATCTGCAGCAGATGCCCCCGGAGACCGCCGGTTTCGACCCGGTCGCCGTGGTTTCCGGGATCCTCGGAGCCAGCCGCCCGCTGCTGCTGCGTGAGACCATCGCCGCCATCCACCGGGCCGCCGAGGATCCCCGGGTCGCCGGCTTGATCGCGCGGGTCCAGCTCGATGCCGCCCCGCCGGGACCGGTGCAGGAACTGCGCGCGGCGATCGCCGCGTTCACCGAACGCAAGCCGTCGCTGGCCTGGGCCGAGACCTACCCCGGCACGCTGTCGTACTACCTCGCCTCGGCGTTCGGCGAGGTGTGGATGCAGCCGTCGGGCACGGTCGGGCTGGTCGGCTTCGCCACGAGCGCGCTGTTCCTGCGCGACGCCCTCGACAAGCTCGGTGTCGAGGCGCAGTTCACCGCCCGAGGCGAATACAAGTCCGCGGCGAACCTGTTCACCCAGGACGGCTACACCGAGGCGCACCGCGAGGCCGACACGGCGCTGGTGAACAGCCTGCGCTCCCAGGTGTGGGAGGCGGTGGCGGCGGCACGGAAGATCGATCCCGCCGCGATCGACGGGCTCGCTGACCGTGCGCCCCTGCTGCGCGAGGACGCGGTGACCGCGGGACTGGTCGACCGGATCGGCTTCCGCGACGAGGCCTATGCGCGGATCGCGGACATGACCGGCGCCGCGGGGGACGGGGACGCCGACGGCGACGACGCACCGCCGCGGCTCTTCCTGTCCCGGTACGCGCGGACCAGCCGGCCCTCGATGCCGACCCCGACGCTGCCGGGCCGCAAGGGCAAGCAGACGATCGCCGTCGTCACGCTGGCGGGGCCCATCGTGAGCGGCCGGGGCCGGCCGGTGTCGCCGTTCGGCGGCGCCAGCGCCGGCGGTGACACGATCGCCGCGGCGCTGCGACAGGCCGGCGCCGACGACGATGTGGCCGCGGTGGTGCTGCGCGTCGACAGCCCCGGCGGCTCGGTCACCGGATCGGAGACGATCTGGCGGGAGGTGGTGCGGCTGCGCGAGCGTGGCACGCCGGTGGTGGCGTCGATGGGCGCCGTCGCGGCCTCCGGCGGTTACTACGTGTCGATGGCCGCCGACGCCATCGTGGCCAATCCGGCGACCATCACCGGGTCGATCGGTGTCGTGACGGGCAAGCTCGTCGCCCGTGACCTTAAGGACCGGCTCGGCGTCGGCTCCGGAACCGTGCGCACCAACGCCAACGCCGATGCGTGGTCGGTCAACGCGCCGTTCACCGAGGAGCAGCAGGCGCACGTGGAGGCCGAGGCCGACCTGTTCTACACCGACTTCGTCCACCGGGTCGCCGACGGTCGCCGGATGAGTGCCGAGGCGGTCGACCAGGTGGCCCGTGGCCGGGTGTGGACGGGCGCCGACGCGCTCGAGCGCGGCCTGGTCGACGAGCTCGGCGGGCTGCGCACCGCCATCGCCCGGGCCAAGGCGCTCGCGGGGATCGACGAGGACACCAAGGTGCACATCGCTCACCTGCCCGGGTCGTCGCTGCGGGACATGCTGCGGCCCAAGGCGTCTTCGCAGCCTGCCGCCGCGTCGGTCACGGAGATGGTGAGCGCGTTGGCCGTTCGCTCGCTGACCGAGGTGGTCGATCAGTCCCAGCGGTCGCTCACCGGCGTCAACGTGCTGTGGCTGGGGGCGTCCCGGTACTGAGTTCGGCGCTCACGTAGACGATCTCGCCGAGGGGACCGTCCGGTGCGGCATCGCCGGGCGTGGGCAGCGCGAAACGGGCGAGCAGTTCGTCGCGCGGCGTACCGCTGACCTGCCAGCCGATCGATCGCAGGTAGTCCATCACCGGCGTGCGCTGCCCGGCGTAGACCAGCGAGGGCATGTCGATGTCGAGGCCGTGGTCGCGCAGCGGCGCCGACATGGCCCGCGCCTTCTCGGCGTCGAGGTCGACGATGCCCGGCGCCCACTCGGTGGCGATCGTGGATCCGGGCGCCGACAGCGCGGTGATCCGGTCGAACAGCTGGTCCTGCGCCTCGGGCGGCAGGTAGATCAGCAGTCCCTCGGCCAGCCAGGCCGTGCGGGCTGACGGGTCGAATCCGTTGTCGCGCAACGCTGCCGGCCAGTCGTCACGCAGGTCGATCGGGATCGCTCGGCGCGTCGCGGTGGGCTGCGCGCCGAGCCCGGCGAGTGTCGAGGTCTTGAACGAGATCACCTCGGGCTGGTCGAGTTCGAACACGCGTGTGCCGTCCGGCCACGGCAGACGGTAGGCGCGGGAGTCCAGACCCGAGGCCAGGATCACCACCTGCCGGGCGCCCGCGGCCGTCGACGCCAGCGCGCAGTCGTCGAAGAACCTGGTGCGCACCGCCATTCCGTTGACCATCGCCTCGGCCCGCTCGGGGGAGGCGTCGCCGAACACCGACAGGTCGAGTTCGCCGTCGATCATCATGGTGAAGAACTCGACACCGACCGCCCGCACCAGCGGCGCGGCGAACGGATCGTCGATCAGGGCGCCGGACGCTGCGCTCGCCATCGCCCGGCCCGCGGCGACCATCGTCGCCGTCGTTCCGACGCTGGACGCCAGGTCCCACGAATCATTGCTGCTGCGTGCCATGTGCTACTCCCGGTGAGCTGACAGGTATCCCGAATCGCCGACCATCGCGATCAGCGAGTCGGTCGGCGGGTCGAAACCGTGGGCCGCGTAGGCCTGTGCGTTGGGCAGCACCTGCACCCGCCAGCCGAGCTCACTCAGATGGTCACCCGCCGCGGTGCGCGGGCCGGTGTAGAACAGCGCGGACAGGTCGATGTCGCTGCCGTGGCGGCGGCTCAGGGCGCTGAGCTGTTTCGCCCATTCGCCGGTGAGCGCCTTCGGGTCCATGTGCTCGGTGGCCAGCACGCTGCCCGGTGCGGACAGCGCGCTGATGTGGTCCAGCAGCCGGTCCTGGGCCTCGGGCGGCAGGTAGATCAGCAGTCCCTCCGCGATCCACGCGGTCGGTGCTTTGGCATCGAAACCGTTGTCCTGCAATGCTTTCGGCCAGTCATCGCGAAGGTCGACGCCGACGGCCACCCGGGTCGCCGAGGGCGTCACCCCGGCGTCGGCGAGCACCCGGGTCTTGAACTCGATGACGCTGGGCTGATCGAGTTCGAACACGCGTGTGCCGGCCGGCCAGGGCAGCCGGTAGGCCCGGGTGTCCAGGCCCGAGGCCAGGATCACGACCTGCCGCACGCCGGCGTCGGCCGCATCGGTCAGCACGTCGTCGAAGAACCGGGTGCGCACGGCGATGTGCTCGCGCATCTCCTCGGGGATGTCGGTCTCTCCGCGGGCCACCGCGACGAAGTGGGGGACGCCGACGGCCTCGACCAGCAGATCGGCGTAGGGGTCGTCGATCAGCGGGTCGGGACCGCGGCTCGCCAACGCCCGCGACGCCGCCACCGAGGTCGCGGTCGCCCCGACGCTGGAGGCGAGATCCCAGGTGTCGCCCTCGGTGCGGCTCACGACTTCACCGCCGTGAGTGCCAACGAGTCCCGCAGCGGCGCCAGCGCGTCGCCGGTTCCGAACGTGCGCCCGTACCCGGCGAAGACCTCGGGGCGGGTCCGCGTGCTGACCTGCCAGCCCTGCCCGGACAGGTAGTCGGCCGGGGGAGTGCGCTCACCGGGATAGAACAGATCGGCGACGTCGACGTCGAATCCGTGATCGGACCACTGTGCGCTCAGCGCGCGGGCCCGCTCGCCGATGGAGGCGCCGGCGTCGGGATGGTATTCGGTGGCCAGTCGGCTGCCGGGTGCCGAGAGCGCCGTGACGTGGTCGAAGAGGCGGTCCTGCGCGTCCGGCGGCAGGTACACCAGCAGACCCTCGGCGCTCCACGCGGTGGGGACGGTCTCGTCGAATCCGTGGGCGCGCAGGGCGGCCGGCCAGTCGTCGCGCAGGTCGACGGCCACGGCCCGGTGCTGCGCCGACGGCGTGGCGCCGATGTCGGCCAGTGCCGCGGCCTTGAACTCGAGGACCTGCGGCTGGTCGATCTCGAACACGCATGCGCCGTCCGGCCAGGGCAGGCGGTAGGCCCGCGAGTCCAGCCCCGAGGCCAGGATGACCGCCTGCCGGACCCCGGCCGCGGCGGCGTCGAGGAAGAAGTCGTCGAAGAACCGGGTCCGCACGGCCATCACGTCGGTCATCAGCCGCGCTGCCCCGGAGTCGTCGGAGTCGGCGAACGTGAGCGTCCCGTCGACCACCTTGGTGAAGAAGTCGATGCCGACCGCGCGCACCAGGGGAGCGGCGTACGGGTCGTCGATCAGCGGGTCGGGTTCCCGGCTGGCGACGGCCCGCGCCGCGGCGACCATCGTCGCCGTCGACCCGACACTGGACGCCAGATCCCACCGGTCCCCTTCGGCGCGCGCCACGGCGGGGGCTACTTCGCCGCGCTGACGTAGACGACGTCGGCGAAGCCCTCGTCCGGGTTCATCGGCGGGAGGCCGTAGCGGACCAGCAGGTCGTTGGTGGGCGCGCCGTCGGCGGCCCAGCCGTGGCCGCGCAGGTACTCGGCGACCTCCGCACGCTCGCCGAGGAACACCAGTTCGGAGAAGTCGAGGTCGAAGCCGTGGCTGCGCCACAGATCGGTGGACTCCTTCATCTTCTCCCGCAGTTCCTCGGAGTCCCCTTCGTGGTGGGACGGCACGCCCTCGGCGGCCAGCCGGCTGCCCGGGGCGCTGAGCTCGTCGATCTGGTCCAGCAGCCGGTCCTGCGCATCGGGCGGCAGGTAGCCGAACAGCCCCTCGGCGATCCACGCGCTCGGGCGGCTCGAGTCGAAGCCCGCCTCGGCCAGGGCGGCCGGCCAGTCCTGGCGGAGGTCGATCGCGACGGTGCGGAGCTCGGTGGTCGGCCGGGCGCCGAGCCCGGCCAGGGTCTGCTTCTTGAAGGCGATGACCTCGGGCTGGTCGATCTCGTAGAGCACCATGTCGGCCGGCCAGTCCAGCCGGTAGGCGCGGGCGTCGAGGCCGGAGGCCAGGATGACGGCCTGGCGGACGCCGGCGGCCACCGCGTCGGCGAAGAAGTCGTCGAAGAAGCGGGTACGGGCGGCCATCCCGTCGGCGAAGCGGGTGATGCCGACGGGGGACTGGCCGCCATCGCCGGCGTCGAGGTCGGCCGGGGTGAGTTCGCCGGCGGCCAGCTTGGTGAAGAAGTCGACGCCCACCGCGCGGACCAGGGGTTCGGCGAAGGGGTCGTTGATCACCGGCTCGTCGGCCCGCGACGCCACGGCGCGCGCCGCGGCGACCATCGTGGCCGTCGCGCCGACGCTGGACGCGAGGTCCCAGGTGTCGTTGTCACTGCGTGCCATCGTCTGCTCCTCTCGGGGACATCAAATTACTTAGCTGGGTTAACCAAGCTTCGGTGGCGACTGTACTCCTCGAACCTGACCGCAGGCTTTCGCATTCCTGCGCTCACGGGATTCGGGCCAACCAAGATGCAACTGTTAGTCTCGTAGACTGTTCCAATCGCGTGACCTGCGCAGGCCCGTTGCCTGCCGGGGCCGTCGCGCACAAGACTTAACCGACGCTGGTCACGCCAGCCAAAGAGCACGCCGCGATCGACCCGGCCGTGCAGGAGGAAAGAGTGCTCTCGGCTTTCATCTCATCCCTGCGGACAGTCGACCTGAGGCGAAAGATCCTGTTCACGCTGGGCATCGTGATCCTCTACCGGGTCGGTGCCACGGTCCCGTCGCCCGGGGTCAACTACCCCAACGTGCAGCAGTGCATCGCCCAGGTCAGCGGTGGAGACTCCGCGCAGATCTACTCGCTGATCAACCTGTTCTCCGGCGGCGCGCTGTTGCAGCTGTCCGTCTTCGCCGTCGGCGTGATGCCCTACATCACGGCGAGCATCATCGTGCAGCTGCTCGGTGTGGTGATCCCACGGTTCGAGCAACTGCGTAAAGAAGGCCAGGCGGGTCAGGCGAAACTCACGCAGTACACCCGCTACCTGGCGGTCGCGCTGGCGATCCTGCAGTCCACCTCGATCGTGGCGCTGGCCGCCAACGGCGGGCTGCTGCAGGGCTGCACGCTCGACATCATCCAGGGCCAGAGCGAGGGCATGAACCTCTTCCGCCTGATCATCATCGTGCTGGTGATGACCGCGGGCTCGGCGCTGGTGATGTGGATGGGCGAGCTGGTCACCGAGCGCGGCGTCGGCAACGGCATGTCGCTGCTGATCTTCGCCGGCATCGCCGCCCGCATCCCGAGTGAGGGCAAGACGATCCTCGACGGCCGCGGCGGCATGGTGTTCACGCTGGTCTGCATCGCGGCGCTGATCATCATCGTCGGCGTCGTGTTCGTCGAGCAGGGGCAGCGCCGCATCCCGGTGCAGTACGCCAAGCGCATGGTCGGCCGGCGCATGTACGGCGGCACGTCGACCTACCTGCCGCTTAAGGTCAACCAGGCCGGCGTCATCCCGGTGATCTTCGCGTCGTCGCTGATCTACATCCCGCACCTGATCACCCAGCTGATCCAGAGCGCCAGCGACAACCCCGGCACCGGATGGTGGCAGACGTTCGTCGCCGACTACCTGACCAATCCGGCCGACCCGGTCTACATCGCGCTGTACTTCGGGCTGATCGTGTTCTTCACGTACTTCTACGTCTCGGTCACGTTCAACCCCGACGAACGCGCCGACGAGATGAAGAAGTACGGCGGGTTCATCCCGGGCATCCGGCCGGGCAAGCCCACCGCGGACTATCTGCGCTTCGTGCTGTCCCGCATCACGCTGCCGGGCTCGATCTACCTGGGCATCATCGCGGTCCTGCCGAACCTGTTCCTGGAGATCGGCAACACCGGTTCGGTGCAGAACCTGCCGTTCGGCGGTACCGCGGTGCTGATCGCGATCGGCGTCGCGCTGGACACCATCAAGCAGATCGAAAGCCAGCTCATGCAGCGCAACTACGAAGGGTTCCTCAAATGAGAATCGTGTTGTTGGGACCGCCCGGCGCGGGCAAGGGGACGCAGGCGCAGAAGCTGGCCGACAAGCTCGGGGTGCCGCACGTATCGACCGGTGACCTCTTCCGCTACAACATCAGCAACAACACCGAGCTCGGGGTGGAAGCCAAGAAGTACCTCGACGCCGGAGATCTGGTCCCCGCGTCGCTGACCAACGCCCTGGTGGACGACCGCCTCGACGACGAGGACGCCAAGGCCGGGTTCATCCTCGACGGGTTCCCGCGCTCGGTCGAGCAGGCCGAGGCGCTGGACCAGATGCTGGCCAAGCGCAATCTGTCGCTCGACGCCGTGCTCGAGTTCCGGGTTCCCGAGGAGGAGCTGGTGTCCCGGCTCCAGGGCCGCGGCCGCGCCGACGACACCGAGGACGTCATCCGCAACCGGTTCAAGGTCTACCGCGACGAGACCGCACCGCTGCTGGACTACTACAGCGAGACCCTGACGACCGTCGACGCCGTCGGCGAGCTCGACGAGGTCTTCACCCGGGCGCTCAAGGCGCTCGGCCGCTAGATGGTCTCTCTACCCGGCCTGCGGGGCCGCAAGGTCGTTCCCCAGCGCACCGCCGGGGAGCTCGACGCGATGGCCGCCGCGGGCGCGCTGGTCGCCGCGGCGCTGCGGGCGGTGCGCGAAGCCGCCGCGCCGGGGGTGTCGACGCTCGAGCTCGACGCCGTCGCCGAGGCGGTGATCCGCGACGGTGGCGGCATCCCGTCGTTCCTGGGGTATCACGGCTTCCCGGCCACCATCTGCTCGTCGGTCAACGAGCGCGTCGTGCACGGCATCCCGTCGGCTGACGAACTCCTGGCCTCCGGTGACCTGGTGTCGATCGACTGCGGCGCCATCCTGGACGGCTGGCACGGCGACTCCGCGGTCACGTTCGGTGTCGGCCCGCTGATCCCCGCCGACGAGGCGCTCTCCGAGGCCACCCGGGAATCGATGGAGGCCGGCATCGCCGCGATGGTGCCCGGCAACCGGCTCACCGACGTCTCCCACGCCATCGAGAACGGCACCCGCGCCGCCGAGAAGCGCCACGACCGCGCGTTCGGCATCGTCGCCGGCTATGGCGGGCACGGCATCGGCCGGCAGATGCACATGGACCCGTTCCTGCCCAACGAGGGCGCCCCGGGGCGTGGGCCGCACCTGGCGCCCGGCTCGGTGCTCGCGATCGAACCGATGCTGACCCTGGGCACCACCGAGACGCGCACACTCGGCGACGATTGGACCGTTGTCACCACGGACGGCTCCCGGGCCGCACACTGGGAACACACTGTCGCGGTCACCGATGACGGACCGAGAATTCTGACCCTCTGAGTGAACCGGACCGCCGCCGACGCCGTGTAGTAGACGGAGGTTGGGGAATGGACGATCCGGAGGCCGCCATGATGCGCGTGCTCTACGACGAACACGCCGCGGCGCTGTGGCGCTACGCGCTGCGGCTGACCGGTGACCGCGCCAGGGCTGAAGACGTCGTGCAGGAGACCCTGCTGCGGGCGTGGCGCCACCCCGAGGTCACCGCCGACGCGGACCGCTCGGCGCGGGCCTGGCTGTTCACCGTGGCGCGCAACATGATCATCGACGAACGCCGCAGCGCCCGCTTCCGCAACGAGGCGTCGGACCCGGTGCCCGACGACGTCGCCGACCGCGCCTCTTCGGACGAGGTGGACGCCGCACTGAACCGCATCCTGGTGGGCACCGCGCTCGCGCAGCTGTCCGACGAACACCGCGCCGTCGTCAAGCGGGCCTACTACCAGGGGTGGAGCACGGCACAGATCTCCGCGGACCTCGGCATCCCGGAGGGCACCGTGAAATCGCGACTGCACTACGCCATGCGTGCCCTGAGACTGGGCCTTCAGGAGATGGGAGTGACCCGATGACCGTCGACGACCGCTACCTGACCTGGGACGGCGCGTACGTGCTGGGGGCGTTGAGCAGCGACGAACGGCTCGAGTACGAGCGCCACCTCGAGGACTGCACCCGGTGCCGCACCGCCGTCGCCGAACTCGGCGGCATGCCGGGCCTGCTGGGGCTGCTCGACCTCGACGACGTGACCGCGCTCGACGACGAGCAACCGGACCCGCCGCTGCGGCCCGAGGTACGCGACGCCGTGCTGGCCAAGGTGCGCTGGCGACGACGCCGCAACCGGTGGGTGAACTCGGCGGTGATCGGGCTGGCCGCCGCGGTGCTGGCCGTGGGCGTCCTCCTGGTGGCCCGGCCGCAGATCATCGGGCTGCAGAACCGGCCCGACACCCAGAACACCGCCCAGATGATCGAGATGACGAAGGTGGCCCCCACCCCGATCAATGCCAGCATCGCGCTGACCGACTTCGGCTGGGGAACCCGCGTCGACATGGTGTGCACCTACGGCCAGTGGGGAAACAACGACGCCGCGCCGAAGGATCTGGGCATGGTGGTGCTCACCCGCGACGGAAACCGGTCGCAGATCGCGACGTGGCTCGGCGTGCCGGGCGCGACCGCACTGCCCAGCGGCACCACCCCGATCCAGCGCGACGACATCACCGCGGTGCAGATGGTGTCCGTCTCCGACGGAAAGGTGCTGCTGGAAAAGCAGCTCTGAACCAAACCGCCTCTGCCGTCGTGTCACCGGTGAAGGAAGGTGGTGCGGCATGGCCCAGGGGTATCGCGTCGTCGACGACATCGTCGACCGGTTGGCCGCCTGCGGCGTCCGGCACCTCTTCGGCGTCGACGGCGCGAACATCGAAGACCTCTTCGACGCCGCGGCCGGCCGCGAGGACATCGACATCATCCTGGCCAAGCACGAATTCGGCGCGGCCGCAATGGCGGACGGCTACAGCCGCAGCGGGGCCGGGCTCGGCGTGGTCGCCGCCACGTCGGGCGGCGGCTGCCTGAACCTCGTCCCGGGGCTCGGCGAATCACTGGCCCGGCGGGTGCCCGTGTTGGCGCTCGTCGGACAGGCCCCGACCCGGCTGGACGGCCGCGGCGCCTTCCAGGACACCAGCGGCGCCGACGGCGCGCTCGACGCCGAGGCGCTGTTCTCCGCGGTGTCGCTGTACTGCCGCCGCGTGACCCGGCCCGCCGACATCGTCTGCACACTGGCCGAGGCATTGTCCGCGGCCGCCACCGGTGGGCCCGCAGTGCTGTTGCTGCCCAAAGACATTCAGCAGTCCGTCCTGCCGCCGCTCGTCGGATTACCGACACCCCGGCATCTGCGCGCACCGCTTCCCGATCTGGCCGGCATCATCTGCGCTCTGCGCACGGCCGACGGGCCGGTGACCGTGATCGCCGGTGAGCAGGTCGCCCGCGACGACGCCCGCGCGGAACTGCGGCTACTCTGCGGCGCACTCGGTGCGCACCCTGCGACCGTGCCCGACGCGAAGGACGTCGCCCCCGGCGCGCCGGTCACCGGCGTGATGGGGCACCCCGGCGTCGCCGCCGAACTCGGGCGCAGCGCAGCCTGCCTGCTCGTCGGCACCCGCCTGGACGTCACGGCTCGCGCCGGCCTCGACGACGCCCTGGCCGCGGTCCCCACCCTGTCGATCGGATCGGCCGCGCCGTATGTGGCGACCACCCACTGCCGGGCCGACGACCTGCGCGCGGCCCTCCCCGCACTCGCCGCCGCCGTCCGCCGGGGATCCGGCTCTCCACGAAAACCGTTGCCGTTCAACGAACTGACACCCCCGCCGACCGATGGTCCCGGAGTGCGGTACCGCACCGCGCTGCACGCGATCGATGCCGCCCTGCCCGCAGGCACCGACATCGTCGTCGACGCCGGCAACATCGGCGCGGCGGCCATCCACCACCTGCCCGCGCGCGCCGACGGCAGATTCCTCGTCGCCCTCGGCATGGGCGGCATGGGCTACAGCTTCGGCGCGGCCGTCGGCAGCGCGGCGCACCGCGGCCGTCGCACCGTGGTGATCGCCGGCGACGGTTCCTTCTACATGCACGGCATGGAGATCCACACCGCGCTGCGCCATCGGCTGCCGATCACGTTCCTGCTCTTCGACAATCACGCGCACGCGATGTGCGTGACCCGCGAGCACCTGTTCTACGGGGGCGGCGACGGCCGGAACCGCTTCGGCGCGAGCCGGTTGGGCGCCGGGCTGGCCGCGATGTTCCCCGGGCTGCCCAGCGTCGACGTCGATACGGCGCACGATCTGCCCGCCGCCCTGCGCACCGCCCTGGCCTCCGACGGCCCGTCGGTGGTCGCCGTCGAATGCTCACCCGACGAAATCCCGCCGTTCGCGGCGTTTCTCACCCAGAAGGAGTCCCCGCATGTCGCTGCGCACGCTTGACGAGATCGACGGTCTGATCCGCATCGAGACGTCCCCCAAGGAACAGGCTACGCCGATCATCATGGAGCGGATGCGGTCGGTGTACCCGCACGACCAGGTGTTCGGCACCTACTGCACCGTCAACGACTACATCGACTGCCCACCCGACGAACTGTTCGACTACCTCACCGACACCCGCTGTCTGGAGGAGTGGACGTCCAGCCTGCGCGGCTTCACCCCGACCGACGAGCCCGGACTGTGGCTCGCCCACGACCGGCTGGGTGCGGGTGCGGGCGGTCCCGGCAGCGCGATCTACACCCGCACCGTCGCGCACCCCGAGGCGATGACCGTCGACTACCACTGCGCCTGGGACCAGGGCAAGCACCTGTGGATGATCTACCTGATGCGGGTCGTCGACGCGCAGGTCGTCTTCGACAAGCCCGGGTCGGTGGTGCTGTGGACGAACTGTCACCACCCGTTCTACGACCACAACCCCTATCCGGAGACCGCGCCCGCAGGCAGGCCGGTGTGGGTGGGTGACTTCTGGGACATGTTCGGGCCCGGCCACCAGCTCGAGCTGACGAACCTCAAGGTGATCGCCGAACACCGGCACCGCAACGGCCTGCCGGTCACGCCGGCTTGGATGAGATGAGAACGCCGTGACCACAACCGAACCCGTGAGCCTGCTCGACGTGTCCGTGCATCTGCCCGGCGAACCGATCGACGCCGAGTACTACGCGCAGTTCGCGGAGACCGACGAACTGCGGGAGAACCGGATGTTCCGTGCGCCGCGGCACCGCCACCACGTTGCGCCCGGCACCACCGCGGCCGACATGGTCGAACGCGCCGCCGCCGGCCTGCTCGAGCGCCACGGTGAGGACATGGTCCGCGGTGCCGATGTGCTGATCACCCACACGCAGCTGCCGGACATGCCGTTCTACGGTGCAGGCGGGGCGATCGCCCACCGGCTCGGGATGAAGCCGCGGCACGTGATCGACCTGCACAACGGCGGGTGCGCCGCGTTCGTGCTGGGATTGGGTCTGGCCCGCACGCTGCTCGCCGCCGGCGAGGGCCGCACCGCCCTGATCGCGGTCGTGCAGAACGCGGCGGGGCAGATCTTCGACCAGCCCACCATCCGGACCAAGGCACAGGCCGCGGTGCCCGGCGACGGCGCGGCCGTCGGTCTGGTCACCCGGTCGGACGCCTCGCCGATCCTCGCCGTCGAATGCCGCACCTACGGCGAATACGCGGGCGACATGACCATCGCGGTCGATCCGCCACGGCTGTGGTGGCAGGCCGGCCCCGGTGAGGGATGCATCGGCTTCACCGAGGCCAAGATCACCAAGGTGCTGGCCCGCGGCAACCGCCAGGTACCCGAGGTGAGCTACGCCGTCTGCGACCGGCTCGGCCTGGCGCCCGACGACATCGACCTGTTCGTCAGCAACCAGCCCAACAGGGTGTTCCTCCGCAACTGGCGGGAGGCGCTCGAGGTGCCCGAGTCGAGACACGTCGACACGTTCGACGAGTGCGGCAACCTGTTCGCCGCGGGCATCCCGGTGAACCTCGACCGGGCCGTCACCGACGGCCGCGTGCGGGCCGGGGACACCGTGCTGATGGCGGCCTTCGCGCACGCCGGCGACTTCGCCGGTGCGGCCGCCGTGCAGTGGGGCGGACGCCCCTGATGGCCGCGCGCGACACCGCGGCGGTGGCCGTGCTTCCCGACGCGGTGAACCCGTGTGCGTTGTCGCTCAACGAGAGTCCGTTCCCACCGCTGCCCGCGGTACGCGCCGCCGTGCGGGCGTCGCTGGACTCGCTGAACCGCTATCCGGAGTTCCTGCCGCACCGGCTTCGGTCGGTCATCGCGGGCCGCCTCGGGGTGGCTGCCGATCAGGTGGTGATCGGGGAGGGGGCGACGGGCGTGCTGATGCAGGTGCTGCACGCGCTGACCAGTCCCGGCGACACCCTGGTGATGTCGACGCCGACGTTCGACGGCTACCCGATCCTGGCGCGGATGGCGCGGCTGCGGCCGGTGACGGTTCCGCTCGACCGGCACGGCCACCACGACCTCGACGCGATGGCCGACGCCGCGGTCGGCGCACGGGTGGTGGTGGTGTGCCGCCCGCACAATCCGACGGGCACGGTGGAGCAGGTGAGCGCTCTCGAACGGTTCCTGAGCCGGGTGCCCGCCGACACCGTGGTGTTGCTCGACGAGGCGTACGTGGAGTTCCTGGCCCCCGAACACCGCGTCGACGCCGTCGACCTGGTGCACCGGTTCGGCAACGTCGTGGTGGTGCGCACGTTCTCGAAAGCCTATGGGCTGGCGGGGCTGCGGGTCGGCTACGGCTTCTGCGCGCCGGCGCTGGGGCGGGCACTGTGGGCGATGCAGCTGCCGTTCGGGGTGTCGCTGCCCGCGCTGGTCGCCGTCGTCGCCTCCTATGAGGCGGAAAACCAACTGCGTCAACGGATCCGGACCATCACGGCGGAACGCCGGCGGCTGCAGATGAGGCTGCGCGCGATGGGCGTCTACACCACCGACGCGCAGGCGAACTTCGTGTACCTGCCCGGCGCCGCGGTGCGCTGGAGCGACGCGTTCGACGGCTCCGGGCTGCTGGTCCGACGGTACGACGACGGCGGCGTGCGCATCACCGTCGGCTCCCGGGCGTCCACGCGGGCGGTGATCCGCACCGTCGCAGCAGCGATGCGGTAAGAAGAGGCGTGGCCAGCGAGTCGGACAGGCGTTCGGAGCGACGGGATCCGATCGCGGCGGCGCGCGCCAACTGGGAGCGTTCCGGGTGGGGCGACGTGGCCGACGGCATGGTCGCGGTGACGTCGGTGATGCGCGCGCATCAGATCCTGCTGGCCCGCGTCGAGAACGCGTTGCGGCCCTACGACCTCAGCTTCTCGCGGTTCGAGCTGCTGCGGCTGCTGGCGTTCAGCCGCGCCGGCGCGCTGCCGATCACCAAGGCCTCCGACCGGCTGCAGGTGCACGTCACCAGCGTCACCCACGCGATCCGGCGACTGGAGGCCGACGGGCTGGTCGAGCGGATCCCACATCCGACCGACGGGCGGACCACGCTGGTGCGGCTGACCGAGCTGGGCCGCTCCACTGTCGAGGACGCCACCGTCACGCTCAACAACGACGTCTTCGCCGACATCGGCATCACCGACGCGCAGTCGCGCGCGCTGGCCGAGTCGATCCGCGCGCTGCGTCACTGCGCCGGCGACTTTTAACGGGCCGGGGTGCCCCGCGGAATAGCATTCCCGGCTGTAAAAAGCCGGGCGGATTCATACGGTCACTGCAACATCCGGTGGTGTGAGGGGTTGCTGAGTGACCAGTGGGCGGCGGTTCGGGTCTGAGGTTCGGCGCGAGTTCTATG
>NZ_JYNL01000050.1 GCF_001044235.1 Mycolicibacterium chlorophenolicum | reverse complement strand
CTGCAGATACCTATAGCCCTCGCCACTCGGCAGTGACCACCGAGACCAAGGGCGTGATTAGCCGGTGCCAGGTGGGTCCCAGTCAGGCCGTCATCGTGGTCCCAGATCGGGTTGACACAGCCAGCCCTTCGGTGTCGACCTGGGCGACGCCACCGGCGCCGGTGCGGGTGAACGCGGCCTGATCCTGCAGCCATTCCAGGACGTCGGCGACCGCCGCATCGTGGGCTGCTTCGATCTGTTCGGCCACCGACAGCGGGGCGATAGCCCACAGCGCCGACACCGATTTCACCGGCGAGAACGTCAGGTCATACCCGGCGACCGCGGTGGTCTTCGCGCGGGTGTTGCGGGCGATAAACCCCGACAGTTCCCGATCATCGGCGGGNTCACCGGCGAGAACGTCAGGTCATACCCGGCGACCGCGGTGGTCTTCGCGCGGGTGTTGCGGGCGATAAACCCCGACAGTTCCCGATCATCGGCGGGCGGGCGGCCGTACTCCTCGCCGAACAACTTCACAGCCACGCGGGTGCGGATCTGCGCGCGATCCTCTGGGGAGATGGTGGCGTTCCAGTGCGCACCGATCTCGGCGTTGTGGTCACGAAAGGCCACCGCCAAACGGCGCGCGAACTCCGGCTCGCCATCGCGGACTTGAAACTCACGGCCAAGGCGGCTGGCCGCGCGCTGGCTGCCCATGCCGCGGTTGATGACGTAGTTCTGAATGCGCTCGGCGTTGGGGTGCAGACCCACCCCGTAAAGGGCGCGCATCTGCGCCTCGCCGACAGCCGAGCCTTCCTCGACCGTCCAAATCTCCTCGCGGACAGCGGGAGTGACCTCGCAGCGGCCGGTGTCCGACAGGGCTGCCAGGCCGCGGCCCATCCAGCGGCCCGGCGATTCCCCCTTGGCGGAGTAGTAGTCGGCCAAGGTGGAGCGGCCCCGTTCGGTGCTGTCGGCGGCAGCGACCTGCCGCACCAGGTACAGGTATCCGTCCCCGGCGGTCAGCTTGTGCAGCGTCATCACCATGACGCGCACGCCGGTGTCCGCATGCGCCGCACGCTACGAACTCCGGGGCTGGCGGAGCCANTCCGTCCCCGGCGGTCAGCTTGTGCAGCGTCATCACCATGACGCGCACGCCGGTGTCCGCATGCGCCGCACGCTACGAACTCCGGGGCTGGCGGAGCCACCACCAAACCGGAGGTTCTTAGAGAACTCTTAGACGGGCCGGTGTTGGCGCAGGGGACGTACTCGAGTGGGTCGAATACCCTTGCGCCTGTCGCCACGGCTGGACAGCTAAGCAAGTAGTCGCACATATGCAGTTCACGCCCCGGTTTCCCTTCGGTTGAGGCCCTGAGGACAGTGGCCAGGAAGCGGACTAAAATCCTCTGAACTCGATGTTTGTTGCGTTGAGGGTTGGTGATAGTTGTTAGCTGGACCGTTTCGAACTGGGGATTCCCCGTTACTGGTGTTGGTGGGCACTGAGGCTAGATGAAACGACTGCGGTATTTACTGCGGTACCGCCCCGCCGGGCCTGGCCACCGGGTGAGAACCACAAGTCGTCCACGGCCGGTCGTGAACGACTTGTGGCATCCCGATATGCGGACCTGCAGGGTCGGATGAATTGGTGATGTTGGCGCTGGTGTGAGCAGCAGCGCTTCACCGGTGTCGGGTGGACGATCCAAGCTCGGCGAAGTCACATCACGCGCATCGCTACCGCGACAGACGGTGAAAGCGGTTGGCACGACGACTCCATGTCTGTCCACCACCGCGACGCTTCGTTATGAAACAAGCGGCCATATTGATTCCGATTGGAGCGCGCGCAAGTGAGAAAGACACCTTTTCGCGCCCGCGACAGCATTACCAGCAGGATTCTCTGGTCCTCCAAAACCTGCGCCGGCGTCGTCGAGTATGAACTTGGCACGTGACCCTCCTCGAGACCCATGACCACAACCCAGTCGAATTGTTGGCCTTTACCGACATGCGCATTCAGAACGTGCACCCCTGGACTGATTGCAGACATCGTGGTGTCACGCAATCTATTCATGAATTCGGAAAGCGGAAGATTGCTGTCGGTATGTTGCATTAGCTGCTCGCAGGCCTCATGGACCTCAGATATTGCGTCGACGTCGGCTGGGTTGAAGGACCCGGTTGCGCGCTCGCGCAATTCGTCGACTTGTTGGTCGAATGTTAGGCCTGCGTCAACATGCTTTGAGTGTCTTTTAAGTAAGCGTGTAACCCGGGGGTTGTCTAGCGCATAGTCCCAGAACTGTGGAGTATATCGAGCGTTCTCGTATGCGGAATTGAGGGCACTACGCCGGTACTCTGCTCGGCAAATTACGCCGACAGTGTCTTCCGGGCACTTCTCGGCAAGATAGTCGGTCAGGGATACGATTCCAGCAGCTTCATCTGAGTCGGTCGCATATTGCACGGCGTAAGCATGGTCACCGGATTTCCATTCTTCCGGCTCTGCCGCATGTAAAGGCGCGGATCCGAGGCTGGATGAAACTGAATTAATTACCCGGAGGACTGCAGGCGATGACCTGAAGTTGACGTCCAAATCAATTGTCTGGTCCGCCCTAGACCTGATGTCTTGCAAAACATGAACTGGGTCCGCGCCAGCCCAGCCGAAAATGCCCTGGTGCGGGTCGCCAACGTAGGTAATATTCCGAGAACACATGTGCTGAGTGATCTCATACTGCTGCAGCGAAAGATCTTGAAATTCATCGACAAGGATGGCGTCGAAGTGTAGCTGGAACAGATGCGAAACTCGCTTGTTCCGTAGCAACAATTGGGTGTGGCGCAGAAGGTCTCCGAAGTCAATATAGTTTGCTTCTAGCCAGGCGCTCCTCCAGAGCTAAAACGTCACTGTTTCCAGTCTCTCTGATGCGTTCGACGAGCTGCCCATCCGTCAGTGGTTCTCTCTTTAGCGAGCCCAGAATCTCCTTCACCTGACGATGCCTAGCTCGATCGGACGTAAGTTCGGAGAGTGCGCGACGGAGCCAAGCAGGGCGAGGATAGGTAAAGCCGGGCGCCAGCCCAATAGTGCGATGATGCGCCTCTACGATACGAGCGCTTAGCTCGTGGAAATTTGCGACCAGTATTGAGCTGCGCAAGCGGTTTCCGCCCAGTTGTTCTTCCAGTCTGCTTCGCAGATTATCGCGGGCACGGTTGGTAAAGGTAATTGCGAGGATGCGACGATTCGGACGGATCTTTCCGGAGGCGAGAAGATGCTCGGCGCGCATAGCGAGCACCTCAGTCTTACCGCAGCCCGGAGGAGCAATTACAAGAAGGCAGTTAGCACTACTCTCTACTGCTTCCTGTTGACGTCCGCGTGGTTTCTTAGTGTCCATGTCAGGCATCTGCCTTCAAAAAACTGATTAGCCCCATTAGGGATGGGCTTGCTGCCACGATTTCTGGCGTCAAGATGGGTGCCACTGCCCTAGCTGCTGGCACCTTCCTGCTATCCACCGAAGACAGGAAGGTCCCCAGTTGATCTGGGGTGACAGAATCAATGTCCGCAGCGCCTGTAGATTGTGTAATACCCTCAGTGCGTGCGACCTTCGCAGCTATGAGCGCATCCACCACCTTTTTGACGCCAGCCGCGCGAACATACTCGTGCTCAAGGTCTTTACGTGCAACGAAGAAGCCGTTTTGTTCGAGTGCGCGCGGTCGTAGACCTAACGTTCCAGCCCAAGATTGCTCCCTATCCTCGTCGCAGAGACCGCAGACTGGAAGGCGGAACCCATTGCGACCGAGAATCTTTAGCACGTGACTGAACTTATCTGCTCCATCCAAGGCTAAGACTGACACGCCAATGCGGTCGAGGCCGATGCCAAGTGCTCTTGCGGCAGCTTCGATCAGAATTCGGTCAGCAAGGCCCTCGACGAGCAGGACCCTCCTGGCCGTGAGGCTCTCGAGCAAGTATGGCGACCACCAGTGCAGCATCTCCTTTTCGACATCGGAAAAGTTCTCTTCTGCAAGTTGCCTTGCCTCGCTGGCCGGATTGATGACGAGGACGTGTTTCGGCTCGAATCGGTGAACGATGTAGGGGGAGTGGGTTACGACGATCCGTTGCTTAGGAGATTCTGCGAAAAGGGCCGCCACCGTGCGCTGACTCGATGCGTGTAAGTGGATCTCCGGCTCATCCACGGCAACAATGTTGGACCGGACCTGAGCAAGATCGAAAAACGTCAGCGCCATCAACTGCCTCATGCCATCACTCTGTTCTGACAATGACTTGAAGCGGTCCCCTTCCCGTAGATAGATGGTTACGTCTTGTAAGGGTTGATCGACCGGATCAGCCGACGTTCTAATAGCGAGCGCATCCTCGGTATAAGTCTTGGGGACGGATCGAGACAAATGCGTCGCAATTGTCTTACGCAGTTCAAGTAAGGCGGTATTCTCCTCCAGCTTGTTGTTAAATTCTTGAAGCAGCGCGCCGAAGTCCTCGATCTCGTCCCCAAGATCGGCCGAGTCGAGCATTGTGCGGAAAGGGCTTGTTCGGCCGTCCATGAACTCCGGGCCGCTCGAACGTGTAGCAGGAAGATACCGCCAACCAATTGCCAACAGTTGATTGCGACTTGGGCCTCGCCGAGTTCCGGAATCTGGGAAGAAACGTGTGATTGCCACGTTGTCCGGGTCTTCTTCTGATGGCCTAACCTCTAGCTGTAGGACAAGATAATTAGGCTCCCCGGCCTCAACGGAAGTCTCAAACGGGAAGAGAGCAAGCTCGTCCGCATCCAGATCCTCTAGGCGTGCGACTACGCTCAGCTCGTCTTCGCCTTCGCGGATGTCGGTGAGGGTAAAGGTCTGAAACAGCTGTTGCACCGATGCTCCGAGGAGAGCGTGCAGTAGACGCAGGATCCAAGTCTTCCCTACGTCATTGGCTCCGATGATGACTAGATGGTCGCGAACGTCCACTGTCATGTCTTGGAGGACCCGATGCCCTCGGACCTCAAAGTGAGTCAGTCTCATGCTTCCCTTGTTCTTGGGCTCGTAGAACTGTCTTAGACGGCGGTGTACTAGCTTGTGTGGCGCTCGTGCGCCCCGGGACGATAAATATCTGACTGCATTGTCGACCTGGCCAGCCGATCCGAAATCAGACCGATTCGTGCTGATGGATTAGCGCTGGATCGAGATCGATGAGGAGCGCCACAAGCTTTTCGAACAGAGGTGTGCCGACGACGCTGGTTGGTGCTACGTCGCAACACGTCGATGACGTCGTTAATCGACAACACACTCGCCCCAAAATTCGAGGTATTGCACACTCGGACGACGATAGTGAAAAAATCTACCAACACCGATTTCTTGGGGCGTGTCGTTTGCCCAAGATGCTTCAGCGTGCGGCGGTAGCGCCGCTGATCCCGTGTTGCCTGATCCAGCGGCGGTTCGCAGCCAGTCTCTCAGTTCAAGATCTGCGAACGGCAGTGGAAGGTTTGGATCGAGCACGTATGTTCTGGCCCGACGCGACAGCACCCTAACGTGGGTCCACTTTGCGCAGGCCAGACTCCGCCGAGCCGCGCTCCGCAAGTCTGGAGCTGGATCGCGGGGACGGCTGTTTGTCGCTTCGGTGGCGAGTCTCGCCCGCGAGAGATGTTTGCCGTCGCCGAGCCTCGCCAACCTCGCAACGCCGAACGTCGCCGGGCTAACTTCCTGTGGGCGTTTCAGTTCTGTCCGTCGATATCCGGGCAGTCTTACTGGTGTGTCGGCGGACGTGAAAAAATGCCCACTCGCGGACATAAAAATGCCCACTCGCGGCCAATAACTTCTGCCCACCGGCGGACACGAAAGTGCCCGCAGGCGGCCATGAATCTGCCCAGACCTACCTGATATCGCCCGGCGCGTCAGCGCCGTGGCGGCCTCTCCTGCGGTTTCGATGTCGATGCCTAGTCGAAACGAAAACCCCAGGAGAGACCTACTTGAAGTCTGACGGAGAACTCATGGAAATACTCAATGCCTACGACCTGACCGGGTCCTACCGCGCCGCGGCTGAGCTGTGCGGGTGCTCGCATCACACCGTGAAGAAAGCGGTCGAAGACCGCGGCGCCGGGTTGCCGCCAGCGACGCGGCGGGCCCGGATGATCGACGATTGGCGCGACCTGCTGGAAACCTGGGTCGCTGATTCGAAGGGCAAGATCCGCGGCGACAAAGCCCACGACAAACTCGTCGCGCTCGGATACAGCGGTACCGACCGTACCACCCGCCGGGCGGTGGCGGAGATCAAAGCGCAATGGCGACTGGGCAATACGCGGGTGCACCGGCCGTGGATCACCGAGCCCGGACTGTGGCTGCAGTACGACTTCGCCGACGGCCCGCTTGTGGCCGGCCGTAAAATTGTGCTGTTGGTGGCGTGGCTGGCGTGGAGCCGCTACCGGGTGGTGATCGCGTTGCGCGACCGTACCGCACCGAGCGTCTTCGCCGGCCTGGACCGGATCTTCCGGATCCTCGGTGGCGCCCCGACCTACCTGCTGACCGACAACGAGAAGACCGTCACCACCGGACACATCGCCGGGGTGCCGGTCCGCAACCGCGCTGCGGTCACCTTCGGCCGCTACTACGGCATCTCGGCGCTGACCTGTGAGCCTGCCGATCCCGCTTCCAAAGGTGGGGTGGAGAACGCCGTCAAACTCGCCAAAGCCGATATCGTGCCCACCGATACCAATCTGCTGCCCCAGTACGCCACCTTCGCCGATGTCGAAGCCGCGTGCGCTGAGTTCAACGCCGAGATCAACGCCCGGGTGCACCGCACCACGGGTCGACGCCCCGTCGAGATGCTCACCCAGGAACGCCCCGCCCTGCACGCGGTGCCCGACCTGCCCCACACCGCCGCACTGGGAGTGACCCGCCGGGTTCCCGACAACACCCCGATGGTCACCTTCGAACACTGCCAATACTCAGTTCCAGCAACACTATTGGGACAAACAGTGTGGATCCGACATCACGACAGCACCGACGAAGTGGTGATCTGCGCCCTCGACGACGGCGGCCCCATCGAGGTGGCCCGGCACCGTCGCGCCACCCCCGGCAGCCCCGCAATCCACGATGACCATTTCCCCGACCACCGCGACAAAGTGCCCGGGGACTACCGCGTGCGTGCCCGCACCGCCAGTGAGCAGACCTTCCTGGCCTTGGGTCCCGGTGCAGCGGTGTGGCTCAAAGAAGCCGCCGCCGTCGGCACTGAACGGATTCTGCAGAAAATGGCCCACGCCGTCGAACTCTCAGCACTGGCCGGCTGCTCTGATGTCGACTGGGCCTTGGGTCATGCCGCCGTGCACGGCCGGTTCGCCACCGGCGATCTCGACTCCATCCTTGCCAGCAAGGGCATGGACCCCACCCGACGTGGCGCCGGCGAGGACACCTCGCTGGCGCAAGGCACCAGCGGGTGGAACCTGTTCGGCCGCACCACCATTGATGCCCCCGAGGCGGGCATCGCATGACCACCACCACTACTGCCGCGGCGCTGCCCGCCGACGTCGAAACCTTGATGCGTGGGTTGCGGTTGCCGCACGCCCGAGCGATCGCCGCCGACGTGCTGGCCACCGCCCGCGCACAACGCTGGGACCCCACCGAAGTCATCAAGGCACTGCTGACCGAAGAAGCCGCCGGACGCGCCCGCTCCATGCTGGCCGCCCGCCGCAAGGCCGCCGGCTTCCCGACCGGGAAAACCTTCGATGCCTGGGATCCGGGCGCCTCGTCGATCCCGCTGCCCACCCAACAGGCGCTACAAACCCTGGAATGGGTGGGGCGTCGGGAAAACCTGGTGGTCTGCGGGCCGGCCGGCACCGGCAAGACATTCTTCCTCGAAGCACTCGGGCAGAAAGTCATCGAAGCCGGAATGCCGGTGGCCTGGTTCACCCTCGAATAGATCGGCGTGCTCGTCCGGGCGCATCGCGCCGATGACTCCCTGGGCAAGGCGGTGGCCAAGATCGTGCGTGCCGAGCTCGTCGTCATTGATGACGTCGGGCTGCTGCCGGTCGGTGCTGACGCCGCTGAAGGGCTCTACCGCATCGTCGAGGCAGCCTACGAACGCAAGTCGGTGGCGATCTCGTCGAATCTGCATCCCAGTGGCTTCGACGAGCTGATGCCCAAGACGTTGGCCACCGCGACCGTCGACCGGCTCCTGCACCACGCGCACCTATGCCAAACCAGCGGAGACTCCGTGCGCCTGGCCCAAGCCCTGCACGGGAAAGGAGTCAAACCCCTGACCTGACACCAGCGAACGACCGGTGGCGGACACACCCTCACGGGCAGATTCGTGTCCGCCACTGGGCAGTTCTTATTGGCCACCTACGGGCAGTTCTCATGTCCGCCCACGGGCAGTTCCAGCTGTCCATTGACAGACGAGGGCAGTTCTGCCGGCGGCGCGGTGATCTGAGCCTGAAGGGAGGTCAGATATGTTGCGAATCCTTTCGGTGCCCGTGCGTCACGGCGCGCCGAGGTGATGACGGGAAGATCTGCTGCCCACGCGATGGGTTCGGCGTTGGTTTCGAAGGCCCGGACTAGAGCGACGTCCTCGTCATGGCTCACTGGGGCGAATCCACCTGCGGCGAGATAGCGGACGGCATGGAATGACAGGTTAGCGCCGTGAATGTGGCGGTGGGCCGCAGCGTGGTAGTCCCGTCGTGCGCGGTCGCGGACGGCGGGCTGCGGTTCTGCCAATCCTGCACCGCTACGGTTCCTGCGACCATTCGCGCACCCCGTTCGGTGTGCCGTAGTTGAGCCATCAACCAGTGCGCGGGGACGACGGAATCGGCGTCGGTGGTGGCGAGCCAGGTTCCACGGACATCGTACGTCGCAACAGCTCGGACATGCCCGCAGCGCGGGCTGCCCCCACACACCTGTCACTCACGACCATCGTCTCCACGCCACTGACGAGAAGTCGCCGACCACTGCGGCTGAGCCGTCGGTGCACGCGTCGAGGGCCACAAGGACTGTCACGGGCACGTTGACGCCGGAAACGGCCACCCCGATGGCTTCCAAGCACTCGGGCAGGGTGTGTTTGTTCGTCGTGAACCGGAACCACCACACCGATGCGGTCGACACCAGGAGGGAGGTGACGTGGTTGATTCGATCCGCCTTGCCTACCCGAGATCACGTGGGTGGTACCCGACCGTGCTCGTAGTTACTAGCTAGGTGTACTGACCTGACAGGGGGTCTGCTGCAGGATCAGGTGACAGCTTTTCGGTCACGCGGCCTGACTGGCCGGTGTGGTCATGATTGCTTCGTATTCAATCGGGGTCAACCGGCCGAGAGCGGTTTGTCGGCGCCGCCGGTGGTAGGTCCGTTCGATCCAGGTGAGGATCGCGATGCGGAGCTGTTCTCGGGTGTCCCAGCGGCGCCGGTCCAGCACGTTCTTCTGCAGCAGAGAAAAGGTCCAGCACGTTCTTCTGCAGCAGAGAAAAGAAGCTCTCCATCGCGGCGTTGTCGCCGGCTGCCCCGACGCGACCTATGGAGCCGACCATGCCGTGCCGGTTGAGGGCGTGCACAAATTTCCGGCTGCGAAATTGGCTGCCGCGGTCGCTGTGCAGAATGCACCCGGCGGTGTCGCCGCGGCGGGCCACTGCGCTATCGAGTGCGGTGGTGGCCAACCTGGACTTCATTCGGGAGTCGATCGAGTAGCCGACGATACGATTGGAGAACGCGTCCTTGATTGCGCAGATGTAGAGCTTGCCTTCGCCCGTGCTGTGTTCGGTGATATCGCTGAGCCACAACCGGTTTGGAGCCTCGGCGGTGAAGTCACGCTCCACCAGATCGTCATGAACCGGTGGGCCGGCTTTACCGTTCTTGCCCCGTTTCTTTCCGAACACGCTCCACAATCGATTCTGCGAACAGATCCGCCAGCCGGTGCGCTCGGCCATCGGCTCGCCGGCATCACGGGCCTCTTCGACGAGGTAGCGGTAGCCGAACTCTGGGTCGTCTCGGTGGGCGTCGAACAGGGCGTTGGCGCGGTAGGCCTCGACCAGTTCGGCGTCGGTGATGGGATTGGCCAGCCAGCGGTAGTAGGGCTGGCGGGCGAGCTGCAGTACCCGGCACGTCACCGCGACGGGGATCCCATCGGCGGCGAGCTCCTTTACGAGCGGGTAGACCCTTTTCCCGGCAGATTGGCCTGCGACAAGTAGGCTGCCGCCCGGCGCAGCACCTCGTTCTCCTGCTCCAACAGCCGATTACGGCGCCGCAGCTCGACCAGCTCGGCCGAGTCGCCGGTGCTCTTGCCGGGCTTGGCGCCCTCGTCGATGTCAGCTTGGCGCATCCACTTGGTCAGCGTCATCGGGTGAACACCGAAGTCGGTGGCGATCTGCTCGATCGTCACGCCTTCTTCGCGGTTCCGGGCCACGCGTACGACGACGTCGCGGAACTCACGTGGGTAGGGCCTGGGCACAAAGACATCCTTCCAGCCTGCCCACCCCGGGCAAGCCAACTCAGATGTCACCTATCCGTGCAGCAGACCCAGGTTAGGTACGCGGCTGGTGGGTGGTTGGCCGCCGAGTGCGGTGTGGCCGCGGTGGTAATTGTAGGTGTGTAGCCAGCGTGGGTATTCGGCGCAAAGTTCAGCATCTCGCTGTAGACCAGTCGGGAGTGGCCGTCGATGGCGGTGTGGAGGAAGTAATAGCCACGCACCAGGTGGCGATCCCTGTGTTGACCCGGCCCCCTGTGGGCCTGAGCATTGCGGTTGCCCGCCACCGGCAGGAACCTTGCCGAGCTTCTTGACATCCACATGAACAAGATCGCCGACAGCCTTCGATTCGATCCGGCGGATGACCCGACCAGTGGGTCGGTCGAGCCAGCGCAAACGGGCCACGCCGTAGCGGGTCAAAACCCGGTGCACGGTCGAGGGATGTATGCCCAGCAGATAGCCGATCTGAGCTGGGCCCCATCGCCGGATGACCCGGACTTTGATGATCCGACGCTCGGTGCGGGTGGGGGTCTGATAGGGACTTCGGTGCGGACGCGAGCTGCGATCGACCATCCCTGCCGGCCCCAGCTCGCGGTTACGCGCGGCCCACCTCTGGGCTGTAGTGACGGCGACCTGAAACCGCTCAGCGGCCCGGCGCAGCGTCCAGCCTTCTTCGACGTCGCAACGAGCCAGCCGCAGACGGCCAGTTTCAGACAAGGGGGCATTACGGTGAACCACGAAGACCTCCGAGATCGGTGAGCGTTCCTAGACAGCTCGCACTCCACTCGGAGGTCTTCGTCTTGTCACCTCACCACGCCGTCACCAACGTCCGTGGTCAGTACATCTAGCCGGTGCCTGATGTTCCCGGCTGTTGCGGTGTGTCCCCGAAGGCGCGGGGCGGTGGGCCTGCGGGGGGGTTACCAGGCGGCTGCGCGTGACTGGAATACTGTGTGCTGGTTTCGGCAAAGTTCGCCGACTGGCCGCGATCGCGCAGGGCGCGGCGTTCTTCGTCAGCTTTCTGCAGGTAGTTTTCCCAGCGGCCCTGCATCGGTTTGATCAGGCCGCCGCCCACCCCGACCACGAGGATTCCGCCGAGGGTGGCCAGGATCGTGATGAGCACCGGGAGAGTGACCGTGAGCGCGATGCCAATCTGGTTGAGGGCCGCGATGACGCCGAGGCCGAGGATGAAGATGCTGGCCAGGTTGGCCAGCAGTCGACCGTAGGACAGCCCGCTGAGGCTGTTGGACAACAGGTCCCGCACTGCGGCGGCGATCGCCGAGGCCACCACCACGATGATCAGGGCGACGAACAGCTTCGGCAGGAACGCGATCACCCCGGTGAGCAGGACGCTGATCGGGTTGGGGCCAAACACGCCGAACGCCAGCTGTAGGACGAATAGCGCTAACGCGTAATAGACGATCTTCCCGGCGATGGTAGAGGCGTCGTATTGGCTGTTGGCGAGCGCACGTTTCACGCCGCCGCGTTCCACAGCGCGGTCGAAACCAACCCGTTCCAGGATTTTGTCGACCGCTTTGGAAATCAATTTGGCCACGATCAATCCGATAATCAGGATCAGCAGGAACGCCACCAGTTTGGGGGCGAAGGTGGCTATCGAGCGCCACATGTCGTTCAAAGCGTCCCTCATCATGCACGTCCATCCAGTAGTCAGCTTTGCGCTCGTGACAGCCCACGGCGGTAATTGAGGAGCAACCGGAACCTTCTTCTCAAACCCGGCGCAGAAAGCTTCGTTGGGGTCAATTCCCCGATCCCGCCCAGGGAAACCACGTTTCAGAGATCCGTACCGCCCGGCCGGCTGATGACCGTCACGCCCTATGGCGAAACGCCGCGGGCGTTCGAACCAACGGAGCTAGAAGGTGCATCGGTTACGACGTCTGCTCATCCCCCTCGATAGTGCACGTCGAGAACGACGCTGGGGACGGAATAATCAACCGAAAAGCGTTCTATACCAACACGATTGCCAACAGATTGCCTGTGCCTCGCGACGGTGCCGTTAACAGTACGTCGTCTGTCGAAAGTTTGCGAAGAAGGGCCGTTTGCGAGCGCACGAACGGGATGGGATCAGGGTCAGCTCGCCAAAATGCCCCGGTCTCGCATGCTGGGCGACGGTGCCACGGTGGCCGCGACGACATGGTCGTCACCTGATGGCAGTCGGTCGGGGATCTGGGTCGCGAAGCCCGATCCTCGGACCTGTAACGTCGTGAACCACTGAGGTCTCACGGATCACCGCGAGTCGCGCACCAACCAATCCCTGCCGGTACCGCTGCCGACGAAGCCAGTGTTGTCGAGGCCTTCGACGTCGTCATTGCCGGCGCCGCTCAGGACAAGCTCACCCCGACGATGCTGGGGCAGATGCTGGTCACCGAAGGTCCAGCATCGCCGACGAGAACGATCTGCTCACCCTGCTGCATCGCGTCGCTGAGATCGCCTACTAGGTCATCGACGGCGCTGACAGCACCGGAGTGACCTCGACATCGGCGGACGTACCTACACCGCAGTGCACACCTACCAACGGACCCTGCGGGTCGACAACGAACAGTACGATGCCGGGGACGGTCCCTGCCTGCATGCCGCCAGCACGGGCACCGTCGTTGTGGTGGACGCCGTCGACCGCTGGCCGCGGTTTGCCGCGGCCGCGGTTTGCCGAAGGAATCCACAGCTTCTTGGCCGCACCCCGGCATGCTGCAGCGCAAAGCCGGGATCGTTTAACCTTTATGGGCGCACCCACTCGGCGTTCGACACCCTCGATGCCGAGATCCCCGACCTGGTGACCGCGACGGTGTCACGCACCATCGGGGACTCAGCTCGGTCTCAATCCGCCCGCGACGTCGCTGAGAGCATTCAGCGCGCCCTAGCTTTTGCGCTGGCAGTCAAGGTTGACGTGGGGCGTGGTTGGACAGCCGGGCTGATGCTCGGCATCTGACGCGATGAACGGTCTGGCGTCGTTGGTCGGTGGGCCGTCGTGTTCCGGCAGGCTGATTAGTCGCCGTTCGCGGCAGGTTTTCGCGTGCGCCGTGATGGCGGCCCAGGGCGAGCGGGCGGCAAGCTAGGTTTCGCCGTCGTGCGGCATGGACATCCCCCAAAACCGTGAAGGCATGCACTATGAGGAGTAGTTATGCCGGATTCGCGAAGGAAGTTCGATCCGGGGTTCCGGGAGGGTGCGGTACGCATCGTCCGTGAGACCGGTAAGCCGATCGCCCGGATAGCCCGCGACCTGGGTGTGCACCCGGGCACCCTGGGAAACTGGGTTGTCAAGGACCGTGCTGAACATGGAGGGGCGCGGGGGCTTTTTGACCGGTGATGTCGCCGAGCTGAAGCGGCTACGCGCCGAGAATGCCCAGCTGCGGATGGAGCGCGATGTTTTAAAACGATCGGTGGTTCTCTGGGTCAACGAGGCGACGAAGTGAGCGTGGCCCGCTTCGTCGCCGACCAGAGGACCATGCACCGGGTGCCGCACACCCTGACCTGCGCAATCCTGGGGATCAGCATCCTGGTTCCATAAGTGGATCGGTCGCGGGCCTACCGGGCGGGCCCGCCGCCGCGCCGAATTGGACGCCAGGGTGCGCGACCTGTTCGAGGCGTCGGGGCGCACCTCGAGGATTGACCCGCCAAGACTCGACCGCGCCGAAGTTCCCCGACCTGCTGCACCGGGACTTCACCGCCCCGGCGCCGAACGTGGAAGTGGTGCGGGGACATCACCGAGATCCCCACCGACGAAGGCAAGCTCTATTTCGCTTCGGTGCTGGATCTACATTCGCGTCGGCTGCTGGCTAGCGCGACCTCGGATCACCCGGATGCCGATCTGGCTTGCGACGCGATCAAGATGGCTGCGGCGGTGCGCGGTGGACGCGCCGCCATCGACGGGGTGATCTTCCATACTGATCGCGGATCTACCTTTACTGCTACGACTTTCACGACGCTGAGCCGAACACTCGGAGTGTCGCAGTCGATGGGCAGGGTCGGTTCATGTTTCGATAACGCCGCTGCGGAGGCGTTCTTCTCGACCCTCGAGCACGAAGTCCTGTCTCGGCACCACTTCAGCACCAAAGCCCAGGCACGCCAGGTCGTGGTGGCGTGGTGCCAGGACTTCTACAACACCCAGCGCCGGCACAGCGCGGCGGCATTGATGTCGCCGATCCAATACGAGAGACTCGCTGCAGACCAACCGGCTGCAGCTTAAGAGAAGCCTTCACGATTCCGGGGGGAAGCCCAGTCGGACGCCACATCGGCTGGGATCTGCAGTTCGTCGTCGCGGGCAATCCCGAGTTCGTCGGCCTGGTGGCTGGCGGCGGCGCTGATCAGTCTGATCAGATCGTCGTCCTGGGCCCCAGCCGCACAGCCGATCTCGCCGTCCACGAAATTGATCTTGCGCTCGACGCGCTCCAGCGCGGCGATCGGCATATCGTGCTCGACGAAGACGGCGACCCCCGCCTGCTCTAACCCTCGTCGGAGGCGCGTCCCTCCCACGTGGCCAGCTTCGTCTCGGGGAGTGGGTCGTCAAAGTCACCTGGGACCGCAAGGTCGGGCAGTTGACCAAAAGGGCGCGGGGAGTCGGGGACGGAGGCAGCGTCGACCCGGTGTCACCGCACTCGCTCGTCACGCCTCCAAGGATAGGGAAGTCGGGACATCCGGCTGCCGGAACTGAGGCCCCGCTCTCTCGGCAGGGAGACACGCCCAGGTGCTTGCTTTCATTCTGGCGCATTTATCTGCGAGTACAGTTAATGAAGTGCCGTTAGCTAGTGCGCCCAAAATCCGGTAGCGCGAGCACATTCCCCAGACTTTCATTCACCTCACCTGGCCTCGATACAGGTAAGATTGCCGCTCAGATGCAGTAGCACGACTGTGCCCAACATCCGGTCGCTACCGCGAAATCTTTCTTCCCGCCCCTGGTAACGGGCAGCAACTGCGCACAAAGCCAGTTCCGTAAGTTATCCAGCCATCCGAATGTATTGCTGGACTGATCTTTTCATGGGTTAGCCCATGAAAGGACGCGCGCTCGTCTTGCGCGTCGAAGCCGGGTCTCCCGGCTTTTTTGTGCCCGGCCACCGGTCGGGCACTTTCTGTTGGTACACCTCGCAAGGAGGTCACTGTGGTCATCTCGGACGTGTGGAATCTGGTCTGGATTCTGCCTGTACTGGCGATGGTCAACCGGGCGGTGTTCTGCCCGCGTGATGAGCCGTCGGAACGCATCGTCGCCATCCTGGACGGGCTGGCCCGGATCGCGGCCGCGCTTCGCGAGTGGCGGCGTTAGCCCTCGAATGAGCGCCCCTTCCGTAGGGAGAAACCTGCCGATGCCGCCGTAACCGCCTGCGCGCCGGACGGTCCCGTCAGCGGCTTCCACGCGCACACCACGCTGGCTTTCGCCTCGCAGTCGGCGAATCTCGATTTCGACGCGCGAGGCTTTTTCACGCCCAAACACGGCCAGGTTAAACCTCATTGTGAGTCTTGAACCCGAACTCGTAATGAGTTCCGGCGCCGCCAGTGGAAGGGTCGGTGTCGGTGACCGCGACTGACCCCAAAGACTCATTGGCCTCACCCGGCACGGGTGGTGCCCTTGCGTTGGATTTGTCGTCGATGGTGACCGGCACCGGCCTGGCCCACCACGACTGGCCTGATCAGAAGCCTGGCCGACCGTTACGGTCGTGCCTCATCACAGTCTTGCCGAACGGTGATCCCATCCAGGCCGGTGCCAACCTGATGAACCCCAACAAGATGTGGAGAACACCATGGCACCCATGCTTGCAGACAAAGTCGAGTTCGTCATCGGCGTCGACACCCACCGGGACTCTCACACCGCCGCAGTCGTCACTGCCACTGGTGGCGTCATCGAACGGCTCACAGTCGCCACGGACGCGTTCGGATTTCGTAAGCTCGATGCCTTCGCCGCCACCCATGCGACCGGTCGGCGGGTCTGGGCTATTGAGGGAACCGGCAGCTTCGGCGCCGGGTTGACCACCCATCTCCTCGAGCGTGGAGAGTGGGTCGTCGAGATCGACCGCCCGGCACGTCCGGCGCGCCGCGACGGAGCTAAGTCCGACGACCTCGACGCCGTTCGAGCCGCCCGCGAAGCCTTAGCCCGCGAACACTTGGCCGCGCCCCGAGCTCGCGGAGATAGGGAGGCGATGCGGGTACTACTCACTGCCCGAGAAGGAGCAATCTCAGCCCGCACCAAAGCAATTGGACAGCTAAAGGCCATGATCGTCAATGCGCCTCAATCCCTGCGCGATCAATTACGCCGCGGCACCACCGACGAACAACTCAACCGCTGTGCACGTCTGCGCACCCTGCCGGCGCACTCGGTTGAACACCGCGCCACCGTTCGCGCTATCCGCGCCACCGCCCGCCGGGCGCTCATGCTCGAAGCCGAAGCCGCAGAACACGAAACCGAACTCGAGCTTCTCGTCACCGCCGCGTGCCCGCAACTGCTCGACCGACTAGGCATCGGTGTCATCACCGCCGCCCAGTTCCTCATCTCCTGGTCACACCGCGACCGCATCCGCAGCGAAGCAGCCTTCGCGTCCCTGGCGGGAGCGGCTCCCATCCCGGCCAGTAGCGGCGCCACCGTACGTCATCGGCTCAACCGCGCCGGAGACCGTCAACTCAACCGCGCCCTACACACAGTCGCACTGACCCGGCTGCGATTTGAGCCCACCACCAAGGCTTATGCCGCGCGACGCACCGCCGAGGGCAAGACGCCCCGCGAGATCAAACGCTGCCTCAAACGGGCCATCGCCCGAGAGGTCTACCGAATCATGCAGACCCACGCGGCCTCGATCACCACCACGAAATTGGTGGCTTGACAGACATAGCAGCATCCTGGTCCCGCTGAGGTCGACCAACGCTTCGCGGGAAGGCCGTCGAGGAAGCGGTAGACGCTAGATGTACCGGGACAGGACGTTGGTGGCGGGCGTGTTGGCTTGAGGTGAGGAGAACCTCCGGGTGGGGTGTGGCTTGTCTAGGTCCATATCCCGCCGGAGGTTCTCACTCATGTCCCACCGTAATGCTCGTACGACTTTTCACGGCCGTCTGCTGATGGTGCGCCGCTATCAGGCCGGTTGGGCCAAAGCCCATATCGCCAGCGCAATGGGGGTCTCGCGCAAGTGCGTGCATACCTGGATCAGTCGTTTCGAAGCCCACGGCGAGGCCGGCCTAATCGATCGCTCATCGCGTCCACACACCATGCCCACTCGCGTTCCGCGCAGTGTGGAAAATCAGATCGTGGCTTGGCGGCGACGTCATCGTTGCGGCCCCGACGAAATCGGCGCCAAGCTCGGTGTATGCCCGCGCACGGTCTCGCGGGTGCTCAACCGTCGCCAGGTGCCCTACCTGCGCGACTGTGACCCGATGACCGGTCATATCATTCGCGCCTCGAAGGCCACCGCCGTGCGCTATGAGCGCAGCCGGCCCGGAGAGCTGGTGCACATGGACGTCAAGAAGCTGGGACGCATCCCTGACGGAGGTGGGTGGCGGGCTCATGGGAAAGGTTGTGCTCCGAGTCGAGACCGCAGGCATGGCAGGGGTTTTGACTTCATTCACTCATTAGTCGACGATCATTCGCGGCTGGCCTACTCCGAGATCTTGCCCGACGAGAAAGGCCCCACCTGCGCGGCTTTCCTCCGTCTGGCAGCAGCGAACTTCCGCGCCCAGGGCATTCCGACCATCGGATGCGTGATGACCGACAACGCTTGGGCCTATCGCTACTCGATCGGTGCAGTCTGCGCCGAACTGAACGCCCGACAGGTCTTCATCAAACCGCATTGCCCATGGCAAAACGGCAAGGTAGAACGCCTCAATCGCACCCTGCAAACCGAATGGGCCTACAAACGGGTCTTCACGTCCAACACCGGCCGGGCAGCAGCGCTTGCGCCCTGGCTCAAGTACTACAACACTCACAGCGCACTCGGCGGCCACCCACCGATCAGCCGACTGACACCAACGTCATGACTGGGTACAGCTAGATCGGGATATGCCGAGTGTGCGGGCGATCTGGGCTCGGGGGGTGCCGGCCTGGCGGCGCGGGCTGCTGCGATTCCGGCCGCGGTGCGTTCGTCGGCGATGGCTCGCTCAACTTCGGCGACGGCGCCGAAGACGTGGAAGATCAGCCGGCCGCCAGGTGTGGTGGTGTCGATGACTTCGGTGAGCGAACGGAGTTCTACGCCGCGGACCTGGAGATCACTGGCGATGGTGAGCAGGTGCGGCAGCGAGCGGCCCGAGTGGCCGTGACAGCCCGAGGCGGTCCAACCGCCACACCATGAGCACGTCGCCGCGGCGGGCGTAGTCGAGCAGCGCGGCCAACTCGGGGCGATCGTCGCGAACACCGGACATGCGCTCAGTCCAGATCCGTTCGGCTCCGGCCTCCGTGAGCGCCTATGTCTGCATGTCGGGTGACTGGTGCAGCGTCGAGACCCTGGCATATCCCAGCAACGTACCCCCAGGTCCTCCCTCGTCACTGGGGCACCCGGTTTCAGACCCAAACGGGCTGCTTGCGAGCCGGGCGGGAGTCACCTGGTCTTTGGGTGTCCTCGTTGCTCGCGGTCTGGGACACGACTCTGGGGCTTCCGACTGACGCTTCTGCCCCAGGTAGCAGACCCTCGGTGTTCGCCCCGTCGCTCAATAGGTGGTTCAGATCACTTCGACCAGGTTCGGCGGTTCGACGGATCGGCGATGGGCGGCGAGGAAGTCGTCGACGATGCTGGCGCAGTCATCGGAGGTGATGGTGCGAATTCCGGTCATGCGGGCGAAGGCGAGTGGGCCGACGAGTTGACACAGTGCCAGTTCGAGGTCGAAGTCGTTGAGTTCGGCTCGGGCTTCATCGCTGTGCAGTAGCGCGTCGAAGGGCTGTCGGTATTGGTCGACGACACGGGCCCGCAGTGCTCCGGCGGCGTGGCGGTCGTCGGTGTCGTCTTTGGCGCCGGTAGGTCCGAGTGAGAGCCAAGCCAGGGTGGTGACGTGCAGCGGTGCGTCGTTGAAGAGGGTGGCTTGGCGGCTGAGCAATTCGATGAGTTGATCGCGCAGGGAGCCGCTGGTCGGCGCCGGTGTGGTGACCTGCGGAAGGAGTCGCTCGAACGTGGCGGCAAGCAGGTGCGATGAACTCTGGAAATGCCGATACAGCGTGGTGCGGGCCACCTTGGATGCCTTGGTGACCGCATCGATGGTGACGGCTTCGACCCCGCCTGTGCTCAGAAGTGCTGCCGCAGCATCCAGTAGCCGATTGCGTGACCGAATTCTTCGTGGGTCGATGGCGTCATCGGGGGGTGGCGCTGGTTGGCCTCTGTCGCTCACGGGTTCACCTCGGCGATTGAATGTCGGGCGATGTTCGTGCATGACACTCTAACAGTTGTGGTACTAAGAGTATTGCAGCGAGACCGATAGTACTGGGAGTGGTTAGTGGCAGAACACGCGGCGCCGTCACAACGGCTGCCTTCTCACACCCCGACGTGCATGGGGTGCGGCCCGAACAATCCGCACGGGCTGGGTTTGGAGGTCTATCGCAGCGCCGACGTGGTGTATGCCGATGTGACGTTCGATGAGCGCCACATCGGGGCGCCGGGTTTGGCTCACGGCGGGGCGGTGGCGGCGGCATGCGATGACGTGCTGGGCTTCACCCTGTGGATCGCCGGCACACCGGCGGTCACGCGTGCTCTGACGGTGGAGTATTTGCAGCCGGTGCCGCTGCACCAGCCTCACCGCATCACCGCGCATATCACCGCCCGGGAGGGACGAGCGCTGCATGTCGCGGCGACGGGGATTCAGAAAGGCGTTACTCGGTTCACCGCGAATGCGGTGTTCGTCGTGGTCGACACCGCGCATTTCGTCGCTCACGGCGATATCAGCGGATTCGGTAAGCTTCTTGAGCAGTTTTCGCGCCACAGCGACGACAACGACCAGCCATCATGACTGTCGTCAGTGCGCGGGTGGGCGGCACAACCGGACAGACTCAGGGGGATTCGCTTGCCGGCCAGGCCAATACAGCTGGGGGGCTGCGGTCACGTGCCTCAGCACGTCGCCGGGAAGCGATTATGGATGCCGCGCTCGCTGTTGCTGCCACCGGCGGCTACGACGCGGTCCACATGCGGACAGTTGCCGAGCGGGTCGGTATCGCCGTGGGCACCCTCTACCGCTATTTTCCCGCGAAAACCCACCTGCTGGTGGCGGCGCTGATCCGAGAGTTTCAGCGCCTTGACGCCTCCGGTGACTGGGCCACCGGTGCCTCCACCCCGCAGCAGCGACTGGACCGGCTCACCGAGCACCTGCACGACCGCTGGCAGCGTGACCCGCTGTTGACCGACGCGATGACACGGGCCTTCGTGATGGCCGATACCCGCGCCGCCGCTGAACTCGACCGCGCCGCTGCGGCGATCGAAACGCTGCTGGCCCGCACCCTCGCCGGCGGTGAGCCCAGCCCGGCTGATCTGCAGGTCGCCGGAATCGTCGCCGACATCTGGCTGGCCAACCTGGTTGCCTTCATCAGCGACCGCGTGTCCGCGGCCGAAACCCGCGACCGCATCGATCGGGCCACCCGACGAGTCGTCTACCGGGCGAATGCGGGCAGCATTACACCCTAACGATACTGTTAGTATCGCAGCGATACCATCGGTAGTAATATTGGGGAAGTGGCTCACCGATGTGTCGAAGGAGACGGCTAAGTACACCCAATGGATCGAAGACTGCGTCGTACAACGCGTCTCTGTGCGTGACGGCTTGGTTCTGGACCTCGATGACTACAACGAAATCGTCATCTCGCGCCCCCTGACGCTGACCCTGCCCGCTGTCGACCGATTTCCCGTCGAGGCCGTCCTCATCGACCCTTTGCGAATCTCGGTGTACGAGCGGCCCTTGCTCAATTTGGCTGGCGCGGTCTGCACCCGGGCCTGGTCCGACGACGAGGGGGACTGCACCTGAGCTTTTCACGTGGACACCGCATCGACGTTGATCCCGACGCTGAGCAGACCGCGTGGGAGCTGTACGGCAAACGTCACGGCTACATGGCGTGCCTACCCCACGGCCGGGTCCGCGTGGTGCGCCACGACGTGCCTGAGGACGACAACGCCAACATCGTCAACCCGCGGTAGGCCGCCTTTTCGGGCGAGTTGGTGTCCGACGCACCAGGTCCGCCTTTGTGCTACATGATGTAGCGTAGCGATACTAACAGTATCGTTGACTCATGGAGGTTCGGTGACCGACGGCATGACTGATTCCCCCGGCCCCGCCTCGCAAACTCAGCGCCGCGGTAACGACTCTGGTGACCCGGCGGACAACCGCGAGTACAGCGCCCGGTTGGCTGCGCTGGCTCGATTCACCCTGCGGCGCAAAGCGCTGGTTATCGGGGCCTGGCTGGGCGCGGCCGTGGTGTTAGCGTTGCTGTTTCCGCAATTGGAAACCGTGGTGCGACAGCAGTCAGTGGACCTCATTCCCCGCGATGCGCCCTCCCTGCAGACGGTGGAACGCATGAGCACCGCCTTCAGCGAAGAAGGGTCGAAGACCCTGCTCTTTGTGGCTATGGAAGACCCCAACGGTCTGACGCCGGCAGCACGGCAGCGCTACGACGAACTCGTCGCCCGGCTGCAGGCCGAACACGACCACGTCCTGCTGGTTCAAGACCTGCTGGCCGATCCGGTCACCGAAGCACAAGCCCTCAGCCCCGACCGCAGCGCCTGGTACTTGCCGGTAGGGGTGACTGGCACATTGGGAGACCCCACCGCCGCCGCGTCGGTGAAGGCGGTGCGCAGCATCGCCGCAGAAGTATTTGCCGGATCAACGGTCACCGCGCAGGTCACCGGTCCGCCAGCGACGTTCAGCGACATGATCGCCTCCGCCGAGCATGATCTGCTGCTGATCTCGATCGCTACCGTCGGCATTATCGCGCTGATCCTGCTGATCGTCTACCGATCGGTGTTCACCGCGTTGCTGCCCCTGCTGGTGATCGGGTTGAGCCTGGCCGTCGGACGCGGTGTGCTCTCCGCGCTGGGCCAGATGGGCATGCCCGTCTCCCAGTTCACGGTTGCGTTCATGACCGCGATCCTGCTCGGCGCGGGCACCGACTACACTGTGTTCCTGATCAGCCGCTACCACGAACAGCGCCGCGCGCAGGTGCCCCCCGACCAGGCCATCATCCACGCCACCGCCAGCATCGGACGCGTCATCCTCGCCTCCGCCGCGACCGTGGCCTTCGCCTTCCTCGCCATGGTCTTTGCCCGACTCAGCGTCTTCGCCGCCCTCGGCCCGGCGTGCGCCATCGCCGTCCTGTTCGGCTTCCTGGCCACCGTCACCCTGCTCCCGCCAGTACTGGCGATCGCCGCCAAACGCGGCATCGGGGAACCTAAATCCGATCGCACCCGCCGCTACTGGAACAGCGTCGCCGTGGCCGTGGTCCGTCGCCCCGTGCCGCTACTGATCGTCAGCCTGGTCATCTTGCTCGCACTGTCCGCGGTCGCGGCAACCATCAAAATCAGCTACGACGACCGCAAAGGTCAACCAGCCAGCACCGCGAGCAACCAGGGCTACCAGCTGCTGGACCGCCACTTCCGCAAAGACATCGTCATCACCCAATTCCTGGTCGTCGAAAACCCTACCGACATGCGCACCGGCAAAGGACTCGCCGACCTCGACGAAATGGCCTCCCGCGTCTCCCAAGTCAGCGGCGTCACCAAGGTTTCCGGAGTCACCCGCCCTACCGGGGAACGCCTCGACCAAGCGGAACTGGCCTGGCAGAACGGTCAGATCGGAGACAAAATGGCCGGCGCCGTCGCCGAGGGCAACGCCCGCAAAGGCGATCTCGCCAAACTCACCGACGGCGCCGATCAACTCGCCGGCGGGCTGGCCCAACTCGACACCACGGTGCGCACCGCCCTGACCCCTCTCGCCGGAATTCTCGACCAAGCACAATCAGCAGGCACCCAAATCAACCAGTTCCGTCCACTACTGCAACAGCTTTCGGCCACCGCCCCGGCCGCCGATCAAGCCATCCAATCCGGCCCCGGCCTGCGACCGCTGGCCGAGCAAGCAGCGAACGCGATCACCATGCTCGACCCGCTCGTCGGCGCCCTCAACACCTCGCCATGGTGTGCGACCACACCGCAATGCGCCCAAATCCGCGACCAAGTACGAATCCTGACCACCCTGCGTGACGGCGGATTCTTCGACCAGATCGCCGCCCTCGGCGACCGCTACAACCCCGCCACCAACGCCACCGTCACCGGCACCCTCACCAACGTCGAAAACGCGGTCGCCGCGCTGGACAAGGCGTTCGGCGCCCTCGGCAACCCCGACGACCTCGCCGCCAACCTCGACCGCCTCCAAGACGGAATCGGCCAACTCGCCTCCGGCGCCCAAGCGCTCGCGACCGGTGTGCGCACCCTCGCCGACAGCAACATCGAAATGCTCTCCGGCATGAGCCAAATCGCCACCCAATTGCAAAACTCCGCACGCGCGGCCACCGACTCCGACTCAGCAAGCGGGTTCTACCTACCCGCCAACGCCTTCGAGAACAGACAGTTCACCGACGTCGCCAAACAATTCCTCGCACCCGACGGCAAGACCGCGCGCTTCATGATCGAAACCAGCTACGACCCCTACAGCGTCGAAGCCATGGACCTCGCCAACCAAATCACCCATACCGCCAACACCGCACGACCCAACACCTCACTGGCAGAAGCCACTGTCTCCGTCGCCGGGTTCCCCGCCGTGAACTCCGACATCCAACGACTCCTCTGGGCTGACTTCGCGCAACTGGCCATCGCCACCACCCTCATCGTCGGCCTCATCCTGGTCCTGCTCCTGCGCGCGCTGCTGGCGCCGCTCTACCTGCTCGGCACCGTCCTACTCAACTACCTGGCCTCCCTCGGCATCGGCGTCCTGGTCTTCCAATGGGGATTCGGCCAAGAAATCGCCTGGCCCGTACCACTATTGGCATTCATCATCCTCGTCGCCGTCGGCGCCGACTACAACATGCTGCTCGTCTCACGACTGCGCGAAGAATCCGGCGGTAACATCCGTGTCGGCGTCCTGCGCACCGTCGCCAACACCGGCGCCGTCATCACCTCCGCGGGCCTGATCTTCGCCGCCAGCATGTTCGGCCTCATGGTCGGCTCCGTCGCCATCATGATTCAAGCCGGCCTCATCATCGGCGCCGGGCTGCTACTCGACACCTTCGTCGTACGTACCCTCACCGTGCCCGCGATCGCCACACTCCTACGCGAAGCCAGCTGGTGGCCCCAGCGACCCACACGACAACAACCACTCCTCCCTTCGAACCCGGCGGAAGCACACCCATGACAAGGATCTTGGCCACCCTCGCTCTAATGATCGGCGCCGCGATTACCACCGCGCCGGCAGCCGGGGCCAGGACTCCGTGCTCCTAGGTGGTGGTGGTCATTTGGGATTCCTTCCTCGGGTTTGACCTGTTGCCTATAGTTTACGGCCGGTAAACTATAGGCAACACTTCGGAACCAGCGAAACGAGCGAATCCCAATGAATGCGGGCAACGACCAGCTCCCCGGCATAGCCGAAACAGACTGTAGGTCAACAGTTGTGATGAGTTACGGGATGGGCGTCGACTCCACGGCCATATTGCTCCGGTGGCTCACCGACCCGTCGAGCCGCGACTTCGACCTACGAGACCTCATCGTCATCTCGGCCGACACCGGGGGAGAGTTCGAGCAAACGATCCGCGACGTGGAGGAGATCGTCCTTCCCGCGTTGCGCCGCTACCACATTCGCTTCATCCAGGTGGGCCGCTCACAGCGCAAGACCACCGCCAGCGGCGAAGGCGTCGAGGTCCCTCCAGGACTCAACTGAGCCCCAACGTCTACACACTGCCGCCTACTCGTTGGCCGACGAAATGCTCTCGGCGGGAACGCTTCCTCAGATCGGCGGCACGCGGATGTGCTCCATCCATGCCAGAGGCAACTGTCTGGATCCCGTCATTGCCGCTGTGACCGCCGGTCGCCGCTATCGTCACGTCGTCGGCTTCGAAAATGGCGAATCGTCACGGGCGATCAAGGACGCGTTGTTCAACAACGATCGCCGCACCGGCTGGTATCCGCTTATGTAAGTTGCCCTGGGTTCGTCGGGCTCTTCGCTGGACGCTGAGTCGTCACTATCTGCCCTGATCAGCCGCAAGCTGGTCCTCTTGCCAGAACTANGCCGCTACCCCCTTATGTAAGTTGCCCTGGGTTCGTCGGGCTCTTCGCTGGACGCTGAGTCGTCACTATCTGCCCTGATCAGCCGCAAGCTGGTCCTCTTGCCAGAACTACTTCATTCTGATGAAGTTTCATGATTACTGAAGCTATATCGTATAGGATGACGTTCCGCGAGATTGGCTGAAGTGAGGGGGACGTGCATGGCGCGCGCGATGGCCCCGGTGCATGACCTTCGTGGCGCTCGGCCGCCGACCACGCCTGAGGAGCTTGCCGAGTTCGAGACCGACGTCATGGCCGGGTTCGTGCTGGCGCGCGCGGCTGCGGGGATGGCCGATGCGACTATTAGCCAAGACCTCATCGACCTGGAACAGATCCGGGAGTGGCTCAGTACACCGTTGTGGGAGATGGAACCACGACACGCCGACGAGTACTTCGGCAAAGTGTTACGCAGTGCAGCGCCGGCAACCCGCCACGGCAAGGCCGGCACGCTGTCGATCTTCTTTGAATATCTGGAGTTGCGCCACAAGGTCGAGATCTACAACATCACCGGGCGGGCCATTGAGTGCCCGATCGACGAGGTCAACAAGCCGCGTGGGACTCCGACGATCGCGATCCGGGTGCCGCCGACCGAGGCTGAGGTCGATGCCCTGTTTGCCGCTTGGCGTGATGATCTGCGCACGTGCCGCAAGTTCGCGCCGATGGCCAGAAGCTTCGCTGCAGCGCAACTGATGGCCCGAATTGGGGTGCGGATCAACGAGTGTCGCTGTCTGGATCTCGATGACATCAAATGGCATCTGGGCCGGTTCGGCAAGCTGCACGTTCGTTACGGCAAAGGCTCGCGAGGGCGAGGCCCCAAGCAGCGTCTGGTTCCGTTGATCAACGGTGCCGATCGAACCCTGCGGTGGTTCGTCGAGGACGTCTGGGCCCATTTCGGTGACGGGTGGGATCAGCCCGGAGCACCGCTGTTCCCGTCCGAACGCCGCAACGCCGACGGCATCAACGGGCGCATCTCGCGCGAGCCGCTGCGCGCGGCGCTCGGAGAAGCGGTGCAGCGGCACCTTCCTCAGTGGCAGGGACGCCTCACGCCGCACGTGCTGCGGCACTACTGCGCCTCGCAGCTATATCGGTCCGGAATGGATCTTCTGGCCATCCAGGAGGTGCTTGGGCACGAGTGGGTCGCAACCACTATGCGGTACGTGCACGTGCACCGCGAGCACATCGAAGACGCATGGATTCAAGGCCAACACAGGGCAGCCCGTCGTCTGGAAGGACTCCTCCCATGAGGTGGAACCTCCGTTTGGCCGCGGCCAACCGCGGAATATGGAAAGCAAGCGAATTTCAACGCCTGCTCGGTGAACGGGGACTGGTGATCAGTGCAGGCAAGATGTCTGGGCTGTGGTCGGGTCAGCCGCACAGCATCAAACTCGACGAACTCGAGGTGATCTGCTCCGTCCTTGACTGTGGGCCCGAAGAGTTGCTCCTTCGTGAACACGACACCGTTGCCCCGGCCGCCCCGGCGACGTCTGTCGATGCGTCCGCCGTCGGCGATGAAGCGAAACAACCGCCGGCCGTCCGGCCGCGCGCACCCCGCGGCCGCAGCCTTCCTCCCGCATGACTCGAGCCCCGCAGCGAATGCGCATCGGCAGCTGCATCGACTGCCTCGCGTGGGGACCATTGCGGTGGAACCCACGCTGTGCAGCCTGCTGGGGGTTCAATCGAAACCACGCCGACACGCGCCAACAATGCGGGGCATGCAGGCGAATCCTTCACTGCAGCAAGGGATTCTGCCGTCTGTGTTGGACCGAGGCCAGCCGTCGCGCCCGCCCTGGCCATGGCGACTCCCTCATACCGATTCTCGGCACGCTCGACGGTCACCAGCTGTTCTTCGCCGACATGCTCCGAGCCCTACGCTACCGCCTGCCAGCGGAGCATCGACCACAGAAGCGCCTACGACGTACCTTAACTCCGCCGAAGGCGTTCGAACCAGCAGAAGGCCTCGGTCAGTATCGGCTTTTCGAAACCCGCCGGGATCTAGCCAAATTCGAGCGCCCACCGTTCAGCGAGTGGTTTGAGGAGGCACTGCGGCAACCGCACATCGCGCGGGCGATGCGCACCGCCGATCGGGTTGCGGGAGCCTATGGATGGTCGTCACGCCTGCGGTATGACGTCGGGCGCGGGCTGATCGTCGCCCTGGCGTGCCGACCGCCAGACGAACTCGTGCCGCACTCCGAATTGGGGGCCCTGACGACCCACCTTCGTATCAGCGTGACCCGCCTTGCCGCCGTGCTGGATGAAGCCGGGCTACTCCTTGACGATCGAGTCGACACCATCGAGATCAACTGGCAGCGTCGCCTCGCCGACGTTGATCCCGCGATTCGTCGCGATGCCCTGGACTGGCTTGCCCGGCTGCGCAACGGATCACCACGATCGAAACCCCGGAAAGCCGGAACCGCCAGTGAATACTGCCGCGTCGTCGCGCCGATATTGCGGCAGTGGTCGGCTGACCATGACCATCTACGTGAGATCACATCACACGACGTACTCTCGGCAGTCGAGTCGCTCCCCGCGAGTGCGCGCAGTCAGGCCCTGGTTGTCTTACGATCGCTGTTCAAGTTCCTCAAACGGGAAAAGCGGATCTTTGTCAATCCCACCGCCCAACTGCGACCTGGACGCGTAGAGCTATCGGTCCTGCTTCCCATCGACGAAGACGCCTACCGCGGGGCGGTCGCCGCGGCCACCACGCCACAACACCGAATCGCGTTGGTGCTTGCCGCGGTCCATGCGGCGCGCCCGGCAGACATTCGAGTGATCCGTCTCGACGACATCGATATTGGTGCGCGGCGCATCACCATCGGCGGGCACACCCGACGCGTTGAGGAGCTGACCCACCGAACCCTGCTCACCTACTTAGACTTTCGCCGCCAAACATGGCCCAACACGGCCAACCCGCACCTTTTGGTGACCGGTCAGACAGCCAACGACACCCGCCCGGTCAGCGACTACACCATCATCCAGCTCTTCGCCGGTCTCAGCGCAACGCTCGATCGACTCCGCGTCGACCGACAACTCGAGGAAGCCCTCAACCGCGGCCCGGACCCCCTCCACTTGGCCGCGGTATTCGGAATCTCCCACCACACAGCCATCCGCTACTCCGAGGCAGCGCGCCAGATCCTTTATGCCGATCACGCACCCGCATCTACTTAGTCGAGCGTTTTCCAGAAGTCAGTAAGGGCCGCCGCGCCGCGAGCCGGGTCCTGCACCATCCACCAGTGCCCCAGCCCACTGAGCACCTCCGTGTGGGCACCGGCTCGTTCAGCCGCGCGACGCCGGATGTCGTCGGAGCCGATGTATGGATCCTCGGTGGCTAGCAGTGAAAGTCCCGGTCGAGCCGCGGCAGACTCCAGCGCGCGGCCAGCTTCGGCCATCGCGGGTTGCCGCGCCGAGCGGTACAAGGACAGGATCGCCCGACCCATCTCCGGACCCTGCGCTGCGGCGATCGACGTCGCGATGTCCGCAGGTATGCCTAACGCGGTCATCTGGGCGGCGCGGTCCTCGACGGTGCCGCCAAGCATGGTGTCGACGTGCTGCTCGCCGTCGCCGGGCGTCTGCCATACCTGAGCGAGGTCGTGCCAGACGTAGTCGGGGTCGAACAATCCGACGCAGTCGCTGGCCCAGCTGCGCACGAGGCCGGGTCGATGCATGACCACGTTAATCACATGGCCGCCGCCCCAGTCGTGCCCGACGAGGTCGACCGGTTCGTCGATGCGCTCAAGCTCATCTTCGAGCCAGTCACGGTAGGCAAGGTACGTCGCGGAGAAGTCGTCGGGCAGCGGGGCACCGAATCCCGGCGGCGACAAGCGCATCACATCGTCGCGTCCGAGAGCGTCGACCAGAGGGCCCCAGATTGCGTCAGTCTCCGGATTGCCGTGCACCAGAACCACCGTCATGGTCGACAGTGTGGCACGGCGCAACGGCGAGAGAGGCCGTTCGGCCGCCTGTGGGTGATCGCTACGGCGCGAATGATGAACGCCGCAGGTTCGGTTTCTTGGTGATTACTCCGACAAGGTCTCGGGTAAAGGCGTATGGCCGTCCGCTATGCGCGCCACGCCAGCTGGCTGAGGCTGCGAACCACGTTGCCGGCGACGCCGATTGACGGTCGCAACCCGGTAAATGAACGACGGATCGAATAAGTGCGAAGGCGGCTCGACCAGGCCAGTGACCCTAGTGAACTGGGCATGCACCACGGGGTCCGTCTCGCAGGCGGTCAGCACCCAGTCCGCAAACCGGTTGGTAAGCCGCATCGCAGGCGTTCGTCGTCCTTCGACCTCTGGGAATGCCAGGTCAGGACCAGCCGCGAGTCCCCAGGCCACCCCGATCGACTTCGCCGCAGCCCGAAAGTAGCGTCGCGACAGGCCGGTGACGCCGCGGCGCAATGACTCCTGCAGTGCCAGAGCGTCCATCGCCGCTACCGACATACCTTGGCCGTAGACCGGATTGAAGCTACACATCGCATCACCCGTGACGAGCAGACCTTCGGGAAATCGCCGCATCTTGTCGTAGCGTCGCCACTGGCTGGAAGGCAGCCGGTGTTGCACCACAGGTGCCACTGGCTCACCCGCCTGCACTGCCGCCAAAACGTGTGCCGGGGCGAAGTCCTGGGCGAAGGACAGCATGCCGGCCAAATCGCGGGGCGGTTGGTGTCCGACCATCCCGAATACCGTGAACATCCAGGTGTCGTTCTCATAGCCGAACAGAAACATCCCCGTTGGCCGACCAGGAGCGGCGCCAACGAGGGTCAGCATCTCCTTGAGGGTGCCCGGCGGGATCCGCAGCAGTTGGCTGACGTAAGTGGTGTGCACGACGACGTGGTCCTCAGCCGGTCGCCCATACCCGAGGCCTTCCAGAAAGGCCGGTGTATGGGCAGCGCGGCCCATCGCGTCGACCACAAGATCCGCGGTCAGCTCCTGTTCGGACCCGCCGCCGCGATCGACCACCCGAACACCGGTGACGCGCTTGCGATCTGCCGTCGATGTCAGGCCAGCCACGTCCTGGCCGTCGACGATCGTGACGTTTTCAATGGCCTGCAGCCGCCGCCGGACATGGCACTCCAGAAGCGGCCTGCTCGGCTGATAAAGCGCGTTTGCTTTGGGATCATCGACGGCTGCCTTGCCGGATCGCGGCATTAAGTGCCCACCGAAGGAGAGGTACAGCCGGCAATATTCGGCGTCATCCCAAACGGGAGCGCCGTCGGCGACCAGCTCATCAAGAATCCCTGGGAACAGCTCACCCACAGTCTGCGCACCGCGCGCGAGCAACACATGGCCATGGCGTCCCTGCGGCACACCCCGCCGGCTCTCCGGTTCGTCGGACAACACATCACGCTCGACGACCGTAACCGTCCGGTAGAAGTCAGAGAGCACTCTGGCCGCGAGCAGTCCGCTCATGCTCGCGCCCAGAACGACCGCGCGTTCACCCAATACAGACATGGCGAACCCCCAATTCTCGCCGTCGCAGGTTCGTCAGCAGAACCAGCAATTCAGGAAAAGGTAGCAGGCGATCCACTGCAATTTCGGAGAATAAGCTCAGCTGACCGGGTTCTTTACGTGGCGCTGATGTGCTGAGCGTGTGCAATAACTCGGCGCACGGCCCGCGTATGCTCCGAAGCGAAGTTCTGCCCTGAGTTCGTCGATCTGACCCTTCAGAAATCCTGAACCCACAGCGGTC
>NZ_JYNL01000049.1 GCF_001044235.1 Mycolicibacterium chlorophenolicum | reverse complement strand
CCCTTGTCTAGTGCGATCAATTCACCAGGCGCCGGCGCCGACCTCTGGATTCTCGGCCTGATCGTCGGCGGGCTGGGCACGATTTTAGGCGCGGTCAACATGATCACCACCGTGGTGTGTATGCGTGCGCCGGGCATGACGATGTTTCGGATGCCGATCTTCACCTGGAACATCCTGGTGACGTCGATCCTGGTGCTGCTGGCGTTTCCGCTGCTGACCGCGGCATTGTTCGCGTTGGCCGCTGACCGCCACCTGGGCGCGCACGTGTACGACCCGGCGAACGGAGGTGTGTTGCTGTGGCAGCACTTGTTCTGGTTCTTCGGCCATCCAGAGGTGTACATCATTGCGCTGCCGTTCTTCGGCATCGTGTCGGAGATCTTCCCGGTGTTCAGCCGTAAGCCGATCTTCGGCTACACGACCCTGATCTACGCGACGCTCGGTATCGCGGCGCTGTCGGTGGCGGTGTGGGCGCACCACATGTACGCCACCGGTGCGGTGCTGTTGCCGTTCTTCTCGTTCATGACGTTCCTGATCGCGGTACCGACGGGCATCAAGTTCTTCAACTGGATCGGCACGATGTGGAAGGGGCAGTTGACGTTCGAGACGCCGATGCTGTTCTCCGTCGGCTTCATAGTGACGTTCCTGCTCGGTGGTCTGTCCGGGGTGCTGCTGGCCAGCCCNGGAAGGGGCAGTTGACGTTCGAGACGCCGATGCTGTTCTCCGTCGGCTTCATAGTGACGTTCCTGCTCGGTGGTCTGTCCGGGGTGCTGCTGGCCAGCCCACCGATCGACTTCCAGGTCACCGACAGCTATTTCGTGATCGCGCACTTCCACTACGTGCTGTTCGGCACCATCGTGTTCGCCACCTATGCGGGGATCTACTTCTGGTTCCCGAAGATGACGGGCCGGNTCGGCACCATCGTGTTCGCCACCTATGCGGGGATCTACTTCTGGTTCCCGAAGATGACGGGCCGGTTGCTCGACGAGCGGCTGGGCAAGCTGCACTTTTGGCTAACCTTCATCGGCTTCCACACCACGTTCCTGGTGCAGCACTGGCTGGGCAACGAGGGCATGCCGCGCCGCTACGCCGACTACCTGCCCAGCGACGGCTTCACCACGCTGAACATCGTGTCCACCATCGGTGCATTCATCCTGGGCGCCTCCACCGGCGACCCCGTCGTCGCAGCCGCAACGCGAAAAGACCTCGGCGAAGCATTNGGGCAACGAGGGCATGCCGCGCCGCTACGCCGACTACCTGCCCAGCGACGGCTTCACCACGCTGAACATCGTGTCCACCATCGGTGCATTCATCCTGGGCGCCTCGACGCTGCCGTTCCTGTGGAACATCTTCAAGAGCTGGCGCTACGGCGAGGTCGTCACCGTCGACGATCCGTGGGGCTATGGCAATTCGCTCGAGTGGGCCACCAGCTGCCCGCCGCCGCGGCACAACTTCACCGAGCTGCCCCGCATCCGGTCGGAGCGTCCAGCCTTCGAGCTGCACTACCCGCACATGGTCGAGCGGATGCGCGCCGAAGCCCACGTGGGTCGCGCGCACGGTCCCGAGGACGGCGACGTCACCAGGATCGACGACGTCGAAGTGCGCACCTAAACGGCCCGCCATGATGCCGAAAAGCGAGAAAGTACGCCATTCCATTCTGATGCAACGCCATTCGCAGGACGTTCGGATTCTGAGGCAGATGCGCCCGCGGTCGAAGCCAAGGTGGGTCGGCGAATCGCCTGGGCCGTCGAAGTGATCAGGGGAGACTTCGAGATGGCTGAGGTGATGTGGGAGGCCGCCGAACCCTGCCTATCAGAAGAGCAGCGTTTGGCCGCGCTCACGGCGCTACATGTTGGTGAGCCGAGCCAGGCCCTACTGGTGGTGGTCACAGCCCTATCCCGCAGCGGGCACCCCCTGCCGTCCGCGTTACACGTGGAGTTCCAGGAATGGTTGCGCCGGCGTCCAGGTTCAGGATCGCCCGCCGATTGGACGCTCCTCGAAATTCGCGTCGCGGCAGCCGACGTTAGGGCAACTGCCGACGTGGGCATGATCGACGGTCGTTACGGCGAAGCAACCCTCTGTTACTTCGTTCTCGACGACGCCGGCGTGGTCGATGCCTCCCGCGAGCACCAAGCCGCCGCGCTCAGGAAATGGCTATCAGCTAATCGACCGAGCCCACCGCTCCGAACGGATATGCGGCTCAATGGCTTCGGATATCTCCTTGATGACCCCCACCCTCCGTCATGCGATGGGCTAGACACGCCGTGAACGTTCACGGGTCGTGGCAGCCGCCCGCACGCCGGACGTGGGCGGCGGCGATTGTCTCTCGGCGGCGCCGCGCTCGCCATCGAATCTTTCTGGTCGATGCATCCGCTCAATCGACATCGGTGTGACGCATCGTGCCGACGTGGCTGACTTCGTGGACGAGGGTTGACGGTTCATATGCACACATGCGTATTATTGCATGTATGGCAGATCGCAACGGCGAGAGGGTGAGCCGGCTCGGCCACGACGGAACGCCCACGAATAGGACCCTGGCTCTCGACCTGACAGACCTGCTTCCCGGTAGCGACGAGCGTTGTGCTGACCGCCTGACGCGCGGCC
>NZ_JYNL01000048.1 GCF_001044235.1 Mycolicibacterium chlorophenolicum | reverse complement strand
GAAAGGACTCTCAATGAAGAAGTCAAGCCGCGGCGGTGACCGGGGGTGAATCAGGTTGCCAGGTCCGGTTGTCACGGATGAGGGCGTAGAGAACGTTGGTGCGCCGTCGCGCCAGGCAGATGGTGGCGGGGATCGGCCGCTTTCCTTCGTCTCGTTTGCGCTGGTAATAGGCCTTGGAATCTGGGTCGCAGCGGATCGCGGTCAACGCCGACATGTACATGACTCGGCGCAGTCGGCGACTGTAACGCTTGGGGGTGTGCAGTCGTCCGGTGCGCTTTCCGGAGTCTCGAGACACTGGCGCCAGGCCGGCCCAGGCCGCGAGTTGGTCAGCCGATCCGATCAGCGCGGGATCACCAACGGCGGCGAGGAATTCGGCGCCCAGCCGAAATCCTATGCCGGGCATGCTGGTGATCACCTCGGCGAGTGGATGGCGGCGAAATCGGCCCTCGATGTCGGCGTCGGTGGTCTTGATGCGGTCATCGAGGGCGATCACCTCCCGCGCCAGATCAGCGATCAACCCGGCGGCCACCTCTTCGCCGGGCAGGCGCATCGTCTGGGTTTTCACTGCAGCCACCGCAGCCGCCGCGATCGAGGCGGCGTTGCGCACACCGGCATCGGTCAAGACTTTGGTCAGCCGCGAAACACCGCTTTGTCGAATCGCTTTGGGACGCTGGTAGCGCGCCAGCAGTATCACCCAGCCACGGTCTTGGCTCGGTTGGGCGGCTCGTTCCAGGGCCGGGCAGACCGCGACGAGTTGCTGGCGCAGCCGGTTGATCGTGCGGGTGCGGTCGGCCACCAGGTCGGCGCGATGGCCGGTGAGCATCCGCAACTCGCTGATCAAGTCATCATCGGGATGCAGAACGGGCAAGTCCTGGCCGCGCATGCGCGCCTGGTCGGCGATCACCCGAGCGTCTTTGGCATCGGTTTTGGCCTCCCCACCGCGGTAGGTCGCCGAGGCCTGCCACACCGCCCGGCCGGCCAGATACCGGACCGTTTTGCCGGCGTCGGCCAGCACCGTCAACACCAGTGCGGCATACACCGTGGTCAGGTCCACCGTCCACGACACTCGCTCGGCCAGCTCGTCGATTTCAGCGACGAGCTCCCGGATCGGTTGCTCGTCGTTGACCAGCCGGCGCGACAACACCACCTTCCCGCTGTCGTCGACCGCACAAACCCAGTGATGCTCTTTACCAACATCCACTCCAGCCCACACCTGGCCCGTCGTCATCCCCCCTCTTTTCGCCTGTCTACCAACATGATCCCCATGGACAACCCCGCCAGCATTTCCTTAAACAAGCGATCACATCGCAGATCTCAATCAGCGGCCAGAGGAGTCCAGGCAGGCCGGGCGGCCAGTCCTTTCAAGCCGCACCACCAGGGCCGGCTACGACCATGCAGCCTCACCCGACCCACCCGGGTCACAGCCCAACGTAACAACACGAAGTAACTGCAACTACGAACTTAAGGANGCCGCACCACCAGGGCCGGCTACGACCATGCAGCCTCACCCGACCCACCCGGGTCACAGCCCAACGTAACAACACGAAGTAACTGCAACTACGAACTTAAGGACGACCGTGGACGTGCGAGCGCAGGTGTCGCAACTCGATGACAAGGCACGGGACGCTCTCGCCCGACGCATCAAATCGCGGCTCGCCGCGGCCGGTGACGACCCGAGCGAGCACCATGTCGCGATCATCGGCGGCGGTGTCGCGGCCCTGACGCTGGCGCTGCAACTGCGCTCCGAGCGCCCCGGGACCCGGGTCCTGGTCGTCGAGCCGACACCGCACCCGGTGCCCGAGATCACCCACACCGTCGGTGAGTCCACGGTCGAGATCTCCGCGCACTATCTGCGTGACCGGCTCGGCCTGGCCGATCACCTGCAGGACGCCCAGCTGCGCAAGATGGGGCTGCGGATGTTCTTCACCAACAACGGCAACACCGACATCGCCCAGCGGGTGGAGGTCGGCAGCAGCGCGTTCGTGCCGCAGACCACCTATCAGATCGACCGCGGCCGGCTGGAGAACGAGCTCTACCGCCGCTGCGTCGCCGACGGTGTCGCGTTCGCCACCGGCCGCGTCCGGTCGGTGGACCTCGGCGCCGGTACCGCGCCGCACCGGCTGTCCATCCAGCGCGACGACGACGTCACCGAGACCACCGCCCGCTGGGTCGTCGATGCGTCCGGCCGCAACCGGCTGCTCCCCCGCGAACTGGATCTCAAGCGCGCCAACGGACACCAGTGCAGCGCGGCGTGGCTGCGCATCAAGACCGAGATCGACGTCGGCGGCTGGAGCGACGACCCGACCTGGCATTCCCGGCTGACCGAGGGCCGACGCGAATTCTCGACCAATCACCTGATGGGCGAGGGCTATTGGGTGTGGCTGATCCGGCTCGCTTCCGGCGCCACCAGCGTCGGCATCGTGGCCGACCCGGCCTTCCACCCCTTCGACGAGTACAACACCCTGGACAAGGCGATGACCTGGCTGCGCCGGCACGAACCGCAATGCGCCGCCGTGCTCGACGAACACGCCGAGCAGATCCAGGACTTCCGGGTGATGAAGAACTACAGCCACACCGTCGACAAGGTCTACGACGGACAGGCCCGCTGGTGCCTCACCGGTGACGCGGGCGTCTTCCTCGATCCGCTCTACTCGTCGGGGCTGGACCTGGTCGCCATCGGCAACGGACTGGTCACCGACCTGATCACCCGCGAGCTCGACGGCGCCGACGTCGTCGCCCGCGCCGCCATCAGCGACTCCCTGTTCCGCTCGCTGACCGACATGTGGTGCAACATCTACCGCGATCAGTACGTGCTGATGGGCTCGCCGTCGGTGATGGCGGTCAAGGTCATCTGGGACATCGCCTTCTACTGGGGCTTCATCGGATTCCTGTACAGCAACGACCGATTCACCCAGGTCGCCGACGATCCCGAACTCGTGCCCTACCTGCAGGGGTTGATCGACCTGAGCAACCGCATGCAGCAGTTCCTGCGCGAGTGGGCCGCCGTCGAACACGACCCCTCGCCGCCGCGGTTCGTCGACCTGTACGTGCCGCTGAACTTCATGGCGGTGCTGCACCATTCGATGATGGGCACGTCCGCGGCGGTCCGTGAGCAGTTCGACGCCAATGCGCTGCTGCTGCGTCAGGTCGCCGGCCAGGTGATCGACGACGTGCTCACCGACAAGGCGTCGCGCTTCTCCGACGACGACGTGATGGCCCAGGCCCAGGCGTGGCAACGGGATTCGCTGCTGCGCGAACTCCGGTCGGTGTACCGCGAGCAGCAGGCGATCAACCCGATCAGCACCGACTGGGTTCTGTGCACCGCAGCGGCCCGATGACAGGCATGACCGAACCTGCCGACCAGCACCGGGAGCCGCTGGCGATCGTCGGCATCGGCTGCCGGCTACCCGGCGGAGTCGACTCGCCGCAGGACTACTGGCGGCTGCTGCTCAGTGAGACCGACGCCACCCGCGAGGTCCCCGAATCACGCTGGCACGCCCCCCGATTCCACGATCCGCATCCGGGCAAAGCCGGCAAGATGGTCACCCGACGCGGCGGATACCTCGAGGAGATCGACCAGTTCGACGCCGCGTTCTTCGGAATCTCCCCGCGCGAGGCGAACCTTCTCGATCCCCAGCAGCGCCTGCTGCTCCACGCCACCTGGGAGGCGCTCGAAGACGGCGGCATCCCCGCAGAAGGATTGGCCGGCACCGACGTCGGCGTGTTCATCGGCGGCTTCACGCTCGACTACCAGCTGCTGCAGAACCAGGGCCGCACCAGCCGGTTCCGCTTCAAGCCGCATTCCGCGACCGGGATGATGATGACGATGCTCGCGAACCGGATCTCGTTCGCGTTCGACTTCCGCGGTCCGAGCATGGCGATCGACACCGCCTGCTCCAGCTCACTGGTCGCCGTCCACCTTGCCGCACAGAGCATCTGGAACGGTGACTGCACCCTCGCGCTGGCCGGCGGGGTCAACATCATCGTCGGCCCCAACACCGCGATCGCCGAATCCAAGAGCGGCTTCCTCAGCCCCGACGGTCGCTGCAAGGCCTTCGACGAATCCGCCGACGGCTATGCCCGCGGCGAGGGCGGCGCCGTCGTCGTCATCAAACCCCTGTCCGAGGCGGTGCGCGACGGCGACCACATCTACGCCCAGATCCTCGGCACCGCCGTCACCCAGGACGGCCACACCGACGGCATCACCGTGCCCAGCGAAGACGCCCAACGTGCGGCGATCACCACCGCGTTGCAGCGGGCCGGTGTGCAGCCCGGCGACGTCGGCTACGTCGAGGCGCACGGCACCGGAACCCCGGTGGGCGACCCCGTCGAGACACGGGCGCTGGCCGGTGCGCTCGCCGCCGACCGTTCCGCCGACGACCCGCTGCTGATCGGCTCGGTGAAAACCAACATCGGCCACCTCGAGGCCGGTGCCGGCGTCGCGGGGCTGATCAAAGCCGCACTGGCGCTGCAGCACGGGACGATCCCGGCGAGCCTGCACCTCACTACCCCGAGCAGCCCGCTGGCCGACCTGCATCTCGACGTCCCGCGCACCGCGCAGCCGTTCCCCGGCGGGAAGCGGCGCGTCGCCGGCGTGAACTCGTTCGGGTTCGGCGGGACCAACGCCCACGTCGTGCTCGCCGAACCGCCGACCGTCACCGCTGCACCCCGTGAGTCTCGTGCGGACGCGGCCCTGACGCTGCTGCCCCTGTCCGCCCGCTCCGAGGAGGCGCTGACCGCCACGGCCCGGCAGCTCGCCGATCACGTTCGCGCGCAACCGGATCTGGCGCTGGCCGACCTGGGCTACACCCTGAGTCGGCGCCGTTCGCACCTGAGCTACCGCCGCACCCTGACCGTCGACGGCATCGACGACGCCCGCGATCAGCTCGACGCCCTGGCCGCCGGCGGCGGACAGGCCGTCCTGGGACGCTCGGGGCCGGAGACGCCGAAGCTGGCGTTCGTCTGCACCGGCATGGGCCCGCAGTGGGCGCAGATGTGCCGGGGGCTGCTCGACGTCTACCCCGTCTTCACCGCCAGCATCGAGCGCACCGACCGCGAGTTCGCCCGCCACAGCGGCTGGTCACTGCTGGAAGAACTGCGGCGCGACGACGACTCGACCCGGATGGGTGAGACCGAGGTCGCGCAGCCGGCCAATTTCGCGATCCAGATCGCGCTGGCCGAGCAGCTGCGCCACTTCGGTGTGGTGCCCGACGCGGTGATCGGGCACAGTGCCGGCGAGGTGGCCGCGCACCATCTCGCCGGGCTGCTCACCTTCGAGCAGGCCGTGTCGGTGATCTACCACCGCAGCCGGCTGCAGCAGCGCACCACCGGGCTGGGCCGCATGGTCGCCGTGGGCCTCGGCGCCGAAGCGCTGATGCAGACGATCGACCCCGCCAGCGCCGCGGAATTCGGCCGCCGGGTGTCCGTCGCGGCGATCAACAGCCCGCACGCCGTGACGATCGCCGGTGACGAGGACGTCCTCGCTGAGATCGTCCGTCAACTCGACGAGGCGCAGATCTTCAACCGCTACCTCGCGGTGAAGGTGCCCTATCACACGCACTACATGGACACCGTGAGAGAGGACCTGTACGCCGCGTTCGACGGCCTGTCGTCGGCGACGGCGACCCTGCCGCTGTACTCGACCGTCACCGGCGAACGGCTCACCGACTACGCAGCCGGCGCCGCCTACTGGTGGCAGAACACCCGCGCCACCGTGCTTTTCGAAGCCGCCGCGCGCCGGATGCTCGACGACGGCTACACCCATTTCGTGGAGCTGGGCCCGCACCCGGTGCTGGCCGCGTCACTGCTGGAGATCGCCGGATCCCAACGCGTGCTCACGGTGCCGAGCCAGCGGCGCGGCGACGACGACGCCCGCACCCTGATGAACTGCGTCGCCACCGTGCACAGCCACGGCCACGACATCGATTGGGAGACGGTGCATCCCGCCGACGGTGCGCGCCTCGTCGGGCTGCCGACCTACCCGTGGCAGTCGAAGCGGTACTGGAACGAGACCCCGGAGGCGGCCGAGGATCTGCACTACCAGCCGGTGCATCCGCTCCTGGGACAGCCGGTGGCGGGCGCGCACCCGGCATGGGAGGTCGAGCTCAGCACCACCGTGCTGCCGTTCCTGGCCGACCACCAGGTGCAGGGCACCGTGGTGGTCCCCGGCGCCGTGTTCCTCGAGATGGCATTGGCCGCAGCGTCGGTGACCTACGGATCTGCTTGCAGCGTCGACGATCTCGAACTCCACCGCGCCCTCATCCTGGACGACACGTGCGACCCTGTCGTGCGGACGACCCTCGACGAGGCCAAGGGCACGATCGAGTTCACCGCGTTCACCGCGATCGGCGACGGCGATTTCGGGTGGACGGTGACCGCGACCGCCGAACTCAACACCCTCGGCTCGCCGCCCGCGCACGACGTCGCCACCGACGACCGGACCGCGGTGCACCTGAGCGCCGACGAGTTCTACGCCCGCACCGCGTCGCTCGGCTTCGAGTACGGAGAGGTGTTCCGCCCGGTGCGCGACGTCGCCGGCGGCGAGGGCTGGGCCAGAGCGCAACTCGCCGTCCCGGCCGGGGTCGCCACCGATCTCGAGGACTTCCACTTCCATCCCGCGCTGATCGACGGCGCGTTCCAGACACTGTTCGGCACGACGGCCGTCACCGGGGCGGACGCAGGCACCTACCTCCCGACACGGGTGCGGCACAGCGCCGTCTACGGCAGGCCGCAACAGGACATGACGGTCCACGTGCGCGTCGTGTCGGCCGGGCGGGAGGAGATCGAGAGCGACATCACGATCGTCGACCGACTCGGCGAGACCCTGGCGGTGCTGCACGGGTTCACGGTCCAGTCGCTCAGCGCATCCTCGGCGATGTCGACCGAGCGCATCGACCGCGGCCTCTACGAGGTGCAGTGGCAAGCCCTCCCGGCAACCGCCGAGGCTGAGGAGGCCGAGGAGGCTGAAGCCACCGGGGCCGGTTCGTGGCTGATCTTCGACGACACCGTCGGATTCGGCGCGGCACTCGGCCGGCAACTGCGCGCACGCGGACACCGCGTCTGCGAGGTCATCCACCAACCGGTCGACACACTCACCGCGGTCGACGAGGGGTACGCCGTCAACCCGCAACGGGCAGAACAGGTTCGGGAGCTCCTTGCCGTACTGGCCGCACGGGACGGCGCACTGACCGGCGTCGTCGACCTCTGGCCCGTGGACATCTACGCCGGCTCCGACGACCGGCTCGGTGTCATCACGCTGCTGCACCTGGTCAACGCGCTCGCCCAACTCGACGGGGCCAAACCGCGCCTGCACGTGGTCACCGCCAACGCGCAACCGGCGCTGGGCACCGAGGAACTGGCCGTCGACCAGGCCACCGTGTGGGGTCTGGGCCGGGTCATCGGACATCAGGAATTCCCCGAACTGTGGGGCGGACTGGTCGACATCGACGACACCGACGACGTGGACCTGACCGCCGAACAGCTCTGCCGGCACCTGCTCGGCACCGACGGCGAGGACCAGATCGCGCTCCGGAGCGACGCCACGCTGGCGCCCCGCCTGCGTCCCTGCGCGACACTGACCAAACCGTTCCCGACCAAGCTGAGCGCCAACGCCACCTACGTCGTCACCGGTGGCACCGGAGCGCTCGGCCGCAGCGTCGCCCTCTACCTCGCCGAGCGCGGTGCGCGGCACATCACGCTGCTGAGCCGCCGGGAGATCCCCGCCCGCGCCCTGTGGCCGCATCTACCGCAGGACGACCCGCAAGCCGAAACCGTCGAGACGATCCGCCGGATCGAACGCCTCGGCGCCCAGGTGCGGTGCGCCGCTGTCGATATCACCGATGCCGAGCAGGTCGAACGCTGGCGCGACGAGTACCTGCAGGGCGGCCTGCCCCCGATCCGCGGCATCGTGCACGCCGCCGGATCGGTCGACGACCGGTTGCTGGTGAACATGACCGAGCAGGATTTCGCCACGGTGATGGCCCCCAAGGTCATCGGAACCCGGCTGTTGCACAACGCCTTCGAGAAGGCCGAGCTCGAGTTCTTCGTGATGTTCGGGTCGGCCGGCTCGGTGATCGCCTCCCCCGGGCAGGGCAACTACGCCGCCGCCAACGCCTACCTCGACGCCTTCGCGCACTACCGCCGGCTGCGCGGGCTGCCCGCGTTGACGATCGGCTGGGGTCCGTGGTCGGTCGGCATGGTCGAGGAGCTGAAGCTGGAACGGATCTATGCGCAGCGGGGCATCGAGCTGATCACCCCCGGCGCGGGCGTGCGGATCCTCGATCGGCTCCTCGCGCAGAAGACGCCGCACGTCGTCGCGATCACCGCCGACTGGGGGCGCGCCCGCCAGGCCAGCTTCAGCGCACACCTGCCGGCGATCTTCGGCGACCTCCAGGACACCGGCGCCGCAGGCGGGGACGCCGGAGGGGCCTCGATCATCGACATCCTGGCCGCCACCCCCGATGACGAACGGCTCGGCGTCGTGACCGAACACGTCCGCACCGTGGTGGCCAACGTGTTCGATTGCGCGCCGAGCGATATCGATCCCGAGGTGATGCTCGACGACCTGGGCCTGGACTCGATGATGGCGATGGAGTTCCGGGTGCGGGTGAACAGCATGTTCTCCATCGACCTGCCGGTGCTCGAGATCCTGCGCGGTGTCAGCGTGAACTCCCTCGCGGCACGGATACTCTCCGAGCTCCGGCAGATCCACGCGGACAGCGAGGCCGAGGCGGCCGGCCACGACGCCGAGACCGCGGTTCCCGCAGAGGACTTCGACCGCCTGATCGAGACGCTGTCCGACGACGAACTGCGCGCCTTGCTCGACGACCTGGAAGGGGCCGGCTAGCGGTGACCGCGGCAGATCAGGCGCCTGCCGTCCACGTCCGGGGGCTCAGCAAGTCCTACGGCCGGCTGGCCGCCGTCCGCGACGTCGACCTGGACGTCGCTTACGGCGAGATCGTCGCGATCCTGGGACCCAACGGCGCAGGCAAGTCGACGACCATCGAGATCCTCGAGGGACACCGCACGCGGGATGCGGGGCAGGTCAGGGTGCTCGGCGAAGATCCCGGAACCGCGGATCGGCAGTGGCGTGCCAAGATCGGTATCGTGCTGCAGGAGGCCAGCGACTTCGGTGTGCTCACCGTCGCCGAGACCGTGCAGATGTTCCGGCAGTGCTACGGACAGGCCCGCGCGGCCGACGACGTGCTCGACCTCGTCGGGCTCGCGGCGACCGCGGACTCCCGGGTGCGGACCCTGTCGGGCGGTCAGCGCCGCCGGCTCGACGTCGCGCTCGGCATCATCGCCACCCCCGAACTGCTGTTCATGGACGAACCGACCACCGGCTTCGACCCGGAGGCGCGACGTCAATTCTGGGATCTGATCCGGCTTCTCGCCGCCGACGGCACCACCATCGTGCTCACCACCCACTACCTGGAGGAGGCCGCCACGCTGGCCGACCGCGTCGCGGTCATCGCCGGTGGCCGCGTGGTGGCCGTCGACACGCCCGAACGCCTGACCGCGCAGGCGAACTCGGTGGCCACGGTGCGGTGGACGGAACACGGCGAGACCCGCGTCGTGGAGACCGACCGCCCGACCGAGTTCATCCGGACGCGGTCGGCCGACGGCACCGAGATGACCGACCTCACCGTCACCCGGCCCACGCTCGAGGACGCGTATCTGACCCTGATCGGGCAGCCGTGATGGCGACCAATCGTATCGACCAGCCGGCACGGTCCCGGCACAGTGCCGTCCCGTCGTCGCCTGCGCTGCCCTCGGCGTTGCGCATCGGGGTGTCGCGCATCGTGCCGGAACTCAAGATGTTCTACCGGCGCCCCGAGCAGGTGGTGCTGACGTTCTCGATGCCGGCGATCATCTGCCTGCTGCTCGGATCGATCTTCTCGGCGGCGATGCCCGGCAGCGACGTCAGCACCGGGGCGGTGATCGCGGCGAGCATGCTCGCCTACGGCATCCTCTCGACGTCGTTCATCAACCTGGGCATCAGCGTCGCCGCCGACCGCGAGACCGGGGCGCTGCGCCGGCTGCGCGGCACTCCGGCGACGGCCACGTCGTATTTCGTCGGCAAGATCGCACTGGTCGCGATCGCCAGCCTGGCCGAGGCGGTCATCCTGCTCGCGGTCGGGGTGCTCGTCTTCGGCCTGCGGCTGCCGACCGGCCTGGCCGAATGGTGGACGCTGGGTTGGGTTTTCGCGCTCGGCATCACGAGCTGTTCGCTGCTGGGGGTACTGGTCAGCAACATCGCGAACAACGCGGTGTCGGCGGCGGTGCTGACCAATGGCCCCGCGGTCGGGCTGCAGTTCGTCTCGGGCACCTACGTGCCGCTGATCATGCTGCCGACCTGGATGCTGATCATCGGATCGCTGTTCCCGGTGAAGTGGATGGCCCAGGGTTTCCGGTCGGTGCTGTTACCCCCGCAGATGGTCACGGCCGAGCCGGCCGGCAGTTGGGAGCACGGCCGGATCTTCCTGGTGCTCGCCGCGTGGACCGTCATCGGTCTGCTGGCCTGCCTGCGGGCCTTCCGATGGTCGGAGCAGCGCTGACATGCCGCCGCTGCTGACCATCACCTACCACTTCTTCTTGCAGATCGTGGTGATCCTGGCGACCTACCGGCTGCTGTGGCCGCTGTTCCGCCGCCTCGGCCAGGTTCAGGTGGTCGCCATCATGGTGGCCGGATTCCTGCTCGGCCCTTCGGTTCTCGGGTGGCTGTGGCCGGCCGCGCAGCAGTGGCTGTTCCCGAAGAAGCTGACCATCGGCGCCGAGACCATCACCCATCCCAACCTGATCGCCATCTACGTCGTCGGCCAGCTCGGGCTCGTGCTCTACATGTTCCTGGTCGGATCGTCGTTCAAGCTCGACATCCTCGGCGCGCACAGCCGGCAGGCGGGCGCGACGTCGGCGGCCGGCATCGGCGTCCCGCTCGTTCTCGGCGGCGTGCTCGGCTGGTGGATGGTCGATTCCGGCGGCTACTTCACCGACAAGGTCGCGCATTGGCAGGGCGGTCTTTTCGTGGCGGCGGCCGTGGCGATCACCGCGTTCCCGATGCTGGCGTGGATCGTCTACGACTCCGGGTTGCTGAACACCCGGCTGGGCACGATGTCGCTGTCCTGCGCCGCGGTCGACGACGCCTGCTCGTGGGTGCTGCTGGCGACCGTGGTGGCGACGGCGAAGGGCAGCCTGCTCGGCGCGGTCGTGGCCGTCGGCGGCGGCCTGCTCTATCTGCTGTTCATGCTGTACCTCGGCCGGCCGCTGCTGGCGCGCCTCGAGACGTGGACACCGCGCCGCGCCGACACCGAACGCACCGGCGGCCTGCCGATCGCGCAGCTGAGCATCATCCTGCTGGTGGTGCTGACCGCGAGCTGGTTCACCGACCTGGTCGGGATCTATTCGGTGTTCGGCGCTTTCGTGGCCGGGCTGGTGATGCCGCGCGGCGCGCTGCTCGACACGGTCCGCGAGCGGTTCGAACCGCTGACCGCCTACCTGTTGCTGCCGGCGTTCTTCATCTACTCGGGCCTGAACACCCAGCTGAACCTGATCCTCGACGGTTCCACCCTGCTGATGGCGGCCATCGTGCTGCTGGTGTCGTTCGCCGCGAAGTTCGGCGCCGTCGGGTTGGCGGCGCGCTGGCAGGGCATGAGCTGGTACGAGGCCGGGTCGATGGGCGCACTCGCCAACGCCCGCGGCCTGATGGAACTCATCCTGCTCAACATCGGCCTGGAGGCGGGCCTGATCTCGGGCAAGCTGTACACGATCCTGGCGGTGATGACGATCATCACGACGTTCGTCGCCACACCGCTGCAGCGACTTTTCGAACGCCGCCTGAAGCGCACCGGGGCACGGTTCGGCCCCAGCGGGGTGCAACCCGACCGGGAGGCGTCGCAGGCCTAGGCGGCGAGCCTGCTCTCGACCGCTGTCGGACATGTGTCAGGATCGGAGTCATGGCGGGACCACGCCGACGCCTGTCACCCGACGCGCGCCGCACCGAACTGCTCGCACTCGGCGCCGAGGTGTTCGGCCAGCGGCCGTACGACAACGTCCGCATCGACGAGATCGCCGAACGGGCCGGGGTTTCCCGCGCGCTGATGTACCACTACTTTCCCGACAAGCGAGCCTTCTTCGCCGCCGTCGTGCGCGCCGAAGGTGAGCGCCTGTTCGAGGCGACCAACACACCGCCGCTGCCCGGGCAGACACTCTTCGGGCAGGTGCGCTGCGGAGTGCTGGCGTACCTGCGCTACGACGAGGAACATCCGCACCGCGCGTGGGCCGCGTCGTCGGGCATCGGCCGCACGGATCCGCTGCTGCGGGGCATCGAGGACATCGACAACGACCGCCAGGCCGACCGCATCCTCGGCCGGATGACCGCCGTCGTCGGCGGGCCGATGGACGACAAGGTGGAACGGGATCTGCGCGCGACGGTCTACGGCTGGCTGGCGTTCACGTTCGAGATGTGCCGACAGCGGTTGATGGACCCGTCGCTGGACGTCGACCTCATCGCCGACCTCTGCGCGCACACGCTGATGGACGGCGTCGGCCGGGTGCCGGGCATTCCGGCGGTGCTCGCCGACGCGGTCGCCGCGCCGCAGCGCTGACCGGTCGCGTTATTCCGTGCCGCTGTCGGCAGAGTCGCTGCCGGCAGAGTCGCTGCCGGCAGAGTCGTTGTCGGCCTGCGCGGCAGCGCCCGAGTCCTTCGCAGTGTCTTTCGCAGTGTCCTTGGTGGTGTCCTCGGCCGTGTCGCTCGTCGTGTTCTCGGTCGTGTCGGCGGGATCGGCGTCCGGAGTCGCCTCCGCGTCCTGGCTCGCACCAGTGGCATCGGCGACGTCGTCGTGGGCGGCATCCTCAGTGACGGCGGCCTCCTGCGCGTCACCGGGAGCCGTCTCGTCGGGAGCTGCCTCGTCGGGAGCTGTCTCGTCGGGAGTCGCCTCCTGCGGCGTCGACTCGTTCTCAGCGGGCGCGTCGGTCGGGACCTCCGGCGCACGCGCGGCTTCCTGCGCCGGCGGCGCCGCCTCGGCCACCAGCTGATCAGCCGCGGCCGGTTCGGCATTCGCCGTCGCAACCCGACCACCGAAGATCGGCGGCCACGGCGGCAACGGCGGCAGGATCCAGTTCAACTCGTTGACGCCCAACTGCACGGTCGCGTTCCAGCTGTCGCGGGCGATGTTGCCGATGCCCTCGACGAAGGTGACATTCCCGTCGATCCAGTTGGCGAAATTGAACACCACGCTCTGCACGATGCTCTCGCCGAAGTCGTAGAAGATGCCGATCTGCGGTGCCAGCCAGCCGACGACCGGGACCCATCCGACCGCGTACTGCGCGACATCGAATCCCCACGCCACCCACGGTTCCACCGCGTTGTAGACGCCGATGATCGCGGAGCCGAGCGCTGGGAACGCAGCGAGGTCCACCGTCGACACCTGCGGCGCAATGGGATTCGCGGTCGCGGTGGAGGCCTTCGGCATGACGGCGACGGCGACCCTGCGATCCCCTGCCGGTGACGGCAGGGGTATCACCGCCGCCGACAACGCGACATCGACCGTCGTGTGGCCGGCCACCAGCGGTGGCGTCGGCGGCCTGTGCTCGACCGGCGCGATGACCGCTGCGGCCCCGAGGATCGTCGCCACGCCGGCCGACACGACCGACTGGACACCGAGATTCACCATGTTCCCCACCTCGCTCGAACACCCCCCGGCGAAATGACGATAGCGTCAAAGCTCAGGGGGCGAGGAGGTTTCGGCGCTTCTCTGTCACCCGCAGCGGTTGCGGAAGTCGACGGCGGGCTGCCGGATGCCCTGCAACTCCGCCTGCACCTGCGGGTTGGCGGTCGCGTAGTCGGACAGTGCCGCCTGGCGGTCCTCCTTCGGCACGTCCTTGAGGGACGTGAAGAAGTCGTTGACCTGAGGGTGGGTGAACAGGTAGGCCGACGTCGCAGCGGTGATGCCCGACATAATGCCCGCGAGATCGGCTGCCGTGCAGTTGGGTTGCGCCTGCGCGGGCACGGCGCCACCGGCCATGACGGCAGCGACGCCGAGCACCCCCGCCAACAGCCGCCTCGCGGTGATGAATTGAATGGCCACTGTCTTCTCCTCGATCGTCACTGATTTCGTCAACGCCGTCCCCCACGTCCACCGCCGCCGCCACCGCCGCCGCCCGGCCGGTTTCCCGGCCGGCCCGGCGCCCCGATGCCGACCCCCGGGTCCCAATCCATGTTGATGTCCCAGGTGACCCCGTCGTTGCAGTACCAGTCGTAATCGCACGGGTACGGCACGTACGGACCACCCCCCGTGCCGGGCCCCGCCCCGTTGTCGGCGCCGCGCACTTCGCCCTGCGAGCAGATCGTGGTGCCCCCCGAGCTCACACAATCGGCACGCGCGCTCGGAGCCGCCTCCAGACCCGCGCCCACCAGGACGGCGGTCGCCAGCACTGCGGCCACAGGCATCGGCCGGATCATGCCGAGCACGGCGCCACCGCGCGAAGGATGCCTCGCAACCGATGAAACCGCGCCATCGCCAACGACTTTCCGAATACGTGTCATCATCGCCCTCCGCCGCCGCCGCCCGGGCGGTTACCGGGCCGGCCGGGCTGACCGATGTCGGGCCGGCCGGGTCTGCCGATGTCGGGCGGCGGTCCCGGAGTAGGCACGTCGATGTCCAGCCCCATGTCCCACGAGGAACCGTCGTAGCAGTACCAGTCCAGATCACAGGGATAGGGCACCGCCGGACCACTGCCTGCGTCACTTCCGCTGTCGCATACCGAGATCCCGTTGGTCTTCACGCACCCGGCGGCAGCCATCGGCGTCGAGGTCATGGGTACGACGGCCAGGCCGGCCGCGACCAGGGCCGGCGTGACGACCAAGGAGAGACGGCGCACGCTTCACCCCCTCTGCCGACGATTCCGCTGATGGCCGTGCGGCCACCGCGTCACTGCTTCCGACGCTAGGAGGCGCTGCCGTCCGGGACATCCCCCACAACGGGTGAAATGCCGAAACAACGCCCAAACGATTTGCCCGCGGGGTAGTCTCCCCATCGCCTGGGGTCAGCGCAGGGTCGGCCTTCCCTTGCGCCGCACTCGGCTGCTGACCCCGGGCCTCGTCAGCCGGCTGTTCGAGCACCGAGATCAGCCGCTGAGAAGTCCAATTCTTCTGGCCTCCGCCACGGCGGCGCCGCGCGTGGACACACTGAGCTTCCGATAGATCGACGTCGCCTGACTCTTGGCGGTTTCGCGACCGATGACGAGGTCGTCGGCGATTTGCTGCAGCGATTTGTGCGTCGCCAGCAGCGGCAGCAGCCGCAACTCCGCTCCTGTCAGCGGGTGGGTACTGCCCGCCACCATGGCACGCACCCGGTCGACACGAGCCGACAGCGCGGTGGCGCCGGGTTCACGCCGACGGGCCCGTTCGGCGGCGTCGAGATGGGTGCCGAGCAGATCCCGATCGCCCAGCACCGCGGCCGTCCACGCGAGCAGCCCGTGCCCGAGCAGCGACGTGCGGGCCGCCAACCGGCCCAGCCGGACCAGCAGCCGCTCGGTCACCTCCACCGACTCGCGGGCCGCCGACGCGTCACCGATCCGGGCGGCCATCACCGCACTCACCGCATAGACGACCACCATCGGCACCACGTCACACAGGTCGTACTTGTCGACGAGTGTCCGCGCGGCATCGCTGCGTTCGATCGCACCAGCGTCGTCGCCGGCCGCCAGATCGAGCAGCGCGAGGTGGGCCAGAGCGGCTGCCTGGAATCCCGGGAGGTCTTCGGTCACCGGCAGAGCGGATTCGAGGAGCAGCCGAGCGTGCTGTGTCTGACCGCGCATCGACTCGGCGGCGCCCTTCATCACCGTGGCCGCTCCCCACCACGGATTGACCAGGCTGTCGCCGGCTGCGCGGACGATGTCGGCATGGCGCACCACCTCGTCGATGCCACCGACGCCGACCAGCGAACCGATCAGGGCCGCAGCCACTTCCACCGACGGCGTGCCGTCGGCCAGCGGTTCTCCCTGATCGGCCTGGTGGGCGAGCATCAGCGACCGGTGGATCGTGTCGGCATCCCCGGTGGTGACGCCGAGCCAGGCCCGCGCGAGCGCCGCATCGGGATATTCGACGAAGATCCGGTCCTCCAGCATCGCCAACCGACGCGCGAGCACGCCAGCACGACCGTCGAATCCGAGGCGCGCCGCATCCCGGCCCACCAACGCGGCGGCGCGGGGACGATCGCCTGCCGCGATCGCGTGCACCAGGGCACCGTCGATGTCGCCTTCCCGCTCCATGAGCTCAGCGGCCCGAGTCGCCAACTCGCGGAACCGCTTCGGCGTCTGCGTCTGCATCCGCTGACGCAGCACGTCGGCGAAAAGCCGGTGATAGCGGAACCACACCCCGTGCTGACCGAGAACCACGAGAAACGGATTGCCCCCGTCGGCGAGCCGGTCGAGCATCGCGGCGGAGTCGTCGCGGCCGAGGACCATGTTGAGCTGTGCCGCGCTGAAGCGTTCCAGCACAGACGATTCGAGGAGGAACGTCACGGCGGAGGGATCGATCCGCTCGAGCACCTCCTCGACCAGGTAGTCGACCACCGGACCCCGCCTGCCGACGAGCGCGTCGACCGGTGCCCCGTCCCGAAGAGCCATGGCCGCCAGCATGATTCCGGCCGGCCAGCCCTCACAGAGCTCGACGACCGCCGCGACCGCGCGGGCGCCGCGCTCCGCCCCGATCACCGACACCAGCGCCGCGGTCGCCTCCACGTCGGAGAACATCAGCGCCGACGCATCGATCTCCACGACGTCGTCGGTCAATCGGCGTCGGGCCAATTCGAGTCGGGGGTGCACGCGCCCGAGCACGACGATCGTGGTGTGGGCCGGTGCGGCGGCGATCAGCGCCTGCAGAGCCTCCAACGCGTCGGGCGACGTCACATGATGGGCGTCGTCGAGAACGATGACCAGCGGGTCGGCGGCCTCGAGCGCCGCGCCCAGTGCCGGCAGCAGATGGGTGAGTGGATCGCGGCCGGGCCCGCGCAGATAGCTCAGCACGGCGCCGTCGACCGTCGCCACCGCCGCGACGGCCGTCGCGATGTGCAGCAGCAGATGTGCGGGATCCTCGTCGAGTTGGTCCATGCGCGCCCACGCGAAAGGCCGGCTGTCGGCGTCGTCCCACAGCGCCGCCGCACTGGTCTTGCCGTACCCCGCGGGCGCGGTGAGCACCACCAGCTGGGCGCCGTCGGCGGTCAGCCGTCGAAGCACGTCCTCGCGGGCTACCAGGGAACCCCGGGTGTGCGGTCGCCCGATCGTGGCCGCCGGCACATTCGCCCGCCAATCCCCGGCCACCACGGATTCATCGTAGGCTTCGTGCCACTGTTGCCGCTGGTGAACGCGGGTATCGACCGGGTCGGCGGAGGTCCATTGCACGGTGGATCACGACCGTGGACGCCCCGCGCATTTCACCGTCGCAGCGTCACCGTCAACAACGTGCAGCCGGGCCCGATCGCCACCGACATGAATCCCGACGAGGGTGACTTCGCCGATCAGCTACGGCCGATGCTGGCGACCGGTAAACGGCCAGCCCGGCGACGTGGCCAACGCCGTGGCATTCCTCGCCCGACGGGACACGGGATACATCACCGGGTCCACGCTCAACGTCGACGGCGGCTTCACGCTCTGAGGGCACGGGCGCCGTTGTTGTCGGTGGTTCTTGGCACCATGGACACGTGCCCCTGACCACCGACCCGCTCGCCCGCTTCAGCGCGTTGACGCGCGAGTGGTTCGCGGGCACGTTCGTCGAGCCCACGCCGGCCCAGGCCCAGGCCTGGAACGCCATCGCCGACGGGGACAACACCCTGGTCATCGCCCCGACGGGATCCGGGAAGACCCTCGCGGCCTTCCTGTGGGCGATCGACGGCCTGGCCAGGTCCCCGGCGTCCGAGCCGGCCACGCGGGTGCTGTACGTGTCCCCGCTCAAGGCGTTGGCCGTCGACGTCGAGCGCAACCTGCGCACACCGCTGACCGGGATCTCCCGCATCGCCGAGCGCGGTGGTCAGGAGCCGCCCAAGATCAGCGTCGGAGTCCGCTCTGGGGACACCACGCCCGCCAAGCGCCGCGAGCTGATCACCAAACCGCCCGACATCCTGATCACCACGCCCGAGTCGCTGTTCCTGATGCTGACCTCCGCCGCGCGGGAGACGCTGGCCGGCGTCCAGACCGTCATCGTCGACGAGGTGCACGCGGTGGCGGGCACCAAGCGCGGCGCCCATCTGGCGGTGTCGCTGGAGCGGCTCGACGCGATGCTCGAGCGGCCCGCGCAGCGCATCGGGCTCTCGGCGACGGTGCGTCCCCCCGAGGAAGTGGCCCGCTTCTTGTCCGGAGCCGCGCCGACCACGATCGTGGCGCCGCCGGCGGCGAAGACGTTCGACCTGACCGTGCAGGTCCCGGTGCCGGACATGGCCAACCTGGAGAACAACTCGATCTGGCCCGACGTCGAGGAACGCATCGTCGACCTGATCGAGGCACACAACAGCTCGATCGTGTTCACCAACTCGCGGCGGCTGGCCGAGCGCCTGACCGCCCGCCTCAACGAGATCCACGCCGAACGCAACGGCATCGAACTGGGCGGTCCGAACCCGGGCGTGGCCGGGGGTGCCCCCGCTCATCTGATGGGCAGCGGGCAGTCCTACGGCGCCGAGCCGCTGCTGGCCCGTGCCCACCACGGCTCGGTCAGCAAGGAGGCCCGCGCCGACGTCGAGGACGCGCTCAAGAGCGGCCGGCTCAAAGCCGTCGTCGCGACGTCCAGCCTGGAGCTCGGCATCGACATGGGCGCGGTCGATCTGGTGATCCAGGTCGAGACGCCGCCGTCGGTGGCCAGCGGGCTACAGCGCATCGGCCGGGCCGGCCACCAGGTCGGCGAGATCAGCCAGGGCGTGCTGTTCCCCAAGCACCGCACCGACCTGATCGGATGCGCGGTCAGTGTGCAACGCATGCTGGGCGGGCAGATCGAGACGATGCGGGTGCCGGCCAACCCGCTCGACGTACTGGCCCAGCACACCGTGGCCGCCTGTGCGCTCGAGCCGATCAACGCCGAGTCGTGGTTCGACACCGTGCGGCGCAGCGCACCGTTCGCGACGTTGCCGCGCAGCGCGTTCGAGGCGACGCTCGACCTGCTGTCCGGGAAGTACCCGTCGACCGAATTCGCCGAGCTGCGACCCCGCATCGTCTACGACCGCGACGCCGGCACCCTCACCGCACGGCCCGGCGCGCAGCGGCTCGCGGTCACCTCCGGGGGCGCCATCCCCGACCGGGGAATGTTCACCGTGTTCCTCGCCTCCAGCGCGGACTCCGAAAAGCCCTCGCGGGTCGGCGAACTCGACGAGGAGATGGTCTACGAATCCCGCCCCGGTGACGTCATCTCACTCGGCGCGACCAGCTGGCGGATCACCGAGATCACGCACGACCGGGTGCTCGTCATCCCCGCCCCGGGTGAACCCGCCCGGTTGCCTTTCTGGCGCGGTGACGGCGTCGGCAGGCCCGCCGAACTGGGTGCGGCGATCGGCGCCTTCACCGGCGAGCTGGCCCGCCTGGATCGCGGCGCCTTCGAGACACGTTGCCAGAGCGTGGGATTCGATGCGTTCGCCACCGACAACCTGTGGCAGCTCATCGACGAGCAGCGCAACGCGACGTCGGCGGTGCCGTCGGACACCACGCTCGTGGTGGAGCGGTTCCGCGACGAACTCGGCGACTGGCGGATCATCCTGCACTCCCCCTACGGCCTGCGGGTGCACGGCCCGCTGGCTCTCGCGGTGGGCAAGCGGCTCTACGAGCGGTTCGGCATCGACGAGAAGCCCACCGCCTCCGACGACGGGATCATCGTCCGGCTGCCCGACACCGACGACACCGCCCCGGGCGCCGACATCTTCGTGTTCGACCCCGACGAAATCGAACCCTTGGTCACCACCGAGGTCAGCTCTTCGGCGCTGTTCGCCTCCCGGTTCCGAGAATGCGCCGCCCGGGCGCTGCTGCTGCCCCGCCGCCACCCCGGTAAGCGGTCCCCGCTGTGGCATCAGCGCCAGCGCGCGGCGCAACTTCTCGACGTGGCCCGCAACTATCCCGACTTCCCCGTCGTCCTCGAAGCCGTGCGCGAGTGCCTGCAGGACGTCTACGACGTGCCGATGCTCACCGACCTGATGGCCCGCATCGCGCAACGCCGGGTGCGGCTGCTGGAGGTCGAGACGCCCACACCGTCACCCTTCGCGGCGTCCCTGCTGTTCGGCTACGTCGGCGCGTTCATGTACGAAGGCGACAGCCCGCTGGCCGAACGGCGAGCCGCCGCACTGGCATTGGACCCCACCCTGCTGGCCGAGCTGCTGGGCCGCGTCGAACTGCGCGAACTGCTCGACGCCGACGTGGTGGCCAACACCACCCGGCAGCTCCAGCACCTGACGCCCGAACGGACGGTGCGCGACGCCGAAGGAGTCGCCGACCTTCTCCGGATGCTCGGCCCCCTGACGGTCGACGAGATCGCCACGCGCTGCACGGCCGACGACGTCGGCGGCTGGCTCGAGGGGCTGCTGACGGCCAAACGGATCGTCAACGTGTCCTACGCCGGGCAGACCTGGTGGGCCAGCGTCGAGGACATCGGCCGGCTGCGCGACGGCGTCGGGGTCGCCGTCCCGGTGGGTGTGCCGATCGCGTTCCTCGAGCCGGTCGTCGACCCGCTGGGCGAGCTGCTGTCGCGGTACGCCCGCACCCGGGGGCCCTTCACCACCGGTGAGGCGGCGGCGCGGTTCGGGCTCGGGCTGCGGGTGGCGGCCGACGTGCTGGGCCGGCTCGCTGCGGACGGCAAGCTGGTCCGTGGCGAATTCACCGACACGCCGGTCGATTCGGGCGACCAGTGGTGCGACGCCGAGGTGCTGCGGATCCTGCGCCGACGCTCGCTGGCGGCACTGCGCGCTCAGATCGAGCCGGTCAGCACTGCGGCGTTCGGCCGCTTCCTGCCGGCGTGGCAGCAACTGGGCAACGACAGGGTGTCCGGGGTCGACGGCCTGGCGTCGGTGATCGACCAGTTGGCGGGCGTGCCGGTGCCGGCGTCGGCGGTCGAGCCGCTCATCTTCGGGCAGCGGGTGCGCGACTACCAGCCCGGCATGCTCGACGAACTGTTGGCGTCCGGCGAGGTGTTGTGGTCGGGCGCCGGGTCACTGTCGTCGTCCGACGGCTGGGTCGCCTTCCATCCCGCCGACACCGCGCCGCTCTCGCTCGCCCCGCCCGGCGAACTCGATCTCACCGATACCCATCACTCCGTCCTCGGCGCACTCAGCGGCGGCGGCGCGTACTTCTTCCGCCAGCTCAGTGTTGACGGGGTCAGTGCCGAATCGCTGAAAGAAGCGCTGTGGCAGTTGATCTGGGCCGGCTATGTCGGCGGCGACACCTTCGCCCCGGTGCGGGCGCTGTTGGCGGGCACCCGCGGCTCCGGTACTCGGCGCACCGCCGCCCCGGCGCACCGGCACCGGCGGGCGCCGCGGCTGAGTCGCTACAGCATCAGCACGGCCGGGCTGGGCGCGCACCGTGACACCGATCCGACGGTGGCGGGCCGGTGGGCCGCGCTGCCGACGGCCGAGGTGGACACCACCGTGCGGGCGTCGTACCAGGCAGACCAGCTTCTGGCCCGGCACGGGGTGCTCACCAAAGGCGCCGTCGCCGCGGAGAACATCGCCGGCGGATTCGCGTCGATGTACAAGGTGCTGACCACGATGGAGGAGGCGGGGCGGTGTCAGCGCGGCTATTTCGTCGAATCGCTGGGCGGTGCGCAGTTCGCGACCGCCAGCACCGTCGACCGGCTGCGCAGCCACGCCGACAGCATCGACGACAAACAGCAGAACCTCCGCGCGATCGCGCTGGCCGCCACCGACCCGGCCAATCCGTTCGGGGCGGCGCTGCCGTGGCCGGCCCAGGGCGAGGCCGCGCACCGGCCGGGCCGCAAGGCGGGCGCGTTGGTGGTGCTCGTCGACGGAGAATTGGCGTGGTTCGTCGAGCGGGGTGGACGGTCGCTGCTGAGCTTCACCACTGACGCCGAAGTGCACAACGCCGCAGCGGCCGCACTGGCGGAACTGGTCACGCGGCAACGTGTTCCGGCGCTTCTGGTCGAGCGGATCGACGGTGTGCCAGTGCTCGAGAGCCGAGACTCGCTGGCGGCCGAGTCGCTGGTGCACGCCGGATTCTCCCGGACGCCGCGCGGGCTGCGGCTGCGCTGATGCCCGAAGGTGACACCGTCTTCCGCACCGCCGACAAGCTGCGCACAGCGCTGGAGGGCAAGACGCTGACGCGCTGCGACGTCCGCGTCCCCCGCTACGCCGCGGTCGACCTGAGCGGTCAGGTGGTCGACGAGGTGATCAGCCGCGGCAAGCATCTGTTCATCCGGGTCGGTGAGGCCAGCATCCACTCGCACCTGAAGATGGACGGGGCGTGGGTGATCGGCCGGGTTCGGGCGCCGGCGTACAAGATTCGCATCGTGTTGGGGACGGCCGATTCGGTGGCATCGGGCATCGACCTCGGGGTGCTCGAGGTCCTCGAGCGTGCGCATGACATGGACGCGGTCGCGCACCTGGGGCCGGACCTGCTCGGCGCGGACTGGTCGGCGGAGGCCGCGGAGACGGCGGCGACGAACCTGATGGCCGACCCGTCGCGGCCGGTGGCCGAGGCGCTGCTCGATCAGCGGGTGATGGCGGGGGTCGGCAACGTGTACGCCAACGAGATGTCGTTCGTGTTCGGGTTGCGGCCCACCACGCCGGTCGGCGAGCTCACCGATCCGCTGCGGGTGGTCAGCCGGGCCCAGCAGATGTTGTGGCTCAACCGGTTACGGATCAACCGCACGACGACCGGTAACACCCGACCCGGCCAGGACGTCTGGGTGTACGGGCGCGCCGGGCTGCCGTGCCGGCGCTGCGGCACGCGCATCGAGACCGACAAGGACGGCGACCGCGTCACCTACTGGTGCCCCACCTGCCAGCGCTGACCCGCGCCCCGTCGGCGCCGAAACTGTATTCCACGTGCTTATTTGGGGATAAACCCCGCGCCATAGGCAATCTCGGCGAAATCTGTCGCACGCGTCGCCGACGATGCAGAGATGAACACCATCCTCATCGGCACCGAGGCAGTCGCGAAAGGTGTCGTCACCAGCCACGAACTGCGCAGTCGCTATCGCCCGATCTTTCCCAACGTTCACGGGCCGGCCGACGTCCAGCTCACGCTGCGAGACCGCACCGAGGGCGCTTGGCTGTGGGCCCGCCGTAGCGGCATCATCACCGGGCTGGCGGCGTCGGCTCTGCACGGTGCGCGATGGGTTGACGCCGATGCCGACATCGAAATGATCTACTGCTGCACCCGGCCGCCGCGGGGCATCATCGCCCGCAACGAGCGCATCGCCGGTGACGAGTGGCAGTGGCTCGGCGGGCTTGCCGTCACCACTCCCGCTCGGACCGCCTTCGACCTCGGCCGTTTTCGACGCTACGACGCCTTGGCACGCCTCGATGCCTTGATGCGCGCGCGACCCCACTCCGCGGACGACGTCATGGCGTTGGCCGAGCGCTATCGAGGTGCTCGAGGCGTGGCGTTGCTCAAGGCAGTCCTCCCCTATGTAGACGGCGGCGCAGAATCACCTCGGGAATCCTGGTGGCGAAAGCTCGTCATCGACGCCGGGTTTCCGAAGCCGGCGACCCAGATCCGCGTCGTCGACGTTGACGGCCGACATGTCCGTCTCCTCGATTTCGGTTGGCGCGACTATGGCGTCGCCGTGGAGTACGACGGGGAACAGCACCAGTCAGATCGCGCGCAGTACCTCAAGGATCGGATGGTGATGCCGGTGCTTCGGCGGCTGGGCTGGCACGTGCTCGGGGTCGTGCGCGAAGACAACCCCGTTCACGTCATCGGGGAGCTGCATGAGGCCATGGCCGCCCGAGGATGGCGGGGCACTGTGCAGATTCCGCGCTACGCGTACGCCTACGCACAGCGAAACGCCGAAACTGCATTCCACGCGGCGAAATCGGCGTAAAGGCCGCGTGGAATACAGTTTCGGCGCTGAGGGTGGGTCGATCAGTTCCAGGGCATCGCGAGCTTGACGATCTTGCGGACCACCGTCGCGAACTGCCGCGGCAGCGGGCCGCTGTTGTAGGGCACGCCGTAGCGCTCGCAGATGTCGCGCACCTTCGGGGCGATCTCCGCGTGCCGGAACGCCGGGATGTCCGGGAACAGGTGGTGCTCGATCTGGAAGCTCAGGTTGCCGCTGAGAATGTGGAACAGCTTGCCGCCGGTCAGGTTCGCCGACCCGAGCACCTGGCGGAAGTACCACTGCCCCCGCGTCTCGGCCTTGGTCTCCTCGATCGAGAACTCCTGCACGTCCTCGGGGAAGTGCCCGCAGAAGATGATCATGTAGGCCCACACGTTGCGCATCAGGTTCGCGGTGAGGTTGCCCGCGAACACCCACGGCGCGAACGGGCCGGCCAGCAGCGGGAAGGCCACGTAGTCCTTGAGCGTCTGCCGCTTGGTCTTGCGCCAGATGCCCTCGAGGATGTCGCGCTTGTCGGCGATGGTGATCTCACCGGCGCGGATCCGCTCGGTCTCCAACTCGTGCAGCGCGACTCCGTACTGGAACAGCACCATCAGCAGGAAGGCGTACACCGGGTTGCCCAGGAAGTAGGGCGACCACTTCTGGTCCGGGCTCATCCGCAGGATGCCGTAGCCCACGTCGCGGTCCATCCCGACGATGTTGGTGTAGGTGTGGTGCATGTAGTTGTGCGAATGGCGCCACTGCTCGGCCGGGCAGGCGGTGTCCCATTCGAAGCCGCGCGACGAGATCGCCGGATCGCCCATCCAGTCGTACTGGCCGTGCATGACGTTATGGCCGATCTCCATGTTGTCGATGATCTTCGACAGGCCCAGCATCGCGGTGCCCGCGAGCCAGAACGGCGGGAAGATGCCGCCGAACAGCAATGCCCGGCCACCGATCTCGAGGCCGCGCTGCGCCTTGATCATGCGGCGGATGTAGGTCGCGTCGCGTTCGCCGAGGTCGGCGATGACGCTTTCCTTCAGCGCGTCGAGCTCACGGCCGAAGGCCTCGGCCTGCTCGGGGGTCAGCGTGACCGTGCGGCCGCCGACCGTCTTCGTCAGCGTCTTGGCCTGGGGGGTGGTGGTGGTTTCCAAGGTCTCGGTCATCTCGGTTCCTCTCTCGGAGAGCGTGATGTTCTGGGTGTTGGTGGTCTAGAGCGCGATGTCGACGTCACCGACCGGGGCGGACACGCAGATCTGCACGTCTTCCTCCTCGGCCGACGACACCGCACCGGTGACGACGTTGCGCACCACGCCGCTGGTCTTGCGTCGTGTGCAGGAGAAGCAGATCCCCATGCGGCAGCCGCTCTCCGGGCTCAGACCCGCATCCTCGGCCTGGTTGAGCAGCGGCCGGCCGTCGTCGGTGACGGCCACCCCGCTGTCGCTGAACGTGACCTGCCCGCCGGAGGCTTCACCCTCGAAGACCGGCGGCACGAAGGTCTCGTACCGGGCGGACGGGAACATCTCGCGGACCGCGTCCACCAGCGCGGGCGGCCCGCAGACGTACACCGCCTCGGGATCTGCGATCGGCAGGTGGTCGGCGGCGAGCCGGCCGGACAGGTCCGACTCGGCCGTCTCGCGGGTGAACCCATGGTGCACAGTCACATTCGGCATCGTCGCCGCGATCTCAGCGAGTTCCCCGCGATAGCACGCCTCGTGCGCCGATCGCGCGTAGTGCACGAACGCGACCTCCCCTCGATGACCGCGTGCGCGCAGCGTCCGCAGCATGGACATCACCGGCGTGATGCCGCTGCCACCCGAGACGAACAGGATCCGCTCGGGCAGTCGCTGCGGCAGGGTGAACTCCCCGGCCACCGAGTCCAGGCCGACGATCATGCCGGGCCGGGCGTGGTCGAAGAGATAGGTGGAGACCAGTCCGCCGTCGTGGCGGCCGACGGTCAGCTCGATGTGCCGGTCAGTCTCGGCGTTGGCCGGCGAGTACGGCCGCGTGCGTCGGCGACCGTCGATCTCGACCGACAGGTTGATGTGCTGGCCGGCCCGGAAACCCGAGAACGCACGGTTGGGTGCGAGGGTCAACGTCACGCTGCGCGGCGTGGAGCGGCGCACCGCGACGACCCGGGCGCGGGCCTGGCCGCGCGTCCAGGTCGGGTCGACCAGTTCGGTGTAGCGATCGACGCCGTGGGGACCCGTGAGGAGATCCAGCAGCCCCGACCGCCGCACCCGCGTGGTCAACGTTTCAGTGAACATGTGTACACCATTGGACAATCGACCGTCTCATGTCAATGGGTCCTTGCAGGTTGTGGTAGGTTTCACAGGCAGTGAACAGTCGTACGCCCAGATCACACTCCGACCGGTCCGGGAGGTCGAGCAGGTCGCGCGATTCGTCTCGGACCAGGGACAGCGAGAGATCCGGCCTGACCCGCGAGCAGCGCAAGGAAGCGACCCGGCGCGCCATCGTCGACGCGGCACTGCACCTGCTCGCCGAACGCAGCTTCACCGCGCTGAGCCTGCGCGAGGTCACCCGCGAGGCCGGCATCGTGCCCGCCGCGTTCTACCGCCACTTCGAATCGATGGAAGCGCTCGGCCTCGTCCTCATCGACGAGTCGTTCCGCAGCCTGCGCGACATGCTGCGCGGCGCGCGCGCCGGCAAGCTCGACCCCAACCGGGTGATCGAGTCGTCGGTCGACATCCTCATCGACGGTGTGCAGGAACGCCGCGAACACTGGTTGTTCATCGGACGGGAACGCAACAGCGGCGTCACGGTGCTGCGCTACGCCATCCGCACCGAGATCCGGCTCATCACCTCCGAACTCGCGATCGACCTCGCCCGCTTCCCCGGCCTGAACACCTGGAGCGGTGAAGACCTCAACATCCTGGCCAGCGTGTTCGTCAACTCGATGATCGTGATCGCCGAGTCACTCGAGGACACCACCGACCCGACGACCGTGGCCGAGATCCGGCGGATCGCCATCAAACAGCTGCGGATGATCACCATCGGCGTGGCCGGCTGGCGCAGCAGTTAGCGTGACGGGCATGGCGTCCGTTCTGGAAGTGACACACCCCCTGCCCGAGATCGCGGTGCTGACCCTCAACCGGCCCGACAAGCTCAACGCCCTGTCCTACGAACTCGTCGAAGCGCTGCACGCCGAACTCGACGCCCTCGCCGCCGACAACACCTGCCGGGTGGCGGTGCTGACCGGCGCCGGACGCGGATTCTGCTCCGGCCTGGATCTGGGCGCCCCCAGCCCCGACGAGGCCGGTGGCGGCACCGAGTTCCCCCGGTCGGGCATGCGCTGGCAGGAACGCATCGCCGACCTCACCGCGAAGATCCACCGGTTGCGCCAACCGGTGATCGCGGCCGTCAACGGCGTCGCCTACGGCGGCGGGCTGGGTATCGCGGCCGCCTGCGACATCAGGGTCGCGGGCCGGTCGGCGAAGTTCTGCACCCAGTTCATCAAGCTCGGCCTGGGCGGCTGCGACATCGGGGTGAGCTACACGCTGCCCCGAATCGTCGGCGCCGGAACGGCTTTCGACCTGATCCTCACCGCTCGGGCTGTCGACGCCGACGAGGCGCTGCGCCTCGGGCTGGTGTCCCGGATCGCCGACTCCGCCCTGGACGAGGCCCTGACGATCGCCGAGACACTCTGTGGCTACGGCAAATTCGGCCTCGAATCGACCAAGCAGGTGCTGTGGGCCAACCTCGACGCAGGCAGCCTCGAGGCGGCCCTGCACCTGGAGAACCGCAGCCAGATCCTGGCGTCGACGAGCGGCGAGATGCGCGAGGCCGCGTCGAAGGTACTGCGAAAGCCTGATCCCCCGCCGAGACTGCAGCCTGCGTCGAAAAACGCCCGAAAAGTCCACGCGGAATGCAATTTCGGCGGGAGGGGGTGACGGCTAGCGCGGGGTGCCGCCCCCGTCGACCATGATCACCTGTCCGGTCATGTAGCTGCCCGCGTCCGACGTCAACAGCAGTGCGGAACCGACCATTTCGTCGGCCGTGGCGAGCCGGCGCATCAGCGTCCCGCTCACCATCCCGTCGATCGCCTCCTGCGGGTTCTTGCGCATCATGTCGGTGTCGACAGGTCCGGGCGCCAGCGCGTTGACACGGATGCCGTCGTGCACCAGCTCGGCGGCCATCGATCGGGTGAACGACATCATCGCGGCCTTCATCGACGCGTAGATCGCCAGCATCGGCGCGAAGATGAACGCCCCGATCGACACCATGTTCAGGATCGCGGCGTGCTCGCTCGCCTTCAGATGCGGGAGCGCGGCCTGCACCAGGAACACCGGACCGCGCAGGTTCACGTCGAACGACTTCGTCAGCCCGTCGACCGTCATCTGCTCCAGCGGCTGCGCCAACGGGTTGGCGGCGTTGTTGACCAGCACGTCGAGCCCGCCGAACTCGGCGACCGTGCGGTCGACGAGCGCGCTGAGATCGTCGACCTCGCCGAGATGGGTGGGGATCCCGATCGCCTCCCCACCGAGCTCCCGCAGATGGGCTGCGGCCCGCTCGCACGCGTCGGCCTTGCGGCTGGCCACCGCCACCCGGGCGCCGGCCAGCACGTAGCCCTCGGCCAGGGCGAGCCCGATCCCGCGGGTGCCGCCGGTGACGATCACCGTGCGGCCGGTCATGTCGAAGAGCCGATCGAACGCGGAGCGGTCCATTACACGCACCCGATCACGGCGGTTGCGACGAGCCAGGTGATGCGCACTCACACTCCTTCTCAACCGCGGCGGGCCCGCGGACACGCGTCGATTGTGGCAGTCGGCGCTCCGCCCCGCGGCCGAACACGCCCGGCGGACAGCGAGGGAGGCGGCGACGGCCGATGCGGGGCTCTTTGCCAGCGTTCGACGTTCGCGCATCGACGCTCGGCGTCTGCACAGTACACGGGTATTGCGGCGGGGTCAGCGCCACAGCGGCCCGACGTAGCGGTCGGACGACACCCCACGAGCAAAGGTCGGTTTCCGGGCAATCTTCACAGAATCCCTCGTGAGGCACTCTTTGACGACATCAACGATTCGCCCAGCGAACTTCTTGACGATGTCGTACATTTCGGGGGTGCGCCGCTTTTCCGCGCACAGTGTGCGTTCAGATCGCAATCGCGCGTCACCGTCCGAGGGGAGTTGCGATCTGAGCGCACACTAGGGGCCGGCGAGGGTGCGCGTACTCGCGAACCGGCGCCGGACGCCCGTCAGCGGGTCGTCGAATTCGAGGCTGTGGGCGAGCAGCTGCAGCGGCGTGGAGAAGTCGTCGGGGGCCACGTCGATGACGTCGGGATACAGCGGATCACCGGTGATCGGGATCCCGAGCGCCGCCATGTGTACACGGAGCTGGTGGGTGCGGCCCGTGCGCGGTGTCAGCCGGTACACCGGGTCACAGCGCTCGATCACCGTCTCCGCGTTCGGCTCCCCGGGCTCCTCGACCGCCTGCAGACACCCGCGCCGTTTGACGATGCGGCTGCGCACCGTCAGCGGGAACGTGAGGCCCGCATCGACGGGTGCGTGCGCCAGATAGGTCTTGGTCACCCGCCCCCGGGCGAACAGCGTCTGATACGCGCCGCGCACCTCGCGGCGCGCGGTGAACACCAGCACGCCCGCGGTCAACCGGTCCAGCCGGTGCGCCGGGCTCAACTCCGGCAGCTCGAGTGAGCGGCGCAGCCGCACCAGCGCCGTCTGCGCGACGTGACCACCGCGGGGCATCGTCGCCAGGAAGTGCGGCTTGTCGACGACGACGAGGTTCTCGTCGCGGTACAGGATCGGCATGTCGAACGGGACCGGCACCTCGTCGGGAAGATCCCGGTAGAGGTAGACGTGCGCGTCGGGCGGAAGGACGGTCGACGCCGTCACAGCCGTACCGTCAGCGCAGAGCACCTCTCCGGCAAGCACTTTGGCGGCCGCCTGCTCGCCGAAGCGGTCGGCCAGCTCGACCAGCACCGCACCGCCCCGCAACCGCACCCGCGCCGGCCCGAGCCCGTCGCGCACGGGAAGCGGTGCGGGACGCCTCACGTGAGGGGAACCGGCTCGAGAATCTCCGCGCGGGCCTCGGGCGCCGCGACGCGCAACGCGTCGGCCGACGCATCGTCGGGCTGGGTCTGCGACAGCACCTCGGCGTCCACCCGGGCCCGATAGGTCTCCACCTCGCGATCCACGTCCTGCGGGCTCCAGCCCAGCACCGGCGCGACGATCTCGGCGACCTCCCGGGCGCAGTCGACACCGCGGTGCGGGTACTCGATCGAGATCCGCATGCGCCGCGCCAGGATGTCCTCGAGATGCAGCGCGCCCTCGGCGGCCGCCGCGTACGCCGCCTCCACCTTGAGGTAGACGGGCGCGTCGGTGATCGGCTCCAGCAGCTCAGGCCGATCGTCGGCCATGGCGAGCACCTCGTCGATCAGCGAGCCGTAGCGGTCGAGCAGGTGCCGGACCCGGTACGGGTGCAGGCCGTGATGCTTGCCCACGGTCTGCGTCTGATTGACCAGCGCGAAGTAGCCGTCGGCGCCCATCAGCGGAACCTTCTCGGTGATCGACTTCGCCACCCGGGTCGGTACGAACTCCGCCGCGGCGTCGATCGCGTCCTCGGCCATCACCCGGTAGGTGGTGTACTTGCCGCCGGCGATGGCCACCAGACCGGGAGCCGGGACGGCGACCGCGTGCTCGCGCGACAGCTTCGAGGTCTCCTCACTCTCCCCGGCCAGCAGCGGGCGCAGCCCCGCGTAGACACCGTCGATGTCGTCGTGGGTCAGCGGCGTGGCCAGCACGGTGTTGACGGTCCGCAGGATGTAGTCGATGTCGGCCTTGGTGGCCGCGGGATGGGCCAGGTCGAGCTTCCAGTCGGTGTCGGTGGTGCCGATGATCCAGTGCGTGCCCCACGGAATCACGAACAGCACCGACTTCTCGGTGCGCAGGATGATCGCGACCTCGCTGACGATGCGGTCCCGCGGCACCACGATGTGCACGCCCTTCGAGGCGCGCACCCGGAACCGGCCCCGCTGCTTGGACAGCGCCTGGATCTCGTCGGTCCACACCCCGGTGGCGTTGACGACGACGTGCCCGCGCACCTCGGTGACGGTGCCGTCCTCGGAGTCGCGCACCCGCACACCGGTGACCCGGTCGCCTTCGCGTAGCAGCGCCACCACCTGCGTCGAGGTCCGCACCACCGCCCCGTAGTGCGCCGCGGTGCGGGCCACCATCATGGTGTGCCGGGCGTCGTCGACGACGGTGTCGTAGTAGCGGATGCCGCCGATCAGCGAGCTGCGCTTCAGGCCCGGCGAGAGCCGCAGCGCCCCCGCCCGCGTCAGATGTTTCTGCGCCGGAACGGATTTCGCGCCACCGAGGCTGTCGTAGAGGAAGATGCCCGCCGCGATGTAGGGCCGTTCCCACCAGCGGTTGGTCAGCGGGAACAGGAACGGCAGCGGCTTGACCAGATGCGGCGCCAGCGTGGTCAGCGACAGCTCGCGCTCGTGCAGCGCCTCGCGCACCAGACCGAACTCGAGTTGCTCGAGGTAGCGCAGTCCGCCGTGGAACATCTTGCTGCTGCGGCTCGACGTGCCCGACGCGAAGTCGCGCGCCTCCACGAGCGCGACCTTGAGCCCGCGGGTCGCGGCGTCGAGCGCCGCGCCGGCGCCGACGACGCCGCCGCCGATCACGACCACGTCGAACTGCTCGGTGCCGAGCCGCTGCCACGCTCGCGCACGCTGATCTGGGCCGAGAAACGAGTCCGGGGCCTGGTTGCTCACGCGCACCTTCCTTGTTACCGGTCAGTACGGGACCAGCCTACGTGGCTCAGTCCAGATCGTCGTGCGCCATCAACCGGCGCGCGGCCTCCACGATCGATCCGGACAGCGAGGGATACACCGACAGCGTCTGGGCCAGGTCGGTCACCGAGATGCGGTTCTGCACCGCCAGCGCGATCGGCAGGATGAGCTCCGAGGCGATCGGCGCGACCACCACCCCGCCGATCACCACACCCGTCGCCGGGCGGCAGAAGATCTTGACGAAACCGTGCCTGAGCAGCGACATCTTCGCGCGGGCGTTGGTGTTCAGCGGGAGCATCAACGTGCGGGCGGGGACGCTGCCGTCGTCGATCGCCGACTGCGGGATGCCGACCGCGCCGATCTCGGGGCGGGTGAACGTCGCCGACGCGACGGTGCGCAGCCGGATCGGGGAGACGCCCTCGCCGAGCGCGTGGTACATCGCGATGCGGCCCTGCATCGCCGCGACCGAGGCCAGCGGCAGCAGGCCGGTGCAGTCGCCGGCGGCGTAGACGCCCGACGCGGGTGTGCGTGACACCCGGTCGACCGGGATGTAGCCGCCCGGCTTGAGCTCGACGCCGATGCGGTCGAGGCCCAGGCCCGCAGTGTTGGGCACCGAGCCCACGGTCATCAGCGCATGGCTGCCCTCGACGACGCGGCCGTCGGCGATCGCGACCCGGACACCGGTGTCGGTGCGGGTCACCGAGTCGGCGCGGGCGTTCTTGACCAGCGTCACGCCGCGTTCGTTGAACACCTCCTCCAGCGCCGCCGCCGCGTCCGAGTCCTCGTGGGGAAGGATCTGATCGCGGCTCGCGACGACCGTCACCGTCACGCCGAGTTCGGTGTAGGCGTTGCAGAACTCCGCGCCCGTCACCCCGGACCCGACGATGATCAGGTGCTCGGGCAGCGTCTCGAGGTCGTACACCTGCCGCCAGGTCAGGATCCGGTCGCCGTCGGGCACCGCGTTCGGCAGCACCCGCGGGCTGGCGCCGGTCGCGATCAACACGATGTCGGCCTTGAGCACACCGACCTTGCCGTCGGGTGTGGTGACCTTGACCCGGTGGTGGGCCATGCCGGCGATGTCGTCGACGAGCTCACCGCGGCCGCCGATGATCGTGACACCCTGATTGAGCAGCTGACTGCCGATGTCGGCGGACTGGGAGGCAGCCAGCGTCTTGACGCGGTTGTTGATCTCCGGCAGCGAGATCGGCGCCGCGTCGATGCCGATGTCGTAGCCCAGCCCCTGGGCGCGGCGCAGTTCGGTGCGCACGCCCGTGGAGGCGATCAACGTCTTCGACGGCACACAGTCATAGAGCACGCAGGCGCCGCCCAGGCCGTCGGAGTCGACGACCGTCACCTGCGCGACGTCACGTCCATGAGCGGCCGCGACCAGCGCCGCCTCGTAGCCCGCCGGCCCGCCGCCGATGATCACGATCCGCGTTACCACGCCACCAACCTATTGCACAAAGATGCGTTTAAGCTTCTCGCGTGCCGCTCTACGCCGCCTACGGGTCGAACATGCATCCCGAGCAGATGCTGCAACGGGCCCCTCATTCGCCGATGGCGGGCACGGGCTGGCTGCACGGGTGGCGGCTGACATTCGGCGGCGAGGACATCGGCTGGGAAGGCGCGCTGGCCACCATCGTCGAGGATCCCGGCTCCAAGGTGTTCGTCGTGCTCTACGACGTCACCAGGGAGGACGAGGAGAACCTCGACCGCTGGGAGGGCTCGGAGCTCGGCATCCACAAGAAGATCCGCTGCCGGGTGGAACGCACCGCGTCCGACACCGACACCGACCCCGCGTTGGCGTGGCTGTACGTGGTGGACGCCTGGGAGGGCGGCATCCCGTCGGCGCGGTACCTGGGGGTGATGGCCGACGCGGCCGAAATCGCCGGAGCGCCAGCGGAATACGTGTACGACCTGCGGACGCGGCCGTCGAGCAACATCGGCCCGGGCCCGGGAGGCTAGGGGTCAGGCGCTGTTGGCGATGATGTTGACCAGCAGGCGCACCCCGACACCGAGCGCCCGCTCGTCGAGATCGAACGTCGGCTGGTGCAGATCCAGCTGCGGGCCCTGCCCGCTCCACACGCCCAGCCGCGCCATCGCGCCCGGCACCTCCTCCAGATACCAGGAGAAGTCCTCGCCGCCGCCGGACTGCCGGGTGTCGGCGAGCACGTCCGGGCCGATCGACTCGATGGCGTGGGTGAGGATGCGCGTGGACACCTCTTCGTTGACCACCGGCGGGACGCCGCGCCGGTAGTTCACCACATGTTCGATGCCCAGCGGCGCCAGCAGTGACGAAATCGTCTCGGTGACAAGGCCTTCCATCGTCACCCAGGTCTCGCGACTGGCCGTGCGGATGGTGCCTGCCAGCGTGCCGGTCTGCGGGATCGCGTTGGCGGCCACCCCGGCGTTCACCGCACCCCACACCATCACCGTGCTGTTGCGCGGGTCGATGCGCCGCGACAGCACGCCCGGCAGGCCGGTGATCAGCGTGCCGATCCCATAGACCAGATCGCCGGTCAGATGCGGCCGCGACGTGTGCCCGCCCGGCGAATGCAGCACCACCTCGAGCTGATCGGCCGCCGACGTGATGGGGCCCGGCTTGACCGCGACACGGCCGACCTCCAGATGCGGATCGCAGTGCAGCGCATAGATCCGCGACACCCCCGTCAGCGCGCCCGCCGCAATCGCGTCGATCGCGCCGCCGGGCATCAGTTCTTCGGCGGCCTGGAAGATCAGCCGCACCCCCACCGGCAGCTCCGGCACCGACGCCAGCGCCAGCGCGGCGCCCAACAGCACTACCGTGTGCGCGTCGTGACCGCAGGCGTGCGCGATGCCCGGCACCACCGACGCGTACGGCGCCTCGGTCCGCTCGGCCATCGGCAACGCGTCCATGTCGGCGCGCAGCGCCACCCGCGGCCCGTCATCAGGACCGAAATCGCACGTCAGGCCCGTCCCACCGGGCAGCACTTTCGGGTTGAGCCCCGCGTCGGCCAGCACCGAAGCGACGAACTGCGTGGTCGCGAACTCCTGACGACCGAGCTCGGGATGCATGTGCAGATGCCGCCGCCACGCCACGAGGTCGTCGTAGCGAGCCGACAGGAAACGCGCCGCGGCGTGCGCCAACACACTCATGACGCCCGCCTCTGCTGCAGTTCCAGCACCCGGTCTCGCTGTGCGGCGTCACCGGCCAGCGCCACCACGGTGCGGGACAGCATGATCGCGCCCTCGATCACCGCGCCGTCGGCACTCGCGCCGGCCGCGGCCGCGGCGAACTCCGGCTGGTGGATCGACGCGCCCCCCGCGTCGATGCCGACGATCGGGTGGATACCCGGCATCACCTGCGTGACGTTGCCCATGTCCGTGCTGCCCAACGGCACTGACGCCTCGACCTCCTCGGGAACCGGGCTGCGGTCGAACCGCAGCATCTCCGCCCGGACCGTCGCCGACAGCCACGGATCCGGGATCAACTCGGCGTAGGCGGGCGCGGTCTCTTCCACGGTGTGCTCGCAGCCGGTGGCCACCGCCCCCGCGGCGAAACAGCCCGCCATCCGGGTTTCCAACGCGCGCAACGACTCCGAATTCGTCGCCCGCATCGTGTAACGCAGCTCCGCCGACGCCGGGATGACGTTGGCGGCCTGACCGCCGTCGGTGACGATGCCGTGGCACATCTGCCCCGGGGCGAGCTGCTGGCGCAGCAGGCCGATCGCGACCTGCGCGACGGTCACCGCGTCCGCGGCGTTGACGCCGAGATACGGCGCGACGGCGGCGTGCGCTTCGCGGCCGGTGTAGCGGATCGTCGCCTCCGACAGGGCCAGCGAGCGCGCCGCGGCGATGTCGATCGGACCGGGGTGCAGCATCACCGTCGCGGCGATGTCGTCGAACACACCGGCGTCGAGCATCAGGACCTTGCCTCCCCCGGCCTCCTCGGCCGGAGTGCCGAGCAGCACCACCGTCAGCCCGAGGTCGTCGGCCACCTCGGCCAGCGCGAGCGCGGTGCCGACGGCCGACGCGGCGATGATGTTGTGCCCGCAGGCGTGCCCGATCCCCGGCAGCGCGTCGTACTCGGCGCAGATCCCGACGACCAGCGGCCCGCTGCCAAACTCGGCCCGGAACGCGGTGTCCAGCCCGCCCGCGTTCGCCGTCACCTCGAAGCCGCGCTCGGCGACCAGGGCCTGCGTCTTGGCGCAGCTGCGGTGTTCGGCGAAGGCCAGCTCGGGCTCGGCGTGCAGGGAATGCGACAACTCGAGCAACTCACCGCTGCGCCGGCGCACCACGTCCTCGACGGTCGTCGACGCATGAGACGACGACGCGGCGGCGGTAGGCATGCAGGCAAGTATCTCACTGCCCCGACACCCCCACTAAGCTGCCGGTCGTGGACGATCCCGGGACAGCCGCGCAGCAGGCGGCCCGGGCCCTGGCCGAGCGCACCGGCGTCGACCGCCATGACGTCGCCGTCGTCCTCGGATCGGGCTGGGCACCGGCCGCCGAGCGGCTCGGGGAGCCGACCGCCGTCGTCCCGATGGCCGAGCTGCCCGGTTTCACCCCGCCCAGCGCGCAGGGCCACGGCGGCCAGGTGCTCTCCCTGCGAGTCGGCGAGCACCGGGTTCTGGTGCTGCTGGGCCGGATTCACGCCTACGAGGGCCACGACCTGCGCCACGTCGTGCATCCGGTGCGCACCGCCTGCGCCGCCGGCGTGCACACCGTGGTGCTGACCAACGCCGCCGGCGGCCTGCGCCCGGAGTTCAGCGTGGGTCAACCGGTGCTGATCAGCGACCACCTCAACCTCACCGCCCGCTCACCGCTGGTCGGCGCACAGTTCGTCGACCTGGTGGACGCGTACGCGCCGCGGCTGCGGGCCCTCGCCCGGGAGATCGACCCGACCCTGGCCGAGGGCGTCTACGCCGGCCTGCCCGGACCCCATTACGAGACGCCCGCCGAGATCCGGATGCTGCGCACCCTCGGCGCCGACCTCGTCGGGATGTCGACAGTGCACGAGACCATCACGGCGCGCGCGGCCGGCGCGGCGGTGCTGGGGGTGTCGCTGGTGACCAACCTGGCCGCCGGGATGACCGGGCAGCCGCTGAGCCACGACGAGGTGCTCGAGGCCGGCCGTCAGTCGGCGACTCGGATGGGTTCCCTGCTCTCGGCCGTGATCTCCCGGCTCTGATCGCCGCCGATCCGCCGGCTCACCCACACCACGGCGCGGGCCAGCAGCGGCGCCGCGAAGAGCATCATCAGGATCCGCACCACCTGCGCGGCGATCACGAACGTCACGTTCGACCCCGTCTCCACCGCGGTCGCCAGCACCGCGTAGACGCCGCCGGGACTGGTCGCGAGGTACCCCTCCAGCGGCGTCAGCCCGGCGACCCGGGCCAGCAGCACGCCCAGACCCGCGGTGGCGACACCGATCGCGACGATGAGCGTGATCGCGGCGGGCAGCAGCCGGCCGACAGCGCGCAGCGACGCACGGGTGAACGCCAGACCCGCCTGCCATCCGATCAGGACATAACCGGCCTGCACCAGCAGCGTCGGTACCCACAGGCCGAACGAGAACCCGCTGACCTCCAGGGCGACGGTGAGCGCGAGCGGGCCGAGCAGTCCCGCGCCGGGCAGCCGGATCAGCCGTCCGACGGTGGCGCCGACGAGCACCAGCACGACGAGCATCGCCAGGCTCAGGTACCACGGCGCCTGCCCGGGTTGCGTCACGGCGTCAGCGCTGCCGCGGGACTTGTCGGCGTGGTAGATCAGCGTGACCACGACGGGCATCGACGCGGTGACCAGTCCGACCCGCAGGTACTGCACCACGGCCACCACACGGTCGTCGCCGCCGAGTTCCCGGGCGATCGCGACGAGCCCGGACGCGCCGCCGGCCACCAGCGCCAGTGAGCCGGTGAGCGGGGTGACGCCGCGATGCAGGCCCAGCAGCGCGCCGGCGACGACGCTGAGCAGCAGGGTGCCGACCGCGACGCCGAGAACGACGGGCCAGTCCCCGCCGAGGGTGCCGAGCGCATCCTGCTGCACCATCGTGCCGATGTAGACGCCGAGCACGCCCTGCGCGGCAATGCCGAGTTTGCGGGGCACGCCGGCGGGGCCCGCCGAGAGCAGCGCGAACGCGATGCCGACCACCAGCGCGGCGAACAGCGCCGCCGACGGCACCCCCAGCAGCGTGAGCGGGGCGGTGACCGCCACCGTCGCCGCCAGCAGTGCCGTCCACCTCAGCAAGCGCTTCGTCATCAATGGCAAGTATGCTCTTGGTAAATCAAGATCTCAAACAGCGACGTTGTGCGTGACTTGCGTGGTGATGCCAAGGTATAACTTGGTAATGGGTATCGAGGCGTCGGCGGCGACCGAGCTGCGGGAGTCGATGATGGCGGTCACCCGGCAGCTGCGGCGGCACCGTCCGGACAACGGGCTGACGCTGAGTCAGATGCAGTTGCTCGGCGAGGTCAGCCGGGCGGGCATCACGACACCCGCGGAGCTGGGCGTGCGACTGGGCGTCAAGGCGCAGTCGCTGACCGATTCGCTCAACGAGCTCGAGTCGCGGCGGCTGGTCGCCCGCAGGCCCGACGCCGCCGACCGCCGACGCCAGCTCGTCGAGATCACCGCTGACGGCACCACGCTGCTGGAGGCCGACCGCGCCGAGCGCGACGCGTGGCTGCACACCACCATGCGGGAACGGCTGTCCACCCTCGAGTTCGATCTGCTGATGCTCGTGGCGCCCATCCTGCGCAAGCTCGCCGACCCCGATACGGGCACACTGACCTAGGTGACGTCCGACCTCCACGCGGCGGTCCGGGAGTGGCTGGCTCACGACCCGGATCCCGGCGCGGCCGCCGAACTGGCCGCCTGCACCGACACCGACCTCGCCGATCGCTTCGCCGCGCCGCTGACGTTCGGCACCGCAGGCCTGCGCGGCCCGCTGCGCGCCGGCCCCAACGGTGTGAACCTCGCGGTGGTGCTACGCGCGACGTGGGCGGTGGCGACGGTGCTGGGCCGGCGCGGACTCGGCGACGATCACGTCGTCGTCGGCTACGACGCCCGGCACCGGTCCGCGGAGTTCGGCCGTGCTTGTGCGGAAGTGTTTGCCGCCCAGGGATTTCCGGTGCTGTTGATGTTCGCGCCCGTGCCCACCCCCGTGGTGGCGTTCACGGTGCGGCACACCGGCGCGGCGGCCGGCGTGCAGATCACCGCGTCGCACAATCCCGCGTCGGACAACGGCTACAAGGTGTACTTCCCCGGCGGGTTGCAGATCATCCCGCCCGTCGACGCGGAGATCGAGGCGGCCATCGCCACCGCCCCGCCCGCCGACGAGATCCCCCGCTCCCCCGTCGCGGTGTCCGGCGCCGAGCAGATCCGCGCCTACGTCGAACGAGCCGCCGGCGTGCGCCGCGCCACCGGATCGGTGCGCATAGCGCTGACAGCGATGCACGGAGTCGGCGGCGAGTACGCCCTCGACGCGCTCGCGCTCGCCGGTTTCGCCGACGTGCACGTGGTGGCGTCGCAGTTCGCGCCCGACCCCGACTTCCCCACCGTCGCGTTCCCCAATCCCGAAGAGCCCGGCGCCACGGACGCACTCCTGGCGCTGGCGGCCGACGTCGGCGCCGACATCGCCGTCGCGCTGGATCCCGACGCCGACCGATGCGCCATCGGCGTGCCGACTGAGGCCGGCTGGCGGATGCTCTCCGGCGACGAAACCGGTTGGCTACTGGGCGATTACCTCCTCTCGCGGGGCGATGCTTCGACGGCGGTGGTGGCGAGCACCGTGGTGTCGTCGCGGATGCTGGCGAGCATCGCCGCGAGTTACGGCGCGCGGCATGTCGAGACGCTCACCGGGTTCAAGTGGCTCGCGCGCGCCGACTCCGACGTGCCCGGGACGCTGGTGTACGCCTACGAGGAGGCGATCGGGCACTGCGTGGATCCGGCCGCGGTGCGCGACAAGGACGGCATCAGCGCCGCCGTCCTGGCCTGCGACCTGGTGGCCGCACTGCGCGACGAGGGACGGTCGGTGCCCGACGCGCTGGACGAGCTGGCCCGCCGCCACGGTGTGCACACCACCACCGCCGTCACCCGGCGCGTCCAATCACCCTCAGCCGCAGCAGAAGTCATGGTGAGCCTGCGCAGCGAGCCACCGACCCGACTGGCCGGCTTCTCCGTCGGCGTCACCGATCTGGCGGAACGCACCGATGCGCTGGTGTTCACTGGCGGCGATGACACGACGTCGGTGCGGGTGGTGGTGCGGCCGTCGGGTACGGAGCCGAAACTGAAGTGCTACCTGGAAGTTCGGTGCACGGGTGACCTCGCGGCGGCACGGGAGCGGGCTGCACGGGTGCAGTCCATGCTCGCCGACGACATCCGATCGCTGGTGTAGCGCCGGGTCAGCGCGGACCGAACTGACGGTCGCCGGCGTCGCCGAGACCCGGGACGATGTAGGCGATCTCGTTGAGACCGGAGTCGATGCTCGCGGTGAACAGCCGTAGTTCGGGCGCCGCCTTCTCCAGTGCCGCAACACCTTCGGGGGCGCAGACGACGCAGATGGCGGTGACATCGACGGCGTCGCGGGCGAACAGCAGCTCCAGCGTGTGCACCATCGACCCGCCGGTGGCCAGCATCGGGTCCAGCACGATCACCGGCCGTGCGCTCAGGTCGTCGGGCAGCGACTCCAGATACGGGGTCGGCTGATGCGTCTCCTCGTTGCGGGCCACCCCGACGAACCCCACCTGGGCCTCGGGGATCAGCGCGTGCGCCTGATCCACCATGCCCAGCCCCGCGCGCAGCACCGGAACCAGCAGCGGCGGATTCGCCAGCCGTGCGCCGGCCGTCTCCGCCATCGGGGTGCGTACCGGGATGGTCTCGACGCGCAGATCGCGGGTGGCCTCGTACACCAGCATCAACGTCAGGTCGCGCAGCGCCGCGCGGAAGCCGGCGTTGTCGGTCCGCTCGTCGCGCAGAGTGGTCAGCCGCGCCGCGGCCAGCGGGTGGTCGACAACGCGCACATCCATGGGGTCAGACCTTAACGGGAACCGTGCGGCGTTTCCCGGCGTCTAACCCTCTATGTTCGCCCGACTGTCCGTCGACACCGACACCGTGCGCGGCTACGGCCGCGCCGCGAGCGGCCACGCCGCCACTCTGCACGACGCCGCGTCCCGGCTGACCGCCGCGGCGGACGGCGCCGCCGCCTTCGGGCCGGTCGGCGTACGGTTCCTGACCGCCCTCGGCCGAGCCGCCGGCGACGACGCCGCGGCCGTGACCGGCCTGGGCGGCACGCTGGCTGCGGCACGCGAGGCCGCCCTGCGGTCAGCTCAGGCCTACGACGGCGCCGACGCGCGGGCCGCCACGCGGATCGCGCTCTGATGCCCAGCGCCCTGGTCAGCACCCTCGCCGCGCCGATCCGCCGGGTACAGGCCCTGGTGGGTCCCGGCTGGTCGGGCGATCCGTCCGGCGACCCCGCCGCGGTGCTGACCGGGGTGCGCGACACGCTGACGGACGTCGCCGACGCAGCCGGACAGGCCTGGCGCGACGCCGAGGCGGGCTGGTCGGGCACCGGTGCGGACGCCGCAGCCGAGTTCGCAGCGACGACGTCCGCGGCCATCGACGAGGCCGCCTCACGGGCCGGGTCGCTGGGCTCGGTGGCCCGCGAGGCCGCCGGGGCGGTCGCCGCGGCCCACCGCCGCCTGCAGGACATCGTCGACGAATTCGAGGCCAGGGCGGCAGCGCTCGAACCCCGGCTGGATCAACCGGGAGTGGCCAAGGAACTGCTGACCGAGGCGCGGGACGCGCTCGGCCGGGCCATCGCCGTGGTCGAAGAACTGCTCGCCGAACTGGACCGGCACGCGGCCGCGGTCGCCGACCGGCCGGCCCCGGCGGCCACCACGCCCGCCGGGTGGTCCGGCAGCGGTGGTGGCCCGCCGGGCTGGGCTGGCTCCGGCGGCGGTCCCGGCGGTGGATCCGCGAGTGGGTTCGGCGCCGCCCCCGGGGGTGGCTTCGGCGCGGATCCGGTCGCGTTGACGTCCGCCGAGACACCGATGGACACGCCCGAGGCGGCGGCGTTCGGCGACGGGGTCGCGGTGCGGCTGCCCGACGGGACCGTGGTGATGGCGCCGAACGCGGTGGCCGCCAGCGCGGTGCGGCACGCGCTGACACAACTCGGCGTGCCGTACCAGTGGGGCGGGACGACGCCGGGCCAGGGTCTGGACTGCAGCGGCCTGACGCAGTGGGCGTACCGCGAGGCGGGGTTGAATCTGCCGCGGCTGGCCCAGGAGCAGGACATCGGCGCGGCCGTGGCGCCCGGATCGCTGCTGCCCGGCGACCTCGCGGTGTGGGACGGCCACGTCGCGATGATCGTCGGCGACGGGACGATGATCGAGGCCGGTGACCCCGTCAAGCTCTCGCCGATCAGGACGACGAACCTGAATCAGGGGTTCCAGGGGTTCTGGCGGCCGACCGCGTAGGTGGCCCTACCGGCACCCGCCCGCGTACTGGCGGGCCAGCTGGTCGACCCAGAGTTCCGCGGCGATCGGGTCATAGGGCGGCCCGGCGACCAGGACCAGCTCGTCGACGCCGATGTCGTCCAGCTTGACGAGGTTCGCGGGCGACGACTCCTTCAGGGAGACCGACACCCTCAGATCACCGAAATCGCGGCCGACCTCGCGACACATCCTGCGCAACACCGACACGCGCTCGGCGACCTCCTCCTCGTCGGCGAGGTTGAAGCCGTACCACCCGTCTCCCCACTCGGCGACGCGTCGCAGGGCGTCGTCGGAGTTGCCACCACAGATCACCGGGATCCAGCGCCGCACCGGCTTGGGATTGACGCGCACGCGGTCGAAGGAGACGAACTCGCCGGTGAAGGTGGACACGTCATCGCGCCACAGCGTGCGCATGGCCGCCACATACTCTTCGGTGCGCCGGGCGCGCCGCGCGAACGGCACGCCCAGCGCGTCGAACTCCTCGCGTGACCAACCGACCCCGATGCCCAGCGAGAACCGGCGACCACCGCTGAGGCAATCCAGCGAGGCCGCCCGCTTGGCGGTGATGACCGGGTTGTGTTCGGGGAGCAGCAGCACACCCGTCGCCAGCCCGATCCGGTTGGTGGCGGCCGCGGCGAAGCTGAGCGCGATCAGCGGATCGAGCCAGTCGGCGTCCGCCGGGACCGCCATCCGGCCGTCGGCATCGTAGGGATATGTCGAGGACGGCTCGTCGACCATGACGACGTGCTCGCCGATCCACAACGTCGCGAAGCCCGAGCGTTCGGCAGCCGCGGCGACCGCATCGATCACAGGTCGGGACGCTCCCGCGCCGATGCCCAGACCGTGTAACCCGAGACTGACCACATGCTGATCGTGGCAGCACTGCTCATCCAGCCGAGCGACGATCCGATTGCGATACGTTAACGACTACACGGCCCGCTCGTTCTGACGGGCCGCCTCCTGAGCAAGTTTTATCCGCGATGACACACCGAGCTTGGCGTAGATGTGGGTCAGGTGCGTCTGTACGGTCCGCGGCGACACGAAAAGCCTTGTGGCGATGTCGTTGGTGGCGAGCCCCTCACTGACGAGTCGGACAACGTTGCGTTCAGCCGGCGTCAGCGATGCCCATCCGCTCGTGGGTCGTTTGCGTTCACCGCGGCGCCGCTGCGCGTAGGCGATCGCTTCGTCGGCGGACATCGCGGCGCCCTCGGCCCAGGCGGACTCGAAGTCCTCCTCGCCCATCGCATCGCGAAGCGCGGCCAACGAGGCTTCGTAGACGGCGTCGAAGATTCTGAAGAGGACCTGACCGATGCTCTGCCGGATGGCGTCTGCCGCGCCGAGGTGCCGCGCCGCCTCACGGTGCCTGCCTGCATCGACGGCGAGCCTGGCGAGGCATTCGAGCGCGGTGGGAACTCCGCCGTATGCCTGCATGCCGGCGAGGACGGCGAGCGCGTCGTGAGCGTCGCGTTCAGTCTGCTCGGGTTCACCCTGAAACGACGCAACGAGGGCGCGTGCGATGAGCGCCTGCGCCCGGTGGGAGCCTGTTGTCGCGGCGACAGCGTCGTCCGCCCGTTGACGAGCAGCGGTCACATCACCGCGCGCCAGTGCGGCATAGGCGGTGATGCCAATCCAGATAGCACCCATCTTGGGATAGGCATCGAAGTGCGACCTGCACGCTGCGGCGGCATCCTCTGCCGCAGCGACGTCGCCTGCCGCCAGGGTCGCGAAGGTCAATCCGGCGTAGGCGAGGCCGGGGTGGAATGCGCCCAGAGGTGCGGCGGCGGTGATGGCCGAATTGGCCGCATCCCGTGCCTCACTCAGTCCCCCGTGCCACGCCTGCATGACCGCCTGCAAGGACAGTGCCCCGCTTCGCCACAGCACATCGCGGGACACGTCGGCTTCGGCGGCCACTTCCTGCAGCTGCGCGACTGCCCCGACCAGATCACCGGCCATCCCGCGCGCGGTACCGAGAGCCCACCGGCATGCCCGCGAGTCGAACCGGTTACCGATCGCGTCGGCGAGGTCGCGTCCCTCCTCGGCGGCCGCGAGCGCCACGGGCAGATCACCCGCCATGACCGCGGCGAACGCCTGCAAGCCGAGGATCTGGCTCAGCCCCCACGTGTCGCCGATCGAGCGGGCGAGGTCAATCGCCTCGGCGAGGTAGGGTCTGCCGGCCTCGGGGTCATAGACCGCGATGCCGCCGCAGGCAGTCAGCGCCCGCAACACCAGGGCGGGGTCGTCGATGTCTCGCGCGATCGTCAGGGCCTCCCAGGCTCTTTCCGCGCGGTCGGTGGCGCCCATGTACACGTCGAGGACGGCGTTCTCGGCGAGAGCCCGCGCGCGCACCGCCGGCGCCACATCGATCGGGTGTGCCGCACCGTCCGCGAGGACGGCGTCGAACCACGCCATCCCCTCCCGGATCCGCCCCCGCGCGAGCCAGAGCGGTTGCAGTGAGGATGCCAGATGCGACGCGAGCTCGAGATCGGAGTTCTCCCGGCTCCAGGCGAAAGCCGCTCGCAGGTTGTCGATCTCGCTTCGAACCCGATCGATGTGCTCCTCGTAATCCCTGCCTGCGGGCGCGTCGAGCACAGCGGCCAGGCCCGTGAAGTGATCACGGTGACGGGCACGCACATCGTCGCCATGGCCGGATTCGCCCAGCTTTTCGAGCGCATACTGGCGCATCGTCTCCAGCATTCGATATCGCGTTGCACCACTGGTCATTTCAGCCACGACGAGGGACTTGTCAACCAGCAGGGTGAGTAGATCGAGGACGTGGTGAGATTGCACGTCGTCGCCACCTCCGACCGTCTCTGCGGCGTTGAGGTCGAACCCGCCGACGAACACCGCCAACCGGGCGAACACGATACGTTCGGGCTGGGTCAACAGCCCGAACGACCAGTCCACCGAGGCGCGCAACGTCTGCTGGCGGCGTACCGCGGTGCGCGCGCCGCCGGTCAGCAGCCGGAAGCGGTCATGCAGGCTGTCGCGAATCTCGTTCAGCGACAACACACGGACCCGCGCCGCCGCCAACTCGAGCGCCAGCGGGACACCGTCGAGGCGCCGGCAGATCTCGGCTACGGTCGCGGAATTGCTCTCGGTGAGGCAGAAATCCGGCCTGACGTGTCGCGCGCGATCGGCGAACAACTCCATCGCCTCGTCGGCCAGCGACAGCGACGGTACCCGCCAATGCACCTCCCCGGGCACCCCGATCGGCTCACGGCTCGTCGCCATGAGCCTCACTGCGGGGCAACCGCCCTGAAGGGCCACAACGAGCTCCGCGCAAGCGGCCAGCAGATGCTCACAGTTGTCCAGTACCAGCAACAGTCGACGTCCACCGATGAACCGCAGCAGCGTGTCCATCGTGGAACGGCCCGGGTGATCCGGCAGGCCCAGTGCACGAATCACCGTCAACGGCACCAGATCGGAATCGGTGATCGGAGCCAGGTCGACCAATCCCACGCCACCGCCGAACTCATCGGCGATCCCGGCCGCCACCTGAACCGCCAGCCGCGTCTTGCCGACACCACCCGCGCCGGTGAGCGTCACAAGTCGGCTGTCAGCCAAGAGCCGGCGCACGTCGCGCATTTCCGCTTCGCGGCCGACGAAGCTGGTGAGCTGCACCGGAAGATGCTGGGAAACAACGGTTTCTCCTGTGCGCAGCACCGCGAAATCGTTTCGGAGGTCGGGATGGCACAGCTGCGCAATCCGCTCCAGACGCGGCAGATCCCGTAACTGATGCGCACCGAGGTCGATGAGCCAGGCGTCGGCGGGCAGCCGGTCGAAGACCAGATCCTCGGTGGTGGCCGACAGCACGGTCTGCCCGCCGTGGGCCAGGTCGCGCAGACGTGCGGTCCGGTTGATGGTCGGGCCCATGTAGTTGCCCTCATCCCGCAGCTGGACCTCCCCGGTATGCAGACCGATGCGCAGTCGGATCGGGGCCAGTGGCGCCCGCTGCAATTCCAGCGCGCAGGCCACCGCGTCGCTGGCACGCGCGAACGCGACCACGAAGCTGTCCCCCTCGCCCTGCTCGACGGGCCGTACACCGTGGTGGGTGGAGATGACCTCCCACACGGTGTGATCGAGTCGAGCGATCGCGGCGGCCATCTCCTCCGGTTGGGTCTGCCACAGCCGCGTCGAGCCCTCGACGTCGGCCAGCAGCAACGTCACCGTTCCGGTCGGAAGCTCGCTCACGCCCAGGTCGCTCCAATTCGAAGGCGTTTCCGCCCGTGGGTCGATTCTGCTCATGCTAGCCAGCATGAGGTGATCGAGCGCCGCAAACATCAGCGGAAACGCGCAGATTTGCCGTGCCGAGGTGTGGAGCTACGGCACCTCACCGCACGGATCTACGCGCCGGGACCGATGTTCTCGCGCCGCCGACTTCGGATAGTCGACTCCTATCAACCCGAGGAGACCCACGATGACCATCCACACCAAACCGGTGGTGGCAATACACCGGCACGCGGTTCAGGAGGCGACCAGCGCGGTGCTTCGACGGTTCACGACGATGGTGCGGGAGACCGACGACATCGGACGCATGGCAGCGGGCACCGACTGGACGGTCGCCGAGACCGCGGCGCATGTGTCCGTCGTATTGGCAGGTTTCAGCGCGGCGATCGCCGGGGAGATGTTGGCTCTGACTCCGGAGCCCTATCCGGATGCGGACTTTCCGACCCGGCTGGCTGCGGTCAATGCCAGCACCATCGAGATGGTCGACCACACCGACGGCACACGGTTGGCCGAGGTGATAACCGCCGCGGCGCAACGCTTTCTGCAGCTCGCGGTGGCAGCCGATCCGCACACGGAATGCGATACGCCCTGGTATGGCCCCGGCCGAACCCGCAGCGTGGACTGCCTCACTGCCCTGGCGCTGGGCGAGCTGACCGTGCACGGACACGACATCGCGACCGGGACGGGCCGGGCGTGGCCGATCTCGGCCGCGGACGCGAACCTCATCGTGGGCACGGTGTGCCCGGCGATGTCGCCCCTGGTCGTACGCCCCGAGGCCGGCCGCGGCGCGCCGGTGACGTATGAGGTCCGACTCCGCGGCAACGGCCCCCGGTATGTCATCGAGGTCGCCGACGGCAATGCAGAGGTGCGGGCCCCGGGCGGGCCGGTGGACTGCGTGATCTCCGCAGATCCCGTGACCTTCCTGCTCGTCGTATACGGGCGGTTGCCTTCGTCCCAGGCGTTTCAGCGCGGCGCGATGACGGCGACGGGCCGCCGGCCGTGGCTCGGCCTGCGATACAAGCACCTGTTCTTCAACCCATAGAGCCCCCTCCGTGGATTCGAGCAGAACGTCCTCAGCTTCCGCCCGTATCGTCATGCAGGTCGGCACACAGAAAGACCACCGCATGTGCGCCCACGCGGTACGTCGCACCCGGGATGGGTTGTGCGCTGGCGAGATCTGCGACGTCGTCGGGTGGGTCGAGCGCGGTGTCAACGATGCGGCGCCACGGCAGATCTGGTTCGGCCACGGCAGGCAACTCAAAATCCAGCGGCGCTTCGGAACTGTTGAGCATCGCATGCACCATCCGCGTACCGATGACGCTCCGCACGGTGAGCGCCAGTGTGCGGGAATCGTCTGACCAGTCGGGTTGATAGAGGCGACAGCCATGGAACTGCACCAACGATCGGGTCAGGAACTCCCGCAACGGCAGCCCGTGCATCACCTGTGTCATGTCGAGTTCGAGCCGCACGTCGATCAGCTTCTCTGTGAATCGGCGGATGTCGGCGTGCCGATCCGGCAATGACCAGTCGAACCAGGTCATCTCGTTGTCCTGGCAGTACGGATTGTTGTTTCCCCACTGGGTTCGACGAACCTCGTCACCCATGACGATCATCGGCACACCCATGGCGATCAGCGTGACACCGAGCAGATTCTTGACCAACCGCGTCCGGAGGCGCTCGATCTCGGGATCATCGGAGGGGCCTTCTACGCCGCAATTGACGGAGTAGTTCTGGTCAGTGCCATCGGCGTTACCGGATAGGTTGGCCTCGTTGTGTTTTCGGGCATAGCAGACGAGGTCGTTGAGGGTGAAACCGTCGTGACAGGCGACGAAGTTGATGCTGTGCTCGACCTCGGCGGGACGACTGCCGAACAGGTCCGGACTGCCGAGCAGCCGGTCGGGCAGCAGCGCCACGGTGCCGCGGTCACCTCGCACGAACCTGCGGAGGTCGTCACGGAACTTGCCGTTCCACTCCCGCCAGCGATCGCCGACGAACGACCCGAGTTGATAGAGGCCCGCGACGTCCCAGGCCTCCGCGATCACCTTCGTGCCGGCCAGCACGGGGTCACTCTCGATCTCCCAGATGATGGGCGGATTGGCCATGGGAGCGCCGCGCTCGTCGCGCGTCATAGCCGAGGCGAGGTCGAACCGAAAGCCGTCCACATGCATCTGGTCCACCCAGTGATGCAAAGCGTCGACGATCATGCGTCGCACCACAGAGTTGTTGGCATTGATGGTGTTTCCGCACCCGGTGACATCCAGGTACCTCGCTGGGTTCACCGGATCGAGAATGTAATAGGTCTGGTTGTCCAGCCCGCGCCAGCAGAACGTGGGACCGTCGGGGCCGTCCTCGGCCGTGTGGTTGAACACCACGTCCAGGATCACCTCGATGCCGGCTCGGTGCAGTTCCTTGACCATGGTCCGAAACTCGTCCAAGGCGTCTACCGGATCACCGGTCGAGGCGTATGCGGCATGTAGGGCGAAGAACGACACCGGGCTGTAGCCCCAGTAGTTGACCAGACCCACGGGTGCGTCCTGCGGATCGAAAGCCAGCACCGGCATCAACTCCACCGCCGTGATGCCCAACGATTGCAGATAGGGAATCTTGGTCACCAGCCCGGCGTAGGTACCTGCCAGCTCGGGCCCGAGCCCGCTGTTCGGGTGGGCGGTGAAGCCCCGGACGTGCAGTTCGTAGATGACGGTGCGCGCGAACGGCCGCCCCAAGGGGACATCCCCTTCCCAGTCATAGCCGGACAGATCGCACACGACGCTCTTCATCGCCGTACGCGCGTCGCGATCCGCGCGCGCCTCAGCCATCCGGTCGTAGGCCGCCGGCACCGCCACCGCGAGGCCGTACGGATCAAGGAGGATGGCCGAGGAGTCTCCGACGCGCCACGCGTAGACCTGGCCCTGCCCGACGTCGGGCACGAACACGTGCCAGTAGTAGGCGGTCCGGTTCCGCATGCGGTCGAGGCTTATCACGCGCTCCGGCCGCGCGTCGTCGACGTCGTCGAACAGCAGCAGCTCGAGCGGCCCCTTGGTGCGCGACCACACCGAGAAGTTGGTGCCGCCGTCGATCCGACGGGCACCCAACGGATATGCGCGGCCCGCGGCCGCACTTCGATCCATCGCTTCATTGTGGACCGAGTCGGGCGGCCAGTGGCGACCCAGACGAAACTCACCTTCGCGATCTCGAACGGGTGATGCGGCACGTGGTGAGCGGCATCCGGGATACCCTGCCGCGAACACCGCCCCCATCATCCCAGGATCGGAAAGTGACGCCGTGCTGCGAGTCCGTCGAGGCCCGCTTGCATCGCAGCCCTGACATACTCGTCGACCTCGCCCACGTCCGGGTCCTCCCCAAAGCGCGCCTCGATGTCGATCGGGGGCAGCACCTGCGTGACGATCTTGGTGGGGAGCGGAATGTTGATCGGCAGTACCACGCTGAGGCCGAACGGGAATCCGACGGTGACAGGCAGGATGTTCGTTCGAAAGAGCTTGCGCTCCAGGGCCGTCAGCCGTAGCGCTCGCGCCAGCCACGTCCCCCTGGTGAGGTAGAACTGGTTCTCCTGACCGCCGATGGACACCGCGGGAACGATGGGAACGCCGGCCTCGATCGCGGTGGTCACATAGCCGGTTCGTCCGCCGAAGTCGATGACGTTCTCCCGCAGGGTCGGGCGGTAGACGTCGTAATCGCCGCCGGGAAAGACCAGCACCGGGGCTCCGGTCGCGAGTGCCTCGGCGGCGTGCTCGGGCGTCGCCCGGATGACACCGGTCCGCTCGAAGAAGTCGGCAACCGGTCCGCGGAAGAAGTTGTCGTGCGCGAGTACGTAGAGCGGCCGGTCGTATCCGAACGCCTTGTAGTAGTCGACCGCGATCACCGACAGGTCGAAGGTGACGATCCCGCCGGAGTGGTTCGCCACCACCAGGGACGGTCCGGCCGGAATGTTCTCCAAACCCATTACCTGAGAGCGGAAGTACGTCTTGACAATCAGGCGGGTCAGATCGACGACGCGGCGGGTCAGATCCCGGTCCCACTTCGCGACCGCCGAAGGCGAGTCAGCCATTGGCTCACCCCGCCATCATGTCGCCGCCTTTGACCGCCGTGGCCCCGTGCACAGTGACACTCTGCCGGTACGCCCGACGGGCTGATGCTACGCCGCCTCCGCGACTGGAGGCGAATGTTCACTGTCGCGCTTCGAATGAGATCCGCGAGGGTCACGCCAACCGGTGCCCAAAGACTCTAGCTCCGGGAACCAGCCGAGCCGATTATCAAGTGATCCACCGATTCCGATCTCAGGAGGGCGTCATGACTGAAACCACCTCGAAGAACAAGTCCGATGCCGCCGCGACCGCCCACACGGTGGCCGAGCGCGCGGCCGGTTTGTCCGACGACGTGCTCAGATCGGTCGAAGCCGGCCAGCGGGCCGCAATCGAGGCGGTGCGCAAGTTCGTCGACACCGTCGACGAGGCGCTTCCCACCAAGGAGGACCACCCGTCGCGGCGCGAAACCGTGATCGACGCGGCCCTGGACATGGCCGACCGACTCGTCACCACGCAGTACGAGTTCCTGCGCAGCGTCGTCCACAGCGCAGACCGATCGCTGCGCAAACCCGACGACTCGCCCAGCTGACATGGCTGATCGCAACGAGCTGGCCGAACTGGCCGACCAGGTTGCCGCAGCGCTCCTGAAGGCCATAGCCAGTGCCGCGCCGAAGAGCCAGTCAACAGACGGGGTGCTGCATTTGGCGCAGGCCTACGCGCTGGTCGTCTCGGCCGAGTCCGACAAGGCACCACAGCCTCCGATCACAGCGAACTGACGGTCCGCGCGCCTCAGTCGTAGAGGCGGGCAATGACGTCGGCGGAGTTCTTCACGATGACGTTGCGCTTGGCCTTCAGGCTCGGCGTAAGATCACCCGCGGCGATGGACAGTTCGCGATCGAGGATTGCAAACCGCTTGATCTGCTCCCAACGGTTGAGTTGCTCGTTGAGCGTATCGATGTAACCGGCGATCAACTCCCGCGTCGCGTCGTGCCGCGCGATGTCAGCGAAGGACAGGTCACCCAGACCGTTCCTGGCCGCCCAGTCGGTGATCGCCTCGGCGTCCAGACTCACCAGCGCCACACAGTAGGGCCGTTCCTCGCCGTACACGATCATCTCGCTGGTGTAGGGACAGATGGCTTTGAACGCCGCCGCCACCGCCGACGGCGCCACGTACTTACCTTGAGATGTCTTGAACAGGTCCTTCTTTCGGTCGGTGATGCGCAGGAAGCCGTCGTCGTCGAGTGCGCCGATGTCACCCGTGTGGAACCAGCCGTCCGCATCGAGCGCTTCGGCGGTGGCGTCCGGCAGGTCGTGATAACCGGTCATCACACCCGGGCTGCGCAGCAGGATCTCGCCGTCCTCGGCGATTCCGACTTCCGTGCCGGGAAACGGTAGCCCGACGGTGCCGAATCGATAAGCGTTGGGGCGGTTGATGAACGACGCCGCCGCCGTCTCGGTGAGGCCGTAGCCCTCGAGCACGATGATGCCGACCGCATCGAACCACTGAGCGATGTCGTGGTTCAGCGGCGCCGCGGCCGAGACGAAGAACCTCAGCCGGCCGCCGAATCGCTGCCGGATCGTCGAGAACACCAACCTGTCGGCGAGCGCGTGCTGCACCGCCAGCATCGGCGACAGGCTCCGGCGTTCCTCCCTGGCCTTCGACGCATGGATTCCCACGCCGATGGCCCAGTCGAAGATGCGCTTCTTGATCCCGCCTTCGTCGACGATCATGTTCTGGATCCGGGCGTGTGCCTTCTCGAAGATCCTGGGCGCGGCCGCCATGAACGTCGGGCGCACGGCGGCGAGGTTGTCCACGATCCTGCCGACCCGACCGTCGATCGCCGTCGGGAAGCCGACGATCAGCGGCAGCGCGAGCATCACCTTGCCGAACGCGTGGGCCAACGGCAACCACAGGAAGTTCAGGTCGTCGGCGCTCAGGAGGCCCAGGTCGTCGATGGCCACGGCAGTGTACGTCCACGCGCGGTGAGGAAGCCGCACCCCTTTGGGGCGGCCGGTGGTTCCCGAGGTGTAGATGATGCTGGCCAGATGGTCGGGCCGGATGGCGTTCACCCGCTGCTCGATGGCATCGGGAGAGGTGACGAGAAGCTCCCGGCCGAGCGCCTCGAGTTCGTCGAGCGTGATCACGAAGTCGCCGTCGCCGTCGCCGTCGATGATCACGACCTTGCGCACGTCGGGTAGATCTGCGCGGTGCTCGAGCAGTTTGTCGACCTGCGTCTGGTCTTCGGCGACCACGACGCGACTTCCGGAGTTGGCGACGATGAACGCGACATCGCGGGCATTGGTCGTCGGATACACGGTGGTGGTGGCGGCACCGGCGCACAACACCGCGAAGTCGACCAGCACCCAGTCGTAGCGCGTCGACGAGGCCAGTGCGACCCGGTCCTCGGGAGCGATGCCCAGTGAGATCAAGCCGGCGGCGATGAACCGGACGCGGTCCCCCACCTGCTGCCAGGTGACACTTGTCCAGCCGCCGTTGTCGGGGAACCGGAACGCCTCGGCATGCGGGGTGGCCGCGACGCGGTCGCGGAACAGGTGCGCGACCGACAGCGCCTGGCCGCCGATCGCGGCGTTGTCGGCCGTACTGAGCCTCGCCACCGATCAAGCGTAGGTATGTCGGCGGTGCGATTGGTGGGAATCGCAACCTTGCTTCGGCCTGCTTTCACCGGCGACCTGCTGCTACATCCTCAACGTCACGCGGAGCAGCGCCAGGACGCCGAGGCCGGCGCGCATGCTCCAAACCCATTACCTGCGAATGGAAGTACGTCTTCACAAGCGAGTGGGTGAGGTCCACGACACGCCGCGTCGCGTCCGGATCCCAGTTCGCCACTGCCTTTGTCGACAGCGCCGGGGTCACGGCATCCCCGCGGCCCACGTCAGATGCCCCTCGTAGTCGAGTTCCGCGGCTCTCGCGCGGTAACGATCCCGACAGTCGCCATACCGATCCTGTTCACCGCGCGCCTGCGCCAGCAGCATCCGTAGCTTCAGCAGCCAGACGTCACGTAACACCAGCTCACCGTCGGCCGGAACGGCGGCCAACCGGTCGATGGCGGCCTCGGCTTCCGCGAGGTCACCATCAGCCGCGCGACGGAGCAGAGTTTCCACCAGGACACCCGTCGCCGGAGTGCCCCACGCCGCCAGTTGACCCTCCCGAGCCAGCTGGTCGACGGCGGCGCGCATCAGCAGAAGCGCCTCGTCGCCATCTCCTCGCCGAGCCCACTCCCGTGCCAGGTACACGTCAACGAGCGGCCGATCCCCCAGATTGTGTCGCTGCCTCGAGAAGGCGTCGCGGACCTCGGCCAGCAGCACCTGTCCGCGATCACGCGCTGCAACCGTCGCCCGGTGCACCAAGACGATGCCCAAAGGTAATCGGGCGAATGCCAACGCCATGTCATTGCCGGATCGCTCGGCGATCCGGAGCGCGTCCTCGATCTCGCGCAACGCGCGATCATCGGCGGACAACACGCCGTTCGCTATACCGGGAAAGTAGCCCCACGCGACGACAGCGGCATAGGTCAGAGGGTCCGCGTTGTGGGCCATCGCGATACCGTGACGAAGGTCGCTGCGCCAGTCGCGACCACCGAGGCAGTAGCGCGCCATTGCGCGGGACGCGTAGGCGAGCGCCAACGGAGAACCAAAGATGAAGTTGCCTGTGAACGGGTCGCCGTCGGCCAGGTCGATCATTCGCTGTGACCATCGCAAGACGTCGGAATATTCTCCGCTCTCGATCTTGGCGTAGATCGCGGGAAAGGACAGTCCCACCGTGAGAGTCGCATCGCCAAGCGATTCGATGAGGTTCATGGCTTCCGATGCCAGCCGCGATGCGTGACGAATTCGGCCCTGGTACGCATGATCCATCACGAGCCCGGCCATCGCGATCGCCAGTGACGGCTTGTCCCCGGCGGCTGAGCACAGCTGCCGCAGTTCGGCGAAGCGAGCGCCAGCATCGTGCGCACGCACTCGATAGGCCGTCGCGCACAGCATCGTGCGAGGAGCGACGCTCAACGAAGCACGATTCACAACATCGGGCGGCAACTCATCGGCGATCGTTCGGGCCCGCTCCCAGCTCAGTCGTGCGGCGGTGACATCACGGGATCGCGCCCAACTCGCGGCGCGCATGTGCCAGTCATAGGCGGCGCGCGCATCACCGGCGGCCTCCAGATGTTCGGCGATCAGGGCGGCGTTCTCGTCGGCCGAGTCGGGTTCGCGTTGTTGAAGCGCGGCCGCCACGCGACGGTGCATGTAAGCGCGATCGGATCTGAGCTGCGACTCGTAGGCCACCGCCCGGATGAGCGGATGGTGGAACACATACTCGGGTGGCCCCGCGACCTCGACCTGGTCGATGAATTGGGCCGTGATGAGATCGCCGACGTCCGACGGGATGCCGAGCCGCGCGAGCAGGTCCGCGCTGAATCGTGAACCCACCACCGCCGCTGCTGCCAGCGCACGCTTGGCGCTCGGCTCGAGTCGGTCGATGCGCGCACCGATGACCGCCTGCAAGGTCGGCGGCACGTTCATTCCGCCAACCGACACTGGCGACCGATATGCGCCCACCTCTCCTCGCAACAGACCGCGCTCAGCCAGGTCCCGCACAATCTCCTCGGCGAAAAATGGTATGCCGGAGGCCTTGTCGAGAATCATTCGGCACACGTCGGCGACTGACGGGTCCGGACCGAGCAGCTGTGTCACCAAGGCAGCAGCTTCGGCGTCACTCAACGGCTCCAACGCCAAGATTTCAGCACTCTGCAGAAGGGCTCCCGAATACTCGGGCCGATAGGTGACGATCACCAGTGACGTTGTCTGCGCGACCACCGCGAGGAACTCGGTCAGCATCGACTCACTGACCTGGTCGATCCAATGAACATCCTCGATGATGTACAGCGCTGGGGCTTCCCGCGCCATCAACGCAGCTCTCACCAGAGCAGTCAACCGTCGCCGTCGTGCATCGGGATCTATCCGAGGCGTCACTGCATCAGAGTCGGCGATTCCCAGCAAGTCGGCAAGGAGCAGCAGATCGTCGCCGTCTGCATCAGCGAAGCGCTCACGCAACAGGGCGCGAGCGGTTCGGGCTTCACAGCCTTCCACTCCAGTCGCCGCACGCAGAAGGCGAGTAAGCACGTGGAACGGAATCTGACTGGTGTGGGACTCACAGAAGACCGTGAACACCTGAAGTCCGCGGGTGCGCGCCGAGGCCGAAATCTCGTGCATCAGGCGGCTTTTCCCGATTCCTGGCGGCCCCACCACCCCCACCACAGCGCCGTCACCGTCGATGGCACGGTTCAGCGATGCTTCGAGCGTGCTCAGCTCCTGACGTCGACCGACGAGATCCGACACGGCGAGTGTGACGATCCGATCGTGGCGCATGCCGATCAAACGCCGAGCGGGCACCGGTGTACCGCTACCTTTGATGTGCACCAACTCGGGCACAGCAAGATCGGCATTGCCCACCACAAGCCTTGCAGTGGAAGTGCTGAGCATCACCTCGCCCGGCGGCGCCACCGACTCCATCCGCTGAGCCATGCCGACCTGCTCGCCAATCGCCGTGTATCCGACTGCGGCCGAGCCGATGTCACCGACAACAACCTCTCCCGAGTTCAGCCCGATGCGCAGTCGCAGATCCACGCCGTCTCGCGCTCGGATGTCCACTGCCAGCCGCTGCACCGCATCCTGAATCTCCAGTGCCGCCATGCATGCCCGAGACGCGTGATCCTCCAGAGTCGCGGGCGCGCCGAACACCGCCATGATCCCATCGCCGGTGAACGTGTCCAGCGCCCCTCCGTAGCGCTTCACTACAGCCTTTGCACTGCCTACCAACTCGGCAATGATTTCACGCAGCCGCTCGGCGCCGACCGCCGCGGCGAGATCCATCGAATGCACAACGTCGGCGAACAGCACCGTCACCTGCTTGTACTCCGCGGAAGGCGTGCCGTGCGCCGCGGGTGCTCCGCACTCGCTGCAGAATTTTGCGGTCGCGCCCAACTGCGTGCCGCACGCTTACAGGACGGCGTCAGCGCATTCACAGCGCTGTGGCCGCCCGCGTTTGCGTCCACGTCAGTAGCGTGACACCACCGGCGCGCCGTGTCAGCCGTTTGGCCTTGCCGCCCCAGCGCCTCAGGGTCACTGGCTCATCGCCGCGTGCCGCACGGACGGCTCACTCAGCTGCCTTGGCAGTGGCGATGGTGGCGTGGAACAGCGATCGGACGCACTGCTCCTTCACAGCCTCGAGCATGCGCACGAACATGTCGTAGCCCTCGCTGTGGTACTCGACAACAGGATCGCGCTGGGCCATCGCGCGCAGGCCGATTCCCTCCTTCAGGTAATCCATCTCGTAGAGGTGCTCGCGCCACTTCCCATCGATCGTGTCGAGCAGGATGTCACGCTCCAGCCGACGCATCGAGCCCACGCCCACCCGCTCCTCGATCTCGGCTTCGCGACGATCCAATGCCCGCTCCGCATCCCGGATCACCGCCTCTAGCAGCTTCTTTCGGTTCGATCGACTGCCGGCGGGCAGCGAATCACGATCCAGAGTGATGGGATACAGCGACCGCAGCGCGGTCCAGAGGCCGTCGAGGTCCCAGCCGGCGGTGCGCCATCCGGCAGTGGCCTCCATGACGTAGGCCGTGACGACCTCGAGCAACATGTCGCGCACCTGACGCTGCAGATCCTCGCCGTCGAGAATGCGCGATCGTGCGGCATAGACGATCTTGCGCTGCTGGTCCATCACCTCGTCGTACTTCACGACGTTCTTGCGCGTTTCGAAGTTCTGCTGCTCGACCTGCGTCTGCGCGCTCATGATCGCCCGCGTGACAACGTTCGCCTTGATCGGCTCGTCGTCGGGCATCTTCAAGCGCGTCATCAGCTTTTCCAGGTTCACGGTGCTGAATCGCCGCATCAACTCGTCACCCAACGAGAGGTAGAACCTCGTCTCCCCCGGATCACCCTGCCGCCCGGCGCGGCCGCGCAGCTGATTGTCGATGCGGCGCGACTCGTGGCGCTCGGTACCCAGCACGTACAGCCCACCAAACTTCCTGACCTCGTCGGCCTCCGCGACGCTGTCGGCCTTGATCTGCAGACGTTCATCACGCCACGCCGCCTCGTACTCCTCCGGGGTCTGCACCGGGTCCAGGCCTCGGGCCCGAAGCCGCTTGTCGGTCAGGAAGTCGACGCTGCCGCCGAGCACGATGTCGGTGCCGCGGCCGGCCATGTCCGTCGCAACGGTCACCGCCCCGCGCCTCCCTCCCTCGGCAACGATCTCCGCCTCTTTCTCGAGATGCTTGGCGTTGAGCACGGTGTGCGGGATCCGCTGTTCGTCCAGCCGGTGGGACAGGTACTCCGACTTGTCCACGCCGGTGGTACCGATAAGCACGGGCTGGCCTGCGGTATGGCGCTCGGCGATGTCCTCGACGACCGCATCGAACTTCGCCAGCTCGGACTTGTAGACCACATCGGCACGATCACGGCGCACCATGGGCGCGTTGGGCGGGATGGTGATGACGCCCAAACGGTAGATCTCCCGGAACTCCGAGGCCTCGGTCTGCGCGGTGCCGGTCATGCCGGCGAGTTTGCGGTAGATCCGGAAGTAGTTCTGCAGCGTGATCGTGGCCAGCGTCTGGTTCTCGGGCTTGATCTCTACCCCCTCCTTCGCCTCGATGGCCTGATGCAGGCCCTCGTTGTACCGGCGGCCGACCAGCACCCGGCCGGTGAATTCGTCGACGATCAGGACCTCACCCTCGTCGGTGACGATGTAATCCCGGTCGCAGTGGAACAGTTCCTTGGCCCGCAGCGCGTTGTTGAGGTGGCCGACGAGATAAGCGTTGGCCACGTCATACATGTTGCCGATGCCGAGCTGGTCCTCGACCAGCGCGACACCCCGCTCCCGCACCCCCACTGTCCTCTTGCGGACATCGACCTCGTAATGGGTGTCCTCCGTCATGAGCGTTGCGAGGCGGGCGAATTCGGCATACCACTGCGACGCGTCGTCGGCGGGTCCAGAAATGATGAGTGGTGTGCGCGCTTCGTCGATGAGGATCGAGTCGACTTCGTCGACGATGGCATAGTGGTGCCCGCGCTGCACGCGCTGGTCTCTGTGGTGCGCCATGTTGTCGCGCAGGTAGTCGAAGCCGAGCTCGTTGTTCGTGCCGTAGGTGATGTCCGCGGCGTACGCGGCCCGCCGCGCCTCGGGCTTCATCTCGGCCAGAATCACCCCCACCTTCAATCCGAGAAAGCGGTGTACCCGGCCCATTTGTTCAGCGTCGCGCTTGGCCAGATAGTCGTTGACCGTGACGATGTGGACGCCTTCGCCGCTGACAGCGTTCAGATAGGCCGGCATCACGCTCGCCAACGTCTTGCCCTCACCGGTCATCATCTCGGCGATGTTCCCGAAATGCAGTGCGACGCCACCCATCACCTGAACGCGATACGGACGAAGGCCGAGTACCCGCCAGGCGGCTTCCCGCGCCACGGCGAAACCCTCTGCCAACACCGATTCCAGATTGGTCCCGTCAGCGATGCGTAGCCTGAACTCCTCTGTCTTGGAACGCATCTCGGCATCGGTGAGTTTCTGGACATCCGCGGACAGGGCGTCGACGTAGTCGGCAATGCTGCTGAGCTGTCTGACAATACGGCCCTCGCCCAACCGGAGGACGTCAGTGAACACCTGTGACGCCCTGGATCCGCGCGACAACTCGGCGCACCGCCGCAGAGGCGCCGCGCGTGCCGTCGCCCCGCATGTTCACCACAACAGCCTGCCAGTGGGGAGTGTCCGTCTGAATGGCATTGAGGATGCGGCCCGGATTGACCAAAGCCACGCCGGTGAGGGACGTTGGTCCCTACCGTCACGGCGGGCCGCGACGTTGCGGCGTGGCGTCTGACGCGCGTCGAACCGGCGCCGAGCAACGGGCCTGGAGCCCAAAGACCCTAGCCGGCAGCGCGCGACGAGCGGATTCTCAGGCGCAACCACCTGACCACTCGAAGAACACGAGGACACGACATGGCTGACCGCCGCGAGCTGGCCGACCTGGTCGAACAGGCCGCGGCGGCACTCCTGAGAGCCGTCGTGAGCGCCGCGCCGGAGAGCCAGTCCACCGACGGCATCCTCCACCTCGCGTAGGCGTATGCGCTCGTGGTGTCGGCAAAGGCCGACAAGGCTCCGCAACCGCCGATCTCGCCGGACTGAACGGCCCTTCGACACTCCGGTCCGTCGGCGGATCCCTCTTGCGCCGAGAACCGCGGCTCACATGCGCGCGTCGTCCCCGCTCACCTCCGATCCCTGCCCGCACGCCCTCCGATGGGCTCGCCAGCCACGTCGGAACCCACAACGCCGCATCCGGTGCCGGAAACAACTCCTCTCCAAATAGTTACTTGCGCAGTCTGATTCGATCCGACGGCCTAGGAGATCAGCGCATTTACGCGAAAGGACCGTCGACTCTGGCAACCAAGGGTCCAAGGACCCTACTACCCCGTGGGGTATCGCCGTTGACTGCGAAGTAACGACACGCGTAGACGACGGACCTCGGTACGTCGGTGGCGCGCGTCGGTTGGGCTGTGCACACGAGGAGTGAAAATGACATCCACCCCAGAGATCCTGCGTCCCCGAATCGCCGGGGAGAAGAAGGCCGCGACGCTGCCGCGCCTGAAGTGGGAGCTGGTCCATGCCGAACCCGGCCATCTGGTGTTCGCGATGCCGGGATTGATGCCGGCTGCGCATCCGCGGGTGCGAGGCGGCGCGGGACGCAGCGGCGGTTGGGCTCCGAGCGGGTCGCCCACCGAGCATCAGCCACCAGCGACGTCGAACGAACACCACGCCCTGGAGTACGCCCGCTACATCGGCCGGATCGGCGTACTGGCGGCCGCTCTGGGCGTCGGCGCGGCACTGGCTGGTCAGCAGCCGGCGATCGCCTCGGCGGAACCCGCCGACTCGGACTCGTCGACCTCCACGTCGACGACGGCCACGGACACGGGGGCCACGTCGCCGGATCGCTTCGCGTCTGACGAGACGACGCCGTCGGGTAGCGCGGACGACACGACCTCCGAAACGTCCGAATCCGCGGCCGACGCCGAAACGTCCGAGACGGAGCCGGAGACCGACATCGCCGATGCCGAGACCGACGTTGCCCCGCCCACGTCACCAGAATCCACCCCCGAGGTGGACGAGCAGTCCGAATCGCCCGTCGCAAACCCTGAGAGCACCGAGGCCACCGCGCCGATCGACGCCGTGCCTGCGCCCGTGGTGGACGGCGGTGCCCCGACGGCAGAAACGCAGACCGCACTGCCGGTCGAGAACACCCCGCCCCAGGTCGTCGTGCCCGACCGGGGCGAGCCGCGGCCGGCAACGCGCCACGAGATCAGCTCCGAGGCGCCCGAGGTCGAGGAGACCACGACGAACGGCCTCACGACGGCACCGAGCCCCTCAATGCAGGCTCCGGAGAAACTGACCGCGGAGCCTGCCGAACCACTCGGCACTCCCCTGACACCCCGAGATGCGATCACCGCCACCACGCCGGCCGCTCCCGCGCCCGTCGGCATCGTCAGCCGCTTCGTCGAGACGGTGCTGGCTCCGCTGAACCCGTCGGCGACCACCCCAGCCGCCGCCGAAGCCGCCCAGGCGCCGGTGGTGTGGGGGTTGTTCGCCTGGATCCGGCGCAGCTTCTTCAACTCCACCCCCACCCTGGCCCTGGATCCCACGCAGACGACGCAGGTCGACGACACCATCAGCGGCCGGCTCGTCGTGACCGACGCCGACGGCGACCCGGTGAACTTCACCGCGTCCGCCCCCGTGAACGGCGGCACTGTGGTCGTGCGCCCCGACGGCACGTTCACCTACACAGCCCCCACCACCCTGTACAGAACCGGCGGCTCCGACACCTTCACCGTCACGGCAACCGACGCCGGCACCTACCCGCACATGCACGGAATGTCGGGATTCCTCAACGCCATCACCTTCGGTTGGCTCGGCGACGACGGCCACGACGTGTCCACCACCGTCACCGTCACCGTCAACGCCGCCCCGATAGCCGCCGTCCCCGCCTTTACGCTCGGGGCCGTCGACCACACCACGGGCGCCGTCCCCGGCATCCTGCGCGTCACCGACCCCGACCAGAACACGCTGCGCTACACAGTCACCGGCGGCCCCGCCGACGGCAGCGTGGTGCTCGATGCCGGCACGGGCACCTTCACCTACACCCCGACACCGATTGCGCGCCACGAGGCATCCGCCGAGAACGCCACGCCCGACCAACTCGCGGACGACTTCGCCGTCACCGTCGACGACAGCCACGGCGGGGTGATCACTGTCCCGGTCAGCGTGACGATCGACCCGACCAACGTGGCCCCGGCCATGACCCTGACCGTGTCCGACCCCAACAGCGACGGCAGCGTCGACGTGCTCGTCACCGTCAACGACCCAGACACCGATCCGGTGACCTACCTCGTCATCCACGACCCCGCCTACGGCCAGCTGACGCGAACGTCGAGCGGCTACCTCTACACGCCCACCGACCAAGCCCGCCATGCCGCCGCAGCGACCCCGGGCCAGGATTACGACCAATTCACCGTCGAAGCCCACGACGCGCACCACGGCGTCGACACCGAGACCGTCTCGGTGGAGCTCGCCCCGTCCAATGCTGCGCCGGTGGCGATCGGCGACACCTATACCACCGCAGAAGATTCCCCCGTCTCGGGCAATGTGCTGACCAACGACACCGACGCCGACCATGACTCCCTGGCCGCAGCGCTGCACACGCCTCCGACACACGGCACCGTCGCCATCGACACCGACGGATCGTTCACCTACACCCCGGCCGCCGAATACACCGGCGACGACAGCTTCACCTACGTCGCCACCGACGGTCACGGGGGAGCCGGCATCGGCGCCGTCTCCATCACCGTCACCCCGGTCAACGACGCCCCGGTCGCGGTGGACGACACGGTCACCACGTCGGAGGACACCGCGGTGTCGGGCAACGTGCTGGCCAACGACATCGACGTCGACAACCCCACCCTCACCGTCGCGTCGCACACCGACCCGGCCCACGGCACGCTGAGCATCGCGAACGACGGCTCGTTCACCTACACCCCCAGCCAAAACTGGTCCGGCACCGACGCTTTCACCTACACCGCCACCGACGGAGCGCTGACCAGTAACACCGCCACGGTCTCGATCGCCGTCACCCCGGTCAACGACGCCCCCACCGCGACCGACGACACCTACACCACCGACGAGGACACCCCCGTCTCGGGCAACGTCCTGGCCAACGACACCGACGTCGAGGCCGCCACCCTCACCGTGGCATCGCACACCGACCCGGCCCACGGCACCCTGAGCATCGACACGGACGGCTCGTTCACCTACACACCGACCGAAAACTGGTCCGGCGCGGACTCTTTCACCTACACCGCATCCGACGGCGTCCGGAGCAGCACTCCCGCCACCGTCACAGTCACCGTGACCCCGGTCAACGACGCCCCCGTCGCCCACAGCGACACCTACACCACCGACGAGGACACCCCACTCACCATTCCCGCACCGGGCCTGCTCACCAATGACACCGATGTCGAGGGCGCCTCCCTGATCGTGGCTGACTGGACGCCGGCCGCGCACGGCGGCGTCGTGGTTTACGCCGACCGCTCGTTCACCTACACACCGGCCGCCGATTACCACGGGGAAGACAGCTTCACCTATTACGTCACCGACGGGACCGACAGCAGCAGTCCCGCCACCGTCACGATCACCGTGAACCCCGTCAACGACGCGCCCCGCACCGCCGACGACAGCTACTCGACAGCCGAAGACACCCCGGTCATCGTTCCCGCCCCCGGCGTCCTGGCCAACGACACCGACGTCGAGAACGAGCCGCTCACCGTCACCGCCTTCACCCAGCCGGCACACGGCGCCGTGGTCGTCAACCCCGACGGCTCGTTCACCTACACCCCCACCCCCGACTTCAACGGAGAAGACTCCTTCACGTACACCGCCTCTGATACCCAAGGCGCCGAAGGCACTGCCACCGTCGCGGTCACCATCACGCCAGTCAACGACGCACCGGTGGTCGAGGCCACCGTGGGCGCTCCGAACGGATCGACCGGTAGTGTCACCGTGAGCCTGACCGCGAGCGATCCCGATGGCGACCCGATCAGCGTGACAACCACGAGGCCTGCGCGGGGCACCTTGTCAGTCAATCCGGACGGCACCTACAGCTACACCCCCACGGCGGCGGCCCGCCTCAACGCGGGCAACACGCCCAGCGCCGATACAGACGCGTTCACCGTGACCGTCACCGACGCGGCCGGCGCCAATACACAAGTCGCTGTTGGGGTTCCCATCGCGCCCGCCGATCCGGCCGTCACCGCAATCATCACCGTCGGCACCGATCCGCGGGGAGTCGCAGTCAGCCCCGACGGTACGCGCGCCTACGTCACGGATGCCGGCGCCAACACCGTGTCAGTGATCGACACCGCCACCAACACCACGATCAAAACCATCTATGTCAGCGGCAATCCCAGCACGGTCGCTCTCACCCCCGACGGTGCCACCGCCTACGTCACCCAATGGGCCGGCGGGACCGCGCGAAACACCGTGGCGGTGATCGACACCGCGACCAACACCGTCGTCAAGACCATTGTCGTCGGCCGTAATCCGGCCGCAGTCGTGGTCGACCCCAGCGGGAACGTCGCCTACGTCACCAACTACGCCAGCGACGGAGGGACCCCCTCGGTGTCGGTGATCGACACCGACACCAACACCGTCGCCACCACGATCACACTCAACGGCAATCCCGCCGGGGTGGCGGTCAGCCCGGACGGCGGCCGCCTCTATGTCGCCAACACCGGCAGCAGAAACTCGGTGACGGTCATCGACACCGCCCACAACACCGTCATCACCACCATCGTCGTCGCCCCCAACGCAGGCTCCGTGGCTGTCAGCCCCGACGGCACCCGCGCCTACGTCAGCAGCGCCACCACCAACTCCGTGGCGGTGATCGACACCGCCACCAACACCGTGATCCGTACCGTGCCGGTCGGCAGCAGCCCGTCCACGATCGTGTTCAGCGCCGACGGCACACTGGCCTACGTCGCCAACACCGGCAGCAACACCGTGTCGATGATCGACACCGCCACCAACACCGTGATCGAGACGGTTCCCGTCGGCAGCAATGCGTTCGGCCTGGCGATGAGCCCCACCGGCACCGCGTACCTCGACAACGTCGTCAACGGACGCGGCAGTACAACGGTGATCTCCCTGGTCGCCTCCGCACCGACCGCCAGCACGACGGTCAGCGCCCCGAACTCGGCCGGCGTCGTCACCGTGACGCTCAGCGCGCGCGACCCCGAAGGCGACCCGCTGACCGTCACCAACACCGATCCGGCCAAGGGCAGCGTCGAGGTCGTCGACAATGCCGACGGCACATGGGATTACACCTATACGCCCACCGATACCGCCCGCCACGAGTCAGCAGTTGTAGGCGCCCCGCCGGCTGCCAAACAGGACACCTTCACCATCACCGTGACCGACGCGCTCGGCGGCGCGGCTGTGCTGCCGGTGCTGGTGGCCATCAGCCCGCTCAACATCGCGCCAGTCGGCGGTAGGTCGAACTCCAGCGACCCGGATCCCAGCACCGGCAAAGTCACTGGAACGGTCACCGGCGTCACCGACGCCGATGGCGACTCCCTGACCTACACGGGACCGGGCACCAGCGCCAAGGGCGGCACGGTGACCGTCCAGTCCGGCGGCTCGTTCACCTACGTCCCGACTGATGAAGCGCGGCACGCTGCCGCCGCCGAAAACGCTTCTTCGGCAGACCGATCCGACAGCTTCACCGTTACCGCGTCCGACGGCCATGGCGGCAGTGTCAACGTCGAGGTCACTGTCACCGTCGCACCCGCCAACGCGGCCCCGACCGCCACCGTAGGCACCCTGATCACCGACCATGTCAGCGGCATCGTTACCGGAACCATCGCCGCCGCCGACACCGATGACGACGAGCTGACTTACACCGTCACCGGCTTCGCGGTCGGCGGTGCCGTCACAGTCAACCCCGACGGCACCTTCAACTACGACCCCAGCGACGCCGCCCGCCTGCACGCCGGTCTCACTCCAGACACCGAAACCGACAGCTTCACCGTCACCGTCAACGACGGCCACGGCGGCACAACACCGATCACCGTCGGCAATGTCCCGGTGTCACCCGTGGTTGCCACCGTCACCGCCACCATTTCCGTCGCCAACGACCCCAACTTCGTGGCGTTCACCCCCGACGGCAACTACGCCTATACGGCCAATTATCAAGGCGGCACCGTATCGGTCATCGACACCAACCCGACCCACCTCACCTACAACACCGTTGTCGCAACAATTCCCGTGGGCCAGTCAGTCGGAGCTCAGGTAGCGATCAGCCCCGACGGCAGCCGCGCCTACGTCGCCAACTTCAACAGCAACACCGTGTCGGTGATCGACACGGCCACCAACGCCCTCGTCGACACCAACCCCACCATGGCCGGCACCCAATCCATCTCCGTCGGCACCCATCCGTACGGGGTGGCGGTCAGCCCCGATGGCAGCCTGGCCTACATCGCCAACAACGCCAGTGGCACGGTGTCGGTGATCGACACGGACACCAACACCGTCGCCGCCACCATCCCCGTCGGCGCCAACCCGTACGGCGTGGCGGTCGCTGATACCCCCGTCGGCACCCGTGCCTACGTCGCCAACAACGCCAGTGGGACTGTGTCGGTGATCGACACCGCGGCGAACACGGTCATCAACACCATCCCCGTCGGCACCAGTCCGTTCGGGGTAGCGGTCAGCCCCGACGGAGCCAGCGCTTACGTCACCAGCCTCTCCGGCGGCACCCTGTCGGTGATCGACACCGCGACCAACACCATCACCGCCACCATTCCCGTCGGCGGCTCCCCCTTCGGGGTGGCAGTCAGCCCCGACGGCAGCCTGGCCTACGTCACCAACAATGGCAGTGGCACCGTGTCGGTGATCGACACCGCCACGAATACGGTCATCCAATCGATCCCCGCTAACAGCTATCCATTCGGGGTGGCAGTCAGCCCTGACGGCGGCCGCCTCTGTGTCGCCTACAACAACGCGCGGAACACGGTGCGGGTGATCTCCCTCGTGCCCAGCCAGAACAGCGCGCCGGTCGCCGGCGTTCCTGGGTACACGGTGACGGGCACCAACCCGACTACCGGTGCCGTCACGGGCAACCTCCACGTCACCGACCCCGACCACGACACGTTGTCTTACATCGCTCCGGTGACCACGGCCAAGGGTGGAGCAGTGATCGTGGCGGCCAGTGGCTCGTTCATCTACACCCCGACCCCCGAAGCTCGCCATGCCGCCTCCGCCGACAGCGCCGGCGCAGGTGACCGGCAGGACAGCTTCTCCGTGACCGTTAAGGACGGCCGCGGCGGGACTGTGGCCGTCCCGGTCACGGTCACCATCAGCCCGACCAACGAGGAACCCACGTCGGCCCCGATCGTCGGCCCGGTCAACTCGACCACCGGTGTGGTCAACGGGTCACTGAACGCTGGCGACCTCGACAACGACACATTGACCTATACCGTCACCGGGGCGCCGATGAGAGGGGCCGTCGCAATCACTCCCGGCGGCACATTCAGCTACGACCCCACCGATGCGGCGCGACTGCAGGCCGGCTTGACCCCAGAGGCTGACACCGACAGCTTCACCGTCACCATCACCGATGCCCATGGCGGCAGTACGGATGTGACGGTCGCGGGTGTGCCGGTCACACCGGCAGAGGCCACGGTCACGGCCACAGTCCCGCTACCCGGTGGCAGCGCTCCGATAGGGATAGCGGTGACGCCCGACGGCACACGCGCGTACGTCGCCAATTACGGAGCCGGTGTGAGTCCCAGCGTGCTCTCCGTGATCGACACGGAAACCAACACCCCTGTCGCCACGGTCGACGTCAGAGATCCCGCGAGTGCGGTCGCAGTCAGCCCCGACGGCCGCCTTCTGTACGCCACTATTGCGTGGGGCGGCAGCCGGGTGGCGGTGATCGACATCGATACCACCAGCGATACCTACAACACGGTGATCGCCACGATTCCGGTGGCCAGCGATTCCTGGGGGCTGGCTTTCAGCCCCGACGGCTCTCGTGCCTACGTGACGAATATGGGCAGCAACAGCATGACGATCATCGACACTCGAACCAACACAGTCATCCAGACTGTTCCCGTCGGCGGTGCGGGCAGCCAACCGATGGGAGTGTCGATCAGCCCTGACGGCACCCGCGCCTACGTCGCCAACAGCAACAAGGGTTCGGTTTCAATTATCGACACCTCCTCCAACACCCTGGTCGATACCGTCTCCGTAGGAAGTTCGCCAACACACGTGACTTTCGGCCGGGATGGCACGCTGGCCTACGTCACGAATACGGGCTCCAACACGGTGTCGGTTATCACCAGCGCCACCAACACCGTGTTGAGCACGCTGTACGTCGGCGACGCTCCGGGCGGGATCGCAGTCAGCCCGGATGGCAGCCTGGCCTACGTCACCAACAATGGCAGTGGCACCGTGTCGGTGATCGACACCGCCACCAACACCGTGATCGGCACCCTTCAGGGCCTCAACGCTCCGAGGGCGGTGGCGGTCTCTCCCGACGGCACCTCGTATGCCCCAGGCGGAGATTCGGTCTCCGTGATCTCGCTGGTGACCGTCAACAGCGCACCCGAGGCAGCTGACCCCGCGTACACCATCGCCGGCGTCAACCCCACGACCGCCCAAGTGGGCGGCACGCTGAATGTCACCGACCCCGACAACGACGTGTTGTCTTACAGCGCGCCGGCCACCACCGGCAAGGGCGGCACGGTGATGGTGATGCCGAACGGCTTCTTCACCTACACTCCGACCGCCGCGATCCGCCATGCAGCAGCTGACGAGAATGTCTCTGCCGCAGACAAAAACGACACGTTCACTGTCACGGTCAGCGATGGTCGCGGCGGCACGACCACTGTTCCGGTCACCGTCGCGATCAGCCCCGCCAACACGGCGCCTGCACCGACGTCACCGCCGACGGTCGGCAACCCGACCCCGTCGGGCATCGTGAGCGGCTCCCTCAAGGTCGCCGACGCCGACTCCGACCCGCTCACCTACTCAGTGACGGGTGCACCCGCCAGGGGACTCGTCACCGTCGACCGCAACACGGGTATCTACACCTACACCCCCTTCGACGCTGCCCGCCTGCATGCGGACACCACACCGGGACCGGACACCGACACCTTCACCGTCACCGTCGCCGACGGGCACGGCGGCAGCACGCAGGTCACGGTCACCTCTGTCCCGGTATCCGCTGCCGAGGTGACGCTCGAAGCCACCGTCGCCGTCGGACCCCAGCCCGCCGGGGTGGCGGTGAGCCCGAACGGAACTCGTACCTACATCGCCGACAACGGCAGCAATGCGGTATCGATCGTGGACACCGCGACCAACACCGCCCTCAAAAGCGTGCTGGTTGGCAGCAATCCCTATGGTGTGGCGGTCAGCCCGGACGGCGCTCTGCTCTACGTCACCAACCAGGGCAGCAACTCGCTGTCGGTGATCAACACCGCCACCAACACCGTCGCCGACACAATCACCGTCGGCACCAGCCCCCGGGGCGTGGTGATCAGTCCAGACGGCGCACATGCCTACGTCGCCAACCAGGGCAGCAACTCACTATCGGTGATCAACACCGCCACCAGGACCATCGACAGCACGATCACCAGCATCGGCGCCATGCCGTGGGGAGTGGCTGTGAGCCCTGATGGCAGCCGCGTGTACGTCGCGAACCGCGCCTCCGGGTCTGTGTCGGTGATCGACACCGCCACCAACACCACGATCAAGACCATCGGCACCGGCGGCAATGCCTACGCGGTGGCGGTCAGTCCAAGCGGCTCGCGCGCGTACGTCACCAACTCCATCGGCAACACCGTCGCGATCATCGACACCACGGCCAACGCCGTGGTCGGCAACATCACCGTCGGCAGTCAGCCCTACGGCGTGGCCTTCAGTCCGGACGGGAGCCTGGTTTACGTCGCCAACCGGGGCAGCAGCTCGGTGTCGGTGATCGACACCGCCGCGGGCACCGTCGTCGCGACGGTCTCGGCCATCACAGGCCCCTACGGGATCGCTGCCGGCCCCGACGGCACTGCTTATGTCACCAACAACAGCAGCAACGCAGTGTCGGTGATCTCGCTCAATGCCGCCCCAGTCGCGACTACCACCGTCGGCACCGCCGACCCGGCGACCGGTGAGGTCCACGTGACGGTCAGCGCCAGCGACCCGGAAGGTGCGCCCTTGAGCGTCACCAATCCCGCGCCGTCCCGAGGACACGTCGACGTCGTCGACAATGGCAACGGGACGTGGACCTACACCTACACGCCGACCGATGGGGCACGCGTGCTCGCCGGCCTCACCCCCGAAACGGAAACCGACACCTTCACCGTCACCGTCACCGACGCGAGCGGAGTGACCACCGCAGTGCCCGTCGCGCCGATCCCTATCGCTCCGGCCACACCGGCCCTCACTGCCACCGTTTCGGTAATGGGCGCACCGAATCAAGTGGTGGTCAGCTCAGACGGAACCCGCGCGTACGTCAGCAACTCGGGCAGTTCATCGGTGTCGGTGATCGACACCACGACCGACACCAGGATCTCCACCATTGCCACTGGCAGTTCGCCGCATGGACTTGCGCTGAGCCCCAATGGCACCCGTCTATACGTCGCCAGCCAGGGCAATGACACGGTGTCGGTGATCGACACCGTGAGCAACACCGTGGTGACCAATGTCGCCGTCACCGGCACCCCGTACGGGGTGACCGTCAGTCCCGACGGCACCCGTGCCTACGTCACCAGAATCAACGCCAGTTCAATCGCGGTGATCGATACCTCCACCAACACCTTGGTGACTTACATATCGGTCAGCGGTGCCTATCCGATAGCGGTGACGGTGAGTCCCGACGGCAGCCGCGCCTACGTGGCCAACGAGGGAAGCAACACGGTCTCGGTGATCAACACCGCCACCAACGCCGAGATCAAGGTGATCTCAGTGGGTGTCGGGCCGAGGGCAGTGGCGGTCACCCCCGACGGCACCCGCGTCTACGTCGCCAACGACGCCCACGGAGGCGCCAACGGCACCGTGTCGGTGATCGACACCGCCACCAATGCGGTGACTGCAACGATCCCGATCAGCGGCTCGCTGCGAGGGGTGGCGATCGCCCCAGACGGCAGCCTGGCGTATGCCACGAGTAGCACCGGGACGGTGTCGTTCATCGACCTTGACGCGACGAGCCCGACTTACAACACCGTCATCGCTTCGGTGCCGGTCGGAAATCCAGATGGAGTGGTCGTCGGCCCCGATGGCGATGCGTATGTCGCGAACTGGGCGAGCAACAAGGTGACGACGATTTCGCTCGTCCCCGTCGCGTGATCGCAGGGTGCCGCGCCGAGCCCCGACTTCGCGCAGTCCGAGGTGGCTCGGTACCGGTTCACAGCATCGTCGATCCGACGGCGGACACGACAACCTTGCCCCGAACACGTGGCCGGGCTCGCGGGAACGGTCGTTACGCTGTGCCGCATGGCTGCAGACATCGTGCCGATTGGGCTGAGCTTGACCAAGGGCGACGTGTACACGCTGTGGGCACCGCGGTGGCGCGCCGACGGAGACGAATGGGAGGCGTTCCTCGGTAAGGACGAGGATCTTTACGTCTTCGATTCGGTCGCTGATCTGGCGGCGTTCGTCCGCACCAGCACCGACAACGACCTCGTCGACCACCCGGCGTGGGAGAAGCTGACCGAGGCCAACGCGCACATGCTGACGCCCGCCGAGGAGCACTCCTACGACCTCGCCGGCTTCGAGGAGATCCTGTCGAACAAGCCGACCGACGACAGTGTGCGCACGCTGCACCGCGCGCTGGCGGTCGTGTCGTCGATCGGATCGGTGTGCGAGATGCCCGCCGTCACGAAGTTCTTCAACGGCAACCCTGTGCTCGGCACCGTCGGCGGCGGAGCCGAGGCCTACGCCGGGCGCGCCGGGCGCAAGCGGTGGGCCGAGATCGAGAAGATCATCAACCGCGGGTGGGATCCCGTGATCGAGGCGCTCGACGAGATCATCACCAAGCCCGAGGTCGACGCCGCAGCCGTCGAGAAGGCACAGGAGGAACTCGACGCGCCGGCTCCCGAGATCGACGAGGATGCCGTCGTGATCGACGACATCGTCGACACCGAGGAGGAGGCCGACGAGCTGACCGCGGTCGCCGAGACCAAGGTGCTCGGCAGCGACGAGGACTTCTGGGCGCGCGTCGGCATCGACCCCGTCCGGATCATGACCAGCGGCGGCACCTTCTTCACGCTGCGCTGCTACCTCGAGGACCGGCCCATCTTCCTGGGCCGCAACGGCCGCATCAGCGTCTTCGGCTCCGAGCGGGCGCTGGCACGCTACCTCGCCGACGAGCACGACCACGACCTGTCCGACCTGGCCACCTACGACGACATCCGCACCGCCGCCACCGACGGTTCGCTGCGGGTGGAGGTCACCGACGACAACATCTACGTGCTGTCCGGCATCGTCGACGACCTCGCCGAGGGCCCCGACGCACTCGACCACGACCAGCTCGAGCTGGCGGTCGAACTGCTGCGCGACATCGCCGACTACGCCGACGACACCAGCGTGGCGGCCAAGCTCGACAAGAACACCGCGCTGGGCCGGCTGATCTCCTACTCGCTGGACCCGGCGTCGGTGTCGCGTCCGAGCGCGCCGTTCGCCGAGGCCGTCACGCAGTGGGAGTCGTTGGAGCGGTTCGCCGAGTCCCGTCTCCGCCAGGAGTGATTTCGGCGTGGTTGTCGTTGGTGAGCGGCGACGGACACGCCGAAATCGCTAACCGATGAGGACGGCGTAGCGGGGTTTGATGACCTCGTCGATGATCGCCAGCCGCTCGTCGAAGGCGATGAACGCCGACTTCATCGCGTTGATGGTGAACCGCTCGAGATCGCTCCACCCGTAGCCGAACGCCTCCACCAGCCGCAGCATCTCCAGGCTCATCGTGGTGTCACTCATCAGCCGGTTGTCGGTGTTGACGGTCACCCGGAACCGCAGCCGGGCCAGCCGGTCGAACGGATGCTCGGCGATGCTGCCCACCGCGCCGGTCTGCACGTTCGAGCTCGGGCACATCTCGAACGGGACGCGCTTGTCGCGCAGCAGCGACGCCAGCCTGCCCAGGTGCGCGGTGCCGTCCTCGTCGACGGTGATGTCGTCGACGATGCGGACGCCGTGGCCGAGCCGGTCGGCGCCGCAGAACGCGATCGCCTCGTGGATGGACGGCAGCCCGAACGCCTCGCCGGCGTGGATGGTGAAGCGCGCGTTGTTGCTGCGCATGTACTCGAACGCGTCGAGGTGCCGGGTGGGCGGGTAGCCCGCCTCGGCGCCGGCGATGTCGAAGCCCACCACCCCTTTGTCGCGGAACCGGATGGCCAGCGCCGCGATCTCGCGCGAGCGTGCGGCGTGGCGCATCGCCGTGACCAGGCACCGCACCACGATCGTGTGGCCCTGCGCCGCGGCCGCCTTCTCCCCGTCGGCGAACCCGGCCAGCACCGCGTCCACGACGGCGTCCAGCGACAGTCCCCCGTCGATGTGCAGTTCGGGAGCGAACCGGATCTCGGCGTAGACGACGTTGTCGCGGGCCAGGTCCTCGACGCATTCGAACGCGACCCGGTGCAGGGCGTCGGGGGTCTGCATGACGCCGACGGTGTGGGCGAACGGCTCGAGGTAGCGAACCAGCGAGCCGCTGTGCGCGGCGGTGCGGAAGAACGTCGCGAGCGCGTCGACGTCGTGGGCGGGCAGCTGGTCGTAGCCGTACTCCTCGGCCAGGTCGAGCACCGTCTCCGGACGCAGCCCCCCGTCGAGGTGGTCGTGCAGCAGCGCCTTGGGCGCCTGCCGGATGGTCTGCAGCGTCAACGGTGTCGTCATCTGGCTCTCCTCACGTGATCCGGTCGATGATCAGCGGCCGCGTCGGAGGCGCCTGGTCACCCACGCTCCAGGCGCCGTCGAGTTCGGACAGTGCGGAGGCGAAGCGCTCCGGGGTGTCGGTGTAGAGCGTGAAGAGCGCCTCACCGGCGGCGACGGGTTCACCCGGCCTGCGGTGGATGCGCATCCCGGCGCCGAACTGCACGCGCTCACCCGGGGCCGAGCGGCCCGCCCCGAGCCGCCACACCGCCAGTCCCACGGCCATTGCGTCGATGTCTCCCATCGTGCCACCGCGCGGCGCCGTGACGGTCTCACTGTGGGCACCGATCGGCAACGGCGCCTCGAGGTCGCCGCCCTGGGCGGCGATCAGCGCGCGGAACCGGTCCATCGCCGAGCCGTCGCGCAGGGTCTGCGCCGGGTCGACGGCGTCCAGCCCGGCCGCGTCGCACATCTCCCGCGCGAGCGCGACGGTCAGCTCGACGACGTCGTCCGGGCCGCCGCCGGCGAGCACGTCGAGCGACTCGGCGACCTCGACCGCATTGCCGACCGTCCGTCCGAGCGGCACCTCCATGTCGGTCAGCAGCGCCCGGGTCGTCAGCCCGTGCTCGCGGCCGAGGTCGACCATCGTGCGGGCCAGCTCGCGGGACTCGGCCTCGGTGGCGAGGAACGCCCCCGAGCCGACCTTGGTGTCGAGCACCAGCGCCGCGGCGCCCTCCGCGATCTTCTTGCTCATCACCGAGCTCGCGATCAGCGGCAGCGATTCGGTGGTGCCGGTGACGTCGCGCAGCGCGTAGATCTTGCGGTCCGCGGGGGCCAGCTCGCCGGCGGCGAAGATGGCCGCCCCGATCTCGCGGAGTTGTTGGCGGATTTGGATTTTCGTGATCTCGGCGGTGAAGCCCGCGATGGACTCGAGCTTGTCGAGGGTGCCCCCGGTGTGGCCCAGGCCGCGTCCGGCGGCCTGCGGAACCGCACCCCCGCAAGCCATCACGACCGGTACCAGCGGGATGGTGATCTTGTCCCCGACCCCGCCGGTGGAGTGTTTGTCCACGGTCGGGCGACCGACGTCGGAGAAGTCGAACCGCTCCCCCGACGCCACCATCGCGGCGGTCCAGCGCGCGATCTCGTGCCCGGACATCCCGCGCAGGAAGATCGCCATCAGCAGTGCCGCCATCTGACCGTCGGTCACCCGGTCGTGGGTGTAGGCGTCGATCACCCAGTCGATCGCCGCGTCGGACAGGACCCCGCCGTCGCGCTTGGTCCGGATGACGGTGGGGGCGTCGAAGGTGTTCTGGGTCACGGTGTTTCCTCGCTCGCCGCGCGGGCCAGATCGTCGGGTCCGAACGCGTCGGGCAGCAGCTGCCGCAGCGGCCGGGGTCCCGAGGGGTGGTCGATGAGCATGTCCGGTCCGCCGTGCTCGAGGAGCACCTGCCGGCACCGGCCACATGGCATCAGCAGCTCCCCGTCAGGCCCCACGCACGACAGCGCGACCAGCCGTCCGCCGCCTCCGGAGGCCAGGGCGCAGACCACTGCGCACTCCGCACAGAGACCCAGGCCATATGAGACATTTTCCACATTGCATCCGGTCACTATTCGGTAATCGTCGACCAGCGCGGCTGCTCCGACCCGAAACCGCGAGTAGGGCGCGTAGGCATGCTTGGATACGTCGATAGCGTTGCGGCGCAACGCATCCCAGTTGATTTCGATGGTCACGTCAGGCCCTTTCGGCCGGTTCTGAATCCATTCCGAACCCCTCGATTCCGGACCGGCAGTATCAGATAGGACACCCTAATTTCGGCCGCTGGACGAGGGCATACGCCCACACGCTAGTTCGTTCAACAGTACAAAGGAGATTAGAGTCGCCCCGAGGTTGGAGATTCGTGTCCACGGGCAGATCTCCGGGCGTCCACCGATGGCGTTGGAGGGTCACATGAGTACGGCGACATCATCAGAATCCGGCATAGCGGCACCGCGCTCGCAGCCGTCCCGCCGGCGCACCCTGTACCGCGGCGATCCCGCGATGTGGTCGTGGGTGCTGCACCGCATCTCCGGTGCCTCGATCTTCTTCTTCCTGTTCGTCCACGTGACCGACACCGCGCTGGTGCGGGTCAGCCCGCAGGCCTACAACGAGATCATCGAGACCTACAAGACGCCGATCATCGGTCTGATGGAGATCGGTCTCGTCGCGGCCGTGCTCTATCACGCGCTCAACGGCATCCGGGTGATCCTGATCGACTTCTGGTCCGAGGGCCCGCGCCACCAACGCAAGATGCTGTGGGTGGTGGCTGGCGTCTTCATCGCCGTCCTGATCGCCTCGGTCGGCGTCATCGGCATGCATATGGCGGAGAGGTTCCTCTGATGCCCGAGAACCCCTACGACCACATCAGTGACCGCGGCGGCAACGCGCCGGTGCTGCAGCGCAGCCACGACCGGCCGGCCAGCCTGGACAACCCGCGCGCACCGCGGCGCGCCGGCGGGATGCCGAACTTCGAGAAGTACGCCTGGCTGTTCATGCGGTTCTCGGGGCTCGTGCTCGTGTTCCTGGCCCTCGGGCACCTGTTCATCATGTTGATGTGGGACGGCGGCGTCTACCGCATCGACTTCAATTACGTCGCGCAGCGGTGGTCCTCGCCGTTCTGGCAGACCTGGGATCTGCTGCTGCTGTGGCTGGCCCAGCTGCACGGCGGCAACGGCATGCGCACGATCATCGCCGACTACAGCCGCAAGGACTCGACCAAGTTCTGGCTGAACACGCTGTTGGCACTGTCGATGGCGTTCACGCTGGTGCTCGGCACCTACGTGCTGCTGACGTTCGACGCGTCCATCTCTTGATCTCATCCGGCAGGGAGTGACTGTGATTACCGAACATCGCTACGACGTGGTGATCGTCGGCGCCGGCGGCGCCGGCATGCGCGCCGCCGTGGAGGCCGGGCCGCGGGTCCGCACCGCGGTGCTCACCAAGCTGTACCCGACCCGCTCGCACACCGGCGCGGCACAGGGCGGCATGTGCGCCGCACTGGCCAACGTCGAAGAGGACAACTGGGAGTGGCACACCTTCGACACCGTCAAGGGCGGTGACTACCTGGCCGACCAGGACGCCGTCGAGATCATGGCCAAGGAGGCCATCGACGCGGTGCTCGACCTGGAGAAGATGGGGATGCCGTTCAACCGCACCCCCGAGGGCCGCATCGACCAGCGCCGCTTCGGCGGGCACACCCGCGACCACGGCAAGGCCCCGGTGCGGCGCGCGTGTTACGCCGCCGACCGCACCGGCCACATGATCCTGCAGACGCTGTACCAGAACTGCGTCAAGCACGACGTCGAGTTCTTCAACGAGTTCTACGCACTCGACATCGCGATGACCGAGACGCCATCGGGCCCGGTGGCCACCGGCGTCATCGCCTACGAACTGGCCACCGGTGACATCCACGTCTTCCACGCCAAGGCGATCGTGTTCGCCACCGGCGGCTCCGGCCGGATGTACAAGACCACGTCGAACGCGCACACGCTCACCGGCGACGGCCTGGGCATTGTCTTCCGCAAGGGACTTCCGTTGGAGGACATGGAGTTCCACCAGTTCCACCCGACGGGTCTGGCGGGCCTGGGCATCCTGATCTCCGAAGCCGTGCGCGGCGAGGGCGGCCGCCTACTCAACGGCGAGGGCGAGCGGTTCATGGAGCGCTACGCGCCCACGATCGTCGACCTCGCGCCCCGCGACATCGTGGCCCGTTCGATGGTGCTCGAGGTGCTCGAAGGCCGCGGCGCCGGGCCGAACAAGGACTACGTCTACATCGACGTGCGCCACCTCGGCGAGGACGTGCTCGAGGCCAAGCTGCCCGACATCACCGAGTTCGCCCGCACCTACCTGGGCGTCGACCCGGTCAAGGAACTGGTGCCCGTCTACCCCACGTGCCACTACGTGATGGGCGGCATCCCGACCACCGTCAACGGTCAGGTGCTCCGGGACAACACGACCGTCGTGCCGGGCCTCTACGCCGCCGGCGAGTGCGCGTGCGTGTCCGTGCACGGTGCCAACCGGCTGGGCACCAACTCGCTGCTCGACATCAACGTGTTCGGCCGCCGCGCCGGCATCGCCGCCGCGAATTACGCACTCGGACACGACTTCGTCGACATGCCGGACAAGCCCGCCGAGATGGTGGTCGGCTGGGTCGGCGACATCCTCTCCGAGCACGGCAACGAGCGCGTCGCCGACATCCGCGGTGCCCTGCAGCAGTCGATGGACAACAACGCCGCGGTGTTCCGCACCGAGGAGACGCTCAAGCAGGCGCTCACCGACATCCACGCGCTCAAGGAGCGGTACGCGCGGATCACGGTGCAGGACAAGGGCAAGCGGTACAACAGCGACCTGCTCGAGGCGATCGAGCTCGGCTTCCTGCTCGAGCTCGCCGAGGTGACGGTCGTCGGTGCGCTCAACCGCAAGGAGTCGCGCGGCGGGCACGCCCGCGAGGACTACCCCAACCGCGACGACACCAACTACATGCGCCACACCATGGCGTACAAGGAAGGAACGGACCTGCTCAGCGACATCCGGCTCGACTACAAGCCGGTGGTCCAGACGCGGTACGAGCCGATGGAACGGAAGTACTGATCATGAGCGCACCAGTTCTCGACAAGCAGGACACCCCGCCCGTTCCCGAGGGCGCGGTGATGGTGACCCTGAAGATCGCGCGGTTCAACCCCGAGGCGCCCGACGACGCGGGCTGGCAGAGCTTTCGGGTGCCGTGTCTGCCGAGCGACCGGCTGCTCAACCTGCTGCACTACGTGAAGTGGTACCTCGACGGCACGTTGACGTTCCGCCGGTCGTGCGCCCACGGGGTGTGCGGGTCGGATGCGATGCGGATCAACGGCGTGAACCGGTTGGCGTGCAAGGTGCTGATGCGCGACATGCTGCCGAAGAACCCGAACAAGCAGCTCACCATCACGATCGAGCCGATCCGCGGCCTGCCGGTGGAGAAGGACCTCGTCGTCGACATGGAGCCGTTCTTCGACGCCTACCGGGCGATCAAGCCGTACCTGATCACGTCGGGTAACCAGCCCACCCGCGAGCGCATCCAGAGCCAGACCGACCGCGCCCGCTACGACGACACCACCAAGTGCATCCTGTGCGCCTGCTGCACCACCAGCTGCCCGGTGTACTGGAGCGAGGGGTCCTACTTCGGCCCCGCGGCGATCGTCAACGCGCACCGGTTCATCTTCGACAGCCGTGACGAGGGTGCGGCCGAGCGCCTCGACATCCTCAACGACGTCGACGGGGTGTGGCGCTGCCGCACGACGTTCAACTGCACCGAGGCCTGCCCGCGCGGCATCGAGGTGACCAAGGCGATCCAAGAGGTCAAGCGCGCGTTGATGTTCGCGCGCTAGGCGATTTCGGCGTGCGAAGTAGCGCTCAGCGCTACCCAGCACGCCGAAATCACGCGTCGCGGGTGCGCTCGGCCACCTGTTCGTCGTAGTACCGCAGGATCACGGCCACGGCGGCGGCCACCGGCACCGCGAGGAACGCCCCGATCACGCCGAACGTCGAGGCGCCCAGCGTCACCGCGAGCAGCACGATCACCGCGTGCAGCTTCATCGACTTCGCCTGCAGCCACGGCTGCAGCACGTTGCCCTCGAGCTGCTGCACCGCCACGATGATCGCCAGCACGATCAGCGCGTTCACCGGACCGTTGGCGACCAACGCGATCAGCACCGCCAGCCCGCCGGCGACGAACGCGCCGACGATCGGCACGAAACCACCGATGAACGTCAGGATCGCCAGCGCGTAGGCCAACGGCACCCCGAGGATCACCAACCCGATCCCGATCAGCACCGCGTCGATCAGGCTGACGATGGCCTGCGTTCGGATGAACCCGCCGAGAGTGGCCCACACCCGCTCGAGGATCGTCGCGACGTGCGGCGCCGCGGGCAGCCCTACGGTGCGGCGCAGCCACGGGAGGAAGCCGGGCCCGTCCTTGAGCAGGAAGAAGGTGACCACCACCGCGGTGAAGAAGGTGACAAGCGCCGATGTGGCGGCACCGACGCCGGTGAACAGTCCTGACGCGATCTTGGCGCTGCTGGAGTTCAGGGTGTCGTTGATCGCGTCGACCGCCGAATTCAGTTGCGCGTCACTGATGTTCAGCGGCGGCCCGTCCAGCCAGTCCCGCACCTGCACGACGCCGGCGGTGGCCTGCTCGGCCAGCTCGGCGGCCTGGTCGACGATCGCGGGCGCGACCGCGGCGATGACACCCGCCACCACGACGATCGCCGCGGTGAGCACCAGCAGAACCGCGACCGCCGGCGGGACGCCTCTGCCGCGCAGCCAGCGCACGGGCGGCCACAGCACCGTGCACGCGATCAGCGCCAGCACCACCGGCAGCAGGACCACCCACGTCTTGCCCACCACCCAGGACAGCACCCACAGCGCCGCGGCGACCGCGACGAGTTGCACCGCCGCGGTCGCCGCCGACCTCAGGTGCGCGCTGTAGATCGGCCCTCGACGCGTGACGTCCGTGGTGTTGTCCTGCACCAGCCCTTTCTACCCAACGCTGCGGATTTCACCGCCAACGACGGGCGAGGAAGTCGCGGATCAGCGCCGTCACCTCGGGCAGGTCGCTCTCGAGCAGGAAGTGCCCGCCGTCGCGCAGATGGATCTCCGGGTCGACGGCGTCCTCGGCGAACGCGCGGGCACCGTCCGGGCCGAAGAACGGATCCTTGTCACCCCAGACCGCCAGCAGCGGAACCGAACTCGTGCGCAGGTAGTCGTGCAGGGCGGGATAGAGCCGGGGATTGCTCGCGTAGTCCAGGAACAGCGCGAGCTGGATCGCGTCGTTGCCGGGACGCGACAGCAGCGCGTAGTCGTGGTGCCAGGTGTCGGGACTGACGACGCTCGGGTCGGGCACGCCCGCGACGTACTGCATCCGGGTGGCCTCGAAGGACAGGAACTGCCGCAGCAACCCGGCTGTCTCCGGGGTCTGCTCGCGCTGGTAGTTCCACACGGCCTCCCAGCCCTCGGGGACGAAGCCCGCGTCGTAGCCGTTGCCGTTCTGCGTGATGATCGCGGTGACGGCCTGCGGATCGCGCAGTGCCAGCCGCCACCCCACCGGGGCGCCGTAGTCCTGCACGTACATCGCGTACGTCGTCACCCCGAGTTGGGCGAGCAGTCCGGCGGTCAGGTCGGCCAGGGCGTCGAAGGTGTAGTGGAACTCCTCGACCGGCGGCGCGTCGGAGTATCCGAACCCCAGGTAGTCGGGCGCGATGACGCGGTAGCGGTCGGCCAACTCCGGAATCAGGTCGCGGAACATGAACGAGCTGGTGGGAAAGCCGTGCAGCAGCACGATGACCGGAGCGTCCGGGCGGCCCGCCTCGCGGTAGAAGATCTCGCGGCCGGCCACGGTGGCGTAGCGGTGGTGGACCATGACTAACTCCCTTTTGACTTTTTGATGGTTATTCCAGTGAACCCCGCTGCGGTGTAACCTGTCAACAGGAGTTTGGAGGTTAGTCATGGATCTGTACGCGGCGACCGCGCGCGACGAAGCGCTGCTGCTCGACCTGCTCAACACCACGCCGGTCATCGACGGCACCGCCACCGACCTGCTCCCCGACCTCGCCACCGCCGCTGCGTGGCTGGCGGACCACGACGTCGCCGCCACCGACGACGAACTCGCCGACCTGGTCGCCGCCCGCCAGGAGCTGCAGGCCGTCGTCCGCGGTGACCGCACCCCGTCGGCGCTGCAGCCCTTCCTCGACCGCGTCCGCCTGCACCCCGTCGCCACCGAGAGCGGCATCGACTGGCGGCTGACCGACGCCACCGGCGCCGCCAGGGCCGTCCTCGCCTGGGACGGCCTGCGCATCACCGGCCCCGGGCGGCTCCGGCCCTGCGCCAACGACGAGTGCCGGCTCTTCCTGATCGACCGCAGCAAGCCGAACACCGCCCGGTGGTGTTCGATGGCGATCTGCGGCAACCGGATGAAAGCACGTCGTCACTACCGGCGTACCCACGCGGTCTGATCCTGCATGCTGCTCAGGTGCTGTTGCTGAGCCAGGTGACCGGGACCGCCGTCCACGGGCCCGACGGGAGGCCGGTCGGTCGCATCCGCGACCTGACGGTCAGCCTGGCCGACCCGAACCCCCTGCCGCTGATCGACCGCGTGCTGATCCGGCCGTCGCACCCGCCGGACCTGCTGGTGCCGTGGTCAACGGTGTCGGCGGTGCAGCAGGGTGCGCTGTCGGTCGCCGCCGATCCGGCCGGCTACGCGATCGGAGCGGTGTCCGCCGCCCTCGACGACGACGAGATCCTGCTGGGACGCGACGTCCTCGACACGCAGATCGTCGACATCGGGGAACAGCGGCTGGCCCGGGTCGCCGACGTGGTGCTCGCCCGCACGCCCGACGGGCACGTGGAGGTCGTCGGTGTCGAGGTCGGGTTCGGCGCGGTGCTGCGGCGGCTCGGCCTGCGCCGGCTCGCCGCCCGCGCCGGTCGGGACGCCGTCGCCTGGAGCGATCTGCATCTGACCTCCGAACGCGGCCACGCGGTGCAACTCGCCACGCCGCGCTCCGCGGTGCACCACCTCGACGCTCGCGCGCTCGCCACGCTGGTGAGCCGGCTGGACACCGATGCGGCCACCGAGGTGCTCACCGCGCGGGATCCGCACGCGGCCGCCGAGGTGGTCCGCGCCGGCCCCGCCGCCGTCGGCGAGCGGGTGCTGCGGGCGCTGCCCGGCACCACTGCCGAGCAGATCGTCGCCGCCATGCCCGCCGAGCACGCCCGTCACTGGCGCCGCCGGCTCGCCCGCCCCCGCGCCCGGCGGTTCCTGCGCTCGCATGTCTGGCCGCGCCGCGCGTGACCCGACGCAGAGGTCTGGCCCTCGGCGGGCTGATGGCCGTCGTCGGCCCGGGGCTGCTGGCCGGGCTGTCCGACGACGACCCGGCGGGCATCACCACGTACTCGGTGCTCGGCGCCGACCACGGCTATCAGCTGCTGTGGGTGCTGCTGCTGTCGACCGTCGCGCTGGTGATGTTCCACGGGCTGGCGGCCCGCATGGGCGTGGTCACCGGCCAGGGGCTGATCGGCCTGGTGCGTCAGCGCTACGGCGTGCGGGTGGGCGGCACGGTGCTGATCGCCCTGGTGATCGCCAACATCGGCACCACGTGTGCCGAATTCGCCGGTATCGCAGCCGGTTTCGAACTGTTCGGGATCAGCCGCTACATCAGCGTGCCCGCCACCGCGGTGATCGTGTCGATGCTGGTGCTGCGCGGCGGTTTTCACCGTGTCGAGCACGTGCTGCTGGCGTTGTCGACGGTGTTCCTGGCCTACATCGCCTCCGGGATACTCGCCCGGCCGGACTGGGGTGCCGCGGCGAAGGGGCTGGTGGTGCCCAGCATGCCGATGAACGGCGCGACGATCGCGATCGTGACCGCGACCGTCGGGACGACGCTGGCGCCCTGGGGGTTGTCGTTCATCCAGTCCTATGCGGTCGACAAGAAGTTGCGCACCGAGGATCTGAGGCTCGAGCGCATCGACGTGGTGACCGGGGCGGTGCTCACCGGCGTGATCGGCTTCTTCGTCGTGGTGGCGTGCGCCGCGACGCTGCACCGGGAGGGCCGCTCGATCACCGACGCCGCCGACGCCGCGGTCGCGCTGCAGCCGCTGGCCGGCGACACCGCCGCCACGCTGTTCGCCGTCGGCCTGATCTGTGCGGCGCTGCTGGCCGCCTCGGTGCTGCCCCTGTCGACGGCGTACTCGGTGTGCGAATACGCCGGCGCCGAAGCGGCGCTGGACGATCCGATCCGTGAGGCGCGGACGTTCTACGTGTCCTTCGGTCTGGTGACCGCGCTGGGCGCGGTGGCCGTGCTCATCCCGGGCGCGCCGCTGGTGACGATCCTGGTGGGTACGCAGGTCCTCAATGCCGTGCTCTTGATACCGCTGCTGATCGCGATGATCGGCACCGGCCGGGACCGGGACCTGATGGGCGAGTTCACGATCGGCCGCGCAGCCACCGTCGCCTACGGCATCACGACGGCGGTGGTGTTGGTGTGCGTGGAGGTGCTGGCAGTGGTCACGATCGCCGGGTGAGGTGCGACTCGACGATGTCGGCGCCGCGGCGCACGCCGCCCGTGGCGGCGAAGCCGGCGGCGACAGCCTGCGCACCCGCCGTCATCGTCATCGCCGCGCCGATCGCCTCCCGCAGTCGCGGGACGCTGAGCCGGCGGGCCGGCAGCCGGGTGCCGCACCGCGCGACCTGCACCCGGCGCGCCACCTCGAACTGATCGCGGCCGAAAGGCACGGCGCAGACCGGGATCCCCCGACCCAGCGCCTTCTGCGTGACGCCCATACCGCCGTGGGTGACCACGCACACCGCGCGCTCGAGCACCGCCGAATGCGGGACGAACCGCGCCATCGTGACCCCGCGCCGGGTCTGCACCGCGTCGGCGTCGCCGGCCGGGCTGGTCGCGACCACGTGCACCGGTTGGCCGTCGAGCGCGTCGATCGTGGCGCGGATCAGCGCCTCGTCGGCCTGGCGCACCGACGACGTCGTCACCAGCACCACCGGCAGGTCGATGTCGTCGAGCCAGGCCGGAGGCCGCTGCAGCGGCGGATCGAAGGCCGCGGGACCGATCATCGACGCCGAGGCGCCCCAGTCGGTGTGCTCGTACTCGAACGGCTTGCCGGTGGCCACCAACAGGCCGGGCGCCCGGCGCAACAGGTCGTCGGCCGAGCGCAGCGGCGCCAGCCCCAGCGCCTCGCGCACCGGACGCATGCCCCGGGCGAGCGGCCGGTCGAACAGCGGCACGGTGACCAGCCCGATGCCCCAGTCCCGCACCCGGCCCACCGGGCCCCGCATCGGCGCCGCGCCCGCGCCGAACGGCGGCGACCCCGGCGAGCGCAGATACGGCACGAATGGGGACAACACCACCCACGGCCGCGTCTGCGCCTCGGCCGCCGCCATCGCGCCCCAGCAGTTCGCGTCGAGCACCATCACGTCCGGCTCGACGTCGCGCACCGCCACCTGGAAATCCCCCACCTCCAGCACAGCGCGCCGGGTCAGCACCTCGACGGTGCTGGCGACCGACCGCATCATCGAATCGGTGAACGGGTCGATGCTCTGCAGCGCCTCGATCCCCGGATGCACCGGGGCCGCGGTGAACCCCAGCTCGCGGGCCAGGTCGACGCCCGCGGCCAGCGTCCGGAGGTGCACCTGGTGCCCGCGGGACGCCAACTCCGTCAGCAGGGCACAGAACGGGAACAGGTGCCCCAGGGCGGGCGAGGTGTAGGCCAGCACTACCGCCACGGCGCACCGATCCACACCGGGAGCGGCGCCGAATGCCTGTCATGGCGTCTGCGAACACCGCTGAACTGGTCGTCCTGGTCGACGAGGAAGGCCGACCCATCGGCTCGGCCGACAAGATCGGGGTCCACCACGAGTCCACGCCGCTCCACCTGGCGTTCTCCTGCTACCTGTTCGACCAGGCGGGCAACGTGCTGCTGACCCGGCGGGCCCTGCACAAGCGCACGTTCCCCGGCATCTGGACGAACTCCTGCTGCGGCCATCCCGCGCCGGACGAGTCGATGGCCGACGCGGTGCAGCGCCGCGTGCGCGAGGAACTCGGGGTCGGCATCGCCGACCTGGAGTGCGTGCTGCCCGATTTCCGCTACTACGCGGTGGCCGCCGACGGCGTGGTGGAGAACGAACTGTGCCCGGTGTACCGCGGCCGCGTCGAAGGTCCGGTGCGCGCCGACCCGGCCGAGGTCATGGACTACGAGTGGGTGCCGTGGGAGCAGGCCTGCAGCGCGGCCCGCCTGCCGTGGGCGATCAGTCCCTGGGCGGTCGAACAGATCCCGCTGCTCGAGGCGGCCGGCGTCGGACAACGCACCTAGTTCCTCAGCTCGAAGAGTCGCTCGGCGTAGGCCAGGTCGTCGCGCCACAGCTTGGTGGCGGCGCGCCGCATCAGAGGCCGGATCAGCGGTGCGGCCACCAGCCCCTTGCCGAAGTGGGTGCGATCGGAGTGGGCGATCACCGCTTCGACGACCGCAGTCCTGGGCCGGCCGTCGGGCCCGGGGCCGAGCGGGGTGGCGTGGGTCTCGACCACACTGCCCTGGCCCTCACCCTCGATGATGCGCATCGACACGGTGCGCGGACCCGGTGTGGTGAACTCCGCGATCACCGGGACGCCGAGACGGCCGATGCGGAACGTGACGTCGACGACGAAGCGGTCGAGCGCGTCGGGCAGGTCGTCGTCGGCGGGCGGAGCGCTGAGCACCTTGAGCTGGGTGAACGAGTACGGATGGAACCACGCGCCGTGCCACGGGTCGAGCCGGTTGGAGACGACGTCGCCGGGCTCGCACACGCCCTCGAGCCGGGTGACCGCCGAGATCGCGGGTTCGCCGGGACGCGGCATCGGCGGCGGCGCATCGGCGGGCGCGACGCCCGCGGGATCGGCGTGCTCGTCGAGGCGCACCCAGCACAGCACCCCGTCGTCGTGCGCCGGATACGGCTTCCATGTCCCGTGCCTGCGCTCCCCCAGCCTCAGACCGTGCCACGGGCAGACCAGGGTTCCGCACTCGACCGGGGCCGTCGCCAGGTCGGCGCCCAGGTGCGGGCAGGCCCGCGGGGCGACCAGCAGCCCGCCGTCGGCGCCCCGCCACGCCACCAGCTCCCGTCCGGCCACCGTGGTGCCCAGCGCCGAGTCGCTGACCGAGGAGCTCGCGGCGAACGCGAACCAGTTGCCGCCCGGTTTGCGCTGCGCGCGCCGCAGCGCCGCGGAGATCAGCGCGGGATTGGCGTCGGCGTAGGTCGGTGTCTGCGCCGCCCAGTCGATCGCCGGAAGCACCTCGAACGGCCACGCCGCGGCCAGCCTGCCGCGCCACCCCGTCTGCTCGCTCACCGGCCCGCACCTCCGCCCGTCGTCGCCAGCCGGCGCAGCAGCGCCGAGCGTCCCTGGTTGGGCACCGTGTGCAGCGGATGTCCCGCCAGCCCGAAGCGGCCCAGCAGCTCGTTGGCCGCGGCCCACCCCGTCGTCGCGGCGCGTTCCATCAGCGCGACGGGCAGATCGATGCGAATTCCGTCACCCGCCAACATGATCCGCGGATCCGGTGTGCGGACGGTGGGACGGTCGGCGAAGTCGCCGGGCGCGAACCGCGGGCAGTCGCCGCGATGCAGCAGCCGCTCGTGGACGATGGAGGCATCCATCGTTTCAGGGTAGAGCTCGTGCATGCGCGCGATCAGCCCGTCCCGGACCGTGTCGAGCGGGTCGGTCACCGAGTAGGCGTGCAGTTCGACGACCGAGCCGCCCGTGCGGGCCGCCCACTGCGCGGCCTCCCGTTCATAGCGTTCCACCACGCTGACATTGTCCAGCGGCTCCCGCCCGCCCGTCCCGACGAACGCGGCGCGGTCTGCCCGTACGGGGCGGTCCAGCCACAGCCGCAGCACCACGAACGGCGGTGCGGTGCCCATCCCGGCGACCCGGCCGCGCCACGGGGCGTCGCCCAGCCAGGGTGAGGCCGCCACGACTCGACGCAGCCCGGCGACGTCGGTGGCCAGCACCACACCGTCGGCGGGCAGCCGGTCCGTCGCCGTCGTCACCGCGACCCCGCCGTCGTCGGTCAGGGCGTCCACCGCCGCGCCGGTGTGGAAGGTGACCCCGCGGCCCTGGAGGTAGTCGCGCAGCGGATCCCACAGTGCCACATCGAAATTGGCGTTTGCGACGTCGAAGATGAGCCCCTCGCTGGAGCCCAGGAAGTAGATGTGGAACATCGTGACGAGCTCACCGGCCGACAGCGCCTCGGGCCGGGCGAAGAAGCTGCGCGCGAACACCTCGAACGCCAGGTGCCGCGCGGCGTCGGGGAAGTTGATGTCACGCAGGAACCTCGCGGCGTCACGGTCGTCGAGCAGCCGGTAGGTGTCGGGCACCGACACCGTCGCCAGCGGCGCCGCCGCCTTCGCGTCGAGACGGATCAGGTCGCGCAGCCGGAAGGTGGGACTGCGCAGCGCGAACGCCAGCGCGTTCAGCGGCGGCGTCTGGGGCAGCCCACGGAACGTGTCCCGGCGCCCGGCGCCGTCGATCAGCGGGTAGTCCTCGACCGGCGTCAGCGCAGCCAGGGCGGGATCAGCGCGCCGCAGCAGCGCACGCAGGTTGTAGTACTGCCGGAAGAATGCGTGGAAGCCGCGGTTCATCCCGGTCTGCGAGCCGTCGGACAGCGTCTCGGTCCAGCCGCCCACCCGGCCGCCCAGATAGTCGCACTGCTCCACGACGTCGACGGCGACGCCGCGTTCGGCCAGCCCGGTGGCGGCGGCCAGGCCGGCGATGCCGGCTCCGACCACGACGACACGGGGCCGTTCACCGTGCCCGTTGACCGCGCTGCGCCCGGGATGCCCGGGCCACGTCTGACGGCGCGGATCGGTCATGCGTGGACCACCCGTCACACGCTCCCGTGGCGGATCCGCGCCGCCCAGGACTTGCCGAGGCCGGCGGCCGCGACCACCGCGCGGCGGGGCTTGCCGACGGTGGCGCGCCGGCCGAAGATCTCGAAGTCCATGGCCTCGACGCGATCGAGGATCTCCGAGTACAGCGTCGAGGCGGCCGCGACGCACGGCCGTGACGCCGGCGCCAGCATCCCGATGCCGGGCTTGGCCTTCTCGTAGACCTCGCGGGTTCGCGCGTGCTGTTCGGCGAGCGCGGCCCGGACCCGGTGATCGGTGCGACGGTTGGCCTGGCACCAGCGCAGCAGGTCCCGGTCGACGCCGTGGGCCGCGAGTTCATCGGCGGGCAGGTACACCCGGCCGCGGTGCAGATCCTCGTCGACGTCACGGATGAAGTTGGTGAGCTGGAACGCCGTCCCCAGCGCCGCGGCGTACGGGGCCGCCTGCTCCCGCGGCACGACGGTGCCCAGCACCGGCAGCATCTGCAGCCCGATCACCTCGGCCGACCCGTACATGTACTTCTCCAGCGACGCCCGGTCCGGGTAGTCGGTCACCGTCAGATCCATCCGCATCGAGGCGAGGAAGTCGTCGAACAGATCCCAGCCGATGTCGTACTTGCGCGCGGTGTGCACCACGGCGGTCAGCACCGGATCGTCCCCGCAGGGCTGCTTCTCGACGAGCGCGTTGAACAGCCGGGTGGACAGCTGCTGCAGCTGATCGGCGCGCTGGTCGACGGTGCGCGGGTCGTCGAGGTCGTCGAGGATGTCGTCGGCGAAGCGGGCGAAGCCGTACAGCGCGTGCACGGCGGGACGCTGCCGCGGCGCCAGCAGCCGGGTCGCGAGAAAGAACGTCTTGCCGTAGCGGGCGTTCAGCGTGCGGCACTGCCGGTAGGCCTCCCGCAGCGACGGGTCCCGGACACCGGCGGCGTCGAGCTCGGTGTGGATCATGAGCGATTGACCTCCGAGGTGGGCTGGCTGGCGTGCACCCCGGTGATGCGGTCCGCGGCGAGCCGCCCGGACAGGATCGCGGTCGGCACGCCGACACCGGGGACGGTGGAGGAGCCCGCGAGCACGACGTTGTCGACCCCGCGGACGGTGTTGGCCGGCCGGAACGGGCCGGTCTGGGAGAACGTGTGCGCCAGCGCGAACGGGCTACCCGCCGCCATGCCCTGCCGACCCCAGTCGGCGGGGGTCACGACGTGCAGCACCTCCGCGTCCTCCCCGACACCCGGCGCGCGTTTGCGAACGTCATCGAGCATCTGCTCGACGTAGCCCGGGCCGGCCGTGTCCCAGTCGACCACCCCGACGTCGGTGTTGGGCGCGGGCGCGAGCACGTAGAGCAGGTCGCGTCCGGCCGGCGCCAGCGACGGGTCACTGGCGGTCGGGCGGGTCACCAGCAGCGAGGGGTCCCGCATGGTGCGGCCGTCGTCGATGATGTCGCGGAACGTCTGATGCCAGGCGTCGCCGAACAGGATCGTGTGGTGACCGGCGGCCTCGCCGACGGCTTCGCAGCCGACGTGCGCCACCACCGCCGACGGCGCCGCCCGCAGCTTCAGCGGCCGGCGCGGGGTCCGGCGCACCAGGCGGTACGTGTCCGGCAGTTCGGTGGTCAGCACGACCGCGTCGGCGGGCACCCGCCCACCGTCGGCGGTGCGCACCCCGGTGACCCGGGAGCCACTGAACTCCAGCTCGGAAACCGTTGCGTTGTAGATGAATTCGACGCCGGCATCGGCGGCCGAGGCCGCCATCGCGTCGGGCAGCGCCCGCACACCGCCCTGGGGGAAGTACACGCCGGCAACGGTGTCCATGTACGCGATCACCGCGTAGGCGGCCAGCGCGCTCTGCGGCGGCACGCCGGCGTAGAGCGCCTGGAACGTGAACACCCGCAGCAGCCGCTCGTCGGTGATGTAGCGGCGCACCATGCGCTCCCAGCCGCGGAACCCGCCGAGCGCGGCGAGCCGGGCCAGCTGCGGGGTCACCAGGGACAGCGGCGAGTCGAAGTTCGCGCCGATGAACCCGTCGAACTCGGTGAGGTACAGCTTGGTCAGCCACTCGCGCAGCCGCAGGTAGCCGTCGGCCTGCTCCCGGCCGGCGAAGCGCTCCACCTCGGTGGCCATCGCGGCCGCGTCGGTGTGCACGACGACCGCGCTGCCGTCGGCGAAGCGGGCCTCGTAGGCAGGATCGATCCGTTCCAACGGCAGCCGCGCCGCCAGCGAGTCGCCGACGGCGGCGAACGCGTCGTCCATGATGTCGGGCATCGTCAGCACCGTGGGCCCGGTGTCGATCCGGTAGCCGCCGATGTCCTCGCGGCCGACCCGCCCGCCCGGGTGCGCCCCGCGCTCGACGACGGTGACGTCGCGTCCCCGTCCGGCCAGGTGCAACGCTGCCGCGAGACCCGACAGCCCCGCTCCGACGACGACGACCCGGTCCGTGCGCCCGGTGACGGTGCGCATCAGGCGGCCCTCTGGGTGCACGCGACCGCCATGTCGGCCAGCGCCGCCCGGGCGAAATCGGGGATCGCGACCCCGTCGAGGAAATTCAGGGCGCGGGTGTGCCGCTCGGCGATCAGCTGCTCGATCCACTGCACCGCACCGCTGGCCACGATCAGGTTGCGCCAGTGATCCGCGGCGTCACCGTCGATGTGCGGACGGTTCATCAGGTCGAAGAGCTGGTCGCGCAGCGGTCCGTCGGCCAGCTCGTAGGCGGCGACGATGACGCTGGTGGCCTTGCGCTCCTCCATGTCGGTGCCTGCGGATTTGCCTGTCAGAGAGGGGGTTCCGAACACGCCGAGGATGTCGTCACGCAGCTGGAACGCTTCTCCGATCGCGGCGCCGTAGCCGGAGAGCGCGTCGATGACGGCGTCGTCGCACCCGGCCATCGCCGCTCCGATCTCCAGGGGCCGACGCACGGTGTAGTTGCCGGATTTTCGACGGAGCACGTCGAGAACCTCCTCGAGTGTGGGCAGGGTGTGAGAACTGTTGACCAGATCGGAGAACTGGCCGATGGCCAGCTCGGTGCGCATGTCGTCGTAGCGGGGCCACACCCGGGCCAGGGCGTGCTGGCCGACGCCGCTGCGGCGCAGCATCTGCTCGGCCCACACCAGGCACAGGTCGCCGAGCAGGATCGCCGCGGACTCCCCGAACCGGTCGGCCGAGCCGGCCAGCCCGCGGTCGCGGTGCCACCGGCCGAACGAGACGTGCGCCGACGGCCGCGCGCGGCGCAGCGGCGAGCCGTCCATGACGTCGTCCTGGATCAGCGCGAACGCGTGCAGCAGCTCCAGGCTGGCCGACGCCCGCAACGCCGCGGCATTCTCGTCGGCCCCGCACAGCCAGCCCACGTACATGAACGTCGACCGCACGTACTTGCCGCCGTCGAGGAACCCCGACAGCAGGTCACCGGCGACGTCGACGTTGGCGGCCGCGAGTCTGTCGAGGCAGTCGCTGCGCACGAAGTCCGCCAGATGGTTGCGCACGCCCGCGCGCAGGTCGTCGCGCCAGGCACCCAGGCTGGTCGCCGTCGGCACTCTCGCGCCCGACATGACCAGGTGTGTTCCCGCCCATTCGCCGTCCCTCAAGCTCACACTCCTCCTGGTGGTGCGTCCGGCTCGACCGCCGCGGCATCATCGATTCGTTGCGACCCCGATCCCGGATTGGTCGGACCCGAAAATTTCCCCCCGGGCTGTCAGTACTTCACAGCCAAGCACGTCCGGGGCGCGCTTTCACCTCGCATGTGACGGTCTGATGCGTTCGTGCAGGCTCGCCAGCGGCGCGGGCGCCCACCAGTTCCACCGACCCATCAGATGCATCATCGCGGGCAGCAGCACCATTCGCACCACCGTGGCGTCGATCAGCACCGCCAGCGTGAGACCGAGCCCGAACATCCGCATGAAAGAGACCTGGGCGGCGACCAGCGCACCGAACGAGATCGCCATGATCAGCGCCGCGGCCGTCACCACCCGCCCGGTGCGCGCCAGACCGACGGCGACGCTCTCGTCGTTGTCCGCGCGGGTGCGCCCGCTGGCCAACCACAGTTCGCGGATGCGGGCGAGGAGGAACACCTCGTAGTCCATCGACAACCCGAAGGCGATACAGAACAGCAGGACGGGCATGTTGGCCACCAGCGTCCCGGTGGGGGTGGTGCCCAGGGCGCCGAGATTGCCGTCCTGGAAGATCCAGACCAGCGCGCCGAACGCCGCGGTCAGCGAGAGCGTGTTGAGGATCAGCGCCTTCAGCGGCAGCACCACGCTGCCGGTGAGCAGGAACAGCAGCACGAACGTCACGACGGCGACGATGCCCAGCACCGCGGGCAGCCGGGCGGTGATGGCGGTGAGGGTGTCGGCGTTGATCGCCGCGATCCCGGTCAGCTCGACGGTGCGATCACCGGGTCCGGGCAGGGCACGGAGGCGGTCCAGCTGCGCGTCGGATTCCGGGGTGAACAGCGGGGTGCTGCTGGCGACGGTGAGGAACGCGACACCCTGGTCCAGGCCGGCACCGGTGGCCGGGGGCCCGACCCGGGTGCCCTCGACGAACGTGCCCGCCGGCGAGTCGACCACCGGGACTCCCGGCAGCAGCGACGCCGACCGGGCGTAATCGGCGAAGGAACTGGGCGTCAACCCGTGGGCGTCGGGCAGCACCACGGTCACCGCGGCCTCGGAGTTCCCCGGGAACTGGGCCCGCATCAGGTCACCGACCTGACGCGACGACGCCGACGTCGGCAGCACCCGATCGTCGGGCAGACCCCACGCCACCTTCAGGAAGGGCGCCCCCAGAGCGAGGAGCAGCACCGTGGTGGCGGCCCCGATCGGCAGCGCCCGCCGGATGACGAACCGGGTGGTGCGGTACCAGAACATCTGGTCGGTCGGGCGCGGCTGGGCACGCGTCGGACCGAGGAGGCGGTGCAGATCGAACGCGTCGAGCCGGGGGCCCAGCGCCATGATGGCCGCCGGCGTCACGACGATCGCCGCGAGCGCACACAGCGCCACCGTCGCCACCCCGGCGTAGGCGAAGGAGGTGAGGAAGTACATGGGGAACAGCGCCATCGCGGCCATCGACAGCGCCACCGTCAGCGCGGAGAACAGCACGGTCCGGCCCGCGGTGACCATCGTGGTGATCAGCGCCTGCTCCCGGTCGGCGCCGTCGGCCATCTCGTCGCGGAAGCGGCTCACGATCAGCAGCGTGTAGTCGACGGCCAGCGCCAGGCCCAAAGCGGTGGTGAGATTCAGCGCGAAGATCGAGGCCGGGGTCACCATCGCCACCAGGCGCAGCACCGACAGCGACCCGACGATCGCCAGCGCCCCGACGGCCACCGGCAGCGCCGCGGCCGGCAGCCCGCGGAACACCCACACCAGCACCAGGAAGGTCAGCGGGATCGCGATCGACTCCATCAGCACCACGTCGCGCAGGGTCTGACCGTTGATCTGGGCGTAAACCATCGCCGAGCCGCCGGCCAGCACGCTCACCCCGCCGTGCCGGGGCGCGATGTCCGCGGCCACCTGGTCGGCGAGGCGCTCAGCCACCCGCGGTGCGTCGTCCTCGCCCCCGGCCAGCTCGGCCACCACGAGGCCGGAGCGGCCGTCGGCGCCCGTGAGCCCCGGTGTGCCCGGAGGCGCCGTCCATGCCGACACCACCCCGACGACCTCGGGGGCGGTCCGCAACAGCGCGACGATGTCCTCCCCGGTCGCGCGGGCGTCGGGGCTGTCCACGCCCGCGGAATCGGTGACGCCGAACACCAGCTGCATCCCGCCCCGGCCGAACGTCTCCATCAGTGTGGTTGTCGCACGGGCGGATTCGGCGGCCGGATCCTGAAAACCCCCGGCGGACAGGCTCGATGCGGCCGGCACGCCGAAGACCGCGCCCGCGACGAGGGCCAGTGCGGCGAGCGCGAGGATGCGCCGCGGCGCGGCGATGGCGGTGAGCGCGACGCGGTGCAGCACGGTGATCCGCTTGCGGTGGCGGCCGCGCAGACCATCGGGGCGGGTCGGGATGGCCATGGTGCCGAGCAGCCTGCGTCACCCGCCCCGCGTGGCGGTAGCGGCGGCGTCAATATGTCAGCGATGCGTCACGGGTTGGCGCAGGTGCGCGTCGGACGCTCGGTCAGCCCGTCGATGACACCGGCCAGGCCGGTGAACCCGGGTGTGGCGGCCATCTGGGCGGCCAGCCGCTCGGAAGCCTGCCGGTACCGGCTGTCGCGCAGCACCGCGAGGATCTCGCGCCGCAACACGCGCGCCGACGGGTACTCGCTGCGAATCCGCCGTCCGACGCCCGACCACGCCACCCGCGCGCCGACCTCCGGCTTGTCCTCCTTGCCGCCCGTCGCGACGATGGGCACACCGAACCGCAGCGCGTACTGCACGCCGCCGTAGCCGCCGTTGGTCACGAAAACCGAGGTGCGCGGCAGTAATTCGTCGTAGGGAAGGTAGGTTGCGGCCCGCGCATTGGGCGGGAGGTCGGGCAGCGTGTCGAGTGGCCGCCCGCCGGTGGTCACCGCCACCACGACGTCCTGGTCGGCGAGCGCCCGCAGGGTCGGGACGATCAGCTGCTCGTAGTCGAGGTTGGCGAACGTGCCCTGCGTGACGTGCACGACCGGGCGGCGGCCGTCGAGATCGGACCACCATTCCGGCAGCGGCGCCTGCGATCCGGTCGCCGAGAGCGGCCCGGCGAAGTGCAGCGCCTCGGGCGCATCCGACATCGGGTACTCGAACGCCGGCACGGTGAACTGCACGAGCGCGTCGGCGCGCCGGCCCCAATCCACCAGCGTGTCAGGCATGTCGACACCGTGCTGGGCGCGGTGGAGATCGTCGATCAGGGCGTACGGCCTCCGCAGCACCCGCCGGTTCACTCGGGCCAGTGCCGCATTGCGGGGCCGGTTGAGAACCCGCGCAGGCGCCAGTCCCATTCCGAACGGCGCGGTGTCGCGACTCTCGATGCACAGCGGGAGCACGCCGCACTGGACGACGGCGGGCCGCTCGGGCCGCCGATGGTGCAGGAGGAACGCGGCGCCGACGAACGCGGGGTCGGCGAGCACGGCGTCTGCCGGTTGCTCGGCGAGTGCCGCCACGAGCGCGCCGTACTGCGCGCGCGCCGGCCGCGCGAAGACGTGCTCGATGTCGAAGGCGATCGCGCGGGCCCCCTTGAGCCGTGCCCGCTGAGGGAAACTGCCGGTGAGGTTTCGCTCGTCGTAGTCCGCCTCCGCGGGCAGCGGCACGAACCGCGCGCCCGTCGCGGCGACCTTGTCCGCGAACCGGGAGCCGGTGACGAACCGCACGTCGTCGCCGCGGGCGACGAACTGAGCGGCCACCGTCAGCAGAGGGGTCACGTGCCCGTGCACCGGCACGCTCCCGATCACGATCGATGCCATGTCGCCTCCCTGCAATCAGCTACTTCGTGGTAGTATTCATTACTGTGTCACCCAAGTCAATATCTCGCACGTACCGATCGGAGCTGCGCGAGCAGCAGGCGCAGGCCACCCGGCAGCGTGTCCTCGAGGCCGCGGCCGAGCTGTTCGCCGCCGATGGCTACGCCCGCACCACCATGGCGAAAATCGCTGCGGCAGCCGGTGTCTCGGCCGAGACCGTGCAGGGGCTCGGACCCAAGGCCGCGCTGATGGTCGCCGCGATCGAGGATGTGGCGTTCGGTGTGACCGGCGACCAGAACATCCTCGACCTCGACCCCGGCCGCGCTCTGCTGACCATCGAGGACGTCTCCGAGGCCGTCGACTTCGTCGTCGCGGTGCAGACCGACATCCACGAACGGACGGCCACGCTGTACCGGGCCCTCGCCGCTGGGGCGGGCGCCGACCCCGTCCTGGACCGGTACCTGTCCGACCTGACCGCCGGGGTCGGCCGGCAGCTCCGTCGGGTCGTCGACGTGTTCCGCGACCGCGGCTGGGTGCGCACCGACGTGGCCTACGACGAGGTCGTCGAGACCGCGGTGGTGCTGGCCGGCGTCGAGACGTTTCTGCGGTTCACCCATCGCGACGGGCACAGCGTCGAGGCATTCCGGCAGTGGCTGCGCCGGATGCTGCGGGAGACGGTCTGCGCGCGGTGATCCCGGCTGTCACACAACGCGATGCTGCGTCGTCTCCCCGGTATGACCACACGTATCGAACCCGTCCCCGTCCAACGTGCCTCCCTGCTGACCCGCCTGATGTGGCGCTACGCCCGCCGCCGCTTCGGCGAGGTCCCTGAACCGTTCGCCGTCTACGCCCACCACGGCGGCCTGCTGATGACGGCCGCCGCCCACGAGGGCATGCTCGAGCGGGCCTCGACGACACTGCCGGCCCACGTGCGCGAACTGGCCGTGTACTGGACCGCGCGCCAGATCGGCTGCTCGTGGTGCGTGGACTTCGGAGCCATGCTGATGCGCCTCGAGGGCCTGGACCTGTCGCGGCTCACCGACATCGACGACTACGCGACCTCACCGCTCTACTCTGACGACGAACGGGCGGCGATCGGCTATGCCGCGGCGATGACCACCGACCCGCACACCATCACCGATGAGCAGGTGGCCGACCTGCGCCGCCGCTTCGGCGACAAGGGTGTCATCGAGCTGACCTACCAGATCGGCGTCGAGAACATGCGGGCCCGGATGAACTCCGCGCTCGGCATCACCGAGCAGGGCTTCGCCTCCGGTGGTGCGTGCCGGGTCCCGTGGCGGTGACGCCTCAGGTGTTTCAATCGTCGGATGACCCGCGATGAGCATCCGGCCGGTGCAGGCGGGCGACCTCGTGACGCGACGATCGACGAACGCGTGCTGGCCACGACCCGCGAGTTGCTTCTCGAGGTCGGCTGGGACGACCTCAGTGTGCGGATGGTGGCGACCCGGGCCGGCGTGGGCCGCGCCAGCCTGAGCCGCCGCTGGACCTCCAAGGCCGAACTCGTGCTGCACGCGATTCTCGGCGAAACCCCGGACCTGACACCGTTTTCCGGCACCGACCTGGCCGGCTGGGTCGAGTGGGTGGTGCGCGGCAGCCATCAGCTGTTCCACCGGCGCGACGTCAACGAGGCGGTGCCGGGGCTACTGCTGGCGCTGCGCGAGAACGACGATATGCGAAAAGCCTTGTGGGCAAACTTCAGTACGCCCGCGGTCGCACTGTTCGCCGAGCATCTGGCGGCCGACACCCCGGCCCGGCGCCGGCGTGCCGAGCTGGATGCCCGCGCGGTGCTGGTGATGGCCGCCGGGGCGGCGCTGTTCCTGAACACCGTCGCCGTCGAGGACGATTCCGAGGCGCTACGGCACCGGATCGCCGAGCTGCTGTCGACGAGCATCGGCGACACTCCCCCGCACCGAGGCGATGATCGCCGCACGCGGTGACCGCCACTGCATCCCGAGATCGCGCAGCGTCGCGGTGTCGTCGGTGGGTGTGGCCGCCAGCAGCAGGGTCGCCGCCTCGTAACTCAACCCGTCGGGCACGGCGACGTGGCGTGCGAGAACATCGGTGGCGCGGGCGGCGGCGAGTAGCACGGGTGCCGGCACCGGAACCCGGTGGATCCGCCGGCCGAGACCGGTCTGCAGCGCGTCGATCATCTCGTCGAATCCCAGCAGTTCCCCGCCGCACACATAGCGGCGCGCGCCCTGGCCGGGGCGCATCACCCGGGTGTGCACCTCGGCGACGTCGCACACGTCGATCATCTGCATGCCGCCCCGTAGCCGCGGCGCGATAGCCCAGCGCACGATCGGCGCCCACCCGCGTTCGGTGACCCCCGGCGCGGTGCCGAACGCCGGACCGACGACGCTGGACGGATAGGTCACGACGACGGGGGCGCCGTCGTCCTGCAACCGGCGCGCGACCCGGTCGGCGTACGCCTTGGTCTTGGCGTAGGCGCTGCGCCCCACCGCGGTCGGGGTCTGCGGTGAGATCACGCCGTCGGTCGGCGGGAAGAGCGCACTGTAGCTGCTCACGGTCAGCACCGGGTCCAGCCGACGCTCGACCGCCCGACGCAGGATCGCCTCGGTCGCGAAGGCGTTGACATCCCACATCAGCCGCACCCGACGCTCGTCGGTACCGACGACACCGGCCGCGTGCACGAGCGCCTCACTGCCGTCGAGGAACGCGACGACGTCTGCCTCACAACAGATGTCGCCGACCGTCACCGCCACCGACCCCGCCGCGCGCAGCCGGTCGAGCACGGGCGCACCCGCCTCGCCCGGCGGCACCAACAGGCGCAGCCGATGGCCGGCCGCCAGCAGAGCGCGCGCCGTGTGCGCCCCGACGTACCCGGTTGCCCCGGTGACCGCGATGTCCAGTGTTCCCGCCTCCTCGCCCGCGGGTGCTACATTACGATGCCAATGGCATCGATACAAGCATTCCGCCCGGCGACCCTCGGCCCCCTGACGCTGAAGAACCGGTTCATCAAGGCCGCCACCTTCGAGGGCGTGATGCCCCGCGGACAGGTCAGTGCGGCGCTCGTGGACTTTCACGCCGAGGTGGCCCGCGGCGGCGCGGCGATGACCACGGTGGCCTACTGCGCGGTCTCCCCCGGCGGCCGGGTGCACCGTGACACGATCGTCCTCGACGCCGAACGTGCCCGGCAGTTGCGCACTCTCACCGACGCCGTCCACGCAGAAGGGGCACTGGCGTGCGCCCAGATCGGCCACGCCGGACTGGTGGCCAACACGCTGTCCAACCGGGCGTCCACGCTGGCGCCGTCCACCCGGCTCAGCGCGCCGGCGATGGGTGTGGTCCGTGCCGCGACGGCTCACCAACTCGACGGGGTCGTCGACGACTTCGGCGCTGCCGCAGCACATGCCGTGGACGCCGGGTTCGACGCGATCGAGATCCACATGGGGCACGGCTATCTGCTCAGCTCGTTCTTCAGCCCCAACCTCAACCGGCGCACGGACCGCTACGGCGGCGACACCGCCCGTCGGGCCGAACTCGCGCGCCGGGTCGCCGAGCGGGTGCGCCGCACGGTCGGCGACACCGTCGCCGTCACCGCGAAGTTCAACATGGACGACGGTGTGCGCAAGGGCTTCTGGCTCACCGACAGCCTGCCCACCGCGCGGCTGCTGGAGAGCGACGGACATCTCGACGCGCTGCAGCTGACCGGCGGAAGCTCACTGGCCAACCCGATGTACTACTTCCGCGGAGATGTCCCGCTCGACGATTTCATCGCGTCCCAGCCACGCGCGGTCGGGCTCGGACTGCGACTCATCGGCAAGCGCATGTTCCGCGAATACCCTTTCACCGAGGCGTTTTTCGCCCCACAGGCCCGCCAGTTCCGGGCGGCACTGTCGATGCCACTGATCCTGCTGGGCGGCATCAACCGGATGGACACCGTGACCGCGGCGCTCGAGGACGGCTTCGCGTTCGTCGCGATGGCCCGGGCACTGTTGCGAGAACCCGACCTGATCAACAGATTTCGCGAGGGGACGGCCACCGAGGGTCTGTGTGTGCACTGCCAGAAGTGCATGCCGACCGTCTACAGCGGAACTCACTGCGTGGTGCGCAGCGGCGAACCGGTGAACTTGTCCGGGTTGGCGATGTCGTAGACCGCCACCACCCGCCCGTCGCGCACCGTCAACGCCTGGATCCGGGGTGCGATCGCGGGCCCGTGCGCATCCCCGTCGTCACCCCGGGAGAAGACGCCCAGCTCGCCGTTGACCAACCCGAGCTCGCCGCTGGTGAACAGCCGCGCCCCATAGCGGCGCGCCAGCCCGAGCAGGAACCGCGCCACCTTGTCCCTGCCGCGGATGACCTGCGGGGCCGTCGGCGCCCGCCGGTTCGCGTCGCCGGTGAACGTGACGTCGGGATGCAGCAGCGCCACCACCGCCTCCAGATCGCCGGCCGCCATCGCCGCCATCAACGCACCGACCACCTCGTCGTGCTCAGCGGCCGGCGGCGGCGCCGCAGAGACGGCGCGCCGCGCCCGCGACGCGAGCTGCCTCGCCGCGGCGGGCGTCGCACCGAGCACGTCGGCGATCTCGTCGAAGGGCACCGCGAATCCGTCGTGCAGCACGAACGCCACCCGCTGGTCGGGCGTCAGATTCTCCAGCACCACCATCGCCGCGAAGCGGGCGTCCTCCCCGGCCACCACGGCGGCCAGCGGATCGTCGCCGTCGAGCGTCGTCACCACCGGCTCGGGCAGCCAGGTGCCGGCGTACGTCTCACGCCGGCGGGCCGCCGACCGGAGCCGGTCGAGCGCCAACCGGCTGACCACCGTCGTGAGCCAGGCCCGCAGATCGACGATCGCGGTATCAGCCCGGGTGGCACGGTGCGCCGACCAGCGCAGCCACGCGTCCTGCACGACGTCCTCGGCGTCGGCGAACGTGCCGGTGAGGCGATAGCCCACGGCGAGCAGGTAGGGGCGCAGTTCTTCGAACTCCTCGACCCGCGCGGTCATGACATCGAGCGTAGTACCCACCGAACGCAACGAAATCCGAAGCTGTGAGGTTGCTGAATCGACGGAATCAGTCAATAGTGATCGGGTTCACAACCGATTCCGACTGATTTCGACCGAGGAGGGCCCCGTGGTCAAGCACGAAGTGATTCACGGCGAGGGGACCGTGGAGAGCAAGGGACTCAAGGGCGGCGCCCTCGGCCTGGTCTCCAGCATCGTGGTGGGGATGGCCTCGACGGCGCCGGCCTACAGCCTGGCCGCCACGCTCGGCCTGATCATCGCCAGCGGTGGCGCGCTGCTGTCCGGGGTGAAGGCGCCTGCCATCGTGCTGATCTCCTTCATCCCGATGTACCTGATCGCGGTCGCCTACCAGGAACTCAACAAGGCCGAACCGGACTGCGGCACGACCTTCACCTGGGCGTCGCGCGCCTTCGGCCCGGTCGTCGGCTGGCTGGGCGGCTGGGGCATCATCGCCGCCGACGTCATCGTGATGGCCAACCTCGCGCAGATCGCCGGGGCGTACTCCTTCACCTTCGCCGGGGACCTCGGCTGGGACTCGGCGGCCACGCTGTCTGACAGCACGTTCTGGTCCACCGTCGCCGGTGTCATCTGGATCGCGGTGATGACCTACATCTGCTACCGCGGCATCGAGGTGTCGGCGCGCCTGCAATACGCGCTGCTGGGCATCGAGGTGGTCGTGCTGATCGGACTGTCGATCGTCGCGCTGGTCAAGGTGTACACCCGCACCGCCGAGAGCTACTCGCTGATGCCGTCGCTGTCCTGGTTCTGGCCCGGCGGACTGGACTTCAGCACCGTCATCGCGCCGGCGGTCCTGACCACGATCTTCATCTACTGGGGCTGGGACACCGCCGTCGCGTGCAACGAGGAGTCCGACGACCCCGGCCGCACCCCCGGCAGGGCCGCCGTCATCTCGACCTTCCTGCTGCTGGCCACCTACGCGCTGGTGAGCGTCGCGGCCGTCGCGTTCGCCGGTGTCGGCACCGACGGGATCGGGCTGGGCAACCCGGACAACTCGGCCGACGTGTTCGCCGCGATCGGACCGGATCTGTTCGGCGACAGCGCTCTCGGGCACATCGGGATGCTGCTGCTATCGGCGTCCATCCTGACCTCGGCGTCGGCGTCCACGCAGACCACGATCCTGCCGACCGCACGCACCACGCTGTCGATGGGCGTCTACCGCGCCCTGCCCGAATCGTTCGCCAAGATCCACCGGCGCTACCTGACCCCGACCACGTCGACCATCGCGATGGGCGTGGTGTCGGCGATCTTCTACGTGCTGTTCACCGTGATCAGCACCAACCTGCTGACCGCGCTCATCGGCTCGGTCGGCCTGATGATCGCCTTCTACTACGGGCTGACCGGCTTCGCCTGCGTCTGGTTCTACCGAAAGACGTTGACGCGCAACACCCGTGACCTGGTGATGCGCGGGGTGGTGCCGCTGCTGGGCGGCATCGTGCTCCTCGTGGTCTTCGTCTACGGCCTGCTGCAGTACGCCAAGCCGGACTGGCTCACCGACGACGACGGCAACAACGTGACCATCTTCGGCGTCGGCGCCGTCGCGGTGGTGGGCATCGGCGCGCTTGTCCTGGGCCTGGTGCTGATGGTGGTCTGGCGGTTCATGTCGCCCGACTTCTTCAAGGGCGTCACGCTGCCCCGTCGCAGTCACGACCTCGTGCTGGAGACGGTGCCCGACCAGGAGGCGGCGGTGCCCCGCTTCGGTCTGCCCGACGCCGGCGACGTGCCCACGATCATCGCCAAGGATCTGTCCAACCTGCCGCCCGGCGAGAAGGCGATCGACCCGCTGACCGGCCAGGAGTACACCAAGAGCTGACGGCTCACAGGTTTTTCGCACTGCCCTGCCAGGAGGCTCGCAGGACCGTATATTGCGCGCATGGCAATCACCTCCGAACCGTCGACCCCTGCTGTCGGCAGCAAGGGGCTGCAGGCCGGTGCGCTCGGCCTCGTCGGCAACGTCGTCATCGGTCTGGCGGCGGTGGCGCCGGCCTACAGCCTGGCCGCCACGCTCGGCTACGTCGTTCTGGAGGTCGGCGAGAAGGCGCCGTCGATGTTCGTGCTGGCGTTCATCCCGATGCTGCTGGTGGCGTTCGCCTACAAGGAGCTCTCGCAGGAGACCCCGGACTGCGGCACGACGTTCACCTGGGGCACCAAGGCTTTCGGCCCGTGGATCGGCTGGATCGGTGGCTGGGGGCTGGCCGTGTCGGCCATCATCGTGCTGGCCAACGTCGCCGAGATCGCGGCGATCTACCTGTACAACTTCCTCGGCCTCGACGATCTGGCCGACAACACTTTCGCCACAGTCGGATTGGGATGCTTCTTCATCGTCTCGATGACGCTGGTGTCGGCCCGCGGCATCGTCGTCAGCGAGCGGGTGCAGAACATCCTGATCGCCGTGCAGTTCGGCGTGCTGATCATCGTCAGCGTCATCGCGCTGGTTCGGGTGTTCTCCGGAACCGCTGGCGCGCAGGCGATCAGCCCTCAGCTGTCGTGGCTGTGGCCCAGCGGATTGGACACGTCGTCGATCGCCGCGGCGGTGATCCTGTGCATCTTCATCTACTGGGGCTGGGACGCGTGCCTGGCCGTCGGTGAGGAGACCAAGGATCCCGGCCGGACGCCGGGCATCGCCGCGGTCATCACCACGCTGATCCTGGTGTGCACCTATGTGCTGGTGGCTTACGCACTGCAGTCGTTCGCCGGATTCGGTGAGGTCGGTATCGGGCTGAACAACGCGATGAACTCCGACGACGTGCTCACCGTGCTCGGCGAACCGGTGGCGGGCACGATCGCCGCGTCCGCGCTGCTGCTCACCGTCTCGGTGTCGGCGCTGTCGTCGACGCAGACCACCATCCTGCCCACCGCGCGCGGCACGCTGTCGATGGCCGTCTACGAAGCCATCCCGAAGCGGTTCGCCAACGTGCATCCGCGCTACATGACGCCGGCGTTCGGCACGATCGTGATGGGTCTGGCCGCGCTGTTCTTCTACCTGCTGCTGAAAGTGTTGTCGGAGAACGCCCTCGCCGACTCGGTGGCCTCCCTCGGACTCGCGGTCGCGTTCTACTACGGCATCACCGCGTTCGCCTGCGTCTGGTACTTCCGCCGGACGCTGTTCAGCTCGGTGCGAAACCTCTTCTTCCGCGGCATCTTCCCGCTGCTGGGCGGCCTCGCGATGGCGGCGGCGTTCGTGATCAGCGCCAAGGACATGATCGCGCCGGACTACGGCTACACCGCGTTCGGTCCCATCGGCGGGGTGTTCGTGCTGGGGGTCGGCATGCTGGTGCTCGGCATCCCGCTGATGCTGGCGTGCTTCGCGTTCGGCACGAAACGCTTCTTCCGGGGCGAGACGCTCAACGCATCCACCGAAGTCCAAGTACCCGACGTCTACTGAGGAACCGCCATGCATCTGACCGTCGGCTACCTTGCCACCCCGACCGGCGACGACGGCGTCGCGCTGGCCAGTGCGCTCGCGCGGACCTTCGACGCCAGCGTCGACGTCCTGTTGGTGGTGCGCGAAGAACTGCCCGACGGCCATCCCGGGCGCATGGAATACCAGCGTCTGCTCGTGGAGCGGGGCGAGCAGTGGGTGGCCGGCGCGGTGGCCACGCTGGCGCGCGACGGTGTGCGCGCCGGATCGTCGGTGACCGTCGGAGAGTCGTTCGCGCAGACGCTGATCGGGTTCGCCGAGGAGAAGTCGTCGGACCTCATCGTGGTCGGCGGCGCGCGCGACGGATTCTTCGGCAGGCACACCATCGGCCCGGTCACCGGGGCGCTGCTGCACTCCTCGCCGATCCCGGTGGCGCTGGCCCCGCGCGGCTACGCCGAGGATCCGGACGAGGCGTTCGCGGCGGTGACCGCCGCGGTGCCGACCAAGCCGGGCGACGACAACCCGCTGCCGTTCGCGATCACACTCGCCAGCGCGGCCGGTCTGGGCATCCGCATGCTGTCGCTGGTGTCGGCGGAGAACCTCGCCGAGGCGGGCAGCGCGCGGGAGGTGCGCCAGCTGCAGGTCGCCGCGGCCGAGGAGAACCTCGCCGTCGCGGCGCGCGCGCTGCCCGACTCGCCGGAGATCGAGTCACTGGTCGCCGACGGCATGACGCTGGAGTCGGCGCTGAAGAAGCTCAACTGGGACGACGGCGACCTGCTGGTCGTGGGCTCGTCCCGGTTCGCCGCGCCGCGCCGCATCTTCCTGGGGTCGACGGCCGCGCGCATCCTCGCCGGGGTGGACGTGCCGGTGATCGTGGTGCCGCGCGACTGACGTCCACGAACCGCCGCGGAAGCGCATTCCGGGCTGCGATCCGGCGCGGATCACGACCAGGAATGCTATTCCGCGGGACTCAGCGCTTGGTGAAAATCGTTCGGTGCCAGGGCTTGTCGACCACGCCGGTGATATCGCTCATCACGTGCTTGATCGACAGGTACTCCTCGAGCGAGTACTGGCTCATGTCCTTGCCGAAGCCCGACGCACCGAATCCGCCGTGCGGCATCTCCGAGATGATCGGGATGTGGTCGTTGATCCACACACAGCCGGCGTGGATCTCCCGCGACGCGCGCTGCGCGCGATAGACGTCGCGCGTCCACGCCGAGGCCGCGAGCCCGTAGGCGGTGTCGTTGGCCTGCCGGATCGCGTCGTCGTCGTCGGTGAACGACCGCACGGTCAGCACCGGGCCGAAGATCTCGTCGCGGTACACCTCGGACTGCTCGGACACGTCGGCGATCAGCGTCGGCCGGTAGAACGAACCCGGTCCCTCCGGCGCCACGCCGCCGGTCACGATGCGCCCGCCCTCGCCGGGCGCGCCCGCCACCATGTCGGCCACCTTCGCCCGGTGCGCCAGCGTGATCAACGGGCCGAGATCGGTGTCGGGATCCTGCGGGTCGCCGACGACGATCTTGCCCATCACCTCGGCGACCCCGGCGACGAAGTCGTCGTACACCTCGCGGGCCACGATCGCGCGGGTGGCGGCGGTGCAGTCCTGCCCGGTGTTGATGAGCGACCCGGCGACCGCGCCCTGGATCGCCGCGTCGAGATCGGCGTCGTCGAACACGACGAACGGTGCCTTACCGCCCAATTCGAGCTGGGTGCGGTGCCCGTGCACCGCGGCCGCGGCCATCACCTTGCGCCCGACGGCCGTCGACCCGGTGAACGTCACCATGTCGACGTCGCGATGCCCGGCCAGCGCGGTGCCCACGTCGGCGCCCGCGCCGGTCACCACGTTGAGTACACCGGGCGGCAAACCTGCCTCGCCGGCCAGCCGGGCCAGCGTCAGCGTGGTCAGCGGGGTGATCTCGGCGGGCTTGATCACCACGCTGCAGCCGGCGGCCAGCGCGGGCAACACCTTCCACACCGCCATCTGCAGCGGATAGTTCCACGGGGTGATCGTCGCGACCACGCCGACGGCCTCGCGGCGGATCGACGACGTGTGATCGCCGGAGTACTCCCCCGATGCCTTGCCCTCGAGATGGCGGGCGGCGCCGGCGAAGAAGTCGATGTTGTCGACGCTGCCGGGGACGTCGAATTCGGTGGCCAGCCGGACGGGCTTGCCGGTCTGGCTGACCTCCTCGGCCACAAGTGTGTCGGCGGCCTCGTCGGCGAGCGTGGCCAGCTTCGCCAGCACGGCCGAGCGCTCGGCCGGCGTGGCCCCGGCCCAGCCGGGCAGCGCCGCCCGCGCCGAGCCGACCGCGCGGTCGACGTCGCCGGGCGAGGCCAGCGCCATCTCGGCCACCGGCTCGCCGGTCGCCGGGTTGATCACGGTGTGTGTGGCGCCGCCGGTCCGCACCGGTGCGCCGTCGATCCAGCTGCCGGCCAGATCCCTCGAAGACGAAACCACGGTCATGGCCCACACCGTATCGTCTGATACACGGGAAACGCTACGCATTACCTCAGCTTCGGCGACCTACAACGATTGATTTCATGGTCATGGTTGCTTGAAACGACGGATTCCGTGCACAATCGGAGTCATGGTCAACCCGGGGGTCCCGCACGCCGTCGGCCCCGTCTCGTTCCGTGTCAACCAGTCGCGACCCGGTGCCGCCTTCCAGCTCGACGAGCTCTCCAAGGCGATCATCGAGAAGCTGCAGCAGGACGGCCGCCGTTCCTATGCGGGCATCGGCAAGGCCGTGGGCCTGTCCGAGGCCGCGGTGCGCCAGCGCGTGCAGCGCATGGTCGACGCCGGGGTGATGCAGATCGTCGCGGTCACCGACCCGATGCAGCTCGGCTTCGCCCGGCAGGCCATGATCGGCGTCCGCTGCACCGGTGACACCACCAAGATCGCCGAGAAGCTCGCCGCCCTCGAGTCGGTCGACTACGTGGTGCTGACCGCGGGCTCGTTCGACGCCATCGTCGAGGTCGTGTGCGAGGACGACGACCACCTCCTCCAGCTACTCAACACCCAGATCCGTGCGTTACCGGGAGTGATATCCACAGAGACCCTCGTTTACCTGAAACTCGTTAAGCAGCAATACAATTGGGGAACCCGATGACAATCATTTCCGAAACCGAACAGCAGACCTCGAGCCACCTCGCCGCGACGGCCAAGCGCCATCTGTGGGGGCATTTCGCCCGCCACGGTGCGGACATCACCCCGCCGATGATCACCCGCGGCGAGGGCGTACACATCTACGACGACCAGGGCAAGCAGTACATCGACGGGCTCTCGGGCCTGTTCGTGGTGCAGGTCGGGCACGGCCGCAAGGAGCTCGCCGAGGCGGCGGCCAAGCAGGCCGAGCAGCTGGCGTTCTTCCCGCTGTGGTCCTACGCGACGCCCAGCGCGGTCGAGCTGTCGGAGCGCCTGGCCGGCTACGCGCCGGGCGACCTGAACCGCGTCTTCTTCACCACCGGTGGCGGCGAGGCCGTCGAGAGTGCCTGGAAACTGGCCAAGCAGTACTACAAGCTGACTGGCAGGCCCGGCAAGTACAAGGTGATCTCGCGGTCCATCGCCTATCACGGCACGCCGCAGGGTGCGCTGGCCATCACGGGCATCCCGACGTTCAAGGCGCCGTTCGATCCGCCGACGCCCGGCGGTTTCCGGGTGCCCAACACCAACATCTACCGCGCGCCCGAGCAGTTCAGCAACGACCCCAAGGCGTGGGGACGCTACTGCGCGGACCGCATCGCCGAGGCCATCGAGTTCGAGGGCCCCGACACCGTCGCCGCCGTGTTCCTCGAGCCGGTGCAGAACGCCGGCGGCTGCTTCCCGCCGCCGCCCGGATACTTCGAGCGGGTCCGCGAGATCTGCGACGAGTACGACGTGCTGCTGGTCTCCGACGAGGTGATCTGCGCCTATGGCCGCATCGGGTCGATGTTCGCGTGCAACGACTTCAACTACGTGCCGGACATCATCACCTGCGCGAAGGGGCTGACCTCGGGCTACTCCCCGATCGGCGCGATGATCGCCAGCGACCGGCTGTTCGAGCCGTTCAACGACGGCCACACCGTGTTCGGGCACGGCTACACCTTCGGTGGGCACCCTGTGTCCTCGGCGGTCGCACTGGCCAACCTCGATATCTTCGAGCGCGAGGGCATCAACGCCCACGTCAAGGAGATGGCTCCGGCCTTCCGCGCGACGCTGGAGAAGCTGTACGACCTGCCGATCGTCGGTGACGTCCGCGGCGAGGGCTTCTTCTACGGCATCGAGTTGGTCAAGGACAAGGCCACCAAGGAGACGTTCAACGACGAGGAGTCCGAGCGGCTGCTGCGCGGCTTCCTCACTCCCGCGCTGTGGGAGGCCGGCCTGTACTGCCGCGCCGACGACCGCGGCGACCCAGTCGTGCAGCTGGCTCCCCCGCTGATCAGCGGGCAGAAGGAGTTCGACGCGATCTACGACGTGCTGCACAACGTGCTCGGCGAGGCCAGCCGCCGGATGTAGCTCCCCCTTTTCGCCGAAATTGCATTCCGGCAGCGGAATCTCGAGAGCGCGCATGCTGGAATGCAATTTCGGCGAGACTGGGCGGTGATGAAACCGCCGATCGATCCCGTGCGCTGGCAGGCCCCGCCGGTGCGGTCCCTGCCCCCGTTCCCGAGCGCCGACGTCACGCTGGTTCCTGTGCCGGGCGGCGAGCCCGAGGACGTCGTCACCGACGACGACGGCCGGTTGTGGGTCGGCGCGATGGACGGCAGCATCGTGCGGCTGGAACCCGACGGCACAGCGCCCGTCGTGATCGCCAACACCGGGGGTCGGCCACTGGGTCTGGGCTTCGCGCGCGACGGGCGGCTGCTGATCTGCGACAGCCCCCGCGGGCTGCTGGCCCTGGATCCGGGCACCGGCCGCATCGAGACCCTGGTGGACTCGATCGCGGGCCGAAAGTTGCAATTTTGCTCCAATGTCACCGAGACACCGGACGGCACAATCTATTTCACCGAGTCGACGTCGCATTTCACCGTGGCGAACTATCTCGGCGCGATTCTCGAAGCCCGCCCGCGCGGCGCCCTGCACCGCCTCGACCCCGACGGCACCGTGACGACCGTCGTCGACGGGCTGTACTTCGCCAACGGCGTGACGCCCACCGCGGACGGCACGGCGCTGGTGGTCGCCGAAACCCAGGGCCGACGGCTGTCGACGTACTGGCTGAGCGGGCCGCGGGCGGGTGAGTTCACCCCGCTGGCCGAACATCTGCCCGGGATGCCGGACAACCTGTCGACCGGCCCGGACGGGCGGATCTGGTGCGCGATGGTCACGCCGGCCAACCCGGTCGCCGATCGACTGGCCGCCGGGCCGCCGCCGCTGCGCCAAGCGGTGTGGCGGCTGCCCGCGCGCCTGCAGCCCAAGCCCGTCTCCGTCGTGTGGGTGGTCGCGTTCGATGCCGGCACCGGTGCGGTCGTTGCCGGTATGCAGACCACCCACCCGCACTTCAGCATGGTGACCGGCATGGTGGAACGCGACGGCCGGCTCTGGATGGGCAGCATCGGTGCGCCGTACCTCGGCCGGATCGACGTCGCCGCGACCGCGCTCTGACCCGCTGCGCCGGAGCGGTTCCTGCCAGCGGGCAGCCAATCCCTGCCAGCGGAAATGAACGCGCTGACCTGCTGGTTCTTCAGTGCAGATCACCACGATCGTCACAAGAGAAGAGCAGGACCATGAAGAGCTTCACGATCAGCACCGCCGCCACAGCCGCCCTGGCCGCCGCCGTCCTCGGGCTGGCCGCGCCCGCCCTCGCCGCCCCCACCGGAGGCAACGCCGCCGACACCATCAGCGCGCTCGAAGCCCAGGGCAACCGCGTCATCGTCACCCGCCAGTCCAGCACGCCGCTGGATGAGGCCTCGGTCGTGTCCATCCACCGCGGCCCGATCATGCGCCAGAGCATCCCGATCCCCGATTCCATCGGCAACGGCAGCCGCTCGGTCAGCAGTCAGACCGTCTACGTCACCATCAAGTAGCAGTGACGCGGGGCACCTCCGGACCGGCGGTGCCCCGGCATCACAGTTCGACGCCTCCCAACAGACCCATTCCTGCCAGACACCGTCGAGATCCTGCCAGCGGAAATGAAACTCCGCTGCGGCCGGTTATACCCGGCGGATCGGATGCACACCACGAAATCCGGTCCGGCACATATAACTTCACACAGTCAGAACCGCGCGACTCGTTCCACGGCTCCGACCCGACTTCAGGGGAGAGCACCCATGAAAACCTTCACGATCACCACCGCCGCCGCAGCCGCCCTCACCGCGGGCGTACTCGGACTGGCCGCCCCCGCGCTGGCTGCCCCGTCGGGCGCCGGCAGCGCCGCCGACACGATCAGCGCGCTGGAAGCGCAAGGCAACCGCGTCGTCGTCAACCGGCAGAGCAACGCTCCGCTCGACGAAGCCTCCGTTGTCTCCGTCACCCGGGGTCCGGACGTCCGCCAGTCGGTACCGAACGCCACCTCCAACGGTGACAACAACCGCTCGGTGAGCAACCAGACGGTGTACGTCAACGTGCGCTAGCACGACAGACAGCGTGAAGGGGCACCTCTGGATGGAGGTGCCCCTTTTTGTCGCGTGTCTCAGACTGCGCGCAGCGGCGGCGGGGGGACGGCGGTCCGGGACTGGAAGGACGGGTGCCTGCGCATCGCCTCTTCGATGGCCCGGGCCCGTCGGTCGGCGGCACTGCGGGCCGCATGCGACTTCAGATCGATCACCGTGGCGGTATTCGTCATCATCAACGCCCTTCCGCTGAATGCCTTGGATTTCTTCAGCGTGCCCGGCCCACCTGAGCGTCTTCGTCAGTGTTAGCCGTGAACTTGATGAGAGAAATAACCCAACAGGCCGGGCCGTAAACACTCAGGTGCGTAATGTCAGCACGCTGATGTCCGGCCGCGCGCCCACCCGCAGCGGCGGACCCCAGAACCCCGCCCCGCGGGTGACGTAGAGCTGGGTGTCGCGCACCGTCGACAGTCCGGCCAGGGCCGGCTGCGCCAGCTCGACGGCGTAGTGGAACGGCCACATCTGGCCGCCGTGGGTGTGGCCGGACAGCTGCAGATCCACCTGCCGCTGCACGGCTTCGGCCACCTGAACCGGCTGGTGAGCAAGCAGAACGGTCGCAGTCGCGGGATCGACGCCGCGCAGCGCACGGCCGAAGTCGGGCGGATCGGACCGCGACTCCCCCGCGACGTCGTTGACCCCGGCCAGATCGAACGCCGCCGCCCCGCGCCGGATCCGGGTGTTCTCGTTGCGCAGCACGTGCAGCCCGAGTCGCTCGAGTTCACGCAGCCACGATGCGGTGCCGTCGACGAAGTACTCGTGGTTGCCGGTGACGAAAAACGTGCCCTCCCGGGCGACCAGGTCGGCCAGCGGCGCCGCCGCCGGCCCGAGCTGCTCGACGGTGCCGTCGACCAGGTCGCCCACCACGGCGACCAGGTCGGGCTCGGTCTCGTTGATCATCCGCACGATCCGCTCGGTGTGCGCGCGGCCGAGCAGCGGCCCGAGATGGATGTCGGAGACCACCGCGACCCGGAACCCGTCGAACGCCGGGTCCAGACGCGGCAACCGCACCGGGACCCGCAGCACGTCGGGCGCCCCCATCGCGGTGGTGACGCCGACACCGGTGACACCCACCGCGGCGGCCCCCGCGGCCATCGCACCGGCGCGCGCGAGGAACTGCCGCCGGTCCAACCCGGGCGTCGGCTCTGCCGGTGCCCGGCGCCGCCGCAGCCAGGCCACCAGCCGGACCGGCTCGATGACCAGCAGCGCCAGGAACAGGTAGACCAGGAGGCCGAACCAGACGTAGCCGGGCCAGGCGAACCAGCCCGACTGCTCGATTCCGGTCACCCGCGGCAGCACCAGCGTGAGCACCAGCAGCGCGGTCAGGCCCAGCAGAATCAGCGTGGGGATGCGACGCCACCGGCCCGGTCCGGTGGTGTCCCTGATCGTGCGCAACCAGACGTAGAACGTCATCAGCCCGAGGATCGAGCCGAGAACGAGGATGAACATGGGCGTCCTTTTGCGGGCGGCGCGGGCGGCTCGGGGCGGTCTCCCCAGGGTAGTGATCGCCGCGCCGGCGCTACCCGGAGCAGTCACATTCGAAACACTGGCCACACCCGTCACCCGCGTGGCTCCCGGGCCGGACCCGTTCGATCGCCTAATCTGCAACATCGATGGCGACCTTGACGAAGATCTCGACACGCGCGTCTGCGCTGGTCACGGCCATGATGCTGGCGCTGGCCCCGGTCGCCGCCGCCCAACCCGCGCCGGCACCGGAGGCCAACACCTGCCCCTACAAGGAGTCGACGCCGCCGGCGGTGGACGCGTCCGAGGTCCCCGAGTCGGGTGACCCGCCGGGACCGCTGCCGGTGCCGGCCAAGCCGATGGGTGGCGACGCGCTGTCGGGCTGTGGCGTGATCACCGCGCCGGGTACTCCCCCGCTGCCCAACGACGTGTCTGCCGAAGCCTGGCTGGTGGCCGACCTCGACAGCGGCGACGTCATCGCCGCGCGCGACCCGCACGGCCGCCACCGCCCCGCCAGCATCATCAAGGTGCTGATCGCGATGCAGGCCATCCGCGACCTCCCCCTGCACAAGGTGGTGGCGGGCACGCAGGACGACGCCAACGCCGAGGGCACCAGAGTCGGCGTCGGCGAAGGCGGGTTCTACTCGATCAACGACCTGCTGCACGGGCTGCTCATGCACTCCGGCAACGACGCCGCGCACGCGCTGGCGATGCAGCTCGGCGGCATGGACACCACGCTGACCAAGCTCAACACCCTCGCGAACAAGCTCGGCGCCCGGGACACCCGCGTCGCGACGCCGTCAGGGCTGGACGGTCCCGGCATGAGCACGTCGGCCTACGACATCGGGCTGTTCTACCGCTACGCGTGGAACAACCCCGTGTTCGCGAACATCGTGCACACCCAGGAGTTCCAGTTCCCCGGCCGGGGCGACGGCAGCTATCCGATCGAGAACGACAACAAGCTGCTGGCCAACTATCCGGGCGCGCTGGGCGGCAAGACGGGCTACACCGACGACGCCGGGCAGACGTTCGTCGGCGCCGCCGACCACGACGGCCGGCGCCTGGTCGCGGTCCTGATGCGCGGTACCCGCCAGCCGATCGCGCCGTGGGAACAGGCCGCGCACCTGCTGGATTACGGCTTCGCCACCGCGCCGGGCACCAAGGTGGGCGATCTGGTGGAGGCCGACCCGTCGCTGGCAGAACCGAAGGCCGACCCTGCCGCCGCGGCGACGACGAACAAGGCCAGCGCCACACTGCCCGACGTCGACGCGATGCCGGTGCGGGTCGGCGTGGGCGTCGTCGGCAGCGTCATCGTGTTCAGCCTCATCATGGGGGCGCGGGCACTCAACCGCAGGCCCCAGCACTAGCGCTTGCGCCACCGCGAAAGGCTCAGCGCGCCAAGCGCTCCGGCCGCCGCGGCGGCGCCCGCCTGCCACGGCGCGAGGCCGGGCCGGGTGATGATGCGGTTCCGGATGACCGCCGGGCCCGGCGCCGGGATCGGCGCCTCGGCCAGGTTCTCCGCGGTGGTGGCCGCCCATGCGGTGGAGAACAGGATCAGCCGCGCGGTGATGTAGGCGAACACCATCAGACCGAGCACCGGCCCGAACGTCGCACCCGCAGGACCGGTCAGCACCGACTTCAGGTAGAGCGAGGCCACCAGCTTGAAGATCTCGAAGGCCACGGCGGCGATCAGACCGGCGCGCACGCTGCTGCGGAAGCTGGCCGACTCGCGCGGCAGCCGGGCGATCATCCACGTGAACAGCAGCCACGACACGAGGATCGACACCGCGATGGACGCCACCCGCAGCAGCACGGTCAGCACCGTGGAATCCGGGAAGCCCAGCCAGTTCAGCACGTTCTCCAGGATCGAGGAGTTGCCCAGCGCCGACAGCGCGACGGTGACGACGATCGCGGCGAACGTCGACAGCAGCGCCAGCAGATCCGACAGCTTCGTCTTCAGGAACCCGGGCGGCTCGTCCCGGAACAGCCCCCACATCTGACTGAGCGCCTCGCGCAGGTTCGCCATCCAGCCCAGGCCGGCCCAGGCCGCGGTGGCCAGGCCGATGATGCCGACGGTGCCGCGGGAGTCGATCGCCGAGTCCATCAGGGTCACCAGCTGCTGGCCGAGGTCGCCGCTGACCGCCGAGCGGATCTTCGCCTCGAGCTGGTCGAGCAGCTGCGGCTCGCTGGCCAGCACGAACCCACCGATCGAGAAACCGACCATGAGCAGCGGGAACAGCGCGAAGATCGTGAAGTAGGTGATACCGGCGGCGTAGAAGTCGCCCTTGCTGTCGTTGTAGCGCTGTTGGGCCCGCATCACGTGGTCGAACCACGGCATCCGGGCCCGCAACCGGTCGAGGATGCCGGGCTTCTCGTCGGGCGGTGAGCCTTCCGGCGCGGTCATCGGGGCCTCCTCGGGGCTAGCGCGGTGCCAGGAACCCCAGCCGGTCATATACCCGGCGCACCGTGTGTCCAGACACCTCGCGCGCCCGCTGCGCGCCGGCCGCCAGCACACCTTCCAGTTCGGCGGGGTCGTCGAGCAGCTCGTCGACCCGCGCCTTGATGGGCGTGACGAACTCGACGACGGCGTCGGCGGTCTCCTTCTTCAGGTCGCCGTAGCCGCGGCCGGCGTACCCCTCGACGAGTTTGTCGATGTCGGCCCCGGTGACCGCCGACTGGATGGTCAGCAGGTTCGACACCCCCGGTTTGGCTTCGGGATCGAAGCGGATCTCGCGCTCGCTGTCGGTGACCGCGGACCGGATCTTCTTGGCGGTGCGGGCCGGATCGTCGAGCAGGCTGATCAGCCCGGCGTCGGTGGCCGCGGACTTGCTCATCTTGGCGGTGGGATCGGCCAGGTCGTAGATCTTGGCGGTCGCCTTGGGGATCATCGGTTCGGGGATGACGAACGTGTCGGGGAAGCGAGCGTTGAAGCGTTGCGCGACGTCGCGGGCGAGTTCGAGGTGCTGGCGCTGGTCCTCGCCGACCGGCACCAGCTCGGTGTCGTAGAGCAGCACGTCGGCGGCCATCAGGATCGGATAGGTGAACAACCCCACCGTCTGCGCGTCGGCGCCGTGCTTGGCGGACTTGTCCTTGAACTGCGTCATCCGCGACGCCTGCCCGAACCCGGTGAAACATCCCAGTACCCAAGCCAATTCGGAGTGCTCGGGCACATGGCTCTGGACGAACACCGTCGCCCGGGCGGGGTCCACCCCCAGCGCGAGGTACTGCGCGGCGGTGGCCAGCGTGCGCCGCCGCAGCGTCGCGGGGTCCTGCGCCAACGTGATGGCGTGCAGATCCACCACGCAGAAGTACGCGTCGTGACCGTCCTGGAGGCCCACCCACTGTGCGACCGCGCCCAGCGCGTTGCCCAGGTGCAGAGAGTCGGAGGTGGGTTGCGCGCCGGAGAAGACGACGGGCTTGGCTGCGGTGCTCATGGTGAGGTCCAGTTTTTCATGCGGGCCCGTCGTTTCGGTCGGCGGCCATCCGTCGCAGTGCGCGCAGGAACACCCGCCGCTCCTCGGCGTCGAGCAGACCGAGCCAGCGTTCCTCGCCGCGCTGGATCTGCGCCTGCGCCGCGTCCTTGCTCCGGCGGCCCTGCGCGGTGATGCGCAGCAGCCGCGCGCGTCGGTCCTCCGGGTCGGGCACGCGTTCGATGAGCCCGCTGTGCTGCAGGTCGTCGAGGGTGCGGATGATGCGCGTCTTGTCGGCGTTGATGGCCTCGGCCAACGCGGCCTGCGTGCGCACCTCGCCGCGGTCGAGGGCGCAGAGCACGACGTAGCCCCACATGGTCAGGCCGTGGGCGGCCAGCACCGGTTCCTCGGCGGCCACCAACTCCCGCACGAGGGGTGCCAGCAGCGCAGCCAGATCAGGGCGGCGCGACGCGGAACTCACGGGGAAAGCGTAAGCATTGCCATATCGTATGCAGACGCATACCATATGCACATGCCTACATTCTCCGCTCAGCATCGCACCGCCGTGGAGACCTCGATCGAGGTCGTGTCCGCCGTCCACAGCAGTGATCTCGACCGGCCCACCCCGTGCTCAGGGTGGACGCTGGCCGACCTTCTCGCCCACATGACCGCGCAACACCGCGGGTTCGCCGCCGCCGCGCGCGGCCGCGGCGCCGACCCCGACGTCTGGCGCACCGAACCACTGACCGCGGCGATCGCCGCCGATCCGGTCGGCACCTACACCGCCGCCGCGCGCGACGTCCTCGCGGCGTTCGCGACCCCCGGCACCGACGAGGCGCTGTTCGCGCTGCCCGATTTCGGCGCCGACGTCACCGTCGTCGGCGAGACGGCGATGGGGTTCCACTTCGTGGATTACGTGGTGCACGGCTGGGACGTCGCCGCGGCGCTGGGCACACCGTTCACGCTGCCCGACGACGTCATCGCCGCCGTCACGCCGCTGACGCTGGCCGTTCCCGACGGCGACTTCCGCGATACCGATCCCTCCCCGTTCGCGCGGGCATTGCCACAGACCGACGACGACGCCTTCGCCCGCCTGTTGCGCCACCTCGGACGGTCCCCGGACTGGGACCCGATCCCCGGGTAGTCTTCGCGCGCATGCGGGGGTTGATCGTCGTCGTGGTCGCGCTGATGCTCGCGGCCCTTCTGCATGCCGGTCCTGCGCACGCCGCGCCCGGCCGCGCGGTCGTCATCGTCTCCGGCGGTGACGCGGTCAGCCCGTTCACCACCCCCGACGATGCCTGCCGATCCGGCCTGGCGGCCGGGAACACCGACACCGCGCTGCGGGAGAACCTGCTCGCCGCAGGCCACACCGTCTACACCTCCCCGGCGATGGCGGGCCGCGGCCCGGTGGTCGACCAGAGCGGGTTCGGCGCGTTCGGCGACTGCCCGATCACACTGCCCGACACCATGACCGTCGACTCGACGGCATCGATCGACCTGGCCGGCGAACACCTCGCCCGGTTTCTCACATATCTGCACGACACCCGCGGCGTGGACGTCATCGACGTCGTCGGCCACTCGATGGGTGGGCTGTACTCGCGGGCGGCGTTCCGGGTGCTGCAGAGCCTCGGCTCACCGATCCGGATCCGTTCGCTGACCACGCTGGGCACGCCGTGGGAGGGATCGTTCCTGTCCGACTACGCCAACGGCATCACGACACTGGCGGACTGCGCGGGCGACGCCTACTGCGAGAAGGCGTCCCTGGCGATGGCCGCGGAGGTGACCCGGCTGCAGACCGGGTCGGGCCGGGAGGTCAACCAGGGCTACCTGATGGGCCCGCAGGGCTGGAACGAGTTCCAGGCCGGCGTCCTGGACGAGATTCCGGTCGTCGTCATCGGCGGGGCCCGGTTCACCCGTCCGGCCCCAACCAACCCGATGGTGTGGCCCAACGACGGCATCGTGTCGAATCGCAGCGCCCTGGCCACCGATATCAGCGACCGCGTACTGCCGCACCGGCGCTGCGTGTCCTTCGACGACACCCACAGCATCTACGTCTCCGACGCGGTCGGGCTGCCGTGGGAGACCGGGCTGACATGGGATCCGCGGGTGTTCGACGTGGTGCGCGGCGCGATCGACGGCGCCGACGGCGCGCTGCAGACCCCCACGCGCGTCGGCTGCTGAGCGATTTCGGCGTCATTGGTCGCGCTCAGCGTCACCTACGACGCCGAAATCACGCGTAGGTGACCGTGACGGGGCAGTGATCGGACCAGCGCAGCGCGTATGCGGCGGGCCGCTCGGTGTTCACCGCGGCCACCCGCGCGGCCAGCCCCGGCGTCGCGAGCTGGTAGTCGATGCGCCATCCCGCGTCGTTGTCGAACGCCTTGCCGCGCCACGACCACCACGCGTACGGCCCCGCCTCGCCGGGGTGCGCGGCCCGCACGACGTCGACCCAGCCGGTGGCCAGCAACTCGCTGAGCCAGCGGCGCTCGTCGGGCAGGAACCCGGCCTTCTTGACGTTGCCCTTCCAGTTCTTGATGTCGTTCTCGGTGTGGGCGATATTCCAGTCGCCGCCCAGCACCGCATCGCGGCCCGCCGCCCGCAGCACGGCCATCCGATCGGCCACCGCGGCCATGAACCGCTCCTTCTCGCGCTGCCGCTCGGTGTCGGCCTCCCCCGTCGGGAAGTACACGCTGCCCACCGTCACCCCGGCCGTGTCGACCTCGACATAGCGTCCGTGCGAGGCGAATTCTTCTGCACCGCAACCGATCCGAACATCATCGTGCGGCGTGCGGGACAGCACCGCCACACCGTTGCGCCCCTTGACGTGCGGCGCGGCCGACGCGAGGTGCCACCCCTCGGCGAGCACCGGGGCCAGCGCGTCGGCCAACTGCTCGTCGTCGGCGCGGGTCTCCTGAAGGCACACGACGTCGGCGGGAGTCTGCGCCAACCACGGCAACAGGCCGCGGTTGTCCTCGGAGCGCTGCTTCACCGCCGCCCGGATGCCGTTGACGTTGACGGTGCTGACTGTGAGGGGACGCGTCACGGCCGTCGACCCTAGCGGCAGTTCTTGCGGTACCGCCGGTATCACCTTAATGTCGGGCGCTATGAGGCAACGCGATCCGATCCACCTCGGCTCCGGCGAGCCGGTGCTGCTGCTGCACCCCTTCATGATGTCGCAGAACGTGTGGAAGAACGTCGCGCCCGCACTCGCCGAGACCGGCCGCTACGAGGTGTTCGCGCCCACCATGGCGGGCCACAACGGCGGCCGCAAGAACCGGTCCTGGCTGCTCGACAGCTCCACGCTGGCCGACGACGTCGAACGCTGGCTCGACGAGATCGGCTGGGACACCGCCCACATCGTCGGCAACTCGCTGGGCGGCTGGGTGGCCTTCGAGCTGGAGCGACGCAACCGGGCGCGCTCGCTGATGGGCATCGCACCGGCCGGCGGCTGGCACCGCTGGACGCCGGCCAAGTACGAGATCGTGTTCAAGTTCGTGATGGGCTTGCCGGTGTGGCTGACCGCCAAGGCGCTCGGTCCCCGCGCGGCGCGGCTGCCGGGCGCCCGAGCGGCGGCGAGCGTGCCGTGCAGCGCCACCCGCGACGGCATCAGCGACGAGGACATGCTCGACATCATCGACGACGTCACCCACTGCCCGGCCTACTACCAGCTGCTGGTCAAGGCGCTGCTGATGCCGGGGCTGATGGAGCTCGCCGACACCGGGATCCCGACCTCGCTGGTGGTCTGCGAAAAGGACCGGGTGCTTCCGCATCCACGATTCACCAAGCACTTCCGCAAACACCTGCCGCGCGACGTCCAGTTCACCGAACTCGACGGCGTCGGGCACATCCCGATGTTCGAGGCACCGGACCGGATCGCCGGGGTGATCCGCGACTTCCTCGACGAGCAGACGGGCTCGCAGCGCGCCATCGGCTGAACCCGGTGGCACCCGGTCGCCGGGGTGCGTTATTCTTCGTGACGGTTCTGAGTGCCAGCACACAGCCCCGGCTTGCTGGCCGGCAACCCTCCAACCGCGGTGGGGTGCCCCGGGTGACGACCAGGTTGAGTAGCCGATTTCGGCTATAAGGCAAGCGCGGGTCCGCCGTGAAACGGGCCCCCCGTTCATGGAGGAGACATCGAATGAGCCTCGACAACGACTTTGACGACCCCACAAGTCGCTGGGCGTTCGAGACCAAGCAGGTGCACGCGGGGCAGGCGCCCGACGCCGCCACCGGTGCACGGGCCCTGCCGATCTACCAGACCACCAGCTACGCGTTCCGGGACACCGACCACGCCGCGGCGCTGTTCGGGCTGGCCGAGCCGGGCAACATCTACACCCGCATCATGAACCCGACGCAGGACGTCGTCGAGCAGCGCATCGCGGCGCTCGAGGGCGGCGTCGCGGCGCTGCTGCTGGCCTCCGGCCAGGCCGCCGAGACGTTCGCGATCCTCAACCTCGCCAACAGCGGCGACCACATCGTGTCGTCCCCGCGGCTCTACGGCGGCACCTACAACCTGTTCCACTACACGCTGCCCAAGCTGGGCATCGAGGTCAGCTTCGTGGAGAACCCGGACGACCCGGAGTCGTGGCGGGCGGCGGTGCGGCCCAACACCAAGGCGTTCTTCGCCGAGACGATCTCCAACCCGCAGATCGACGTGCTCGACATCCCGTCGGTGTCGGCGGTCGCGCACGACAGCGGTGTCCCGCTGATCGTCGACAACACCATCGCCACCCCGTACCTGATCCAGCCGATCAGCCACGGCGCCGACATCGTCGTGCACTCGGCCACCAAGTACCTGGGCGGGCACGGCACCACGATCGCCGGCGTGATCGTCGACAGCGGCACCTTCGACTGGACCAACGGGCGCTTCCCCGGTTTCACCGAGCCGGATCCCAGCTATCACGGGGTGGTGTTCGCCGAACTCGGCCCGCCCGCCTACGCGCTCAAGGCGCGCGTGCAGCTGCTGCGTGACCTCGGCTCGGCGGCGTCGCCGTTCAACGCGTTCCTGATCGCCCAGGGCCTGGAGACGCTGAGCCTGCGCGTCGAGCGACACGTCGCCAACGCCCAGCGGGTCGCCGAATACCTCGCCGGTCACCAGGACGTCATCTCGGTGAACTACGCAGGGCTGCCCAGCTCACCGTGGTACGAGATCGGGAAGAAGCTGGCGCCCAGGGGAACCGGTGCGGTGCTCGCGTTCGAACTGGCAGGCGGTGTCGCCGCGGGCAAGGCGTTCGTCGACGCGCTGACACTGCACAGCCATGTCGCCAACATCGGTGACGTGCGCTCGCTGGTGATCCACCCCGCCTCGACCACCCATCAGCAGCTCTCGCCCGAGGAGCAGCTCGCCACCGGCGTGACGCCCGGACTGGTGCGGCTGGCGGTCGGCATCGAGGGCATCGACGACATCCTCGCCGACCTCGAGCGGGGCTTCGCGGCCGCCCAGCGGGTCGGTGCCGGCGCCGATGCGCAGGTTCTCGAGGTCCAGACGTGACGATCGTGGATGTGGCGAACGAACGCGTGGCGCTGCCGCCCGAGGGCGAGATCGGCATCGTCGACATCGGACCGCTGACGCTAGAGAACGGCGCCGTCCTCGACGACGTCTCGATCGCGGTGCAGCGGTGGGGCGAGTTGTCGCCCAACCGCGACAACGTCGTGGTCGTCCTGCACGCGCTGACCGGTGATTCGCACATCACCGGACCCGCCGGGCCTGATCATCCGACGCCGGGCTGGTGGGACGGGGTGGCCGGCCCCGGCGCCCCGATCGACACCGACCGGTGGTGCGCGATCTCGACCAACGTGCTGGGCGGGTGCCGCGGTTCGACAGGCCCGAGCAGCGTCGCGCCCGACGGAAAGGCTTGGGGGTCAAGGTTTCCCGTCACCACGGTACGCGACCAGGTGGCCGCCGACGTGGCGGTGCTCGAACGGCTGGGCATCACCGAGGTGGCCGCTGTGATCGGCGGCTCGATGGGCGGCGCCCGCGCGCTCGAGTGGATCGTCACCCATCCCGACAACGTCCGCGCCGCGCTCGTGCTGGCCGTCGGCGCGCGGGCCACGGCCGATCAGATCGGCACGCAGAGCAGCCAGGTCGCGGCGATCACCTCCGACCCGAACTGGTGCGACGGCGACTACCACGACACCGGCCGCTCCCCCGACGCCGGCATGGAGATCGCGCGCCGGTTCGCGCATCTCACCTACCGCGGCGAGGCGGAACTCGACGAGCGGTTCGGCAACGCGGCGCAGCCCGGCGAGGACCCGACCACCGGCGGGCGGTACTCGGTGCAGAGCTACCTGGAGTATCAGGGCCGAAAGCTGGTGTCGCGCTTCGACGCCGGTACCTACGTCGCGCTGACCGACGCGCTGTCCAGCCACGACGTGGGGCGCGGCCGCGGCGGAATCGAGGCGGTACTGCGCGGCTGCCCGGTGCCCACGGTCGTCGGCGGCATCACCTCCGACCGGCTGTATCCGCTTCGGCTCCAACAGGAACTGGCCGATCTGCTGCCCGGTTGTGACGGGCTGGATGTCGTGGACTCGATCTACGGGCACGACGGCTTCCTCGTGGAGACCGACGCGGTGGGCAAGCTGATCCGGCGCACGCTGGAGTTGGCCGCGCGGTGAGCGGTTCGGCCGAACAGCGTTCGCTGTCCTTCGGCGCGGAGGCCGCCGCCTACGAACGCGGTCGCCCGTCGTATCCGCCGGAGGCGATCGACTGGCTGCTGCCTCCCGGCGCGCGCACCGTGCTCGATCTGGGCGCGGGTACGGGCAAGTTGACCACCAGACTGGTCGAGCGCGGCCTCGATGTCGTTGCCGTGGACCCGATTCCGGAGATGCTCGACCTGTTGAGCGGCTCGCTTCCCGACACCCCCGCGCTGCTCGGCACCGCCGAGGAGATTCCGCTGGCCGATGACAGCATGGACGCGGTGCTGGTCGCGCAGGCGTGGCACTGGTTCGATCCCGAGCGCGCACTCAAGGAGGTGGCGCGCGTGCTGCGGCCCGGCGGCCGCCTGGGTCTGGTGTGGAACAACCGCGACGAACGGCTGGGCTGGGTCAAGGATCTCGGCCGGATCATCGGCCACGAGGTGGACCCGTTCAGCCAGACCGTGGACCTGCCCGCGCCGTTCACCGACGTCGCCCGCCACCAGGTCGAGTGGACCAGTTACCTGACGCCGCAGGCGCTCATCGATCTGGTCGCCTCGCGCAGCTACTGCATCACCTCCCCGGAGAGGGTGCGCACCCGCACGCTCGACCGCGTACGCGACCTGCTCACCACCCACCCCGCACTCGCGAACAGCACAGGCCTGGCGCTGCCGTACGTCACGGTGTGCGTGCGCGCCACGCTCTCCTAATCTCGGGCGATGCGCCGAGTGTGCGCTTTCTGACGCATCTCGCGAGTGGCGGCGTCACAAACCGTACACTCGGCGAAAGCGCCGCCGTCAGGCGGCTTTCGTGCGCTCCCGGATCGCGGTGCGCAGACCCCGCTTCGGGGTACCGGGGCTGCGCTCGACGCGGCGGAAGCGTCGCTCGGAGTGCGTCTCGGGCGCATCGTCGCTGTCGGCCTTCAGATACTCGTCGGGCAGCGCGAGCTTGAGGATGGTCCAGAACGACTGCCAGTACTGCCGCAGCAGCGGTCCGGTGGTGTAGGGCAGGTCGTACTTCTCGCACAGCTCCTTGATCCGCACGCTCATCTCGGCGTACCGGTTGCTCGGCAGGTCCGGGAACAGGTGGTGCTCGATCTGGTAGCACAGGTTGCCGCTCATGAAGGCCATGACCGGACCGGCGTGGAAGTTGGCTGAGCCCAGCATCTGTCGCAGATACCACTCCCCGCGCGTCTCGTTCTCGAACTCCTCGACGGTGAACTTCTCGGCCCCGTCGGGGAAGTGTCCGCAGAAGATCACCATGTAGGACCAGTAGTTGCGAATCAGGTTGGCCACCACGTTGCACTTGAGCGTGTGCTTCCAGTTGGTTCCGGTCAGCGCCGGGAACACGATGTAGTCCTTGCCGACCTGCTTCGCGATCTTGCGGCCCATCACGCGCATGTCCTTGCGTGCCTGCGCCCAGGTCTTCTCCTTCTTGCGGATCTTGTCGACCTCGATGTGGTGCGCGGCGACACCCCATTCGAACAGCGTTCCCAGCAGCAGGTTGTAGATCGGATTCCCGATCATCCACCGCTCCCACGGTTCGTCGCGGGTGACCCGCATGATGCCGTAGCCGACGTCGCTGTCGAGGCCGACCACGTTGGTGTACTTGTGGTGCACGAAGTTGTGCGAGTACTTCCACTGTGAGGACGGGCAGGTGGTGTCCCACTCCCATTCGGTGGAGTGGATCTCCGGGTCGTTCATCCAGTCCCACTGACCGTGAATGACGTTGTGCCCCAGCTCCATGTTCTCGATGATCTTGGCCGAGGCCAGCATCGCGGTGCCCGCGATCCGGGCGATCCGGCTGCTGCTCGCGAAAAGTGCGATGCGGCCGCCGGCGGCCAGTGCACGCTGAAGCTGGATGGTGCGCCGGACGTAGCGGGCGTCGCGCTCCCCGCGGGACTCCTCGATGTCGGCCCGGAGCTGGTCGAGTTCGGCCGCGAGCGCCTCGATGTCCTCGTCGGTCAGGTGCGCGTAGGCCTTGATGTCGGTGATCGCCATGGAGGTCTCCTCAGATCTTGATGGTGCAGTCGCCGGATGCGGTGGACACGCATGTCTGGATGCGGTCGCCCGCACCGTGTTCCTGCCCGGAGCGGATGTCCCGGACGTGCCCCTCCTCGAGCGGGAGCACACAGGTCTGGCAGATGCCCATCCGGCAACCGAACGGCATCTGGATTCCGGCGTCCTCGCCGGCTTGCAGGATCGTGGTGGCGCCGTCGATCTCGGCGGAGGTGTCCGAGATCCCGAAGTGCACGGTGCCACCCTCGCCACCCTTGTCGGTTGCGGCGATGGTGAAGCGCTCCATGTTGAGCTGATCAGCCAGACCGTTGTCGTCCCAGACCTTTTCGGCCGCATCGAGCATCGCCGAGGGGCCGCACACCCATGCCGAGCGATCCCGCCAGTCGCCGACGATCTGGTCGAGGTCGTCGAGTTCGACCTTGCCGTCGCGCTGCGTCAGCTGCAGATGGAGACGGTACCCGCGCTGCTGACGTTCCAGTTCCCGCAGTTCGTCGTGGAAGATGACCGAGTCGGCAGACGGCGCGGAGTGCACATGCACGATGTCGGGTTGCTGGCCGCGGGCGTGCAGGGACCGGAGCATCGCCATGATGGGGGTGATGCCGCTTCCCGCGGTGATGAACAGCAGCGATTCCGGTGGCGGGTCGGGCAGGGTGAACTCCCCCTGCGGAGCGGCCAGCCTGATGATCGTGCCCGGTTCGACGCCGCCGACGAGGTGGGTGGACAGAAACCCTTCGGGGGTCGCTTTGACGGTGATCGAGATCTCGCCCTCGGTCTGCTCGGGGACCGAGGTGAGCGAGTACGACCGCCAGTGCCAGCGGCCGTCGACCCGCAGACCGATGCCGACGTACTGGCCCGGCCGGTAGTCCCGGGCGAACCCCCAGCCCGGTCGGATGATCACCGTCGCGGAATCCTCGGTCTCCGCACGGACGTCGACGATCTCGCCGCGCAGCTCCCGCGCCGACCAGAGCGGGTTGAGCAGAGACAGGTAGTCGTCGGGCAGCAGAGGGGTCGTCGCGCGGGCGGCGAGCCCGCGGACCATGTTGACCCAGCTCCCGGTCGGCGCCTCGACGTCGCGGGCCGGCGCCTTGGTCCAGCGCGTCACTGTCTTCACCAGTCCGGCCATGCATCTCCCCGATCACGTCGCTGAAAGTTCGCTGTGACTGCAGTCACAGCGACGAAGGACGGACGGGGAATATCCCTACCTACGGGTAACTAAACATTTGTTCACCCAACGCGCGAGCGCCGCCTCCAGGCCTTCCGCGAGCGTGCTTACACGGTCGCGCCGAGCGCCGACGCGCTACAGGGAATGCACGTTCGCGATCGAGCGGTTCGGTCAGCTGGTGCCGAGCGGGTCGATCGTCCACGCGATGTAGAGCATCGCCGCGCTGACCGACGCGGTCGTCGCGACGTCGACGATCCTGCTGCGCACCGCCAGCAGCCCCACCCGGTCCTCCGGCAACGCCAGCCGCAACGCCGAGGCGACCCCCACGCCGATGGCCATCACCAGCGCGCCGCGGCGCCAGTAGCCGGCCGCGACCAGCAGAAACGCCGCCACCAGGCACAAACCGACAGCCAGGATCGGCCACTGCCCGGCGAACACCCTGCGCGCGAACCTCACGACGCGGCGGCGGCCTCGGCGCGCTCGACGACGTTGGTGAGCAGGAACGCCCTCGTCAGCGGACCCACCCCACCGGGGTTGGGCGACACGTGACCGGCCACCTCCCAGACATCCGGGTGCACGTCGCCGACCAGCTTGCCCGCGTCGTCACGGCTCACCCCGACGTCGACGACCGCGGCGCCGGGCCGCACCATCTCCGCTGTCACCATGTGCGGCACGCCCGCCGCCGCGATGATGACGTCGGCCTCCCGGGTGATCTGCGGCAGGTGCCGGGTTGCGGTGTGGCACAGCGTCACCGTCGCGTTCTCCGATCGCCGGGTGAGCAGCAGACCCAACGGACGGCCGACGGTGACGCCACGCCCGATGACCACGACGTGCGCGCCCGCGATCTCCACCTGGTAGCGCCGCAGCAGATGAACGATGCCGCGCGGGGTGCACGGCAGCGGCGCCGGCTCGTTGAGCACCAGCCGGCCCAGGTTCATCGGGTGCAGCCCGTCGGCGTCCTTGCCGGGGTCGACGCGCTCGAGTGCGGCGTTCTCGTTGAGATGCTTGGGCAGCGGCAGCTGCACGATGTAGCCGGTGCAGTCCGGGTTGGCGTTGAGTTCGTCGAGCGTGTCGAGCAGCTCGGCCTGGCTGATGTCGGCCGGCAGGTCGCGGCGGATCGAGTTGATGCCGACCTTCGCGCAGTCGGCGTGCTTGCCGCGCACATAGGCCTGCGACCCCGGGTCGTCGCCGACGAGCACGGTGCCGAGCCCCGGCGTGCGCCCTGCCTCTGTCAACGCGGCGACGCGCGTGGTGAGGTCGACGAAGATCTCGTCGCGCGTGGCCTTACCGTCCAAAGTGATCGCACCCACGGCGAACATTGTGACAGGCTCACCGACATGACAGCTGTCCGCGATGTGTTCAGTCCCGCAGCGCTCGGTCCGATCACGCTGCGCAACCGCGTCATCAAGGCGGCGACGTTCGAGGCGTCGACCCCGAACGCTCTGGTCACCGACGACCTGATCACCTACCACCGGCTGCCGGCGGCCGGCGGCGTCGGCATGACCACGGTGGCCTACCTCGCCGTGGCACCGGGCGGGCGGACCGAGGGCAATCAGATCTACTGGCGGCCCGAGGCGATGGCGGGGCTGCGCCGGCTCACCGACGCCATCCACGCCGAGGGCGCCAAGATCAGCGCGCAGATCGGCCATGCCGGGCCGGTGGCCAACGCCCGGTCGAACAGGGCGACCGCCTACGCGCCGGTGCGCTTCTTCAATCCGCTGTCGATGCGCTTCGCCAAGCGGGCCACCCGCGACGACATCCTCGACATCACCGAGGCGCACGCCCAGGCCGCGCGGATGGCCATCGAGGCCGGCTTCGACGCGGTCGAGGTGCATCTGGGCCACAACTACTTCGCCAGCTCGTTCCTGTCCCCGCTCATCAACCGGCGCGACGACGAGTTCGGCGGCTCGCTGGCCAACCGAGCCAAGGTCGCGCGCGGCACCGTGCTCGCGGTGCGCCGGGCGGTGGAGAAGGCGGGCACGCCGATCGCCGTGACGGCCAAGCTCAACATGAGCGACGGCGTGCGCGGCGGCATCTCCACCGAGGAGGCGCTGCAGACCGCGAAGTGGCTCGAAGAAGACGGCGGACTGGACGCCATCGAGCTGACTGCGGGCAGTTCCCTGGTCAACCCGATGTATCTCTTCCGCGGCGACGCCCCCATCAAGCAGTTCGCCGGCGCGTTCAAACCGCCGCTGCGCTGGGGCATCCGGATGACGGGGACGAAGTTCCTGCGCGAGTACCCCTACCGCGACGCCTACCTGTTGCGCGACGCCCGGCTGTTCCGCGCCGAACTGTCGCTGCCGCTCATCCTGCTGGGTGGCATCACCAACCGCGAGACGATGGACCTGGCCATGGCCGAGGGCTTCGACTTCGTGGCGATGGGACGCGCGCTGCTCGCCGAGCCGGACCTGCTGCACCGCATCCAGGCCGACAGCAGTGTGAAGTCGCTGTGCACGCACTGCAATCAGTGCATGGCCACCATCTACAGCCACACGCACTGCGTGGTGACGGGCTCGCCGTCGGTGGTCAGCTCGGGCGGATGAGCGCCCGGGCGCAGTCCTCGACGATCGCGTCCGCGCTGGCGGGGATGGCTTGCCGGGCGCGTAGGTGACGGCGCACGATCGCGTACGGCACGTCGATCACGGCGGCACTGACCCGTCCCGCGTCGTCCGGGATGTCTCCTAGCGCTTTTTTCAGCCTGCGCTGCAAGCGTTTCCGGCGGCCGGTCAGCTGTTCGGGCCACTCCCCGATGCCCAGTTCGTCGGGGCCGGCCAGGAGCACCTCGGCCTCGACGGGATGCGCGCGACACCACGCCACGATGCTCAGGGCGCCGGACACGCACCGCTGCTGAGGGTCGTCCTCGGCGACGAGAGCCTCGATCAGTCCGTCCTGGAAGCGCTCCTCTGTGCGCACCCACAGCTCGCCGCACAGCGCCGCCCGCGTCGGGAACCGGTGGTACACCGAGCCACTCGGCGCACCGGTGCTCCGCGCGACCGCCGACATGGTGACCGCAGCCGGGCCGTCGGCGGCCAACAGGTCCGCCGCGGCGTCGAGCAGAGCGTCGACGGTGTATCGGGCGGGCCGGGGCATTGCTCCACCCTAAAATAGAGGATAGTCTCTAATAAAGAAGGAGCCGCCATGCCGACCGCAACAGACGTCGCCCAGAGCTTGTACACCGCCCTCGCCCACCACGACGTCGACGCACTATTCGCCTTGCTCACAGAGGATTTCGAGGCAAGGGTCAGCGCAGGCATGCCCCGCGGCGTAGGAGGTGATCACCATGGGCGTGTCGCGATGATCACCGGCGTGTGGGGCCGCATCGCCGCCGACTACGACATCGCCGTCGAGCCGGTGGAGTTCCTGGAGGTGCCCGACGGAGACGCGCGCCGCGTCGTCGTCCTCGGCACCTACCGGGGACGCGCTCACGACGACGCATCGGCGGTCGACGCCGCCTTCGCCCATGTGCTCACCGTTGAGAACGACCGGATAACAGCGCTGCAACAGATCACCGACACCGTCAGCTGGCACATTCGTCCCTGACGGCCTACCGATAGAGTTGGCCGCGATGTCTAATGTCGCCGCCGGAGCGGCTCCGTGAGCCGACCGACACCCCCCGCGCTGACCGTCCGCTACGACGGATCCACACGCACCTTCGCGGCCGGCAACGACGTCGTCGTCGGCCGCGACCTGCGCGCCGACGTCCGGATCGCCCATCCGCTGATCTCCCGCGCCCACCTGGTGCTGCGCTTCGACCAGGGCCGTTGGCTGGCGATCGACAACGGGTCGCTCAACGGCATGTTCGTCAACGGGCGCCGGGTGCCGGCCGTCGACATCGCCGACGGCGCGCAGATCCACGTCGGCAACCCGGACGGTCCGCTGCTCACCTTCGAGGTGGGCCGGCACCAGGGCTCGGCGGGCAGCCCGCCGCCCACCACGGCGGTTCCGGTGGCGGCGGCCCGGCCCAGTGCGACGTGGCCGAGCCAGTCGCCGACGACGCGCCCTCCGGCGCCGCGGTCCTATCCCACCGGTCCGCGCACCGGGTATCCCCCGCCACCGCCGTCGCGGCCCCTGCCGTCGCCGGCTCCGGCGCATCAGCCGATCTCGTCACCGGCGATGGAGTCGGTCACGCAGATGGGGCCCGCCGCGGCGCCCCGCTCGGGCGGCGACGGCAACCTCGCCACCAGCATGCTCAAGATCCTGCGGCCCGGCCGCGCGCCGGAGGTGCCGCCCGGGTCGATCAAGATCGGCCGCGCGAGCGACAACGACATCGTCATCGCCGACGTGCTGGCCTCGCGCCACCACGCCACGCTGGTCTCGACCCCGACCGGGACCGAGATCCGGGACAACCGCAGCATCAACGGCACGTTCGTCAACGGGTCCCGCGTCGAGACCGCCCGGCTCGACGAGGGCGACACCGTCACGATCGGCAACGTCGACCTGGTGTTCCGGGACGGCACCCTGGTCCGTCGCACCGAGACCGCCGCCGCCACCGCCACCGGCGGCCTCGAGGTGCACGGCGTGACGTGGACGATCGAGAACAACAAGACGCTGCTCGACAACATCTCGATGTCGGCGCGGCCCGGCACGCTGACCGCGGTGATCGGCCCGTCGGGTGCCGGCAAGTCGACGTTCGCCCGCCTGGTCGCCGGCTACACCCATCCGACCGCCGGGCAGGTGTCGTTCGAGGGCCACGACGTGCACGCCGAGTACGCCTCGCTGCGCTCCCGAATCGGCATGGTGCCGCAGGACGACGTCGTGCACGGCGAGCTCACCGTCCGCCAGGCACTCATGTACGCCGCCGAGCTCCGACTGCCCCCCGACACCACCAAGGCGGACCGCGAACAGGTCGTCAACGAGGTGCTCGAGGAACTCGAGATGACCAACCACCTCGACACCCGCGTCGACAAGCTCTCCGGCGGACAGCGCAAACGCGCATCGGTCGCGCTCGAACTGCTCACGGGCCCGTCGCTGCTGATCCTCGACGAACCGACCTCGGGTCTGGATCCCGCCCTGGACCGCCAGGTGATGACGATGCTGCGCCAGCTGGCCGACGCCGGACGCGTGGTGCTCGTCGTCACCCACTCGCTGACCTACCTCGACGTCTGCGATCAGGTGCTGCTGCTCGCCCCGGGAGGCAAGACCGCGTTCTACGGTCCGCCCCACCAGATCGGCCACGAATTGGGCACCACCAACTGGGCCGACATCTTCAGCTCGGTGGCCAGCGATCCGGACAGCGCCAAACGGCGCTACCTCGAACTCCACGGTCCACCGCCACCCCGGCCGGCGACCCAGCAGCCCGCAGACCTCGGCTCGCCGACGCGCACCAGCGTGCGAAAACAGTTCTCCACGATCGCTCGCCGCCAGATGCGGCTCATCATCTCCGACCGCGGTTACTTCATCTTCCTGGCGTTCCTGCCGTTCATCATGGGCGCTCTGTCGCTGTCGGTGCCAGGCAACGTCGGCTTCGGCGTACCCGTACCCGCGATCCAGGGCGGCGAGGCGCCGAACGAACCGGGACAGATTCTGGTGCTGCTCAACGTCGGCGCCATCTTCATGGGCACCGCACTGACGATCCGGGCGCTCATCGGTGAACGGGCGATCTTCCTGCGCGAGCAGGCGGTCGGATTGTCGACGACCGCCTACATGTTCGCCAAGGTCATCGTCTTCGCCGGGTTCGCGCTCCTGCAATCCGGTGTCGTGGTCGCCATCAACATCATCGGCAAGGGTTGGGGCGAGGGCGCGGTCACGAGCGGCGCGGTGATCCCCAACCGGTCCCTCGAGTTGTACGTCGACGTCGCGGCCTGTTGTGTCGGCGCGGCCATGGTCGGCCTGGCCCTGTCGGCGCTGGCGAAGTCCAACGAACAGATCATGCCGCTGCTGGTGATCGCGATCATGTCGCAGCTGGTTTTCCAGGGCGGCATGATCCCGGTGACCGGTCGCATCGTGCTCGACCAGATGTCATGGGTGACGCCTGCCCGGTGGGGTTTCGCCTCGACCGCGTCGACGATCGATCTGCTCAGGCTGGTACCCGGCCCGCTCACGCCGCAGGACTCGCACTGGAAACACACCGCGGGCACGTGGTGGTTCAACATGGCGATGCAAGCCGCGATCTGCGTCGGCTATCTGGGTCTGGTCCGCTGGAAGATCCGGCTCAAAGCCGCGTAGAGACCGCGTAGTCACGCGCCTGAATTGGTGTTCAAGGTCCGTCGCGGGCGCAATTAGGATCTACACGGGGTGGTCTGCGAGGGGGACGTGCCGGTGACTGATACCGATTCAGCGATGCGTGCCATCGCCTTGGACGCGGCTCTCGCGGAATTGCAGCAGTGGGGCATGGACCGCTTCAGCATCGAGGGCGTCGCCCAGCGCTCCCGGCTCGAGCACGACTACATCGAGAGAACGTGGGGCGGTAAGCAGCAACTCATTCTCGACGCGCTACTCAGCTACAGCGAGATGATGACCACCACCCCCGACACCGGCACGCTGCAGGGGGATCTGACCGAGCTGGCGTTGTGGGTGGGCCACTACCTCAATCAGCCGGTGGGCCGCCGGATCGTCCGGATGCTCGTCATCGATTCCAAGTCCTACACCGTGGACATCGAGAGCCGGCTCGCGTTCTGGGCCCTGCGTCGGGACGTCATCCAGACGGTGCTCGAGCGCGCCGCACGCCGCGGCGAGTTGCGCTCCGACGTCCGGCCCACGGTCGCGTTGCAGCTGCTGACCGCGCCGCTGCACACGTTCGCGTTGTTCAGCAACGACGACGTCGACCCCGGCTACTGCCGCGCGATCGCCGAGCTGGTGACACGCGCGGTCAGCGCCGGGGACTGATCAGCCGAGCAGCCAGTCGTTGGGCGCGAACAGCTCGCAGTGCACCTGCGCCCCATCGACGCCCTTGGCCGCCAGCTGCTTCCGGACGGCCTGCACGAAGCCGTTGTTGCCGCACAGGTAGACCTGCACGTCGCCGGCGATCGCGACGCCGTCGAGGTTCAGCAGACCGGGGTGAGCTCCCGCTGTGCCCGCGATCAGCCCGTCCTCGTACCAGACGTCGAACGTCGCGTGGGGCAGCGCGGCGATCAGCTCGTGCTGACGCTCGCGCAACGGGTGCGCCTGGTCGCTGCGGTCGGCGTGCAGAACGTGCACGGGGGTGTGCGGCGCCGCCGAGGCGAGGTGCGCGAGGATGCCCACCATCGGGGTCACCCCGATGCCTGCGGAGATCAGCATCAGCGGTTCGCGGCCGGTCGGGGCCGGCAGATCGCCGAACGGCACCGTCACGTCGAGCAGATCACCGACGCAGACGTGGGCCGCGATCCAGCTGGACACCTCGCCGGCGGGCCGTCCGTCGACGGCGGCGACGGGCTTCACCGCGAACGTCAGCTCCCCCTCGCCTGCCGCGTCGACGAGGCTGTACTGCCGCAGCTGCCGCGCCCCGTCGGGCATCGTCACACCGACCGAGACATATTGTCCCGGAATGCAATCGGCGAAGGGCCGGCCGGCGCAGCGCACCGTGATGAGCACCGCACCCGACGGATCGTCCACCCGGGACACCACGCGTGCGCGGCGGAACACGTCGCCCTCGGCCACGCCGGCACTGCGGTAGAGATCGCGCTCCATGTCGATCAGCGTCTCGGCCATGATCCAGAACACGCGGTCCCACGCTTCGGCGACGTCGGGGGTGACGGTGTCGGCCCCGAGCACCTCGACGATCGCGGCGAAGAGGTTGTCGTGCACGATCGGGTACTGGTCGGCGGTGACGCCGAGAGACGCGTGCTTGTGCCCGATGCGGGACAGCAGCTCCACCGGGTGCGGCAGTTCCGGGTCGACGAGATGGGTGGCGAACGTGGCGATCGACGCGGCGAGCGCGCGCTGCTGCGCACCCTGCGCCTGGTTTCCGCGGTTGAACAGATTGCGCAGCAACTCGGGGTGCGCGGCGAACATCCGGCGGTAGAACTCCGTGGTGATCTCGTCGATGTGGGCGCCGATCAGCGGGAGCGTCGCGGACACGATCTGCGCGTGCGCGGGTTCCAGTGCGACCGGAGCGGCGGTGAGGGTCATCGGGGGTTCCTTTCGGGGATCGTCTGCGGGGAGCCCAGCAGCACAGTCAGATTCGGCGACCTCGCCAGGTCGGCGACGGTGTAGCGGTCGAGTTCGGCGTAGAACGCCTCCTTGGCCTCGGCGAGCGCGCGCCGCAGGCGGCAGGCGGGCACCAGCGGGCAGGGGTTGTCGCCGCCGCATTCGATGACCTCGCGGTCGCCCTCGAGGCTGCGGACGAGCCAACCGATCGAGGCGACGCGGCCCTGTTCGGTCAACTCCAGCCCGCCGACGCGGCCGCGCCGCGCCGACACCATGCCGAGGTCTGCCAGCCGGGACACCGCCTTGGCGATGTGATGCTCGGAGGCGTTGGCGCTGGCGGCGATGGACCGGGTGGTCACCCGCCGCCCCTCGGCCTCCCCGGCCGCGAGCAGCATCATGGCCCGAAGTCCGAGATCGGTGAACCGGGTGAGCTGCATGTCGCTGACGCTAGTTAAATGCGCACCTGATATGCGACTTTTCGGCTGTGGGGTCAAACACCCCGTCACGTGCGGTTTTTTGACCTGCCGATTTCAGCCGCCGCGGATGTCCAGACCGTGCGCCGCTGCGAAGGCCAGCGCCTGCTCGATGTCGATCCGGGCGCCGCGCAGCGCGGCCGTCGTCCAGAACGTCGGATCGGCGCGGGCGCCGCGCAGGTCGGCCTTCTCCAACCGCGCTCCCTGCACCCGCGCCCCGGTCAGGTCCGCGCGGGCCAGCACCGCCTCCCGCAGGTCGGCGCCGACCAGGCCGGCTTCGCGCAATCGACAGTCGGACAGGTCGACCTTGCGCAGGTCGGCCCCGCCCAGCACCGCCAGCGTGAAGTCCGCCTCGACCACGGTCAGTGGCCGCATGCGACATTCGACGAACGTCGACCCGAGAAAGCTGCAATGGCGAAACGTGCTGTGCCACAGGGTAGTCCGTCGGAACGTGCAGTTGCGGAACGCCGAGCCGATGTGCTCGGACTCCGCCATGTCGACTCCGGAGAAGTCGCAGCCGTCGAACACCACCCGTTCGGTGCGGATCCGGCTGAAGTCCTCGTCGCGGAAATCGTGGCCGTCGAACTCCCTGTCGGTCTGATCGTCCATCCCGGTCAGCCGGTCGGCGCCAGCCGGCTCAGTGCGTATTCGGTGACGGCGATCAGTGCGTCCTTGGCCGATTCGCGGCTACGGGCATCGACGCTGATGAGCGGCACGTGGTCGGGCAGGGCGAGAGCGGTCCGCACCGCCTGCAGCGAATGCCGTGGGGCGCCGTCGAACTCGTTGACCGCGACCAGGAACGGCAGGTTGCGGGCTTCGAAGAAGTCGACCGCGGCGAAGCTGTCGGCCAGGCGGCGGACGTCGACGAGGATGATCGCGCCGATCGCGCCGCGCACCAGGTCGTCCCACATGAACCAGAATCGGCGCTGCCCCGGCGTACCGAACAGGTAGAGCACCAGGTCGTCGGCCAGGCTGATGCGGCCGAAGTCCATCGCGACGGTCGTCGTCGACTTGTCCGGGGTGGCGGCGAGCTCGTCGAGTCCCTCCGAGGCGTCGGTGACCAGTGCCTCGGTGCGCAGCGGCACGATCTCCGACACCGCGCCGACGAACGTCGTCTTGCCGGCGCCGAAGCCGCCGGAGACGACGATCTTGGTCGAGGCGGTCCTAGAGTGCCTTGAGGCCACGCAGTGTCCTTCCGATCAGTTCGCGTCGTTCGTCGGCCGTCGTCGCGTCGGCCAGGGTGTCGTGCACGGTCACATAACCCTGCATCACCAGGTCGCCCACCAGCACGCGCGCCACGCCGAGCGGCAGACCCAGATGCGCGGCGATCTCGGCGACCGAGGGCCGTCGCGCACACAGCGCCACGATCCGGGCGCGCACGTCGGTGCCCGGCCAGTCGGGGGGCTGCGGCGGCGTCGCCGCTCCGACGGGGGCCTCCCACGGTAACTCGACACGTGAGTCGGTCCGGCCCGCCGTCAGGGTGTACGGGCGGACCAGTCGCGGCGCCGGATCCGCGCCCTCGGTCACAGCGTGCTTCGCCGCGCCGATGCGACCACCGCGCCCACCCGTTCCACCAGGATCGCCATCTCGTAACCGATCTGGCCGATGTCGGCGGTCCGCGCCGCCAGTGTCGCCAGGTTCGAGCCGTCGCCCACCCGCATCAGCAGCAGGTAGCCGTTCTCCATCTCGACCACCGACTGCAGCACGTAGCCGCCGTCGAACAGTTGCGCGGCGCCGGTCGACAGGCTGGCGAGCCCCGACGCGACGGCGGCCAGCTGATCGGCCCGCTCCCCCGGCATGTGCTCGCTCGCCGCCACCAGCAGGCCGTCGGCCGACACCAGGATCGCGTGCGACACCCCCGGCGTCTCCCGGGCGAACCGGGCCACCAACCAGTCGAGTGACTCACTCACCGGGGGTCCCCCGCTCCTGTTGGGCCCGCAGGCGTCCGGCGTGCACGCCGCCGAAGTGGTTGACGATTCCGGCGCGTACGGCGTCGGGATCCCGGGCGGCATGGGCGCCGGAACCGTTGCCGGCATCGTCGGGGGCACCGGGCACCAGCCGCGCGCCGGGTCGGCGCACCGGCAGTCCCTCGACGGTGTGGTCGAGCACCGGTGCGTTGTCCGCGGCGGCGGCCGCCGACCATCCGTGGTCCCAGACCGTCTGCCAGTTCAGATCGGTGCTGTGGGACAGCTCGTGCGGGTCGACCAACCACTCGGAGAGCATCTTCTGATAGATCGCGTCGTCGTCGGTGCTGTCTTCTTTCGCGTGCCGCGCATGGCGGGCCTGCCCGTTGCCTTCGGATGGACGCGGCGCGAAGAACGCGGCGACGTCGGACCGTGCCGGCTCGGGGCCGGGCTGCGGCTCCGGCTCGTGGCGCGGCTGGGGCGGCGCCGGCTCGGCGATGCCGCTGGCCCCCGGCCGGCGCTGGGGCAGCAGACCGGCCGGAGCGGGCTCGGGGGGCGCCTCGATCACCGGCGCGGCGACGACGACGGGTTCCACGGGTGCCGGCGCAGGCTCGGGAGACGGTGTGGGTTGGGCCGCCGCGACCAGCAGTTCAGCCGGGACGTAGACGCCGACCGTGGTTCCCGAGTCGCGCTGACCGGAGACGGTGGTGCGCAGCCGGACCACCAGCCCGTGCTGGGCGGCGAGCCGGCCCACCACGAACAGTCCCATGTGCCGCGCGGTGTACGGATTCACCTCACCGCCGGACTGCAGCCGCGTGTTGGCGACCCGCAGGTCCGATTCGGTCATGCCCAGACCGGTGTCGGCGATCTCGAGGACGAGGCCGCCGTTGCCGGTGTACACGGCCGACACCCGCACCTGCGTCGCCGGCGGCGAATAGCGCAGCGCGTTGTCGAACAGTTCGGCGAGCAGGTGCATCAGGTCGCCGGCGGCCGCACCGGTGACCGCGCTGTCGGGCAGGCTCTCGGCGACGATCCGGGTGTAGTCCTCCACCTCGGAGGCCGCGGCGTTGACCAGCTCCACAATCGGCACCGGCTCGGCCTGGTCGCGGGCTATGCGCGCCCCGGCGAGCACCATCAGGTTGGCGCCGTTGCGCCGCATCCGCGCCGCGAGGTGATCCAGGCGGAACAGGCTGTCGAGCCGGTCGGGATCCTGCTCGTTGCTCTCGAGTCGGTCGATGAGCGCGAGCTGCTGGTCGACCAGGGATCGGTTGCGCCGCGACAGCGTCTCGAACATGTCGGTGACCTGCATCTGCAGCCGGGCCTGTTCGCCGGCGAGCAGGACGGCCTGTTCGTGCAGTTCGTCGACGGCGTGGGCCACCTGGCCGATCTCCTCGGAGGTGTGCACCCCGATGGGCTGCACCGGCGGGGTCTTGCCGTCGGCGCGGACCTGTTCCACTTCGCGGGCGAGGTCTTCGTGGGCCACCTTCAGCGCGCTGGTGCGCAGCGTGCGCAGCGGCCGGATCAGCGAGCGCGCCACCAGGGTGACGACCAGCAACGCCACCACGATGGCGGCGCCGACGAGCACGGCGTCCCGCAGCGCGGCGGTGCGGGCGGCGGCGGCCTGGTCCTCGACAGTGGCCGGGATCGTGCGGGAGGTCTCGGCGATGACGCCGTCGGCGATGCCGCGGGTGATCCGCTGCGAGGACAGCAGGTCGGGGTTGCCGGCGAGCACGACGCCGGGGTCGGACAGCAGCGACATGCGCTTGACCATCTCCGACCGCAGCGAGGCGGCGGGGTCGGACGAGCCGCCGAGGTAGGCGCCCATCGCCGAGACGTTCGACGGCTCGGTGCCGGCGAGTGTGATCATCGACGACCGCAGGTCGGGTTCGGGCAGATCGCCGCCGCGGTCGACGAGCATCTGCTGCATCGTCATCTGGCCGCGGGCGCCGACCGCGCGCGCGAGCGCATCCCCCGCCGAGCGCACCGTGTCGTCGTCGCCGGACACCAGGCCGGTGATCGCGGTCTCGGCGGTGATGAGCAACGGCGCGTAGGTCATCACGCGGGTGCGCAGATCGATCGCGTTCGCGACGGTCTTGTCGGCCAGATCCTTGCCGTAGTCGAGCAGCGTGTTGGTGGCCAGCCGCACCGCGTCGTCGACCTCGGTGCCGTCGAGTCTGCTGCGCAGCGCCGACGTGCGGTCATCGAACGTCGTCACCGCAGCCGGGACGTCGCCGCCGTCGGTGGCCGTCAACAGCACGCCTTCCAGCGCGGCCATGTAGTCGGCGACCGGAGGGACCATGTCCGCGCGGGTGGCGGCGACGCGCAGGTCCCGGGCGGCAGTGGCTGATGCGGAGATGCGCAGGCCGCCGAAGGCGCACGCCAGCAGTAGCGGTACCAGCACGATGGCGAGGACCTTCGCGCGGACCGGCCAGTTGGACAGCGCCAACCGCGGCGGCCGCTTGATCGGGGATCGAGCGTCGTTCATAAAGCTTCCTGCTGAGGGCGCCCTCGTCGGGCGGGCGTGAAGCGCCTGGCAATTCGATGAGTATGCCAGCCCGATCACCGTGTTTCCACAGTTCGACATCCGAACGTGATTTCAGCAAAGGCCCTGAACAGAACGCCCTTGTGGGCGTTGCCGTTTCGTTTCCGACCCGTTGCGTGTCACCGATCCGGGCGGGCCCGCGAGCAGGCACAATCGAGGGAGACGAACTGAAGGAGTGCAATGACCCACAACGGCGTGGAGATGGCTCTGCTGGCCGATGCCTCGGAAATCGGCGATTCACCCCTGATGCGAGCGATGAGCAGTGAGATGGTCGACGTCGACACTCTCGCCGGGCTGATCTCGATCGCGACCTACGAGACCTGTCTGGACTGACGCCGAACGGGGCGTCGTCCCGCCAGCTAGAGACCCTTGCCGTTCAGCCAGGTCTGGATTCGTTCGGCGACGGCGGACCATCCGGGCTCGAGCATCATGGCGTGCCCCATGTCCGGAAACGCTTCGAAGTCAGCCCGATAGGTGGCGGCCACTTCAGACGCGTCTCCCTCCACCCGTGATGCGTCGCCGCCGGCGCCGAGGACGAGCATCGGCGCTGTCACGCGGCGAGGGTCGGGAAGCGGTTTCACCGTGTCCCGTGCAGCCCGGGCGCTTTCGGGCGTCAGACGGTTCACACACGACGCCACGACTGACTCGGGCGTGCCAGGACCGAACAGGAATTCACGAGCCAGTTCACGACTGTCGAACAGGTCGACGGGGTTACCGAACGTGTTGCTGCGAACCATGAGCCACGGGTGGCGAAGGACCGCGCGCAGAGCCCACCGCCGCAGTCCCCGCGGCGTCCCGGGCGCCAGTAGTACGGCGGCGGGCGCACCGCGACTCTCCAGACACTTAAGCACGACCCAGCAGCCCATCGAATGACCGATGAGCACCGGCGGTGAAGACAGCTGGGCGGCGACGATGCTGACATCTTCGGCGTAGTCATCGAGCGAGCAGGATCCGAGCGGCTGCGCGAGGCTGCTCGCGCCATGACCGCGAAGACTCAGCGCGAGGGCATGGTGACCCTGCTCCGCGAAAAAATCCAGAAAGTGGTCATCCCAGATCCATGCCGCAGAGCACGCCCCGTGAACGAAAAGCAGAGGCGTCGGATGCGCGGCGGTTGACGCGCCCTTTGCGATCACTTCATGCAACAGTCGACCCCCTCGATCCGCCGACGTCTGGGAAGAATCGTCGCAGATATCCCGGGAAGGAAACCACGTCTTTGTTCAAGGTGATGTTCTACTCCCCGCGCATCGCGCCCAACACCGGCAACGCGATCCGCATGGTGGCGGGCACCGGGTGCGAACTGCACCTCGTCGAGCCACTGGGCTTCGACCTGTCCGAGCCGAAGCTGCGCCGCGCCGGGCTCGACTACCACGACCTCGCGTCGGTCACCGTGCATCCCGATCTGACCGCGGCGTGGGCGGCCGTGATGCCGGCCCGGGTCTTCGCGTTCACCGCTCATGCGACCACGTCGTTCGCCGAGATCGACTACCAACCGGGTGATGTGCTGCTGTTCGGGCCGGAACCGACGGGCCTCGACGAGGCGACGCTGGCGGATCCGCACCTCACCGCGCGGGTGCGGATCCCCATGCTGTCGGGGCGGCGCTCACTGAACCTGTCGAACGCGGCCGCGGTGGCCGTCTACGAGGCGTGGCGCCAGCACGGTTTCGCTGGCGCCACGTGAGTCACCAGGTGTCCCAGTGCGTGACCTGCTCGGCGGGCAGCCGCTTGGCCTTCTTGAAGTCGGTGCCCTTGGTGTAGGCGATCGGGAACAGCCCGGCCTGGCTGTAGGACTCGAACGGGATGCCCAGCAACTCGGCGGCCTGGCGCTCGCCGTCGCCGAGCAGATGCAGTGACGTCCACGCCGAGCCGAGTCCGCGCGAACGCAACGCCAGCATGAAGCTCCACACCGCGGGCATCAGCGAACCCCAGAATCCGGCGCTCGCGCCCGACACCGCGTCCTGCGGCTTGCCCTCCAGGCACGGGATCAACATGACCGGCACCTTCTCCAGGTGGTCGTTGAGGTAGCGCGCCGAATCCTCTACCCGCGGGCGCTGCTCGTCGCGAATGTCGCCCATCTGCGGCTTGGCCTGGTTCAGGTACGGCGTGGCGTTGGTGCGGTAGATCTCCGCGAGCGCGAGCTTCTTGTCGGGGTCGGTGACGAACACCCACTGCCAGCCCTGGCTGTTCGACCCGGTCGGCGCCTGCAACGCGATGTCGAGACATTCCATCAGCACCTCGCGGGGTACCGGCTTGTCGAAATCGAGGCGCTTGCGCACCGAGCGTGTGGTCGTCAGAACGTCATCGGCGGAGAGGTTGAGCGTCATTGTGCCGAGACTACATTCGGTCGCATGGCAGCTGAATTCCCCGACGAAGTCGTTGACCGTCTCACCTCCGATCAGTTCGGATGGCTCACCACCGTGGCGAAATCCGGCCAACCGGTACCGCGATTGGTGTGGTTCCACTTCGACGGTGCCGGCATCACCGTCTACACCGAACCGTCCGCGGCGAAGGTGCGTCACATCCAGGCACACCCGCGGGTCAGCCTCAACCTCGACTCCGACGGGCAGGGCTCGGGCATCATCGTCGTCGGCGGCACCGCCACGGTGGAGGCGCAGAACGTCGACCCGCGCGAGGACGGCCCGTACTGGGAGAAGTACCGCGCACAGGCCGAGGAGATCGGCTTGGCCGACGCGATGGCGGGTTACGGCACCCGCCTGCGGATCGACGTCGACAAGGTGTGGACGACGCCGATCCCGGGCTGACAGTCACCCGTCAACGGAAGTCGCGGGACTTCGAGGCCACCCGCAGGCTCAGCGGACCCATCCGGTCGGCGACGACGGTCACCGCGCCGGTGGCGTTCTGCACGATGCCGCGGATCAGCAGCGCCGAGGCCGTCTGCGCCAGCCTTCGGTGCCGCGCCCACACCGCGGGCATACACAGCACATTGACCATCCCGGTCTCGTCCTCGAGGTTGACGAACGTCACCCCCTGCGCGGTCGCGGGCCGCTGCCGGTGCGTCACCGCCCCCGCGACCAGCACCCGGGTGCCGTCGGGTACCGACAGCAGTTGATCGGCCGGCACCACCCCCATCGCATCGAGGTCCTCCCGCAGGAACTGGGTCGGGTAGCGGTCGGGCGACACCCCGGTGGCCCACACGTCGGCGGCGGTCAGCTCCAGTTCGGTCATCCCCGGCAGCGACGGAACGTGCGAGGACGACCCGACCCCGGGCAGCCGGTCCGGACGCTCGGCGGCCGCGGCGCCCGCCGCCCACAGCCCCTCACGCCGGGTGATCCCGAAACATCCCAGCGCGCCGGCGGTGGCCAGCGCCTCGGTCTGCGGCACCGACAGCTGCACCCGCCCGGTCAGGTCCAGCAGAGAGGTGAACGGGCCGTGGGCTTTCCGTTCCTCGACCAGCCGCTCGGCCAGCTCGTCGCCGATGTGCCGGACACTGCCGAGGCCGAGCCGCACCTCCATACCCGCGTTCTCCAGCGTGGCGTGCGCAAGGCTGGCGTTGACGTCGGGACCGTGCACGGTGACCCCGTGCCGGCGCGCGTCGGCCACCAGGGACTGCGGCGAGTAGAACCCCATCGGCTGCGCACGCAACAGCGCCGCGCAGAACGCCGCGGGGTGGTGCAGCTTGAACCACGACGAGTAGAACACCAGTGACGCGAAGCTCAGCGAATGACTCTCGGGGAAGCCGAAATTGGCGAACGCCTCCAGCTTCTCGTAGATCCGCTGGGCCACCTCTCCGGTGATGCCGTGCACCTCGGCCATCCCGTCGAAGAACCGGCCGCGCAGCCGGCGCATCTTCTCCGTCGAGCGTTTGGAGCCCATCGCGCGGCGCAGCTGGTCGGCCTCGGCCGCCGAGAACCCGGCGCAGTCCACCGCCAGCTGCATGAGCTGCTCCTGGAACAGCGGCACGCCCAGTGTCTTTCTCAGCGCCGACTCCATCGACGGATGGTCGTAGGTGACCGGCTCCTCCCCGTTGCGGCGCTTGATGTACGGGTGCACCGACCCGCCCTGGATCGGCCCGGGCCGGATCAGCGCCACCTCCACCACCAGGTCGTAGAACACCCGCGGTTTGAGCCGGGGCAGGGTGGCCATCTGCGCGCGCGATTCCACCTGGAACACCCCGACGGAATCGGCGCGCTGCAGCATCTCGTACACGGCGGCCTCGGACAGGTCCAGCGTGGCCAGATCCACCTCGATGCCCTTGTGTTCGGCGACCAGGTCGATGCAGTAGTGCAGCGCCGAGAGCATGCCCAGCCCCAGCATGTCGAATTTCACCAAACCGATGGCCGCACAGTCGTCTTTGTCCCACTGCAGGACACTGCGGTTCTCCATGCGGGCCCATTCGACCGGGCACACGTCGGCGATCGGGCGGTCGCAGATCACCATGCCCCCGGAGTGGATGCCCATGTGGCGCGGCAGATTGGAGATCTGCGTGGCCAGCTCGATGACCTGGTCGGGAATGCCTTCCACATGGGTGTCGTCGGTCAGATTCCCCCACTGGCTGAGCTGTTTGCTCCATGCGTCCTGCTGGCCCTGGGAGAACCCGAGTGCGCGCGCCATGTCCCGGACCGCACTGCGGCCGCGGTAGGTGATCACGTTGGCCACCTGGGCGGCGTATTCGCGGCCGTATCGCTGGTAGACGTACTGGATCGCCTGCTCGCGCAGGTCGGATTCGATGTCGATGTCGATATCGGGCGGGCCGTCGCGGGCCGGGGACAGGAACCGTTCGAACAGCAGGTCGTTGGCCACCGGGTCGACGTTGGTGACCTTCAGCGCGTAGCAGACCGCCGAGTTGGCCGCCGACCCCCGGCCCTGCGAGAGGATGTCGTTCTCCCGGCAGAACCGCGTGATGTCATGTACCACAAGGAAATAACCCGGGAAGTTCAGCGCCTCGATCACCCGCAGCTCGTGTTCGATCTGGGCGTACGCGCGGGGCGCCCGCTCGGGAGGCCCGTACCGTTCCCGGGCGCCCTGCATCACCAGGTGCCGCAGCCAGCTGTTCTCGGTGTGGCCGGGCGGTACGTCGAACGGCGGCAGCTGCGGCGCGATGAGCGCGAGACCGAATGCGCACTGCTCCCCGAGTTCGGCGGCGGCGCTGACCACCTCGGGGCAGTGGGCGAACACCCGGGCCATCTCCTCCCCTGAGCGCAGATGCGAACCTCCCAGCGGGGCAAGGTGACCCGCGGCCTCGTCCATCGAGTTCCTGGCCCGGATCGCGCCCATCGCCATGGCCAGCCTGCCGCGGGCGGGCTCGGCGAAATGCGCCGCGGTGGTGGCCACGACGTCCAGACCGAACCGCGGCGCGAGCACGGCCAGCGCGGCATTGCGTTCGTCGTCGTGCGGATGGCCGTGATGGGTGAGCTCCACGGTGACGCGGTCCCGGCCGAACCGGTCGACCAGGTCGGCGAGCGCGGCCTCCGCCGCCTCCGGGCCACCGGCCGACAGTGCCTGCCGGACATGACCTTTGCGGCACCCGGTGAGAATCTGCCAGTGGCCTCCCGCGGCCTCGGTCAGCGCGTCGTAGTCGTAGCGCAGCACGCCTTTCGCGCCGCCGGCCAGGTGCGCGGCGGCCAGCTGCCGCGACAGCCGCCGGTACCCCTCCGGGCCCCGCGCGAGCACCAGGAGGTGCGGCCCGGGCGGGTCGGGATCGTCGGTCCGGCTGCCCCCGCCCAGCGACAGCTCCGCGCCGAACACCGTCGCGATGTCGAGTTCCCGGGCAGCCTCGGCGAACCGGACCACCCCGTAGAGGCCGTCGTGGTCGGTCAGCGCGAGAGCACGCAGACCGAGCCGCGCCGCCTCCTCCACCAGTTCTTCGGGCGTGCTGGCCCCGTCGAGGAAGCTGTAGGCGGAATGGGTGTGCAGTTCGGCGTACGGCGTCGACGACCCCGCACCGGTGGGCGGGTCCGGCGGTTGGTACCGCCCCCGCTTACGCGACCAGGCCGGACTGTCACCGCCGTCACCGATCTGGCCGTCGATCGGCCAGCCGGCGCGGCGCGGCTTGCTGTTGAGGACGCGCTCCATCTCGCCCCAGCCCGGCGGACCGTTGTGCCAACCCACCCCGCCAGTGTATCGAACAGACGTTCGACAGTCAGGCGCTCTTTCCGGTGCCGGGCCGGGGATCGTCGCCGTCGCCGTCGGGGTCCTCGTCGAGCGTGGGCCGCAGCACGTAGCGGACCTGGTTGCCGCCCGCCATCCGGGCCTGCTCGATGGCCTGCGTGGCGATCGCGATGAGCTTGTCGAGCACCTCGTCGGGCGGCTCGGCGGCCAGCGGCGGCAGCGGCGTGCACACCACCCCGATGCTCGCCGTGAGCCGCTGAGGCGTCGCGGCGATCGCCCCGCGGATCCGCTCGACCAGCGGTGAGGCGTCGGCGGTGGTGAAGCTGTCGGCGATGAGGAAGTCGTCGTCGGAGACGTGCGCGACGATCGCGTTGTGCCGGACGGTCTCGCGCAGCGCCTGGCCGACCGTCACCCGCGCGCGGTTGCCCCCGCTCGGTCCGGACAACCCGAGCAGCAGCGAGAAGCTGTCGATGTTCACCGCGACCACCACGAGGTACTTGTCCGCGCTGCGGCTCCGCGAGGCGAGCAGCGTGGCGACCGACTGATAGAACGCGTCCCGGTGCAGCAGGCCGGTGAGCTGCTCGATGTCGCCGTGATGGGTGTCGGGCTGGATCAGCAGGATCATCGCCCGACAGGCGAACGCGACGAAGACGTTGAGCAGGATGATCATGCCGGCCGCGCAGATCGCCAGTGCCAGATCCGTCGCCGCCAGCCGCACGATCAGCACGCCGAGTGCGAAGACGGCGACCGTCCACACCAGTGCCAGCAACCGCGCGGTGTGAAAGCACACCACGAACGCGGTCAGTACGGCATAGCTTGCGGCCCCCGTCAGCCCGACCACCGGATTGGCCTGGATCAGCGCCGACACCCCGATGCTGATCGACCCGATCAGCACGCACAGCAGCGACTGCGCGCGCGTCGGCCAGTGGTCCCGCAGCCACACCGTCGCCAGCCCGAAGCAGGCCACCGCGATCACCACGGCAGCGGTCCGTCCGAACGTTCCCCGGGGACCCACGGGGCTCGCCAGCAGCCCCACGGGGATCAACCCGAGTGCCGCGATGCAGACCGCGACCAATCGGCATGTCGCCGTCTGCATCCCACGAGCGGCCAGCACAGCAGTAAACCAGTAGTACTGATCGGAGCCCCACAGTGCAGGGCCGATCGAACGGGCGGAGGAACTCCGCAAACCGTCAAACATTGGCCCACCCCTGCCGGACGCATCCGCGGTCCAGATCAATACCCCCGCCCACAGGCGAAGGCTACCAGTCCAGCAAACCGTTTCCCAGGGCAACCAGCGTCTTCGCCGGGATCCTGATCATTCGGCGAACTCGGCGGTGCCGTCCTCCAGCACCAGGCGGGCATCGGATCCGTCGGGGCCCGCAGCCTCGGTCCGGAACACCGCGGCGCCGGCATCCAGCCGCCAGATCGACGTCGATAGGGTGTCGCCGGGGAACACCGGGGACGTGAAGCGGGCCGAGATCGCGGTGATCCTGGTGGCGTCACCGCCTCCCAGAGCCGCCACCAACGCGCGGCCGGCAACGCCGTAGGTGCACAGCCCGTGCAGGATCGGCTTCGGGAACCCGGCCAGCGCAGCGAACCACGGGTCGCTGTGCAGGGGGTTGCGATCGCCGGACAGCCGGTAGATCAGCGCCTGGTCCTCCCGGGTGGGCAGGGTGACCGTCGCGTCGGGTTCCCGCTCGGGGATCTGCGGCGCGACCGGCCGCTGGCCGGGTTGGCCGCCGAACCCGCCTTCGCCGCGGATCACCAGGGTGGTGAGCGTCTCGGCCACCGCGGCTCCGGTTTCGGGATCGCTGCCGGTCGCCTTGAGCATCACGATCGCGTTCTTGCCCTCGCCCTTGTCCTGGATGTCGGCGACTTCGCTGATGACGCTCAGCGCGCCCGCGGCCGGCAGCGGCGCGAACAGCCGGATGCTCTGCGAGCCGTGCAGCAGCCGACTGAAGTCGAAGGAGCCGATGCTCCCGGCTGCGGCGAACGGGGAACAGGCGATCACGGCGTAGGTCGGCAGCACCTGCTGGGAGATGTCGTGACTGTTCTCGGTGGTGAACGCGAGGTCGGCGGTGCCCGCACCGACGCCGAGCGCGTAGAGCAGCGTGTCGCGGTCCTTCCAGCGGAAGGTCTGCGGCGGGGTGGTGACGCCTACGGCGTTCGGATCGATCGGCATGTGTCTCTCCTATGCCATGCCGCTGTCGGTTGGCAAGCCTCCCGCCGCGGCGGCTCTCGGCGCGCCGAACCGCCGGCCTTCTGTGACGATGGGCGGATGGCCGAGCCGGAACCGGACTTCACCTGGTTGCCCGACCTCGCTCTGCGCCCCGTGGGTGGCGCGGTGATCTGGGCGAACGACGAGACGTTCGCCGAGAAGGAGAATCTGATCAGGCCGGGCCCGGCGACCTACCGGCCCGCCTCGTTCGGCCACAAGGGCCAGATCTACGACGGCTGGGAGACCCGACGCCGACGCGATCCCGGTCACGACGAGGCGATCGTGCGGCTGGGCGTGCCCGGCGTCATCCGCGGCGTGATGGTGGACACCGCGTTCTTCACGGGCAACTACCCACCCGAGATCTCGGTCGAGGCGATCGAGATGGACGACTACCGGCGCCCCGAGCTGCTGGCCCGGGACCCAGGGTGGACGACCATCGTGGAGCGTGCCCCGGTGTGCGGCGATACCCGCAACCCGTTCATCGTGACGTCCGAAAAGCGGTGGACGCACGTGAGATTGAGCATCTTTCCCGACGGAGGCGTGGCTCGCTTGCGGGTACACGGCGAGGGCCGACCCGACCGCCGGTTCACCGACGTGACCGGTCTCGATCTGGCGGCGCTGGACAACGGCGGCCTCGTCCTCGACTGTTCGAACCGGTTCTACAGCTCCCCGCAGAACCTCATCTTCCCCGGCGTCGCGAACGTCATGGGCGACGGCTGGGAGACCGCGCGGCGGCGCGACGACGGCAACGACTGGGTGCACCTGCGCCTGGCCGGCCCCGGTGTGATCCGCATGGTCGAACTCGACACCAGCTACTTCCTCGGCAACAGCCCCGGCGCGGCGCGGCTGTCCGGGCTCACCCGGGACGGCGACTGGATCGAAATCCTGCCGCGCACCGACCTTCTCGCCGACACCCGGCACCGCTTCCCCGTCCAGTCGGACGCCGTCGTCTCCGAGGCCCGGCTGGACATCTATCCCGACGGCGGCATGGCCCGGCTGCGGCTCTTCGGCGAGTTGGCATGAGCACTGCCCGCGACATGGTCGGCTACGGCCGCACCCCGCCCGACCCCCAGTGGCCCGGCGGCGCGGCGATCGCCGTACAGTTCGTCCTCAATTACGAAGAGGGAGCCGAGAACTCGGTCCTCGACGGCGATCCGGCGTCGGAGACGTTTCTCTCGGAGATCACCCCGGCGCAGGCCTTCCCCAACCGGCACATGAGCATGGAGTCGTTGTACGAGTACGGTTCTCGCGCCGGACTGTGGCGGCTGCTCAGGGTGTTCGAACGGCGCGGCATCCCGCTGACCGTCTTCGCGGTCGCACGGGCCCTGCAGCGCAACCCCGAGGCGGTCGCCGCGTTCGGTGAACTCGGCCACGAGATCGCCTGTCACGGACTGGTGTGGACGTCCTACCAACTGATCGACCGGGACACCGAGCGCGCGCACATGGCCGAGGCGGTGCAGATCCTGCGCGATCTCACCGGCGCCGCACCGCGCGGCTGGTACACGGGCCGGGATTCGCCGAACACCCGCGAGCTCGTCGTCGAACACGGCGGCTTCACCTACGACTCGGACTCCTACGCCGACGACCTGCCGTACTGGGTCACGGTGCGCGACACCGATCATCTGGTCGTGCCGTACACCCTCGACACCAACGACATGCGGTTCGCCTCAGCAGCCGGATTCGCCAACGGCGACGAGTTCTACGCGCATCTGCGCGACGCCTTCGACGTGCTCTACGCCGAGGGGCTGGACGGGGCGCCCAAGATGCTCTCGGTCGGCCTGCACTGCCGGCTCGCGGGCAGGCCGGCGCGCACCAGGGCGCTGGAGAGATTCCTGGACCACGTGCAGACCCACGACGGCGTGTGGCTGGCCCGGCGTCTCGAGATCGCCGAGCACTGGCGCCGCGTTCACCCGCCGACGGCGTAGACCTTCTCCGGCGGCGGTGCGTATTCGCCGCGCGTCGACGTCTTCAGGCCCATCGCCACCAGCGATTGGACGGTGAGCGTCGCCGCGCTCACCCCGTCGACCACCGGCACGCCCACGTCCGCGGAGATCACCGCGCACATGTCGGCCATGCCGGCGCACCCCAGCACCACGACGTCGGACCCGTCGGCGTCGACCGCCTGCCGGCACGCCTCGGTGACGATCTTGACCGCGTCGGGATCGGTGTCCAGATCGAGAACCGGCAGCTCGCAGGCGTGGATGCCGCGGCAGAACCGTTGCATCCCATAGCGTTCGGCGAGTTCCGCGGCCCGGCCGATCGTGCGGCCGAGGGTGGTCACCACGCTGAATCCACGGCCGAGGTGGCTGGCGGTGTGCATGGCGGCTTCGGCGATGCCGATCACCGGCCCGCGAGCCACCTCGCGGGCGGCGTCGAGTCCCGGGTCGCCGAAGCAGGCGATCACGTACCCGTCCACGCCCTGTTCCTCGCCGCGCCGGATCGCCGTGAGCACCCCGGGCACGCTCATCGCCTCGTCGTAGTGGCTCTCGATGGACGGCGGACCGGACTCCGGCGTGATGCCGGCGACGGTGGTTCCGGGTGCGACGACCGCGAGGGCGCTGCGCGTGATCGCGGCCGTCATCGCCTCGGTGGTGTTCGGGTTGACGACCCAGATCAGCGTCACGGCAGTGGCGCGACGGCGAACCTGCTGGTCCTGGTGGCCAGCAGGTAGTAGAGGCCGAAACCGATACCGCAACCGATGAACCAGCTGTACTGCGCGGCGGTGTGCATGCCGGTCACGGATCCGCCGAGCAGGACGGGGATCATCGCCGCCACCGCAGCGACGATCGTGGTGATGACCGCGGCAGGGTTGTAACCCTTGGAGTACCAGTAGGTTCCGTTCTCGTCGAGGGTGAACATGTCGTCGACGATCACCTTCTGCCGGTGCACCAGGTAGTAGTGCGCGATGAGCACGCCGAAGAGCGGTCCGATGAACGCGCCGAGCGTCTCCAGCGTGTAATGGATGACCTCGGGGTTGTTGTAGAGATTCCACGGGGTGATGAGCACGGAGCCGACGGCGGCGATCATGCCGCCTGCGCGCCAACTGATCCGCTGCGGGCTGACGTTGGAGAAGTCGAAGGCCGGGGAGATGAAGTTGGCGACGATGTTAATGCCGATGGTCGCGATCGTGAAGGTCAAGGCGCCCAACACGATCGCGAACGTGGAGTCGATGCGCGCGACGGTCTCGACCGGATCGGTGAGCAGCTCGCCGAACACCGGCACCGTCAGCGACGCCGTGACGACCACCAGCAGCGAGAAAACCAGGAAGTTCACCGGTAGACCGAGGAAGTTCCCCCGTTTGACCGCGTCGAAGGACTTGCCGTACCGGGAGAAGTCGCCGAAGTTCAGCATCGGCCCGGAGAAGTAGGACACCACCAGGGCGATGGCGCCGAGCATGACGGGAACGGAGTCCAGCCCGGTGTAGGTGACGTCGCCGAGGTTCAGGTCGATCGCGCCCCATCCGGCCTTGTAGATCAGATAGCCGCACAGCAGGAACATCACGACATACACTGCCGGGCCGCAGAAGTCGATGAACCGGCGGATCGCCTCCATGCCGCGCCAGAACACGCACGCCTGGAGCACCCACAGCAGGATGAAGCTGCCCCAGCCCAGCAGCGGCAACCCGAGGAAACCGTGAGTGTCGACGTCTGCGTAGGGGGCCAGGCCCGGAAAGAGTTTGAGCAGCACCACATCCAGGGCAGCCGAGGCCAGGTAGGTCTGGATGCCGTACCAGGCCACGGCGATCAGCCCGCGGATGATCGCCGGGATGTTGGCTCCGAGCACGCCGAACACGCTGCGGCAGATCACCGGATAGGGCACACCGGTGGCCTGACTGGGCTTGGCCACCAGGTTGCAGAAGACGTAGACGATGACGATGCCGATCAGGAGCGCGACGAGCACCTGCCAGCTGGCGAGTCCGAGCGCGAACAGGCTGCCGGCCGTCACGTAGCCGCCGACGCTGTGCACGTCGGACATCCAGAACGCGAAGATGTTGTAGGAGGACCAGGTCTGCTTTCCCAGCGGCGCCAGATCCTCGTTGGTCAGCCTCGGGTCGTAGCCGGGTTTGATGACGCCGCCGCCGATCGGGTGACCGGACGCTTCGACGAGGTCACCGGCGCCGACGACCGCGCCGGGCGGGAGTTCCTTGGTGGGCTGCGGGGTGTCGATCTCCGTCATGCGCGGACCGTAGCCACGCCGTATTGCATCGGCGTTTCCGCTGAGACACCTGGCTATTGCGCCGAAGATATATCCGTCGACAGCAGGCCGGTGTCGGTGGGCAGCGTCGCGATCACGGCATTGAGCCGCTGCGCATGCAGTTCCGACGCGGAGAGCAGGCCCTCGACATCGCCGGCGAGGAACGCCGACACCATCTGGCAGTGGTCGGCATGCAGCGCGGCGCGGTCTGCGGGTCCCACGTGCACCATCGACTGCACCGGTTCGGTGACGTTCCATGCGGACTCGAGCATGTGCAGCAGCCGGTGCATCCGCGACGGACGCGCCAGCGCCAGGTGGAACGTGCGGCTCTGCCGGTGGTAGGCCGCCGGGTCGTCGTCGCGAACCGCCTGCTGTAGAACGTCATTCGCCGCCACGATGGCGGCCCGGTCCTCGTCGGTGGCGTTGGCGATCGCCACGGACAACGACGCGGACTCCAGCGTCTCCCGCACGATGTACATCTCGCGCAGCTCCTGGGGCGTCAGCTGGGCGACGGCGTACCCGGCGTTACTGCGGTGCGACACCAGCCCCTCGCCGATCAGCGTCTTGAGGGACTCGCGGACCGGGATCTGGCTGACACCGAAGAGCTCGGCGACCTCGGCCAGCGGGATGAGGGTGCCCGGGGGCACGGCGCCGTCGAGGATCACCCGCCGCAACTCGTCGAGGATCGCCTGCTGTGGCCGGCCGGGCTGGTCGACGACGAGCCTGCCCACCAGGGCGGAGCGTCGGCGAGACGGCATGGCGACACGGTAGGCCCGGATTGTTTCCGCCGTGCTACCGCGGCCGAACTGGGTGTTGACCTTTTCCCATCGGCAGGTGACCATGTCCCGCATGCGCTATGTCGTTACCGGCGGTACCGGGTTCTTGGGCCGTCATATCGTGACCCGCCTGCTGGCCCGGCCCGGCACCGAGGCGGTGCACGTGCTCGTGCGCCGCGAATCCCTCGGCCGCTTCGAGCGTCTGGCCCAGCGCTGGGACGGGCGGGTGACGCCGCTGGTCGGCGACCTGACCGCGCCCGATCTCGGGCTGACCGACGACGACGACGCGATGCTGGGAACCGTCGACCATGTCGTGCACTGCGCGGCGATCTACGACATCACCGCTCCCGAGCAGCGGCAGCGGGAGGCCAACGTCGACGGCACGCGCGCGGTCATCGCGCTGACCCGCCGCCTCGGCGCGACGTTGCATCACGTGTCGTCGATCGCGGTCGCCGGCAGCTTTCGCGGTGAGTTCACCGAGGACGACGTCGACGTCGGACAGGAACTGCCCACGCCCTATCACCGGACGAAGTTCGAGGCCGAACTGCTGGTGCGGGCGGCCCCCGGATTACGGTTCCGCGTCTACCGGCCCGCGGTCGTCGTGGGCGATTCGCGCACCGGGGAGATGGACAAGATCGACGGTCCCTACTACTTCTTCCCGATCCTGTCCGCGCTCGCCGCGCTGCCCCGTTTCACGCCGATGCTGCTGCCCGACACCGGACGCACCAACATCGTGCCCGTGGACTTCGTGGTCGACGGGCTGAGCGCGTTGATGCACCTCGACGGCCGCGACGGTGAGACGTTCCACCTGACCGCGCCGACCACGATCGGCCTGCGCGGCATCTACCGCGGCGTCGCCTCCGAGGCGGGGCTGCCGCCTCTGGTCGGATCGCTGCCCCGCGCGACCGCGGCACCACTGCTCGGGGTGACCGGGCGCGCAAAGGTGTTGCGCAACATGGCCGCCACTCAGCTGGGCATCCCGGGCGAGGTCCTCGATGTCGTCGAACTCGCCCCGACCTTCATCCGCGACCACACCGACGAGGCACTGCGGGGCACCGGAATCGTGGTGCCGGAGTTCGCGAGCTACGCACCACGGCTGTGGCGGTACTGGGCCGAGCACCTCGATCCCGAACGGGCGCGGCGCGAGGATCCGGCGGGACCGCTGGTCGGCAAGCACGTCATCATCACCGGGGCGTCGAGCGGGATCGGGCGTGCCTCGGCGATCGCGGTGGCCGCCCGCGGGGCGACGGTCTTCGCGTTGGCGCGCAACGGCGACGCCCTCGACGACCTGATCGCCGAGATCCGCGCGGCCGGCGGCGACGCGCACGCCTTCACGTGCGACGTCACCGACTCGGCCGCCGTGGAACACACCGTCAAGGACATCCTCGGCCGCTTCGACCACGTCGACTATCTGGTCAACAACGCCGGCCGGTCGATCCGGCGGTCGGTGGTCGCTTCGACCGATCGGCTGCACGACTACGAGCGGGTGATGGCGGTCAACTACTTCGGGCCCGTGCGGCTGGTGCTGGCGCTGCTGCCGCACTGGCGCGAGCGACGGTACGGCCACGTGGTCAACGTCTCCAGCGCCGGCGTGCAGGCTGCCAGCCCGAAATACAGCGCCTACGTCGCCAGCAAGGCCGCACTGGACGCGTTCACCGAAGTCGTTGGGACCGAGACACTCTCGGACCACATCACGTTCACCACCATCCACATGCCGCTGGTCGCGACGCCGATGATCGCGCCGTCGCGTAGGCTCAACCCGATGCCTCCGATCTCCGCCGAACACGCGGCCGCGATGGTGGTCCGCGGCCTGATCGACAAGCCGCCGCGCATCGACACCCCGGTCGGCACGCTGTCTGATCTCGGCACGTACTTCACGCCGCGGCTGACGCGGCGGATCCTGCACCAGCTGTACCTGGGCTATCCCGACTCGGCGGCCGCGCGCGGCGTGGCCGAGAGCCGTCCCGCGGTGGTGCGGCGCCCGCGGCGGCCCGCCCGGCCGGTGCCCTCGGTGCGGGTGCCCCGCCAGGTCAAGCGGGCGGTGCGGTTGGTGCCCGGCGTGCACTGGTGAGCGCCGAACGCCTGCCGGTGTTCCTCGACGTGGACACCGGCGTCGATGACGCGATGGCCCTGGTGTACCTGTTCGGCAGCCCGGAGGCCGACGTGGTCGGCATCGCCTCCACCGCGGGAAACGTCGGTGTGCATCAGGTCTGCGAGAACAACCTCGGTCTGCTCGAGCTGTGCGGCATCACCGGTGTGCCGGTGTCCATGGGATCGGAGTCGCCGTTGACGGCACCGCTGCGCACCGCGGAGGACACCCATGGACCTCAGGGCCTCGGGTATGCCCGGCTGCCGGCCACCTCGGCGCGGCTCACCGAGCACGACGCCGCGCAGGCCTGGATCCGGGCGGCACACGCCCATCCCGGCACGCTGATCGGGATCGCCACCGGACCGCTGACCAACCTGGCGCTCGCGCTGCGCGCCGAGCCGGAGCTGCCCCGGCTGATCCGGCGGCTCGTGATCATGGGCGGCGCGTTCGACTACCGCGGCAACACCACCCCCGTCGCCGAGTGGAACACCAGCGTGGATCCGGAATCGGCGGCCGAGGTGTTCGCCGGATGGGCGGGCGCGCCGAGCCTGCCGATCGTGTTGGGCCTCAACGTCACCGAGAACATCACGATGACCCCGGAGTTGCTGAGCCGGCTCGCCGACGCCGCGGGGGCGCCGTCTCCCCCGATGTCGGTCCACGACACCCACGGGACGGCCTCCGCAGCCGGCAACGCGCTGATCCGGGTGCTCGAAGACGCGATGCGGTTCTACTTCGAGTTCCACCACGACCAGGGCGAGGGCTATCTGGCCCACCTGCACGACCCGCTGGCCGCCGCGGTCGCGCTGGACCCGGAGCTGGTGGCGTGCCGCGCCGCCCCGGTCGACGTCGAGCTGACCGGCACGCTGACGCGCGGGATGACGATCGCCGACTGGAGCGGGCACTGGGGACGGGAACCCAACGCGCTCATCGGTGTCGGGGTCGATCCTGCGGCGTTCTTCGACCGGTTCATCGACCGGGTCGGCGCGTTCGCGCAGACGCTCAGTCGTCGGTGACGTTGAGCGTGACGTCGATGTTGCCGCGGGTGGCGTTGGAGTACGGGCACACCTGGTGGGCCTTCTCGGTCACCTGACGGGCCGTCTCGGCGTCGACGTTGGGCAGCGTGACCTCCAGCTCGACCGCCAGACCGAAGCCGCCGTTGTCGAGCTGGCCGATCGAGACCCGTGCTCCGACAGACGAATCGGAGACATCGACCTTGTCCTGCCGGGCGACCAGTCGCAGCGCGGAGTGGAAGCAGGCGGCGTAGCCGACGGCGAAGAGCTGCTCGGGGTTGGTGCCGTTGCCGCTGCCGCCCATCTCCTTGGGGATGGCCAGGTCGAAGTCGAGCCGGCCGTCGGAGGACCGGCCGTGGCCGTCGCGTCCCTCGCCGGTGGCCAGGGCCTCTGCGGTGTAGAGCGTCTTCATGGGTGTTCCTTAAGTTCGTAGTTGCAGTTACTTCGTGTTGTTACGTTGGGCTGTGACCCGGGTGGGTCGGGTGAGGCTGCATGGTCGTAGCCGGCCCTGGTGGTGCGG
>NZ_JYNL01000047.1 GCF_001044235.1 Mycolicibacterium chlorophenolicum | reverse complement strand
AGTCAGCTGATCCGCACAGGCAGGCCAACGACCCCTCACCACGCCCCAGCGCGCCACACGCCGCGGCGCGCCGCTGCGCCTTGGAGCGGGGATCGTCGGCGCACACCGACCCCGCAATCAGATCCAGGCGCTGATCGAACGCGGAAGCGTCGACCGCATCCAACACACCCCCCACCATCGCCATCCCCGCCGCCTCGGGATGCGCTTCGACCTCGACGTAGCAGTTCTGCGCCACCGTCGGCGGGACCCGAACCGCGGCGGGATCGTAATCAGCCACCCACACATCGATACGGTCACGCAGCTTCTTCTTCGACAGACGCATCCATTTGCGC
>NZ_JYNL01000046.1 GCF_001044235.1 Mycolicibacterium chlorophenolicum | reverse complement strand
GTCCCTCAACAACCCGATCGCCTGCGACAGGCCATAACCACCCAGTTCAGAAGACCGTTTTTACGAATGACCCAACGCGGCAGGGGCAGATAAACAAAGTCCCGATGGCGTACTCGACGGTCGACATGCCGTCGTCGGCGACCGCCAGCACGAGCAGGCGGGACCGCAGCTCCGTAATCCGTTGTCTGACCATGTGTTTCCTCCTCGATGGTTGTCACAACACCCCTGAGCGCAGGACGTCTGCGGCCAGCCCGGCCACGACGGGCACGATGCCCAGGCACAGAAAAGCGGGCAGGTAGCACAGGCCCAGCGGGCCGGCGATGAGCACCGATGCGCGCTCGGCCCTGGCTCCCGCCGCGTCTGCGGCATCGGCGCGCAGCGCTACGGCGAGGTCTTCGACACCCTGCGCGAGCGCCGCCCCCGACGCCGCCGACCGCCGCGCCATCCGCAGGAAGGCACGCACATGCGGATCGGTGTCGTCCGGCCGATCGCCCCAGGCCTGACCGGCGTCGGCGCCGAGCGCCAGCAGGTCGGCGGCCCGCTGCAACACCGCCGCGAGCGGTGCTGGTGCCGACGCGGCGACGCCGGCGGCCGCGGTCGACACCGCCATGCCGGCGCGCAGACACGCGGCGAGCAGGTCGAGCGTGGCGGCCACCGCGAGCGGATCGTCGGACGTGACCCGCGCACCGGCGTCGGCGGGCGCGCGCCTGTCGGTCACGATCCTCGCCCCGGCGGCCCGCGGCAGGGCGAGCACCGCGGCAGCGAGCAGCGCCGCAGCCCACATCACGTCAGCACCCGCGCGGTGATGCGGTCCGACCACAGCAGGCCGGCCCCGACGAACAGCGTCCCCAGGCACAGCAGCCAGCCGCCGGCGCCACCGGAGAACAGGAACCCGAGCGGGTCGGCGCCGATCGCACACCCCATCAGCACGCCCAGCAGGGGCAGCCCGGCCAGCACACTCCCGGTGGCCCGCGCACCGGCCATCGCGGCGTCGACACGCGACCGGAACCGTTCGCGCTCGCCGAGGTCGCGCTGCGCGGCCTGCATCAACGTCGCGATCGCCAGCCCATGCGTCTGCGCGAGCTGCCAGCACACCGCCAGCCGCTCCCAATGGCCCGGCGCACCGGAGTGGCGGGCCTCCGCGCGCAATCCGGCCGCCACGTCGGCGCCGAGCATCGCACGCGCCGCGACCGCGCCGAACGATCCGGCGACGCGGCCGTCGGATTCGCGAGCGGCGACCCCGATGGCGGCGACCGGGTGGGCCCCGACGCGCAATTCGGCGACGAGCACGTCGAGCGCACCCTGCAGGGCCGTGGCCTCCTCGACGGCGTCCCGGCGGCGCCGGCGTCCGCGCCGCCGCAGCACCAGCACGCCCAACATCACCGCGGCGGAGACGACCGCGCTCAGCGGCAGCAGCGGCGTCAGGGCCAGACACGCGAGCAGTCCCCCGAACGCGGCGGGCGGGCGGCGCCGCCGGGCTCTCAGAAGGACCCGAACCCGCCGGCGCGAGGTGGACGGCGCCACGAGCACCGCCAGCGCCAGGATCACCGCCGCCGTCACGATCGGCTCCGGATGTCGATGAGCCGGCGCAGGTCGTCGACCCAGCGGTCGAAGCCGTCGTCGATGTGCCAGCAGCGCAGCACTCGCACGCGGCCGTCGTCGCCGCGCCGGAGCATGCCGATCTCGCTGAGCCGGCGCCTTCCGGCGCGGTCCCGCGACACGTGCAGCACGACCTGGATCGCGGCGCCGAGCTGGCTGTGCAGCGCGGCGCGGTCCAGACCACCGAGCGCGGCCAGTGCCTCGAACCGTGCCGGCACCTCGGCGGGGTTGTTGGCGTGCACGGTGCCGGCGCCGCCGTCGTGGCCGGTGTTCAGCGCGGTGAGCAGGTCGACGACCTCGGCACCGCGCACCTCACCGACGACGATCCGGTCGGGCCGCATCCGCAGCGCCTGCCGGACCAGGTCGCGGACGGTGACCTCGCCGACTCCTTCGACGTTCGCGCAGCGCGCGACCAGCTTGACCACGTGGGGGTGGCGGGGCGCCAGTTCGGCGGCATCCTCGACACACACGATCCGCTCGTCGGCGGGCACGGCCCCGAGCAGCCCGGCGAGCAAGGTGGTCTTCCCCGCGCCGGTCCCGCCCGAGACGAGGAACGCCAGCCGGGCGCCGATCACGCCACGCAGCAGCGCGGCCGCCTCAGCGCTGATCGCTGCGGACTCGATGAGTGCGTCGAGATCCTGGGTCGCCGGCCGCAGGATCCGCAGCGACAGGCAGGTGCCCGCCGCGGCGATCGGCGGCAGCACCGCGTGCAGCCGAACACTCAGTGCCGCGCCCCCTCCCGCCGGACCGAGACTGCTCAGATGCCCGTCGACCCAGGGCTGCGCATCGTCGAGGCGACGCCCTGCGGCAAGCGCCAACCGCTGGGCGAGGCGCCGGACCGCCGCCTCGTCAGCGAACGAGATCGGGGTGCGTCGCAAACCGGATCCGTCGTCGACCCAGATCGCGTCGGGGGCGGTGACGAGCACGTCGGTGGTGCCCGGCGCGCACAGCAGCGGTTCGAGGATGCCGGCGCCGACGAGTTCGGTCTGCAGCTCACGCATGCTGGTCAGCACTTCGGTGTCACCCAGCACCCCGCCGGACTCCGCGCGGATTGCCGCGGCGACCACGCTCGGCCGCAGTGCCGCACCTTCGGCGGCCAGCCGCTCCCGCACCCGGTCCAGCAGCGGGGCGTTCACGCGGCGGCCTCCGCCTCGGCGCCCGACGGCTTGGTCTGCAGCACCGCGAGCACCGTCCGCGCTGCCACCGCGAGCGGCGACCGGCGCGGCACGCGCAACCCGCCGCGCTCCAGCTGCTGTTCGATGCCCGGCTGGGGTCGCATGGACGCGAGCAGCGGCAACCCGACGATGCGGGCGACGTCGACCGGGCGCAGCCCGCCGGGAGCCGGCCCCCGCACGAGCACGCCGGTGTTGGGGTTGGCGCTCGCGACCCACCGGCCGGTGGCCGCTGCTGCGGCGCACGACCGGACGTCGGCCGGTGTGACCAACACCACCAGATCGGCCGCGGCCAACGCCGTGTCGGTGGCGGGCGCAGGCCGTCGGGCGACATCGCAGACCACGGTGACCCCGCCCCGGCTGCCGGCGTCGAGCACCGCGCCGAGCGGCAGCGGATCGATGTCGTCGGACGGCCGCTCCCCGGACAGCACGCGGCTGCCGGACAGCACGCTGACGCCGTGCCGTTGCGGCAGCGCGTCGCGCAACGCCGGATAGGTCAGCCGTCCCCCTGCCACGGCGAGATCCGGCCAGCGCAAACCCTGTTCGGTCTCGCTGCCGAGCACCAGATCCAGTCCGCCGCCCCACGGATCGCCGTCGACGAGCAGCGAGTCGGCGGCCGTGCGCGCGAGCGCCACCGCGAACACCGAGGCACCGCCACCACCCCGGCCGGACATCACCGCCACCACCGCGCCGCGCGCACCGCCGTCGTGTGCGGCTTCGGCGGCCTCCGCGAGCACGGCCATCAGCTCCGCCTCCTGAGCGGGGACGGTCAGCACCCGCGCAGCGCCGACGGCGACGGCGGCCTCCCACGCCGCCGGTTCGGGCGCAGAACCGCTGACCAGCAGCACTCGGGCGCGGCGCGGCAGCCCCTGCCCTGCGCACCGGCGGGCTGCGGCCGCGTCGAGCAGCACCGCCGCGGCGCCGGTCCACGCGCGCCGGTTCGACGGGTCGGTGGCGCGCACCACCTGCAGTCCCGCGGCGGCGACGACGCGGTCGACCGTCAGGTTCAGCGTGGCGTCCGCGACGAGGATCAGGATGGCGGCGGGGGTCGACATGCTTCTCAGCGTGGGCGCAGAGCGCCGGGTGGAGAAGGGGTGTCAAGGGATCTGTGGAGCGATGCGGACTTATCCACAATCTGGCCGGCCGACTTCGCCGAAAACGGCGTTCCGCAACCATCTACAGGGCAGCGGACCTATCCGCTTTGCGAATGACCCCAGAAAAGGGACGACCCCGCCAGGGGGGGAGGAGGCGGAGGTCGTCGTGTATCAGCCCCGGGGGGTCGGGCTGATGCACACCCGGCATAAGCCGAGTGATGCCCACTATACACACGCCGGAGCGGGCTGGCGCAAGACCGCAACGCAGAGAAGTCGGTCGAATCCAGAAAAGATTGCAGTTCTAGCCACCTGTCGTGAACTGCCAATTTGTACGATCTGTCGCGATTTGTCACTCGAGGGCGCTCTATGCTGGCGCTGTGACCTCATCCGACCCGGTGACGAGCCCCCGAGCTGCTGACGGTCCGTCCCCTTCCGAGCGCCCGGTACGCACGGCAGCGTTCTTCGACCTCGACAAAACCGTCATCGCAAAATCCAGCACTTTCGCTTTCAGCAAACCGTTCTTCAGCCAAGGGCTAATGAATCGGCGGACTGTTCTGAAGTCTGCGTACGCGCAATTCCTGTTCCTGATGTCCGGGGCCGACCACGACCAGATGGACCGGATGAGGTCCTACATCACGACGATGGTCGCCGGCTGGGACGTCGAGCAGGTGAAGTCGGTGGTCGGCGAGACGCTGCATGACATCGTCGACCCGCTGGTGTTTGCCGAAGCAGCCGAGCTGATCTCCGATCACAAGCTCTGCGGCCGCGACGTCGTGATCGTGTCGGCCTCCGGGGAGGAGATCGTCGGACCGATCGCGCGCGCGCTCGGCGCCACCCATGCGATGGCCACCCGGATGGTCGTCGAAGACGGCAAGTACACCGGCGAGATCGCGTTCTACTGCTACGGCGACGCGAAGGCCGAGGCCATCCGCGCCCTGGCCGCGCGCGAGGACTACGCGCTGGAACACTGCTACGCCTACTCCGACTCGATCACCGACGTGCCGATGCTCGAGACCGTCGGCCATCCGACCGTCGTCAATCCCGACCGGACGCTTCGCAAGGAAGCGGCCGCTCGCGGATGGCAGATGCGGTCGTTCTCCAAGCCCGTGTCGCTGCGTGACCGTCTTCCCGCCGCGCCGTCCGGAGCCGCCGTCGCGACCAGTTTCGCCGTCGGGGTCAGCGCCCTGGCCGCCGGCGCACTGACCTACACGTTGCTGCGCCGCTTCGCGTTCTGAGCGCACGCTGGCGCCGTTGCTGACGGGGCCCGGGTAACAATCCGGTGATTGGCCCTTGATGTGACCGTGGTCACGTAGTACAAAGGAAGCACGGAAGCCGGGTGAGGCCAAGGCCGAGCCGGAAGAGAAGGCTCGATCTCCCAACCTCGGCTCCCCAGCACGGGTCCCGGAACCCACGCGGCGCACATGCCGCGGAACAGGCAAAAGTGTTGCGGGCCTGCGTAAGTGCGAAGATCGGACGACCTCGACGGCTCTTTGGGTGGAGTCGCAGTCGCAGCGGATCGCACGGACGCCGAGGCCACCCACGCAACCCCATACGCACGCATGGTAACCGGAGGCTCGTGCTCGCGGGCGGCGCGCCGAAGTACTTTTCGAATTACTTCGGACGCCGCCCGTTTTCTTTTGCTGCAGGCGGTCTGCGACCCGTCCGTCAGGAGGTCTGCGCCACCGCGATCGCGAGCGCTTCGCGGGCCCCGGCGTGCAGTGCCTCGCTGCTGAGCACCAGCCACGCCGCCAGCCCGTCCGGTGTGCCCGACGCGAATCCCCGTGCCGCTGCGGTGTAGTCGCCCGAGCGTCGCATCCAGTGCATCTCGGGGACGCCGAGCCCGTGCGGGTCCAACCCGCTGGCGATGGTGATCAGCCGAGACACTCCGCGCGCCACGACGCCGTCCGCGCTGCCGAACGGTGCGAGCGTGAGAAGTTCGCCGTGCGCCACCGCGGCCAGCACCGTCGCGGGCACGCGGGTGCCGCCGGTCACGAGGTCGGCCAACAGTTCCAGTCGCCGCCCGATGTCGGCGTCGCCGCGTGGCCGACCCAGCGCGTCGTCGGCCACCAGGTCCGCGGCGGCCAGGGAGTGGAGCCGGGCGATGGCCTGCAGCGGTGCGCGCCGCCACACACCGACCAACGCACCCTCACCGCCCTCCAACGCCTCGGCCACCCGCAGCGCGCCGGCGAGCACGGGATCCTTCTCGGCGCCCTCCGAACCGACGGAGCCTTCGGGCGCGAACTGCAGCGGTCCGCCGTCGAGCACCGAGGACGCGCGCGCCGCCCGCAGGGCCGCCTCGGCGGCCGTCGCCGGCCACCCGCGCAGGTTGGTGCGGTGCCGGTGGGCCCGCCCGAGCGCCTCGCGAGCCTCCTCACCGGCCTCGGCGACGCCGGGCAGAGCGGTCAACGGGGCGAGCGGATCGGTCACGCCCGCACACGGTAGTGGATGGACCGGGTACCGATGGGCGCGCCGGCCGCGACGTTCGGCGCGCGTCAACTGCCGTCCGCAGCGGCGCCTGTGAGTTGCCAACGTCGATGCAACGTTGGGTGACTACCCTCACAGACATGACCGAGACGCACGTTGACGTTCAGGCTTCCTACCCGCCGCCGCCCGAGTTCAGCGCCCAGGCCAACGCCACCGAGGCGCTCTATGACGAGGCCGCCGAGGACCGGCTGGGCTTCTGGGCCGCGCAGGCCGAACGCCTGGCCTGGGACACCCCGTTCACCGAGGTGCTGGACTGGTCGGAGGCCCCGGTCGCGAAGTGGTTCGTCGGCGGCAAGCTCAATGTCGCCTACAACTGCGTGGACCGCCACGTCGAAGCCGGCAACGGAGACCGCGTGGCCATCCACTGGGAGGGCGAGCCGGTCGGCGACGCGCGCGACATCACCTACGCCCAGCTCAAGGACGAGGTGTGCCAGGCCGCGAACACGCTGACCGAACTCGGGCTGACCAAGGGCGACCGGGTGGCCATCTACATGCCGATGGTGCCCGAGGCGATCATCGCGATGCTGGCCTGCGCCCGGCTCGGCGCCATGCACTCGGTGGTGTTCGCCGGGTTCTCCGCGTCAGCCCTGAAGGCCCGGATCGAAGACGCCGAGGCCAAGCTGGTGATCACCACCGACGGCCAGTTCCGCCGCGGCAAGGCAGCCCCACTGAAGGCCGGCGTCGACGAGGCGATCGAGGCCCTCGGCGACAGCAGCCCCGTCGAGCACGTGCTGGTGGTGCAGCGCACCGGCATCGAGGTGCCGTGGACCGAGGGCCGCGACACGTGGTGGCACGAGACCGTGCCGAACGCGTCGACCGAGCACACCCCCGAGGCCTTCGACTCCGAGCATCCGCTGTTCCTGCTGTACACCTCCGGAACCACGGGCAAGCCCAAGGGCATCATGCACACCTCGGGCGGCTACCTGACCCAGGCGTCCTACACCCATCACTATGTGTTCGACATCAAGCCCGAGTCCGACGTCTACTGGTGCACCGCCGACATCGGCTGGGTGACCGGGCACACCTACATCGTCTACGGGCCGCTGTCCAACGGCGTCACCCAGGTCGTGTACGAGGGCACCCCCGCGTCCCCCGACGAGCACCGGCACTTCCAGGTCATCGAGAAGTACGGCGTCACCGTCTACTACACGGCGCCGACGGTGGTGCGCACCTTCATGAAGTGGGGCCGCGAGCTCGCCTTCGAACACGACCTGTCCAGCCTGCGGCTGCTCGGCTCGGTCGGTGAGCCCATCAACCCGGAGGCCTGGCGCTGGTACCGCCTGGTGTTCGGCGGCGACAAGACGCCGGTCGTGGACACCTGGTGGCAGACCGAGACCGGCGGGATCATGATCTCGCCGCTGCCGGGCGTGACGCACTGCAAGCCGGGGTCGGCGATGCGCGCGCTGCCGGGCATCTCGGCCAAGATCGTCGACGACGACGGCAACGAGCTGGCGCCGGGCACCGATCACGGCGAGCAGGCCAGCGGTTACCTGGTGCTCGACCAGCCGTGGCCGGCGATGCTGCGCGGCATCTGGGGTGATCCGGAGCGGTTCAAGGAGACGTACTGGTCGCGGTTCGCCCAGCAGGGCTGGTACTTCGCCGGGGACGGCGCCCGTTACGGCAAGGACGGCGAGATCTGGGTGCTGGGCCGCATCGACGACGTCATGAACGTCTCCGGGCACCGGATCTCCACCGCGGAGGTGGAGTCCGCTCTGGTCGGGCATTCCGGGGTGGCCGAGGCCGCCGTCGTCGGAGCGACCGACGAGCACACCGGTCAGGGCATCTGCGCGTTCGTCATCCTCAAGTCGCACGCCAAAGAGACGTCGCGCGAGCAGATGGTCGACGAGTTGCGCGCCGAGGTGGCTCGCGAGATCTCCCCGATCGCCAAGCCCCGCGAGATCCATGTGGTGCCCGAGCTGCCGAAGACGCGCAGCGGCAAGATCATGCGTCGGCTGTTGCGCGACGTCGCCGAGGGCCGCGAGCTCGGGGACACCTCGACGCTGGTGGATCCGAGCGTGTTCGAGGCGATCCGCGCCAGCAAGTAGGGCGGGTCAGGACACCGGGACGAAACCCGTCCCGGGCCGGTCCTTCGCCGCGATGTCGGCGAGCTGGGTGTTGATCGACATCGTCACCGCCGGGGTGTGCAGGGGGATGAACTTGACGACGCAGGTCGGCAGATCCTCGGAGAACGCTCCGTGGATCATGCCGACGAGCTTGTTGTCGACGGTCACGGGTGCGCCGGAGTCCCCCGGCTGACCGCAGACCTGGTTGACGATCGTTCCCGGCTGTTCGCCGGGACCCCAGGTCACCCCGCACGAGTAGCCGGTGGTGCGGCCGAGTTTGCAGGCCACCTGACCGAACACCGGATCGGGCCCGATTCCGTCGATGCGGAAACCGTTGACCTCGCTGACCGGCCGGACCTTCTGCGGATCGAACTTGATCACCGCGTAGTCCAGGGTGTCGTTGCCGGCCACCATCGTCCCGACGAGGCCCGCACCCTGGTCGGCTTCGGCCGCCACGACGGCGCCCGGTCCGCCGCAGTGCGCCGAGGTGAAACCGATGAGGTTGCCGCGATTGTCGTTGCCGATCGCGGTGAGCGTGCACAGCGTGTCGCCGTTGACCACCAGGCCCGAACCGCCGCCCAGCGGAACCGGTGCGGCGGCGTGGGCCACCCCGCCGCCGAGCAGCATCATCGCCGCCAACACCGAGATGATCGCGCGGGTAGTCATGCTGCGGACACCAGGCTGGTCGCTGGTCTTCACCTGCTCACCCCAATCGACGTGGCCCGACCCGCCATGGAAGGAATCAAGGCAGTCTAACGTCACGGCGGAATCGTTTCGTTCTCCGCCACGTGGCAACATAAGCCGCGACCAGAACTCATGCGGGAAGGGAAGCTCTTGTGAGCGATCGCAGAAACGGCGCGCCGGCCACGGTGACATCGATACCGCTGGTGGACCCGCACGCGCCGAAGCCCGACCCGTCCATCGGTGATCTGGTCAAGGACGCGACCGCCCAGGTGTCGACGCTGGTCCGCGCCGAGGTCGAACTGGCCAAGGCGGAGATCACCCGCGACGTCAAGAAGGGCCTCACTGGAAGCGTCTTCTTCATCCTGGCGCTGGTGGTGCTGTTCTACTCGACGTTCTTCTTTTTCTTCTTCCTCGCCGAGTTGCTCGACAACTGGTTGTGGCGCTGGGCGGCCTTCCTGATCGTCTTCGGGATCATGGTGGTGGTCACCGCGGCACTGGCCCTGCTGGGATATCTGAAGGTGCGCCGGATCCGGGGACCGCAGAGGACCATCGAGTCGGTGAAGGAGATCCCCGAGGCGTTCACGTCGGGGGCGGACAAGAAGGCTGTCGCGACGACCGACGGTAAGCAGGCGGCGCCCGCCGATCCCTCCGGCTGGTAATGGGCAAACCCGATCCGTCGGTGGTGCGCATCGACGGACCGTGGCGTCATCTCGATGTGCACGCCAACGGGATTCGCTTCCACGTCGTCGAAGCCGAGCGGGAGGCGCGCGCTGACGATCAGTCGCGCCCGCTGACGGACCGGCCGCTGGTCATCCTGTTGCACGGTTTCGGCTCGTTCTGGTGGTCGTGGCGGCATCAGCTGCGAGGGCTGACGGGTGCGCGCGTCGTCGCGGTGGATCTGCGCGGCTATGGCGGCAGCGACAAACCTCCGCGCGGCTACGACGGCTGGACGCTCGCCGGGGACACCGCGGGTCTGGTGCGGGCGCTGGGCCACAGCTCCGCGACGCTGGTCGGTCACGCCGACGGCGGGCTGGTGTGCTGGGCGACGGCGGTGCTGCACCCGCGGGTGGTCAACGCGATCGCCGCGGTCAGTTCGCCGCATCCGGTCGCGCTGCGGGCGTCGGCGATGCGGCGCCGCGATCAGGGGCGTGCGCTGCTGCCGTGCATGTTGCGCTATCAGATACCGACGTGGCCCGAGCGCGCCCTGACCCGCCACGATGCCGCCGAACTGGAGCGTCTCGTCCGCAGCCGGTCCAGCGCGAAATGGCAGGCGACAGAAGACTTTTCACAGACGATGGCGCACATGCGGCGAGCCATCCAGATCCCGTCCGCGGCCCATTCGGCACTGGAGTACCAGCGGTGGGCGGTGCGGAGCCAGCTGCGCGGCGAGGGGCGGCGCTTCATGCGCTCGATGAAGCGGCCGATCTCGGTGCCGGTGCTGCACCTGCGCGGTGACGCGGATCCCTACGTGCTCGCCGACCCGGTGTACCGGACCCAGCGCTACGCGCCGCATGGACGCTACGTATCCGTCACCGGCGCAGGGCATTTCGGTCACGAGGAGGCACCGGACCCGGTGAACGAACAGCTCACCCGGTTCCTGGGCCAGGTCTACGGCTGAGCCCGGCTAGCCGCTGATGCAGGTCCCCGTCGGCACCCGCTCGACGTTGCCGACCTTGGCCATCTGCCGCGACACTTCCTCGGCGGTGAGCACGAACCCGGTGTCGACGTCGTCGACGGCCGCGCCGAACACCACCCCGAGCACCTTGCCGGAGCGGTTGATCATCGGGCCGCCGGAATTGCCCTGCTTCACCGTGCCCCGGATCGTGTACACCTCACGCGTCACCGTGGTGCTGCGGTAGATGTCGGGTCCGTTGAGTTCGATCACCTCACGCACCCGCGCGGGCGTCGCGGTGAAGTCACCGCCGCCGGGATAGCCCATCACGATGCCATCGGTGCCGCTGGGCGCCGGGGCGTCGGCGAACTGCAGGGGTGCCGACGGCAGATCGGGCACGTCGAGGATCGAGATGTCGGCGTTGGGGTCGTAGGAGACGACCCCGGCGTCGTAGGTCTTCCCGTCGACCTCGACGGTGACGCTCTCCGAGCCCGCGACCACGTGCGCGTTGGACATCACCCGGTTGGGGGCGACGACGAAACCGCTGCCCTCCAGCACCTTCTGGCAGCTCTGCGCGACACCGCGCACCTTGACCACACTCGAGCGCGTGGCCCCCACCACCGCCGACGTGGCCAGCGACGCATCCGGGGCGTCGACGGCGGCGACCGGCGTCGGCCCGAAATCCTTCAGCACGTCGTGCAGCCCGGAGGTGTCCCACAGCCCGGACAACCGGCCCGGCACGCTCCGCAGCCAGTTCGGCGCCACCGAGTCGACCTCGGCGATCACCTTGGAACCCTGCACGGCGGCGGCGAGATTGGGCTGCGGCGAGGAGACCAGCGCGGTGCCCAGCAGCCAGGCCGCCGTCAGCACGAGCACCAGCTGCACCGCGACGCCGACCACCGAGTCGACGACCCGCAGCGTCGGGTTGCGGATCGCCCCGCGGACGGCGCGGCCCAGCACGACGCCGGCGATCTCACCGATCACCACCAGCGCGAGGATCAGGAACAGCGTGGCGAACAGTTTGGTGCGCGGCCCGTCGATGTGGCTGACCACGTGCGGGGCCAGCAGCACCCCGGCGACCGCGCCCAGCACCACCCCGACCAGGGCCAGCACAGAACCCGGCGCCCCGGACCGCCAGCCCGAGATGGCGGCGATGAGCGCTACGGCGAGTACGGCTATGTCCAGCCACTGTGACGATGTCATCGTTGGACCTCACCGTAGCTGTCCTCGGCGTCCAGTCGCGCCATTGCATCGCCGAGTTCGTACACGGCGTCGGTGTCCCACGGCACCGCCCAGCCGGCGACGTCGAGCATCGCCGCGATCACCTGACCGGTGAAACCCCACACCACCATCTGGTTGAGCAGGAACGCGGGCCCGGCGGTGCGGCGGGTGTTCTCCTTGCGGTACACCATGATCCGGTTGGCCGGGTTGACGAAGGCGCGCACCGGCACGCGGGCGACGAGTGCGGTCTCGGACTCGTCGACGACCGCGACGGGTCCGGGATCGTTGGAGTGGGCGAGCACGGGCACGACGTGGAACCCCGACGGCGGGATGAACATCTTCTCCAGCGTCGCCAGCGGACGCAGCCGGCCGGCGTCGAGCCCGGTCTCCTCCGTCGCCTCCCGCAGCGCGGTGTGCACCGGGCCCTGGTCGCCGGGGTCGGCCGCACCGCCGGGGAACGCGGCCTGGCCCGCGTGGTGACGCAGCGTGGACGCGCGCACGGTGACGAGCAAGTCGGCGTCGGCAGGCAGGACGCCGGGCGTTCCGTCGTCGGGTCCGGAGAACAGCACCAGAACGGCGGCGTCACGGCGGGAGCCGGTGACGGCCGCGGTCGCGTTGGCGGCGGTCAGCGCCGCGAGCACCTCGGCGGGCACCCGGCGGCGGTAGGCGTTCTTGACCGCGTCGGGCTGGGAGACGAGCGGGGTGAGCCAGGGCGGTGCGGCGTCGGGCGTCAGGTCACCATCCCTGCTGTCCCAGCTCACCTCACTCCAATCTTCGGGTCGACCGCGGCGGCGATCTCGTCGGCGGTCGCAAAGGACCGGGGCAGGATCTCGGCAACGCTACCGTCCGCGCGCAGCACCACCGTCGCCGGCATCACGTTGGGGACCTGCAGCGCAGCGGCGATGCGGCGGCGTCCGTCCTGCAGCGTCGGCAGGTGCACCCCGAGTTCGGCGAGCCGGAGCAACGCGGCGGTCTCGTTCTCGTCCTGGTGCACGGTCAGCACGGTGACGCCGGGGCCGACGCGGCGCTGGTACTCGGCCATGGCCGGCAGCTCGTCGGCGCAGGGACCGCACCAGTAGGCCCACAGGTTCAGCACGGTCGGCCGCCCGGCGACGGCCTCGGCCACGTCGACGGGCGTTCCGTCGCCGGCGCACTCGACGACGATGCCGCGCAGCACCTCGGGACCGGGACCGGCGCCCGGCGGAGGGCAGGGCGCGAGGTCGGCGCGGGCCCGCGGCGGGCCGAGCGCGGCATCGGTGTCGGCGTCGCGCTTGTCGCGCGCGGACACCGTCCCCGGCGTGGCAGGCCCGGCGCCGTCGTCGCCCAACTCGGCGAACAGGGCCACCCCGACCGCGATGAGGACGACCAGCGCGACGATGCTCCAGCGGGCCGATGCGCTCATCGGCGGTTACAGCCCGGCGAGCGCCAGCAGGTGCTCGGTCTCCGGGCCTTTCACCAGCGGGGCCGCCACCAGCGGATCGGTGGGTCCGGCGCCGAACGACGGGCAGTCCTTGGCGAGCACGCAGACGCCGCAGGCCGGCTTGCGGGCGTGGCACACCCGGCGCCCGTGGAAGATCACCCGGTGGCTGAGCAGTGTCCACTCGCTGCGCTCGATCAGCGCGCCGATCGCGTGTTCGACCTTGACCGGGTCCTCCTCGGCGGTCCAGCGCCAGCGGCGGACCAGCCTGCCGAAATGGGTGTCGACGGTGATGCCGGGGATGTCGAACGCGTTGCCGAGGATGACGTTGGCGGTCTTGCGGCCCACCCCCGGCAGCGTCACCAGCTCGTCGAGGGTGGCCGGCACCTGCCCGTCGAACCGCTCGACGAGTTCCTGGCCCAGCCGGATCAGGGAGTTGGCCTTGTTCCGGAAGAACCCGGTGGGCCGGATGAGCTCCTCGAGCTCGGCCCGGTCCGCCCCCGCGTAGTCGGCGGCGGTGCGGTACTTGACGAACAGCGCGGGGGTGGTCAGGTTGACGCGCTTGTCGGTGCTCTGCGCGGACAGGATCGTCGCCACCGTGAGCTCGAGCGGGTTGGTGAAGTCCAGCTCGCAGTACACATGGGGAAACGCCTGCGCCAGTGTGCGATTCATCCTGCGGGCGCGCCGCACGAGGCCCAGGTGGGTCTCTTTGTCCCATTTGCTGTTCCGCTTCGTCACGGTCACCAGGCCAGCGTACTGAGCACCCCGGACACATCGGCGACGCGCCGGTCCGCGGATCGGTCCTTAACGAGGGCTTTTCGTGATCCCGCCGAGACCTTGGCCGTGTTTACTTCCGACTTGTGTCGTGGTTGCTCGTCGCGCTGATACCCGGGTTGTTGATGCTGGCGACGTTCGGTCTGGAGCGGGTGGAGGCCGGGCTGCGCCGCGAGACGATCTCGGCGGCCGACGTCGCCGAGTTCCTGGATCAGGCCGAGGCCAGCGACGTCGACGCGCTCGTGCGCGACGGCCTCGACACGGCCATCCACGATCAGCACCGCCGCCGTGGTGAGCGGGAGGCGGCCACCGCGACCGGCGGGCGCAGCGCGGGGCTGCCGGGTTTGCCGACGGTCCGGTCGTTTCCGCAGCGCGTCAATACGGGGTTTCAGCAGACCCCGCATGCCAATCCTGTGTAGCGTGGGCTGGTCATGGAAGGCCATGCCTCTAGACTGATCTGACGATTGATCACGGGTCAGCGTGCGCATGTCTGACCACCAACATCTCCAAAGAGGGGCAACGTGGACGAGATCCTGGCCAGGGCCGGAATCTTCCAGGGGGTCGAACCCAGCGCCGTTTCCGCGCTGACCAAGCAGCTGCAGCCTGTCGACTTCCCCCGCGGACACACCGTGTTCGCTGAGGGGGAGCCCGGGGACCGGCTCTACATCATCATCTCGGGCAAGGTGAAGATCGGACGGCGTTCGCCGGACGGTCGCGAGAACCTGCTGACGATCATGGGCCCGTCCGACATGTTCGGCGAGCTGTCGATCTTCGATCCCGGCCCCCGGACGTCGAGCGCCACCACCATCACCGAGGTGCGGGCCGTCTCGATGGACCGCGAGGCGCTGCGGGCCTGGATCGCCGATCGGCCGGAGATCGCCGAGCAGCTGCTGCGGGTGCTGGCCCGCCGGCTGCGCCGCACCAACAACAACCTCGCCGACCTGATCTTCACCGACGTGCCCGGCCGGGTGGCCAAGCAGCTGCTGCAGCTCGCCCAGCGCTTCGGCACGCAGGAGGGCGGCGCGCTGCGCGTCACCCACGACCTGACGCAGGAGGAGATCGCCCAGCTCGTCGGCGCCTCCCGCGAGACCGTGAACAAGGCGCTGGCCGACTTCGCCCACCGCGGCTGGATCCGGCTCGAGGGCAAGAGCGTGCTGATCAGCGACTCCGAGCGGCTGGCGCGCCGAGCGCGCTGAGTCAGCGGCGCAGGTAGTTCAGCTGCGCCTGCACGCTCCACTCGGCGACGTCCCAGAGACTCTCGTCGACGTCGGTGTAGACGTGCTCCACCACCGCGCGGGTGGTGGCGTCCTCCCCCAGGTCGCGCAGCGCGCCGCGGATCTGGTCCAGCCGTTCCTGGCGGTGCGCCAGGTAGGTGTCGGTGACGGCGGCCATGTCCTCGAGGTCGGGCCCGTGCCCCGGCAGCACCCGGCGGTGCCCGAGGCCGTGCAGGCGTCGCAGGGATTCCAGGTAATCGCCCAGGTCACCGTCCTCCTGGTCGATGACGGTGGTGCCGCGGCCCAGCACGGCCTCGGGCACCGCCGGGTGCTGCCGGGGCACGGGCCNCGGTCAGCACGGCACCCCTCCCGTCGCTTCGCTCGCCCCGAGCGTCGTCGAGCAGGAACGACAGCGAATCGGCGGTGTGCCCGGGTGTGGCCATCACGGTGATCTTCAGCCCGGCCGCGTCGATCACCTCGCCGTCGGTCAGCGGTCCGCCGAGGCCGCGCAGGAATCCGCTGCCCACCGAGCGGACCACGGCGCCCGTCAGCTCCACGATGCGGTCGATGCCGCCGGTGTGGTCCCCATGCCGGTGACTGATCAGCACCAGCGGGATCGGACCCAGCGCGGCCAGCCGCTCGACGTGCTCGTCCCGATCGTCCGGTCCGGGGTCGACGACCACCATCTCGTCGCTGCCGGGCCCGCGCAGCACCCACGTGTTGGTGCCGTCGAGCGTCATCCGCCCCGGGTTGTCGCACAGCAGCACCGACGCGGTGTCGGTGACCGGCCGCAGCAGTCCGTACGCGGGGTGCTCCACCTAAACCTCCGGAGCGACCTCGACGATCACTTCCACCTCCACCGGCGCGTTGCGCGGCAACTCCGACACCCCGACCGCCGAGCGGGCGTGCGCCCCGGCCTCGCCGAAGATCTCGCCGAACAGTTCGGACGCCCCGTTGATGACGACGGGCTGGCCACCGAAGCCGGGCGCGGACGCGACGAAGCCAACCACCTTGACCACGCGGACCACCGCGTCGATGCCGACCAGCCCGTCGATCGCGGCCAGCGCGTTCAGCGCGCACCGGCGGGCCAGGTGCGCCGCATCCTCGACCGACACCTCCGCGCCGACCTTGCCCGTATCGGCCAGTTCGCCGCCGGAGATGGGCAGCTGACCTGCGGTGTAGACGAGGTTGCCCGTCCGCACCGCGGGCACGTAGGCCGCCAGCGGCGCGACGACCTCGGGCAGGGCGATCCCGAGTTCGGCCAGCCGGGCCGACCAGCTGGAGGTCACTTGGGTCGCTTCAGGTAGGCGACGTGCTGCTCACCGGTCGGGCCGGGCAGCACCGAGACCAGCTCCCAGCCGTCCTCGCCCCACTGGTCGAGGATCTGTTTGGTCGCGTGCGTCAGCAGCGGAACGGTGGCGTACTCCCAGCGGGTCGTGTCGCTCATGCGGCTGAGCTTATCCGGCGCCCGATCCGCTATGGCTAGCATGCAGTGGTGGCAACCACACCAGAGGTGACAGCGCACGGTTCCAAGCCGGCCGGCTGGCCGTCCCGTCTGACCGAGGCGCGGCTGCATTTCGTCTCCGGCAAGGGCGGCACCGGCAAGTCGACCATCGCCGCCGCGCTGGCCCTGGCGCTGGCCGCCGGCGGCCGCAAGGTGCTGCTGGTGGAAGTCGAAGGCCGGCAAGGGATTGCGCAGCTGTTCGACGTGCCCCCGCTGCCGTATGAAGAGGTGAAGATCGCGACCGCCGAGGGGGGCGGGCAGGTCAACGCGCTGGCCATCGACACCGAGGCGGCCTTCCTCGAGTACCTGGACATGTTCTACAACCTCGGGTTGGCGGGGCGCGCGATGCGGCGCATCGGCGCCGTCGAGTTCGCGACGACGATCGCCCCCGGCCTGCGCGACGTGCTGCTCACCGGCAAGATCAAAGAGGTCGTGACCCGTACCCCGAAAGAGGCGAAGGGCAAGTACGGCTACTACGACGCGATCGTGGTCGACTCTCCGCCCACCGGGCGCATCGCCCGGTTCCTCGACGTCACCAAGGCGGTGTCGGATCTGGCCAAGGGCGGACCGGTGCACTCCCAGGCCGAGGGAGTGGTGCGGCTGCTGCATTCCGACCTCACCGCCATCCACCTCGTCACCCTGCTCGAGGCGCTGCCGGTCCAGGAGACCCTGGAGGCGATCGCCGAACTGCGGGAGATGGAACTGCCGATCGGCAGCGTGATCATCAACCGCAACATCCCGGCCTACCTGCCCCCCGATGACCTCGCCAAAGCCGCCGAGGGCGGCATCGACGCCGACGCGATCCGCACGGGTCTGGACAGCGCCGGAATCACCTTGTCGGACAACGACTTCGCGGGACTGCTGACCGAGACCATCGAGCACGCGACACGCATCGCGGCCCGCGCCGAGAGCGCCGAGCAGCTCGTCGAACTGCAGATCCCGCGTCTGGAACTGCCCGCGCTGCCCGACGGCGTCGACCTGGGCAGCCTGTACGAATTGGCCGAAGCGCTCGCCCAGCAGGGCGTGCGGTGACGGGAGGCATCTGATGAGCACCACCCCCACGGCCCTGGACATGGCCTCGATCCTGCGCGATAGAGGCAACCGCGTGGTCGTGTGCTGCGGCGCCGGCGGCGTCGGCAAGACCACCACGGCGGCGGCCATGGCACTGCGCGCCGCCGAATACGGACGCACCGTCGTGGTGTTGACGATCGATCCGGCGAAGCGGCTGGCTCAGGCGTTGGGCATCAAGACTCTGGGCAACACTCCGCAGCGGGTTCCGCTGGCGCCCGAGGTGCCCGGTGAGCTGCACGCGATGATGCTCGACATGCGCCGGACGTTCGACGAGATGGTGGTCCAGTACTCCGGCGCCGACCGCGCCGACGCCATCCTGGACAACCAGTTCTATCAGACGGTGGCCACGTCGCTGGCGGGCACGCAGGAGTACATGGCCATGGAGAAGCTGGGACAGCTTCTCGCAGAAGACAAGTGGGACCTGATCGTGGTGGACACCCCGCCGTCGCGCAACGCCCTGGATTTCCTGGATGCGCCGAAACGGTTGGGCAGCTTCATGGACAGCAGGCTGTGGCGGCTGCTGCTGGCTCCCGGTCGCGGCATCGGCCGACTCGTCACCGGCGCGGTCGGGCTGGCGATGAAGGGCATGTCGACGATCCTGGGTTCGCAGATGCTCTCGGACGCAGCGGGTTTCGTGCAGTCACTGGACGCCACGTTCGGCGGGTTCCGCGAGAAGGCGGACCGCACCTATGAATTGCTGAAGCGGCGGGGGACGCAGTTCGTCGTCGTGTCGGCGGCCGAACCGGATGCGCTGCGCGAGGCGTCGTTCTTCGTGGATCGGCTCTCCTCCGAGCGGATGCCGTTGGCCGGGCTGATCCTCAACCGGACGCACCCGACCCTGTGCGATCTGCACGCCGACAAGGCGGCGGAGGCGGCCGAGCAACTGGAGAAGTCCGACCCCGAGTCGCTGGCGGCCGCGGTGCTGCGGGTGCACGCCGACCGGGCGTCGACCGCCAAGCGGGAGGTCCGACTGCTGTCGCGATTCACCGGCGCCAACCCGCACGTGGCGATCGTCGGTGTGCCGTCGCTGCCGTTCGACGTGTCCGATCTGGAGGCCCTGCGGGCCATCGCCGATCAGATCACCGGAGAAGCAGCCGCGGCCTGAAACAGGTCAGGCCGCGGCAGATAAAGCAAATTTTGACGGTGGGGAAAGCCGTCGCGTCTAGCCGGCGCTGCGGTGTTTGCGCTGCGCGGCGAAGAAATCCGACCAGGAGACCACTTCCGGGTGCTGCTTGAGCAGGGCGCGGCGCTGCCGTTCGGTCATGCCGCCCCAGACGCCGAACTCGACGCGGTTGTCCAGAGCGTCGGCGCCGCACTCGGCGATCACCGGGCAGTGCCGGCAGATGACCGCCGCCTTGCGCTGGGCTGCGCCGCGGACGAACAGTTCGTCGGGATCGGTCTGACGACACCGGGCCTGCGAAACCCACGCAATACGGGCTTCGGCCTCGGCGCCGTGCAGAATGGACTCACCGGACGGATTCACACTGGTCTTGCGAGCGGCGGGCTTGGTAACTGACACCAGCGATCCCCTTCGTTCTGGCCGCGCCCCGACAACGCAGACGACTGATTCACCGACGTCGACCACGCAATGCGATCTACGCCACACTGCGAGGGTCTAGTGTGACCTGTATCGCACTGTGCGCTCAATTTAGGTGGTCACAGGCATTCTGCGCAATACATTCGTGACCACTTTTTTGGGACGACCGTGCCGTCAGGCCGGTACAGTGCCCGACCACTGCATTTGTCAGCCTCTGCCAGGAGTCAGTCGGGCCCGCTCGGCGTCAGTGTGCCCGGTACCCGTCGCTACTCTGTACCCATGCCGGAGGACGAGACGACCCGGCCGCCCAGGGCGGTGACGGTCATCAAGCTCGCCTGGTGCGTGCTTCTCGCGAGCGTGGTCGCCGCGGGATTGATGTTCCCCGTCGTCGGCGGAGTGGGACTGATGTCCAACCGCGCCTCCGATGTGGTGGCCAACGGCTCGGCCCAGCTGGTCGAGGGTGAAGTGCCGCAGGTGTCGACGATGGTCGACGCGAAGGGCAATGTGATCGCGTGGCTGTACAGCCAGCGGCGCTTCGAGGTGCCCAGCGACCAGATCGCCAACACCATGAAGCTGGCGATCGTGTCGATCGAGGACAAGAGGTTTGCCGAGCACAACGGCGTGGACTGGCAGGGCACGCTGACCGGCTTGTCGGGCTACCTCTCCGGCAACCTCGACACCCGCGGCGGCTCGACGCTCGAGCAGCAGTACGTCAAGAACTATCAGCTGCTGGTGATCGCGCAGACCGACGCGGAGAAGCGCGCGGCGATCGAGACCACCCCGGCGCGCAAGCTGCGGGAGATCCGTATGGCGCTGACGCTGGACAAGACGTTCACCAAGCCGGAGATCCTGACCCGCTACCTCAACCTCGTCTCCTTCGGCAACGGCGCCTTCGGCGTGCAGGACGCCGCGCAGACCTATTTCGGTATCAACGCCGCGGAGCTGAACTGGCAGCAGGCCGCGCTGCTGGCCGGCATGGTGCAGTCGACCAGCACGCTGAACCCGTACACCAACCCCGACGGGGCGCTGGCGCGGCGCAACCTGGTGCTCGACACGATGATCGAGAACCTGCCCGAGCACGCCGACGAGTTGCGCGCGGCCAAGCAGGAACCGCTCGGCATCCTCCCGACGCCCAAGGAGCTGCCCCGGGGCTGCATCGCCGCCGGTGACCGCGCCTTCTTCTGCGACTACGCGCTGGACTACCTGGCCCGCGCCGGCATCAGCAAGGATCAGGTGGCCAAGGGCGGCTACCTGATCAAGACCACGCTGGATCCGGACATCCAGAACACCGTGAAGTCGTCGATCGACGGCATCGCCAGCCCGGACCTCGAGGGCGTGGCGAGCGTGATGAGCGTGATCCGTCCGGGCAAGGAGTCCCACCCGGTGCTCGCGATGGCCAGCAACCGCACCTACGGCCTGAACCTCGACGCCGGCGAGACCATGCAACCCCAGCCGTTCTCGCTGGTCGGCGACGGCGCCGGGTCGATCTTCAAGATCTTCACCACCGCTGCGGCGCTGGAGATGGGCATGGGCATCAATGCCACGCTCGATGCGCCCTCGCGGTTCGAGGCCAAGGGCCTGGGCACCGGTGGCGCCCGCGGCTGCCCGCCGGCCACCTGGTGTGTGCAGAACGCCGGCAACTACCGCGGCCAGATGAGCGTCACCGACGCGCTGGCGACGTCGCCGAACACCGCGTTCGCCAAGCTGATCGCCCAGGTCGGGGTTCAGCGCGCCGTCGACATGGCGGTGCGGCTGGGGCTGCGGTCCTATGCGCTGCCCGGCACCGCGCGCGACTACGACCCCGAGAGCAACGAGAGCCTGGCCGACTTCGTCAAGCGGCAGAACCTGGGGTCGTTCACGCTGGGTCCGATCGAGGTGAACGCCCTCGAGCTGTCCAACGTGGCTGCGACGCTGTCCTCCGGCGGCACCTGGTGCCCGCCGAACCCGATCGCCCAGGTCCTCGACCGCACCGGCCAGGAGGTGTCGGTGACCACCGAGACCTGCGAGCAGGTCGTGCCCGAGGGGCTGGCCAACACGCTGGCCAACGCGATGAGCAAGGACGACCAGGGGTCGGGTACCGCGGCCGGCGCGGCCGGCTCGGTGGGCTGGACGCTGCCGATGTCGGGCAAGACGGGGACCACCGAGGCGCACCGGTCCTCGGGCTTCCTCGGCTTCACCAATCAGCTGGCCGCCGCCAACTACATCTACGACGACTCGAACGCCCCCGGCGAGCTGTGTTCGTTCCCGCTGCGTCAGTGCGGTGACGGCAACCTGTTCGGCGGCAACGAGCCGGCGCGGACGTGGTTCACCGCCATGCAGCCGATCGCGACCCAGTTCGGGGATGTCGCTCTGCCGCCGACCGACCCCCGCTACGTCGACGGGGCGCCGGGCTCGCGGGTGCCGAGTGTGGCCGGCATGAGTCAGGACACGGCGCGGCAGCGGTTGCGCGAGGCGGGTTTCCAGGTCGCCGATCAGGCGACGCCGGTCAACAGCGCGTCGTCCTACGGCACGGTCGTCGGGACGTCTCCGAGCGGTCAGACGGTGCCCGGCTCGATCATCACGATCCAGATCTCCAACGGCATCGCTCCGGCGCCGCCGCCTCCGCCGCCCGGTGCGCTGCCGCCGGGGCTGCCTCCGCCGCCGGTGGGCGAGACCGTCATCCAGATCCCCGGTCTGCCGCCGATCACGGTCCCCGTGCTGGGACCGCCGCCGGCCCCGCCGCCGCCTCCGTGATCGTCGCAGCCCGCTCGTCGCACAGCGACTGGCAGTAGTCTGGACCGCGTGTCTTCGGTTTCTGCCAGCTCGATTGTGAAGAACGTCGCGGTCGCCTCGGCGGGCACGCTCGCCGCCGGGATCGGCTACGCCTCGCTGATCGAGCGCAACGCGTTCGTCGTGCGTGAGGCGACGATGCCGGTGCTCACGCCCGGGTCGTCTCCGCTCAAGGTGCTCCACCTCAGTGACATCCACATGCGGCCGACCCAGCGCCGGAAGCAGGCGTGGCTGCGCGAGCTGGCGGGCCTGAAGCCCGATCTGGTGGTCAACACCGGCGACAACCTGGCGCACCCCAAGGCGGTGCCCGCGGTGGTGCAGGCCCTCGGGGACCTGCTGTCGGTACCGGGCGTGTTCGTGTTCGGCAGCAACGACTACTTTGCGCCGCGGCTGAAGAACCCGGCCAACTACCTGACCAACCCCGGCCATCGCATCCACGGTGAGCCGCTGCCCTGGCAGGACCTGCGGGCGGCGTTCACCGAGCGGGGCTGGCTGGACATGACCCACACCCGACGCGAGTTCGAGGTGGCGGGGCTGCACATCGCCGCGGCCGGCGTCGACGATCCGCATCTGTCGCGGGATCGCTACGCCACCATCGCCGGGGCGGCCGATCCGACCGCGAACCTGACGCTGGGGCTGACGCACTCCCCCGAGCCGCGGGTGCTGGACCGCTTCGCCGCCGACGGTTATCAGCTGGTGATGGCCGGGCACACCCACGGCGGTCAGCTGTGCCTGCCGTTCTACGGCGCGATCGTCACCAATTGCGATCTGGACCGGTCCCGGGTCAAGGGTCCGTCCCGCTGGGGTGCGCGCACCCAGCTGCACGTCTCGGCCGGCATCGGCACGTCACCGTTCGCGCCGCTGCGGTTCTGCTGCCGGCCGGAGGCGACGCTGCTGACGCTGGTGGCCGCTCCGACCGGCGGGTCGGACGCCGGGACGCGGGCCGGGCAGTCGGACACCACCGTATCGGCGCGGTGAACCACTCGGCCTCGTCGGCCGTGCGCGATCGGTCCCGTTCGTGGGCGGACAACGCCGTGCGGCTGATCGAGGCGGACGCCCGCCGCAGCGCCGACACCCACCTGCTGCGCTATCCGCTGCCGTCGAGTTGGTCGCACGACTGCGACCTGGCGCTGTATCTCAAGGACGAGAGCACGCACATCACCGGCAGCCTCAAACACCGGCTGGCGCGCTCGCTGTTCCTCTACGCGCTGTGCAACGGCTGGATCTGCGAGGGCACCACCGTCATCGAGGCGTCATCGGGGTCCACGGCCGTGTCGGAGGCCTACTTCGCGTCGATGCTCGGGCTGCCGTTCATCGCGGTGATGCCGGCGTCGACGAGTGCGACCAAGGTCGCGTTGATCGAATCCCAGGGCGGCCGTTGCCATTTCGTCACCGAGTCGGCCCAGGTGTACGCCGAGGCGCAACGGCTGGCCGAGCAGACCGGCGGGCACTACCTCGACCAGTTCACCAACGCCGAGCGCGCCACCGACTGGCGCGGCAACAACAACATCGCGGAGTCGATCTTCGATCAGATGACGCGCGAGACCCATCCGGTGCCGGACTGGATCGTGGTCGGCGCCGGCACCGGCGGCACCAGCGCGACGATCGGGCGGTATCTGCGCTACCGGCGCCACCCGACCCGGCTGTGCGTGGTCGATCCGGAGAACTCGGCGTTCTATCCGTCGTATCTGCACGACGATCCCGGTGTGGTCACCGGGAAGTCCTCGCGCATCGAGGGGATCGGCCGGCCGCGGGTGGAGCCGTCGTTCCTGCCGGGTGTGGTGGACCGGATGGTCGTGGTGCCCGACGCGGCGTCGGTGGCGGCCGCCCATCACGTGAGCCGCGTGCTCGGCCGGCGGGTGGGGCCGTCCACGGGGACGAATCTGTGGGGGGCGTTCGGCCTGCTGGCCGAGATGAGGTCGCAGGGGCGCAGCGGATCGGTGGTGACGTTGCTAGCCGACGGCGGCGAGCGTTACGCGGAGACCTACTTCCGCGCGGAGTGGCTCACCAGCCACGGGCTGGACCCGTCCGAACCGGCCGAGGTGCTCGTCGAGTTCGAGCGGTCGGGCTGCTGGCCCTGATTCTCGGAGCGCCGCGTGAGCGGGCCGTCGGAGGTCAGGAACAGCCACAGCGCGGCCAGCGCGAAGAAGCCCAGGTAGATCGATGCGCCCAAGCCAGTCATGTCCCGCCCGCTTTCGTCCGTTTCTCGTTCGTCAGTGTGCATAACGCCACCGACAAGCCGGATGCTTCCCGCGGCGTGTCGCGGAGCCGATACGCGTTTGGCTTCAACGGCAGGCGGTGCGATACGCTGTCGTGGCTTCACTCGGGGTGTGGCGCAGCTTGGTAGCGTGCTTCGTTCGGGACGAAGAGGTCGTGGGTTCGAATCCCGCCACCCCGACTCGTGTGATCGCAGGTAGAAGGCCCTGACTGGTTGTCCAGTTCGGGGCCTTCTTTCGTTCCAGTCCGCAATTGGTCCGCAGCGGGTTCCAGAGACTTGGTTCGAGCATCGTCTAGAGCCGCCGAAACCAGCTCTAGATCATCGGGGAATAGGTCGGCATACGTGTCCAAAGTAAGCACCGCCGAAGCGTGCCCCAACATCGTCTGCACCGCCTTGACGTTGGCGCCGGCGCTGATGGCCAGTGACGCGGCGGTATGGCGAAGATCGTGCGGCGTTACCACCGGGAAACTCGCGTCCTCCACGATGAGCCGCTTGACCGCTTTGGCGAATACTCGGCGCCGCCAGTTCGATACCCGTAGCACCCCGCCCTCTGGCGCGGCGAAGATCAGGTCATCGGGTTTCTTGCCGATCATCAGTGCAGCGAGTTCGTCAGCAAGGAATGCGGGAAAGGGCACCATCCGTTGCTCATAGGACTTGGGCGACGACCACTCCAGTTGGCCCTCGACCTCCGTCACTGATTCCCGCACGTGGACTCGACGGCGAAGCATTTTGGCGTCGCTGACTCGTAGCGCTGCCATCTCTCCCCAGCGCAGCCCCGTGTAGGCCAGGAAGCGCACCACCGTCGCATCCGGGCCGACTTCAATCGCGAGTTGCTCCACCTGCCGGTGCGTCAGATAGCCGCGCGGCCGCCGCTTACGGCGGGGAAGCTTGATCCCCGCGCATGGATTGCGCGCGATCCGTCGATCCTCGACAGCCATCTCCAGAATTTGGCGCAAGATGCCGACGGCGTTCTCAACGGTGGCCGGGCCCGCGCCGGATGACGTCATCGACTGGACCCAGCCCCGCACATCGGTCGTCTGGACATCGGCAACAGCCACTGCTGACCAGCGCGGCTCCACGTAAACCGGCCAGGTGTACCGTCGCGTCGACGCGGTGGTTTTCTTGAGATGGCTCTGCGTTCCGAGCCACTTTGCGTAAAGCTCGCCGACACTGACGCGACCGGCCTTTGGAGCTACATAGGTTCCAGTCACCTGCGTGGCGACGATCTCATCGAGCCAGGCTTGAGCATTTACTTTGCGATCGAAGGACTTGGTGTTTTCTTGGCCCTGGTCGTCTACATACCGGGCTAGCCAACGGCGCCCCTTGCCGGCACGCACAGATGGACTGCCATCTGCGCGACGCCAGCGGTCCTCGACCCCGCTTCGGCGATTACGCCTCTGCATCGCTGTCGTCTGACCCGCCTTGCTTGCCGACGGCTGCGCCTTCCCCCGACGGTCTTGCAATGAACAGATCTTCGACGGAAGCGTTGACGATCCGTTGGAGCACGCCACCTAACCGCTCGTCGACGTCTTGAACTTCGAATTCCGGTTGAGCGGAGCGCAATTCGCTCAACAGGTCCTCAAGCTCACGTACTACCATCTCGTGCGCGTCCGATTTCTCGGACCGGTTACGCAGCCTGCGAAGTCGGTCTTTGGCCTCCGGGCGGAGCTCCAGAAGCTCCTGCATGGTACGGGCGTAGTGCCCCAGCTCTGCAAACGCAAAACGCCCGGAGCGCATTCGCTTCTCCGCGAATTTCCGCACCTCCAGGACCATGCTCAGTGGGTCTGGGCCTGAAGGCATCAGCAGCTGCTGAAGATCGGTGTTCAGACAGTCAGCAATCGCGGCAGCCTCCCGCAGCTTGACTTCGCGATCACCGCGCTCGATTCGCGTAACGGCCGAGGGGTCGAGTCGAACACCTTGGCCCTCCAACGCCTCTGCGAGTTGCCTCTGACTCCAACCCCTTTGTCCGCGCGCTATGCGCATGTTCCGCCCAAACGTCTGGCTGAAGTCTTCGTCAGCGCCCGGAGGAGGATCATCATGCACAAATCACACTGTAATGCTTGACCCACACCAAGGAAAGTGCAATCGTTGGCGGTGTTGATTCAGCATTATGATGTGAAAGGAACATCAAATGAGCATCATGTCAGCCCGCCAAGTTTCGGATCTCACTGGTGTCCCAGTGGGCACTCTCCGGTACTGGCGCCATGCCGGGACGGGACCAGCAAGTTTCACGTTGGGGCGTCGAGTTGTTTACCGACGCAGCGAAGTCGAGCGATGGATCGCCGAACAAGAGAGCGCAACCCGCCGTGGGGGTGACGGCGCCGCCTGAAGCAATGAAATGAGAGACCCTGGCTGAGCCCCAGGGCCTCTCGGAGAACTGCCACCCTTCGCAGAGGACGGTTCATGACGAGTTTAACTCCCGATCGCGGTCCCAAGGATCGAAAACTTGCCCACCACCGACAAGAGCAAGACCCTGGTTTCTCGCACGGTGCCACACGATGAACCCACTACCTCAGCCTGCGGAAACGGCCTACCAGCGGATCCTCACAGCGCTCAATACCAGTAATCGCCAAGTCGTGGTCCACGCTGACCGTGCTATGGCACAGTGCCCGGCCCACGATGACCGGAACCCGTCTCTTGCCGTCACCGCGATCGAGGGTCAGGTGCTCATTTACTGCCACGCGGGCTGCGACACCGAATCGGTGGTCCGCGCGCTTGATATGACGCTTGCTGATCTATTCGATACTCCCCGCGGTGTCACGTATGTGTATCCCGACGAGCGCCGGGTGCATCGTGACCCTCAGAAGCGGTTTCGCCAATCCGGTAATACGCGCGGACGCAGCCTATTTCGTGCTGACCTTATTGCGAGCGTCGAGCTCGTCTACGTCGTCGAAGGCGAGAAAGATGTCTTGGCGGTCGAGGCGGCGGGAGGCACCGCCGTCTGCCCTGCGATGGGGGCGGGCAAATCAGCCAACTTTGACTGGAGTCCGTTGCGCGGCAAGAACGTCGTAATTGTTGCCGATAGAGACGAAGTAGGACGCCGTCACGCGTCTACGGTGGCGATACACCTCTATGCCATAGCATCCAGCGTCACCATCGTCGAACCGCGTTCAGGTAAAGACTTTGCTGACCATTATGCAGCTGGTTTCAGTCTTGCCGACCTTGACACTGTCCTCCATGCACAGAGCGAACCGGAGAGTATGTCCCCAAGACCCGCCTCGCAGGAAAAGAAGTCTGCTGCCGTAAGACTCGTCGAGCTGGCCAAGGAGCAATACCACCTAGGTTGCACCGACGACGGTGAGCCCTTTGGGGCCAGAAAGTCACAGCCGCATATTGCTATACCTCTTCGCGGTGGCCGATCCGGGTTGCGCGCAGACCTTGCTGCTCAATACTTTTCGGATAACGGGACCGCGGCGGGCGGTCAAGCACTCATGGATGCCATTTCGATTCTCGACGGTCTAGCGGCGCGGGAACAGCCCGAACGCCTATACCTGCGGGTAGCAAGTGCAGCAGATGCCGTGTACGTCGACACTGGGCGCCTCGATGGCCAGGTCTTTAGAATTGGCGACGGAACGTGGTCGCTCCTTCCGTCGGCGCCAGTTCGATTCCTACGAACCAAGTTGACCGGTGAAATGACGCTTCCTGCTGGTGAGCCGAATCTTGACTTGCTATGGGAATTTATCAACGTGGCTGTCGAAGACCGCCCCATCCTCTTGGCCACGCTTATTGCTGCCCTCGTGAGTAGTGACACGCCACATCCGGTATTGGCCCTTTTCGCCGAGCAAGGCAGCGCGAAAAGCACTGTCACGAGAATGATTGTCGATCTGATCGATCCGTCGCCTGTGCCTCTTCGGCAGGCACCTCGCGACGCCGATTCCTGGGTCACGGCGGCTGCTGGATCTTGGGTTGTCGCCTTGGACAACTTGTCTGGTATCTCGCCATGGCTTTCAGATTCGTTGTGCAGAGCGGTGACTGGAGACGGCAGCGTCAAACGCGCTTTGTACACGGACGGAGGCCTATCGATCGTGAGTTTCCGCCGATGCCTCATTCTCAATGGGATCGATGTCGGCGCATTGCGCCCAGATCTTGCCGAGCGACTCGCTGTGGTGGAACTCAAAAGGATCGATCTCCGCTCCCGGAGAACAGAATCAGAGATCTATGAGGAGTGGGCGAAGGCTCGTCCGAGAATCATGGGCGCTCTACTTCAGCTCGCGGCCACAGTCCACAATGGCCGCTCCTTCGCCAACCTCGGCTTCACTCCGAGAATGGCCGATTTCGCTCGCCTACTGGCTGTAGTGGATAGCGAAATGGGAACGAATGGACTTGCGCGCTATATGGCTCGAGCCAACCAGCTGAGCGAAGATAGCCTTCAGGGCGATGTCTTCATCGAGTCGATGCGCAACAGTTGCACCCTGCCGCTGATTGGTAAGACGGGGGCCGAGCTCCTTGCGATTGTGCAGCCAACCGGCGACGGCGGCCGGCGGCCTATTGGATGGCCCAAGAACGGCCGCGACGTCACCACCGTGCTCAAGCGGAACGCCACTGCTCTACGCGCTTTGGGTTGGACAATCGAGGACGACGGAGCCCGTAACCATCGGAATGTGCTGCTGTGGTCGATCCGTCCTCCCCAGGAAGACAAAGGGCTGAATTGTTCCTCGCAATCCTCGCGCCCCGTCACATCGGCAAGACCGCTCAAGAAGAACATGGCTTCTTGACCACGCCGAGAACACCTGGGCATCCAATCCGTTTCACCTGGTCAAAACTCTTCACCAGGTCGGTTCAGTTCAAAACTCAGCGCCGGCGGATGAACCGCCGACGGTGAGGATTGGAGACATGCGGAGTGAGACGAGAATTGAGACCTCGCGACCTGGCCCAACTGGTCGGAGGATGGCAGACCTGGCTGCTGTCTCGTTACTTTAGAAACGAGAAATCTATCGAGCCGCTGCGGCTGTGGCATCGCGCAACTGCAGGGCCGCCAAGCGGTGCCAGATGATTGAGGCAAGTCGCCCGAGAAGCGCGCAACTCGCTTGCTGACCTAGAAACGGTGGGCATACCGTGGCCCAGTGCCTGCGGATACACCGACCATACTGGCGACCAGCGGCGGTATCACGTCAGGGCAGCGCACCCGATTCGCGTTCACCGCGCTGACACATTTCGCCGTCGATCTATCCGGCGTAACCGGCCGATCACCACGGGTTTGCCTGTTGGCCACCGCCATGGGCGACGACAAGGCGGTACTGCACTACCTCACCGAGGCCGCGCAGGCCAGCGGGTTCACCCCCTCCCACCTGTCGCTGTTCCCCATGCCAACAGTCGATGACATCACTGCACACCTGCTCAATCACGACGTGGTGTGGGTATTCGGCGGCAGCGTCGCCGGCCTGCTGGCCATGTGGCGACTGCACGATGTCGACGCCGCTCTGCACACCGCCTGGCAGGCGGGTGTCGTGCTCACCGGAATCTCGGCCGGCTCCATCTGCTGGCACGCTGGCGGAACAACGGACTCCTTCGGTCCACAACTGCAACCGGTGACCAACGGTCTTGGCTTCCTGCCCTACGCCAACGGCGTTCACTACGATTCCGAGGATCAACGGCGCCCGCTCCTTCAACGGCTGGTCGGCGAGGGAGTGTTGCCTACTGCCTACGCCACCGACGATGGCGCGGGCGTGCTGTACCGAGGGACGGAATTCGCAGAAGCACTGTCCGAGCGCGATGGCGCCGCAGCCTATTTCGTTGACGTCCAGGATGGTTTGGTCGTCGAGACTCGGCTCGACACCAGAAGGCTCTAACCTTCGCGCCCGGCCCAGCGCTCCCCGGTGACGTGCTCAACCTGAGACAGGATTTGAGCCGTCTTCATTCTCTAGATCTGAGACGTTGAGCCGATCGCAGTATTGGTGCTTATGCGTTCTTCTCGTTGCTGTTGTGTAGATCGTCAACGGTGCCGATGAACACGTCGGTGATCTCGGGTAGCCGGGATAGCAAGTCCCATAGCGGCTTATCGGTCTCGTACCGCACGGTGGCGTTCTCCTGGTCCCACTTCTGCTTCCAGTCTGCATAACCAGGCAGGTCGTCGGGATCGGAGCTGTAGTCCAGCGGATCAAGCCCATCGGGATGCTTCGGCCGGATCATGTAGAAGCGTGCTAGTCGTCCGGTGTGGCGGTGGTACGCCACCACGTTGATCTTGAGCTCGCTTGGCATGTCGTTGCGCATCTGTACGCGGCCCAGAAGTTGCCACTCGTCGAGGTTTGGCACCTGCAGGCTGGTGCCTTCGGTCAGCGTGATGGCCATCCGGCCATCGGAGTGCACGTGCGCGATCACCTGGTCGGGGCTGCTAGGGCCGCAGTCGGGGCGCAGTGGCGGGGTGGGCGTGATGCTCATACGCGATCTCCTTCGCTGCGACTTAGGGCGGCGCGCCACTGGGGTCGACCCGGCGGGGTCATTCCGGTAACTTTGTGTGACACTTGATACGATAGCGTCATACGCGTCATACGTCTAGACATGAAGGGGGCGGTATGGCCGTCTTGAATATCCGAGTCGATGATCAGGTCCGCGATGAACTCAAGGACATGGCTGACGCGGAGGGTGTCACCGTCAGCGAGTACGTCCGCGATCTGCTCATGGCCGCGCTCGTCCCTGGCTATGAGTCCAAAGAGGACCACGGCGACCTGCCGGCGCCGGAGACTATGCGGATTGCCGATCGGCAGGTGCTCTCACTGCTTCACCGCATCCTCGCGCGCGTGCTGCCCGAGGACAACGACGACGTGGACGGAGACGCCGCTTATCAGCTGGGGCGTGCGCGGGTGATCGAGGCGGGCTACACCGGGGAATACTGGCGCGAAGTCGCCGGGTTCAGCCCCGAGCTGTCCAAGCGCGACTGCGGCCGCGTCCTGGACATCCTCGACATGTTCCGCGTCATCACCTTCAGCATTCGACGGCTGGAAAAGGACGGGACCACCGTCGACGAGGACCTCAAGTACAAGCTGGAATTTCGGGGCTTCGACGGCAACGACGGACTCGAAAACCACATGGCCCACTACGTCGAGTTCCTCATGAGCGACGGCCGGTGGGCCGAACTGCACGAACAGTGGAGCAACAACGACGAGGGGAACTCCCACTCCCTCATGCTCGACACCTACATGCGCATGGTTGCAGAACACCGCCGCATCAAGGCCAGCCGCGACCGCGGATTCCATCGAGAGGACTACTTGCTGTCCCTCGACGAGCTGCAGCAGATCGCAGACGCTCGGGTTCACCCGTCGCGCCGCGGCTAGCTCGGGGGGCGTCCCGCCGCCGAGCAGAGACATAGGACGGCTCCCGCCCGGCCCGCCCGCGGCCCGGTTGGGGTCTGAAATTCCGTGCCCCACTGAGGGGCCACGTGAGGCTGCCGGGAAGCTGCTCACAGGTAGCTGCGCCCCGAATGGAAGCAGGCAACCTGGACGTGTCGCACGGCGCCGCATTTAGATCAGGCGCGGGTCACCGTCTTCGTCGAGGATGATCTGCCGTTCGCCGCGCTGGAGTGCGTCGAGGGCGAGGTCTATCTCGTGGACGGCGAGATCGGTGATGCGGCTGGGGCCGAGGATGATGATCTGGTCAGCGTTTTCAGCCCCGCCGCCGGCCGCCAGACCGACGTACTCTGCGTTGGGGGCGACGACGAACTGCAGATTCCAGCCGATGATGCCTCCTACCTCGCGCGCGCGTCGGTTGAGAGCTTGCACGTCGTCATCGGTCAGCACGTGATGCCCTTCCCCCGCCCTCAGGCGTTGTCGGCGATTCTGCGGCGCAGCGTGTTCAGCTCGTCGAGCANACGTCGTCATCGGTCAGCACGTGATGCCCTTCCCCCGCCCTCAGGCGTTGTCGGCGATTCTGCGGCGCAGCGTGTTCAGCTCGTCGAGCAACTGCTCATAGCGCTGAAGGGACATGACAACGGCGGCGGGCTTGCCGGCAGTGTCGGCCAGGACGACGTTGCCGCCACTGGTGGCCACCTGATCGATCAGGTGCTGATGCAGTTCGCGGACCGGGATCAGCTCACTGGGAACGGCTTGCGCGCCGCCGAGGGCTTCAACGGTGGTACGGATCATGGGATTTGCCTTTCGGAAGTGGGTCGGTCTGGTGTCCCCTCGGCCCGCCTGTCGAGCCGAGGGGACGCCGCCGAATCCGGTTGATGCTCAACCGCGTTCGGTGATCGTGGTGTTGGGGTGACGTGCGGCCGTGGAGCCCTTCACGAACTTGCCGGTGATGGCGCTGCGGTGATGAGTTCCGCTGCTGCGGTTGGCGCCCCGTTCGGTGACCGTGGTCTTGGGGTTGCGCGCCGCGGTGGACGCCTTGACGTAGCGACCGGTGGTCGCGCTGCGGTGATGTCCCTTGGCCATTGTCTTGTCCTTTCGGTTCGTCCGGCCCGGTGTTGAGCCGGATACCGGTCTATAAGTGCGCTCGTCGGCTCGACCCCTGAATTCCTCGGAATTGTCGTGCCCCTGGCCGCCCTCGGCGGCGCGGCGGGCCAGTGCGTCCCCTTCGGCGGCGGTCACCGACCTGCGGGCGACTCGACCGGTGCGTGTGCCCAACGAGCTGGCGTTGATGAGTGCGGTGAGGTGCTTGATGGTGGTCACGACGTCCTCTTTCGGTTTCGGAGTTGGCGGAGTTGGTGGCCGATGAGGTTCTCTACGCTCTTGGCGTCGCGCAGACCGAGCTTGTCGGCGATCTCCCGCTGGGTGAAGCCGTGCTCCTGAAGGAACAGCGCTCGACGTGCCCGGTCGGTGCTCAACAGCGCCATCGCTTCAGCCACCGTGTCGTTGGCGACGATGGTCTCCTCGATGCCCTTGATGATGTCGAACCGGTCTTCGGGGAGTTCGGCCATCGGTGTGGTGGCCTGCTCAATTCGTTCGAGTTCGGCCCGCAGTGCGCTGCGGTAGATGTTGGCGAACTGATAGAGGCACTGGCCGATGAAGAAGGTGCCCAGCGACGCGCCTCCCGAGGATTGCCAGCGGTGGGTCTTGAGCACCTTGTCGCGGAAGTAGGTCAGCGCGGCGACCACGGTGTCCTTGGCGATGTCGTCAATGGCCTCATCCTCAGGCCAGCCTTCGATGCGCCCCAGACCGTAGCCGGTCAGCGCCTTGGCCTTGCCGTAGATGGTGCCGTGACGGATCCAGGCGCGCAGCACGCCGAGGCCGTAGCGGGTCAGCTCGCGGGAAAACCGCTCCCACAGCCGGCCCGTGAACTGCTCCAACTGCAGCGCTAGCAACAGCTCCTCATCGGCTTGAAGACGCCGGAGTCGTTCCAGCTCGTCGGCAAGTTCAGCGGCCAGATCAGGGTCGTCGAGCCAGGCACTACCAACCCTTCATCGACGCCCCGGATGTCGCCCTGGTTGTCCGGTTGTAAGCGCGCGGCATCAACAGGCGGGCCGGGGCGGCGTGCCGGTCGATCCATGGCTACATCTCCAGGAGGCGAGAATGAGACAACCGATCCCTACGGTTGTCGCTTCCTCTTAAGTCCGCGCGTACCGCCATCCCCTGAAACCTGGAGAAAGTTTTTTCCAGGCGAGCGGTCGCGGGCCGTGCTGCCACCATTGTCCCAGGTCGGGCCGACAGTCCCCCGCATACACAAGAGGGGCTGCTGACGGCCCCGGGTCCGCGAGTGGTCCAGTAGGCCGGACCTGCGAGGCGCGGGTGGGGCACCAAAGAAAAAACCCCGGCCGCGTCATGGCTCCAGGCCAGAGAGGCGGTGTCCGGGGACTTCTGCCAGCTATGTTACCTCGGACCACGAAAAGGAGTCCAGTGGTAGAGACCCCCAACAGGCAGAAGCGCGTCGCACCGCGGCGCTCGATCGAGCCATATCGACCCCGCGCTACGCGTCCTATCTGAACGCCGCCGAGTGCGTCGAGGGCGACGTCTATCTCGTGGACGGCGAGATCGGTTATCCGGCTGGGACCCAGGACGATGATCTGGTCAGCGTTTTCAGCCCCGCCGCCAGCCGCCAGACCGACGTACTCTGCGTTGGGGGCGACGACGAACTGCAGATTCCAGCCGATGATGCCTCCTACCTCGCGTGCGCGTCGGTTGAGAGCTTGCACGTCGTCATCGGTCAGCACGTGATGCCCTTCCCCCGCCCTCAGGCGTTGTCGGCGATTCTGCGGCGCAGCGTGTTCAGCTCGTCGAGCAACTGCTCATAGCGCTGAAGGGACATGACAACGGCGGCGGGCTTGCCGGCAGAATCGCCGACAACGCCTGAGGGCGGGGG
>NZ_JYNL01000045.1 GCF_001044235.1 Mycolicibacterium chlorophenolicum | reverse complement strand
AAGAATGACCGTCCAAGATCGTGGCAGCGCCCGCCTGGCCAAACTGTTGTCTGACCCGCAACGTGCAGCTCGCGTGGCTGCCATCCGCGAGCAGATGAACCAGCCCGGCCCCGATTCGCCCGGTCTCAACGACCGGAAAACAGCACCGCGCAGCATCACGGTCGACGATCTTCACCGCGCCGCCGACGCCGCCAACGACGTGAACAATTCCGACGTTATGGACGCCGCGTGGCGGCGCTCAACGTGATGTGCCTGCGCTGATGCGCTAAATCGGCAGTGCTGCAAGGGCTCTCGATATACGACGTGAAAGCTTGTGCACGCCAACGTCGGTGTCGGGTTTTAGGCTTGGAGGCATGTACCCGAGCTCAGGCGCACCCGGGGCGGGGCCTGTACACGCCTCCCAACTGCTGCCCCCTCACCAGCGAAGCGGTCGAGGATTGCCGTTACGACTGGCATTGGTGGCGGTACTCATTTCCACCGCTGCTCTGGTGGTTGCTCTGATCGGATTAGTCCGTGAGCCCGATCAAATGAGTCAGGCCGAGACAGCACCGCCCGCGACAACCACAGGGGCCACCGATTCGGGTGACCAGGCACTGTGCGACGAGATCGCGCCGCTGATCAAAGAAAGTTCGAGAAACAAGACAGATTTTACGGGGCTAGGCGAACCGGGTTCCCCGGAACGCAACGCGGGAATTCCCAATTTTGTTGACAAGACTCAGGACTGGTCCTCTCGCGCACAGGAAGTGCTCGACGCGCACGCCGAACCACCGCGATATCTGACTCGTACGCTGCAACGCTATATCGACGACCTACGGCTGTTCGTCGACGGACTGCGCCCCGGACCCTCACCCGATTCTGATCGAGCAATCTGGACAGATGGCGTTGCGGCTCTCAACGGACCCCTTCAAGTATGCGCGGCGCTAGGAGTTGAACTATGGCAGCGGTAGTACCAACCTCGGCCGGTTCCCGCTCGATGCCTTCGCGGCCGTACTCGCCGCGCATTGCGGGGCCAGCGTGGCCCCGGACTTCACCGGAAGCATGGTTGGAAACCACGAATGCCCTTCAACAAAAGAGCGTCGACCTCAGTGCGTCGGCAGCGGCGATTCGGAGGGCGGTCGATGAGCTTGGCAGCTCAAACTTCGGACAGACAATCGACGCCATGTCTGAGCGTGGCTACCGCACAGCACAGACAGTGACCAATCAATCGGATCTATACGGTGACATGGCCAAAGCCGTCAAAGAGAGCGCTGAGCTGATCTGGCACGCTCAAGATCGGATCGACGAGATCGACCGTAAAGCCCACGAAGAAATCGACCAACTCAAACAACAATTCGCCACAGCAGCATCATCTTTGGGAGCGGGCCCCGCCGCGGCAGCACTCTACGCAGCGGCCGAAGCCATCATCAACGCCGCCGCCGCCGAAGCGCTCGGAGCGGCCACCGATACGGCCGCCGCCATCGGCGAGCAAGCTGCCCATATAGGCGGCCACCCGGGAGGCGCAGTTGGAAGCAGCGAGAATCCGACACTGCAAGGAATCAGCCAACAAAGCGGATCCGGTACCGGAGGAACGACCGCCGATGGCGGACCCACAGGTACGTCGCACAGCACGCAACCCTTCAGCTACGGGCGGGGCGAAGAGCAGCCACCACGCGCTGCCGAGTTAGAACCGGGAGTTGACGGCTCAGAAACACCAGCTGCCGGCGACGACACAGCATCGGACGGGCCAAGCCCAAATGAGCAGAGCCCGGGGGGCGCGAATCCCGCTACCCCGGCAACCGCAGAAGGGACCACACCAAAGGCCGAGCCACCCACCGCAGACTCTCTAGAAGGCACTTTGGCGGAAACGCCGATGCCAATGGCGTCGATGACTACACCGGCGGGCGGCGGTGGGGTGTCGTCTGCAAGCACTGGCGGTGGTGGGTTGAAGATGCCGGGGTCGGGTGGCTTGTCGGGAACTGGGTCTGTTTCTCCCGTCAGTAGCGCCGGTGGATTGGGTCCTGGTGGGGTGAATCCGACGGCGGGCTTGTCGTCGATGCCGGCGGGCGCTGGCCTGCCATCTGCGGCGAGTGCAGGGACGCCGACGCCGCCGTCTGATTTCTCACGAGGGTTCAAGGCGGGGCTGGCGGGCGGTGGTTCAGTGCTGCCTCCGCCGGTGGCCCCGCCCCCGGCGCAACCGTCGAGTTCTACGGCTGGCGCCTACGGGGTGGCGAGTGTTGGGGGTGCGCAATCGGTGCCGGCTGGTGGTGGTCCGGTGGCACAGAGTGCGCCGGCAGCGTCTGCGGGCGGATCAGCGCCGCCAGGGGGGCCGGTGGGGACACCGATGGTGTCACCGGCACTTGCGCCCGGGGGTCTGTTGCCGCCGTTTAACTCCGACATTGCGCCGCGCCAGGTGTCTGCAGCGTCTGCGTCGTCGGCCCCACCTGGTACACCAGCAGCCCCGGCGTCGTCGGCTGCGGGTGGGCCGGGAACACCGCTGCCTCCCGGAGTGGTGGCGCCGGGAAGTGCGGCGGCTGCTGCGGGTGCGGTGGCGGGAGCGAAATCGGCCGCGCCTGATCCGTTGCTGGCCGACGCGTGCGCGTTGGTGGAGGAGCTGATGAGGGCTTCTCGCCAGTACGGCACCATCGATTGGTGTGTGGGGGTGTTCGAGACACCTGCGAAAACCCTGACAGTAGTGACGTCCGGCGAGGGCGCGGGGTTCATCCCGGCGGGGGTGCATCTACCTAAAGGGGTGGAGTCGTTGTTCTCAGATGCAGGTCTGGACAATGCTTTTCGGCGTCGTTGGTTCGGCTGGATCAACCCGGCGCAGACCATGGTGGCCTATGCGCAGTCCGTGACCGCGCTGGATCCGAATATTGAGCTGTGGGCAGTAGCGGTTTCGACAGGGTTCGGTGGATCGGCACAACCCGCACGCGCGGCCGGTGTGCCGCACTATGCCGACTGCCCGATGCAGACTACGGATACGCCCGCCGGGGTGGGTGCGGTGCAGCCGCCGTTGGATGAGACCCGGCTGCACCGCTTGCAGGCCCTCAATCCGGTCAGCTATGCGCAGCTGAGCAGCGCAACCCCGGTCGATGTGCGCGAGTCCCTGGAGATCACCCGCCAAACCGCCTATGTGACGTTCACCCAGGCCAGTGAACTCCTGGCACTGCCGATACCGCCGCTGCTGCGCGAAATCGCCACTCACCTCGACCGCGGCACCGCCATCACAGAATCGCAGTGGGACGAACTCGCTAGTGCCGTGCTACCGATGGCGATCACCGACAGCTCGGGGCAGCGGCCCGGCCGGATCGGCACCGACACTGAAGCGTCGTCGTACGCGCGAGTGCAGCACAATCTGGCCCGGCTCGCGGAGTTGCTGTTGTTGTGGCGCCACGGCGTCCCCGATCACCGCGAGGTCGTGTATCTGGCTCACCACGTCGCGGCCGAGCGCCAACTGTGGACCGGCCAGGCACACGCTGCGGGGCAGCGAGGAACAGCGTGACTGGGCCAGCGGCCAGCGACGCGTGGGGGCGGCTGGAGCAGGCCGCCGAGGTCACAATTTCCGCGGCCGCCGCGGCGATGACCTGGGCTGGCGCCGATGAGCGTGGTGTTCTGGCTCGGGTAGCAGCAGCGAGCGCGAAGGACATGCTGGTGTCTCGCATGGTCGCCGAGTCCCTTGCCAGTCGTGATTGTCCGCGGGCGTTCACACCAGCCGAGGAAGCCACTTTTGAGGCCACGCCCGGTTGGGTGCTGGCGGCACTACCGGCGTGGTTGGCCCCGGAGTGGGCGGCAACGGTACGCGCCGCGTTTAGCGACTCGATCCGTCGATGCGAAGAGGCGCGGCACGCCAATCAAGGGACGGCCGAATCGACTCGCAAGTCGGCATTGGAGACGATTCTGCAATGGACAGAGAGCTCACTTCCGCTGCTGCGAATTGAAATGGCCTCTCGCGTAGCAGTTTCCACGCGTGCGTGGGCGCCACCAGTCGGCTGACGCTTCTTAGAGTTCGAGGCCGCCGACGTCGCGGCCGCGGGAGCGCGATCGTGATCGTTCGGTGCTGCGTTCCAGTCCGGCGCGTAAGCGTTCGTAGGCCTGTTGGCGGCTCTCTTGGGTGCGGGTGTGGTCGCGCCAGGCGGCCTGCCAGGTGCCGCGGCGTTGTTCGTGGAGGTCGAGGACATGGCCGATGATGTCGGGGAGGTGTTCGCGGGCGGTGTGTTGGGCTTCGGCGTGCATGGTGCAGGGGCGGTCGTCGTTGGCCAGGATCGTCTGGAGTGCGTGTGCGGCCGTGTGTTTAGTGCCGCGACGGGCGATATGCATCCCCGCCGTGGGGGCGCTGTGTTCGTGGTCGGCTTCGCCGCTGAAACGGGTGTAAAGGTAGGCGTGGTTGGTCTGGCGGCCGCGGCTGAGCCCGACGTAGGCCTGGGCGCGGGAAGCGGTCTCGCCGAGCACGGTGTGGGCGGTATCGACGGTGACGCCTTGCGCGGCGTGCACGGTGACGGCGTATCCGAGGTGAACGTGCTGGCGTAGGTAAGCGCCGTCGAACAGGACGCGGGCTTTGTCGGTGAGCCGTTCGGCGGCGACCCGGTTAGATTTTTCGTCGACGCCGGCTACCCGCCACCGATTGCCGTTGCGCACCTGATCGACGGTCTGGCCCTCACGATGGTGGGAGCCGCGGTGCACCGTGATGGTGGGGTCGTTGTCGCGGCTGACGATGATGTCGCCGACCCGCACCTCTTGGTCGCGGGCCACCTGAGCAGTAGGTCCCTCAGTGGTGAGGGTGTCGTGGAGGCGCTGGTTGAGCGCATCGGCGATATCCCAGGTGTCGCAGACAAGCAGGGCGTTCTTTCCGGCGGAACGGTCATCGAGGTAGGCAGCCATCGCGTCGGCGGCCATGCTGACCTGATCGCCGGTATGCAGACGGCCGTGGCTGCGGTACCAGCCGACCGCTCTGCGCAGCCGGTTGCCGCGCCCATTGCGGATCGCCAGGGAGGCGTCGCGTTCGGCCGGGTCGTGCATGCGCCACACCTGCGAAAGCCGCTGAGTCCAAGGCAGCTCGGCACAGAGTTGGTCGAACATGCCGCCGCGGGCTTTGACCGGGGCGAGTTGATAAGGGTCCCCGACGAGCACGGTTTTCGCGCGGGCAGTGGTGGCGGTCTCCAGCAGTTGGCGCAGCTTGGGGGTGGCAACCATGGACGCCTCATCGACGATCACCACGGTGCGGTCATCGAGGGCCAGGGCGCCGGTGTCGAGCTGGTGGAGAGCTTTGTCGAGGGTCATCCCGTGATCGCCGGCGCCGTCCGCCAGCGCTTGATCGACCGCGGTCCCGGTCGGGGCGAGCACCAGCACCTCTTTGTTGGCGCGGTGGGCGGCGGTGCGCAGGGCTTGCAGGGAGTGGGTTTTGCCGGCGCCGGCGGGCGCGGAGAGCGGATTGACCAGCCACGGTGACGTCCCGATCGCGGCCACCGCGCGCGCCTGATCGGCCGACAGCGCGGCCAGCTCGCTCGAGCGCACATCCAAGCGCGCACGGCCATCGGTGGCGCTGGCAGCGTCCAGGGTGCGCATCTCCTCGTCGACGAGCGCGGTGAGGGTGTATTTCTCGTGTCCTTCGCGCTCATGTGCGGTGCGCGGTGCGCTCACGCGCAGACCGATGCGCTCGGCGATGTTCTCGATGTGCGCCCGCACATCGAGGCCTTCACCAGGGGTTTCGTCGTAGGGGATGACCGCGCCGATCAGTTCGACGACATCCGCGCGGGTGAACGCAGCCTTGTCGATGCGCGCTAGCGCGGCAGCGATGCGCGCTTGACCGGAGTGTGCGTGTGTGCGCCGCGCATCGCGCGCGGCGAAATGCGCGTCGCGGTCTAAGTCGAGACCGCGCGCGTCTGCGCGCCACAACTGTTTGAGTTCTTCCCAGGCGAGCTGCTCGGGTTTGGTGGGCCGGGTGGCTTTCTGCGCGGTCGCCAACTGCGCGGCGGTCGGCTCACCGTCGACGACCACCAGGTTGTCCTTGGCCCATTCCCGCAGCCGCGTCGACCGCTGCGACCACGCCTTAATGCTTGCGGGAGTGACGCCGGCGATCTCAGCCATGCCGGAATGTTCATCGACGGGCTGCCATTCGAAGCCCCGCTCGGCGTGCAGCTCGTGACGCAGCGTGGCCTGGTAGATGATCCCGGCGGCCTTGGCTTCGTGATACAGCGACTTGGAATCAATCGACACCAACCGACCATCAGCCCTGACCTGTCGATTCGGCACGATGACATGGGTGTGCAGATGCGGGTCCCCACACCGGCTCGTCTCATGCTGATAGGCAATCCCCACCAGCCCGGGCAGCCGCTGCAGATCCTTCATCCCCGTGACCCGGTTGTGCACCCGCGTGTACCCAGCGTGCTCATGCAGGTAGGTCATCGCGGCTTCGACGGCATTGACGTGGGCGTTCTGCATGACCTTCTCGGCCACGTCATCGGTCAGCGACCGCAGCAGCGACACACTCTTGGGCGCGGCGAACATCAGGTCAAACCCGTGCACCCCGTTGGTCCCGAACGCACGCCCCACCTCCCCATTCGGGGTCACCCCGTCGTCGAGCCACCGCGCCGCTACCTCGGTGTCAGCAAACCCGCCATCGAGCGCAGCGCCGTTCAATCCGGTGGCCTCACCGACCGCGCTCTTGTCCCCGACGACGATCCACGTCGGGACCCGGGTGTCGCCTTCGGAGTAGTACTCGCCCAGGCCGCCGCCGGCGGCTTGGCGGTCCATCGAGGCCTGGCGGGCCTGATTAGCGGTGTCGTTGTAGTAGCCGATGCTCCAGCGCGACAGCCGCGAGATCGTCAGCACGCGCCCACCGCCACCAGACCACCTCACCAAGCCCGACAGGCCGCCGCCAGGCGGCCGGGGTTCGGGCGCGCCAGCGCCCGAAACCGAGTATTGCACACCTTGTGCCAATGTGCCGGTCTGTATCTGCCTGGGAGACAGAGGGTTTGATGGTTGGCTTGGAAGCATTGGTAGTGGGCTATGGACCATGAAGGGTTCAGGTTCGGTAGGACTGTTTGAAGTTGCGTTGAGGAGTATTGATTGAGGTTTTGAGACCTGGAGGTGTGTTGTTGAGGAACGTGACGACCCGGGAGCCCGCACATTGCGGGCAGCTAGGACGGACTGTCTTCGCGTCGCCGGCACGACCGCGTCGACGCACGAATACTGGGTTGGTGGAGCACCACTACGGTTGACTCCGATGCGCCGTCATTACGGGCGGTGCCAACCATCGCCGCGGTCAGACACGACTAAGTCTCTGACCGAGTGCCGCGGGAAGTCACATGCTAGCTAACACGCCAAGGAGCAAGCTGCCGCACTTGCGTACCATCGCGGCGACACGAATACGGCATGCAGCTCCTGGATCACTTTCCGATCTATCGTCACGGTCGTGAATATCTCGCCGCCTATCCATGAGCTGTGTGACCAATGCGCGGCCGCGCTAACAAATGGCCGTCCAGGCCAGACGTTCAGCGTCACTCACGCCGGGATACAGATCGCCCACCTCCAGCTCACCGGCCAGCGTCGATCCCGCAGCGTGCCGCCTCCGCGCCACCCGGTGGCGCCAGAGTCAAGGCCTTCTATCCGGGAACGATTTGACGGCATAGCTGAGCTCCGTGAGCGCCGAAATAGGGCCTAAATCAAGTCGTCGCTGCGAATCACGCTGGGTTTAGTGGAGGCGCTGATGGGCCCCGGTTCGCTTCGAGCGAATCGCAAAGGCAGGCCAAGTGAAATTGCTGCGCCGAGGGTCTGCTTGCTCACGGTAACGTCGGATGAGCCATCACAGCCGCCACGAGGGAGGGGTCGTGCCGAACACTGTTCGCGTGGTTCCGGAAGATCTGCATCTGTCCGCTGCGACCGTGGACATGCATGCGGACACTGTCCGGGTGAAGCACGCAAGCGCTGATGGCCGGATCGAGGGCGCGCAGCGTGGACTCCCGGCGGGCTCAGCAGCCGTGTTGATCAGCACAGTCGCGAAATGGCAGGCCGTTAGCACAGCGCTCTTCGCGCGGATGGTCGACCACAGCACGGGCCTTCGGACCAGCGCCACGGCCTACGTGACCACCGATACGAACAACGGGGCTGAAGTGCAGGCGGCGGGTAACCAGATCCGGCCCGATATCAGATCCTAATCCTCGGGCCGCATGACCGTTTCCATCGAGGACATCGACCGCTGGGTGGCTGTGTCAACCCGATCTGGGACCACGATGACGGCCTGACTGGGACCCACCTGGCACCGGCTAATCACGCCCTTGGTCTCGGTGGTCACTGCCGAGTGGCGAGGGCTATAGGTATCTGCAG
>NZ_JYNL01000044.1 GCF_001044235.1 Mycolicibacterium chlorophenolicum | reverse complement strand
TCACGGAGATGGCGTAGCGGGAGTGGTCGTCGAGCCAGTCCAGTATTTCGACGTGGGTGCGGTCGGCGAGCCACCAGTGGGTGAAGTCGGCTTGCCATCGTTCGTTGGGTTGTTCGGCGGCGAAGCGGATGTAGGAGCTCTTGGGTCGTTTCCGGGGTGTGGGTTCGACGAGGCCGGCGGCGTGTAGGTGGCGGCTGATCGATGCCGCTGACACGGTCGTGGCGTGATGGTGGCGCAGGTGCCAGGCGATGGTTGACGGGCCGCTGTCGAGGCCTTTGCTGGACAGTTCGGCGCGCAGCTCGACGATCAGGGCGATCGTGGTGTCAGGCAGACGGGTCGGGCTGGTGTGTGGACGCCGCGAGCGCGGCTCGAAGGCCGCGTCGCCGTCCAGTCGGTACCGGGCGACCAGCCGCGATATCCAGGACTGCGACACCCCGTAGTCGCGGGCGACATCGGATTGGCTGCGCCCCTCGAAGACGACCGCGGTGATGACCAGACGAGCCTTCGACATAGCGCTGACGGTCACCCCGCCCGGCTATACCGATGTGTTGCGACACCCTATGCGTATGTCCTGAAACACCACANTGATGACCAGACGAGCCTTCGACATAGCGCTGACGGTCACCCCGCCCGGCTATACCGATGTGTTGCGACACCCTATGCGTATGTCCTGAAACACCACACCGTCACTCGCTCGTATGGGCGGTGCTCCACCGGGTTTCCGGTGGACCCGCCCGCTTTCGACCCCGGCCACGCCAGTACGTTGAGTCGTCATGACGTGGCTTCTGCTGTTGCTCGCCATCGTCAGCGAGGTGGCGGCGACGTTGTCGCTCAAGGCCGCCATGACCACTCCCGCGCTGTACGTGATCGTCGTCAGCGGCTACCTCGCCTCCTTCGTCTTCCTGACCTTCGTGCTCAAGCGGGGCATGGGACTCGGTGTCGCGTACGGCATCTGGGGCGCCATCGGGGTGGCGCTGACCGCCGTGCTGTCAGCGGTCGTCTTCGGCGAGGCGTTCACCGCGGTGATGGGCATCGGGATGGTGTGCATCATCGGCGGCGTACTGCTCGTGGAGATCGGCTCACATCGCGTCGACGACCCGTCCGACGGTGCGTGAGCGGTGCAGTACCTGCTACTGATGGCGGCCATCGGGTCGGAGGTCACCGGGACGCTGGCCCTGCGGGTCGCGGCGGCCGGCCGGCGCGCGTTCTACGGTGTGGTCGTCGTCGGCTATATCGTGGCCTTCACCTTGCTGTCGGCGTCGCTGCAGCACGGCATGCCTCTGGGCGTCGCCTACGGGATCTGGGCGGCGGCCGGGGTCGCGCTGACCGCCGCTGCGTCGCGCCTGCTGTTCCGGGAACCGCTCACCCCGACGATGATCGGCGGCATGGGTCTGATCGTGGCCGGCGTGCTCCTGGTGGAGGTCGGTGCGTCGCGCTGATTCATCCACCTCATTTGTCCCGCCAGCGAAAGCACCGCACGAATATCCGACAATCGCCGAATTCCCTAGCGTCCGCGCAACACGGTTCGGCAACTGATCGATCACCGTTGGGTTGCCCCGCTGGCGGAGTTTGCTGAAACTGTGTCACCGTGTTCGCGTGCGCACTCGCCAGGCCGCCCGTGCCCTCGGAGTCGCGGTGACCACCGCGTTGGCATTGTGCACCACCACCGTTCGGGCGCCGGTCGCGTCCGCGGACGCGTGCCCCGACGTGGAGGTCGTGTTCGCACGCGGCACCAGTGACAAGCCCGGCTTCGGTCCAGTGGGCAAGCAGTTCATCACCACCCTGCAGAAGAAGCTGATCGGCAAGAAGATCTCCGCGTACGCGGTGGATTATTCAGCCAGTTGGGACTTCTCGAAGTCGACGTCCGAGGGGGCGGTCGACGCGAACAAACACGTGCAGTACACGGCCGGGGTCTGCCCGAACACCAAGATCGTGCTGGGTGGCATCTCGCAGGGTGCCGGTGTCATCGATCTCATCACCATCGGCAAGCGCCGACTGTGGTTCTTCACGCCGTCGCCCCTGCCCGACACGATGGTCAATCACGTTGCGGCGATCGCGGTGTTCGGCAATCCGTCTCGGGACTACTCCACGCTCGGGCCGCTGACCACGCTGAGCCCGCTGTACGGCAGCAGGGCCATCGACCTGTGCGCCGCCAACGATCCGTACTGCACCAAGGGCGCCGACCTGTTTGCCCATTTCTCCTATCTGTGGAACGGAATGATCGATCAGGCCGCCGTGTTCGCCGCGCGACGGGTGCTGGGTACCGCGACCTGAGCTCGACGTCGGTGTCCCGGCGCACTTCTCCGGCCTGCTTCGCCCCCATCACCAAACCACCTCGCGGCGATATCTATTCGGTAACCGGATCATCGGCCCGGGCGCGGACGCGCTAGGTTTCTCGTCGGCGGGGGGCGCCGATGAGAGTTCAGGGAAAGACGATGCCAGCCAACATCACTCGCGTCGGTGCCGGGTTCGCGGTGACGGTGCTGTACCTCCTCGGCGCGGGAAGCGTGACGGCTGCCGCCGAACCCAGTCCGGGAGTGCCCTGCCTGGACATGGTGCAGCAGCTGGCCGCGTCGCCGCCGTCGGTTCCCGAGGTGCTCGAGACGGCCGCCAACGCGCTCAACGGCATTGTGCCCGACGAGGCGCCGGCGGCGGCGCCCGCGCCGGCGCCTGAGGTCGTGCACGGTCTGACAGCGCTGGCACCCCCGGGCCCGGTGCCGGCGCCGGTCGAGGCGGCGCCGATCGCCGCGGCGCCTATCGAGGAGGCGGCCGCGATTCAGGAGCCCGCCGCTGCGGCGGTTCCCGTTGTGGCGCCGTCGATTCCGGCCGCTCTACCGCCGGTTCCGGTTGTCGCCGCACCCGCGCCGCCGGCCGCGCCGCTGACGCAGTCCGCCGCAGCGGTACCGGAGGTGCCGGTGGCCGAAGCCGCCCCTGCCGTTCCTGCGCCCGTGCCGGCGGCCCCGCCCCCGCCGGTGGTCGGCGATGCCGTCGTACCCGAAGTCGCCCCCGCCGTTCCCGCGTCCGACGTCGTTGTCCCCGAGGCATTTTCGGCACCGGCGGTGCCGCCCGTCGCCGAGGTGCCGGCCGCGGCTGCCGCAGAGGTCCCGGCCGAGGTCGCTGTCCCGCCGGTCGACGCGGCGCCCATCGTGCACGCCGCGGCCGTCCCGGCCCCGTTGCCCGGACCCGCGGTGCCGGTGGTGCCGGTACCGGCCCCTCTTGCGGCGCCCGCGGTCCCGGTTCCCGTCGTCCCCCTGCCCGATGCGGTGTCCGGTCTGCCTCTGCTTCCCGCGAGCCTGCCGGTTCCGCAGGACCTGGTCTGTGAAGGCACGGCATGGTGACCGGCGTCTGGTTGCCGCACTGATCGATCGCCGTTGTCGGCAGCGTCACGTCAGCGTCGGCATCGTGACGTTGCCGGAGCATTCGGTGCCAGATCCTGGGCAAATGGCCCCTCGGTGTGGTGAATTACCCCCATGTTCGCCGGATACCGGGTTACTGTCTCGGGTGGCGTAGGAACTGACACTGGGAGGATATGGATGAGCGCCTATCAAACCGTGGTGGTCGGCACGGACGGCTCGGATTCGTCGTTGCGTGCGGTGGACCGTGCCGGTCAGATCGCCGCCGGGTCGGGCGCGAAGCTCGTCGTCGCGACCGCCTACTTCCCGCAGAGCGAGGACCAGCGCGCCGCGGACGTACTGAAGGACGAGGGCTACAAGATGTCGGGCAACGCCCCGATCTACGCGATCCTGCGGGAGGCCCGCGATCGCGCGAAGGCAGCCGGCGCCGAGAGCATCGAGGAGAAGGCGGTGGTCGGCGCCCCGGTCGATGCGCTCGTCGATCTCGTCGAGGAACTGGGTGCTGATCTGCTGGTGGTCGGCAACGTCGGGCTGAGCACCATCGCCGGACGTCTGCTGGGATCGGTTCCCGCGAACGTGGCGCGTCGGTCGAAGTCCGATGTGCTGATCGTGCACACGTCCTGACAGACCGCAGAACGAGAAAACCCTGGGCCGGCACGCCGACCCAGGGTTTTTCTCGTCTGCGTGCGATCAGGTGGCGGACGCCTTCGCGATCGCGGTGATCGCGGCGTCCAGCGTCGCGTTGAACTGCTCGTCACTCTGCTGAGCCGTCAGCCCCTCGGTGAGCGCGCGGGAGAAGCTCGCGATCACACCGTGGTTCGCCGCCAGTTTCTCGCAGGCCTCGTCGCGGTCGTACCCGCCGGACAACGCCACCACCCGCACCACCTTCGGGTGCTCGACCAGGTCGCGGTACAGGTTGTCCACGCTGGGCAGCGTCAGCTTCAGCATCACGGACTGACCGTCGTCGAGGCGGTCCAGAGCCTCCAGCAGCGCGGCCTTGAGCTGGTCCTCGGCCTCCGCCTTCTGCGGGCTGTGGATGTCGACCTCGGGCTCGATGATCGGCACCAGGCCCGCGGCCAGGATCTGCCGGCCGATCTCGAACTGCTGATCGACCACGGCCTGCAGCCCGGCGCCGGGCGTCTTGATGACCGACCGCATCTTGGTGCCGAAGACGCCCTTGTCCCGGGCGCGGGTCAGCAGTTCGTCGAGGCCGGGGATCGGCTTCATGACCTGGGCGCCGTCCTTCTCGTCGGCGAGACCCTTGTCGACCTTCAGGAAAGGCACGATGTGCTTGACGTTCCAGAGGTAGTCCGCGGTCGGACGTCCGTCGACGTCGCGGTCCATCGTGTCCTCGAACAGGATCGCGCCCAGCACGCGCTCGCCGTCGAAACTCGGGCTCGTGATGATGCGGGTCCGCATCTCGTGCACCAGGTCGAACATTTGGTCGTCGCCGGAGTAGGAGTCCTCGGCGATGCCGTAGAGCTTCAAGGCCTTGGGCGTGCTGCCGCCGCTCTGGTCGAGCGCTGCGATGAAGCCGGTGCCACGTTGCACCTTGCTGAACTGTTCGGTGTTCATGTTCCCTTCCTGATGGTCCTCGGCAGGAGCGCGGTCACCAACCGCGCTCACGCCACTCGTCCAGGTGTGGACGTTCGGCTCCGAGGGTGGTGTCGTCGCCGTGTCCTGGATACACGACGGTCTGATCCGCGAAGACGTCGAACACCCGGCTGGACACATCGCCCAGCAGCTGCTCGAAGTCGCCTTCCTTCCAGGTCTTGCCGACGCCGCCGGGAAACAGGCAGTCGCCGGTGAACAGGTGCACGCGCTCGCCGCCGTCGGCATCGCGGTCCGCGCCGCGCAGGGCGAGCGCCACCGATCCGGGGGTGTGGCCGCGCAGATGGATGACGTCGAAGTGCAGATCGCCGATGTCGACGCTGTCGCCGTCGGCCAGCAGTCGGTCCGGTGTGACCGGCAGCGGATCGGCGTCCAGGCGGTGCGCTGCGGTGGTGGCCCCGGTGACGTCGACCACCTGCTCGAGCGCCAGCCAGTGGTCCTGATGTTGATGGCTGGTCACGATCAGCGACAGTGTGGGGGCGTACCGGTCCAGCAGTTCGAGCAGGATCGGGGCGTCGTTGGCCGCGTCGATGAGGACCGTCTCACCAGTGCGGGAACAGGTCACCAGATAGGCGTTGTTGTCCATGGGGCCCACCGACACCTTGACGATCGAGGCGCCGGGAAGCGTGCGCCGCGCGGCCGCGCGCGGTTCCACGTGACCCGTGTAGTTGTCGTCGACGACGGTCATGGTGACTCACGTTACTGAACGTCATGGGGCCTCCGCCGCCACCGCGGATGAAAGCTGTCGGTGGGTCGACCTAGCATGGTCTGTACTGCGTCCGTGGGGCGCATCGGGCACTTCTTCTTGTCGGAGGGAAAGGACACCGTGGCTGACCGCCTAGTTGTCAAAGGTGCCCGGGAGCACAATCTGCGTGGCGTCGATCTGGACCTGCCGCGCGACGCGATGATCGTGTTCACCGGGCTGTCGGGCTCCGGCAAATCGTCGCTGGCCTTCGACACGATCTTCGCCGAGGGGCAGCGCCGCTACGTGGAATCGCTGTCGGCCTACGCGCGCCAGTTCCTCGGTCAGATGGACAAGCCGGACGTCGACTTCATCGAGGGCTTGTCGCCCGCGGTGTCGATCGACCAGAAGTCGACCAACCGCAACCCGCGGTCGACTGTGGGCACCATCACCGAGGTCTACGACTACCTCCGTCTGCTGTATGCCCGCGCCGGCACCCCGCACTGCCCGGTCTGCGGGGAGCGCATCGCCCGTCAGACGCCGCAGCAGATCGTCGACCAGGTGCTCGCGATGGACGAGGGTCTCCGATTCCAGGTTCTCGCGCCCGTGGTCCGTACCCGCAAGGGTGAGTTCGTCGACCTGTTCGACAAGCTGAACACCCAGGGCTACAGCCGTGTTCGCGTCGACGGTGTGGTGCACTCGCTGACCGACCCGCCGAAGCTGAAGAAGCAGGAGAAGCACGACATCGAGGTCGTGGTCGACCGCCTGACGGTGAAGGCGTCGGCCAAGCAGCGGCTCACCGACTCGGTCGAGACCGCGCTGAACCTCGCCGACGGCATCGTGGTGCTCGAGTTCGTCGACCGCGAGGACGACCACCCGCACCGTGAGCAGCGGTTCTCCGAGAAGCTGGCCTGCCCCAACGGTCATCCGCTGGCCGTGGACGACCTGGAGCCGCGGTCGTTCTCGTTCAACTCCCCGTACGGCGCCTGCCCGGAGTGCACCGGGCTGGGCATCCGCAAGGAGGTCGACCCCGACCTCGTGGTGCCGGATCCGGACCTGACGCTGGCCGAGGGCGCCATCGCCCCGTGGTCGATGGGGCACACTGCCGAGTACTTCACCCGGATGCTGGCCGGCCTCGGTGACCAGCTCGGGTTCGACGTGAACACCCCGTGGAAGAAGCTTCCGGCCAAGGCGCGCAAGGCGATTCTCGAAGGCTGCGACGAGCAGGTGCACGTGCGGTACAAGAACCGCTACGGCCGTACCCGGTCCTACTACGCCGACTTCGAGGGCGTGATGGCGTTCCTGCAGCGCCGCATGGAGCAGACCGACTCCGAGCAGATGAAGGAGCGCCTCGAGGGCTTCATGCGCGACGTGCCGTGCCCCGAATGCAACGGCACCCGTCTCAAGCCCGAGATCCTCGCGGTGACGATGACCGCGGGCAGCTTCGGCGCGAAGTCGATCGCCGAGGTGGCCGAACTGTCGATCGCCGACTGCGCCGACTTCCTCAACGCGCTCACGCTGGGCACCCGCGAGGCCGCGATCGCGGGCCAGGTGCTCAAGGAGATCCAGTCCCGGCTGGGGTTCCTGCTCGACGTCGGCCTCGACTACCTGTCGTTGTCGCGGGCGGCGGGCACGCTCAGTGGTGGCGAGGCGCAACGTATTCGGCTCGCCACCCAGATCGGGTCGGGTCTGGTCGGCGTGCTCTACGTGCTCGACGAACCGTCGATCGGGCTGCATCAGCGCGACAACCGCCGGCTGATCGACACGCTCGTGCGCTTACGAGATCTGGGCAACACGCTGATCGTCGTCGAACACGACCTCGACACCATCGCCCACGCCGACTGGGTGGTCGACATCGGCCCCGCCGCGGGGGAGCACGGCGGCCAGATCGTGCACAGCGGCACCTACCAGGACCTGCTGAAGAACCCGGAGTCGATCACCGGGGCCTACCTGTCGGGCAAGGAGGAGATCGAGGTCCCGGCGATGCGGCGGGTCCCCGACAAGAAGCGTCAACTCACCGTCGTCGGTGCGCGCGAACACAATCTGCGCGAGATCGACGTGGCGTTCCCGCTCGGCGTGCTGACCTCGGTGACGGGCGTGTCCGGTTCGGGCAAGTCCACTCTGGTCAACGACATCCTGGCCTCGGTGCTGGCCAACAAGCTCAACGGCGCGCGCCTGGTGCCCGGTCGGCACACCCGCGTCAACGGCCTGGACCACCTCGACAAGCTGGTGCGGGTGGACCAGTCGCCGATCGGGCGGACCCCGCGGTCCAATCCGGCGACCTACACCGGGGTGTTCGACAAGATCCGGACGCTGTTCGCCGCCACGACGGAAGCCAAGGTCCGCGGCTACCAACCGGGCCGATTCTCGTTCAACGTCAAGGGCGGTCGCTGCGAGGCGTGCTCGGGCGACGGCACGATCAAGATCGAGATGAACTTCCTGCCCGACGTGTACGTGCCGTGCGAGGTGTGCCAGGGCGCGCGGTACAACCGCGAGACGCTCGAGGTGCACTACAAGGGCAAGACCATCGCCGAGGTGCTCGACATGTCGATCGAGGAGGCCGCCGAGTTCTTCGCGCCGATCAGCTCGATCCACCGCTACCTCAAGACGCTGGTGGACGTCGGTCTCGGGTACGTCCGGCTGGGTCAGCCGGCGCCGACGCTGTCGGGCGGTGAGGCGCAGCGCGTCAAGCTGGCCTCGGAACTCCAGAAGCGATCCACCGGCCGGACCATCTACATCCTCGACGAGCCCACCACGGGACTGCACTTCGAGGACATCCGCAAACTGCTGACCGTGATCAACGGCCTTGTCGACAAAGGCAATACGGTCATCGTGATCGAGCACAACCTCGACGTCATCAAGACCTCCGACTGGATCGTCGACATGGGCCCCGAGGGCGGTTCGGGTGGCGGCACCGTGGTGGCCACCGGCACCCCCGAGGACGTGGCCGCGGACCCGGCCAGCTACACGGGCCACTTCCTCGCCGAGACGCTCGGCGTGCAACGGGCCAGGCCGAAGACCCGCAGCCGCCGCAAGGTCAGCGCCTGATTCGGTGGGCACACCGGTGACGGTGCGGCCGGCCACGACTGCTGACCTCGGGACCGTCGCCGACATCTATGCGCACTATGTCCGGTCAGGTGTCGCGACGTTCGAGGTGGACCCGCCGACGCGCGACGAATTGTCGAGCCGACTCGGCGGCGTCACGGCGGTCGGGTTGCCGTATCTGGTGGCCGAGATCGACGGGCAGGTGGCCGGTTACGCCTACTGCGCGCCGTGGAAGACCAGACCCGCGTACCGGTTCACCGTCGAGGACTCGGTGTACGTCGCGCCGCACGCGACCGGCCGGGGCATCGGCGGCGCGCTCCTCGACGCGCTTCTCGACCACTGCGCCGCGGCGGGGATCCGTCAGGTGATCGCGGTCATCGTGGATGCCGACGCCACGGGATCGCTCACTCTGCACCGTCAGCGGGGCTTCGTCGACGCCGGACGGCTGTCAGCGGTCGGGTTCAAACACGGTCGCTGGCTGGACACCATCCTTCTCCAGCGAACGCTGTAGCTCTGCTGCCGTCGTAGAGTTCACGACCTACCTCTGCTCAGCGGTGAGGGAAACCTCGGGTTGATCCGGACGCCGTCGAGCCATGCCGTCAGCTCGTCGGCGCGCGCCTCGAGCGCCGAGGCCGCCCGGCGGCCCACCTTCTCGAGCAGAGCCAGCTCCACCCGGCCGGCAGCGTCCTGACGCCAGGCGCCGACGATCCGGCCGTCGACCCACACCGTCGGGCCGGCGTTGCCGTTGCGGTCGAACACCTCGGCCCGGTGCGGGCCCACGTACCAGTCCCGGTCGAACCAGCCCATCGTCGTGGGGTCCAGCGACGGCAGCAGGGCGCACCACGGTCCGGGATCTGGATCGTCCTCGTCGTCGGGGAGCACATACCCGAGCGCTCCGTCCAGCTGCACTTCTTCGGCATCGATGGCGGACAACGCTTTTCGGGCCCACGTCAGGGTGCTCCCGAACCACCACTTGACATCGGTGAGGGTCGCCGGCCCGAACGTCGTCAGCCAGCGCGCTACGAGCGCGGCACTGGCGGTGTCGGCGTCGGCGCCGTCGTTGGGCGGCAGCCAGTCCACGGCCGGCACCCATCGCGGACGCGACGTGATCCAGCCGCCGTCGTTGGGACCGCGCACGATGTCGCCGCGCGCCGAGAGCACCGTCAGCACCCGCGGGGCGAGGTGGCTCTCACCGCCCCATGTCTTCCCCGGGGCCGGATCGTAGGTGCCGTGCAGCTCCGGCAACGCCTCCCGGAGCTCACGGGCACTGGACGGGCCCGAGGCGCGCAGGTGGCGCAGCGCCGCGTCCCCGGCCCTGGCCAGCCAGGCCAGCCCGTCGGGGGCCACGCCGGCACGTTCCACATCGGCGGCGAGCCGCCGGGTCTCGTTGGCCGCCACCCGGTCGCTGGCGGCGGCCTGCACGGCGGGCATGTCCGCCGGCCGCACCACCCACAGCGTCCTGCGCATCGCCAGGTGTTTGACCAGGCTGCGGTCCTGATACAGCGCAGCGTCCAGATCCGCAGAGGTGAAGTCGTGCAGCCGCGCCCACAGCGACAGGTACGGCGTCACCGGATCGGTGGCATGCAGTGCGACGAGGCGTCCGGTCACATCGGCCGCCGACGCCGACGCGGCGACCGGGCTCAGAAGATGGCGGCGCGCCAGACGTGCGCGGCGCTGCTCGACGGTGAAGGTGCGCATCGTCTCTCGACCGTAGCCAAAGTTGGGATCGGTAGCGGCTGCCCACGCCTTGACTTCTTCCCAGACGACGCCACCGAGGCGGAGTACGACGAAGGGAAGCAAACGATGAAGCGAGTTGCCGCAAGTGTGATCGGTCTGGCCGCGGGCGCCGCCATGCTGGTGGGCTGCTCCGGCGACAAGGACGCCGCCCCCAGCTCGGGCACCCAGAGCTCGCAAGCCACCACCGCGCAGGTCGCCCAGGGCGGCACCACCGAGGTGAAGGTCGACGGCGCGGATCTCGCCGGGCTGGACCTGAACTCGGTCACCTGCGTCAAGCAGGGCGGCAAGATCAACGTCGCCAGCGGCGCGATCGGCGGCCAGCAGGGGCTGGGCATCGTGATGACCGACGCGGCGCCTCCGGTCGTCGAATCGCTCGGCATGGTGGTCGACGGCAATGCGCTCGCGGTCGCCAACGCGATGGGCGCCAAGAGCGGTTCGGCGGAGGTCAAGGTCGACGGCGACCGATACACGATCACCGGCGAGGCGGTGGGCGCCGATATGAGCAACCCGATGGCCGGCATGATCACCAAGCCGTTCACCGTGACCGTGACCTGCAGCTGAGAGATGCCGGGCAGGGGAGCGGCGGGCGCCCCCGACGCGTCCGTCGCTCCCTATGATGACGCGGTGACGATCGAGCAGGACCTCGACCGGGCTCGTCACCTGGCATTCGCCGCCGATGAGGGCGCGGCGAAGGACCTGCTGCTGTCTCTGATGCCGCGCATCGAGCAGGTGGACCGCGACGACCTGATGCTCGAGGTGTACGCCCAGCTGGGCGAGATCTACCTGATCCGAACGGCGTACGACGGGGTGACCGAATGCCTGACCCGGATGCGCGACTGCCTGCGCCACTACACCGCGACGCCGCCCGCAGACGCGCCGGTCGGCCACATGATCCGGCGATACCGCCGGCGGGTGCTGTTCCTGCAGACCGGGCTGGCCGCCGCCCACGGCGATCACGAATCCGCCGCGCTCTCACTGCAGGCGCTCACCGGCGATGCGAAGACGGCCGACGACCTGCGCGACGAGCACGACTATCTGATCACCCACGCCCGGATCCTGTGCGCCGTCGCGCTGTGCGACGACGACCTGCACGTGCAGTCGTTGCCGCTGTGGCAGGAGGTGCTCGACGTGATCTCCGGACCCGGTGACGGCACGCTGTTCTCCGACGCGCTGCTGGTGCTCGGGGGCACCGGATACGGGCGATTCTGCGTGGAGACGGGGCGCCTGACCGAGGCCGAGCCGTGGCTGCGGCGGGCGGGTGCGCGGGCGCGGGCGCGCAGCTGGCGGCTCGCGACCGCCCGTACGCAGCTGGAGCGCGCCACGGCGGCGTGGGCCGCGGGAAACCGGCCGCTGGCACAGGATCTCGTGCACGAGGCGTACCCGGCCATCGCCGAGCACGTCCGTGCCCACGACGTGTCGCGCTGCTGGCTGTATTTCGGCCTGCTCAGCATGTCGGTGGGCGCCTACGACGACGCCGACGAACGGCTCAGCCACGCCGAACGGCATTGGCGGGAACTCGGTCGGCCCCTGCACATCCATCGAATCCTGCTGCAGCGCAGCTGGGTCGACATCTTCCGGGGTGACTTCGCCGCCGCCACCGAGCGCGTGAACGAGGCCCGGGAACTGCTCGAGGGCTGGCCGCGGCACAGCTGGCTGCAGTACGCCCGGCTCGACGACCATCTCGGCTCACTGCTGCGCGCCGAGGCGCTCGCCGACCCCGCCCGCGCGGGCGACGCGTTCGCCCGCGCCGCAGACCTGAAGATCCCCGCGGCGCTGGCGGTCGATTCCGTGCGGTACACGCTCGCCGACGCCGATGCCCGGATGAGGTGGGCCACGCACGTCTCCGCGCGGATGCTCGCCGGCGCCTTCGCCGTGGCCTGGGAGTCGGGTGACACCGAACTGCTCAGCGAGCTGATCGAATACCACTGCGCGCGAGGCACGTTCATCGCACCCGAGAGTGAGACGGCCGCCTGGGCCGATACCGCGACCGCAGCGGTGCCCGTCGACGAGGCCGACGAGTACGCGCTCGTCGCCTCCGGTCACGGCGCACTCGGCGCGGGCCCGCTCACCCGGCTGGGCGCCCTGCCGCCGCTGCGGATGGAACCCGACGGCGCGCCGGTGCTGAGCCGGTACCGCGAACTCGCGTTCGCCCGCTACGGCCGACAGGTGACCGCCGGGGACGACGAGTGGTCCACATGGCCGTGACGGGCGCAGGCCCCATCCTGGTGCTCCGCTACGCCGACGTCGGCGTCGCGACCTACGGCAGCCTGCGCGTCGTCGGGCGCCGCGACACCACGGTCACGTGGGTGATCGACGAGTTGGCGATGACCACCGTGCACGATCTGCTGGCCGATGCGCTGCCGGATCCACGCGCGGGCGAGAACATCCTCGACGCCGTCGAACGTGCCGTCGCCGCAGGCTCATTCGCGACACCGGCCGCCGAGCGCCATCTCGCAGAGGTGCTCGGTGAGACGCTGATCCCCGAACCGGGGTGGCGGCTGCTGACCGAGCTGGCCGCCACGCCGGACGCGGTGGCGTTCGTGGCGCCCACCGCGCGCCTGGCGCAGGTGCCCTGGTCGGTTCTCGCCATGCCCGCCGACGGCCGACGTCTCATCGACGTGATCGACATCCTGTTCGCCGCGCCGCCCAGCATCGCCAACGCCCCGCGCCGGCCCGCGCCGTGGCGGCGCGACGGGGCTGCGCTGCTCGTCCTCGATCCACGCGTGCCGGGACAGCGGCCCGACTCCGCGCTGGGTTCGGTGCTCGGCCGGCCCGATCCGGCCACGCCGGTGGCCCGCCACTTCGCCGACGTGCTGTCGCATCGTCGCGTCCTGCCCGAGGTGGGGTCCGCGGTGGAGCTGTTCCGCCGGCCGCAGGCCGACCGGGGCTGGCTGGCAGCCCAGTTGCGGCAGCAGCCGAGCCGGCTGTTGTTCGTCGGCCACGCGTCCGCCGCCGACGGCGACGTCGGCCACGCCGACCGCGCCGCCATCCATCTGGCCGAGCCCGACGCGCTGACCGCCGCGGAACTGATGGCGTCGACGCTGCCGATACCCGCCCGGGTGGCGCTGCTGGCCTGCGCCTCGGGCGGGGACTACCGGTTCGACGAGGCCACCGGCCTGGTCGCCGCGGCGATCCTGGGCGGGGCCGTGCTCGTGACGGCGACGCTGTGGTCGCTGCCCACGACGGCGGGCTACCGCCGATTCTGCGGCGCCGCAGGCGAATCCGCGGACCCGATGGCCGAGGTGGTCGTCGCGGTCGACACCGCGCACGAGGCGAACGAGGCCGGCCGCGCGGTCAACGCGTGGCAGCGCGCGCAGCTGACCCGCTGGCGTGCCGGCGACGTCGGGGCGAGCCCGCTGTACTGGGCCGCGCTGGCCACCTTCGCCGTGGACGGTGCCCGGTGACCGTTAGCGGTGCGGCACCCGCACGGCGATCGACGTCTCGTCGCCCGGGCGGTAGAAGGCGTCGATGATGGTGCCGGGGGTGAAGTCGGCCAGCGCGGACTCGGGGATCAGGGCGATCTCGCGGGCCGCGAACTGGCCGCCGTCGGTCCGGCTGACGATGACGTCGAGCTCGACCTCACGGCAGCCGTCGCTGACCTCGCCGGTGCACCGCAGGGCGACCACGACGCCGCGCGACTTGACCATGGCGCTGCTCGGCACGAGCAGAACGGCCGCGGTGCCGGCGATCAGGAAGCAGAAGAACAGGAGCGGGAGCACAGTCGGCATGCGAACAGGGTCGATGCGCGCCGCGGCTACCGAGCCCAACTTCTATCCTGTTCCGGTGAGCGCGGGCACCGAGGCCACCGAGACTGTGGCCGTCCGGCAGCCGCGCCGTGCGGTGATCGACGCCGCCTGGCGCGCGATCGGCGCCGGGGTGGAGCCGCTCAGCGCCGACGACGGCGCGCCGCTCACCCGCACCGTGGAGCGGATCATCGATCCGCTCGTGCTGCGGTTGCGGGTGAACAGCCACTACTCCGCACCCGTCGTGGCCGACGACGTCGCCGCCGGGATCCACCGGGCGATCATCGAGCAGGCCGGGACGCTGCGGGCGACGGCGTCCTGGTTCGAGGTGCTCAAGCGCGAGCGCCGACGGCTGAAGATCACCCACGGCAACGCCCAGGAGCTCTACTTCCCGGTGTGTTACGAGCTCGCGGTGACCCTCGGTGCGGCGGCCAACGCCGGCGACGCGGAACGGGCGCTGCGGGAGATCCATGCCGAGCGGGACCGCACCGCCGCCGACGTACTCACCCTGCACCTCGCGGATCCGGACGTCGTCGCGGATCTGCACGCCCAACTCGCGCGGGCCTGGGCGGACGTGCGCGCCGGTGGCGAGATCTCCGGACCGTTCCTCGCGGGCCTGGGCACGGTGCTCGGCGACGCCGCCGGGCACACCGCATCCGTTGCGCGGCAACGGGTGTGGTCGGCGCTGGTCGCCGATGCGACGCCGTACAACTTCGGCGCCGCCGCGCACTCCGGCGGCTCGGTTCTGCCCTGGTCTTTGATGGACCTCGGGCTGTCGTCGGTCCAGCCGCAACGGTGCCCCGAGGTGTCGCGGGAGACGCGTCCGGCCGAGCGGGAGCGCCCGCTGGACCGCACCGTCGCGGACCGGGTGCGTGCGACGCTGCGCCGCGGGATGGATCGCGACGAGCTGCCCGACATCGCGCTGCTGTGTGCCGAGGAGGTCGATCGGTCCTGCGCGCCGTGGGGTCTGCTGGGGGAGGACCGGCAGGCGACGCTCGTCGCGGGTATCGAGGTCGCGACGGATCTGGCGCCGCTGGACCCGGCAGCGCGACCACGGCATGCGCTGTCCGGCCGCATCCAGGCCCGCTTGCGCAAAGAGGCGTACGTGCTGCGTGCCCGGCGCTACCTCGCTGACGGCGCCGCGGTGCATGCTCGGCAGCAGCAGGTCATCGACGAGCTCGCGATGTTCCGCAGGCCGTACCTGAGCCGGTTGTGGGCCCGCCTGCACGGCCGTGACGTCTGGCAGGAGCCGTGCACCGACGTCGACGACGTGCGCAGACTGCTCGACGGTGTCGCCCGGTCGGTGAGCCTGGACCATCGTCAGCGCATCAAGGCGATGCTCGGAGCCGACGGGCCGACGTCATGAGGTTCGCGTACCGGTCGGGTCTGTGGACCACGGGGCCCGATCCGGAGCCGCCGCCGTTGACGGCGGTGCTCGAGGTCGCCGGGGCTGTGCTGGCGAGCACCGTGGACGACCCGTCCGGGCAGGCGCAGCTCACGCTGACCGATCTGGACCGTGCGGACTGGCTGTGGCGGCTCGTCGGTGCGGCCGGCCACGGCGCCCTCGTGGCCGCACTGGGCGACGCGCCGGCCGGGGATGATGTCGAGATCGATTCTGGTGCAGCGGATCCCGCGACAGCAAGCGTGCTGCGGCGGTTGGCGCTCGGGCACTGGCTCCGGCGGTGGTGGCCGGCCAGCCGGCGCGACGGCATCGTCGATCTCGATGCCGCGCTGCTGGACGGCGAGCTGGCCCTGCTGACCACCGCGGCGCACGAGTTCTTCGACGACGACTCCTTCGACGCCGACGTGGCGGGGCTGCTGCGCCCCCACGGTCCGCGACTGAATGCGCTGATGCACCACGATGATTCGCGTATCGCCGCGCTCGCGCGGTCCTGCGTCGAGCTGGCCGAGGACTCCGGCGTGCGGATCGGGGGAGACGTCGAGGCGGCGGGGCGGCGCGACGACTACGCGCTGGCTGCCGGGCCCGGTGACGCAGCCGGCGCGGGCACCGCGATCGCCGACGGCCGGTCCTCGGTGCCGTGGTCGGCGGTACCGCCGGGAGTGTTCGACGCCGCCGAGGACACCGTCCGGTGGTGGGCGGCGGCCGATGGCGACGTGGTCAGCGTCGCCGTCCGCGCCGAGGTGTGGGGCGCCCGATCACCCGCGGGGATCGCGGTGCGGCTGCGCTCGGGTGCGGTGCACGGAACCGGCACGCTCGACAGCGGCGGAGCGGCGACGGTCCCGCTGTTCGACGGCGATGGTTCGCTCTCGGTCGACGCGGCGTGGGACCACGACTGGAGCGGGGCTTCGGTGACGGTGGGTGCGGAGGTGGCGGAGTCCCGGCAGGCACGCGAGCGGGCCAGGGCGTTCGCACGGGCGCGGCTGCGCACCCTCGGCGACGACGCGTTCCTGGCCGAGGCCCTCGCCGCCGACGCCGACTACTGAGCGTCGCCCTCGTCGTCGCGCATGGACTGCCGGATCTGCGCCAGCCGTTCCGCGGCCGCGCGCTGGCGGGCGTCGTACTGCTCGGCCGCCGTGCGCCCCTCGGGGGTGTCCGCCGCCAGTTCGGCGGAGCCGAGCGACGTCGCGTAACGGTTCTCGATCTTCTCGCGCACCGCGTCGAACGTCGGTACCCCGTCGGCGCTGTAGCCGGTGTCGGGTGTGGGGCTGGGATCCTCCGGCATGGCGTCCACGCTACCGCCGCGCGCTACCGCGCGGCCGCCGTTTCCACCGGCGTGGCATGCGGCGCGGACGGCAGCGACACCGGTGCGACACCGGGGGTCCCGATCGTGCTCGCCAGCCAGGGCAGCGCGGCGGCGAACGCCGCTGACGCGAACGGCCAGTCGTGGTTGCCCGGTTGGCTCACCACGGCGCAGTCGATGCCCGAACGGCTGCCGAGTGAACACAACGAGTCGGCCGCCACCGCCTGCGCGTTCGGCTTCGCCGCGCCCGACCCGGGTACCGCGCCGTTCACGTCGAACCACCCTTGGACACCGCGGTAGGGACCGTGCCGGGTGATCACCGTCGTCGGATCGAAGGACGCGTAGGCCGCCGCGTTACCGCCGAAGAGTCGCTCGACCGTCTGCGCCCGGTCACCGGAATTCGGCGCCAGATCGCCGGCGATGTCCTCGAACGCGCTGAACATGTCCGGATGCATGACCGCCAGGTCCACCGCGCACGTACCGCCCATCGACCAGCCCACCACACCCCAGTTCGCCGCGGCGGCGCTCACCCCGAAGTTCGCCTGCATGAACGGCACCACATCACGGGTGAGGTGGTCGGCCGAGCGTCCGCGCGACCCGTTGACGCACTCGGTGTCGTTGTTGAACGCCCCGCCCGGATCGACGAACACGACGACGGGTGCGAACCCGTGGTGTGCGGTCGCGAAGTCGTCGAGGGTCTTGATCGCGTTGCCGGCGCGCATCCAGTCCGCGGGCGTGTTGAACTCGCCGCCGATCATCATCACGGTCGGCAGCGCCGGCGGCGGATCGCTGGCATACCAGGCCGGCGGCAGGTAGACGAATTCGCCGCGGTGCCTGAATCCCGATGCGGTACCGGGGATCGTGACGGCGACGACGCTGCCCTTGATCGGGATCGTGTGGTTGCGCTGCATCGCCGCGACGGTCACCTGGTCGGTCTGGTCGGGCAGCGGGCCCGCGGTGAGTTGGCTCCACGCGGTCTGCACGGTGGGGAAGTAGCCGGTCCAGAGGTTCAGCGCCAGTGCCGCCGACAGCGCGCACAGCGGGACCGCGGTGAGCGCCACCGCCCGGCGCCACCACTGCGCATTGCGCCACCCCGACACCAGCACCGCGACGGAGATGCCCGACAGGGCGATCCACACCCACAGGGTGTGGGGGGCCGGGTTGGTGTCGTCGGCGACCCCGGCCGTCTGCGTGTACCAGTACGCGGCCACCGCCAGCATCACCCCGATGACCGCTGACCAGGGCAGCCAGATCAGCCTCCAGCGCCGGGTGCGCCAGCCGATCGCGGTCACCAGGGCGACCAGCGCCAGGACCTGCACGACGACGGGCAGCCAACCGTGCATGAGCGACAGGTGGTGGTGCAGGGAGTCCGTGAAGTTCCCGATGAAGGTGCCCGACGTCGTCACGACTCCAGACTGACCGCCCAATCTTGGAGCACGCTGTGATGTCGCTGCTAACGAGGTTTGGCCAGCGGGAAGGGCAGCGTTTCGCGGATGCTGCGGCCGGTGATCATCATGACGACGCGGTCCACACCCATGCCGAGGCCGCCGGTCGGCGGCATCGCGTACTCCATCGCCTGCAGGAAGTCCTCGTCGAGCTCCATCGCCTCCGGATCGCCGCCGGCGGCCAGCAGGGACTGCTCCTGCAGGCGGCGGCGCTGCTCCACCGGGTCGGTGAGTTCGCTGTAGGCCGTGCCGAGTTCGACGCCCCAGGCGACCAGGTCCCAGCGCTCGGCCACGCCCGGGATGCTGCGGTGCGGCCGGGTCAACGGCGACACCGAGGTGGGGAAGTCCGTGTAGAACGTCGGCTCCTCGGTGCGGTCCTCGACCAGGTGCTCGTACATCTCCAGCACCACCGCGCCCGCATCCCAGTGGGTGAGGTAGGGGATCGCGGCCTTGTCGCACAGCCGGCGCAGGGCGGGAAGCTCCGTGGTGGGATCGATGTGCTCCCCGAGGGCCCCTGACACGGCGTCGTGCACGGTGCAGACGGTCCACGGCCCCGAGATGTCCACGGGCTCGAGGGGTCCGGCAGGATCGTCCCTGTTCGGCCGTAGGAACACCTGCGCGCCGTTGGCCGCCTGCGCAGCGTTCTGGATCAGTTCGCGCGCCCCGTCGATCCAGACTCGGTAGTCGGCGTGGGCCTGATAGGCCTCCAGCAGCGTGAACTCGGGGTTGTGGCTGAAATCGACCCCCTCGTTGCGGAAGGCCCGCCCCAGCTCGAACACGCGCTCGACGCCGCCGACGCAGAGCCGCTTGAGGTAGAGCTCGGGGGCGATGCGCAGATACAGATCGAGGTCGTAGGCATTGATGTGGGTCAGGAACGGGCGGGCGTTGGCGCCGCCGTGGATCTGCTGCAGGATCGGCGTCTCGACCTCGAGAAAGCCTTTCCCGACCAGGGTTTCGCGAATCGAGTGCAGCACCGCGCTGCGCGCCCGGATCAGGTCGCGCGCCTCGGTGTTCACGGCCAGGTCGATGTAGCGTGCGCGGACCCGGGCCTCCTGATCGGTCATGCCCTTCCACTTGTCGGGCAGGGGCCGCAGGCACTTGCCGATCAGACGCCACTGCCGCACCAGGATCGACCAGGCGCCGGAGCGGCTACGGCCCATCGCACCGGTCACCTCGATCAGATCGCCGAGGTCGATGGCGCGGGTGAAGTCGGCGGTGCTGCCCACCTCCAGGAGCGAATTGTCCAGCAGCAGTTGGGCTTCGCCGGACCAGTCGCGCAGCGCCACGAACAGCACGCCGCCGTAGTCGCGCAGCCGCAGGACCCGGCCCGCGACCGTCACCGCGGCGCCGTCCGCGCAGTCCAGCGCCTGCGCGACGGTGTGGCTCGGCGGGCTGCCCACCGGGTAGGCGTCGACACCGTCGTCCTGCAGGGCCTTGAGTTTGGCCATCCGGACCCGGACCTGTTCGGGCAACCGCGACCGGGTGTCGTCGGCCGGCAGATCGGCCTGCAGCGTGTCGAGGTCCGGCGCGGTGCCGTCGCTGTGCAGCAGCCCGGTCGCGACGAGCGTGCCGGGGGCGGCGATGTGGTGACCGGTGTGCGGTTGTTCGTGGCGCCGCGAAAACGGCAGCACCAGAAAGCCTTCGGCGATCACCGAGGCCACCCCGACCCGCGGCACCAGCCGCGCGTCCTCGTAGCAGGCGTACCGCGGCACCCACTGCGGCTGGTATTTCATGTTCGACCGGTAGAGCGTCTCGAGCTGCCACCACCGCGAGAAGAACACCAGCAGCCCGCGCCACAGCCGGGCGACCGGGCCCGCACCGAGCTGGGCCCCCTGCTCGAAAGCCGACCGGAACATGGCGAAATTCAGCGAGATCCGGGTGACGCCGATGCCCTCGGCCTGCAGGCACAGCTCGCTGACCATCAATTCGATGGTGCCGTTGGGGGATTGGGGCGAGCGCCGCATCAGGTCCAGGGACACCCCGGTGGATCCCCACGGGACGAGGGAGAGCATCGCGACGACCGTGTCGTCGCCGCCCTGCACGGCCTCGACCAACAGACAGTCGCCGTCGGCCGGGTCGCCCAGCCGGCCCAGCGCCATCGAGAATCCGCGCTCGTCCGCGGTGTCACGCCACGCGTCGGCGCGCTCGATCGCGGCGGCCATCTCGTCGGCCGACAGGTCGCGGTGGCGCCGCATCCGGACGGTGACACCCGCGCGCCGGGCCCGCGTGACGGCCTGCCGCACGGCACGCATGTCGGAGCCGGACAGCCGGAACGAGTCGGTATGCAAGATCGCCTCGTCGCCCAGTTGCAGCGCATTGAGCCCGGCCTCGCGGAACGCCTGAGCGCCGGTGGAACTGGCGCCCATCACCCCCGGCGCCCAGCCGTACGTCTGGCACAGTTCCAGCCAGGCCGCGATCGCCTGCGGCCACGCCTTCGGATCGCCGACGGGATCCCCACTGGCCAGGCAGACCCCGACCTCGACGCGGTAGGTGATGGCCGCCCGACCGTTGGGGGCGAAGACCACCGCCTTGTCCCGACGGGTGGCGAAGTAGCCCAGCGAGTCGTTCTTGCCGTACAACTCGAGCAGGCCGCGGATGGCGGACTCGTCCTCTCCGGTGAGCGCGTTGTCCGCCCGTTGCGACTGGAACAGCACGACGGCGGCGACCATCAGGGCCAGCGCGCCGAACAAGCCGAGCAACGCGTTGACGAAGACGTGCGGATGGCCGGAGAAGGAGTCGGCGTCCGCGCCGGCGAACGCGCTGACCCGGTTCAGCGCGTAGAAGAACCGGTCGGGGCGGGCGAGCGAGCCGGGGAAGACCTCCAGCAGCACCCACCCGACCAGGGTGCCGACCGCCATCCCCGCCGCCAGCACGAGCGCCGCTTTGAGCAGGGCGCCGCGGCGCACCTTCGCCCAGAATTGTCCGCGCGCCAGCAGCAGGCACACGATCGCGGCGAGGTGGAACGCCAGGCCCGCCATCTCGCCGACTTCCTGGAACCACCGCTCGCCCCGCTCGGCGGCGCCGGCGACGTTCCAGGCCACCGCGGCCACCATGTAGCCGATCAGGATCCACCAGGCGATGCGCTTGCGCGCCGCCAGCGCCGCCGCCAGCAACGCCAGCACGAACGCCCAGGCGAAGCTCGTGTCGGGGAAGTTGAAGATGTAGTCGTTGACGAACTCGCGCGGGACCTTGATGACGTACCGGATCAACGGCGAGATGCTGGCCAGCAGCGACAGGGTCGCGATGATGCCGACGATCCAGCCCGCCGCCGCGGGCACCCATCGGTAGCGCGAAGCCGGACGTGTCCTCGCGAGGCCCGTAGAGGTCATAGGCCGCGAGGATAGGCGCTTGGCCTGCAAATGTGGTGTTACCAGACCGGTCCGGTGTATTTCTCGCCCGGGCCCTTGCCCGGTTCGTCGGGCGCGGCGCTGGCCTCGCGGAAGGCGAGCTGTAGGGTCTTGAGACCGTCGCGCACCGGGCCGGCGTGCGGGCCGAGATACTCGGCCGACGACGTGACCAGGCCCGCCAGCGCGGTGATCAGGCGTCGTGCCTCGTCGAGGTCGCGGTAGGGGCTGTCCTCGGGGTCGTCGGCCGACAGGCCGAGCTTTTCGGCGGCGGCGCTCATCAGCATCACCGCGGCCCGGGTGATCACCTCGACCGCGGGCACGTCGGCCAACTCCCGGGTGGGCGGCTGGTCGGCGGATCCGGGATGTGCGGAGCTCTCGGTCATGCCTGCTAGACTGGCATGCGCGACCGTCCCGGCTGACGCCAGGGACAGCAAGTGGAGTCCCACTCCCACCGCTCGCCGACGATCACTCGAAGGTAGCGCGGTCCGGTCCGGATCTCGGCGACGCCGTCACCGATGTCTGGCCTGGTCGGCTTTGGGCCCTGCTGTGAGCAGGGCTTATTTGTTCCTTGGGGGAACAATGCGCCGCCGGGATGGGGTTCTGCACGGACAGCAGGAACTATCCAGGGAGGCCCCATCAGCACTGAGACCCGCGTCAACGAGCGCATCCGCGTACCTGAAGTTCGTCTGATCGGACCGGGCGGTGAACAGGTAGGCATCGTGCGCATCGAAGATGCACTCCGCGTCGCCCAGGACGCCGATCTCGACCTCGTCGAAGTAGCACCGGACGCCAAGCCGCCCGTGTGCAAGATCATGGACTACGGCAAGTTCAAGTACGAGACGGCCCAGAAGGCACGCGAGTCTCGCAAGAACCAGCAGCAGACCGTCGTCAAGGAACAGAAGCTCCGTCCCAAGATCGACCCGCACGACTACGAGACCAAGAAGGGTCACGTGATCCGCTTCCTCGAGGCCGGGTCCAAGGTCAAGGTGACGATCATGTTCCGCGGCCGCGAGCAGTCGCGGCCCGAACTGGGTTTCCGGCTCCTGCAGCGCCTGGGCGCCGACGTCGCCGACTACGGCTTCGTCGAGACGTCCGCGAAGCAGGACGGCCGCAACATGACGATGGTGCTGGCCCCGCACCGCGGCGCGAAGACTCGTGCCAAGGCGGCGCACGATGCAGACGCCCCGGCACGGCAGCGCGCCAGTGCGCAGCCCGCCGAAGCACCGACCGACACACCACAGAACTGAGGAAAAATGCCCAAGGCGAAGACCCACAGCGGCGCTTCGAAGCGGTTCCGTCGCACCGGAACCGGCAAGATCGTCCGTCAGAAGGCCAACCGCAGGCACCTGCTCGAGCACAAGCCGTCGTCCCGCACCCGTCGGCTCGCCGGCCGGACCGCGGTGGCCGCCAACGACACCAAGCGTGTCGCGAAGATGCTCAACGGCTGACACTGTCGGCGCCTCGTGCGCCATCCCTGACCCGAACCAGATAAGGAAACACCCCCATGGCACGCGTGAAGCGCGCAGTCAACGCGCAGAAGAAGCGGCGCACCATCCTCAAGGCGTCGAAGGGCTACCGCGGACAGCGGTCACGCCTCTACCGCAAGGCCAAAGAGCAGCAGCTGCACTCGCTGACCTACGCCTACCGTGACCGGCGTGCCCGCAAGGGCGAGTTCCGCAAGCTGTGGATCTCGCGTATCAACGCCGCCGCACGGGCCAACGACATCACCTACAACCGGCTGATCCAGGGCCTCAAGGCCGCCGGCATCGAGGTGGACCGTAAGAACCTCGCCGAGATCGCGGTCAGCGATCCCGCCGCGTTCACGGCTCTGGTGGAGGCCGCCAAGGCCGCGCTGCCGGAGGATGTCAACGCTCCGTCGGGCGAGGCTGCCTGACCCTCACCGAGCGATCTGCCCGGGTGGCGGCCGCAGCCAAGCTGCACCGCCACGTCGGGCGCCGCCGCGCCGCACGCTTTCTCGCCGAGGGACCCAACCTCGTCGAGGCAGCGTTGCGGCGCGGACTCGTTTCGGAGCTGTTCGCCACCGAGGCCGCCGCCGATCGGTTCGCCGATCTGTTGGCCGGAGTGCCGGTCGAGTTGGTCACCGAGCGGGCCGCGAAAGCGTTGTCCGACACGGTGACTCCGGTCGGGCTGGTCGCGGTGTGCGCGATGCCGGACAACGATCTCGATGCGGTGCTGGCGGGCGGGCCGACGCTGGTCGCGATGCCGGTGGAAATCTCCGAGCCCGGCAACGCCGGCACGCTGATCCGGGTGGCCGACGCGATGGGCGCCGACGCCGTGGTGCTCGCCGGACCCAGCGTCGACCCCTACAACGGCAAGTGCCTGCGGGCGTCGGCCGGCAGCATCTTCTCGGTGCCGGTGATCAGCGAACCCGACGCGGTGCGGGCCGTCACCCGGCTGAAGGACGCCGGTGTGCAGATCCTGGCCACCGTGCTCGACGGCGATGTGAGCGTCGACGACGCGGACCTGTCCGTCCCGACGGCGTGGCTGTTCGGCCCGGAGGCGCACGGCCTTCCTGCCGACGTCGCCGCCTTGGCGTCCGCCCGCGTGCACATCCCGATGACGGGACAGGCCGAGAGCCTCAATGTCGCCTCGGCGGCCGCGATCTGTCTGTACGCGTCCGCACGCGCCCGTCGCGCCGTGCGGGACTAGTTGTGCGCCTTGAGCATTCGCTCCGACACGGCCAGCAGGACCTTTCTCGGCGCCACGCGGTACCCCGCCGCCAGGACGGCGTTGCGCAGACCGGAGACCACGGTGGGTGAGGACTTGTCCAGGGCGGCCAACGCGGTGTCGACGACCTCGGTGACGTTCTGTCGCCCCTGCGTCATGAACGTCTCACCGGTGCGGTCGAAGAACTCCGTCTGGGTGGCGCCGGGACACAGGGCCAGCACCGTGACCCCGGTCTTCCTGCACTCCTGCCACAGGGCCTCGCTGAAGGACAGCACGAACGCCTTGGTCGCTCCGTAGACGGCCATGCCCGGGGTGGGCTGGAACGCCGCGGTGGAGGCCACGTTGATCACCACGCCGTGGCGCCGCTCGATCATCGGCGGCAGGTAGCGTGCGGTCAGATCGACCAGGGTGCCGCAGTTCAGTTGCACCTGAGCGGCATTCGCGTCGGGCTCCTGCGCGAAGAACGGCCCGTGCAGTCCGATCCCGGCGTTGTTGACCAGGACGTCGACCGTGCGCCCGAGGTCGCGCACCCGCGCGTGCAGATCGGCCCCCGACCCGGGCGCGGCCAGGTCTGCGGTCACGACGTCGACGACGATGCCCGGATGGCGGGCCGACAACGTCTCCCGCAACGTCTCGAGCCGTTCGGCACGCCGGGCGACGAGGATCAGATTCGCGCCCCGTGCCGCGAATTGGACGGCGAACTCCTCGCCGATGCCGCCGCTGGCCCCGGTGACCAGTGCGGTGCTGTTGCTGAATTCCACTCGGCGCTCCTTTGTCGGCGCCGCCAAACCTAGCCGCCGAGCAGGTCTCGGGCCACGTGCGTGATCTGCACCTCGTTGCTGCCTGCGTAGATCATCAACGACTTGGCGTCGCGCGCCAATTGTTCCACCCGGTACTCGGTCATGTAGCCGTTGCCCCCGAACAGTTGCACCGCCTCCATCGCCACGTCGGTGGCGGCCTGCGAGCAGTACCACTTGATCGCCGAGGCCTCGGCGAGCGAGATCGACGCTCCGGACTGGGCGGCCTCGATGACCCGGAAGACCATGTTGCGCACGTTGAGCCGGGCCACTTCCATCTGCGCCAATTTCAGCTGGATCAGCTGGAACCGTCCGATCTCGCTGCCCCACAGCGTGCGTGTCTTCGCGTAGTCGGTGCACAGCCGCAGGCATTCCTCGATGACGCCGAGCGCCATCGCGGCCACCCCGATGCGTTCGGCGGAGAAATTGGAGCGCGCGCTGTCGCGGCCGTCGCCCGCGGGGCTGTGCTCGGTCTCGCCGAGCAACCGGTCCCGACCGAGCCGCACGTCGTGGAAGAACAGTTCCCCGGTGCGGGAGGAGTGGATGCCCATCTTGCGGAACGGTTTCGACTGGACGAATCCCTCCATGCCGCGATCGAGGACGAACGTGAGGACCTTGCGGTCCCGTTTCTCGACACCGGGGTCGGATTCGTCGAGCTTCGCGTACACCACGACGACGTCGGCGTCGGGGCCGTTGGTGATGAACGTCTTCTGGCCGTTGAGAACGTAGTCGTCTCCGTCGCGCACGACGTAGGACTTCATTCCGCCGAAAGCGTCGGAGCCCGAATCGGGTTCGGTGATCGCCCACGCCCCGACCTTGTCGTAGGTCACCAGATCGGGCAGCCAGCGCTCCTGCTGGGCGAGCGTGCCGCGACTCATGATGGTCGGCACGGTGAGGCCGAGGCTGACGCCCATCCCGGTGACCACACCCATGCAGACCCGGCAGAGCTCGCTGACGACCACGAACCCCATCCCGGCCGAGTTCGCGTCACCGCCGAACATGCCCCCCGGCGACGGCTCCGCATGCTCACCGCTGCGGAGCCGATCGAGGCGCCTGGTCAACGCGTCGCGAGCCATGTCGGCGATGCCGAACGTCGCGAACAGTCTGCGGATCACCGGATAGGGCTCCATGTCGCCGTTCTCCAGTGCGTCGACGTGCGGGCGGATCTCCTTGTCCACGAAGGCCCGCACCGCGTCGCGCACGGCGATGTCGACGTCTGACCAGTCGAGCATCGGCTCAGGCCGCCCTGGCTCGGGTGCGGCTCCGCGCGGGGCGGACGCCGGCCAGGGAGAACGTGGTGTGGACGAGCGAACCCACGGTGGACAGCAAGGTCTTGTGCGGTGGCGAGTAGTGCATCGGCATGTCCCGTCGGTCCGCCGGGGGCGCCGTGAACGCCGGCGCCTCGACCAGAGGCGCGTCGGGGGCCACCTTGCCCTCGACGCGCCGATAGGCGGCCACCGCACGCGGATGCAGTCTGATCTCGTCGGGCACGGCGACGAACGCCAATTCGACCAGCTTGCCGAACAACCGCAGCAGGACCTCGTCACCCGGTGTCCACCGCATGCCGGCCTTCTCGCGCACCGCCGGATCGAACACGCCCGCCGCGATCCACCGCTGCGCGCCGACCATCGGCCGGAACAGCTGGTCCCACAGCGGCGTGGGCATCATCACGAAGCGCGGCTTGGGAATCCGGATCGAGAAGATGTCCCGGGTGGCTCGGGTGATCTCCAGATCCTCGCGGCACGTGCGGTCCCAGTACTCGCAGAACTCCTCCCAGGAGCCCGGCACCGGCCGCATGCTCATGCCGTACATCCGGTACCACTGGACGTGCTCGTCGAACAGTTGTCGCTTCTCCGCCTCGGTCAGGCCTCCGCAGAAGTACTCGGCGGTCTTGATGATCAACATGAAGAACGTGGCGTGTGCCCAGTAGAAGGTCTCCGGGTCCAGCGCGTGGTAGCGGCGGCCGTCGGCGTCGATACCCTTGATCGTCGCGTGATAGCCCTTGATCTGTTCGCCGGTCCGGGCGGCCCGGTCGCCGTCGTAGACCACCCCCATGATCGGGTACACGGAGCGCGCGACCCGCTGCAGCGGTTCGCGCAACAGGATGGAGTGGTCCTCGACGGCCGCCCCCAGGTGCGGGTACATGTTCTGGATCGCCCCGATCCAGACGCCGAGCATGCCGGTGCGCACATCGCCGAAGTACTTCCAGGTCAGCGAATCCGGACCCAGCGGTGTCGCGGCTGGGTCGGATCCTGCCATCGCCGTTGATCGCATCGCCTCACGATATGGCCTGACAACGGCCGTTGTCTATGAATCGGGCCGGCGGGCGAGCCGGTGTTACGCAGCCTCCATCCGGCCGCCGCATCGCCGTGACCTGGCGGTTTAGCCCCGCCTACGGGCTCGATTAGGCTGGCTGACGTGGACGACGACCCGCCGGGTGAGCCAGCAGGCGGTCAGGCGCCGACACCGCTGCGGTGGCTGCGCAGCGTCAATCACCACACCGGAGCGGTCGCCTTCCTGCGGCGCGCGCGCCGGGCGCTCCCGGGCGATCCCGAGTTCGGTGACCCGCTGTCGGTTGCGGGCGTGGGCGGTCCCCGCGCGGCCGCCCGTGCCGCGGACCGGTTGCTGCAGCGCGAGGCGGTCACCCGCGAGGTCAGCCTCGGCGCCCTGCAGGTCTGGCAGGCCCTCACCGAGCGCGTCTCGGGCCGGCCGGCCAACGCGGAGGTCACGCTGGTCTTCACCGATCTCGTCGGGTTCTCGACGTGGTCACTGCGCGCCGGCGACGACGCGACGCTGCGCCTGCTGCGCCGCGTCGCGCAGGTGGTGGAGCCGCCTCTGCTGGAGTCCGGCGGCCACATCGTCAAGCGCATGGGCGACGGGTTGATGGCCGTGTTCACCGACCCGGCGACTGCGGTCCGCGCCGTCATTGCTGCCCGTGCTGGCGTGAAAACTGTTGAGATTGACGGGTATACGCCGCGTATGCGGGTCGGCGTGCACACCGGCCGGCCGCAGCGGCTGGGTTCCGACTGGCTGGGTGTCGACGTGAATCTCGCTGCGCGGGTGATGGAGCGGGCCACCCGGGGTGAGCTCGTCGTCTCCCAGACCACCCTCGAGCGGATCGCGCCGGACGAGCTGGAGCGCCTCGGCGTCACCGTCAAGCGACTCCGCAGACCGGTGTTCGCCGGGAAGCAGGACGGCGTGCCCGACGATTTCACCATGTACCGGTTGAGAATTCGCAGGCAGTTCTCAGGCGACGAGGAGGAAGACGACACGGCAGCCGGCGCATAGTGGATCCGGTGCTGTCCGGATTGCTCGTCGGCGTGCGGCGCGCGCGGGTCACGTTGAGCTATGCGGTGATCGTGACGACGGTCACCGCGCTGATGGTGCGAATGGATCCGGCGATGCACGATGCGCTGATCCGGCACGCCAGTACCAATCTGCACAACCTGAGCCACGGGCGCGTCGGAACCCTCGTCGGCAGCGCGTTCGTCGTCGACGCCGGGTCGATCTATCTCTGGCTGCCCGGGTTGATCTGCCTGCTGCTCGCCGCCGAATTGACCTACGGGGGTTGGCGTCTGGTGCTGACCTTCGTCACCGGGCATGTGGGCGCGACGCTGCTGGTGGCCGCCGGGCTGGCCACGGCGGTCAAACTCGACTGGCTCTCGGCGTCGATCGCCCGGGCACCCGATGTGGGAATGAGCTACGGCGCCATGGCGGTGGTGGGAGCACTCACCGCCGCGCTCCCGCCGCGCTGGCGGCCGGCCTGGCTCGGATTCTGGTTCGCCGCCGCCGCCGTGGTCATCGCGGGCGGGGCGGGCTTCACCGATGTGGGACACGTGGTGGCACTGACCCTCGGCGTGCTCGTGTCGACCCGCTTCGGCGTGCAACCGCAATGGTCGGTACTGCGAGTGGCTCTGCTGACGCTCGGGGCGTCGTTCGGCTTCCTCGTGCTCGCCGACGGGTTGGTGTCGCTGATCTACGGCCTCGCCTGGGGTGCGCTCGGTGCGTTGACCGCTGCCGGATTCGATCGTCTGCGGTCGGTCGGGCGTGCCGAGGAGCAGCCGTGCCGCTGACTGTACGGTCGGTCAGCGACGGGTCTCAGCAAACTGCTGTACGGCGCCCGTAACCGTGCTTATGGTGGTGTCGCCGGTGCGCAGCAGCGGGCCGGGATACCGCGAACGGAGGGGGATTTCTCATGATCCGTGGACTGACGACGGCAGCGATGGCGGCCGCGGCGGCGGCTGCTGTTCTGACGGCGCCGCTGGCCGGCGCCGCGCCGAACGCGAACGGTGTGAGCCACGCCAACGAGCACGCCGCAAAGGGCATCGCGACCGCGTCGGCGGCCGGCGGCGGTCGGGGTGTCGCCTCGGCGGCGGGCAGCGGACCGGGTCCGGTGCTGGCCGCGGTCGCCGCGAAAGCTCCGGCGCAGGCCCAGCCCGGCCTCGCCAAGGCGAATTGCCGCGCCGCTCAGGTCTGCCCGACCGATCCCGCGCCCGAGGAGGACGCGACGTCGTAGTCCGGCTCAGACGAACTCGTCGGCCGACGCCTCGATCCAATCGGAGCGCCACGACAGCGGCGGGTCGTCGAGCAGTTCACCCGGCACCAGCCAGTCGTAGATCTCGGCGTAGGTGCGGGTGCGCTGACCCTCGATGCGGCGGTTGAGCATGGCGGGGGACAACTCGTGAAAACCGTTGAGCCCCATCGATGCCACGATCTGCGCCGCACTGGCGACGGTGGCGCGCTGGAAGTTGAACACCCGCATCGTCTTGTCCGCGACGTCCAGCGCGCGACTGCGGGCCGGATCCTGCGTCGCGACGCCCGTCGGGCAGTGATTGGTATTGCACTTCAGCGCCTGGATGCAGCCGACGGCGAACATCATCGCCCGGGCGGCCAGCGTGAAGTCCGCGCCCTGGCAGACCCGGCTGACGATGTCCACGCCGCTGGCCACCTTTCCCGAGGCCCCGATCTTGACCCGATCCCGCAACCCGGTGCCCACCAGGCAGTTGTGCACCATCATCAGGCCCTCGGTCAGCGGCATCCCGACGTGATCCTCGAATTCCTGCGGGGCCGCCCCGGTACCGCCCTCGGCGCCGTCGACGATCACGAAGTCGGGCGTGATGCCGGTGGCCAGGAATCCCTTGCACAGCGAGAGGAACTCGGTGCGGGCCCCGACGCAGAGTTTGAAGCCCACGGGTTTGCCGCCGGAGAGCCTGCGCAGGGTCGCGAGAAAATCGGCGAACTCGGTGGGCGTGCCGAAGGCGCTGTGCGCGGGCGGTGACACCACCGTGCGGCCCACCGGCACCCCGCGGGTCTCGGCGATCTCCGGGCTGACCTTCGCGCCGGGCAGCACGCCGCCCAGGCCCGGCTTGGCGCCCTGGGACAACTTGATCGAGATGGCCTTCACGGCGGGAAGCGCCGCCTTCTCGGCGAACAGCGCGGCGTCGAACCTGCCATCGGCGTCGCGGCAGCCGAAGTACCCCGACCCGATCTCCCAGATCAGGTCGCCGCCGCCGGAAAGGTGATAGGGGCTGATGCCGCCCTCACCGGTGTCGTGGGCGAACCCGCCGCGCGCGGCGCCGGCATTCAACGCCGAGATCGCGTTGGCCGACAGTGCCCCGAAACTCATCGCCGAGACGTTCAGCATCGCGATCTCGTACGGCTGCGTGCAGTCCGCACCGCCCAGCCGGACACGCGGATCGAGGTCCTCGGCGAACCGCGCCCGCAGTGAGTGCCGCAGGAACTCGTAGCCGACGGCGGTGACGTCGCGCTCGGTGCCGAACGGCTCGTCGCCCTTGGTGCCCTTGGCGCGTTCGTAGACCAGGTCGCGGGTCTCCCGGTCGAACGGTGTCGCCTCGATGTTCGATTCGACGAAGTACTGCCGGACCTCGGGACGGATCATCTCCATCAGGAACCGGATGTGCCCGAGGATCGGATAGAGCCGCAGGATCGTGTGCCGCCGCTGCACCAGGTCCCAGGTGCCGAGCGCCGCCAGTCCCAGCAGCACCACCGCCGCCACGCCCCATCCGGCGTGGCGGAGCACGGCCAGCGCCGCCGCAGCCGCCCCCAGCAGCCAGATCCCGACGATCAGAAGGGGCCGGATCACCACGGCGTGAGGGTAGCGCGCCATCGCCTATGATCGCCGGGTGGCTGATCAGCCGGTGAATCTTTCCGACGAAGCGTTGGCCGACGCGGTCAGCGCAGCCGGTCGTGCCTTCGCGCAGGCGTCGACCCTCGACGAGCTGGCGCGCGCCAAGACCGACCACCTCGGTGACCGGTCGCCGATCGCGCTGGCGCGCCAGGCGCTCGGGTCGCTGCCCAAGTCCGACCGCGCCGAGGCCGGCAAGCGGGTCAACGTCGCGCGCACCGCCGCGCAGAGCGCCTACGACGAGCGGCTGGCCGCGCTGCGCGCCGAACGCGACGCCGCGGTCCTCGTCGCCGAGCGCATCGACGTCACCCTGCCGTCGACGCGGCAGCCCGTCGGCGCCCGGCACCCGATCACGATCCTGGCCGAGCACGTCGCCGACACGTTCGTGGCGATGGGCTGGGAACTGGCCGAGGGACCCGAGGTCGAGACCGAACAGTTCAACTTCGACGCGCTGAACTTCCCGCCCGACCATCCGGCCCGCAGCGAGCAGGACACCTTCCACGTCGCCCCCGAGGGGTCGCGGCAGGTGCTGCGCACGCACACCTCGCCGGTGCAGATCCGCGCCCTGCTGGAGCGGGAGCTGCCGGTGTACATCGTCTCGATCGGGCGCACGTTCCGCACCGACGAACTCGACGCCACCCACACCCCGGTCTTCCACCAGGTCGAGGGCCTCGCCGTGGACAAGGGCCTGACCATGGCCAACCTGCGGGGCACCCTCGACGCGTTCGCCCGCGCCGAGTTCGGACCGCAGGGGCGAACCCGGTTCCGGCCGCACTTCTTCCCGTTCACCGAGCCCTCGGCGGAGGTCGACATCTGGTTCCCGAACAAGAAGGGCGGCCCCGGCTGGGTCGAGTGGGGCGGCTGCGGGATGGTGAACCCGAATGTGTTGCGCGCGTGCGGCATCGATCCGCAGGAGTACTCGGGTTTCGCGTTCGGTATGGGTCTGGAACGCACCCTGCAGTTCCGCAACGGCATTCCCGACATGCGTGACATGGTCGAAGGCGACGTGCGTTTCTCGCTGCCGTTCGGGGTGGGAGCCTGATGCGCCTTCCCTACAGCTGGCTGCGTGACGTGGTGCAGGCCGGCGCTCCGGGCTGGGACGTGTCGCCCGACGAGCTCGAGCAGACACTGATCCGCATCGGCCACGAGGTCGAGGAGATCATCCCGGTGGGCCCGGTCAGCGGACCGCTGACCGTCGGCCGGGTGGCCGCCATCGAGGAGCTCACCGAATTCAAGAAACCGATCCGCGCCGTCAAGGTCGATGTCGGCGAGGCCGAGCCTCGTGACATCGTCTGCGGGGCAACCAACTTCGCCGTCGGCGACCTCGTCGTGGTCGCGCTGCCCGGCACCGTGCTGCCCGGCGATTTCGCCATCGCCCAGCGCAAGACCTACGGCCGCACCTCCGACGGCATGATCTGCTCGTCCTCGGAGCTCAACCTCGGCAGCGACCATGCGGGCATCCTGGTGCTCGCACCGGGCACCGCGGAGCCGGGCGCCGCCGCGCAGGAGGTGCTCGGTCTCGACGACGTGGTGTTCCATCTGGCGATCACCCCGGACCGCGGTTACTGCCTGTCGGTGCGGGGCATGGCGCGCGAGATCGCCAACGCCTACGACCTCGACTACGTCGACCCCGCCAACATCGAGCCGCTGCCCGTCGAGGGGGAGGCGTGGCCGGTATCGATCGATCCCGCGGCGGGTGTGCAGCGCTTCGGCCTGCGCCCGGTGACCGGTATCGACCCGGACGCGGTGTCGCCGTGGTGGTTACAGCGCCGGCTGCTGCTCAGCGGGATCCGGGCGATCTCGCCGGCGGTCGACGTCACCAACTACGTGATGCTCGAACTGGGCCACCCCATGCATGCCCACGACAGCAGCCTGATCACCGGCGGCTTCCGGGTCCGGTTCGCCGAACCGGGGGAGACCGTGGTCACGCTCGACGATGTCGAGCGCCGCCTCGACCCGGCCGACGTGCTGATCGTCGACGACGTCGCCACGGCCGCCATCGGCGGCGTGATGGGCGCGGGCACCACCGAGGTGCGCGCCAGCACCACCGACGTCCTGCTCGAGGCCGCGGTCTGGGATCCGGCGGCGGTGTCACGCACGCAGCGCCGCCTGCGTCTGTACAGCGAGGCGGGCCGTCGCTACGAACGCACGTGCGATCCGGCGATCTCCGTCGCCGCGCTCGACCGCTGTGCCGCATTGCTGGCCGAGATCGCAGGCGGCACAGTGCAACCCACCCTCACCGACTGGCGCGGCGATCCGCCGCGGCAGGACTGGTCACCGGCGCCGGTGAGCATGCCCGTCGATCTGCCCGACCGCACGGCCGGGGTGGCGTACCCGCAGGGGGCGGCGCAGAAGCGGCTGACCCAGATCGGCGCGCGCGTGAGCGTGGAGGGCGACCGCCTCACGGCCGTGCCGCCCAGTTGGCGGCCGGACCTGCGGCAGCCTGCGGATCTGGTGGAGGAGGTCATGCGCCTCGAGGGGCTGGACCTGATCCCCTCGGTGCTGCCCGCCGCGCCGGCCGGCCGTGGACTGACCGCGGTCCAGAAGCGGCGCCGGGCCATCGGGAAGTCGCTGGCGCTCAGCGGATACGTCGAGATCCTGCCCACCCCGTTCCTGCCCGCGGGGATCTTCGACCAGTGGGGTCTGCCGGCCGACGATCCGCGTCGCCGCACCGCCCATGTGCTCAACCCCCTCGAATCCGACCGGCCCGCACTGGCCACCACGCTGCTGCCCGGACTGCTGGAAGCGTTGCTGCGCAACGTCTCCCGCGGTGCCACCGACACGGCGCTGTTCGCGATCGCGCAGGTGGTCGAACCGACGAGCCAGACCCGCGCGATCGAGCGGATCCCGAACGACCGGCGCCCGACCGACGACGAGATCGCCGTCCTGGACGCCTCCCTGCCCCGGCAGCCTCAGCATGTGGCCGCGGTGCTCACCGGTCTGCGCGAACCCGCCGGTCCGTGGGGCCCGGGCCGGCCGGTCGAGCCCGCCGACGCCTTCGAGGCGGTGCGCGTCATCGGCCGGGCCGCCGGTGTCGAGTTCACGCTGCACGCCGCCGAGCGGCTGCCGTGGCACCCCGGCCGCTGCGCCGAGGTGCGTATCGGCGACACCGTCGTGGGCCACGCCGGCCAACTCCACCCGGCGGTCATCGAGCGCTCCGGCCTGCCGAAGGGCACCTGTGCGGTCGAGCTGGATCTGGACGCCGTGCCTCTGGTCGAGTTGCTGCCGGCGCCTGCGGTCTCGCCCTTCCCGGCCGTCTTCCAGGACGTCGCGCTGGTCGTCGACGACGGCGTCTCCGCCCAGAGCGTGGTGGACGCGGTTCGGCACGGCGCCGGCGCACTGCTCGAAGACGTCCGGCTCTTCGATGTCTACACCGGCCCGCAGATCGGCGACGGCCGCAAATCGCTGGCGCTGGCCCTGCGCTTCCGCGCTCCCGACCGGACCCTCACCGAGGACGAGGCCAGCGGTGCCCGCGATGCCGCCGTGCGCGCGGCCGCCGAGCGGGTCGGCGCCGAACAACGTCGCTGACCGTCGCCTCGGTGCGAGGATGACGCCCATGACCGAGCAGGTCACGACGTCGGAAACGGTCGTCAACCGCAGTGCGGTGGCGGCTGTGTTCCTGATGGTGCTCGGGCTGACCTACAGCGACGACGTCGTCGAGTTCGTCTCGGTGCTGACCGGGCACGGACCGGGCTTCCACCACGGCATCGTATTTCTGGTCGACTGCCTGCTGGTCCTGGCCGCCGCGGTCCTGAAATGGCGGATCATGCGCCGCGTCGATCCGGCGGCGGCGCTCGGGCGGCGGGAGTTCCTGCCGGTGCTGCTGCGCAGTTGGTGGGCGGTGGGCGCGGCGCTGCTGGTGGCCGTGCACGTGGTGACCGCGGTCCTGGGGCTGTCGCTGGGGGTCAAGCTCGTCGGCTCGGCGTTCTTCGCGGTGGCCATGGGGCTGGTGCTGGTCGGAGCGCTGGACACCACCGGCACGCGGGCCGGCGCGGCGGCCAACGGATGGATTGTGCCGTTGGTGACGGGGACGCTCGTCGTGCAGACCGCGACCGCGCTGTGGTTCGACGTGATCAGTATCGCCGGGGACTGCGCCGACGAGATCGCCACCGACTTCTTCGCGCAGATGGTCCAGGTGATACCGCTGCTGCTCATCACCCTGGGCCTGGAGATGAACGTGCTGCGTCGCAACCGGGCGCTGCACACGCCCGGGCAGTACGCGGCTCCGGTGCTGACCGTGCTGATGCTGTGCCTGGCCGAACTGCTGGCCTTCTCCATGCTGGTCGCCGCGAACCGGATCGGGTGCGGTGTGGCGGCGGTGTGGCACGAATACGTCGCGTTCGCGGTCTGCGTGCAGGCGACGTCCATCGCGTTGGCCACCATGGTGTGGCTGCTGCTGGTGCCGCCCCCGGCGACCGCCGACCATCCATAATGGATTTGCATGTCGCTGCATAATGATGCAAGGATCTGATCATGACGTCCGTCGCGGTGGCCGGAGCCAGTGGGTATGCCGGCGGGGAGATCCTGCGATTGCTGCTCGGTCACCCCGCCGTGGCCGAGGGCAGGCTGAGCATCGGTGCGCTGACCGCGGCCGCGAGCGCGGGCACCGCCCTCGCTGAGCATCATCCCCACCTGTTGCCGCTGGCCGACCGGGTGCTCGAACCGACCGAGCTCGACGTCCTGGCCGGCCATGACGTCGTGTTCCTCGCCCTGCCGCACGGCCATTCCGCGGCGCTGGCCGATCAGCTCGGCCCCGACACCGTGATCGTGGACTGCGGCGCCGATTTCCGGCTCACCGACGCCGCCGCGTGGGAGCGGTTCTACGGCTCCGAGCACGCCGGCAGCTGGCCGTACGGGCTGCCCGAGCTGCCCGGCGCCCGCGACCGGCTCCGCGGCGCCACGCGGATCGCCGTGCCGGGCTGCTATCCGACCGCCGCGCTGCTGGCGCTGTGGCCCGCGGTGGCGTCCGGCCTGATCGAGCCGGCCGTCACCGTCGTCGCGGTCAGCGGGACATCCGGGGCGGGCCGGGCGGCCAAGGTCGACCTGCTGGGCGCCGAGGTCATCGGCTCGGCCCGCGCCTACAACATCGGCGGAAAGCACCGGCACACCCCGGAGATCGCGCAGGGCCTGGCAGCGGTGGCCGAGGGCGATGTCACCGTGTCGTTCACCCCGGTGCTGATCCCGACGTCGCGTGGGATCCTCGCCACCTGCACGGCGCGCACCGGGGCGTCGGTGTCCGAGCTGCGCGCGGCCTACGAAAAGGCTTATGACGCAGAACCGTTCGTCTATCTGCTGCCCGAGGGGCAGCTGCCGAAGACCGGTGCCGTGATCGGGAGCAACGCCGCCCAGTTGGCGATCGCCGTGGACGAGGACGCGCAGACCTTCGTCGCGGTCGCCGCGATCGACAACCTGGTGAAGGGCACCGCGGGCGCGGCGGTGCAGTCGATGAACCTCGCGCTGGGATGGGCGGAGACCGAAGGATTGACGACCGTGGGGGTGGCGCCGTGACCGAGCTGTCCGACCAGATCCGGCTGCTGCGCACCCAGGGGGTGACCGCGCCCGCGGGCTTCCGCGCGACGGGAATCCCGGCCGGTATCAAGGCCTCCGGGGCGCTCGACCTGGCGCTGGTGTTCAACGAGGGTCCCGACCACGCCGCCGCCGGCGTGTTCACCCGCAACAAGGTCAAGGCCGCTCCGGTGCTGTGGTCGCAGCAGGTGCTGACCACCGGCAGGCTGCGCGCGGTCATCCTCAACTCCGGCGGCGCCAACGCCTGCACCGGACCGCTCGGATTCCAGGACACCCACGCCACCGCCGAGGCCGTCGCCACCGCCCTGTCGGACTGGGGCACCGAGACCGGCGCGATCGAGGTCGCGGTGTGCTCGACCGGGCTGATCGGCGACCGGCTCCCGATGGACAAGGTGCTCGCCGGTGTCGGTGACATCGTGCGGGAGATGGCCGGTGGGCTGACCGGGGGCGAGGAGGCGGCGCGCGCCATCATGACCACCGACACCGTGCCCAAACAGGTTGCGCTGCATCATCTCAACCGCTGGACGCTCGGCGGGATGGCCAAGGGCGCGGGCATGCTGGCGCCATCGCTGGCCACCATGCTGTGTGTGATCACCACCGATGCCGTCGCGGACTCGGCGGCATTGGAGCGCGCGCTGCGCCGCGCGGCGTCGACGACGTTCGACCGGCTCGACGTCGACGGCAGCTGCTCCACCAACGACACCGTGCTGCTGTTGTCGTCGGGCGCGAGCGAGATCACGCCCAGCCAGGACGATCTCGACGCGGCGGTGCTCGCGGTGTGCGACGACCTGTGTGCCCAGTTGCAGGCCGACGCCGAGGGTGTCACCAAGCGGATCACCGTGACCGTGACCGGCGCCGCGAGCGAGGACGACGCGGTCACCGCCGCCCGGGTGATCGCCCGCGACAGTCTGGTCAAGACCGCGCTGTTCGGTTCGGACGCCAATTGGGGTCGCGTGCTCGCCGCCGTCGGGATGGCGCCGGTGCCGCTGGACGCCGGGCGGATCACCGTCTCGTTCAACGGTTTCCCGGTGTGCGTCGACAGCGTCGGCGCACCGGGAGCCCGGGAGGTGGACCTGTCCGGTGACGACATCGCGGTCACCGTCGACCTCGGCGTCGGCTCGGCGTCGGCGTCGATCCGCACCACCGACCTGTCGCACGCGTACGTCGAAGAGAACTCGGCCTACAGCTCATGAGTGTCGCGACGCCGCTGAAGGCGCAGGTGCTCGCCGGTGCGCTGCCCTGGCTGAAGAGGTTGCACGGCAAGATCGTCGTGGTCAAGTACGGCGGCAACGCGATGACCGACGACACCCTCAAGGCGGCGTTCGCGGCCGACATGGTGTTCCTGCGCAACTGCGGCATCCATCCGGTCGTGGTGCACGGCGGCGGTCCCCAGATCAGCGCGATGCTCGCCAAACTCGGCATCGCCGGTGACTTCAAGGGCGGTTTCCGCGTGACGACCCCCGAGGTGCTCGACATCGCCCGGATGGTGCTGTTCGGTCAGGTGGGTCGCGAACTGGTGAACCTGATCAACGCCCACGGTCCGTACGCGGTGGGCATCACCGGCGAGGACGCGCACCTGTTCACGGCCGTACGCCGCACCGTGCTGGTCGACGGGGTGGCCACCGACATCGGTCTGGTCGGCGACGTGGAACGGGTCAACACCGACGCCGTGCGCGACCTGATCGGCGCGGGCCGCATCCCCGTGGTCTCCACGATCGCGCCGGACATCGAGGGCCTGGTGTACAACATCAACGCCGACACCGCCGCGGCCGCGTTGGCCGAAGCGCTCGGTGCCGAGAAGCTGCTGATGCTCACCGATGTCGAGGGCCTGTACACCAACTGGCCCGACCGAGGCTCCCTGGTCAGCGAGATCGACTCGGGCGCTTTGACACAACTGCTTCCCACGCTGGAGGAGGGCATGGTGCCCAAGATCGAGGCCTGCCTGCGGGCGATCAACGGCGGAGTGCCGAGCGCGCACGTGATCGACGGCCGCGTCGAGCACTGCGTGCTGGCCGAGCTGTTCACCGACGAGGGCGCCGGGACCAAGGTGGTGCCCTCATGAGCGGCACGCTGCTGGACCGCTGGTCGGCGGTCATGATGAACAACTACGGCACCCCGCCACTGGCGCTGGCCGGCGGTGACGGTGCGGTGGTCACCGACGTCGACGGGAAGTCCTACGTCGACCTGCTGGGCGGCATCGCGGTCAACGTGCTGGGCCATCGCCACCCCGCGGTGATCGAGGCGGTGCACCGTCAGATGAGCACGCTCGGGCACACCTCGAACCTGTACGCCACCGAACCCGGCGTCGCGCTGGCCGAAGCCCTCGTCGGCCACCTCGGTGCGCCGGCCCGGGTGTTCTTCTGCAACTCCGGCACCGAGGCCAACGAGGTCGCGTTCAAGATCACCCGGTTGACCGGCCGCACGAAACTCGTTGCCGCGCAGAACGCTTTCCACGGCCGCACGATGGGATCGCTGGCGCTGACCGGCCAACCCGCCAAACAGGCCCCCTTCGAACCGTTGCCCGGCCACGTCACCCACGTGCCCTACGGGGACACCGAGGCGCTGCGCGCCGCCGTCGACGACGAGACCGCCGCGGTGTTCCTCGAACCGATCATGGGGGAGGGTGGCGTCGTCGTCCCGCCCGCCGGCTACCTGGTCGCCGCGCGGGAGATCACCGCACAGCACGGCGCCCTGCTCGTCCTCGACGAGGTGCAGACGGGTGTCGGCCGCACCGGAGCCTTCTACGCCCATCAGCACGACGGCATCACCCCCGACATCGTCACCCTCGCCAAGGGCCTCGGCGGCGGGTTGCCCATCGGCGCGTGTCTGGCGATCGGGGAGGCGGCCGATCTGCTCACTCCGGGCCTGCACGGCAGCACCTTCGGCGGGAACCCGGTGTGCACCGCGGCGGCGCTGGCGGTGCTGCAGGTGCTCGCCGACGACGGCCTGATCGAACGCGCCGACGTGCTGGGCAAGACGCTCAGCCACGGGATCGAGGCGCTGGGCCACCCCCTCGTCGACCACGTCCGCGGCCGCGGCCTGCTGCGCGGCATCGTGCTCACCGCCGAGGCCGCGAAGCCGGTCGAGGTCGCCGCGCGCGACGCCGGCTTCCTCGTCAACGCCGCCGCCCCGGACATCGTCCGGTTGGCTCCGCCGCTGGTGATCACCGACGAGCAGGTGCAGGCCTTCGTCGGCGCGCTGCCGGCCATCCTCGACACGGCGGCCCGCTCATGACGCGGCACTTCCTGCGCGACGACGACCTCAGCCCCGAGGAGCAGGCCGAGGTGCTGGCGCTCGCCGCCGAACTGAAGCGCACCCCCTTCGCCCGGCGACCGCTGGAGGGCCCGCGCGGCGTCGCGGTGATCTTCGAGAAGAACTCCACCAGAACCCGGTTCTCGTTCGAGATGGGCATCGCCCAGCTGGGCGGCCACGCGGTGGTCGTCGACGGGCGCAGCACGCAGCTCGGCCGCGAGGAGACGCTCGAGGACACCGGCGCGGTGCTGTCCCGCTACGTCGACGCGATCGTGTGGCGCACCTTCGCTCAGGAGCGGCTCACCGCGATGGCGAGCGGCGCCTCCGTCCCGATCGTCAACGCGCTCTCCGACGAGTTCCACCCGTGCCAGGTGCTCGCTGACCTGCAGACCCTCGCCGAGTGGAAAGGCGACCTGACAGGGTTGCGGCTGAGCTACTTCGGCGACGGTGCCAACAACATGGCGCACTCGCTGATGCTGGGCGGGGTCACCGCCGGGGTGCACGTCACCATCGCCGCGCCCCGCGGGTTCGAACCGCATCCGATGTTCGTCGCGGCTGCCGAGACGCGGGGTCACCAGACCGGGGCGACGGTGCGACTGACCGACGACCCGGATGCGGCCGCCGACGGTGCCGATGTCCTGGTCACCGACACCTGGACCTCGATGGGGCAGGAGAACGACGGCCTGGATCGGGTGCGGCCGTTCCGGCCGTTCCAGCTGAACTCGGCACTGTTGGCCCGGGCGGACTCCGAAGCCGTTGTGCTGCACTGCCTTCCGGCCCACCGCGGGCACGAGATCACCGACGAGGTGATCGACGGTCCGCGCAGCGCGGTGTGGGACGAGGCCGAGAACCGGCTGCACGCACAGAAGGCGCTGCTGGTGTGGCTGCTGGAGCACTCATGACTGCCGCGACGACGCGCGCGGGCCGGCAGGCGCGGATCGTCGCGCTGCTGTCCGCGCAGTCGGTGCACAGCCAGACCGAGCTCGCCGCGCTCCTGGCCGGTGAGGGCATCGACGTCACGCAGGCCACGCTGTCGCGCGATCTCGAGGAGCTCGGCGCGGTCAAACTGCGCGGCGCCGACGGAGGTGTCGGCGTCTACGTCGTCCCCGAGGACGGCAGCCCGGTGCGCGGCGTCACCGGCGGCACCGAACGCGTGTCGCGTCTGCTCGGCGACCTCCTGGTGTCGACCGACGCCAGCGCCAACCTCGCGGTGCTGCGCACGCCCCCCGGCGCCGCCCACTACCTGGCGAGTGCCATCGACAGGGCGGCGCTGCCGTACGTCGTCGGCACCATCGCCGGCGACGACACGATCTTCGTCATCGCCCGCGAACCGATGACCGGCGCCGAGCTCGCCGCCGCCGTCGAGAACCTCGCCAAAGCCTGAAACACCCCCACGAGTAAGGAGTTATCTATGTCCGAGCGCGTCATCCTCGCGTACTCCGGCGGTCTGGACACCTCGGTGGCGATCAGCTGGATCGGCAAGGAGACCGGTCGCGAAGTGGTCGCCGTGGCGATCGACCTCGGGCAGGGTGGCGAGGACATGGAGGTGGTGCGCCAGCGCGCACTGGACTGCGGCGCCGTCGAGGCCGTCGTCGTCGACGCGCGCGACGAGTTCGCCGAGCAGTACTGCCTGCCCGCGATCCAGTCCAACGCCCTCTACATGGACCGCTACCCGCTGGTGTCCGCGCTGAGCCGGCCGCTGATCGTCAAACACCTCGTCGACGCGGCCCGCGAGCACGGTGGCGGCATCGTCGCGCACGGCTGCACCGGCAAGGGCAACGACCAGGTTCGCTTCGAGGTCGGATTCGCCTCGCTGGCACCCGATCTCGAGGTGCTCGCCCCGGTGCGCGACTACGCCTGGACCCGCGAGAAGGCGATCGCGTTCGCCGAGGAGAACGCCATCCCGATCAACGTCACCAAGCGCTCACCGTTCTCCATCGACCAGAACGTGTGGGGACGCGCGGTGGAAACCGGCTTCCTGGAACACCTCTGGAACGCCCCCACCAAGGACGTGTACGACTACACCGAGGACCCCACGGTCAACTGGAGCAGCCCCGACGAGGTGATCGTCGGCTTCGACAAGGGCGTGCCGGTGAGCATCGACGGCCAACCGGTGACCGTCCTGCAGGCCATCGAGCAGCTCAACGCCCGCGCGGGCGCACAGGGCGTCGGCCGGCTCGACGTCGTCGAGGACCGCCTCGTCGGCATCAAGAGCCGCGAGATCTACGAGGCACCCGGCGCGATGGTGCTCATCACCGCCCACACCGAACTCGAGCACGTCACGCTGGAGCGCGAACTCGGTCGGTTCAAGCGCGGCACCGACCAGAAGTGGGGCGAACTGGTCTACGACGGCCTCTGGTACTCGCCGCTGAAGACGGCGCTGGAAGCGTTCGTCGCCCAGACCCAGCAGCACGTGACCGGCGAGATCAGGCTCGTGCTGCACGGCGGTCACATCGCGGTCAACGGCAGGCGCAGCCAGGAATCTCTCTACGACTTCAACCTCGCCACCTACGACGAGGGCGACACGTTCGACCAGTCCTCCGCCAAGGGCTTCGTGCACGTGCACGGGTTGTCGTCGAGCCTGTCGGCCCGCCGGGACCTCGGCATCAAGTGAGCACCAACGAGGGTTCGCTGTGGGGCGGCCGGTTCGCCGACGGCCCCTCGGATGCGCTGGCCGCACTGAGCAAGTCGACGCACTTCGACTGGGTGCTCGCGCCGTATGACGTCGTCGCCTCGAAGGCGCACGTGCGGGTGCTGCACCGCGCCGGACTGCTCACCGAGGAGCAACGTGACGGGCTGCTGGCGGGTCTGGACAGTCTCGGCGCCGACGTCGCCGACGGCAGCTTCGGTCCGATCGTCACCGACGAGGACGTGCACGGGGCGCTCGAGCGTGGGCTGATCGACCGGGTCGGTGCCGACCTCGGGGGCCGGTTGCGGGCCGGCCGATCGCGAAACGATCAGGTGGCCACCCTGTTTCGGCTGTGGCTGCGCGACGCGATCCGCCGGGTCGCCGACGGCGTCCTCGAGGTGGTGGCGGCGCTGGCGACGCAGGCCGCCGCCCACCCCACCGCGATCATGCCCGGCAAGACGCATCTGCAGTCGGCCCAGCCGGTCCTGCTGGCGCACCACCTGCTGGCCCATGCGCATCCGCTGCTGCGCGACGTGGACCGGCTCACCGACGTCGACAGGCGCGCCGCGGTGTCGCCCTACGGCTCGGGCGCACTGGCCGGGTCGTCGCTGGGCCTGGACCCGGACGCGATCGCCGAGGAGCTGGGTTTCACGGCCGCGGCGGACAATTCGATCGACGCGACCGCCGCGCGCGACTTCGCCGCCGAGGCGGCGTTCGTCTTCGGGCTGATCGGGGTCGACCTGTCCCGGCTGGCCGAGGACATCATCCTGTGGAGCACCACCGAATTCGGTTACGTGCGGCTGCACGACGCGTGGTCGACCGGAAGCTCGATCATGCCGCAGAAGAAGAATCCCGACATCGCCGAGCTCGCCCGCGGCAAGGCGGGCCGGTTGATCGGCAACCTCACCGGTCTGTTGGCCACGCTGAAGGCCCAGCCGCTGGCGTACAACCGCGACCTGCAGGAGGACAAGGAGCCCGTCTTCGACTCGGTCGCGCAACTCGAGCTGCTGCTGCCGGCGATGGCGGGTCTGGTCGGCACGCTGAGTTTCGACGAGGATCGGATGGCCGCGCTGGCCCCGCTGGGCTACACCCTGGCCACCGACGTCGCCGAATGGCTGGTGCGCCGTGGTGTTCCGTTCCGGATCGCCCACGAGGCCGCGGGTGCGGCGGTACGGGCCGCCGAGGCTCGGGGAGTGGGTCTCGAGGATTTGGAGGACGCCGAACTGGCTGCCATCCACCCCGAGCTCGGCCCTCAGGTCCGCGAGGTGCTCACCGTGGAGGGCTCGGTGAACTCCCGGGACGCGCGCGGGGGCACCGCACCGGTCCAGGTGGCCCGGCAGCTCGGCGCGGTGCGGGAGACCGCGGACTCGCTCAGGGCGCGACTCCGCGAGGGGCCCCGCTAACATCCAGCGATATGGACGGCCGGCAGGGGGGTCTGCGCGCCCGCGTGCGGCACTGGCTCGCGGAGCGGCGGGTGCGGCACTGGTGGCAGGCCGGCCTGGTCGTGATCCTGGCGGTCACCGGACTCTTCGGCGGCCTGGACACGGTGGACCCCGCCGTGACGGCGTTCGCACCCGGTGAGGAGTTCGACGACGGCGGCTTCACGGTGACCGTCGACCGCGCGCGGGTGGTCCCCGAGCTACGGGCCGGCGCCCGGCTGGTGGCTCCGTCGGTGCCGGGGCGCCGCTATCTCGGTGTCGTCGCCACGATTCGCAACGACGGGACCATCCCGTGGTCGCTCGCCCGCGAACTGGACCTGCGCGATCAACCCGGCAGCGAGTTCGTCGCCGCGGTGGACCTGGCCGACGGCACCTGGGTGATCACGTTGGGTCCCGGCCTCCAGCAGCAGCTCGGGTTCATCTGGCAGATCCCCGAAGGTGCTGTGTCCGAGGGGGATTCGGTGACACTGCGGGTGTGGCGCAAGCAGTTCACGCAAGGCATGGTCACCTACGGCGAAAAGTGGGTCGACAGCCGCACCGAGTACGGGCAGGTCGTCGTCCCCGTGCGAGGTCCGGCATGACCGCCGGCCGACGTCGCGGGGTGCTCTCTGTCCTGCTCACGATCGTCGTCGTCGCGGCCGGCTCGTGGATGTGGCACCAACTGCCCGACCTGATGGAGGTCGAGGGGCCGTTCGACGTCACGGGTGACGCGGGCGAGCAGGTCAGCGGTCGCGACCTGGACCTGACGGTGACGGGCGCACGGACCGCTTCCTCGGTGCGCGTGCCTCGCCGGCCCGTTGTCCCGGCGGTCGGCACGTGGGTCGTCGTCGACGCCCGCATCGCGGCCAGGACCAGCTTCGCCCAACCGCGGGCCGAACTCCTGGTCGGCCCCAACACCTACGCACCCTCCGACCGGTTCATCCTGACAGGGCTCGGCCGTGAACTCGTGCCAGGCATCGGCCAGCGCGGGTCCTGGATCTTCGACGTCGCGCCCGACCTGCTCGAGCGCCGCGCTCCGCTGACACTGCGGGTCTGGGCGGGCGACGGCAGGCTCGATTCCCGGCTGGTGGTGTCCATCCCCGAGCCCGACGGGCCTGCGGCCGACGGCCCGCTGACCGTCGCACCGGTCGAGGCGGCGGTGTGATCCGCCGTCCGCTGCGCCTCTGGCAGCGCAATGCCATCGCCGGCGGCATCGTCGCCGCGGCGCTGACGGTGGCCACCGTCACCGACCTGGGGCCGGCATGGCTGTCCTACCGTGACACCGTGCACCCGCGGCATGTCGTCCCCGTGGGCGGCGAGGCGACGGTCGCCGGGCAGACCTGGTCGATCTCGGCCGTCCGGCACCTGGGCAGTGCCGTCGGTCCCGGGACGCGGCCGTTGCCGGGCGGCGCGGTGATGATGACGGTGACCGTCGAGCGGACCGGACCCGGGCAGCCGGGGCAGTGGTGCATGGGGGTCCTGACCGACGGGCAGCGACGCTGGCGGGGCGAATCGCCGCCCACGTACGGCGTCCGCGCCGCCGACGGCGCCGGATCCGACTGCGCGACGCCCGGCCCCCAGCAATGGATCTTCCTGATCCCCGGTGACGCCGTTCCGACGGCGCTCGACATCACCGGGTCGGCGTCGGCGATCCTGGTTCGGCTGGAGTTGTAGCCGCGGCGGGCAGCCGCTGCAGGCAGTAGCCGAGCGTGACGGCGATCAGACAGATCCTCATCGGCTCGACGATCAGGTGGGACGCCAGCGTGAGCGCGTCGTACACGCCGTCCCAGAACGTCTGCGGGTGCGGTCCCAATACCCAGGCCATCCCGCGGAACAAGGCGCCGGACCCGAGCTGTGCGCGGTAGAAACTGCCCGACATGTCGAGCCATGCCAGCACGAGGTAGCCGAGCACGTACAGCGACAGCGCGAGCACGCCACCGTGCAGGAGCAGTCGCGCCGAGTCGGCGATCGGCGTGAACTTGCCGAGTTGGGACCCGGCGTAGTCGCCGAGTTCCCGACGGACCTTGCCCGGCAGACGCTTCCACCCGGCCTGCACCCGCCTGCTGCGCTCGGCGTGCCGCGCCGGCAGCGCGGCGGCCCGCTCCCGGGCGAGCTGGCGGGCGCTGGCACGCCAGTCCGCGCCCGCGGTCACGCCGTAGACGATGCCCGCCACGGCCAGCCAGATCAAGGGCACCGCCGCACCGCCGAACACCGTGCCCAGCGCCCACATCACGGCGTCCCACGCGGCTTCCAGAGGCCGCGCATGGGCGAACAGCGCTTCGCGGGAGTCGTTGAACCACACGACGATCCGCCGTTGCGCCAGCCAGCCCGCGGGGTTGAGGAGGATCGTCACACCGTGGTTGACCGACAGGGTGAGCACCAGGAAGACCCACAGCGCGTCGACGTAGACGCGCACGGCCAGGAACCAGCGGGGCAGCTTGTCGCCCAACCAGCTCAGCGCATACCGCGCCGCCAGCGCCGCCCCGATCACCACCCAGGTGCTCGGGGCCACCGGCAGCGAGTCGGGATGCAACTCGGTCACCCCCGGCGTCGCCATGGCCTCGCCGATGCGATAGTCCAGGGCCCGCGACTCGAATGCCAGCCAGTCCTCGCGGAACATCTGCCAGGCCAGATAGATCGCGAAGAACGGCACGATCACCGTCGCGAACAGGTCGATCCGGCGCAGCGGGCGACGCGGCAGCGCGGCCAGGGTGGGCACGCCGTGCCGCAGCACCAGGAACATCGCGACGTACGATCCGAGCCGGGCCAGACCGGCCAGCGGCATGATCAGCGACGCCCACAGGTCGTTGTCGTGACCGGCCCAGGCCGCCAGTTCGATCGCGCCGCGACGCCCGAGCAGTCCCAGCAGATAGCAGGCGGCCAGCTGCGGCCAGTACCGCAGGTACAGCCCGCCGAGCTGCCGGAGGTAGGTCATCCGGCATCCTCGGCCAGCGTCAGCCAGTCCTCCTCCAGGGACTGCTTGCGGGACAGCAGTTCTCCGAGCTCGGCGTTGAGCTCGCCGGCGCGCACATGGTCGGCGGCGGCGTCGGCCATCGACTCGTGCAGAGCGGCGATGCGGTCGTCGAGTTTGGCGAGCTGGTTCTCGATGCGCGCCATCTCCTTGCCCGTGCGGCGATCCCTGGCCGCCGAGGACTCAGCGCTCTTGGCTTCAGCCCGGGCCGGTTCCGGCGGCGCTGCTGCGGCGCGGCCCGCCAGATACTGCTCGATACCGCCGGGCAACAGCTCGCAACGCCCGCCGCCGGTCAGCGCGTACGTGACGTCGCTGACGCGTTCGAGGAAGTAGCGGTCGTGCGTCACGACGATCAGCGTGCCGGGCCAGCCGTCGAGATAGTCCTCGATGACCGTCAGGGTCTCGATGTCGAGATCGTTGGTCGGCTCGTCGAGCAGCAGCACGTTCGGTTCGTCGAGCAGCAGCCGCAGGAACTGCAGCCGCCGGCGTTCCCCCCCGGAGAGCTCACTGAGCCGGGTGGTCAGTTTGTCCCCGGTGAATCCGAAGTCCTTCAGCAGCGTGTCGGCGGTGACTTCCCGACCCTCGGCCAGTTCGGTGACCCGACGCCGGTTCTCGACGGCATCCAGCACGCGGGCGGATCCGTCGAGTTCGGCCAGCGCCTGACTCAGGTAACCGATCCGCAGCGTCACGCCCCGCTTGACCCTGCCCGAGGTCGGTGACATCTCACCGGCCAGCAGCCGCAGCACCGACGTCTTCCCGGTGCCGTTGACGCCGACCAGTCCTATGCGCGCGCCCGGACCGATCGACCAGTCGATCCGGTCGAGCAGGGTGCGCGGCGGATCACCCACGGTGAGCGTGACGCGGTGCAGATCGAAGACGTCCTTGCCGAGCCGGGACGTGGCAAACCGCTGCAGCATCAACGAATCGCGCGGCGGCGGCTCGTTGGCGATCAGCTCGTTGGCCGCCTGGATGCGGAACTTCGGCTTCGACGTCCTGGCCGGCGGGCCGCGCCGCAGCCATGCGAGTTCTTTGCGCATCAGGTTTCTCCGCCGCGCCTCGGTGCCCGCGGCCGTCCGCATCCTCTCTGCACGCGCCAGCACGAACGCCGCGTAGCCGCCCTCGTACGCGTCGATGACACCGTCGTGCACCTCCCAGGTGCTGGTGCACACGGCGTCGAGGAACCACCGGTCATGGCTGACCACCACCAGCGCCCGCGCCGGACGTGCGCTCAGATGCCCGGCCAGCCAGCCGATCACCTCCACGTCGAGGTGGTTGGTGGGTTCGTCGAGCACGAGCACGTCGTGGCCGCCCAGCAGCACCTCGGCCAGCGCGACACGGCGCCGCTCGCCACCGGACAGCGCCGCCGCTGCGGCATCGAGGTGAACCCCGGCGAGCAGATGCTCGACCACCGCGCGGGTGTCGGGCTCGGCGGCCCAGATGTGGTCGGGCCGGCCGCCGACGATCACGTCCCGCACCGTTTCGCTGGGCGTGAAGTCGTCGGACTGCCGCAGATATCCCACCGAGAGGCCGGACGTGTGGGTGGCACGTCCGGAATCCGGCGCCTGCGTACCGGTCAGCACCTTCAGCAGGGTGGTCTTGCCGTCGCCGTTGCGGCCCACCACGCCGATCGCGTCGCCGTCGGCGACGCCGAGGCTGACGCCGTCGAGCAACGTGCGGGTGCCGTAGCCCACGGTCGCCTTTTCCAGGTTGATCAGGTTTGCCATCAGCCGCCGATGATAGGCGGGTCCTGTGCCATGATGACCTCTGCAGTCGGGGGACGAGGCGATGCGGGGTCAGCGATAGGGGAGCGCGCGTTGGTGGATCTGTCGGCGATAACCAGACCGGTGGGCCGGCTGGTCGCCACGGCTCAGAACGGTCTCGAGGTGCTGCGCTACGGCGGGCTGGAAACCGGCTCGGTGCCGTCGCCGTTCCAGATCATCGAGAGCGTTCCGATGTACCGGCTGCGTCGCTACTTCCCGCCCGACACCCGGCCCGGCGCCAAGCCGGCGGGTCCGCCCGTGCTGATGGTGCACCCGATGATGATGTCGGCCGACATGTGGGACGTCACCCGTCAGGACGGCGCGGTCGGCATCCTGCACCGCGCCGGCGTCGACCCGTGGGTCATCGACTTCGGCTCGCCCGACAAGGTCGAGGGCGGCATGCAGCGCAACCTCGCCGACCACGTCGTCGCGCTCAGCGAGGCGGTCGACACCGTCAAGGCGGTGACGGGACGGGACGTGCACCTGGCCGGGTACTCGCAGGGCGGCATGTTCGCCTACCAGTCCGCGGCGTACCGGCGGTCGAAGGATCTCGCCAGCATCATCGCGTTCGGGTCGCCGGTGGACACGCTCGCCGCGCTGCCGATGAACCTGCCCGCGAGCCTGGCCCCGGTCGCGGCCGACTTCATGGCCGACCACGTCTTCAACCGGATCGACATCCCGGGCTGGATGGCGCGCACCGGTTTCCAGATGCTCGACCCGATCAAGACCGCCCAGTCGCGGCTGGAGTTCCTGCGCCAGCTGCACGACCGGGAGGCGTTGCTGCCACGCGAGCAGCAGCGCCGGTTCCTGGCGTCCGAGGGCTGGATCGCGTGGTCGGGCCCGGCGATCTCCGAACTGCTCAAACAGTTCGTCGCCCACAACCGGATGATGACCGGTGGCTTCTCCGTCCACGGCGATCTGGTGACGCTCTCCGACATCGACTGCCCGGTGCTCGCGGTCATCGGCGAGGTCGACGACATCGGACAGCCGGCATCGGTGCGCGGCATCAAGCGGGCCGCTCCGAAGGCGGATGTCTACGAATTCCTCATCCGTGCAGGGCATTTCGGTCTGGTAGTGGGTTCGAAGGCCTCCAGCCAGACCTGGCCGACCGTCGCGCAGTGGGTGCGCTGGCTCGACGGTGGCGGGCAGATGCCCGAGGGCGTCACGCCGATGCCGCTGCGGCCCGCCGAGCCGAGCGAGAGCGGCGTGTCCCTGACATCGCGGCTGGCGCACGGCGCGACCGCGGCCACCGAGATGGCGTTCAGTTTCGCCAGGTCCGCGGCAGGCGCGCTGGTGTCGGCCAACAGGTCCGCGCGCACCCTGGCCGTCGAGACCGCCCGCACGCTACCTCGGCTCGCGCGTCTGGGCCAGGTCAACGATCACACCCGGATCTCGTTGGGCCGCATCATGAGTGAGCAGGCGCGCGACGCCCCCCAGGGTGAGGCGCTGCTGTTCGACGGCCGAGTGCACACGTACGAGGCGGTCGACCGCCGGATCAACAACGTCGTGCGCGGGCTGATCGACGTCGGCGTGCGGCAGGGGGCCCGGGTGGGCCTGCTGATGGAGACCCGGCCCAGCGCGCTCGTCGCGATCGCGGCGCTGTCGCGGCTGGGCGCCGTCGCGGTGCTGATGCCCCCGGACTCCGACCTCGCCGAGGCGGCGCGGCTGGGCGCGGTCACCGAGATCATCACCGACCCCGGCAGTCTGGAGGCCGCGCGCACGCTCAGCATGCGCGTGCTGGTGCTGGGCGGCGGCGAATCGCGCGACCTGCATCTGCCCGAAGACGCCGACGTGGTCGACATGGAGAAGATCGACCCCGACCGCGTCGACCTGCCCGGCTGGTACCGGCCGAACCCCGGCCTGGCGCGGGACGTCGCGTTCGTCGCGTTCAGCACCATCAGCGGCGAACTCGTCGCGCGCCAGATCACCAACTACCGATGGGCGCTGTCGGCGTTCGGCACCGCGTCGGCGGCGAACCTGAGCCGCAACGACACCGTGTACTGCCTGACCCCGCTGCACCATCAGTCGGGTCTGCTCGTCAGCCTGGGCGGGGCCGTGGTGGCCGGTGCCCGCATCGCGCTGTCCCGCGAGCTGCGGCCCGACCGCTTCCTGCAGGAGATCCGGCAGTACGGCGTGACGGTGGTGTCCTACACATGGGCGATGCTGCGGGAGGTCATCGACGACCCCGCCTTCTCGCTGACGGGCAGCCACCCGGTGCGCGTGTTCATCGGTTCGGGCATGCCGGTGGGGCTGTGGAAGAGGGTCGTCGAGATCTTCGAGCCGGCCACTGTGGTGGAGTTCTTCGCCACCACCGACGGGCAGGCGGTGCTGGCCAACGTCGCCGGCGCGAAGAGGGGCAGCAAGGGCCGACCGCTGCCGGGCGGCGGCGAGATCGCGTTGGCCGCCTACGATCCCGAGGACAACCTGATCCTCGAGGACGACCGCGGATTCGTCCGCCGCGCCGAGACCAACGAGGTCGGGGTGCTGCTCGCCCACCCGCGCGGGCCGGTCGACCCCCTGGCATCGGTCAAACGCGGAGTGTTCGCACCCGCCGACACCTGGGTGTCCACCGAGTATCTGTTCCGACGGGACGAGGACGGCGACTACTGGCTCGTCGACAACCGCGCCGCGGTGATCCACACCGCCCGCGGTCCGGTGTTCGCGGCCACGGTCAACGACGCGGTCGGCCAGCTGGGCGCGGTGGACATGGCCCTCACCTACGCCGTGCCCGCCGGCTCCGAGACCCTCGCGGTCACCGCGCTGGCCCTGCGGCCGGGCGGCAGCGTCCCGTCGGCCGATCTGTCGGAGGCGCTGGCCGACCTTCCCGTCGGCGTCGCCCCCGACATCGTGCACGTGGTCAACGAGATGACCCTGACCGCCACCTACCGTCCGCTGGCAGGCCCGTTGCAGGCCGAGGGCATCCCGAAGGCGTCCCGTAACGCCTGGTACCTGGACGCCGATACCCATCGGTACAAGCGGTTGACCACTGCCGTGCGCAGCGAGATCGCAGGAAATCGGTAGTGATGCCCGGCGTGAGCCGCACTGTTAGGCTCGCGCTGGCGACTCCTAGGAGGATTGATGTCACCACGCAACTGGCGCCGCGCCACCGCGACTGCCGTGGCAGGTGCCGCGCTGGTCGGAGGTCTCGCGGCGGGGCTGTCGGCACCGGCGGCGCTGGCTGATCCGGTCGCCGCACCGTCCACCGACGATCAGAAGCCTCCGGTCTCGCCCGACCAGATCCTGATGATGATCAACGAGCAGTACAACACCGGCTCGGGTGGCGGTCAGGTCTCCAAACTGATCGACCAGGTCATGACACTGCGCATGCAGGGCGTCCGACCCTCGCGCGCCAACACCATGGCGCTGGCGGACGCGCTCGACAAGCGCCCGAACCAGGGACCCCTTGTCGCGGCACTGCAGGCGACGCTCGCCACCCAGCAGAAGATGAAGATGCAGGCGGCCAACCAGGTCCAGCAGCCCGCGGTCGCTCCGCCGGCCACGCCCGGCATCGTGCAGGCGCCGATGGGTCCGGGCTGGGGTCCGGGGAACCCGATGATCAAGGACCCCGACGACAACATCTTCCCGATGCCCGGCCGGACGGGATGACGCTCGACGGAGCCCTGCTCTCGCTGCTGGTGTGTCCCGAGGATCGGGGACCGCTGCTCTACGTCGACGACTGCCTGTACAACCCGCGGCTGCACCGCAAGTACCGCATCGAGGACGACATCCCGGTGCTGCTGGTCGACGAGGCGGTCACCGTCGACGACGACGAGCACCGGCGCCTGGTGAGCGCGGCGGGCCAGGCCTAGACAAGCCCGGGCAGGTCACCGGTCAGGTACCGCTGCAGGTTCGGCGCGATCGTCTCGACGATCTGGTCGACGGGCAGGGACTTGAACGGCTCCAGTTCGAGGATGTAGCGGGCCATCACGATCCCGACCAGCTGAGACGCGACGAACTGCACCCGGACGGGGCCGCTGCCCGGCGGATCGTCCACGCGCGCACCGACTTCGGCGGTGATGACGTCCTGCAGGAACGATCTCACCATCGACACGTCGCTGCCGGCCAGCATCGAGCGCATCGTGGCGATGAAGCCCTTGCCGAGTTCGGAATCCCAGATCGGCAGCAGCAGCGACGGCAGCACGTGCCCGATCTGGTCGACCGGGACCTCGCGCAGCGGCCCGATGACCGTCATCGGATCGATGGGAATGTGGATGGCGTCGGCGAACAACTGCGTCTTGGTGCCGAAGTAGTGGTGCACCAGAGCGGGATCCACGTCGGCAGCGGCTCCGATGGCCCGAATCGAAGTGTTGTCGAAGCCGTTGCGCGCGAACAGGTCCCGCGCAGCGACCAGGATGCGGTCGCGGGTGTCCGAGGTGCCGGGTGGCCGCCCCGGGCGTTTGCGGTCCTGGTCGGTCGTCACGTCGCCTACGGTGTCCTTCGTCTCAATGTCGCCGCGGCCAGACCGAGCGCCACCACCGCGAAGCCGGCGACGATCGCCCCGTCGCGCACGGCCAGCGATGTCAGCTCGGCGTGGGCGCCGACCTGCCGGAGTGCCTCCAGAGCGTAACTGGCCGGCATCGCGTTGCTGATCCACTGGAGCCAGTCGGGCAGCTGCTCGCGCGGCACGATGATGCCGCACAGCAGGAGTTGGGGCGCGATGATCAGCGGCATGAACTGCACGGCCTGGAATTCGGTGCGGGCGAACGCGCTGCACAGCAGGCCGAGCCCGACGCCGAGCACGGCGTTGATGATCGCGATCACGAACACCCACGCCGGATTGCCCGCGGTGTCGAGGCCGAGCAGCCAGAACGACACCACACACGCCAGGCTCGCCTGCGCGGCCGCCGCGATGGAGAACGCCGTGCCGTAGGCGGCCAGCAGATCGAGGCGGCGCAGCGGGGTGGTCAGGATCCGCTCGAGGGTCCCGGAGACGCGTTCCCGCTGCATGGTGATCGAGGTGATCAGGAACATCACGATGAGAGGGAAGACACCGAGCATGACCAGGCAGGCGTTGTCGAACGGGGACGGCATGCCCGGTCGGGTCGGGATGTCGTCGAACATGAAGTACATCAGCGCGATGATCAGGCTGGGGACGAACAGGATCATCGCGACGCTGCGGTGATCGGCGGCGAGCTGGCGCAGGATGCGCACCGTCGTCGCGACGAAGGCGCGGGGGCCGGCCGCGCTCAGGCCGGTGCGGCTGCGGTGCCGCGCCGGATGATGGACAGGAACGCCTCGTCCAATGACTGACATGCGGTGTCCTCTCGGAGTCGGGTCGGTGTGGTGTGGGCCAGGAGCCTGCCGTCGCGCATGAGAAGGAGGTCCTCGCAGCGGTCGGCCTCGTCCATCACGTGACTGGAGATCAGCAGCGTCGTCCCGCGTCGCGCGAGCGCGCCGAACCGGTCCCACAGGTCGGCCCGCAGCACGGGGTCGAGACCGACGGTCGGCTCGTCCAGGACGAGCACCTCGGGCTGCGCGACCAGCGCGCACGCCAGGGACACCCTGGTCCGCTGGCCACCGGACAGGTTGCCGGCCATGGACCGGCGGAAGTCGTCGAGACCGACGGCCGCCAACGCGTCGTCGACGTTCCGCGCCGCACTGCCGTAGAGCGCGGCGAAGTAACGGACGTTGTCGACGACCCGCAGATCCGGATAGATCGTCGGGTTCTGGGTGACGTAGCCGACGCGATGCCGCAGCTCGGCGCAGCCCGCGGGCAGGCCGAGCACCGTCACCGAGCCGGCATCGATGATCTGGGTGCCGACGATGCTGCGCATCAGTGTGGTCTTGCCGCACCCCGACGGACCGAGCAGTCCGGTGATGGCGCCCCGGGCCACACGCAGCGACACGCCGTCCAGTGCGGTGCGTCCGCCGCGGCGAACACGCAGGTCGACGATCTCGATCGCCGCGTCGGTGCGCATCTCCGCTAATTCATCAAGCGATGAACTCATCATGTGATGAATAGTGCGCCGCGGGGGAGAGCGTGTCAAGAGCGTCCTAGGATGTCGCCGTGGTGCGAGATTCGCTGCGGGTCGTTCCTGCCGGCTCGGTCGACGTCACCGCGCCGGTCACCATCGACGGCCTGTCGTACGTCGATCCCGGCGACCCCGCAATGCCCATGTACCGGGTCATCGCCAACAACCGCAGTCCCGTGGCGTTGCGCGATCTGATGATCGCGCCGGTGCGGTCCGGCTACATCGGTGACGGGCGGCAACCCGACCCCGCGCTGGTCCCGGCGTCCGGCGCCGAAGCCGTGCCCGGCGTCGCCGTCGACCAGGTCTACCTCCCGGTACGCGACGGGGTCGCGCGGTGCCAGCTCTATCGGCCCATCGGGTCGGGGGAGACGCCGCTACCGGTGATCGTCTACTACCACGGTGGCGGATTCACCGTCGGATCGTCGGAGGACTGCGACTTCCTCGCACGCAAGCTCGCCGACACCACGACGCGCTGGTGGTCTCGGCCAACTTCCGCTCCGCGCCCGAGTTCATGTTCCCGGTACCGCTCGATGACGCCTTCGACGTCTACCGCTGGGTGAGCGAACACGCCGCCGAGCTCGACGGCGATCCGACTCAGGTGGTCGTCGCGGGCGACTCCGCCGGCTCGAACTTCGCGGCCGCGATCCCGCTGCGGGCCCGCGACGAGGGGGTGCGCGTCCCCGACGGCGTGGTGATGCTCGGCGCCTTCGCCGACTTCCAGTTCGAACGGTGGCCGTCGTTCCTCGCGCTGGCCCCGCGCGGCATCGTCTACGACATGGCCTTCGCCGGCTTCATCCGCGGCGCGTACGTCGGCGCGCAACGGTGGGACCATCCGTGGGTCAGCCCCATCGACGGTGATCTCGCCGGCTACCCGCTCACCGTCGTCGTCGCGGGCACCCACGATCCGATCGTCGATTCCGCGCGAGCGTTCGCCGACCGGATCCGGGCGGACGGCGGGCGCACCGTCGACTACTTCCCCGAGGGCATGCCACACGGGTTCTACTTCTTCCCCGGCGTCCACCCCGAGGAGGACATCGCCTACCGGGTCGTCGCCGAGGCACTGCACGACGTGTTCGGACGCTGACGTGAGCGCCGAACAGCTGGCCGTCGACCCGGTCAGCGCCGCCCGCCTGCTGCTGGGCGCGCGACTGACGGCCCGCGGGGTGAGTGCGGTGATCGTCGAGGTGGAGGCGTACGGCGGTCCGGCCGACGGACCGTGGCCCGATGCCGCGTCGCACTCGTTCCGCGGGCCGGGCGGACGCAATACGGTGATGTTCGGGCCGGCCGGCCACCTGTACACCTACCGCAGTCACGGCATCCACGTGTGCGCGAACGTGGTGTGCGCCACCGACGGCGTCGCGGGTGCTGTGCTGCTGCGCGCCGCGGTCATCGACGACGGCGCCGATGTGGCGTGGACCAGGCGCGGAGAGCACGTCAAGGAGTCGGCGCTGGCCCGCGGACCGGGCAATCTGTGTGCGGCGCTGGGCATCGAGATGACCGATAACGGCACCGACCTGTTCGATCCCGTTGCCCCCGTGCAGCTTTCACCGAGGGCGCCCGGGAGCGCGTCGGCCGGTCCGCGGACCGGGGTGAGCAAGGCGGCCGACCGGCCGTGGCGTTTCTGGGTGCCGGGCCTGCCCGAGGTCTCGCCCTACCGGCGCAGCCCGCGGGCACCCGCTCCGGGCCACAGTGACTAGTACGGGAAGATCGATGCCGTGGGCAGCGACATCCTCGGTAACATCCTCGACGAACTGGACTGGCGCGGACTGATCGCCCAGTCCACCGACCGCGACGCACTGGCCGACGCTCTGGCGGCAGGCCCCGTCACCGTGTACTCGGGATTCGACCCCACGGCGCCGAGCCTGCACGCGGGGCACCTGATCCCGCTGCTCACGCTGCGTCGCTTCCAGCAGGCCGGCCACCGGCCGATCGTCCTGGCCGGCGGCGCGACCGGCATGATCGGGGACCCGCGCGACATCGGCGAACGCACGCTGCACACCGCCGACACGGTCGCCGAATGGGCGGACCGGATCCGCGGTCAGCTGGAGCGCTTCGTCGACTTCGACTCCTCAGAGACCGGTGCCGTCATCGCCGACAATTTGTCCTGGACCGGGCCGATGTCGGCCATCGAGTTCCTGCGCGACATCGGGAAGCACTTCTCGGTCAACGTGATGCTCGACCGCGACACCGTACGGCGCAGGCTCGAGGGGGACGGCATCTCCTACACCGAGTTCAGTTACATGCTGCTGCAGGCCAACGACTACGTCGAACTGCACCAGCGGCACGGATGCACCTTGCAGATCGGCGGATCCGATCAGTGGGGCAACATCATCGCCGGCGTCCGGTTGGTGCGGCAGAAGACCGGTGCCGGCGTGCATGCACTGACCACACCGCTGGTCACGGACTCGGAGGGCAAGAAGTTCGGGAAGTCCACCGGCGGCGGCAGCCTGTGGTTGGACCCCGAGATGACCAGTCCCTACGCCTGGTACCAGTACTTCATCAACACCGCCGACGCGGACGTCGTCCCCTATCTGCGGTGGTTCACCTTCCTGTCCGCCGAGGAGATCGCCGAACTCGAGACGGCCACCGCCGAGCGACCGCACGAACGCGCGGCTCAACGGCGGCTGGCCCGCGAACTGACGACCCTCGTCCACGGTGACGAGGCAACCGCATCGGTCGAACACGCGAGCCAGGCGTTGTTCGGCCGCGCCGAGTTGGCCGACCTCGACGAGCCGACTCTCGCGGCGGCGCTGCGGGAGGCGAGCAGCGGAGAAGTCGCCGAAATCGCTCCGGGCGCTGCGGATTCGATCACCGAGCTGCTGGTCGCCACCGGTCTGGTAGCGAGTAAGGGCGCCGCCCGGCGGACCATCGCCGAGGGCGGGGTGTCGGTGAACAACGTGAAGATCGCCACAGACGAGTGGGTTCCGCAGCCGTCGGACTTCCTCCACGGCCGGTGGCTGGTGCTGCGTCGCGGCAAGCGGAACGTCGCCGGTGTTCAGCGCGTCGGATGAGGGGTCGGGCTGAACCCGCTGGTCACGGGGTTGTGCGCGGCTCGGGAACAAACCCGGGGGCCGGCTCGTTGAGCATTTCGAGAGTCAACGCACCCTTGTGGTGCGCGCTGGGATGGTTCGAAAGACACGCCCTAGCAGGCCATTTGACTCGGAGTTATCCCTGACGTAACTTATCGGAGTCGCTGCGACACGGGCCCAGCCCGGAGAGCGCGGCCGACTCCCTGAGGGTCACTCACTTCGGTGAGAGTCCTCATCTGCCCGCACCAGCGATCGCGGCTTTTCGCCGCGGGATCTGTGCGCGGTCAGTTCGGGGCTGTTGTTTGAGAACTCAATAGTGTGTTTGGTGGTTTTTGTTTGTTGTTTTTTGTTGTGTCCGCATTTTCCCGTTTGGGGGCGCAACGTTTTTTGGATGCCAGTTTTGGTGTCTTTTGTTTGTGATCGGATTTTTCTGATTCGAATTCCGTCTGCCTGCTTGCAGGTTGGGCTGTTTTTGTTTGGAGAGTTTGATCCTGGCTCAGGACGAACGCTGGCGGCGTGCTTAACACATGCAAGTCGAACGGAAAGGCCCTTCGGGGTACTCGAGTG
>NZ_JYNL01000043.1 GCF_001044235.1 Mycolicibacterium chlorophenolicum | reverse complement strand
CCGCACCACCAGGGCCGGCTACGACCATGCAGCCTCACCCGACCCACCCGGGTCACAGCCCAACGTAACAACACGAAGTAACTGCAACTACGAACTTAAGGACGACATTCGTGCGCAGATCGGCAAGGATCTTTGTCGCCGGGGCGGCGATGCTGGTGGCGATAGGCGTCGGTATGCCGACGGCGACCGCGGCGCCTGAAAGCTGCCCTCATCGGTTCGGCTCACCTCAACAGCTGAGTGATGCCGGTGGTGCGGTGGTCCAGCAGTGGTCGGTCAGTGACCTGCGCGCCAGTACCGACCCAGTGCCCGGCTACCCACTCGTCGGCCGACTGTGGGAGGCCACAGCGTCGGTGGAGGCGTTGACGGGCGCTGTGACACCGATCATTCCCAACGTGTATGCGGTGTCGGCTTCCGGTGAGCGCTATCAGGTGTTGTGGCAGGTGGCGAGTCCCAGCTCCTTTTCGGGTGCAACCATCAGCCAGGGCCAGACTTCGACGGGCAAGGTGTACTTCGATGTGACGGGTGCCGATCCGATGGCGGTCATCTATACCAATGGCGGGTCGACTCCGGCGATGATGTGGTGCTGCAACGGCGACATGATGATGCCGATGCCAATGGAGATGCCGATGCCGATGTCGATGGCCGATTGTCCCTGCTGCGCGGGAAACATGTAGTGGCTCGCGCACATTAGGTGCCACGCGATCCGTCGCCGGATGGTGTGATGGGGCGTTCAACTGTCAACGGATTGCTCACGCGCTGCAGCGCAAGGACCTCCGCTGACATGGATGCGCCTCAGGCGAGCAGTTGCCAAACTGGGCCGGCGATGATGCCCAGGATGGGGCTGATCGCGCCGGCTTGTACTACGGCGCGGGCGGGCGAATGCTGGCCGCCGGTTCGTCGGCATACCCGATTTCCTCGGGGCTCCAGAAGGCAGGGATGATCCAGCGCAGGTATTAGAACAGGCTGACCAGCGGGTTGACGAACACGACGACGGCCAGCCCACGCGTACGGCCGTCCGACGCCGCGAGGGCGCTAGTCACTTTCCCATGAACACCGCGGTCGGCGGGGGCCCACCAGACCGAGGCGGGCTACGGTCAACGCGCCCGGCTCGACCATCTGGATTACGGCTGCGCCGATGAGGCCGATCGGCGCCGCGTACGCCATGCAGCCGATCCACTGTTGCCGCTGGTGGTGCAGGAGGGAATTGGTGACAAGCACCACTAGGCCGGCGCCGGACAGCATCATTTCCGGAGCCATGAGCAGTGGCCGCAGTGCCGCGCGTCGGGGGTCACAGCATATCTCCCGACGAGCGCGACGAGCGTGGCGGCGGCGGGTTCGATCACGTCCAGCGGCGTCTTGGGCGCAAGACCGATGGCCATGGCAAGCACGAGAAGTGTTGACAGCGGATCGGTTTCAGGCGCAGGTCGGCGAAGCCAATCGCATGTCCGCTATTGGGGCCGGTGACGACTCACTAGAGCCGGGCATCCTCCTTATCGTCGCGCTGGTTCTGCGCGCCACCTCTCGCTCCGAGAGAATTCCCGCCCCATCCGACCTCGCGATTGCTCAACGTGGCATACCTTTTTCGTGTCCGACTAACGCCACCAACACAGGCCTGGAAGGTTTCCTCATGTATGGCGCGGCGCGACCATGTATCACAGTGGGTGTCGCCGTGTTCAGGCTCAGCGTCCGAGCCGACTACCCGATGCGCCGGCGCCCGACCGCGTCGCTACTCGCTTCATGCTTGGCGTCGAAATCATGACGGCCCAGCAGGTGACCTGGGACGTGGTGCTGAGCTACCTACGCAAGCGGAACTTCGCTGTGCTCTCCACGAGTGACGAAGCGGGCACGCCGCACTCGGCGGGGGTGAACTACGGCGTGTCGGGCGCGGGTCGTGAGGTTGTGCTGTATGTGATGACACGACGACATCTACGGAAGGCGCGCAACATCGCGCAGAATCCCGCCGTCTCACTGGTGATCCCGTTGACGAGACGGCTTCTATGGTCTCTGCCACCACCCACTATCCAACTGCACGGGCAGGCCGAGATTGTGGACTGGACTGATGAAGACGGGACCGATGTCTTCGAGGGCTTCTGGATGGGTCGCCGAATCCTGAAGGCGTATCAAGAGTCTCACCGCCGCGGGGAAACACGGATCTGTTTTCTGAAGATCACGCCGGATCCCGTGATCAACACGTATATGGTCGGCTCCAGCATCTGGCAACTCAGGAATCGGATGGAGTCAGGGGCGGCTCAGGTGGTTAAACCGCGCGGGAGGCGATGACCGGCAACGCCCGGCGCCGACGGTCACGCTGCCCAGCCCGGCAATATCGACTACCGGAAGCGCAAAATCAGCATCGGCGAACCCGAGTGTGGAGCTCCGCACCGCCATGGAAAGCTGCCCCGACCATGTCGTCGTGCCCGACCCGCAAGAGCGGCGCCGTTCTCCGTGAACTGATCCTCGGACCGGCAGGCTTCGGCCAACTTTTCGCGGACCTCACGGTTTTCGCGGCCATCACCGAGGCGGATGGCGCCCACGCGGCGGCCGGAATTGCTTAATGGATTGACGCGCTCGACCGGGGTCCGTCCTGGATGCCGGTGGCTCGGCTGGTCAAGAGAAACGGTGATAGCCGGTGCTGGCTTCACTCGATGTGGCGGTGCCAAGGGTGTTGACCACCAAGCCCTTTGGCTATACAGAGGGATGATCACATTCACCGTCGGGGCCGCTGCGAGAAGAGACTTTTGCCCCTGCGAAAGGTGGCCTAGGCCCAATACCGTTTAGTTAAGACTACATGGGTGTAGTTTGTTGGTATGCCTCGCGCGGGTTGGCGGAAGCCTGAATCGGATCGTCGGTTGTCGGATCTGGTGTCTGTGGGTGTCCTGACGAGGGTGTTCCCGCCGGCGATGGTTGATGAGGTGATCGAGGCGACGGGGCGTACTCAGGTGCGTCATCGTGCACTGCCGGCACGGGTGATGGCGTATTTCGCCATCGGCATGGGCCTGTACTCCGATGGCTCCTACGAGGATGTGTTATCCCAGCTCACGGATGGTTTAGCGTGGGCTTCCGGGTGGCGTGAGCAGTATCAGTTGCCGGGGAAGTCGGCCATTTTCCAGGCGCGGGAGCGATTGGGGTCCCAGCCGTTGGCTGCGTTGTTCGCGAGGGTCGCTCGTCCGTTGGGCGCGGCGGATACGCCGGGGACGTGGGTGGCCGGACGCAGGGTGGTCGCGATCGACGGGACGTGCCTGGATGTGGCGGATAGCCCGGTCAATGAGGAGTTCTTCGGGCGTCCGGGGGTGAACAAGGGTGAGAAGTCGGCGTTTCCGCAGGCGCGGTTGTTGGCGGTCGCCGAGTGCGGCACTCATGCGATCTTCGCCGCCACGATCGGCGCCTACCGCGACGCGGAGTCCACGATGGTCGAGCACGTGCTCGATGCACTGACACCGGAAATGCTCGTGCTGGCTGATCGTGGATTCTTCTCATACGCGTTGTGGCGTAACGCTTCCGATACCGGAGCCGATCTGCTGTGGCGCGTGAGCACCGGACGCAACGGCCCGACCCCCACTCACGTCGAGGATCTCGCCGACGGTTCGTGGCTGGCCCACCTGCGCGCGGCCAAGGACCGACACGGCGAGCCAATGCTGGCTCGCGTCATCGACTACACCGTCGACGACGGCCGCGACAACCCCGTGGCCTACCGGTTGCTCACCACGCTGACCGACCCGGACACCGCACCCGCGGTCGAGTTGGCGGCCGCGTACGCCCAGCGCTGGGAGATCGAGAGCGTCTTCGACGAACTCAAGACCCACCAGCGTGGGTCGAAGGTGGTGCTGCGGTCGAAGTCGCCCGACCTCGTCCTGCAGGAGATCTGGGGATACCTGTGCTGCCACTACGCGATTCGCTCGTTGATGAGCCAAGCCGCACACCACAGCGGACACGACCCGGACCGACTCAGCTTCACCGCCGCGTTGCGCGTCGTGCGCCAATCCGTCGCCCATCAGGGCGCTTTTTCCCCCTAACCGGCGCCGATCCGCCGACCCTCACTGGCAGGCGTTCCTCCGTCGCCTCCTCGACCGCATCAACCCGGCACGCCGCACACGGTCAGCTCCCCGCGTGATCAAACGCAAAATGCCCAAGTGGCATGTCAAAAGATCAGCGCACCAACACTGGCCACAACCCGAACACCCACCCAGCGTCACCGTCATCAGCCACTAACTGAACGGTATTGGGCCTAGGCCCCTACCCCGGTCGGGTATGGGCGCGCAGAATGGCTTACGACACCGAAAGAAGCCGCGCCGGGCCGGGAGTGAATCCGGGAAAGAGGTGAGTACGGTGATGGCGGCATATGGGGAGGGCTGGCTAGCCGTTGTGATCGGGGCTGCGTTGCTGCTGGTCCTGCTGGTGGCGATTGTTGCCGCGGCGCTGCGTGCGCGCCGCCGGCGTCATGACGCGACGGCTGTCGCGCGATGCTGGGGGTTGATCGCGGAGGCGCTCGTCGTTCGGCAGCGTGTGTCCGGTCAGATCGATGCCGCCACGTATCAGGCACGGATGAACGACCTCGTCGCTGGCGGCCGTCGGTGACCCCCGTGCAAGCCGCGTTGCCCCGTCCCTGCTGTCACGGAGGTACTCATGTCGAGTGTTGACGTTGTCGTTGTGGTGGTCGCGGTGGTGGCGATCGGCGGGTTGGGGTGGTATTTCTTTGCACCGCGTCGCGCCCGCACCGCCGAGGTGAGCGGCGGGGTACAGCGTGTGCAGGTCACGGTGCGAGGTGGCTACAGCCCCAACGTGGTGCAGGTCAGTCAGGGTGTTCCGGTCGAGATCGATTTCGATCGGCAGGAAAGCGGGGACTGCACCTCACGGGTGGTCTTCCCCGACCTGCAGCTGTCCGCCGTGCTGCCCGCGCACCAGCACACGACTGTCCGGTTCACTCCCCAGCGGGCGGGATCCTTTGGGTTCGCCTGCGGCATGAACATGATCCACGGCACCCTCGTCGTTACCCCCAATGGCCACAGCGCCGCACCAGATCACCGCCAAGCCGCTTCGCAAACGCCGACGGATGCGGCGCGGGAGTCGGCCGCGCAGGTCGAAGCCGCCCAATCCGAGGAACAGCGTGCCGAGCTCGCCGATCTGCGCCGCCGGGTGGTGGCCGGCGCAGCGCTGACCGGCCCGGTGCTGTTCGCCGTGATGGCCCAGTCGCTGCTGGGCGCGGACTGGGTGCCCGCCGTGCTCCTTAACCACTGGCTGCAGCTCGCGTTGATAACCCCGGTGATGTTCTACACAGGATGGCCGATCCACCGCATCGGCTGGCTGGCCCTGGCTCATCGCAGCGCCGACATGAACAGCCTGATCACCCTTGGCACCGTCGCCGCCTACGGCTACAGCCTGGTCGTCACTATCGCCCCCGCGGTCCTGCCGATGGAAGTGCGGGAGGTGTACTTCGAAGCCGTCGGCGTGATCCTCACCCTGATCATGCTGGGCCGGTTGCTGGAAGCGCGAGCCAAGGCCGGCACCGGCGAAGCGATCCGCGCGCTACTCGGGTTGCAGGCCCGTACCGCCCGCGTCTGGCGCGCGGGTCAGGAGGCTGAAATCCCGATCGATGAGGTCGTGGTCGGCGACGAGATCCTCATCCGCCCCGGCGAGAAGATCCCGGTCGATTCCGCGGTCCTGGCCGGGCAGTCCGCGGTGGACGAGTCGATGGTGACCGGGGAATCGATGCCGGTGACCAAACACGGGGGGGACACCGTCATCGGCGCGACGATGAACACTACCGGCTCGCTGCGGGTGCGGGCGGTCAAGGTCGGCGCGGACACGATGCTGGCGCAGATCATCCGCATGGTGCAGCAGGCACAGGCGTCCAAGGCTCCGATCCAGCGGCTGGCCGATGCAACGTCTGCGTACTTCGTGCCGGTAGTGATCGCGATCGCGATTGCCACCTTCGCGGTCTGGTTCGTGGCCGGCCCGGCTCCCGCATTGACGCTGGCGCTGGTGTCGGCGGTGGCGGTGCTGATCATCGCCTGCCCCTGCGCGCTCGGGCTGGCCACCCCGCTGTCGATCATGGTCGGGACCGGGAAGGGCGCCCGCGCAGGCATTCTCATCCGCTCGGCCGAGGCCCTGGAGACCGCGCACAAGCTGGACACGATCGTGTTGGACAAGACGGGCACCATCACCGCCGGCAAACCGGCGCTCACCGATGTCCACGTGCTCGCGACGATGCGGGCGGACGATCTTCTCAGCTTGGTAGCCGCAGCCGAGGCGGATAGTGAGCATCCCTTGAGCACCGCCATCGTGGCGGGAGCACGCGACCGCGGTCTCACAATTCCCCCGGCCGACGATTTCATGTCGATCACCGGCAAGGGGGTGCGCGCCACCGTCACGGGGCGCACCGTGCTCGTCGGCACCACCAAACTGCTGACGGATTGCGGCATCAACGCAGACGAACTCGATCCATTTAGCGTGCGGCTGTCCGCCGAGGGCAAGACCCCGATCCTCGCGGCGGTCGACGGTGAACCAGCAGGGGTGCTTGCGGTCGCCGACACCGTCAAGGATGACTCGGTGGCCGCGATCGCCGCGCTGCGCAAGCTTGGCCTGCAAGTGGTCATGATCACCGGGGACAACGCCCGCACCGCTGCGGCGATCGCCCGCCAGGTCGGCGTCCCGCGAGTGCTCGCCGAGGTACTGCCCGAGCACAAGGCCGGTGAGATCCGGCGGCTGCAGGCGGAAGGCCGGCGGGTCGGCATGGTCGGCGACGGCATCAACGACGCGCCCGCCCTGGCCCAGGCCGACGTCGGGCTGGCTATCGGCACCGGAACCGACGTCGCCATCGAGGCCGCCGACATCACACTCATCTCGGGCTCGTTGGCCGGCGTAGTCACCGCGATTCGGCTCTCCCGCGCCACCATGCGCAATATCCGCCAGAACCTGTTCTTCGCGTTGATCTACAACGCCATCGGTATCCCGGTCGCCGCCGGAGTGCTCTACCCGTTGCTGGGGCTGCGGCTCTCGCCGATGATCGCCGCCGCCGCGATGGCCCTGTCCTCGCTTTCGGTGGTCAGCAACGCCAACCGCCTGCGCCGTCACCGCGTCGAACCCCCACCGCCGGCCGAACTCGCGATGATCGAACCCGAGGTGGAAACCGGGGCCGACAAATTCGAGCCCGCCGCGCGATGACCCACGATGACCGCAAGCAGCCCTCGGGCGCCCAGCTTGCAGGAAACGAAACCCAAACACGCCTGCGGATCGCCGCCCTGCGTGCGTTAGGTGGCGACTTAGGGAGATGGTGCCGCCGCCGCGCTGGACGAGATACCCCCCGTGTTGCGCCCAGGCGGAAGCCGACCTTGGTTGATCAGGCCCGTCAGCTCGTCTCGAATGGCGCGTGGCGTGCAGCGGCTGGCGAACACATTCTGCGGCACCGGTTCAGGTTCGGGCTCGTCGGACGCGTCATCGCGCAGCGGGAGGGGAACAGACCGCGAACAGTCGCGACGAGTTCTTCACGAAATCTTTATGGAATGACTAGCGGCACCATATCGGCGCGCGAAAGGCTGTCNCAGCGGCAAGGACTGCGTGACGGTGGGCAGCGGGAGGGGAACAGACCGCGAACAGTCGCGACGAGTTCTTCACGAAATCTTTATGGAATGACTAGCGGCACCATATCGGCGCGCGAAAGGCTGTCCAGGTGTCGCAGTCAATGAATGGCACCACCGTTCTGCACGTGGGCGGGCTGCAGTGGGCGACTTCGACCGCATCGGTGAAGCCACATTGTTGCGCCGCCCGGGCGTCGAATCGGTGGAGGCGAATGCGGCCCACCGCGAAACGCATCGCCGAGCAGCTGGACATCGACACCCGTCATCGCAGAGGTGTTGCCCGGCGACACGGCGGCAAGGTCGCCGAACTGCAACGCGGTGGCAAGGTCGCCGAACTGCAACGCGGTGGCAAGAAGGTGGCGATGGTGGGCGACGGAGTGAACGATGCCCCGGCGCAGGCCGACCTCGGGGCTGCGATCGGTGCCGGTACCGACGTCGCGATCGAAACGGCCGATTTCGTGTTGATGCGGTCAGATCCGCTCGATGTGCCGATCGCGCTACGGATCGGCCGCGGCACCCTAGGCAATTTGCGACAAGATCTTGGCTGGGTTGTCTGGCTACAACGTCATCGCCTTGCCGATCGCCGCCGGCGTGTTCGAGCCCGCTTTCGGTCTGGTGCTGCGCCGCAGGTCGCCGCGCTGTCCATGTCTGGTTCCAGTCTGATCGTGGCGGTCAACACGCTGATGCTCAAGCGGCGACGCCTGCCCACACTGTCCGCTCCCGCGGCGCACGAAACCGCAACGCTGGCATTGACTCCCGCATGACAAGCGATCTCGACTCCCGTCGGTGATCCGAAGAAAGGAACTCATCCCGTGATGAAGAAGCGATCCCTGATGATCGGTGCGGTGGCATTCGCCGCCCTCCTCGCGTTGGCGGCCTGTGGCGGCTCGGGCAGCGAGCAGGCTGGTCAAGAAACCACATCGGCGAGCCCGACGACCACCTCGACGACCACCTCGGCGGCGGCCGAGGCGCACAACCAGGCGGATGTGACGTTCGCGCAGCACATGATTCCGCATCACCAACAGGCGATCGAGATGAGCGACGTCGTGCTCGCCAAGCAGGGCATCGATCCCCGGGTGGTGGAGCTGGCCAATCAGATCAAGGCGGCACAGGGACCGGAGATCGAGCAGATGCAGGGCTGGCTGACGCAGTGGGGACAGCCGACGATGCCGATGATGCCGGGCATGGAGATGCCCGGACAAACCGGTATGCCCGGACAGACCGGCATGCCGGGTACGCCCGGACAGACGGGTATGCCGGGGATGCCCAGACAAACAGGTATGCCGGGGATGCCAGACAGGGAGAGTCCGGGAGCAACGCCGACCACGACGCCAAGTCAGCCAAGTCCGACCGGAATGCCTGGGCCCCAGATGCCGGGAATGCCCGACATGCCGGGGATGGCCGGCATGATGTCGCCCGAGGATATGGCGGCCCTGCAGAACGCCCAAGGCGTGGAGGCCAGCAGGCTCTTTCTCGCCCAGATGATCCAGCACCATCAGGGCGCAATCACCATGGCGCAGACCGAAATTGACTCCGGTCAGTCTCATCCCGCGGTCACGTTGGCCCGCTCGATCATCGACACCCAGCAGAAGGAGATCAACACCATGCAGGGCGTCCTGGCGACGCTGTAGTACACCGCTGGGCCGACCAGGTTATCCCGCGGTGCTGGCAACGCTGGAACCGGTTGACGGGGTTCTGAGCGTCGCCGAGATCCCACCGGCGTCTGGTTGAGTCCGTCACTGTTGGGGCCCAGCCGCCTGATTTGGCCACCGTGTACCCGGCCCTTACCGCCCTGGTCGAACAGGTATTCCTGCATGCCTTGGCGGTCGTACGTATTGCGTTATCCGTGCCCGCGACAAAGACGGACTCCCAGATACGTTGATAAACCGAGCAATACGGCGGCATGCCGTCACAGACGCGAAACGCATCACCACGCGGCAGTCAACTGAAACACGACATGTCTGGTCCTAATTTCCCCGCAGAGATCAGAATACCGACAACGAGGTACAGGCCCATGTCAACCGTCACACCTATTGTGGCACTGCGTATCCCCGCGCTTATCGCTTACGACACATCATCAGACGAAACATGATGCCATGGTCGTCGCAGCAGTCAGACCGGCGATCACCGCGACGATGCCCCGGGCCGCGTGCTGTGTGGGGGGATGCTGCCGATCCTGGCCACCCACGACAGACCTGATCCGGTGTCACCTTCGGCAGCCGCGACCGTAGGAGTGGCGAAGGTCCTTTCAACGTAGTGCTAATGACCCTGCGGTACATGCGGGCTCAGCGACCAGACTGTCCTTCAGTCATGCGGTACAACAGCGAGTTGGAGGAGGCGCCATGATGTTTTGGTATGGCCCTGATATGGGTTGGTGGGGTTATGCGGGAATGGGCGTGGGGATGGTGCTGTTTTGGGCCCTGCTCATCGTCGGAATCGTCGCGCTGATCCGATACGCCATCGGCAATCAGCGGAATCGTCCGCCGCTTCCGCCCGATGCGCCGTCGCCAGAGCAGGCTCTGGCCGCCCGGTTCGCGCGCGGAGAGATCAGTGAATCGGAGTTCCGTGATCGACTGGCAGTATTGCGTGATCACGCACGACCGTAGCAAAGCTAGACCATCCGTTGTGGCCCGCTCCAACGCCGAACAGCGTTGAAAACAGCGCAGGGGTCGATAGGGTGGCCGGTCTCGAACGGGCCGCATGGGTGGATGATGGCGAATCTGTCGTAGCGCGGCGCCCGCCTCGCCAGATCTTGACGGTGTCGAACGAGTGTTCAATCACGTTGCGGTTCTTGCATTATGAAGTCTCAAACCCGACTAGGCACCCGCTTTGGTGGCCCATCGCCGGCGATGACCGACCAGATCAGAACGCTCGTGGAACACCGCCCAGATACCGCAGCTGGGTGCGGTGGCGCGAGGAGCAGGTTTATCGCCGAAGGCGGGTCTTGGGACGGGTGCGTGCCTGGCCGGAAACCGTCCGGCCCAATCACGCCAGTAGCATATCTACTAGTGACGTACGTAGATGGTGTGACGGGCAAGAGCCATTCCAACCAGATGTGAGGAGTCACCGCAGTGAGCCGCAAGGACGTTCTGGTCACCGCCGAGTGGGCCGAGCTGAACCTCGACAATCCAAACATCGTGTTCGTCGAGGTCGACGAGGACACCACGGCATACGACGGCGGTCATATCGAAGGCGCGGTCAAGCTCGACTGGAAGGCCGACCTGCAGGATCCCGTGCGCCGCGACTTCATCAACCAGGACCAGTTCTCCGAGCTGCTGTCCGATCGCGGCATCTCCAATGACGACACCGTGATCCTCTACGGCGGCAACAACAATTGGTTCGCCGCGTATGCGTACTGGTATTTCAAGCTGTACGGCCACGACAAGGTCAAGCTGCTCGACGGCGGCCGCAAGAAGTGGGAACTCGATGGCCGCCCGCTGACCACCGAGACGGTGAACCTCCCGATCACCGAATACAAGGCCAAGGCGCCCGACAACACAATCCGTGCGTTCCGCGACGAGGTCCTCGCCGCGATCGGCAACAAGAACCTGGTCGACGTCCGCTCGCCGGATGAGTTCTCCGGCAAGATCCTCGCCCCCGCCCATCTGCCGCAGGAACAGGCGCAGCGCGCCGGCCACATCCCCACCGCGATGAACGTGCCGTGGAGCAGGGCCGCCAACGAGGACGGCACCTTCAAGTCCGACGACGACCTGACGGCCATCTATACCCACGTGGGGCTGGATGGATCCAAGCCGACGATCGCCTACTGCCGCATCGGTGAACGGTCCTCGCATACCTGGTTCGTGTTGCGGGAGCTGCTCGGTCACTCCGACGTGAAGAACTATGACGGAAGTTGGACCGAATACGGTTCGCTCGTGGGTGTTCCGATCGAGCTGGGTGACGCGACCTGACCGGGGCGCCCGCGGGCGCGGGGGTGTGTCGATGACGAGCGTGGAGATTGGGTGCTCGCGACGGCTCACCGCCGGTCTCCCGCTCGACCGTGCAGCCCAGCGCGTAGGCGGATGCACCAGATCGAGCGGGGACCTAGATCCTATTCTTAGGCTAGTGCCGGTGTTGACCGTCGGCCCGGCCGGCAACATACTATTTCAGTTAGTAGTTCGGAGACGACGACATCGGTGGGCGAGCCCGCGCATCGGCGGACCGCCGACCTCTGGCTTGTTGCCGGTGGCCTCGCGCTGACCGCGGTGTCGGTCTGGCTTTCCGGTTCTTCAGTGGCGGGCCGCGTCGACCGCGAGGTGTTTACTCGCATCAACTCGCTGCCCGACATGCTGTATCGGCCACTCTGGGTATCTCAGCTGACGGGCGTGCTCGGCGCACCGGTCGTCGTCGCGGTTGTCGCGTTGGGCGCACGAAAGTTTCGGCTCGCCACCGCCCTGGTGCTGCTGGTTCCGGCGAAGCTGATCGTCGAGCGGGGCATCCTGAAAGCTCTCGTGAACCGCGAGCGGCCCGGGGCATCCATACCTGGGGCGGTCCTGCGTGACGCGCCCGCCGCGGGGTTGTCGTTCCCTTCGGGCCACGCCGTCATCCTCTTCGGCATGGTGGCGTTACTGAGTCCATATCTGAGCCGTCGTTGGCGGGCCGTCATCCTCGTCATCGCGGTGGTGGCGGCCGCGGTGCGCATCTACCTGGGGGCGCATTCGCCGCTCGATGTGATCGGCGGGGCCGCGGCCGGTCTCGCCGTGGGTGCCCTGCTGAATCTCCTTGTCGGTGTCCGGTGCCGCGCGGATCGGGTAGGCCGGGCGGAGTGAGAATCCAAAGGGGGCACATCGTCCTTGTCACCGGAGCCGAAATCCCCTAGTCCGCACGCAGATGCCCCTGGGACCGTTCAGGCGATGACGTCGGAGGCAACACAGGACTCGGCGTCGCCCGCAATGATCGCGGGCGGCGAGCCACCGTATGCCACCGTCATCCAGCGGCATGCGGGTGATTCCGTCCGGGTTGTACTCGGCGTTGTGGCACTGGTGATTTCAGCGTTGGTGGCGCGCTCCACCGACGTGCACGTGCCTCGCCTTGAGGTGGACGTGTTCCGGTTGATCAACGACCTGCCCTCGTGGGTGTCGCCCGTCCTGCTGGCGGTAATGCAGTTGGGCTCGATCGGCGCGGTCGGCGTCGCGGCCGGGGCGGCGCTGGCCGCGCGGCGGATCGGTCTTGCCCGTGACCTGGCCGCTGCGGGCGTGCTCGCCTATCTCCTCGCGCGTGTGGTGAAGACGTTGGTCGGACGGGCACGGCCCGACGTCCTGCTCGATGAGATGACGCTGCGTACTCTTCAGGGCGGGTTGGGGTTCGTCTCGGGGCACGCGGCGGTTGCGGCCGCGATGGCCGCCGCGGCGGGACCATGGTTGCCACGTCCGTGGCGCCGGGTCGCATGGGCGGCCGCGGCCATGGTCGCCGTGGCGCGCGTTTTCGCCGGGGCACATTTCGTTCTGGACGTCTTCGGTGGCGCCGCGCTGGGCTGGACGGTCGCCGCCGGCCTGCACCTGCTGTGGGGTGCCCCGGTGCACCGTGCTGAGGCGCCCGCGATCAAGCGGGCCCTGGCCGCCGCCGGGTTGTGCCCGATCCGGGTCGCACCCGTCTCCCTGGATGCGCGAGGCTCGCGACCGTTTCTCGTCACCACCGAGAATTGCGGCGACTGCACCGACCTGTTCGTGAAAGTCATCGGCTACCACGAACGCAACGCAGACCTGCTATTCAAACTGTTCCGCCACATCGTCTTCCGGAACGTCGAGGACGAATCCCCGTTCGCCACACCTAAACAGCAGGCCGAACACGAAGCCTTCATCGCGTTGCTCGCACGGCAGGCAGGTGTGCGGACCCCGATCATCGTCTCGGTCGGAGTCGCCGAGAACGGCGACGCCTGGCTGGCCGAGGAGCGGATTCCGGGCCGTAACCTCGCTCGCTCGATGTCCGTGCCGGTGTCCGATGAGGTGCTGTGCGACGTGTGGTGCCAGGTCCCGCTGTTGCGGGCCGCCCGGATCGCGCACCGCGACCTTCGCCTTGCCAACGTGCTCATCGATGAGCACGGAAAACCGTGGATCGTCGACTTCGGGTTCGGCGAGTCCGGCGCCTCCGACCATCGGCTCGACGCCGATGTGGCCGAGCTGCTGGTTTCGATGAGCCTGAACGTCGGCGTGAAACGCGCTGTGGCAACCGCACTTCAGATCATCGGCCCCGATCCGTTGCGCGGCGCGGCGCCGCTGCTGCAGCCACTGGCACTTGCTTCGGCGACGCGCAAGGCAATCCGACATCGCCCGGGCCTGCTCGACGAGCTGCGCTCCGCCGTCGCCGATGCCGCCGGCGCGGAACTGGCGCAGCGCGAGGTCCTGCTGCGGTTCCGCTGGCGCACGCTCGGGTGGATCGCGGCGACGATTTTCGCGACGTATGTGCTGCTGCCCCAGGTCGGTCATCTAGGCCATACGATCGCTGCCCTCGACGAGGCGCAATGGCAATGGCTCGCAGGCACATTCGCGATGTCGGCTGCGACGTATGTCGCGGCGGCCCTTGTCCTGATGGGGGCCAGTCCGCGTCCACTCGCGTTTGGCCGCACGCTGAATGTGCAGCTGGCGACCTCGTTCGCGAACCGGTTGATGCCCTACGGGCTGGGAGGGGCGGCCGTCAACGAGCGGTACCTGGAGCGAGCAGGGCTGTCGCGCGCCACTGCCGTTGCCGCCGTCGCTGTGACGGTGACCGTGGGCGCGGTCCTGCACATCCTCGAATTGCTCGGCGTCGGATTGTGGCTCGGCCAGTCGCGCGTGTTGCTCGCCTCGGCACTGCCGAGCGGCTGGGGCCTGCTGATCGGATTCGTCGCCGTCATGACGGTGCTCGGCGTGGCAATCGCGGTGTTGATCCGGCGCCGGGACTGGCTGGCCGACGTGCGCAAAGCCGCCGCTTCGATGGCCGACATCGTCCGCCACCCGCGACGGGCAGTTCTGGTTTTCGGCGGGCAACTAGGCACCAACGTGGCCTATATTGCGGCGCTGGGCTTCGCGGTGCACGCATTTGGCGGTCACGCGCCGGCCGCCTTGGTCGCCGCGGTATTCCTTGGCGGTTCGGCACTCGGGGCCGCCAGCCCGACGCCTGCGGGCCTCGGCGTGGTCGAAGCCGCTCTCGTCGCCGGCCTCATCGCGGGCGGCGTCGCCAGCGCACCCGCCGTCGCGGGCGTCCTGGCCTACCGGCTGGCAACCTTCTGGCTCCCGGCGGCGGCCGGCTTCTTCTCCTTCAAATCACTCCAACGCCACCAGATGCTATGAGCGGGCCACGTATGCATCGGCTCGTTAGCCACCGACGTCGCGGCGGCGGACGCGCGGAGGCAACAGGTTCGGGTATCCCGCGATCGCACGTGTATTGGCGGCACTTGTTCGTACGGCCGGTGACGCGGGTCCCGAATCCGCGATTGCGCACAGTCGAACGCTGAAAGCTACTATCTACGTACGTAGGACGTGGATACTGAAGGGAGAACGCGGGGGATGCCACGCGTATCCGGGCGATCCTCGGAGCTGGGCCACTTGGTCTTATTGAGGTTTCCCATCGTCTCCCCGCGCCGCCTGCCGAAATCTCTACTAAGTTATTTAGTACTTAGGTCTAAAGTCCCTTGGGTACCCGATGATCCGCTGGCAGTCTTGCCAGAGACCACACGCCGGCCGGCGAGGCGATAGACGGGGATCCGATGAACATAGCGACCCACGGGATAGGGCCCACCGCTGTGGTGAGTCGGCAGTGGTGGGTGCTCTCAGTGGTGGCGGTCGCATCGTTTCTGGTTCTGCTCGATGACACCGCCGTGGCGATCGCGCTGCCGTCGATAGGCCGTGAGCTCGGTCTGGGCCTGTCGGGGCTGGAGTGGGTGATCAACATCTACACGGTGCCCTTCGCCGTGCTCACTCTGGCCGGTGGCCTGCTGACCGACCGGTTCGGTGCACGACCGGTATTCCTGGGAGGAGTGGCGGCCTTCACCGTCGTTTCGGTGCTGGCCGGATTCTCCTCGACGGGCGCGATGCTGCTCGGGATGCGCGCGGCCCAGGGTGCTGCGGCGGCGCTGATCGCGCCGTCCGCGTTGACTTTGCTCATCACGTCGTTCTCCGGGGCGCGGCGCGGCTTCGCTTTGGGCGTGTGGTCCGGCGTCGGTGCCGCGGCACTGGCGGTCGGCCCGCTGTTGGGGGCGCTGCTGACCGACGCGTTTGGCTGGCAGTCGATCTTCTTCCTCAATCTCCCGACCGGGGTGGCGATGTTGATTCTTGCCTACGCCGCGCTGCCCAGGCCGCGGCCGGCTCGGCGGCCGCTGCGTGCGCCGGTGGATGTGGTTGGTCTCATCGCGTCCGCGATCGGCCTGTTCGCGCTGGTGCTCGCGCTGACGCAAACCAACAGCCTTGGGTGGACCTCGATCCGGCTGTGGGCGATGCTGGCGATCGCCGCGGCTAGCGCTGCGATCTTCGTGGTGGCGGAGCGGCGGTCGGCGGCGCCGTTGGTGGATCTGTCGCTGTTTCGCATCCCGAACGTCGCGGCGGCCAATGTGCTGGCGTTGCTGAACCTCGCCGTCATGTGCAGCGTGTTCTTCTTTCTTTCGCTGTACCTGCAACTGGTCACCGGGTTCTCCCCGACGCGTGCCGGCCTTGTCTTGTTGCCCATGACGGTGTTGATCGCCGTCCTCGCGCCGCTGGCCGGATGGCTGGTGTCGCACGTCGGCGCGCGCGTCCTGATCGGTGCGGGCATGGTGCTGGCGGCGACGGGGTTGGTGCTGCTGGCCGGCGTCGATCCCGGGTGGGGAATGTGGCGGCTGCTGCCCGGGCTGCTCATCGAAGGTCTGGGCCTCGGGCTGGCCACGACCCCGATCACCACCGCCGCGATGCAGCAGGTGCCCGACGAGCGCTCCGGCATCGCCAGCGCGACGCTGAACGTCTCCCGGATGGTGGGGCTCTCGTTGGGTGTGGCGGTGATGGGGGCGGTGGTGGCCGCCCACTGGCCCGGAGACCTCGCGCGATCGGCCGTCGACGCCACCGCGTTCACGACCGGCATCGCCATGGGTTTCTGGGTCAACGCCGTCCTGGCGGTCGCCGCCGCCGGGCTCGCCATCGTCGCGATCCGCGCGCCGAGCCGAGCCACCTCCACCCAGCTGCCGAATCCCCAATGACATGAAGGGCTTTGCGATGACCGAACAGCCGAAAGACCGTAGCACCGCCGTGCTCGACGTGCGGGGAATGCAGTGGGCGTCGCAACAAAGCCGGATCACCGCGGTGCTGGGCCGCCGCCCCGGCGTCCTGCAGGTGGATGCCAACCCGGTGGCGCAGACCGCGACGGTCGTGTTCGACCCGCGGGCGACGTCGCTGGCGCAGCTGCGCGATTGGGTGCGCGACTGCGGCTTCCACTGCGCCGGGCAGTCGGTGCCCCACCACGTGTGCGACCCGATGGAGGAACCGGATCCACCCCCCACCGCACACGCCCACCCCACCGCACACGCCCACCCCACCGAGCAGGCCCACGACGAAGCGGTGGCAGTCGCCGACGGCCACACCGGACATGAAGCCCAGGCGGGGGCGGCGGCGGTGCGAACCCCGCAGGAGGCGATGGGGCACGGCGGACATGCGGGGGCGTCGATGCAGGACATGGTGCGCGATATGCGCAACCGTTTCCTGGTGGCCGCGGTGTTGTCGATCCCGATCCTGTTGTGGTCCCCGATCGGACGTGACGTCCTCGGATTCGCAGTGCCGGCACCGTTCGGGCTGCGCGACGACGTGTTCACGTTGCTGTTGAGCTTGCCGGTGATCTTTTACTCGGCCTGGATCTTCTTCGACGGCGCCTACCGGGCACTGCGGGCGCGGACCCTGGACATGATGGTGCTGGTCGCGGTGGCCGTCGGCACCGGCTGGCTTTACAGCCTCGCCATCACCGTCACCGGCGGCGGCGAGGTGTTCTACGAGGCCGCCACCGTGCTGACCGCGTTCGTGCTGCTCGGGCACTGGTTCGAGATGCGCGCCCGCGGCGGCGCCAACGACGCCATCCGCACCCTGCTGGAGCTGGCGCCGCCAATGGCGGTGGTCGTGCGCGACGGCGAACCGATCGAGATCCCCACCGCCGAGGTCGTGGTCGGAGACCTGCTGCTGATCCGGCCGGGCGGAAAGATCCCGGTCGACGGCACCGTCGAGGACGGCAACTCCGAAATCGATGAGTCCATGGTCACCGGGGAAAGCCTGCCCGTAACCAAATCGCCCGGCTCGGCCGTGATCGGCGCCTCGATCAACACCACCGGCACCCTGCGGGTGCGTGCCACCAAGGTGGGCTCCGACACCGTGCTCGCCCAGATCGTGGCCTTGGTGCAGGAGGCCCAGAATTCGAAGGCCCCCGGACAGCGGCTGGCCGACCGGGCCGCGTTCTGGCTGGTATTTGTCGCGCTGATCGGCGGCACCGGCACCTTCCTGGTGTGGCTACTGGCGGGTGAAAGCGTGCAGATGGCACTCCTGTTCGCGATCACCGTGGTCGTCATCACCTGCCCCGACGCGCTCGGTTTGGCCACTCCCACCGCGATCATGGTCGGCACCGGACTGGGCGCCAAACGCGGAGTGCTGTTCAAGAACGCCACCGCGCTGGAAACCTCGGCGCGCATCGACACCGTGGTGATGGACAAGACCGGCACCCTGACCAAGGGCGAACCCGAAGTCACCGACGTGGTCACCGACGGCATCGGCGAGGACGAGCTGCTCGCCCTCGTCGCGGCCGTCGAACGCGAATCCGAACATCCGCTGGCCGGCGCGATCGTGCGCTACGCCGCCAACCGTGGGGTGCCGCGGCTGTCGCTGGACGGGTTCCGCAACGTGCCCGGGCACGGCGCCACCGCCGACGTGGCAGGCCGCCGCGTCGCGGTCGGCAACCGCAAACTCATGGCCACCGACAACGTCGACCTCAGTTCGGTGATCGATCGGCGCGACGAGCTGGCCTCGACCGGTCGGACCGCGGTGCTGGTGGCCGTCGACGGGCGCGGGATCGGGGTGATCGCCCTGGCCGACGCCGCCCGAGAAACCTCCGCAGACGCTGTCTCCGCGCTGCATGAATTGGGCGTCGAGGTGGTCATGCTCAGCGGTGACAACGAGGCCACCGCCCAGCGCATCGCCGGGCAGCTGGGCATCGACACCGTCATCGCCGAAGTGCTGCCCGGCGACAAGGCCACCAAAATCGCCGAGCTGCAGCGTTCAGGGAAGAAGGTCGCGATGGTCGGTGATGGCGTCAACGACGCCCCCGCGCTGGCGCAGGCGGATCTGGGCATCGCGATCGGTGCCGGCACCGATGTGGCGATCGAAACCGCCGACCTGGTTCTGATGCGTTCGGATCCGCTCGACGTGCCCATCGCGCTGCGGATCGGGCGGGGCACGCTGCGCAAGATGCGGCAAAACCTGGGATGGGCGGTCGGCTACAACGTCATCGCCCTGCCCATCGGCGCCGGCGTCTTCGAACCCTCACTGGGCCTGGTGCTTCGCCCAGAGATCGCCGCCCTGTCGATGTCGGGGTCCAGCCTGATCGTCGCGGTCAACGCCCTGATGCTCAAACGGCTGCGACTACCGCAACCACCACAACCCGATGCCGCCGCGGTGAAGCCATCCGGAGAGCCATCACCGGTCGGCGTTCAGTAGCCGCGACGGCGCGGCTGGACGCGCGCCGAGGCTGACCCATTGCCGACACCGCGGATGCGTCACACCCGTTTCGTGTCTACCGCCAATACTCAAGGAGCAACTCATGAGCGTCACCACCCCGACTTCCGACCTCAGCACCGCCCGGCCAGGCGCATCCGGCCCGCTGTCACCCGACGATCTGCGTCTGTTGGATGCGTACTGGCGGGCGGCCAATTTCTTGTCGGTCGGGCAGATCTATCTGCTGGATAATCCGCTGCTGCGGGAGCCTCTGCAGCTCGATCATGTCAAGCCGCGGCTGCTCGGGCATTGGGGGACCACGCCCGGACTCAACCTGATCTACGCCCACCTCAACCGGGTCATCCGGGGGCGCGAGCTGAACGCGATGTATGTGATCGGTCCGGGCCACGGTGGCCCGGGACTCGTAGCCAACGCCTACCTGGAGGGCACCTACAGCGAGGTCTACCCCGGCATCAGCCGCGATGCCGACGGCCTGCGCCGACTGTTCCGGCAGTTCTCCTTCCCCGGCGGCATCCCCAGCCACGTCGCCCCGGAAACCCCGGGCTCCATCCATGAGGGCGGCGAGCTGGGCTATGCGTTGGCGCACGCCTACGGTGCCGCGTTCGACAACCCCGACCTGCTGGTGGCCTGCGTCGTCGGCGACGGCGAGGCTGAGACCGGGCCGCTGGCGGCGAGTTGGCAGTCCAACAAGTTCCTCGACCCGGTCCACGATGGCGCCGTCCTGCCGATCCTGCACCTCAACGGCTACAAGATCGCCAACCCGACGGTCCTGGCACGCATCCCCGACGACGAGCTGATCGACCTGCTGCAGGGCTACGGACACCGGCCGTATGTGGTGTCAGGCCACGACCCGGCACAGGTTCACCAGGACCTCGCCGCGGCGATGGACGACGCGGTCACCGAGATCGCCAGGATTCAGCAAGCCGCTCGAGAAGATGGAGACACGCAGCGGCCGCGCTGGCCGCTGATCGTCTTAGCGACCCCCAAGGGATGGACCGGTCCGAAGGAGGTCGACGGCCTCCCCACGGAGGGGACCTGGCGCTCGCATCAGGTGCCGCTGGCCAATCTGGCCGACAATCCCGAGCATCTGCGCCAGCTCGAGGAGTGGCTGCGCAGCTACCGGCCCGAGGAATTGTTCGACGAGGCCGGCGCGCTGATCGCGGAGCTGGCGGCGCTGCCGCCGACCGGGTGTGCGCGGATGAGCGCCAGCCCGCACGCCAACGGCGGGCAGCTGCTAAAGCCGCTGCGGCTGCCCGACTTCGGCGACTACGCCGTCGCGGTCCCCGCGCCGGCCACGGCGCTGCACGAGGCGACGCGGGTGCTCGGGGCGTTCCTGCGTGACGTCATCCGGGACAACCCCCACAATTTCCGGCTGATGGGCCCCGACGAGACCGCCAGCAACCGGCTCGGCGCGGTGTTTGAGCAAACCGACCGGGTGTGGCAAGGCGAATCGCTGCCCACCGATGAGCACCTCGCGCGGGCGGGACGTGTCATGGAGGTGCTCTCCGAGCACCTGTGCCAGGGCTGGCTGGAGGGCTATCTACTCACCGGCCGGCACGGCCTGTTCTCCTGCTACGAGGCGTTCATCCACATCGTGGATTCGATGGTCAACCAACACGCGAAATGGCTCAAAGTCACCAACGACATACCGTGGCGGGCGCCGATCGCGTCGCTGAACTACCTGCTGACCTCGCACGTGTGGCGCCAGGACCACAACGGGTTCTCCCACCAGGACCCCGGGTTCATCGACCATGTGGTGAACAAGAAGGCGGCGATCGTGCGGGTCTATCTGCCGCCGGACGCCAACACGTTGCTGTCGGTGGCCGATCACTGTCTGCGCAGCCGCCAGTACATCAACTTGATCGTGGCCGGCAAGCAGCCGGCGCTGTCCTATCTGGACATCGAGGAGGCGGTCGCGCACTGCACCCGCGGGCTGGGAATCTGGGAATGGGCCGGCAACGACGGCGGCGACGGCGCCGACGGGCTGCCGGACGTGGTGCTGGCCTGCGCGGGCGACGTCCCGACCCTGGAAACGCTCGCGGCCGCGGCGCTGCTGCGACAACACCTGCCCGCCCTGCGGGTGCGGGTCGTCAACGTGGTCGATCTGATGCGGCTGCAGCCCGATACCGAACACCCGCACGGGCTGCCCGACGCCCAGTTCGATGCACTGTTCACCCCGGACCGGCCGGTCATCTTCGCCTACCACGGCTACCCGTGGCTGATCCACCGGCTCACTTACCGGCGGGCCAACCACGTCAACATCCACGTCCGCGGCTATAAGGAGGAAGGAACCACGACCACTCCGTTCGACCTCGTCATGCTCAACGACCTGGACCGCTTCCACCTGGTCATCGACGTCATCGACCGGGTACCGGGCCTGGGCGCCGCCGCGGCGGCGCTGCGCCAGCGGATGGTTGACGCGCGGCTGCGCGCCCGCGCCTACACCCGAGCCCACGGCGAGGACGACCCCGCCATCAGCGGCTGGACCTGGCCCTCTTAGGCCAGATCCCGACTGTCGCCGCCGGGTCGAGCCGCCCGGAACGTCGGCATCCGAACCCAAACCCAACCACCAAGGAGGAGAAACCATGGACAGCCATCGCGATCAATCTTTCGACGACCCGGCCAGCCAAGCCGCTGCCAGCGCCGAGTATCGGGTAATAGCCAGCTACCGCGACTACACCCAGGCGCAGGGCACCGTCGACTATCTCTCCGATGCGGATTTCCCCGTGGAGAATCTACGCATCGTGGGCCACGGCGTGAGCACCGTGGAGGCCATCACCGGCCGCATGACCCCTGCACGCGCCGCCCTCACCGGTGCGGCCGGCGGCGCATGGTGGGGCTTGTTCATCGGCCTGCTGTTGGGAATGTTCGCCGCCGGCGCCGCATGGTTAGGCGTCATGCTCGCCGGCCTGCTCATCGGCGCCGTGTGGGGCGCCATCTTCGGGTTCGTCGAACATTGGGCCACCCACGGCCGCCGGGACTTCACGTCCGTCTCCACCCTGGCCGCCGAGCGCTACGACATCGTGTGCACGCCGGCCCTGGCCGCCAAGGCCGCCGATCTCCTCACCGCCAGGCGCTAACCGGCGGTGGGGGAGTTGCGTCATCGCGGCCGGTGAGACCAGCACCTCGCCGCTAAACCAATACTGATTAGCCCCGACAGATAAGTGTCAGGTTCTGCACGGAAGGTTTCTGCCCATGACGATCGCTGAAACGGTGGCGCCACTGGTTCGCGCGGCCGTGGGCCGGGACGTTCCGGTCAAGATCAGATGCTGGGACGGCAGCCGGTCGGGACCCGCGTCCGCGCAATGGCAGTTGAACCTCGTCAACCGCCGGGGTCTGCGGCGACTGCTGTGGGCTCCGAACGAACTCGGCTTCGCACGAGCCTATGTATCCGGCGACATCGACATCGAGGGAGACCTGCTCGCCGGGCTGGATGTTTTGGAGCAGATGTCAGACCCGAGCCGCGGTCCCGGTGTGCGTACCGACGCCGAGATGAAGAAGGCACTGGCGAAAGCGGCGCTGCGGCTGGGGATTATCGGTCCGCCACCCAAGCCACCGGCAGAGGAGGTGAAACTGGCGCGCGGTCACCGGCACGACAGGCGGCGCGACGCTGCCGCGATCAGCCACCATTACGACGTCGGCAACGACTTCTACCGGCTCGTGCTGGGTGAGTCGATGACCTACTCGTGCGGGTACTGGGCGCAACCCGGCGAGGATCTGGCCGCGGCTCAGTACGCCAAGTGCGATCTCGTGGCGCGCAAGCTCGGCCTGACTGCGGGCATGCGGGTGCTCGACGTCGGCTGCGGATGGGGGACCTTCGCCCTGCACGCGGCGCGCAACTACGGTGTACATCTCGTGGGCGTGACGTTGTCGCACCAGCAGGCGGGGTATGCGAGTAAACGGATGGTCGCCGAGGGCATCGCCGAGCGGGTGCAGATCCGAGTGCAGGACTACCGAGACGTCGACGACGGGCCGTTCGACGCGATCTCCAGTATCGGCATGGCCGAGCATGTCGGCGTCGCGCTGCTGCCGACATATGCCGCGCAACTCTACGCGCTGCTGCGCCCACAGGGCCGGTTGCTCAACCACGCGATCTCGCGGAGACCAGGCAAACGGGCGGGCTTCTCCAAAACGTCCTTCATCGATCGCTACGTTTTCCCCGACGGGGAACTCGAACCGATGGCCACGATGATCGAAGCGCTCGAAGGGGCCGGCTTCGAGATCCGCGACGTCGAGGCGCTTCGCGAACACTACGCGCTGACGCTGCGGGCCTGGGTGGCGAATCTGGAAGGCAACTGGGAGGAGGCGGTCGCGCTGAGCAGCGCCGGCCGGGCACGGGTCTGGCGCCTGTTCATGGCGGGCTCGGCGCTGGGGTTCATGGCGAACCGGCTCGGGGTCAACCAGATTCTGGCAGTCAAATGCGATGCACGCGGTCACAGTGGCATGCCTGCCACCCGCACCGACCTTCTGCGGTCCCGGGCGTCGAAACCGTGAGCGGCGGGGCGGGGTGACATCGCGCCGGCGCGTCCGTAGTTGTGACTGCGAGTGTCACCCGGCAGATGGTTCCCGCAGTCGCGCAGGCCGTTTCGATGCGATGCTCACCCTCTGATTAAGAGGAAGTCGGAGGCTGGCTTTCGTCATGCGACCGCGACAGAGTGGTCTGCAGCCCCAGCGGGTGCTGTTGTTGGTGGCGTTCGCCTTTGCGGTGATGGCAGACCCGGTGTCCTCGGTGGCCTATGCGATCGAGGCTGCGTTGCGGGCGCTGGACGGCGATCTCGGGCTGCTGTTGCCCACGATGACTATGGTCATCGCCGTCATAGCGGTGGTGACCCTCAACTATCACCAGATCGTGGCGCGCTACCCCGCAGGTGGTGGTGCCGCAGCGGCCGTGGGAGACGCATTCGGGGAGCGGTGGGCCTTCGTGCCGATCGCAGCCCTGGTGGTGGATTTCACCCTCACCATCGCGATCAGCGCCGCCGCAGGCGCCTCAGCGATCATCGCGTACCTACCCGCGCTCGGCGGATGGCGCCTCCCACTGGCATTGGCACTGATCGTCGGGGTGGCTGGTCTGACCTGGTTCGGCCATCTCGGCCGTGCGGTGTTCGCCACGATGACCCTCACCTTCCTCGCGCTCGCCGTTGTGGTACTGGTGTATGGGCTCGCTGCCCACCCACAACCGCAGGCAACCAGCGTCCCAGCTACCAGTTCGCCTGCGGCAGCGGTGGTGTTGGCATTCCCGGTGGCCATGGCGCTGGCAACCGGGGTCGAGGCGCCCGCATCGGCCATCGCCCAACTGGACCAACTCGATGGCACGGGCCGGCGCAGGTTCGGGCGCATCACGCTGTGGCTCACCCTGGCGATCGTCGGGATAATCACGTTGGGGCTGACCGCCCAAGCCGTTCACCTGCGCATAGGTGTCCCTGGTCCGGACAGCACGCAGATCGCCGAACTGGCCCGCATCGCCGCCCCCGGGCCAGTGTTCGCCGCCTTCCAGCTCGCCACAACGCTGTTGCTGTTGTCGGCGGCGAGTTCGTCATTCCAAGCCGGGCCGGGCCTGCTCAAGGCGCTCGCGGCCGGACACGACTCGGCAGAGCCGTCGCTGGGGATCCTGCCTGCCGGCTTAGGCCGCACCAACAGCCACTACACCCCCTACTGGGGAGTGCTGATCTTCGTCGTCGGCTCCGCGGCGCTGGTCACCGCCGCCGGTGGCAACGATCAACGCCTGGTTCTCTTCTACGCCGTAGCGGTGTTCCTCAGCTTTCTCGCTGGCATGCTCGCGATGACTCGCTTGTCCTACCGCGCCCGACAACCCGCAACGCTGGCCGTGAACGCCGCCGGAGCGCTCGTGGTCGGCTTCACCCTCGCGGTCAACCTCACTCGGGGCGCACCCCTGGCGTCCATGGCGGCCACCGGGCTCATCGCGCTCATCCTGCACCGGCTGTGGGTCCGATCCGGCCGTCCCAGCGGCATACAGCAAGCCAGCTGTCAATGCCAGGTGACTCGCACCGCACCCGGCCTGGCTCGGCGTGCAAAGGGCAAGGGGTGACATCGAGATTGGTTGGGGTGCCGCGGCGCCACCGCTCGGCGTCCGAGACCGACTCGCCGGCCACATCGATGCCCGCACCGCCGGTCGCGCATGCCCGACCTGGCTCGCGGACGCCTGGCCATGATGCAGCCAGGGCGGAAGCTAGACGTTGGGAACAAGGACCTCGCCTTCGAGTCCATCGGGGTCGCGGAAAAATATGCTGTGCACCGTGCCGAAGTCGTTAATGGTGCCGTCGCTGGCGCCTTGGTCGATGAGTCGCCGCCGAATCGTTTCGAAAGCGTCCGGTGAGGCGGCCTGGAGGCCGAAGTGCTCGATGCGGCCACGGCCCCACAAAGGCGATTGCCGGTCGGGTTCGGTGTTTCCCTCGATCGCCACAATGTTGAGCAAGGTGTGGGCCCGATCCGAAGCACAGTCATTGTCTCGCCGGGATTCTCTCCGTGGGGTCGGGTAGGTCCGACTTCGGCGTCGAACACGTCGGCGTAGAAGCCCAGTCGGGCGACGTTTTTCGAGATCCAGGCGATGTGATTGACGCCATCGAGCAACAGGGGAGTCCCCTTCGAGGTGGACTCGCGACAATCATGCCCTCGCTCATGAGAACAAGGAGGCCAAGGTCGTCGTCTGCCGCGCCTTTGCGGCACGACGCGATCGACGCGGAGCCCGAAACCGTTTCGGGCCGGCCGATCTCGCGAAATGGCGCGAACGTTCGGTGCCGCACCCGATTTCCACCACGACGAGATCAGCGATATATCCGAGAGGGCATCATCAACCGCACCCAGTTCCACTGCCCACCGATGAGCGCCCCAGCACGTTTGGAACCAGGCATTGTAAGCACGGGCCTGCGCCGCAGTGAGGTCCTCCATCATCGTCGGCGACCGCGGTGATCGGTACGGCTCGCCGCGGTCGACTTTCGCGAAGTATGGACCAACTGCGTAGATCCCAGATAGGTTACGAAAGCGGCATCACGATCGTGCATGGTGGACGTGAATCCAGATGTTCCCTGACATACGGCTGCAGGGAATGTTGGGGTTTGGCGCCGACATAGAGGGGCCCGATGGGAGATATTCCTGAGCGTCGATCAAATAAGCCTCCGAACACCCGTGGCGCTGCTGCAGTGGACGGTTTGCGTGGGCGGCGGCACTATCGCAAGACTGCGCGCCGGGCATCTTCCCGGAGCGAAGCCGTGTCGGCTGGGCCCCGGCTTAGACCTCAGGGGAAGCGACTACGTGGGCAACCGACACCACGAGGGTGTCGGCGCCCGACGCCGGGTCAACGCGGACTTCAGGCGATGCGTTCAGCGGTAATCATGGGCGGTCATCAGAAGCAGCCGTTCGGAAGGAGTGATGACAGTGAATAAGCGCATGCATGGCGGGCGGGTTCCACGGCGTGTGGTTCGCGCGGCAGCAGCCGGCGTGGCGGTGGGAATCGTGGCATTCGCAGCAGCGGGTGCGGCGGCTGCGCAGCCACCGCAAGATCCGTGTTCTCCGGCAGCGGTGATGCGGGCACACGCCGCCGCGATGACCCAGATGGCCGACTATCTGGACTCCCGTCCAGACGTCCAGCAGGTGTTCATTGATGCCAGGAGCCAAGGCACACCCGAGGAGCGGCGGGCCGCGATCAAGGCCTACACCGACACCCACCCAGACGTGGCGGCCACGTTCCAGAACATCCGTCAACCGGTCAGGGATCTGAGCGCCAGGTGCGGCCTGCCCATGCACCAAGGCATGATGCCCGGGGGTATGGCGCCTGGGGGTATGGCGCCTGGAGCTATGGCGCCCGGGGAAATGGCGCCTGGCGGTATGTCGCCCGGGCAGTAAGCGCTGCGCGATAGTCGTCTGAGCAGCGAGGCACCCCAGAAGAGCATCGCGGGCGATGAGCAGATTCTGTTCGTGCTCGACAGTCAGGACCTCGAGGGAGACCACACGGTGTTCATAGACATGCGCGCCCGGCTGGCCCGGTCGAGGCGGCCGAACCGGATCCTCGAGGTCACTGTGGAGGCGGCCAGGCTGCCGGGTCTGCTGGGCCGCAAGCGGGTGCTGGACTGCACTCCGCTCGATGACGCAGTGGATCGATGGACACCGTCACATTGATCCCCGAAAGTCGCGGATTGGCCCTGGCCCGGGTGAGCACACGCATGCGGCACACACGATCCAGCCATGAGGCGCACCATGATCCATCCCGTCAAGATCGTTGGTGACGACATGCCCACCGGATTTGATCCGAACGTGGGGCCGTGCTCGCCGTGCGTGGCTCGGCTACAGTCGCCTGCCGAACGGCTGGAAAGGCTGCGGGAGAGGATCCTCGAACAGACGGACCCCTTGGTCACACTGACGCACCTGCTGCATCTGTGCCGTGACGAACACCAGGTGTTGTGGGCCCAAGTCACCGATCCGCGGATACGGGCGATTCTCACCACGATTCTTCGTCCGATTGAGGCGATCGCCGTGTCCCGGCCAGCTGAGTCAACCCTAGACACGCCTATGCGCAGTGCGCTGGCTGAGGCGCTGATTCCTGTCGAGGGCGTCGCGCCGGTGATGATCGCCCACGCGCTGGCGCGGTTCGTGGACCAACACTACGGGGATTTTCTTGCCGACTCGTTCCGACGGCGCAGTCCGTATCAGCCAGCAGTTGGTGACCCGATTCCCTTGGGAGTGCCCGACATTCGCGCTGTGATGGACATGCGGCCCACCGCGCCGCCGTGGCGGTTGGCCAACCGCCTAGACGAAATCCGCCGAGTTCGGCTGGCTGGCGGGTGGGCCACCCAATTTCGAATCGTGTTCGACTACAGCCTGTTTGACGCTTTGGCGGATCTAGTCACCATCGACACCATTATCGCCACGTGCCACCCGAACACGGCCTTAACGGAGTTCACGCTGCCTGCGGATCCGGCACAACCCGCGTTCCCCGTCCGGCCAACAAATGTACGTCAACAACGCCGCATCCTCGATGAGCTCATCGGTGCCGCCGCCGACGCCGGCGCCTCGATCGTGGTGCTCCCCGAGCTGTGTGTCACCGAGTCGCTGTCGCGACGACTGCAGGCGTGGGTGCGCCGCCCGGACGGACCTCGACTACTGGTCGCGGGCAGCTACCACCACAGCGAAGGTTCACCGCGCCGGCGGCGCAACACCGCGGCCGCCTGGGTGCGCGGGCATCCAGACCCGCTGATCCACGAAAAACACTCTCCCGCACAGCATCCGATCCTCGAAGACATCCAACCGCAGGGTTGGCCAGAGTTGCGGGTGTACGTCACAGCCGCGGGCTGGCATATTGTGGTGGCCATCTGCCGCGATCTTCTCAACCCGCAGGCAGTACACGCCTTAACGGAGGCCGGTGCCAACCTGGTGCTGGTTCCCGCGATGAGCGAACGTCTGACCCCATTCACCGGCCAGATCGCCCACCTCGTCGGTTCTTCTCAGGCGCTGGTCGCGGTGGCCAACAACCCTGCGGACTGGGCCGATCCCGACAACCATGCCGTGCATCGTCCGGCGCGCGCGCTGTTTGGACACCCCGGTCTGGGGCAGCAGACCCGCCTGGTCGCGTCCGCGGACGCCGCGGCCGGTTTCACAACCATGCACGTGCGGTCAGCACTGATCGGCTGGACCAGCATCGACGCCCAGGCCGGGCCTGACCGGGCATCGCATTCGGGTTCAGCGTCACCGGCGGTGATTCCGCCGTGGGCGCAGTCATTGGCCGCGGCAATGGCCCGGCGTTACCCGCAGCTCACGCAAGAACCCCGGCAGGTCGTCACGCTGCGGCCGGCGGCAGTATTGGTAGTGCTCACCAGTGGGCCGGCGGGGCCACGGGTGCTTCTCACCGAACGCGCCACGGATCTGCGCGACTACCCGGGGCGACTGACGTTTCCCGGCGGCGCCCAGGATTCGGGCGACACCGGCCCGATCGACACCGCCCTGCGCGAGGCGGCCGAGGAGATCGGGCTCAACCCGCACAGCGTGCACCTCCTCGGCGCCCTGCCCGCGATGACCGACCCGGAATCGAAGTTCTTGGTGACCCCGGTACTCACCTGGTGTGCTCACCCGGAATACAGCGGGCCAGTCAACCTCGCTGAAGTCGCCTCGATTCTCGAGCTGGACGTGCGCGCAATCGGTACTCGATTGTGCGACGCCAATCCGGGCCCACAACAACAGCATTCGAATAGCGGCACGGAGCCAGCGCTGAACCGCCTCGGTGCGCTGACCGCTACGGTGATCGACATACTGAGCGGCTTGCTTGGGGCGGACACAACACTAGATAAACCCGCCCCGGATCCTGCAACGACATGAACTCGATCCGCACAGCACGCAGGCGTGAACGGTCATCGGGCCGGCACGCGGACCGGTCAGTACATCCTTTTCCTCGAAGGCAGAACACTTTTGGTCTTTCCGCATGCGCGGCCAGCCACGAGCGCTAACTTCGGCGTGGGCGCGACGTCAACGCGAGGTAGGCGCCCAATGATCCCAGGCCGGCACCCAAGACAGAGAGGGCCTGGGACCGTCGGTGGCGCGGATCGGCGGCCATGACGTCCCCGATAGAGCGCACCAGAGCGGCGATTATCAGCGCGGCACCTAACCGGAGACCGGTCGCCTCGAGTCTGCCGACGAATGGCTCCAACTCGGCTGCACGAAGGTGAACTTCGGGTCCACCCGCATCGAGCACGTCCCGCAACCGGCGTAACTGGTCAGGGAGTTCCGCGGTAACGTCGAGCACGTCGACGCCGGCTTGCCTGAATCGACGGGCCAATGCGTCCAGCGAATACCGGCCGGCGACAAGGCGACGGGCGTAGGGACCGATGATCGCGGCCAGCTGAAATGCCGGATCGAGCTCTGCCCCTAGGCCTTCGGCCATGACAAGCATCTTCAACTGCAACGCCAGTTCGCGCTGCAGTTTCAGGTGGTGCTGGCGGACCACTGCGAGTACATCGTGGATCAACGCTGCGACCGGGATGTTCCCCAGCGCCCGTCCGGTGTAACGCTGCAGGATGGGCGCCAGGTCCGCGGTAAGTGCGGACACGTTGATCGTGCCCTTGGTTGAACTCAGTTCGGCGACAGCCGAAGCCACGCGGCGAGGATTCTGCCCGGCCAGCGCGACAAGCAGCGCGGCGAGTTGCTCGCGAAGGCGTTCATCGATCTCGCCCGCCATGCCGAAATCAATCAGGCCAATGCGGCCGTCAGGTTCGACGAAGAGATTGCCCGGGTGGGGATCGGCGTGAAAGAACCCGTCCTCGAAGATCATTTTCGCGACCGCCCGCGCCGCGTTGTCCGCCAAGACTCGCCGATCTATACCGGCGGCGTCCAGCGCGTGCACGTCATTGATCTTGATTCCCCTGATGCGCTCGATGGTCAACACGCGCGAGGTGGTGGTGTCCCAATAGATTCGGGGGATCCGGATCGTGGGGCTGGCGGCGAAGTTGGCGGCGAATCGCTCGGCGTTGCGGGCTTCGTGCAGGTAGTCGAGCTCGGCCCGCAAGGTATCGGCGAACTCTTCGGCGATGCCCACCAGGTCGTAGTCGGCGGCGGCCTCCCAGCGCCGACTCGCGCGTGCCGCGAGATTGCGCAGAATCTCCAAATCCTGCTCGACCTGTTCGACTACATGCGGGCGGCGCACCTTGACCACGACTTCGGTCCCGTCGTGCAGGGTGGCGGCGTGCGCCTGCCCCAGTGAGGCGCTGGCCAACGGTTGCAGGTCGAAGGTCGCGAAGATCTGCGACGGGGGACCTGCAAGCTCACGCTCGATAAGCTCGGCGATCACCGGAGCAGGCACCGGTGGGGCCGAGTCCTGCAGCTTGGCCAATTCCTGCCGGTAGGGCTCGGGCAGCAGATCGGGGCGGGTGGACAGGATTTGGCCCAGCTTGACGAAGCTGGGGCCGAGCTGCTCAAGAGCCAGCCTCAGGTGGTCGGGGTTGGAATACGGCTGTTCGCGGCGTTCATGACCCAGCAGTCCGTGGTGCAGCGGCACCCATCGTTGCAGACCCGTCACGCCGATGAAGAATCCAAAACCATGGCGCGCCAGGGTTTCTGCGATCTGTCGGTACCGCTCACCGTGGGCCATGGCCTACATCTTCAGCTCAGTGGGGGAGGGCTCCGACGCCGCAGACGATAACGGCACTTCCCAGACGTCGCCCGCGTTCAGCGTTTTTTCGATGCCCTCGACGCAGAGTTGGACCGGGGCGGCCGAACACGGCGGCAGATGCAGTCGTGCCCGCTGCTGAGTCAGATCGACGCTGATCGGCTGACCGCGGTAGCGCAGCCGAAACGACGCCGCGGTGAGTTCGGCGGGCAACACCGGGTGTAGCCAGAGCACATCGCCTCGGGTCTCCACGCCGCCATAGCAGCGGATCACCATGTCGGCGGTGCCGGCCATGGCGCCGGTGTGGACGCCTTCGCGGGTGGTGCCTCCTTGGGTGTCGGCCAGATCGGCCTGCAGCGCCTCGGTGAACAGCGACCACGATTGTCGCCGGTCGGTGCGCGCCGACACCCACCCGTGGGTCAGCCTGCTCAACGTGGACCCGTGGCTGGTGCGGGCCAGGTAGTAGCGAACCGTGCGAACGATCAGCTCCGGCGGCAGCTCGTAGCCGAGTTCGGCGAATACGGCGCGCAGTTCCTCGGCCGAAAACAGGTAGAACAACATCAGCACATCGGCCTGCTTGGAGAGCTTGTAGCGGTTGGTGGTGTCGCCCTCGGCTTGCAGGATCAGATCCAAGCGTCCGATGTTGCCGTAGCGGCTGCGGTAGCGACCCCAGTCGAATTCGGACAGCTCGCCGTAGCCTTCGAACTGGCTGATGACGCCGTCGTGGAAGGGAACGCGCAGCCTGCTGCTGACTCGGCGCCAATGGGCCGGCTCCTCGGGCTGTAGCTGGAGGCGACGCCAGAGTTGCTCACAGTCACGGTGTGCCAACAGCGCCACCGTCTCCTGCGCGCGGGCAAGCACCCAGGCGGCCAGGACATTGGTGTAGGCGTTGTTGCGCAGTCCCTGCCCGGGTGTGTCGGGGTAGCCGTCGTGATATTCGTCGGGTCCCATCACCCCGACGATGTCGAAGCGGTCATCGGCCGGGTCGTGTGCCGCCAAGCTGGCAAACAGCCGCGCCACCTCGACCAGGATCTCCGCCCCGTAGTCGGCGAGAAATCCGATATCGCCGGCGGCCTGATGGTACTGCCACACGCAGTAGGCGACGGCCAGCCCGACGTGACGCTGACGGTGCGAGTTGTCCGGTACCCATTGTCCGTTGCGGACATTGAGCAGCTGTGTGGGTGTTTCTTCGCGGCCCTCGCTGCCGGACTGCCATGGGAACATCGCCCCGGCCAGGCCTGCGGCGCGGGCCGCGGCGCGGGCGGCGTCCAGGCGGCGATGGCGGTACAGCAACAAGGACCGGGTCAGTTCGGGTTGGCGCAGGGTCAGCATCGGATAGACGAATAGTTCGTCCCAGAAGATGTGGCCCCGGTAGCCCTCGCCGTGCAGGCCTCGGGCCGGCAGGCCGGCATCGAGGTCTGGTTCTGCGGCCGAAATGGTTTGCAGCACATGGAAAATGTGCAGATTCAATGCCAGTGACTGCTGCGGGCTCGCGGCCATATCGATCCCGAATCGCTGCCACATCTGCTCCCACGCCTGCGCGTGGACCTCGAACAGTTCGCCGAATTCGGGAGCCCAGCCGATGCGGTTGCATGCGTCTGCGGCGGCGGTCGAGATGGCCCGGTCCCGAGAGGTCGCCACCGCCGCGACTTTCTCTATCGCCACGTGTGTGCCCGGCTCGAGGCGCACAGTCAAGGTGTGTCCTGCGTAGGCGGGCGCAAGCACAGGCTCGCGGTTGATCACTGCGTCAACGCCGCGGACACGGGTGCGCGCGACGGTGGCGATGCTGATGTGAGACTGGCTTGTCGCAACGTCGGCAAGCACCGTTTCGCGGTCGACTTCTGTTGTGGCTGTGGGGATGAGATGGTGGTGGGCCAGCTCGTGGTCGGCGGGCACATTGCGGTTGGCGACGGCGGCGTTGATCCCGGACTCGACAATCATGTCCCCGGACCAGTTTTCGGATTCGAGCATGACTTCGAGTGCGGCCAGGTGTGGATGGGTCAGGGACTGTATCTGTCGTGACGTGATTCGCACAGTGCGGCCGGCCGCGTCGCGGTAGCGGTTGGTACGTGTCAGTACGCCGGCGTGGATGTCGAGTGTCTGATCGTGGCTGACCATGTCCGGCGATCCTGGACGCAACGGCCCCCCGCCCGCGAACCGTACCGTTAGATGCGTCCAGTCCGGGGCGTTGACGAGGTGTTCAGTCTCGACGGTGGCTCCCTTCAGATCGGTGGTGAGCCGGTTGTAGACCCCCGCGAGGTAAGTACCGGGGTAATGGACGTTGTCGGCGGTGCTGCCGGGAACGGCGCCGCGGGTAGCCCAATAGCCGTTGCCGAGCGTGCACAGAGCCTCCCGTGTCCCTTCCTGTGCTGGGTCGAAGTGGTCGTAGACCAGCTGCCACCCGGCCTGGGTGGGGACCGTCGCGCCTCCGCACCATGCCCGGTTTGTGTGGCCTCGGCCGGGCCGGGTCGGCGGTATCTGGGTGAGATCGGTTACCACCACGTCCGCTCCCGCGTCGGCCAGCGCTGATCCGGCTCCGGTGCGGTCGACCCCCACCACCAGACCAAAACCTCCGTCTGCGGCGGCGCTGACACCGGCGGTGGCATCTTCGAACACGATCGCATCGCACGGCGGCACGGATAGCCGGCGGGCCGCCTCGATGAACATCGCCGGGTCGGGTTTGCCGGGCAGCGACAGCCGCATCGCGTCGATGCCATCGACACGCACCGAGAAGAAATGCGTCACCCCGCCCGCGTCGAGAACCGCCTGACTGTTGCGGCTGGAGGTCACCAGCGCGGCGGGCACATTGCGTGCCTGCAGTTCGACGAGCAGTTTTCTCGCGTCGGGAAACACCGACACCCCTGCCTGGGCAAGCAGGTCCTCGAAGATCTGCTGTTTGAGTGCGCCGAGTCCGTACACGGTCAGTTGCTCCGGGCCATCATCGGTGCTGCCGACCGGCACCTTGAGACCGCGCGAGGCCAGCAATGCGCTTACACCGCCTTCGCGGGTGCGCCCGTCGACGTAGGTGCGGTAGTCGCGATCCGCGTCGAAGGGCGGTTGGCGGTCACTCCCGATGGCGGGAAGGACCGTGTCGAACAGCTTCTTCCACGCCGCCGCGTGCACGGTTGCGGTGTCGGTGATCACCCCGTCCATGTCGAAGATCGCCGCGCCGTAGCCGTTGCGGGTACGCCCGGCAGGCACCGGCAGGTGGTCGAGGTGCATCAGCAACACCGACCGGGACTGCCGGACCCGGCCACCCCGCAGCGGGTCGCGGTGAACCGGCGGTCCCCGGGCCAAACGTGCGCCGACGCAGGGCCCAATCGGGGTCCTGCCGGATGCGGCTGGAGGAGGATCTCGGCAGCCGGTTGAGGCCGGTCCTCGGGAAAGACAGCCATCGTCGTTATCGGTCCTTGATCGTGGCGTGCGCCATCTACTAGCGCCAACAGTACTGGCCAGGTGCGCATGAGCGTAGGTGCCCGATTTGCTGGTTGGCGGCGGACCGACAAGTTCAGGGACTTTCGTCAGTCGGATTTGGGCCTTTAGGTGGGCCGACAGCCGACGTTGTCCCATTGGGCTGCTCGCCCGAGGGGTGCAACGTTGGCGACGTAATGCACTACGCCCTTAGCCTCGATCCACCGATAAATTGGTTGGTCGTGGGGTGTCGGAATGAGGAAAGTGCCCCTTGAGCTGGGAGGATTGGTGTTCTCTACGCATCAATCAGGCCAGTTCAGAAAGG
>NZ_JYNL01000042.1 GCF_001044235.1 Mycolicibacterium chlorophenolicum | reverse complement strand
CGACCACGCCCCACCCTCGACCTCGACACCCCAGCCCAACGCATGGCTGCCCTCATTAACCAAGCGGCCTAACCGTTGTCATGACCACTTGACTTTGAGGCCGGGGGAGCAACCAGGAATACTATTCCGCGGCAAACCGGGTCAGGGGTGGGAGTAGCCGGGCGGGTTGGCCGACTCGACCCAGAAGTCCACGCCGAGATCCGAGCCCGGCACGCAGTCGTACACCGACAGGTCCGTGACGCCGGATTCCAGCAGCACGTCCTCACATAGCAGCGTGTGGCCCGTGTAACTCGACGGTTTGGTCAGGATCGCGTACGCCGCATCGGAATACACCTCGGGCTTGCGGGACCGCTTCATCGACTCCTCGCCGCCGAGCAGGTTCTGCACTGCTGCCGTGGCCACCATCGTGCGCGGCCACAGCGTGTTCGAGGCGATGCCGGCCTCCTTCATCTCCTCGGCAATACCCAACGCGCACAAGGTCATTCCGAACTTCGCCATCATGTACGGCGTCGGTTTGAGCCACTTGGGCTCCAGCAGCACCGGCGGTGACAGCGTCAGGATGTGCGGGTTCTCCCGGCCCTTCATGTGCGGGATGCAGGCCTGCGACACCGCATAGGTGCCGCGCACCTGGATGCCGTTCATCAAGTCGAAGCGCTTGAGCGGCACGTCCTCGATCGACCCGAGGTTGATCGCCGAGGCGTTGTTGACGCACATGTCGATGCCGCCGAACTGCTCGACCGCCGCCGCGACCGCCGCCGCCACCGAGTCCCCGTCGCGCACGTCGCCGACGATCGGCAACGCCTGGCCGCCGACCTCCTCGATCTCCTTGGCCGCGGTGTAGATGGTGCCCGGCAGCTTCGGATGCGGCTCAGCGGTCTTGGCGACCAGCGCGATGTTGGCGCCGTCGGCGGCGACCTTCTTGGCGATCGCCAGGCCGATTCCACGGCTGGCTCCGGAGATGAACATCGTTTTTCCCGCGAGTGACATGGACCAGAGCTTAGGCGGCGGTGATCTCCGCGGTGACGGCGTTGGTCAGTCGCACCAGATCGCGCGGGTCCAGCGCGACGTCGAGGCCCCGCTTGCCGGCGCTGCACAGCACCCGGTCCCACTGCAGCGCCGAGGAGTCCACCACCGTCGGCAGGGGCTTGCGCTGACCGAGGGGGGAGATGCCGCCCACGACGTACCCGGTCGAGCGTTGCGCGGCGGCCGGATCGGCCATCGTCGCCTTGGCCACCCCCAGCGCCGCCGCAGCCGCCTTCAGCGACAGCTTCGACGGCACCGGCAGGACCGCCACCCCCAGCCCGGTCGGCAGCGCCACGACCAGCGTCTTGAAGATCTGCGCGGCCACGAGGCCGTCACCGCCGTCCCGCAACAGCTCCTCGACCGCCTCGTCGCCGAACGCCTCGGTGCGGGGATCGTGCCGGTAGGCCAGCACCTCGTGCGGGGCGCCGGCCGCCACCAGAGCCGCGATCGCCGGCGTCGCTGCGCGTGCCACCGGCACAGAGTACGGGCGCGCCGGGGTGGGAACACGACCGGCGCCGACGCTGTTGGACGAGACAGCTGTGATGGTGTTTCGGGCAGCAAGCGTTCGTCGTCGGTCTCGACCTCTAGGATCAACGGAAGGGGATAGATGGTGCCAGCGTTGGCCGTGGAGGCCCCGTTGCGTCCGGTGATCATGCCGGACCTTCTCGGTGGTACCGCAAGAGAAGGGACGGTGTTCCCCAGGATGACCGACACCGACGGGTTGGCCGCAGAGGCGACCCTCGATCCAGACCAGAACCCGGCGCGCGAGGAAACCGACGCCGAGTTGACCGCGCGGTTCGAGCGCGACGCCATTCCGATGCTCGATCAGCTCTACGGCGGTGCGCTCCGCATGACGCGCAATCCCGCAGACGCCGAAGACCTGCTGCAGGAAACCATGGTGAAGGCCTACGCAGGATTCCGGTCCTTCCGCGAAGGCACCAACCTCAAGGCGTGGCTGTACCGCATCCTGACCAACACCTACATCAACAGCTACCGCAAGAAGCAGCGCCAGCCCGCGGAGTATCCGACCGAGGAGATCACCGACTGGCAGCTCGCGGCCAACGCCGAGCACACCTCGACGGGGCTGCGTTCGGCCGAGGTCGAGGCGCTGGAGCTGCTGCCCGACAGTGAGATCAAGGAAGCCCTGCAGGCCCTGCCCGAAGACTTTCGGATGGCGGTCTACTACGCCGACGTCGAAGGCTTCCCGTACAAGGAGATCGCCGAGATCATGGACACGCCGATTGGGACGGTGATGTCGCGGCTGCACCGCGGCAGGCGCCAACTGCGCGAGTTGCTGGCCGATGTGGCCCGCGACCGCGGTTTCATCCGGGGCCAGCAGTCCGACGCACCGGAGGAGGTCACCTCATGAGCGGCACGCCGAACAGCCCCGACGAGGAACGCTGGAGCCCGCCCGTCGGGCCGATCGACCCCGAGCACCCCGAGTGCGCCGCGGTGATCGCCGAGGTGTGGACGCTGCTCGACGGTGAGTGCACCGTGGAGACGCGTGACAAGCTGCGCCATCATCTCGAGGAGTGCCCGACGTGCCTGCGCCATTACGGCGTGGAGGAGCGGGTCAAGAATCTGATCGCCACCAAGTGCAGCGGCGAACGAGCCCCGGAGGGCCTGCGTGAGCGCCTGCGCATTCAGATCAGCCGCACCACGATCATCCGCGGCGGCTGACGCCGCAACGAAAAACCGCCCGGCTTCGCGAGAAGTCAGGGCGGTTTGTCGTTGAAGCAGGGGTCAGCGCACTGACTTCGAACCGCAGTTGGGTCGCTTGCCGTGGTTGGCCTTGCTGTGCTTCCGATCGCGCTTCTTGCGGCCACGCTTGGCCATGATCCACCTCCGAATTACTCAACTGATTGCCGCCATTGTCTCACGGACCGGTTGATGCTCTGTCCACAGCGTCGTGTGGTTCGATAGACGCCTACAACGTCGGTGAATGAGTGGGGTGAAGATGGCCGAGGACGTTCGCGCGGAAATCGTGGCCAGTGTGCTCGAGGTCGTGGTCAGCGAGGGCGATCAGATCGGTGAAGGCGACACCCTGGTGCTGCTCGAATCGATGAAGATGGAGATCCCGGTGCTCGCCGAGGTCGCCGGAACCGTGAGCAAGGTCAGTGTCGCGGTCGGTGACGTCATCCAGGCCGGCGATCTCATCGCGGTCATCAGTTAGCCCCCAGTAGGTCATGTCCACACTCGGTGACCTGCTCGCCGAGCACACCGTCCTGCCCGGCAACGCCGTCGACCACCTGCATGCCGTGGTGGGGGAATGGCAGCTGCTGGCCGACCTGTCGTTCGCCGACTTCCTGATGTGGGTGCGCCGCGACGACGGCCAGGTGGTTTGCGTGGCGCAGGTCCGGCCGAACACGGCGCCGACGGTGCTGCTCGCCGACGCGGTGGGCACCGTCGCGCACTCCGCCGAGGTGCCGATCATCGCCGCGGCGTTCGACTCCGGCGACATCGGGCGCGCGACGATCGAGGGCAGCGACGCCGGACCCGGGCTCAACGTGGAGGCCGTCCCGGTGCGCTACGGCACCGACGTCGTCGCGGTCCTCACCCATCAGACGTCCCTGGCCCCGCGCCAGGCGAGCCCGCTGGAGGCCGCCTACGTGGACTGCGCGGCCGATCTGCTGCTGATGCTGTCGGAGGGCACGTTCCCCAACGTCGGGGATCTCGCGATGTCGCGGTCGAGTCCGCGGGTGGGTGACGGATTCATCCGGCTCGACGAGGCCGGGGTGGTCACCTTCGCCAGCCCGAACGCCATCTCCGCATATCACCGGATGGGACTGACGGCCGAACTCGAGGGCCACAACCTGGTCACCGTCACCCGGCCGCTGATCTCCGACCCCTTCGAGGCGCAGGAGCTCGCCAACCACGTCCGCGACTCGCTGGCCGGCGGATCGAGCATGCGGATGGAGGTCGACGCCGGCGGGGCCGCGGTGCTGCTGCGCACCCTGCCGCTGGCCGTGCACGGCCAGGCCGTGGGCGCCGCGGTGCTCATCCGTGACGTCACCGAGGTCAAACGCCGCGACCGGGCGCTGCTGTCCAAGGACGCGACGATCCGGGAGATCCACCACCGGGTGAAGAACAACCTGCAGACCGTCGCCGCTCTGCTGAGATTGCAGGCGCGCCGGACCACCAACGCCGAGGGCCGCGAGGCGCTCATCGAATCCGTGCGCCGGGTGTCGTCGATCGCGCTGGTGCACGACGCCCTGTCGATGTCGGTGGACGAGGAGGTCAACCTCGACGAGGTGATCGACCGGATCCTGCCGATCATGAACGACGTCGCGACCGTCGATTCCCCGATCAGGATCAACCGGCGGGGGGAGCTGGGCGTCCTCGACGCCGATCGCGCGACCGCGCTGATCATGGTGATCACCGAACTGGTGCAGAACGCCATCGAGCACGCCTTCGACGCCTCGACCGCGGCCGGCTGCGTGACCATCAGGTCCGAGCGGTCGGCCCGGTGGCTCGACGTGGTGGTCCACGACGACGGGCGGGGACTGCCCGACGGATTCAGCCTGGAGAAGTCCGACCGCCTCGGTCTGCAGATCGTGCGAACCCTCGTGTCGGCCGAACTCGACGGATCGTTGGGAATGCACGATGTGCCGACCGGCGGCACCGATGTGGTGCTGCGGGTGCCGATCGGCCGACGTGGCAGAACGAGCCAATTCTGACCAATCGCTGTGCCTCGCCCTCGAATTCGAGCGTTCGCAATCGGGACAGTTTTTCTGTAATTCAGTTCACACAGTTACGGCCCCGACATTTCGTCGGGGCCGTCACCAGTTGATGCGGAACGCGATCAGACTCCGGAGCGCGCCTTGGTCCGCGCGTTGCGGCGCTTGAGGGCGCGACGCTCGTCCTCGCTCATGCCGCCCCACACGCCCGCGTCCTGTCCGGACTCCAAAGCCCAGCTCAGGCACTCCGCAGTCACCGGGCAGCGATTGCAGACGAGCTTCGCGTCAGCGATCTGGGCAAGGGCCGGGCCGCTGTTCCCCACCGGGAAGAACAGTTCCGGATCCTCGTCGCGACAGACCGCCTTGTGGCGCCAATCCATGAGTCCTACTCCTTTTCGTGTGCGCAGCGAAGCGCACGAGCTTTACTTCGGCTGTTAACGCAAGCGCTCCAAATGTTTCAGCGCTGTTGCATCCGATGCTTTCACAGGCTGAACAGATGTCAATAGCAGTTCGTTAACACGTGGGCTATCTCACTACGTCGGACCGTTACCGATCCCTCTATCCGGTTGTACTACACTCAACCCATCTGCGCCCATATCTGGGAGTGTGACGTCACAATTTCCGGATTGCGGTGCAGGTCAGAGGTGTTCTGGCCGAGATTTCGGGGGCGGGGCCACCACACCGAGAGCGTCCGGCACCGCGACGAACTCCATCTTTTCGCGCGGGCCGATGAAATCGCCGTCGATCTGGCATGCCACCGGCCGGTCACTGGTCACCGTCAGCCACGGAAGGTCGTCGTCGCGCACCAGATGCCGGGCTTTCAGCCGCGGATTTCGTGACAGCATCTGCCGAACCAGGCCCAGATTGGCCCACACGTTCATGCTCGTGGTCGCGAACACCCCGAGGCCGGTCTCGAAGGTGGTGTCCGGGTTCGTCCACACCGGGCGGGCGTTGGCGTAGGTCCACGGACTCGAGTTCGACACGAACGCGAAGTGCACGCCGGTGACCGGGTCCCGGTCGGGCAGGTGCAGCGTCAGCGTCGGTTCCGCCCGGGCGCTGGCCAGCACCTCACGGATCGCGACCCGGATGTAGCGCGAGGCGGTGACCTTGCGTCCCTTGGCGCGTTGCTCCTCGACCGCGGCGACGACGTCGCCGTCCACGCCCATGCCCGCGGTGAACACCGCCCAGCGCTCCTTGCAGTCCATCAACCCGATGCGCCGCCACGTGCGGGTGCGCCGGAACTCCGAGAGCAGATCGACGAGCTGGTTGGTGGCCTCGAGTGGGTCCGGGCTGATCCCGAGCGCGCGGGCGAACACGTTGGCCGACCCGCCGGGGACCACACCGACGGCGGGGCCGGCGTTCGACGGTCCGAGCTCCCCGAGGACGCCGTTGACGACCTCGTTCACCGTGCCGTCGCCGCCGTGCACGATCAGCACGTCGACTCCGCGGCGGGCCGCGTCACCGGCGATCTCGATCGCGTGGCCACGATGGTCGGTGTGCACGACGGTCAGCCGGGTCCGGCTCTCCAGGGCGTGGGCCAGCAGGTCGCGGCCCGCCGGCGTCGTCGACGTCGCATTCGGGTTCACGATCAGCACGGCACGCACGAGGGGTGAGCCTATCCGGATTCGTCGACCGCGATCTGCCGCAGCACGCTGATCACGTTGCCGATCAGCGGGTTGTCGGCCTCGGACACCCCGGGGCCCGCCGAACGCGTCGCGGCGAGCAGGTCGACGCCCAGGGTGGTCGGCAGCAGCGGGAGGTAGCGGACGCCCGCGATGTCCAGCGCGGCGCTCGGAGCCGGCACGATCGCCACACCGAGACCGGCGGCGACGAGCGTCACCAGCGTCGAGGTCTCCGTCACCTCATGACGCACGGTCGGGGCGAAGCCCGCGTCGGCGCAGGCGGCCGCGAGGATGCTGCTCATCACCGATCGGCCGTTGCCGGCGTGCGCGACGAACGCCTCCTGCCGCAGGTCGGCCACCGTCAGCGTGTCTCGCACCGCCAGCGGGTGGTCGGCGGGCAGCACGGCCAGCAGAGGGTCGCGGCGGATCGTCTCGACGTCGATGCCGGGGTGGTCGACCGGCGGCCGCAACAGCGCCACGTCGATGGCGCCGCTGTGCAGCGCGGTCAATTGGGCCGGCGCCAGCATTTCGCCGCGGACGCTGACCTCGACGCGGGGCAGGGTCTCGCGCAATGCGCGAACCAGCTGCGGCAGCAGCGAGTAGGTCGCCGAGCCGACGCAGCCGATGGTCAGCCGGCCCTCCTGCCCGGCGTGGATCCGCCGCGCCTGCTCGGCGGCGTCGTCCACCTCGTCGAGGACCGCGATCGCGCGCCGCAGATACACCCGGCCCGCGGCGGTGAGCTCGACCGAGCGGGTGGTGCGGATGAGCAGGTCGACGCCGAGCTCGTGTTCGAGGTGACGGATCTGCTGTGACAGCGGCGGCTGCGCGATGTGCAGGCGTTGCGCGGCACGGCCGAAGTGCAGCTCCTCGGCGACCGCGCGGAAATAGCGGAGGTGACGCAACTCCATGACCAAGACTCTAGAGCTCTCAATCGCCGATGTTTAGGTATTTCTCTTTACCGAGTCGCGGACCTAGCGTGGAACGCATGGAGATCGTCATCTGCAGCCCCCTCCGCACCCCGGTGGCGCGGATGGGCGGCGCACTCGCGTCGTTGAGCGCCGCCGACCTGGCCACCGCCGTCCTGCGGGAACTGACGGCCCGGACCGGTCTCGGCGACGGAGACGTCGACGACGTCATCCTCGGCCAGGGCTACGCGAGCGGGGAGGCGCCGGCGATCGGCCGCATCGCCGCCCTCGACGCCGGGCTCGGTACCGGCGTGCCGGGCCTGCAGATCGACCGGCGCTGCGGTTCGGGCCTGCAGGCCGTGCTGTACGCAGCCGGTCAGGTGGCCACCGGCGCGGCGCGCGTGGTGGTCGCCGGCGGCGCCGAATCGATGTCCACCGTCGAGCACTACGCCCTCGGGTTGCGCACCGGTGTGCGCCAGGGCGGCATCGCGCTGCTCGACCGCCTCGATCGGGCCCGCGAAACCGCTGGCGGCGCAACACATCCCGTCGCCGGCGGGATGATCGAGACCGCCGAGAACCTGCGCCGCGAGTACGGCATCGACCGCGCCGACCAGGACGCTCTCGCGCTGCGCAGCCACCAGCGCGCCGTGGCCGCGCACGACGCCGGACGCTTCGCCGACGAACTCGTGCCCGTCACCGTGCCGGGGCGCCGCGGCCGGCCCGACGTCGTCGTCGACCGCGACGAGCACCCGCGAGCCGACCTCGATCTGGAGGCGCTGGCCGCGCTGCGGCCGATCCGGTCGAAGGTCGACCCCGAGGCCACCGTCACCGCGGGCAACGCCTCCGGGCAGAACGACGGTGCCGCCCTGTGCGTCGTCACGACGCAGGCCGAGGCCGAAAAGCGCTCTCTCACTCCACTGTTGGCGCTGCGGTCATGGGCGGTCACGGGTTGTGGCCCCGAGGTGATGGGCATCGGCCCGGTGAGCGCGACCGCCGCGGCGCTCGACCGGGCCGACCTGACGCTCGACGACATCGACCTGATCGAGCTGAACGAGGCGTTCGCCGCCCAGGTGCTCGCCGTGCTCGCCGAATGGAAGATCGACCCGCTCGACGACCGGGTCAACCCGTGCGGATCCGGGATCTCGCTCGGTCACCCGATCGGGGCGACCGGGGCGCGCATCCTCGCTACCGCCGCCTACGAGGCGCGCCGCCGTGACGCCCGCTACGTCCTCGAGACCATGTGCATCGGTGGCGGTCAGGGTCTGGCCGCGGTGTTCGAGAGTATCCGATGACCCTGATGAGCACTGTCGACGTGCATGCGGTGGTCTCCGGCGCCGGACCGGCGGTGGTGCTGTCCAACTCGCTGGGTTCCACCCACCGGATGTGGGACGCGCAGGTCGCCGAACTGGAGCAGCGATTCACCGTGGTGCGCTACGACACCCGCGGCCACGGCGCCTCACCGGTCCCGGACGGGCCGTACACGATCGACGATCTGGCCGACGACCTCATCGCGCTGCTCGACCGGCTCGACCTCGAGCGGGCCCACCTCGTCGGGCTGTCGCTGGGCGGGATGACGGTCATGCGGGTCGCCGCGCGAAACCCCGAGCGGGTCAACCGGATCGCGCTGCTGTGCACCGGTGCGCAGCTGCCGCCGGCCAGTGCCTGGACCGAACGCGCCGCCACCGTGCGCGCCCACGGCACGGGGGCGGTCGCGGCCGCCGTCGTGGACCGCTGGTTCACCGACGGCTACGACGGAGACCGCGGCTCCTGGCAGCAGATGGTCGCGGCCACCCCGGCCGAGGGATACGCGGCCTGCTGTGAGGTCATCGCCGAACTCGATCTGCGGCAACAACTCTCCTCGATCACCGCCCCGACGCTGGCCATCGCGGGAGCCGACGACCCGGCCACCCCGCCGGCCAAGCTGGCCGAGATCGCCGAGGCCGTGCCCGAATCGCGTCTGCTCGTCGTCGACGCCGCCGCCCACCTGGCCAACGCCGAACAACCCGGGGTGATCACCCCCGCCCTCATCGAACATCTGGAGCAGTCATGACCGTGAACAAAGTGGTCGGTTCCGCCGCCGATGCCGTCGCCGACATCCCCGACGGGGCCAGCCTGGCCGTCGGCGGTTTCGGCCTCGCCGGCATCCCGTGGTTCCTCATCGAGGCGCTGCTGGAGCAGGGCGCCGGCGACCTGACCATCGTGAGCAACAACTGCGGCGTCGACGGCGGCGGGCTGGGCCTGCTGCTCGAAGCGCGCCGGATCAGCCGCGTCATCGCCTCGTACGTCGGCGAGAACAAGGAGTTCGCGCGCCAGTACCTGGCCGGCGAACTCACCGTGGAACTGACCCCGCAGGGCACGCTCGCCGAGCGGTTGCGCGCCGGCGGCAGCGGCATCGGCGCGTTCTTCACCCCGACCGGCGTCGGCACCATGGTCGCCGAGGGTGGGCTGCCCTGGCGCTACCACAGCGACGGGACCGTCGCGCTGGCGTCGCCGCCCAAAGAGGTCCGCGTCTTCAACGGCCGCGAGATGCTGCTCGAGGAGTCGATCGTCACCGACTACGCGCTCATCCGCGCCGCCGTCGCCGACACGGCGGGCAACTGCGTGTTCCACGCGGCCGCACGCAATTTCAACCCGCCGGCCGCGATGTCCGGCCGCATCACCGTGGTGGAGGCCGAACGTGTCGTCGAGGTCGGCGAACTGCATCCCGACGAGATCCACCTGCCGGGCATCTTCGTCCAGCGGGTGCACGAACTGACCCCGGAACAGGCCACCCGCAAGGAAATCGAGAAGTTGACCACCCGGCCGCGGCCGGAACCGCAGGAGGTTGTGCGATGAGCTGGACCCGCAACGAGATGGCGGCCCGGGCGGCCCTCGAACTGAACGACGGCGACTACGTCAACCTCGGCATCGGGCTGCCCACCCTGATCCCCGACTACCTGCCCGCCGGATCCACGGTCACCCTGCACGCCGAGAACGGCATCCTCGGTGTGGGCCCGTTCCCCTACGAGGACGAGGTCGACCCGGATCTGGTCAACGCCGGCAAGCAGACGGTGTCGGTGGTCGCCGGGGCCTCGTACTTCGACTCGGCGACCAGCTTCGCGATGATCCGCGGCGGACACGTCGACGTCGCCGTGCTGGGGGGCATGCAGGTCGCGGCCAACGGCGACCTGGCCAACTGGATGGTCCCCGGCGCGATGGTCAAGGGTATGGGCGGTGCGATGGATCTGGTCAGCGGGGCCGAACGGGTGATCGTGCTCATGGACCACACCGCGAAATCCGGTGCCGCCAAACTCGTTTCGGACTGCACCTTGCCGCTGACCGGTAAGGCGGTGGTCAGCCGGGTGATCACCGACCTCGGGGTGTTCGACGTCGCCGGTGACGGGTTCACCGTCGTCGAGCTCGCGCCCGGCGTCGCCTACGCGGATGTGGTGGCCAAGACCGCGGCGCCGCTGAGCGGTGTGCCCGCCGCGGTGTGAGCTACTCCTCGTCGAGCACGCGCGAGGCGATGCGGAACGCGGTGTTGGCGTCGGGCACTCCGCAGTAGATCGCGCACTGCAGCAGCACCTCCTTGATCTCCTCGACCGTCAGGCCGTTGCGCCGCGCGGCTCGCACGTGCATCGCGAGCTCTTCGTGGTGGCCCCGGGCGATCAGCGCGGTGAGCGTGATCAGCGACCGCGATTTGCGGTCCAGGCCGGGCCGTGTCCAGATCTCACCCCACGCATACCGGGTGATGAGGTCCTGGAACTCCTCGGTGAACGCGGTGGTGCCGGCAACGGCCCGGTCGACATGCGCGTCGCCGAGAACCTCACGGCGAACGGCCATTCCGTCGTCGCGGATGCTCATCAGATCTCCTTCAGATAGGCGGTGGCACGGCGCAGCGCGGCGTCGACGAGCTGATCGGCGGCACCGGAATAGGTGGCCGCGGGCTGACGGTCCGCCAACTGGGCCATCGCCCGCTGTTCGGCGTCGATGCCCTCGGCCGCATGAAGATTGGAGCGGGCGCGGGCGGCGTCGAAGCGGAGCCCGGTCAGCAGATCGGTGGCCTGCGAGGCGGCGACGACCGTGGTGCGGACCAGCGTGCGCAGCGCCGCCCACTCGGCGTGCCAGCCGCCGTCGGAGCGCTCGTCGACCGACGCCGCGGACGCGGAGTGCAGCGTCGCTCCGAGTGCGGGCGCGGTCAGGGCGGCGCGGCGCAGCAGCACCGTCAGCACCGGGTTGCTCTTGTGCGGCATGGTCGAGGATCCGCCGCCGGAACTCTCGGTGAGTTCACCGGCCCGGACACCGGCCGCGACGTCGTTGGCGATGTGTCCCCACGCGTCGCAGCAGGTGACCAGCGCGTCACCCGCGCGCGTCAGGCGGGCACGCGAGGTGTGCCACGGAAGAGCCTCGGCCAGAGACAGTTTGACGGCCAGCGCGGCCGACATCGCCAGCGCGGCGTCGGCCGAACCCGTCAGCTCCGTCGCGGCAGCCAGCGTGCCCGCCGCGCCGCCGGCCTGCACCGAGGGAGCGGGCACGCAGTCCAGCGTGTCGGCGGCGTCGAGCACCGCGCCCAGCCACACCGCGAACTTGAGTCCGGCGCTGCCCGGCAGCGCCGGCTGGGTCAGCGTGCGGGTGAGTAGCGGCTCGTACCGGTGGGCCGCCACCATGCCGGCGAGGGCCCTAACCTGTGCGCTCAGCTGTGTGCCGAGCGTGCCCAGCGCGTCACGCAGGCACAGCATCAGCGCCGTGTCGAGCACGTCCTGACTGGTCAGGCCGCGATGCAGCCACCGGGCGGTGCCGCCGTCGGTCCGCGACCGCAGCAGGGCGACGAGGCCCGTGACGGGGTTGCCGTCCTTCTCCGCGCCCGCGGCGATCGTCGTCGCATCGGTGTGATCGACGAGCGCGGTCACGTCGGCAGCTGCCGAGGCGGGAGCCACGGCTTGCTCGACAAGCACGGCCAGCCAGGCGTTCTCGACTTCGACCAGCGCGGCGAGGAACGCCTCGTCGCTCATCACCGCGCCTGCGCGGTGATCACCCGGCCAGAACAGGTCGGCCACGGTCAGTGTCCCGGGTAGCGCAGGAAGACCGTCTCGTCGGGACCTTGCAGGGAGATGTCGAAACGCAGCCCGGTCGCATCGCGTTCGGCGATCAGCGTGCGTCGACGGTCGGCCGGCAGCGACGCCAACAGCGGATCGGTGGCCGTCGCAGGCCCGGGAACGTAGGCGCGGGTGAACAACCGGTTGAGCAGGCCCCGGCCGAACACGGTCACGAGGAAGAACGCCGCCCGGTCCGGTGTGGTGGCGCCGGGTTCGACCGTCGAGAAGCTGAAATGACCGGCGTCGTCGGTCGAGGCCCGGCCCCAGCCGGTGAACGTCCAGCCGTCCCGGTGCAGCGACCCCGCCTGTCGGGGGACGGAGCCGTCGGCGCTCGCCTGCCAGATCTCCAGCAGCGCGTCGGGCACCGGCTTGCCGTCACCGTCGGTCACGTTGCCGTGGAAGCGGATCGCGCCGGGTGTCTGCGGCGGCACGAGTTCCGAGTCGCGCTCGAACGGCAGCGCGTAGCCGTAGAAGGGTCCGATGGTCTGGCCGGGGGTCGGGGTCAACAGAGTGCTCATTTCGCCTCCTCCTCGAACACGGTGCGCTGCGCTCCGGTCAGCACGATGTCCCAGCGATACCCGGTGCACCACTCGTGCGTGGAGACTTCGTGATCGTAGGCGGCGACCAGCCGATCGCGGGCCTTCTGGTCGGTGATGGATTGGTAGATCGGGTCCAGCGTGAACAGCGGATCGCCCGGGAAGTACATCTGGGTGATCATCCGCTGGGTGAAATCCGTTCCGAACAGCGAGAAGTGGATGTGGGCGGGGCGCCAGGCGTTGCGGTGGTTCTTCCACGGGTAGGGCCCGGGTTTGATGGTGGTGAACGCGTAGGTGCCGTCGTCGTCGGTCAGGCAGCGGCCCACGCCGGTGAAGTTCGGGTCGAGCGGAGCGGCGTGCTGATCGCGCTTGTGCACATACCGTCCCGCCGCGTTGGCCTGCCAGATCTCGACCAGTTGGCGGCGCACCGGCCGGCCCTCGCCGTCGACGATCCGTCCGGTGACGATGATCCGCTCGCCGATCGGCGCCCCGTGGTGCTGGATCGTCAGATCGGATTCCAGCCGGTGCACGTCGCTGTCACCGAAGACCGGTGACCACAACTCGATGCCCTCCGGGTCCGCGTGCTGCAGGTCCTTCGTCGAGTGGCGCAGAAGGCTGCTGCGGTAGGGCGCGTAGTCCAGCCGCGGCTGGGTCTCCTCGACGCCGGACCGCAGGTAGGCCGACTCGATCGCCGCCATCTCGGCGTTGATCTCCGCCTGGCTCGCCGACGCGCTGTCCGGGTCGGTGCCGATGATTGCTGTCATGGCGCTCACCGTATGCCGGACTGCGCGGACTGCGGAAGGCTAAGCTTCCGCTGAGCGGAAGGATGTGGGCGATGGCCGGAAACGCGGCGACACCGGGCGTCAGCGTCACCCAGCGTTTGCTGGCTGTTGTCGCGGCTTTCGACGACCGCCATCGGGCGCTGACGCTCACCGACCTCGCGCGCCGAGCCGGTCTCGCCGTGCCCACCGTGCACCGCCTGGTCGGCGAGTTGGTCGGTGGCGGTGCGCTGGAACGCCGCGACGACGGCCGCTACGTCGTCGGCCGGCTGCTGTGGCAGGCCGGGCTCCTGGCGCCGGTGCAGGGCCGGTTGACCGAGGTGGCCGAGCCGTTCGTCAGCGACGTGTATGCGGCGACGCTGGCCACCGTCCACCTGGCGGTGCGCGACGGCGACCAGGTGCTCTACCTGCATCGGCTGGCCGGGCGGGCGTCGGTGCCGATCGTCTCGACGGTGGGCAGCAGGCTGCCGATGCACTGCACCGGGGTCGGGAAGGTGTTGCTGGCCCACGCGCCGCAGGAGGTGCGCGAGAGTGTGCTGGCGAGTTTGCGGAGAGTGACACCGCGGACGATCACGTCACGCCGCGTGCTCGAGGATCAGCTGGAGCGGGTCCGGCGCGAGGGCGTCGCGATGACCGCGGAGGAGATGTCGCTGGGCGCCTGTTCGCTGGCGGTGCCGGTCGTCCAGTCCTCGGACGACACCGTGGCGGCCGCGCTCGGGGTGGTGGTGCCCACCCTCAAGCGTGACCGTCAGCGGTTGATCGGTGCGCTGCAGGTCGCCGCCCGCGGCATCGGCCGCCTCCTGTAATCGCCGAAACTGTATTCCGCGCGGGCTCTCGGTGCTCGAACGCGCGCGGAATACAGTTTCGGCGGAAAGGTCAGTGAGCGACCAGGGTCCGGGTCGACTCGGCGTCGCTGCGGCCGAGCTGGTCCGTCGGGACGTTCTTGGTCTCGCGGGCCGTGAGCGCGGCACCGGCCGAGATCAGGCAGACCACCGCGGTGAAGAGGCTGATGACCACCCAGCCGCCTTCGCGGACGCCGCCGAGTGCGGTGACGATCGACGGGGCGAACCCGGCGAGCAGGAAGCCGATCTGCGTGCCGATCGCCATGCCCGAGAACCGGACCTGGGTGGAGAACATCTCGCCGTAGAACGACGGCCAGACCGCATTGGCCGCGGCGTAGCCGAACGAGAACGTCGCGACGGCCAGCGCGAAGGTGAGCAGGTGATTGTCCTGGCTCATCGACAGCATGTAGAAGGGCATCAGCGCGGCCGAGGAGAGTGCGCCGTAGATGAACACCGGCTTGCGTCCGATCCGGTCGGCGAGCTTGCCGAAGAGCGGCTGGGTGAACAGCGCGCCCACGTTGGCGGCGACGACGAGCCACAGCGTCAGATCGGCGTCGAGGCCCACCTTCTTGCCGTAGGCGAGGGCGAGATTGGCGAACACCGTGGACACCGCGGCGATGAACGCACACAGGATGACGCGCACCACGTCGCGCCAGTGGTGGCGCAGCAGCGGCACCAGCGGCATCCGGGCGATCGTGCCGGCGTTCTTGGCCTCGGTGAACTGCGGGGTCTCGTGCAGCTGGCGGCGGATGAAGTACGCGACCACGACGACCGCGGCCGACAGCCAGAACGGAACCCGCCATCCCCAGCTGTATTTCGCCTCGTCGGGCAGGGCCATGAACGGGATCATCACCAGCGACGCGAGGATCAGGCCGCCCTGGGTGCCGGTCAACGTCCACGACGTGTAGAAGGCCCGTTGATCGTCGGGGGAGTGTTCGAGGGTCAGCGAGCTGGCCCCGGCCTGTTCGCCGGCGGCCGAAAGACCCTGCAGCAGACGGCAGATCACCAGCAGCACGGGCGCGGCCCAGCCGATGGTGTCGAAGGTGGGCAGGCAGCCGATCAGGAACGTCGACAGACCCATGAGCACCAGGGTGAACATCAGGACGCGCTGCCGGCCGATGCGGTCGCCGAAGTGGCCCAGGATGACCGCGCCGACGGGCCGCGCGATGTAGGCGAAGCCGAACGTGGCGAAGGACATCACCAGCGACGCTTCGTCGTCGGAGGGGAAGAACACGTGCGGGAAGATCAGCGCCGCCGCGGAGCCGAACAGGAAGAAGTCGTAGTACTCGACGGCGCTGCCCATGAAGCTCGCGAGCGCGGCTCGGCGCGGTGTCTTCTCGGGGAGGATCCCCGGGTCGTGGGTGGTGGTCATCGGTGACTCCTTAAGGCGAATTGTGCCGGACGAAGGGACATTTCAGGGCTGATCTGGTCATTCGGCGACCAGCGAGCGGAAGTGCTTGGACATCCGCTCGGCGTCTGGGGTGATTCCGGTGATGAGGGCGAAGGCGTCGGTGGCCTGGTGGACCGCCATGTGGCCGCCGTCGAGCGTGCGGCACCCCACGGCGCGCGCGGCCTGCAGCAGCGCCGTGTTCAGCGGGCGGTACACGATGTCGGCCACCCACAGCCGCGGGTGCAGCAGCTCGGCGGAGAAGGCCATGCCCGGGTGGGCGGCCATACCGGTCGGGGTCGCGTGGACCACGCCGTCACTGACCGGCAGCAGTCCGGGCAGATCGTCGAAGGCCGACGCGGCCACCCGGGCCTGCGGGTGGCGCCCGGCGAGGTCGGCGCTGAGCCGCGCGGCGCGCGCGACGTCGAGGTCGACGAGGTGCAGATTCCGGCAGCCGAGGCGCAGCAGCGCATCGGCCACCGCGGTGCCGGCCCCGCCCGCACCGACGAGCACGACGGTGTCGACCGTCGCGCCGGGCAGTCCTTCGGTGAAGCCGTGGGCGAAGCCGGTGACGTCGGTGTTGTGGCCGCGGGTCCGGCCGTCGTCGCCGAACACCACGGTGTTGACCGCGCCGAGGGCGGCCGCGGCCGGGTCGATCTCGTCGAGGTGCTCGACCACCAGCTGCTTGCAGGGGTGGGTGATGTTCAGCGCGTCGAACCCGAGCGCCCTGGCCCACGACAGCACCTCGCCGATTCGTGTGGGGGAGATGGCCAGCTCGTCGAGGTCGATCGTGCGGTACACGTAGTCGAGTCCCTGGGCGCGGGCCTCGGTCATGTGCAGCGCCGGCGAGAGTGACGGGCCGACGCCGGTGCCGACGAGTCCGACGAGGTGGGGACGCGGGTTCATGCGGGCCTCTCCGTAATGTACTAACTGGTACGTACAGAGAAGTAGAGCACTGTGGTGCGCATCGCGTCAAGAGTGGATTGTGACCGGGCGCATAGCCCGCGGGCGAACGGGCCTGGTCAGCCGACCGGGGCGGTCAGCCACCCGACGATGACGTCGCCGATCATCCGGCGCAGGTGGGCGCGCTGCGAGATGTCGGTCAGGTCGACGTCGAAGAGATAGCCGAAGGTGTAGCGGTTGGCCACCTGGAACACGCAGTACGAACTGATCACCAGGTGGACGTCCAGCGCCGTGACGTCGGATCGGAAGACGCCGGCCTCCCGCCCGTCGCGCAGGATGTCGTCGAGCAGCGACGTCGCCGGTTGGGACAGTTCGGGCAGGTCACGCAACTGGCGGATGAACTCCCCGCGGTGGATGTTCTCGATGGACACCAGGCGGATGAACGCGTCGTGGGCGATGTGATGGTCGAAGGTGACCTCGGCCAGTCGCCGGATCGCCTCCACCGGATTGGTGTGGTCGACCGTGAGCTTCTGTTCCGCCTCCCGGATGCCGCGGTAGGCGTCCTCCAGAACGGCCAGGTAGAGCTGCTCTTTGCCGCCGAAGTAGTAGTAGATCATCCGTTTGGTGGTGCGGGTGCGCTCGGCGATCTCGTCGACCCGGGCGCCCGAATAGCCCGATTCGGCGAACACCTCGGTCGCCACGGCCAGCAGCTCGGCGCGGGTGCGCTCGGCGTCGCGCTGCAGTTCGGCTTTCGGCTTGGCGGCCACGATGGCTGAGCTTACTGTTCGCGTCCCGATCCGGTCCGCACTCTTTCGTCTCAATGAACCAATTGGTACATTGCTGTGATGAAGACCTCGATCGCGACCGTGTGCCTGTCCGGATCACTGGTGGAGAAACTGCACGCCAGCGCGGCCGCCGGCTTCGACGGCGTCGAGATCTTCGAGCCCGATCTCATCGCCGGAGACCATTCACCCGAGGAGATCCGGGCACTGGCCCGGCGCCTCGGCCTGACGCTGGATCTCTATCAGCCGCTGCGCGACCTCGAGGGCGTCGACGAGGCCACCTTCACCGACAACCTCCGCCGCGCGGCCGCCACTTTCGCCACGGCCCGGCGGCTCGGCATCCAGACCGTGCTGGTCTGCAGCAATGTCGCGACCGCGACCGTCGACTCCGACGAGGTGTCCGCCGGGCAACTGCGCCGCATCGGCGACGTCGCGCAGAGCTACGGCGTCCGCATCGCGTTCGAGGCGCTCGCCTGGGGCCGCTTCATCGACGACTACCGGCGCGCCTGGCGCGTCGTCGAACTCGCCGACCACCCCGCCGTCGGGGTGTGCCTGGACAGCTTCCACGTGCTCTCGCTCGGTCACGATCCGGCGCGGATCACCGAGATCCCGGCCGACAAGATCTTCTACCTGCAACTCGCCGACGCGCCCGCGCTGACCATGGACGTGCTGTCGTGGAGCCGCCACCACCGGCTGTTCCCGGGCGAGGGTGCGTTCGACCTGACGCGATTCGTCTCGTGCGTGCTGGCCACCGGATACGACGGCCCGCTGTCGCTGGAGGTCTTCAACGACACGTTCCGCCAGACCGATCCGCGCCACACCGCCGTGCACGCGCTGCGGTCACTGACGTGGTTGCAGGACAAGGTCGCCGCGGCCAACCCGGAAGGATGGCGGCCCGACCTGACCACGCTCGCCGCGGCCAAGCCCCCGACCGCGTTCGACTTCGTCGAGCTCAAGGCCGAGGACACCAGCGAGGTCGAGGTGTTGCTCGGCCAGCTCGGCTTCACCATGCGCGGCCGGCACCGCACCAAGCCGGTGTCGCTGTGGTCGGCCGGCGACGCGCGCATCGTGCTGAACGAACAGCAGGCCCGCGACCGCGTGCCGCACGTCGCGGCGGTCGGACTGCAGGTGCCCGACGCCGGCGCCACCACCGCCAGGGCGGCCCAGCTGATGGCCCCGGTGGCCTACCGCCGCACCTACGCCTCCGAACAACCCTTCGGCGCGGCCGTCGCGCCCGACGGCACGGAGTTCTACTGGATCCCCGAGGCGCACGGCGTCCCGGAGTGGGTCGCCGAGTTCGACGGCGGCATCCCCGAGACCGAGCCCTGCGGGGTCCGGGCGATCGACCACGCGAACCTCACCCAGCCCTGGCAGACCGCCGAGGACACCGTGCTGTTCCTGCGCAGCGTGTTCGGGCTGACGCCGGATGCTCCCGCCGAAGTGCCCGGTCCGACGGGCCTGGTCCGCAGCCAGGTGATGCGCACCGAGGACGGCGCGATCCGGATCCCGCTCAACGTCGCGCCGCATGTGCTCGACCATTCCGGGCTGGCCCAGCACGTCGCGTTCAGCTGCTCCGACGTGGTCGGGCTGGCCCGCCGCGCCGCCGACCGCGGTCTGGCGTTCCTGCCCGTCTCCGACAACTACTACGACTATCTGCGGGGCCGCTTCGGCCTCGGCGCCGACGAGGTGGCCGAGTTGCGGGCGCTCAACCTGCTCTACGACCGCAGCCCCGACGGACATTTCGTGCACTTCTACACCCGCACGGTCGGATCGGTGTTCTTCGAGTTCGTGCAGCGGTTCGGGCACTACGACGGCTACGGAACCGACAACGCCCCGGTCCGGTTGGCCGCGCAACGCGTAGGCGCCGGTACCGTACGTCCGTGACCGCACGCCGTCTGCTCCTCGTCAACGGGCCGAACCTGAACCTGCTCGGCACCCGGCAACCCGAGGTCTACGGCTCGACGACGCTCGCCCAGATCGAGGCCCGGGTGAGCGAGGTCGCCGCCGAATCCGGCTTGGAGGTGCGCGCGGTGCAGAGCAACCACGAGGGTGCCCTCATCGACGCCATCCAGTCCGCGCGTGAGGACTGCGCGGCCATCGTCATCAATCCCGCCGCCTACAGCCACACGTCGGTGGCCATCGCCGACGCGCTGCGCTCGGTCGATCTGCCGGTCGCCGAAGTGCATCTGAGCAACATCCATGCGCGCGAAGAGTTCCGGCACCACTCCTATGTGTCGGCGGTGGCCGACATGGTGGTGGCCGGCGCCGGTCCGCTCGGCTACGAGATGGCGGTCCGGTATCTGGCGGACAGGATCGCCCGGTGACGCCGCGGGTGGTCCGCGCGGCCGGGGTCATCGCCGCGCTGCAGGGATCGCTCGCGCTGGTGACGGCGGTCGTGCTCGTCGTGCGCGAACTCGCCGGCCACCACGAGGACGCCATCAGCGGCTACGGCACCGCGGTCTGGTTCGCGATCATGGGGTCGGCCGTCGCCGCCGCGGGCTGGGCGCTGTGGACGGGGCGGCGGTGGGGCCGCGGCATCGCGGTGTTCGCGAACCTCGTCCTGCTCGGTGTCGCCTGGTACGTCTTCAGCTCCGGGCAGCTGACCTACGCGGTGCTGGTGGCCGGGGTGTCGATCGCCGTGCTGGCGCTGCTGTTCAGCCCGCCGGGGCTGCAGTGGCTGACTCAGGCCGGCGACGAGGCCGCCAGCTCGGAGAGCTCGGGTCCCGACACCCGGTAGGTGATCCACTCGCTCTGCGGCCGCCCACCGACGCCGTCGTACAGGGCGATCGCGTTGACGTTCCAGTCGAGGACCGCCCATGTCAGCCGGCTGTAGCCGTTGTCCACGCACTCGCGGGCCAGCGTCGCCAGCAGCGTGCGAGCCAGCCCGCGTCGACGGAACTGCGGACGCACGAACAGGTCCTCGAGGTAGATGCCGGCCACGCCGTCCCACGTCGAGAAGTTGCGGAACCACAGGGCCCCCGCGGCCGCCTGCCCGTCGACCTCGACGAGATGGCCGAACACCACCGGATTCGGCCCGAAAAGGGCTTCCCCCAGCTGACTTTCGGTCACCGTGCACTCCGCGGAGGCGCGCTCGAACGCGGCGAGTTCGTGGATCATCGCCGTCAACTCGGCCTCGTCGCCGGGCCGCACGGCGCGGATCACGGTGTCGGACTCAGTCATCGGGCACTCCCAACGCGCTCAGAATCGTCCTGAATTTCGTTGTGGTCTCGTCGAGTTCGTCGTCGGGCTCGGATTCGGCGACGATGCCCCCGCCGGAGTGGGCGAGCGCCGAGCGGCGGTCGGCGGACAGCTGCGCGCACCGGATGGACACCACCCAGCGGCCGTCGCCGCGCTGATCGCACCAACCCACGGTGCCGGCGTAGAAGCCCCGGTCGCCCTCGAGCTCACTGATCAACGCGGTGGCCGCGGTGGTGGGGGAGCCGCCCACAGCCGGTGTGGGATGCAGTGCCAACGCGAGATCCAATGCCGTGGTGGTCTTTTCGCGCAGCCGCCCGGTGATCGGTGTGTAGAGATGCCACACCGCGGCGGTCCGGGTCAGCTGCGGCTGATCAGCGATCTGCACATCGGTGCACAGCGGATCGAGCGCTTCGCGCAGCGCATCGACCACGAGTTGATGTTCGTGCCGATTCTTCGCCGAGTCCGCCAGCGCCGCGCCGCTGGCCGCGTCCCCGTCCGGATCGGCCCGCCGGGGAGCCGATCCCGCGAACGGCCGGCAGGTCACCTGCAATCCGTTGCGCGCCACCAGCAATTCGGGGCTGGCGCCCACCAGCGCGGTGCCGGAATAGCCGTCGCCGGCCGCGGACAGGTCCACGAGATACTTGGTGGCCTGCGCGTCGGCGCCCGCGAGTCGGTGCAGCACGGTCCGGGCGTCGAGGGGGCCGTCGGCGCTGATGCGCAGCGCCCGCGCCAGCACCACCTTGTGCAGGCCGGAGTCGGTGTCGCGGAGCCGCTGCAGCGCGACCGCGATGCGGCGGCGGTGTTCGTCGGCGTCGGGCGTCGTCTCGGTGATCCGCGTCGTCGCCAACTCACGCAGCGGCCATGACGGCAGCGTGTCGGTGAAGCGGACCGTCTGCGGCCGGATCAGCGCCGCCGGCGCCGTCAGGTCGAAGGGCAGTGCGCCGACGATGATCGGGGCGCTGTGCGATGCCAGCGCGGCGCGTGCGTCGGCGATGCGCGGGAACGCCGTGTGCACTCCCTCGGCGGTGATGACGCCGTCGGGTCCGGCCAGGACGAACGTCGGCTCCCGCGTCACGTGGACACGGCCGGGTCGGGATGTCCGGTCAGACCCAGCGCGCTGAGCTGACGCTGGCCGTGCTCGAAGCCGCACACGGCGATCGACACGGCCGGCATCGCGAACCGGATGCCCTCGTAGACGGGTTGTTCGATCCAGCGGGTGATCACGGCGCGGGAGAAATGGCCGTGGCCGACGAACACCACGTCGCGGGTCTGCATGTGCTCGAGGGCGAAGGCGATCGCGCGGTCGGCGCGTTCGCAGACCTGCGCGGTGGTCTCGCCGCCCGGGCAGCCGTGCGTCCACACCAGCCAGTTCGGCACGGCCTTGCGGATCTCCTCGGTGGTGGTGCCCTCGTAGTCGCCGTAATCCCACTCGCTGATCAGCGGGTTGACCTCGTCGATGCTCAGCCCGGCCAACTCGGCGGTGGTCCTGGCCCGCACCCGCGGGCTGCTCACCACGAAGGGGTTCTCGAGTCGCAGCTGGGTGATCGTCTCGGCGGCCGCAGCGGCCTGCTCACGCCCGTGATCGGTGAGCTCGAGTTCGGTGCGGCCGGTGTGCTTACCGGACTTCGACCACTCGGTCTCGCCGTGGCGGAGCAGGATCAACCGGTGCTGCGGAGGGGCCACGATGTTCGATTCTGCCGCACGGCGCGGCACCGCCGAACGGCGCGGTGGCAGGATGGCGTGCCAAGATGAGAACTGTGACGCGGGTACTGGCGGTCGCCAATCAAAAGGGTGGGGTCGCCAAGACGACGACGGTGGCGTCGCTGGGCGCGGCTTTGGTCGAGTCGGGTAAGCGGGTGCTGCTGGTAGACCTCGACCCGCAGGGCTGTCTGACGTTCTCGCTGGGCCAGGACCCGGACAAGCTCGCGGTGTCGGTGCACGAGGTGCTGCTCGGCGACGTCGAACCCGACGCCGCACTGGTCGACACCGCCGAAGGAATGACGTTGCTGCCGGCCAACATCGACCTGGCCGGGGCCGAGGCGATGCTGCTGATGCGGGCGGGCCGGGAGTACGCCCTCAAGCGGGCGCTGGCGAAGATCGCCGACAAGTTCGACGTCGTGATCATCGACTGCCCACCGTCGCTGGGCGTGCTGACGCTCAACGGCCTGACCGCGGCCGATGAGGTCGTCGTGCCACTGCAGTGCGAAACGCTGGCGCACCGCGGAGTCGGGCAGTTCCTGCGCACCATCAACGACGTCCAGCAGATCACCAACGCCGACCTGAAGCTGCTCGGCGCGCTGCCCACGCTGTACGACGCACGCACCACGCACAGCCGTGACGTGCTGTTCGACGTCGCGGACCGCTACGGGTTGCCGGTGCTGGCGCCGCCGATCCCGCGCACGGTGCGCTTCGCCGAAGCCAGCGCGTCGGGGTCGTCGGTGCTGACCGGCCGCAAGAACAAGGGCGCGGTCGCCTACCGCGAGTTCGCCGACGCGCTGCTCAAGCACTGGAAGAGCGGCAAGGCCCTGGCGACGTTCACCCCGGAGCTCTAACCGGAGAGCGCCACCAGCTCGCCGCCGCGCTGTTCGAGCAGCGTCGTGCCCGCCACGGCGGGAATCACCGGACCCTTCGCGGCCGGTCGCTGCAGCGGGATGTGCCTCTCACCGGCGCCGGTGGCCGGGTCGAACACGTCGTAGCCGCTCGTCACCGGCACCAGGAGTTTCCCGGCCATGATCGTCGAAGGACCGATGGGAGCGTTGGCGCCCGACGCGGCGACGGTGTAGCGGTACTGCAGGTTCGTCGCCGAGAACACCATCAGCGCGTCACCGGTCCACCAGGTGATCAGGTCGCCGGCGCGCGACGTCGTCGCCTCGGGGGACGGGGCGGCGGGGACGACGGTGCTGTCGATCGTCGCGCCGGTCTCGTCGATGATGTCCAGCCGCGGCTTCGGCGTGGGCACGTACAGCGCGGTCGTGGTGTCCGACACGGCCACCACCCGAGCTCCGCTGCCGTCGGCGACGCCCTTCTGCGGGACGTACTTGAGTTCGGGGGTGTCCTCTTCGTCGGACGGGCGCAGCAGGGTCAACCGCACGTCGGCCTGGTTCGGGCAGGCCTCAAGCACCGATACCGCCGTCGAACTCGCCGCGGCCGAGGTGAAGCGGCACAGCGGCGACGCCGACTTGCCCGGGTTCAGCGGAGCGTCGAGCGCCCCGTAGCTGAGCATGCGCACCACGTCCGAGCGCCACATCTCCAACCGGGTGTCGCCGGCGGACAGCACGGTGGTGCCGTCTCCGGACAGCGTCACCTGCTTGTCGGCATAGCTCGTCCGGGCCGGACCCCGCATGCCGGTGCGGGCGTCGACGGTGCTGACCTGCCCGCAGCCGCGCACGTCGGGGTACACCGCGACCGCGTAGTTGTACACCCAGGTGACCCCGCACAGATCCAGGTCGCGCTCGTAACTCCACAGCACGTCACCGGTCGCGGGGTCGCGGCCCTGCATGGCGTTGCCGTCTCCGGTGACCACAGCGCCGGACACGACGAGCGGCAGGGTGGTGCGCGCACTCGGCGCCTCCCACACCTGCCGCAGCGCGGCGGGTACCGCAACGGCCGGTTTGAGGGTCGGGACCGGGGACGCGGCGGGCCGGCTGAGGGTGGCCCGGGCGTCACTGGTCCACCACACGACCGCGGCGACGAGGACGACGACAGCGGCGATCACCACGGCCGCCACCAGATCTGCTCGGGTGCGGCGCTCCGGTCTGACCATCGCGCGGGTTCGGCTCAGCTGGCGCCGGCGGCAGCGGCCTTGTTGGGCCGGCGCCGGCGGCGGCGACGCGGCGCGCGCGTTGCGTCGCCCGAGTCACCGGCAGGAGCGTCGGTGTCGTCCGATGCGGTCTGCTCGCCCGCCTCGGGATGGGCGCCGACCGGCTGACCGCCACGGGTGCGACGGCGGCTGCGGTTGCTCGAAGTCCGCTCGGTGCGCTCGCGGGGTTCGCGCGGTTCGCGCTTGGGCTTGTCGGCATTGCGACTCGGTGTGCCGATCGAACCACGGGCGTCGGTCGGGATGTTGAGTTCCTCGTAGAGGTGCGGCGAGCTGGAGTAGGTCTCGGCCGGGTCGGGCGTGTCCAACCCGAGCGCCTTGTCGATCATCGACCAGCGGGGCAGTTCGTCCCAGTCGACCAGCGTGACGGCGATCCCCGTCTTGCCGGCGCGACCGGTACGGCCGATGCGGTGGACGTAGGCCTGCTCGTCTTCGGGGATCTGGAAGTTGATGACGTGGGTGATGTCGTCGATGTCGATGCCACGGGCGGCGACGTCGGTGGCGACCAGCACATCGACCTCGCCGGTGCGGAAGGACTTGAGCGCCTTCTCACGCGCGCCCTGGCCGAGATCGCCGTGCACGGCGCCGACCTTGAAGCCGCGCTCGGCGAGTTCGTCGGCGACCTTCTGGGCGGTCCGCTTGGTGCGGGTGAAGATCATCGTCGCGCCGCGGCCCTCGGCCTGCAGGATGCGGCTGACCATCTCGACCTTGTCGAGAGCGTGCGCCCGGTAGGCGAACTGCTCGGTGCTGTCGTGGGTGGCCGACGAGTGCGGGGCCTCGGCGCGGATGTGCGTCGGCTGGGTCATGAACGTGCGAGCCAGCGTGATGATCGGGTCCGGCATCGTGGCCGAGAACAGCATCGCCTGACGCTGCTCGGGGATCTGCTTGAGGATGCGCTCGATGTCGGGCAGGAAGCCCAGGTCGAGCATCTCGTCGGCCTCGTCGAGCACCAGCGTCGACAGGCCGCCGAGCTGCAGGTGCCCCTGCTGCGCGAGGTCCAGCAGGCGGCCGGGCGTGCCGACGACGACGTCGACGCCCTTCTGGAGCGCCTCGATCTGCGGCTCGTAGGGACGGCCGCCGTAGATCGCGGTCACGGTGAGCTTGCGGGTGTCGTCGGCCATCAGGTACTTCGACGCGCCGACGAGGTCCTCGTACACCTGGATGCAGAGCTCGCGAGTCGGGACGACGATCAGGGCGCGCGGGATCCCGGTCAGGGGGCGTTCGGTGTCGGTGGTGATCCGGTGCAGCAGCGGCACGCCGAACGCGAACGTCTTGCCCATGCCGGTGCGGGCCTGACCGATCAGGTCGTCGCCGGCCAGCGCGAGCGGCAGCGTCAGCTCCTGGATCGCGAAGGCGTGCTCGATGCCGCTCTCGGCGAGGGCGCGCACGATTTCATCGCGCACCCCCAGCTCGGCGAAGGTCGGGGTGGGGTGCGGGGTTACGGGAGTCATACGTGTGGACGAAGCCTTTCACTTGTCAATCCTCATGCGTTTCCACGCGCGCACGAGTTGAGAAGTGATCTTCGCCGGGCCCTGCTCTGAGGGGGCGGGCCGCTCCGTGCACGCACATTGCCACGGTGCCTGCGGCGATGACGCCTGTCTGACCTGGATCGATCTGTCGGCTTACGCGCCGACACCGCATTCCATGGTAGCCGGTCGCCCGGCGCTCAGTCACCTTCGCCGCCGCGGACTAGAGTTGGTCGCATGAATTGCACGCCGTCCGCGGCCTCCGCGTCAGCCCCGGCAGCGGCGTCGAGCGCCCCGGCGGCGCCCAGTGTTTCCGCCGACCATCCCGGCGTCGTCGAGCTGTTCGCGCTGCTGGCCTACGGCGAGGTCGCCGCGTTCTACCGGCTGACCGACGAGGCCCGGATGGCGCCGAATCTGCGGGGCCGTATCAACATGGCGAGCATGGCCGCCGCCGAGATGAACCACTACGAGGTGCTGCGCGACGCGCTGGAACACCGTGGCGTCGACGTGGTTCCGGCGATGACGAGATACGCCTCGGCGCTGGAGAACTACCACCGGCTCACCACTCCGAGCACCTGGCTGGAGGCGCTGGTCAAGACCTACGTCGGTGACGCCCTGGCCGCCGACTTCTACCTCGAGATCGCCGACTCCCTGCCCGGGCCGGTGGCCGACGTCATCCGTTCCGTGCTGTCCGAGACCGGTCACTCGCAGTTCGTGGTCGCCGAGGTGCGCGCCGCCGTGACGGCCAGCGACCGTCAGCGTCACCGGCTGGCGCTGTGGTCCCGGCGGCTGCTCGGAGAGGCCATCACGCAGGCCCAGTACGTGCTGGCCGACCACGACGAACTCGTCGACCTGGTGATGTCCGGGGGCGGGCTGTCCCAGGTCACCGACTTCTTCGACAAGCTGCAGCAGACGCACAGCTCCCGCATGCAGGAGCTGGGCCTGGCCTGAGCGCCCTCAGCGCGTGCAGTTGGTGATGATCGAGTTGTTGTTCTGTGCGGCGATCAGCGAGCCGTTCGCGTCGAGGATGCTGCAGTTGAGCTGACCGGCAACGCTGGTCGCGGTCACCGAGCTCAGCGTGACGCCCGGATCGAGCACGACGGTCTTCGTCCACGGCAGCGCCGCGTTGACCTCGGTCTGCAACGCACCCTTCTCGTCGGTGTAGATGACCGTGACCAGATCGAGCAGCGCCCGGTTGCCGGTGATGCGGTAGGTGACGGCGCCCGGCGCGGCCGCGGGCGGCGGGGGAGCGGCCTGCGGCGCGGGCAGGAGCGGCGTGGCCGGCTGTGGCACCGGGCTCTGCGCGGTCGGGGTGGGCGTCGGCGAGATCGTGGTCACCGTTTCGGCGGGCAGCGACGGCTGTGCCGGGGGCGGAGCTGCCACCCGGGGTGTCGCGGAGGGTTCCGGCGCGGCGCTGGTGCTGGGCTCGTCGGAGGCGACCGTCGCAGACACCGACCCGCTGTCACCGCCGCCGAGGATCATGCTGGCGGTGATCACGGCGACGAACAGGATGACCCCGGCGATGCCGGCGATCCACATCCAGCGCCGGTCGATGCGGGCCTCGTCGAGGTAGTCGTCGTAGTCGGCATCGCCGAGGTCGTCATCGCCCGCGTAGGGCGGATACACGTCGGTGTCGAGGTCGCCGTAACGGTCGTCCTCGCCGTCGTAGCGCCCGCGTCCCCGCGGGCTGCGGATCCGTTCGGTCGGCGTCAGGGAGTACGGCGAGTGTGCGGTGTATGGCCTGTTCATCCAGCTGTCCCAGTCGTTTCTTCGCGGTTGCCGGGCCGATGCTACGAAGCCTGCACCGACGGCTCAGGGTGACGCGCCTGCCGCCGCAGTCACGGTCGGGACTCGGTTCGGTCGCGCCGCCGTTGCACACCGGCGCGCGCGTTCGCTGAGCGCGTAGGTCCGCCGACCGGCGCCGCCCGGGCAGCGTCCACTAGCCTCCTGGAGAAGAGATTTCGAACGACAGAAGGGTTCCCACTGTGGAGGTCAAGATCGGTGTCACCGACAGCCCGCGCGAGCTGATCCTCAGCAGCGCGCAGACGCCGGCGGAGGTGGAGAAGCTGGTCTCCGACGCGTTGGAGGCGGGCTCCGGCGTGCTGGCCCTCACCGACGAGAAGGGCCGGCGGTACCTCGTGCAGGCCGCGCGGATCGCCTATGTCGAGATCGGCGCCGCCGACGCGCGTCGCGTCGGATTCGGTGTGGGCGCCGTCGGGTCCGAGGTCACCCGCTCGGCGGGCTGAGGGCGCAGCGGGCTGTCGCCGCTCAGGAGCGCGTCAACGGGACGTGCGACAGCCCGCCCCAGATGAACGCCACGGTGCCTTCCACCGCGTCGTCCTTGGCGATCGGCCGCTCGTTGTTGAGCCAGTAACGCGCCGAGTCGACGCTGATGCTGACCAGACCGACCGCGATCATCCGGGCGCGGTGCGGTTCGAGCCCCGAGTCGTGGCTGATCAGATCGAACACGGCGTCGGTGCACGCCTCGGTGGCGACCTTCACCTGCGCCGCCACCTGGGGCTCGGTCACGTAGTCGTTTTCGAAGATGAGCCGGTAGCCCTGGCTGTCGTGCTCGATGAAGTCGAAGAACGCCTCGACCGCCGCGCGCACACGCTGCCGGTTGTCGGTGGTGGTGCGCAGCGCCTGGCGCACCCCGGAGACCAGATTGTCGACGTGGCGCTGCAGCACCGCGAGGTAAAGCTCCACCTTCGACGAGAAGTGCTGATACAGCACCGGTTTGCTGACGCCGGCGCGATCGGCGATCTCGTCCATCCCGGCGGCGTGGTAGCCGCGGTCGACGAACACTTCGCTGGCGGCGATCAACAACTGGCCACGGCGCTCGTCACGGGGCAGCCGGTTACCGCGCCGGGCTGCGCTGGGAGTGGACAGGCCGGTGCCGTTGGCCGGCTGCCCACCACGCCGCTGCGCCGTTCTGGCGGGTTCGCTCATCAGGACCTCGAGTTCTACTGCCGGCGCATGCGCCGTCGTGAGTTCGGTTCCGCTGACACTACTACCGTTGGCCGGGCCCGGGCGGGAGGACATCGGCCGGGTGCAGGCGCGCCGAAGGTCGGGCCCGGTCGTCCTGTGACATCCTGTGTCGGTGACCTACGACCCGGGGCGTCGCGGGAGCGGTCGCGTTCCCGTGCTCCGCGACGAGTGGCGTGAGCCCCTTCGCGCGCAGCGGGACCCGCTGGCCGAGGACTCCGGGCGGGTCCGGTCCAACCGCGACGAGCATCAGCGCTGGCGCAAGCAGACGTGGCTGGGCCGGTTCGTCTCCACGTACGGCTGGCGCGCCTACGCGCTGCCGCTGCTGGTGGTGCTGACCGCGGTCGTCGTCTACCAGACCGTCACCGGCACCAGCGTCGCCCCGCCGGCCGCGGAGGAGGAGGGCCCCGTGCAGGGCCCGCCGACGATCGGCATGGCCAGCACCGCGATCGTCGGCGCACCCCCCAAGGGACTCACCCAGTTCGACGCGAACCTGCCGACCGGGATCCTTCCCGAGGGCGGGCCGTTCACCGAGGCGGGCGCGCGCACCTGGCACGTCGTTCCGGGCACGGCCCCGCAGGTCGGGGAGGGCACCAGCAAGGTCTTCACCTACACCGTCGAGGTGGAGGACGGCGTGGACACCACGACGTTCGGCGGCGACGACGGCTTCGCCCGGATGGTCAGCGAAACCCTGGCCAACCCGAAGAGTTGGACGCACAACCCGCAGTTCGCGTTCGTCCGCGTCGACGACAGCGCCGGTGTGCAGCCCGACTTCCGCGTGTCGCTGACCTCACCGATGACGGTGCGCGAGGGCTGCGGCTACGACATCCAGCTCGAGGCGTCCTGCTACAACCCGGCGTTCGAGGGCCAGCCGCGGGTGTTCATCAACGAGGCCCGCTGGGTGCGGGGGGCGGTGCCGTTCCAGGGCGACATCGGCTCCTACCGGCAGTACGTCATCAACCACGAGGTCGGGCACGCGATCGGGTATCCCCGGCACGAGCAGTGCACGGTCAGCGGCGAACTGGCGCCGATCATGATGCAGCAGACGTTCTCGACCAACAACAACGATGCGGCCCGGTTCGACCCGGGCACCGTCACCCCCGACGGGAAGACCTGCCGCTTCAACCCCTGGCCCTATCCGATCGCCTGACCGGGCGGGAAGCGACGGGGCCTCGTTGCTGTTGGAACCCGTACCTGTTGAGATGGGTCTTGCACGCCAACCAAGGAGAACTCGGTGTCCTCACCGTTGCCGCCGCTGGTCGAGCCAGCGGCTGAACTCACCCGCGACGAGGTCGCGCGGTACAGCCGTCACCTGATCATCCCCGACCTCGGCCTGGACGGGCAGAAGCGCCTCAAGAACGCGCGCGTGCTGGTGATCGGCGCCGGCGGCCTCGGCTCGCCGACGCTGCTCTATCTGGCCGCCGCCGGGGTCGGCACGATCGGCATCGTCGAGTTCGACGTCGTCGACGAGTCCAACCTGCAGCGCCAGATCATCCACGGCCAGTCCGACATCGGCCGCTCCAAGGCGGAAAGCGCCCGGGACTCGATCCTCGAGGTCAACCCGCTGGTGAACGTGGTGCTGCACGAAGTCCGGCTGGAGCCGGACAACGCGGTCGAGATCTTCGGCGACTACGACCTGATCCTCGACGGCACCGACAACTTCGCGACGCGCTACCTCGTCAACGACGCGGCCGTGCTGGCCGGCAAGCCGTACGTGTGGGGGTCGATCTACCGCTTCGAGGGCCAGGTGTCGGTGTTCTGGGAGGACGCGCCCGACGGGCTGGGCCTGAACTACCGCGACCTCTATCCCGAGCCGCCGCCACCGGGGATGGTGCCGTCGTGCGCCGAGGGCGGTGTGCTGGGCATCCTGTGCGCCTCGATCGCGTCGGTGATGGGCACCGAGGCGATCAAGCTGCTCACCGGCATCGGCGAGCCGCTGCTGGGCCGGTTGATGGTCTACGACGCGCTGGACATGACGTACCGGACGATCAAGATCCGCAAGGATCCGTCGACGCCGAAGATCACCGAGCTCATCGACTACGAGGAGTTCTGCGGCGTGGTGTCCGACGCCGCCGCGGAGGCTGCCGCGGAATCGACGATCACGCCCCGCGAACTGGCCGAGCTGCTCGATTCAGGTAAGCCGCTGGCGCTGATCGACGTCCGGGAGCCCGTGGAGTGGGACATCAACCACATCGAGGGTGCGCAGCTGATTCCCAAGGGCGCGTTCGAGAGCGGCGAGGCCCTGTCGAAGCTGACCGTCGACCGGACCCCGGTGTTCTACTGCAAGACCGGCGTGCGCTCGGCAGAGGTGCTCGCGATCGTCAAGAACGCCGGGTTCTCCGATGCGCTGCACGTCCAGGGCGGGATCGTGGCCTGGGGCAAGCAACTCGAACCCGACATGGTGATGTACTAACGCGGGGTTGGCGTCCGCGGCAATTACGCTGATGCGGTGACCGCCGAGCGCCCACCCGAGCATGTCCTCACAGCCTTCGGGCTGTCCGGAGTGCAGCCGGTGCCGCTGGGTTCCAGCTGGGAGGGCGGTTGGCGCTGCGGTGAGGTCGTGCTCTCGATGGTCGCCGACCACGCCCGCGCCGCCTGGTCGGCGAAAGTGCGCGAGACGCTGTTCGTCGACGGGGTCCGGCTCGCGCGTCCGGTGCGTTCGACCGACGGCCGCTATGTCGTCGCGGGCTGGCGGGCCGACACCTACGTCGCCGGCACCCCGGAACCGCGCCACGACGAGGTCGTCTCCGCTGCGGTGCGACTGCACGAGGCCACCGCCAAGCTGGAGCGGCCGCGTTTCCTGACCCAGCCCCCGATCGCGCCGTGGGCCGACGTCGACGTGTTCATCGCCGCCGATCGCGCCGCATGGGAGGAACGGCCGTTGCACTCGCTGCCGCCCGGGGCGCGGGTGGCGCCCGGCACCGCGGACGGGCAGAAGTCCGTCGAGCTGATCAACCAGCTCGCGACGCTGCGCCGGCCGACGCGCAGCCCCAGCCAGCTGGTGCACGGAGATCTCTACGGCACAGTGCTTTTCGCCGGCACGGCGGCGCCCGGCATCACCGACATCACGCCCTACTGGCGACCCCCGGCCTGGGCGGCCGGTGTCGTCGTCGTCGACGCGCTGTCGTGGGGGGAGGCCGACGACGGGCTGATCGAGCGCTGGAACGCCCTGCCCGAGTGGCCGCAGATGTTGTTGCGCGCGTTGATGTTCCGGCTCGCCGTGCACGCGCTGCATCCGCGGTCGACGGCGGCGGCGTTCCCCGGGCTGGCGCGCACGGCAGCCCTGGTGCGTCTCGCCCTCTAGTTCCCCGCGGAATTGGGGGACCTCCCGCGGAATAGCATTCCTGGTCGCGAATCAGCCCTCGAGCACAGCCATGTGTTCTCACCGGTGCGTCAGAAGGTGTGCCGGTACTCGGCCAACGCGATCCTGCCGTCGCGGGCCAGCACGCCTTCGGCCCGCAGCCGCTCCAGCTGGCGGGTCGCCAGGTGCGGCGCCGGCCGGCCCGACGCCCGGATCACCCGGTGCCAGGGCAGGTCCGACGAATCGGTGCGCATGATCCACGCGACGATGCGCGGGCTCGGCAGGCCGGCCGCGTCGGCGATGTCCCCGTAGGTCGTGACCGCTCCCGAGGGAACCGACGCGACCAGTGCGCGCACGGTCTCCACCTGCTCGTCGGTGATGGCCGCCACGGGTCAGCCGAGCAGGTCCCGGATCACCGCGGCCGTCTCGGCGGGCTTGGCCAGCGGCACCATGTGGTCGCAATCCCATTCCAGCACAGTCAGATTCGGCCCCAGACCGGCGTCGAGTGCGGCGATCAACTCGTCGGTGGCATACGGCGGCTCGGTGTAGGTGGCCCGCACCAGCGTGGTCGGTGTGCCGTCACGCGGGACGGGCACCGGCCGGGTCAGCTCACTCCAGTACGCGAGCGTCGCGGGGATGCTGATGCGCCATCCCACCCGTCCGTTCGGCAGGTCAACGAGGTGTTCGTCGAGTTCCCGGTCGAGCTCGGTCTCGTCGACCTCACCCCACGACCCGCCGGTCTTCTCGTTGCGGGCCTCGGCGCGGTCGGTGTAGTCCGGCGAGGAGAACATGTCGTCGGCCACCTCGCGCATCCACCGGCCATCCAGGGCGACCGCGGGGTCGAGGAGCGCCAGTCCGGCGACCAGATCCGGCCGTGCCGCGGCGAGATTCAGCGCCACCGCCCCGCCGAACGAATGCCCGACCACCACCACCGGAGCGCCGCCCTCGGCGTCGAGCAGGGCCGCCAGGGCGCTGACGTTCGCCTCGATCGTCCACGGCGCGTCCCATGACGACCGGCCGTGGCCGAGTAGATCCGGCGCGAGCGCCGCCACGTCGGGAAGGTGCCGGCCGAACAGCGTCTCCCACCGTTTGCCGTGTCCGGTCAGCCCGTGGACGGCCAGCACCCGCGCAGGGGTCGACGGCCCGAATCGATAGGTGCACAACAGCTCGGTCACAGGTGTCGATGCTGCCAGGCGGCCGGCCGCGACTCCACCGCAGCCCACTTGTCGGACCCTCGTGATGTAGTGCGTTCATGTCCGCGCCGCACACCGAACTGACGACCGACGCCCTGGCCCGTCCGGAGACGCGCGGCACGGTGCGGTTGCTCGGCGGCCCGGGTACGGGCAAGACCGGCACGCTGATCACGACCGCGGCGGCGCACCTGACGGCCGGGCGCGATCCGGAATCGGTTCTGCTGCTGACGGGTTCGTCGACGCTCGGCGCGCAGGCCCGCGCCGCGATCACCGCGACGATGCTCGCCGGCGGCGAGCAGACGGCGGTGCGGGAACCGCTGGTGCGCACGGTCCACTCCTACGCGTTCGCGGTGCTCCGGCTGGCCGCACAGCGTGCCGGGAGCCCGCCGCCGCGCCTGATCACCGGTGCCGAACAGGACGGGATCATCCGCGAGCTGCTCGCCGGCGACCTCGAGGACGGTAACGCCTCACCGGTGCGGTGGCCGGAGCGGCTGCGGCCCGCGCTGAGCACGGTCGGCTTCGCCACCGAACTGCGCGACCTGCTGGCCCGCTGCAGTGAGCGCGGTGTCGATCCGCTTGCACTGCAACGCATCGGCCGGCGCGCCGACCGCGCCGAATGGCAGGCCGCGGGCCGCTTCGCGCAGGCCTATGAACAGATCATGCTGCTGCGGTCGGCCGTGGGCATGGCGGCGCCGCAGGCCACGGTGCCGGCGCTCGGTGCCGCCGAACTCGTCGGTGCCGCGCTGGAAGCGCTGGCCGCCGACGCCGACCTGCTTTCGGCCGAGCGGGCGCGGGTGGCGCTGCTGCTCGTCGACGACGCTCAGCACCTCGACCCGCAGGCTGCGCGGCTGGTGACGGTGCTGGCCGCCGGCGCCGAGCTGACCGTGATCGCCGGCGATCCGCATCAGACGGTGTTCGGGTACCGCGGTGCCGACCCGGCCCTGCTGCGCGGTGACGGCCCGGCCATCACGCTGACCCGGTCGCACCGGTGCGCGGGGCCGGTGGCCGACGCCATCGCCGCAGTCGGCCGCAGGCTGCCCGGTCCCGACGCCACACGGGAATTCACCGGCACCGACGCTGCGGGGTCGGTCGCGGTGCGCATCGCCGCATCCGCACATGCCGAATCAGCGGTCATCGCCGACACGTTGCGCCGGGCACACCTCGTCGACGGTGTGCCGTGGTCGCAGATGGCGGTGATCGTGCGCTCGGTGCCCCGGATGGGCGCGCCGCTCAGCCGCGCGCTGAGCGCCGCCGGTGTCCCGGTCGAGGTGCCGCAGAGCGATGTCGCGCTCGCCGACATGCCGGCGGTGCGGGCGCTGCTGACGGTGCTGGAGGCCACGGCCGACGGCTTGGACGGCGAACGGGCGCTGGCACTGATGACCGGTCCGATCGGGCGCGTCGACCCGGTGTCGTTGCGGCAGCTGCGGCGCGCCCTGCGGCGGGCCGCCGGCGATCCGGAGCGCGATTTCCGCGAGCTCCTGGTCGCGGCGCTCAGCGGCGACGGCTCCACCGGCCTCCAGCGACTTCCCGACGAGCTGGCGCGGGCGGTGCGGCGGGTGCGGATCGTCCTTTCCGCAGCGCGGCGCAGTGCGGAGCAGGGGCGGGATCCGCGACACACGTTGTGGGAGGCGTGGAACCGCTCGGGTCTGCAGCGGCGCTGGCTGGCGGCCAGCGAGCGGGGCGGACCGGCCGGCGCTCAGGCCGATCGCGATCTGGATGCGGTCACCGCGCTGTTCGACGTCGCCGAACAGCACGTCGAGCAGACCGCGGGCGCGTCACTGCGCGGTCTGGTGGACCAAGTCGCGGCGTTGACGCTGCCGCCGGTCCGGCGCGACGACGGCCCGGCGTCCGAGGCGGTCGCGGTGCTCAGTGCGCATGCCGCGCTGGGGCGCGAGTGGGACCTCGTGGTCATCGCGGGCGTGCAGGAAGGCCTGTGGCCCAACGTGCAACCCCGCGGCGGGGTGCTCGCGACCCAGCAGCTGGTCGACATCCTCGACGGGGTCGCCGAACCGGGGGAGCGTGCGCTGTCGGGACGCGCGCCGCTGCTGGCCGAGGAGCGCCGGCTGCTCATCGCGGCGATGGGCCGCGCGCGCAGCCGGCTGCTGGTCACCGCCGTCGACAGCGACAGCGGTGACGCCGCGCTGCTGCCGTCGCCGTTCTGCCATGAGCTCGCCGCGACGGCGACGGAACCGCCGGCTGAGCCCGATGTGCCCATCCAGGCGCCACGGGTGCTCGCTCCCGCCGCCGTGGTGGGGCGGTTGCGGTCGGTGGTCTGCGCTCCGTCCGATGCGGTGAACGACATCGAGAGAGCCTGCGCAGCAGCACAATTGGCGCGGTTGGCCGAGGCGGGCGTGCACGGCGCCGATCCGGCCCACTGGTACGGCATGCGGGACGTCTCCAGCGACGCGCCCCTGTGGGACGGCGACGGCCACACCGTGACCCTGTCGCCGTCGACGCTGCAGATGCTGTCGGACTGCCCGCTGCGGTGGCTGATGGAACGCCACGGTGGCGGCAGGATGCGCGACGTCAGGTCCGCGCTGGGATCACTGGTGCACGCCCTGGTGTCGGAATCGAACGCGTCGGAGGAGCAGCTGCACCGCGAGCTCGGCGGGGTGTGGGAAGCGTTGCCTTTCGACGCCCGGTGGCACGCCGACAACGAGTTGCAGCGGCATCAGGAGATGCTCGCCACGTTCGCGCGCTGGCGCTCCGACAGCCGCCACCACCTCACCGAGGTCGGCACCGAGGTGGAGGTCGACGGCGAGATCGTCGCCGCCGACGGGGACCTGCCGGCGGTGCGGGTGCGCGGTCGCCTCGACCGTCTCGAGCGGGACAGCGAAGGGCGGCTCGTCGTCGTCGACATCAAGACGGGCAAGAGTCCCGTCACCAAGGACGACGCGCAGAACCATGCGCAGCTGGCGATGTACCAGCTGGCCGTGGCCGAGGGCCTCCTCCCCGAGGGCGCGGAGCCCGGGGGCGGGCGGCTGGTGTATCTCGGCAAGACCAGCGGCGGTGCGGCGGCCGAACGTGAGCAGGACGCGCTGACGGCCGACGGACGCGAGCAGTGGCGCGCTCAGGTGCGCGACGCTGCCGCGGCGACCCAGGGGCCCGGCTTCCTCGCCCGGGTCAACGACGGCTGCGCGCACTGCCCGGTGGCCGCGTTGTGTCCTGCCCAGCAGACCAGGAGTGACGTGTGACGACACCGCGGTACAGCCCCACCGAATTGGCCGGGGCCCTGGGTCTTTTCGCGCCGACCGACGAACAGGCTGCGGTCATCGCCGCCCCGCCCGGTCCGCTGGTGGTGATCGCGGGCGCCGGTGCCGGCAAGACCGAGACGATGGCCGCCCGCGTGGTCTGGCTGGTCGCCAACGGGTTCGCCACCCCCGGCGAGGTGCTGGGCCTGACGTTCACCCGCAAGGCCGCGGGCCAGTTGCTGCGCCGGGTGCGGGCGCGGCTGGCGCGGCTGGCGGGAGCCGGGCTGGTGGTGCCCGGTGCGGCCGACCTGGGCGACGACGCGGTCACGGTCAGCACCTATCACGCGTTCGCCGGAACTCTGCTGCGCGAACACGGGTTGCTGTTGCCGGTCGAACCCGACGTCCGCCTGCTCGGGGAAACCGAGCTGTGGCAGTTGGCGTTTCGCGTGGTCTGCGAGCATCCCGGTCCGCTCGACACCGATAAGTCCCCGGCGGCGATCACCGCGATGGTGCTGCGACTGGCCGGTCAACTGGCCGAACACCTGGTCGACACCGACCAACTGCGCGACACCCACATCGAGCTGGAACGCCTGGTGCACACGCTGCCCGCGGGGCCCTACCAGCGCGACCGCGGCCCCAGTCAGTGGCTGCTGCGGATGCTCGCCACGCAGACCGAGCGCACCGCGCTGGTACCGCTGATCGACGCTCTGCACCGGCGTATGCGCGAGGAGCGGGTCGTCGACTTCGGGATGCAGATGGCCGCCGCAGCCCAGCTCGCGTCGCGGTTCCCGCAGGTGGGTGAGCAACTGCGGCAGCGTTACCGGGTGGTGCTGCTCGACGAGTACCAGGACACCGGGCACGCGCAGCGGGTGGCGCTGGCCTCGCTGTTCGGCAACGGCGCCGACGACGGGCTGGCCCTGACCGCGGTCGGCGATCCGATCCAGTCGATCTACGGGTGGCGCGGCGCGTCGGCCACCAACCTGCCCCGGTTCACCACCGACTTCCCGCTTGCCGACGGAACCCCTGCGCCCACACTGGAATTGCGGACCAGCTGGCGTAACCCGCCGGAGGTGCTGCACCTGGCGAACGAGGTGTCGATGGATGCGCGCCGCCGGTCGGTGTCGGTGCGGTCGCTGTTGCCGCGGCCCGACGCCCACCCGGGAGACGTGCGCTGCGCCTTGCTGTCGGACGTGGAGACCGAGCGGGAGTGGGTCGCCGAGCAGGTGGCGTCCCGGTACCGCGCCGGGCTGGCCGTCGACGGGGTGGCGCCCACGGCCGCGGTCATGGTGCGTCGCAACGCCGACGCCGCCCCGATGGCCGAGGCGCTGACCCGGCGCGGCATCCCCGTCGAGGTGGTCGGTCTGGCCGGCCTGTTGGCGGTGCCCGAGGTGGCCGATGTGGTGGCGATGCTGCGGCTGGCCGCCGACCCGATGGCCGGCGCGGCCGCGGTGCGGGTGCTCACGGGCCCCCGGTGGCGCCTCGGTGCCGCCGACATCGAGGCGCTGTGGCGCCGCGCGGTGACGCTGGTCGATGCACCGGCCGCGGAGCGGGGGAGCGTCGATCACATCGTCGGCCAACTCGGACCCGACGCCGACGTCGCCTGCCTGGCTGACGCGGTGTGTGATCCCGGTGCAGCAGAGGCGTATTCGCCGGCCGGGCACGCCCGCATCGTCGCGTTGGGCCGGGAGCTGAGCGCCCTGCGCGCCCACCTCGACGGCCAGCTGCCCGATCTGATCGCCGAGATCCGGCGGATGCTCGGCGTCGACGTCGAGGTCAGGGCCGCGCGGCCGGTGACGGCGGGCTGGTCCGGCACCGAGCATCTCGACGCCTTCAGCGATGTCGTCGCCGACTTCGCAGCCCGCTCCGGCGCGACGGTGTCAGGTCTGCTGGCCTACCTCGACGCCGCCGAGCAGGTCGAGAACGGGCTGGCCCCCGCGGAGATCACGGTCGCGCAGGATCGGGTGCAGATTCTGACCGTGCATGCGGCCAAGGGCTTGGAGTGGCAGATCGTCGCCGTCCCCCACCTCGTCGGGCGGGTGTTCCCGTCGACAGCGTCGCCACGCACCTGGCTCACCGATGCCGCCGACCTGCCGCCGCTGCTGCGCGGTGACTGCGCCACGGTGTCCGAACACGGTGTGCCGGTGCTGGACACCTCCCGGGTCAACGACCGTAAATCGCTCTCGGATGCCATCTCCGATCACAAGCGCAGCCTCGATCAGCGGCGCACCGACGAGGAGCGTCGCCTGCTGTACGTGGCCTTGACGCGTGCCGAGCGCACGCTGCTGGTGTCCGGGCACCACTGGGGCGCCACCGAATCCAAGCCGCGCGGACCGTCGACGTTCCTCACCGAACTCAAAGAGGTCATCGACACCGCGGCAGCTGCGGGTACGCCGTGCGGCTCGATCGACGTGTGGGCCGACGCGCCTGCCGACGGAGAGCCGAATCCGTTGCGCGGCCGCGTGATCGAGGCGATGTGGCCGGTCGATCCGCTGGCGGGCCGTCGCGACCGCGCCGATCACGGTGCCGCGCTGGTGTCCGCCGTGATCGCCGGCGACGCCGACCCCGTCGTCGCCGAGGATCCGCACGGCTGGGTCGCCGACGTGGACGCGTTGCTCGCCGAGCGCGAACGGGCGGGCCGGCGGCCCGCGCCGCCGCTGCCGGTGCAGCTGTCGGTCAGCGCCATGGTCGAACTGGGGCGTGACCCCGACGCCGCGGCGCAGCGCCTCCATCGGCGGCTGCCCCGGCGTCCGGACGCACAGGCCCTGCTGGGCACCGCGTTTCACGAGTGGGTGCAGCGGTATTACCAGGCGGAGAAGCTGTTCGACCTCGACGATCTGCCCGGCGCCGTCGACGCCGACCGGCAGGACCGCGGTGAGCTCGAGGAACTTCAGGCCGCATTCGCGGTGTCGAGATGGGCGGCGCGCAGCCCGCTGGAGGTGGAGGTTCCCTTCGACATGATGATCGCGGGCCGCGTCGTCCGCGGCCGCATCGACGCGGTGTTCGCCGACGACGACGGCGGGGTGACGGTGGTGGACTGGAAGACCGGTGAGCCGCCGGCCACGCCGGAGGATTTGGCACACAACGCGATTCAGCTGGCGGTGTACCGCCTGGCATGGGCCCGGCTGAAGGGTTGTCCGCCGTCGTCGGTGCGGGCGGCGTTCCACTACGTCCGTTCCGGGCGCACGGTCACCCCCGCGGCGCTGCCCGATGCCGACGAACTGGCCGCCCTGCTCGCCGAGCCCGCTGACGGCGACGCCGCGTGAACTCAGCTCTCGCGGTAGACCTTCAGCGCCTGTGTGATCATCGGAATCTGCATCGGCAGCCGTGCGATCGCGATCAACCGCATCGGCAGCGGCTTGTTCTTCCACAACCGCACCATGTTCACGTTGCCGGGGAGCACGCCGAGAAACAGCGCGATCGCGGCGAGCGCACCGAATCTGCGGGTCTGCGGCGCCACCAGCAGAGCGCCGACACCGACCTCGGCGACGCCGGAGGCCAGCGTGTAGAAGCGCTGGGTGCCGGGCAGTTCCTCGGGCACGATCGAGTCGAACGGCTGCGGCGCCGCGAAATGCAGGACCCCCATGCCGATCAGCCAGACGCCCATCTTGGTGCCACGCGATGACGAGGTGAACCGCTTCAGTGCAGTCGGGGAGGAGGTCATGATTACATTGTGCGGGTGCGACAGCCTCACATCGTGACTGGCCCCCGTGGCTGAGGGCGCTCTGCGCCGACGGCTGCGCCGGTTCGACCAGTCCCTGGCCGACCTACCGGTGCACGCGCTCACCGACCGGGTCCAGATCCCCACCACGATGGTCAGTCCGTCGCGGCGCATCACCGTCCGCGTCGTCTACGCCCTCGCCGCGCTGTTCGCTGCGGTGTTCATCGTGTATTTCGACCGCGACGGCTACCGGGACGCGCAGGACAACCCGCTGTCGTTCCTCGACTGCCTCTACTACGCGACCGTGTCACTGTCCACCACGGGCTACGGCGACATCACCCCGATCACGCCGTCCGCGCGGCTGGTCAACGTCCTGGTGATCACGCCGCTGCGCGTCGCGTTCCTGATCGTGCTCATCGGTACCACCGTCGAGACCCTCACCACGCAGTCGCGGCAGGTCTACCAAATCCAGCGCTGGAGGAACAGAGTGCGCAACCACATCATCATCGTCGGCTACGGCACCAAGGGCCGCACCGCCGCCGCGGCGATGGTCGGCGACGAGGTCGCGCCCGCGGACATCGTCGTGGTGGACGAGGACGTCGCCGCCCTGGAGCGCGCCAAGAGCGCCGGCCTGGTGACCGTGCGCGGCAGCGCCACCGACTCCGAGGTGCTTCGGCTGGCCAGTGCGCAGCACGCCAAGTCGATCATCGTCGCCACCAACCGGGACGACACCGCCGTGCTCGTGACGCTGACCGCCCGCGAACTCGCGCCCAACGCCAAGATCATCGCGGCCGTCCGGGAAGCGGAGAACCAGCATCTGCTCAAGCAGTCCGGGGCCGACTCCACCGTGGTCACCTCCGAGACCGCCGGCCGGCTGCTCGGCATCGCGGTCCAGACACCCAGCGTGGTCGAGGTGATGGAGGACCTGCTCACCCCGGACGCCGGGTTCGCGATCGCCGAGCGGGAGGTGACGCCGAAGGAGGCGGGCGGGTCGCCGCGTCACCAGTCCGACATCGTGCTCGGCGTGGTGCGCAACGGAAAGCTGATCCGGGTGGACGAACCCGAGGTCGACGCGCTCGAGCTGGGGGATCGCCTGCTCTACATCCGTTCCGCGGACGCCGAGCGATGACCGCCGGCTTCCGGCTGCGCAACGTCCCCCTGCTGTCCCGCGTCGGTGCCGACCGCGCCGACACGCTGCGCACCGACGTCGACGCGGCGGTGGCCGGCTGGGCCGACGCGCTGCTGCTGCGGGTGGATCGCCGCAACCAGGTGCTGATCGCCGACGGCCGCGCGGTCCTGCACCGGGCCACCGACGCCGGTGACGCACCCCCGGAGGACGCCGTGTTCCTCGGCCGCCTCCAGGACGGCCGGCACGTCTGGGGGGTGCGCTCGGATCTGCAGCCGCCCGACGACCCGGACGCGCAGACACAGGTGCTCGATCTGCGCCGCACCGGTCACGTCTTCGACGACGTCAGCGCCCAGCTCGTCGCCACCGCCACGGCGCTGCTCAACTGGCATGACCACGCCCGCTTCAGCCCGGTCGACGGCACCCCGACCACACCCATCAAGGCGGGCTGGTCGCGCATCAACCCGGTGACCGGGCAGGAGGAGTTCCCTCGCATCGACCCCGCGGTGATCTGCCTGGTGCACGACGGCCACGACCGCGCGGTGCTGGCCCGGCAGACGGTGTGGCCGCCGCGGCTGTTCTCGATCCTGGCCGGCTTCGTCGAGGCCGGGGAGTCGTTCGAAACGTGCGTGGTGCGCGAGATCGCCGAAGAGATCGGCCTCACCGTCACCGATGTCGAGTATCTGGGCTCCCAGCCGTGGCCGTTCCCGCGGTCGCTGATGGTCGGCTTCCACGCGCTCGGCGATCCGCAGCAGGAGTTCGCCTTCAACGACGGAGAGATCGCCGAGGCGGCATGGTTCACCCGTGCCGAGATCCGCGAGGCCCTCGATCAGGGCGACTGGAGTTCGTCGAGCGAGTCGCGGCTGTTGCTGCCAGGGTCGATCTCGATCGCCCGGGAGATCATCGAATCCTGGGCTGCCGCGGACTGAGCGCGCTCAGCTGGCGAGCTTGGCCTTCACCTGGGCGCCGCTCGGGTTGGTCAGCGTGGAACCGTCGGGGAACTTGATCGTCGGGACGACGTGGTTGCCACCGTTGACCGAGCCGACGAACTCCGCAGCGGCGGGATCCTCTTCGATGTTCACCTCGGCGAAGGTGATGCCCTCGTTCTTCAGTGCCTTCTTCAGACGGACGCAGTAGCCACACCACGACGTCGTGTACATGGTCACTGCAGCAGTGTCGTCAGCGCTCATAAGCCCTTCAACGTAGTCGACCCCGCGAACATGCCCCGGCCCAGCCCGCGATTGTCGGGCCGCGCTGACATGATGGTCGCCATGTCCCCGACGGCTTCGCGTGACCGGCTGCTGGGCGACCTCGACGAGGAGCAGCGCGAAGCCGTCCTCGCTCCGCGGGGGCCGGTGTGCGTGCTCGCCGGCGCCGGCACCGGCAAGACGCGCACCATCACCCGGCGCATCGCGCACCTGGTCACCGCCGGCCACGTCGCGCCCGGTCAGGTGCTGGCCGTGACGTTCACCCAGCGCGCGGCAGGGGAGATGCGGGGGCGGCTGCGCGCGCTCGACGACGGAACCGGAACCGGATCCGTGCAGGCGCAGACGTTCCACGCCGCCGCGCGCCGCCAGCTCGCCTACTTCTGGCCGCGGGTCGTCGGCACCACCGACTGGCAGCTGCTCGACTCGAAGTTCGCGGTGGTCGCCCAGGCCGCCAACCGCAGCGGTCTGCCCACCGGAACCGACAACGTCCGCGATTTGGCGGGGGAGATCGAATGGGCCAAGGCGTCGTTGATCAGTCCCGAGGACTATCCGGCGACGGTGGCCGAGTCCGGTCGCGACATCCCGTTCGACGCGGCGAAGGTCGCGGCCGCCTACGCCGGGTACGAGGCGCTGAAGGCCCGCGGCAACGATCTGATGCTCCTGGACTTCGACGACCTGCTCCTGCACACCGCCGCCGCCATCGAGAACGACGCCGCGGTCGCCCAGGAATTCCGGGATCGCTACCGCTGCTTCGTCGTCGACGAATACCAGGACGTGACCCCGCTACAGCAGCGGGTGCTCGACGCCTGGCTCGGCACCCGCGACGACCTGACCGTCGTCGGCGACGCCAACCAGACCATCTATTCGTTCACCGGCGCCTCGCCGCGCTATCTGCTGGACTTCTCGCGCCGGTTCCCCGACGCCGCGGTGGTCCGGCTGGAGCGGGACTACCGGTCCACGCCGCAGGTCGTGTCGCTGGCCAACCGGGTCATCGCCGCGGCCCGCGGCCGGATGGCGGGCAGTCGGCTGCATCTGGTCGGACAGCGTCCGCCCGGGCCGAATCCGACGTTCAACGAGTATCCGGACGAGGTCGCCGAGGCCGCCGCGGTGGCGCGCAGCATCAAGAAGCTCGTCGAGTCCGGGACTGCGCCCGCCGAAATCGCGGTGCTGTACCGCATCAACGCCCAGTCGGAGGTCTACGAGGAGGCGCTCACCGAGGCGGGTGTCCCGTTCCAGGTCCGCGGCGGCGAAGGCTTCTTCAGCCGTCAGGAGGTGCGCCAGGCCCTGTTGGCGCTGCAGCGCGCCGGTGACCGCGACACCGCGCTGGCGCTGCCGGAGCTGGTGCGGGCGACGCTGGAGCCGCTCGGCCTGACCGCCGAGCCGCCGGCCGGTACCCGCGCCCGGGACCGCTGGGAGGCGCTGGCCGCGCTCGCCGACCTCGTCGACGACGAGGTCGCCCAGCGCCCGCAGCTGGATCTGCGCACGCTGCTGACCGAGTTGCGGCAGCGGGCGGACTCGCGTCACCCTCCGGTGGTGCAGGGCGTCACGCTCGCGTCGCTGCACGCCGCGAAGGGCCTGGAGTGGGACGCGGTGTTCCTCGTCGGTCTGGCCGACGGCACGCTGCCCATCTCCCATGCCCTGTCCCACGGTCCCGACAGCGAACCCGTCGAGGAGGAGCGGCGCCTGTTCTACGTCGGAATCACCAGGGCGCGTGTGCATTTGACGCTCAGCTGGGCGCTGGCCCGCAACCCCGGGGGGCGTCAGGGCCGGCGGCCGTCGCGGTTTCTCAACGGCATCGCGCCGCAGTCCGCGCGTGACGACGGGCCCAGCCGGTCGCGCAAGCCCCGCGGTCCGGCCCCGCGGTGCCGGGTGTGCAACGCCCCGCTGTCGGCGTCGGCGGCGATCATGCTCCGCCGGTGCGAGACGTGCCCGTCCGACATCGACGAACAACTGCTCGCCGACCTGAAGGACTGGCGCCTGCGCATCTCTAAGGAGATGAGCGTGCCCGCCTATGTGGTGTTCACCGACAACACGCTGATCGCGATCGCGGAGTCGCTGCCGGGCGATGATGCCGCGCTGGTCGCGATCCCGGGTATCGGCGCCCGCAAGCTCGAGCAGTTCGGCGCCGATGTGCTCGGGCTGGTCAGAGACCGCCAGAAATCGTAAAAATCGCGCCAAAAGCGCAGGTCAAAAATGTGTTGAGGGATTTCGCTGGTAGCGTCTAGCCTCAGAACAACACACGTTGGTGCATGTGCGAGAGGAGGATGCCGCGATCATGGTGAGAAATAACGCGTTTTACGTCGTAGCGGCAGCCGGCATGCCGTGGTCCCCGCACGCCTTCACAGAGGTGCATACCGCCATTCCCGCCGCTGCCGCCGCGCGTAAGCGCCGCGCCGCCGCAGCCGGCACGGTTGCCGCGTCCGTGAGGGGCTTTCACTAGCCAGAGCCCCCAAACCGCCATCCCAGGCCACGGACCCGCAACCACGGATCCGTGGCCTTCGTCTTTCCCCAGACAAGACCTGGTCACCGATCCACCACAGAGTTCAGCCAGACGAACGAAACGACCAGGAAGCAGAGGACCGGACATGTCTTCCCTGACATGTGAGAGCTCAAAGCTGTCGGTGCCGTGTCATGTCGAGAATCCCGACCTGTGGTTCGCCGAGGACCCGCGCGATCTCGAGCGCGCGAAGGCCCTGTGCGGCGAATGCCCTTTCCAGCGGGAGTGCCTGACCGCAGCGTTGGAGCGGCAGGAGCCGTGGGGAGTGTGGGGCGGCGAGATCTTCGAGCGGGGCACCGTCATCGCCCGCAAGCGGCCCCGGGGCCGGCCACGTAAGGACGCGAAAGACCCTGTGGCAGCCTAGCTTTGCGCTGACCCCGATGCCGTTGCGGCGTCGGGGTCAGCGAAGCCGGGCACCGTCTCCTCGGCGATGCGCCGGGTGGGGACGTGCGCGTCGAGCTGGCAGGAGATCGCCACGATCGACGCGATCACCCGCATCGGGATCGCCAGCTTCGGCGGGATGTCCATCTGGCGCGCGGCCTTGATCTGGCCGGCCGCCTTGTCCAGTTCCAGCGTCGTCATGCGCTGCAGCCATTTGCGGGAGTAGTGGAACACCGGCACCTGGAGGGGATCGACGTACTGCTTGAGCATGTCGTCGATCTCGCGGGTGGAGACCTGCTGGCCCTTCTGGATGAAGCCCGCCTTCTCCATCGTCGGCAGCAGCTTCTCGTAGTTCTTGTCGACGGCGTAGCGCATGATCTGACCGAGCTCCACGGGCCAGCCCCCGGGCATCGGGGCCACGGCCCCGAAGTCGATCACGCCCATCTTGTCGTCGGGCATCAGCATGAAGTTGCCGGGATGTGCGTCGCCGTGCACCATCTCCAATCGCGTCGGGGCGTCGTTGCAGAACTCGAACAGCCGGGTGGCCATCAGATCTTTCTGTTCCTGCGTGCCCTCGCGGATGATCTGCGACAGCGGGATGCCTTCGATCCACTCCTGGATGACGACCTTGGGCGCGCTGGCCACCACGTGCGGCACCACGAAATGCGGGTCACCCTCGTACGCCTTCGCGAACGCGCGCTGGTTGTCGGCTTCGAGCCGGTAGTCCAGTTCCATCTCCGTACGCTCGATCAGCTCGTCGACCACACCCTGCACATCGGCGCCGGGGGAGAGCTGCTTGAGCACACTGACCATGCGCTGCATCGTCTTCAGGTCGGCGCGCAGCGCCTCGTCGGCGCCGGGGTACTGGATCTTGACGGCGACCTCGCGGCCGTCGGACCACACCGCCTTGTGCACCTGGCCGATGCTGGCCGACGCCACCGACTTGTCGTCGAACGACTGGAACCGGTCGCGCCATTTGGTGCCCAGCTGCTGGTCGAGGACGCGGTGCACCTTGGCCGCAGGCAGCGGCGGCGCCTCGCGTTGCAGCTTGGTCAGCGCCTCGCGGTAGGGCTTGCCGTACTGCTCGGGGATCGCGGCTTCCATCACCGACAGGGCCTGGCCGACCTTCATGGCACCGCCCTTGAGCTCGCCGAGCACGGTGAACAGCTGCTGAGCGGCCTTGTCCATCAGCTCGGCGTTGACCTCGTCCCTGGACTTGCCGGTCAGCCGTTTGCCGAAGCCCAGCGCCGCACGCCCTGCCATCCCCACGGGCAGCGACGCCAGCTTGGCGTTGCGCGCTGCTCGGCCCCGCTTGATGTCACTCACCATTCCATCATCCACGACCGCGCTGAACTTCCACCAACGACTTGGCAACGGCCGCTGTCAGCATGCGCACTGCGGGTGCGCCGACCACCGGCGGGCTGTCAGCGATCCGGTGCTGACGTCGAATTCCAGGGTCGTGTCCAGCGTCGACGGCGGGCGCGCACCGGGACCGCCGCCCGGCAGCGCCCGCAGGACGTGGTTGATCTCACGTAGCGCCAGGCCCGCGGTGGCCAGCACCGTGGCGCGGTCGGCGGTGCCGACCGTGCGGCACAGCTGGGTGGCGACCGCGGCCCAGGCGGGGTCCTTGTCACCCCAGTTTTCCGCCGCACTGACCGTGTCCGGTTTTGACAGTGTCCTGATTGCGCATGCTACGCGATCGGTCACGGGAGCTGGCGGGACGAAGGAGGAAATCGGTAGTGGCCCCTCCGCCGCGCGCGCCCATCGCCGACGAGAACGGCACCATCTGCACCGTGAAGGCTCTGCCGGATATCGCTGCCGTGGCGTCGGCATTAGCCGATGTCGCGGAGTTGATAGGTCACCCCGCTTAAGACGCTCGGTCTGCTGCATGCAGCACGTCTCTGTGCCGCGGTAAAAGGCAGAGGTCGATGGGCGAATCCGCTATGCTGGGGCTTCGTCGCACAGTGTCGTCTCAACGGGAGATGGCAGCGACTGTCTCCTAGGAGGACATGATGTTGAGTCGTCTTGCGCGTGAATTTGCCGCCGAGATTTCTTCCCATGACTGGTCGGATGCGCCCTACCGCCTCGATCGGGCCGGTCATCAACGGCAATGGGACTCTCGAGCGACCGACGACCAGCTCACACCGGACGAGACCGAGAATGTGCTCATCAACGTGATGTGGGTGACAGCGCAGGTGCTGCGGAATCTGGATCCGAACCTCGACGTGCACGAATTCGCCGAGGCGTGCGGTGTTCCCAGGTCGCGCCGGCTGAATAGCAACGGCAAACCCAGCGGTGTCATCACCCACGGCCTGCGGTGGAACGACGAACAGCCAGGACTGCCGCTGCCGCCAGGTGCGCCACTGCAACGCGTCGTAATGCACTGCACGGCACCAAATCTGGTCGTCTTCAAGCGGCTTCTCAAGGAAGTAGGGGCCATGAACCCCGGTCTGCCGCCGACGCAGGTCGAGAAGACCGAGGTCGATTCAGCCGGCGGCGCACTGCGCACCGTAACCGTCTACGTCCGTGAATGGGATTCCGATAGAGCCGCGTCCAAGGCGGTGGAGATGGTGCGTCGCGCCAGTGAATCCCTGCAGGGCGGGGGACCGGTGACGCTGATCAGCGCTACCGAAGTGGTCTGCGGGAGCTGAGTCCCCCGCCGCTAGACGTGAATGCGGTCGGTCTTCAGCGGAGCGTCGTCAGAGTCTTGCGAACGGGTCGATCCATCGACCGGTGGTCGGCGTGGTGGTGACCCCCTCGAGCGTGGCCGCGTGCTGCACCTCGGCGTCGGCGAGCGCTGCGAGATCGCATCCATGGCGTGCAAGGGAAGGCCTGCGTCGATGCGGCTCAGGTCCAGCATGTCGGTGACCAGCCGGCCCGCGCGGCGGGATTCTCCTTGTAGCAGGTCTGCGCGGCGCTGCTGGCGCCGCGACTCGGGGTCGTCCCGCTGCTGGGCCGAAGCGGCGACCTGTTCTGCGGCGGCCTGTATGCCCGCGATCGGAGTGCGCAGTTCGTGGGCGGCGTCGGCGAGGAACCGGCGGGTGGCCTTCGCGGGGGTGGTCGGCGGTTCTGGGAAGGCGCTGCCCTGGATACCGGTCAGGGCGAGGACCCAACCGATGAGCGCGACGAGGTTGGGGATCATGAGCGCAAGGCCGAGGAACGCGACTAGCCCCGTGGCGTCAGATCGCGTATCTGGCGGGGTGTGCTGCGAAGCGTTGGGCGCAGCGGTCGGAGCAGAACCAGAGGTCATCGTCGTTGTGGCGCAGATGGTGGGTGGCGGTGCGTGGGTCGATGCGGACACGGCAGACCGGATCGGTGGGGTATTGCGGCGGCGGTAGCTGCACCCTGTACACCGCCACTGGGGCGCTGATATTGCGTAGCTCGGTGGCGCCGAGCGGGTGGGCTGCGACGCCGAGCGCTTCACACGCGGGCAGGATCGGTTCGGTGATGACGGCGTGCCCGGCGCCTGCGAGTGCGGTGATGCGTGCGGCGGTGTTGACGGCATGGCCGAAGTAGTCGTGGTCCCGTTGGACTGCGCTGCCGTGGTGAATTCCGGCGCGTAGTCCAAGGAAGCCGTCCTCGTCGGCGGCGCGGTCGGCGAGGTCGAGGATGGTCGCCATCATGGTGTCGGGGCCGTGGGCGTGGATCATCACGGCATCACCCATGGTCTTCACCACCGTCACATCGAGGGCCAACGAGTCACGGGTCAGTTCGACGAGCCGTCCGGCGAGGTGAGCAGCTTGCTCGTCGCCGCACATTTCGGTCAGGGCGGTGAAACCGGACAAATCGACGAACGCGAAGGTCGCGTCGGTGGAGGCGGCCTCACCCATGCTGTCCAGCGTCTGCTTCGCGATCGTTGCGGTCGACCTCGGTGGTGTCGCGACGGTCGGTGCGGAGGCGCCCCAATCCGGGCAGGAAGCGCCCGACCCTGGCGGCGTAGCGGGCATAGGGCTCGCCGTGGACGCGTTTCAGGTGGGGCTCTTCGATCAGCCGTATCTGCGTCTGGATGCCGGTCAGGGCGAGGACCCAGCCGATGAGCGCGACGAGGTTGGGGACCATGAGCGCCAGGCCGAGGAACGCGATGAGCGCCGCGGTGAAGATGGGGTTGCGCACCCAGCCGAAGGGGCCGGTGGTGACCAGCGCGGTGCGTTCACGGTCGTTGACCCCGATCCGCCAAGATGCTCCCAGCGCCATCTGCGCTCCGAACGCGGCCAGGATGCCTACCACCGTCAGGACGACGCCGAGCACTTGAACGGGCGGGTGCTGCAGCCCGCTCACGGGAGGCAGGCCCAGCCAGTGCGCCAGCGGGCCACCGACACCCACCGTGAGATAGCCGATGTCGGTGGCGGTGAGCGCCGACCACCCCAGCGAGCCGCTTGGTGACAGCGTGCGCCGGTTGCCGCTGTCACCGGTGCGGCGACGCTGAATGAGGGTGCGCAGCGCCCCCAGGGTCAGCATCATGACCACGAACAGGGCCAGTGCCGCGGCGGCCATCACCGCCCACCGGCCGCAGGCAGTGGCTTGGCGGCGACGCCGAGCAGGTAGTCGCCCTGGATGCGGGTGACCGATCCGAGGATGAGCAGGTCGTGGCGGCGCAGTTCCTGAAGGAACTGTTGGGCGGTGAATCGGTCGTCGGTGGGATGGTCGAACAATCTCCGGTAGGTGGGACGGTTGAGGGCGTGGGCGGTGACTTCTTCGAAGTAGAAGCGTCCACCGGGGGTGAGCACCCGGGCGGCTTCGGCCACCGCGGCGCGCCAGTCCGGGATGTGATGGATGATGCCGAAGTCGAACACCGCGTCGTAGCTGCCGTCGTCGGCGTTCAGCGCGGCTCGAAGGTCAGTGGCGCTGCCCTGGACCAGCATTACTCGGTCGCCGTAGGAGGCGAGCCGCTCGCGGGCCCGGTGGATCATCGCCGGGTCCAGGTCGAGGGCGTCGATCCGCTCGGCGCCGAATCGCTGCAACACCAGCTGTGAGCCGTAGCCCGATCCGCAGCCGATTTCGAGGGCTCTGCTGCCCGGCAGGAGCCGGCCCCCGAAGCGCAGCAGTACCGGCACCTCGTAGAGGCGTTGCAGCCACCGCCGAGGCGGCGAGTTGATCAGGGCAGTCTCGGCCCGATTCATCAACACCGCAGACTCCTTTCCCTCAGCAGACCGAATCGCCACTGGTGCCTGACCCATCGGATTACATGGGTGGCATCGTCGTTAGACGATCAATGATGAACGCTATCATCGTTTCGTGGCGATGAATAGGTCTGGCGGTGATCTCACAGTTGGACCGCGCTGGGGTGGGGCGGCGCTGCTGCGTGCGGGGGTGTTGGCCTTCGCCGGGTCGATCGGCGTCACCGATGCCCACGCTCACCACGCCGTTCAGATCATCGCCGCAACAACGGCTTTCACGGTGCTCGATGAGCACGGCGCGCGACTCCGAGGCACGACGGTGGTCGTGCCCGCCGATGCACCACACCGGGTCGAGGTCGGAGCCGAGGAGGGCACGGTGGTGTTCCTCGACCCAGAGTCGGCGCCAGGACGGTCCGCGCACCTGCGTGCGGTCCGCTCCGGGTGGACCGTGACTCCAGTGCCTTCTTTCACCCGTAGACGGGCGCTGGCCATCGCAGTCGACGAGCTGATCGCGCACCTGGCACCCGCCACTGCCGGAGACGGCGTTGCGCCTCGCCACTCGGCGATCGATGACGCGTTGCGGCTGCTGCCCGACCTCGTGGCGGCGGGCCCGGTCAGCGGTACGGAACTGGCTGCGCGAGTGGGGATTTCGGCGAGCCGGTTGACGCATGTGTTCACCGAGCAGGTCGGCATCCCGCTGCGCCGCTACGTGCTGTGGTCACGGTTGCAGGTCGCGATCACCCGGGTGCAGGCCGGTGACGATCTGACCGGGGCTGCGCACGGTGCGGGGTTCGCCGACAGCGCCCACCTCACTCGCACGACCCGCGAGATGTTCGGTCTGCCGCCCTCGGTTCTGAGCCGGCACGTGTCCTGGGATCTCGACGGCACCGGTTAGCCGAATCATTCAAGCTTCGCCACGGGTAGGGCGCCGACCATAGAGGCATGAGCACGACTTTCTCGCCTTTGACCAGAACCCCCGTCCAGGCACTGGCCCGCTACGGCTACGTGCCCTTCATGCTGATCGGGCTCAACGGCGCCGCCATCGCCCTGAGCGCCGCGGGCGCCCCGAAGTACTGGCTGCTGGCCATTCTGGGCGTCGCGATCGCAACGTCGTTCCTGGTCGAGCGGATCATCCCCTATGACCGCGAGTGGAACCATGATCGCGCCGACACCACCCGTGACCGCGTCCACGTCGCGGTCAACGAAACCCTCATCCTGGCCAGCGTCGCCGCCATCCCGCTGCTGGCCGCGATCGTTCCCGCGCCGCAGCTGTGGCCGCACGGTTGGCCGTTCGTGCTGCAGGTGCTCGCCGCGATCCTGATCGCCGATCTCGGCATCACCGTGGTGCACCTGGCCAGCCACAAGATCGGCGTGTTGTGGCGGTTTCACGCCGTGCATCACAGCATCACCCGCTTCTACGGTCTCAACGGCCTGATGAAGCACCCCCTGCACCAGACGGTCGAGATGGCCGCCGGCGTCGCACCCCTGATCCTGATCGGACTACCGGTCAACGTAGCCTCCGTGCTGGCGCTGGCTGTGGCGATCCAGCTGCTGCTGCAGCACTCCAACGCCGACTACCGCATCGGCGTGGCCAAGTACGTCTTGGCCCTCAACGAAGGCCACCGCTTCCACCATCTGAAATGGGCCGGCGTCGGTGACGTCAACTTCGGGCTGTTCACCCTGGTGTGGGATCACCTGATGCGCACCTACTCCTATGACCGGGCCCGCCGCTTCGACTCCACCCAACTCGGCATGGCCGCCAAACCCGACTACCCCAACGGATACTTGCGCCAGATGATCTACCCGTTCACCCACAGCGGCGGCTGCACCCTCAAGTCCACGAGCGAGACAGTCGACGCGCAGGCGTCGGATTCCGACCCCGGCTCGAAATATCGTTGCTGACCGGCTATCATCGCCATATGGCGATGAATGAGTCGGATGCGTGCCTCACTGGCGGCACTTCGGGGACCTGTTCGAATCTGGATGCTGCGGTGGCGCTGTTTCACAGCCTCTCCGACAGCGCTCGGCTGGCGATCGTGCGCCGCCTGGCCGACGGGGAGGCCCGCGTCGTCGACCTGATCGGCGAGCTGGGCCTGGCGCAGTCCACCGTGTCGGCGCACGTGGCGTGCCTGCGGGACTGCGGCCTGGTCACCGGCCGCCCCGAAGGCCGGCAGGTGTTCTACTCGCTGACCCGCCCCGAACTGCTCGACCTGCTCGCCTCGGCCGAAACGCTGCTGGCCGCCACCGGCAACGCCGTCGCGCTGTGCCCCAACTACGGAACCCGCTCCGGCACCGACGCGACGACGGGTACGCAGGAGGCTCACCGATGAGCGATGCATGCGGCTGCGGCACCGACGAACCCCGCGGCGCTGACGAGCAGGAGCGTGAGCCCGAGCGGCTCTGGCAGATCAAGGAACTGCAGTTCGCCGCCCTCTCCGGGGTGTTCCTGCTCGCAGCGGTGATCGCCGGATTCCTCGACGCCACCGAGCCAGTCGTCCGCACACTGGAAGCGGTAGCGCTGCTGGCTGGTGCCTACACCTTCGTGCCGTCCACCCTCACGCGGCTGGCGAAGGGCAAGATCGGGGTCGGCACGCTGATGACCATCGCCGCCGTGGGCGCGGTGATCCTCGGCGAGGTGGGGGAGGCCGCAATGCTGGCCTTCCTGTTCTCCATCAGCGAGGGACTCGAAGAGTACTCGGTGGCGCGCACCCGCCGCGGACTGCGCGCACTGTTGTCGCTGGTGCCCGACGAGGCCACCGTGCTGCGCGATGGCGGCGAAAAGACTGTTGCGCCTGCGGATTTGCGGATCGGCGACCGGATGCTGGTCAAGCCCGGTGAACGGATCGCCACCGACGGCATCATCGAGCTGGGCCGCACCGCGCTCGACGTTTCGGCCATCACCGGCGAGTCGGTTCCCGTGGAAGCCGGGCCTGGTGATGAGGTGTTCGCTGGGTCGATCAATGGCACCGGGGTACTGGAGGTGGAGGTCACCACCACTGCCGAGGACAACTCGCTGGCCCGCATCGTACGCATCGTGGAGGCCGAGCAGTCCCGCAAAGGCGCCTCCCAACGCTTGGCCGACCGCATCGCCAAACCCCTGGTGCCCGGGGTGATGATCGTCTCGGCACTGATTGCGGTGATCGGCAGCCTGCTGGGGGACTCGGCCACCTGGATCGAACGTGCGCTGGTGGTGCTGGTCGCTGCATCGCCGTGCGCGCTGGCGATCTCGGTGCCGGTCACCGTGGTTGCCGCGATCGGCGCGGCCAGCAAGCTGGGTGCGCTGGTCAAGGGCGGCGCGGCGCTGGAAGGGCTGGGCAAGATACGCGGCGTTGCCTTGGACAAGACCGGCACGCTCACCGCGAACCGGCCCGCGGTCATCGACGTGGCCACCACCAACGGTGCGACGCGCGAGCAGGTGCTTCATCTGGCGGCGGCCCTGGAAGCGCGCAGCGAGCACCCGCTCGCCGCGGCAATCCTCGCCGCAACCGATGACGTCATCCCCGCCACCGACGTCGAGGCCGTCACCGGTGCCGGGCTCACCGGACGTCGCGACGGGCACACCCTCCGGCTGGGCCGCCCCGGCTGGCTAGACCCCGGGCCGCTCGCCGGTGAGGTCGCGCGGATGCAGCAGGCAGGGGCCACCGCGGTCCTCGTCGAAGACGACGGGCAGGTGATCGGTGCAATAGCGGTGCGCGACGAGTTGCGGCCCGAGGCCGCCGAAGTCGTCGCGCAGTTGCGCCGTGACGGCTACCACGTGGCGATGCTCACCGGCGACAACCAGGCCACCGCCGCCGCGTTGGCCCGCGACGTCGGAATCGAGGCCGTGCACGCCGAGCTGCGGCCCGAAGACAAGGCGCGGCTGATCGAACAGCTGCGGGCCCAACGCCCCACGGCGATGGTCGGCGACGGCGTCAACGACGCTCCTGCGCTGGCCACCGCCGACGTGGGGATCGCGATGGGCGCGATGGGCACCGACGTGGCCATCGAAACCGCCGACGTCGCCCTGATGGGCGAAGACCTGCGCCACCTGCCCCAAACGTTCCGCCATGCCCGCCGGGCACGGCGGATCATGCTGCAAAACGTCGGCCTGTCCCTGGGCCTGATCATCGCGTTGATGCCGCTGGCGCTGTTCGGCGTGCTCGGGCTGGCCGCCGTAGTGCTGGTCCACGAACTCGCCGAGATCGTGGTCATCGCCAACGGTGTGCGGGCCGGGCGCACCACACCACTGCCCACCGCGGCGATAGAACGGCCAACCAGTCACACCCGCGCGGCAACGGTGGGCACGCGGTCGTGACCGCCGGCCACACAGGCACCGAGGCCAGGACGATTCGGGCGCGGATCATCCTGGCCGTGACGGCGGTCATCGTCGCGGGGCTCGACCTGGGCGTGAAGACGTGGGCCGGCCGCGCGTTGAACGACGGCAGCTCAACAGATCTCGGGCTGCTAAACCTGCGGCTGGCGTTCAACCCCGGTGTGGCATTCAGTCTCGGCGACACCCTGCCCCCAGCGGTCCTGCTCGGCGTCACGGGCGTGATCGTGGTCGCACTGGCGGTGTTCGCCTTCCGTTTCACCCGCCACGCCGCGCTGCCCTTCGTACTGGCACTGGCCGCGATGCTGGGTGGCGCGCTGGCCAATGTGATCGACCGCGCCGCTGACGGGCTGGTCACCGACTACCTGCATACCGGTTGGTTCCCCACCTTCAACCTCGCGGACGTCTTCGTCGTCACCGGCGCAGCTGTCCTCGTTCTGGCCAGTTGGCGCGCGAGCGCCACCGCAGACACGGGGGCAAACGGATGATCCTGTCGTCAGTGCTGCCCGCGATCGGTCTGTTCATCGTCACCAACATCGACGACATCATCGTGCTCTCGCTGTTCTTCGCCCGCGGCGCGGGGCAACGCGGGACGACGGCCCGGATCACCGCAGGCCAGTACCTGGGATTTGCCGGGATTCTGGGCGCGGCTGTGCTCGTGACGTTGGGTGCCGGAGCGTTCCTTCCTCCGGAGATCATCCCGTACTTCGGACTCATACCCCTGACCCTGGGACTGTGGGCGGCATGGCACGCCTGGCGTGACGACGATGGCGATGACGACGATGCGAAGATCGCGGGCAAGAACGTCGGCGTCTTGACCGTCGCGGCAGTCACCTTCGCCAACGGCGGGGACAACATCGGCGTCTACGTCCCAGTCTTCCTCAGCGTCGGACCCGCGGCCGTGCTGGCCTACTGTGTCGTCTTCCTGGTGCTCGTCGCGGTCCTCGTCATCGCCGCCAAATTCGTCGCCACCCGCCAGCCGATCGCCGAAGTCCTCGAACGCTGGGAACACATCCTCTTCCCGATCGTCCTCATCGCCCTAGGCATTTTCATCCTGGTCAGCGGCCTCGCCTTCTAAAGGCTTGGCGGCCCCCGCCGTCCCGCCGATTCAGCGCCAGAAGGCCCTGGCGTCGATCCCTTCGTGTGCGGAGGTTTCTCGGTCGCCTCGCGTTCCCGGCCGGTATAGCAGGGAGAGGCGATCAACACCTTCAACACGTGGGGCGTCAAATCCCTTCGCAGTCTCCCGATCCGCCAACTAGAACCACACGAAGCCGAGTCATGCATCCCTGACGTCAATGCCGCGGCGTCGATCTCGACTGGGGTCGGTTATGCGATTATCCGGCGCTCGATTGGAGTTGCTGAGGTTGATCTGTGGGCCCGGCACCTCATCCAACCCAATCCTGCACCACCTATCGCGGCTTCTGCCCTCCTGCGATCAAGCTGAGTGTTGACGACGGTTGAAAACCACCCCGTCGTCATTGGCCTAGGTTTGGACCGTGGTCGACAGCTGAGTCGGCGGGTTGTCGTGTGGAGGTGAGGTGCAGGGTTTCCGCGGTGCTGTACTCATCATCGACGAGCACCACGGCGCCCCCTGCCCGGTCGATGATGGAGGCGGCGATCGACGCTCGGTACCCGGAGCCGCAGTGCACCCAGATCAGCGAGTCAGGCAGTTCGTGAAGGCGGTCGGCGAGTTCGTGCAGGGGGATGTTGACCGCGCCGGGGATGCGGCTGGTGTCGTGCTCTTGGCGTTGCCGCACGTCGAGGACGACGAAATCCTCGCCACTGCGTTGGTTTTCGGCGACATCGGCGAAACTGGCGGTCCGGTAGCAGCGCAGTGCTGATCCGGCGCGTAGATCGTCGATGTCCCCCGTCGCGGCGCCATCGAGGTGGTCGACGCCGATGCGGACCAGTTCGCGGCGGGCCTCAGCGATCTGATCGGGTGTTTCCCCGATAAGGGTCAGTGGTTCGCCCCACCGGTGAAGCCAGCCCAGGTAGGTGACGAAGCTGCCAGACAGTTCGAACCCGAGCGTGCCGCTGAGATGCCCTGCGGCAAAGGCGGTGCGGTTCCGCAGATCGACTACCCACTGGCCTGCGTCGATGCGTCGCCGCAGCTCCTCGGGATCGACCGGTTCGGGTGATGACAGGTCCACCGGGGCCGGTCCGGCCCGATTGATCACTCCCATGTGCGCGTAGTACGCGGGATAGGCCGATAGTCCCTCGAGCAGCTCGGCGACGTACGCCTGCTCGTCTTGGGTGAGCGCCGGATTGCTCAGGCGCTGCTCGGCGATGGTGGAGGAATCACCACTGCCTGGGGTGGCCGAGCAGAAACTGCCGAATCCGTGGGTGGGATACACCGAGGTGGCATCGGGGAGCGCGGCGGCCAGCCGGTGCACCGAATGGTACTGGGCGCGGGTCAACTCGTGCGTGTGTTCGGCACCCAACAGATCGGTGCGCCCGGTGGTGCCGTGCAGCATGGAACCTCCGGTGAACACTGCGGTCGCGGCACCGGTGATGTCGCGCAGCACATAGCTGACGTGGTGGTGGGTGTGACCGGGAGTGTGCATCACCTCCAACTGGATCGGCCCGGCGTCGATGACATCCCCGTCGCACGCCGGGCGGCGTTCGTAGTCCACCTCGTCACCGGCGGGCACCACGTACTCGGCATTCACCGTGCGGGCGAGTTCCAACCCGCCGGTCACGTAGTCGTTGTGGATGTGAGTTTCCAGCACGTGGGTGATTTGCACCCCCAGCTGCTGGGCCTGGCCCAGCACTCGGTCGATGTCACGCTGCGGATCGATCACCACCCCCGTCGAACCGCTGCTGACCAGATAACTACGGTCACCAAGACTGGAGGTGTCGATAATCGTGACGTCCACGAAAGGACTCCCTTCTCATTTCTGGTTGTTGGGTGTGCATACCCCGCGCGGGTATGAATCGAAGCCCTTGGCTGGGGTAACTGATGAAGTTGGACACGTCAGGTCAGGACGAGCGTGTCCAGCAGGACATAGGCCGCCACGGCGAAGACCAGGTAGGCGAACCAGTGCTGCAACCGGCCGGTGTCGAGTCTGGTGCCGTAGTGCCCGGCGACCAGTGAGCCGCCGATCGCAGTCGCAACGAACGCCGCGGTGATCGACCAGTCGATGCTTGCCCCATTGAGGTGGGAGAGCACCCCGGCCGCGGAGTTGGCGACGATGATCAGCAGGGAGGTACCGATCGCAATGGACATCTGCACCCCGAGCAACAGCACCAGGGCGGGAACGATGACGAATCCACTGCCCACACCGAACAGCCCGGTCAGCAGGCCGACCACGAAGCCCGCGGGAATGGACCGCGGTGCGCAGCGACGCCAGTTGATGCCGGCATCGCCGGCGGTGCAGGCAGTGCCGGTCTCGGCGGAATCGGCCAACATTCGGTTGCCGGCGACGATCATGAGCACCGCGAAGCCGATCATCAGAGCCGACTGAGGCAGGCGCTCGCCGATGGCGCTGCCGAGCAGGGTGCCCGGGATGCCGGCCACCGCGAACACGGCGGCCAGGCGCCACTGCACCTGCCCGGCGCGCAACTTGGGCAACACCCCCACCGCCGAGGCCACCGCCACCACGATGAGCGACATGGGGATCGCCTGCTCGACCCCGAGGCCGAGCGCATAGACCAGCGCCGGGACCGCCAGGATCGACCCGCCGCCGCCGAGCAACCCCAACAGCACCCCGATCACCGCACCCAGCGCCAAGGCGGTGGGCAGAGTCATCGGCGCCACCGCTTCGACGCCCCGCCACCCGCTCTCACCCAGCACGCCAACACGGCAGTCATCGAGGTCTCCGTCGCCGATGTCACTGCAACGCCCGCACTCTTCACGCCAGCGCCAAGAACAGCTTCTCCAACTCGGCCTCGGTCATCGGCGCCGCCGCACCTTCGACCTGCCCTGCCAGGCACTCTCGCAGACCCGTCGCCACGATCTTGAACCCGGCCTTATCCAAGGCCCGTGACACCGCGGCAAGCTGGGTGACCACGTCCTTACAGTCGCGGCCCTGCTCGATCATCGCGATCACGCCCGCGAGCTGACCGTGCGCACGACGCAACCGATTGAGCACCACTGCGATGCTGTCCTGATCGCCGACCATCGCCGACTCCCTTCTCCGTAGCAGTAGTTCCCATCGTATACCCCGCCGGGTATTTACCGGATCGATGCGGTGACCATTCGCGGCGCTCGATACGAATGTGGCGTCATGGCCGGAGAGGTCGGGTCAGTCACCCTTGCATCAACGGATCGGGGCGGACCGTGACTTCGCCACCCATCGACAGAACATACCGGCGGGGGTATACAGAGAGGGGTGAATGAACCCGTGAAGTCACCGTCGACGAGAAAGAGGGACGCACCAATGAAGAAGAAGACCGTACTGATTTTGGGTGCCGGATTTGGCGGCCTGGAATTAGCCGCCCGACTCTCCGACGACCTCGCCGATGAGGTGCACGTAATCCTGATCGACCACAACGACGGATTCACCTTCGGCTTCTCCAAGCTCGACGTGTTGTTCGCGAACCACACCCCCGAGGAGGTCCGCATTCCGTATGCCGAGCTGACCCGGCCAGGCGTGGAATTCCGCCAGGAACACATTACCTCGATCGACCCGGCCACCCGCCGCGTCGCCACCGATCAATCCGACTACCAGACCGACATCCTCGTCATCGCCCTTGGCGCCGACTACGAGCCCGAAGCCACCCCTGGCTTCTCCGAGGACGGTCACGACTTCTACACCGTGGATGGCGCCGCTCGACTGCGTGACCGCCTGACTGAATTCACTGGAGGCACCATCGTGCTGGGCATCCTCAGTGTCCCCTTCAAGTGCCCCCCAGCACCTTATGAGGCACTCCTGCTGCTACATGCCCACTTGGTCGAGCGGGGCATCCGTGACGCCGCCACCATCAAGGTGATCAGCCCCATGCCCTCCCCGATCCCGGTCTCCCCGGAAACGTCCGAATCGCTGATCACCGCCATGGCCGAACGCGGCATCATCTACCGGCCCGACACCAAGATCCGTTCACTGGACCCGAACCAACACCTCGTCCACACCGACACCGACACCGTGCCCTATGACCTGTTCATCGGCATCCCCAAACACCGCGTCCCCGGCGTGATCGACGCCTCCGGGCTGACTGCTGGAGGCAGCGACGGATGGATCGCCGTCGACCCCGCCACACTCGCCACCAAACATGCTGGCGTGTACGCCATCGGTGACTGCGCCGACGCACCCGTACCCCGAGCCGGGGTTTACGCCGAAGACGCTGCCCGCACCGTTGCCGCCCACATCGCCGCACAGCTGCACGGAACGCCCTTCACCGCCAAGTATTCTGGGCGCGGGGTCTGCTACATCGAGTTCGGCGATGGACAGGTTGGCAAGGTCGAGGCCGACTTCCTCTCCGGGCCCAAACCCACCGCCCCCTTCATCGGGCCCTCCACCGACCTGGCCGACGAAAAAGCTGAATTCGCCAACACCCGACGGCACCGCTGGTTCAGCCGATCCGAAGCTGAACGATAGAAACGTCGCCGATGGCTGCCGTGCCGGACATAGCCCATTTGGTATCGCGCAGCCGTGCCGACGCGCCGGTTCGCCTCGGCCTCGTACGGAACCCAATTGTCCTGGGAACCGACCGCAACCGGCGCCCAACGCAGCCGCCGACACCACCAAATACCACCAGCCGACTGCCTATCGACCTCCTATCGCTCGCGACGAGGAGAGCCCCATGCTGACGAGCCTTACGTGACATAAACACCAAGGGACTGACCAAAATGCGGACAACGCGCCAGGCCAGAACGCATTTTCTTTCATTAGTACGGCGTTTCAAGGGTAGATGACGGTGGTGCCGGCCTCGTACTAGTCGATACCCTCCGAAGCTGACCGCGCCCCCCGCCGACTTCAGGTTCGCCTCAGGCTCGACCGCTAGCGTCGATGTCGACCGCACCAAACCGAAAGGACTCTCAATGAAGAAGTCAAGCCGCGGCGGTGACCGGGGGTGAATCAGGTTGCCAGGTCCGGTTGTCACGGATGAGGGCGTAGAGAACGTTGGTGCG
>NZ_JYNL01000041.1 GCF_001044235.1 Mycolicibacterium chlorophenolicum | reverse complement strand
GGGTCCAGATCAAGCCGTCACGACGCCACGCCGAAGCCCGGGTGGGTCCCGAATCAGACCGTCACACTGGTCCCGAATCAGACTGTCACCGCCAGCCTGAACCTCACCGCGATCATCTTCACCGCAGTGCTCGTGGTCGTCCTGGCCTGGCAACTCACCCTGGACCGCTACAAGCCGTTCGTGTACTGGCTCACCGTCGTCGTGGTCAGTGTGACCGGCACGCTGTACACCGACATCCTCACCGACGACCTCGGCGTCCCACTGGCGCTCAGCACCAGTGTTTTCGCCGCGCTCCTCGCGGTCGTCTTCGGCGTGTGGTGGGCCAAGGAACGGACATTGTCTATCCACAGCATCACCACCCTGCCCCGCGAACTGTTCTACTGGCTCGCCATCCTCGTCACCTTCGCACTCGGCACAGCCGCAGGCGACTGGACATTGGAACTCACCGGATGGACTCCCGGCGTTGCGGTTCTGCTTCCCGCCGGACTGATCATCGCTGTCGTCGCCGGCTGGAAGCTCGGCGCCAACAGCGTGCTGTCGTTTTGGCTGGCTTACATCCTGACCCGCCCGCTCGGGGCGAATCTCGGCGACTGGCTCGGCTTCCCGAAGGATCAGAAGGGACTAGGCCTCGGGGTCGCCATCACCAGTGTGATCTTCCTTGCCGCCATCTTGGCCACCGTCATCTACCTGACCGTCACCCGCGCCGACGTCATCGAGAAGACCAATCCGCCGCGAGCGAAGAACCCCGGTCGGGAGAAGGTCATGCTGGGCTACGTCGCGGCCGTTGCCGTGGCCACCGGTGCTCTGATGACATGGGCGCACGCCCAACCTCACGGGGCGCCCCCTGGAGCCGAGGCCCCAGCGACCCTCATCGCCATCGCGCCGGGGCAGGCGGTCGCCAAATTCCCGGCCGCCGACGTTGCAACCTTCCGCACCATCACCCACGACACGTTGATCAAAGTGAAGTCCGGCGACCAACCAGGAGCAACCGCGGGCGCGAAGAACCTCGAAATCGCCTGGGACGACGCGCAACCCAAGCTCAAAGCCATCGACAGCACAACCTGGACGGCCATCGACGGACGCGTCGACGCCGTGCTCACCTCGATACGGGACGCAAACCCCGATCCGGCCAGCGAAACGCAGACCCTCAACGATCTCCTGACCACTCTGCAGTGATCCCCCACCACCTGACACGATGGAATCCACCGACGATGACTGTAGTGGCGCTCGGACTTCGCGCTCGGAAAGGGTTCGGCCGCGTGGGCGCGTCGTTGCACCGCCGGGCTCTGGCCAGCAACGTGATTGGTGGCGGCGCACTCCGCGCCGGGCCATCGATGCCGCGTCGCGGGCAGTTGTCGTCAACTCCTCCGAGTGGGAGGCGCGGGGTCAGCGAGAAATCCTGGGAACGAGCCGGGCAACTGATTGAACCCAACCTCGTGACGCGGAGGAGGCTCGATCACGCCGAGTGATATGGCCGCGCGCGACAGGTTCACCGGTGACCGCGACGTCGCAAGCTTGCGCAAGCAGGAGCGAGACCAAAACCATGACCTGGACTGCACCAGCCTGCACCGCAGACCCTGTCGCCAACAACACACCCCCGAACGCGCCGGGAAGCGTAACCAAACCGGCGGTGCGGGCATGGTCAAGGTTTGGGAGCAATCCATCCGCGAGTCACGTTCGGAGAGGCCCAGACTCAGCGCTGCCTCGACTTCCCCTGAGCGCTGGCTCAACGCGTCGAGAGCACGACGGGCAGCCACCGCGGCGGCAGTCATCGTGCCGCCGAGCACGATTCCGAATACCGGAACGAGCGCGACCCCAGTCAACGGCACCACCTGGGTCACAAGCAAAAGCGGTATGACGGAGGCCATTCCAGCAGCAAGGGACAATGCTAGCCACCGCGCGCCGTGGTCGGCCTCGCTGCGTCGTGCCGCCGTCACCGTAGCCACCGCGAACATGACCGACAGCACCAGCATCGACGACCAGAGCCGAGCCATCGCTGCAGTCAGCACGGTGCCGACCGCAGCCAGCTGTACCGCCGCCGGACGGCTGCGCCGGGTACGGACCACAGAGTGCCACGCAGAACGAATTTGGAGACGAGTCCCGCAGCCGCTGCCATGACCACGCACACCACGATGAGGGCCGGACCCAGCAGCGGTTCACTATTGCTCACTACCTCAGTGTCCAATGCCCGTAGCCGGTGATAGCAGCGCACGCCTCGAAATCGATCCGCAAACTCACCGCGGGCGCGTCAGTCATACGCCCGCCTGCACCGGCGTTTCGAGGGTCGTGACCTATTGCGGCGGGCGCTTCAGGCCCTCACCTCATCGCTCAGATAGCAGCGATTTCGGCATGAGGAAGCACTCGGCCTCTCCGATCGCGCGGCGAAACACGACAGGCAATCGGTTAGCAGCGTGCATGGCCGGCGCTGGAACGTATGCTCCGACGTATCCGCCCGCGATAGCTGCGCTGTAAGTCGCGGGCCTGTTCCGTCACAACGTCGGCCTCGACCGCTTGCGGAGAATGCCATGGGGGCCCGGTTCACCTATCGACGAGTGCGGCGAGGTCGTCGGGAATTGGCATGGGTGTCATCAGGCCTGCGGAGGTTCGGCCGGTGTTGCCGACGGGATAGCGGCCAGTCAGCGAGCCTGGGGCGGCGACGATGAGGCGGAGTACTTGGCCGAGTGCTTCGCGGCGGTCGTGTTGGTGCAGTGCGAGTTTGAGCATCGCGGCGTGATTGCAGGTGTGCAGCCACGGGTTGGGTTGGGACACGATGTGGGCTCGTTCGAGGTGATGCCATCGTGTCTGCTGGTCGGCGGCGGTGGCGGCGGCGGTCATCTCGCGGCGGTACAGCTGGCGAGCTTCAGGGGTGATTCGTGGCATTCGAGGGCTCCTGTTCAGCGGCGGGAGTGGGGTTCCAGAGCAGGTTGGGTCGCCGCCCGGTGACGTCGGTGACGTCGGTGACGTCGGTGACGTCGGTGACGTCGGTGACGTCGGTGACGTCGCTTGGTAGCGCCTCGGCGGATTGACAGCATGCGCAGTCCTCTTCGACCGGCGACGTGCCGGAGGTCGACGGAACACCGTTGAGAGAGCCTGCCGCGGCCGGGGCGGGTCTTGTGAGTCCGCAGCACGGATCGGGGACGTGCGGGAGTGGGCCGATCTCGATGGTGGGGGCTGCGGGGCGGCGCGGTGGTGTGGTCACGCCGGGCAGGGTGTGGGTGCGGGCGGCGCGGATGGCGTTGAGGATGACGAGAACTTCGGCGGATTCGTGGATGAGCACCACGGTCGCCAGGCCGAGCACACCGAAGGCGGCCAGCGGGATGAGGATGGCGAGGATGGCCAGTGAGAACCCGATGTTTTGCACCATGATTCGTCTGGCGCGCCGGGAGTGGGCGAGCACTTGAGGTAGATGCCGTAGGTCTTCGCCCATGAGGGCGACGTCGGCGGTTTCGATGGCGACGTCGGTGCCCATCGCGCCCATGGCGATACCGATGTCGGCGGTGGCCAGTGCGGGGGCGTCGTTGACGCCGTCGCCGACCATGGCGATTCGACGGCCCCCGGCGATGGCCGGAAGTAGGGCGGCTTTGTCTTCGGGCAACAGTTCGGAGTGCACGGTGGTGATGCCGGCTTGGACGGCCAATGCTTGCGCGGTGCGGGTGTTGTCGCCGGTGAGCATGGCCACGGTGACGCCGAGGCGATGAAGCTGCTCGACGGCTTCGGCGGCCTCGGGGCGAAGCTCGTCACGGACCCCGATGGCGGCCAACGTGTCGCCGTCGCGAGCCAGGACTACCGCGGTGGCGCCTGCGGCCTGCAGCCTTTCGACGTCCGCGGCGAGGGGGCCCGGGGTGACCCAGGTGGGTTTACCCAGACGCAGCTGGTGGGTGTCGAGGTGGCCGTGGAGTCCGTGACCAGGCACGGCGGTGACGTCCGCGGCCACGGTGGCGTTCGGGGCGGCGGCCAGGATCGCTTGGGCGAGTGGGTGTTCGCTGCGGGCTTCCAGTGCTGCGGCCATGCCCAGCGCGTCGGCGGGGGTGATTCCGTCGATGGTGACGACCTCGACGACTTGGGGTTTGTTGCGGGTCAGGGTGCCGGTCTTGTCGAGGGCGATGACTTTGATGAGGCCCAGTTCTTCGACCGCGGCGCCGCCTTTGATCAGGGCGCCCTGGCGGCTGGCGGCGCCGATGGCGGCGACGACGGTCAGCGGTACGGCGATGGCCAGCGCGCACGGGGATGCGGCGACGAGCACCACCAGTGCTCGTTCCAGCCACAGCATCGGATTACCGAAGAGCGCCCCAAGGGCGGCGATCAGGGCGGACAGAATCATGATCGCCGGGACCAGCGGGCGGGCGATGCGGTCAGCGAGGCGCTGGCCGGCGCCTTTGCGTTCCTGGGCCTCTTCGACGATGTGGACGATGCGGGCCAATGAGCTGTCGGCGGCCACCGCGGTGGCCTCGACCTCAATCGCGCCGCCGCCGTTGATCGCGCCCGCGTGCACCGTGCTGCCCGGTCCGGCCTCCACCGGAACCGATTCGCCGGTGATGGCCGACAGGTCCAGGCTGGTCTGACCGGAGCGGATGGTGCCATCGGTGGCGGCTCGATCGCCGGGCCGGATCACCATCAGGTCACTCACCACGAGATCATCGGGGACCACGGTGATTTCGTGGCCGTCGCGAATCACCGATGCTTTCGGGGGCACAAGTGCCAGCAGCGAGCGCAGACCGCGGCGGGTCCGGCTCACGGCGTAATGCTCCAGGCCCTCGGCGATCGAGAACAGGATTCCCAGCAGCGCCGCCTCGGCGAACTGGCCCAAGGCGACGGCGCCGATCGCGGCGATCGTCATCAAGGTGCCCACCCCGATGCGGCCGTGGCGAAGGTTGCGAACCGCGTCGGGGACGAAGGTCGCTGCTGCGGCGGCGACCGCGAGCAGTTCGATGGCGATCGCGGCGTCGCCGTAGCCGATGCGCCCGACGACCCACCCCGCACACAGCAGGACGGCCGCCACCGCGGCGAGTTGCAGTTGCCGTACCTGCCAGAGCTTTTCGGGCCCGGCGTCGGGTTCGCCGGCTGCCTGGGGCCGCAGCAGTTATCAGACACGATCGGTGTCCCTTCTCGCGGTGGCTGCCGCGCCGGCCAGGACCGCGGTCGTCAGCTGCCGACCGCGGTCAGTGAGCTGATACATCACCAACTTGCCCTGCCGGCGCGAAGACACCAGGGCGGCATTCTTGAGTTGGCGCAGATGATGGGACACCAACCCCTGTGACATCCCGACCACCCAGGCCATATCGCAGACGCATAGCTCGTCACCGGCGACCAGTGCCGCGGCGATGGAGAGTCGGGTGGCGTCACCCAGCCCCCGCGCTGCCGTGGCGGCAGCCTGCACGGCGTTGGTGTCAGGCACCGTGGCGCGGATGGCTTCAGCATGGGGAAGGTCCAAACACAGCAGATCACAGGTGTCGATGGGCTTACTCATATTCATATACTAAAGTACGTTGATATGAATACGAAAGGCGTCGGGGCGATCCTGACCAACACCCGAGTGCTCGTCACCACTTTCGTCATCGTGGTGGCCGCGGTCGCGACCGCAGTGTTCCTATCCGTGCGGAACGTCGACACCCCAGCCGCGACGGCGTCGGACGAATCGCCTGCAGGGCAGACGGTGCGGGACAACAGTCACCGCCTCAATACGGTTCCCGACAGCGATGTCTATTTCGTCGAGTTCCTCGACTTCGAGTGCGAGGGGTGCCGGGCTCTCTTTCCAGCCATCGAGCAACTTCGGGGCGAGTACGGCGACCGGGTCAACTTCGTCCTGCGCTACTTCCCACTGCGGTCGCATTTCAACGCCGAACGCGCCGCCCGCGCCGTGGAAGCCGCCGCGCAACAAGGTCAGCTCGACGCGATGTACAAGAAAATGTATGAGACACAGGCCGATTGGGGCGAGCAACAGGTCCCCAAGGATGACGTGTTCCGCGGGTTCGCGCAGGAACTCGGACTCGACATGGCAGCCTTCGACGCAGCCTACAACGACCCAGCCACCGTTGAGCGCATCAAACTCGACATCGCCGATGGGACCGCCCTCGGAGTGCAAGGAACCCCCACCTTCTTCCTCAACGGTGAACGACTCCGACCGCGCAGCTACGAAGACCTCACCACTGCTCTCGACAAAGCGCTTGAAAACTGACGGGAGTTTCGCGGGTCGTCGTGACCTTGTGCGCCACGCTGTCATCGCAAATTTCCACCTCATCTCGTGAGGTTGATCTGCGCTATCCGTAAGTTTAGACTTACGGTTCGTGTCCACTTACCAAGCGGACGATGTTTGGCTGATACTCGCCGACGGAACGCGGCGCGCGATCGTCGAGCGCCTTGCCCACGGTCCGCTGGCAGTCGGTGAGCTGGCACGCAGCCTGCCGGTGAGTCGCCCTGCGGTGTCGCAACATCTTCGCGTGTTGAAGTCGGCCGGCCTGGTGTGTGATCGGGCCGCGGGCACTCGCCGGGTGTATCAACTCGATCCGGATGGGATTGCGGCACTTCGTGCTGACGTCGATCGATTCTGGGCGCAAGCTCTGGACAAACTCAAGCAGATGGCAGACGAGACGGGGAATGACATCTCATGACACAACCAGGGGCGGACAGTGTGCGGCGAAGCGTGGTGGTGAACGCATCAATCGACGTCGCATTCGCGTTGTTCACGAGCCGATTCGACGACATCAAACCCCGTGAGCACAACCTGCTGGCGGTACCCATCGCCGAGACGGTTTTCGAGCCGTGGGCAGGAGGAGCCATCTACGACCGCGGCGTCGACGGCAGTCAGTGCCGGTGGGCGCGCGTGCTGGTGTGCGATCCTCCCAATCGGATCGTCTTCACATGGGATATCGGCCCGACGTGGCAGATCGAAACCGATCCCGCGAAGACCAGCGAGGTCGAGGTGCAATTCACCGCCGAATCGGCGGACCGCACTCGAGTGCAGTTGGAGCATCGCTACTTCGAGCGCCACGGCCCGGGGTGGGAGGCGGTTGCTGGTGGAGTCGACGGCGACGCCGGATGGCCGTTGTATCTTCAGCGGTTCACCCGCCTCGCCGATAAGGCACCGCGGTGATGAGAGCCGGCGACGATGGCGCTGCTGCCGACTCGATGATGAGTATGGCCCACGCCGAGCGCGCAGATCTCGCGGAGTTCCTCGCGTCCCTGACGGCGGCGCAGTGGTACGCGCCCAGCCTGTGCGAACGGTGGAGTGTCAAAGACGTTGTGGCGCATGTGATCAGTTACGACGATCTCGGCGCAGCCGGGCTGATGAAGCGGTTGGCCCGGGGCCGCATCGTGCACGCCAACCAGGTGGGCGTCGACGCGTTGGCCGCGATGAGTCCACAGCAACTCCTCGAGATCTTCAAGGATCGTCTTCATCCCCGAGGTCTGACGGCCGGGTTCGGCGGGATGATCGCTCTCGTCGACGGCACCGTTCACCATCAAGACATCCGCCGACCGTTGGGGTGCCCGCGCGCCGTCCCCGTGGAGCGGTTGAGGCGCATACTCCCCCTCGTGCCGGCTAATCCACGCCTGGGCGCGTGGCGACGCATTCACGGGCTCCGATTGTCGGCCACCAACCTGGATTGGACGTACGGCAAGGGACCGGAAGTCACCGGAACAGGTGAAGCGCTGCTGTTGGCGATGGCCGGGCGATCCTCGGTCCTGCCAGAGCTCGGCGGCGCCGGGCAAGCGGTCCTGGCCAAGCGGTTGCAGCGTCGGTAAAGCGTGGACTCCTCGGCAACCAAACGGCGTAGATCAATTGATGTGCCACTTGGCGTTCCGCCTGGCCTGCGCATTGGTCAACCGATGGCGTTTGACGCGTCCAACGCAGGACCAGGTCGGCGTATGCAGGCCACCGAGGGACCGGCAAGCGACGAAAGTGAATGAGTCGGGGCGGTGAGGCTGCTGGCAGTGATTGAAGTGCCGAGGGCGCTGCTGCCATTACGCACCGCGCCAAAGTCTTCCGATGGAACACGGTCCATCATGCCGGGTGGGGCTCTAGAAGCTGGGGCCGACGCAGGTGCCGACGAGCCATCCCCCGCGGTGCCAGCTAGTGGCGCACACAGCACCACCCTGGGAGGGCAAGGGTCGCCGCACCGGTAGTGGCGGTGAGCATGATCTTCAATTCTGTTCTGGAGGAGCGTGTCCCGGGAGGAGCTACGTGGATGGACTGACATCGAGTTCGGCGTACATGCCGGCCCAGTAGTGACCGGAGATGTTGCAGAGCAGTTCGTAGCGTCCCGGCGCGAGGTTCGTAGTGGTCCACCCGCTGGCCCCTGGGGCTATCCCCGTGTTAGCGGCGTTCTCGTCACCCTTATCTGCACCGCAGGTGTGTGAGGCTTCGGCGAGGCTGCCGGCCTCATCGACCTTGCCGTCAGAATCGATGGGCCTCTGACCGGAATACTGGCCCTTCGCTAAAGACAGGATCACCAATTCGTGGTTCAGCGAACCGGCATTGGACACTCGAAATGACACCTTGCCCGCCGGGACCGTGGCCGGATTGATGATGATGCGCATCATCCCCATCATCCCCATCGGCGCGCCCTGGTTACCGTTCCGGCTCTGCCCCGTCATGCCGCCGGGACTCATCATCCCCGGTCCCATCATTCCCCCGGGCTCCATCATTCCGCGCATATCGGCGAGAGTCACATCGACAACGGTGCCCGGCAGCGCCGGTGCCGCGCACGATGGGTAAGCCGCAGACCGCCCTGGCGCCATCATTGCCGGTCCCCACTGACCGGGGCCCATCATCCCTGATCCGGCCGGGTACGGCGTGTCGCCGGCGACGCGGCTATGGCGGATAGCCAGCCCGACGCTCAACGCGAACGCGCAGGCGATTGCGACCATCGCTGCGCCGAGTGCGATAGCGAAGTCACGTGATACCCGATGGGAGCCCATCGCTGTCAGCGGTGTTCCCGCAACAGCGTCATGCGCCGCCGAAATTCGTCCTCATCGACCTCCCCTTTGGCGAAGCGATCGGCCAGCTGATCTTCGGCGCGCACCACATCTTGGGCCGAGCCGCCTCGATGGCGGGGATCGTTGCTAGCAGAGAGGTGGCGGATGCCGAAAACGATCGCCAGGATCACTGCGACCAGGAGCACCAACATCAAGATCGTCATCAGGGTGCCGCCGCCCCAGCCGCCGCCCCACCCGTATCCGTATCCACACATCGCTGCCTCCCAAACACCGTCACTATCTTGAGCATTCGCAAGATCAGCGTGCGCGGGGGCTCCGGAAAGGAGTAGGGCCGATGGTCCTCTCCCTCATACAACATGGCTGCATTGAGGTGACGACTTGACCGCGAGAATTGCGATGAGCCGAGGTCACCAGCGGAGGCATGGGCTGTGCGTTCAGCCTGAGAAATCCGATTGGTGTCGAATGTGCGTCGAATGGCGGCCGGGGGCCCGTCCGCACCTTCGAACTGCTTCAGTCGCAGCCCTCTGTGTCGGAACATGCGGTCTCACTGCGGAACTGGTCATTGGCGAACCTCGACGTAGCGGCGAACCACGCGGTGGGTGTCTGCAGTTCGAGGCAACAGCCGGGCCTGCCCGGAAACAGGTAGCCGAAAACAGCCACCGCCAATGTAACGTCCGCCTCATTCCTTTGCCGGATCGCAGCCGGTCTCTCCGTGCCACCACCATCACTATCGCGTTCAACAGCAAGCGATGCGCTGGCGCCCTGGTTCATCCCGCTACGGGCGGGGCGTGGTCGGGGTGAGCGGCGTTGTGGTTGGCTGCCGGCCCGGGCTCATCGTTGCGCCGGGACCCATCTGACCCGGACCCATCATCCCGCCCGGCCCCATCATCCCGCCCGGCCCCATCTGACCCGGACCCATCATCCCGCCCGGCCCCATCATTGCGCCGCCGGTGCTGCACATCCCGCGCCCGTCGCCGTCGTGGTAATGGCCGCTTGAACGCGCGCCCGCGTAGAACCCGGAAAAGAACACCACCGCAACAATGAAGACGACACCGGCGACGATGCCAACCCAGGCAGCGGCCTGGTTGAGCCTGTTCGGCCGGTCCCCCCGGCTCGGGGCCACGGCCATCGCTTCCGTTCGGGATTCAGGCGCCTCGGTCATCTGTCGATGTTGCCACCGTCGGCCTGCGCGGTCCATACTTTTCTCAACATTCCATAGAATGTTGTTATTTAGCCGTGGTGTCGGGTTTGGCGAAGGTGACCTTGTGGCTGATGTCGATGTGATCCCGTTGGTCGATGACGGGCTGGGAAACTCGGCCTATCTGGTGGATTTGGCCGATGGTCGCGCTCTCGCAGTCGACGCGAGCCGCGACCTGCGGCTGTTGCGGGCAGCGGCCGAGCGTCGAAGGCTTACGGTGGCCTACGCCGCAGACACCCATCTGCACGCAGATTTCTTGACGGGCGCGGTTCAACTCGCACACGAGGGAGCCATCGTGCTGGCGTCGGCAGCCGGGAACCGGGAGTTCCCTCACACGGCTCTGGTCGACGGCGACGAGACTGACCTTGGCGGGCTGACGTTGCGAACGCTGGCGACCCCGGGACACACCCATGAGCACATCGCTTTCGAGCTGCTCGACGGTTCGCGGATGTTAGGCGTGTTCACCGGCGGTTCGCTTCTCGTGGGGTCGGCCGCGCGCACCGACCTTCTCGGCCCAGAGCGCACCGAGGAACTCGCGCGCGCGCAATACCAGTCGCTTCAACGACTGGCCACGCTCGCCGACGACGTTGCAGTCTGGCCGACCCACGGGGCAGGCTCGTTCTGCTCAGCGCCACCCGGGGCTGAGCGGACCTCAACGATCGGCACCGAACGCGCGACGAACGCCTTGCTTCGCACCGGCAGCGAGGACATCTTCGTCAAACAGCTGCTGGACTCCCTAGGCAGCTTCCCGCCCTACTTCTTGCGGCTCGGCGAGATCAACCGCCGTGGTCCCGCTCTCGTCGAAGGGGACACGCTGCGGGCCCTGGACATCCGAGAGGTCGCACACAGGCAGGCCTCAGGCGCCACTGTGGTGGACGTGCGTCCGATAACCGACTTCGCCGCCGGCCACGTGTCGGGGTCGTTGTCCATCGCGTTGCGTTCGGTGTTCGCGACATGGCTGGGCTGGCTCGTCACACCGGAGACGCCGCTGGTGATCGTGCGCAACCCCGACCAGGATCCCGAGGAGATCGTGTGGCAGGCCCGCAAGGTCGGCTACGACCTGATCGCCGGTGAACTCGGCGGCGGCATGCCCGCCTGGACCGCTGCCGGCAGGCCGACGAGCTCGATCCCGCTGCTCGGCGCCGATAAGATCGACACCGCCCGCATCCTTGACGTCCGGCAGGACGCCGAATTTTCCGACGGCCACATACCCACCGCCGGGCACATAGAGCTTGGCGCCCTCGTCAGCCGCGCCGCCGACCTACCGCCTGGACCGACCGTGCTGATGTGCGGCCACGGCGAGCGGGCCATGAGCGCGGCCAGCGTGCTCGCACGTGTCGGTCACCCGGATGTGGCCGTGCTCGATGGTGGACCACAAGAATGGTCGGAATCGACCGGTCAGTCCTTGAAGGTTGGATCGTGAAACCGTTCGCGCACACGACAACACCGGGCCGCCGTATCGAGCTGGGGCTGCGACAAAACGCCGCCCAGTTCACCCTGCTGGTCGTGGTCAATGCCCTGGTCGGCGGAATGCTCGGCCAGGAGCGAACCGTGCTACCGCTGCTGGGCGAGCAGGTGTTCGGCGTCCGCGCCTACACCGCCGGACTGTCGTTCATCCTGGTGTTCGGGGTCGCCAAGGCTGCCACGAACTACTTCGCCGGCACCTGGTCAGACCGGTTCGGCCGAAAACCCGTTCTCATTGCCGGTTGGCTGGTCGCCGTTCCCGTTCCGCTGCTGCTGATCTGGGCACCGTCGTGGGGTTGGGTCATAGTCGCCAACGTGCTGTTGGGCATCAGTCAAGGCCTGACCTGGTCGACCACCGTGGTGATGAAAATCGACTTGGTCGGGCCGGCCCGCCGCGGCTTCGCGATGGGCCTCAACGAGGCCGCCGGATACGGCGCAGTCGCAGTGACCGCACTGGCCACGGGCTATCTCGCAGAATCCTACGGCCTGCGCCCCGCGCCGTTTCTGCTCGGAATCGCCTTTGCCGCAATCGGACTGGGGCTTTCCACGTTGGCAGTTCGGGAGACACACGGGCATGCACGGCTGGAGGCCGCAAGCCACGTCGCCCGCGCCGACGGCCGCCACGACCACCTGCACAGCGAGCTGACCAACGGCGAGGTGTTCGTTCAGACCAGCTTTCGTGAGCCCGCACTGTCGTCGGCCAGTCAGGCCGGCCTGGTGAACAATCTCAATGACGGCCTGGCGTGGGGTCTGTTCCCGATCCTGTTCGCCGCGGCCGGGCTTTCGGTCAGCAAGATCGGTCTGCTGGCAGCCCTGTACCCGGCGGTATGGGGGGCGGGTCAGTTGATCACCGGCGCACTGTCGGACCGGTGGGGCCGCAAATGGATGATCGCCTGCGGAATGTGGCTTCAGGCAGTGGCTTTGGGCATCATCGCCCTCAGTAGCAGCTTCGAATACTGGGCTGTGGCCGCAGTGATGCTCGGCGCCGGAACCGCGATGGTGTACCCGACGCTTCTAGCCTCGATCGGGGACGTCGCTCACCCAGCCTGGCGGGCCCGGGCGGTCGGGACCTACCGGTTATGGCGCGACGGCGGCTTCGCGGTGGGCGCACTGCTCGCCGGTATCGTCGCTGACGCTTTCGGAATCCGTGCCGCCATCTGGGCCATCGCCTCCCTGACCGCCTCCTCTGGTTTGATCGTGGCCGTCAGGATGTACGAAACGCACCGGCACACCACCACCGTGCAGAAGGAATCCACCGATGGGTGACCGCACCGCCAAGAACGCCCTTTTCACGGAGTTCGCCGCCGTTGGTAAGGCGCTAGGCAGCCCCACCCGCCTGGAGTTGCTGGACATTCTCGCCCAGGGGCCCCGTAGCGTCGACGAGCTGGCCACCACCGCCCAGGTCGGGGTCAGCACCTGTTCGGCGCACCTGCAAACACTGCGCGAAGCCGGCTTGATCGACGCCCGCCGCGACGGCAAGCGAATCTTCTACTCTCTGGCCGGCAAGGATGTCCTCGGCCTCTGGGATCACCTGCGCCGGGTCGCGCAACTACACCGACCACACACCGAAGTCGCGCGCCGTGCCTACCTTGGCCCAGAGGACACCACAGCGGTCGCTAGCGACGAACTCCTGCACCGCATCGAATCCGGCGATGCTGTCGTCCTCGACGTGCGCCCCACCCCCGAATACGCCGCCGGACACCTCCCCGGTGCGCTCAACATTCCCCTCGAGGAACTCGCCGAACGCCTCGCGGAATTGCCCGCTGATCGTCAGATCGTCGCCTACTGCCGAGGCCGCTACTGCGTGCTCGCACACGACGCCGTTCGTCTGCTCGACCAACACGGACTCGCCGCCCAGCGCGCGGCTGACGGCGTCCTCGAGTGGAAACTTGCCGGATTGCCCCTTGAGACCGCTGCTGCGGGCATCGGCTCGCCCGCCGATGACGGCACCGACCGGGCCCTGGCTCGCTAGCTGCGCCACTGGCGGGTGATGGTGTGTTGCAGATACCGCCCAGCAGCCGCGCCGGGTCCGTCGAGAAGCCGCAGGCGCTCATCGTCGGTCTGTGCCCAGCCAGCCTTCCGCTTCGGGTCTGATCACTGTTGCGCGACCGGCCTCCATCCGCGATCGGACTTGCCAGATAGACCTGCCGACCATGTAGGTACGAATCACCGGGTCGAGGTCGACTCGGAGGAAGCAGATGCGGCTCTCACCGAGGATGCGGAGCTTTTCGTAGCTGGTGAGTATCTGTCGGCCGACCCAGAACCCCTTGAAAACTCGCTGGGCTTCGGCGTCGGCCCAGTCCACGATCACGGCTCGGCCGCACAGTTGGATGGTCGCGGGCGGAAGCCCCCACAGCATGCGACGGGGTAGCGGAATGACCAGCGATACCTCGGGATTGACGGCGATGTTGCGCGCCTTCTGCAGGTGCCGACGGGTCATCACGTACATGGTCGCGCCCGACCTTGCGAGGCCGTACGTCACTCCAGCCGACGCAGGGGTGCCGGCAGGGCTACTGGTCGACAGGATTGCGAAGTGTTGTCGGCGCATGGTCCGCAGAACCTGCGCGTAGCTCAGCGTCCTCATGGGTGCCTGCGCCTTCCGGCTGTCTCGGACGGTCAGCCGGAAGTGGCACCGCGCAGGACCGCGAGCCGCTGCCGGTACTCGGCTTCGTCGATCTCTCCCCGGGCGAATCGTGCAGCCAGCAGCTGCTCCGGTGATTCTGAGTATGGCGGGAATTGCGGAACGGATCGCGTCGAGCCGCTACCGGTGCTCGACCGGATCAGGGCGACGATCCCGACGATGACGAGGGCCCAGAACAAGACCATTCCTATGACCATGCCTGCGTATCCCCATCCGCCCCATCCGCTCATGTCGTGGTCGGACCAGAACATCATGGAACTTCTCCTTTCTCAACTCTGCCCAACGGTGACGTCGGTGTCATGTCAGCCGGTGTAGTTCAGGCTGGTCATCATTCCGGCGTCCATGTGATATCCGTTGTGGCAGTGCAGCATCCACACCCCTGGGTTGTCGGCAACGAGCCTCACCGTCACGGTCTGCATCGGTTTGACGATCACTGTGTCCTTGCGCGGACCCGGCGTGCCGTCCGACTTGATGACCTGGTAGGTGTGACCGTGCAGATGCATCGGGTGCCACATCATGGACTGGTTGGTGAACGTGAGGGTGGCGTGCTGCCCTTGATGGATGGTCAACGGAACGGTTTGGGCGTAGGGCCGGCCGTTGATCATCCAGTCGTATTGCGCCATCGTGCCCGACAGACGTGCCTGCAGGGCGAGGTCACTGATGGTGGGAAGTTGGGCTTCCGGTGTGGCGGTGAAGATGTCGACAGTACCGACCCGGCCGCTGAGTGCCGATGGCCGGAAGGCGGCAACGGGTGCGCTGCCGGAGCCGGTGGACAGCAGTGCACGGGCTACCCCGTTCTTGCCCTCAGCGGAGGCCACCAACGGGAACACCCCGTCGCCTGCGGTGACGATGACGTCGTAGCGCTCCCCCATACCGACCAGCACCGCATCGACATCGGTGGGCTCGATGGGGAAGCCATCGGTGTGGGTCACGGTCATACGGTGTCCGGCCAGCGCGACCCGGAAGGCGGTGTCGGCGCCGGCGTTGATGATGCGAATACGGATGCGCTGTCCTGGCTTTGCGGTGAACGTCGTTGCCGCGGTCGGAATTCGACCGTTGATGATGTAGTACGGGTAGCTGACGTCGCCACCGTCCCCACCGAGCAGGTCACTGGCTCCCGCGCCGCCGCCACCCGGGGTGCCCGGCGTCGACCCCATATCGGGCATCCCGGGTGTGGAGTGGGCGGCAGTGCTCATCGAGCGTAGGCCTTTGAAGATCTCGTCGGGGCTGGGACCGACGCCGGAGGTCCAGTCGTCGAGCATGACGATCCACTCGGCGTCGTAACGGGCCGCCTCGGACGGATCGTCGATGATGACGGGCAGATAGAGGCCGTAGTCGGTGTCCAGCCCGGTGTGCGGGTGGGCCCAGTAGGTCCCCGGGTACGGCGAACTGAACCGATAGGTGAAATTCGACCCAACGTCGATGTTGGGGCTCGCCGGCGCCGCGCCGTCCATGTCGTTGCGCAGGGCGATCCCGTGCCAATGGACCGACGATGCGTGGTCCAACTGATTGGCGACGGTCACCACGAGCTCGTCGCCGACATTGGCCCGGATCAGGGGGCCGGGGAGTTGGCCGTTGTAGGCGAAGGTGCGCGCCGTGAGCCCCCCGAGATCGATATCGGCCGAGCCGGCTGTCAGGCGTGCGCTGACCGTCTTCCCGGTGTGCGGACGGGCGGCTTCGGCGGCGGCGATCGGATCTGGGTCGGGGGTGCCGTTTGGGGTGGTGGCTGGAGTTGAACGGCGGCAAGCTGCCAGCGCCGCGCCGCCGATGATGCTGGCTGCCAGAAAGCCACGCCGCGTCATCGTTGCGTCTGCAAGAGTGTGTGGACTCATCACCGATCCCGTCGAACCGAACGTCTCGCATTGACGATGCGCTGCGCCGACGGGCTGTTCGGTGTCGGTTCTGTGAAGATTCGTTCAAGAGCCTGGGCCGGCCGGCCGGGGCGGCACGATGAATGACATGGACGCTACTTCGCAGGTCTCAGCAGACGGTGCCAATCCTCGATACCGCGCCCTGGTCATCGACGACGAGGCACCGCTGGCTGAAGTCGTCGCCAGCTACCTCAAGCGCGAGCACTTCGAGGTGACGCAGTGCCACAGCGGGACGGAGGCGGTGCTTGTGGCTCGAGAGGTGGATCCGGACGTCGTCGTGCTCGATCTGGGGCTGCCCGGGCTGGACGGCGTGGAGGTGTGCCGCCAGCTGAGGACATTCTCCGACGCCTACGTGGTGATGCTGACCGCGCGCGATACCGAACTCGACACGGTCGTGGGCCTGTCCGTCGGTGCGGACGACTACGTCACCAAGCCGTTCAGTCCGCGGGAGCTCGTCGCCCGTATCCGAGCCATGCTCCGGCGGCCGCGCACGGCTGGCGCGCCGAGTTCACCTGCCCGCGTGGACGCTGACGTGCTGCCGCCGCGAACTTTCGGTGCGCTGTCGATCGACGTCGCGAGCAGGCAGGTGTTCCTCGACGAGGAGCTGATCCCTCTGACGCGCACCGAGTTCGACATCTTGGCCGCGCTGTCGTCGCGCCCTGGTGTGGTGTGGAGCCGCGGCCAGCTCATCAACACCGTGTGGGGCGAACCGTGGGTGGGCAACGAGCATCTCGTCGACGTCCATGTCGGTCACGTCCGCCGCAAGCTGGGCGACGACCCGGCGAACCCGAAGTTCGTACACACCGTCCGCGGCGTGGGCTACCGGATGGGGACGGGGCAGTGAACGCCTCGAGCGGCTTCGGCGTGCGCCGCCGGCTTCTGCTCGCCCAGACACTGGTACTCATCGCGGGTGGAGTCACCACGTGGGTGGTGGCGTCGCTGGTCGGACCGCCGTTGTTCCGCGAGCACCTGCACCGCGCCGGCATCGCCCACGACTCCAACGAGCAGTTTCACGCCGAGCAGGCCTACCAGTATGCGACCGCGCTGTCCATCGCGGTCGCGATCACGGTCGCCGCCCTGACCGCGTTCATCGTCACCGCCGTCTTGAGCCGCCGCCTGCAGCATTCAGTCGCCGAGGTCGCAGCTGCCGCGTCGTCGGTGGCCGAGGGGCACTACGACATCAGGGTGGCACCGCCCCGGCTCGGCGACGAGTTCGATGAGCTGGCGGGCGCGTTCAACCGTATGGCCCAACGACTTCAAGCCGTGGAAACGACACGCCGCCAGTTGTTCGGTGACCTCGCGCACGAAATCCGCACGCCCGTAGCCGTTTTAGAGGCATATCTAGAGGCTTTGGAAGACGGGGTCAAGACACTCGATCAGCCGACTGTCGCGATGCTGCGGGAGCAGACCGGTCGACTGGTGCGCTTCGCGGCCGACGCCGCCGCTCTTGCCCAGGCCGAAGAGGCCCGCGCTGCCATCGCCCCTGGGTGGGTGGACGCGGGAGAAGTCGCGCAGGCCGCCGCGGCGGCGATCGCCGATCGCTACGCGGCCAAGAACGTCACCCTGAGCACCCGTATCGACAGGACGGTCCAGCTGTGGGCAGATCGGCAACGACTGGCCCAAGTGCTGGGCAACCTGCTCGACAATGCGTTGCGCCACACCCCGGCGGGCGGTCTCGTCACCGTGGAGCTCACCCACACCGCCGGCGAAGTGATGTTCACTGTCGCCGACAACGGCGACGGCATCGCGGCTGAGCACGTCCCCCACGTCTTCGAACGGTTCTATCGCGCCGACTCCGCCCGCGCCCGCAACCACGGGGGCTCTGGTATCGGACTGGCCATCGTCAAGGCCCTGACCGAAGCCCACGGCGGCCACGTCAGCGTGGCCAGCCGAGGGCCAGGTCAGGGCACGACGTTCACCGTCACCGTGCCGGTGTTTACGTCGACGACAGCGCGCGCAGTCGACCGGCCCGTCGGCGCCCCGACCAGCTCCTGACTGACGCGTTGAATCACGTTGCAGGGAATGCCGTTACGTGTGGAGCATCGTCGCGTCTCTACAGCGAACTGAGAATCTGGTTCATCGTGTCGATCTCCTTCTGCTGACTGCTGGCGATCGATTTGGCGAGCGCGATCGCGTCAGGGGACTGACCGTCCTTAATCTCGGTTTGCGCCATGGCGATAGCGCCCTGGTGGTGCTTGATCATCTGAGTCAAGAACAGCTTGCTGGCCTCGACTCCCTGGGCATTCTGCAGCGCCTGCATGTCGGCAGGCGACATCATCCCCTCCATGGCGGGCATGTCACCCATACCCGGCATGCCCGGCATACCGGGCATCATCGAACCGCTCGGCATCATCGATCCACTGGGCGTCATCGAGCCACTGGGCGGGGTGGTGGGCGACGCGGTGTCGGATCCGTGCATGCCGCCGTGGTCAGTCGGCGCGTTCCCCGGTTGATCATTCATTCCGGGCATCCCGTTCATGCCCGGCATACCCCACTGGTTCAACCAACCCTGCATCCGCTCGATCTCCGGACCCTGTGCAGCCTTGATCTGCTTGGCCAGGTCCACGACCCGCGGGTCGATGCCCTGCTTGGCCAGGATCATGTCGCTCATCTCGACCGCCTGCTGGTGATGCGGGATCATCATGCGGGTGAACTGCATGTCAGCCTGGTTGTGGGCGGTTGCCGACGCCGTCGACGACTGAACTGACGACGAGGCCGAGGACGGTGCCGACGACGATGTCGCCTCATTGCCCGAGTTGCTACACGCCCCGAGAGCCGCGACCGCAGCCAGCGCGGCCACCCCGGTCACCACAGTCCTTGTCTTGTACACAACAGTTCCTTTCCTGGATCAGCTTGTCGATCTTCACCTTCCAGCGTCTCGGGCTTCGCGAGGGCTGGCCGTAGTGGTTCTGTGAAGATTCGATAAAGAACGGTCCGTGCGATCGCTACCGCATGAGGACGGCGGGAATTTCGGGGAAGCTGATCTCATGTCCATTGCCATCTCGACCTCCCTTGAGACCTCTTTCGCTGACGCTGTAGCCCGTACCCGCCAAGCGTTGGCCGAGCAGGGTTTCGGGGTGCTCACCGAGATCGATATGAAGGCCACGCTGAAGCAGAAGCTCGGTGCCGACATGGAGGACTATCTGATCCTCGGTGCCTGCAACCCACCGCTGGCCCACCGCGCAGTGGATGTCGACCGTCAGATCGGGTTGCTGTTGCCGTGCAACGTCGTCGTCCGCGCCGACCCTGACACCGCGACCCGGGTCGTGGTTGAGGCGATGGATCCGCAGGTGCTGGTGCAGGTGACCGGCGAGGCCGCCCTACAGCAGGTGGCCGACGAGGTCGCGGTCAAGCTCCGCGCGGCGATCGACGCGCTGAGCGCCACGTCTGGAGCCCCGTCTTAGGCGACCCGCGACACCTCCTCACGAGATGTGGCCGGCGGTGAGGGCAGTTTGAGCCGTTTGAGCATCAGCGCGTTCACCGCGACGATCAGGCTCGAACCCGACATCGACAGCGCGGCGATCTCCGGGCGCAACACCAGGCCGAAGGCAGGCTGGAAGACGCCGGCGGCGATGGGCAACGCGATGACGTTGTAGCCCACGGCCCAGCCGAGATTCTGACGCATCTTCCGAAGGGTTCCCCGCCCGATGCGCAAGGCGATCGGAACATCGAGAGGGTCGGAACGCATCAGTACGAGGTCGGCGGTTTCGATCGCGACATCGGTGCCGGCGCCGATGGCCACGCCGAGGTCGGCTTGGGCCAGCGCAGGGGCATCGTTCACACCGTCACCGACCATGGCGGTTCTGCGACCTTGCTTCTGCAGGTCGGCGATCGTAGCGGCCTTGTCGCCGGGAAGCACTTCGGCGATGACCGTGTCGATACCGAGTTGGCCGGCGATGCGGGCGGCGGTGGCCTGATTGTCGCCACTGAGCATCACGACCTGAACCTGCATGTCGTGCAGTGCGCTGACCGCCTCGGCGGAGGTCGCGCGTGCGGCGTCGGCCAGAGCGATCACCCCGACTCCGCGCCCGTCGACCGCGATCAGGACCGCGGTGCGCCCGGTGGAGGCCAGCTGGTCGCGTTGCGCCATCAATGAATTCGGGACGTCGACATCCTGCTCGACCATCAATTTCCGGTTGCCGACCGCAACCCGTCGCCCGTTCACCGTGGCGGTGGCGCCATGGCCAGGTACGTTGCGGAACTCGCTCAGCGGTGCGGCGACGACCCCCCGCTCGCCGGCATATCGCACGATCGCCGCAGCCAGTGGGTGCTCTGATTCGATCTCCACCGCTGCGGTCAGGGCCAGCAGTTCGTCTTCGCTGATCCCGTCGACGACGAAATCTGTGACCTCAGGCTCGCCTTTGGTGAGCGTGCCGGTCTTGTCCATCACGACTGTGTCGATGCGCGCCGCGGTCTCCAGGGCGGTGGCGTTCTTGAACAGCACCCCGCGTTGCGCACCCAAACCGGTGCCCACCATGATCGCTGTCGGGGTCGCCAGGCCAAGCGCGTCCGGGCAGGTGATCACCACCACCGTGATCGCGAACAGCAACGCAGACTGCACCCCCGCGCCGGCAGCCCACCACACCAGGAAAGTCACGGTGCCGCCGATCAAAGCGACGAGGACGAGCCAGAACGCAGCCCGGTCGGCCAGCCGCTGACCGGGCGCCTTGGAGTTCTGGGCCTCCTGCACCATCGCCACGATTTGGGACAGCACGGTGTCCGAACCGACCTTGGTGGCCCGCACCCGCAGCGTCCCGGTGGTATTGATCGACGCCCCGATCACATTGTCACCGGGCGACTTTGACACCGGTAGGCTCTCGCCGGTCACCATCGACTCGTCGACTTCGGAATTGCCCTCCTCCACGGTCCCGTCCACGGGGACCTTGGCGCCGGGTCGGATCAACAGCAGGTCCCCGGCGGCCACCTCGGCAGTGGGAATCTCCACCTGCTGCCCATCACGAATCACAACAGCCATCGGGGGGGTCAACTCCAGGAGGGCGCGGATAGCCTCGTTGGCCCCGCCACGGGCTCGCATCTCGAACCAATGCCCCAGCAGCACAAAGGTCGTCAGAACCGCGGCCGCTTCGTAGAACACCTCACCGCCGCCGGTCAGGGTCACGCCGACGCTGTAGAGCCAGCCTGCACCGACGGCTACAGCGACCAACACCATCATGTCCAGGGTGCGGGCCCGCAGCGCCCGCCACGCACCGTCGAAGAAGATCCACGCCGAGTAGAACACCACCGGCAGGCTCAAGACGAAGGCGAACACGTCGTCCCGCAACCCGAATGGTGCCGGGACGGCGAAGCCGAGCATGTCGCGACCCATCGGCGACCACAGCATGATGGGAATCGATAGCACCAGCGCCACGAGGAATCGGTTGCGCATGTCACGCACCATGGCGTCCATCGACATGCCCGCGTGCCCGCCGTGGCCCATCGTGTCCTGCGGAGAGCGCCTCAGCCCAGAGGGCGCGCCGTGGGCGTGTTCATTCCTCGAGGTGGGCATCGGTGAGACGGGCGGATCGGACATGGCATCACAGAGGTGATCGGGCACGGAGCGGCCGGCACAGTGGAAGCCGCAGTCCCGCAGCCACTTCGACAGTTCCGCGACCGACGTCACGTTCCGGTCGAACGCCACGGTGGCGGTCTGATTGACGGCGTTGGCCTGCACCGCGTTCACCCCTGGGCGGCGCAGCAGCGTGGACTCCACCACCGACGCCGAGGTGGCCCACTGCTGCCCGCGCACATCCAGTACCACCGTCGCGGTGGTGGTCATCGCAGTACCGCCTCGACCGCGCTACGACGGTGCGCTGGGCTGACTTGGTTCTTCGAACGCATGCGATTCCCTCCAACTGAGGCCAACGCCATCGTCACCGAACGGGTTATGGCGCACGTATGAATCCGGTAAAGATTCGGCGAAGGACCTCCTCAGCCGAGGCGGCCGCCGGGACACACACAGAGCGCGAGCCGATCGCGTCACCCCGTGCTGCCCCCTCACGCGGTCGACGACCAGGTCATCGACGCTCGGTCTCCTGCGCACTGGCGACGCGATCATGACGTCGGTCCCGCGCGTCGACGTTCGGGTGACCCGTGACCGCCTGCAGACGTCCGCTGCGGGCCAACGTGTGCAGCGCGGCAGCTGAGAGCATTCCGATCACGATCAGGGCGGCCCACACCAGCCAGGCGACATGGTGATCCCGCGCGATCTGCAGCACGTACCCGGTACCGAGGTTTCCGGCGAGGATGCCGGTACCCACCACGGTGCTGTAGAAGCCGTAGTGGGTTCCCACCAATCGACCCCCGGCAAGCGCCACCACGGTGTCCATCTCGAACGGGAAGACGGCGGCCGACCCGACCGCCAGCACCGCGGTGGTCATCAGCAGCGCTGCCACGGCGACAGGTTCGCCTAACCAGGCGTCAGGCACGACAAGCAGTGGCACGAAAGACGATGCGATCACCGACATGCCAATCGCGAGTGCCCGGCCGGACCCCCAGCGCGCGGCGAACCATCGGGTGATTCTCATCTGCGCGGCTACTGCGACAACACCGCTCACCGCAAAGATTGCGGCAACCACAATCGACGCGTGGCCCGGCGCCAGTGCGGCAGCGTGAAGCGGCAGCGCCAGGTACACCTGAAATGAGAGCACGTAGGACCCGGTCATTGCCAGCGCAAACAAGAGGAACGAGCGGTTCGAGGCCACGGTGCGCCAGTCCTGCAGGATCGAACCGGCGCTCTCGGCGAGCGCGGGGTCGCGGCGCGGTAGAGCCAGGAGTTGCGCGATCGTCAACACGGCGAAAACCGCCGCAGCCACACCAGCCGTCAGGCGGAAGTCGACTGCCATGAACGCAAGTCCGACCAGCGGACCGGCCAGGATGCCTGCCTGATAGAAGACATTGAAGACAGCGAACGTCTCCACACGACGCTCACCCGCCTCGGCCGCCAGGTACGCCCGCACCGCCGGATTGAAGAGTGCTCCCGCGAATCCTGTTGCTGCAGAGGCGATTACCACCATAGGAAGCGATTCGGCAACGACGAGCAGTGCGAAGCCACCGGTGCGCAATAGGCAGCCGGCCACGATCAGCGGCTTGCAGCCGAGCCGGTCGGCCAGCGTGCCGCCCAGGATGAACATGCCCTGCTGGGAGAAGTTGCGGACGCCCAGTACCAGACCGACCGCCCATGCCGCCAAACCGAGTGGCCCCGCCAAATAGCCGGCGAGATACGGCATCAGCATGTAGAAGCCGAGATTGATGCCGAACTGATTGATCATGAGGAGTCGGCTCGGCCAGCCGAAGCCGCGGAACTCCCGCACGAGATCGCTCACTGCGACCGCCTGTTCGGGGCCGCGACCGTGGCGCATCGGGTCCAGGACTGAATCGTCACGCATCCGGGATCGTCGATCGTCCGCGGTTCGAGTGGTTGCGCGCGGTTGAGCAGACCGTGCTCGCGGCAGTAGTCGTCGTTGTAGACGGTGTCGAAGTAGCGCTGGGGACCGTCGGGGAAGATCGCCGCGACGGTCGCCCGCTCGGCATGAGTGCGGGCGGCCCAACCTGCGACGAGAGCGACCGCCCCAACGCTCCATCCACCGGTGGCGAAGTAGCCGGCCGCTAACGCTCGACAAGCCCAGACGGCTTCGGCCGGTGCGACCCAGTGGACCTCGTCGAAGGCCTGGTAGTCGACGTTGGCAGGGTAGATACTCGAGCCCAGACCCCGCATCAGCCGCGACTGGACGGGTTGTCCGAAGATTCGCGACCCGACGGCGTCCACGCCGATCAGTTTCATGGCCGGGTTGAATTCACGCAGCACGCGGGCCACCCCGGCCGAGTGTCCGCCGGTGCCCACCGAACACACCAGCACGTCCACGTCGCCGAGTTGGGCGCGCAATTCCAGGGCGAGCCCGCGATAGGCGGTCACACAGTCGGGATTGCTGTACTGATCGGGGTGCCAGGCGGCGGGATCCTCGGCGAGTAGTTGGGTCACTCGGTCGCGGCGGGCCTGCTGCCAACCACCGTCAGGATGCGGCTGGGTGACTTGATCGACGCGGGCCCCGTAAGCGGCGAGCATCCTCAGAAGGATAGGTTCCAGGCCAGGATCGGCGACCACGGTCACCGGGTGCCGGTAGACCATGCCGGCGAGCGCCAACCCGAGGCCCAAAGTCCCGCTGCTGGACTCGATGATCCGAGCACCGGGGCGCAGCGCTCCGCGAGCACGGGCACACTTCACCATGTGCAGAGCCGGGCGATCCTTCATTCCGCCAGGATTGAACCCTTCCAGCTTCGCCCAGAAGCCGCGTTCACCGGCGGTGAACGGCGAGGCGATCCGTAGGACAGGGGTGTTGCCGACCATGGCAGAGGGCAGATGTTCGCGACCCGGGCTCCGTAGATTGGGAGCGTGCACGGGCAATGGGGGTGAGGGCAGAACAGATTTCATCGACGACGTCGCTTTCGCGTGATGGCCGCGACGACATGCGCGGCCGCTGGTCAAGGACAGCAAGCACCGACCAGCTACCAAACACCCGGAGTGTGGGAGGAGCGGGTCTGCTGCTGACTGATCAGCGCCGCGCGACGCAGAACAACGTCAGTAGATCGGGTCCTGATACGGCGTTGATAGCAGAACGAGGCGGACTGCGGCCTTCGGCCGTCCCGGCTTTGGCTGAAAGCCGCCACGCGACCACGAGCCCGAGTACCAGACCCAATGCCAGCAGCATTCCCCGTAGCCGTGGGATCAGGAAATCGGCGAGCGAATCGACGAGGCAATGGGGAAGGCCTGCTCCGACGTGTGCATGGTCGGAGTCGACGACGACGTGCGCAGCGAGCGCCGAAACCGACTCATGCCCGTGGGCGACGGGCGCAGGCTGCGAGGAGGCGGAGCCGAGAGCCGGAACAGCGACACAGAACAGCACCATCAAACCGACTATCGCGCTCAGCGACCTGCCCGGCGGCCGACCCGAACTGTGCATAGTGGCAGCGACTCTAGCATTGGACGCGAATGTCGAACCCATCCTCCGAACTTGATACGGACCCGTGATCACACCGCAACCATGGGCGAAGCTATGGGAATTCGTGCAAGCAATCGACCTAAGGCGGCAATGTATTTGGCGCCGCCGTCGGTTTGAGAACAGCTGCCGGTCGGCGAGTCCGGCCCCTCCACCAGATGCCGCACCACCTGTATCGACGGGCAGCGGAACGCGACGCGATGTGCCGGTGTTGCCTTCTTGTTGATACCCCCGTAGGGTATCCTCTGCGGATTGGGATGACCCCTGCGAGGAGGTCGGATGAAACTCAACGCCTTCGAGCGCGCCGCGATGAACAACCCTCTACGCGCCGCACACCAGCACCACCGTGAGGCAAGGTGGCTGCGCCGGTTGGCCGGCGGCGGCTTGTCCGGTCAGCAGGTGCTGGAGGTCGGGTGCGGACGGGGCATCGGGGCCGAGGTGATCCTGGACCGGCTCGGCGCCCGGAACGTCATCGCCTTCGATCTCGACGAATCAATGGTCGATTCGGCGCGGAAGCGATTGCGCGGGCGGCAGGTACAACTGTCGGTCGGCGATGTGTGTGACATCGCGCAGCCGGCGGCCGGGGTCGACACGGTGGTGGACTTCGGGATCATTCATCACGTCCCGGATTGGCAGCAGGCGGTAGCGGAGATCGCCCGGGTACTGCGCCCCGGCGGGTTGCTGCTGTTCGAGGAGGTACCACGCCAGATGCTGGACACCTGGGCGTTCCGGACCTTGACGGCGCATCCTCGTGAGAACCGTTTCGATGCAGAGGAATTCGCCGCCGAGCTGGCTCGCCACGACCTGCACGGCGCGGGCGGTTTCGAGCGCCACCTCGGTGGCATGGTTTTCGTCGGCGCCGCACGAAAGACCTGAGCTGCCCGATAAGTGAGCGCAGCACACCTGCCCGCCAGCGCACGGCAATGACGGTAAAAATGAGCCTCAGCCGACGAATTACACTGCAGTAGTTTGTGACTAGTGTTTCCAAAGGTGTCAAAGTGATGTACGTTGCGTATCACGGGGTCAGTACGTACTGAACAACTACGTAGATGCTGGGGCGGGTGTGCGCCAAGCCCTGGCCGGCGTGGCACAGCAATCCTGCGCTGCGCCCGAAGGAGACACAGAAGTGACACCAGCCCGAGACCGCGCGCATGCTTACGCCAAACGCACTCGACGGCTTCCGGGGCGGTCCGCCCCCGCGGCAAATACGCTGCGGAGCAGGCGTTCCGCCATGGTCGGAATCGCAGTGATGGCCACGCTGATCGCATTCCCGCACGCACCGGCTCATGCCGACCCGGCGAATGGGCCATGGGACCCGCTCCTGCCCAAGACGCTCAGCGCGGGCGCTCCGGGTGACCCCGTGGCGATCGCCAATGCGTCGCTGCAGGCCACCGCCATGGCGGCGCAGACCACGATGGACTTAGGACGCTTATTCCTGAGCAGACTCGGCATCGCTGGTCCGTCAGGCGATCCGTCGTCCGTCCTCAGAGGCAACCGCCTCAATGGCAGGCAAGCTATCGAGTACGTGATCCGCCGGGCCGGCTCACAGTTGGGTGTGCCGTACTCCTGGGGTGGCGGCAGCCTCACGGGGCCGAGCCGCGGAACCGGGTCGGGCGCAGATACGGTCGGGTTCGACTGCTCGGGCTTGACTCGGTACGCCTTTGCCGGTGTCGGCGTCCTGCTGCCCCGGTTCTCCGGCGCCCAATACAACGCCGGACGCAAACTCCCGCCCTCGGCGGCGAAGCGCGGCGATCTGCTGTTCTGGGGCGCCGGAGGGGGGCAGCATGAGGCCCTTTACCTCGGCGGCGGACAGATGCTCGAAGCACAGCAAACAGGGGTGCCAGTGAAGATCTCACCCGTTCGCACCGCTGGCATGACGCCGTACGTAACGCGCATCATCGAGACGTAGCGCTGAGGGTTCGGACTGTGAGGGCCTCGTGGACAGCCCGCGGAGTCGATGGGCGGGCGTACGCGCCGGTTGGAGAGAGCAGTGATTTGGGCGGCATGGTTGTTCGGGGTGGGCGGCGCGGCCCTGGTCGGCATCGGCGGGTTCTTCATGCTGGCGCGGCCAGCTCTGCTACCCGAGGATCTGTGCTACCTGGATCGCAGCGCCGACGAAATCGCCGATTCGATACCGCGTCTCGGACGCTGGCTGCGACGGGTGTTCGTTGTCCTCGGCGGCTACGCGGCAGCGGCCGGGATTCTCACCATCTACGTGGCCGCTACCAGCGTCCGCGATGGGTCAAAGGGATCGGTCGCTGTCTTGGCGGTTGCGGGCGCGTCGTCCATCGGCGTCATGACTCTGGTGAACATCATGCTGCGTTCCTCGTTTAGGTGGCCGCTGTCGTTCGTCGCCGCAGTGTGGCTCGCGGCGACGCTCGCAGCGGCGGCCATGCCCTGAGGCAGGCCGGACCGCGAGCAAGGATCACGTCCAGGTCGGCGTCAGGACGGGCCGCCTCGCAGTCGGGTGCTCCCCTCCCTCCCCCACCTGAGCTGTTGACGTGCGCTTCATCTACTATCGAAATACGTAGGTAGACGATGAACGTAACGGGTCCGCCGAAGTGTCGCGACCCCCCTTCCCAGCTTGACGGAGCCGCATTGCTACTTGATCGTCGGACGCAGGCCACAGTGCTCGGAGTTGTGCTCATCGTCCTTGGCTCACTCGGCACCATGATTGCGATGTCGCAGGACCGCTGCGCAGCCGATTGCCCAACGCCGCAATCGACCGTGGCCCCCGTCGTCCCATCGCCTACACCGGCTCCGGCCGCCACCACGATGTTTCCGCGAGATGGCGCCCGAGAAGTAGACCCCTTAGGGCCGGTAACGGTGACGGCGACGGCAGGCCGCTTGACCGGGGTCAGCATGATCAACGAGGCCGGCGTCTCCGTCCCTGGCGTCATGACACCCGACGACACGGTCTGGAAGCCCAGTGTCCCGCTGGGCTACGGGCGTTCTTACACGCTGATGGTGAACGCAGAAGGCACCGACGGCCGACCAGTGACTCGAACCTCTTCGTTTTCCACGCTGACTCCTCGGAACCAAACGAGGGCCTCCCTGAACACGACTGCCGGAACGCCGATTCGCGAGGGCGGCATCTACGGAATCGGCACGGTGGTGGTAGCCCATTTCGACGAACCGATGAGCGACCGAGCGGCTGCGGAGCGGCGATTGAAGGTCACGACTTCTCCGCCGGTGGAGGGATCGTGGTACTGGCTCGACGACCAGAATGTGCACTGGCGCCCGAGAGAGTATTTCGCGACCGGCACCGTGGTGACCGCAGAGGCGAATATCTACGGGGCTCCCCTTGGGAATGGTCTGTACGGACAGGAAGACAGCAGAGTCACGTTCACCATCGGCGACGCGCACGTCTCGATCGCCGATGATGCGACGAAGCAGGTCAAGGTCTACGAGAATGGCGTCCTGGTCCGCACCATGCCCACGTCGATGGGAATGGGCGGCACTGAAACAATTGGCGGTCAGAGCTTTTCGTTCTGGACTCAACGTGGCGTCTACTCGGTACTGGACAAGGCGAACCCGGTGATCATGGACTCGTCGACCTATGGGTTGCCGATCAATTCTCGACTGGGCTACCGCGAGACCATCAACTACGCCACCCGGATCAGCACAGATGGCATCTATCTGCATCAACTCGACAGCACAGTGTGGGCTCAGGGGAACACCAATGTGTCGCATGGATGCCTGAACCTCAACGGGGACAACGCGAAATGGTTCTATGAGTTCTCGCAACCTGGCGACATCGTGGAAGTCCGCAACACCGGCGGCGAACCGTTGCAGGTGTGGCAGAACGGCGACTGGAGCGTTCCGTGGGACCGGTGGCTCGCCGGCAGCGCGCTGCGGTGAACGCGGGTAAGTAGCGCACCATCGGGCGCCCCGCTGGCTGACATGGTCCACAGGCGAGAGCCACCCGGCCCCAGCAGCTGAAGTTCGGCGGCGGACCCCTCAGGTGAGGGCTGCGGGCGCGCACAACGACCTGGAGTGCCCGGGGCAGTATTCCCACAGCCCGATGACCGCCGTCGTGCTCAATCACGCCACCGCGGGCGGTGCCAGGCATCAACCTGATTCGAGGTCGGACAGAGGGCCGTCGAGTGGCGCCGCGTGCCGGATGCAACGTCAACGACACTCTTGACACCGCTATACCCCCAAGGGGTATATTGGCGTCATACCCCCGGGGGGTAATCAGAGGAGGATCGTGCACATGGATACACCCGCCTACGCGGAATCCCGCGTCGACTACCTCAAGCGGTTGCGCCGCATCGAGGGGCAGGTGCGCGGCTTGGCGCGGATGGTCGAGCAGGACGCCTATTGCATCGACGTACTCACGCAAGTTTCGGCAGCCACAAAAGCGCTGGAGTCGGTGGCTTTGTCGCTCCTCGAAGAACATCTCTCCCACTGTGTGCACGACGCCGTGAAGCAGGGCGGCGAGGTGGCCGACCAAAAGATCAGCGAAGCCTCGGCAGCCATCGCTCGTCTCGTGCGCTCCTGAAAGCTCGTATCGCAAACCGCTCTCACAAGGGAAGAAGCCACGATATGTCCCCGAATACTCAGATCCCGCTCACCGCGGTTTCATCCGCGTCGCCAGGATGCTGCTGCTGCGGATCCAGCGCGGAAGGTCCAGCCCAGTCGACACGAATGAAGGAGACGACCATGAACACCGCCCCGACGACATACTCCTACGCGGTGGACGGATTGACGTGTGCGCATTGCGTCAGCGCGGTCAGCGCGGAGCTGTCGGCACTGCCCGGCGTGGAGGCGGTCGCCGTCGAGCTGGTTCCCGGCGGCGTATCCACCGTCACGCTCACTACTGACACACCACCGGCACCTCAGGAAATCGCTGCCGCCCTCGATGATGCCGGCGACTACCGCCTGCTCGCGGGCCCAGAACCCCGCTAGCTCGTTCATCCCCTCTTCCAGCAGGCACCCAAAGGACCCAGCATGAGCCCCACGAAACACGGCGTGGCGGTCGACCAGCCCCACCGTATCGAGTTGTCGATCGGCGGCATGACGTGCGCGTCGTGCGCGGCTCGTATCGAGAAGAAGCTGAACAAGCTCGACGGGGTCGATGCCAGCGTCAACTACGCCACCGAGAAGGCGCACGTGACCTACTCGGGTTCGCTGGATCCGGCAGTGCTGATCGCGACCGTCGAAGCCACGGGCTACACCGCGGCAGTGCCGTCACCGCCCCGGGATGCCGACCAGCCCGGGGCGACTGCCCCAGCCGCCGACGAGGCCGACTCGCTCCGAAGCCGACTGTTGATCTGCTCGATCCTGACAGTGCCGGTGATCGCGATGTCGATGATCCCGGCACTACAGTTCACGAACTGGCAGTGGCTCGCACTGACGTTGGCATCACCCGTCGTGGTGTGGGGCGCACTGCCGTTTCACCGGGCCGCGTGGACCAACGCCCGCCACCGCGCCGCCACGATGGACACGCTTATTTCCTTGGGGGTCGGCGCGGCTTACCTGTGGTCGTTGTGGGCATTGTTTGTCGGGCACGCCGGCATGCCGGGCATGCGGATGCCGTTCACCCTGCTTCCGCAATCGGATTCCGGGACCGAGCACATTTACCTCGAAGTCGCCGCTGCGGTGACCGTGTTCATCCTGGCCGGCCGATACTTCGAGGCGCGGGCCAAAACACGATCGGGCGCCGCCCTGCGCGCACTGCTGCAGATGGGCGCCAAAGACGTGGCAGTCCTGCGGGAAGGAGTCGAAATCCGCATCCCCACCGCTCAACTCAGCGTCGGAGATGTCTTCGTGGTGCGCCCCGGGGAGAAGATCGCTACGGACGGCATAGTGGTGGAGGGTACGTCGGCGGTCGACGCGTCGATGCTCACCGGCGAATCAGTGCCCGTGGAGGTACACCCAGGAGATGACGTCACCGGCGCCACCGTCAATGCCGGCGGCCGATTACTGGTGCGCGCCAGTCGGATCGGGGCTGACACGCAGCTCGCCCAGATGGCGCGACTGGTCGAGGAAGCCCAGAACGGCAAGGCGTCGGTGCAACGGCTGGCCGACCGGGTGTCGGGGATCTTCGTGCCCATCGTCTTGGCGCTCTCGGCGGTGACTCTGGCCGCCTGGCTGGGCACCGGGCACTCGGCCACAGTCGCCTTCACCGCGGCTGTCGCTGTGCTGATCATCGCCTGCCCCTGCGCACTCGGACTGGCCACCCCCACGGCGCTCATGGTCGGTACCGGGCGCGGTGCCCAACTCGGCATCCTGATCAAGGGACCACAGGTGCTCGAATCCACCCGCCGCGTCGACACCATCGTGTTGGACAAGACGGGCACCGTTACCACGGGCCACATGGGCCTGATCGCGGTGAACCCGCGGGCCGGGGAGAACTCCGACGAGGTCCTCACCTTGGCCGGAGCGATCGAGAATGGTTCTCAACACCCGATTGCCACGGCAATCGCCACCGCGGCATCCGCAGGGGGCTCATTGCCGCCGGTGCAGGATTTCCTCACCCACAACGGCCAGGGCGTCAGCGGCGTCGTCGACAGCCACGCAGTAATCGTCGGGACGCTGCGATGGCTCACCGAAGACTGGGCACTGACCGCTCCAGATGACCTCATCGCCATCGCCGAGGACGCCCAGTCGCAGGGTCGCACCCCGGTATGGGTGGCCTGGGACGGAGAAATGCGGGGCGTGATCACCGTCGCTGACACGGTGAAAGACACCTCAGCGCAAGCCATCGAACAATTCCGGGAGCTCGGCCTGCGGCCGATCCTGCTGACCGGCGACAACCGGCGCGCTGCGCTCGCTGTGGCGGCACAGGTAGGCATCAACCCTGACGACGTGATCTCCGAAGTTCTGCCCGCCGACAAGGTCAATGCGGTCAAAACCCTGCAGTCACAGGGGTGCACCGTGGCCATGGTCGGCGACGGAGTCAACGATGCTGCCGCCCTGGTGCAAGCCGATCTGGGCCTCGCAATGGGCACCGGCACCGACGTGGCGATCGAGGCATCCGACCTGACGCTGGTCCGCGGTGATCTGCGCACCGCCGCAGACGCCATCCGACTGTCCCGATCAACCCTGAAAACCATCAAGGGAAATCTGTTCTGGGCATTCGCCTACAACGTCGCCGCACTCCCCCTCGCGGCCTTGGGCCTACTCAATCCGCTGATTGCCGGCGCCGCAATGGCATTCAGCTCGGTCTTCGTGGTCAGCAACAGCCTCCGCCTGCGGCGGTTCGCCAGCATCGCCTCTTCGCCGACGGCCGCTGGTGTCCCGGATACCTCGAAGTCAACGCCTGTCTAGAGGCTGTCGGAAACTCCGTCGCACTGCAGGCCGCAGCCGACGGTACCGAGTGCTTGGGCACCCATTGCACGTGCCCCACGTAAATGACCGCAAACCGCCCATCCCCCGCGCAGACGGTTGCGTAGGGGCATTTAGTCCTCCCGGGGTGAGGTCTTGTGCCGGTGAGGAGGCGGACCTAGGGCGGTTGGCGTGTCGCCCGCGCAAGACGATAGTTACACACGTAGTAACTACGTACTACCCCAGATAGGAGATGACGATGAAGAATCAACATCTTGCGTGGTACGCCCTGGCTTTAGGTGCCGCCGCCGTCGGTGCGTTCGTACTCGGGGTGTCATCTTCGACTATTCTGTTGGCGCTAGTCGTGCTTGTATGCCCCGTCATGATGCTGTTCATGATGGGCGGACACGGGGGCGGGTCCCGCCCCCGGGTCCACCGACGGTGTGCCGCGCAGTAAGTCCGCCAGACCGTCATAAATCGGCGGCCCTCACGCCTCAAAGGTCCGACACCATGGCGAGACCGCCTATGGCTTATGGCCGTTAGCCATCGTCAACGCCCTGTTGTTCGCAGCTTTCGGCTTAGCTCTTCCATCCTCGGACGAACCTCAAGTGGCGCGCAATAGGCGCCTATGCTGCATGCGCGTTGCGCATGATCCGACAATGATGGGCGCTAGACGCTGCGATCGCAGACACGGGGCCCTACCGCGGAGGGTCGGACATACCGCACCTCACTTGTCAGCCACACGCCGGTAGGCCCAACAGCGCCATTAGGGGGCCGGCCAGGAGTGCCGAGACCATGACTGTCATCGCCGCTGTCGATGCGGCATGGACGCGCAGTCGGTTTCGACGCGTCGGCGGCGCAGTAAGCCGTTCGGCGCGCGCCAGCACTGCGACGCCCGCCGCCGCCAGCGCACCGGCCGGGGCCGCGTCGACCAATGAGAGCAACCCGGACAAAAGCGCCGCGCTACCGTGACGACGCGCAGCGGCGTCGTCAGCACACATCTCGAGAAGTCGACCAACCTCTGCGGCACCTTCGGTCATCAATGTCAGGTGAGGAAAGACCGATGCGAGACTACGGAGCGCCGAGACGATGTTCAGGTGGCGCCCTGCAAGATGTGCCCGCTCGTGCGCGAGAACCGCACTCAGCTCATCATTCTCCAGGACCGCTAGCGTCGCGGAGGTCACCACGATCACCGGTGGTCGTCCTGCCACGCAGTAGGCAACAGGCTCGGGGGCGTCGATGACCACTACGTTGGGCTCGCCGGTGAATCGCCCAACCAGCCGGACAGCTTCGGCGTAGTCGTGCGTGCGAAGTCGCAGCCGGGTCAAGGCCCGGAACAGACGAAAAACGGTGACGATCAGTCCCATTGGGATCGCGGCTGCAAGAATGAGCGCCAAAGCTTGTGACGTACCACCATGATCACCAGCGAAGAGACCGTGAAGATGATCCAGGCACGACAGCACCACCAGCTCCGGATGACTCCAATGACGTGCGACTTCGATAACGAAGAATGCGATGGCGCTGGCCCAGGCCACCAGTACTGTCCCGATGGCCGTCAACCAAACCGCAACGCCCAACTTGGGAGAATGGCCCTGTCGGGTAAATCTGGGGAGAAGTCGCGGGCCGGCAAGCAACACCGTAACGCTGTACAACACCAGCCCGGCGGCGGTCAGCACTACTTCTTCTTCCGACGGCTCAGTCGCCGCAACTCAGCACGCAGTTTTTCAGCCTTCTCGGGGCCGATCTGCTCCAGGAAATGGCTGAGCACCAGATCGGAGCGGCCGCCAGTGTCCAGGGCTTCCCGCATCAAGCGTGCGCCATGCTGTTCGCGCGACAGCGTGGGCCAGTACCGATAGGCCTTACCGTCGCGTTCACGTTGCAGCCAACCCTTGCCATGCAGGTTGTCCATCGTCGACATCACCGTGGTGTAAGCAATGCCCCGCTCGGCCGCTAGCTCGTCGAACACTTCGCGAACTGTCGTGGACACCGTTGGATCGCGCTTCCAGATGCGATCCATGATGACCGCTTCCAGCTCTCCAAATCCTCGTATTCGCAACTGCAGCCTCCCAGAACTTCGGCGCTCAGACTACCCCAGGGTCTCGCGGTCTCCGCGAATTTGTTACTACTCCGCTACGGAGATGATTGCCAACGTGCCGAAACCCCGCCGGTGGCCGAAGACGCCCCTGATGACGTTCTGTACAGGCGACTTTCACCTAGAGGACTCAAGGATGGCGTACGCGGCAACGGCGCAGGTGTGTTCCTGATACCTGGGCCGCCAGTGACACAGCCACGAGACGGAGCCACCGTGGGAAGGGGCGGCCCGGCAGTGCTCCGCGCCGAATTCGCAATCGATCGAATCCTTCGGCGCACCTCTGATCCTCCCGTAGTGTGCGCGTCGGGAACTGCACCACACCTCGAACCGGCAGGGAGATCATGGGCAGCCACGGCGGTGGTCGTACGGTGAGCCGGCGACGACTGCTGTTGATCGGCGCGATGAGCGTGACGGGGGCAGCCGCCGTCGCTTTCGCCATCGGCTCACAGCGGCTTGCGGAGGACCGGCAGTCCGGGCCCTCCGCCGAGCAATTGGCGCAAGAACGATGCCAATCCGATGTCCGCAAGCGCCTGGTCGCGCCGACAAGTGCGCATTTCTCTGACATCCGCATCGAGGCAAGCAGCCTTGAAAAAGACGGCAAAGACCTCTTTGCGCTGACGCTGGAAGAGCCCCTCAAGGGCGTCGACAGTTCGCGCATCACTGTCCTCAACGTGTCCGGCCGAGTCGATGCCCCCTCCGAGATCGGTTCGACGATCCAAGACCACTTTGATTGCCGCGCCTACTTCGTCGATGCCACGCTAGCTCACACCCTGGTGGTCTTCGACCACGGACACTGAGCAGTCGCCTCAGTCCGCTCGACGCGCCCGGCTCACCGAGCAGGACTCAACCGTGATCGTGGCGGTGACCGTCCGACTCGAGCTCACCCGGCGACAAGCCGAGCTCATCAACCGTCTCAGCTGAGGATGACTGTCGGGCAACACTATTCGCGGGAGCCGCATGCTCAGCGTGGTCACCCTCGGCAGTGTCGTGGACGGTGTCGTTCGGGAGCGGCCCCGGCTCCGCAGGAGGCGGCGTCGCAACGCTGCCGGGGCTATCCGGTCTTGGTGAACCAGCACTGTGCGAGCCGCCCTCATGGTGTTGGCCCTCTGCATGCGCCCCTGGGACGGCGGGGTGTGCGTCTTCAGCCTCGGCCACTCCCCCATGGTGGTGCTGATGGCCTTGCATGGTCGAAACCAGTCCAACGGTCACAGCACCCGCCATCACGGTGTTCGCGCCGAGCAGGACCAGCGCCCTGCCGACTCCAGATACTTCTTGTGCACGATAACGGCGAACCAAAGCCCATCCGGCGCCCATCACGACGTAGCACTGAAGCAACAGGACTGCGATTCCGGCGGCGTCCACGACCTCGGGCTGGCCTGCAGACGGGCCGAAGGGAGCACCCGCGGTCCGGGACAGGACCCACAGCGCGGCTGACCCGGCGTTGGCCGCGACCCCAGCAGCTAGCAACGCCGATACCGGCCTCGACCAGGCAAGGAGCGCCCAGAGTAGCTGGAACATCGCGATGGACGCGAAAAACAGTCCTGATGGCAACCAGTCACGCCAGTGCATGGGCGCGACCACAATGTGGATAGTCGCCGCGCCGACGGAAGCAATCGCTGCGCACCGGGCAGACAATTGGCTGTCCGTCTTGATCGCATCCTTGGCCGTCACTGCTTGACAGTGGCATAGCAGCCGGACGGGCACGAGAACCAGCGGATAACGGTCGAGTACCAGATCTGCAGCAGGCGCGATCGGCAGCTCATCAAGACGACCATGACGAACATCCAAGACCCGTCGCTCCCCTGATACCGGGATGACTCCGCCACCGACCGCAGCGACTCCTGTCGAACTTCCGCTTCCCGCCGCGGATCGGTGACACGAGATGGAGATCACCCCAGCTAGTGACACCACCCGATCGCGCGCAGTGTTTGTCTGCAAGTGGCGGAGACGAAGTCAGTTTCCGGCCGGCGCGTCGTGAGCGTTGTCGGTGCTTACATTCGATCCTGGCAACGTGGGCACGGCTCATCCATGGCGGAGTACATCGGGCAGTTCTCCATCGGCATCGGCATTTTCATGGCGCCATTGGAGCACCACACCAGAGGTGCAGCCTTGGCATCGGCATAGACGACCGCCATCGGTTCTGCTCCTGCGGTATCGAAATGGACTTTGCCACTTGAAATTTGGCCTTGAGCGAGTGTGCTGGCGGGGGCAAGCCGGCGACGTAGACCAGTTCATGGTCCACCGTGCGTTATCCAGTGCGGCAGCCCCAGACCGAACAGATATGTGCGCGTCAACTGGGAATCTGGACGGCGTAGATCATCGAGGTCGATGACCCCGGTGCCACGGCAACCGGGCGCGACCCGCAGCAGCCCGATCGTGTGACACCACCACGCGAATCAGCGGCGTCAGTACTTGGCAGCGTTGCGCGGCAGTCCATGCCCTACCGGCGGCTTTGGCCCGCGTGTAGTCGAAGCCGGGCGGGGGCGCCCGGCCCAGGAACTGTTACGTCCTGGGCGGCCACCCTGCCCTCATCCGGTCGGCGCAGGCCAACACGGGTCAGGCGCAGCACCGACATGACGAATCCTCATCCGAGGCGGTTTCCGACTGGCCCGTGTCGCCGCCCTCGGGTCGCCAGTCGAAGGGGAAGTGCTTGCTGGAGCCGCCGCGGTATTCGTGCGACCACTCAAAGCCGACAGCGTCATCACGCTCGACGACTCCCCATGTAGCGACCTGCCCGGGCCCGACCTCGGCGCCCGGCGCGTTGACGGTCGTGACACGCTGGTTCGGATCAGAAGTAGGGCCAGTCAGCGCAGCAACCCGCACATCCACCTTGGTCGGAATTTCGGCGCGCCAATAGGCCAGATCGTCTGCGGACTCGAAAGTGATGGGCGCGTACTCGATACCACGCAGATCCGCTATCAGGCTTGCGAATTCGGCTGGCCAGCCGCCTACCTTGCCGGTGAAGATCCGCTCCAACGCCTCCCGCTGGGGGGCATCGGCCTTGGCGTCGATGTAGAACATCAGCTTCATCATCGCGTTGGGGTCACCGACCCACATGTTTCCGGTGAACTCGCCGAGCGAGACGACGGTCAGTCCCGCGAGATCCACCTCGCCGAAGTGGCCCTCGCGGACATGCCAGACGAGGGTGAACAGGCAGTCACCGTGGGTGGGCTCCTGGGCGAAGCTGCACGGGCAGGGCAGCTTGCAGCTGCACACATCGAACCAGTCACCGCGTAGATGCCAGTCGACGGCTGTCGAGGTACGTGTCATCACCTTCCATCCTTTCCTATACCCCCTGGGGGTATTTAGTCAGGTAACCGTAGCGCTCGAAACGCTGGTGCGCAAGTACCCCTAGGGGGTATATTTGGGCGATGCGCAATTCGGATCGCCGCAGTCGTGTCGAAGCGTCGCGATGGCGATATCCACAGTCGGTTTTCACCACGTCGGCATCACGATTCGTTGTCGCGGTTCTGGTACTGGTCGCCGTACTGGCGCTGGGCGCGTGCACGTCGATAGGTCCACGCCCAACGTCGACGTCGCAGACCCAGACGCCCACCGCCGCCCGTTTGGTGGACCCCGACGAGTTCGCTGCAGCGATCGCCGAGCCCGATCGGGTGACGGTGAACGTCCATGTGCCCTTCGAGGGCGACATCGCCGGCACGGACCTGTCGATCCCGTTCGACCAGATCACTGAGCAGGCCGGTCGACTCCCGACCGATCGCGGTGCGGCGTTGGCAATTTACTGCCGGTCTGGGCCGATGAGTGCGACTGCGGCTGAAGCGCTTCGCGGTCTCGGCTTCACCGATGTCGTCGAACTGCGTGGCGGCATGCGCGCTTGGCAAGCCGACGGCCGCGAGCTGATTGGCATATGACCTCTCCGCGGACGGCCTTGGCCGCCCTGAGCTTTACTCCGCTGTTGCCAGAGGCAACTTGCGGTAGCTTTCATGTTCGCCGCGAAGTTGCTTGCGCATCAGACGCTGCTGCTCAACTACTTCCCATGCGAGTGCGACAGCTTCCAGCCATCGTGCGATCTCAAGTGCGAATAGGACATCTCCGGGAGCATCGCGATCGACGGGCGGTTTGTCGGCGTCAATGCACCGGGGAAGCGTTGGCCAGGCGGGAGGGACAAGTGTGGACTTCCAGCCGGCAACCGCTTGTTCGAACATCTTCTGCAGTCGGTCGACCTCGTCGGAGACTTGGGTGAGAGTCAGCGAGAGGTCGATCCTGGCCGTATATCCGCTGGCTCGGGCGCGTCGGCAGGCGCCCAAGCCGGCCCTGGTGGCTGCTAGGTAACGAGCCTCCGTAAGCGATCTCAATGTCGTGGAATCAGTTGCCGCCAGAACCCATGCACCGGACATCCGGCTCAATCCCGACGGGTCGGAGCTCACGTCAACCTGCCAAACAATAATGGCGTCCGCGCTGGCGTCAACGACGGCGACCGATTGATACTCCATCCTCAGATAGCCCTATCCTTGGCCGCGCATTCCTGACAGAGCGTGGGTCGGCGACCTCGAACTCGTGGTCGCTCCCAATGGGTTCCGCAGTCGGCACAGAGCAGGATCACAACGGCGGAGGTCGATTCGCGCGTTCCGTCGCTGCTGAGGTTGACCCCTTCAGGGCGCGGCGCTCCTTCGTCAAACAGCGCCGAGCGCGAGCAGTCAACACACATCGCACCGACGGATTGCCTAGGGGCCATCCATGAGCATCCGCAGGTGACACATACGACGGCGACGCCCGAAGAAGCAACGCGGGCCGATGTCACAGGCCTTCCTGTCTCGAGTGCGAGCACAAATTCGGAGAAGGTGCAGATCGCGACGCCAAGTTGTCGTGCTCGGCGCGCTTTGGCTGACCGGGAGTCACCGTCAGCTGCAACGACTAAGCCTCGATCCACCGATAAATTGGTTGGTCGTGGGGTGTCGGAATGAGGAAAGTGCCCCTTGAGCTGGGAGGATTGGTGTTCTCTACGCATCAATCAGGCCAGTTCAGAAAGG
>NZ_JYNL01000040.1 GCF_001044235.1 Mycolicibacterium chlorophenolicum | reverse complement strand
CAGCGGATTCACGCTGCCCACCCACCGCAGCACAGCAAAATCAGTCTGACCGGACCTCAACAGGGTCGATCCACGGATTGAGGCTTAGAGGTTGGCGTTTCCGGCCTTCCATTGCTCCCAGGGGATGTTCCAGTCGCCGAGGCCGTCGGTTCCTGACAGGGTGGCGCCGGTGGTGTTGATGACTTCCACTATGTCGCCGCGTCGGGTGTTGTCGTAGAACCAGCGGGCATTGGCTGGATTGACGTTGAGGCTTCCGTGGCTGACGTTGGCGATGCCTTGGCTACCCACCGACCATGGGGCCGAGTGCACGTAGATGCCGCTGTAGGACATTTGCGTGGCCCACTCGACTTCGGTGCGGTACCCGTCGGGAGAGTTAACGGGCACCCCGTAGGTCGACGAATCCATCACCAGGAATGAGTAGCGGTCGCCGATGAGGTAGGTGCCGTTGTCGGTGGGTGTCTTGGCTTTGCCCATGGAGATGGGCATGGTTTTGACGACGTCACCGTTGCGCCGCACGGTCATCGTCTTGCTGGCGTCGTCGGCGGTGGCGATGATTTGATCGCCGATGGTGAAGCGCGTGGTGACGTCGTCTTGGCCGAAGAGCCCGTCGCCGAAGTCGACCCCGTAAGCCTTGACCGACACCTCCACGGTGGTGCCGGGCTCCCAGTATTCGGCGGGGCGCCAACGGACTTCACGGTTGCTGAGCCAGTAGAAGGCGCCCTCAACCGGGGGGTTCGTGGTGACCGTGATGGCCTGCTGCGCTGCGACCCGGTTCGTGATGTTCTCGTCAAAGCGAATCGCAATGGGTTGACCCACGCCCACTGTTTCGCCGTCATTGGGCAAGACGTAGGGCATCGTCAGGTTTTCGGGAGAATGGGTTTCGAATGTTGCGCTGGTGTTTGTTGTTCCGCCAAGTCCTTGTGCTTGCGCCTGCAGGGTGTACTGCTTGTTGTAGCCCAGCGGCTCCGCGGAGGACCAGGACACTCCGTCGGGGCTGAGTTGTCCGTCAACGATTTTGCCGGCGTCGTTGGTCAGCGACACTTGGCCGAGAACACCGTCGCCGGCGGTAACGGTGACGGGGGCATCAACAGCGACGCCGATGGCGCCATCAGTTACGGACGCTTCCAGTTTCGGTACGAGCAAGTCTGCGTAGGGCGTGCCCTTATCGGTGATCACGTCGGGCGTGGGCGCCGCCGACGGCGACGAGGTGCACGCGGCCGCGATCAGCAACACCGCCACCGCGAGGACGGTGGTCCGCAGCCAATGCGTCGTCGCTCGAAACAATGGGCGGCAGCCTGTCTGCGGCATGAGTGGGGCTCTCCGTATCGCGTTGTCGTCATCGCCTTAACATGCGGTGGCGCCGGCTCGGCGCCTCGTGGGCCGGTCGCGGGCGACGGTGCACCGTTCACGGGACTTCTCTAAGCCTCAATCCGTGGATCGACCCTGTTGAGGTCCGGTCAGACTGATTTTGCTGTGCTGCGGTGGGTGGGCAGCGTGAATCCGCTG